>NZ_CAJHBK010000001.1:0-2400000 GCF_904846615.1 Psychrobacter sp. JCM 18902
CCTCACCATCACCGCTGACGTTAGTCACGCAGCGTGCGCATAGTTCTGGATGTGCACTATCGGTACCGATATCATCACGGATATGCCAGCAGCGTACGCACTTGGTGCCAGTTGCGGCGCTCACCTTGACCACTAAGTCTACTGATTCATCCGTGCTGGCGTCAGTTTGCTCATCTGTGTTTGTTTTATCGGCAGGAGCGTCGCTCATTGGTTTCAAAGTTGCGCTACTAGTGATTAGTACAAAGCGCAGCTCTTCGCCCAGCTTGGCCAAGCTTTCATGCATTGCACCGTCAGCATATAGATTAACATCGGCAGACAAGTTAGCGTTGATGATTTTTTCACCACGTGCGGTCTCGATATGTTTATTGACCATATCCTTTGCCAACATGATACGTTGCCAGTCATCGTTGCTGATCGCACTTAGCTCAAATTCTGGAAATTTGTACCATTCTTCAGTAAATACATAACTGTCAGCGCCATGCAATACTTCCCACGCTTCTTGTGCCGTGAATGACAAAATCGGCGTAATCCAGCGAATGAGTGCCTGAACGATATGGTAAATCGCCGTTTGCGCAGAGCGACGCGGTTGTCCATCAGTCTGAGTCGTATACTGACGATCTTTGATAATATCTAAATAGAAACTGCCCAAATCTTGCGAACAGAACGCAGTAATATGCTGGGTGACTTGGTGAAAATCCATCGCATCATAAGCACTGATGATTTGTGCTTGCACGGTTTGCGCGCGCTCAATGATGAATTTATCAAGGCTGACCAGCTCATTGATATCGACGCTGTTGGTCGCAGGATCAAAGTCATCGGTATTGGCAAGTAAGAAACGCAGGGTGTTACGGATACGGCGATACATATCGATTGCGCCTTTAAAGACCGTTTTACCCGCGCTCATCTCATAACGATAGTCGCTTGATGCAATCCACAAACGCAGCATGTCCGCGCCTGTTTTGTTGATCTCTTCCTGCGGCGTGATGATATTGCCAAGTGACTTACTCATCTTGCGACCGTTTTCATCAACCACAAAACCATGCGTCAGTACTTGCTTAAATGGTGGGCGACCGTACATGGCTTCTGAGGTCAATAATGAAGTCTGGAACCAACCGCGATGTTGGTCAGAGCCTTCCAAGTAGATATCAGCTGGATTGGTCAATTCATCGCGTTGTTCAAGTACGGCAAAATGCGTCGTGCCAGAGTCAAACCAAACGTCTAAGGTGTCGGTTGCTTTGTCATAGTCCGCGGCTTCCGCCCCTAAGAAATCTTCACAGCTGGCATCAAACCAAGCTTCCACACCGCCCGCATCGATTTTTTGTGCAGCGACTTCCATCAGCTCAAGCGTGTTTGGATGCAGCTCGCCTGTTTCTTTATGGGTAAAGAAAGTAATCGGCACGCCCCATGTACGCTGACGTGAGATACACCAATCTGGTCGACCCGTCATCATGGCTTCGATACGGTTTTGTCCCCATGCTGGTGTCCAGCTTACTGCTGGGATATCAGCAAGTGCACGCTCACGCAGACCTTTGGTTTCCATATTGATAAACCACTGCGGCGTTGCGCGGAAAATAATCGGTGACTTATGACGCCAGCAATGCGGATAGCTGTGCTCAATCTTGGTATGACTGATTAGATGTCCATTGTCATGCAGTGCGGCGATGATTTTTGGATTGGCCTTATAAATGTGCTCGCCCGCAAATACCGCTGCGCTGTCCAGATAAACGCCCGTACCACTGACTGGGTTTTCAACGGGTAAGTTATATTTAAGACCTACGATATAATCGTCAAGACCGTGACCGGGTGCTGTATGGACGAGGCCAGTACCACTATCTGTGGTTACGTGATCGCCTAGGATTAATGGCACTTGACGGTCTGCAATCAGTGGATGCTGAGCACGCAAGCCTTCAAGCTCGCGCCCAGATACGGTAGCTAACACACCCTGATTGCTAAGTTTAAGTTCAGTTAATGCTGTTTCAACCAAATCCGCGGCTAGTAGTAAATTACCTTTTTCAGTCGCCACCACACTATAGTTATGCTCAGGATGTACAGAGATGGCTTGGTTAGCAGGTAGCGTCCAAGGGGTCGTCGTCCAAATAACAGCGGCGATATTGCCTGCTACGTCAGCCAACGAGGCAACCTTATCGGTATCCAAAACATCGAAGCTCACATAGATAGCATCAGACACTTTATCTTGGTATTCCACTTCCGCCTCAGCCAGCGCAGAGCTACAGTCTAAGCACCAGTTGACCGGCTTCATACCGCGAGTCACATGACCATTGTCATAAATTTTGGCCAATGCGCGCACGATGTTGGCTTCTTGGTGGAAGTTCATCGTTAGATAAGGATTGTCCCAATCGCCAAATACGCCTAGACGTTTAAAATCCGCCTTTTGCAATTCAATCTGGGTACTCGCATACTCGCGGCACAGGCCACGGAATTCAGTGGCGGAGACTTTTTGACCAACCTTGCCGACTTTGGCTTCGACCTTTTGCTCGATAGGCAGACCATGACAGTCCCAACCAGGGACATAAGGCGCATCAAAGCCGGATAGCGTTTTTGACTTCACGATAATGTCTTTGAGTACTTTATTAACCGCGTGACCCAAGTGAATCTGACCGTTAGCGTAAGGAGGGCCATCGTGCAAAATGTATTTGGTCGCCCCAGCACGTGCCTGACGAATTTTGCCGTACACATCATCCGCTTCCCAAGCAGCAAGCCAATCTGGCTCGCGCTTGGCAAGGTTGGCACGCATCGCAAATGGCGTATCGGCAAGGTTTAGCGTGTCTTTATAATCCTGGCTTGGCGTATCAGTACTTTTATCAGTCATAGAAGGTGTCTTTTTAGAAAATGGATTAAAAATCGATGTAAAGTCAGATGTGACATTTAGGGTAATGCTTAGCTGGCTGCTTAACCGTTGATGATCGCTTTCTCACTTATAATATATCGCTGTGCATCAACGTCATAAATATGCTCACGTCAATAATAAATGCTATCGAGACGAATGCAACATAAAATATGCTTATGGATAATAAAATACCGTGATAGCAATAAACTAAAAAGAGGCAATGAGATTGGCAGCTATTATATGACAAAAAAGCTAGGGTAAAAAGAGCTGGTCAGTATTGTCCTTATTTTAGCCAAAACCAATTATTTATATGAGTGATGCATCACCTATTGAATCATACGGATGGCAAGTGCCATTGTCTACCGACTGGACTCTAAATAATTGGACTCTAAACAGCAGGCTAAGCATTAAAAAACGGATGATAACCATAAGCGCAATTTAAGCGACCATAAGGGTTGAATGCCCGTCAAACCTTGAGTCATCTCGCCATTCTTTAAGATGACATACGAAGGCGTCACTTGTCCTTGCCAATCAGCGAAGATGCTGCCTTCTTGATCATTTATCGTCGTAAAGCGATAGCTATTTTCATTAAGGTAGCGGTGCAGCTCTTGGTCAGTGCCTGATTTAATGGCAATCGTAACGACCGGATAATCATTTGCGGCGGCAAGTTTGTCTATGGTCGGCGAGGTGATACTACAAATGGGACACCACGTGCCCCAAAAATACACCAGCGTTGGTTGTTCATTGCTCAGCGCCGCTAAGTCAACAACTTGCCCTTGATGATCGGTCAGTTGCAATTGCGGGTTGGCTGGCATGATAGGTTGTCGCCACCAATTAATAGCGGTATAAATAACAGCAAATACCAAGCCATATATGAGGAGATTTTTAGCGATAGACAACCCCTTTTGCTTGGGCGTTTTCTTTGGCTTTTTAATGGATTTTTCAGTATCAGTTGTCATAGTGGCTACTTTTCTACTCTACATATTTTTGATAGATAAAAATAAACGGCTGAAATGTCAGCCGTATTACTCATAAATTTTATTAAACCGTGTTCAGTGTTGGTATTTTAAAGTGACTGATTAAGGTTTTTGCGCACGGTTTTGTAATGGGTCACCGAGCAGGACACTACCAGAGTTTTCGAGGCGCTCATCATCGCTTAGCTTACTGGCTGATACTTTAGATTTTCTTTTCCATTTCAAACTATACAAGTCATCACGGCGATCAAGCAGATTATGTACCGAGCCTTCGTTACGGACATGAATAAGCTTGTCTAAGTTCACATCTGAGAAGAATACCATCTCAGTGTTGGCAGTGGTTTCTGCCATAATCGCATCATGCGGGAAAGCAAAATCTGATGGCGAGAAGATAGAGGACTGCGCATATTGAATATCGAGACTTTCAACCTGTGGTAAGTTACCAACCGAACCACAAATCATCACATAGCATTCGTTTTCAATTGCACGTGCTTGGGCGCAGTGGCGCACGCGTAGATAGCCGTTTTGCGTATCTGTCCAAAAAGGCACGAACAAGATGTCCATGTCATCAAGTGCCATGAGGCGGGCAAGCTCAGGGAATTCAACGTCATAACAGACCAAAATACCAATACGACCGGCATCGGTATCAAACACCTTAACCTCGTCACCGCCTTCGATGACCCAAGCGCTACGCTCATGCGGGGTAATATGGATTTTGCGCTGCTCTTCGACCGTACCATCGCGGCGGCACAAGTAACTGACATTATATAACGTATCGTTCTCGTCCAAGTACGGCATCGAGCCTGTAATGACGTTGACGTTGTAGCTGACCGCTAAATGCGATATCTCATTTTTAAACCATTCGGTATAACCGGCTAAAAATCGAATAGCGACGTTTTGATCCGTCGATTCACACAGACCCATCAGCGGTGCGTTAAAGAACTCTGGTAAACAAGCAAAGTCAGAGTTGTAATCAGCCATAATATCGACAAAGAATTCGACTTGTTGCAGCAGCTCTTCAGGTGACTCGACTTCACGCATTTGCCATTGGATACCACCAATACGCACCTCAGACTTACGAGTGTTTGGCTTATAGTCTTGCGGCTCGTAATAAATATTTGCCCACTCAAGTAGAGTAGCAAAACCTTTAGATTGTTTATCATCAGGCAGATAAGCCGTTAAGATACGCTTGACGATAAAGCCATTTGAGAGTTGGAAAGACAATGCAGAATCATGAATTTCACGAGCCGCGACGGCTTCAATATATTCGCCAGGTGTGAGATCTTGATGGTTATGATAGTTCGGGATACGACCACCAGCCAAAATAGCTCGGAAGTTTAACTGGCGACACAGCTCTTTACGGGCATCGTATAATCGACGTCCTAGGCGATAACCACGGTATTCAGGGTCGATCAGCGCATCTAGACCGTAAATAGCATCGCCTTCAGGGTTGTCTCTGATAATCTCTTTATGACCAATCAAGTCGTCGTAGGTGTGCGGGTTAGAAAACGTGGCATAATCAACACGCATAGATAATACGATACCAATCAATTGATCATGATCAAATAAAGCGATCTGACCTTCAGGGAAGGCATCGATTAAGGTATTGATAGTGTTCTTTGACCATGCACCGCCCAAGTTGACATAGACACGATCCATCAGTGCTTTTAATTGTGGATAGTCTTTTTTCTTGATTTCAGCGATGGTTAGATGAAAGTCGTCTAGTTTTTCTATTTTGCTCATAATGTTCCTGTTTTGGATCTTTATTAATTTTAGTGATATCAAATAGCATGCGTTGCCACAATTTGGTTGGCAATTTTTTGTGTAAAAAAAGTGATAAAAATATTCCAATCATAAAATATTACCGTTACAATCAATTATCATTGTATTTACAATAAGTTATGAAGATAATTTATCTTATAACTTCTGTCAGCTTTGGCGTTACTGACATGTTTTTTGAACCTCATATCATTTTAAAGTAGCTATAAATTTAAATTAAAGTGACTATAAATTGAAGTGACTATAAAATTTTTCATAATGTTCACAAACATTCGTTGGGGTTAATACAAGCCAAGTGTTTGGTACAGCTTCTAACCTGAGGGTGTCAGTACAGATATTCTGTTAGCTTAACATTATTTTTAAATAGCATATCTTAGGGCGCTTCGTTTTGGTCTATTTGTTTTGCTCGTTATCATAACAAGCTACTCAAGTAATGACAGTTTAACGTGGTAACTATTTGCTACGTTTTTGTGAGTCGCTGTCTTTTTTCATTGGGGCATCGTTTTGTTTAGCCGTATTTAATCGGTTTTTTAGGATTTTTTTATTATGCCCTCAAGTCACAACAATAGAGTCAGTAGCTGGGATGAGATAGAAGACTCAGCGCTGGTTCAATTGGTGTATGTTAGTAGTTTGACGCTTGTTTCACGTTTAAGCGCCTCTATATTTGATGAAGTAGAATGTCATGCGCGTAACTATAATCAACAGCATGGCATTACAGGTACTCTATGTTATGGTAGTGGTCATTTTTTGCAATGCATCGAGGGTGAGAAAGCGCACGTATTTGCCTTAAAGCAACGCATATTTGCGGATAAGCGCCATAAGAATACTGAAATATTGCTGTTGCAGACGATAGAACATCGCCGTTTTGCGGATTGGCGTATGCGCTTATTATTTTTAGAGCGTTGGTTATGGTCACCAGCGAGCAAAAAGCAAGCCGCACAGTTATCGCCATATTTGCCATTTGCGCCGCATAATTGGTCGCCTGATGGTACCGAGAATTTTTTACAAATCATCAAAACCTTTGATACGCCGCCACATATCAAAGCGGCCGGTATTACCTACAATGCACTGGGCAACATGTTTCGTCATATCGCCGCCCCGCATCAAGCATTTTTAATCGTTCAAGGTGTTTTAAGTGTGTTATTAGTGGTAGCGCTAGTGTTGTTATTTTTATAAATAATCGCTTTTATAAGCCAAAAAAAGACGCTAAACCATCACGTTTAGCGTCTTTTTCATACTCTTATTTATTACTTTAATTATTAAATAAGCACTTACATATCAAAAATCTTTCCACGGTTCATAATATTATTTGGATCAAAGACCTTTTTGACCTCGCGCAAATATTCAATCTCAATCTCGCTGCGGCTATATTGTAAATAAGGCTTTTTAGTCATACCGACGCCATGCTCAGCCGAAACCGAACCGCCATATTTTTGCACGGTTTCAAACACATACTTATTAACAACCTGACATTCAGCAAAGAAATCATCTTTGCTCATGTTTTCAGGCTTTAGAATATTAAGGTGCAAGTTACCATCACCGATATGCCCGAACCAGCAAACCTCAAAGTCAGGGTAGTTGCTGCTGACGATGTGATCAATATCGGTGATAAACTCAGGGACATAGCTTATCAGTACAGATACATCGTTTTTATAAGGCGTAAATACTGAGATGGTCTCGGAGATGTATTCGCGCAATTTCCACAGCTCTTCAGCCTGTGCCAAGCTCTGGCTCATGACACCATCGACGACCCAGCCTTGCTCCATACAATGCTCAAATATCGCCATGGCTTTATCCATGATCGGCTCGTACGGCGCTTCGAACTCTAATAGCGTATAGAACTTGGTGCGCGACTCAAAGGGCTCTTGTACTTGACCATGTGCCATCAGCTTATCAATAGCCACATCATCAAAGAATTCAAAAGCGGTCAAATCAATCTTCGCTTGAAAGGCTGATAGCACATTCATCACATCGTTAAAGCTGTCCATGCCCAGCACCATGACATTTAAGTCTTGTGGCTGACGCTCAAGCTTGATTTGCGCATGGGTGACAAGCCCAAGCGTGCCTTCGCTACCGATAAATAATTGGCGCAAGTCATAACCAGTAGCGTTTTTGACCATACCGCGATTGAGCTGCAAGATATCGCCTTTACCAGTGACCACTGTCAGCCCCATGATCCATTGACGAGTCATGCCGTAGCGTATGACTTTGATACCGCCTGCATTGGTGCCAATATTGCCACCGATTTGACTTGAGCCAGCTGAGGCAAAGTCAACAGGATAATAAAGGTCTTTCGATTCAGCAAATTGCTGCAACTGCTGCGTGATGACGCCTGCTTCGACTTCAACTATTCGATCGGCTGGATAAAACTGTCCGATATGGTTCATCTTATCCATACTGACGACAATCTCGCCATTGGCGGCGACAGCACCAGCAGATAGACCAGTACGACCGCCACTTGGCGTTAACACCACATTGTGCTCATTGGCAAGCAATACAATCGCTTGTACTTGCTCAGTAGTCTTCGGAAAGACGATGGCAGCAGCAGCAGGCGCAAAATGCTTAGTCCAGTCTTTGCCCCAATGCTCTAAGCTCTCAGGGTCGGTTTTGATTTGGCTGGCGTCAAACTGATGGGCATCCATCAAAGTGCTCAAAATAGTTTGAACAGCAGCTGTTGTATGGGTTGCAGAGGTGCTTTGGCTAGATAAAGAAGTCATGGTCAAATCTCGGTATAAACGTAAGCGCTATGCCTAAAGGGGATTATTATATCGCTAAATGGATATAAACATAGCCACATAGGTATGTTTATATAGTACGTATTTATATGATTATAAGTGAGCCAGTAAAGCAATGATAGAAAGATGTCATGTTGCGTGCTTATATGGCGGTAAATGGTAAAAAATAGTTTAATAAACGTCGAACAGCGTGATTTACTATAGCATAAAAAGTTTTCAGGCTTGATAACCAATAATTCATCTAATCTGCTAACATCGCCGCCCAATTTTGTGTAAGATATCCAGACTGTTTTCGTTTCACCCACCCTATAGTTAAAGCATTGGTAAGTGGTTACGACGTTAACCTCATTTAATGTACTCAGTGTATGGTTTGCGCTTGGTTACTTTGTACCTACTTTAAACGGCTTCGACTACAGATTATCCCTCAGATAATTTCACAAGACAATTATAGGACAGTTCTCATATGGCGTTATCACTACAAAAAGACAAAATCCGGTTTTTATTGCTTGAAGGTCTACATGACAATGCTTTAAAAGTATTGGAAGGAGCTGGTTATCATAATATCGAGAATATCAGTCACGCATTAGATCAAGATGAGCTGATCGAAAAGATTAAAGACGCTCACTTTATCGGTATCCGTTCGCGTACGCAATTGACACGTGAAGTACTTGAGCACGCGCACAAGCTCATCGGTATTGGCTGCTTTTGTATCGGTACTAACCAAGTAGACTTAGACGCTGCACGTGATTTGGGTATTCCCGTCTTTAACGCGCCATACTCAAATACCCGTTCGGTGGCTGAATTGGTATTGGCTGAAGCCATCATGCTATATCGCGGCATTCCTGAAAAGAACGCGACCGTACATCGTGGCGGTTGGGGCAAGTCTGCGACCAATTCACATGAAGTACGTGGTAAGACTATCGGTATCGTCGGTTATGGTTCTATCGGTTCGCAACTGTCTGTCTTAGCAGAAAGCTTTGGCATGAAAGTCATTTATCATGATGCTGTGACCAAATTGCCACTAGGTAATGCGGTACAAGTAAGTAACCTAGAAGAGCTACTATCAACGGCTGACATCGTGACTTTGCATGTACCTGATGTGCCAAGTACTCGCTATATGATGAAAGCAGAGCAGTTCGCCCATATGAAAGACGGCAGTTACTTTATCAATGCCGCTCGTGGTACTTGCGTAGAGATTGATGATTTAGCCGCTGTGCTTGAATCTGGTAAAATCTTGGGCGCAGCGATTGACGTGTTCCCGAAAGAGCCAAAATCAGCTGATGAAGAGTTTGAATCACCACTGCGTAAATTTGATAACGTCATCTTGACGCCGCATATCGGTGGTTCAACTCAAGAAGCACAGGCCAATATCGGACTTGAAGTCGCTGATAAGTTTGTTAGATACTCTGACCAAGGTGACACAGCGACAGCCGTGAACTTCCCAGAAGTTTCTATTCCATTCAAAGAAAATTCGCATCGTCTATTACATATCCATAGAAACGTGCCAGGCGTGCTATCTCAGATCAACCGTCTGTTTGCAGAAGCAGGAATTAACATCCTAGCACAGAGCCTAATGACAGAAGGCGATGTCGGTTATTTGGTCATGGATGTTGATTATAATGATTCAACAGCCGCGCTAGATCAGTTAAAAGACGTAGAAGAGACGATTCGCGTGCGTATTTTGTTTTAAATAATATTTGCATGCAAACATAATTTTTAGCATAGCAATAGCAGACCATCATTCAGATAGTCTGCTATTTTTTTGTCTTAAATCAAGCAATTGCAATGTTCAATCATGGCATTGATGCTTTTTATTTATAAGTAACCCAAATTATAGCGAATGTAAGTTTTACATTCACTATACTCATTTTTATATAAGTTAACATTATCTTAATTATAAGGTCTTATTAACAATATAAACTACACCAGTACATTAAGCCTATAATGATGAATATATTTTTAATGAACAACATGATTGATTATGTTTTTGAGGTAAATCACGGTTATTTTCTGCGGATAAGCATATTTAAAAATGGTAAATAGCTTGCTGAAGAAGGTAATTTATTTAACACATACAATTGACTGAATAGGATGATTCATGAAAAACAACTTACTCAAGGCAGCTGCATTTGGTAGCGTATTAGCTATGACTGCAACGGCTAGCCATGCTGCTGGTGATCAAGATAAATATCAATTATCTAGTCATATTTTAGATATTAGTACGGGCAAACCAGCACCAAACGTCAATGTAAAACTGATGATGCAAGAGAAAACTGGTAGCTGGAAATTGCTTAATGCGCAAAAGACTGATAATAATGGTCGTATCGGCAACTTCTTACCGAATCAAGACGGTGTTGAGCATGACGGTACTTATAAGTTGATTTTTGAGACGACTCCTTATTTCCGAAATCAAGGTCTAGAGTCTTTCTATCCATATGTTGAAGTCAATTTCAATATCGAAGGCGATAATCATTACCATGTGCCAATCACTTTATCTCCATACGGCTATAGCACTTACCGCGGTAGCTAAGCCATATTACGTACTAAGTAAGTCATAAGTTAGTACTAATAAAGCAGAAAAGGACGCCCCAATCAAATATTTGATTGGGGCGTCCTTTTTGCTTTTATCAAGCTTAAATTTATTCAGCGTTAGCTTTATTGGCTTCTTCTGCTTGACGACGTGCTTCAATTTTAGCGGCTTTGCGTTTCTCAATCACATCAATCACATCGCTACCAATATGCGCTTCGCCACGTTTCTTTGCCAGCTGCATTTGATGCTCGCGCTCACGAAAGCGTGCTTTTTGCTCGTCGGTCGCTTTATCAATGCAGTGTGGGCATGACTCGCCTTTGATGTAAGCGAGGCTTTGCATGTCATCGACAGTAATGGGCATACGGCAGGCGAAGCATTGCTCATAGTTGCCTTTTTCTAAGTTATGATTGACCGACACGCGGTTATCAAAAACGAAGCAATCGCCTTGCCACATAGAGTCGCTGGCTGGAATTTCTTCTAGATACTTCAAGATGCCACCTTCTAAATGATAAACCTCTTCAAAGCCTTGCTCACGCATATAAGCAGTAGACTTCTCACAGCGTATACCACCGGTACAGAACATCGCGACTTTTTTATGTTTGGCTGGATCCATCTCTTTTGCCACGTACTCTGGGAACTCGCGGAACGTTTCGGTATTTGGATTGACGGCATTTTGGAACGTACCGATTTTAACTTCATAATCATTACGGGTGTCGATAAGAATGACGTCAGGGTCTGAGATTAACGCATTCCATTCGCTTGGTTTTACATAGCGTCCAACTGATTGCAATGGGTCGATATTTTCAACGCCCATGGTAACGATTTCTTTTTTGAGCTTCACTTTGGTACGATAAAAAGGCTGAGCATCGGTATAAGATTCTTTAAAGGTAAAGCTGCCAATCGCTTCGATACTGCGCAGATACTCAAGGACGTTATCAATACCTTGGCGTGTGCCAGAAATCGTACCATTAATGCCTTCATTAGCAATCAATAACGTGCCTTTGACATCATTATCGAGCATATTATTTAAAATTGGCTCGCGGTATTGCTCGAAATCGCTAAAACGCGTGAACTTATATAGAGCGGCAATGACGATGTTATTGGTGACACTATCATAGGCTGGGGCTGATTTGTTGTCGGTGACAGTGCTGTTTTGGATATTGCTATCTGTATTGTGGTCTTGAATGGTACTCATGTTTTTCTCCTGCTGGCTAGGTCGCAAACCTAGTGCGTTGGGTTTAAGGTGCTTTTTAAAATTAACGGTTGAAACTAATTGATAAGATTCATAACAATAGCGCGATTGTGGAATTGGCTAATGCGGGCGTAGTGTAGCAAATTTTAGGGAAGTTTTGGAGGTTTTATGAAGAAGAAGAATATGAAAGCCTGTGAGTTTATATCAGTTACGATGGTTTCTTGATCAAAAAATGCTATTAGAACAAGTAGTCTTTTATTCTTTACAGAGTTACTTATTAGTTAGGATGCAAGAATAAAGCATGGTATTAAGCGGAGCATAAAAGAATATATTACTACCTTACTCAAAAAACTCCCCAATGCTGAGAGTTATTCAAGAAACAGGTTGTATAACACGTATAATATGCGATTATAATCACTAAAAAAATTACTGCTATTGTTTTGGTTTGTTGAATATAATATCAGCTATAACAAACATGCAGTGAATGCAAGATTTTATATTATGGTGCGTAAAACGTAGAGATCTTCGTTTTCGTCAAGAAAAAATCAGTAGCTTTAAAGTTCGTTTTTATCTAAGCTATAAGTATAGCCTATCTAACCTACAGAGAAGTAAGAAACACCTAATGCATAATAATGAAGATTTTGAAATGCTAAGAGATGATACTAAAGTAAGATTTCCATCTAGAGCTAAATGGATAACTGTAATATGGTTATTTCTCTGTTTGATAGGCTATTTTATTTGGTTAAGTTTCTTATACAATGCTGATTTTAATTCAATTTCACTAGGTGACCTTGGTGCATTTCTATCAGGGATATTTTCTTTTTTAGCTTTTTACTGGTTTGTAGAGGCCTATTTAATTCAAAGCCAAGAGCTTAGATTGCAGCGGTTTGAGCTGAAAAGGTCTATTAAATCACAACAAGGTTCAGAGCAGGCATTAAAAGAACAGTCAAAAGCGTTGCAAGCTCAACTTGAAATTACTCAGATGCAGTATGAAGACTATTAAAAACAAATTGAAGATAATAAACCTAAATTTGAAATAAGTTCAAAGCTCGAGACAATATTAACTTTTCTTTCAGTAAGTGAGAATTTTAATATTTCGCTTTTATTGATTAATAAAAAAGGAAAAGCCGATATTACAGATGTGTATTTGGAACTGCCTGAATATAGTAATAATGAAATGATAAAATATATGATAAATAAGTGTGACTTTAAAGATTATTATGTTTCTACTGAAAGTAATATCCATCGTATTGAAATGTTTTCAAAATTGAAGTTTACGGTAGTGCTTGATTGTTTTCATAATCAAGGTTGGATAAATATAAGTGAAGAATATGGATACGGAGTTGCAAAGAAAGATTTGATCATATCTCTTTTAAATGTCTGTAATTTAATTATTTATTATGATTCTCTTCGGTCAGGTATGAATGCTGATACTTATAAATTTGACTTTAGTAAGAGTAATATCCGACTAGTAAGACAGAAAAAGGAATCTCAAAAAGATTAATATGAAATTAAAACATAAATAATAAAATTTCGAGTAATGCAAAGAAACACAAAAAATCCAGCGCAAAGGCTGGATTTTTATTTTTAAACTAAAACTGTATATTGCTAAATATTATTTACTCTGGAACCAAGTATCCGCTTTGCTGCGGGCGCTAGCGATATCTGAGCTTGATAAGTTCAATGCCAACTGACCGATTTTACCGCGTGCTTTATTACGTACTTTTTCATCAAGCATGCCATCACGGGCAGCCAAATCGTACCATTTATAAGCATCGACTAGATTTTTTTGCTTTTCATCGAGCAATGCAAGCGTATAGCTGGCACGGTTATCGCCGCGCATTGCGGCTTTTTCTAACCAAACTTTCGCTTGTTGCAAATTAGGCTGCACACCTTCACCGCGCAAGTACATGATGGCAAGATTCAACTGAGCAGGGGCAACGCCTTGCTGAGCCGCTTTGGTATACCACTGGATAGCTTGCTGGGTATTCTTTGCAATGCCTTCACCCTTCTGTAAGCGCTTGGCTAAATAAAACTGAGCGTGATCGTTACCTTGGGCAGCGCGGTTAGACAGTTCACTAACTGGCATTAGCTCAAAACGTGACGTATCAAGTGGTACGTTTGATATTAACTCAGCGTTTGCTAGACCTGCACAAGAAAATAAGGCAGTAAACAACGCAGCTTTTAATAATTTCATAGCAGCTCCAAAATTAGGCAGTTAATAAGCAAAAAAAGTTGCACCGCTAAAAGGGTTTAGACGGCGATAACAATTAGGTGAAATCTTGCGATACCAACTTACCTAATCATTAGCAATATAATTAATCGATGTAGTGTGGCAAATGCCTTTAATCGAACCGATAAACGGTCAGAATCAGGGTGCGATTGACACTATTTTGCTAGCTTAACACCCAAACTTACGAAACTCAAATACTAATTACATGATTTAATGCTTATTCATACCTCATTGTCCTCAATAAAATCATAGAGTTACTTAAGCGTAAGAACAAATTAATAAGTTATTAAGGTTGAAATTTATATTTATGAGCCGTGCTACCGCTTTCAACCAATGCCTAAGGCATGTCCTCAATTCAATCGATTATCCTCTAAATGGGCAAAAAATGGTTAAATTTTGCCAAACATCGTCAAATAGCTTAGCAATATTTCAATATTATTTGCGCTATTTTCCTTATTTGACGGCAATTTATCTCATTTTTATCACCATTTTAAAATAAAGATACGCCCCAAGTAGATAAACCTATTATTCAGGTTTTTGTTTGGTGACACGATAGATAGCGACGTCTGCCAATAGGTTGGGTGCTTGGCGTATCAATGCTTTCATAAGTGGCGTATGACCTTTTTCAGAATCGCTGACGGCAAAGCGGTTGACGATATGAATATCATGCTGTGCACAAAGCTGCTCAAAATCTTTAAACGTACACAGATGAATGTTTGGGGTGTTATACCACTCATAAGGCAATGCCTCTGAGACAGGCATCATCCCTTTAAGTCCTAAATGAATGCGGTTTTGCCAATGAGCAAAATTGGGAAAGGTGATGACGGCTTCGCGAGCAACACGTAGCATGTCAAGTAAGAGCACATCAGGCGATTTCACCGCTTGCAGCGCCCGTGCCATGACGACGGTGTCAAAACTGTTATCAGCAAAACGTGCCAGACCATCATTCAAGTCTTGCTCGATGATAGATAAGCCTTTGGCGATACCATCGTTGATTTTTTCTTCGTCAATCTCAAGTCCGTAGCCAGTGACGCCGCGATTTTGTTGTAAATGCGCGAGTAGCTCACCATTGCCGCAGCCCAAGTCCAGTACATGTGAGTGCGGCGCAATCCAGCGCTCAGCCAATTGATGATCCATTCTCATGAGCGTGCTCCTGATTTTTGCTGGCTGCTTTGATTTGTGCTTTGTGCTAGTTGTTTTGATTTGCTGTCGGTGATAAATGGCGCAGTCAAAAATCCTCGGACGGCACCCATATAACGGGGAATATCAAATAAGAAAGAATCATGACCATGCGGCGCATCAACATTGATGTAGCTAACTGGTTTGCCAGTCGCCATCAGTGCATCGACAATCTCTTGTGAGCGCTCCGGTGCAAAGCGCCAATCCGTGGTAAATGAGACCACTAGATATTGGCATTGCGTATGGGCAAAGGCGGCTTTGAGCGCAGACAGCTCTTGCTGACGATTCTGTTCACTCTCATCTATTGTTGCCACCGTATTTTCTAACGCAGGTTGCGTGCTTTGTTTACTAGATTCGACTGATGTGGTGATTGAGTCCTTAAGCTGCGCCGCTGATTCTGTCGCATCTGTTGCCATGGCTGATGGATAGTCACGTGTTGGATCAAAATAATCTAAGGCTTTGGTCATGAGCAAATAAGTATTGGCATCGAAATTTTCGCTAAAGCGCTCACCTTGATAGCGTAAATAGCTCTCCACTTGGAACTCAACATCGTAGCCATACATAAATTTGCCAGACTTTAAATCACGACCAAATTTCGCCTTCATCGCGTCATCGGTTAAGTAAGTGATATGCCCAACCATCCGAGCCAATATTAGCCCGCGACGAGGGTAGGTGCCTGCTTGTAAATAGCGTCCCTCTTTGAAGTCAGGGTCAGACAATATCGACTGCCGCGCCACTTCGTTAAAGGCGATATTCTGTGCTGAGAGCTTTGGCGTGCTGGCAATGACCACGCAGCGTTTCAACCGATTTGGATAATCAACTGACCATTGCAGCGCCTGCATACCACCCATAGAACCACCAACAATGGCATGCCAAACGTCAATACCGAGACGATCTGAGAGCATCGCTTGGGTTTTTACCCAGTCCTTAATAGTGACGAGTGGAAAGTCAGGACCATAAACTTGCGGTTCATTGCTATTTGGATTAATGGTCGTTGGACCGGTAGAGCCGAAACAGCTGCCGATGTTGTTGACACATACGACATAAAACCGATTGGTGTCGATCGCTTTATTAGGGCCAATCATATTGTCCCACCAGCCGGCTTTTTTATCATCATCGCTATGAAAACCGGCGGCGTGATGACTGCCTGATAGCGCATGGCAAATAAGTACCGCGTTTGATTTGTCGCTATTTAGCGTGCCATAAGTTTCGATGATTAAATCAAACGATGGCAAAGTACGGTTACATTCTAACGTCAACGGCTCAGCGAAATAAAAAATCTGAGGCGTGATAATGCCGACTGAACCGACTGTGTCCATGGGATTAACTAAGCTGGCCGAATGAAGCGTATCTGTCGGGGACTGGTCACTGGTATTATTAGGGCGTGCGTTCAAAGCTACCTCGCAAGACAACAATCATCAATAAAATAAAAAGGGCAAACTGTCGATAGGCAGTGTTGCCAATACTGCTTTGCCGACACTGTTTTCTAAATGTTTTTCTTACAATGTGCTTGCCTATTGTATGGTGATGCGCGTAGGAGTACAACCGTCGAGCAAGTCTTTTGAGCATAGTCTTTTAAGCATGGTTTTTAGGGGCGATGGGTAGTAGGCAGAGAAGGGTTGGAATGAGTCGATGATTGATGACTAGCAATAAATAGCAGCTAAGTATCAAATTGTATAAGTGTGCTTTTACCATGCGTTATTAATGGATAAAATGCTACACTAATAAAGCATTCAATCAATCATGACTTAATAATCTTTTATCGCATATTCTTCTTTAACTAACCTAATAATAAAATAGTGCTGCTATGAAACCTGAACTGCCTCCCCGTATTGCCGTCCTATTAGTGAACCTAGGTACGCCAGATGAGCCAACAGCGCCTGCCGTACGTCGTTACTTAAAACAGTTTTTGTCTGACCCCCGTGTCATCGAGATTCCGAAATTCTTGTGGGCGATTATTCTCAATTTGTTTGTATTGCCAAGCCGCCCTAAACGTGTGGCAAAAGCCTATGCCAGTATTTGGGAAGGCGACTCACCGATTCGTAAGATACTAAAGAGCCAAGTGGAGCTATTGGAACCACGGCTTGCAAATAGTGCCGCACCATTTCGGGTTTCTGTCCATCCGGCGATGAGCTATGGCAATCCTGGTTTGCCTGATGTGATGGATACCTTGCGCGGTGAAGGCGTTGATCACTTTGTTATCTTGCCATTATTTCCACAGTATTCCGCTTCCTCTGGTGGTGCTGTTTATGATGCGTTGACAAAGTGGACGCTCAAGCAGCGCAATTTGCCGAACTATACTATTGTCAAAGATTACTTTGCGCATCCGCTGTACATTCAAGCATTGGCTGATTCGATTCGCCGCTTTCAAGCAGAGCATGGCAAGCCTGACAAGCTGATGTTTAGCTTCCACGGTATCCCGCAGCCTTATGCTGATAAAGGTGATCCGTATCCTAAGCGTTGTAAATGTACCGCTGCACAAGTGGCTCACGCGCTTGGTCTAAAGGATGACGAATGGATTATCAGTTTTCAATCACGCTTTGGCAAGCAAGAATGGGTCAAGCCCTATACCGATGTGGTACTAGAAGATTGGGGCAAGTCAGGTGTGCGCTCGGTACAAGTCATTAGTCCGGCTTTTTCTGCTGATTGTCTGGAAACGCTAGAAGAGCTGGCCATCGAAAATCGTGAAAACTTTCTCCACGCGGGTGGACAAGAATATCACTATATTCCCGCATTGAACTTGGATGAGGCGCACATTGATTTGCTCGAAGCGCTCAGTGCGCCATTGGTTAAAGGCTGGGCGGGAACGCTAGATGGTTGGGCTTGATTGACTATATTTGTAAATCATAAAAAATACCGGACATGATGTTCGGTATTTTTTTGACTAAATGATTTTAATGAATTTTATTAAAATAGAATAAAGTTGGGATTTTTTGTGACTGATATGTAAGACTATGCCAAATAAACTTTTGTTTTATTGTCATTGTTAATTTTACGTTTGCTTAACTTTATTTTTAAGGATAAACATGTCCAACCCTAATAGTCCATACGCCAATGTGTCATTACAAAAATCAGATGGTCAGCCACCCGTTTTGCCGCCAACCGATGAGTATGGCAGTGCATTACCGCAGTTGCTAACCAGTCCACGTAAGTGTGATGCAGCGGCTGGCATGAGCTGGATTATCAAAGCCTTTGGATTGTTTAAAAATCAGCCGTTATTATGGTTTGGTATCAGTGTGACATTCTTAGTAATTGTTGGTATTGCGTCTTCAGTGCCTCTACTTAACGTCCTTATCATACCCACTATATTTATGTTTATTGCGGGTATTATCAAAGGAGCAGCTGCGCAATCACAAGGAACTGAGCTACGTTTTGATCACTTGTTTTCAGCGTTTAAAAGTCATTGGCAGCCACTACTCATCCTTGGCTTACTATATTTAGTCGGTATCATTATTGCTATGATTCCGCTATTTATCGCTATGGGCAGTATGATGTTTTCTATGATGTCAGGTGACATGGGCAATAATTATGGGGCGATGAATGATATCTCCTTAGGCGGTATTTTCTTCGGTTACCTGTTGACTATGCTGCTCATGATACCGCTCTATATGGCACTTTGGTTTGCCCCAGCGCTGATTGTTTTGCACAATCTTGAGCCTATCGCTGCCATGAAAAAAAGCTTTGAAGCAGGTAAGGTAAACATCGTTCCTATCTTAGTTTATGGCTTAGTTTGTTCGTTGTTATTGCCTATTTTAATCATCTTAACGTTGGGACTGGGTGCATTTTTAGTGCTGCCTGTTATGTTGCTCACTTACTACACCAGTTATCGTGACGTCTGGACTGACCAGCCGTTGTCAGTAATGTAATCAATATTTTATAGTACAAAAAAAGCACGCCCATTATATCGAGCGTGCTTTTTTATTGTTTGAGAGCTTTTTTATCATGAGAGAGCTTAGTTAAAAGTCGTCATCATTACTACGTTCCGCCGCGTCTCTATCAGCGATATCGATAATATCTGGATAATCGCTATCATCCAAATTATCGTCCACTAATACTTCATCGATTCGCGATTCGTCTATATTTTGATGATGCATAGGGGTTAGCCCTTGAGTCGCATCACTGCCGGCTTGCGAGTTGTCAAATCCTGCGCTATTGTCAATCACATCATCATTATCAATGGTATGCAACATAGGATCAGCCAAATCAATTTCTTGGCTGTTATTATTGACGTCCGTATCACCTTCAATGTGATCCATGGCTTCTGGTAATGGGCTTTTTGAATGGTCCATCATGGTTTCCTTATTATTGATAGTTATCATTAGGGAGTTAGCAATCGTTATTGTTGATTTTATTTATTAAGATTCATTTATCAAAGTCAGTGTGACGCGTTATGATGTTCACCGATAGTAGTAAGGTGTCACAGGATGTTCAAAAAATGTAAGACAAGTACAAGATAGACATAAAAATAGGAAATATACGATGGTATCAAGTAGTAGGTTGTTCGTCACAATATCCTTAATCAATGCCACAATAGGTTTGACGGCTTGTGAAGGTGTACTTTTTTCTGGTAGCAGCGCCCATAGCAGCTTGGATAATGCTGATTTAAAACAGCCGTTAATTATCGATGCCAAACTGCCAAAAGCCACGACAACCATAGACTGCGCACAATTAACACCGAAGCAAATATTTAAGGTAAAAGGTCACAGCGTACTCAGTGCAAGCTGTGATTTGACAGCCAAGTCGATACGCTTTGAGTTGAATGATTCGCATAGTTCACTTGATTGTCAAGGCACACTACTCAGTACTCGCGCTGATGATGCATCAAAGGTTAGCGCCATTATAATTAAGCCCAAAACAGATAGCGCTATCGAAGATATTACCGTTGCCAATTGTCATGTGGATGGCTATGGTCATGCGCTACATATTCGCCAATATAGCCAGCCCAATCAGCGTTATGCGCGCGGCTTGATAGACCCTGCTGCCAATCGTGCGCTTGCACCAAGCGATATTCGTGTGATTAATGTGAGTAGTCAAAACAGTATCAATAGTGGCATGTTTGTCGGTGATCATGTGCATGGCGTGAGCTTTGATAAAGTCCGTATTCAAAATGCAGGCACTGTGGGGCTATATCTGGAATTTGGTAGCCGCGATAATGTGATTCAAAATTCGGTGTTTGTCGGTAATGGTTTCCGTACCTTTAAGCCCAATCGTGAGGCCATTGCCGTGGATTCGTCGAGCAATAACCGTATCGAAAACAATCAATTTATCCATAATGGGGCAGGCAGTATTTTGCTGTATCGCAATTGCTTTGAGCATGCCGATGACAGTACGCGGGGCAATCATTTTAAGCGTACCGAGTCGAGCCGTGACAATATGATTCGTGGCAATACTTTTAACGACGAGCCAGTCGGGGTTTGGGTAGCGTCAAGACAGTCGCGCAATCTCAAAGGTTTTGAATGCGGTGCTTATTTACTGAAACAAACGCCATTTGCCAGCTACCATTTAGACAGTGCTAAGGACAATCAGATCATCGATAATCGTTTTGAGCAAGTCGAGCAGGGCATTATCGTGGAGGACGATGGCACGCTAATAGCTGGTAATCAATTCGCTGCTGATGTGAATTTACCGATTAGCGTTGGTTCTGAGATTCGAGAAGAAAGTGCGGCAGGGGCAATAAAAAATACCGTTATTAAAAACAATATTTTTACTGGTAAAACTGTTGAGCAAGCGATAAAGGTTCGAGCGGCAAGCAAAACGGCTACTCATATTGAGCAGCCGTAAGTGTGGCTTTATATTAAATAAGCGTTATCGGTAAACAACAGTATAACGAATAGGTGATATTGCTATTAAGCACCAACCTTGGTATTGACCCAGCGGATTACAGAATCTGGCGTGACTTGTGAGACTGCTTGAAAGAGTTTTGCTGGCATGCCCACAGAGTAATGCGTACTTTTGAGTTTACGATTGGGACTGGTCGTCAATTTACACAATGTTTTGGCGACATCGTTGACCGTTAGATGGATGCCCAAGCGATCCATACTGGTCACTTCGATATCGGCAGTCATGTCAGATTTGACCCACAGCGGCATCACATCGATAACCTTGATACCCAATTTTTCGTACTCAATATTAAGGCCTTCTGTGAGACCTCGCACAAAAAACTTGCTGGCCGCATAAGTCGCAACTTCGGGTTGACCATAGATAGCAGAAGCAGAGGACACATTGATAATTTTGCCGTCTTTGCTATCAGTCAGATAAGGCGCCAGTTTATGACAGCCAATCAAAACACCTTTACAGTTGACGTCAATTAAAGCCAGTTGCTCATCCAAGTTGGTCGTTGGTAATGCGCCACTGACCAGCACCCCAGCATTATTAATGAGTGCATCAATACCACCGAAATGTTCAATCATTTGATTGATCGCATTGTCCCACGAGTCAGGCTGGGTGGCATCCAGCTGACCTGTAATAATACGCTGTTGTTTGACGGCTTTCTTAAAAGATTTGTCTTTAATGGCGCTTTCAAGTGTGGCAGTATTGGTCGCAAATAACCCAATATTGTGGCCTTTTTCCGCCAGCTTTTTGGCGGTGGCCAAGCCGATACCACGTGATGCGCCTGTAATCAATATATTCATAATAAGTGACTTAATCGTTATTAATCATGAGTAAATCGAGGTCGTATATTAGGATGCTTATCCCTCGGACTTATTATTATAGCCATTCCACTATAATAATATTACTGCGTTAGCCTCGCTTGAGGTATTAAATATACATCTACACTCGGTTGCCTTGTACTATTTTTAAATTGAACCGACTATAGTATAACAAATTCGTCTAAATGTATTTTGCTAGAGAGTATAACTATTGATGTAGAGCGCATGGTGATTAATATAACAAGTAGTTATCACTGTTAGCAGAGACACTCTGCGTTAGTGTGAAGCCGTTTGACAATGCAGCTCGCTCGTCTCTTCTACTTGACAGTCGTACTCGTTTAAGTTTAAGCGCCACAAATAAATCAAGGCAATGCCATAAATAGCAGTCTCTGACAGCTCTTCTGTAATGACGCCCAAAGCTTCGGGAATCATAATGGCGTTTTCGCCCATATATTCTAATAATGCCAAGGCGGCGACGCTAAAATACAAAGAAACGGGTACTTTTTTTAATATTGCCCAAAGATAACGCCATGAATAAGCCAATAAACCAACGATCAGCACATAAACGATGGTCAGGACGAGGTCTTCCCACCAGTCATAAGAATGGCTGAACAACACAAAGTCAGTGGGAACCAATAAGTCTGGTAGATAATTTAACTCACGGCGTATCACAGCAAAGAATACCAGCACCGCTGCCAACCAAAAAGCTCGAATCTGTTTAAATGTATTTGTGGCAGAGCTCTGTAGTAAATACTGCACGCAACGTAGCAGACAGGCGAATAAAATAATAATGCCAGGGATTTCGATGATGCCATCTGAACTCAAAATAAAAACCTCCTGATTTTTTAAAATAAAAAAAGTGAGCACAAAGGCTCACTTTAGACCGAACATTATCCAATGACATATAACGCAATAAGCTGCTATTATAACGCCAATGTCAGCGCTATAACGTTATTTAATATAACTAATGAGTCATATGTCATTGTTAATACTAGCAAACAAATGCTCTTTCTTGTGCACATTGCTATCGGCTATTTATACCTATGATGATACAACCAATTCAATAGATGGCAGGGTTAAAATAACGCTTCCATCCGCAATAATGCCGACGGATAGTGGTCCTTATTTGCTGTTTTATCATTGTAGTAATTTAGCTCTGTTTGTACATAAAGCCACTCTCGCCAAACGGGTTGGCGGTAGCTTATAGCAGGGCCATAGCTGTTTAATGTTGATTTGTCATGGTCAAAGTAACCGCCAGTAGAGACACCATAAGCCAGCTGTTTTTCATTGCCCAAGTAGTGTACTTGTCTGAGATCATTGCTCCAGTCTGTGCTTTCTACATTGTCTTGATTGCGATAACGGATGGCGGTACGATTATTGATGAACCGCTCAGCATTTGTACCATATTGCAGATTTAGCCCGCCTTTTGCATAGTGCTCACTATCGAGTCCATAACGATAGTAACTATCACTAGTGAGAGTCCATTTTTTGTTGTCATACCAGTCTTTATCGACGCTCACTTTTACGTATAAGTCATCGAGCGAGCGAACCCCGACATCGATATCTGTTTTGACCCCTAACTGCTGCTCAACCTCATAACTAAAACGTGACCAACGAAGGGCGATAGAACCATTGTCTTCCCGCGTTTTTCTTCTGTTGACGAGTCCATCTTGGTTATTGGTACTTGCTTGGTAAGTATCGCCCTTCACATTCTGTTTTAAGAAAGTATCCTCATCCAAATCCTCATCACCGATAATCAGGCTCAACCTTTTTTCTAATACTGGCAATCGTAAGCGGCCGCGAATCCTAGGTTCAACGCTCACGTCACTGCCTGATTGTGGATCGTTGACCCAGCGGGTATCTAGTACAACTCGTAAACTGGCTTTGGCGGGTTTTTTGGGATCTGGTTCGCCGAACCAACCGTCCATTTTGTGTGCCCATTCATGCAGCTGCTCTTGGACATCTTCACGGCGTTCGTCCGTCCAGTTTTGTGCTCCTTGTACTGATGGAGCAGACTGCTCGGCAGATGTTTCGGTAGATTGAGGTAGATAGCCAAATTGATTGAGGTTTTCATCTCGATTAGAGTTAGCATCATGAGATAACGAAGCCGTGTCAGATTTTAGCGGTTCGACTTTCGGCTCTGTGGTGGGCGTAGTATCCGCCCATGCTTGCGTGCATAAACTTAAGCTGGCAAGTATGTAAAGGGTAATGGTGTTGAGATTTGCTGGTTTAATCATGGAGAGCTTCAATTACTTTGGGTAGCTAAAAAGGACAAACAAAAGTATTATGCCATAGGTCGTTAAGCATAAGAAGGTCGTGATGTGAGATGCTTTAAATCTACTAATAATAAAAAGGCTAGACATTGTGCCTAGCCTTTTTCAATCTCATTTATTCATCATTCGCAATACTTTAATGCGCCTCATCCCAATTCTCGCCAGCACCCGTCTCAACCAATAAAGGCACGGCAAAATCCACGTTCCAGCCTTTTTCAACAGCAGTGGTCGTTAAGACGTCTTGCATTGCATGAGTAATGAGTTGGCTAATCTCATCTACCTTGTCACTATCCACTTCAAACACCAGTTCATCATGGACCTGTAGCAGCATTTTGGCTTGCGCTTTTGGCAGTACTTTATCGACGGCAATCATAGCCAGCTTAATTAGATCTGCCGCTGAGCCTTGTAGTGGTGCGTTAATCGCAGCACGTTCAGCGCCTTGTTTGACCATGCGGTTGCTGTGAGTAATATCAGGCGTGTAGAGCTTACGACCCAATATCGTCTCGACATAGCCTTGCTCGTGAGCACTGGCGCGAGTATTGATCATATAGTTTTTGACACCCGGGTAGCGATCAAAATACATATCGATATAATCTTGTGCCTCATTGCGACTCATTTGTAGCTGCTTGGCAAGTCCAAAGGCGCTCATACCGTATAGCAAACCAAAATTAATGGCTTTGGCATTACGGCGCTCGGTCGAGGTTACGTCGGCAACATCTTTGCCAAGTACTTCAGCGGCAGTCGCAGCGTGAATATCTAACCCTTCGTTGAAGGCGTCAGTTAAGTTTTTATCGCCTGAGAAATGTGCCATGAGACGCAATTCAATTTGTGAATAATCCGCCGCCAAAATAACGCGACCTTCTGGGGCGATAAAGGCTTGGCGAATCAAGCGGCCAGTCGCAGTACGAATAGGAATATTTTGTAAATTGGGATCAGTCGAAGACAAACGCCCAGTACTGGTCAGTGCTTGATGATAGCTGGTATGGACGCGATCAGTTTCGCTATCTGCGACATTATCAAGCGCATCGGTATAAGTGCTTTTGAGCTTAGATAGACCGCGATATTCTAAGGTAATATCGACCAATGGATGATCGATTTTTGACAGCACGGCCTCACCAGTAGAGTATTGACCTGATTTGGTCTTTTTGCCACCCGGAACGCCGAGTTTTTCAAATAGCATCTCACCGAGCTGCTTAGGTGAGCCGAGGTTAAACTCTTCTCCTGCCACTTCATAAGCGCGTTTTTCTAGCGCGATAATTTCTTCATCGAAGCGTTTCGATAGCTCATTTAAAAATGGGCGCTTAATAAGAATGCCGCTTGCTTCCATTTGACAAAGTATTTCGGCGGTTGGTATTTCTAGCTCGTGTAGCAATTTGGCATTATTGGCATCGTTCGCCAGCTCGACGCTGAACACCTCAAATAGCTGATAAGTAATGTCAGCATCTTCACAAGCATAGTCGCTAGCAATATCGATGGCGACTTGGTCAAAGGTGACTTGCTTAGCGCCTTTGCCAGCAACGTCTTCATAGCTGATGGTTTGCGTTTGTAGGTAATGGCGTGCCAAATCATCCATGCCATGACGGGTAATCGCGGCATTAATCACGTAGCTGGCAAGCATGGTATCCATCGCCCAATTATTGGGACGAGCATGAATGCTGCCCAATAAATCGATATCATAATGACTGAGAATATGGGCGTCGTACTTTAAATGCTGGCCAATTTTACCGATATTTGGGTTTTCCAAAATAGGCTTTAGACGTGTTAAAACGGTATCGCGGTCGAGCTGTTTAGCCGTCAGCTCGTCACCCTCTAGCGCATGAGTCAGTGGTATATAATAGGCTTCTTGCGCTTGTACCGCAAAAGACAAACCGACGATTTGTGCTTGACGCCAATGTATGCTAGTGGTTTCGGTATCAATGACAAAATGCGGCGCAGACTCTAATAATTCAATCAAACTGTCAAACGCATGCTCATCTAAAACGGTGTGCCACGCTCTATCATGCTGTTTGCCGTTTTGGACATTCTCAATACTGCTTGATTGTAGCGACTTAGCGATTTGTGCTTGTGATTCAGCATCTGCTTGGCTACTTGCAACACTTTGTACGCCGTTCCCATTACCATTGGCTGGATGGTTTGGGTGGTCAAGAGAAGCAAGCTCATTTCTAAACTCAAGCTCGCTATACAGCTCGCGCAATTCATCTATATGGGCACAAGGATTGGTATCGATTTTCAAATCATTCCAGTCTTGACCGATATCTAAGTCTGTGACGATAGTGGCCAGTTTGGCATTGAATGGAATTTCCTCTGCATGCTCAATCAAGCCTTTAGCGCCGCGTCCTTTAATAAAACCGATGTGCTTTAACATATTGTCGATATCACCGTACTCAACGAGCAAGTCTTTCGCCGTCTTTTTACCGATACCGGGCACGCCTTTAATACCGTCAGAAGCATCACCCATTAAGGTCAAAAAATCAATCATTTGGTTTGGATTAATACCGAATTTTTCGATGACCGCTTGGGTGTCTGTCACTTTACCCGTGAAGCTGTCTTCCAATATGACGCAGTCATTGACCAGTTGCATCATGTCTTTATCGCCGGTTGAGATAACCACATGATGACCTTGCTCGACCGAACGGTGCGCCAGTGTGCCGATAATGTCATCCGCTTCTGCACCTTCGATGCGTAACAATGGAATGCCCAAAGCGGTTACCAAGCGATGGATATAAGGAATTTGCTCCACCAGCTCTATGTCGATGGGCGGACGAGCCGCCTTATAATCAGCAGACATATGATGGCGAAAAGTAGGTGACTTGGTATCAAAACAGACCGCCATATGGGTGGGATGATATCGACGCATCAATTTTAATAGCGCATTGAGCGTGCCACGGATGGCATTCGTTATCAGCCCTTGCGAGTTTTGCATGGTCTTTGGCAAGGCGTGATAAGTGCGAAACAGATAATAAGAGCCATCAACCAAAATAAAAGGTGGCTGATTTTTGTCCACGTGACTGGTGTCCATAGTCGCTACGTTGGGCATGGTATCAAAATTTGGTAAGGCTTTAGGGTCAAGCGCTTGATGCGAGTTGTGGTTATTGTCTACGGAGGAGTCGGTCATATGGTCAGTCATAAAAGTCACTTATTATTAGGTATCAGATAGAGTCAATATCAGATAAAACGATGCTTCCATTATAACGATAAAATCAGACCTTGCCGAACTTCTCGATAGTTATGATATTTCTACTGCTGATAGATGCTCATAAAAAAAGAACCCAGTATTCACTGAGCTCTCTTATAGATAAAGCCGATATTGTTATTGTTAAAAATCTATCTCACTTCTGAAGTCATTTCACTATCGATATTACCGTGAGTCGCTTTAGAATATGGGCAAACTTTATTGGCTTTTTCGACCAACTTTTGGAACTCATCCGCTGATAGCTCTGTGTTTTCAGCAGTGACATGAATTTTCACGGCTAATTGAAAATCTAAGCCTTCACCTTTCATTAAATCTACTGATACTTCAGTAGTAGAATCAAACTTTGCTTTTTCTGCCCCTTTGACCGCAGCAAGTGCGCCATCAAAGCAAGCTGCATAGCCCATCGCAAATAACTGCTCTGGATTATTACCGTCTTTATCAGAGCCGGGTGCGACCATATTAATCGTCAAATCACTGTCTTGCAGACTGGCATTACCTGTACGACCGCCAGTGACTGTTGCTTTGGTGGAATATAGTGTTTTCATAACATATCCTTTGTTGTGAGTTTTTATGTTTAAGCAATAAATTTTGATAGGGATTCAGCATAACAAACCAGTGCATGAGCAATATAGGTCAGTCGTAAGTATATACTGTGGATTTGTAAGTGAACTGTTAGTAGAATCTTTAGCTGCATTTAACTATCGCAGAAAAAGCTTAATCGCTATAAGTAACAGAAGTATTAATGTAATATAGGAATATAGCTATAAAAAATAAAGTTATCAAAATAGATGATAAAAAATCTAACCAATAAAGGTCTTATTCGATGAATAAATCAATGGTGTTACCTATTGCACTTTCTTTGCTAACATTTACCCTTGCTGGCTGCGGTGGGGAGGATGATGGTATTTATGGTTCGGGTAATAATAAGATTACGCTGACCAGCTTTGACAATAGCTATGATAAGCAAGCGAAAGATAGTGCCATTGCACGCATCGATGAGACCTACCGTACTGGTGAGCGTGAAATCAAAATAAAAAATATCGTTAATAATTATAGTAATCAAGGTTTGAATACTTTGGACAGAACGGTATTGGCAGACAACTTTGAAGGGCGACTGGAAAACAAAAACATTGAGGTTGATGGCCGCACTGTCAAACGTCCTATTTATGAAAAAAACAGTAATAACAAGCTAGACTATGAAACCAATTATAAGACGCTTAATCTATCAGGCTTGCAGGCAAACAGTTATAGTGCGGGTACTAATATAAATAACAGTCGCGGTATTCTCACGGATTTAAATAATTATCCTAAGATTCCAGCCAATGCAGAGTTTCCGATAGGTTCTGTTTGCTATATTCCAGTAGTCGAGAGCGAACGCTCGTTTTTAGCCTTTAACGACAAAAACAAGACGGGATATACATCGCTCGATAAGTGGATTGATGCAGCTGAAGACCGCTTTAGCGATGATAGAGGCTACAGAACTTCTGAGTTTGGTGTAGGCATAGGTAATAAGCAAAAAGCGGCACAAGTGACGTTCTTTGAATACCTGAATCAGCCTGCTTATCAGTACAATGGTGTCGAATATAATGATGGCACGAATGATAAAAATGCTATTTATGAAGCAAATTATGTTACCAAAGGTGTGATAAATCCGAATACCAACAGTATTCGCGGTGTGGTGGATTGTACGATAGTCAATGAAGTCGCAGGAGATTTCTTGGCCGCACAAATCAAACGCTACTATTAATCATAAAAACGCATCATGTTAAAAAATTGACCAACACTCTCTATTTGACTATCTAGGGAGTGTTTTTTTATGCGCTAATTCTGCACCTTGACGCTAAATCCGCTACAATACGCTCATTATTTATTCTATTTAGTTAGATTACTGTCTAAAAGACAGCCTTTTTGAAGTTAAGGTTGAAGCCAAAAATTATGAGCGTAGATCCAAAGAAATTAAACAAAGAAGTGGCTAAACGCCGTACTTTTGCCATTATCTCGCATCCCGATGCAGGTAAAACCACCATGACTGAAAAGTTACTGTTATGGGGTCAGGCAATTCAGGTAGTAGGCGAGGTCAAAGGCCGCAAAACTGATCGCCATGCGACATCAGATTGGATGAGTATGGAGCAAGAGCGTGGTATCTCGATCACCACTTCTGTCATGCAGTTTCCTTATCAAGACCATGTGGTCAACCTATTGGATACACCGGGTCACGCCGATTTTAGTGAAGATACCTATCGTACCTTGACCGCTGTCGATAGCGCACTGATGATGGTCGATGGGGCTAAAGGGGTTGAAGAGCGAACCATCAAGCTGATGGAAGTCTGCCGCATGCGCGACACGCCAATCATCTCATTTGTCAACAAGCTGGATCGTCAAATTCGTGAGCCGCTTGAGCTGCTTAGCGAGATTGAGGCAGTGTTAAAAATTAAATGTATTCCAGTGACTTGGCCTATCGGTATGGGACAAGATTTCGTTGGTGTCTACCATCTGACCGAAAATAAGACCTACCTTTATGAAAAAGGTAATGGCGGCAAGATGACAGTCTCTGAGACCCGCGCGGGCTATGATTATCCAGATATTCGTGAGCGTTTGGGTCAATTGATGTTTGATGCTTTCGAAGAGTCACTTGAGCTGGTACAAATGGCGTTAGAAGAATTTAGCGTTGAGGCGTTCTTAGCGGGCGAGATGACGCCAGTATTGTTCGGTACAGCATTGGGCAACTTTGGCGTAAATATGGTACTTGATACCTTGATCAAATATGCACCGCCACCCAAGTCGCATCCGACCAATGAGCGTGAAGTAGCGGCAACAGAGACGGATTTTAGTGGTTTTGTCTTTAAGATTCAGGCCAATATGGACCCACGCCATCGTGATCGCATTGCATTTTTACGCGTGTGTTCAGGCAAGTATGAAAAAGGCATGAAACTAAAGCATGTGCGTTTGGGTAAAGACGTACGCATTGCCGATGCACTGACCTTTTTGGCAGGTGATCGCGAAGCGTTAGAAGAAGCGTATCCGGGTGATATCATCGGTTTGCATAATCATGGCACTATCTCTATCGGTGACAGTTTTACCGAAGGCGAGGAGCTGAACTTTACGGGTATTCCGCATTTCGCGCCTGAATTGTTCCGCCGTGTCATTCTAAAAGATCCGCTCAAATCGAAAGCCTTGCAAAAAGGGCTACAGCAGCTAAGCGAAGAGGGCGCGACACAGGTCTTTATGCCGCAGATTAATAACGATTTAATCTTGGGTGCAGTTGGTGTATTACAGTTTGAAGTGGTCGCGCATCGTCTCAAAGAAGAGTACAAAGTACAGTGTATCTTTGAGCCAGTATCGATTGCGACCGTGCGCTGGATTCATTGTGATGATGAAGTGGCATTAGCGAAATTCAAACGCAAAGCCCATGACCAGTTGTCGCTAGATGGCGGTGGTTATTTAACGTATCTTGCCCCATCACGGGTCAACTTGCAGCTGATGCAAGATCGCTATCCAGAAGTCACTTTTAGCAATACTCGTGAGCATTAAAATCCATCATTTCACGAGTTAGTTTATCTTTTAAGACACGCCAGCCGTGTCTTTTTTATTAGCTTAGATTTAGGCATTAAACGAGAGAGGGTAGGTAGCTATTCGTTAGCAGGAGACAGCAAAATCCTAAAAACACAAACAGTGTTCCTACAATACATCGTCATTGTTACGGTAGAATATCAAGTAACATCTTATGTTTATAAAAGAGGATATATGAACGCTGCGAATCAAATTGATATCAATCAGCCAACAATGAATCCGCATTTATCGATGACAGCAAGTCGTAGTTGTCTGCTGAGACTGCTTGCCGGCAGTTTACTGCTAGGTAGCATCGCGATGCCTGCAAATGCAGGTAATCTCATCAGTAGCACGGATTATCTAGAATATGAGCTGCCTAAAAAAGTGCAAGCACAGTGTGTTGAGCGCGATAACTGTCCAGAGATTGACATCAAATATCTGAAGACCAATCACGGTTGGATCAATGATATCGCCAATGCGCGTATTAATAATTTAGTCGTCAATAGTAAACCGACTGAATCTGCGCCTATCAAAACGAACGTCAATCAGACAATGGTGAAAGCCGCCATTGATGACTTTGCTAGCTCACAGTTTATAGATATGCCAGAGGGCAGTTCATGGGCTTATAGCCTAATGGTAACGCCTGAGTATTTGGGTCATGTCAGTGATTTTGAACTGTTTGAAATCAATACTTATGTCTTTACTGGTGGCGCTCATGGCATGCCTTATAGCGAATACTTGATATTTGACCTTGGCACCAAAAAACAAATCACGCTTGAGGATATGCTTCAATCAGGCAAGGAATCACGTTTTAAAACGCTTGCTTATGATGCTTATAAAACTTGGGTCAAAACGGTTGACGACGATGTCAGCAGTTATGAGAAAAACTGGCCATTTACCTTAAGTGATAATGTGACACTAACGGACAAAGGCATCGATATTCGTTATCAGCATTATGCTATCGGCCCATATGCCTACGGTATGCCGGTACTTAGTATTCCGTACAGTAAGCTCGACGGTGTCATAAAGCCGCACTTTATACCTAAATAGTTCGGATGGTCATTGCATAACTTATTACGGTTTATATTAAAAAAATCGTAAAATCTCTTAAAAAATTGGCAATGATTTATCTAAAACCATTTGAAATTTAATAAAAGAATAAGGAGTTACCGCATGACGAACAATACAGATAGTATGAAGGCGACAGTCGACACAGAGACTTGGCAACTTAATGCCTTAACAGAAGCGCTTGGTGACCTAACGTTGACGGTCAATGACAGCCTGTCTGTTGGTCGTGGCAGCGACAATGACGTGGTACTTGGTAGCAAGCAAGTATCGCGTAATCATGCGGTGTTAAGCATCTTAGATGGTCGATTGTATGTCAAAGATTTAGACTCATCGAACGGCACATTTATCAACGAGCAGCGTATCGAAGGCAATACATCGAGCCTTTTACAGGTAGATGATACCATTGGATTTGCCAGTTTCATCTTTCAGGTAAACGCGCCACTTGCTGCTACAGATACTGATGTATTAGCGCCCGTAGCAGTAGAGGATTCAGTGGCTGAGACTGAGACAGTGGTTGCTGAAACGACTGCCGAAACAAAGGCTGTCGAAGACTTGACGGTGAGTGAACCTGTTGTGCATGAATCAGTAGCAAAAGAGCCGATTGTTAAGCAAACGGGCGTCGAAGCTATACTGCCTGTGACAGCTGATGTGAAGGCAGTACCTGTTGATACAGCCTCGGATAGAGTAGCAGACTCAGTAGGGGTAGCTGAGACCAGTGTTAATGAAACAGTTGAACCAGTCTTACAGGAGCCGATTCAGGAGCCGATTGTGAAACAAACGGGTATCGATGAAGTCTTAACGGCTATAGATAATACCGTGTCCGACACAACTGACGCGGCACCAGTCGCTGCTGCAACTGTAGCAGATGCACAACCTGCTGTAAGTCAGCCAGAAGCCGTCACAGCGACAGAGGCGGCACCGACAGCACCTGCTCATGATACGTTATTAGTAGAGCAGTCAGCTGTACATGAAAAGCCAGCAGTTGAATCAGAGCATGACAAAACGACTAAAACTGCTCTACAAGAAGAAGCAGATCCCGATATTCTACGAGCTAAGCAGGCGGCAACCGCACAATTTTCTGGCACTGCCAATTTAGGTCAATCTCGTGATCTTGGGACAGAAGGTAATAATGCGATGGATCAGGCTATCAGTAATTCAGCCAATGCAGGACAGGCAGAGAAAAAACCAAGCGGTGGTTGGTTTATTTGGGTGTTTATTGCCATCATCATTATTGCGTTAGCATTGTGGTTATTTAACATGGGCGGTGCGTAACCAAGTACTGACCAGTGCGTTTGAGATACTCTAATCCAATCGAGCTTTGGTATAATTATTAGCCAATTGTTAGCTACTATCGGCTAATAGTCCAGTAACTCTTACGAATATGCCACTTTGATAGCGTCAACATTCAATAGAGTGTTGACGCTATATTTTATTTAACAGTCTGCTGTTTTATCTTTTGCCAATATTTTGTTAAGAGAGCATTATTATGATGAACTTTGAAGAGTATCAAGCTTTTAAAGACCGTGGCTTTAGTCATGCCCCACTGATAAAAAAACGTCTAATGGACGCACAGACACCAGTATCTGTATTTTCTAAAGTACGTGATTTAAGCGGCTCTGCATATTTATTTGAGTCTGTCGTAGGCGGGGAGCGTTGGGCACGATATTCGATGATTGGTTTAGGTAGTGATCTCATTTTGCAGTATGCCGATGGTAATATGACCGTCAAAAAAAATGACCATACCGATGTCGATGCAGTCGCTGACCCGTTTGACTATATCCGTCAGCTAATGGCGCAATATAAGATGCCAACAGTCGAGGATATTGCAACGCTACCGAGCTTTAGCGGCGGCTTAGTAGGTTACTTTGGCTATGACATGGTGAGGGTTATCGAGCCAAGCGTGGGTTTATCAGATGCCCCCAATTCGATGACAATGCCGGATATGTGGCTGATGCTATCAATGAGCGTGATTGTTTTTGACAGTTTAGAAAATACGTTATCTATCATCGTTTATGCTGATTGTCACACTGAAGATGGCTATAGCAATGCCATCCGCGAGCTAGAAAAAATTGAAGAAAAACTGGCAGAAATGCCAAATCTGAGCGCACCCGTAATGCCGACGCCGACATTTACCTCACAAACAGGCGCGCAGAAATATTGTCATGATGTCAATAAAATAAAGGATTACATTTTAGCAGGCGATGTCATGCAAGTCGTTCCTGCGCAGCGTTTGACGGCCGATTATACTGGCGACTCATTAGCAGTTTATCGTGCCCTACGATTCTTAAATCCATCGCCTTATTTATTCTTGGTGCATGGTTACACCCTCGATGATCACAAGCGTTTCGACATTATTGGAGCATCCCCTGAGATATTATCACGTATCGAAAATGGCAAAGTGACGGTACGACCATTGGCGGGTACTCGTAGACGCGGACAAAATGAAGCGGAAGATTTAGCGCTTGAAGAAGAGCTGCTGAGTGATAAAAAAGAGATCGCCGAGCACTTGATGCTTATCGATTTGGGTCGTAATGATATTGGCCGCGTTTGTGAATATGGCAGTGTCAAAGTCACCGAAAAGATGTTTGTCGAGCGTTATTCGCAAGTGATGCACATTGCTTCTAATGTTGAAGGGACGATATTGCCCAATAAGGATGCGTTGGATGTTTTTTGTGCGACGTTCCCCGCTGGTACGCTATCAGGTGCGCCCAAAATACGCGCCATGCAAATCATTGACGAGATAGAGCCAGTCCGCCGAGCGGTATTTGGCGGCTCAGTCGGTTATCTGGGCTGGCATGGCAACATGGATACCGCCATTGCTATTCGTACTGCCGTGATGCGCCGCGGCAAGATACATATCCAAGCGGGTGCTGGGGTTGTTGCTGATTCTATTCCAGAAGCAGAGTGGGAAGAGACCAACAAAAAAGCATTGGCATTGGTAAAAGCGGTAAAAATGGCGTGTAATGGTTTACGGATTCGCTAGGGACTCCAGTCATAAAAACACAGTACGCGGTTATTGTGGAAAAACCGCCTATTTTTTTATTTAAAAAACATCATTATAATCAATCAGTTATATTTTTTTATTGAAATAATCATAAAAAAGGCAAAAAAGGGCTTGCGTCTTTCAAAAAATTTGATAGAATAGCCACCACTTTAAGAGAACAAGCCGACTTAGCTCAGTTGGTAGAGCAACTGACTTGTAATCAGTAGGTCGCCAGTTCGATCCCGGCAGTCGGCACCATCTCTCTTAAAGTAGCTTTTTATGAATCTGTCTTAAACTAAAGCCATTTTTGTTTAAAGCAACCTAAGGTGGGATTGGGGAGCGGTCAAACCCAACAGACTGTAAATCTGTCGCGAAAGCTTCGAAGGTTCGAATCCTTCTCCCACCACCATATTTTTTAAGTTTGTCATAGCGCCAAGCATACTCTTTATACTTCATGACTCTCGATTAGAGTCTTCCTGAATAAGAGTAATTGCGGGTGTGGTATAATGGTAACACCTTAGCCTTCCAAGCTAATGACGCGGGTTCGATTCCCGCCACCCGCTCCATATATACAACATCGCAAAGATTATCAATAAATCATCACGACAGTCAGTTTTAGTATTGCTGTATCGTGATATTTTTTTTAGTAAATCCATAAGTTGTTTTTTGTGGTTATTAGAAACATGCTCATATAGCTCAGCGGTAGAGCACTCCCTTGGTAAGGGAGAGGTCTTGAGTTCAATTCTCAATATGAGCTCCATTTATTGTTTAAACCTCTTGTGTTTGCTTTGCCATCTTTAAACAGTTTGTGTCGATATCGAAATTACAAAATATTGAAAATTATAAATTACAGTGTAGCAAATAATATTTAAGGGTGACACTGAGGTGTTGCCTTTTAGTGCTGTCAATTTATCAAGTTATCAATACATGAGTAATTATCTAAAAGTATCTAAGATGAAATTGTTTAAGATAAAAGTATCTAGGTTCGGCAGGCTCCAATATTATTAATGATTTACACTAAGATAAAGTAGTGCAACAGCGATAATGTATAATATCTTGCAATGTTCACTAGATTGAAAAATACGTATAATGCTTAAACTTATGTGTGCAGCATTGAAATGCATGATCTGAGCACATATATACAGTCGTAAAGTGATCAAACAGTTTTAGTAGATAAGCCATAGCGTCAACGGTTTGATGGTTCTGTATGTATCATGAGCCGTCAAACAGCTATTCACCGATCTTTGATTGATAAAGATTCACCAAAAAAAGAGGAAATACCCATGGCAAAGGCCAAGTTTGAACGCGTAAAGCCACACGTCAACGTCGGTACAATCGGACACGTTGACCACGGTAAAACAACCCTAACAGCTGCCATCGCAACGGTAGCAGCAATCACTTCAGGTGGCGAAGCCAAAGACTACGCGTCTATTGACTCAGCACCAGAAGAAAAAGCACGTGGCATCACCATCAACACCTCACACGTAGAATATGACACCCCAGCACGTCACTACGCTCACGTCGATTGCCCAGGTCACGCCGATTATGTTAAAAACATGATCACCGGTGCCGCTCAGATGGACGGCGCAATCCTAGTCGTATCAGCAACTGACGGCCCAATGCCACAAACCCGTGAGCACATCCTGCTTTCACGTCAGGTTGGCGTACCGTACATCATCGTATTCATGAACAAATGTGATGTTGTTGATGACGAAGAATTGCTAGAACTCGTAGAAATGGAAGTTCGTGAACTTCTTAATGACTACGACTTCCCAGGTGATGATACCCCAATCATCCATGGTTCAGCGACTGAAGCCCTAAAAGGCTCACAAGAAAAATACGGCCAACCAGCGGTTGTAGAACTTCTTAACGTTCTTGACACCTACATCCCAGAGCCAGAGCGTGACGTTGACAAAGCATTCCTAATGCCAATCGAAGACGTATTCTCAATATCAGGCCGTGGTACTGTTGTAACAGGTCGTGTTGAATCTGGTATCGTACGCGTAGGCGACGAAATCGAAATCGTCGGTATCCGTGACACTCAAAAAACCACCTGTACTGGTGTAGAGATGTTCCGTAAACTGCTTGACGAAGGTCGTGCAGGCGAAAACTGTGGCGTACTACTACGTGGTACCAAACGTGAAGATGTACAACGTGGCCAAGTACTTGCTAAGCCAGGTTCAATCACTCCTCACACCAAGTTTGACGCTGAAGTTTATGTGCTTAGCAAAGAAGAGGGTGGTCGTCACACACCATTCCTAAACGGCTATCGTCCACAGTTCTACTTCCGTACCACTGACGTAACTGGCGCAATCCAATTACAAGACGGTACTGAAATGGTCATGCCTGGTGATAACGTTGAGATGGGCGTAGAGCTTATCCACCCAATCGCTATGGACAAAGGTCTTCGCTTCGCTATTCGTGAAGGCGGCCGTACTGTAGGCGCTGGTGTTGTTGCTAACGTACTGAACTAATCTATCCGTCTCAGTAATGAGCTTGTAAGTTAGTCATAAAAAGCCATCCTTGTTTAAGGGTGGCTTTTTTTTGGCTACAAAACAGATAACGGCATAATCAATATTATAATGATAAATATTTGAAATACAGTAAGTATTATTGTATTTGGGTTTGTATAAATAATAATAAGAGGATACATAATGTTGATGATAAAGATTTTACCAACCCATAGTGCAGATTTTGAGCAAGTGCTGCAAGCAGTAGCGGATATTGAAGCCATCGTTCAACCGCAAGATGCCTGGGGCTATCAGACATTGGTGGAATCACTCAAACAAGATAGCATGCATATGCTGATCGTTTATGAGCAAAAAGACAATATTATTATTAATAATACTGTGACAGGCTATTGTCTATATCAAGTGATTTTTGAGCAAGCAGATATTTTACGTATTGGCACGCATCCTGATTATCAACGTCAAGGTATCGCCTCACAAATTTTTGCCAGATTGAATACAGAATTGAGAACGCATCAGGTGGAGAGCCTTTTATTAGAGGTGCGCGCAGATAATACGCCTGCGATAGCCTTATATGAGCAGCAAGAATTTGCTCTCATTCATAAGCGTAAAGGGTATTACCAAACTCCACATCAACCAGCTATTGATGCACTGATTATGCAGCGCCTGTACGTCCGAGAATAATGAATGGCATCGAATAGAACCAAATAAACCCGCAGAATAGTAGATGGGTCGGCACTTTTATCATTATTGAGTGGGTATTTTCTTTTTGCAGATTTCAATATTGAGTTTATAGTCATTATCTACCTTCATACGCTCAAGAACATCGATACGTTCGCTTAATAGCTCTACCATGAGGCTGATATTGGCTTGCTGTTTTTGTATTTGCGCCAATTTTTGCTGAGTAAGCATCAGTTGTAAATCAACATCCAATTGACCATCGTAATAATCATTCAAGCTGTCTCTGATTTCAGTGAGTGTAAAGCCAATCGCTTGCGCACTTTTGATTAGCTCAATACGTTCGATACATTCTGGATGAAACTCGGTATATAAACGGGAGCCTGCCTGACGCTTACGAGATTTTAGCAAGCCCAGTTGGTCATAATGACGAACGGTGTCTTTGGTTGTTTGAGCTTTTGTTGCCAGTGTTCCAATCAGTAAGAACGATGTGTCGGGTGCCATGATAACCTCGTCGGTAGGTAGCAGTTGATAAGGTACGAGTTAATAAAGTAGCGATTAACAAACAGGCATAAGCCATCAATCACTTCGCCATCGTATTTATTTTAATCTAAGCTGCCAAGGTTCTATGGTATCAAGTAATGATACGGCGAGCGATTTGTGAGAGTTATTTTGCCATTTGACAATATTATTAGCCGTCAAGAGATCCAATTGAGTGAGAAATTCAGCACGCGGTAGCGTGGTTGCACCCAAGCTCATCAAATGCTCATTTGGTAGCTGACAGTCGACCAGCGCCACATGGCTTTGTTCACATAAGCGCATTAAACCCCAAAATGCGAACTTTGAGGCGTTAGAGGCGATATGAAACATCGATTCGCCAAAGTAAATGCTACCTATTTTTAGACCATAAAGCCCGCCAATGAGTTGCCCTTTATCATTCCAAACTTCAATGCTATGTGCAAATCCTTGTGCATGCAGTTCGGTATAAGCCTCAATCATTTCTTCATGAATCCAAGTATGTTCGCCCTCGGGCTGTTCATTATTGAGGCGATCACTGCGCGGTAAACTACAGGCATGAATAACGTCATCAAAAGCTTGATTCAGGGTTAATTGCCAACGCTCGCGGATGGCTTGCTTACGCAGCGACTTGCTTGGCTTATAATTGGTTGGCACCATCACACAGCGCGGTTCAGGGCACCACCATGCAATTGGTTCATCTTCATTAAACCAAGGAAACAGACCCTGCGCGTAAGCAGAAATCAATGTTTCGGCTGCCAAATCTCCTCCGATAGCGACGATACCAATGCCGTCAGGATCAACCATCAAAGGGTCAGGAAAGTCATAACGCCCAAGACTTTTTAAGGTCTCAGGCGTGATGTGCTCATTGTTGTATTGAGAGAAATTACCCATTTAGGCTTCTTTATCAGCAGTCAATGTTGACGCATAAGTATGGTCAGCGGCTGTAGCTTCGCCAATCGCATCCAAGTATTTTTCAGCATCTAGCGCAGCCATACAGCCCGTACCAGCAGAAGTGATTGCTTGACGATAGACATGGTCTGCGACATCACCTGCGGCAAATACACCTTCGATGCTGGTTTGTGTGGCATTGCCGTCTAAGCCGCTTTTGACAATAAGATAGCCGTCTTTCATATCCAGCTGACCTTTAAATAAGTCTGTATTCGGCTTATGACCAATCGCGACAAACATGCCAAACACGTCTAACTGTTTGGTGCTGCCATCAATCATAGATTCGATGATTACGCCATTGACGCCCATGTCATCGCCGACGACTTCTTTGACTTTATGATTCCACTCGATTTTAATATTACCGTTTTTGACTTTTTCAAATAATTTATCTTGGAGGATTTTTTCAGAGCGTAAGCTATCACGGCGATGTACCAAGGTCACTTCAGCAGCAATGTTAGATAAGTATAGGGCTTCTTCAACGGCAGTATTACCACCACCGATGACAGCAACTTTTTGATCTTTATAAAAGAAACCATCACAAGTTGCACACGCTGATACGCCTAGGCCACGGAATTTGGTTTCTGACTCCAACCCCAAATACTGTGCTGATGCGCCAGTCGAGATAATAAGCGCATCACAAGTGTAGCTACCATTATTACCCGTCAGCTCAAAAGGGCGCACGTTTAAATTGACTTCATTGATATGGTCATAAACCAATTCAGTACCAAAGCGCTCGGCATGGGCTTTCATGCGGTCCATCAATGCAGGACCTGTTAAGTCATGCGCATCGCCCGGCCAGTTATCGACTTCAGTGGTGGTAGTTAGCTGTCCACCTACTTCCATGCCCGTGACCATAACAGGTTTGAGATTGGCACGTGCTGCATACACAGCCGCTGCATAACCAGCAGGGCCTGAGCCTAGGATAATGAGTTTTTCGTGACGTGGAGCGGTATTGTCAGTTGCCATGAGTTATTCCTTGCTAAATATAAATGTTAAAAATACGAGTGAGCAATATAATAAAAAACAGTCTTCAAAATTGATGCTAATAGGATTTTCTAATCGCTGCGTGATAATAACATAAGGGCATTGGACGAAAAGTACAAGTTTGCTAAAACAAACACAGGTATGATTACAATCAAAGTATATTTTTCTTGAAATATTATGGTTAGAAACCGCTGGTATTTTATAGCCCTTGTCTAATATGACTGTCCTTGTTCTGTTCGTTATATTTTGCAAGTGACATAGGTTTTTGCTTAAACCGTATGATTTTTGCCTAAACCGTATACAGACTGATTTTATTGCACGCTTTCTTTGTAAGACGGTCGCCACTATCCCTATGTATTTGTTATTATAAGAAGTTATGCCAAGTGTGCCAAAGGCAAAAAGAAGGCTGTTGTATATCGCTTTTATAATAGACAATGTTTTCTGTACACTTCGCTAAGTGCGTTTGTATCAGCACTTTATATCCAACCCTTTATCAGCGCTTTATGTCAGCATGATTAGGCTTAGTCATGCATTGGCGACCATTTAGTATTAATAACAAGGCAGATCTTACGTGATATCAGCACCGCTTATTGAGTATTTAAAAAAGGGAATATTTACCCTCCTTGGGTTAATACTGGCCGTCTATCTATTTGTCATTTTGATGACATATACCAGTAATGATCCTAGTTGGTCGCATATCAGTAGCGATATGACCACGATTAATAATGTAGGCGGCGAATCGGGTGCTTGGTTATCTGACTTGCTTTATAGCTTCTTTGGTTTTGGTGCATGGTGGCTGCTGGCGTTTGTGGTTTATGAATCTATCCTTATTTGGTGGGACAACAAGCCAACGTTTTGGCTGATGCGAGTGGTTGCTTATGTGTTTTTATTATTAAGTGCCAGTGCTTTGTTTGCACAATTGGTGGCGTTAGTACAGCAATTGACCAATCCAGGAACGCTAGGACTGGAAAGCGTGGCTGGTGGCATAATTGGGTTTGAATTACAGGCGCGTTTGGCACAGCTTTTATCGCAGTGGGGGAGTGTAATTTTCTTGACAGCATTCGTCATTATTACCGCGACCTTTGCCTTTAATATTCATTGGCTAGCGATTTATGAGAAGGTTAAGGCGCTATCGTGGCTTGGCTCAGGGGTGAAGCGTCAGGGTAGGATGCACGATAGCGTGTCAACCACGCCAGAAAATATCAATGCCAAGCAAAATGATGAAAACATAGCCAAGAGTAACGCGAAAAAAGACGCAGCCGATCACGAGCAGTTACCACTTGAGTTGCAAGTTGCTGGCAATGCTCAAGCCGTAGACAACAGTGGTCGGTTCAGCAATGTGTTGTCAGAGTTCTTGGCAACGTCAGGGTTGGCTGAGAGCGTTAAAGCTTCTGTAGTTGCCGCAACACAAGCGGCGATGCCTAATTCAGCTGCTAAATCTAGTCGTGAGAATAGTGAGCCTGTCCCTGTCTCAGTAGAAACACCTAGCAGTACTGTTCAAAATCTAGCAAGTCATACGAATACATCGACGCCGTCAAGTCCTGCCATGACTGCTATCCGTAAAGTCGAGCCAAGCTTTGCTTGGAACGATGCCAATACTGTCGATGACTTGTTAGCCAGCGAGCAAATGGCTTATCACGCTAATAATATGAACACTTCTGATTCAGCTGCTACTATTTCTGTATCTGCTGATAGCAATACTGAGTCGTTAGAGACAGTGGTGCTAGACTCTACAGCGATATCAGCCGTAGATATGTCCGAAACTCAATCAACAGAGAACTTGCCTTCAATAGCTCAGCCATCAATAAATGAGCTGGTATACGGTGAGACGGCTGACGAAACGGATAATGAGCCTAAATCGTTCGAGTTAGAGGATAAAGTGGAGGCCGTTGATATACTGGCCGATGCATGGTTGGCAGAGCATGCTGATGTCTCAACATCTACAGCTATGCAGTCTGTAGAAACAGGGCAACCTACAGGAACAGTGCAAGCAGCCAATATGACTGAGCTGCCCAGACAAGCAGTAGTCACAGCGCCTGCGACAGACTCATTTAATAGCGAAATGGACGACTTTACTGATAAATGGTTTGATGAAGAGCCTGAACTGTCAGAGGATTTCGAACCTTCTTATATATCTAATGAAGCGAGTGTCGCCAAAGCAGTAGACGTGGTTGAACCAGTTGCGCCAGCCGCTGATATGACGCCGACCAATACGCCACCGTCTAATCCTAAACTGCCGCCTACGGTAGAAACCCGCGTCACAGCGTCAGCTATTGAACCAATAGTCGCGCCTAAACCAACGGTAAGTTTTGCGGTACCTGAGGGCGATAGTAGCAATCATATCACTGACATGATGCCAGAGGATGATAGTGCTGAAGATGTCAATGCGCCCGTTATGCCAGATATTAGTGATGATGCCGCCTTCAGTCAAAAATCACGCTCGATGCAAACAGCTGCCTATCGTAGTAGCCTAACGCCTATTCCAGAGATTTCTATTTTGGATAAGCCAGACCCTGATCGTAAGCCCAGTTATACCGTCGCCGAGCTTGAGCAATTATCAGAGTTACTAGAGATTAAGTTACAAGAATTTAATGTAAAGGCGAATGTGGTCAACGCCATTCCGGGTCCTGTTGTTACCCGCTTTGAAGTGGAGCTTGCTGCTGGAGTAAAAGCCAGTAAGGTTACCGGTATTTCACGTGATTTGGCGCGCTCGTTATCGATGGCGTCTTTACGTGTGGTTGAAGTCATTCCGGGTAAGCCATATATCGGTATCGAAGTACCCAATAAGCAGCGCGAAATGGTACGTTTGATTGAGCTATTGAATACCGAAAAATTCCAAGATCCCAAAGCTCAAATCAGCATGGCGATGGGTAAGGACATCGGTGGTAATGCCATCATTACTGACCTTGCGCGCGCGCCGCATATGTTGGTTGCTGGGACTACAGGTTCGGGTAAATCGGTATTGGTCAACTCGATGCTACTATCGATGCTACTCAAATATACGCCAAATGAGCTGCGTCTCATCTTGATTGATCCAAAGCAGCTCGAGCTTGCCAACTATAATGATATCCCGCATCTGTTAACACCAGTCGTCACCGATATGACTGAAGCGGCCAGTGCTTTATCATGGTGCGTGGCAGAGATGGAACGTCGCTATCAACTGATGAGTTTACTCAAAGTGCGTAAGCTTAATGAGTTTAATAAAAAGGTCATTGCTGCTGAAAAATCGGGCAATCCGATGCTTGATCCTTTGTGGCGACCTAATGACAGCGTGAGTATCAGTCAAGCGCCGAAGCTAAAAACCTTGCCGATGATTGTCATTGTCGCGGATGAGTTTGCCGATATGATTATGCAAGTCGGTAAACAAGCCGAAGAGCTTATCACCCGTCTTGCACAAAAATCGCGGGCAGCTGGGATTCATTTAATGCTGGCTACCCAGCGTCCATCGGTCGATGTCATTACTGGTCTGATTAAAGCCAATATCCCCGTTCGTGCAGCGTTACGTGTGAACTCAAAAGTGGATTCGCGGACGATTCTGGACAGTGGCGGTGCCGAAGACATGCTGGGTAATGGTGACATGCTATTTTTAGGACCTGGGCAAATTGAGCCAGATCGTGTGCATGGTGCCTATGTCGGCGATGAAGAGGTCAACCGTGTTTGTGATGCGTGGCGCGAACGCGGTGCGCCTGATTATATTGACAACATGGCAGGTAACTTTGAACTGTCTAGTCCTAGTAGCGGTGGTAGTACGGCGAATGCATCTGGTGAGGACGACGACCTTTATAACGATGCTGTGGCCTTTATTATGGAGACGCGGAAAGTTTCTGCTTCTAGTATCCAGCGTAAATTTAGCATCGGCTATAACCGTGCCGCACGTATCGTAGATTCTATGGAGGACGCGGGGTTGGTCAGCTCAATGGGCAAAAGCGGTAAGCGTGAGCTATTAATGTAGCATTTAGATTATATTAGACAATAAAAAAGACGAGTCACGAGAGTGGTTCGTCTTTTTTATCGGAAAAATATGATAACGCTCATGTCTGAGTGACCAATCAGTTTTTTTATCAATTATCAGCACTCGTTTTTTATACTAAACTGACCTCTGTTGATAGCATAAATATCACTCAATTTTTAGAAGTCTTAGGTTCATTACTCAGCAAGGAGGCAAGTTATGTTTAAAGAATATACTCAATATGATGCCATAGCATTGGCGGCATTGGTCAATTCAGGTGAAGTCAGTGCTAAAGAGTTGTTAGATGCTGCCGTCTATCAAGCCAATACACTCAATCCCAAATTAAACGCCATCATCCATCGTTTTGATGACCGTGCTTATCATGCTGCACAGGCGGGATTACCCTCAGGTATATTCAATGGTGTGCCTTATTTACTCAAAGATTTGTCATTTGGCTTTGCCGATGAGCCAATCACGATGGGCAGTCGTAGTGTTAATATCATCTCTGAGAGCGACAGTGAAATCGTCAAGCGTATGAAAGCCACAGGTGTGAATACTTTTGGCAAAACCAATACGCCAGAATTTGGTTTGATCATTACCACTGAACCAAAAGCCCATGGTGCGACTCATAACCCTTTCAAAAAAGGTTACAGCTCTGGCGGTTCATCGGGCGGTAGTGCCGCGTCAGTAGCAAGTGGTATCGTACCAATGGCGGGTGCGGGTGATGGTGGTGGCTCGATACGCTTCCCTGCTGCTTGGTGCGGCGCTTTTGGACTTAAACCCAGTCGTGGTCGTAACCCGATAGGCCCTAAATTCGGGGAAGGCTGGGAAGGTGCAGTCGCAGATCACGTGATTACCCGCAGCGTACGTGACAGTGCCGCGATGCTCGACGCTACAAATGGCGCAGAGATTGGTGCGCCTTATGTCATTGCGCCACCTGATGGCACATTTTTGCAAGCAGCGATGCGCGCACCAAGGCAATTAACCATTGCCTTACATCAACAGCCATTGATTGCCAATACTGTGGTGGATAAAGAAGTGTTAGCCGTATTAGAGCAAACGGCTAAGCAGCTGGAAGCCATGGGTCATCGTGTCATACCCGCCGAGCCGAATATCAATATCGAGCAGTTTTGGCATGACTTTATGGTGGTGGTCTGCACCCATACCGCTTTTACCATTGATAATATCGAGCGTGACTTTGGGGCAGAACATATCAAAAACCTAGAGCCGCAAACCTACAATATGGCATTGCTCGGTCGCTCATTATCAGCCGTTGATTTGGCGCATGCTAAGCATGGTTGGCATCACAGTCAGTATCAAACGGGTTTGCTACTTGAAACCTATGACATGATTTTATGTCCGACTGTGCCGACACCTGCAGTTAAGCATGGTGTACTGCCACCAAGTGTTATGGATGAAATGCTCATGCGTAGCGCAGGAGTGCTCAATAAGGGCATCGATATGGGTAAGTATGCCTTTAGCTCAGGTATGATCGAAAAGCTCAGTCAGCCTGTACTGGGCAAAATGGCCTTTACACTACTGGGTAATATCACAGGATTGCCAGCGATGTCATTACCGGTAGGAATGAGTAAAAAAGGTTTGCCAATTGGGATGCAGCTGATTGGGCGTATGAATGATGAAGCGACATTATTCAGTGTGGCAGGGGAGATGGAACGAGCAGGGTTGTTTACCAAGGCAGCCTTTGAGAAGTAGGTTTGCATTCTATCGATTAAGTAATGATTACTTAATCAAATCGATAAATATCCATGCCTAAGCTATGATGCGCCATGCTTTGATGGACAACTGAGACACGCTGACCTGTACCTAAGGCAAAAAACAATGGCAACAGATGCTCGTCACTCGGATGAATATCTTTATAGTCAGGATATTGCTGCCAATCTAAAGCACTAGGAATGTCTGTTTTGAGCTGTTGTAGCAGCCATTGCTTAAATGCTTTAGCCGTTTGGTCAACACTATCTGCTTGCCAGCGTAATGCTTGCAGATTATGGGTAATGTTACCTGAGCCAATGATCAGTATTTGCTCTTCACGTAGGCGTGCTAGCTGCGCACCCAATTGATAACAGGCGATACTGTCATAATGCTGCGGTAGAGAAACCTGTACGATAGGTATCTCAGCCTCTGGATATAAGTGCCTGAGCGGTGCCCACACCCCATGATCGCAAGCCCGCACCGGATTGACGCTACAAGTAATACCGCGTGCAGTGAGCTGCTGGGCAAGGGATTCAGCAAGTGCTGGCTGACCAGATGCAGGGTATTGGAGCTCATATAGCTCAGGCGGAAAACCTGAAAAGTCGTGCCAAGTCTTGGGTTGAGGATTACTGCTTATTTCGAGTTTGGCGGATTGCCAATGCGCTGACATAATCAGGATGGCACGTGGTTTTGGTAAGTTTTGCCCAATACGTGCCAGTGCACTGGTCGTGGCAGATTGTTCAATGGCAAGCGTGGGTGCGCCATGCGAGATAAACAATGCTGGTAGCTTAGCCACATTTGATCCTGAAGCAGGTGCATCTGTCCAAACGCCAGTCGCTGTAATAGGCGTTGGCGAATGAGAGTACGAGTCATCAGGCTGATGAATTGAATGAGGGATGTTAGGTGTCGCATGTTTTGGATATTTCATGTAGCGTTTATTAGGGCGCGCCGCGATTTTTCAATCGCTTCTATCATTGATATTGTTGCCCATAAACTATCAGCACAGCATATCGGCAAAAAATATTAGCACAGAGTATAGCAGTGTTTAATGATTGCTTAATTGCCACGATGATAAGGATGGTTATTATTGATACTCATCGCACGATACAATTGTTCCATTAGTACAACACGTACCAACGGATGCGGTAATGTCAGCGCTGATAGTGACAATTTTACATCAGCTTTGGCTAATACTTCTGGCGATACGCCGTCTGCGCCGCCGATCACCAGTGCAATATCATCGCCTTGCTGCATGCCATCAGCTAATTTATCAGCCAGCCCTTCTGTGGAAATCATTTTACCTTTGACATCCAGTACCCATAGTTGCTCACGCCCTGAAGCATTATGAGCGGCTAATATTGCCTGTCCTTCTTGCTCACGGTATTGTGCCAAATTGGCATCAGAAGGGTTTTTTGCACGCTTTGCGGCAGCAATTTCCACGATTTCTGTGCTGAGCATAGGCTGGATACGCTTAAAATACTCATCGAACCCCGTCTGTACCCATTTAGGCATTTTATTACCGACGGTTAAAATCCTTACTTTCATAGCCAGTACCACTTTAATTTTAGTCATTAGTAAAATGTAACAAAAGAATTTTACGCTGAAGTGAACGTAACAAACAAGATTTTACGAAGCTTTTTTTATGCTTTACTAGGGCATGTCCTCAATTTAATCGGGCATTCTCTAAATGGGCTAAAGATGGCTAAATTTTACCAAACTGCGTCAAATAGCTTATGAATATCTCGATATTATTTGCGCTATTTTCCTTGTTTGGCGGCAATTTATCTCATTTTTATCACCATTTTTAAAATGAGGGTACGCCCTAATCTTCTATAAACAATAGGTCTTACATCAAAGGCTGTATGGTTTGCGAGACAGTATCTTCTGTATTTTGGTCATTATCGCTGGCATCAGTTGGGCTGGGTTTTGGAATAATAGTAAGCTTGGCATCAGACTCAAAAACGATGGCTTCAATATCATCGAAACGATGCACTCCTTCAGAGCGCATCGCACATTCAATCTCTTGACGAGTCAGCCGCTCAGCGCGCATGGCATCTGGCAAAAACTGCCCTTGATAGAAAACAATACGCGGCTCTGACAAAATAAAACTGCTAAATTGCGGTGAGATAGAGGCGTATTTGGTGACTAAAAACTGCAATAAATAAAGTACTAAAATCGATGAAACCCCTTCGACAAAAGGAATGTCTTTGAGCAGAATAGTACTGGCACCAAGTGAACCGATCATCACGGTGACGATCCAATCAAAATTATTGAGCTGCGAGGTGGAGCGTTTACCTGAAATTTTGGTCACCAGTACGATCAACACATAAACCATGACTGTCGTCAAAACGATGCGTCCAAGCTTGTCTATATTGTCAAAAAAAACCATGTCCATGATAAATGCTCCTATTAAAATATAAAACCGTTAATCACCCACAATCATCCAAAAGGTTACTCATTAAAGTTAGCCTAACGGATTTTATGTATTAATAGGGAGAAAAATTTGTAGCACCTTGTAGAGGTTTGGCTGAGACTTCCTCGCTCACATAGTTTTGCGTTTAGGGTCAAGCAGGCGATTGATCGCCCAAAGACTGATGCGAGCACTGACCAGTGTCAGCACCAATATCATCACCAGCGATGAGACCAATGGCAGTGGTTGCTGGACGGCCATCTCTAGTAGGACTTCGCGATTTACCGCATCAAACAACCAAAACCATATGGCTAAGAAGTAGATGACAGTCAGTAGCCAGACCACCGCGACGCCGCCAAACATTAAGCGATTGATTTCACCGCTATTCAATGCGCGCTGCTGATGTTTGACAAATTTACGAACCGCGATATAAGCCCCGATAATGATAGACAATACCGTTACCAGTTGCGAATTCACAGCAAGCTTGGTTTGAATCATCATAAATATTGCGCTGGCAAGCGTATAGCCAATCGCGAAATATCCTACATATTGTGCCAGTTTAGGCTGCGCTGACTCATGGTTTTTCGGCAGCGGCTCGCCACCTGAATGAGTCTTGGATTTATTGAGGTTGGTTGTCTTGCGTGACATAAGTAAACCTTTATAAAGGTGGAAAATAGGATGTGAAAAACACTTAATGCTGCGCCGTCCAATCAAGCATTGCATCTAGCACAGGTCTGGCTGTATAAGCGTTATGTGCTTGCTCACTATTGATGAGTCCAACCACGACATAATCCTGTCCCGACAATCCTTTGACATAGCCTGCCATCGAGGTGACGTTGTTTAAGGTACCTGTTTTTATCCACGCACGACCAATGGCTGCTGATTCTGGTAGGCGTTCACTATGAGCGGTAATGGTGCCACTGACGCCAGCGATACCTAACGAGTTGACGTAAGCGTTAAAACTTGGATGGCTATAAGCATAAGTTAATAGCTCGCTTAGGTTGGCAGCTGTGATGGTACAGTCGCGGCAGAGTCCTGAACCATTGGTCAAATGGGGCGGCGGTGTGCTTAGATTGGTCTGCCACCATTGATTAATAGTATGCAATGCGACAGGATAGCTCGTCGCAGTCGGCGTGCCAAATTGATACAAGCTATGTGAACCATTAATAGCTTTATCGAGTGTTTTATTATCAACTTTGTCATAAACACCAATCGATAACGCCACTTGCTCAGTCATCACATTGTTTGAAAAGTGATTGATATCGTAAATCTGCTGCGTCAAATTCAATGATGGGTAGCTGACAATAGGCAGCGGTGATACAGGAAGTGCTGCCAGACCATGCGTTGATTTGGTGCTTTTCGTTGTAATATAAGGTGCTTCTTGAGTGATGACACTACCACTCAGCGTATTGCCTAGCTCTTGCCATTTTGCGGCAATAACGCGTGCTGCAAAATCTTTGGCATCAGGATAAGCCACATAAAAAGCATGCTCTTGGCAGCTATTTGGCAACTGAGTATTTAACACCAATTGTTTTGTTTGCCACTCAGGTGCGAGACTATAACGCGCTTGCCCACAGGCCGCCGAACGCGTATTTATGATGCTGGGCAAATCATAATTTGCTAATTTTGGTGTATAAGTCAGATTTGCTTGGTCATCGTTTAACGGATAGCTTTTGATACCGATGGTACTAAAATTCACCAAAAAACCATCGGGACTGGCGTTATAAGGACGCAGTGGCGAGTTATCAAAGGCAGCAGGGTCTTTACTGACATTTTTAAAGACGCCACTGTCAATGATAATATCACCGTCAATATGATGGATACCGGACGACTGTATTTTGTAAAGGAGCTGTTTTAAACGCTCGTGGGTCATTTTTGGATCGCCGCTGCCTTGAATAATCAAATCGCCATGCAGACGGTCACCGATAACAAGGCCTGTATGATAGACACGGGTATGCCAGACAAAATCAGCGCCTAGGGTGTCTAAAGCAATAAAGCTGGGAACGAGTTTCATGGTGCTGGCAGGCGTGCGAGCGATATCGGCTTGATGGTTCAGCAACGGCGAAAATGAAATTTTTATGGAGGGGTTATCAGTACTGATGTCATCAGTTTTATCATTATTAGCATTGGTGTTAATGATAGCTGTTTTTGCTTTATCACCCAATATCGTTGGGATGCTTTCTAAGCTTTGATAAGTATAAGGATCATCGGTGTAAGCATGCAGTTTTTTCTCATGCTTTTCAATGGTACGCTGCTCAATAGTAATCAGCGTACTCTGTTGGCGCACATGGTTATTATTGGTTTTGTCATTATTATTTTGCGTGGCTTTTTGAGAGTTACTTTTTATATCAGCATTTATATTGGCAGTCGGTTTTGTCTGAAGAGCGGGTTTAGATGAGCGGTGTGTGCTGCTATCAATAACCTGAATGGGGGCGGGCAGGTGACTGGCATTTTTATCACCGACTGGTGTGACGATAATACTAATATCAGCTTCTGTTAAATCGGCTAGTGATAATGCTGCTTCGATGGCTTTTGGTAGTGCTGCTTGTGCATGGATGGGCAATAGTGTCGCCGTTGCTAATAACGCCATGATAGGTACGTATTTAGCAGGCGGCTGCGACGGTCGCTGATAACGACAGAAAGGGAATAACTTGGCAGTAAAAGCAGAGGAATGACGGAGTTTAGAGGTGGGTCGCATGAGCATCTTTCATCAGGTGGCAAAAACAGCCTATGGTAACATGAGTTGCCGTTTTCGCGTAGATGGCAGGCGTAGATGAAAACCTGTTTTTATCTGAATTTGCAAAATGCGAACGCACGTTAGCGCACATGTAAAAATGCCATGGCGGTCATGATTGCGTCGTTATAAGCATCGTGAGCGCCTAGATCGGGTATATTATAGTGCGCTAAAATATTGGTCAGATGCTGCGCTTGGCTAGATAGCCCTTGGGTTTGACCACTCATGCGCCGACTATATAAATGGCGCAAATCGATGACTTCGTTGGGTAATGCTGTGCCCATATAGCGTTTGACCAGGGGGTTTAAAAACGCTGTGTCTAAACTCGTACAAAACCCCACAATTGGGCGATTACCTATAAATGGCAACAGCAGCGCCAGCATCTCATCGTAGCTCATACCATGCTCAACGTCGGCAGTACGTAGACCGTGAATCACAATGGTGTCACGGTCTGGCATCACAGGTGGTCTGCATACGATATGCATGCCATTGCCAGTGTCGATTGTATTGTCATTGATATGAATCGCGGCGACAGACAATAAATGGTGATTTTTTGGATTGAGTCCCGTCATTTCGCAGTCAATCGCTACCCATTGCTTAGCCACAGGTTTGGTAAACATCGATGCCAATTCTGGGCGCTGTAGCTGCGTTTTTTGCCAAGCGCAGGATAACTGTGTTAGCCAACTCATAGTTGTCGCTCATCCATTTATGCGATTGTTTTACTTATGCGAGTTCTAGTTGATAATGCTGACGTAGCTGATTTTTAAAGCTTTTAACAACGGCCAAACACTCTTTTAATAAGTCGCGCTCAAGCGCGGTCAAGGTCATTGGGTTTACTTGCCGCGCATGTTTATCATCGGTTGATAGAGCGACTGATAGGCGCTGTGCCATAAAAAACTCCAAGGCTTCTAGTAAAGTATCTGCGCGCTCTTGGGTCAAGGCGCGCGCTTGTACCAAAGCTTTAAGACGATTTTTACTACTGGGCAGCTCTAAGATATCGTTTTCTAACGCCAAGGTACGAATGCCATGAACCAGTGGAAAAATACCGGCTTTCTTTAGATCAATGTCTTCTGACCCGGATTTACCACCGAGCAAAGGCACGAATTTTTGCCACCACTGATTGACATCACCGAACTGTAGCGCGGCGCGCGCGAACTGGCGTACAAACATAGGGTCTGACTGCCTGTGGGCAACCTTTAAATGTTGACGCACCTGAGTCAATAATGACTCATCTCCGCAGACATATTCGCCATCGAGTATGGCAGACAAATAAATACCATGCATGGGATCCGTATTTCTAAACCATAAACCAATCTGGGCATTAAACTGTTTTAGCGGCTGTCGCCACATAGGGTTGGTCATCATGATATTACCATCGCACAGTGGATAACCGAGGTCTGCTAAATGCTGATTAAAAGTATCCGCAAATTGTGCCAGATCAGGGTGAGTATAGCCGTCACGTAAGATGAGCGCATTGTCTTGGTCAGTACGCATGATTTGCTCACCGCGCCCCTCGGAGCCCATCACGATCAGGCAGGTATTTGTCATGACCTCATCAGGCACGATAAGTTGCCAGAGCTTGGTAAATACCTGTGCATTCAAGGTCTGTACCATGCGGCTGATATTACCGATTTTGACACCGTTTTGATGTTGTGCGCGAATGTAACGACCGATAAGCTCGACGGCAGTATCTAAGCTCGATAAGTCTTTTGCTTGCTCGATTTGGATACTAATGAGCTGTGAATGATGACCAATATGCGCAAGCATATCGCTTTGTCCCAATATACCGACGACATCCCCATTTTGATCCATCACTGGTAGCCGATGGATGCGATAGCGGGTCATGGTCAATAATGCATCGCCAATCTCATCACTGGCTTTGATGGTACGCAAGTTGAAATTAGCATAGCGCTGGCAGCGGGTAGTGGTTGGATCTTGCTGGTCACTCACGGCGCGGCAAATGTCGGTATCGGTCAAAATACCCAATAGATGACCAGTACCATATTGCACATCTCCCTCGTGTTTTAGGTGGTCTAAGGGTTGCACCAGTACATGTTTTAGCCCCGCTTTCGTCATGATAGACGCGGCTTCGTACAAGCTGTTATTGGCGTTGACGATATGGACTGGCAATAGATTGACATCAATGACGGGCTGCAACATGATTTGCTGCACTTCTTGTTGATCATTGTAGCTGGCAGAGACTATGGATTTATTATTGCGGCGCTGCTGTAATGCTTTTAGCCGTTCGGGCAATTTGTCTGATAGCATTTGGCGCACTAGGTGATTTTGGGCGCTGATTTTATCGACTGTGCTACCAGCGACTTGGAGCAGCAAGGTATCCTCAGCGGCTCGAAACTGATAGGTCTGCAGTGCTTCAGTATTAAGGCTATTTTCAGTCAATGATTCAGGCAGACGACGGCTGTCGAACCAGTCGTTATTATTGAGATGGTCGGAGTGATTACTACCCAAGTAAGAGGCAACAAACTCACCATCAAGCAATTGCTCAATCTGCCCTTTAATGACCACATACAGATATTGCAACTCTTCGGCAGTTAGATTCTCATTTTTGGCAAGGTAGCGGATTTGGGTATTTTTTCTGATGCTTTGACGTTCAGCCAGACTCAATACGTCAAAGGGCGGCTGGGTAAAATCAAGATGGGTCATGGCATCATCCTTGATGGCATATTTGGTAAAAGATAATCGATGATAAAAGACACTTTACTATAGCATTATTAAAGCAAAAAACCTCTAATAACCACAGTAATATTGTGGCTATTAGAGGTTGCTGTTTTTTTTGAAAATTTTACGTATAAAGCGACTGCTTATGCGCCTAGTAATTTTCGAATACGGTTTATCGCTTCGCGGCTTTCATCAACACTCGCAACGAGCGCAATGCGCACATAGCCTTGCCCAGGGTTTTTGCCATCAATATCACGTGACAGATAGCGCCCTGCTAGTGCGTGAATATTGGCCTGCTCGTACAGTGCTTTGACAAACCGCTCATCATCCCCATCGAATGGCTCAGGGACTTTTATCCAAAAGTAGAATCCAGCCTCAGGCATTCGTAACTCTAGTAGCTCACCAAGCTCAGACATCCACAAGGCAAACTTTTCTTGATACAGAGCGCGATTGTGTGCCACATGCTTTTCATCTTGCCATGCAGCGATCGAGGCGAGCTGATGTGGTATCGGCATCGCACAGCCTTGATAAGTACGATATTGCAGATAAGCTTGCAAAATATTGGCATCACCTGCCACAAACCCTGAGCGCAAACCAGGCAGATTTGAACGCTTAGATAAAGAGTGAAAGACAATACAGTTTTTGAAATCATGACGACCGAGGGCAGCGCAGGCTTGCAATAGTCCAATCGGTGCCGTATCAAAATACAGCTCGCTATAGCACTCGTCACTGGCAATAATAAAATCGTACTGATCTGACAGACGAATGAGATATTCCCAATCCTCCATCGTCATGACCGAGCCCGTCGGATTGTTCGGACTACAAACAAACAGCAACTGCGTGCGCGCCCAAACATCTTTTGGTACGGCGCGATAGTTACCTTTAAAGTCATCGTCCAGTGTGCAAGGCACAAAATAAGGCTTGGCTTGCGCCAGTATCGCTGCACCCTCATATATTTGGTAAAAAGGGTTGGGCATGACTATTGTAGGAGCAGCCATAGGAGAAACGGCAGATAACGGGTCAGAGACAGATAGAGGACTACTCTCTGTATCGCTTACTTTATGATCCACGACTGCTTGTACCAGACTAAAAATAGCCTCGCGTGTGCCCATTACTGGCAATACTTGCGTATTGGCATCGACATGGTTCAAAAAGAAGCGTTTTTCTAGCCAATGCGCGATGGTTTGGCGCAGCTCAAACATGCCATTAGTCGTTGGATAACGACTTATTTTGTCCAAATTTTCACGTAGTACGTCCAGCACCAACGCTGGTGGCTCATGTTTTGGTTCACCAATACCGAGCTTGATTTCACTGTAGTCATGGGCTGGCACACTGTTAGCAAGCAATGTCGCCATCTTTGCAAAAGGATAAGGATGCAGGTACGTTAAGTTGTGATTCATAAGTAGGGTAACTATAATAGACAATTAATAATAAAGTTATAAAGAAAAATTACATTTAAGCAGTGTAGCACTTCTCTTATTTTTTGTCTTTTACTTCTCATGCTCAAGCTGCTTAGCTATTTAACCATAAATTATAATAACTAATGAAGCCGTCACAGATTTAAAAATCCTAAAAAAAGCTTATCAATTGATAACTTATAACAATACAAAAAACTGCTGTCAGCCCTAATGATAGATTATGGCGAGGATAATTTGATATGCCTAGTATCTCAAAAACTAATGATCTTAACGCGACAGACATTCAAGATGAAAATTTTGATGATGCGCAACAGCGAGCCAAATTGTACGAGCTATTAAAACAGCGGGAGCAAAGCTGGTGGCAAGCTCGCCAGCAATTAATTAGCCATAAAGAACGAAAAATGTTTTGGTACGGTGAAAACAGCTTGATGATGTGGTTACTGTGGCAACTGGTCAGTTACGTGATCGTTGCGATGGTGCTGATGTTGCTTAGCAATCAGCTCGGTATTTTACTACCCTTATGGCAATATATTGCCTTGTTTGTCGTACAGACAGTAATTTTTGTGGCCATGCTCGCGTCCAAAAGTCGAATGGCAGACAGCTTGCAACGTAAAATTGATAAAGATGAGTTGATGCGCGAAGAGGCACTGAATGAGATGATTATCTTAGCAGAGGACAGCCTTTATCCCGATGTGCATGCCAAATCGCCTATTTCTCTAAGACAAATCTATGAGTGTTTTGGCAGAGATTTTCATTTAGCAAGTTTGCATTGTTTGCTGCAAAAAGAGGTCAACGCTGGGCGTTTAATACTCACGCAAAAACAGATAGAAGCAGAGATTCTGCCACCAGATCTTGCGGATGATGAGCTCAATGAGCATGCTAGCGAAATGATATATAAAAGCACCTTATAAAAGGTGCTTTTGATATTAACGGGTTAAAAAATACAAAGCATGCCATCAATGAATGGATGATACACACTGAATATTTATCTTAGACTTATCTTGTAAGCCCATTTGTTCAATCACATTTGCTGTAAGCAGCAGGCTGCTCTCTTTGCATACTGAGACTGGCCATCAAGGCGGATCGTAGCGCTTCAAGTCTAGCAGCAGATAGCGGTTCATCATTTTGATCGCTGATATAAAACATATCTTCTGCACGTTCACCCAAAGTGGTGATACGCGCCGCATGCACCTCAATTTTCTCCTGCAAAAACACCTGTCCTACTCTTGCCAATAGTCCCGGCTGATCAAGGGTTTCTAAGCTCATAATATGCTGATCAGAAGCCTCATTAAACTCAAAATTAATCACCGTGGTCACTTCAAAATGTCTAAGCTGACGCGGTATACGCTTATTGGTAAGCTTCAGTACTGTCGGGTCTTTAAAGGCATTGATTAGGCGCTGTTTGAGCTCTTGTTGACTGTCCTCATCGACCAATAATGTGCCACTGGGATCAAGCAGTACATAGGAGTCCAAAGCAAAATCGCGGGTAGCAGTAATGATACGGGCGTCTAAAACATCCAAGTTCATTTGATCAAATACAGCCATGGTGACTGCAAACAGGTTCGTCTGATCTTGGGTATAAACAAAGACCTGTACCGCATCAAGGGCCAACTCGCGATGCTCACGTAATACCACCAATGGCGGGCTATCTGCATTAGAAGCAAGACCAATCGGCGGATGGTTCAAAATGGCTTCGGTATGCCATAAGATGTCTTCAGGAATTTCTCTCAAGAAATATTCATCACCCAAATCATCCCATAGCCTCAAGACCTCATCGCGGTTCATGTGTTGATTGTTGACATTATCGAGCATCGCTAAGGCTTGGGTACGAGTGGCACTGATCATATCTTGGCGGTTAGTAGGTGCATCGATATCAGCGCGCAAGATGCGCCGAGTTTGTGAGTATAACTGTTTCATTAATGTGGCACGCCAGCTGTTCCACAACTGTGGATTGGTCGCATTCATATCCGCAACAGTGAGCACATATAAATGATTGAGGTGGGTGACATTACCGACTAAATTGGCAAAAATAGTGACCACTTCTGGATCTGAGATGTCTTTTTTCTGAGCAGTCATTGACATCAATAAATGATAGCGAGTGAGCCAACCGACCAAGTTGGCATCTGCCAGACTCATACCATGTGCCAAACAAAATTCAGTCGACTCGGTTTGACCAAGCTCACTATGGTTGCCACCGCGACCTTTGGCAATATCATGAAACATGGCGGCCAGTACCAAGATTTCCTTGCGCTCGATACGTTGAAAGATAGAGCTGACCAGTGGGAAATCTTCATAAAATCGTGGGTCGGTGAAGCGATGCAAAATCCGAATCAAAAATAAGGTATGCGCATCAACCGTATAACGGTGAAATAAATCATATTGCATCAGACCGGTCACCTGGGCGAACGCAGGAATGTAGCTGCCTAAGACGCCGTAGCGATTCATGGCACGCAGGCGATGAAACAGATAATTCTGCTCTTTTAAATTGGCTAAAAAGAGCGCTTGGTGAGCGGGGTTATCACGGTAGACTTGATCGATGCCACGCGCGGCGATTTTTAGCGCACGCAACGTATGAGTACGCACGTTTTTGATACCGTACTGACCCATCAGTAAAAACATCTCTAGGATAGAGTCAGGATGCTGGGCAAAAACCCGATGATGCGCCATGGCGATTTGGTCACCAACTTGGTTAAAGCGCGCGTTGATTGGCTGCTTTTTCGGACGCTCATCATCAGGTAACTGCGGCTCTATAATCGTTTCATAGTAGTGATTGGTCAGCATCTCAGACAGCGTCGATATCTGCATGGCACAGCGATAATAGTCGCGCATAAAACGCTCGACCGCGGCATTTGGCTGATCGTCTGGCTGCGTCTCATAACCCATCAACTGGGCAATTTCACGCTGATAATCAAACAGCAGCTTGTTTTCGTTGCGACCAGTCAATACATGCAGATAATGACGTATTTGCCATAAATAACCTTCTGCAAAGTTCAGCTCATCGAACTCTTTTTCAGTCAAAAAGTTTTGTTGTACTAAGTCATACAGCTTACCCACTCGAAAATAGCGTTTGGTTACCCAGCCGATGATATGAATGTCGCGTAGACCACCAGGGGCGGTTTTTATATTGGGTTCAAGGTTGTACTCGGTGGCATTGTGCTGTAAGTATCGTGCTTTAGCTTCTGCGATTTTTACTTCAAAAAACTCACGTGGCGACCACTGTTTATTGACAATTTGAACCGGCACATCCTGTAGAGCCTCATTACCAATTAATAGCCGAGCTTCTAGCTGTGCACTGGCAATGGTGTGATCGAGCGACGCTTCTAAAGCATCATTGACACTACGTACCGAGAGAGCAGGCTCTAATCCTATGTCCCACAATAGCGCCACCAACCGATCTATTTTCCCACTGGCATCAGCGCCAATCTCATCAGGGGAGAGCAATAAAATGTCGATGTCTGAATAAAGCGACAGCTCGCCGCGACCATAACCACCTGTGGCAAATAAAGCCAAATCTGTTTTATCCAGCTCAAACCAGTTAAACAAGGCAATCAGTAATTCGTCGATCGCCCCAGAGCGTGCCGCGACCAATTGACGAATATTGACACCGCGTTCAAGTGCACGGTTAATATCGTGATTAATTTGAGTCAACCAGTGAGGAATATCCAGTAGTGACTTTTCAGTGACAGGGGTGTCCGCTAGCAGTGACGCGTTTGTCGCTATATCTTTTGATAATAGAGGTAAAGGTGTCAGATCGATAGAAGCGACATCACAAGTAAACATGAGTGTTATCCCGTTAAGAGTTTAAAAATAAAACGTTTCAGCTGAAAAGCGTAGAATCACCAGTGTGCTGGTAGCTGATAAAAGCCACAAATATAAGTTACCAATATAATTTATTAAGTCATCAGAGTATAAAGATAAAAAGCGGGTGAGCACAATACTCAATATGACCTAATTATTGGCCAAAAAAAAGACCGCCTAGGCGATCTTTTTTTGATATTACTGGGTCAAAAAACTTAAATCTTCTTCAGGGCGAGTGGTAAACACCTCACAGCCATTATCGGTCACGACCATCGTATGCTCCCACTGTGCTGACAGCTTACGGTCTTTAGTAATCGCCGTCCATTCGTCAGGCAAAATCTTGGTTTGCCATGTACCTTGGTTAATCATCGGTTCGATGGTAAAGGTCATGCCTGTTTTTAGCTCAAAGCCCGTGCCTTTTTTGCCATAGTGCATGACTTGTGGCTCATGGTGAAACTCATTACTAATGCCGTGACCACAGAACTCGCGGACGATACTGAAACGTTCAGGCTCGACCACTGCTTGGATAGCAGCACCGACATCACCAAGACGCGCACCGTTTTTGACGACACTCATACCAGCATAAAGGGCGTCTTGTGCCACTTTGCAGATACGCTGTGCCATGATAGAGCCGTTACCAACGATCCACATTTTTGAGGTATCGCCATAGTAGCCATCTTTTATCACGGTCACATCGATATTGATGATGTCACCATCTTTGAGTAGCTTGTTTTCGGCTGGAATACCATGACAAACCACATGGTTAATCGAGGTGCAAATTGATTTTGGGAAGCCATTGTAGTTAAGCGGTGCAGGAATAGCCTGTTGCACATTAACGATATAGTCATGGGCGATTTGGTTAAGTGCCTCGGTACTGATGCCCACTCGAACGTGCTCATCGAGCATGACAAGGACATCACTGGCAAGTTTACCGGCCACGCGCATTTTTTCTATGGCTTCTGGGGACTGGATAAGAGATTTTTTAGTCATCATTATATTACTTATAGTTATGGAATTAATGGCTTAAATTATAACATAAATGAAGACGCCGCTGTTTTACGTTAAGTGATAGTGAACCTATCATTATTATTGATAATAATTGCTTTACAGCGAAGTAGGGACAGTTGTGACCCTCTAGTCACGATAATATATTCATATTTTGACAATTTAGTTGAATGTTACAGAAGATATAAGTAATGTAATTTTGCATGCTAAAGGAATTAGCAGCAATCTTTGCCGATATTATGAGGTAAAGATAATCAAATTAATGATAACAAGGAAGTTATTATGACGCTAAAATCTTCTCTAGCTTCGGCTTTCACGCCCAGCGCATTTCTCCCCTCACTTGGTGTTATCGGTGCCGGTGTACTTTTAATGGCTTTACAAACCACCTCAGCTCAAGCTGCTGGTCAATACTATAATTGTGCCAATTCAACCGGATGCAAGCTGGTCAGCAACAAATACTGGACGTCAAATCATACTGATACAAAATACCCAATTGTTATGGCACATGGTCTTGGCGGCTTCACTAACTTGTTTGGAATTATCGACTACTTCAATGGCATTCCTCAAGAGTTGATGAAAGGCGGCTCAGAGGTATACACCACCAAAACGTCAGCCGTCAATAACAGTGAGATTCGCGGAGAGCAGCTGCTGCAACAAGTCAAAACCATCACTGCCATTTCAGGTGAGGCTAAAGTCAATTTATTTGGACACAGTCAAGGCGGTATAGATATCCGCTATGTTGCTGGCGTCGCGCCAAAATATATCGCATCAGTTACGGCAGTCTCAAGCCCAGAACAAGGGTCAAAAACGGCAGATTTTGTCAAAAACACCCTTGAGCCAAACAACACCACAGGTAATCCATCCAATGTCACAACACAGCTAGTCTCAGGCGTGTTCAATTTGATTGGTGGCTTTACAGACGTTGGTTCAGGTATCAGTTTTAAAGAGATACAAGAGCAAGATGGCTGGCAAGCGCTCGTGGCTCTATCAACCGATGGTGCGGCTAAGTTCAATGCCAAATTTCCTGCGGCAATGCCAAAGAACTATTGTGGTCAGCCGACCAGTACTGCTGTCAATGGCATTAAATACTATTCGTTCAGCGGGGTTGGGCAAATAACAAGCGCACTTGATCCTAGTGATTATTTATTAGCAGCAACGAGCGTGCCGTTTGCAGGCGATTCTAATGATGGGTTGGTGTCTGCTTGCTCAAGTCGTCTTGGTTATGTGATTCGGGATAATTATAGAATGAACCATTTGGATTCAGCCGACCAAGTATTGGGTCTGACGGCATGGGGCGATTCTGAGCCAAAATCTATCTATCGTACTCAGGTCAATCGTCTTAAAAACGCTAACCTTTAATAATGTCAGCTTTTAAGAACATACGCTTTTAAAAACATAAGCCTTTACGCTGACTTATAAAAGAACCCTCATTTATGTCGAATAATCGCCGCCCAGCCTATCTACCAATAGTTATAATCGCCGTGGTTAGCATAGCCATAACGGCGGCGGTGATTATGTGGTTCAAACCTGATAATACACGTATGGCTACAGCGCAACCAGTATCTAGTGCCCTCACTAATGAGGCTGATGCTACTCTATCAACTGCGCTGGATAATGGCCAAGTAGTGCAAACAACTGCCGCCCAAAACCAGTCTCTATTTGTCACTGGGTTGGAGCGTTTGCCGCGCTCATTACAAGGCACGCAAATCGACGGCGAAATCATCATTGATGAAAATAAGCAGTTGGTCGTCACTGAAGGTCTACGGCGTTTATTCGATTATTTTTTGTCGGCGCTGGGTGAAGAAGATGAAGCGGTTATTTATGCCCGTGTTGAAAGCTATATTCGTCACCACACGCCAGAGCCTGCCGCTAGTCAAGCGGTCGCTATATTTGACCAATATATTACCTATCTTAAAGCCATTTCTGAAATAGAACGACGTTACGGTAATCTGCAATTACAAGCGGCAAAAAGCGGTGAGCTGGATCTAAATGTCGTCGCTCAGCAAAAGCAAGATGTAGCCAAGTTGCGTCAGCAGTATTTTACTAAAGAAACCATTACCGCCTTCTTTGGTACAGAAGAGGAGTATGGTAATTATAGTATGGAGATGGTCAGAATTAACCAAAACCAGCAGCTAACGGATGTGCAAAAAGAGGCAGCGCGGCAGAACTACATAAGCCGTATGCCGGATAATGCGCTCAAAGCCGGTATCACCCAGCAAGCCAATCTGAACGAGCTGATGAATCGCACAAAACAGATGCAAGCAAAAGGGGCAACGGCTCAGGAACTGTATAACATGCGTCGTGATCTGGTAGGTGCTCCAGCCGCCGCACGCCTTGCGCAAGTCGATGCAGAAGATGCTAACTTTGCTCAACGTTTCGACCAATATCAAGTCCAAAAACAGCGCTTATTAAGTCAAAGTGCAGATAAAACGCAAGCACAAACCCAAATCAATCAAATCGAACAGCAGTTATTTAGTGAGGCTGAACGCAAACGTTTGGTAGGCTATGCTGCTTTGCAACAACAGAACAGCGCCAATCTAGAGTAATGCCTAGCATAAATGAGTAAAACGGTAATTTTAATGAGAAATTATCGGTTTTTAGAGTATATTCGAGAAGTTATAGAAAAAGTGTTAGCAGTTAATGTAACGTCTAACAATAGAGGTTAGCAAAAAGACTATAGAGCGCAACAAATAACAGGGTAATCATACACTCAATCTATAATGACAGTTAAGCTCCAGTTGTGCATAATGACCGCATTATTGAGAGTAATGAATAAAACAGTAAATTAATCATAATAAAAACGAATGTTTAGGATAAGAGCTATTTTTTATTCTAAAAAAACCACTAGAGGAGTTTATATGAAAAACATGACTAAAATGATGATGGCAGCAACGCTTGCAGTAGGTACATTGGCTGCTGGTTGCCAAACCACCCCTAGCGTAACAGCGCCAGTGACTCAACCAATTACTTCTAATACGCTACAAGCATATGATTGGCAGCTGGTTGACGCCAAACGCAGCAATGGTGATAAGGTTAGCCAATTGTTCTTTGATCCAGCGAAGCCATTGACGCTAAAGTTCTTCAAAGACAGCGGTAGTGACCGTGTGACCTTTATGAACACCTGTAATAACATGGGCGCTGACTACAAGGTTGTGAATGGCAATGTCGTATTAGGCAACGTTTTATCTACTATGATGGCATGCCCTGAGCCACAAGCAAGTTTTGATACTGCGACTTTAGCGACCGTACAAGGTAAATATAGCATCAGTAAAAATGCCAATAACACGCCTATCTTGACCATTACCAATAGCAATCAAGTTGCCCATTTCAAAGCCGTTTCTAAATAATTCAGTCATTACAAATGGTTTTTAAATAGTATTTGCTAAAAGCAATATTCGATAAAAGTAACGTTGAATAAAAGCAGTGTTCTATAAAAGCCAGATGTAGTTTTAAAAATGCCTCACTATCTAGTGGGGTATTTTTTTGTCCAAAATTTGGCATGGTTTACGCTACACTGTCATTTGCTATTAAGTAAAGTCTTTAGGCTAGGATATTTTAATGCACTCAATCTTTTAGCCTTGATTGTCAAGATTCTCAGTACGCAATAATCAATACTTTATTGGACGTTATTTTATGTCAAAAATGCTTGTATCAAAATCATTCGTCAATATACGAATGATAACTAATATCACCGCACTAACGACTTTTATTTTGTTGACGGGTTGTCAGACCTTGCCTAGTACGATGTCTAAAACGATGCAAGCACCTGCTAATAATATGAGTGCGAGCAATCCACTAACGGCGCGAATGTCAGCGATAGATCGGCAAGGGCGCATTGCCTATGTCGAGGAGCAAGGAGTCGGAGCTGAAAAGATGTCGACGCTTTATAGCATTCGTCCTGATGGTAGTGATCGTCAGTTAATCGATCAGCTTAATGGTTATATTTATGCGCCAGCGTGGTCAGCTGATGGGCAACTGCTGGCATATAGTAAACAAGCGCCGCGCCAGCATCCTAAGATTTATATCTATGATCGCAAAAGCAACATCCGCAACCTTGTGGTAAATGCTGAAGGCAGCAATATGTCAGCGTCGTTCTCACCTGATGGGCAAAAACTTCTCTATAGCTCAACTGTCGGCGGCAATGCTGATATCTATGAGATGCGTCTGAGCGATGGTAAGACCACACAGCTCACTACGTTACCGAGCACGGAAGTACAGCCAAGCTACGCCAGTGATGGGCAAAGTTTTGTCTATACCAGTGATAAAGTCCGCGCTGGACGTCCACGTATCTATCGCTATAACTTCGAGACTGCTAGTGCCACGCCGGTGCTAACAAGTGGCTATGTCGCCAGTCCGCAACTGAGCTTGGACGGTCAGCGCATGGCATATCTCAATGGTCGTAAGGCTGCGGTGATGACGCTGGCTACAGGGCAAGTTATCAATCTAGCAGAGACTGGATTGGATGAACCAGCACGTCTGTCACCATCTGCACAGTATGCTGTCTATCCGACAAAGCTTTCACAAGTGGGCGGTCAAAATGGCGGCAGCTTGGTCATTCACTCATTATCTGGTAATACAAGTTATGCGATCGGCAGTAAGGTGGGCGGAGTTGTGCGCTCGCCGATATGGGGACGCTAAAGGCAAAACCTATGTATTATGTAGTGGAATGTATATATAATCCTTGATAAAGCAACATAAGTTGATTTAAAAAATGTAAACTTGGCAGCATTAATTCGAGTGAGCATCATCCACATAATACCAATTTGCATAACCAAGTCATTGAGCTAATAGATTGGGTGAGCAAAAGGAGAATACGCGCAATGCAAGAAGCTTTTTTAGTCTTTATCACTAAAATCAGTTTATATCCCACGATTATTTTTACGGGGCTTGTGATGTTCGTCACCTTATATTGGGTTGTGTCTTTACTCGGCATGACAGATATGGATAGCGTAGACCTTGGTGAGTCAGGCGGTGATGCTGAGGTCTCCACCTTATCATCGACTGGTTTTTTCACCGGTCTCATGCTCAAATTTGGTCTTTACGGTGTTCCTTTAATCATCATACTAAGCTTAATTAGCTTGATCGGTTGGTTGCTTAGCTATTTATATACCAGCTTTTTACACCAATATTTTGATTCTGGCGTTCTGTATTATTTATTCGGTACAGGGGCACTCATTTTCGTATTGGTAGTTTCCATGTGGTTGACAGGTATTATTATTTCGCCGATTCGCAAAAATATCGCCAAAATTCCCAAACGTAATTCGTCTAATAATGTGGGTAAGATCGCTGTTGTGCGTACGCTTAGTGTCACAGATAAGCATGGCGAAGCAGAGCTAAATGATGGCGGTGCAGGATTGATATTAAAGATTCGTTCAGACACCAATGATGGTTTGCTAAAACAAGGTGATAGAGTGATGTTGATAGAGTATTTAGACGAAGCCAATACCTATCGAGTTGCTGTCGTCGAAGATAAAAAAATATTGTAAAAGTATGAATAGAGCTAATTGTTTTAGAAGTAATTGATTGTCAGAAATAGCAAGTTTTTAGAAATAGCACGAATCGTTTTAAATTTGGTTATAGTCGGTTCAATGTAGTTCAGATATCAGAATGGTGCGTGACAGTGCTATAAAGCGCACATGCTATAAACAGTGCTATAAATAGTAGAGTTAGCTGGCTTGATAGCGTATTTGATTTATATTGAATGGATTATGGAATGTTTTAATTAAAGGAATGGATATGGACACACTCATTATCGTCGGCGTGGTTGTAGTGCTGGCGTTTGTTTTTATGATGGTCGCACTATTAATGCTCAAAGCCTTTTACTTTAAGGTCGAGCAGGGCAAAGCACTCATTATTAACGGTGTGAGTAAAATTGCCGTACGTTTTGATGGTGGTTTTGTTTGGCCAGTCATCAACAAAAAAGAATTGATGCGCATATCGCTCATCACGTTAGAAGTGGACAGACGCGGTAAAGAAGGTTTGATTTGCGCAGACAACATGCGTGCTGATATCACCGTGGCATTTTATTTACGCGTCAATGAAACCGAAGAAGATGTGCTAAAAGTCGCCAAATCGGTTGGGGTTGAGCGTGCATCAGATAAAGTCGCTGTCAACGAGCTGTTTAATGCTAAGTTCTCAGAAGCCTTAAAAACAGTTGGTAAACAGATTGATTTCGTCAAACTGTTTGAAAATCGCAGCGAGTTTCGTGACAGCATCGTTCAAGAAATTGGTAACGATCTGAATGGTTATGTCTTAGAAGATGTGGCGATTGATTACTTAGAGCAAACGCCAAAAATATCGTTAGACTCAAGTAATATCTTAGATGCTGAAGGTATCAAAAAGATTACTCAATTAACGGCCTTTCAAAACGTCATCACCAACGAGCTTGAGCGTGATGAAGAGCTGGCTGTTAAGAAAAAGAATGTCGAAACCAGAGAGGCGATGTTAGAGCTTGAGCGTCAGCAAGCCGATGCCGAAGCCAAACAGCAACGTGAAATCTCGTCAGTGATTGCACGCGAAACAGCTGAAACTCGCAAGATTGAAGAAGAAGAGCGTAAAAAGTCTGAAACGGCTGTTATCTCGGTTGAGCAGGATTTGGCCATTCAGCGTGAGAATCAGCAACGTGAAATCGAAGTAGCAGGGCAAAATCGTCTGCGTGCGGTCGTCATTGAAGAAGAGAAAGTGACGCGTGCCCGTGATTTAGAAATCGTCTCTCGTGAGCGTGAAGTTGACTTGCAACGTATCGAAGCTGAACGTGCGATTGAGCTTGAGAAAAAAGAAATAGCCAACGTCATTCGTGAACGTATCGCAGTGGACAAAACCGTTGCGCAAGAAGAAGAGCGTATCAAAGAAGTCCGCGAAATTAGCGAAGCTGAGCGTTCTAAGCAAACACGTGTGCTAGCAGCAGAAGCCGATGCGGAAGAAATCAAAGTACGTCAGGTGAAAAAAGCCGAAGCAGAAGAGCTGTCTGCCAAGCATAAAGCCGTCGAAATCACTACGCTTGCTGCTGCGAATCTTGAAGCATCTGCCAAAGATTCAGAAGCCAAAATTAAAATGGCCGAAGGTATCAAGGCAGAAGAGTCAGCACATGGCTTCGCTGAAGCGGCTATCCAAGAAGTTAAAGCGGCTTCTTTGGAAAAAGAAGGCATTGCGAAAGCCAATGTTATCAAAGCGACTGGACAAGCTGAAGCACAATCAGATCGTGAAAAAGGCATGGCAGATGCTGAGGTTATCGCGGCTCGTGGCGAATCTACCGCTAGAGCTGAGCGTGAAAAAGGCATGGCAGATGCTCAAGTCATCGCGGCTCGCGGTGAGTCAAATGCCAAAGCAGAACGTGAAGTTGGATTGGCAAAAGCCGAAGTTACTCGTGCACATTTCCAAGCCGAAGCAGATGGTCTGGTTGAGAAATTCAATGCCATGGGTAGCATGAGCAAAGAGGCACGTGAGCACGAAGAGTTCCGTATGAGTCTTGAGACAGCCTTGCAAGAAGCATTGGCATCAATTGATGCTGGTAAAGAAATTGCGAAAGAAAATGCTGAAGTATTGGCAGTTGCGTTACAGAAAGCCAAAATCGATATTGTTGGCGGCGAAGCGCATTTCTTTGACAACTTTGCCAAGTCACTGTCTATCGGTAAAGCCATTGATGGCCTAGCGGGTAAGTCAGACACATTGAGCGGTATCATCAATGGTGTGATGGCCAGTCAAGCCATGAAATCAAACCAGAAAAATGATGATAAAACGACTTATTAATAAGGTCTAAATGACTAGCCTTAATAGGTAAGTATTAGTGAGCAAGTTTTTATCTAACAGTATGAATGAGTAATATTTTCTAAAATAAAGAATCTGTCGTGTAGGCGGCAGATTTTTTTGGCTAACTTAAGGTGATTCAGAACGACGAATTATAATGAGTTGGTTAATCTAAAAAAATAGCAGTGACCACTCGTTTTTTTAGATTAGCCAAGTGCTTCTTTACTTTTAATGATTCTTTATTGCCCAAAACTCTCTTATTATGTAAAAACAGAAACGGACGAGCAACGATGGCGGACACGCAAAACTCAACAAATTCAGACAGCAATGATAATGCTAATCAAGCCAACCAAACCGATCAGGCAGTTGCTTCAGGCAATGCTTATGAGCTCATCAAAAAACGTCTGACAGAACAAGGCGGCCGTTTAGAGCAGCAGACACAGACGCTAAATAATGCGCGTCTCGAAGAGTTCGGCAGCACCCAAATGCAAGTCATCGCCCGTACTCGTATTCGTACCGAGTACAACTGTGTGGCGCAAGACATGGTACAGGTTGGTGATTATTTGCTATTTGGCTATAACGTTTTTATGGGGCTTAAACGTGCGAGCAATATTAAGGATGTATTGTCGCTATACCGTCTGAATGAGCCAGTTGGTAATGAAGAAGAGTATCAGCTTGAAGAGGTTGATTTAAAAGGGACTTTTTTGGCTCAAGACGCCTTTGTCCAAGACTTCAATGAGCTGTATCGCTATTACAAACAAACGCGCCTGATTCAAATAACGGTGAAAGACAGCAAATTGCTGTTGGCGTTTCAGATTGGCGAGCGTATCACCGATATTCGAGTGTTCCGTTTTGCGCTAGATTTTAGCCAAGGTACGCCAGAGTCGGCGCAAGTCGCTTATGTGGACAACCGAGGCGAGCGTGATATTGAGCTGCCGCCTGCTTATGATTTTGACTGGATTGATACCACCCGTGATCAAATGGTGAATGGCAAATATCCGCATATGAATATCTTAGACACGATATTTGTGGAAACAGTCGGTGGTGATTTGACCATCAAGATTGAGGACAATACGCAGTCCGGTCAGGGTATTTATAGCGAACCGGTCAATGACCGTACCCAGTCGCTGACGGATGCTGAGATTGCGTATGCCAAAGTGGGCAGTCTAATACTGCTTAAGATATTGCCTTATCGTGAAGAGGATTACCGTTATTTCGTTTATAACACCTTGACCGAAGCGGTGCTGCGTTTGGATGCGATTGGACAGTCGTGTGTTCAGCTACCAGAAGACCACGGCATCATGTTTCCGGGTGGTTACTATCTACAGACGGGTGAGTATAAGCTATTCGAGGCCAATAACGTTGGCGCTACTGACTTACGGTTTAAGCGTAAAATTGTATCGCCGAATGGTGAAGATGTTTTATTCTTATTTTACGACAGAGACTTGGGCGTCACGGGGCTGTTTCCTTATAACTTGATTAAAAAGCAATTGGCAAACCCTATCTATTGCAACGGTATGGCCTTGGCTGAGAATGGCCGTTTGGTGCTGTTTAGTGACCAAAGTGAGCCATCTCGTATTCATCCAATGCAGATATGGCACACGCCTTATGCCTCACACGAGTATGTGAGTGAGTTGCCAGAGAGCACGAGTTTTTATGGCAAAATCGGTAATAAAGAATTGGTGCGCGGTATTTCAGATCTGTATAGCATTACTCGCCTGATTGATAATCAAAGCGTCTCTCAAAAGCTCTATGAAGAGCTTACCAATAATACCAGCCGACTCTTTGATAGCTATTATTGGTTGTCTGAGCCTGAACTGAGCGAAGTCGCCAGTAGTATTAAAGAAGTGACAGCCACGGCTGAGCTGGTGATTGATGAGTTCGCCAAAGTACAAAGTATCCAAAAGCAAACCCAAACTGCGCTAGCCGATACGGATACGCAGCAAAGTGAGATTTTGCGGCAGATACGCGTTACTAGCTTTGAGTCGGCCAGTGATTATGTCGATCAGCTGTCAGCATTAAGACGTCAAAAAGGCCGTTTGGTTAGCTTGGAGGATTTGCGCTATTTAGATGCCGATAAGCTACAAGCATTGCAGACGCAGTTAGAAGAAGCTGAGAGCGAGCTGACTGAAAAGACTGTGCTGTTCTTAAGTGGGGAAGAAGCGCTTTCAAGTTACCAAGGTATATTGGTCGATGTCAGTGAGCGTTTAAATACGGCTGAAACCAATGCTGAACTAAAACCCGTTCTAGAAAAAATCGATGAAACAGCGCAAGGGTTAGATTTATTGACCGAGTTGCTAGGCACGCTAGATGTGGCCGATGCTACGGTACGTACGCAAATCATCGATGACATATCGACCATTTATGCCAGCCTGAATCAAAGCAAAGCCAAGCTCAATCATAAACGCAAAAATCTAGGCTCGGCTGAGGCTGTGGCGCAATTTGGTGCGCAGTTTAAGCTGTTTGGGCAGTCGATTGCCAATGCGTTATCCATTGCCAATACTCCTGAGAAATCAGATGAGCAAATGGCAAAGTTGCTAGTACAGTTAGAAGAATTAGAAAGCCAGTTCGCTGATCCAGAGACCAACAGTGGCGATCAGTTTTTGGCCGATATCATCAGTAAGCGTGAAGAGATTTACGAGACCTTTGAAAATCACAAGCAGCAATTGCTCGATGCTCGTAACCGTAAAGCGCAAAACTTAGGTGATGGCGCGCTGCGAATGCTCGAAAGTATCAAGAAGCGGACACAAAGCACTGGCGTCACAGGCTTTACCGAGGAAGAAGCGCTCAATACGTATTTTGCGGCTGATGGTCTGGTACAAAAAGTCCGTAACATCGCAAAAGAGCTACAAGCGATGGACTTTAGCGTCAAAGCCGATGACATCGACGCGCGCCTAAAAGCCATTCAAATCGAGAGTTATAAGAGTCTAAAAGACAAGTCGGATTTGTTTGAAGATGGCGGTCAGATTATTAAACTGGGCAAGCACCGCTTTTCAGTTAATACTCAGCCACTTGATTTGACTTTATTGAGTCGTCAGCAGTCAGATGGCAATCGTGTTTTAAATCTACATCTAACGGGCACAGATTATTATGAAGTGCTTAATAATGCTGAGCTGAACGCCTTACGCCCGTATTGGGATATGAATATTGCCTCCGAGTCTGACAAGGTATATCGCGCCGAGTACTTAGCCTATAGCATTATCGAAAGTGCTAAGAGCAGTCAAGACGGACTAACCGAAGAACGTTTATATCAATCATACGATGCGACGGTTATTACCCTCGATATTAATGGTGATATTGATAATGACAGCCCATTGTCCAAACTGGTCAAAGCTTACGCCACTCCTCGCTATCAGCTCGGCTATGACAAAGGCATTCATGACCATGATGCTACGTTGTTACTGATGCAAATACTACCAACGCTGCGCGAAGCAGGGCTGCTGATTTATACCCCGCAAGTACGTGCGTTGGCGCAGTTATTTTACTGGCAGCTCAATATCGTACAAGCGCTGGGCTTAGACAGCTTACGCCAGTTTGGTTATGACGCTTGGTTAAATGAATCCGTGCTGACGCGCGCGAGCAACTGGACGGATAGAGCTGCGACCGCCGAGCAACTGCGCCGTGCATTGGGCAGTGATACGGCTAAGTCTTTACTAGTCGAAGATATGAGCCAAGTGATGCTTGACTTTGTCGCCGCTCATAATGATGGCAATATTGGTGGTGATACCGGTGCTAGCATCGATAAAGGTAGTAGCGTTGATAATGGCGCTAATATCTTCAAACCAAGCTATGTCCAGCTTGCTTGCGAGTATTTAGTGAGCGTGATGGGGCAGTCGGCTGAAACTAGTGCAGGCGCAAACAGCACAGTAAACTGGCAAACCAGCCAGCAAGCGCAGCAGTTATGTGAGCAGCTAAGCCAAACGCTAAATAGCGCCTCAGGTAGCATACAAGCAACGGCCAGTTTTGATCAACTACAGTCTTCTATTAGCAAGCTTGGATTCCAACTCAAATCAGCCTATGAGCTATTGGCAACCTGGTTCCATGCATTACTTGAGAAAACTTATGGTGGGAATGAATCGGCTAACGTAGCGACTGATGGTACCAATGAAGCAGGTGAAGCACTCAGCGAAGCTCAGCTTTCTGAGATTGAAGAACAAAACACGCTACGCAAACAGCAGTTAGAAAGTGGCCGTCATTATGTGCCGGAGGCGATAGCCGTTTTACTCACTCAATTGAACGATGCTCAACGTGAAGCTTTGGTGCAACGATTGATTGATTCAGGTGCTAGCTTCAATAAAGGGGCTTTTAATAAAGGGCTAAGTGCTAAAGGATTGGGCAATCAAGGTTTAAACAGTACAGGCGCAAGTGCCACGCCATCTGCCTTATCATTTTCCTCAATTACCTCGTCGGCTACGTCACCGCCTTCATTGACCAGTATCAATAACCCGCTCAATCAAGTGCAAAGCTTTGAGCGTAGCACGGGTAAAGTATCGCTTGAAATACAAGTGAATCATCTACTAGGTGAGCATCCGCGTATTCATCAGCAGACCTTAACCTTTGCCGTTGATGACTTCTTAAATCGTCTGCATCATCATGATACCCAAGTCATCCCTGCCTATAGACGTTATTTGGCCATGCGCTCAGAGATTTTGCATGATTCAAAAGAGACGTTGCGACTGGACGAGTTCATGCCACGTCCATTGTCTTCATTTGTGCGTAATCGTCTGATTAATGAGAGCTACCTGCCACTCATCGGTGACAATCTTGCCAAACAGATGGGTACGGTCGGCGAGGATAAGCGTACCGATTTGATGGGTATTCTCATGATGATATCGCCACCAGGGTATGGTAAGACCACCTTGATGGAGTATGTGGCAAACCGTCTGGGCCTTATCTTTATGAAGATTAACTGTCCGTCACTCGGTCATGATGTGACGTCTTTAGATCCCGAAAAAGCGCCCAATGCCACCGCACGAGAAGAGCTGAATAAAATCAACTTAGCCTTTGAGATGGGCAATAACGTCATGCTCTATCTTGATGATATTCAGCATACGCATGCGGAATTTTTGCAGAAGTTTATCTCATTGGGTGATGGTACACGTCGTATCGATGGCGTCTGGCAAGGTAAAACCAAAACTTATGACATGCGCGGCAAAAAGTTCTGCGTGGTCATGGCGGGTAACCCGTATACCGAGAGCGGCGAAGCTTTTAAAGTGCCAGACATGCTCGCCAACCGTGCCGATATCTACAACTTAGGCGATATCATGAGCGGTATGGAAGAAGTGTTTGCGCTCAGTTATATCGAAAACTCGCTCACTTCTAACACCGTTCTCGCGCCACTCGCCAACCGTGATTTGGCAGATGTGCATCGTCTCATCAAAATGGCGAAAGCGGACAATGCGAATCTTGCCCAAGCCCAAAGCGGTGATTTGACGTATCCGTATAGCACTTCAGAGATTAATGAAATTGTCGCGATCTTGCGTCATATGTTTAGGGTTCAAGAGGTTATTCTAGACGTTAACCAAGCGTATATTGCTTCTGCCTCGCAAGATGACAAGTACCGCGTTGAGCCGATATTTAAGCTGCAAGGCAGTTATCGTAATATGAATAAAATGACCGAAAAGCTGTCGGCGGTCATGAATGAAAGCGAGCTGAACCAGCTGATAGATGATCACTATCTGGGCGAGTCACAGCTACTGACCCAAGGCGCAGAGAGTAATCTGCTCAAGCTTGGTGAGATGCGCGGCGTCTTGACCGAAGAAGAAATGCAGCGTTGGGTGCAAATCAAAGCAGACTTCTTGCGTAACAAAGCCATGGGCGGTGAAGATGGCGATACGGGCGCGCGTATCGTTGCCCAGTTGGTCGACTTGGCCAGTGGTTTCAATGCCATCAGTAGCCAGTTTGAGACATACTTAACCAAAAATGACCCAGAGCAAATCGCTCGCTTACGAGAAGCAGGTCAACAAGCACAACTCGATGCCCAGCTAAACGCTCAATTAGAGTCACAAAAAATACTCGCCGATAGCGTGATCAATAATGCCAAAGTCGTTAGCGATAGTATCGACAATGGCTTTGAGAAAAGTCTGAATCAGCTGATGCAAATATATAAGAATGATCACAATGCTGAAAAGGCAGAAGGCGAGTATCTTAAGCAAAACCAAGACGTACAAAAAGCACTGATGGTGCAGCTGGTCAATGCCGTTGAAGAGCTAGCACAGAAAATGGCGAATAGCTTGTCTAGTAGTCTGACTGAGAGCCTGATTAAAAATGAAGAGCATCAAACCGTAGATAGCGATGCGCCTGACATCACTCAGCAGACCGCACTGATGGCAAACGCATTAAAAGAGGCGCTTGCACCGCTGACGATGCGGATGGATGAGAAGCTGGCGATTGATACCAGCACAGATCAATCTGGTAAGTTAATCGTCAATAGTCTCAATCGCCTAAATAAAATATTTGACGACTATGATTAGTAGCTATGATTAACAACTAATTATTAACGCTTATGAGCAATGCTGATGACTTGCACTTATGAACATCACTTATGAATAGCACTATAAATAGGGCTTATGATTAAGAGACAATGGTAATATAGTCGGCAACAGCTACTTTGGGTACGATGACGGCGAGTAAAGTTGCTACAAACAGTAGGTGAAGCGAGCCTAATACCGTATCCGATGATAGTGAATCGACTATAGATTAAACAAACCAATGAGAAAATTATGGCGCACAAAAAGAAGAACGTCCGCAAAAAACTCTGCCCTGTCTGCGAGCGCGAGTTTAGTTGGACTAAGAAGTTGGATAAAAACTGGGAGAGCATGGTCTATTGCTCCGACCAATGCCGACGGGTAAAAAAATATGAAGGTCTAGATCATCAGAAAGAAGATAAGTAGTCGTTAGTAATGAAGTAGAGCTATATAGACATAAGGGAGTAGACAATGGCACATAAAAAGGTAAACCTACCGCAAAAAACCTGCCCCGTCTGTCAGCGACCGTTTACGTGGCGCAAGAAGTGGGAGAAGGATTGGGAGCAGGTGATTTATTGTTCTGAGCGGTGTCGGCGAGGGAAGGATAAGGCAAATTGAGTTTAGAGTATTCAGCTATTTGGAACAAAGTACTATAATTTGAGTCTGGATTATAGAAGTTATATTTATCTGTATAAACTATAACAGAGGATGATATGCAATTTAATCAAGCACACATAAATACAATTATTAATGCAAGAAATAACGACAATTTAGTTGTTTTTGTAGGTGCAGGGGTTTCTAAATTTTCTGAGACAAATAGCCTGAATTTTCCATTCTGGGGAGATATAATAAATGTCCTAAAAAAAGACCTAGATACAGAAGAAAGCGACTATTTAAAAGTTGCACAATTATACTATTTACAATTCGGTGAGTATTCACTTTATGAGAAATTGAAATCTTTAATTCCACTGCATGCTAGCTCATCTGAGATTCATGAAAGAATATTTGAATTAAATCCTAAATATGTCATCACAACTAACTGGGATAATATCTTAGAGAATACAATAGAACAAAATGGTCATATTTACGACATTATAAAAAGTGATGCTGATTTAGTTAAGTCTATATTACCTAGGAAACTTTTAAAAGTGCATGGTGATTTTTCCAGCCACAACATTGTATTTAAAGAAGATGATTATTTGCAATATAGTGATAATTTTCCTTTGGTAGAAAACTTCTTAAGACATATATTGTCATCTTATACTATATTATTCTTAGGATATTCATATAGTGATTACGATCTAAAAATTATTTCTAAATGGATTGAAAGGCGCTCTAATATAGCTCCGCCAAGGTTTATTTTGTCAATCAGTGAAAATGTTATAGAAAGTATGTATTTGAAGAGTCACGGAATACAATCAGTTTCTCCAATAGCTATAGATAATGAAAAGTTTTTGAATATAGGGATGTATACAAGACATTCTTAGATAAAGTTAACTCTGAATATAATATTCCATATAATCTATTATCTGTAATTGAAGGTAAACATAGTAATAAAGAAATTGAAATTAGTAGCCAAATTAAAATAGAAGTCGTCAACTTTTTATATGAACACCTTAAAGGTTTACTAGAATTTAATGCTTTATTACCTGAGCAAATTACTAATGTACTGTCAAACTGTTCAATTGAATATCATCTTAATTGTTTCAGATTATGGTTCCACGATGGAGCAATGACGACGGACTACGAAGAAAGGCATCGAAAAATATACAAGATGTTCTTTCACATCATTAAGAGCTATGATAATTATAGTGCTCTAAAATACGATAACGATATTTCTATAAAAATGATAGCAATATTTAAAGTTTTTTATCTAGCTAATTGTTTATATCTTACTAATAACGATAAGAAAGATTGGGTAGAAGTTAGAAAATTCTTATCAGAAGCTGATATTTCTGAATTAGAGGCTATAGATTTAAACTATGAGAAGTACTTAACATTCTCCCATCAAAATAAAGAAATGATGGGTGTGATAAAAACAGTTGAGAGTAATATCTCTGAAAATTTAATAATCTATGAAAGTATCATAGATAAATATAACAGTGAGATTCATCGAAATTTAAAGAACAAAGAATTTTATAAAGCAATAATTTCCATGTTTAACGTTGATCTCATAATAAGAAAAATAAGATATAATTTTCAAATCAAACCTGAAGATCAACAAGAATTTGATAATTTAGAAACCAAGTGGAGAAGTAAGCTTGACTTGTACCCTGCAAGCGTTAAGAAACATATAAAAGGTTTATATGAATTTTTAAATTTTGAAGTTATTCATGAATTTTATTACGACGCAAATAAAGAGTTTCTGGATTTAGAAAAAAATTATTTAATTAATGCTAATAAATATCGCTCAAATGATAGAAGCTTGCAGATATTACGTTTTTTTATAATAAATGAAATAATGATTGATGAGTATGGTATTTTCAAAGACTTAATGAGAATATACGTAGAACTAAAGTTCAGATTAATAATTAAAAATAATAAGAGCGAGACTAAATTTTTCCAGTTCCATCTATCAAGCACTCATAGAATAGAGAAACATGACCTATTTATTTTAGTTAAATATTTTGAATTTAAGAAATTGAATGAATTAATTCATAATATTTTAGAGTACTATAAATCTAGTGGTTCTTATATAGATTGTGCTGAACATACTCAGTATTTGCTAACCACATTTGAAAATTTAGTGTCATTGTATGACAATTATCGAACGGGAATTTTTAGTGATATAGTTGGGAAGGCAATAACAAATTTAATCGTTGTAAACTCAATAATAGAATGGAAAAATGAAGATTTAGATAAGTTAGTTAAGCTAATTTCGTTAAGTTTTATGAATAAAAATTTGCCTTCGGATGCGTACAAAGCATTAAATAAGTTTATATACTATAATTTCAAATTATTTAGTATTTCGAGTGAAAAAATAAAAATCCTATTAGACATACCTCTTAGAAAAATTCTATCAGGAGGATTAAATGGTTTGGAGTTTCATTCGGTTAGTAATGATCTAGGTAATTTATTTGGGATATTAGCCGAGACTGACGTTAAATATGAAAATGATATTTTGATTAGTCAGGTAATTGGTTCACTGAAACCTATGGAAGATGTGGATCATCAGCGTAAAATATCCAAAAATATTCTTATTAAGTATTTATATATTGTCAATAAAAAACAGTTAATCAGCTTCATAATTATATAGATTCTATAAGAATAAAAGATTGGTCTAATGCAATTAGTAATGAACTACTATTTGAAGAGCTCACATTCAACATGTTTGGGTTAAAGGTCAATAATAAATTTATAAATTTTTTAGCTCGTAGTATGGAGGATTATAAGAGAGTAACAGAAGAAGTTGGTCCGAGAACTCGAGAACAACAAGAAAATCTATCAAGAATTTTAGATATTCCTATTTTATTTGAGTTTATAAGTGCTTTATCTAATAAAAATATTCCTGAATATATCGAACTTCAAAAGAAAATTCCCTCATAGATAAGGACGCCTATTACATTAATAGGCGTTTTCACTGACTTCCTACAAATTCAAAACTTTGCAGCAGTCTTCGTATTCCGACCTTCATATTTAGTATAACTTCTTAGCTGGTCATAACCGATTTTAACAAAGTTAAAATACTCATAACTAACCCACAAACAATAAAACCACCCCTACTTAGCATCTCTCTTAGCAAAGATATTCGCAACCAACGCACCACTGAAGTTATGCCATACACTAAATATTGCACTAGGTAAGGCAGCGACAGGGTTAAAATAAGTTGCCGCAAGGGCAGCGCCTAGACCAGAATTTTGCATACCCACTTCTATCATGATCGCGCGGCGTTGTCTCTCCGTAAAACCGGACAAGCGGGCGATCAAATACCCCAAGGTATAACCGGTCATATTATGTAAGGCAACTACGATAAACACGATAGCACCGCTATCCAATATAGTCGCTTTAGACACTGCAACCACTGCTGCTATAATGATGGAAATACCCAATACCGATACCATTGGTAATACCTCAGTGACGAACTCAATCTTTTTACCCAAAAATTTATGAAAGATAACACCGAGTAATATGGGCAAGATGACGATTTTTGTAATGGTAATCATCATACTGGCCAAATCGATATCAATCAGTTGACCCGCAAAAATGCTGAGCAGAATAGGGGTCAGAAAAGGCGCAAGTAGGGTAGAGATAGAGGTAATAGCCACACTCAATGCCACATCACCTTTGGCCAAGAATGTAATCACGTTACTAGAGGTACCGCCGGGGCAACAGCCAACCAAGATGACACCGACCGCGATTAAAGGATCAAGGTTGAAAATTACTGTTAATAAGTAAGCAATGAAAGGCATTAGCGTGAACTGCGCTAACAGACCTACCAGTACAGGTTTGGGGCGTTTGATAATCTCTAGAAAATCTTCTGTTTTGAGCGTCATGCCCATCCCAAACATAATGATGCCAAGTATGGGAACGATCAAGAAAGCCAACGAGGCAAAGAATTCAGGAAAAATAAATCCCAAAACAGCACTGACCAGTGCCCAGATTGCAAAGGTTTTGCCAATCCAACTAGAAAGTAATGCAATCTGATTCATAGCCTGTCTCACAATAATAAGAGTAATAGAATGTCTAGTAATTTAGCATGGTTATTATTAGCAAATGATAAAAGTATTTTGTTATTAAGCGAGCAATAAGTTTGCTTATTTAACGCAAATGACTACCCCATAAAAAATGGCTTACCCATATCAAATGAGTAAGCCAAAAAACAACTATTAGGTTTCTATAACTTAATGGGTCAATCTACTATAAGTTCGGATTTAACCACTTCTCAGCAGTCTTCATATCCCAGCCTTTACGCTCAGCATAACTCTCTAACTGGTCGCGGCTTATTTTACCGACGTTGAAGTATTCACTATCAGGATGCGAGTAATAGAATCCGCTGACCGATGACGCAGGCCACATCGCATAGCTTTCGGTCAAGGTCGTACCAATCGCCTCTACCGTACCGAGCCAATCAAACAATTTGCCTTTTTCCGTATGCTCAGGACAAGCAGGGTAGCCAGGTGCAGGGCGGATGCCGACGTATTTCTCTTTAATCATCTCATCATTGGTGAGTGATTCAGTTGGTTGATAGCCCCAGTATTCTTTACGGATGAGCTCATGTAAATGCTCGGCAAACGCTTCAGCTAAGCGATCAGACAATGCCTGTACCATGATGGCATTATAGTCATCACCTGCCGCTTTATATTGCTCAGCCAGTGCTTCTGTACCGACGATAGAAACGGTAAAGCCGCCCAAGTAATCGGTATGCGTCTCTGATGGCGAGATGAAATCCGCCAAGCTAAAGTTTGGCTTGCCGCTAGCTTTATCGCTTTGTTGACGTAAGTGCTCGAATTGATATTCTGCTGCGCCGCCTTTAGTAGCATGGTCATAGACAGTAACGGTATCGGCACCCGTACGGCGAGCTGGCATAAGTTTAAACACCCCTTTGGCGACGATTAATTTTTCATCAATCATCTTTTGCATCAGCTCATTGGCATTATCGAACAAATCGCGTGCCGCTTCGCCCACCACATCATCTTGTAATATCTTTGGATATTTACCGACCAGTCCCCAAGAGATAAAGAATGGTGTCCAGTCGATATAAGGTAGTAGGTTAGCGATTGGATAGTCATCAAATATCACTTGCCCCAGCTTATTGGGGACTGGTGGCACATAGTTTTCCCAATCATACTGAAAACCAATTTTGACCGATTCGGCATACGTGACCTTCGCCGCTTTTGGTTGACGCTTGGCAAGGCGTTCACGTACTTTGACATACTCTTCGCGGGTTTCATCGATAAGCGCTTGACGGTGTTCTTTTGAGAGCAGTTTAGTGACTACACCGACTGAGCGTGAGGCATCTGATACATAGATGACGGCATCATTTTGGTATTGTGGCTCGACTTTGACCGCTGTATGCGCTTTGGAGGTCGTTGCACCGCCAATCATCAAGGGTAGCGTCATGCCGCGCTCTTGCATTTGTTTGGCGACATAGACCATCTCATCGAGACTTGGGGTAATCAGACCTGATAAGCCAATGATATCGACTTCTTCTGCGATAGCGGTATCGAGGATTTTTTCACACGGCACCATGACGCCCAGATCGACGATATCATAGCCATTACAGCCCAGCACCACGCCGACGATGTTTTTACCGATATCATGGACGTCACCTTTGACCGTTGCCATGAGGATTTTGCCTTTCTTTTCACCCTCGACTTTTTCTGCTTCGATATACGGATTTAGCCATGCAACGGATTGTTTCATCACGCGAGCTGATTTCACCACTTGTGGTAAGAACATTTTACCGGCACCAAATAAGTCACCGACGATATTCATCCCGTCCATGAGTGGGCCTTCGATGACTTCTAGCGGCTTGGGGTATTTCTCCCATGCTTCTTTGGTATCCGCTTCGATAAAGGTGGTGATGCCTTTGACCAGTGCATGAGCAATGCGTTCTTCTACCGTGCCTTCGCGCCAGCTCATATCAACGGTGCTGTCTTTTTTCTTGCCACCGTTTTGGTAGTTTTCAGCCACAGTCATCAGACGTTCGGTGGCATCTTGACCGCTCTCACCTTGGTTGCGGTTGAGCATCACATCTTCGATAGCGTCACGAGCTTCCTTTGGAATATCATCGTACAGCTCAAGCATGGCAGGGTTGACGATACCCATCGTCAGACCGTTTTGAATCGCATGATAGAGGAATACGGAGTTGATGGCTTCACGAATTGGGTTACCACGGAAACTAAACGAGACGTTAGAGACACCACCCGATACCATCGCATTGGGCAAGTTATCGGTAATCCATTTGGTCGCGTTGATAAAGTCCGCACCGTAGTTGTTGTGCTCAGTGATACCAGTGGCAACGGCAAAAATGTTCGGGTCAAAAATAATGTCTTCTGATGGGAAACCAACTTCATTGACCAACACATCATAGCTGCGTTGACAAATCTGAATCTTACGCTCGTAAGTATCGGCTTGACCGTCTTCATCAAATGCCATGACGATAACGGCGGCACCGTAGCGCATGCAAAGCTTGGCACGCTCAACGAATTCAGTATGACCTTCTTTTAATGAGATAGAGTTGACGACGGACTTGCCTTGGATACGCTTAAGGCCTTCTTCGATGATGTCCCATTTAGACGAGTCAATCATCAGCGGTACGCGGCTGATATCAGGTTCACCAGACACCAAGTTGACGAAATGAATCATCGCTTGCTTGGAGTCGAGCATGCCTTCGTCCATATTGATATCGACGATTTGCGCGCCGCCTTCGACCTGATCTCGCGCCACATCGAGTGCTTCGGTATAGGCTTCGGTTTTAATCAAGCGTAAAAACTTTTTAGAGCCAGTAACGTTGGTACGTTCACCGACGTTGACAAACAAGCTATCTGCATTAATAGTAAATGGCTCAAGACCTGACAAACGGCAGGCAGGTGGGATATCTGGAATGACGCGCGGTGGATAATTTGCCACCATTTTAGCGATTTGGCGGATATGCTCAGGCGTCGTACCACAACAGCCACCAACGATGTTTAAGATACCCGCTTTGGCAAAACCTTCGAGTAGGGCAGCGGTTTGTTCAGCTGTTTCATCATATTCACCAAACTCGTTGGGCAGACCTGCGTTCGGATGCGCTGACACATAGGTATTAGCAATGTTCGATAGCGTTTGGATATGCGGACGCAGTGCATCAGCGCCTAATGCGCAGTTAAAGCCAACCGATAATGGCTTGGCATGGCGAATTGAGTTATAAAAGGCTTCAGCGGTTTGACCTGATAGCGTTCGACCTGAGGCATCGGTAATCGTTCCCGAAATCATAATTGGTAGCTCAAAACCAATATCATCAAACACGCCTGTGATGGCAAATATCGCTGCCTTGGCATTTAGCGTATCAAATATTGTTTCGATGAGGATGAGATCAACACCACCTTCTATCAGGCATAAAGTTGCTTCACGGTAATTTAGTACCAATTCGTCAAAGGTAATGTTACGAAAAGCTGGGTCATTGACGTCAGGTGATAGCGAGCACGTGCGTGAGGTTGGCCCCACGACACCAGCGACAAAACGCGGTTTCTCAGGCGTTTTTGCCGTAAATTCATCCGCCGCTTGACGGGCAATCTTGGCTGCTGTCTTATTCAGCTCAGGCACTAGATACTGCATATCGTAGTCAGCCATCGACAGACGCGTACCGTTAAAGGTATTGGTCTCGATGATATCGGCACCAGCTAGCAGATGATCGTGATGAATGTCTTTAATCATGTGCGGCTGTGTCAGTACCAATAAATCATTGTTACCGCGTACGTCTTGATTGATATCGGCAAAACGCTCACCACGATAATCCGCTTCTTCTAATTTATAGGTCTGAATCTGTGTACCCATCGCCCCATCTAACATCAAGATGCGTGATGCCATTTGCTCGGTGATACGTGCACGTGCCGTCAGTTGCTGCTCTTTATAAGGAAACACGGCAGGTGGCGTTAAAATAAAGTCATCAGCGGATGATGGACTAGAAGTAGGAGCAGATTGAGAAGTCATCGTTTGAGTCATAGGAGCGCTGCTTATATCGTCAATGTTATAAAAGGGGAAGTAATAAGAATAAGAATAATAAATAGCGTGCAACATTCATAAAAGGCGTGGGCAAATCCGCATTATTCTAGCATGAAAATCATACCTCACGTGGGACAGTACTTATTCCTCTTTGGCAATATGCTAGACAAAAAATCTGCCTGTTGATTGAGTGAGCATGATGTTCAAAGTTTATGCCATTAAGCGATTAGGAACAAATGAATATCATTTCGCTTAAAGATTACATAAAGCTTTGTTTCTGCAAATGAAAGCACAACGATTGTGCTTAAAAGTCAGACAGAGTTTACACCTGTACTACAAAAAGTTGCGTAAAGAGGAATTGATAAAGCTTGGTTATATGTTAATTTAATTTCAGAAGGATTGGCGTTTCATAAGCAATACTTACTAGTAAATGTTAATAGTTGTATTAGTGACATCTAACATTTACCACTATTATTAGCGCTAGTATTTGCTATAAGGGAAGACGATCTAATCTGCAAGACAGTTATAGAACAGTCAATAAATACTCAATCATTAAGGATAATGTTATGAAGCTTACTAAAATTGCTACCATTGGTACATTAGCACTCTCAATCGCTGGTTTAAGTGCTTGTAATAATATGATGCCAAGCAAAAGCGCAGCCATGAAAGCGCCTATGCACAGTCAATCTATGGCAAAAATGAACGTGGTACAAGTTGCCCAAAGTAATCCTGACTTCTCGCTACTGGTCGAAGCCGTCGTAGCGGCAGATTTGGCGGGTGCTTTGTCTAACCCGAATGCAAACTATACAATATTTGCGCCGACCAATGCCGCATTTGTACAAGTCCTGCAAGAAACAGGCATGAGCAAAGCACAACTATTTGCCAACAAGCCACTATTGACTAAAATTTTAGGCTATCACGTGATTAATGGTGCTGCGCCAGTATATGCGAAAGACGTTAAACCGGGCAATATTACTATGTTCAGTAAAGATACTCTGATGGTCACCAATCAGGGCAAATTGATGGATGAAAATGGTCGTACTACCAATATCATAAAAACCGATATTGCTGCTAATAATGGCGTAGTACATGTTATTGATAGAGTATTACTGCCCAAATAAGATTGATTTCAAAATTACAGTTAAAGAATTATATCCCTATTACTTTGTATGATGAAGCTGGTATGAGTACCAGCTACCGTCTTTGATGACATGATTGTTAAATACACGCTATTTTAATTGCCAACTGTCTTAGATGAAGCTCCTTTAGATGACACTGCTGGCATTTAGAATGTTTGAGATATTTTTAAGCGTGTCATCATTATTGTTTAACACTACGACAATAAACGACAGTCATCTTTGTTTCTTGTTGAAAGCTTTGATCATTTAACAATTTCAATCATTCGACGGATGCTACTGAAAAAGTAGATGGTTCATCTGAACTCATACATAAGGATATACTCATGCTAAAAAGAACCCTATTATCTCTGGCGCTTGCCATGACCGTTTTGCCGCTAGCCGCTTGTAATGACGACGACAATGATTTTTCAGTTGTTGTAGAAGCGCCAACACAAAATATTGCAGAAATTGCTGCTGAAAATAAAGATTTAACCATTCTTAACGCTGCGCTAAAGGCATCTGGACTTGATAAAGTTTTGATGTCATCAGAGGACGAATTTACTGTATTTGCACCTACTGATGCTGCATTTGCTGAATTATTGGAAGAGCTTGATGTGACATCAGAAGAGTTATTGGCTGACAAAGAGCTATTAACCATGGTCTTAACTTATCATGTTATCCCCAATATGACAGTCAAAGCTGCTGACATTCCTTATGGCGACAGTATCGAAACAGTCAATGGTCAAGCGTTCTCTATTAGTGATGCCAATGTCATTATGGATGCAAGTGGGGATACCTCTAAAATTATCAAAACAGATGTATTGGCCACTAATGGCGTCATTCACCTCATTGACGATGTATTGCTACCTACTGACAAGTCTATAGTCGATCTAGCCGTTGCCACAAAGGATCTCAGTATCCTCAAAGAAGCGGTGGTAGCAGCAGGATTGGCTGACGCCTTGGCTGATGAAGATGCTGATCTTACCGTTTTTGCACCAAACAATGCCGCTTTTGCTAAATTATTAGCTGAACTTGATATAAGTAAAGAACAGCTATTACAAGATAAGCCGCTGTTGACGAAAGTGCTCACCTATCATGTGATTGAAGACGACCGCGTCTTTGCCTCTGAAATTATGGCAGGCAGTCAAGAGATGCTGGAAGGCAGCAGCATCACATTTGACGATAAAAAACAAATTACCGATGGGAGAAATCGTACCTCTAATATCGTGACCGCGAATATACAAGCGAACAATGGAGTTGTACACGTGATCGATACAGTGTTGCTACCTAAGTAAGCATTAATCCGAAATTAATCAGTTAAAATTATAGTTATTGGTATAGCAGAGGCGACATTATTACTATTGTTTAGTTGCTATCATTTGCAACAGATAAGTGGTTCGCTGTTATATACATTAACTGGGTTAAGTTATTTGTCAAACAATTCACTTAACAGACCATCCCTTTATAAGGAAATACTTATGTTGAAGAAAAACTTACTTTCTATTGCTGTCGTTACAGCTGCTATGTCATTAGCCGCTTGTAATGATAAAGAAGCAGTTACTGATCCTGTTGAGCCTGAAGTGACTACTGAAGAAGTGGTTGTAGAGCCCGTTGCCGAAGTTGAGCCAATGACTGAAGCCGATCCAATGGCCGATACTGCTGCGACGCAAAGTATTGCTGAAATAGCCGCTGGCAACGAAAATCTAACGATTCTAACGGCTGCATTACAAGCTGCTGGCTTAGATACAATGATGATGGATGCAGGGACCTATACGGTATTTGCACCAACTGATGATGCATTTGCTCCTGTGTTAGAGAAGCTAGGCGTTACTAAAGAAGAGCTATTAGCCGATACAGATCTACTGAAAAAAGTACTTCCATATCACGTAGTGCCTATGGTTGTTATGGCAGCTGACATTCCTTATGGTACTGATGTTGCTACTGTAAATGGTGCTACTATCAATATTAGCGATGCTAATGTCATCACTGATGCGACTGGTAACACGGCTAATATTACTGGTACAGATATCATGGCAACGAACGGTGTGGTTCACACTATCGATGCAGTATTGATGCCTGAGTAAGTTGTTTTGATAGTCTCTTTATTTATGATTAATTAATTATTTAAATAATGACGTCGAAGAAGCCTAGCTATTGAGCTGGGCTTTTTTGCGTTTGGGAGATACCTAATGTTTACCATAGCATTGATATAAGTCAGTCGCATGAAAACGGTTCAATGTAGTGGAGAGTAAGATAAATGAGCCTCTCATTGGTTCACACTAATGCAAGTTTAAAGAGTAATGATGACTTATGTAAGATATCTATTGAAGGCTTATGAATGCAAAGGTTTGAAACAGAAAAGCCCGAAACGACTGTTTCGGGCTTTTGCTTTGGAAGTTTGAATAACAATTATGTTAAAGAATAATAGCTACGTTATAGAATATTACTTATGCTCTTTGCGTAGTGGATCTGCTGCCATTCTTTGTTGCTCTTTTAGATGACGCTCTTCCCAATAAGGGGCGTTTTTGATGCCGAATTTTGCAGGATCAAAACTGTAGCGCTCAACACCTGCTTTACGCTGTGCTTCATAGTCTTTTAGCATAGTAAGTGTTGGACGAGCCACAATGAAGATGACCAAAATACCAACGATGTTCAACCAAGCCATAAGCCCAACACCAATATCACCAATAGCCCAAATGTAGCCAGCTGAGTTTAGGCCGCCGTAAGCAACCATCACCATGATTAAGATTTTGACTAAGAATAGACCAGTCTTGTTGGCACTGCGACCGACAAAGCGCGTTAGATAAGCAACGTTCACTTCAGCGATGTAGTAGTAAGCCAAGATAGTGGTAAAGGCAAAGAAGAAGACAGCAATAGCGATAAAGGTGTTACCAAAACCACCATAAACAGATTCCATCGCCATTTGCGTGAATGCAGGGGCGTTGATTTCAGTGGTAGCAGCGACGTTCTGTACGATGAACTGACCGTCTGGTAACGTTCCTTGAATGTTGTAAGTACCCATGGTTAGGATCATGAAGGCAGTAGCAGAACATACTAATAGGGTATCGACATATACTGAGAATGCCTGAACTAAACCCTGCTGTGATGGATGCTCAACTTCAGCAGCAGCAGCAGCATGAGGACCTGTACCTTGACCTGCTTCATTTGAGTAAATACCACGTTTTACACCCCAACCAATCGCTGCACCAAAACCTGCTTGAGCAGTAAATGCGTCGCTAACGATTAGACCGAATACTTGTGGAATCATATCAAAGTTGGTAAACATGATGATCAGTGCAAGAACGATATAGCCCAATGCCATAAAAGGAACGGCATACTCGGTAAACGTTGCGATACGCTTGATACCACCAAAAATGATAATACCTAATACCACAAGGATAATGGCTAAGGCTACTAGACGCATTGAGCCAACTTCTAAGGCGCCAATGCTCATAACAGACCCTTCGCCCATTACCTGTGCGAAAGCATTGATAACGCCGTTTGCCTGTACACCTGGTAAAAATATACCACAAGCGAGGATAGATGAGATTGCAAAGAGGATGCCATACCATTTTTGGCCAAGTGCGCGTTCAAAATAGTAAGCTGGGCCACCGCGATATTCGCCAGTGATGACATCTTTTTCTTTATAAATCTGTGCGAGCGTAGACTCAACATAAGCAGTAGATGCGCCTAAGAAGGCCACGACCCACATCCAAAATACGGCACCTGGGCCACCGAAGCCGATAGCCGCAGCTACCCCAGCGATGTTACCCATACCCACGCGTCCTGCGAGTGATACGGCAAGTGCCTGAAATGATGAAATACCTTGATCACTAGATTTACCAGTAAAAAGTAACTTGATCATTTCACCGAACAGACGCACTTGTACGAAGCGCGTCATAATGGAATAAAATAGGCCCGCGCCCAAGCAAAGATAGATCAGTGCGGGGCTCCAGATAATTCCGTTTACTAAGTTAACTAAACCTTCCATATGTATATTCCTAGTACTGTCTCAAAGTGGCTCTGTATGCTAGGAGTAAGCTAACTGCTTAACTTACTTATTTAAGTTAAGCAGTTAAATTATCTACATCGACTCATGTATATCCGTTAAGTCTCATACGCGCTTAGCCACTAAGAATGGACTGTAGTTGTCTGTCGTTATCCGCTTGGTTTATCAGTAATATTGACAGTTTGCTTATGCTTATTACCGATGATATGTGTATCAGCATAGTTGCAAGGCGTAAGCTGTCTCAATTACTGCGACATTTATCTTATCAATTAATATCTGAGATGAATGTTCAGTAGACCGGTGGATAAAACAGGCGGTTATAATATTAAATACTTATCATGCCGATAGCATTCAACTTTTTGTGAGCGGTATCGATTGACTACAGGGTTGGTGTGGCTGATTGAAACTATTAAGCGAATCTCTAATAACTGAGTAATATTTTACATAGAAATCAACAACTCACTAATACTAATCAAGCCATAAGTCCACTACCAAATGTATTCAAACCGTACGGCTACGTAACTGCAATTTGCCATATTTTTGTAGTAATTACTAGAATTTTCTTTGTACAGAAGCATATATATTCATATTGAGTCAGGAAGATATGACTACAAATAACGATAAAATATCGCATGTTTTGACCGTTGTTAGATGTCGAATCAATAGATAAAGCCACATCGACTACACAAAAACAGAGCGGTCATTCATCGCTTATCTGTCACTCCTCTATACTGGACAAGGTATGGAGTAAAGATAATGCCAGTGGTTCGATGATATTTGTGAGGTAGATGTTATCAATGACAGGTAATAAAAACGAGCAATAGTCATGGGATAGCAGTGTGGTTTTGCGGTTGTGTTTTGGTAACGGCTAATTGTAAAAATACCGAGATAGCGCCATCATTGTGTAAGATATCTTATCCTATAGGTTCGTTTCGTTGATAAGACGAGACTCTAGTAGAGCGGCATACGATTGCTATCGTACTCATTAACTGCTGTTTTTATGTTTAGTGTGGCTTTAATATAAGTGATGTGCCTTTAATTATAAAAAATATACGGCTCTAATACTTAAATAGACATACATTTGCATGACCTCATGTATCAGCTTCAAAATACAAGCTTTAAAAAATTATTAAAAAAGTGTTACTGGTTATTTATTATTTACCATTATTAGGAGAAACAATGATGACGCGTCAATCAATTGTAAAACCCATATTGCTCGCAGCCGTGTTAGCGACGTCTACCGTTGGTCTAAGCGGTTGTGGCTACAACAACCTGCAAGCTCAAGATGAGCAAGTTACCGCGTCGTGGTCAGAAGTGGTGAACCAATATCAACGCCGCGCTGATTTGGTACCAAACTTAGTCAAAGTCGTGCAGCAGTACGCTGAGCAAGAACAAGAAGTGTTTACTCAAGTAGCTGAGGCACGCTCTCGTGCTGGTAGCATTACTGTGACGCCAGAAGTACTGAATGATCCAGAAGCGATGGAGCGTTATGCAGCTGCACAGGAACAGATGACAGGTGCATTATCACGTTTGATGGCTGTCTCTGAACGTTATCCTGAGCTAAAGTCAGATGCTTTGTTCCAAGACTTACAAGTCCAGCTCGAAGGCACTGAAAACCGTATTGCCGTTGCTCGTAACCGTTATATTCAAGAAGTGCAAAGCTATAATACAACGGTGCGCCAGTTCCCAACCAACATTACAGCAAAAGTATTTGGTATGAATGCCAAGCCAAACTTTAGCGTGGCGAATGAAGACGCTATTTCAACCGCACCAAGTGTTGACTTCGGTGATGATAAGTCAGCGACAGCTGAGTAGTGGTGATTAAATAGAGATGAAAACAGAGCGGGATTTGTCGCTCTGTTTGTTTACATTTTTATCGTTTAGCTTAGTTAGCCACTAGTTTGCTTAGCCACATTTTTAAAGGTATTGATGGATATAAATGCCTATTAAATGAATATCAAATCCAAAAAGTACGATTAGCTATGTCAAATTTGGTTTCTTTGCTATGCTAATTTTTGTGAATGGTATCACGTAGATTCACTCAGTACAGATGTCACTTGAGGTGGTATAGATTAGATGAACAATTCAAAAGCAATCCTATCAGTATTACTGTTCACACTCAGCGTCAGTAGTGCGCCTGTGTTGTATGCTGCGCCTAATGAAGCCATTGATAGCACCTCAGACATGCAAAGTCGTAGTGTTGAGGATTTGGTAGTGATTGCCAAAGCGGGCGAGTCTAATGAAGCGATCAATGACGCTGTATTGGGTAATGATGCAATCAATGATGCCATTTTAGGCAATGAGGCGATCAACCCTAATGCCGCTAATAATGAGGCAACAGTTGGGTCAACAGCCGCAAATCCTTCTCCTATACAGTCAAATGTACCCAGTGTCGATGCCGATAAGCTCATATTAAATAATCCTGTGGTAGATCAGGCCAATATTCTAAATCCGCAAGAAAAACAGCGTCTAGAGGCGCAGCTTAGAAATATTTATCAGCAAGGTCTTGCCCAAGCAGCGGTGGTTATCGTGCCTACGACCAATGGCGTCCCTATCTTTGACTATGCTCTACAAGTAGCTGAGAAGTGGCAGCTGGGCAATAAAGACATCGATGATGGCTTACTCATGGTAGTCGCCGTCAATGACCGTGATATGTATATTTTGACGGGTTATGGACTAGAGGGTGTCTTACCAGATGCTGCCGTCAATCGTATTATTCGTGAAGATATCACGCCGTTATTTAAGCAAAATAACTATGGCGCTGGAATAATAGCTGGCGTTGACGCACTCAAAACGCGGCTGACTGCTGATCCTGAGGTATTGGCTCGTGCTGATGCGCAAGCAGCCGAGCGTAGTGCACAACAAGGTTCAGACGAGCTACCATCGCCCATATTTTTATTCATTATGGCAATGATATTTGGAAGCTTTATTACCAGTATTTTTGGTCGTGTATTTGGTTCTATTATTACTGCTGGTGGGTTTTTTGCGGGATCGTTAGCCTTAGGCGGTGGGTTTTTTATGACCGTTATCATGGCTATCTTCTTATGGCTATTTTTGATTTCACGAGGTGGCGGCGGTGGTGGTAAAGGTGGGTCTGGCGGCGGTCGTAGAGGCGGCGGTATGATATTCCTACCTGGTATGGGCGGTGGCGGCGGCTCTGGCGGTGGTGGTTTTGGCGGTGGTGGTTTTGGCGGCGGTGGCTTCGGTGGTGGCGGCGGTGGTTTTGGCGGCGGCGGTGCTGGTGGCTCGTGGTAGACGCTTGGTAGATGCTTAAGTAAAAACGGATACTAAACGACCGTCAGCAATGACGTATTTGAGGAAATAGTAAAATGTCAGAAAACAACGCGTCAAATCCCAGTTTTGCCCGCTGGTGGCGTCAAGTCTTATTTATTCCTATATTGCATAGTAAATGGTTAACAGCAGCAGCCAAAGCACGTTTGACAGACGAGGTGACCCGTGCAGAGCGAGGGCATCGGGGTGAGGTGTTTTTGATTGTAGAAAACCATCTGCCGATTCAAGAGGCGTACTATATTGGCTGTCGCGAACGTGCGATTGAGCTGTTTAGTGAGTATCGAGTTTGGGATACTGAAGAGAATACGGGCGTCTTGGTGTATGTCAATATTTGCGAGCATCAGTTAGAGATCGTAGCTGATCGTGGTATCAGTGCTCATGTCAGCCCCACCGTTTGGCGGGCGATGTGTGATAAGGCCGTATCAGGTATTGCCAATCAAAAAACCGAAGAAAGCTTGGCTGAATTGTTAGATGAAGTTGGGCAAGTGCTGCGTCAGTATTATCATTTGGAGCAGGATCCAGCGGGTAACGAGTTGTCTGATACTGTGGTGTTTCTGAAGTAGCGTTGATGAGGGAATCTGATGGCTTGTTATTTTGCTAGCATCGTGTTCTTTTATGGGGTTTTGGCATTAATTACAATATAATAGTGCCTCTAGAAATCGAGGGTGACTGATATATTTCTCAAGCGTCTATACAGGCTTTGCATTTATAAAGGCACTTCTCAAAAGCATTTCTCAAAAGTACTCTACTACAAAAAGCCGTCACTGGAATCCTATGATTGATTTAATAAAGAAATTACCAAAAGCTGAGCTGCATTTACATATTGAAGGCTCACTAGAACCTGAGCTGATGTTTAGATTGGCCAAAAAGAACCAGATAGAGATTCCTTATAAAAACATAGAAGATGTGCGCAACGCCTACAACTTCACCAACTTGCAAACCTTTTTAGATATCTACTATGCAGGCGCAAATGTCCTGATCACTAAAGACGATTTTTATGATTTAACGTGGGAATATATACTTAAGTGTGTTGAAGATAACGTCATTCACACAGAGATATTTTTTGACCCGCAGACGCATACTGAACGAGGTATACCTTTTGAAGTGGTGATAACAGGCATCAAAGAAGCGCTTGCAGATGCCAAAGAAAAATATGGTATCACCTCTTGTATTATCATGTGTTTCCTAAGGCATTTATCACAAGAAGAAGCGTTTGAGACCTTAGAGCAAGCACTGGTATTCAAAGATGACATCATCGGTGTCGGTCTTGATTCGTCAGAGCTGGGCAATCCACCATCGAAATTCAAAGATGTCTTCAAAAAAGCTAAAGAAGCAGGTTTTAAGCTGGTCGCCCATGCTGGTGAAGAGGCAGATTTTTCGTACATTTACGAAGCACTGGACTTATTGAATATCAATAGAGTCGATCATGGTGTGCAATCGATAAAAAGCCCAGAGTTGATGCAAAGACTAAAAGATGAGCAAATGCCGCTGACCGTTTGCCCGAACTCAAATATTGAGCTAAAAGTCTTTGATAATTACAAAGAACACAATATCAAAGAGCTGCTAGATTATGGTCTAAATATCACCATAAACTCAGACGACCCAGCCTATTTCAAAGGTTATATGAATCAGAACTTTATAAATATATGCGAAAATTTACCGCTGACAGAAGATGATGTTGTTACTTTGGTAAAGAATTCCTTTAATGCCTCATTTATTAGTGATGAATTAAAAGCAGTATATTTGGCGAAAGTTGATCTGGCACTAAAGTAAATTAACTATGATTAGGTTTTAGTACCCGAGGCTTAACGGTTGATATCAATCGTTAAGCCTTTTCTTTTTTACACGGTATGCTTTTTAGGTTCAAGCGACTTAGGTGCAAGTAACTTAGGTTCAGGCGACTAGAGCGCAGTGATTTTCTGGATTAATAACGGCATAATCACACCAGCTTTTTCTGCTAAGGTGATATCCACAATAGTATTCGGCGTTGGATTGGGATTTATCTCAATAATTTTGGCACCATTTTGCTTCGCTAACTGTGCGAGTCCAGCGGCAGGATAGACGAGACTGGAGGTGCCAATACTGATAAATACCTCACAATTTGCCGCCGCGTCTTCTGCTGTTTGCCATGCTTGTACTGGTAATGCTTCGCCAAACCAAACGATATCTGGTCTGATATAGCCATCGCAATGGCGACAGGTCATCAGTGTGTCATCAAAATTGATTGTATCCTCGCTATGATACGAACCCCTCGATTGACTTTGGTAGACTGTCTCGCATTGACTACAGCGGTTATGCCACAGATTGCCATGCAAATGAGTTACCGTACTGCCAGCTTGCTCATGTAAATCATCAACATTTTGAGTGATAAGCGTTAATGATTGATTGGACGACTGAGTATGGTATTGCCACTGCGCTAAGGCAAAATGTGCAGGATTCGGTTTTTTATCTGCGACCAATTGCCTGCGCCATTGATACCATGACCACACCAGTTTTGGATCACGAGTGAAAGCCTCAGGTGTTGCCAAGTCTTCCACACCATAGTTTTCCCACAAGCCTGTTTGCTTATCTCGAAAAGTTGGAATGCCACTTTCGGCTGAAATCCCTGCACCCGTTAAGATGCAAATATGCTGTTTGGATGTCAATAATTTAGCAGCAAGTTCTACTTCTGCTATTAACGCTGGTGATAATTCTGCTAACATGAGCCAACCCTTGCTAATAATGGATATCTCTTCTAATGATAGATGGAATTTGGTGGCTTGTCATATTGTTTGCCGTTATTGCCGCTTTATGGTTGTTGGCAAAGTCACGCGGCGTAAAAGTGGGTGAGTCAATTCACAATAAATCGTCTAAAAGCGTGAAAAAACCTATTAATGACGACCTGCAAAAAACATCCGTGCTGATCAAACAGTATTTTCCTGATTATCGAGTCACACGCAAGACCAATCATTTATTGCTCAGTAAACAAGATAAAAAAATTGCAATGATTACGATGGATAAGAAAATTGCTTCAGGTCAGCGCCTGTTGGGTAACGTGCCCGTGATTAATTACCATCGTGTGCCTAACCGTGCCCAGCTAGCAGCTAATTTGCAGCAAGCAGAGTAGGCGAGTGTTATAAGCGAAATGCCTATCATATAAGAAAACTGTCTATCAATAGACGAGCACGCACGGCGAAATCCGCAAATATTTTGAGCACGGAGTTGATAGATATTCAAGATTTAGGGTAATGCTAAGGAAGGATAAAACAAATATTATAAATACGATGATTGGTGCGCTCGGCGGGAGTCAATCATTTATGGTAAGTATTTGATATTAAATAGTTTTAAGTAAATTATTAATTATATGTACAACGTTATGTACAACATTTTAATATCGTTACTCTCGGCTTATAACTTGGAAGCTTACTCATAGCTACTTACAAAATAATTATGCTGATGAAAGTCAATTATCTAATTTCAGCCATTAGCGTCTTATAAGCTGACTCAATCCATGCTTGCTCACTAGCATAACCATTTAATAATGGATCGAAATCAAAAGTATTGTTTTCAAAAACTTTTTTTGCTAAATCATTGGCCAATATATACTCGAGGTCTTGAACTAAGCTATTTAAGATATCTAGATTTTCCTTACTCGCAAAATGAATGAGAACATCTGCGTCATTCACTTTAGGATCAGAATACTCTGCCCACCAATTTTGATACAAGTAGGCATTCATCAGATATATAAATGTATTAATCACAATATTTCCCAGTACATAACATTCATGAGTGTAAGCAGTCGCATTTTTACTTTGAAAGGCGTTGGGTTTCAATCTCCAATAGCTATCTAGTTGCATTTATAGGTCGGTCACTGTGAGTAAATCTGGATTCCTTTCTAGTGTACTATCCTACATTTAAAGCCGCTACTGTAGAATGTTAATTATTCCACTTTCTGCTTCCTGAGAATTTTTCCGCTTCCAACGTCAGCTATTTATTTTATTAGCTTAGAGGTGGTTTTCCACTTTGAAATAAAGGTATAAAAAAGCGCATTTTTATTCCTGTTTTACTTGCTTCCTCATTTTCTTGCTTCCAAAAGCACTATCCAGACATTAAAAGAATTCTTTTATTTAAATAAGAATACTTTTATCCAATAAAAGCCTTAATTGCGTTTGCAAACTAGCGTTCATATCCTCTACTATCATACAATAATTTTTATAGACCGTCATAAGTCGATATATTCCATCGCAGTACGTGTTAGCCAATTTTTAAGCCTGTCATATCATCCAAAGTATTTATCCTTGCTCAACAAACAATAAGACGAACCTATGACCAAAAACTTCTCTCAAACAGCGGCTTTCATCTGGTCTGTCGCTGATCTATTACGTGGTGACTTTAAGCAATCTCAATACGGCCGCATCATCCTGCCATTTACACTACTGCGCCGCCTAGAGTGCGTATTAGCAGACACCAAAGCTGCTGTGGTGGCTGAGAGTGAGCGTATCGCTGAAAAAGGTCTGCCAGAGGAAGCACAAGAGAAGTTCATCATTCGTGCCAGCAAGCATGCGTTTTATAATACCTCGCCCATGGATTTGAGCAAGATGGGTCAAAGCGATATCAAAGATAACCTTAATACCTACGTGCAATCCTTCTCAAAAGACGCGCGTGAGATATTCGAGCACTTCAAGTTTGAAGAGTTTGTCGGTCAGCTAGCTGATGCCAACCTGCTATATAAAGTGGTGCAGAAGTTCGCCAATACCGATCTTAGCCCTGAGGCTATCTCTAATCATGAAATGGGCTTTGTCTTTGAAGAGCTGATTCGCCGCTTTGCTGAAAGCTCAAACGAAACCGCAGGGGAGCATTTTACGCCGCGCGATATCGTGCGCTTAACTACCTCGCTGGTATTTATGGAAGATGATGACGCGCTGACCAAAGATGGCATCATTCGCACCATTTATGACCCCACAGCAGGTACGGGCGGCTTCCTATCCTCTGGTATGGAATACGTGCTAGAACTGAACCCTGATGCGGTCATGCGTACCTATGGGCAAGAGCTCAACCCTGAGTCTTATGCCATCTGTAAAGCTGACATGCTGATCAAAGGGCAAGAGGTGAATAATATTAAGCTGGGCAATACTTTGTCTAGTGATCAGTTGGTCGCTGAGAAATTCGACTACATGCTGTCTAACCCGCCATTTGGGGTAGATTGGAAAAAGATATCAGGTGAGATCAAAGACGAGCACGAGCAAAAAGGCTTTGATGGTCGTTTTGGCGCTGGCTTGCCACGCGTATCTGATGGCTCGCTATTGTTCCTCATGCATCTGATTAGCAAGATGCGTCCGATTACTGATAATGCTAAAGATGCAGATAACAGCAGCAATCAGGGCAGTCGTATCGGTATTATCTTAAATGGGTCACCGCTATTCACGGGCGGCGCAGGGAGTGGAGAGAGTGAGATTCGCCGTTACATCCTTGAGGCTGATTTACTAGAGGCCATTATCGCTCTGCCTACCGATATGTTCTACAACACGGGGATCGCTACCTATGTATGGGTATTAAGCAATAAGAAAGCCGCTGAGCGTAAAGGTCACGTGCAATTGATCGATGGCAGTAACCTATACGGCAAGATGCGTAAATCACTTGGCTCTAAGCGTAATGAGATGAGCGATGATGATATCAAGACCATTATTTGTAGTTTTGGCGACTTTGAAGTGGTTGATGCGCGTGTGCTAGATAAGCCTGAAGAGATGAAGTCTAACCGTGGCCGTCAGTCTGCCAATCCTAAAGCTGAGCCTGCCAAGACCTTTGCCAGTAAGATATTTGCTACTCATGAGTTTGGCTATCGCCGTATCACCATTGAGCGTCCGCTACGTCTATCCGCTCAGCTATCTGACGATTCCATCGAAACCTTACGTTATGCCTCTAAACCGTTTGATATGGTCATGCCAGCGCTGTATGAGGCATTTGGTCGTAACTGGACGACTGACAGCTATGGCGACTTATCAGCGGTCACCTTAGAAGCGCGTGCAATGATTAAAGCCGACTTCTCTGAGCTAAAAGAAAAGCAAATTAAAGATGTGCTCGATGCCAATCTTTGGCAAGATCAGCTTGAGATCATGAATAAAACTAAAGCCTTGCAAACGGCTATTGGTAACGGTCAATTCGATGATTTCAATGAGTTTGAAAAGGTGCTCAAGCAAGCGTTAAAAGATGCTGATGCCAGTGATGATATGAGCCTTGATGCCAAAGAGAAAAAGCAGCTACTAGACGCGATCACTTGGAAAAACCCTGAGGCAGAACCCGTCATCAAAAAAGCAGTCAAGGTTGCCAATCCGCTCTATGGTGCATTTAGTTATACTGATCCTGCCAGCAAGACCAAAATAGTTGAGTTCCAAACAGACAGCGATTTACGTGATTATGAAAACGTACCGCTAAATCCTGAGGTGACCACCACTGAGTTGATTGAAAGTTACTTCGCCCGCGAAGTGCAGCCGCATGTGCCTGATGCGTGGATTAATAGCGACAAGAAAGATGCTATAGATGAAGAGATTGGCATCGTGGGCTTTGAGATACCGTTTAACCGTCATTTCTATGTGTATGAGCCACCGCGCGCGCTTGCTGATATCGATGCAGACTTGGATGCTGTTAGCAGCGAAATCATGCAGTTATTGGGTGAGGTGCATTCGTAATGGCGAAGTATCAACAATATGCAGAATATAAGGATTCAGGGGTTGAGTGGTTGGGAGAGATTCCTAAAGATTGGGGCGTTACTCATTTGAAGTTTGTAGCTTCTATAGTTGGTAGGATTGGATTTCGTGGTTATACAGTTGATGACATAGTTAATGAAGGACAAGGAGCTATAGTCTTAAGCCCTTCTAATGTACGTGATGACCAGTTTTCTTTAGAGAAAAAATCTTATCTAAGCTGGGCTAAGTATTTTGAGTCTCCTGAGATTATGGTGGAAGAGAATGATATTTTACTAGTTAAAACTGGTTCTACTTTTGGAAAATCAACAATTGTTAGAGAGGTTGGAGAACCTATGACAATCAATCCACAAATGGTGTTAATAAAGAAATCTAGTATAGATTCTAGATTCCTGAGCTATTTGTTTAATTCTTCTTTAATTAAAGCAAAAATTGAAGTAAGTAATACTGGCAGTGGAATGCCTACCATGACGCAGGAAAATATAAATAACTTTCCAATTCCTTTGCCTGCTACAAAAAGTGATATCAAAATCGCCAACTTCCTCGACCATGAAACCGCGCAAATCGATACCCTAATCGAAAAACAGCAAACTCTAATTCAACTGTTAAAAGAAAAGCGCCAAGCGGTGATCAGTCATGCCGTGACCAAAGGTTTAAACCCCGATGCCCCGATGAAAGATTCGGGCGTTGAATGGTTGGGGGAAGTGCCTGAGCATTGGGAGGTAGGTAGAGTTGGCTATTACGGACAGGTTCTTAATGGTTCAACACCAAGTAAAGCGAACTTATCTTATTGGCATCCCAAAGAAGTTGCATGGTTATCTTCTGGAGAGGTTAATCAATACTATATTGAAAGTCCAACGGATTATATTTCTTATAAAGCTCTAAAAGAGTGCTCCGTAACCTTATTGCCAGTCGGTACGTTGGTGATGGGTATGATTGGTCAAGGTAAAACACGTGGAACGTCTGCTGTGACAAAAATTGAAGCTACAATAAATCAAAACCTTGCAGCTGTTATACCCAATGAAAATTTATACTCAAACTATGCTCATCTTTTTTTTCAGGCTGCTTATAAAGAATTAAGAGAAGATGCTAGAGGTGGGAATCAAGCGGCTCTCAATTGTGAAATAATTAGAGATTTTAAAATAACGATACCTCCAATAAATGAACAAAAAGCAATATTTATTGAAGTCAATAAAATTTCAGACAAGTTCGACATCCTAATGATAAAGGCAGAACAAGCCATTCAACTTATGCAAGAACGCCGCACCGCTTTAATATCTGCTGCTGTTACGGGCAAAATTGATGTGCGGGGTTGGCGGGTGCCAGATTAGCTGTAAATAGAGATTAAACGCATATTGTATTTGATAAAAGGTTTAGCTTAAGCTTAGGAGGATAGAGAGTTTGGGATTGACCATCATTAGCGATAATTGAAAGGTAGTCAGTAAGTTTATGAGAAAGTTAATGTTAATATTATCAATATTTGGAATAAGTACAGCCCAAGTGAATGGTGCTGTCGAAAATACCTTTCAACCAAATAACACTTTGACCCACACGACTAGCAATGATTCTACTTCTGCAAGTTATGGTTCTAGTCGCAATCTCTATCGCACTAAGAGCGGTGATCATATATATACTAATGAAGAAATCAGTAAAGCGATTGATAATTTAAGTGCTCATGCAAAGCAACAAAAATATCAACTTGCCTCGCTAAATAGCCATGTATCTTATGAGAATAAATACTCTGATGCTAAGGATAGTTTGGCTGATATGAAAAAATGGGCAAACCAAGGTAATGAAGAGTACCAAGTTAAGGTTGGTATAATATATTACAAAGGTGAAGGTGTTCGTCAAGATCTTGTGCTGGCAAGAAAAATGTTTCAAAAGGCAGCAAAACAAGGAAGCATACAAGGTCAAGGGATGCTTGGATACTTTTATGAAGAAGGTTTTGGTGGTCTTAAGAGAAACCGATCTACAGCAAAGGAATGGTATGGGAAAACCTGTGATCAGGGTTTCCAAGCGGGCTGTGATGAATATAGAAGATTAAATGAGCGCGGTTATTAATGGACGCCCACACACAATAGCAGAAGTGAATAAAGTGTGGTTGATTAAAGTAAAGCAATGAGACACAACATATTCTATGGTAAGCACATAGCGTTAGATAATCGACCCAAAAGGTAGGATGATTTTTTATTATTAATGTACAATTGTTTTGTTTTTATGCTAGCATCGTCCAGCATGCTTTTATACTAAAGATGCTATAGCAAATAACATAGTATTGGTTATTTAAAAAAATAGACTGTATAAAAAGGCTAGGGCGTGTCCTCATTTTAAAAATGGGGGTAAAAATGAGATAAATTGCCGTCAAACAAGGAAAGTAGCGCAAATAATATCGAGATATTAATAAGCTAGTTGACGATGTTTGGCAAAATTTAGCCATTTTTAGTCCATTTAGATAATAATCGATTGAATTGAGGACACGCCCTAGATGATGTTTGGGTTTTTAAAATCTAAATCTGCCAAAATGGCAGGAAATGTTCAAAAACTTTTTCTTAAAAATAGTTATCATGAGGCCATTGAACTGGCTGATAACCTATATTGTCAATACATTGATAGCGAAGATTCACAAGAGCGCACCCATGCCAAAGCTGCTTTAACATGGAAAACAACAAGCCTTATTATGCTTGAAGAATATCAAGATGCTATATCAGTTTGTGAAAAAATTATTGATATTTATACTCATGGAAATCTTCCTGAAGATATTCATGATGGCTATAATAAAAAAATTATAAGAGCGGCATATACTGATAAAGCCAGAGCACTATATGGATTGAAAGAATACAATAAATCTTTAAAAATTATAGACTCAGTAGTGGATGAAGGGATTGATTGTACCGATGAATTGACAGAGGTTGCAGTAATTGAAGCATTATTATTAAAGTATGAGATTTTTAAAGAAACGGATGCGAATATTCCTGATAAATTGACAGTACTAAATAAAATATCTTTTCGTTTTCAGCTGAGTGATAACCCTAAGATTTTGGAGCAAGTTATTCCTGTCGTTAAAGACATGATGCTTATATTTATAGCACTTAAGGATATTAAAAACCTACATATTGTTCGTCGTATTCTTGAAAATATTAGTATCAGATCAAAATCTGAAGAAGTTCAAATTTATCTGTCATACATAGATAAATTTGAAGAATCGTTTAAAGAATAGAAATAGCAGTTATCGGCTATATATAATATATGGAACATACAAAAAACTTTGCCAGCACTAGCTGTATATTGCTGATATTTTGTCTGCTATATTTATATACCGTTTAACAAAAGTAAAAATAAGAAAATGCCATGAGCCGCGACGTCACTTACGAATCTGTCTTCCAAACTGATGATGTCTGTTATACCGCGCAAGGCTAGCAGTTGAATCAGTTCTCAAAAGATATTTCACGCGCTACCAATATTAAATTTAGCGGATAGAAAGGCCTAATCTTATCAATCATGATGAGATTAGGCCTTTTTTGCTTAATAACTAAGGATAGCTTTCTATGTATCTCGTCAATTGTGTATTATTTTGATACTATTGCCAAAACTAATTTTATATCAACTATAGTTAGGAAAATAATATTTTTCTAGTGCTCAATTGCTGATGCAGTCATTTGAAGCGTTCTGTGATTTATAAAGGACGACCTATATTCTAACGAATGTTTCTATACCCATAAGGATAAATAATGTTTTGGTCTGCAAAATCTAAAGCTTTAAGAATGGCAAAAAAATTATTAAAACTAAATAGACTTGGTAAGCTTGAAGCTGCTATTGAAGTAGCTGATAAGCTGTATAGCCAATATATTAATAGTGAAGATCAACAAGAACGTAGTCATGCTAGACTTGCTCTAGTAGGAAAAACGCCAGGTTTGTTCTTGCTTGGTAGATACAGAGAAGTCATAGTACACGCTGACCACACTATCAAAGTTTTTACAGATAGCAAACTATCTGAAGATATAGAAGGAGAGGTTGTATCTGATTATTATATTAGAGAGCTCAACAGAAGTAAGATAAAAGCACTCCATGCTTTAGAAGAATATGATAAAGCACTCTTACTTATAGACTCAGTTTTAGATGACTTTATTACTCACACACAGCATGGTTCAGAGTATATAACTTCTGAGATTCTATTATTAAAAGCCGATATCTTTAAAACAAAAAAATATGATATCAATGATAGGCTAGCTGTGTTTAATCAAATTATTGATCGCTATCGTAAAAGCAAAGACTTTAATGTTTTAGAAAATGTTCTACATGCTCTTACCGAGATTCTGATTGTATGTGTTGAACTTGATGACCATGAAACGGCGCTTACTATTAGTCAAACAGCTAAAGAACTTGATAGTAGGGCTGATCAAGTCAAAGTCCAAAGGATATTAACGAGTGTGGAACAGTTTGAAATGTTATTAGAGGCGAATAAAAAAGGACTAATGACCTAAGTTTTAGCATTGTAATCAGTGATGACGGGTAATAATTTGCAAGGCTGACAAGTATCTAAGTCGTCATAAATCGAGATTAATCGCATTACTTCATGTTTGAGGAAATTGACAAAAGGGCTTACTTTATGAAAGCAATGACCATAGCTGCCATCTTTGTCTCAATGACAGTCACCACTATCGCCCAAGCCGAAGTCTACAAATGGCAAGATGATTTATGCGATATGCAAGGCGAGTTCGATAATAAAAAGTATAGCGCCAAGCAAATCAAAAATTCCCATCTCGTATTGGATCGTTTAACCAGATTAAATCTGGAAAGCTTCTCTTCACCCATGAGTGTTGATGCGCTAGATAAACTATCTATGAAAGACTTAGATGTCTCGACCGAAGAGTATAAGCAAGTAAAGCGTGATACTGAGCGTCTTGATGTTGTACCTGAAGCGAAAGGCTATAAACGAAACTTACTCAAAACGATTGACGCAGAGTATGAAAAAGATCGATTAGTCATTTTAGGCTATCTAAACCCTAGTGAAGCCCTCAAACAAAGCCCTCAGATGTGTAAAAACTATATTGAACCTTTCATGCAGAACGAAGCGGCGGTGCAAAATAGATGGAAACAGTTTGTTGAAGAGCAAATTCTGGAAACAAGCGAGTATGGGGCTGATGAACTAGAACGATATCGTAAAATTGCGACCCAGCGCTATCAGGAAGAAAAGGTAAGTAACTCTGCTAAGTATGCCAGAATAAACTTGATAACTTTTGGCTTTGGTAATTGCGTGAATGATCAGGTTTATCATGCTGACTCTGAAAAAGTCTTTAAAGACTCTCAAGCGCTGAATAAGACGTTATTTGGTAAGAGCCTGACGATGGTGTGTGAGGAACCGTAGAGTTGGTTTAAGCGTATCAAAAAATAGAGTGAGCTATGAAAAATAATGTCATAAAATATCGCAAAATAAGAGGCCTGAACCGCCGTAAGCGCGCTATTGAAAAATGGGGCGAAGCTAATAAAGTTCTTGATGTTGATCTGTTAAATCAAGAAAAGCGAGATTACGTTAAGTTTTTGGTAGCTCCATGGTCACGCTTGTCTTTGATTAATAGTATCTATCCTGAGCCAATGGGCGACTGTGAATATCTATTGATTAAAAATGTGCAAAATATCTATCAGTCATGGAAAGATTCGCTAGAAAAGTTGCAAACCCCGTATTATTTACAAATCTGGTTATTTGAAACGTACATCAGTCGCTCACAAGTAGTTTGTGCGATAGAGGATTACAAAGACTTTTATCAAAATACGTTTGAGCCAATAGATGAGCAGCCCGAAAATGGTATTCAAAGCTCTATTCACTATAATTCAAAAACCGCTGAATACTTAGATCATTTTGAATGGAAACTTTATCGAAGGCTTGACTATTATGATATGGCTGATGAAGAAGATGTAGAGATGTTGCAAGACATTGACCCTATTAGATTTTTAAGAAAAGAAAGCATTGAAGGGCAGGAGCAACAGATCGTTGAAATCGATAAAGTGTGGTTGATCTCATAAGCCCAATTCATAACTTAATAATAAGAATCTCACCATGACTCAGACAAGTACTGCTATTAACGCGCATAACATCACTTACGAATCTGTCTTTCAAGCCGATATTGTCAGCCAAATGCAGGCGCAAGGTTGGCAGTTGAGTCATGCCAGCGGTTTATGACTATAGTATTAAGCAACGGGAATGCCCTTATACAATAACTTGATATAAATAAAATACCCTATATCCATTCCGCCCTAATATGTAGAGGACAAAATGAAAGTGTCAATCGTACCGCTAAGAATCAGACACAAAGTAATAGCTTTGAGCGCTGCTTTAGCGCTATCGTTATCCGCGCATGCAACCAGTTTTAGCAGTACCAAAGCGCTGGCGGAACAAGGTCATGCCGCCGCTCAATATAGCATGGGCGCGATGTATGAGATGGGCGATGGTGTGCCCCAAGACCCTAATAAAGCGGTAGCGTGGTATAAAAAAGCCGCTGATCAGGGCGTGGCGGCAGCGCAATACGATATGGGCGCGATATATATGACAGGCGAGTATGTGCCGCAGGATTATGCTACCGGCGCAGAATGGTTCCAAAAGGCTGCCAATCAAGGCGACAGCATAGCGCAATATAATCTTGGCGCGATGTATCAAGAAGGCTTAGGGGTAGAGCAAGATTATGCCAAGTCGCTCGCATGGTTCGAGAAATCTGCCAATCAAGAGGAGCCATTCGCGCAATATAGCATGGGCGCGGTGTACCAAGAAGGACTGGGCGTGACGCCTGACTATGCCAAAGCGGTCGAGTGGTATCAACGCGCCGCCGCACAAGATAATGTGATGGCGCAGTACAGTTTGGGCTTGTTGTATCAAAGCGGCATTGGGGTCGATCAGGATTTTACCAAAGCCTATGACTGGTATCAAAAAGCCATTGAGCAAGGAGATCTTGACGCTCACAATAACATCGGCGTGATGTATGAAGCAGGCTTAGGCGTGACGCAAGACTATAGCGAAGCAGCCAAATGGTATCAAAAGGCTGCCGATCAAGGACATGCAATTGCCCAAAACAATATTGGACAGTTTTATATAAAAGGCTTAGGTGTGACGCAGGATTATACCAAAGCACTGTATTGGCTACGAAAAGCCGCCGCGCAAGGTGAGGATTTGGCGCAAAATAATTTAGGCTATATGTATGAGAACGGTAATGGGGTTGCGCGTGATTATGCCGAGGCTTTTAAATGGTATGAAAAGTCTGCCAACCATGGCAATGCATTGGGTATGGGCGGTTTGGGCTGGGCATACTATAGTGGTCAAGGCGTTGAGCAAAACTATGTTAAAGCCTTTGAGTGGTCACAACAATCTGCCAATCAAGGTGAAGCTGCTGGTCTAAACAACCTTGCTGTGATGTACTTAGAGGGCAATGGCGTACCGAAAAATTATGCCCGCGCCATGACGTTATTTAAACAAGCTGCCGCCCAAAATCATCCGTTCGCCCCGCGTAATCTGGGGCTGATGTATATGAAGGCGCAAGGGGTAAAGCAAGACAACGTGCAGGCTAAGGAATGGTTTGATAAAGGCTGTGGCAATGGCGACTTGCAATCATGTCTTGGCTCTAAACTGTTAAATATGCCTTAAAATGACTTCCGCATATTAATAGATATAATTATGAATCATCCCGATCCAATTACTAAGTGCTACAAGCAGCTATTCTGGGCGCTCATTTATAGCCCTATTATTGCTTATCTAATAAATGCTTACTTAACTTACAGCGGGTACAAAAAGCACGACTCGAATTATACTGTTTCTTTAGAGTTTTTTAGTAGTACCGCTAAGTATATGCTGGACGATATTACCATTACTTTAATGTTCCTTTGGATTCCCTATGTTTGGATTGTAATTATTCCTTATCTGTTTATTTCTTATAAGGCACTTACTTCCAAAAGAGCAGTCGCTGAGAAATATAGAACGCTACTATTAACGTTTCTGCTAGTGCTGCTTTTTATATTTGCTAGAGAGTATTCAGACCTTATAGCGCTTTCGACCTAATTATTTTAAGCAAAATAATAATAAAACTAAACGGACTTAACATGACCAACGCCCACGATATCGCTTACGAATCTGTCTTCCAAGCCGATATCATCGACCAGATGCAGGCACATGGCTGGCAATTGGGTCATGCCAGCGGCTATCAGGCAGAGACTGCGCTGTATGAGCAAGATGTGCTGGACTTTGTGCAGACGACCCAGCCACAAGAGTGGGAGAAGTTCTGCCGCACTTTTCCTATCGACTCTGAACGCCACTTTATCACAGCATTGGTTAAGCAGCTGAATAAAGCGGATGAGAATGCAACTGATAAAGCCTCGCGCACCTATGGCACCTTAGGCGTATTGCGTCATGATCTCAAGATCCGTAACGCGCGCTTCTCTTTATGCCAGTTTAAGCCTGAGCATAGCCTCAATCCTGAAATTATGGCACGCTATGAGGCCAATATCTGCCGTGTCGTTCCTGAGGTGGTGTATAGCCCGCATGCTAGTTTAAAAGACAGCACTGACGGCAAGGTCGCTAAGCGTAACCGTATTGACGTGGTTTTATTCGTCAATGGCTTACCCGTGACGACGATGGAGCTAAAGTCTGAGTTTAAGCAATCGGTACAAAACGCTATTAGCCAGTATAAGAAGACACGCCTGCCAAAAGACCCTGATACTAAAAAACCTGAGCCGTTGCTAATGTTTAAGCGTGGCGCATTGGTGCACTTTGCCGTCAGTCAGTATGAAGTCTATATGACAACCAAGCTGGCAGGTAACAGCACCTACTTTTTACCCTTTAATAAAGGCACTAAAGATGGCGGCGCGGGCAATGATACGCCTAGCGATAGCAGCCGTTATGCCACCGATTACCTCTGGAACGAGGTGCTCACGCCAGAGAACTTGCTATCGATCCTTGGGCATTTTATGCACTTGCAGATAGAGGAAGAAGAAGACGCAATTGGTCGTAAGTCTAAAAAAGAAACTATGATGTTTCCGCGCTATCATCAGTGGGATGTGGTGACCAAATTGGTCAATGCGGCCATTACTGAGGGCGCTGGGCAAAAGTATTTGATTCAGCATAGTGCAGGGTCAGGCAAGTCCAACTCTATCGCATGGACAGCGCATCAGCTATCGACCCTATATAACAGTGACGGTGATAAGCAGTTTCATTCAGTGATTGTTATTACTGACCGTACCGTACTTGATGACCAGCTTCAAGAGACCATCTATCAGTTTGAACATGCCGATGGCGTGGTGGGCAAGATTAATAGAAAAGAGGGTGATGGCTCAAAGTCTGAACAGCTAGCTAGCGCACTGGTGAACTCACAGCCAATTATCATTGTGACTATTCAAACCTTTCCCTTCGTGCTCAAAGCGATTGAAGATTCAAGTGTGCTCAAGTCACGCCGTTATGCCATCATTGCCGATGAAGCGCATTCCTCACAGACAGGCTCAACGGCACGCCAGCTCAAAGAAGTACTGATCTCTGGTGAGATAGAGATTGATACCGAGAAGCAAGCAGATGATGAAAAGCCGCTCTCTAGTGAAGATATGCTCGATAACGTCATTGCCGCACGCCGCAGCAGTCCTAATCTCAGCTACTATGCCTTTACTGCCACGCCTAAGCCGAAAACCATCGAGCTGTTTGGACGTCTGCCTAATCCTGATTTGCCAGCCTCAAAAGATAACCTGCCAGCCGCTTATCATGTCTATTCCATGCGCCAAGCCATTGAAGAAAGCTTTATCCTAGATGTGCTAAAAAACTACACCAACTATAAAGTGGTCTATCAGCTCAAGCAAAAGCTTGCCGCTGCTGATGACGAAGTCGATGCTCGCCGCGCCAAGATTAAGCTCAATAATTGGGTACGCTTGCATGAGCATAATATCGCCCAGAAAGTGAAGATCATCATTGAGCACTTTAATGACAACATCAAAGGCTTACTTGGTGGCCAAGCCAAAGCGATGGTGGTGACCGGTTCACGTAAAGAGGCGGTACGCTACAAGCTCGTCTTTGATAACTATATCGCTGAGTACGGCTATAGAAACATCAATGCCATGGTCGCGTTCTCAGGGGAAGTGACCTTCAATGACAATGACCCTGACAGCGGCGCATTACTTGGTGAGAAGTTTACTGAGCACAATATGAATATTGGCCTAAAAGGCCGCGACCTACGTAAAGCTTTTGACAGTGATGACTATCAGGTGATGTTAGTGGCTAATAAGTTCCAGACAGGCTTTGATCAGCCCAAGCTATGCGCCATGTACGTTGATAAGAAGCTAACGGGTGTGGACTGCGTACAGACCTTATCGCGCTTAAACCGTACTTATAAAGGTAAAGCTGAGAGTGGCACGTTTGTGCTCGACTTCTTTAATGACCCACAAGATATTTTAGAGGCCTTCCAGCCATATTATGAGACTGCAACCTTAGCGGATGTGTCTGACCCTGATCAGGTGTTTGACCTTTATGAGAAATTGCGAGCATCTCAAATTTTCTTATGGCACGAGGTCGAGCAATTCGTTGAGGCCTTCTACAGCAAGAACAAGTCTAACGCCGCCATCAGTAATATCTGCAAGCCAGCGGTTGAGCGTTGGCAGAAGCGCTACAGCCAAGCACGTGAACAAGCACAGCATGCCAAAGTGATGCTAGAGCGTACCAAGGCCACGGGCGATGTGGTACTGATGACTAATGCTGAGAATGACTACAAAGGTTTTAGGGCCGATCAAGACGCGCTGGAAATATTTAAAAAGGACTTAGGCACCTTTACCCGCCAATATGAGTTTATGTCGCAGATTGTGGACTATGACGACAAAGAGCTAGAGAAATTGAGCCTATACGCGCGTAACTTACAGCCGCTATTACGTGAAAGCGTGGACAACGAAGATGAGGTTGATCTAAGTAACATCGTTATGAGTCATTACCGCGTCTCAAAGCTGCATCAGCAAGACTTAAAGCTACAAGAGGGCAAGTCTGAGTATCAACTAGATGGTGGCAGTGGAGCGGGCACGGCCACGCCTAAAGACAAACAAGAAGCACTGCTATCACAGATTATTGATAGATTAAACGAGGTTTTTGCTGGTGAGGATTTTACCGATAAGGACAAAGTGAACTTTATGAATACTATTTGGAATAAGGTCACTGAGAATGAGCTCGTGGTCAAACAGTTTACCAATAATAGTGTTGATCAGATTATGCTGGGTGGTTATCCAAACGCTGCCGAGGACGCTATGTTTGATGCAAAGGGTACGTTTGAAGACATGACTATGCATCTACTGTCTAACCCGAATCAGTTTAAGCAGTTTATTCGATTGATGCTCGATACGAAGCTGGGTGCTTAAGTTTTAGGATAGGTTATACAGAGAGTAAAGGGTACATAGTATGACGGATAAGAATATTAACCTTTGTGATACTGAAGATGAGAAATTGCGTTATAACATCAGTATGCTACCGTCCTCGCTTCTTTTGAAGAAAGGTATGCCTGAAGGCAAAGCTTTAATGAGGAAGTTGACAAAAGAGCTGTCTAAAATACCTAGAAAGCAGAAAGTTCAGGTTGCAGATATATTTAATAACTTAGCTACGACGCAGGAAAAAGGAAGTATTAAACCAGAAGATATAAGCTTAGAAGAAGGAGAGCTATCCAAACATCCTTATGAGTCATTAGTACGTACGCTGCTTGGTGCTGAAGAATCAACCCACTTACTTGAGCATGCCAAGATTGTAGATGACAGTTTGAGTCAGAAATTTAATAGTAAGCTTATTATAAATTTTAAGACTTACTTATTTAAGACTTTTAACTATGAAGATGAGGCGCTTAATATAAACATGCCAATAGGGGATTTCTATTCGTTTATAGTGCTTAGCTTTATCGCTAATCTTGATGCTCTAGTTCATGCAGCTTTTTATTCAAAAGATATTAGGCCGATTAGTCTGGGCTGGTTGTTTATGCATAAACGAGATCCAGATAAATGGGAATATGACACAGTAACTTCAAAATACAAGCTAACTAACAAAAATGGTAATCCTTTCACTTGCACCTCACGATCGTTCATACACTTTATATTAACAGATCTTTATTTTTATAGTAGCGAGAAAACTAAACAAGTCCGTAAAAAAACAAAGCCCAAAGAAATGCCAAAAGGTCATTATGGTCTTCGAAATGAGATTAATTGGAGAACGGATGATGAAGATGGTCAGTTGTATAGTTTTTTAGATAGAAAAAGCGAACGTGATAGTAAGAAAAACTGGATTAGTCTTGAAGAGTTTTATTGGTTGTTGGGTATGGAAGAGTCTCTAGAAGATGAGCCTGACAAAGCATTAGTTAGTTTCCAGAAATCGTTTGTAAGATATATAAAAAATGAAGATATAAATGAACTTGGTGGACTTCCTCCTACTGCTGAAGGTATGACTTGGTTCATATATGCTTTCTTTCAAAGTATTTATGAGCACACGGATAAACTCAACAAGCAGACCAAAAAACAACATTGTGTTATCTGTGATGAGTATTATGGATTGTGGGAATCAATGACGGCCAAGTACGAGAAGATGATCAGTGAGCATGTAAACAATCCACGGGTCGAATGGCCGGATTATTTGAAGAAACAAGCCACACATATTGAACGTATGGCTTGAATATAACTGGTAATTACCAGCTAGCTACCTATTTGCTTGATGGGTTATTGTCACGGCCGCCACCTGATGGGTTGCCTGTTGTGCTCGGCCAGCCTGCGCCTTGACCACCATTGTTCATATGAATTTTCATAGTTGTTACTCCGTTAAGTGTTTAGGTTATATAGTCAGTTGCTTACTGCCTACAACCAATATATTAACGGTTCACAAAAATTGAATCTCCCCCAAAAATAAGGATTTTGGTCAAAAGTTATACAGTTGGTTAAATACTATTAAAAATGGGTAGGATCACATAAAAAATGATACTGCTCTCACTGCCAAATCCGAATCGCTATTTGAAATTAAATAGACTTATGTTTTATATTAAGTTAGGTGTTTGGACGTGAATCAGGTTTTTTGACGAGGCTTTTAGGCGTTGTGCAAGATGATGAATAAATCGATTTTCCCAAAATTTTTTGTTTCCGTTTCCTCTGATTTTTCCATCTTTGTTTCCATAAAGGGGCTTGATTTATTTGGTCTAAGAGTCAATTTTTCTTGTTTCCATTTTACTTGGAGATAGGGCATCTTGTTTCCATTTTTTCCTGTTTACTGCGTTTTGTTTCCAAGTCTGTTTCCATATATTTGGTAAAATTCTTAAGAGAAACAGAGAGAAAATAACAATTTTGTACTTATGTATTTGATATTTTAGCTAAAAAAAGTTGGGTTTAATGGCATGTAACTCTTGGGTTTAGAATACAGTTCAGCCATCTCACAACCTATAATGATAATCTAAAAAATTTACCATATTACTTAGTAGAGGGGTTTTGTTATCAGAATAGTTTATAAAGCTTCCTGATTTTTCTATGCTTCGCTATTTTACTTGGGACAAACGGGACAAACGGGACAGACGGGACAGCGCTTAATTGGTATAGCTTACAGCCGTCCCGTCCCGATTTTTAGCAATGGGACAGACGGGACAGAAAAGCCAAAATATAAAATCCTGTCCCGTTCGACCCGTTATGGTTTCTAGCAGTGGGACAGCGAAATCCTTTAATACATATGGCCTGTCCCGTTCCTCCCGTCTGTCCCGTTCTTTTTCATAGGTTCACAAGAAAGTATGTTAGCAGTAACCGCGTAAACAGACGGGCGATGCTTACCATTAAATAAAGTATCAGGCGTTTTATAGATTTTACGATCACCTTGATTGAGCAGTAGTAGGTCGGCTTCCTCTAATACTTGTAATACTTTCTTTTTACTAAAAGGCGCACATACGCTATCAAAAGTTTCTTTAGAAAAATAATAATCCCCCGTGTCCATATTGCGATAGCCTATACGGTTTGGTGTCCTCTCTTCAAAGTTTAAGCGCGTGTTTTTATAGCAAGGCTGAAAGCGACTTGATCCATGCTGTTCAATAAATGCCTTGATATGCTCTATGATTTGGCGCTGCTCATGCTCACCATCACGCCCATAGTTATCAAGCCAATTATCTAAACATGTCATCACGGCTGTGGTTGCTTGTCCTACTTGCCAGCCTGTTATACCTGCACTTGTGGCCAGCTCTCCAGCTGCGCTTACGATAGCGAACCGTTTAGCCACTCTATGCGCCTGTGCTTTCAAGTCGCTGTACTGACTCATAAAGTCACTGATAAGCTGTTTAGCGGTGGCGGTGGTCGCTGTTTTGTCAGTGGTGATATGTTCTAGCCATGCGATACCTGCTACACCATGATAAGCGTGTGATAACTCGTTGATCTTGTCGGCTTGGGCTTCGCTGGTGTCTGCCAGTACCAAACTGTCAAAGGTTTTCAACCCCTTGCCAGCATCAGCATCAATATGCGCCACTCGAACCTCAATACCTGCATTGGTTTTCTGCCCTGCTTGTGCCATGAAGTTCTGTAGCGACTCCTCACCATTAGATAAAAAGATAATGCGCCACTCTTTGGCTTTTCGGTTATGTCCTGTGGTAGTGCTTCTACCTTTACCGTGACCATTAGCCAGCATGTAAACGGTTTTGCCTACTATTTTTGGGTCACATTCGCTGATCTCATCAAGTGGCAGAAAACTGTCGTTGTGCTCGCTTGCTGTGCCCTCTAGGGCGTTATCAGTGCTGCGCCATGTTTTAACATACCTGTCAGGGTTGCCCCATACACTAGCAGCCAATTTAAGCGATAATGACTTGCCCATGCTTGATGAACCTAAGAGGTGAAAACCGCCCCCGTCATACTCTAATAACTCCAGTAATTGACCAGCGAACGCGCAAGCAATAGAGAAAACGAATCGGCTTTGTTCGGCTAGTGGTTTGCATAAGTTATCACGCCACTGGGCTAACGCGCCTTGCTGGGTTAGGGTGCTGTTAATACTGTTTGCAGACTGATAGACGATTAACTGCTTACCATCGCTACCTATGGCTCTGTCAGGTAATATATATTGCTTATCGTGCCAGCCCAGCTTATCCACGCATAACGCCCGTTTGTGAATAGGGTAGTTTTGAATATAGGTGTCTAAGTAATTGCGCTGTTTGGGGTTGGTGGTAATGTTCAAGCCTTGACTGGCTAACTCTTTGCGGTATTCACGGGCATCACCTTGCAGTAGTGCTAAAGGCATTGACCACGTATGGGGCACACCATCATCATCACGCCATTGTAATAACCGCCCCCATGTGGTGCTACCTGTGTCCCTTGTCTTAGCGATAACCTCTATCGGTGAACAAACAAACGCCTTAGACTTGAACGTAATATTTGCTGGGTCATCATCATTATATTTCACGAAAAATAACCCATCGTGGTATAGCTCAAAACGCCCATCACTATAGATCATCGGTTCATTCAGCTGGGGATCATCACGCCATTCAGGATAGTAGGCAGTATCTTGCAAATTGATAAGCTGGGTGTCACTGTCTGCCAGTATCGCTTCATAGCTGTCATGTTGTAGCATCGTGACGATATGAGCCACCGTAACCAATGCTTGAGCCTTTACACCTGCCAGCTGGTTCATCAAGCCTTTATCGTCAAGTGTCATCGGTACAGTGACTTGTGATCCACTGCTCCAGTGCTGCACCATCTTTTTAAGGCATTGCTTTGTTTTGTGAGGGCTAATGATGATCGTCTTATCACTAGCCATTAGGTGCATATAAACATCAATACCGCTATCAGCGTCATTAAAGGCTATCACCTCATTGGCTTTGTTTGGCTCACCAATGACGATAGCGCCATAACCTGTAGGATCAATGACAATAGGCTTTGCTTTGCTGTTTGGTGTGTAGAATACCGCGCCTACTGTATCGCCTTGCTTGTCGGTGATTGCTATGGCTATCGTGTTGGCTGTGGGTTCGGTTTTGCCAATTTGTTCACCATGATATATAGTGGTGTCGTCTGTAGAAAATAGCAGCCGTTCAGGTTCTAATATGTCACAGATTTTGATTAAAAAAGTATCGCCTACCAGTTGCTCCTGCGTGGCTGGTTTGCAGCCTTGTAATATAGTGTCAGCGCCCGTGTTCACAGCACGGGTTTTTTCATGTATATCTGTTAAGGTAGTATTCATCTAGTCCCCCTCGTAGACGATTGGGCATAAAGGGGTATCACCTGCCTTGAGTGTGCCTTGCGTATTGTGGTCATTATTAGTTATGGTGACGGTTTGTTCTATCCAATACGATTTGTATCGCTTACCATTTTTTTTAATCATTTCATCTTGAATGACTATACCTTTGGCTCGTAATTCACTAATGCGTTTCAAGCAACAAGTCATGCCGTACTGGTCATAAGCCTCCATATTTGAAAGCCTTTTACCTGCCAGCAAATGATTAAGTATTATTTGGCTATAAGTTTTCTTGGTAGATTGCTTTGAGGTGGTCATAGTTTATACCTCGCCGCTATTAGTAGTGTTGTGGCTATCTAGCCAGCTATTTATATCAGACAAGCGCCATAGGCTGGCACGCCCAATTTTGATCGGAGCGGGGAATTTATTTTCATTAATCAGATGATAGATATGCTTAGCAGAAAAACCAGTGATACCGCGTGTGGCGGCTTTGGAGGTGATAGCACGTTGCTGACCTGATCTGGTCGTAATTGGTATTAGTTGGCCTATCTGCTTGGTTATTTAATTGGTCATTGAGTTTATTTATGTCTTGCTCTTGCTGTTTGATCAGGCTATTAGCGATTGCGAGTTCTTCAAGCTGCTGTGTCAGGCTAGCGTTTTCAGACTTTAGTTTTTCGTTCTCGGACTCTAATTTTTCGATTTTAGACTCTGCTGCTTCCATTTTGATTTCATTCTCCATAGTCTTAGTCCGCTTTTTATTTAAATGCTCTTCTAAGTCTACCTTGAGCACACCGAATTTATTACTCTCAACCTCTATACGAGCGTGATAGCCGAACAGTGGTGAACGTCCACCAGTTTTAAATGAAATGATATCACCCTCTTTAGGTTCGAGATTATCAATTGGATTACTATCTATATCGAGTGGGTTCAAACGATAAATTCTAGCTCTCTCTATTACTATCTTCTCTAGAAAACCTTTAAAAATTAAAATGGCTTCGACGTTGTTTTCGATACTAAAGTAACCTTGTAATTGTTTGTGGTGCGGCTGATATTTGCCTTCACTTCTAAATTCCCATGTTACCCATCCTTTATATTCAAAAACTATTGGTATATTTCTTTCCTCTATAAATTTGATGACTTTACCTTGATTGAAGTTTCTTTCTGTCTTTTTATTTAAATACTCAACCACTTCGTCAATATCCATTAAATGACTATATTCGTCCATAACCATGCCTCTACACCTATAAATAAGAAAGACGCAAAGCATTAACAGCTAAGAGTACGGTTGCTATCATTCGGATTGTTAATCCTAGCCTTGCGATTTGATATGACAGCGATTGAGGCTATCAAGTCCGACTTTTCAGTCTAATACTGAACATACTAATTATATTTGTTTGGCAAGCTGCGCCAATAACTCAGGTGATACGCCTTGCGCTTTCAAACTATTTATCAAAATATCTTTATCTTGCAGTGCAATGTCAGTCGCTTGCTGGTTCCTACTATTCATTTCTTTAGTGACTTCGTCAGGTGTTAATAAGTCAAAGCTAATCCCTTTGTCAGCTCGTAAATCATCTAGATAATTTGCCCATTTATTCATCATCATTTGACGCTGTGCTAAATGTGCTGACAGATCATAACGCTTTTTGACGCTCGATTGCTCAAGGTGCGCTAACTGTATTTCGATGATGCTTTCGGAGAATTGCAGTTCGTATAATCCAGTGCTGGCAAGCTGTCTAAATCCATGACCTGTCATTTTAGGGTAGGGATCACCACTATAGCCCATTCTATTCAACGCCTGATTGAACCATGCTTCACTATATGGCTTGTTTGACTCAAAGTTATAGAAAACATAGCCAGTACTTTCTGTTAGTGGCCTTAAGCTTTCAATAATTGCCATTGCTTGGGATGACAACGGGATAATGTGATCTTGACGCATTTTCATTTTATGAGCTGGTACACGCCAAACGCTTTTATGATAATCAATCTCTGACCACTCAAAAAACCTCAATTCTTTAGTCCTAACAAAACATAGCGTCATTAGCTGTAAGCCAGCGACAGTTTGTTGATGACCGTTTGGATGATTTTCTATATAGCTGTCAATATTTCGAAGTAGTTCAGGGAATTGGTGCTGCTCAACGGCTTTCATGCGCTCAGCTTTATGAGGTCGTAATGCTTTATTACGTCCGCTGGCAATGTTAACAATGTCATAGCCTAGCGTGTTGATAGCATAGTCAAATATGGAGCTGATAAGTCCCATGCATTTATGAGCGGTTTCAGAGGTATGTTTGCCTTGCTGCTCAAAAGTAGCTTGAATGGCAAGTCCTGTCTTAATAATATCTTGCGCGGTGATTGCACCAACAGGATATTCACCTATATGCTTTAAAATATGGTTATCTAGAAACCCTTGCAGCTTTTGCACGTTCTTTGATGTAGTTTTTGATTTTTCTGACATATAGCTTTTAGCTATGACTTCGAATAAATCTTTTTGTTCGTAGCTGTTTTTATGTCTGTTCTTATGCTCGTTGGGATCGATACCATCATTAATTAGTTTTTTGGCACTATCACGCTCAAGCCTTGCTTGTTTCAAAGAAACTTCGGGCTTAAAATTAGTATCTATCACTTGCGAGGAAAACTTGTAAGTACCTATATGATAAGTTTTTTGCTTTGGCTCAATATCTTTGTCAGATTGGTAGCGATAAGACATTACCCAATAAAGCGAACCTTTAGGATCATGAATTAAGGAGAGGCTGTCACCGTCACTATGTCTGGTGCGTTTAGTAGGTGCTGACTGTTTGGCTATTGCTTTTACACCATTGTCAGTTAGTAGATAGTTTTTGCGCTTATTCATCATCACACCTCTAAGAGTCATAGAATAGCAATGTTGTGTATGTACAACACTATGTACAACATTCTATAGGTGCTACTAGGTAATGACAAGTTATATCAAAAGACATAAAGCGACTAATATAAAGGGGTTTAAAGGTTTTTGGTAATACTAGGGAAGGCTGTAATATGATGATTGGTGCGCTCGGCGGGAATCGAACCCACGACCCTCGGCTTCGGAGACCGATACTCTATCCAACTGAGCTACGAGCGCATAATAACAACGGCGTACGGTATTATCAACATCATGCCTAAACGAGCGTTATGAGCAGTAAAGATGTTGAAAAATAAAGACCGCTTAGTCTAACAAATAAAATCCATAAAGCCAATGAATGAAGACAGTGATTGATGTTTTTTAAGAAAAAACAGGATAGTCATTAAACAGGCATGGCAATCTACCTGCCTTTTCCCTTATAATGACAGGGAGAATTCATATTTATAATCACCGATTACAAGTGTGCTAGTACGCGGGATGGCTGTTTGCTATTGATAACTATTTGGTTGTCAAAGGAGGACAAGCAGAATGTCTGAGCCGTATAAGCCTTTGTATATGTAATAAGAGAACGTGACGAATGAGAAAAGTAGTTATGTTATCGGCAGCTGCCATTCTAGGAATCGCTAGTATCGCGGTGAGCCAAGCTGAAAGTGTTGTAGATACTCCTGTAACTGTTTCTGATGTAGCAGCAGCGCAGGAAGTGGTAGCAAATGCGCCTGAGCAGTTGGGTGATGATACCCAAGCTGCTGCAGATACGACTGATGGCGAGGCACCTGCCGCAGAAACTGCCGCTGCCGCACCTGCAGTTGATGAAGAGCCTATTCCGCAAGATACGCCGCAAGTGCAAAAGCTGATTGCTTTGTATCCTAACTTAATTGCTCGCATTCAGCCAGTTGCTAAAGTGTGCTTTGAAGACGATGAAGTTTGTGATGTGACGGCACGCGCCGCTGGCCCAGCAGCGGGTGACGGCCCTCGTGATGGCAAAGCAGTATACAACGCGGTATGTCAGACTTGTCATGCGGCAGGTCTACTTGGCTCGCCAATCTTAGGTGACGCTGGTGCATGGGGACCACGTATCTCCAAGGGTAAAGAAACATTATATACTCATGCTATCAATGGTTTTAACGCCATGCCTGCTAAAGGTGGTGCTGATATCCCTGATGAGGAAGTTCAAAACGCTGTCGATTATATGGTTGGTGAAGCAAGCTAATTGTATTGAATATCTGGCTAAGCCTTTTACCCTATATATCAGTGGAGCGCCTATTTCATTAAATGAGATAGGCGCTTTTTTAATGATGAGTATTATCAATACGGTACTTCTAAGGCATTACAGTTGAAATCCACCGACACTAGCCTCACTTTATGACATTACACAGTCTCTTCTGTCTATTTATATTCTAAAAACGATTTTACATAAATTTATAACCAATAAAGAGGTTTTCATGTCTGAGGTACCAGCACTTGCTATCCAGAATTTATCCAAAACCTATAGTAATGGGTTTTCGGCACTCAAAGATGTCAGTTTAACCGTCCCGCAAGGAGGTTTTTTTGCGTTGCTGGGGCCAAATGGTGCTGGTAAATCAACCATGATTGGTATTATTAGCTCGCTTTTTAAACCAACCACTGGCAGCGTAAAGATCTTTGGCACCGACTTACTAGAGAATCCGTCTGTTGCTAAACAGTATCTTGGTATCGTCCCACAAGAGTTTAATTTTAATATGTTCGAAAAAGTCGAAGATATTTTGATTACACAGGCCGGTTACTTTGGTATTCCTGCCAAAGAAGCACGCCCACGGGCAAAACGATTATTAATGGCGCTAGGTCTGTGGGAGAAGCGCAATAGCAAGTCACGTGAGCTATCAGGTGGTATGAAGCGCCGGTTGATGATTGCAAGGGCGCTGATTCATAAGCCAAAATTATTGATTTTGGATGAGCCAACCGCTGGGGTAGATATCGAGTTACGCCGCTCTATGTGGGAGTTTATGCAGCAGATTAATATCGAAGAAAACACCACGATTATTCTGACGACTCATTATCTTGAAGAAGCGGAGCAGCTGTGCAAACGCATTGCAATTTTGGATCATGGTGAAATTCGTATTAATACTGAGATGAAGGACTTGCTAGCGCAGCTATCGGTTGAGACTTTTGTTTTTGATTTGGAGACACCGCTTACGCGTCAATTGGTTTTGACAGGAGTGACAGACACATCGCAGCCTGATGATCAGACGCTTGAAGTCACACTGACTGAAGGCGAATCGTTGAATGGTGTTTTTGACCAGTTATCGGCGCAAGGTATCACGGTAGCCAGTATGCGTAATAAAGCAAATCGACTGGAAGAGCTATTTATGCGTTTAGTAGACAAAAATATCCAAAGTGCAGACAGCATGAAGGAGGCAGGATTGTGAGTCAAGAAATGATAGATCCTAATAAAACCATGTCATGGAATAAAAAGTGGATTGCTTTTCGCACCATTTTATTAAAAGAGGTTCGCCGAATTCTGCGTATTTGGCCACAGACCTTGCTGCCACCAGTTATTACGATGAGTCTCTATTTTGTCATCTTCGGTAAGATGATTGGCTCGCGTGTGGGTGAAATGGGCGGCGTACCATACATGCAGTTTATCGTGCCTGGCCTCATTATGATGTCGATTATTACCAACAGTTACTCCAATGTGGTATCGAGCTTCTTTAGTGCCAAGTTCACCTCCAGTATCGAGGAGTTGTTGGTTTCGCCAGTTTCCAAACATGCGATTTTAATGGGTTATATCAGTGGGGGTATCTTTCGTGGACTGGCCATTGGTATCATCGTCTCAATAGTCGCACTATTCTTTACTGACCTTGGCATTGAGCATTTATTTGTGACGGTATTTACCGTACTGGGTACGTCTATCTTATTTTCACTTGGTGGCTTTATCAACGCCGTGTTTGCTCGCTCATTTGATGATATTTCTATCATTCCAAGTTTTGTGCTTACGCCATTGACTTATCTAGGTGGTGTGTTCTACTCGATGGAAAACTTGTCACCATTTTGGCAAAATATTTCGCTATTAAATCCTATCGTTTATATGGTGAACTCGTTCCGTTACGGTATTCTCGGTTATTCTGATGTGAATGTCTGGTATTCGATGGCCGCTATTTTTGTCTTCTGTGCGGTATTCTATACCATCGCCTATCGTTTACTCAGTAATGGCTCACGTGTGCGCTTGTAGATTAGTTTGTAAAATGTAGCTTGTCACCTTATTATAAGAGTCCAACATTGTTGGGCTTTTTTTATGCAAAAAATTTCAATAAGGCATAAGCTTTTGATAATAGCGGTATTAAGTGGCTTTTCCAATGCTGCTATTGCGGCATCGTTTGCTAATATGGATGATTATGTTTGGGAGACTATAGAAGCGCCTATTTATCCTAACTGGGGTAAGGATTGCAATAGTGAGGATGAGCGGATTTATCAAGATTGCTTAGATAAAAGCTTGATGATTTATAATCAAGACCTCATCGAAAAACTACAACTATCAAAATATATTTCTCGTCAGCTAAACCAGACCACTATTACGATACCCAGTCATGAATCTCCCATCATATTGACCGATAAGCCTGTACAAGACGAAAACGGGGATGGCCTTAGATATGTTTATCTTATAAATAGCTATGATAAAAATAAAAACTGGCTTTATCTATCTGGACAAGTCTATGAAACTAATAACACAGTATTGGTTGATCTAAACACGGGTGTTATACAAGAGTTTGAAGGATCGCATTTGACATTTTCACCAGACATGACTTATGCAGCTACGGTTAAAGTTGAGTTTCCAGAAGAAGAAGAGGTTATCATTTGGAGGAAGGACAAGTACGGTAGCTATCAGTATGATAAAAACAATATGGATTATGGAAATTTTCGGCAACATTTCAAGTTTTATGACAGTCGGAAGTATAGTCCAATGCCTTATAGTGCAAAGCTTGAATGGGTTACCAATGATAGCTTATTGGTAGATTTTTATTTTAATATGAATGAGCATGACACTATTGCTTATCGAGTACGATTTAATTATGTGAAGACAGAGCCCACATCAGACTGGCAAATGATTCCCATAAAATAGCCCATTGCTGTAAAATGACTGGTTTTTATTTCATTATATTTAAGCATGAAAGGTAAGTAACTTATGAGTATTCACGGTATTTTGGGTGAAAAAACCACTGACTATCCAACCGAGTATAGTCCAGAGACCTTGTATCCTATCGCTCGCAGTATGGGTCGCGATGTCATTGGCTGGCAAGACGATAAGTTAATGGTTGGCATCGATTGGTGGCAGGCATTTGAGATGTCTTGGTTAAATCAACAGGGTATCTCGCAGGTTGCGATAGCACGCTTTGGTATTCCGGCCAGCTCGCCATTTATCGTTGAATCAAAGTCACTTAAGCTTTATCTAAACAGTATCAACTTTACTGAATTCGCTAGTTGGGCAGAAGTACACAGGCTGATTGCTAAAGACTTATCAGCCTGTGTACAAGCAGAAGTACAAGTTGAGTTGTTTGGCTTAAATGACGACTTGCATAATAAGACATCAGGGTTATTGGTGGCTCAACCTGAGGGTGTTTGTATTGATGACGCGCTTGCTAATACTAGCGAAAAAGTCGCATTGTGTGAGCATCCTGATGCGTCATTGCTAAGTATTGATAAAGATTTAAACAGTAGCTCTATTTTAGAGAATACTGGCACTGAGCCTTATACTTTTTATTCTAATTTGCTGCGTAGTAACTGTCCGGTGACCAATCAACCAGATTGGGGAACGTTGGCAGTATCGATTATGACGGATAAGCCCATTAATACGGCTAATATACTGCGTTATATTTTAAGTTTCCGTCAGCACAATGGTTTTCATGAGCAATGTGTCGAGCAGATATTTGCTGATCTGAGTCGATATTATGAGCCAAGTGAGCTGATGGTTCGCGCTTGGTATACACGCCGAGGCGGTATCGATATCAACCCTTGCCGTGTGAGTGATATAACCTTGCTACCTAAACCAAGTCGTTTGATTCGCCAGTAGATTTGGTGCTTGCTCATACTCATCAAATGCGTTTATATACTCATATAGGTAGATGTTATTTTGCTTTGACTCGGAGGTATATATGAAAGGCGCCACTGGTTTTTTGACGGTGCTAGCGGCAGCTGCTTTGTCTATTTCTCTCATGCAATCGGCACAAGCGGAGTTTATTGAAAATCAATATAACTGTGAAAATGCTTATATGGAAGTGGCTTATGATTGTGGTAACGATGCGATTGTAGTCGAAAAAAATCGCCTTAATAAAATTTATATGAGTGCTTATCGTACTTTGAATACGACACAACAACAGCGCTTGGATAAAGAACAGCGTATATGGTTAAAGGATCGTAATGATAAGTGTGACTTTGAATATGACGGTCCAATGAATAATTCTGTGGTATACGCCCAGATTAGCGCTAATGTTTGCACCGCTAATGAGACACAGAAACGCAGTAAGGTCATTGCTAAAAGATATAATATTAAGTAGTTTTTTTTAGCTATATTACACGCGAAAAAGCGCCTATCTCATTTAATGAGACAGGCGCTTTTTATGGCACAGTTTTAACGAGTAAAACTATTTGCCGCTTACTATTGCAATGACTTCTTCACGGCTTAGCATTTGCTTTTCTGTCTCACGGCGATTGACGTATTCGTACTTGCCTTCAGCCAAGTTACGGTCTGAAACCACGATACGATGTGGAATACCAATCAATTCTAGATCAGCAAACTTAACACCTGGACGCTCGTTACGATCATCAAGAAGCACATTGATGCCTTGTGCTTTTAACTCTTCATAGAGTGCCGTCGCTGTCTGCATGACGGTCTCTTCTTTTGACTTCATCGGGATGATAGCGACTTCAAAAGGAGCGATTGAATCATTAACCGTTGGCGTTTGTGGCCACATGATACCGTTTTCGTCGTTGTTCTGTTCGATAGCAGCGGCAATGATACGGCTCACACCAATACCGTAGCAGCCCATCATTAGGGTCACAGGCTTACCATCTTCACCAGATACGGTAGCATTTAACGCTTGCGAGTACTTATCACCCAACTGGAAGATATGACCGACCTCGATACCACGTTTGATTTTTAGGCTGCCTTTACCATCAGGAGAAGGGTCGCCTTCCTGCACATTGCGTACATCAACGACACGAGTAATGCTCGCATCACGCGCCCAGTTCATACCAGTGGTGTGTTTATTGACTTCATTGGCACCGCATACAAAGTCTGACAAAGTTGCTGCCGAACGATCAACGAAGACAGGCATATCCAAATTAACGCCAATATAGCCTTTATGCAGACCAGCAGCTTTCAGTTCTTCATCAGAAGCCATTGTCAGCGGTACATTGGCCTCTTCGATTTTCTCAGCTTTGATCGTATTTAGCTGATGATCACCGCGTAATACGATAGCAATAAGCTGTGGCTCATCATTTTCGGTATGACCATGGACGATTAATGTTTTGACCGTCGTTTCTAATGGTAAGCCTAAATGTTCAGCAACCATTTTACAGCTGGTCATATTTTCCGTCAGGACGTCTTCGCGTTCCATTTTCGGTGGCTGACGCTCAGCTGTGCTCACTGATTCGGCAAGCTCAACGTTGGCTGCATAATCAGAAGAATCAGAGAAGGCAATATCATCTTCGCCGCTGTCTGCTAAGACATGAAATTCGTGTGAAGCAAAACCACCAATAGAACCAGTATCCGCTTGTACCGCACGGAAATCTAAACCCAAACGGGTAAAGATACGCGTATAAGCGTCATACATATCATGGTAAGTCTTGGCGAGTGAGGCTTGGTCAACGTGGAACGAATAAGCATCTTTCATGGTAAATTCGCGTGCGCGCATCACACCAAAACGTGGACGAATCTCATCACGGAATTTGTTCTGAATTTGGAAAAAGGTGATTGGTAATTGTTTATAACTACGCAGCTCGCCTTGCGCCAGATTGGTGATGACTTCTTCATGCGTCGGACCAAGCACAAAGTCGCGATCATGACGATCTTTGAAGCGCAACAGCTCAGGACCATAATCGTTAAAGCGTCCGGTCGTTTGCCAAAGCTCGGCAGGCTGGGTCATCGGCATGAGCACTTCTTGCGCACCAACTTCTTGCATCTCTTCACGAACAATACGTTCGACTTTTTGCAAGATACGTAGCCCCATGGGCAACCAAATATATAACCCAGAAGCAATCTTTCGAATAAGACCGGCACGCACCATCAATTGGCTTGAGGCGATATCGGCATCACTTGGGGTTTCTTTTAGAGTGGCAAATAAAAATTGACTGGCTTTCATAAATAAAGCGTAACCTTATCAACGATAAAATAAATAAGAAATAGTAGGATATTGAGCGTGTGCTTTGATGGCCGACGCAAGCTTACCTTTGTATCACTTGGTAATAGTCTAGGACATGCCTAGCTAAAAAGTACTGCGACAAACAGTACATGAATAGAAAGTGCGTTCATAAAACGCCTTACAAAAAGGCTGGAACTTTTCATTTTGTATTAAAACGTTGATGTTGGCAGCGTCATACTTTACGCATAAAGACCAGAAAAATAGATGTACGCCAACATTTTGCTTATACAATCTGACTATGTTAGGTAAAGTTAGCCTAAGACGCAATGACTTTTTGTTTTTTCAGACAGAACGTGACTTAAACGTGACTTAAACGAGCAAATGAGGTCAATACAACTCGATTATTTACCAGTTTTTAGAGTATTTATAGTAAATGGTAGCGCTAGTCATTATGTAGCGTATTGGTAGTTATTACTTGAAGTTGCTGCTCAAAAGTAGCATTTATCATTTAGACAGTTATTTGTTATACGTTTAATAAAAATAAATGATAAAACTCTGAGGGTGTTTATATGAATAATCCTGACAATCGATCTCCTGTTAATAATGATGCGACTCACTCACAAGCGAAAAAACCCATTGCGATGATGTCGTGGATGATATTGCTCATCGGTTTAGCAGCTATCGTTTTTGCTATTTATAGTGTGCAGAATATAACCAAGGAAGAGCCGATAGAAACCATTACTCGTGAAGGCGTGGTCACACAAATTCAAAAGTTAAATCGTTTGGAAACGGTGGCGTTCAGTGTCGATACCGTCATTACCAGTCAACGTCCTGGCAGTTGGATGAAGCTGTGGCAAGACGAGCAAAAGGGTTTGTTTATCGCGCGCGGACGAGTGGAGGCGGGGATTGATTTAAGTGCACTTACCCCTGAGATGGTACAAGTGGTGCAGCCTGATAATAATATAAATGAGGTACAAGAAGCGGGTGCTAATACGCCAGTCTCAATGATGCCGCAAATTAATATTACCATCCCACCATCAGAGATATTTTCAGTTTATCTAGACGATATCGAGATTTATGATTGGCAGACGGGTGCTTTTGGCATGATGCAAGTCGATCCAAAAATATTGCAACAAGCCCAAAGTATGGCAAAAAAAGAAGTGCTCGAACGCGCTTGTCGCGGTGATGTCATGAATATGGCACTAGAAAATGCGCAAACCCAACTGCAACAGCTATTTTCGTTAACTGGCGCAGTTGTGACGGTAACGACTCAAGGTGCAGGCGCGTGCCAGATGCCAGTAAAATAATGCATACATAATTTTATTAGAGCCATAGACTAGATAATCATACGTTAGCTTATTAATTGGAAACACTTAAAGTAACGCCATTTATATTGTATAGTAGAGCTTATCTATTATTCATAATGAACTTATGAATTATCGTTGGTAATATAACCCTACATAAAAAGGTGGCGTATATGACAACTCTTAATAATAAACCGTCTTCTGACTCTGAACGTCAGCTTAATAAGCGTCCTAAAACGAAAGAATCGCTTTCTTTTGCGACATGGGTGTTATTAATTATAAGCTTCACTTTATTAGCCTATGCCTTATACATTATCCAAACTCGTATCTTGTAAACTCTAGCTGATACTAGGAAGGGTAGATAATGTGATTAAAATACAATAGCTGACACTTTTAGTAAATTGAGGTTTTAGTGTTGATGTAATGCGTCGCTATTTTTTAAATTCAGCAATCGCTAATTGGCGAGCCGCTTTATGTTCGACCATCGGTAATGGGTAATCAATATCAGCAAACTTACCGCCCTTTGCCAGTGCTTGACGCATTTTATCCTCGCTATGCAAGATGGTGGTAGGAATGGCTTTTAGCTCAGGCAGCCACGTCTTGATAAATTCGCCATCGGTATCGTGGGTTTTGGCTTGGCTAAAAGGGTTCATAATGCGAAAGTAAGGTGCAGAGTCGGTGCCAGTCGACGCGCTCCATTGCCAACCCCCATTATTAGACGCAAAGTCACCATCTATCAGCTGCTGTATAAAATAACGCTCACCTAAGCGCCAATCAATCAATAAATCCTTGGTCAAAAACATCGCCGTGACCATCCGTAAGCGATTGTGCATAAAGCCCGTCGCATTCAGGCAGCGCATTGCCGCATCGACTAACGGCAGGCCAGTTTTACCTATGCACCATGCCTCAAAATCGTCTTGATTATATGACCAGTTAATTTTGACATCAGTCTCATGTTTATAAGCTTGATGGCGAATCAGCTCGGGCTTATAGTCTAAAACATGGCGATAGAAATCTCGCCAAGCCAGCTCACTTATCCAGCGGTTAATGTCGTTATTATCAGTGTTGTTAAAGCTATCCCCGCTGTCTAAGTTGTCACCGTCATTCCCATGTAATTCTCCCAGTGCTTTGCTTAATTGTAGGGTAGCTTGTAAGTAGCAAAGTCTGGGGCTGATTGCGCCAATAGTCAGGTAGGCAGATAGGTGACTGGTCGCGTGTAAGCTTGGCACATCGCGACTGATATCGTAGTTATCAATATCCTCAGCGATGAAGTCCTCTAAACGCTGGCAAGTTGCATCTTCGCCAGCAGGGTAGGCTGCCCGAGCGTGTTCAAGCTGTACGTCTATATCAATGTGCTCTAATAAACCAGCATTTTGCAGTGCCTTTTGATAATCTTCGACTACTTCTTTACTTACTCTTTCTATATCTTCGATAGTAGCACTGGCGTTTGAGACTTCTAATTTGACTTTAGTGTTGCCATTTATGGCGGATGCCTCATGCATTTGTATGGTGCTAATATCCAAGGTATGCCGCCATTTTTTATAAAATGGGGTAAACACCTGATACATGCTGTCATCGTTCGTGGTGATGGTTTGTGGTGGCAAGATACATTGATCATGCCAGCGGATAAATTCTATATCGTTGTTTGCAAGCTGTTTGGTTAATTGCTCATCACGCTTAATCTCATTGCCTTCGTACTCGTGATTTGCCATAACAGTGCTGATCTGGTTCTCGCTACAGATATCTAGAATCGCCTCAACACAGTCAGAAAAGCTTGGACAGAGCTGTACTGTTAAGTGGATATTTAATTGCGTTTGCAGAGATTTGGCTAGAATAGGCAAGGTGCGTGCGATATGGTCGAGCTGTGTCAGCGACATATCATGTGCTTGCCATTGTTCAGGCGTCACGAAGTAAATAGCGCTTACTGAGGCGTTATCCGCATTTGCCTGCTCGCAAAGCGCAGCTAGCGCGGTATTATCATGAACTCGCAGGTCACGACGAAACCACATTAAATAATGTGCTGGATTTACGCTAGTGGCATCGTCGTTATTGTTGACACTGCTTGTTTCGGTGCTATCTGTGCTATGAGACGTTTCCGCCGCCGTTTTAGACATTCAACTATCCCTCTATTAATCAATCGCAATCATAAACAAAACTGGTAATAAAAGTATGCTAGGATAAGTTTTTGGATGCAATGGATTTACCATTCAATTAACAAATCCTCATATTTACGCTTTAGCGTTGGCAATTGACGTTTACTTGCCGTCAATGTAGCGAAGACAGTCTAATAATGTCGTACTGAGTATTATATCTAAGGTCACATCATGCACGTTAAGTTTTGCGGATTTACCCAGCCTAATGATATTAAACTTGCCGCCCAGTTGGGTGTTGATGCGGTTGGCTTGGTATTTTATCCGCCCAGTCCACGCGCTGTTACTATCGAGCAGGCGCAATCGTTAAGTGCGTCTTTGCCAGCTTTTATAAGTATAGTGGCTCTAGTGGTGAATATGCCGCGCGCAGAGCTGATAGAATTAGCGAATCAGGTCGCTTTTGATATCATTCAATTCCATGGTGATGAAACACCAGAGCAATGTGCGCAGCTGGCCAGTGCGGTCAATAAACGCTGGATAAAAGCGCTGCGTATCAATGCTGACCAACACACCGCTGCTAGCGTAAGTGCCGAGATTAATGAGTTTGCCGCCGCTGGCGCGAACAGTATCTTATTGGATGCTTATCATCCCCATAAATATGGCGGCACAGGGGCACGTTTTGATTGGAGTCTGCTACCGCAAGACAGCTCGCCACCTATTATTTTAGCGGGCGGACTGGATGCCGATAATGTCGCTGCCACTTTAGACTTGCCTATTTATGCGGTCGATGTCAGCGGTGGGATTGAGTCTGACAAAGGCAAAAAAGACGCTGCCAAAATGCGTGCCTTTATGAAAGCGGTAAAACGCGACCGATGGCAAAATGAGACGCTTGGCGAACCTTCGAATATCAGTAACTAGTTTTTTATCCGTGAATTTTTATCCGTTAAATAGCTAATTACTTGGAAAAATTTCCCCCTTATTTATCTTAAAAAATACCACTTATTATAGTAGGAATTATCATGAGTCATGTCGCGAGCAAAGATCTATCTACCACTGCAAAAGCCATCAACACCTTTACCAATCCGACAAACGTTCAAGACTTTAACCAATACCCTGATGCGCGCGGACATTTTGGTGTCCACGGTGGTCGTTTCGTCTCTGAAACGCTGATGGCCGCATTGGAAGAGCTTGAAACCTTATATACCAAAGTAAAAGCTGACCCTGCATTTTGGGAAGAATATCATAATGACTTGGTCAATTATGTCGGTCGTCCAACCCCGCTTTATCATGCCAAGCGTCTCAGTGATGAGATTGGTGGCGCACAAATTTACTTTAAGCGTGAGGATTTGAACCATACTGGCGCCCATAAAGTGAATAACACCATTGGGCAGGCACTACTTGCCAAAATGTGTGGTAAGAAGCGTATTATCGCTGAGACCGGTGCAGGTCAACATGGTGTTGCGACGGCAACGATTGCCGCGCGCCTAGGTTTAGAATGTATTGTTTATATGGGCGCTGATGATGTCGAGCGCCAAAAGATGAACGTTTATCGTATGCGTTTGCTAGGTGCGACCGTTGTACCAGTGACTTCAGGTTCGCGCACGCTTAAGGACGCGATGAACGAAGCAATGCGTGATTGGGTCACCAATGTCGATAGCACTTATTATATTATCGGTACGGTTGCAGGCCCGCATCCTTATCCGCTACTGGTGCGTGATTTCCAAGCGATTATCGGTAAAGAAGCGCGTATCCAGCATTTAGAAAAAACGGGCAAATTACCAGATGCCTTGGTTGCTTGTGTTGGCGGTGGTTCAAACGCGATTGGTCTATTCTTTGATTTCCTAAACGATACTGAAGTCAAAATGTATGGCGTTGAAGCAACGGGTGACGGCATTGAAACCGGTCGTCATTCTGCACCACTAGCCGCTGGTCGTATAGGTGTCTTACATGGTAACCGTACCTATCTGATGGCAGACGATGAGGGTCAAATTCAAGAGACGCACTCTATCTCAGCGGGACTTGATTATCCTGGCGTCGGTCCTGAGCATAGCTTCTTAAAAGATATGAAGCGCGTTGAATATGTGGGTTGTACCGATAAAGAGTCGTTGGCAGCCTTCCATGAGGCCACGCGTAAAGAAGGTATTATCCCTGCGCTTGAATCTGCTCATGCCGTTGCTTATGCGCTTAAACTGGCTAAAACGATGACTCCTGAGCAAACCATTATCGTCAATATGTCAGGGCGTGGTGACAAAGATTTGCATTCAGTGATGAAAGCTGAAGGGATTGAGTTGTAGTGGCCTCTATTTTTATAAGCTATTTTACGATTTATCCATTATAAGAAAAATTGCTTAACACCCTTTGTTTAATATTGATTCTTAAATAAAGGGTTAACTAGGCCAGTTTATAATAATCAAGAGAACACTATGACCAGAATTGAAAGCACTTTTGAAACCCTAAAAGCCCAAAATAAAAAAGCCCTGATTCCTTATGTAATGGCAGGCGATCCTAATCCAAGTAACTTCGTTGGCTTGCTACATGACCTAGTGAAGCACGGCGCGGATATGATCGAAGTAGGCTTACCGTTCTCCGACCCGATGGCAGATGGCCCAGTCGTCGCTTTAGCTGGAGAGCGTGCATTAGCCGCAGGTACGAGTACACGTGATGCCCTAAAAATGGTTGCAGAGTTCCGTCAGCAAGACACGCAGACGCCGATTATCCTCATGGGTTACCTCAATCCTGTTGAAATCATCGGTTATGATAACTTTGTCGCGCTATGTGAGCAGTCAGGTGTCGATGGTATTTTGATGGTTGATTTACCACCAAGCGAGGCGGGCAGTTTTACCCAGCATTTGACTGACCATGCGATGAATGAAATTTTCTTATTGTCACCAACCACTTTACCTGAGCGCTGTGAGCAAGTATTGACCCATTGCGGTGGTTATATTTATTATGTGTCATTAAAAGGCGTGACGGGTTCGGCAACGCTTGATACTGATGATGTTGCGACTCAAGTGCAAGCGATTAAAGCAGCGACTGATTTGCCAGTATGTGTGGGTTTTGGTATTCGTGATGCGGCTTCTGCCAAAGCGATTGGAGCGCATGCCGATGGTATTATCGTCGGTAGTGCCTTAGTTCAAAATTTTGCTGACATAGATGCAAATGATAGCACTGCGGTTGCCGCCGCTCAGCAAAAAATCATGGCAAAAATGGATGAGCTACGCGGTGCACTTGATAGTTTAAGTGTCTGAGTTAAATAAAGTTAAATTATCGTCACTTAAATCGTCATGGCAATACGAATAACAATGTTTATAAAGACAGGGTTAAATGACTTTGCTAAAGTTAGTTTACGTGTGTAAACTAACATCACATATAAATTGTTACAGTTTCACGTAAGCGTGCCTTATAACTGCGCTTTATAGCTGCGAAAGTTATGAGAATATGTGACGATTAAACTGATCCTTATAAATCGATTCTTAGGGACAAGCGCATGAGCCAGCTTGTCGATAAGCCTTTGATAATGGCGAATAATATGACTGATACGATAATAAAACCTGATATGACGACTCCGAACCATACTGAAAAAAGTAACGCTGAGCCAAACGGTAATACTGCTGGGCAATCGTGGTTTAATCGCCCGATACCGGGTATTAAACAGCAACTGACAGCGCCTTTGACGGCAGTAGAGACCGAACCGTCAACCAAGTGCAGTAATTGTCATTCGATGATTACCAATACGGCGCTTATTTTTAACTGCTATGTTTGCCCGCATTGTGATCATCATTTACCGATGAGTGCTCGTGAGCGCTTAAACTGGTTGCTCGATCAAGTAGACGGTGAGCTTGGACAACAATTTACTGCCAAAGATCCGCTAAGGTTTGTGGATAGTAAGCCGTATCCGCAGCGTATGATAGAAGCACAAGATAAGACAGGCGAGTCTGAGGCGCTGATTGTACTGTATGGCAAGCTGCGCAATCTTGATGTAGTGACTTGTGCCTTTGACTTCCGCTTTATGGGCGGTTCTATGGGCTCAGTGGTTGGCGATCGTTTTGTCCAAGCAGCTGAGAAAGCACTGGCAGACAAAGTGCCTTTAGTTTGCTTTGCTGCCTCCGGCGGCGCACGTATGCAAGAAGGTTTACTGTCTTTAATGCAGATGGCTCGTACTGCTGCAGCGATTGAGCGTTTGAGAATTGCTGGCGTGCCGTATATCGTGATATTGACCAATCCTGTTTATGGCGGTGTGACTGCGTCGCTCGCTATGTTAGGTGATATTCATTTAGCAGAACCAAAAGCCATGATTGGCTTTGCTGGTAAGCGCGTGATTGAGCAAACGGTTCGTGAGACGCTAGAAGAGCCGTTCCAGCGTGCCGAGTTCTTGTTAGAGCACGGTGTGGTCGATGAAGTGGTGCATCGTCATCAAATGATTGATACTATTTATCGCCTGCTGGCAAAGTTAAGCCGCATGCCTAATGTTGATGCCTAACTTGCTCATCAGCTTGACTAATGGATAACTGAGTTTAATATTCCGTACGACTTATGCTTAGTAGCATGCTCAATTTTGCTTACAGAGTAAAACCAATCAATAGCATTTATCGTCAACAGCGGTAAATGCTATTTTTGCTTTTTGGACAGGTAGTTATATACTGTCTGTACTTTCTTAATGAATGCTTTCTCATTGACCATTTTTTATTCAAATATTTCAATATAGGCTGTGTCCATGTCCGACTCTCTACTTTTTAACCCTAACACTCCCAAAAAGCATTCTAGCTTGACCGAATGGCTCGATTATATGCAGCAGATTCATGTATCGGCAATAGACATGGGGTTGTCGCGAGTTTTGCCAATTGCCGAGGCGTTAGGCGTGGTACAGTCAGCCAAAGACGATGCTTATGTATTTACGGTGGCAGGCACCAATGGTAAAGGCTCAACGACGGCTGTCATCGCGCAGATGTGCCAAGCAGCAGGCTATAAAACGGCTCTGTATCAATCACCGCATCTAAGTTTATTTAATGAGCGCGTGCGTATCAATGGCGAGATGGTCAGTGACGAGACGTTAATTGAAGCCTTTAATAAAGTAGAAGCCGCACGATTAAAATGTGATTTAACCTTGTCCTTTTTTGAGATGACCACACTTGCCGCATTATTAATATTTGCCGAAGCGGATTGTGATGTTTGGGTGTTAGAAGTCGGTCTGGGTGGGCGCTTAGATGTGGTCAATATCATCGATGCTGATATGGCAGTGATTACCAATATCGCTATCGATCATGTCGATTGGCTGGGTGACAATGTCGAAGATATTGGCCGTGAGAAAGCAGGTATCTTACGTGATGGTATCAGCGTGGTTTATGGTGCTACCGCGATGCCAGTCAGTGTGCAGCAAGCGATTGATAAGCATCAAGCAACTTGTTATCAAGTTGGGCAAGATTTTGATTATCGTGAAGTGGATGCAAGCGCTTGGCAATATAGCAATGCTGCGGTCACCATGCAATTACCGCGCCCAGCACTATCATTGACCAATACTGCCACTGCGTTATCAGCAGTGCTCGCAAGTTCGTTAAATGTCGATAGCACTGCTATCGAGCAAGCATTACAAACGGTAAGGCTCGCTGGTCGCTTTGATTATCGTGAGACCCACAATCGGCATTGGCTGTTTGATGTCGCGCATAACGAGCAAGGCGTTGAGTTTTTATTGGCGCAACTATTACCGCTTTGGCAACAGCATTCAGCCAATCAAAATAGCTCTGAGGCTCTCAATCAAAGCAGTAATCCAAATAGTAGCCAAAAAAATCAAACTACAGGAAAACCTGCCAGCATTAAAATGCTGTTTTCTATGTTGGGTGATAAAGATATCAATAAAGTCGTGCAGCATTTGACGATAGCGGGCTTACCGATTAGCGATTGGTATATCGCTGAGATTGATTATCCACGTGCCGCGAGCACCGAGCACTTGCAAGGTATCTTATCGAGCTATGTCGATGATGCTCAAATACACGAATTTAAACGTTTATCAGAAGCGACCGATGCGGTTATCAATGCCAGTCAGCCGCAAGACCTTATCGTGGTATGTGGCTCCTTTCATACGATCGGCGAGGCACTGGCAGCACTGGCGGTTGATAATTAACATTAAAATGGTACTTATTTAATGTTAATCTTAGCAGTAGCATGATGGCAGACAGTATGAAAAATATGCTTTATAATCAAAGTGATTTGGCAAGTTGCTTTATAATGGCATTAAACGCTTGGCATAACATTTAAAAACGGATGGACGCAACTGGTGGCAATGACACCTATCAAGGCTATTAAAACTATCTAAACACAGTTTTGAGACGACAGTTGCGCCGCTCAATCAACCTTATTACCAACTAAGAGACGTAAACGGATGAACTTTTCGAGACAAGCCTTATTGGGCATTGGGATGATTATCGGCGGTAGCGTGATGCTATACGCCATGGTGCAACAGATTGGTGATAGTAATGAACCACAACCAGCGTCAGCAATGGTAGATAAGCCAAGCCCTGAGCAAGAGTCTCCTCAGCCGCTGACGACGGATATCGAGACTGAAAAACGTATCTTGGCAGAAAAACAAAAAGAGCGTGCTGCTCGTGTGGCTGAACAAGAAAAACGTGCCCAGCAGTTCTTAACCGAACAAGAAGCCGCTGAGGCGGAAGCATTGGCAAAAGCCCGTGCAGAAAGTCAGCAGTATATGGCCAGTAGTGCGGCAGCTGCTGAAGAGAGTGATAAATCAGACGCGGAAAAAAATGATGCTACAGCACCAATAAAAAAGACTAGCGCTGCTGAGTCAGCTGAAAGTGAGACAAATACTGGCAACCAGCAAAAAGCTGCCCAAGCGCAACAAGAAGCTCAAAGGCAAGCGGCGATTAAAGAGCAGGCTGCCGCAAAGAAACTAGCAGACAGTAAAAAAGAAGCGGAAGCAAAAAGACAAGCGGAAGTTAAGAAACAAGCGGATGCTGCGGCTGAGAAAAAACAAGCGGCAGCAGAAGCGGCTAAGAATGAGCCACCAAAATCGCCTTCTGATTATCAAGTTAAAAGAGGAGATGGGCTGATTAAACTGGCGCGGCAATACAATATGCCAGTAGAAGTATTGGCACAAGCGAATAATCTGTCACCGTCGACATCGCTACAACTGGGTCAAAACATCACCATTCCATCACGTAAGCAGGTCGAGCGATTAGCACGTGAAGCGGCAGCGGCTGAGCAGGCACGTGAAGACAAGCGTCAGAAAGAAGAGGCTTTAGCCAAAAAATCAGCGGATGCTAAGCGTGAAGCACAGCAGAAACTCAGCGAAGCCCGTAAAGAAGTCAAAGAAACCGACGCCAAAGGCAGCTTTGGGGTGCAAGTAGCATTGGCAAACGATCAAGCCAAAGCGGATGAGCTGGCAAAGAAATTTAAATCCGCAGGCTACCAAGTTAAGACTAGCCCTACCAGCCGCGGGGTTCGCGTCATCGTCGGTCCTGAGCGCGGTAAAGTAGCGGCGTTAGCGTTAAAAGATAAAATCAATAGCGATCCCAAGGTCAATACGACCAGTGCTTGGGTTTTATACTGGCGCTAAAATAGTGTAAAAATCACTATAATCGGATGACTGTTATTGCTAAATAAACAGCAGAGTCTTGGTTAGATTTTATTGTTTTATCTGAGTTTTATTCAAACACGACATTTATTGTCGTGTTTTTTGTTTTAGTGTTTGCTGATTGGCGCAAGCTTAGCTACGATGTGCGCCGATTGCCCCTGATTTTTTCTGTATAACGGGTCAGCCTATAAGGGCTGCCCTGTCGCAGTTGAGTATGTATGTCACTTTATGGAAGTCGTCATACATATTTGGCTGCCTTAATCATGTATAAGGTAAAACCATGTCATTTGGTGTTATATTTTTAATATTGGCCGTTGGGTTTTTAGGGCTGATTACCGTACCAAAGCTGTTGAAAAGACCCCCAGTTGTTGAGCCTGATCCAAAGCCAGTACGCGGTGATGAGTTGGCTATTTGGCCGTTTGCGCCGATGCCGATTATGACGGATACGGAAGTCATTTTCTTTAATAAGCTAAAAAGTGCGTTGCCGGAATATCATATTTTCGTTCAAGTTCAACTGTCACGCATTATCGAAGGCAATAGCAGTGAGGCGTCCGAGCGTAGCTTTTGGTTCAATCGTATCTGTCGTCAAAGCGTCGATTATGTGATTGTGGATATTGATGCGCAGACCACGCTGGTTGCTATCGAGCTTGATGATTGGACACACACGAGTAAAGCGCGTCAAAAGGCGGATGACAAAAAAGACAAAGCCCTTGCTAGTGCCGGTATCGCTATTGTGCGCTTTCACGCTGAGCGCATGCCAAGCGCAGATATGCTCAGGTACGAGCTGATGCAAGTGATTGAAAATTATTGATAAAGTATCCTTGGTAGACAGTCAAGATTAGTCGCAACAACAGCATTTATTTTTTTGTGTAACATTGCTGTTATATTCGTTTACTTTATAGATAAGTTGTCTAAATAAGAGTATTATTATTTTAAAGCAAACTTAAGTTTTCTAAATTAAGAGGCGATTGTTTGAATTAAGGCATTATGTGCTTAATTGGATAAAGATTTTGGTGCTTCTCGTTTTTAAAATCACTCTATAAAGGACTGTGTTATGAAATTTTTTAAATTGAGCGCATTAGCGTTAGCCAGCACGTTAGCGTTAGTAGGCTGTGGTGATGACAACAATAATAGCTCTTCTGGTAATGGTACTAATACGCCAGATGTGCCAGTTAAGCCGCCTATCGATAATAGTTTGTCTGAAATCGAGCAAGCGAAAGAGATGATTCGTACCGCCAAGCTATTTGTCAGTGACAATAAAGCGGTTACAGATGCTTACGAAGATGTAAGTGATATCCTTACAGAAAAGCAAGATACACGTCTGGGTTATACCTTCGATATCCCAAGTGATCTAAAATACTATATGGAAGAGAATGATATATCACAGCTCACGGCAGCTGATATCTTAGCATTAGCCAATGATGCAAAATTTGAGGTCGCATTAGGCAATATCACTTTAACGCCCGAAAATGGTTTTGTCGCAACGCTAAGTACTGACGGTAAGTTTACCTTGAATGGTACAACCAAAGTAGATGTTGAAGAATACGATTATGTGTATAACCCACAAACAGGTTTGTACGGACCTGTTGTCGTCAATCAAGACAGTTTTAAGGTAGCATTTGATGGCTTTGAAGATGCGTTAAGCTCAAACACCAGTACAGATAACTTTAACGGCAGCTTGGGTTTCAAGAGTATTAACATTGGCACTGGCACTGATACCGTTACCCTCAACTCAAGTACTAAAGGCGCAACAGTCAGTGGTCAATTCAGTGATAAAGTCGTGGTCAATGATGAGTTTGATATCAATGATGCAAATAGAGAAGGCATCACGCTAGAAAAGGCGGTCATCAAATTAAGCAGCCTGAAGTTGACGGCTAATGATAGCGTGATTGAAGCAAAAGATTTTGAATTTGCCGCACTGGATGTCAGCAGAAAGCTAGCAGATAACAGTCTGGTGGTTAGAACAATCCCTTATAAGTTTGCTATAACGGGCAAGATGACCAAGCAAAAACCGATGACTGATGTAGAGATTACACTGAACGCGACTGCGAATGACGCTGATATAAAGAAATTTATCATAATCGATGAAGTCGGTGATATCGAAGAGGCCGCCAATAAATACGTAGGTATGGAAATAGTATTGGCGATTAAAGGCAAGGTAACGAAAGAGAGTACAACGACGATTCCACTTGATTTCCAAGCCAATCTTAAACGTACTGCTCGTAATGTTATTGAGCTACAAGGTCTGACTGCTAGCGTAGAGGGTAAGAAGCTATTTGTAACAGGTAAGTCAAGCTTAGATAATAACTATGATGTGGTTAGCACCCAGTTTACCGTTGAGCAAAATAAAGCATCGATCAAGTTAAATGTCGATGCCAATGGTGATTTTATCAAAGATAAAATGGGTAAGCTTGGCGATATCATGGTTAACGGTAAAGACTACGGTGATTTGATGGATAATGATGGCAAAGTTACTGCCAAATTTACTGATGACAGTTTAATTATTCTATAATCAAATCATGTGTCACATCGACTCTCAACCGTTGTTAGTAGCGATTGAGGTATAGCAACAAAAAAAGAGACAGATTACTGTCTCTTTTTTATGCTCTCTAATAAACGTGAGAAATTTATGCCATATAACGTTTCAATTCTCTATGGTTTTTTACCTAAAAGCTTAGCATCGCATTTATACAGCCGTACCAAGTTAATCACTACGCCAGCGATTGCCGCTATGATGATATCCAGCGCTGCGGTTGCTGATAGTGCAGATATACCAGCTGCTGATACGAATTTTTACTTCTACCCCCAAGCGACAGGGTTGCTAGACAGTCAGACCAAACAATCAGACGCACAGATAGAGTGGAGTGTGATGGCAACGGCTCATAGCCCAACACAGCCTATCTCAGCATTTTTAGACGATTGGAGTGCCCCTTTGGACTCGGGTGATCATGCTTATGCCCAAGGTCGGACGTCGCTTGAGATTCGTCCTGCGGGCAGTGCGATTAGCTACGGTCTAGGTTGGCGTTATGATTATTTAATGACGTTTAGCAAAGAGACTGCCGAAGTTTATTGGCAGTATGAAAATAAACAGCCCTCAAGTACCAGTCAAGATTATCCGTTATTTTTGGAAGCCAAGCACAATGAAAGATTCGGTGCTAATATTGGTCTGACGCAGCAGCTCATGCCTAACTGGCAATTGACGACTCGTGCCAATCTCTGGCAAGGACTGCATGCATTAGAAGGTAAGATAGTTGGCGATTTAAGCACCAGAGTGTTGCCAAATAATGAGGTGACAGACATACGAGACAGTTTGGATAAAACCAACGCTTACATCGATTATTACTATGATGAACCAGCTTTAGGGGAGGAAAACCTAGACTGGAACCCCGCGAAACCTTCGGGATATGGTTATTCGCTCGATTTGCAGCTCACAGGTCAGTTATCTGATAGTACGCAGTTGTCTCTGAGTGGCTACGATATCCTTGGACGCATGCGCTGGAAAGACATGCCAAGTACTCGTTATGCATTGGATTATGACGTCAACGGCAGACCTCTCTATACGATTGAAGGGCAGCTTAGTACTGACGATGTCACACAGACATTGCCATGGCGAGTGGAAGGTAGCCTTCAGCATCAGCTAGACAGTCAATGGCAGCTCGGTCTACATGGTCAAGTGAATGACATTCAAGACTTATATCAATTATCCGCAGGCTACCAAACGTCCAATGATGCTTTCCCCATTACGGTGACGGGCTTGATAGAGCCGCAAACGCAAGCATTGGGTCTCGCTGTTGACAGTCGTTATGCTGGCATCAAATTGCTGACCGACAGTCTCGATTCAGAAAAAGCCAAACGCAGTGAGATTAGCTTGTATGGACGCTATGCTTGGTAGCTTCATTGCATTGCATTAATAAAATAGATGGCTAAAGCGTCCATGTGCATATAATGCGGTGGACGTTACTAAAATTTGTCATGCGTTTTGTTGCGCTGTTCAGGATAAATGACGATCGGACTATGACCTTCGAAGTATAGTCCTGTCGTAGGTAGTTCGTCGTTTGACCAAGCTACCTGCGGCTGTCGTCCATCATAGCAGTCGCGCCTAGTAAACCATTCGATATAATGGGCAGCTCGTAATGCCCTTATATCAATCTTCGCAAGATTAAGCTTATCATCTTTATCACACCATTCGTGCATCGGAAAGCTTGGTGCTAACCAATATGGATAATTAAAGTTAGTGGTGTTGATTGGCAAAAAGAAGCGTCCTTTAATTATCCCATAACGCTTATCAATTTTAACTTGTCCATGCTTTTCGGTATCTACCCATACGGTACGAAACTGCTTGGTTTGCATATGGGTCATCTTGCGTTGTAGATTGTCATTAGAATTAATCCCAACCCAGTTCTCAGGAGCAAATGGCGCTGACCCCATAAAAAACTTAATCGCCAGCTCCCAATGCTCGACCAGATTTTCTCCATGATTATATAAGATTAAATCTAGCTCACCAGTCGTCTGCTTAGCGTTATACAACTGGACGTTACTGGCTAGCGTTTCATACGGATGTAGCTTGCGCGCAAAGCCATCCTCTAGCCAAAAGGACAGTAACCCTTCAAAGTGAAAACCCAAACGATTGGGGCTAGGACGCATCAGTAAATAGCGGGTCAGCGCCTGATAAGCATTGGTGCTATCTAGCTCTTTTAAACGCTGCTGATACGCTGCAAACTGCTGTTGCCAAAAGTGTGCGCTATGTACCGACACGGTATGTGTATTCTGATGCGGTGCAACATCGAGCCATTCCGTTAGGACGTTAGGGCATGCAAGCACATACGCCAAATCGCGCACATAAGGTCGCTGGTATACGTCCCAAGGTGCGTCATCTATAAGGTAAGTCGAGAGGGGCTGAGCGATAGCCTCAGACATGGGTTGAACCTTCATAAAGTGGTACATTTACCCTAGCTGTTCGCTTGCCAAAAGTCTATAGGATACGAATATCGGCTAGGGTAGTGCTCAGTGTTTTAGCTTTAAAACATGATGTTAATGTGATGGATATGAATGCTGATATCAGGCGACGATAGCAAGTAAGGCAATAGGATACTAATTGTCGCTTTAAGTAAAGAGAGTAGCCATTTTGATAAGTTGCTAGGCGTGTTATGCGGTGACTGCTGTTCTAAATGAGGTGAGGTATGATTTTGCTGTGTCATGTTTAGCTCCATGTTATGCCGTTACACAACGGTGCGTAACGGTTCATGGATTTATGTTATAGGTTGTATGGTTATAGCTAAATACTTATGCATGCATAGCGTGTTGTATGCCTGCATACCACAGTATGATAGGTTATGAAAAATCGCCTTTGTTGGCTTGGCTTAACCATCGTTTGATAGTGTCATAAGATGGTTTTTTATCTGTTTCAATGTGCTGTTTAATATATTCGGCTGTTTCAGCAAAAGTAGTGAAGTTCTGTTGATCCATAATTTCTAGGTATAGTTTCTTTTTTTCAGGTCTGGTTTGATTGTGTTTTGACCATCTTTTATTCGCTTTTGTCTTGTTGGATTTTGATAGTTTTTTTTGAAAATCGTTATCGCCTCTAACTTCATTTGTTCCTGCACCAAAAACATAGCCAACTAAGTTGATACAGTAAAAACTAGCTTCATATTGTTGATTCTCAAAATAAAGTCTAGCAAAAGCTTTTAAATTGATACAGTCACATAGTTTATGAAAGTTCAAGCATTTAAGCTCCTTTGACTCTAAGTAAATATCTTTGTTACTGAGCATAATATGAACAGATAATCCTCTATACATAATAGATTCTTCTTTCTCAAAATCTACACGATAACCCTGTTCTTCTAAAAGTTCTTTGCAGTCTTCAATAGCAATATTATCTATCTTTTCTATTAGCTCATGAATGATTGATATTCTCTTCCTATCTTTATAACCTACGTCAAAAAAATTACGACTTAGTAAGAAGTTAGGTGGGCTATCTAGTAATTCTTTTATAAATACTGTGGGTATAGTTGTTCTATGTTGCAATCTTTCAAACTCTATTCGTTCGGCTTGTTCGAGAATTTTTTGAAGGTCAGCATCTGAAAAACCCTCTCTAGAATTAACCATAATTTACACCTTTACACACCCTTAAATTATGGTAGTTGCAAGGCCGTTCCACCCTAAAAGCGTGTGGCTGGCTGGGTTTTGAGTAATGAATCCTACTCCTGCTCAAATTTTACTATTTCTTTCTTTAATTATCATATAATCATCAGTCAAATTTAGCACAAAAAAAAGCCAACCATTGAAAACAATGATTGGCTTCTCTCTTTACTGCTATGTTTGGTCGGAACGGCAGGATTTGAACCTGCGACCACTACACCCCCAGTGTAGTGCGCTACCAGACTGCGCTACGCCCCGAATGACTGACTATTTTACGCAAAATTATTCATATTGCAAGAGCTATTTATTTTACCCAAAATCTATAACCCCAATTTACGTATCACAGTCAGCATAACCAATCAGCAATTATCCTTAACCGAGTAGCTCTTTTAGGATTTGGTTGACTTGCTGCGGGTTCGCACTACCACGGCTGGCTTTCATGACTTGACCGACCAGACCGTTAAAAGCTTTTTCTTTACCGCCACGATATTCTTCGACCATCGCTTGGTTTTTTGCAATGACGTCTTCAACGATGGCTTTAATAGCGCCCGTATCGGTTTCTTGCTTAAGGCCTTTTTCTTCGATGATTTTATCAGCTGCGTCATCAGCATCGCCGCCTTCGCGCTCGTATAGGGCGCTAAAGACTTTCTTCGCCAATTTGCCAGATAGCGTATCGTCTTTAATTCGGGCTAGCATACCAGCTAATTGCTTGGCGCTGATAGGGGAGTCAGTGATTTCTTTATCGTCTTTATTTATCGCACCAAGCAAATCACCCATGACCCAGTTGCCAGCCATTTTGGCATCTGCTTGCCCAACTTCTGCGACCACAGCTTCAAAGTAATCAGCAATTTGACGACTACCAGTCAAGATACGAGCATCATATTCTGATAGACCAAGCGCTTTTTCAAAACGCGCACGACGAGCAACTGGTAGCTCAGGCATTGCTGCACGAATGCTATCAACCGTATGCTGTTCGATACGCACAGGCAGCAAGTCAGGATCAGGGAAGTAACGATAATCGTTGGCGTCTTCTTTGGTACGCATCACACGAGTTTCGTCGCGCTCTGGATCATAAAGCATCGTTGCCTGCAGTACTTTGCCACCGTCCTCTAAAATATCAATTTGACGCTCGATTTCACGATTGATGGCACGCTCAATAAAGCGGAACGAGTTGAGGTTTTTTAGCTCAGTACGCGTACCCAATTCAGCACCAGGCTTACGGATAGAGACGTTACAATCACAGCGGAATGAGCCTTCTGCCATCACTGCGTCTGAAATACCAAGCCACGTGACCAGCTGATGAATGGCTTTGATATAGGCAAGTGCTTCATGAGCCGAGCGCATATCAGGCTCAGAGACGATTTCGATTAATGGCGTACCAGCACGGTTCAAATCCACACCAGTCATACCATCGACGGCATCGTGGACTGATTTACCCGCATCTTCTTCTAAATGCGCGCGGGTGATGCCCATACGTTTCGGATATTCGTTCTTATCCCCTTCATTGACCACGACATCGATATAGCCTTCACCCACGATAGGGTTTGCCATCTGAGTGATTTGATAGCCTTTAGGCAAATCTGGATAGAAGTAGTTTTTACGGTCAAACGTATTAAATAGACCCAACTCAGCGTTGACGCCGATACCGAATTTTAGCGCACGATCGACCACGCCAGCATTTAGCACTGGCAAGACACCAGGCAGACCCAAATCGACGATACTGGCTTGGCTGTTTGGCTCATGACCAAAGTCAGTCGGCGCACTTGAGAATATTTTACTTTCCGTATTTAGCTGGCAGTGAATCTCAATGCCGATGACCACTTCATAACCATCGACGAATAGCTCTTTACGCACGGCATGCTCGCGCACGGCATTGTTATCAGTAGTAGCTGTACTCATTATACCGTCTCCTTTGCGATGGCAGAGTGTTGTAGATGATGGTCGGTATGCTGCTGGAATAAATGAGCAGTTGTGAGCAATTGGCTCTCTTGCCAATGCTTACCGATTAATTGTAAGCCAATAGGCAAACCTTCTGATGTTAGACCAACAGGTTGGCTAAGCGCGGGCAGACCAGCTAAGTTGACCGCGATGGTATAAACGTCACCCAAGTACATCGTCGCAGGGTCAAGGTTGTCAGTAAGCTTGTAAGCAGCGGTTGGTGCTGTTGGGCTAGCAATCACATCACAGCTAGCAAAGGCTTCATCGAAGTCTTTGACGATTAAGCGGCGGATTTTTTGGGCTTTGGTATAGTACGCATCAAAGTAACCTGCCGAAAGTGCATAAGTGCCGGTCAAGATACGGCGCTGTACTTCAGGACCAAAGCCTTCAGAGCGTGAACGCGTGTATAGATCGAGCAGATCGGTTGGATTCTCACAGCGATAGCCAAAGCGTACACCATCGAAGCGTGACAGGTTTGATGATGCTTCGGCAGGGGCTAGCATGTAGTAAGTGGCAAGGGTAATCTCAGGATCAGTGATATTCACCTCCACAATCGTCGCACCCAGCTCTTCATATTTTTTCAGAGCAGCACGTACGGCCGTTTCTACCTCAGCGTCTAATCCAGCACTAAAGTATTCTTTGGCCACACCGATACGCAAGCCAGCAAATGGTTTATCACCAGCCGCGGCTTCAGCATCATTAATGTCTTGTACGTAGTCAGGCATATCGTATTTGATAGAAGTCGCATCGCGTGGATCGTGACCAATCATTGGCTGTAGCAGATAGGCACAATCTTTAGCGCTGCGTCCCATGCTACCCGCTTGGTCAAGGCTTGAGGCATAGGCAATCATACCAAAGCGAGAGACGCGACCATAGGTTGGCTTGATACCCGTTAAGCCGCAGAATGAGGCAGGCTGACGAATAGAGCCACCAGTATCACTACCTGTAGCAACTGGGACAAAGCCAGCAGCAACAGCAGCAGCACTACCACCTGATGAACCACCAGGGACGCGCTCTAGGTTCCAAGGGTTCTGCACAGTGCCATAGTAAGAGCTACTGTTGTCTGAGCCCATCGCAAACTCATCCATATTGAGCTTGCCTAAACTAATCATGCCTGCTTTGTCGATATTAGAGACGATGGTAGCGTCATAAGGCGAGACGAAGTTATGCAGCATCTTAGAGCCACAAGTCGTCAGTACACCTTGGGTACAAAAGATATCTTTGTGCGCCATCGGTACGCCAAGTAATGGACGTTGATCGCCCTGTGCGCGCATCTCGTCTGCTGCCTTTGCTTGCGCGCGTGCTGTCTCAGAAGTATGAGTGATAAAACTGTTAATCTTGCTGTCTAGCGCGTCTATACGTTTGATGTAGTGTTCTGTCAGCTCAAGGCTGCTAAATTGTTTGTCTTGCAAGCCCGTAATAAGCTGCTGGGTACTTAATAAATGAAGTTCTGACATAAGGTGTCGTCCGTCAAAATGTGAGTAGCATAAAGTAAAATAGGGTAGCGATTAAAGCAGCACGCTGCTTATTCAATCACTTGTGGAACCAAATATAAGCCATCTTCAACAGCTGGGGCGACTGACTGATTGCGCGCGCGGTTGATATCGTGTTTGGCCACATCAGCCCGCAATTCTTGGCAAGCTTCATGAATGTTTGCTAAGGGTTTGATGCCTGTGGTATCCACGTTAGATAGCGTATTCATCAGTTTTAATACTTTACTAATATCGTCGGCATAGCTATCGGCTGTGCTTTCATCGACACCCAAACGTGCAAGGTTGGCAACTTCTAGGATTTCTTCACGGCTGACGTTGCTGTCAGACGTTGCTGGTTGCTGTGACATAGTTTCTCCAGTGAACGACAGTTTTTGTTAGAGTAGAATGCGGCTAAAATAGACAAGCATTAGATATAGATAATTATTAACACAAACTAAAACAAAGGGTTTATCTTAAGATGTATATATAGTGGCTTTATTATAAAGCATCTGGCTTAAGTTTACAGAGCATGACGCTTGATTGATGCACAATATCAACCAAGATGGCGTGATTTGCAAAATTGACCGTATAATTCACGATTGATTCTCAATTGCTTACCCATTACGTTCTGAAATACGTTACAGTATGCACCTGTGCTGCTAAGCAAAATTATCATTTGCCTGTAGAGCCTTGTTAGTTATTGAATTAAATGATGTTTCATTAAGTCGAATGGTGTTTACTGCTATTTTAAACTTTGTAACAACTTTTAGCGTTTAAGACCAAAATCCTGACTTACTGATGCAAATATCTGTGTTTTTTTTGAGCCAAATCGGTATAATTTAGCTCAGTTTTTCCATTGCATCATTATTGCTTAGGTTTGACTTGTTGCGAGGTTCAAATTTCGCCATAAGTAATGTCTAACGACGACCTGCTCAACGCTGACGAGTAACGCCTCAGTCAATCTCATTCGCCTCATTCGCCTCATTTGTAATACGCTGGAAATATTAGTCATGAACCTGTTTGGATTTTTATCAAATAATATCGCTATCGACCTCGGTACTGCGAACACTCTCATTTTTATTCCTAATAAAGGCGTCGTACTTGACGAGCCTACGGTGGTTGCGTTACGAAGTAATCGTACCCAAAACCCTACCGTTGCGGCTGTTGGTATTGATGCCAAGCAGATGCTTGGTCGTACACCTGCTAACATTACAGCGATTCGCCCATTAAAAGACGGCGTGATTGCTGACTTTGAAGTGACGCAAAAAATGCTCAAGCATTTCATAACGAAGGTAAAAGCCAAGCGTTTTATGGCGCAGCCTAACGTGGTGGTTTGTGTGCCTTGTAAGTCTACTCTGGTTGAGCGTAAAGCGATTCGTGAAGCGGTATCTTCAGCAGGTGCGAGTAAAGTACTATTGTTAGAAGAGCCAATGGCAGCTGCCATCGGTGCTGGCTTGCCAGTTCATGAGGCCAGCGGTTCGATGGTGGTTGATATTGGTGGCGGCACGACGGAGATTGCCGTTATCGCTTTATCTGGTTGCGTTTATGCTGAGTCGATTCGTATCGGTGGCGATATGTTTGATGACGCGATTATCACCCACGTACGCCGTACCCATGGTTGCGTGATTGGTGAGACGACAGCTGAGCGTATTAAGCACGAAGTTGGCTCTGCTTTGAATGAAGACAGTCAGCTAGAAGTCGAAGTTCGCGGTCGTAGCATGGCAGAAGGCGTGCCAAAAACCTTTACTGTTAATTCAGAAGAAGTACAAAAAGCCCTGAGTGATCCGCTGAGCGGCATCGTTAGCGCGGTAAAAGCGGCACTTGAACAGACGCCACCTGAGCTGTCATCAGACATCGCAGAGCGTGGTATTGTCTTGACGGGCGGCGGTGCGCTATTACGTGATTTGGACAAATTAATTTCAAGAGAGACAGGTCTACCTGTGACCGTTGCCGAAGATCCGCTGACTTGTGTTAGCCGCGGCGGTGGTATTGCGCTTGACTTTATCAATAACAAAAGCTTGAACATGATTTTTGTTTAGATTGCTTTAGTGAAGCACTGCGGTATTGATAAATCATCTTCGTAGTGCTTGATGATAGCTTGCGTAAAAATAGTGGGTCAAAACAGTATAAAATTAAAGGTAGCCAGTTGCGCTGCCTTTAATTGCATTAATCAACTAGAACCCAGTACTGGCTACTGCTTATTTTATAATTCCTGAGTTAGAAGACTTATGACCCCAAGTATTTTTGCGCGCCAGCCGTTAGCACTTCGTAAGACTGCCATTGTATTAATAGCAGCTCTAATACTGATGTGGTTCGATAGCAAAAATTCAGAATGGTTTAATCCAGTACGTAGTACCAGTCACGCCGCGATGCAGCCTATTTATGAGCTATCACTGTTACCGAGTTATGCCAAGCATTGGGCAGGTGGCAGCTTACAGTCTAAAGAAGCGCTGCGCCGCGAAAACATGCAATTGAAGTCTCAGCTTATCCATGCGCAAGCCAAGTTGCAGCAGCAAGATTATATTTTGGCACAAAATGCGCGGCTGCAAGGTATTTTATCAACGACCAAGCCTGAACAATTTGATCTTAATTTGGCACAGGTAATCGGTACAGACACCAACTTACTCAGACAAATCGTGGTGCTCAATAAAGGCGTTCAAGACGGGGTTCAAGTTGGACAAACAGTGATTGATGAGGACGGTATTTTAGGGCAGATTATTAATGTCTATCCCAATACCAGTCGCCTACTATTGATTACTGATGAGCAGCAATCGGTTGCAGTTACAGTCAAGCGCACAGGTCAACGCGCCATCGTGACAGGGCAAGGTATACCAACCTCATTAAGCCTTGATTATGTGTTCAAAACCTCAGACGTGCGTGTGGGTGATGAGTTGGTGTCATCAGGATTGGGTGGGCGTATTCCAGCAGGGTATCGTGTCGGCCGTATCGCCCATATTAAAGATACTCAAGCCGATAACTTTAGAAGTATAGAAGTGACCCCAGCGGCGAACTTTATCGATAATGCGTATGTATTAGTCTTGCAAGATAAGCTGGTGAATAAAAATAATATGACTCTCAATGACCGTTAAGAAGTTAGGCGCTAAACACGTAAGCACCAATCAGACAATGGCTGGCATCTATTTATTAACTGGTCTGTTTGTCGATACATTTTCAGCCATGGTTTTTACCCCATCAATGCCCACTCATGCTTTAACAGCAGCCATCAATACATTCGTTAAGGTAAGTACCCATGTCGTATCCTGATTCTGAGAATGCAACGGTACTACTGATTGCTACCATCATTCTAAGTTTTGTTATTGCGTCATCGCTCAATGTATATCCGTTAAGTCCTAGTATGGCTACCTTACGCCCTATGGTCATGATCATGGTGCTGATTTTTTGGTTGTTATTTCAGCCACGCTATGTTGGTATTTTTACAGCATTTACCATCGGTCTCATTGCTGACTTACTCATGGATACCCATTTGGGACAGCAAGCCTTTGCCGCCGTGGCAGTCGCCTTCTTCATAAAAATAACCAGTATTTATATTAGGCAACTAAATACCATCAGTGCATGGTTATTAGCGAGCTTAGGATTGGTTGTTTTTCAATTATGTTTATGGATATTGCAGATGTTTATCCAGAATGTCTTTGTCGCACAATCTGCCTTATCACTGTTGATGAGTATCATCAGCTGGCCATTGGTACTACTGGCTTTGCGTAAATTTGCGTCATAAGAAAAATTCTGCTGATAACCAATAAAATTATAGCGCTTGTGTTTATTAATCATGACTAACTAATGTTAATGCACTAACAGGCAGCAGTTTTCGGTAGTAGGTAGATAAATTCAGATATAAAGAGAGTAGCGATGGATATTATTTTAGCTTCTGGTTCGCCGCGCCGTCGTGAACTGTTAGAAAGAGCACAACTAGAATTTAGCACATTGAGTGTAGATGTCGATGAAACAAAGCATGATGATGAGTCACCCACAGACTATATCGAGCGCATGGTCGCCACTAAAGCTGAGGCTGCCATACAGCAACTAGCATCACGCTTGAAAACAGATAAAAGCTGTTTTTCTGACTCACTGATCATTCTAACGTCTGATACCATCGGTGTGCTGGCAGATGGTCAAACAGTGCTGGTCAAGCCAGTCGATCATGAGCACGCTTATAGCATGTGGCAACAGATGTCTGATAATGTCCATGAAGTATGGACAGCGGTTCAAGCAACTTATGTATCATTATCTTCTAAAGCGGCTAACAGCCCAACTCATGAGCCAGTATTTCAAATCATTAATCAGCAACAAATCACTGAGCGTACCGAAGTGACCTTTATAGCGCTCACTGCGGAGATGATGAGTAATTACTGGGAAAGTGGTGAGCCTGCTGATAAAGCGGGTGGTTATGGTATACAAGGTTTGGGTGCTATTTGGGTCAGCCGTATCAATGGTAGCTATACCAATGTCGTGGGTTTACCGCTTCCACAAACGCTGGCGTTAATTAAAAACGTCACAGATATTAGTGTCAAGTAAAATACGAGACAGAACCTGATGGAGATTATTTGTCTCTCAGAGATTGATTGTCACTCTAACCTGCTGCACATAATAACACGTGAGAGTAATGGGCGAGAGCCAGCTGCATTTGTTACACTATAAAGATAATAGACGATGAACGTCTAACAAGAAAGCTGAGAGATAAGAGAAAAAAATTATGTCCGAAGAGCTGCTGATTAATATTAGTCCAATGGAATCCCGTGTCGCAGTCTTAGACAATGGCATCTTGGGCGAAATTTATATTGAACGTCATCATAAATTGGGTCTGGTCGGCAATATCTATCTGGGTACAGTCGTACGCGTTTTACCTGGTATGCAGGCAGCATTCGTTGATATCGGGCAGTCGCGGACAGCATTTTTACATGTCAATGATATGCAGCGTGAGCCGCGTCCAGTAGCAGAAAATAAAAGTAAAGCGGCTGACAATAGCGATAAAAACTCGGATAGCAATATAGAAGATGCTGTGGTAGAAAATAGTACTGATAACTTGGCTGTCACGCCACCAGTGATTAGTATACAAAATACCGAAGTCATCCCTGTTTCTAAAACGTTGATTCAACATCGCTTGCATGAAAGCCAACGTATTTTAGTGCAAGTGACCAAAGATCAGTTGGGCAGTAAAGGCGCTCGCTTGACCACCAATATATCCTTGCCATCTCGCTATTTAGTGTATCTGCCCTCAAGCGAACACATTGGTATCTCTCAGCGCATTGATGGCGAAGAAGAGCGCACTCGTCTGAAGACTGAGCTTAGTAGCCTGATGCAAACGGTCAATCTAAAAGGCGGTCTCATCGCTCGTACCGCCGCTGAACGTGTCCCTGTCGATAAGCTTGAAGAAGACATTTATTATCTATTGCAGCTGTGGCGTACTATCTGCGCGCGTCGCCAAGAGATGAAACAACATCAAAGTTCTGAGCTTATTTATCAAGAGCTATCATTACCGCTGCGATCTATCCGTGATTTGGTACACGCGGATACCGAAAAAGTCATCATTGATAATGCACAAATTTATGAACAAGTCAGATCCTTTGCCAAAGAGTTTGTACCTTTTGTGTATGACCGCATTGTCCATTATACCGCTGAGCCATCTTTGTTTGATGTCCATCGCGTCGAAGATGATTTGCGTGATGCTTTAAAACGTCGCGTAGATTTAAAATCAGGTGGCTATCTCATTATCGACCAAACAGAAGCGATGACCACGATCGATGTCAATACGGGATCATTCGTAGGCGGGCGTTCGTTAGAAGATACGGTTTATAAAACCAATCTTGAGGCAACTCATGCAATCGCCCGTCAGCTGCGTTTGCGTAATCTAGGTGGTATTATCATCCTAGACTTTATTGACATGCTTGAACAGCAGCATAAAGATGATGTGTTAGAGAGCCTGCAATCACAGCTAGTACAAGACTATGCCAAAACTAAGATTACTCAGGTCAGTGAGCTTGGGTTAGTAGAGATGACGCGTAAACGTACGCGTGAGTCGCTCGGACAGCAGCTATGTGAGCCGTGCTCGACCTGTCAAGGACGCGGCTTTGTTAAAACGGCTGAGACAGTGTGCTTTGAGATATTCCGTGAAATCATGCGTTGTGCTCGTACTTATAACTCTCCCAAGAAGTTTACGGTCGTTGCCCATGCCGCAGTCATTGATTTACTTCTCACTTCAGAGTCAGACACAGTGGCAGATTTAGAGTATTTACTTGGTAGGGTGATTACCTTTGATGTCGAAAATCTCTATACTCAAGAGCAATATGACATTGTTTTGGATTAACGGTTCTAGATGGATGTTTCATAGCTTTAGATTAACAGTGCATAATTATCGATTCATATAAGCGTGCTTATTAAGCACAGATACGGTTGTGTACATATTACTGTTTATAAAGGGTAATATCATAAGTCGCTACAGATATTACCCTTGCAATGACTGAAATACTATGTATAATATACACCACTGAATTATATATGCGCCGCCAATCAAACAGCGGGCGCTATGACAGCTAGAGCATCGTTTCTAGCACTATTTCATTATGCCTTTGCTGACATCCTATAATGGAAGGGTCGGCGGGGCTTTAAACTATTTTGCTTTTGGCACGCTACAAGTTCGGATAAAGAACTCATTCTGGTTAAGAACAGAAGGCCGCTTTAAGTGAATATTTAACCAAACGGCTTTTGATCATATCTTTGCAAAGCAAAAATGACAAAAGCACATATTAGGAGCTTGCTGGCATGGCTAACCAGAGAATCCGTATCCGTCTTAAGTCTTTTGATCATCGTCTGATTGATCAATCTGCACAAGAGATTGTTGATACTGCAAAGCGCACCGGTGCGCAAGTTTGTGGTCCTGTACCGTTGCCGACTCGCATTGAGCGCTTCAACGTTCTAACTTCACCACACGTAAACAAAGACGCTCGTGATCAGTACGAAATCCGTACTCATAAGCGTATGGTTGACATCGTTCAACCTACCGACAAAACTGTGGATGCGCTAATGAAGCTTGACTTGGCGGCGGGTGTTGACGTTCAAATTGCTTTGGGTTAATGCACATAAACACCCAACCCATTAATATAAGATATAAAGAGGTCTAAAATGGCGATCGGTTTAGTCGGTAAAAAATGCGGCATGACCCGTGTCTTCACTGAAGCAGGCGCATCTATCCCTGTAACAGTGGTTGAGATCAGTGCTAATCGCATTACTCAAGTAAAAAATACTGATGTAGATGGCTATCAAGCCATCCAAGTTACCACAGGTACCCGTCGTGACAGCCGCGTAGCAGCAGCTCAAAAAGGTCACTTCGCTAAAGCTGGCGTTGCCGCTGGTCGTGGTGTTTGGGAATTTCGTGCCAATGATAGCGATCTTGAAGGTCGTGAAATTGGTGGTGAGATCCTAGCTGACTTGTTCGAACAAGGTCAGATGGTTGATGTCACAGGTAACAGTAAAGGTAAAGGCTTTCAAGGCGGCGTGAAGCGTCACAACTTCAGCATGCAAGATGCCACTCATGGTAACTCAGTATCTCACCGTGCCATTGGTTCAACTGGTCAAAACCAGTCACCAGGTAAAGTCTTCAAAGGCAAAAAAATGCCAGGTCAGATGGGTAACAAACGCGTTACCGTTCAGGGCCTAGAAGTGATATCGGTTGATGTTGAAAAAGGGTTACTTGTCATCAAGGGTGCTATCCCAGGTGCCACCGGTGGCGATGTCATCGTACGTCCGTCAGTCAAAGCCTAAGCAAGGGGATTAACGTGGATTTAAAAACAGTTACAGGGGCGGCAGTTGAGCTTTCTGATACGGCTTTCGGTCGTGAATTCAACGAAGCACTAGTGCATCAAGTCGTCACCGCATATCTTGCTGGTGCTCGTCAAGGTACACGCGCTCAAAAAACCCGTGCCGAAGTTTCTGGTGGTGGCATTAAGCCATGGCGCCAAAAAGGTACTGGTCGCGCTCGTGCAGGTTCTATTCGTAGCCCAATCTGGCGTGGGGGCGGTCGTGCATTCGCGGCTAAACCACAAGATTGGTCACAGAAAGTTAACCGTAAAATGTATCGCGGTGCTATGCAGTGTATCTTAGCCGAATTGATTCGCCAAGAGCGTTTGATTTTGGTCGAAGAACTAAGCGTTTCTGGACCTAAGACTAAAGAGTTGATTGCAAAGTTAGGTGAGTTAAATGCATCACGTGCATTAATCGTCACTAAAGAAGTTGACGAAAACTTATACTTAGCTGCTCGTAACATCCCACATGTCAATGTACTTGATACAAGTGAAGTGGATCCAGTGAGCTTGATCGCTTTTGATAAAGTGATCATGACAGTCGAAGCTGCGAAACAATTTGAGGAAGCACTAGCATGAATAACGCAAGACTTTATCAGATCCTAAGAGGACCTGTATTCTCAGAGAAATCTCAAATGCTTGGCGACTCACTTGGTGTGCAGGTATTTAAAATTGACTCTAACGCTACTAAGCTTGAAGTCAAAAAAGCGGTTGAGATGATGTTTGAAGGTGTTGAAGTTTTAAAAGTAAACACTTTGAATGTTAAAGGTAAGACAAAGCGTTTTGGTAAAAGTATCGGCCGTCGTAATGACTACAAAAAAGCCTACGTTACCTTAAAAGCTGGTCAAGATGTACAAATGGCTGATGCTGGTGAAGAGGTCGCGAATACGACTGCTTCTACTAGTGAAACAGCGAACAACGAATAAGGATTACACTCATGCCTATCGTAAAAGCAAAGCCAACATCACCAGGCCGTCGTTTTGTTGAAAAAGTGGTGCATCCACACCTTTATAAAGGTCGTCCGTTTGCAGCGCTTCTCGAATCAAAAAGTAAAACTGGTGGTCGTAACAATAATGGTCGCATAACGACTCGTCATATTGGCGGTGGTCATAAGCAGCATTATCGTATTATCGATTTCAAACGTACTAAAGACAATATCCCAGCAACGGTAGAGCGTATTGAATACGATCCCAACCGTACTGCGCACATTGCTTTACTTAAGTACGCTGATGGCGAACGTCGCTATATCATTGCTGCTAAAAAACAAGCAGTTGGCGATACAGTAATGTCAGGTGAGCTATCACCAATTCGTCCAGGTAACTGTTTACCGCTGAAAAACATCCCATTGGGTACTGTGATCCATAATATCGAACTTAAAATCGGTAAAGGCGCACAGATGGCTCGTTCTGCGGGTGCCAGCGTTCAGTTGTTAGGTCGTGAAGGTATTTATGCTATTCTACGTATGCGCTCTGGCGAAACGCGCCGTGTACACGTGAACTGCCGTGCCGTTATTGGTGAAGTTTCTAACACTGAAAACAACTTGAAATCACTTGGTAAAGCCGGTGCTTCACGTTGGCGTGGTGTTCGTCCTTCTGTTCGTGGTGTTGCTATGAACCCGGTTGATCACCCACATGGTGGTGGTGAAGGTCGTAATAAAGGTCGCCATCCAACCAGCCCTTGGGGTCAGAAGTCTAAAGGACTTAAAACGCGTAGTAATAAGCGTACTGACAATATGATCATCCGCCGTCGCGCCAAGAAGAAATAAAGGAAGAATTTCATGCCTCGTTCATTGAAAAAAGGTCCATTCATAGACGCGCATTTGTTTGCCAAAGTTGAGAATGCATTAGACACCAACTCACGCAAGCCAATTAAGACTTGGTCGCGCCGCTCGATGATCCTACCACAAATGGTTGGCTTAACCTTGTCTGTTCACAATGGCCGTACTCATGTACCGGTTATCGTGAGTGAACAGATGGTTGGTCATAAACTAGGTGAATTTGCCCCGACTCGTACGTATCGTGGTCATGGCATTGACAAAAAAGCTAAGAGATAAGGTGCTTACCATGGAAGTAACTGCAAAATTACGCGGTGCCGCCATATCGGCACAAAAAGTTAGACTCGTTGCCGATGAAGTTCGTGGCAAATCTATCGAGCGTGCTTTGGATATCCTAACGTATAGTAATAAAAAAGGCGCTGTATTTGTTAAGAAATGTCTTAACTCAGCCATCGCCAATGCCGAACACAACAACGGTCTAGATATTGATACCCTTAAAGTATCAACCATCTACGTTGATGAAGGCATTACGCTAAAACGTATCCTACCACGTGCTAAAGGTCGCGCTGATCGTATCAGTAAGCGTACCTGTCACATCACTATAAAGGTAGGAGAATAAGTTATGGGTCAAAAAGTACATCCAATCGGAATTCGTCTTGGTGTTGTAAAGAAGCATAACGCAAACTGGTATGCTAACCCTAAACAATACTCAGAATACCTAATCAACGACATTCAAGTTCGTGAATATCTGCGCAAAAAGCTTGATAGTGCTATGATTAGCAAAATCATGATTGAGCGTCCTACCGGTGCTGCTAAGATTACCATCGCCACTGCGCGTCCTGGTATCGTTATCGGTAAGAAAGGCGAAGACATCGAAAGACTTCAAAAAGAATTGACCAAAATTATGGGCGTACCTGCTCAGGTCAACATTGAAGAAATCACCTCGCCTGATCTTGATGCTCATTTAGTAGCGGAAGGTATCGCAAGTCAGCTTGAGCGTCGTGTTATGTTCCGCCGTGCTATGAAGCGCGCCGTACAGAACAGCATGCGTTCTGGTGCTAAAGGTATTAAAGTTGAGCTGTCTGGCCGTCTTGGCGGTGCTGAGATTGCTCGTACTGAATGGTACCGTGAAGGTCGTGTGCCATTGCATACACTACGCGCTGATATCGACTATTCGTCAGTACGTGCGGAAACTACTTACGGCACCATCGGTGTAAAAGTTTGGATCTTCCGTGGCGAAATCCTTGACGGTATGAACAGTGTATACAATCCCGTTAAAGAAGAGCAGACTCGTGCGCCAAAACGCCGTGGTCGTGGAAACGGAAACCGTCGAAACACAGACAGAGGTTAAACTATGTTACAGCCAAAACGTACCAAGTTTCGTAAAATGCACAAAGGTCGTAACACTGGGCTAGCTCATCGTGGAAGCACCGTTGCATTCGGACAAATTGGTCTAAAATCGTTGACTCGTGGTCGTATGACTGCCCGTCAAATTGAAGCAGCACGTCGTACCATCACTCGTAAAATTAAGCGTGGTGGTAAGATTTGGATTCGTGTATTCCCAGACAAACCAATTACCAATAAACCACTAGAAGTACGTATGGGTAAAGGTAAAGGTCCTGTAGAATATTGGGTATGCGAAATCAAACCTGGTAAAGTGCTATATGAACTCGAAGGGGTTTCAGAAGAACTTGCTCGCGAAGCGTTCACGCTTGCTGCAGCAAAACTGCCCTTTAAAACTACCATTGTTAAGCGGACGATAATGTAATGAAGATCAGTGAATTACGTGATAAATCATTAGAAGAACTGACTCAGTTACTTGATGAAAAGCAACTTGATGCTTTCCGTATTCGTATGGCTAAAGCAACTGGTCAGTTGGGTAATACCCATGAAGTACGTGTTAATCGTCGTGCGATTGCTCAGCTTCAGACTTTGATTAACGAGAAACAACGAGGCGACTCATGAGCGATAACAATCAAACAGCTAATGCTAGCGTATTGACAGGACGAGTTGTCAGTGACAAGATGGACAAGTCCATCACAGTTTTGATTGAGCGTCTGGTTCGTCATCCTTTGTATGGCAAGCAGCTTCGTCGTTCTACAAAAATCAAAGCCCATGATGAGAATAATGTTTGCCAACAAGGCGACCTTGTCCGCATCAAAGAAACGCGTCCAATCTCTAAAACCAAGTCTTGGACTTTGGTTGAAGTGGTTGAAAAAGTAGAAAAAATCTAAGTAAATTGCATTAAAAGCCAGAAGCTGTTAAAATAGCCGCCTTTTTAAGGATGCTGATTGCGCCGAGCGTATATCACTCACATTAAGAGTAGCAGCGGTTATTATTATTAAAATGCCGACTACTCATACTGTGCTAGCGGCAGCAACTGGTTTTTATTGCTCATACGTGTGGAGTAACGCTATGATTCAGGTTGAATCGATGCTGGAAGTTGCAGATAATAGCGGTGCAAGACGAGTTCAGTGCATTAAAGTACTGGGTGGCTCTCATCGTCGTTATGCATCAGTTGGCGACATTATTAAAGTAACGGTTAAAGAAGCCATTCCTCGCGGTCGTGTTAAAAAAGGCGACGTGATGAATGCTGTAGTTGTACGTACCAAAAAAGGCGTTCGTCGTCCTGATGGTTCTGTTCTGCGTTTTGACGACAATGCTGCGGTATTGTTGAACCAAAATAAAGCACCGATTGCAACTCGTATTTTTGGACCGGTAACTCGTGAACTACGTGGTGATCAGTTTATGAAAATTGTATCACTAGCACCAGAAGTATTGTGAGGTAATCCATGTCAAAATTACGTAAAGGCGATACAGTTATCGTGATTGCTGGGAAAGACAAAGGCAAGCAAGGTACTGTACAAGCTGTAAAAAATGATCGTATTAAAGTTGAAGGCATTAATATTGTCACTAAACATCAGAAGCCAAATCAGGCAACTGGCGTTGAAGGTGGCATTCTTAAGAAAGAAGCTTTTCTACATATCTCAAATGTCGCAATATTAAATGCGCAAACCCAAAAAGCTGATCGTATTACTTATCAGTTCGGCGAAGACGGCAAGAAACAACGCGTCTATCGTTCGAACGGTGAAGTAGTGGCGACTGCGTAAGACACTAAGGGTGTAATGGTAATGGCAAGATTAAAATCTTTATATAACGAAGAATTAAAGCAGCAAATCAAAGAAGAGCTTGGTTTGGCTAATGTGATGCAAGTGCCTAAAATCACTAAAATCACACTTAACATGGGTGTAGGCGGCGCGTCTCAAGACAAGAAATTGCTTGAAGGTGCAGTAGCTGACATGACCGCTATCGCTGGTCAAAAACCTGTCGTCACCAAAGCGCGTAAATCAGTTGCTGGCTTCAAAATTCGTGAAGAATGGCCAATTGGCTGCAAAGTAACGCTACGCGGTGAGCAAATGTACGAATTTTTAGATCGTCTCATTGCCATTGCAATTCCTCGTATTCGTGATTTCCGCGGTTTTTCACCTAAAGCCTTTGACGGACGTGGTAACTACTCATTGGGTATCAAAGAACAGATCGTATTCCCAGAAGTAGATTTTGACAAGATTGATCGTATCCGCGGTATGGATGTGACAATCACCACGTCAGCTCAATCTGATGAAGAAGGTCGCGCGTTGCTTAAAGCATTCGGCTTCCCATTTAAATAAGGTAAAGACGTTATGGCAAAGAAGAGCATGATTAACCGCGAATTAAAGCGCGAAAAAATGGTTGCTAAGTACGCTGATAAGCGTATCAAGCTAAAAGAAACTATCAGTGATATGACTGCAAGTGACGAAACTCGTATGGAAGCGATGCTAGAGCTACAAGCTCTTCCACGCAATTCATCGCCAGTACGTCTGCGCAATCGTTGTGCTATCACCGGTCGTCCTCACGGTTACTTCCGCAAGTTTGGCTTATCACGCAATATGCTGCGTGAGCGTGTCATGCAAGGCGATGTGCCTGGTGTTCGTAAAGCAAGCTGGTAAGGGGTAACTATATGAGTATGCAAGATACCGTTGGGGATATGCTAACCCGTATTCGTAACGCACAAATGGCTAACAAAGTATCGGTAGCAATGCCGAGCTCTAAATTACGTAAATCAATTGCTGATTTGCTAGTTAGCGAAGGTTATGTGGCGAGCGCTGTTGTTACTGAAGAAGCAAACAATAAAGCAACCCTATCTATCGAATTGAAATACTTCGAAGGCCGCGCTGTCATCGAAACGATTCAACGTTTTAGCCGTCCTGGTTTACGCCAGTTCCGCGGTAAAGACGCTATCCCTACTGTTAAGCAAGGTATGGGTGTTGCTATCGTATCAACTAGCCAAGGCATCATGAGTGATCGTGCTGCACGCGCTGCTGGTATCGGTGGTGAAATCGTCGCATTTGTAGCGTAAGCTACACGACGATAAAGTCTATTTGATGGTTGTTAGACTTCTATTGATTGAGTAATAATGAATTATTTCAAATTGATAGGTGTCTAACGCAGTCAACTATGCTAAACTAACACGCTTTTTAGCCTGTTAGTTTTTTCGCTAATATAAAGAAGTTAATTTTTTAAGGAATATTCCTATGTCTCGTGTGGCTAAAGCCCCAGTGACACTGCCAAACGGCGTAAGTGTTACTTTGAACGATCGGCAGGTCGAAGTGAAAGGCAAGAACGGCATTTTGTCTTTACGCCTGCATGAATTGGTCGAGCTGAAACAGGAAGATGATGCGATCATTTTCTCACCTACAGTCGATTCAAAAGAAGCCATGATGCACACTGGCACCATGCGCGCTCTTGTTAACAACTATGTTAAAGGCGTGAATGAAGGCTTTGAAAAGCGTCTTCAGTTAATTGGTGTTGGTTATCGCGCACAAGTTGCTGGTAACAAGGTAACTTTGAACGTTGGTTACTCTCATCCAGTAGAATATACGTTGCCTGAAGGTGTGTCAGCTGAAACCCCAACGCAAACTGAAATTGTTTTGAAATCAAACAATAAACAGCAGCTTGGTCAAGCAGCGGCTAATATCCGCGGTTTCCGCCCACCTGAGCCTTATAAAGGTAAAGGTATTCGTTATAGTGACGAGCATGTGATTCGCAAAGAAGCCAAGAAAAAATAAGGTGAGTTGAAATGTTTGATAAAAAAGCAGCTCGTCTGCGTCGAGCTAAGAAAACCCGCGCGCATATCCGTTTCTTAGGCGTTCATCGCTTAACGGTTACTCGCACGCCAAAACATATTTATGCCCAGATTATCTCTCCTACCGGTGGTGAAGTGATTGCTCAGGCATCTACCTTAGACGGCAGCTTGCGCTCAGGCGCGACTGGCAATGCTGATGCAGCAACGTCTGTGGGCCAAATGATCGCAGAACGCGCAAAAGCAGCTGGTATCACTAAAGTTGCCTTTGACCGTAGTGGTTTTAAATATCATGGTCGAGTTAAAGCTTTAGCTGAAGCAGCTCGCGAAAACGGATTGGAGTTTTAATCATGGCTAGAAATGATAAAAATGATAAAAATGAACAGACTGACGGTCTAGTAGAACGCTTAGTTACCGTTGATCGCGTTGCAAAAGTTGTTAAAGGTGGTCGTATTTTCTCTTTCACTGCATTGACTGTAGTGGGCGATGGCAATGGTCGTGTTGGTTTTGGTCGCGGTAAAGCACGTGAAGTGCCAGCTGCTATCCAAAAAGCACTAGAAGCTGCCAAACGTAATATGATTACTGTTGAGCTTAATGATGCAACTTTGTATCATCCGATCAAAGCACGTCATGGTGCTAGTAAAGTTTATATGCAACCTGCATCTGAAGGTACTGGCGTAATCGCTGGTGGCGCAATGCGTGCTGTATTAGAAGTTGCTGGTGTCAAAGATGTTTTGACTAAATGTTATGGTTCTACCAATACTGCTAACGTTGTTCGCGCAACGTTTAACGGTTTACGTGATATGTCAACTCCAGAGAAGATGGCAGCAAAACGTGGTAAATCTGTAGACGAAATCTTGGGTTAACTTAGACTAGGTGAGTTACGATGAAAAAAATGAAAGTCACTCAATTTAAATCGGGTGCCCATCGCCTAAAGAGCCACAAAGCGAGCTTGAAAGGATTGGGTTTACGCCGTATTAATCATACTGTTGAAGTAGAAGATACACCTTCAACACGTGGTATGGTCAATCGCGTTAACTACATGGTAAAAGTGGAGGAAGCGTAATGGGTCTTAGATTAAATGAATTATCACCAGGTGTTGGCGCAAAGAAAACTGCCCAACGTCGTGGTCGTGGTATCGGTTCAGGTCTTGGTAAGACTGGTGGTCGTGGTGTAAAAGGTCAGAAATCTCGTTCAGGTTCTAGCATACGCTCAGGATTTGAAGGTGGTCAAATGCCTTTATATCGTCGTCTACCGAAATTTGGTTTTACCAGTAAAATGGCAATGAAGACGGCTGAAGTACGTCTTTCTGAACTAAATAAAATTGATGGCGATGTGGTTAGCCTTGAAACACTTAAAGCTGCTAACCTAATCCGTCACGACATGAAGCGTGCCCGTATTATGTTGTCAGGCGAAGTCACTAAGGCTTATACCTTTAAAGGTATCAAAGTGACTAAAGGCGCTAAGCTAGCAATCGAAGCTGCTGGTGGTAGCATCGAGGAGTAGTAACGTGTCAAAACAATCAATGTCATCGACTGGTATACCGCTCAATCCATTTGCATTCATACGCAAGTATGATGAATTATGGACGCGTTTATTATTCTTAATCGGCGCATTGGTTGTTTATCGTTTAGGGTCACATATTCCAGTACCGGGTATCAATCCGGTCAACTTGGCTGATCTGTTTTCGCGCAACGAAAACACCATTTTGAGTATGTTTAATATGTTCTCAGGTGGTGCACTAGAGCGTATGTCCATTATGGCGCTCGGTATTATGCCATATATTTCAGCATCGATTATTGTACAAATGATGTCTGCAGTATTGCCATCGCTTGAAGCCCTCAAAAAAGAAGGTGAAGCGGGACGACGTAAGTTGAACAAGTATACCCGTCAAGGGACACTTGCTTTAGCCCTAGTACAGTCATTAGGAATGTGTGCTGGCTTAATCAGTCAAAATCTTACTTTATCTTCTGGTCTGACCTTTTATATTCCAGCGGTTACCTCATTGGTAGCGGGCGCTATGTTCTTGATGTGGCTTGGTGAGCAGATTACAGAGCGCGGCGTAGGTAATGGTATTTCAATGCTCATTTTTGCGAGTATTGTGGCTGGTACTCCAGGTATGATTTCGCAGTCTATTGAACAGGTCAATCAAGGACAAATGAACTTGATTGTACTGTTTATTTTTGTGCTACTAGGCATCGCGGTTACTGCTGGTATCGTTTATATTGAACGTGCTCAGCGCCGTGTTCCAGTGAACTATGCACAGAAGCAGCAACAAGGTCGCAAAATATATGCTCAGCAGCAGTCACATTTGCCGCTGAAGCTTAACATGGCAGGGGTTATCCCAGCCATTTTTGCCAGCTCGTTGTTGTTGTTTCCAGCAAGTTTGGGGCAGTGGGTCGGTCAATCAACTGATCCTACCCTTACACAAAAGATACTACAGAATATGGCATTGGTGTTGTCTCCAGGACAGCCGCTATATTTGGTTCTGTTTGGCGCGATGATTATTTTCTTCTGTTACTTCTATACGGCATTGGTATTTAGCCCACGTGAAGTAGCTGAAAACCTTAAACGTAGTGGTGCGTATATCCCAGGTATTCGCCCCGGACAACAAACTCAGCGTTACCTAGATCATGTATTAAACCGACTGACCTTTATTGGCGCGATGTATATGACGGTTATTTGTTTAATGCCAATGGTCGTCCAGTCATCGTTTGGTGTACCGTTTCAACTCGGTGGTACGTCTTTACTGATTATGGTGGTTGTGGTAATGGACTTCATTTCGCAAATCCAAGCGCATTTGATGACCCATCAATATCATGATCAGACGTTAATTCAATCGCCCACTCAACCTTAAATGAGCGGTACGATATCTCAAAGGAGCATGCTATGAAAGTTCAAGCATCAGTTAAAAAGATTTGTGGTAGCTGTAAAGTTGTGCGCCGTAAAGGCCGTGTACATATCATCTGTACAGCAGAACCTCGCCACAAGCAACGTCAAGGTTAATATTTAGTATTATAAAGTCTTAGACTTTTGTTACTATCTCAATTAACACTTGAAAAATGACGGCGGATGGGATATCATCCGCCACTTGCCGTAGTTTATGCAAAAACTTTTATAAGACCGTCAATGAATAGGCTTGTAACCAAGTCAAAGCAGCGATAATAATTATAAAAGCTTTAGTATTGACAGCAACAAATCTGAAAAATAAAGCCTTATTGATAAATAACGCTTATTTTTCTTTAATGGAGAGAAATCAATGGCTCGTATTGCCGGCGTAAACATTCCGGATAATAAGCATGCTGTTATTTCACTAACTTACATCTTTGGTGTAGGTCGTACCACTGCTCAGAAAATCTTAGAAGCAGTTGGCATTGCCCCTACTACTAAAGTTAGTCAGTTAGATGATACACAGTTAGATGCTATCCGTGCACAAGTTGCAAATTACATGACTGAAGGTGATCTTCGTCGTGAAGTGTCAATGAATATCAAGCGTTTAGTTGATCTTGGTTGTTACCGTGGCATCCGTCATCGTCGTAACCTACCAGTTAGAGGTCAGAATACTAAGAACAACGCTCGTACTCGTAAGGGTCCGACACGCCCTCTCAAAAGATAATTAACTTAGGAAGCTAAAAGATGGCTAAAGACACTCGTAGTCGCAAGAAAGTGACTCGTCGTTCAGTATCGGAGGGCATTGCCCATATCCATGCGTCTTTTAATAACACCATTGTTACGATTACCGATCGTCAAGGTAATGCACTGGCTTGGGCCACTTCAGGTGGACAAGGCTTCCGTGGTTCACGTAAATCTACACCATTTGCAGCTCAGGTTGCAGCTGAAGTCGCTGGTAAAGCGGCTCAAGAATATGGTGTTAAGAATATCGACGTTTTGGTCAAAGGACCAGGACCGGGTCGTGAGTCTGCGGTAAGAGCACTAGGTGCATTGGGTTATAAAGTTAACAGCATCTCTGATGTAACCCCAATCCCACACAATGGTTGCCGTGCGCCGAAAAAGCGCCGCGTCTAATATTAAAGACGAAGCTTTTTATCCCAAAAGCTTATAGGAGACATAACAATGGCCCGCTATATTGGACCAAAACTCAAATTATCACGTCGTGAAGGCACGGACTTAGGTCTTAAGTCTGGCGTTAAACCATACGACGTAAAAACGAAAAAAGCTGGTCGTCCACCAGGTCAACACGGTGTAAGCCGTAACAAGACCTCAGAATATGCTTTACAGCTGCGTGAAAAGCAGAAAGTGAAGCGTATCTATGGTGTACTAGAGCGTCAGTTTGCTAATTACTATAAAGAAGCTGCTCGTAAGCGCGGTGCTACTGGTGAAAACCTGTTAGCCATGCTTGAGAGCCGTCTAGATAACGTTGTTTATCGCATGGGCTTTGGCTCAACTCGCGCCGAAGCACGTCAGCTAGTCAGTCATCGTACTGTTATGGTAAAAAAAGCTGGCCGTGATGAGTTTGTTCGTGTGAACATTCCATCAATTCAGTTGCAAGATGGTGATGTCATCGCTATCCAAGAGAAGTCTCGCGAGCAATTACGTATTAAAAACGCAATTGAGCTGGCTACCCAACGTGGTATTCCAGAATGGCTAGATGTTGACCACAGCAAATTACAAGGCACGTTCAAACAAGCGCCTGATCGTATTGATCTACCTGCTGAAATCAACGAAAGCTTGATCGTTGAGCTATACTCTAAGTAATGACGTACTGCTCGATGTCGTGAAAACGGCATTGAGCAATCAACGTTAATTAAACCAGTTTAATAAATCGAGGTGACATCATGATGCTAAATGCAACTGAGTTTCTAACGCCGAATGCCATTAATGTGGATACGGTTAATGAAACGATTGCGAAAGTCACGCTCGAACCGTTAGAACGCGGCTTTGGGCATACCCTTGGTAATGCCTTACGTCGCATCTTGTTATCTTCATTACCTGGTGCTGCAGTCATTGAAGCTGAGATTGATGGTGTTGACCATGAATACTCAACGCTTGAAGGGCTACAAGAAGATGTACTTGACTTGCTTTTGAACCTAAAAGGCTTGGCTATTACCCTTCATGACCAAAATGAAGTATTTTTGACCTTGGATAAACAAGGTCCAGGCACTATTACTGCTGCAGACATCGCGTTACCGCATAATGTAGACATCGTCAATCCAGAATTGGTGTTGGGTACATTGAGTGATCGTGGTCATCTTAAGATGCGTTTGCGTGTAGTAATGGGTCGTGGATATGAGCCAGCAAACCAGCGCCGTGAAGATGGTGATACTAAAGCAATCGGACGTTTAAAGCTTGATGCAAGTTTTAGTCCTGTGCTTCGTGTTGCTTATCAGGTTGAGAACGCTCGTGTAGAGCAGCGTACTGATCTTGATCGTCTTATCATTGAGCTTGAAACTAATGGCACTATAGATCCAGAAGAAGCAATTCGTAAAGCAGCCACTATTTTACAACAACAGATTTCTATCTTTGTTGACCTAGAAGCTGAAGAAGCGCCTGAGCCTGTGAAAGAGAAAGAAGAGGTTGATCCGGTGCTATTACGCCCTGTGGACGATCTTGAACTAACGGTTCGCTCAGCCAACTGCTTGAAAGCTGAAAACATTTACTATATCGGTGATTTGGTACAACGTTCAGAGACTGAACTTCTAAAAACCCCAAATCTTGGTAAGAAATCATTAACGGAAATCAAAGACGTACTAGCGTCTAAAGATTTAGAGCTCGGTATGCGCCTAGATAACTGGCCACCAGCTGACCTTCGTGTTGATGATCGCTTTTCTTATCGTAGCCGTTAAACTTTAAGGATTTTTGACTATGCGCCATCGTAAGAGTGGAGTCAAGCTGGGTCGTACCGGCAGTCATCGTAAGGCAATGTTTCAGAACATGACTAACTCATTATTTGAGCATGAACTGATCAAAACAACTTTACCAAAAGCAAAAGAGTTACGTCGCGTTGCCGAGCCATTAATCACTATGGCTAAAGAAGACAGCGTTGCTAACCGTCGTTTGGCATTTAGCCGTATGCGTAGCAAAGCTATGGTAGGTAAACTATTTGGCACGTTAGGTCCTCGTTACCAGACCCGTCCAGGTGGATATTTGCGTATCGTAAAATGTGGTTACCGTGATGGTGACAATGCGCCAATGGCATATGTAGAATTGGTTGATCGCGACTAATTTTACAATAAGCAAAAGATGTATATAAAAAAGCTCCAATTGAATTGGAGCTTTTTTTGTGTCTGATACTTGAGTCTATTACCGTAGTAGTGAATCTACATCCGCGGCACCTTGTCTGATAATTTCAGGCTGGCTACCAGTCATATCAACAATCGTAGTGAGCTTAGTGGTTTTTATACCTGCATTTATCAAACCGTCGATTTGATTGCCTAATAAATCCTCAATCTCAAAGGGATCATCTAGTATGTCATCACGGTTAGGCAGTATTAATGAACTGGTTAAGATAGGTTCATCCATGGCCTCTAAAAGCGCTTGCGCAATAGGGTTGCTAGGTACTCGAATACCGATGGTTTTTTTCTTCGCATGTGCCAATTTTTTTGGTACGTCTTTTGTGGCATTGAGGATAAAGGTGATGGGCGCAGGAGTAAGTGCTTTAAGCTGTTTAAATTGTATATTGTCTACTGCAGCATAGTTGGCAATTTCGCTTAAGTCACGGCACAGCAAGGTAAACTGGTGTTTATCATCAAGCTCACGAATTTGTTTGAGCTTATCGAGTGCATCCTTTGCTCCTAAGCGACAACCAAAAGCATAGCTGGTATCGGTAGGGTAGATAATGAGCTGGTCTTTACGTAACATATCCGCCACTTGCTCAATCAGACGTGGCTGTGGATTTTCTGGATGAATATAAAATACTTGCATAGCAGTTCCTTATTTTATAGTTATGGGCTTTTAAATGTGAAGTTTTTGACTAAGTAGAACATTTGTGGCGCGTATGCTTCTTTCACTAAGTATACTAAAAAAGCATCACTGCCTTCTTAGTATAGCGCAAAGCCAATATAAGTTTGATTGCAAGCCGTTACTATGCGTAGACAATCGTTAACGCAAAAATGCCACACCTTTATGCTGACATGCTGCTGTTACTCTAGATCAGCTATAGAGACACTGAGTAAGGCGTGTAATAAAGTTTTAGCATCAGGTGGCAATATATCAGGCTTAGCGATGTATTGTTGCACTTGTCGGTAGACGTCATTTGCGAATGTACTATTGCTTGTATCAAAGTCAGCAAACAGGTTGTCTTGTGAGACTTGAAACTGCCGTTCACAAGCGAGAGTAAATAAACACTCTAACGCTTGCGGCTTAATCTCTACGCGTTCAAATGCTTGCTGCTGAGCGGCGGTACGACCATCTGGTGCGTACCAGTAGCCAAAGTCAGGCAAACGTCTACGAGCCTCTCCAGCCACACACCAATGGCTAAGCTCATGCAACGCACTAGCAAAAAATCCATGAGCGAATTCAATTTTTGCGGGTTCGTTATTTTGTGCCTGAAAGTACTCTGGTTCTCCTTGTCCACGAACCAATGTAACGTTTTGATGAGTGAATAAATTATTGAATAATTGGATGAGCCAATCAGTAGCCGCTTGCTCGTATTTATTAACCAATGATGGAGTGCCATCTAAGCCTTTGATAGCAGCTAACCTTTCTAACCTTTGCCATTCACTTTTTACATCCTCTAAGCACTGATTGTTGTTAAGGTTCCACGAGTCAGTGGAAGAGGTATTCACACTACTGGTTAAAGTAGTGAGACGTTGCAATAGTATCTTTGCTTCAAGTGGAGAAAGTAGGTTCGAGAAGTCAGGTTTATCATTAAACACATTCATAGGTAAAACACTGGTCAAATAAAAGATAAAAAGAAGAACTATCTTTGAATATAAATAGGAGAAATAAAGAGATGAAAATAGAGTTCATATCAAATAAATTTAACATACTAGCGCTAGCGTCGCTCAATACTTTCCGTTAGTATGGCAGGCAATATTATACACCGTTTTGATGAATGAGGTCGCGCATGTCAAGCACTCCAGAAAGTAAACCGTCAGCAGGTTATGCTGATAATAAAAAAGCGCCTTTATCTACTAGTATGCCTGAATCTATTTCTTTGGATAAATGGGCAGATACTGGATATGAATGGACAGGAGAGGTAGAGCCAAGCGCTTTCAAACGTCTTGCTGCTACCTTAGCCACCGAACATGAACAAGCAAACATCTCGCTTAATGCCAATCTGTATCGACGCAATAATGTCTTACATTTGGCATTCACACTGACGGGTGAAGTTTGGTTAACCTGTCAGCGTTGCCTACAGCCAGTAGCTATCGATTTGTCTGATGATTATAATATTGCGCTACTAGAAGATGAGAGCCAAGCACGTTCAATCAATGATGAACAAGACTATTTATTACTTGATGAAATTATTACTGAGCCTGCACCAGAGCTTTTATTGCCATTCAAAAAATTGGTAGAAGATGAGATATTACTGAAGACGCCAATGTCGCCAAAACATGACGACTGTGAAATGACGGTAGAGCAATTTGGTGAGATTCCAGAAGAGGAAGAAAGCGAAAATCCTTTTGCTGCTTTAGCCTCGCTAAAAGGCAAGTTGTAATCTTATTAAGAGACAAGTCATATATCAATGTACTACTTAATAAATTTATGATACCTTTCATCAGCTTTCTACCAAAGAGTGAGAAGCAGGGCTTTATTAATCCGCTAAACATGCGTATAATGTCCCGTTTATTGCATTCTAGCAATCTGCTACTGGCAGATAGATGCTGATCTTGCAGACTAACTATAGATTTTAGACGTAATCAACACTTTACTACGTGGCAATCTATTTAACTAATGATGCGTAAGACTTAGGTTGTTGTGATTATATAGCCTCTGTCAGTGTCGATTAAAGCTGAATTTCAAGCTTATCCCCTTTTAAGTATAGGAGCTATATCATGGCCGTTCAAAAAAGTCGTAAAAGTCGTTCTCGTCGTGACATGCGCCGTTCACATCATCGTATGGAAATCGCTGAGATAAGCGTAGATGCTACCACTGGTGAAAAACATCGTCGTCATCACATGACTAAAGATGGTTTCTACCGTGGTCGCCAGTTGTTTAAAGTTAGTCAAGACGCTTAAATTATTGGCTATTCAATAGCTGATTGTAAAAATAATGATAGTACTGGTGACTGTCATTATTTTTGCAACGCTGTTATTAGGTAATATGCTTTGAGCTGAAGAAAGCCAAGTTATTTCGCTATCATATATTATGTGGCTAGATAACTTGGCTTTTTGCTATTGGCTTTTATGGTAGGTATTTGAACAACCTTTTACCATGCGCCTTTAGAAAATATGAAAATGAACCGATATACTCTACCATTTTAATTTGAGTAGTATCTTTTACTATACGTGTTTCAGTAGCATCCGCTATGATAATAGTGTGCGTCAGTGTATAGTTTATCGATAATCCGTTTTTTTAGACAAATACTAAAGCAACGGCTTTATATCGCCTCTAATAATATAATAAACCCCAATTGTTTTTAGGGATATTTCCAATTAAATAAGGAATATTGGTTATGGCCTCTGTACCCGATATGGTAAAAAAGCCGCCGACACGTATTGCGGTAATTTTTCCTGGTCAAGGATCGCAAGTAGTCGGGATGACTAGTGAGCTTGCTGAAATCTATCCAGAGATTCTCGATACCTTTACTGAAGCTAGCGCCGCGCTTGGTGAAGACTTATGGGCAATCTGTCAAAATGAAGAAAAACTCAATCAAACACAATATACTCAGCCTGCATTACTGACGGCCAGCATCGCCATTTGGCGTATCTTAAAACAAAAAATAACCACAGCGCCTTGTTATTTAGCGGGTCATTCTCTAGGTGAGTACAGTGCGCTTTGTGCGGCTGAAGTCATAACGCTTGCTGATGCGGTTAAATTGGTACATAAGCGCGGTCAATTGATGCAAGAAGCCGTTGTAGGTGTCGATACTGCTATGGCAGCAGTGTTAGGGCTTGAGGATAATCGAGTAGAAAATTTGTGTGAGCAAGCGACTGAACATGTCGAAGGTGCCATTGTAGGTGCAGCCAACTTTAATAGTCCAGGACAAGTGGTGATATCGGGTAATGCTGCTGGTGTGAATGCCGTTATTGATAAAGTGCAAAACACCGGCAAAAAATCTATCCCGCTAAAGGTCAGCGTACCATCACATTGCGCGCTTATGGAGCCAGCCAGTAGTGCATTGGCTGAGATTCTGGCAGAAATAAAATTTGATCAAGCGACGATTCCTGTTATCCAAAATCGACATGCGCGTGTTGAGAGCAGTGCGGTCGGTATCAAGCATGCATTAACAGAGCAATTAAGCCAACCAGTGTTATGGTCAAAAACCATGCAAGAGCTGGCTGACAAACAAATTAATATTTTAATCGAATGCGGCAGTGGTAATGTATTGAGCAACTTGGCGAAGCGTCAAGCACAGCCAATTACGAGCTATCCTACTGACAAGCCCGCTCGTCTTGATAAATTAATGGAGGTGTTATCATGAGTCGTACGATTACTCTAGTGACAGGTGCTAGCCGTGGTATTGGTAAAGCCGTTGCCAAACGTTTCGCCAAAGAAGGACATTTTGTTATTGGTACAGCGACTACGGAAAAAGGTGCTGAACTGATTGATGGTTATCTCCACGATAGTGGCGGTATTGGACGTGTTTTAGACGTACGCGATACCGCACAAATTGATAAGCTGTTTGAAGAGATTGAGAGCGTCTACGGCGCAGTACAAGTCTTGGTCAATAATGCAGGTATCACCCAAGATGGTCTGCTGATGCGTATGAAAGATGACGACTGGGAAAATGTTATCGATACCAATTTGACGTCGGTATACCGCATGAGTAAACGTGCTGTGCGCGGTATGATGAAAGCACGCCGTGGTCGCATCATCAATATAACCTCTGTCGTTGCTCAAATGGGTAATGCAGGTCAGTCTAATTATGCGGCGACCAAAGCGGGCGTCGAAGGGTTCAGCCGTACGCTCGCGCGTGAAATTGGCTCACGACAGGTGACGATCAATTGCGTAGCCCCTGGTTTGATCGAAACGGATATGACGGACGAGCTTGATGAGCGCCTATTGAACTCTATGCTAGACGCTGTACCTATCAGCCGCCTTGGACAGCCAGAAGACATTGCCGCCGCCGTACATTTCTTAGCCAGCGATGAGGCCAGTTATATCACAGGCGCTGTTATTCCTGTCAATGGTGGTATGTATATGTAGGTGATAAATAAGTGTTGCACAGTTATAATAAAAAACTCTGTGCACGAGTGTAAACTATAATAAAGGGTGTTATAATGACGGATACTTTTATGTCAAAGCCCTGTATTATAGCAGGGCTTTACTAGACATCTGTCAAAACGTATAACCAGCTATAAAACAAGTTACAAAGTACTCAGATAGCTGTGCTAATCTGAAGATATGATTTTATATACAATGCTGTAGAGCCTAATGATAGGCCTATGGTGACTTGCCAAAATAATAGATCAAAAAGGAGAAATCTACATGAGTAATGATACCGAGCTAAGAGTTAAAGCTGCAGTAGCTGAGCAATTGGGTATGAATGTTGAAGATATCAACAATGATGCATCATTTATGGAAGACTTAGGTGCAGATTCGTTAGACCTAGTCGAATTAGTCATGTCATTTGAAAGTGACTTTGGCATTACCATTCCTGATGAAGATTCAGCAGAATTAACGACTGTTCAAAAAGCGATTGATTATGTACAAGCGCAGCTATAATTAGCTAGTGGCTTAGCGAGTTATTTTAGCCGCCTATCTGTAGAGATAGGCGGCTTTTTTATGTTCTTAATTTACCATAGCAACAGGTAGTTATGTGACTAATCAATACGTTAACATAAGCTACGCCAAATCAACATTACTCAACATACTATTACTATCTACATCACCTATCTTTGTCTATACTCATAATGGTAAGCAGTAACAAAGTGTAGTTATATATAAAGTGTGGTTATATACGAATGTATATGCCATTAAAAGAATAATGATCAATAATAAATAACAATATTTAAAGGAGTATGTAAATGGGTATGTTCAGTTTCGCAAAAGATATCGGTGATAAAATTTTCAATCGTGATGACGCCAAACACGATGCCAAGTCAGAAACAAAAGCAGACGCTAATACGCCAGTACAGAGTAGTGAACCTTCTGCGCAATCAGTTGCCAATATTTTACTTCGTCGTATTCAACAGCAGAATCTTAATATTAGCGATTTGAAAATCAAGTATAACGGCTCAACAGATACTGCAGAAATCAGCGGTAAAGCTAAAACGCAAGCAGACCGCGAAAAAGCGATTATCGCCATTGGTAATGTACAAAACGTAGCTAAGGTAATCGATAATATTGATATCGAAGAAGATGCGCCTGAGTCAACGATGTATACAGTGAAATCTGGTGATAGCTTGTCTAAGATCGCAAAAGAGGTTTATGGTTCAGCGGATGATTACATGAAAATCTTTGACGCCAATAAGCCGATGCTATCTAGCCCTGATAAGATTTATCCTGGTCAAGTACTGCGTATTCCTAAGCCATAAGCCATAATATGGTTTTGAACTGTCAGCGATATGTGTGAATAAAATAAAAAATGCCTCTTACTATAATAAGAGGCATTTTTTTAGCGTATATAAATATAAACTTAAGATTTAGAGGTCTTTTAACTTCTCATACTGTTCAGTTATGGCCCAATTGATATGTACATCGAGCATTTCGTTATGTACGCCCAACTTTGATTGTAACTGAGTAATGGTTTCTTCATTACCATTAGCATTTCCAAGACCAATCGCGATATTACGCAAAAAGTTCACATAGCCTGTGCGTCTAAGCGGGCTGCCTTCAGTTTTTTTCATAAATTCAGCTTCTTGCCATTGCCACAGCTCAAGCAGACTGCTGCTATCAAGGTTATGCCGTGGTGCGAAGTCCTCTACAGGTGTAAGATTGGCGTAGCGATTCCAAGGACAGATAAGTTGACAGTCGTCACAGCCAAAGATGCGATTACCAATCGCGCGGCGGTATTTTGTATCAATAATACCGTCGTGCTCGATAGTGAGGTAGGAGATACAAGCTGCAGCATTGAGCTTATAGGGCGCGACAATCGCTTGAGTGGGACAGATATTGATACAAGCGCTACAACTGCCGCAATGCTCTTTGACGGGTTTGTCATCAGGTAACTCAAGGCTAATAAATAGCTCACCCAATACAAAAAATGAACCTGCTTGCTTGTTGATTAATAAGGTGTGCTTTCCTGTCCAGCCAAGACCAGCAGCATCGGCAATGGGTCGCTCGAAAATAGGAGCAGAGTCGCTAAAAGGCCTAAAAATAAAATCTTGCTCTGAACCTATATTGAGGTGTTGCCACTCAGGAAGCATGGCTTCTATCTTTAGTGCCAATTGCTTCAGACGACTGCGCATCGTTTTATGATAGTCGCGTCCTCTGGCATAACGAGCAATGATACCTTGATTGGGGTAGTCATTGTCAGTAATCGTACGTGGAGTTGGTGCTTGAGTTAGATAGTCCATACGGACACTGATGATGGTTTTTGCCCCTTCTACCAGTTGGTCAGGATTTGCCCGCAGTTCATGATTGTTATGCATAAACTGCAGTTGCCCCTCATAGCCTTTTTCGAGCCATTGTTGCAATTGTACAATCTGCTTAGCAAATAAAGGGTGATGCACCGATAAAAACCCACAGTCGGCAAACCCTAAAGCCTGTGCTTGGTCTTTAATCCATTGTTTGACATCTGCTGTGGTGGTAAATGTTGGGCTATTATTCACATTAATCTTTTTTTCGGACGCAGGCTTAGGTTCAGTAGAGATTTGCTTAGCTGATTTCTGCTGGGTTGAAGAGATAGGCTTTACTTTAGGAAGATTATTCATGTGTGACAGTAGGCGATAAAGTGAATACCGATATAATAAGCCAGTGAGCTGAGAGCGCAAGTATAAAAGCAAATAATTTCACATTCATATTGATACATACGTTGATGTAAGCGTTTGCTAAGCTGATGCTAAATGATAGTAATCATATCTCAATAAAATAAAAAATCAGCAAAAAATACTCAAGGATTAGTTATGAAAAATCAGATCAATTTATCACCTATAAAAAGTACAAAACCTATCCCGTTATATAGCAGTGAACAACTCTATGCGATGGAACAAGCATGGTTTGTAGAGGGTCATGATAGTTTTGGGTTAATGAAGCAAGCAGCCTGGCAAATGGCGCAACACATAGAACAATTATATGAACAAAAACAATTAAATATCTCTTCATCAGCCACTACTTATATTCCTCTTCGTCATATGCGTCAGCATCGAGTGAGCATTTGGGTTGGAAAGGGTAATAATGGTGGCGACGGTTGGCTCATTGCTTATTATTTACAGCAAATGGGTTGGCAGGTACAAGTGGTAACAGTGGGTTTTGAGAGTGATGATTTTGATACCAATGACACAACAGTATTTTCCGATGCACAAAAAGCCCTAAAAGAGGCGCTATTGGCCAATTGCCCTTATCAACGCTTTGAAAATAGTGCTTGTGAGCTAGAAGAAGGAGTAGATGGTAATCTGCAAGCCGATGTCTATATTGATGCACTGTTTGGTATTGGACTGGATCGTGCGCCTATAGGTATTTATAAAACAGCCATTAGCACTTTTAATAAGTTATCTGAACGAAATAGTACCTTGGCCATTGCGGTTGATATTCCAAGTGGCTTGGTGGCTTCGACTGGCGAGGTGTTTGAGCATGTGGCTATACAAGCTGATATAACGCTATGTTTAATTGCACGGAAATTCGGTTTGCATACCAAAGATGGTATGGATTGTAGCGGCAAGGTAATTGATATACCGCTGCTACCTTACCCAATAAATGACAAAAGTTTCATGCCAGTAGCAACACTAATTACTACTGCATATGGTCTAAGTCCTCGCCGTCAAAATAGCTACAAAGGGAGCTATGGTCATGTACTGATTATTGGCGGTAATCGTATCGATGGCTCACAAGGTATGGGCGGCGCTGCGATATTGTCTGCTTCGAGTTCGATGGCGGCAGGAGCGGGTAAAACTACGGTTGCTTGCCATGAGGCTTTTCATAGCGCCCTATTAACTTCACTACCAGATGCAATGACGATCAATTTGCATGATGTGGATGGAGTGCAGGAGTTAATCAAGTCAGCCACTGTGATTGCGATTGGTATGGGGCTTGGTCGTGATGAAAAAGCAAAAGTGTTATTTATAAAGTATCTACAAACTGCGATGACAGCTAAAAAGGCAATAGTGATTGATGCTGATGGACTTTATCATTTGGCATCATTGCAATTAGAGCATCATGAATTGGTCAGTCAGCTGCGAGAATATAGCGTTAATCATCAAGTTTGTTTGACACCGCACAGTGGCGAAACTGCTAGATTACTGAATAAGAGAATCAGTGAAGTGGAAAGCAATAGACTACAAGCGATAAAACAGTGCGCTACAACTTATGGTGGTGAATGGGTGCTAAAAGGCGCAGGTTCTTTGATATTAGAGCAGGGCTTAGATGAGCACCACGTTTATGTTTGTGCTGCCGGTAATGCGGGTATGGCGACGGCTGGCATGGGTGATGTGTTGTCCGGTGTCATTGCTGGTCTGCTAGCACAACAAGATTTATCGTCAAGAATGCGAAGCTTGCATCAAGCGGTTGTTATACATGGATTAGCAGGGGATACGCTGGTCAATCAAAGTAATAATACGTTGGTGGTTGGACAACGAGGACTACAAGCTCAGGATATGCCAGCAGCCATTCGTCATGTGATGCAGCTATTGATTAACGTCTATAATTAGCATTAAGCCTAGGTAGTTGAGTTGCCACAATACTGATCAATTGCCTGCTGTACGCGTTCACGTTTGAGCTCAATTTCACGACCGTCTAAATATTGACGCTTGCCATTTGCATCCATCTCATAAATACGTCCGCCGACATTCAAGTTGGTCAAATTATTGCGGAGTGACTGGCACCGCTGTGCATTGGCTTGTGCTTCTTGTTCTTTAATCCGTGCTTCAAGCGCTGCAACTCTTTGCTCTTCTACGCTTTGAGTATTAGTACTTTGATTGGCATCTGTTTTGCCAGCCAATTGTCCTGCATTGCTTTGTCTGCCATCACTACGAAATTCAATCAGCTCAATGTTTTTACCATTTTGAGGCGCATGTTGGCTGTATTTGACTTCACCATGTGCACCGACAGATTTATAAACTTGAATAGCATGACTGGCATTCATCGACAGCATTAGCACATACGCAGTACTCATAAGCAGTTTGGTAGCAGTATTTATTTTAGACGCATATGCCATAGTAGCAATCCTCTCAAGGGGTAAAAAACAGATGTGTATATATGTGTCAATATAACATTTAAGTGTTGGAATGGTACTAAAAATGTACCAGCTTTCGATTCTAACAAATAATCCTTATGAATGTATATTATTTAATAACTAATAGTTAGGGATGGGCTTTAGAAGTTTTTCTTGACAATAGCTCACAAACCATCGAATATAATAGCAGTTGATTGGTCAGTGAGCGGCTTTTATGATATTGCCGTGGCACTTGAAAATGAGGACGATAGGTTACTTATCAGTGGCTTACGCAGTTTTCGTTTCTTTGTGACAATGATATTGCAAAGATAGTAATCATAACGATTGTTATCGATGACTTTATGTATTGTCTCCGGACTTATCTGTCTACAATGACTAAGATAAACTTATTATTTGAAATGCGCTAAGCGTGACTCTAGCGGTTGTATTAAACATGGAAAAATATTCAGCAATTAAATTTTTTTAATAAGCCTGTCGTAAAATCTAACCATTTTACAAATTAGTATTGGCTGTGAGAGTGATTTAAATTGTGAATATCAATGCCTCTGTATAAATCAATCTGTTGTAAATGCTGTCTGCTATTTATCAATAATAAGCTTCTTTTATAGATGCACACGCATCTTGTCACTGTACATCGATAGACTCCTGCCATAAAACTGACCCTACATATATTGCTGTGTTTGAGTAGCCTGCTGTCTTATAAAACAGCGTTACTTAGAGATAGTGGGCACACATTCTTGATATGGATAAGGATTTGCAGCCATTTCTATAAGACGAACCATCTTGTGTAAATAGCATGGTTTTCTCTTATAAATGAACGCCAATTCTTGACAAAAAAAAGGTGATGACAGTGACGCAAACCACGCAAAGTCCGAATATGACGGGACATACCCAAACGGGGAATGCCGCCAAAAATTTTGAAGAAAAGCAACAACGCCTCGCTGAGGGTAGTGAGCAACCTATAATGCTATCTGGTGCTGAGATGTTGGTGCAATCACTGACTGATGAGGGCGTCAAATATATTTTTGGCTATCCAGGTGGTGCAGTTCTTCATATCTATGATGCTTTGTTTCAACAAGAAAATATCGAGCATATTTTGGTACGTCATGAGCAAGCAGCCGGTCACATGGCAGATGCTTATTCACGAGTCACAGGGCAGACAGGTGTAGTATTAGCGACGTCAGGTCCAGGTGCTACTAATACCGTAACGGCTATCGCAACAGCGTTTATGGATTCTGTGCCGATGGTGGTCATCGCAGGTCAGGTACCTAGCAGCCTAATTGGGGAAGATGCCTTCCAAGAAACAGATATGGTCGGTGTATCACGTCCTATCGTGAAGCATAGCTTTCAAGTGCGCCACGCTAGCGAAATCCCAATGATTGTCAAAAAAGCCTTTTATATTGCTCAGTCTGGACGCCCAGGTCCTGTAGTGATTGATGTACCAAAAGATATGACCGCGCCAAGTGAAAAGTTTGCTTACGCTTATCCAGAAGACGTGTTTATACGTTCGTATCAGCCGTCATTAAAAGGCCATAGTGGTCAGATTAAAAAAGCGGTTGAAACGCTGCTTGCTGCAAAGCGTCCGATTGTTTACTCTGGTGGTGGTGTTGTGTTAGGCAATGCGCATAAAGAGCTTACTAATCTTGCGCACCGTTTAAATTTACCAGTAACCAATACCTTAATGGGCTTGGGTGCGTTCCCTGGTTCTGATAGTCAGTTCTTGGGTATGCTCGGTATGCATGGCACTTATGAAGCCAATATGACCATGCATCATGCCGACGTCATCTTGGCAGTTGGTGCGCGTTTTGATGACCGTGTCACTAATAATGTCAAAAAATTCTGTCCAAATGCGACGATTATTCATATTGATATTGATCCTACCTCTATTTCAAAAACGATTAATGCGCATATTCCGATCGTGGGTGATGTCAAATCTGTCCTGACCGATATACTAGAGATTATCGGTGAAGATAAAGAGTTAGATCAACCAGCATTGTTGGATTGGTGGTCACAGATTAATGAGTGGCGTAAGCGTCATGGCCTGCGTTATGACACCAGCACCGATAACGGCATTAAGCCCCAAGCGGTCGTTCAAGCTTTAGATAAAGTGACGAATAGTAACGCTATTATCACCAGTGACGTCGGTCAGCATCAGATGTTTGCAGCGCTTTATTATACCTATAATGAGCCGCGTCAATGGCTAAACTCAGGTGGTTTAGGGACGATGGGTGTTGGCTTGCCGTATGCGATGGCAGCCAAACTTGCTAACCCTGAGCGTGACGTGGTTTGTATCACGGGTGAAGGCTCTATTCAGATGAATATTCAAGAGCTCTCAACCTGCTTACAATATAATTTGCCGGTTAAAATCCTAAACCTAAATAACGCCCAATTAGGTATGGTGAAGCAGTGGCAAGATATGCTGTATGAAGGTCGTCATGCCCATTCTTATATGAATTCACTACCAGACTTTGTCAAACTCGCTGAAAGCTATGGTCACGTCGGTATCAAGATTACTGATCCTGCGACCATGGAAGCGCAATTGGCGGAAGCCATGGCAATAACAGATAGATTGGTATTTATTGACGTTTATGTCGATCGTAACGAGCATGTATATCCAATGCAAATCGCTGGGCAAGCGATGCGTGATATGTGGTTAACAAAAGGGGAGCGTACCTAATGCAACAACAACATCTGATTTCGGTATTGATGGAAAACGAAGCGGGTTCATTGTCGCGAGTGGTCGGTTTGTTCTCTCAACGTGGCTACAACATCGAAACTTTGAACGTTGCGCCAACAGACGATTCGAGCATATCTCGCTTAACATTAACCACTATTACGTCACCTGAAAAAATAGAACAAATCACCAAGCAATTGCATAAATTGATTGAAGTGGTTAAAGTGCTTAATCTATCAGATACTATACACGTCGAACGTGAGTTGATGCTCATAAAAGTACGGGCAACGGGCGGCGTACGTGAAGAGATTAAACGCAGTGCCGATATTTTCCGCGCACAAATCGTTGATGTAAACGCCAATCTATATACCATTCAAATCGTTGGTGACAAAGCCAAACTTGACGGCTTTATTGATGTGATTGGTCGTGAACGTATCATGGAAGTGGTGCGTTCGGGTGTGATTGGTATTGCACGCGGCGAAAAAACGCTCAGTTTATAATGGGTGCTTACTGTACCTATTGTAGGTCAAATTATTTATTCAAACATTAACATAGCGCTTATCTCACCCATCACTTCGATAAGGTGATTATAATTTAAGTGTTTATTTATCCATGGCAAGCCATGATTTAGGAAAAGGACTCTGTTTATGAACGTTTATTATGATAAAGATTGTGATCTATCAATCATCCAAGGTAAAAAAGTTGCCATCATTGGTTATGGTTCACAAGGCCATGCACACGCGCTTAACCTACAAGATTCAGACGTTGATGTGACCGTTGGTCTACGTGCTAACTCTGGCTCATGGAAAAAAGCGGAAAACGCAGGCTTGAAAGTCGCAGAAGTAGAAGAAGCGGTAAAAGCAGCTGATGTCATCATGATTTTGACGCCTGATGAGTTCCAAAAAGAGCTTTATAACGACGTGATTGAGCCTAACATCAAAGAGGGCGCGACCCTAGCCTTTGCTCATGGTTTTGCGATTCATTATAACCAAGTCGTACCACGTGGTGATCTTGATGTCATTATGGTTGCACCAAAAGCACCAGGTCATACGGTACGTTCAGAGTTTGCAAAAGGCGGCGGTATCCCTGATCTTATCGCTATCTACCAAGATGCCTCAGGTCAAGCCAAACAATTGGCATTGTCATATGCTGCTGGCGTTGGTGGTGGTCGTTCAGGTATTATCGAAACAACCTTTAAAGATGAAACTGAGACTGATCTATTTGGTGAGCAAGCGGTACTTTGCGGCGGTGCAGTAGAGCTGGTTAAAATGGGCTTTGAAACCCTAACTGAAGCTGGCTATGCCCCAGAAATGGCTTACTTTGAGTGCTTACATGAGTTAAAGCTTATTGTAGACCTCATGTATGAAGGCGGTATCGCTGACATGAACTATTCAATCAGTAACAACGCTGAATATGGCGAATACGTAACTGGTCCTGAAGTTATCAATGAGCAATCACGTGAAGCTATGCGTAATGCCCTAAAACGCATTCAGTCTGGTGAGTACGCGAAGATGTTTATCTCTGAAGGCGCAACCAACTATCCATCAATGACGGCTCGTCGTCGTAACAATGCAGAGCATCAAATCGAAATCACTGGCGCTAAGCTACGTGGCATGATGCCTTGGATCGGTGGTAACAAAATCATCGATAAAGAAAAAAACTAATTCAGTATTAGGCTATTAAGAGATTAATCGCTGATATAGAACTAAGAGCCCATGCTATTACTTAATAGTGTGGGCTTTTTTAGTTTGCACTACTTTAGTGAAATTTTAACCACAATCGCTTTGGTGTTGGTTGAAAACGACCAATCGATGCCTCATATATCTAGCCTTCATTGATTTTTTTGAATATTCTTAGTGCAACCAATTGCTGGTTAATTATCAAGACGATTGAGTTTCGCGTTCTCATTTTTTATAGATTATAGGTTGTGTGTTGTGCAAATATCTTATCCAGACTGGCTAACGCCGCAATTCGTATATATTACTCTTAGCGCTGTGGTAGCTGTTTTAATATGGATAGAAGGGGAGATGCTCAAAAAAACCGATGGCAAATTGCCTAAGTCTAAGTTTTTTCAAATCAGCTCAATTTTAGATACTTTGTGGTTCTTTATTTCCGTTGTCATATTATATGTGATTGACTTGACGCCACTAGCCATTACAGTACCTGCTGCTTATGGCATCTATACTACCTTTGGATGGATATACGGGACGCGTTTATTAAAACGTAAAGGTATTCCTGATTCTCCTAAAGACTTGGTGATACCTGCTAAATACATCGCCTATAGTCAGTCATTTTCGCTAATATTTTTTGCACTTTGTTTATTAGTATTAAGTTCACCGTGGTTACCGATATCTCAATAAAGCATATGCTGACTTATCACCTATTTATTATTTGAGATAATGCTGTCACCAACTTAAATGACACCTTTACGTTAGAATGATAGATAGTAAATGATATAAAATATCTTTCTTATCAATGTATTAGATAGTATTTAATTGGCTTTCGTGACTTTTCAAAACGGATTATCGTTATTTACAAAAATCATCAATTTAACCTGTTGCGATTATAAAAAGCTGCTATAATCAGCCTGTACTCAAAAGATTTTAGGTCGTAATTTCAAGCTATCTAACGATATTTTGATCATATTGACTGTTGCATTTAGCAAAAAATAGTTTGGGTATATATCAATTAATCGGTGACGACACACGTCTCGCCAACAGTTAAAGAGTTAGGAAAATTTATGTCAGATAAAGTTGAAGGCACTGTAAAGTGGTTTAATGAAGCTAAAGGTTTTGGTTTTATCGCTCAAGACAATGGCGGACAAGACGTATTCGCTCACTACAGCGCTATCCAAGGTGGTGGTTTCAAAACTCTAGCCGAAGGCCAAAAAGTGTCTTTCATCTTAGGTGATGGCAAAAAAGGCCCACAAGCCGAGCAAATCGAAGCTATCTAATCTCATTTGACATCTAGTAAGCTGATTAGTCAGTAAGCTTGATGACAGTAAGATTATCAATATGCATTGATGCCTTTGTTTGTTAAAACAATAAAAATACTGTTTCAACTCTAAAAAAAAGCAACCTCTTATCAGGTTGCTTTTTTTATGCCATTTTTCTCGCTATAAACGTAAAATCATCAAAAGCATACTGATATTAGCTGTCAGTCATCAGCACTGACTCAAAAAAGATCTAACAAAATAAGGTTGTTTTATGAAGTGGGAGGCATGGTTTTCAATCGATTGGCAGCAAGTTTTGGGTATTTCTCTATCTGCAATTGGTTTTTATTTAGGATTAATGTTGTTCACAAGATTGATGGGATTGCGAAGTTTCTCCAAGCTCTCAAGCCATGATTTTGCGATGACTGTCGGTATTGGCAGTATACTCGCTTCAACGGTGCTATCAGACACACCGTCATTAATGCAAGGGCTGTTTGCTGTCGCAGTATTGTTTGTGATTCAAGGTGTTATCTCATTTATCAGGCGTAAATTCAAACCCTTAAAATCTCTGATAGACAATCGAGCCATTATATTAATGGCGCATGGCGAGTATTTTAGTGGAAATTTAAAAGAGGCCAATCTCAGTACCAGTGATGTTCAACAGGTTTTACGCAAGAATGGGATCAAGTCTAAAACGGAAGTATTTGCTGTCATTATGGAAACCACAGGGGATATGAGTGTCATCAAAAATAATGCAGTTACGCCTGACTGGTCATTATTCGATGATATACGCGACAGTGAGTTGCTGATTGGTTCCAGTAAAAACAGCAAATCGTAGATTTTGAGTTTTTGATTGTTGTTCTCGATAGTTGTTCTCAATTGATGCCAATGACATAGATCACAACAATCCATTAAGTAACTATCGTGTTGACAGTGCTAAAAATAGGTGAAATATTGAGAATGTAGGTTAAAGAAGACTGTAAAATTGTGCACTTATAAACTATTTATTATAGAATGGTGACAAATTTATGACGCATTATTCACGGCGTTGTCTTGACCTTATGCCTGTGGTCACGCAAGATACAGGGGTCTGATAATAACGGTTGGCTTAGCTTTAGCAGATTTTATCAATGAGTAGTGTGATACTAATACCATTTTCGGTATTGTTTCTTCTTGCTTAATTAACTACTATCTGTTGACGCAGTAATAACCCTAAGTAGTATTTTGAACGACAGTTTAAAAAAATGAACCTTTGGTTCTTAACTGACAATTTTTAATTCATAACATTAATAAACGAGGAACGTATGAAAGCATTAGTAGCGGTCAAGCGTGTCATTGATTACAACGTAAAAGTTCGTGTAAAAGCTGACAACTCTGGCGTTGATTTATCAAACACTAAGATGTCAATCAACCCTTTTGATGAGATTGCAGTAGAAGAGGCGGTTCGTCTAAAAGAAGCGGGTGTGATTGATGAAATCATTGTTGCTTCCATCGGTCCAAAAGAATCACAAGAGCAAATTCGTGCAGCTTTGGCATTGGGCGCTGATCGTGGTGTTTTAGTGTTGACTGACGACAAGCCGTATCCATTACAAATTGCTAAGATCCTCAAAAATATCGCCGAGAGTGAAGGCACTGATATTATCTTATTGGGTAAGCAAGCCATTGATGATGATAACAACCAGACTGGGCAGATGCTAGCGGCATTGATGGGTATCGGTCAGGGTACGTTTGCATCAGAAGTGAAGGTTGAAGGCGATAAAGTAAACGTGACTCGTGAAATCGACGGTGGTTTACAGACGCTAGCACTTGAGCTACCAGCGGTTATTACCACTGATTTACGTTTGAATGAGCCTCGTTATGCTAAATTGCCTAACATCATGAAAGCGAAGAAAAAGCCACTTGACGAAAAAACGCCTGCTGATTTTGGTGTTGATATGGCCTCTAAGCAAGAGATCATTAAAGTTGTGCCACCTGCTGAACGTAAAGCTGGCATCAAAGTGGGTTCAGTGGATGAGTTGGTCGATAAGCTAAGAAACGAAGCAAAAGTCATTTAATGTTTCAATGATTGGATACTTCGCTACGGCATATCCTGTACAAGGCTATAGATTTAACTGATTTATTTTATATAAAATAATAGTTGCTCAAACAGCTTTGTACACAAACAACCGCATGAATAGATGATATGAACAAAAAAGGATTAAAATCATGGCAATTTTGGTATATGCAGAACATGACAATGCCAGTCTAAAAAAGGCAACTTTGAATACCATCGCTGCTGCTAAGCAAATGGGTGATGATATCCATGTGTTGGTTGCAGGTAGTGGTGCTCAAGCTGTCGCTGACCAAGCAGCTAAAGCAGAAGGCGTGACTAAAGTATTATTAGCAGACAACGCTGCCTATGAGCATCAATTAGCGGGTAACGTTGCGCTATTGGTTGCTGATATCGCTGGTGATTACAGCCATATCCTTGCACCAGCAACAACCACTGGTAAAAACTTTATGCCACGCGTTGCCGCTTTACTTGACGTAAGCATGCTATCAGAAATCTCTGCCGTCGTAGATGCGCAAACGTTTGAGCGCCCTATCTATGCTGGTAACGCCACAGCAACTGTTAAGACCACAGAAGATAAAGTTGTCATGACAGTACGTACCACGGCTTTTGACCCAGTAGCAAGCGAAGGTGGTTCAGCTACTGTTGAGACAATCGACAACGTGCAAGAAACTGGCAAAGCAAGCTTCGTTAATGAAGAGATGGCGAAATCTGATCGTCCTGAATTGACTTCAGCAGGCATTGTGGTTTCTGGTGGTCGTGCCTTAGCAAATGGTGAAAACTTCACCAAATATATCGAACCATTGGCTGATAAACTTGGCGCTGCCGTTGGTGCATCACGTGCCGCTGTTGATGCAGGTTACGTACCAAACGATATGCAGGTCGGTCAAACGGGTAAAATCGTTGCACCAGACTTATATATCGCAGCGGGCATTTCAGGCGCGATTCAGCATTTAGCGGGTATGAAAGATTCTAAAGTTATTGTTGCTATTAACAATGACCCGGAAGCACCTATCGCTAGCGTTGCTGATTACTTCTTAGAAGCGGATTTATTTACAGCATTGCCTGAGCTTACTAGCAAGGTTTAATCGTTATTTAGTGATTAGTTAAGTATAAAAACCCGCTATTATTTATAGCGGGTTTTTAGTATTTGAGAGGTATGTTTTTGATTCAGTCAAACAACATTAGTTATAATTTCTTTGACGTAGTGTTTCATATAAGCATAATGAGCCTGCAATGGCGACATTCAGACTTTCTTGACCATTGGGCTGTGGTAGAGCGATAGGGGTAGCACACTGCATCAGCTCGTCACAAACCCCTTGTCCTTCATGACCCATAATCCAAGCAATAGGTTTTTTTAAGTCATGTTTATAAATTATCGTATCAGTATGTGAACTGGTCGCAAATAGCGGTGTTTGCACATGGTCTAAAATATCTTGCACACTTAGATCTTCATAAATAGTCAGGGCAAACTGAGCGCCCATGCCTGCTCGTAATGTCTTAGGGGACCACGCTTGTGCCGTCGCACTGGTACAGAGTATGTTCTTGATGCCAACCGCTGCTGCGGTGCGTAATAGGGTGCCCACATTGCCGCTGTCTTGCACATCATTTAAAATCAAGCAGTCATTATCAATCATCGATAAACGAGGCATTGGTACTTTAATGATTGCCATGATATCGATACCAGTACCTAAGCTACGAATGCTCTCATACAGCGAATTTGATAACGTTAAAATAGGCGTATAAGTAGGCAAGCGCGTCAAAATTTGCTGAACCTCAGGATGGTTGTGCGCAGACTCTGCGAGTAGGATTTGGGCAAACGGGTAGTCGCTACGCAGCGCTGCATCGATGAGATGCACGCCCTCAATCACCGTTTGACCTTGCTTCTTCCGCTGCCGCGCTTGCGTTAACAAGGATTTGACAAGTTTAACGGTCGTATTTTTATCTGAGGTAATAAGCTCGGTGGGATTTGCTACCATAGTGGATCGCTTAGAAAAAAATATAAAAAAATTAAACAATCAGTATAAATCTTATAAATGTTTTGACTTTATACTGACTGTTATCAAAGTAAAGGCAAAGTGCTTATTTATCAGCGTAAGTTACATGCAAATTTTTAACATAATAGACTTCATTTTTGCTGCCAAGTACCACTGGGACGCGTTGGTGAATGTCATTCGGTTCTATGTCTAAAATACGATTGACTGCATCGGTAGCAGCGCCACCAGCGCGTTCAATCAATAAGCTCATTGGATTGGCTTCATACATCAAGCGTAATTTGCCTGCTTTATTGGCATATTTGGTATCGAACGGATAAGTGAAGAGACCACCGCGACATAAAATACGATGCACATCACCGACCATGGCGGCCACCCAGCGTGTATTGAAATCGCGACCACGGACACCCGTTTCGCCAGCAATTAACTCATCGATATACTGCTGCATGGGTGCGCGCCAGTAGCGGTAGTTTGAAGCATTGATGGCATATTCGCTGGTATCGGCATCGATTTGCACGTTTTCTTGTATGAGTACATAATCGTTAGTGTCAGGATCTAGGCTAAACATCACGACATGATCGGCGATAGTTAGCGCTAGTACGGTAGAGGTGCCATATAATAAATAGCCTGCTGCTAGCTGTTGATTACCTGCTTGCAAGAAGTCGCTATTTTCACTGACTTGACCTTGGCGCTGGTACGGTAAAATAGAAAAGATAGTGCCAACGGCCATATTAATATCGATGTTTGATGAACCATCAAGCGGATCGAACAATACCAACAAACTGCCATCTGCATTGGCAGGGGTAGCATCGTCAAGCTCTTCTGAGGCAACGCCTGCACAATATGTATTTTTCGCTAATGCATCTAACAATAAGTCATTGGCCAGTACGTCCAGTTTCTTTTGGTCTTCACCTTGGACGTTTTGGTTACCAGCTTCGCCTAGAATGTCTGCTAGTGCCCCTTTTCTCAATAATTGTGAGATGGTTTTACCCACGTCAGTGACAGTCGTAATAACGTCACTCAGTGCAGGATTTGGTGAATAATCATTGAGATAGTCTGTAAGAGTTGTCATAAGGCTTCCTAATAAATGCTGTTAAAATAAAGGCTACTGAAACTAAGGATTAAATAAGGGGTTGGAAAGTCGGTTGGGTCGCACGTTACAGACCTAAATCTGGCAAATTTTTAAATACCTCGCACGGCATCTTTGTCCTGACCACAAAATCAGCTACACTATCACTATTATTATTTATTTATCGTTTGGCTAAGCGGATTTTTAATGATGGTTTTGACAGGTCTATGGCTACTGCCCAAGAGGATGACGATGGCTGTTTTTTACAGCGCTATGTCTCTCACTGTCACTGGGGTAAATTGTAGCAAATAAGTGCCAAAATGTCCTTGTCTCTGTGCTTATCGTCGACTATAAATCGCCAAAAAACGCATAAATAATGATTATTAAATCATATAAACCAACAATAAAGACCTGCCACTATGCCAAATTCTATCGATAGCCGCTCAACTCAGACAGTCTCGCCAACGGATTATGCCAAATTCGACCCTGATACCATTCATGAGAAACTTGATGCGTCGTTAAGTCGTCCGCAGCTTAATAGCGATGGCAGTATTCGCCATTTTTTGGGGGTGGAAGGTCTTAATAAAGCGCAATTACAAGCAATTATTGCCAAAGCAGAGACATTCTTTGATGAAAACGGGCAGCTGATTAACCGTCCTGAGCTTGAAGGCTATACGGTGATGAATTTGTTTTTTGAACCATCGACGCGTACCCGTACGACTTTTGAAGTAGCTGAAAAGCGTCTCGGTGCCAATGTGCTCAATATCGATATCGAGCGCTCTAGTACCAAAAAAGGTGAAAGCTTGCGCGATACGCTGTGGAATCTACAAGCCATGACGGCAGATATTTTTGTGGTACGGCATTCAGCATCAGGTGCTGCCCATTTTATGGCAACAGAGGTGACACCCGATATTGCTATTATTAATGGCGGTGATGGCTGGCATGCGCATCCAACCCAAGGGATGCTCGATATGCTGACCATTCACCGTGAAGCGCCGCGCCCATTTGAAGAATTGTCAGTGGCTATCGTTGGTGATATTAAGCATTCACGGGTCGCACGCTCTGATATCAGTGCCCTACAAACGTTAGGCGTTAAAGACATTCGCGTCTGCGCGCCGCGTACCCTGTTACCTAAAGGCATTGAGCGTTTTGGGGTACAAGTCTATGAAGATATGAATGAATGTGTCACGGACTGTGATGTCATTATGGGATTAAGAATACAAAACGAACGTATCGGCTCGCCGCTGCTAGCATCATCGAGTGAATACTATAAGCATTATGGTATTACACCAGAGCGCATGGCATTGGCTAAGCCCGATGCGTTGGTCATGCATCCAGGGCCGATGAACCGCGGTGTTGAGATTGCATCAAGCGTTGCCGATGGCGACCAGTCAGTGATTTTAAAACAGGTGAATAATGGCATCGCTATTCGTATGGCAGTACTGTCATTAGCTATGGAAGGTCAGCGCGCTCACCAAGCCGCGAGTAAATAATCCTCTGCCTCGCTGTTTTATATTTATTTATCCCATTTTATTGATACGGTAATAACGCTCATGACAACTATGTTAAATACGGATGCAACGATAATTAACCATCTTCCTCAATCATTTAAAGACTCACTATCAAGTGCTGCGACAGATAAGTTGGCATCACTCGAAGCTGGTCGTGAAATGTGGCTCCTGCCGCCTTTAGTTGATTTGTGCGCCCGCCTACGTGAACCAGGTCAACAACAACATGGCACTTTGGAATCAGAAGGACGCGCTGCTCGTGGCAATGGTTTCTTGCATGTGGTCATTCCTCCTGATACCAATCCTATCTTAGAGAACGGTTCATTATTAAAAGGCTTACGTGAGCGCGCGCTTGGTGATGGCGGCATATATTTGCATATTTTAGGTGCGTTGACTGCTGGTTTAGAAGGCGAGCGTCCATCAAATATCGCTGGGCTTAAAAAAGGCGGTTGTATAGCCGTTTCTAATGCGCGCCGTCCTTTTCGCAATGATTTAGTATTACTGCGTACACTGGAATACGCCGCGACTTTTAATATGAAAGTATTCTTTTATCCTGATGAACCAAGTCTATCTGGTGATGGCGTGGCGCATGAAGGTTATATCGCGTCATATCACGGCTTGCAAGGGATTCCTTGGATCGCTGAAACGGTTGCCTTATCAACGCAGTTGCTAATGGTTGAAGAAACGGGCATCGCCGCTCACTTTAGTCAACTATCCTGTAAATCTTCAATCGAATTGATGCGCTGGGCAAAAGATAAAGGCTTGCCCGTGACTTGTGATGTGGCGATGCATCAGTTGTATTTGACCGATGACAATTTAGAGGGTTTTAACGCTCAAGCCTACGTATTACCGCCCCTGCGTAGCAATACCGATCAGCAAGCCATCCGCCGTGGTTTGAAAGATGGCACCATTGATGCGATATGTAGCCATCATGAACCCTTGAACAGTACCGCCAAAAAAGCCCCATTTGCTGAGAGTACACCAGGCATCTCAAATTTTGATACCTTTATGGCGCTGGCTTGTCAGCTAGTAAATGATGAGGTATTAACCTTAGAGCAACTTGTCGATAAAATCTGTCTCAATCCGGCGAAAATCGCTGGTATTAGTGAGCAATATGAAAAAATCGGCGGCGCAGTACTGGTGGATCCTAATTTGGAATGGCAAGTGACCGCCCAATCCATGCTGTCCAATGGTAAAAACACGCCATTCTTTAATCAGCAGTTGCAAGGCCGCGTTGTGGAGACTTTCTTTGGCTAATTTGCCTAGGCAGGATGATAGTCTGCAACCATCCTCGAAGGATAGCGATCATCACTTGCACAACCAAACCATCAAGTCGCACAGTACTGCTAGTGAATCTATCAAAGCGGTGGCAATCTATGAGGTGGTTAAAGGGGTCGGTGCGCTATTAGGGGCAGGGGCTTTATGGTCATGGCATACTGACCTTGAGCATTGGCTGACGACGGCGACTGATTCTTGGCAACAGACTTTTGGACAGCTACTGGCACCGCAAGTTGACAGTGCAGTACGGATTGCCCAGCAGGCAAGTAAAAACTGGTCATTATTCTTGTTATTAATCTTTGCTTACGCCAGTCTGCGTTTCCTTGAGGCTTATGGCTTATGGCAAGATAAAACATGGGCGTATTGGTTTGGTGTGCTGGGTTATGGGGTGTTTATTCCTATTGAGCTTTACTATCTAATCGTTAGCCCATTTGATTGGTTTAAGCTTGGGATATTAGTCTCGAATCTTCTTATTGTGGTCGTGGTCTATCGTAATATGAAGCGAAAGGGTCTGATATAAAAAGGGCTTATTATAGCGCCTATCAAAAAAACTGAATGTGTATGAAAAAGCCAGCGTAAGATACTATCTTATGCTGGCTTTCTTTTGCTAAAACGATTGGCTTAAAACTGGTTATAAATTATGGCTTTGCTGTACTCTTATCAGTGCGAATGCTTTTGGCGACTTTGCCAATACTCAAACCTTGCACCAAGATAGAGAATATCACGACTGCATAAGTGAGCGCCAACAAGATATCGCGTTCGGTTCCCAGCGGCAGCTGCAACACTAAGGCAACCGAAATACCCCCACGTAATCCGCCCCATGTCAGCACTTTCCATGCACCAGTCGGCAAATCGAGCTGACGATGAAAGGTTTTGGTCGTCATACCTACAACGATAAAACGCGCAAGTAGGGCAATGACAATCGTCAAGCCAGCGGCGATAAATAAATTACCCGAATAAGCAATCATCACTACTTCTAAACCGATGAGTACGAATAAAATAGCATTGAGAATTTCATCGATTAATTCCCAAAATAAATCAATATAATGCCGCGTTTTATCGCTCATCGCCAATGCTCGTCCGCGATTACCAACCATTAATCCCATCATCACCATGGCGAGTGGTCCTGATAAATGCCAATGACTGGCGAGTGCATAACCACCTATCACACCAGCAAGCGTTAACAACACTTCTTCTTGATAGCTATCGATACTTTTCAGCATGTAATACAAAATCGACCCAAGTACCAACCCAAAAATAATGCCGCCACCGGCTTCGACCGCTAGAGTATGCGCCACATAATTGGCGGTTGGGATATCACCACTGGATAAAATACCTAGCAGCAATACAAAGATGACGACGCCGATACCATCATTAAATAAAGACTCGCCCGCGATGACCGTTTCTATACTTTTTGGCGCGCCAGCCGATGCCAAAATACCCATTACGGCAATGGGGTCGGTCGGTGATATTAGAGCACCGAATAGCAAACACCAAAGAAACGGCAAACCGAAACCAAGCAGCGGCAGCATAAAATAAAGCGCCGTGGCGATAAGCATCGCAGAGACGATGGTACCGACGCAAGCAAGGATGCCAATAGGCAGCTTATAACGTTTTAAATCGCTGATATTGACGTGCAGCGCCCCTGCAAATAACAGCATAGAGAGCATGCCGTCTAATAAAACTTCGGTAAAATCAAGCTGCTCTAACAAGCTTACTTCATAATCAATCAGCTGATCAAATCCCAAAAATCCCAAAAATATCGCGCCAATAGATAATAAAATGGAGATAACCATCACGCCAATCGTCGTCGGTAGGCCAATAAAACGATGGTTAACGTAAGTTAATAGGGCTGTGATTGATAAGAATATCGCGCTGATTTCAAGTATGGTTAGGCTACTGGTAGGGGCCATGAAAAAATTCTCAAGTGAGTTTAAAATTGTCATAAGCTTAGCGCTTACAAACACTAAATAGGTTTGATTTTAGTTTAGTTATCGCTTGTCTTTTTATTTTTATTGCGTTTGTAATGCTTGGCGAATATGGGTGTCAAACGCGCTAACATAGTTAAAATACTGATGATGAGCATCGTTGCTAAGTATGAACTGTTGGGCTTGTTGGCACATCGCGCTCAAGTCATCTATCAGCTCTTGATAGCTTAGGTTTTCTTCTCCTGCGCGCTCAATCAGTTTTATCTCATGCAATAGGGTTTGCTGCTGTGCGTTATTTACGCGAGCATAACTTAGATTGACCATCGCCTGACATAGCGCTTTTAAGACCATCAAATCTGCTGCTGCATACCGACGTATCTCGCCTAGTGATGTATTGATAAAATCAGATATTTTGGGAGTATGAGTAACTATGGCTAATATCGCCAAGCGTCGCTGTTTAACTTCGGCTTTCGATGAATCATCGTTTTGTGCCGGTGTATAAAAATGATAGGGGCTGGGCGGCTGGCGACGCATCATAATACTTAAGCAACTGGTCAGTGATTGTACGCAGTTGACCGCTGTTTTTGGATCATTGATACCTGGAGACAATGCTCGTACGGCGATTTCAGTCATTTGTCCCAAGCTATAAGCAATATCGTTAGAATGAGCCAGTCGTTGTTCGATACGTATACAGCCTGCAAAGCGCTGCCAAAAAAGTCCGTCAGGGGCACGCGGTACAACAGCTAAAGATGGCGTCGCTGTTTTTTGTCGATTGTTTGGATGACCTGCTGGACGCTGGTAAAAGTAACCGATAACATTTTTGTCAGTGACATAATCACCAAGATTAATACGCATTTGCACCACTCCGCCATAGTCTTGTGTCAGTGTAATCAGTGACTCAAGGTAAAATTGTTGAACATAACCTGAGCTTGGTGGATAGATGGGCATCGCTGACCAGTGATGAAACTGTTCAATGTCATGATGTTCTATATCGCGTTGATGCTGGATATCGCAATGATCACGATACCAATAGTGAATATTATTAATCGCATCATTGCTGGCGTTTTGAATCACATGTGAGGCTTGAATGGCATGTACCATATGCTGTACAAAGTACACCAGCAACAGCGCACATATAATTGCCATGATAATCGCAAAAGTCACTGCGAGCTGTGGCACACCAAAAGCCACGTCATATTTATGGATGGATTTTAACACCAATAAACTATAACTAAAGGTGCCAATGAACGCCCCCAATACAAACTGGTTAGGCGTATCGGTCAAAAAATTGCGCAACAGCCGTGGGCCAAATTGCGAAGAGGCCATCGACAGTACCGCGATCGTAATAGAAAATGTCGTACCTGCTACGCCTAATACTGCGCCTGCGATGGCAGTCATGATGGCGCGCGCCGCATCGTCGTCACCGGTAAAAGCAAAGGTAATCTCTCTGACGGTTTCGCGGTCAAAGTGTTGATCAATAGTGACTAATAAAGGCGCAAGCAATATTCCAACGATGACGCAAGCCGTTGGGATAAACCAATAAGAGCCGATAAGCTGCTGCCATAGGTTTCTTAGTCTATCGGGTAAATCCAGTAGCGTCTGTAGCGACCAGAGCTGGGCAAATTGCTTTAACCTATGCATGATGGTGAGCAATAGCGACTTAAGCCAGCCACTTTTAGGGTGTTTATCCAATATAATGTGCTCCAAAAACGACCTAAAAATCAAGCAAGTTTTATTGATAAAAGCTGTGCTGTTGCACCACTGAATAAAGAGACTTAAAGAGAATTACCTTACCATATAAATAGGATCGTTTAAAAATTTAGTAAAAAATAAGCCCCTATCATAGGGGCTTATTTTTAGCATAATGGATTGTTTTGTTAATTGACTAGATTGTCAATCCAAGTGCTTATCGCAGTGCTTACTTTTGCTAGCACTGATGGCTCTTCTTTACTGTCCATACTTAATGAACGCGTTTGCATATCATCCGTCGATACTGGCTGTTTTTGCAGACTATCTACGATTAACGGTAGATTATTACCAGCGGTTGCTAAGATAAAGCTTGGGTTTTTGGTTAACGTTGTCCACTTTTGATTCCAGCCACCACTACAATTGTAAGTAATTAAGCTTCCGCGATTATCTACTAAATTACCAGTACGCAAATCAAAGCATTTGCCACCTTGTTTGATTTGGTCAGTACCGTTCATCTCCCAAACTTGCGCTGGCGAGTCCAAGCTACAAGTGCCTAAAACGACCCAAGAACCTTGTTCCGTTAAACACTGATCTAATGCCATTTTGCTGTGAATTTTACCTTTAAGATCGTAAATCCACTGTTCAGAGTCATCACCAGTACAGCCACTTGGGCCGCTAATAAAGCTATTTAACTTACCATCTTCTAGAGTTTCAACTTTAAGGCAGTTGTTGCCATTACGGATAGTAGTCACATTATCTAAAGGTTTGTCATCTTGTAGCTCTAAATCTACAACAAACTTTTGAAATTCGGTAAGTGCTTCAGACTCTTTTTTGATTAAATCCGTACGATAGACATTGACCCAGCGGTTTAGACGATTTAGAGTTTCTTGCTGCTTCTCATAACGCTCTAATGTTTGGAGTGCTAAAGGGCTAAGCTCATCACGATACTCTTTGTAAGAATCATATAACAACTGACCATTGGCGTCTAAACTAATAGTCGAATTTTCTGCTTGAGCAAGAAGTTTCTGCTCTAAGATTGGCAATTCTACCTTTCTTAGTGCCGTATAGCCCTGTTCTTTACCAAAGGTAACCGCAGGTTTAATCGCCTCACTATATTGACGAATATCAATGGTTGAGAGCTGTACTTGTGCTTCATTGACCTTTTTACAGTACAAATCCACTTTTTTCGGATCTTCAGCGATGGCTAAATTGATATGGAATTTATTGGCATTACCATTCATTCGATTAGGAGCCAACGCAATATCATTAATCGTGTTATTACTATAAGTGACGCTTAACCAGCAGCTTGCTGATTCAAGTGAGTTATTCGGTGTCGGTAACTCAAAGACGTTGCCCCAGTTACCACGTGCTTCTGGATAAATGATGCCTTTTTGCGCGACAGGGTCATAACCGCCTAAAATGGTAAATACTGGCACGCCTTGTAAGCGTGGTTTTAAGTAATTACCGTTGGCACTGTTGTACCAAACGTTTTTGGATTCTTTCCACACTTTAGGCTGGATGACTTCCATCTTTCTAAGCTCAGCATTCCATTTCTTATAGCCAGTTGGTGAGTCAGCGTCAAATACTGCTTTATCAAATGCTGGCTGTATCTTAATTTTTGTACTATAACCCGTATAGTGAGTATAGTTTGAATAAGCGCCACTCTGTGATCCACCAGACATCGCATCGCGACCATAGCCATAGGTGGCTAAGAAAAGAGGTTTACCAGTGAGACCATCACCCTCGACCTGTCGTGGCCAGTCTAAGTTGCTGCGCATTTTGTTTCTGACGCCATTATAGCCCCAGCCACTATTAGCATGATGCTCGGCCCAAAAGAAATCGCCGTTCTGTTCACCAGGATAATGACTCAAGCCATAATGATGACCGATTTCGTGGCTGAACTCATTACCTTGAGAGTCGATTAGGGTCAACATACCATTACCGCCGCTTAAGCCGTGGTTATATTCACCATTCTTATATTTACCGCGAGCGTGATGCGCATTGACGTTTTGGGTCAATTGCGGTTGCTCTTGACTTTGCATTGAAGCACTGGTGACGCCCCAATTGGCTAAATTAATGCCAACACCAAAGGTTGATTTCGCGGTGTTTTCGCGCATATCACCAGCATAAACGCCAGCATCATTTGAGTCACTGATTGAATCATAAATAGTGCCATTGGCGACCATTACTCGTTCGAGCTTCATGTCATCATAGCTAGCAACGGTCATTTGTGCTGCTGGAATGGTTTGGAAGTAGTCTGAACCCGCTCTTTCTGGATCGCGTAGCATATAATGACCCCAAGATTGAGGTGCATCCGTTAACATGCCCAGACGGATATTGGTCAATACCAACTCACCAGGGGCGGCAAAATCTATGTTATCTTCTGACAATTCACCGCTACGATTTTGGTCATCCACAATGCGAATTTTGAGACCACCTTGTACCTCATCCCAGTTGAGTTTGGTTGACCAAGCACGCTTACTGTAAGCAACGCGTGCGCGCTGATCAGTGTTAGTCTGATCCGTGTCTGGGATTTGAGTCGGATCGGCTAAATTGACAGTTCGTAATAAAACCCCGTCTTTGTAAATTTCAGCCGCTAATTTATTAATGTCACCCATTTCAAGCGTAGGCGTCACTAATAACAGCGCCTCTTTTTCTGCCGTCAGGCGCGGCATGTTTTTTGCTTCGTTACCCTGTGGATCAACGGTATGATTCTGCCCAAACTGTATCATCGCTTGAAAGTCGCCAACCAAGTCTGGACGAATAGCACGAATTTCTCCCGCTCTACCATCGTGGTCAAAAAACCCTAATAAATAAAAATCAGCAATATCCTTTTTTGGTTCTGGATATTTAATAGGCGTACTTGGTTCAAGTGGCGTAGCAGGAATACTCGTTACCGGTGGCTTAACAGGCGTACTTGGCCCAATTGGCGTAGCAGGAATGCTCGTTACTGGTGGCTTAATAGGCGTACTTGGTTCAAGTGGCGTAGCAGGAATACTCGTTGCTGGCGGCTTAATAGGCGTATTTGGCCCAATTGGTGTAGCAGGAATGCTCGTTATTGGTGGTTTAACAGGCGTACTTGGTTCAAGCGGCGTAGCAGGAATACTCGTTATTGGCGGCTTAACAGGCGTGCTTGGTTCAAGTGGCGTAGCAGGAATGCTCGTTACTGGCGGCTTAACAGGCGGCGTTTCTACTGGTAGATTAACGGTTGGTGGTACAAGTGATGATGTGCTGTCATCACCTTCACCACAAGCAGAAAGCATAATGGATACGACACAAATGCTTAGCGCTTTTGCTGAGAATGGTATTGTATTTTTCAATTTATTACCCTAATAATAGTTTAAGGCAATATAACAGCTGTGTTAACATCTCGTACGACTTTTGTTCAATTCATAATAATAAGTTCTATTACAACCTCTAGTGAAAACTAATTTTTATTATTCAGTCTGCCTCACTCATTACTAACGCTTTTTTTAATTCGTTTTTGGGTTATCTGATTCAGTAATGATATCGTCTTTATAATTAAAGAGATTACCATTGGTTTTAATTTGAGAGTCATTCAAATCTTTAGGAATAAGAATCTCATTGTCCCGCTCATCGCATTCAATATCACTGTCTTTATCATAAGCTATTGGGTCAAAGTGTGGGGTGTCTTTGATCGGCTCATTCTTGTCTAATGCTGCAGTGGTCGCCGAGGTTTTTCTAAATAAATTTGATTGACCGCCTTTGATGCCTTTTCCATTAGAATCAGCTTTCTTACGTGGCTCACTATTGGCAAAAATAGCATTTAACGGTAGATCTAACTGTTGCTTGGCATAAGCTTCCGTATTTTCAAAACGATTGACTAGCAAGCTAAGCCAAGGTTTTTGATCCTCTGGCCCCATCTCATCTAGCTCATCTTTGATAGGCAAGGGGTAAGGTAGGGTGCGATAAAAATCCCATAATGTCATTTTGCTCAAATCTCTCTTAAGCACATAATCATTATCTTCAGTCATGGTGATTAGATTGCTGTCTTGCAGATAATTAATATAGGTATACCATTTTGGTAGCTCTTTGCGTCCTAGCACGTTACGTAGCGCTTGTTCGCTTACCGCTTCCCCTTTTAAATGATGGGTATAAACGAGGTTTAGCATATCGAGCAAACTTAGCAGAGGATGGCGTGGATAGACCTCTTCAGTCTCAAAAATCGTCAAGGTATAGCTAATCTCAACACCTAATAGAATTAAATTCCAAGACAAATATATCCATAATAAGAAGATGGGCAGTGCCGCAAAAGCCCCGTAAATCGCTTCATAACTGGTGAAGTTTGCCATTACTGTACCAAACAAGTGCTTCATCAGCTCGAATACGATAGCGACGAAGAGACCAGCAATGGCTGCATTTTTCGCGGGTACACGTGCTTTTGGGATGAACCAGTACATACCAATAAAGCCTGCGACAGTGATACCAATGGATACGGCTTGTACCCAAAAAGACCAGTCAATGCCATAACCAGCGATTTGTCGATTTAAAAAACTCAAACTTTGTACCGCGCTTGAAGCAAGAAATGCCGTACCCAGTACTAACGGTCCTAACGTGACGATGGTCCAATAGCGCAGCATACTTTTCATACCGCCAGAGCGATTTTCTACCCGCCAGATTTGGTTAAAAGCGCGTTCGATGGTTGTTAACGTCATAATGGTCGTAAAAAATAACACCATTGCCCCAATGATGGTTAGATTTGAGGATTTTTCAGCGAAGCTATTGATATACTCACTGACCTGCATACTTGATTGTGGTAGCAAGTTACTATAAATCACTTCATATATCTGTGCTCTAACGGACGCAAGTGCGGGTACAGAAGATAGGATCATCAATAGGACGGTTAGGACGGGTACAATTGATAACATAGTCGTGTAGGTCAGCGATGCCGCTTTTTGCTGGCAATTGTCTTCAAAAAAGTGCCGAGTCAAGAATCGTGAGAATTGAAACCAGCGTTGATGTAAAAACGGGATTTTTTTTGATAAATTTTCCATATCGACCATTTAGCAGGTGTTTGAGTGACAGTAGTGTAACAAAGATATGCTGTTACCATCTGCGGTTTAATTGTGTCAAAATGCACAGCAGCAACCTCTCTAGCAGGTTATTAGAGACAATGTGTACCAAGGCTGTTTGCATGTCGGTGAATGACTGGGGCATAATATATGCCTATATTGCGGTATCTGTCACAGATTATGTATATAGTCATTCCACTATAAAATTATTACAGCGTTAACCTCGCTTGAAGTATTAAATATACATCTACACTCGGTTGCCTTGTACTAGTACTATTTTTAAATTGAATCGACTATAGCTACATAATCAGTAAGGTTTTATGCTAAAGAAATAGACTGCATAGAAGCTGTTGTAGATGATTAGAATCAACAATAACATTAATGGTTTTATGAGGAAGTATTGCTAATGAGTCAGACCGCCCCTTATGTTTTGGTGCTCTATTATTCAAATTACGGTACGACTAAGACATTGGCTTATGCTATCGCTCAAGGTATTGAGGATGCTGGTATGACAGCCCGTATCCGTACTGTACCAACGGTTGCACCCGAGACCACGTCGAGCAAGCCTGCGATACCTGATGAAGGTGACTTATATTGCACTATGGACGATCTAAGAGACTGTATGGGTTTGGCGCTTGGTAGCCCGACGCACTTCGGTAATATGGCTGCTCCCATGAAATATTTTTGGGACAATACGGTCACTATTTGGCTGGCAGGTAATTTACAGAACAAACCTGCTGCTGTATTTACTGCGACCGGCTCGATGCACGGCGGGCAGGAGACGACATTGCTGACCATGATGTTGCCGTTGCTGCATCACGGCATGATCCTTGTTGGTGTGCCTTATGCTGAGCCTGCGCTTAATCGTACTCATCGTGGTGGCTCGCCTTATGGTGCCAGCCACGTGAGTGGGGCGTTACATGATCAACCCGTCTCAGCTGATGAGCGCGAGTTGGCTATCGCCCAAGGTCGGCGCTTGGCTATTAGTGCTACTGCATTGGCGCAAGCTAACTGGACTCGCTAAGCGGATTTTTATAGCATGCAACGTCTTATATAACGCTATTAATTAGGAAGTAAATATATCTAATGGTCACAAACCGCTCCGATAGTGAGATAAGCGCACCAGCCAAAAAATCTGCCAAACCTGCTAAGCTTAAAAAGCCAATTACGCCCATTCGTCAGCGCTTGATGATGACTTGGCTGATTTGGTTGGTTTATAGACTGCTTGGGCTACCTATTTTTATCAATGTTTTTAATCCCAGTAGTCCTGATATCATTGGCGGTATCGCCTGGCAAGCATTATGGCTAGTGCCAGCATTTATTTTGACGCCCGCGATACTACGGGGTCGTTCGCCATATGTGCTATTGATAGGCAGTATGCTGACCTTGGTTTATTTGGGGGCGAGTGGTGTGGTGCTGTTTACCCGCGTTTACGGCAGCAGCTGGGCAGAGATAGTGGTTTATCTGCTTGATTTTGTCTTATTACTGGCAATCAATATTTGGTTATTTATTCTACTAAAGCGTCTTCCTTCAATGAACAACGTCGTTAAGCAGCCGCGTTAGTTGATTTAGCGAAGTTTAAGACAAAAAAAGCGGCGCTCTATTTAGAGCGCCGCTTTTTTATGCTATTTCTGTGTATTTAATAAAAAGCTTAATTTACTTTGGTTAATTCTAAATCCATCTTTTTGCCATCATTAATTTGGCTAACTTTTACTGGTAGGTAATCTAAGCTTGGTGCCAGCCAAAAACTGGTAGAACGACTATTGTCATCGTGGATACGGTCGACACGTACGGTATCAAATGTGCCAGCTGGAACGGTAATCTTGGTGTTACCAGATTTTTTGAAAGGGGTTTTCTCTATCTTGTCTTTTTTCGCCATGTAATAGTTGCCAGAGAATTTACCGTTCAATAAATCTTGGCGAATTTGCACTTCCAAACTTAAATCATCAAAAGCTTGTTGTGCCATGTTCATGGTCGTCGATTTGCCTTTATAGTTACTCACCACCTTTTTACTGCTTGGATTGAAGTCTAATTTGTGCGTGCGACCAACGCCTAATAGCTTATAAGTAGTGCTGGCTTGAGTCGGAATGACATTATTACCGTTGATGGTAAAAGTGCTGTTTTGCGAAGCACTTGCAACACCTGCCACCCGAGCATTGACATTGTATTTCCAAGTATTGCCTGATTTGTTAAGCGTGCGAGTAGCCGTACCTTTATATTTGTCTTCAACCGTAAAGCTGTAGTTGGCGCTTGAAGGTTCGATATTCTTTGCGCTGGCAAGGGTTGGTGCAGTCATACTTATCGCTCCAATCGTAGCAATACTGGCCCCAGTGGTTAGGGCGGTTAAAAACTTAGACTTGCTTCGTTTAGTATTATTAGTATCGGTTGTTAATGACTTTTGATCGTTTGATAAAAAACTCATGGACATTCCTTAATCGCTATTTATGGTATTGCTTATAACTATTGTTGTTTTCTCAAGAACTATAATGGTCATGTCCTGCTATCTTTTCAAGAGTGCCAGCTGTCCCTGTGGTGTTGCTATTGTAGTCAAGGTTGCTGGCATCGAGCGCGATATCATCAGGCGTCACTTACTGTAACTTGAGTAAGCAGGAGTAAGTTAATCGGTCAGTTGTAAATGATATGCGGTAACTTATCGGTGTTGAAGTTTAGCACTCATATGGCTGCTTTTAAAATCTTGCTAAGGCCTTTAATACGGTGCAATCCAATCAAATGACTGTTCATAAACGTCATTACCAACTAAATAATCCACGATATGCAAAATTCTTGTAAATTTTTGGGCTTTACACTTGAAGCTAACTCACTTTGCCCCCACTTTTTGATACAAGCTCAAAGCTTATCTTTAGAATGCTGTTTTAGGCAGTAATGCCTATAGATATTGGTATTGAGACCATTAATTCAAATAAACCCTTACTGCAAATAACCAAATTATTGGAGACATATTGATGAATATTCGTCCTTTACATGATCGCATCGTTGTCCGCCGCATAGAAGAAGAAACAAAAACGGCTGGTGGTATCTTGCTTCCTGGTTCTGCTCAAGAAAAACCTTCACAAGGTGAAGTGCTAGCAACTGGTAACGGTCAGATTCGTGACAACGGCGAAACTCGCGCGTTAGATGTAAAAACTGGCGACAAAGTCTTGTTCGGTCAATATGCTGGTCAAACCGTGAAAGTTGACGGCGAAGAACTATTGATTATGAAAGAATCTGATGTATTGGGTGTGTTAGAAGGCTAGACCTTTTTGAGTATTTTATACTCAGCGCATTTTGACAACATTATTGAAAAATCATTGAAACCTTTAATTGCATTCTCATACTTATAATAGTGGAGTAATTTAACATGGCAAAAGACGTAAAATTCGGCATTGATGCCCGTAAACAAATGATGGATGGCGTAAACATCCTAGCAAACGCAGTACGAGTAACACTAGGCCCTAAAGGTCGTAATGTGGTTATCGATAAATCATTTGGCGCGCCTACCATCACTAAAGATGGTGTTTCGGTTGCCAAAGAAATCGAGCTTGAAAACAAATTCGAAAACATGGGCGCTCAATTGGTCCGTGAAGTGGCTAGCCGCACCAACGATGTTGCTGGTGATGGTACAACGACTGCTACCGTATTGGCTCAGTCAATCTTGCAAGAAGGCATGAAGTCTGTTGCTGCTGGCATGAACCCAATGGATCTAAAGCGCGGTATCGATAAAGCGGTTCGTGCAGCTGTTGAGCAGATTCATTTGCTAGCTACACCAGCTGACGATTCAAAAGCGATTGCCCAAGTTGGTTCTATCTCTGCCAACTCAGACACCAAAATCGGTGAGCTAATTGCTCAAGCGATGGAAAAAGTCGGTAAGCAAGGCGTTATCACCGTTGAAGAGGGTTCAAGCTTCGAAGATACCTTAGAAGTTGTCGAAGGTATGCAGTTTGACCGTGGGTATATCAGCCCGTACTTTGCGAACAAGCAAGACAGCTTAACCGCTGAATTTGAAAACCCATATATCTTGTTGGTTGATAAAAAAATCAGCAATATTCGTGAAATCGTGCCATTACTTGAGCAAGTGATGCAGCAAAGCAAGCCATTGCTAATCATTGCTGAAGACGTTGAAAACGAAGCATTGGCAACATTGGTTGTCAACAACATGCGTGGCGGCTTGAAAACTTGTGCGGTTAAAGCACCAGGTTTCGGCGATCGTCGTAAAGCCATGCTTGAAGATATCGCAACGCTAACTGGCGGTACTGTGATTTCTGAAGAGATTGGTCTAAGTTTAGAGACTGCTACTCTTGAGCAACTGGGTACGGCTAAAAAAGTTACTGTCGGTAAAGAAAACACCGTGATCGTTGATGGCGCTGGTAACTCTGCTGACATCGAAAATCGCGTTGAATCTATTAAACGTCAAGTTGAAGAATCAACGTCTGACTACGACAAAGAAAAGCTTCAAGAGCGTATGGCTAAACTTGCTGGCGGCGTTGCCGTTATCAAAGTTGGCGCTGCGACTGAAACTGAAATGAAAGAGAAGAAAGACCGTGTTGACGATGCGCTACATGCGACTCGTGCAGCGGTTGAAGAAGGCGTTGTACCTGGTGGTGGTGTTGCCTTAGTTCGTGCAATGAATGCATTGTCTGAGCTACGTGGCGATAACGATGACCAAAACGCGGGTATCAATATCTTACGTCGCGCAATGGAAGCACCATTACGTCAAATCGTAACCAACGCTGGCGAAGAAGCATCAGTAGTAGTGAACGAAGTGAAGAGTGGCAGCGGTAACTACGGTTACAACGCAGCTTCTAGCGAATACGGTGATATGCTAGAGATGGGTATTCTTGATCCAGCTAAAGTAGCTCGTTCAGCGCTAGAAAATGCAGCATCTGTAGCTGGCTTAATGCTAACGACCGAAGTCATGATTACTGATTTGCCACAAGGTGATGACGGTATGGCTGGCATGGGCGGTGCTGGTGGAATGGGCGGTATGGGTGGAATGGGCGGCATGATGTAATATATGCCTCGACTAAGTTTGTACGACGTTGTTAACCTCGCTCGATGTACTATTAGTACAATCTTCACTTGGTCGCCTAGTCGTACTGCTTTAGTCAATCCATAAAGCGCTTTTCGCTAGAAGTATGATTTTGTCATAAAGTTTATTTGATCATTAGAAGCTCTGTTATCGGAAGATAGCAGGGCTTTTTTTTACCTAATTTTTAAAGCGCTACTCATTGGTATATGAGGTAATCACGGTTTTATATACATTCATTCGATAGTGCTGGATAAGTGTTTTATGCTTGGGAAGGTTGCCAATTGACAGACATAGCGAGAGCGTTGCTATTTCCCAGACTCAGTGGTGACACTCTATCTATTATTTACTCATGATCTTTGATGTATTTCTAAAAACTTCAACAAGTAAAATACCCATTAGATCAACAAAATCGACCTGACATTATCAAAAGTATTGAATATATAAAGTTTTTCTATATATGTTATTATTTAAATATAATTAATAAATGTAATCAATGGACTGATACTTTATCAAAGGATAATTGGATATGTGTTATGGCTGCCCAGCCACAAACTCTTGTGCAATTCAAGGTGATGATGATGAAAAAAATTAGGCTTGGGATTCTTGTAGAAGAGGAAACATTGGCATGGTATAAGTTCAAACCATTAAAATCTCTCGTCGATGAAGGCAAGGTTGAGGTTTGTATTGCTGTCCAACGAGATAAAAAACAAGCGTCTCACATGTTTCGTCTATCCAAAGTTATTCCTTCCATTAATCAAAAGTTATTTTCTTTTCTTTCTCGAAATAAGAGTAATACCAAGCGTTATTCTATTCATGACTTGGTGGCTAATGGTACGATGCCCATCGTAATATCAGTCGCAAATCAGGATAAGATTTATGATGAGATTGAGGATTCAGTAATTGAGAAACTTGAAGCCGCCAATCTAGATTATCTGGTCAAATTTGGCTTTCGAACCTTAGCAGGGAGAATTCTGAGTGTTTCAAAAAAAGGTATTCTCTTATTTCGTTACGGCGATGAAACCAAACAAAAACACGGATCAGCATTGTATTGGCAGTTTGCCGAACAATGGGAGAATAGCGTAGTCACGCTACATCTGTTAAATGAGCGTCTTAATGGTGATAAAGTCGTTGGGAGAGGGTATGGTTCTTTATTTTACTGGGACTATAATTTAACCGAGCATAAATTAAATGGTGTCACAGCATCGATATTGTATTGGTATTTCCATAAAAATAAAATTGGCGTTAAAAATGGAAATTTGACGAATTTAATGCTTGACGATGCAATTTATCAAGAACCCCAGCAACTGACTGCCTTACGGCATTTGATAAGTTTTTTTAAAAACTATATGATAAAGACTTTCTATAAGAGTCTTTATCACAATAACTGGAGTATTTTGATTGGTTCTATTGATCAGTCGATGCAAACATACACTGAGCTATTGCCTGAAAAAGGATGTTTTTGGGCTGACCCTTTTTATATTGAGCGAGATTCAAGGCGTTATATATTTTTTGAGAGCTTAAATTATAAAGAAGGTATCGGCCGTATAGAGTGGGTGGAACTGGATGAGCACCATCAAGTTATCAATTCTGGACCAGTCGATTTAGGTATTAGCTCTCATTTAAGCTTTCCTAATGTATTCGAGCATGAGAACGCTGTATATATGATTCCAGAAGCCGCCAAGACCAATTGTATCAACCTATTAAAAGCGACGGATTTTCCGCAGAAGTGGAAAAAAGTTCATGAGTTGGTGTCTGGGGTTCAGGCAGCAGATAGTGCCGTTATTGAGCACAATGGCTTATGGTATCTTTTTACCACGCATGGTTCAATTTCAGTTCTTACGATGGATTTGGAATTGCATATTTATACGTCTGATAAGTTGGAGTCAGATAACTGGAGCATTCATCCCTCGGCGCCTTTAAAAATTGATGTGCGTGGATCACGATTAGCAGGTGCATTATTCCGAAAAAATGGTCAGCTGTTTCGTACGGCTCAAGATGGCACTATTAGGTATGGACGTAGAGTGGCTTTGTATCTGGTAGAAGAGTTGACACCGACATCTTACAAAGAAACCTTTGTGCGTTATATCGAACCCAATTGGGAAAACGAGATCGATCGTCTTCATACCTATAACGTATATGATCAAACTGTCGTACTTGATGTTTCAAGAGATAAATTGCGCTTTACCGTATGATCATTGAGAATTTTTACGGCAACTGGTGATGATATGCTGTCGAAAAACCCCGATAGGCTGAACTTATCTTGGTTTTTCTTATCAATAATTTAATGGATTTCCGTATTACTCATATAGGGTTTAGAGATATAGATGAACAATGGCTTACGGTATCTTTTTACCACGCACGTCAATTTTTAAAGGCGCCGATTTTTTACATATTGTAATAATTTAGAAACTATATTATTATTTTCTTTCTTCGTTAATGATGAAATATATAAGTAACTGAAAGGAATACTCATTGAAGAAAAACTATCTATTGTGTTTTTAGCTCTAACTACTGTTTCTATGTTGAGTGGCTGTGCTAGTAAGTCTACTAATATCCCCATGACTTATGTATCTCCAAATGAATATGCAAGTCTTAGCTGTTCCACTTTGGAAAATGAAATGAGAGACATATCACAAAGAGTAGCTACAATTACTGGTCAAGTAGATAAAAAGGCATCAGCTGACGCATGGCAAATGGGTGTTGGCTTAGTACTATTCTGGCCAGTACTTTTCTTTTTAGAGGGAGGTGATGGCGCACTTCAATCTGACTATGCTCTTTTGAAAGGTAAGTATGAAGCAGCTTCAAAACAGTATAATCGCAAAGGATGTCCTGATATGAATACAGAGACCTCTAAAATATAAATAAACCCCGATAGGCTGAGCTTATCGGGGTTTATTTATACAAATTAGATTTTTTAAAAATTACTGACTGGCTGCATCCCGACGAAAAGTCCAAGTCTTATCATCAGAAGCCTCTTCACAGTAATAATATCCCGCCAAATCAAACTGCTTTAGCTGCTCAGCATTGGTCAGCTTATTATCAGCAGCATACTTCACCATCAGTCCGCGTGCTTTTTTGGCATAGAAGCTAATTACTTTGTATTGACCATTCTTTTCATCTTCAAATCGTGGCGTGATAACTTCCGCATTCAGCGCTTTCTTCTTGACCACTTTGAAATATTCATTTGACGCCAGATTAATCAAAATCTTATCATCACTATCTGCCATACGTGCATTAATAATGGCAGTTACTTCCTCGCCCCAAAACTCATAAAGGTTATCACCACGTTCATTTTTCAGTTTGGTACCCATCTCTAAACGATAGGGCTGCATCAAATCGAGCGGTTTTAGTACGCCATATAATCCAGACAAGATACCCAGATGCTTATTGACGTAAATGGCGGTGTCTTTATCCATATGATACATATCAAGTCCAGTGTAAACATCGCCATCGAATAAATAACCTGCAGGTTTGGCATTGTCTAAAGTAAATGGCTTATCGTTGCTCCAACGCCACTCTTGATTGCGCTTGGCATTGAGCTGTGCCAAATCATCAGAGATGCCCATCAGTTCTTGTAAATCAATCGGTTCTTTTGATTTTAAGTTTTTCATCAATGCTTGCGCATGTTCGATGAGCTCTGGTTGACTATAATATTTGTCTAAGTTCACTGGCACCGCATCTTTCTCATTTAAAGATTTGGCAGGGGAAAGTAAAAAATACATCGTCATTCCTTATTATAGTTAGTCAATGGGTATTCTATTTATGTATCAAGTTTTCTTATTATACGATATGCAGCATTGTATCTTGACCTACCCGTCGTTGTTTCGTTTTTTTTAACGTTACCCTTAAAAAGGACAGATATTTGAGTGATATAAGCCGATAGTTTGTCAAGTCTAGCGTTTAATTGAAAAGGAAAAATTTTTAATATAACAATAAAAGTTATGCAGATGGTGTAAATGCCTAACTTTTTATTTTACTTGTGGGTCATCATTAGGCAATGAAAGTTGACAGATGATGTCTCTATAATAAAAAGGCATGATGGCAAAGTCGCTATCATTTATTAAATTGATAATCTTTGGTCAGGATGTTGAACCAACCATGACCAAAGGTTTTTTTGTCCCCTGTGCTTTTTAAATGTGCGTTGAGGGTGTTAAAGGTAGTCGTGAGACGTAAGTATAGTCATTAGACGTAAGTAAGGAGACGGTATGAAAATCGGTGTAATCAGTGCAGATATCGCGAGCGAGAGCCGTGTAGCGATAACCCCAGACGCAGTCAAAAAATTGCGTAAGCTTGGGTTTGAAGTCGTCATACAGTCAGGTGCAGGTAAAGCAGCGTACTATGCGGATGAGTTGTATCAGGCTGCAGGTGCCGATATTGCCAGCAGCAGCGCCGAGGTAATCGCACAGTCTCGAATTATTACCACCGTCAATGACTTGCCTGCTGCAGCTATTGAAGGCTTAACGTCAGGTCAGATTGTCATTGGCATGCTTGACCCATATCGTAATACTCAGCTTGACACTTATGCGACCAAAGGTGTCACTGCCTTTGCGATGGAGTTATTGCCTCGCACATTGTCACGCGCACAGAATATGGACGTACTGTCATCACAGGCCAACCTTGCAGGTTATAAAGCCGTGCTGCTGGCGGCCAATGAGTATTCGCGTCCATTTCCGATGTTTATGACCTCAGCCGGTACGGTTAAGCCTGCCAAAGTCGTCATCCTCGGTGTGGGTGTGGCAGGTCTGCAAGCGATTGCGACGGCTAAGCGTTTAGGCGCTGTCGTTGAAGCCAGTGATTTACGTCCGACCGCTCGCGAGCAAGTGGAATCACTCGGTGGTAAATGGCTGGATGTGCCGATGAGTGCAGAGGAGGCTGAGACAGCTAAGTCTACAGGTGGTTATGCTTGGACGCCATCAGAGCAATATGTCAAAGATCAAGCTGCTGTTGTAGATAAAGCCTTGAGCAATGCGGACATTGTCATTACTACAGCGCAGATCCCTGGTCGTAACGCACCGCGCTTGGTGCACGGAGCAACCCTTGCCAAAATGAAAGCAGGCTCAGTACTGATCGATATGGCTGCTGGAACGGGTGGTAACGTCGAAGGCAGTGTGCCTAACGAAACCATCACTACAGACAACGGTGTACGTATCGTTGGTGCTGCCAATATCCCATCGATGCTCGCCGCGCAGTCTTCAGATTTGTATGCCAACAATTTGGTTAACTTTATCACCACATTAATTGCGCCTGCTAGCGATGACGCATCAGCTAATTTGGCACTTAAATTAGACATGGAAGACGAGATTCAGGGCGCACTGGCAGTGACACATGACAGTCAGGTACGACTAGCCAAACGCTAGTTTGACGGGCTAAGTTTTTACAGCCTGTCATCACAACATTGTCACTACACATTTGCCAGACATGAATAAATTTTTAGGAGGATTAGATGATTGCCACTATTTTAGCGGCAGCGCCAGCTGGTGCGGCCATGAGTAGCACACCATTTGTAGCGATTTTTACCGTATTTGTACTCGCTATTTTTGTCGGATATTACGTGGTTTGGGGCGTCACGCCTGCACTGCACACACCATTGATGGCCGTCACCAACGCACTATCAAGTATCGTCATCGTTGGTGCCATGCTACAGACCGTCACGATTGATGGTTCTGTCTTTACACCGACCAGTATCCTTGGCGCTTTTGCCGTATTTTTAGCCAGTATCAATATCTTCGGTGGCTTTGCCGTGACTGAGCGTATGCTTGCGATGTTTAAACCGAAAGTGAAAAAAGCACCTGTAGCAACCACTGATGTCGGAGGTGACGCATGAATGATTTCTCAGCAATGATTGCGGCAAATGCAGATTGGTTCTATCTGGTCGGCGCGATTCTTTTCGTTTTAACCTTACGTGGTTTATCCAGTCCTAAGACGGCTATTCGTGGTAACCGCTTCGGTATGGTCGCCATGGCGATTGCAGTCGTCACGACATTTTTCTTAGCAGAAGGCCCTGTCCTTTGGTTAATTATCGGTGCGATGATTTTGGGTGCCCTCGTCGGCATGTGGAAGGCAAAGACGGTTGCGATGACACAAATGCCAGAAACCGTTGCTTTGATGCATTCGTTCGTCGGTTTGGCAGCGGTCGCCATTGCACTGGCAACCGTATTGCATACTGAACAGCAACATGGTGCCGTTGCTCGTGTCGAACTATTTATCGGTTGCTTCATCGGTGCGATTACGTTCTCAGCTTCGGTCTTTGCCTTTGGTAAATTGGCAGCGAAGAGCTGGGCGAAAACATTGGTTGGGGGTTGGGTAAAACCCGTCCAAGCGTTACTGTTCATTGCGATGATTGCTTTCGGTGGCGTGTATTTCGTCACTGACTCATTACCTGCGTTTTATGCAATGGCTGTGATTGCCGTTATCTTTGGTTGGATGTGGATTGCGCCAATCGGCGGCGGTGACATGCCAGTGGTGGTCTCACTATTGAACTCGTTTTCTGGTTGGGCGGCGGCAGGCATTGGTTTCACCCTCGGCAATTCGATGTTGATTATCGCAGGGTCGCTCGTCGGTTCATCAGGTGCGATTTTGTCTTATATCATGTGTAAAGCTATGAACCGCTCATTACTCAACGTCTTATTTGGCGGTATGGGTACAGGAGCTGTAGCAGCAGGCGCTGATGATGGTGCACCTAAAAACTACAAGGCTGGTTCAGCAGAAGATGCTGGGTTCTTAATGGCCAATGCAAGTAGTGTGGTTATTGTTCCGGGTTATGGTATGGCGCAAGGTCGTGCACAGAACGCGGTAAAAGAGCTGTATGAGTTGCTAAAAGAAGAAGGCGTTAACGTGCGTTTTGCCATTCATCCAGTCGCTGGTCGTATGCCAGGTCACATGAACGTGCTATTGGCTGAAGCTGACGTACCTTATGATGATATTTTAGAAATGGATGAGATCAACTCAGACTTCGCGAGTACGGATGTGGTCTTGGTTATCGGTGCAAATGATGTGGTAAACCCCTCTGCAAAAGATGATCCATCGTCGCCAATCTTTGGTATGCCGATTCTAGAAGTCACTAAAGCTCAAACCGTTATGGTCATCAAGCGCTCAATGAATACAGGTTATGCAGGGCTTGATAATAGTCTGTTCTACATGGATAAAACCATGATGATCTTTGGTGATGCCAAGAAAATGGTCGAAGAGATGGTACGTAGTATCAATGGTGCAGGTCATTAATCTTTAAAGTTAGTTTTTAAATATAATTAAATATCCGCTTTTAAATAAAAAAGTCACTTAGGTGGCTTTTTTGCGTTAAGGTACGCTGCATTTATAGCCAGTCGCTGTTTTATATACAATAATTTATACCCAATAAGTTTACACAAAATAAGCGTTAAGAGAGTCATTTATGAATATGTTGATACGTTTTTTTATTATGGTCAGTTTGCTAAAACAACAACTTAAGCAGCAATCAATAAGCGAGCGCCTTAGTACTGAGCTCTTGATTGCACCGACGGTTCGTCATTATCGAGTGTTGCCGCATGATATGGGCTTTCGGAACCATCTGCCTAATTATCGTTATTTGTCTTTTATCGAGCTAAACATTACTCGCTGGCTGATGGCGTGCTGTCATCAAAAAGGTATTAAACCATTAAATTGGGTTATCGCCATGCAAGAAATGGTTTATCTGAAAGAAATTAAATTTTTAGATAAAATGACGGTGAGTAGCACGCTTGCGGGCTGGGATAAAAAATACGTTTATTTTGAAACGCGCTTTTTTGTAAAAAACCAGCTGATGGGCGTTGGTATGACTAAGTTTGTATTGACCAATAAAAAAGGCAAATGTGCGCCAGAGATATTGGATATGATAGGCGAGCGGTTGAACGAGGTCATTGATTCTTGGAATCAGCATCAAGTGGCGATTAAATCTGCCAAATCTGCTGAAACAAGTAAAACAACAAATGCTGCATAACGAACTTGTCTATAATCAGCAGGCGAATTTTGGTAGGATAGCGGTTATTAAGTTGCCAATCAAATCATCAGTCAAATTGACCACTGATTTGATGACGTGTCTAAAAATGATTAAAAGTTAAGGAGCCACCATGACCCCGCAAAAATTAAAATGGACAGACAGCTTAGATATCGCTATTGAGCTGTATGAGAAGTTTCCAGAGACCGATCCGCAGTACATCCGTTTTACTGATTTACATCGCTGGGTGACTGAGCTTGAAGGTTTTGATGATGATCCACAAAAATCAAACGAAGGCATCTTAGAAGCCATTCAGATGAATTGGATTGATGAAGCAGATTAGATTTATACCCTGAAGCGCTATTTTTAATACTATCTTAAATAGAAAACTGAATAAATATATAGGACTTACAGATCATGACTTCACAAATTAAAGAGCTACCTGAAGCAATAACTTGTAAAGGTATTAGCGTTCGTACGACCAATAACGCTGAGATTAGCGAAGACACGGCGAAACTGGGTCGTTTATGGCAAAAATTTTACCAAAACCATGCTAGTGATCTGCCTAAAGGCGAAGACATTTATGGTGTCTATCATAACTATGAGAGCGATGATTTGGTCGGCGCTTTTGATGTGGTTGCCAGTTGGAAAGTAGCCAGCGAGCAAGAGCCATCAGACAGTGAAAATATGTCTAAGGCTGCAAACCTAGTAACAGTAGATATTCCTGCAGGAAAGTATTTGGTATTCTCTGAGCAGGGTAGAATGCCATACACGGTGATGAATGCTTGGGAAAAGGCTTGGACCTATTTTAATGATCGCAGCTGTGAGCATACCCGAACTTTTGATGTCGATTTTGAGCATTATATCGGTGGTAATCTAGAGTATGGTCAAGTTGATCTCTATATTGGTATTGAGTGAAGCGACTAGAGTAATAAATAGTAAATGTTAATAGGGTAATCAATACTTTAAAGCGAGTTTTGAAGAAAAAAATTATGCAGTTGAGGTTTATGGATTAGAAGATTAATAGGTCTCTTGCAAAAGTACCAGTTCATTGACTTCCACTAGCGGAGTTACGAGGGCTAGCGATGACTAATGCAAGAGGTCTAATATTCTATAGTTTATCGAACAGCAGACTATGTAAGGAGAAAAAATGACTTCTTCAAAATGTGCACTTTGTGATGTAGAAATCACTAAAAACAATGATACTAAAGAACATATCATTCCTAATGCTATCGGGGGAAGGAAAAAGATAAAGGGATTTATTTGCAGAGCTTGTAATAGTACTTCTGGTGATAGTTGGGACAAAGAGTTAGCAAAACAACTTAACCCTTTAAGTCTGTTTTTTGGAATTAAACGTGAGCGTCGAGATGTGCCATCGCAATTATTTGAAACTACATCTGGAGATAAGCTAAAGCTTCATGCAAATGGTAGCATGGCTGACGAGAACCCTGTCTTTTTAGAGACTGCATTAGACGATGGTATTAGTACGAGAATTAATATTCAAGCCCGTGACATAAAAGAGGCTAAGAATATGCTTAAAGGAGTAAAAAAGAAGTATCCTAAATTTGATATTGAAGATGCCTTTAGTAAGTTAAAAATTCAATCATTATATTGTTCCGATATGCTTAGAACGGATTTCTCTATGGGAGGTCCTGAGGCAGGCCGTTCTATCGTAAAGTCTGCTTTAGCTTTGGCAGTTTATTCTGGTATTCCTACTGAATCATGCATTGAAGCAACAAATTATCTAAATAATGAAGACTCTGAAGCTTGTTTTGGCTATTTTTACGAGTTAGATTTAGTAAAAAATCGTCCCCAAGATACTCCTATTCATTGTGTCTCAGTGAAAGGATGTGACAAGAGTAATCAAGTAATCGCTTATGTCGAATATTTTGGCGTACAACGAATGGTGTTATGTCTGGGTAGTAATTATACAGGTGAAGCGATATCGAATACATATTCTATAAATCCTATAACTGGCAAAGGGCTTGAACTTGCCGTAGAGTTAAATCTTACAAACGATGAGATACGCGAAGCATATCAATACAAAAAGATTCCAAGTGGCTCAGTTGAAGAAGCATTTGAAAAAGTAATCCCTGCGGGTATGAAAGCTGCTTATAAAAAAGAACAAAATCGAGTTGTCAATAAAGCTATACATAAAGCGTTTGGAAATTGTGGAGCGAAAGAGGGTGAAATGTTGATGCCTGAAAACATTGAGAAAATAATAAGTATATTTATGGAAGAGATTGAACCATTCATAATGCATAATATGTCTCAATCATACTCCAGAGATTAACTTATCTCTTTAGTAATAAAAGGATAGTACTGACAAAAAGCACCATCTATTATAGATGGCGCTTTTTGCTATTAGAAAATGAAATTAATCTAACAGTAAATTCTCTAAAATCCCTTCATAAATCTGCGCAAGTTTACCTAGGTCATCGACTTCTACCTTTTCATCAACCTGATGAATCGTGGCATTACGCACACCCAACTCAACCACTTGTGCACCAGTCGGCGCGATAAAGCGTCCGTCAGAAGTACCACCTGATGTAGATAGTGTCGTGTCAGTATCAGTTACCTTTTTGATCGCTTTTTGACAGGCAGAAACCAACTTACCTTCAGGGGTCAAAAACGGCTGACCAGATAATTTCCAATGGATATCATAACTGGCCTTACTATTAGTAAAATGCTTGTCAAAGATAGCATGCGTTTTTGCTTTTAGCTCATCTTCAGTCGTTTCCGTAGAAAAGCGGAAATTGAAGATAACTCTTAACGTCTCAGGAATGACGTTGGTGGCGCCTGTACCGCTATTGATATTAGAGATTTGCAGGGAAGTCGCAGGGAAGTAGTCATTGCCATTATCCCAAGTAGCGGCAGTCAGTTCTGCCAAAGCTGCCATCGTTGCATGAATAGGGTTGCAAGCTAAATGCGGGTAAGCAACATGACCTTGTTTGCCAGTGACCGTAAGTTCCGCACCCAATGAGCCGCGGCGACCGTTTTTAATGATATCGCCGAGCGTATCTGTGCTCGATGGTTCGCCAACCAAGCAATAGGTGATTTTTTCGTTACGGGCTTCTAAAGTCTCGATCACTTTGACCGTACCATTGATGGAAGGACCTTCTTCATCGGAAGTGATTAAAAAGGCAATAGAGCCATTGTGCTCAGGGTGATTTTTGACAAAACGTTCAGATGCGATGGTAAAGGCGGCAATACCTGTTTTCATGTCAGCTGCACCGCGAGCCCATAGGTAACCATCAGCGATGGTTGCCGTAAATGGCGGATACGTCCAATTGTTTTCATCGCCTGTTGGCACGACGTCGGTATGACCAGCAAAACAAATAACTGGATCAGTGGTACCGCGGCGAGCCCATAAGTTTTTGACTTCAGCGTGTTCACCTTTTGCCTGTCTATCACCATAGTACATAAACTCACAGTCAAAGCCCGCTCGCTCTAAGCGCTCTGACAGTATATCTTGGCAGCCATCATCATCTGGGGTGACGGAGGGACGTTCAAGTAGCGCAATACTTAAATCTAGCGTTTGCTGCTGATGGTTTTGTTGTTGATGGATGGTTTGTTTATTAAAGTCCGACATGAATAAACCTTTTTATTATAAATTAAGATGATAAATTTTTAAGATTGGCAGCCACGATACAATACAATCAGTCGTTGCTTGTTACTTGCTAATGTGTTTTAAATATTGTCTTCAACAAAAGGCACCAAACCATCACGGCGCATCCACGTCGCGATAGAGTAACGCTGACGATGGGCAATTTGTACTTGATGTTGTAGGTCACTGTCAAATATCACCAATCTATTGGCGACAGGCATGACGTTATGATGAACGCCATGTTTATCAATGATTTCTAGTGCGCCGCCGTCAGTTGGTTCCCATTCATCATTGAGATAAAACACCGCAGAGATAACGCGTTCATCACGCCCAGCTGGATTGTCACTATGCCATTGGTAGCCAAACCCCAGCGGATAGCAAGCATAATGCGCCTCACTGTGGCGAATACCGGCAAATAAACTGCGATTAAATAAGCTAGCAAGCGCATTGATAGTTTGCAAATAATAAAACCCAGCAAAGAAATTTTCCGTAATCCAGCGGATGCGATCACCGCGAATATCACTGACACGAATCCCAGCTGTCAGCTCTGCATCACGATAGTCAATAAAACCACTCTCTGCTTGCAAGGCTAACAGTGCTTTCGTTTCAAAGACCTCATCAATAATAATCCAACCATTATCAACGAATGTATCTAGTTGTGTATCAGTCAGCTTATCTTGCCAACTGATATCAAAATCAGACTGTTGTAATACGTGCTGAGTCAGTGGTTTTTGGCTTGGGTCGTCGCTATGAGGAAATAATAATGGTGGATTATCTTCTCCTATCGGATGATCAATCACCAACTTTGTCACATCAAGATTGCTAATAATCTCTGTCATTTCGTCTCGCCGTTATCAGTAAACAGTCAATTCGCTTGCAATACAGCGTCAATCAATGCCTTTTTACCAAAACCATCGTTATCTTTTACTCTGCCTATGCTACCATAGATGTAATTTTTCTTATTTAAACTTTTGAGATTATGAACTATAAACACGCCTACCACGCTGGTAACTTTGCTGATGTGGTTAAACACATTTTATTGGTACAACTCCTTAATCAATTGGGGCAAAAAAACAAACCTTTTTATGTGCTTGATGCTTATGGTGGTCGCGGACTGTATTCACTGAGCAGTGAAGAAGCGCGCAAGACAGGTGAGGCCAAAGGTGGTATTCAAGCGTTACTAAATGCCAATACTGACAAGGCACCCGCTGCTGTCAAAGATTATATGGAAGGCATTAAGCAAGCCCGCTTCACTTATGACAATAAAGTCTATCCTGGTTCTCCTTGGTGGGTTGCCCATCATATCGAGAAAAATCCAGATGCAGGCGTGCGCGGTGAAGCTTTTGAAGCCAAAGCTAGCGAATATGATGCGCTAAATTATCAGTTGCACAAGTTACCCATCGGTATACAGCATCGTGATGCCTTTGAAGGTATTACTGCCGTTATTCCACCAAAAGAAAAGCGCGGTCTGATTTTTCTTGATCCGCCTTATGAGCAAGAGCACAAAGATTTTACACGCCTTATAAATCTACTCGTTGCTGCTTATAATAAATGGCCACAAGGCACTTATGCGCTTTGGTTCCCTATTAAGAACGTTGAAGCAGTTGAATTGTTTTACAAAAAACTGAAGCGTACCGAAATGCGCCGCCAGTTGGTTTGTGAGCTGAATATTTATCCAAATGATGTGGCGGTTGGTCTTAACGGTACAGGTTTACTGGTGATCAATCCACCTTGGCAATTTGATAATCATGCACGTGAGATATTACGCTTCTTACAGCCTGCATTAAAAGTGGCTGATGCTCCAGATTTAACGCCTGATAGCGCAACCAATGTACGCTGGCTAGTCGGCGAATAACCATGTTAGTGAATAACTATGCCGGCAAATAAGGATATTGAGATGACTAACGTGCAATCACCTAAAGACGAATCAAATCATCCGCCTCTAAATGATGGATTGTTACAAGACAGCGCAGCCGCCCAGCCGCCCTTTGTTGATGAGCATGATTTCAATATTCGCTTAGCGGATAATGAGAGTTATGATGGCTTGACCTTTGAAGTGATTGAAGCAGAAGTTGCTGAAGGGCAGCGAGTAGTCAGTCGCGGTGTCTATTTAGCGCCAAACCTAATTACAACCTTGTCACTGCTATCTGGCTTTTACTCGATTTTGGCCAGTACGCAAGGCGAGTTCTACAAAGCTTCTTTAGCCATCTTTTTGTCCGCTATTCTCGACGGTGCAGATGGGCGAGTGGCGCGTATGCTTAATGCGCAAAGCCCGTTTGGCGAGCAATATGATTCGCTTGCCGATATGCTGGCTTTTGGTGTTGCACCAGCGATCTTAGTTTATAGTTTTGCGCTGCAGCCGTTAGGTCGCATTGGCTTGGGCTGTGCGTTTGTCTTTACTGCCTGTGCTGCCTTCCGTTTGGCACGTTTTAACGTTCAGGTCGGTATTGTTGATAAAAAATACTTTGTCGGTTTGGCCAGTCCACTTGCTGCTATATTAGTAACGGCAGCAGTTATGGTCGCTGTCGACCATAATGAATGGGTCGGGCAGTACGATACGGCAGTCATGTTCTTATTCGCCGCTTGGGTGGTGATTTGTGGTTTACTGATGGTTAGCAACGTCAAATACTATAGCTTTAAAGAATTTGATAAAAAGAAAGTACCTTTTGTGGTTTTAATAATCGGTGTGTTGGTTATGAGTATTGTGCTCTATGACATACCTGTCGGTATTTTAGCCATTGGTATTATCTATGCGTTGTCGGGTATTGTTACGACGATTAAAGCAAAAGCAAATTTTTAGAATTGACTGTTCGTGTCATATTAAGGAATTTACCGTAGGGTAAGTTCCTTTTTTTATGCGCTTTATATATCAAAATGGCTATCAGTGTATTCATCACGACAAGATAAAGAAGGACCACTCATTTTTTAGATAATGATCATTGATAACTACTTGTTAAAGAAACCCACATGATTGAGATGAAATAAGCATGCTTATTTACGAGCTTACCTCAGCCCAGCCTCAAGACCCCATACACTGCCATCCAGTTAAAGCAAAAGTAGCGTAGTCATTCTGCCAATTTAGTCTAATCACCAAGTTTATTTGAATAAAGATAAAATAGCCCTTGACTAAAGATTCAGAATCTATATAATACGCCCCACAGCAAAGGAAGCTAAGCAGTAAGTTAACCAACTTATCACTTAGATTACCAAGCTAAGACAAAACATAAAAAAGCTTGACAAATCAAATCATTATGATAAGATAGTCGGCTCGCTAGATAGCTTGACCCGCAAGGGTTTGAGACTAAACAGCAAGAGAATTACCCTATATATCAGTTACTGGACGACAGTGATTGAGCACTATTTAAAAGCATAACTAAAGAACAACTTGTGTGGATTTTTGCTGATTCAGAATGCTAAAAAATAAAGTTGGTTTTAACTTCTTTTCGGAGTTCATTCTAACTATAAAAATTATCATTTAAGACAGCAGAAAAACTCAAAGTTAATTCATTACGAACATAATTTTTAGCGATTTTGCCAGATTAGATGAGCCAAGTTTAGAAGTCTCTTTAAAGGACTTCATAGCAAGATTAAACTGAAGAGTTTGATCATGGCTCAGATTGAACGCTGGCGGCAGGCTTAACACATGCAAGTCGAGCGGTAACAGGAGAAGCTTGCTTCTCGCTGACGAGCGGCGGACGGGTGAGTAATACTTAGGAATCTACCTAGTAGTGGGGGATAGCACGGGGAAACTCGTATTAATACCGCATACGACCTACGGGAGAAAGGGGGCAGTTTACTGCTCTCGCTATTAGATGAGCCTAAGTCGGATTAGCTAGATGGTGGGGTAAAGGCCTACCATGGCGACGATCTGTAGCTGGTCTGAGAGGATGATCAGCCACACCGGGACTGAGACACGGCCCGGACTCCTACGGGAGGCAGCAGTGGGGAATATTGGACAATGGGGGAAACCCTGATCCAGCCATGCCGCGTGTGTGAAGAAGGCCTTTTGGTTGTAAAGCACTTTAAGCAGTGAAGAAGACTCCATGGTTAATACCCATGGACGATGACATTAGCTGCAGAATAAGCACCGGCTAACTCTGTGCCAGCAGCCGCGGTAATACAGAGGGTGCAAGCGTTAATCGGAATTACTGGGCGTAAAGGGAGCGTAGGTGGCTCTATAAGTCAGATGTGAAATCCCCGGGCTTAACCTGGGAACTGCATCTGAAACTGTAGAGCTAGAGTATGTGAGAGGAAGGTAGAATTCCAGGTGTAGCGGTGAAATGCGTAGAGATCTGGAGGAATACCGATGGCGAAGGCAGCCTTCTGGCATAATACTGACACTGAGGCTCGAAAGCGTGGGTAGCAAACAGGATTAGATACCCTGGTAGTCCACGCCGTAAACGATGTCTACTAGTCGTTGGGTCCCTTGAGGACTTAGTGACGCAGCTAACGCAATAAGTAGACCGCCTGGGGAGTACGGCCGCAAGGTTAAAACTCAAATGAATTGACGGGGGCCCGCACAAGCGGTGGAGCATGTGGTTTAATTCGATGCAACGCGAAGAACCTTACCTGGTCTTGACATATCTAGAATCCTGCAGAGATGCGGGAGTGCCTTCGGGAATTAGAATACAGGTGCTGCATGGCTGTCGTCAGCTCGTGTCGTGAGATGTTGGGTTAAGTCCCGCAACGAGCGCAACCCTTGTCCTTAGTTACCAGCGGGTTAAGCCGGGAACTCTAAGGATACTGCCAGTGACAAACTGGAGGAAGGCGGGGACGACGTCAAGTCATCATGGCCCTTACGACCAGGGCTACACACGTGCTACAATGGTAGGTACAGAGGGCAGCTACACAGCGATGTGATGCGAATCTCAAAAAGCCTATCGTAGTCCAGATTGGAGTCTGCAACTCGACTCCATGAAGTAGGAATCGCTAGTAATCGCGGATCAGAATGCCGCGGTGAATACGTTCCCGGGCCTTGTACACACCGCCCGTCACACCATGGGAGTTGATTGCACCAGAAGTGGATAGCTTAACCTTCGGGGGAGCGTTCACCACGGTGTGGTTGATGACTGGGGTGAAGTCGTAACAAGGTAGCCGTAGGGGAACCTGCGGCTGGATCACCTCCTTATAGATGGCATTCGGTCAGCAAGAATTCACAACAAGTTGTTCTTTAGTTTAAGCTTACGTTTTAACAAGCGTAATTGGGTCTGTAGCTCAGCTGGTTAGAGCACCGTGTTGATAACGCGGGGGTCAGTGGTTCAAGTCCACTTAGACCCACCATTTTATAATGGGGCCATAGCTCAGTTGGTAGAGCGCCTGCCTTGCACGCAGGAGGTCAACGGTTCGACTCCGTTTGGCTCCACCACTATAGACGAATAAGCTTTAAGTGCTAATAGTATAAATAGAAACAAGTGATTTATCTTTGAATAAAGACACGATTACTTCTTTCTGTTTTATACAGAATCTGTGACTCGACGAGAGCATAGAGACTATTTAAAAACATAGATATGAGTCTGGGTTAGGAGGAGCGTGTTCACGCGCACCTCTTAACCTTAATCACTCACCTCTTAACGACATCAGTTGTTATCCCAGGGATGAGTGATTAAAAAAAGTAATAAGAGAACTGAATCAAGCGTATAAACATAGGTGATATCGTTATCATAATTAGACTTTATAACACTTAGCAGTCGAAAGACTACTTGGGGTTGTATGGTCAAGTAATGAAGCGCACATGGTGGATGCCTTGGCAGTCAGAGGCGATGAAAGACGTGACAGCCTGCGATAAGCTTCGGGGAGGCGGCAATATCCTGTGATCCGGAGATTTCTGAATGGGGAAACCCACCTACCATAAGGTAGGTATCTTGTACTTGTACAAGAAGCGAACGAGGGGAAGTGAAACATCTCAGTACCCTTAGGAATAGACATCAAATGAGATTCCCCTAGTAGCGGCGAGCGAACGGGGAGAAGCCGATTAATGCTAATGTAGAAGAACAGCGTGGGAAAGCTGACCGTAGTAGGTGATAGTCCTGTATTCGAAACATTAGCGTTAACATATTAAGTAGAGCGGGGCACGAGAAATCCTGTTTGAAGATGGGGGGACCATCCTCCAAGGCTAAATACTCCTGACTGACCGATAGTGAACCAGTACCGTGAGGGAAAGGCGAAAAGAACCCCTGTGAGGGGAGTGAAATAGAACCTGAAACCGTGTGCGTACAAGCAGTGGGAGCCTTAATTTATTGGGGTGACCGCGTACCTTTTGTATAATGGGTCAGCGACTTATATTCTGTAGCAAGGTTAACCGTTTAGGGGAGCCGTAGGGAAACCGAGTCTTAATAGGGCGTTTAGTTGCAGGGTATAGACCCGAAACCGAGTGATCTATCCATGAGCAGGTTGAAAGTGCCGTAACAGGCACCGGAGGACCGAACCCACTGTCGTTGAAAAGCCAGGGGATGACTTGTGGATAGGGGTGAAAGGCTAATCAAACTCGGTGATAGCTGGTTCTCCCCGAAAGCTATTTAGGTAGCGCCTCGGACGAACACCATTGGGGGTAGAGCACTGTTTCGGCTAGGGGGTCATACCGACTTACCAAACCGATGCAAACTCCGAATACCGATGAGTGATATCCGGGAGACACACAGTGGGTGCTAACGTCCATTGTGGAGAGGGAAACAACCCAGACCGCCAGCTAAGGCCCCAAATTCCTAGTTAAGTGGGAAACGAGGTGGGAAGGCATAGACAGCTAGGAGGTTGGCTTAGAAGCAGCCATCCTTTAAAGAAAGCGTAATAGCTCACTAGTCGAGTCGGCCCGCGCGGAAGATGTAACGGGGCTCAAACTAGGAGCCGAAGCTGCGGATTTGAATTTGTTTTCAAGTGGTAGGGGAGCGTTGTGTAAGCCTGTGAAGGTGTGTCGTAAGGCATGCTGGAGGTATCACAAGAGCGAATGCTGACGTGAGTAACGATAATGCGAGTGAAAAGCTCGCACGCCGGAAGATCAAGGGTTCCAGTCCAACGTTAATCGGGGCTGGGTGAGTCGACCCCTAAGGCGAGGCCGAAAGGCGTAGTCGATGGGAAATCGGTTAATATTCCGATACTTGTTTATAATGCGATGGAGGGACGGAGAAGGTTATGTCAGCCTGGCGTTGGTTGTCCAGGTGAAAGGATGTAGGCTTGTGGCTTAGGTAAATCCGGGCTACAACATGGCTGAGATCTGATAGCAAGCTGTACTTGTACAGTGAAGTGGCAAATACCATGCTTCCAGGAAAAGCTTCTAAGCAATAGTTATAAACGAATCGTACCCTAAACCGACACAGGTGATCAGGTAGAGAATACCAAGGCGCTTGAGAGAACTCTGCTGAAGGAACTAGGCAAAATGGTACCGTAACTTCGGGAGAAGGTACGCTGCTGATGGTGATAGGACACGCTCCTTGAGCTGTTGGCAGTCGCAGATACCAGGCTGCTGCAACTGTTTATTAAAAACACAGCACTCTGCAAACACGAAAGTGGACGTATAGGGTGTGATGTCTGCCCGGTGCTGGAAGGTTAATTGATGGGGTTAGCGTAAGCGAAGCTCTTGATCGAAGCCCCAGTAAACGGCGGCCGTAACTATAACGGTCCTAAGGTAGCGAAATTCCTTGTCGGGTAAGTTCCGACCTGCACGAATGACATAATGATGGCAGCGCTGTCTCCAGCAGAGACTCAGTGAAATCGAAATCGCAGTGAAGATGCTGTGTACCCGCGGCTAGACGGAAAGACCCCGTGAACCTTTACTACAGCTTTACATTGAACTTTGACCTGACTTGTGCAGGATAGGTGGGAGGCTTTGAAGCCGAGACGCTAGTCTCGGTGGAGCCAATCTTGAAATACCACCCTGGTCATGTTGGGGTTCTAACTCAGGTATAACAATACCGAGGACAATGTATGGTGGGTAGTTTGACTGGGGCGGTCTCCTCCTAAAGAGTAACGGAGGAGTACGAAGGTGCGCTCAGACCGGTCGGAAATCGGTCGTAGAGTATAAAGGCAAAAGCGCGCTTAACTGCGAGACCCACAAGTCGAGCAGGTACGAAAGTAGGTCTTAGTGATCCGGTGGTTCTGTATGGAAGGGCCATCGCTCAACGGATAAAAGGTACTCTGGGGATAACAGGCTGATACCGCCCAAGAGTTCATATCGACGGCGGTGTTTGGCACCTCGATGTCGGCTCATCTCATCCTAGGGCTGAAGCAGGTCCTAAGGGTATGGCTGTTCGCCATTTAAAGAGGTACGCGAGCTGGGTTTAGAACGTCGTGAGACAGTTCGGTCCCTATCTACCGTGGGCGTTGGAAATTTGAGAGGATCTGCTCCTAGTACGAGAGGACCAGAGTGGACGAACCTCTGGTGTTCGGGTTGTCACGCCAGTGGCATTGCCCGGTAGCTACGTTCGGATGGGATAACCGCTGAAAGCATCTAAGCGGGAAGCCCACCTCAAGATTAGATTTCCCTAAAGAGCCGTTGAAGACTACGACGTTGATAGGCAGGGTGTGGAAGTGCAGCGATGCATGTAGCTAACCTGTACTAATTGCTCGTTTGGCTTGACCATACAACACCCAAGTGGTTTGTATGAAAGCTCTAATTAATCTATCTTGTATAAGCGAAAGCTTATAGAATAAAAGAAAGAATATTTCGATATCACCTTTAACCTTGATTCAGTTAGGTTACAAGTTGATCGACCATAAACTAAACACTTATAGTCAAACAATAAAAATAACAGACTCATATCTAACCCCCTTTGCTGACGACAATAGCATGATGGCACCACCTGATCCCTTCCCGAACTCAGAAGTGAAACATCATTGCGCCAATGGTAGTGTGGATTCGTCCATGTGAGAGTAGGTCATCGTCAGCTCTCTATTCAAAGATAAACCCCCTCCGCGAAAGCGGAGGGGGTTTATCTTTGCGTGGGGTTTATGGTTTTTTTGTTCTCATATTAATTCAGTTACTTAATTTTCTTAACCATAATTAGTCTCAATCAGATATGATAGAAAACTTAACCTATAAATTTTACAGATAAATATCATGCCAATTAAAAATTCAACATCTTCCAGCTTACATCCCAGTATTATGTCAAAAGGTCAACATGAGGTTTTAGGTGACTATGATTTTTCCACAACAATAGTAAGTCTTTACTCATCTGATAGTAAAGGTTGGGTAAAAGTAAAAAAATGTTTGATTTCTTTGCAAGACTGTATCTCTAGAAAAGAATCTATGTCCCATGATGTTTATGATACCTTGTCTAAAGCTATACCTTTAATCTTTCATGAGTATACTCATTTCTATGATTGTTCCTCAACTATTTGGGGTGCAAAATATTTAAGTATGATGGCGCAAGCGTATACAGCTGATAATCTGACTCATGGTGGAAAAGAAAAAGACTTCCATCACGCTAAAAAATTCCATGATTTAATCAGATTCTCTCTTTTACCAAAATATTACACGGATAAAACGAAAATTACAGATGATAGTCGACCTTGGGATTATCGTGAATCTATAGGTAATAGGTTTTCTAGTTCTGGTGAAGTAGCTGATCATCCGATAGTATTTACCTGGTTTTTAAATAAAAATGGAGAGGCTTTAGTACGATCACCAATATCTACAATTTCTTTATTAGAGTGCGCTGCCATGGCACAGGAGATAAATAAGAATATTGGACTAATCAGCCTTTTAGAAAAAGATCAAAGGACTATTGAACTTAAGTTATATACAAATAAAATTCTTGATTATATCTATAATAAAGATATCACCGAGTATTCAGTTTGTGCTCATCTTGTAGCAAATAAATGTAAGGAGCCAGATGTATTTTTAGCTTATAAAGTTTCCGCGATACTCTGTCGTCTTGTATTAAACACTCCATCTAAAATATATTTACAAATAGCTGAAGAGTGTGATTTTGAAAGTATATTCGGTTCTACACAAGTAGCAAGTGAATATATAGAAAAAGTTAAAAAAGGGTTAAGGTATTTAGAGCCAGGTTTTTTATATTATCTCATATGCCGTGCGATGTCAGATGGGGAGCTTAATAAATTAGATGAAGGTTTCTCATTAATTTGTGCTAGCCTACAAAAACTTGGAGTTGATTATGCGGATCTAAAAGATGAATCAAGAAAAGAGTTTCTAGAGTATTCTGAAATAGCAGCTTCTTCGAAAATAGAAAGCATTTCTATGATAGCAAAAGCTGGTCAAAGAAATTATGAGTTAAATAACTGGAGTAATTTTAAGATGGACTTTCATCATCTAAGTTTACCACCAGTTCGTCTTAATGATTTTAGTCAAGTAGATTTGTTTTTAGCAGAGGCTAATTCTTTGAAATCAGTCTGTTTAACTAGAATAGAGGAAGAGCTTTCAGAAGGAGATACCTGGGTTAAAAGGTTTGTAGATGCATGTGCCTGAAAAAAAATTGAGTTTAAAGACTAAGACTTAAATTTTTAAAAAATCATAAATATTTCAATATCTAATGTCCACACAATATTGCCTACTACTATAGGAAATCCTATGACAACCTCAAAAGTAACCTATCAAGGCGATCTACGCACTAGCGCCATTCATTTGCAATCAAACAATGAAATCATTACTGATGCGCCAATTGATAATCAAGGCAAAGGCGAAGCGTTTTCACCGACTGATTTACTAGCCACTAGCTTAGCCAGTTGTATGTTGACGATTATTGGTATTAAAGCGCGTGATATGGAGATTGATATCGCAGGTACTACGAGCGAGGTGAACAAAATAATGGCTGCTGATCCAAGACGCGTCAGCGAAGTGCACATTACGATTACTTTTAATCAAGAGTTAGATGACAAAACGCAAAAGATATTCTATAACACTGCGCTCACGTGTCCGGTTGCGAAAAGCATCCATCCTGATATTATTCAAAAAGTGACTATTCATTCTAATAGTTATTGATTCCAAGAACTATTAACCTCTATAACGGTGATTAATATGGCTACCAAAACCTTGCTTATCGTCGCTCATGCGCCATCACCGAATACCAAAAAATTAGCACAAGCGGCTTATAACGGTGCTAATCATCCTGACTTAGATATCAATGTCATATTAAAGTCCCCACAGGACACCCAGCCTGAAGATGTATTGGCAGCAGATGCGCTATTACTAGGGACGACTGAGAATTTGGCCTATATGGCAGGACTGACCAAAGATTTCTTTGATCGCTGTTATTATCCGGTTTTAGAGAAAAAGCAGGGTATGCCGTTTGCACTATATATTCGCGCAGGTCATGATGGTACGGGTACCAAGCTTGCTATAAAAACTATTACCACTGGATTGCGTTGGGAATGGATTCAAGGAGCGCTGATTTTACAAGGTGATTGGCAAAAGGTGTTTACTGAGCAAGTCGAAGAGCTGGCAATGACATTGGCAGCTGGCTTAGAAGCGGGCATTTATTAATAAGGTGTTTTTATGGTTAAGGATAACTTAGGTAATATAGTTTCTAATCTACCATTTTCTCAAGCATGTGAAAATAATCAGCAGCCGATTTTAGACGTTTTACAGCAAGAATTGCAAGACGCTACTCATGTATTAGAAGTCGGATCTGGAACGGGGCAGCATAGTATCTATTTTGCGCCGCGTTTGACGCATTTACACTGGCAAACCAGTGATGTGTACGCCAATCATGCCATTATTAACGCTTGGCATGTTGCTTATCCTGCGCCTAATTTATATGCGCCGCTAAGCTTTGACGTATCGTCTGATTCAATACCGATAAATAAGACTATCAATGCGCCTTACGATGCGGTATTCACCGCCAATACTCTGCATATTATGTCATGGTCTTTAGTGAGCAAGTTATTTGAATTGGTCGGCGATATTCTACCTTTAAAGGGTAAATTCATCGTTTATGGACCCTTTAACGAAAATGGCAGTTATAGCAGCGCAAGCAATCGTCAGTTTGACCATAGCTTACGGCAGCGTGATGCTAACAGCGGCATCCGTCATTTAGAAGACGTTATAGATTTGGCAAATACACATCATTTAACGTTAAATACGCGTTATGAGATGCCATCTAACAATCAAATATTAGTATTTGAAAAACTCTATTAACGTAAAAAGCTGAGTTGATTCACTGTGATAGCACCATGAATCAACTCAGCTTTATGCAAGTTCGAATCTGTAAAGACCAACCTATTTATAAATACTAACCTGTATTGCGTAGCCCTGCTGCCAAAGCATTGATACTACGAATCAATGCATCTTCGACAGCAGGTCTATCGTCATTTTCCAGATTGTCATTGTCAGTGTTATCGGATTGGCGCATACGCTTGAGTAGCTCAATCTGGATGTAGTTGATGGGGTCTAAATAGGCGTTACGCCATTCTAATGAATGAGCCAAGTCTTGTTGGTTTGAGAGTAAAGACGCTTGTGCTAGCAAGGAGTTGAGACCTGCGTGCGTCAGTTCATGCTCATCAATCACTGCCTGCATGACTTGCTCACGTAAGCTTTCGTCTTTACACAGTTGACTGTATGCACGGGCGATATTCATCTCGGCTTTGGTAAAAGCCATTTCAATATTACTGATAAAGACATTGAAAAATGGCCAGTTTTTATTCATCTCTTTCATTAACGCTTCGTCTTTTTTGACGCTATCTAAAGCACTGCCCACGCCATACCAAGCGGGAAGGGTAAAGCGCGCCAATGACCAGCCAAATACCCACGGTATCGCCCGAATCGTCGATTTGCTCGGCAGTCCTTTTTTACGGTGAGCAGGACGCGAGCCAATATTGAGCAATGAAATCTCTTGTACTGGCGTGGCCTCAGAATAAAACTGATAGAAGCCTTCTGTATTATCCGTCAGCTCTCGATATTGCTGTTCGCCTGCATCTGCCAAATCAGCAAATAACGCTTCATAGCTATCTAGCTGTTTGGGTTGTTCGACAAATCGTGACGAGCTGGCTTTGAGCGCCCCCGTGATTCCCATGGTTAATTCAAACACGGCAGTATCTGGATTGGCATACTTGGCGTAAAGTACTTCGCCTTGTTCGGTGAACTTGATCTGTCCATGTAAAGTGCCAGCAGGCTGAGCAGCGATGGCTTGATGGGTTGAGCCACCACCACGACTGACGGAACCACCACGACCATGGAACAGGCGGGTGGTGATACCATATTGATTGGCGATATCGGCGATGGTTTGCTGGGCACTATATAACTGCCAAGCGGAGGTAATAATGCCGCCATCTTTAGAAGAGTCTGAGTAGCCAAGCATAATCTCTTGAATGTTTCCTGAGTGCTCAAGTAACTCCCGATATAGCGGATTGTCCAACACCATTGGCATAATCTTATCGATATTTTTTAAATCTTCGATGGTTTCAAACAGTGGCGCAACTGGTAGGGCAGAAAATAAATGCCCGTTCTTATCAATACCCGATAAACCTGCAAAACGCATCAGTAGCAGCACTTCTAATAGCTGACTGGCGTTATTGGTCATCGAAATTACATAGCTACCAAAAGTATCGTCGCCGACCAGTTTGCGCAGTTTAGCGACTGAATTCATCAGAGCAAGCTGTTCGTGTGTTTGCGCGCTTAAGTTGTCGGTATAAATCAGCGGTGCACCTGGCTTTTCTAGCAAACGGGTTAGCCATTCTTGGCGCTCTGTTTCGCTGAGGGTGCGATAGTCGGGCAGATTCGAGGCGCTAGCAAAAATATCTGCAATGACTTCGCCGTGATATCCTGAATCTTGGCGAATATCTAGCGAGGCTAAATGGAATCCACAGGTTTTGACTAGGCGAATAGTATCAAGCAGTAAGCCTTCGCCATGCGCTTTGTCATGAGTATTGACGCTTTTGCGAATAAGGCGTAAATCATCTAACAACGCAGTCGGTGTTGAATAAGCCTCTTGTGCAGCCTCTTTATCTGTGCCTTGACTTTGGATATGCTGGTTGGTCGCTTTTATTTTAGCCAGAATAATGGACAGCAATCTTCGGTACGGCTCATTATTGTAATCATCAGGATTGTAGCAAAAGACTTTTTGATCGAGTGTGTTGTAGTCTTTGATACGGGTATAAATCTCTGGCGCGATATCGACGATAGTATCGCTATGAATCAGCTCACGACGCAATTTTCTGACCAATACTTGGTAATGGCGTAGCACGGTATTGGCATGCATCAATACCGCCATTTCAGTGGTTTCGTGGGTGACGAATGGATTGCCATCTCTATCGCCGCCAATCCAAGAGCCAAAACTGACAAAGGCGGGTAAAGGGTAGTCGATTAACTCAGGATAGATATCGACGATAGCGTCTTTTATATTACGATATACTTTGGGAATGGCAGTGAATAAGCTGGCATCAAAATAGTGTAAGCCGTTGTTTATTTCATCATAAACCAACGGTTTTCGGCTGCGAACTTCGTCTGACGACCATAGCAAATCAATAGTTTCAGCCGTCTTTTGCTTAGCTTGCATAAAGGCTAGGCTGCCTTCGGGATAGTCGCTCATGGCATCGGTATGCTCATAGAGGGTTTGCAAGATATTCATGGTGGTGCGTCTACGGGCTTCGGTAGGATGAGCCGTAAAAACAGGAATAAATTTAAGGTGATCAATAAGCTCTTTGATTTGCGCAGGTTCGATTTGCCGCTCACGGCATTCTAACAAGGTGCGGCGAAAGGATCCTTCCCAGCTTTGATTGGACTGAGCACGCATAGTACGGCGTTGCTCACGCAGATAGTTTTCTTCCGTTAAATTGGCGAGGAAAAAGTAAATAGAGAATGCCCGAATGACGTTTTTTAAGGTTTGATTGTCTAATGAGGCAATAAGATCGATCAGCTGCTGTTTGTGTGCTGGATTATGCTCACGGCGCTCCTGAATAAAGCCTTTGCGTAATGTTTCAATAGTACGTAGGGTGTCCTCCCCAGATTGGCGAGAAATGGCCTCACCTAAAAATGCGCCTAACAATCTAACACGCGCACGCAATACGTCGTTCTTCAATAACATAATTGGCTTCCTTGGCTTTTAATCGACTCATTTATCAATGAGATAGGCTGGTTAATAATTAAGGGTCGCTGTTCCTATAAAATATAAATTAAAGTTATTTATATTCATTTGCTAAAAAATCCAAATAGCGTTTCCATGAGCGCTCATCTGCACGTGCATCATATCTATCACTGCCGAACACGCTAAAGGCATGTGGTGCACCACTGTATGTCACCATTTCATGCGGTACGTTGGCGGCTTCTAGCGTCTTACCCAAAGTTGCGAAGCTCTCTAGAGAGACAGATTCATCAGCAGAGCCATGGAATACTAAGATTTCTCCAGTTGTCTTGTCATAACTTTGACCCGTTGGAATATCAAAGGCACCATGGAAGGGTACAAATGCTTTTTGCTCAAATCCTGAGCGCGCCAGCTCCAGAGCAGCGGTACCGCCAAAACAATATCCCATGGTAGTGCCTTTACGCACATCATTACCTTGTAGTCTTCCAGCATTCAACGCACCTTGAAGTATGCGGCGCATTTTATTGCGATCATCGTATAATTCTCCAGTTAAACGTTTGTTTTCTTCAATAGAAGTAGGACGAACGCCTTGCCCGAACATGTCTGCCGCTAATACATTGTAGCCCTCGCCTGCTAACATATCAGCACGTTTGCGCTCATAGTCTGTCAATCCATCCCAATCATGAATGAGTAAGATAAAAGGCGCATTAGCCTTGTCGGCTTTGGCGTAATAGCCTTCGTATGCTTGATCATCCACGGTATAGGTAATATTTTTGGTTGTAATGGCGGCAGCCGTTTGGCTGAAAGTCAGTGCCATTAGTCCGATTGACGCACCTATTAGCAATGAGTGATAAGGTTTTTTGGACGTAGTTTTTGAAGTTGATAACATGGTAGGTCGCCTTATAATCGTATAAAAAAGATAAATAGTTGGCTAAAACCATGCCCATTTTATTTATCAACTGTTTTAATGCTTCATAAGAGCATACCTTAAAAAATCACCACATTACAAGAATCTATCGTCAACGTTGAAGCTCTGTTTAAATACGCTGAAATTACGGCTTTATCACGGCTGCAAACTTTAACCAAATATCAACAAGGAGTGCCATGAATTAGTCATATTTTTTGGCTAATATTAAAGACAGCTCTATACAAAGGTTCTAAAGAAATAGAGCCTACTTTTAATTACTAGCTAGGATGCATAATGAAAAATAATATTGATCATACTGACCCCGCTAAAGATATGAATACGGAACGTGGCAATGGCGGTGAGACTCACCAGCGCGCAGGGGATGACACTAAAGTGCTAACGACCCAACAAGGTGTCGTCATCTCTGACAATCAAAACTCTCTAAAAGCAGGCGCACGTGGGCCAACCTTATTAGAGGATTTTGTATTACGAGAAAAAATCCATCATTTTGATCATGAGCGTATTCCTGAGCGTATCGTTCATGCACGTGGTAGTGCTGCACACGGTTATTTTGAACTCACTGAGTCGCTCGAAAAATATACCACGGCGAAAATTTTGACTGAAACAGGTAAACAGACGCCTTTATTTACCCGTTTTTCTACGGTTGCAGGTAACAAAGGCTCAAAAGATACGCCACGTGATGTGCGTGGTTTTGCCGTAAAAATTTATACCGAAGAAGGTAATTGGGACATCGTTGGTAACAACATGCCGATTTTCTTTATTCAAGATGCGATGAAGTTTCCAGACCTCATTCATGCGGTCAAACCAGAACCAGATCGTGGATTTCCGCAAGCCGCTTCAGCGCACGATACCTTTTGGGACTTTGTGTCATTAAGTCCTGAGACCATGCATAATTTAATTTGGCTGATGAGTGATCGTGCACTACCACGTAGTTTACGCATGATGGAAGGCTTTGGTATTCACAGCTATCGTTTAATCAACAAAGAAGGCAAGAGCACCTTTGTCCGTTTCCATTGGAAACCTGTACTTGGTATACAGTCAACCACGTGGGATGAGGCGGTAAAAATCTCAGGCGCTGACCCTGATTATCATCGCCGTGATTTATTTGAAGCCATTAATAATGGCGACTATCCTGAATGGGAGTTTGGCGTACAGCTATTTACTGAAGAAGAGGCTGATAAATTCCCGTTTGATCATCTAGATGCCACCAAATTGATTCCAGAAGAGATGGTGCCCGTTAAAATCATTGGTAAAATGGTGCTAAACCGTTATCCAGATAATTTCTTTGCAGAAACGGAGCAAGTGGCGTTCTGTCCATCGCATCTGCCACCAGGTATCGACTTTAGTAATGATCCATTATTACAAGGTCGTCTGTTCAGTTATTTAGACACGCAGTTATCACGTTTAGGTTCGCCTAACTTTGCCCAAATCCCAATCAATGCGCCGAAATGCCCGTTTGCCAATAATCAGCAAGATGGTCATATGCAGATGCAAGTGACTAAGACTCGTGTACTCTATGAACCGCAAAGCTTAGATCCGACTAGACCGCGCGAAAGCGCCAAGCGTGGCTTTGAATCATTCCATGAGCAGTTGGATGATGGTGTGAAAGGTCGCGTGCGCGCAGAGAGCTTTGCCGATCATTATAGTCAACCGAGGATGTTTTATCGTAGCCAAACACCAGCTGAACAAGCGCACATTGCTTCTGCATATGCCTTTGAGCTAGGTAAAGTAGATACGGCGCATGTACGTACGCGTATGCTGAGTCATCTACCGCATATCGATGAAGACTTGGCAAATCGTGTGGCAAAAGCGCTAGGTATGGAACTGCCAGAGCCTGCTGATGCCGCTGCTCCTGTACAGGATATGGCGACATCGAAAGCAGTACAAACGATTGGTCTAACGCCTAAGAGTTTAAAAGGCCGTTTGATTGGTATCTTGGTCGCTGAAGGCTCTAAGCATAGTGAAATCAAAAAGTTCGAAGAGGCGGCAAAAGCGCAGGGTGCTAGCGTGAAAATCGTTGCGCCCAATAAAGAAGTTGTCTTAGATGACGACACTCGCATACAAGCAGATGAGCGTCTCGCTGGCGGTCCATCAGTGATGTTTGACGCTGTCGTTAGTATCATTATGCCAGACCAAGCTAAAAAGCTAGCAAAAGACAGCTCAGCACTAGATTGGTTTAATGATGCGTATGGTCATTGCAAAGCGATTGCTTATTGCGGCGCAACTGACGAATTTATCTTGAGTAAATTACCTATCGAAAAAGACAGTTTCGTGACGCCACTGGCTGAATTGGATACTTTTATTGAGAATGCCAAATCTCGTCTGTGGGAACGTGAGCCAAAGGTTCGTGATTTGGCATAAGGTAGTATTAAGTTTAAACTTCTGATACTTTTAAAATTTTACCGATTTAACGAAAACTCAGCCTTAGCGCTGGGTTTTTTTTATTGTAAGTTTTATAAAAAAGCAATTTATAGTCACAAGCGTTCACTCAAAGTCATTACAATTTGAATGGTGGGCGTTATACTAAATTCTATTAAGGCGCGTTAAAAGCGTCTCCTATAGTAGGGATATTATAACAGTGAGCAAGCATGTAGCAGGGAATGCAAATGAGTTTATGTGAAATTGTACGTTTAGAAGGATATATCCAAAGTACTTATCTTGCGGTATATCCAGATAAAATTATGCTGCTGGACGGTGGTTGCCGCCCTGATGTAGCGATGGTATTAGATTATATTAGAACGACGTTACAGCGACCAATCAGCGATCTAAAAGTCGTCGTGGTGACCCATATGCATCCTGATCATGCAGGGGGCGCTCATCAATTTAGAAAAGAGACGGGCTGTATCATTATTTCAGCAGAAAAAAAGCGTCAATGGTATAGCGGTATCGGTGGGCATGCAATGCATTTTGTGGATATAAATCTTGCGCATTATGTGGCGAGACGTCAAGGTCGCTCCCTTAAGAACCTGTATTATCCTGCCCATCTTACGCCTGATATGACCGTTAAAGATGGGGATAGTGTGCCGAAATTTGATGAATGGCAAGTGCTGGAAACACCCGGACATACAGATCGTGACTTGTCTCTATTTCATGTACCAAGTCGGCAAGTCTATACGGCCGACCTCATTATCAAACTGCGTCATAAGTTTGTGGCGCCTTTTCCTATTTATGATCCTAAAGTCTATATTCAGTCACTACAAAGAATAAAGGCGTTAAAACCTTCTATGGTCATGATGGCACATGGATGTGAGCTGGCAATAGATGCAGCAACTTTTGATATGCTGATTACGCAAGCACCTAAGCATCCACGGACGATCAAAGACACGATTAAGCATAAGCTACTGTGGCGAAAAGACGCTGACTTCACTATTTTTAAACGAAACCGTAAAAAATAAAGTGAAATTTTAAACAAAAAAAAGCCCAGTCACTATTAATATAATGACTGGGCTTTCTAAATATGGTGGGCCGACCGCGACTCGAACGCGGGACCAATTGATTAAAAGTCAACTGCTCTACCAACTGAGCTATCGGCCCTGAAGAGTGTATAAAAAAGCATGGCTTTTTTTAGCTCTGCAAGTGAATTTACAACTTCGTAAATTCGGTGAAGTTTTCTAAAAGAAAGCTTCTTAAACTTTGTTACTTATTATGCCAATACCTGATAGGGCAATGTACATAACAAGCATAATACTAAATATGGTGGGCCGACCGCGACTCGAACGCGGGACCAATTGATTAAAAGTCAACTGCTCTACCAACTGAGCTATCGGCCCTGAAGAGTGTATAAAAAAAGCATGGCTTTTTTAACTCTGCAAGATAAATTTCCTTAAAGGCAAACTTATTAAAACTAGACATCTAAAAAATGTCTTTAAACTTAATTTTTAATATTAGGTCAATCAACATTAAAAGAGGCATTAAGTTTGTTTCAACGTTTAAAGAATTTCTATCCCTAAACGTGAGAGCACATTATATACACTATCAGGACAATTACAACCCCGTAATATAAAAAAAGTGCAATTAATGCGAAAAAATGCGTTTTTTTATATAATTTGGCTTATTGGTGGCTGTTTCATGGCAGTAAATGCCTATTTAAAACGTCAGTCGCGACGTTTTAGTCCCTAGACAGTGCTTCAACAGGATCTAACTTGGCTGCATTACGTGCTGGTAAAAAGCCGAAGACAACGCCAATCAAGGTTGAACAAATAAAGGCAGCAATGATAGAGGTTGATGAGTAAATCACTTTAAAGCTATCACCAGCAAAATTATTAATGATTTCACCGATAGCAAAGGCCAGTCCAATACCTAATAAGCCGCCCAAAATACAGACGAGTACGGCTTCTATCAAAAACTGCTGCATGATATCGTTTTGACGAGCCCCAACTGCCATACGTACCCCAATTTCATTAGTGCGTTCCGTGACCGATACTAGCATAATATTCATCACGCCAATACCACCAACGATCAATGAGATAACAGCAACCGATGAGATGAGCAGTGTCATAGTACCTGTGGTCGATTCAATGGTCTGACGAATAGAATCTGAGTTAATAATATTAAAATCATCTTTACCATGGCGACCTTCTATTATGTCGGAAATAGCTGATTCAGCTACACTAGATGAGACACTATCATCTAACAGTGCTATAAAACTATCAATATTTGCACTACCAGTTATACGTGACATCACAGTGGTATAAGGCATATATATGACGGGTGTCGTGCTACTTGGTCCAAAGCCACTGTCGCTTGCCTCAAGGACGCCAACCACGCGTCCAGGCACACTACCGATGAGTATGACTTCTCCGATAGGGTTATCTATATCTGCAAAAAAAGCACTCTTGGCATTGTCATCGATAATAATATCTTGACTGCGAAGGTCGATACTTTGCGAATCGAAACCTTGACCTAATGCCAGCGTCTCACCAGTGACCTCTAGATAATACTCACCAACACCATTGATGGTCGAGTCTTCCTGCACGCTGCGATAGCGTACACTAGAGCTGGTATTGACTTGAGGGCTCACATTGATAACATACGGTTGACTGCTGACCGCTTCTGCATCTTCTGGTGTGAGGTTGTCGTCATTATATTTACGTCGCGGGTCGCCTCTAGGGTAGCCGTCATTCACTGTTATAGTATTGGTTCCTAGCGAGCTAATATTTGCGAGAATTTGCTGCTGAGAGCCTTGACCAAGACCAACGATAGACACAACCGCAGCGATACCGATGATAATACCTAACATAGTCAGCAAGGTGCGCATCTTGTGTGCACGCATGGCAAGTAAGGACATTTTAAAAGCTTCGAGCAAACGATCCACAAAACTGCCAAAGGCACTTTTACGATGTCCACCGAGGATAGATTCTGGGTGTTGAGTTGTCGGTTTATAATGCTCAGTTTTGTAATCTGCAATGACGTAGCCATCTTTTAACTCAATAACCCGTTCGGCTTGTGCGGCAAGTTTGGGATCATGAGTGACCATGATAATGGTATGACCTTTAGCATTTAGATCATGTAAGATCGCCATCACATCTTCGCCAGATTTGCTATCTAGTGCGCCAGTTGGCTCATCAGCTAAGATGACATCGCCACCATTCATCAAGGCGCGAGCAACAGAAACACGCTGCTGTTGGCCGCCTGAGAGCTGGCTAGGACGATTATTTACCTTTTCACCAAGACCTAGATCGGTCAAGAGCTTTTCTGCGCGATTGATTCGTGCCTCAGTATTCATACCAGCATACACGGCAGGGACGGCAACGTTATCTTTAGCGCTAATGTCACCAAGTAGGTGGTAGCGCTGAAAGATAAAGCCAAAATGCTCTCGGCGTAACTCAGCCAATTCATCTGCCTCTAGCTTGTTTGCTGATTGGCCATAAATCTTATAGTCACCTGCTGTCGCCTGATCTAAGCAACCCAAGATATTCATTAGAGTAGACTTACCAGAGCCAGATTGCCCGATAATCGCGACCATTTCACCTTGATTAATCGTTAAATTAACCTCGTGCAATACGCGAATGGTTTGCTCGCCGGCAGCAAACTCTCGAATAATACCCGACAGCTCCATAATTGGCTTGTCAGCGGTAGCTGCAGTATTGATATTATTCGGTGAGTCGTTTTCTATCGAAGCGCTACTGCTGTCAGTCGGCTGTTTATTAGATTGAGATATAGTCATAGCAATGTCTTTAATCAAAGATAGTGAGTGTCGTGATGAAAGGGCTAAGTTGCCCAAGCCCCTCCATCGTTACATAGTCAAAGAATTAATTACATCCTTGGAGTACCACCAGGTATACGAGTACGACCACCACCTTTACCTGAAGCATTGGCACTACCTTCGCCGATGATAACCTGCTCACCTTCTTTTAAACCACTTAAAATCTGCGCATTTACTCGGTTATCAATGCCTACTTCTACTGTGCGAGGTTCTACTGTGCCGTCATCACTTAGTACGCGTACAACCTTGCTGGTTTTTGCTTGACCTTCAGTTTGATTTCTCGCGGGTCTTTCTTGTATAGCTGCTGATGGCACAAGCAACGCGTCTTTGGCTTGATCGATGATGATATAAATCTGGGCGGTCATATCAATACGAAATAATCGCTCAGGGTTAGCTACTTCAACATAGCCAACATAGTAGATCGCAGAATCGGTTGAGCTGGTCTTGCTAATTTCCTCAGGTGCCGGCTCAATAGCTGTCAGTGTCGCATCATACTGCTTGTCTGGATTACCGATGATATTAAAGTAGGCGGGCATACCAGCATTGACATTGATAACATCGGCTTCGGAGATTTGTGCGTTGATTCTAACAGTAGACAAATCTGCTAAAGTTACGATGGTCGGGGCTGTTTGATTGGCATTGACCGTCGTGCCTTGCTCTGTGGTCACTGAGACGACAGTACCTGATATTGGCGCGCGAATCGTTGTATAGCTAAGGTCTTCTTGAGCCGTTGCGACATTGGTTTGAGACTTTCGTAATGCTGCTTGTTGGCTATTAATGTTTGCAGTGGCTGTTGCAATGGCGGCTTGTGCCGTATCAATAGCAGCGCGTGCATTGGCAACGGCTGCTTTTGCGGTCTCGACACTGGTCGCTTGTGTATCATATTCTTGTTGTGAGATAGCATCGATAGCGACTAATTCTTGCAAACGTGCAAAATCAGACTGTGCTTGTTTAAGCTCAGACTGACGGCTGGCAAGATCAGCATAGGCACTTTTTAGACTAGCTTGTTTGCTCAACGATTCTGCTTGCGCACTTTGTAGCGCGGCTTCGCTTTGCTCAAGACTGGCTTGTTCATTGCTCAGGCTGTTCTTCTGAGTCACTTGATCAATCTGTGCAATCAAATCGCCTTGTTTCACCTCGTCACCCACTTCTACATAGAGGTTTGTGACCTCACCAGAAACCTGTGCACCGACATCAACGGTATTAAGTGCTTTAACTTTACCTGATGCCATGACATTGTTTTCGATATCACCAACCTCAACAGGTGCGGTTAAATAACTGGGTTTTTCTTCCTCTGGTTTTAAAAAAGTATAGGCCAAAGCCCCTAATGCTACGATGATTAAGGCGATGACACCCCATTTGATAGCAGACTTTTTGCTTATTTTGCGCATAACAACAATCCAGTCACAATGAAATCAAGTGTACATATAGTAGAGGCTTGAAGTCCAAAAGGGAATGGTAGTTAGTTTAAGAAAGGTTAAGATAGTTTTTATGGAGGGAGACCAAGCACTGCGCTGAAAGTTATCAAAATTAAATTTTAGATAGGATGTCATCATAATAGAAGGGGATTAAAAATCGACTACGCAAGTAATGAAGACGTTGACGTATATTAAGAATAATTGCTATTTATCGTGCAGTAAACAGCCGCTTACCTGATAACTCAAGCGCTGCCTGCAATAATAACTCCCACGCTGGCTGACGCACGAGTCCTTTGATGGCTTGGTCACATTTATAAAGCAGGGCAGGCCATTCAGCCGTTTGAGTTTTTGACTGGCGACGGCAAGCTTGCTGGTACAACCCTTGTTTGCTACGCCAGATACCAAGCGCTTGCGGGTCTTGCCCATCCATCAACTGCATAATTTGCCGCATGTCTTTACTAATCGCCCATAATACCAAGGTGGTTGGCTCGTCGGTGGCTTTGAGCTGAAACATGATTTTAGCGACTTGCGTGCTGTTACCGGCAAGCATGGCATCCGATAAATCAAAGACGCTAAACTGTGCATCACTGACCAACGTGGCTTGTAGATCCTTAATGTCTAAGGCAACATTGTTTGGAAGTTGTGTAGAGTGATCAGCCTGATGATTAGACTCAATATTCTTAGCGACTAGCTGCGGCGCAAATAAGTAGGAGAGCCGCCATAAGGTCTGATAAGCGCTTAGCAGATGGTGCTCAGTATGCGACATAAGCAGCTGCCAGGCTTCTTGCGATAGTCGTAAACCAAACTGCTGAGCTTGTATTTGCAGGAGCTGCTGTCGTTGCTGCTCATTATATAAATTGCAATCAATGACATGACCATATTGAGCAAATGGCGTAAACCATTTGCTGCTTTGCGCTCGTTTGTCTTGTTTGGGCGTGAGCCACAATAAACTATGACTGTGCGTCCCTGTTTGAGCTTCAACGGCAAAGCGCTCAAGCTCAGTGATGACCGCCTTGTCAGGCTTATGGTTGCCTGTCACGATCAAGGCACTGGCATCATCAAATAAAGACTGGCTACCAAGCTCTGACAATACTTCTTGCCAGCTCTTGACTGATATCAGCTCAATACGCTTGATCGCGTAATTCTGCGCGCGCCAATGTGGTCGCAGGGCATCGATGAGCCATTGACTGAGTAGTGGCTCATCACCATGCGCCAGCCACAAGCCCGCGACTGCAACGGAAGGCTGTAGTAGCTTTGGGTAGGCTTGTATAAAAGTATCTTGCATAGGGTAATAAGTACACAGATTGATGAAAATAAACGTGGAATGTGTTGCGCATTATAAATTATGGGTTTGGCACCACCACCGCGATCGACGTTGAGCCATTACCGCTTTGCACAGATTGTCTGACTCCAGAAGAGCTGACCTTGGGTAGGGAGATGGCGACATATTGATCAGTAATTCGGCGTGCTAAACTGTCATAGAGCCAGTCACGAATTTGATCGCCTTGCTGATCATCAGTGCTTACCGATGCTTCATTATATTGATAGCTACGCTCGACTTGGATGGAGTTGCTTAGCGTAATTGGTTTACCATTTTCCATAGTCTGATAGCTGACATCTGCTGAAAGTACCAAGCGTATCTCTGTCAAGACACCGACCAGCTCATAACGCTTAAAACGCACGTTATTGATGGTGATAGCGGCAATAGGTTCAGCACTTACTTGTTTGTTATTGTTCGCAACATCAGCTGCTGTCATGTTGTCAATGACATCAACACCTAAAGTTTTTAGGCGTCTTGTCAATGGCAGCTTAAGCGGAAATGAGGTGCGATTGTCTTCGAGAATCACGGCTGTTTTGGCGACATCAAGCAGCATCGGCGCATCATAGCCACGCAGTTGAAAGCCGCAGCCACTAATAGCTGCCGTTGCACTTAGTAGCGTAAACATTGGCAGGGCAGTTAGAAAAGCCGCCGCCAGTTTTTGTCCGCTTGATTTTTTGGCAAAAGCGTCTTTTTTGCTTAAGCTGGCTTTGGGTGACTGACCTGCTCGATATTTATACGACATAATCGCTATCCTAATATTATAAAAAGGCTCAGACTAATCATTAAACTAATAAAAAGTACTGAGCCTAAAAAATCTAGCCTACCACCACGATGTTTACCAGCTTATTAGGGACGACGATTTCTTTTTTGATGTCGCCAGTCAAGAATTTTGCCACACTTTCCATTGAACGTGCTTGTGCTTTTAGCTGTTCTGGATCGCTATTTGGGGCTACATCCATTTTACCGCGCATTTTACCATTGACCTGTACTACCATCGTGATCATATCTTGTACCAGAGCGCTTTTATCAACTTCTGGATAATTCAAGGTAACGGTATCTAAACCCAATTGCTCAAGTAAATGTTCACCAATGTGCGGCGCATATACAGATAGCATAATCAGCAGATCCGTCAATGCCTCATGCTGTACCTGTAGGTCTTGCTTGCTATTGGCCTTAAAGCCAGTCAGCTCGTTGGCAAGCTCCATCAAACTTGATACAGGCGTGTTCAATGCCAAACGATCACCCAAATCACTATCAATTTTAGCAATGGTTTCATGGGTTTTACGGCGTAAGTTTTTGGCTTCTTTGCTTAAGCCATCAGTGCTCAAAGCTTCATTGTTCAGCGTCTCGATACTTAGGTTCGCGGCAGTAAGCGCTTGCATGTGTTCAGTAGCAATACGCCATACTTTTTTGACGAAGTTATAAGGGCCTTTGAGCGCATCATCTGACCATTCTAGCGTTTGATCCGCAGGTGCGGTGAAGAGCGTATAGAGACGAACGGTATCAGCGCCGTATTTATCGATGGTAATTTGCGGATCGACACCGTTATTTTTTGACTTAGACATTTTTTCGATTTTGCCAATGGTCACGGGCTGCCCATCAGATTTTAAGATGGCTTTAATCGGTTGACCACGTTCGTCATAGTCGATATCAATGTCTTCTGCAAAGTAGTAGGTGGTACTGCCATCCGCATTTAGGCGATAGAATGTCCCTGCCAATACCATGCCTTGCGTCATCAAATTAGCAAACGGCTCATTTCCTGACACCAAGTCTTCATCACGCATCAGTTTATGGAAGAAGCGTGCATAGAGTAGATGCATCACCGCGTGCTCAACACCGCCGATGTATTGATCGACAGGCAGCCACTTATTGGCGGCAGATTTGTTGACCATGCTTTGCGCATCATTTGGGCTTGCAAAGCGTGCATAGTACCAGCTTGACTCCACAAAGGTATCAAAGGTATCGGTTTCGCGCTCAGCAGGATTACCGCATTTAGGACATGTCGTATTGACAAATTCTGGAATGTTTTTTAACGGATTTCCGCGACCATCAGGAACGACATCAGTCGGCAAGACAACGGGCAAATCTTGCTCTTCGACAGGTACGGTGCCGCAATGCTCACAGTTTACCATTGGGATAGGGCAGCCCCAATAACGCTGGCGAGAGACACCCCAATCACGGAGACGGTATTGGATTTTTTTCTTAGCAAGCTCTTGTGGTTCTAGTTTGGTCAGCATCGCTTCAAATGCTTGCTCAAAGTCTAACCCATCAAATTCACCTGAATTGACCAAAGTATTGCGTTCGGTATAAGCACGATTAATCTCAGTATCGTTCGCCTTTGCATCTGTTTCCAACGCATCGAAATAGCCGACAGGGATATCGATGACTTGTTTAATGGGTAAGCTGTATTTAATCGCAAATTCATAATCACGCTCATCATGAGCAGGGACAGCCATCACCGCGCCTGAGCCGTAGCTCATGAGCACATAGTTAGCAACCCATACTGGCACTTCTTCGCCAGTGAGTGGGTGCGTGACCGTAAGACCAGTAGCCATGCCGATTTTTTCAGCTTTAGCTAGGTCTGCTTCTGCAACTGAGCCTTTTTTGCAAAGCGCACAGAATTGCGCAATCGCTTCATCATGCTCAGCCGCATACTGCGCTAGCGGATGTTCGGCCGCGACTGCCACATAAGTCACACCCATCAAAGTATCAGGGCGAGTAGTGAACACATCTAAGGTATTGGTCTCGCCAGCAAGCTCATAAGGGAAGTGTACTTCCATGCCTGCGCTACGACCAATCCAGTTGCGCTGCATGGTCAATACTTCTGATGGCCAGTGACCTTCTAATTGGTCTAAGTCATCAAGTAATTCGTCAGCATAATCAGTGATATTAAAGTAATACATCGGAATGTCGCGCTTTTCGACCGCAGCGCCACTACGCCAGCCTTTACCATCGATGACTTGCTCGTTGGCTAAGACGGTATTATCAACAGGATCCCAGTTGACGGTCGACAGTTTTTTGTAGACCAAGCCTTTTTTGTACAACTGCAAAAACAACCACTGTTCCCACTGATAATACTCAGGGCTGCAAGTGGCAAATTCACGTGACCAGTCGATTGATAAGCCAAGCAGTTTAAGCTGCGCGCGCATGCTGTCAATATTGGCAAACGTCCATTTGGCAGGCGGCGTCTGATTGGCAATGGCGGCGTTTTCTGCTGGCAAGCCAAAACCATCCCAGCCCATAGGCTGCATGACTTCATAGCCCTTGAGGCGATAATAACGGCTCAGTACATCAGAGATGGTATAGTTACGCACGTGACCCATATGCAGCTTACCGCTTGGGTAAGGGAACATCGACAGCATATAGCGACTTGGCTTATCGCTTGGCTCATTGCTCACTTCAAAGCGCTTGTCAGTTGCCCATTTGGCTTGCTGCGCCGCTTCTATCGCTTGTGGGTTATAATGATTGTTTTCAGCTTGGTCAGATGTCACAGTATTGCTCATAGTTGGCTCGAGATTGAATATTTTGATAAGAAATTAGATAGGCTAGAATAGCGCAAATCGGCAAAAAATGCGATGGGGCAGCGCAATAATAGAGCAGTATTAAATACTATATAAATACTTATGGACTTACAGTAAGGCTAGGCATGCAAAAACTAAAAAAAGGGCAAGTATTAACATATCCTATTGATTTGTATTTATCAAACAAACACATATTATTAATTTTGGCTTTGGGGTTGTTGATTTTTCCGCTGTATTATTACGGCGTACCTATAATGCAAGAGGAGGGCGGTTGGGTTGCCGTCATAATCTTGTTGTTACTTATAATACTTATCGTTTTAGGAGTAATAGTGTCATTACTGGCTTTACTTAGCGGTAAACCTGCCTTACAGATCAGTACGAATGGACTAACTATTTTGCAAGTTCTACGCAAGTCAAAACAAAAATCTGTGTTGTGGCGTGATGTTGAGTGTATAGATATAAGTTATCAGGTTTATGGTAGAACAGAGACTTGGGCATTGGTTATTCAACCCAAACAAGGTAAGGTCATACAGTATCCGTTAAAAACTATGAGGTACAAAGATACGCTACTCAATGAGATGGAGATTTATCATATTGTTAAACTCGCTTTTGAAGGAAAGCCTGCCATACATTATCAGTCGATTGAAATGGAAAGAATAAAGCTGATTACTAAAAAAACCAAATGGCTATTATTAATTATTTTTATACTGTTATCGCTCGTTTATTTTTTTCAGTAAATAAGCATTTAATTTATATTTGACGTTGAGGAGTCTCTATGACCATCACTATTTACGGTATCAAATCGTGCAGCACCATGAAAAAAGCTTTTACTAAGCTTGATGATCTAGGCGTTAGCTATGAATTTCATGATTATAAAAAACAAGGTATCGATAAAGATAGCGTTAAGCGTTGGGTAAATGAGATAGGTATTGATAAAGTACTGAACAAGCGTGGCACCACATGGCGCAAGCTGACCGAAGAGCAAAAGCAATCAGCAGATGCCAATATAGATAACGCGATTGACCTGCTAGTAGAGAATACCAGTATGATTAAGCGTCCGATAGTTGAAGGTGAGCTGACTGATAAAAACAAGAATATATTACTATGCGGTTATGATGAAGCTGAGTTTGATAAATTTTTTTCGTAAAAGAATACGGCTACCATCAATGAAGCCCGAGCTAAGAACCTCTTAGCTCGGGCTCTATAACACCTAAAATAAACCAAATCACACTTGCGAGCCATATAAGCAAGACGTAAAAGCGAATTTGTTCAGCATTCCAATCTAGAGCAAACCAATCAATGAGGAAAAATGACTTCCACCCCTCTATCCATTTTGCGCCACCATAGCCAATAATCCACCAGCAATACAGGCTTTCTAAGATAAAAAGTAGACACCAGAGCCACAATGCCATGATTTACTCCTGCTACTCGGCCAATGATGAGCCTAAATCACGACTGATTAATGTACCAACTCCTTCATTGGTAAAAATCTCTAACAGCGTGGCATGAGGCACGCGACCATCGACGATTACCGCGCTTTTTACGCCGCTACGTACCGCATCAAGTGCACATTGGATTTTGGGAATCATACCGCCTGAGATAGTGCCATCTTCAATGAGGCTGTCGACTTTCTTTGGCGTGAGTCCAGTCACGACTTCGCCGTCACGACCCAGCACACCTTTGATATTGGTTAGAAGCATGAGCTTTTCGGCTTGTAAAAATTCGGCTACTTTACCTGCAACCAAGTCGGCATTGATATTGTACGTATTGCCTTCGGTATCGACCCCAAGTGGCGCGATGACGGGAATAAAGTCAGAGGCAATGAGCATGTTAATCACGTCTTTATTGACACTGACTACATCACCGACAAACCCTAAATCGACGGGCACAGCAATCCCATCTGCGCCAATTTTTTCCATCATCAGTTTTTTGGCTAAGATTAAATTGGCATCTTTACCCGTCAAACCGATAGCGCGGCCACCGTGCTTGTTGATTAAGCTAACAATAGATTTGTTGACGCTACCACCTAAGACCATCTCGACGATATCCATGGTGCTTTTATCGGTGACACGCATACCATCGATACGGTCTGACTGACGCCCCAACTCTTTTAATAAGTTATCCACTTGTGGACCACCGCCATGCACGACCACAGGATGAATGCCAACAGTTTTTAACAAGACGATGTCGCGGGCAAATGAGCTCTCAAGCGCAGGATCCGTCATCGCATTGCCGCCGTATTTGACCACGATAAGCTTATCGACAAAGCGCTGGATATAAGGCAGCGCTGTGGTCAATACTTCAGCAGTGTTTTTGGCATCATCTAAATTAAGCGTCATTATAAACTCCTAAGTTATGGTATTAAAAAGTCATATTTTTATTTGACAGCAACTACTTTGACGGTAACTATTTTGCTCAAAACTATTCGGCAGGAATAGCGACAATTTGTTCCGCCAGTTTTTTATCAAATGGGCGACATAAAGCGGCAAATTTTGCTTGAATGTCGCGTAAGTCTTCTATGCTATCACCAGCAAAGCGTGCGGTAAGATTGTGACTGGTATTTGATTGGCGGAGCACCCCAAAACCATGGGCGAAATCCAAACGCACGCCATCAATACAGCTCAGCTTCGTCCCCACTGGCAATAAGCATTTGGCTTGCTTGGACGTCACATATTGCCGACTCATCGAACAACGGCAAAGCGATGGCTGGCTAGTAGCTATCCAATGATCACCAGAATCTTTTGCTACAGTCGCTTCCACGAGCTGGCGTAAATACTGACAAAATTTGGTCAGCTGCTCGACGATAGTATCGTCTTTTTTAAGGGTTTTAGGCATCGGCAAATAATGATCCGCCGTACTGACCATAGCAGGCAATTGCTCTGTAATATCAGTCAGAGATTTTTCACCCTGAGCATCGTAAGCCGCTAGCCAATGCAGCAATCGCAAGGCCGCGTACATGGCGTCATCATAAATAATAAAGCGGCTATCGTTAAATATGAAATGCCCTGACAATTCACCCGCAAAGACAATTTGACCAGCAGATTGCTGCATCTGTCGGCGCATAAAGCTGCTGCCCGTTTTACTGAGCACAGGTGTTGCGCCAAGCTCAGACAAGAGTTTCGGTAGATGATGGGAGCATTTAATATCAAAAAGGATTTGAAAAGGCAGTTGTGAACGGTCTGGGCTTTTAGAACACAGCGATTCGGGGTGTTCGGTCAGCGCCACTTGCGCTAATAAATATAGCAAGTGATCGGGCGTGACAACTTTACCGCTATTATCAACGATCATTAAGCGGTCGCCATCGCCATCAAAAGCGATACCTATATCTGCTTGATGTTGACGCACACTTCGCTGTAATTGTTTAAGACGGTGTGGTTCAGTGGGATCTGGATTGCCAGAGGGAAAACTGCCATCTGCGATGTCATTAATCATGATGACTTGCTGGCAAAAATGCTCAAATAAACGCTGGGCAATATTACTGGTCGCGCCATGCATACAGTCTATGACGATTACTACATCAAGGGTGCCAGATGGTTGTTGGTTATCTTTAAGAAGTAGTTTATTAGAGGGATGGATTTGCTTAAAAACTTGAGCGACAGCCTCAATATAAGTCGTCGTGACTTGTGCATCAGATAAATTGAACGGCTGATTGAAAATAGATTTAGCAATTGTATTTTTCAGCGTATTTTGAGCATCAACCTGTGCTTGAGAGTGATTGAGGTGGCAGGCATAGTTAGCCCGTGTTTTTTGCCAAAGCAACTGAATCTCTGCATGGCTCGGAGATTGATGGTTGACCAACCATTTAATACCTAAAATGTCTTTAGCAGAATGACTGGCGGTGACGATAATGCCATGACCAGAATATTGCTCTGCCCAAAAAACCATCATGGGGGTAGTAATTAACCCCAGCTGGATAACCTGTAGGCCATATTCAATCATTATATTAGCCAATCTCTGAGCGATAATATTACTACCGAGACGCACATCATAACCAAGCACAATGACGGTTCTTTTACGGTCGATACTTGGTTTTGGCAGGCAGGCTTTGACAGGAGCTGCTGTTGGGTTGCAATCTGCGACACTATAAAGCTGAGCAAATGCCTTGCCCAATGCTTGAATAAAGTCAGTGGTAAAATGCTGGCGTGAACCACGAATATCATAAGCACGAAATAAGCATTGCTGCGCAGCAAAAGACGGCATCGCTTACTCTCCTTATGGCGTGATTCACGTGATGGTGATTTTGTGATGACTAAAATACAATTAACATGGTAAATCAGTAATGATAACTGATTATTGGCGGCCTGAATGTCCAAAGCCGCCCGCACCGCGTGCACTGGTATCACTAAATTCTGATACCACTTCAAACTCAGGGCGGGCAACGGGTACGACGACATATTGTGCCATACGTTCCGCAGGATTCAACACAAAGTCTTCATTACTACGATTCCAAATACTGACCATCAGCTCACCTTGATAATCGGCATCAATCAAGCCAACCAAATTACCCAAGACGATACCGTGCTTATGACCAAGACCTGAGCGCGGTAAAATCATCCCTGCAAAGTTAGGGTCTTGGATATAAACCGCCAAACCAGTACCAATTAAATGCGTGGCACCTGCTTTAATCGTCAATGGCTCATCAATACAAGCGCGCAAGTCGATACCAGCGCTGCCATCAGTGGCGCGTGTCGGTAACGAGAACGCTTTATCTTCAGTAATTTTAGGGTTTAATACTTTAACTTGTACAGCTTGCATAACGCACTCACTTAACGGTTGGATAGTTTCTAAATAATATTGTTTGAACGTTGGCTATGTGATTATAGTATCAACACACTCGCCAAACCCAAGAATGACATAAAGCCGACGATATCCGTCACGGTGGTTAAGATAACCGAGGCGGATAGGGCAGGGTCAATATTCATGCGTTTTAGGAGCAGTGGAATACTAATGCCTGACACATTGGCGGCGGTCATATTAATGGCAATGGCAAAACCAATGACGGCACTGATTTTAATGTTATGAAACCATAGTTGGGCAATAATCGCCATGATTATCGCCCATATGATACCGTTTATCGCGCCAACCCACAGCTCTTTATTTAGTAACCACAAACGGTTGGAACCACCGATTTGACCCATCGCCATACCACGAATGACCACTGTCAGAGTTTGTGATCCAGCAATACCGCCCATACTCGCGACCACAGGCATGAGTATCGCCAGCGCCACCACTTTTGCCAGTACCGCCTCGAACTGACCAATCACAGCCGCAGCCAATAAGGCGGTACACAAGTTAATGCCTAGCCAAATACTGCGGCTTTTGGCACTGGTTAAAATAGGCGCAAACAGCTCTTCATCTTGGCTGACACCCGCGAGGTTTTTCATGGTGCTATCGACATCATCTTGGATAATTTCCATGATGTCCTCGCCATTTAACTGACCGACCAACTCACCATGGCTATTAATAACGGGGGCAAAACGAATATCCTCTGAGCGGAAAATCGCTGCGGCATCTTGGATGTCTAAGCGATCATTAATGGTGATGGCGTTATCAATCAATTCTGAGACTAAAGTAGTTTGATCATGTTTAATCAAATCGACCAGACTGAGCAGCCCAAGTAATTGTTGGCTTTGATCGACGACCAGCAGCTCTTGGCTTTCATCATCGAGCAAGTCGTCATTTTCTCGTAGCCAGTTCTGTACTTCTGCAAGGGTGATATCATCCCTGATCTGAATGAGGTCAGGATCCATATAACGACCGACTTCCCAGTCAGCATAGGTATCGAGCTTATTGACCTGTACTCGGATGTCTTCATCCAAGGTTGCCATGACCGAGGTACGCACACTTTCGGTGACAGTATCTAAAATCTCAGAGATGTCTTGCGCATCAAGGTCTTGGGTAAATAAGGAAATGTCTTTCGATGAGACGTTTTCTAACAGCGGCTGGCGTGTATCAAACTCTAACTCGGCAAGCACTTCGCCTTTGATATTTTCTGGTACTTGTGCCCAAATCAACAAGCGATTTTGGCTAGGGAACGATTCTAATAGGCTCGCAATCTCATATTTGGACTGCTTTTCTAAAAACTCAGTAATCGCCTCGTATGCCTTTTCAGCAACCAAACTTTGCAGGTATAGAAGCTTATATTCGCCGCTATACTCTGCTGGATTGTAATCTCCCTGTAGCGTAGATGGTCGTTCCTGATCAGGCATAGGGGTAGGCATAAAGGTTCCAAAGTTTTTAGAAAGTATAAATAATAACAAACACTAAAATGTCAAATAAGTGCTAATTTCTCATGTCGCTAACTGGTGATGCATGCTCTCAAGCGTTGAGCCTAACGCTAACGATTACCCAATAAAGCGCGAATATTAGCCAAGTATTCATCAGCAACGGCCTCAGGGTCTTTAGTCGCTTTTTTCTTTTTCGCCTTGGCTGGCCAGTCGATATGCTCTTCTGGTAACTCATCTAAAAAGCGCGATTCAGAGGTGACACGCATCTGACCGCCCGCACGGCGCTGAGTCGCTAGTGTCAATGTCAGCTCTCGACGCGCACGAGTAATGCCCACATACATCAAGCGCCGTTCTTCTTCGACCGTCTCGCTTAGGATGGAATTGCGGTGCGGTAGCATTTCTTCCTCAAGCCCCATGATATACACAAAATCAAATTCCAGACCTTTTGCTGCATGCAAGGTCATCAAGTTAACCTTGTTGGTGTTTTCTTCTTCTTGCTGTTGCTCGAGCATATCTAGCAACACCAGCTTACGAATGATGGTATCAATGGTGCGGTCTTCGTCTTCTTCGGCGCGATTAATCAGCGATTGAATACTAGTGTAGAGCATATCAATATTATCGATACGGTTTTTTTCTTGTTGCGGGGTTTTGGCGTCGCTACGCACAAAGTCGATATAACCCGTTTCATCAATCATCTGACGGACGATAGGCACAGGGTCAGGATGCTGATCCAGCTCACGCGTATAATGTTCAATAAACTCACCGAACTCCTTTATCGTACCATAAGCCTTCGACGGTAAAACATGCGCGAGCCCTGCGTGGGTACAAGAAGCGAGTAGCGAGATGCTATGCTCTTGTGAAAATAAGCCTAACTTTTCTAGCGTTGCTGGCCCCATTCCACGCTTAGGCGTATTGATAATACGCAAAAATGCACTGTCATCTTCGGGGTTCAGAATCAAACGCAGATAGCCCATGATGTCTTTGATTTCACTACGCGCAAAGAACGACTGACCGCCCGATAACTTATAAGGCACTTGCAATTGACGCAACTGCGCCTCTAGCATGCGCGCCTGAAAGTTACTGCGATATAGAACCGCATACTGCTCCCACTCATTACCGAAACGCAGTTTATGAGTGACAATCTCTTTTGCCACACGCTCAGACTCATCATCATCGTTACGACAGTTAATAATGCGAATTTTTTCGCCTTGACCTTTATCTGACCAGAGTTTCTTTTCAAATAAATGCTCGTTATTGGTAATAACGGCATTGGCAGAGGTCAAAATACGTGTGGTCGAGCGATAGTTTTGCTCAAGCATGACGATTTTTAGCTTAGGAAAGTCTTCCTTTAGCAACGCCATGTTTTCCGGTTTTGCACCGCGCCACGCATAGATAGATTGATCATCATCGCCAACGACGGTAAAACGCCCTTGCGGTCCGACTAAGTATTTAATCATCTCATACTGGGCGGTGTTGGTATCTTGATATTCATCGACGAGTAAGTAACGAATACGGTTTTGCCATTTATCGCGCAGCTCTCTGTTTTCACGTAATATCTTGGTCGGCAGGACAATCAAATCATCGAAATCAACGGCGTTATAAGCACGCAAATTGCGCTCATATAAGGCATAAAGGGTCGCAAAAATCATGTCTTCTGGATCGTCTAAGGTTTCCATCGCCTTATCTGGTTCAATCAGATCGTTTTTCCAGTCAGAAATCATTTTAATGGCTTTGCCGACCAATTCACGACTTTCAGCGCCGCTTAAATTGTCGCGCATCATCAGCTCCATCAGCAAACGCTTACTGTCGTCACTGTCCATAATGGAGAAGTTACCCTTGAGCGGTGTATGAATCAGCTCATAACGCAAAAACTGTAGCCCAAATTGGTGAAAGGTAGACACCGTCAACCCGCGAGTTTTTTCACTAGGCAGTAATTTACTGACACGGGCTTTCATCTCGCGCGCCGCTTTATTGGTAAAGGTCACTGCGGTAATGCGCTCGGCTGGCATGTTGCATTCTTCGATTAGATACGCAATCTTGCGGGTAATCACCGATGTCTTACCGGAGCCGGCACCTGCTAGCACAAGCAATGGACCGGATACGTAGAGCATCGCTTCTTGTTGTTTGGGATTAAGTTGACTCATAAGGTGACCTGTAAGACAAAAGCAAAAAGAAAGCAAAAAAGGCGAGTGTTGATATCAAGCGTTGCTCAGTGAGATAAAAACGGCACGTATGAGGCAGATCGATAGCGCAAGACGGCAACATAGCATTATAGCTTGTTGCATCATATCGATATCAAAACATAGCGTCGATAAGGTTAATCAACCTATCCGCTAATCACGCTCATGACCATTAATATTTTGTGACAATTAATCAAGAGAGCCATCGTTAAAACAGCCGCTGATACTACCATGCAATTAGGCGGGTTATTATAAAGCAAAAACCGTCACATTGGGGAGGAGTTCAAGGATCGACACCCAGTAAAAAAGCGTTAATTTTTCGTGACTTATGCTATATATACTAGCGTCCACTCAAAAATGTGGATTTGGGCTTAATATAAGGTAACGTCTATATCATAATTCATGGCAAAAAAAACATGTTTCTTTCACCTATAAAGTGACCGTTCAATACAGTTAAAAACTAGCTTTTAGGCACTGATATGCGTATAGTACGTAAATAATTTATGCCAGTTGTCTCGTCATTGTTGACCACGTGTAATGAGCTATTAAATCAATTAAATAAACTATCGAATATGATATTGATTTAATACGTTGATCTTACGTTGTTAGAAGATGCGTTAGGCGACCAGCCTTTCTCCGTTATATATCGGAGTATCTATAGTTGGTCATGTCTGACATCGTCGTCAATAAGCTTGATAATTGGTTATTACCAGCACAGTATCTATATGAGCCATTGAGTTATTAAGACCCAATGGCAGTTACTTTGTGTTTTCGTCTGCGTTATGCCAGTCGCTATTACCACTCTATAGTTTGTGAGTATGCGCGCTGCGCTTGACACTCGATTGGGTGAGGAGCACGTATTATCATGTCTGCTTTTAATTGGTCAGCCATTGCTTTTATCTTAGCCGCCATTGGGCTAGTGGTCTTTATGCTGGTTGTGCCGCGTTTGCTTGGCGGTCGCTCTCAGGGCTCACAAAAAGAAGAAGTATTTGAAGCGGGTGTTGTCGGAGCTGGCAACGCCCGTATTCGTTTGTCTGCCAAATTCTATTTGGTGGCAATCTTCTTCGTTATCTTTGATTTAGAAGCACTATATTTGTACGCTTATGCCGTTTCAGTACGTGAAGCAGGCTGGCTGGGCTTCGCCGCTGCCGCGATATTCATTACCATCTTGATTATAGGCTTGGTATACGAGCTCAGTCTGGGTGCGATGAATTGGGCACCATCGGACAAGCGTCGCAAGCAACCACGTCTATATGCAGCTCCGGCAGGTTTTAATTTGGCAGATATTACGCAGTTTGATGGCGTCGATGAGCTGATGGTCGATCCAACTGGCAAGATACCAGCCCAGTCTTCAGGGCAGATTAATGTCTCGAACAATATCGAGACCAACCGTCGTCACTTGCAAAATATCGATCATATTAATACTACTGGTAATGTGACTTCCATGGATTTTGCCACATCTGCGCAACAAGACAAAGTCAAACGCTAATCGCTTTTGACGGTCTTGTGGCACGTTACTGCAAAATGGTCGCTTATTAATAATAGAAGTTAAGGGGATAGCGGAAGCAAGATGATTGCTGCGCTTCGCCTAATATAAAGGTTGTATGTTATGAAATACACATTAACAAAAGCCAACCCTGATGCAGATGTCTATCCTGCACAGACCAGTCAAACGGTCAATGATCCAATCGAAGACGAAGTGAATAAAAACGTCTTTATGGGTCGTCTCGAAGACCTCGTCCATTCAACAGCAAACTGGGGGCGCAAGCACTCACTTTGGCCATTTAACTTTGGCACCTCTTGCTGTTATGTCGAATATGCCACCACCCTAACTGCCGTTCATGATTTGTCACGTTTTGGTGCCGAAGTTATTCGCGCATCACCCCGTCAGGCAGATGTGATGATCGTTGCTGGTACTTGTTTTGTCAAAATGGCACCGGTTATTCAGCGCCTTTATGAACAAATGCTTGAGCCAAAATGGGTTATCTCGATGGGTGCCTGTGCCAACTCTGGCGGTATGTATGATATCTATTCGGTCGTGCAAGGTGTGGATAAAATTATCCCTGTTGATGTCTATGTGCCCGGTTGTCCGCCGCGTCCAGAAGCGTTGATCCAAGGCTTGATGTTGCTGCAAGAGTCGATTACTAAAGAGCGTCGCCCGCTAGGTATTCATGTCAATGATCAGGGTATCTATCAGCCACAAATGACGCCTGAGCGTGACCGTAAGCAAGCAGATCGTATCGCTGTGAAAAACTTGCGTAGCCCAGACAGTATTTAATCAGCGAGCCTGTAGCCAAACTGCATGTGAGAACCAGCATTTAGGCATAAATTATTTGGCTATATCATGTTTTAGCTTGGCTCAATCATACACAATCCGTAAAAGTGCTCAGTACGCATATATTCATCGTAGTTCGCTTATGTTTAGCGTAGTTTAGTTATGATTAACATGGTTCAGTTATGATTAACATAGCTCGGTTAGGCTCAACATAGCTCAATGATGATTAATGAAGGAATACATCATTCATGGTCACGGTAGTCGAAAACATAGATCCTAACATTAAGCCTGTTCCAGCGGTTATCACCGAGCTGGAGCAGAAGTATGCCGGTAAGTTTGTCGTGCAGCACACTGTGGATGAGATTCCAACGGTTTGGGTGGCACGTGCTGATTTGCTGGATATTCTTCTATACCTGCGTAAATTACCCCAGCCATACGTCATGCTATTTGACTTGTCAGCGATAGATGAGCGTCTGCGTCAGCATCGCCAAGGTTTACCTGACAGCGATTTTACGGTGTTTTATCACTTGATGTCGCTTGAGCGTAATAGCGACGTACGTATTAAAGTCGCGCTGAATGAAGACGATGTCAATGTACCGAGCGCTACGCAGATTTGGCCAAATGCCAACTGGTATGAGCGTGAAGTGTGGGACATGTTCGGTATTGTCTTTACAGGTCATCCGCATCTAACGCGTATCTTATTACCAAAGTACTGGGAAGGTCATCCGCTGCGTAAAGAGTATCATGCGCGCGCGACTGAATTTACCCCGTATTTCTTGAATACCGCCAAGCAGCAATACGAGCAAGAGAACCTGCGTTTTGTCCCAGAAGAATGGGGCATGAAACGCTCAGGTCGTGATGAAGACTTTATGTTCTTGAACATCGGTCCTAACCATCCCTCTGCTCACGGTGCATTCCGTTTAGTGCTACAGCTTGATGGTGAAGAAGTCGTCGACTGTATTCCAGATATTGGCTATCACCATCGCGGCGCCGAAAAGATGGCTGAGCGTCAAACGTGGCACTCTTTTATTCCTTATACCGACCGTATCGATTACCTCGGTGGCGTGATGAATGAGCTGCCGTACATCATGTCGGTCGAAAAGCTTGCAGGGATTACGATTCCGCCGCGCGCTGAGACTATCCGCGTAATGATGAGTGAGTTTTTCCGTATTACCAATAACTTACTGTTCGTCGGTACGTTTATTCAGGATGCGGGTGGTATGACCCCGGTATTCTATATGTTTACCGATCGCCAAAAAGCCTATGACGTCATCGAAGCCGTGACTGGTTATCGTATGCATCCCGCTTGGTTCCGTATTGGAGGTACTGCTGCTGATCTACCACGTGGCTGGCAGCGTCTGGTTCGTGAGTTCTTAGACTGGATGCCAAAACGCTTGGACGAATACGTCAAAGCGGCATTGCAAAACAGCGTGCTCAAAGGTCGTACCCAAGGTGTTGCGCAGTATAATGCCAAGCAAGCATTGGCTTGGGGCGTGACGGGCGCTGGTCTGCGAGCGACAGGCGTTGATTTTGATCTGCGTAAAGCGCGTCCATACATGGGCTATGAGAATTACGATTTTGAAGTGCCAGTGGGTTACAACGGTGATGCTTATGATCGCTGTATGGTCAAAGTCGAAGAGATGCGTCAGTCGTTACGTATCATTCGCCAGTGCATGGATAATATGCCACAAGGCCCTTATAAAGCGGATCATCCACTAGCGGTACCACCGCCAAAAGACCGTACCTTAAACGATATTGAGACCTTGATTAATCACTTTATCTCAGTATCTTGGGGTCCTGTGATGCCAGCGGGCGAGTGTACGACGATTGTAGAAGCGACCAAAGGTCTGAACAGCTATTACATCACCTCAGATAAGGCGACGATGAGCTATCGTACCCGTATTCGTACGCCGACATTTGCGCATTTGCAGCAGATGCCATCGGTGATTAATGGTTCGCTCGTCTCTGATGCCATTATGTATTTGGCATCGATTGATATTGTGATGGCCGACTGTGATCGTTAGTGCTGTGATCGCTAGCACTTTAGTCTAATGCTTTGATCAGAAAATTATCGTTATTAAAGAAATACGTTTATCAATATATCATTGCCAAATGGCACACCAAAATGCTGATATCTTGCCATATAGCGACACTTATAAGACTGTCGCTATTAGCTGATAAAGCGTGATGAGTGAGGACAGATAGAAGACTATGAAAATTGTTTCCGACAAAATGCCAAAAGTAGATGTGGCAAGCATCCTCACTAGCGAGGAAATTGCGGCCATTCATGAGTTTATGCACCATTATCCACAAGCGCGTGCTGCTTCGCTCGATGCGCTAAAAATTGTGCAAAAGCGCAACGGCTGGGTCGATGATGCACAAGTGAATGCCATTGCCAATATTCTAGACATACCGATGTCAGATATGGACGGGGTCGCTACTTTCTTTAACCGTATTTATCGTCAGCCTGTCGGTCGCCACGTCATCCTTATCTGTGATTCAGTAGCTTGTTTTTTGACAGGCTATGAGGCGTTATCAGCTGAAATCAGATCGCAGCTGGGTATTGAGTATGGTCAGACGACGGCTGATGGTCGTTTTACGCTATTGCCAATTTGCTGCTTAGGTAACTGTGACAAAGGCCCTGCTGTGTTGATTGACGAAGACACGTATGGTCCTGTTCAGCCCGAAGAAGTCACGCAATTATTGGAGCTATACGCATGAGATTAACGCTTTCAGAGCAGATTGCTCAACGTAGCCAAGGCAAAGCGCCTAGCCAGCTCAATGAGCAGCGCATTCCAATTTATGGTGATAAAGCCACAGCGACTAGCGAAACCAAGCCATTAACATGGCGTCTAGCACATCATGATGCCGTACTAGATTTGACCACCTATGAGTCGTTAAAAGGTTTTGATGGCTTAAAGCAAGCTTTGAGTCAATCGCCTAAAGAAGTTGGCAATATGATCAAAGCTGCTAACGTCAGAGGTCGCGGTGGTGCAGGTTTTAATGCCGGTCTGAAGTGGACATTTATGTCACCACCCGATGGCTTGCCACGTTATCTCATCTGTAATGCTGATGAAATGGAGCCGGGCACCTTTAAAGATCGCCTATTGATGGAGCGCCTACCGTTTCAGTTAATTGAAGGTATGTTGATTACCGCTCATGCGATTGGTGCAACTGACGGGTATATCTTTATCCGTGGTGAATACATTTTAGCTGCCCAGCGTTTGGTCGCTGCTATCGAAGAATGCTTGGCCAATAATCTAATGGGCAAGAACATTCTAGGCTCAGACTTTAGCTTTAACTTGCACGTGCATACGGGTGCTGGCCGCTATATCTGTGGTGAAGAAACGGCACTGATTAATTGTCTAGAAGGTCGCCGTGCTAATCCACGTACCAAACCACCGTTTCCACAAATTTCTGGTGCATGGGGTCGTCCAACCGTCGTCAACAACGTTGAAACCTTGTGTAACATGCCAGCCATCCTAAACCATGGTGTTGAATGGTATCAGTCATTATCTAACATCAAAGGCAAGAGCCAGACACCGGGTACCAAACTGTTTGGCTGCTCAGGTTTAGTCAATGACCCAGGTCTGTGGGAGTTACCGTTTGGTTATACGGCACGCGAAATCATCGAAGATTTAGCGGGTGGTATGATCGATGGCAAAACGCTCAAAGCTTGGCTACCGGGCGGTGCTTCTACAGACTTTTTAACCACTGAGCATTTAGATGTGGTGGTGGATTTTGACACCATTCAAAAAGCAGGTAGCCGTATGGGTACTGGGCTAATTATGGTCGTGGATGAAACACAAGATATGGTGCCACTCGTTCGTAATCTTGAGATTTTCTTCCAGCGCGAATCCTGCGGTTGGTGTACGCCATGCCGTGATGGTCTGCCGTGGGGTGTCAAACTGCTTACTGCTATCAATGATGGTGAAGGGCAAGTGGGCGATGTCGAAAAACTAGAAGGCCTTACGCGTGACTTATGGATTGGTAAAACATTCTGTGCACATGCGCCGGGTGCGATGGAACCACTGATGAGTGCGATTAAATATTTCCGTCCAGAGTTTGATCAAAAAATCGCGCAGGCGGTTGGTGTCGATGTCATTGATGCGGCAGCCAATCAACAGCCAGAAGTGAAATAAGGAGAGCGGCATGGCAGTCATACATATTGATGGAACCACTGTCGAAGTAGATAGCGCAGATAACTTGCTACAAGCCTGCTTATCACTCGGCATTGATGTGCCGTATTTTTGTTATCATCCAGCCCTTGGCTCAGTAGGGTCGTGCCGCCAGTGCGCGGTCAAGCAATTCCAAAACAAAGAAGATATGGAAGCAGGTCGTGGTCGTCTTGTGATGTCATGTATGGTCGCTCCGGGCGATGACATGTATATCTCTGTTACTGACGATGAAGCCAAAGCATTCCGCAAGTCGATGGTTGAGCTACTGATGACCAACCATCCACATGACTGTCCAACTTGCGAAGAGGGTGGACATTGTCATCTGCAAGACATGACCTATATGTCAGGTCATAGCCGTCGTCGTTATCGCTTTACCAAACGCACCCATCATAACCAAGAGCTTGGCCCATTCATCGCGCATGAGATGAACCGCTGTATCGCTTGCTATCGCTGTGTCCGTTTTTATAAAGACTACGCAGGCGGCGAAGATTTGGGCGTTTATGGCTCAAATAACCGTGTCTATTTTGGTCGTGATAAAGATGGTCAGTTCGAAAGCGAATTCTCAGGCAACTTAACGGAAGTATGCCCAACGGGTGTCTTTACCGATAAAACCCACTCTGAGCGTTATAACCGTAAATGGGACATGCAATATGCGCCAAGCATCTGTCATGGTTGCTCAGCAGGTTGTAACATCTCACCAGGTGAACGTTATGGTGAATTACGCCGTATTGAAAACCGCTATAACGGTGAAGTAAACCGCTATTTCTTATGTGACCGTGGTCGCTTCGGTTATGGCTATGTCAATCGTGAAGATCGTCCAACGCAAGCGCTTGAACGTATCAATGATAAGCATGTCAAAATCAATATTGACTACGCACTCGATGAAACCATCAAACGTATCAAAGATAAAAAAGTTATCGGTATTGGTTCACCGCGCGCCAGTCTAGAGACCAACTTTGCACTAAAAAATCTGGTTGGCTTTGATAAGTTTTCAACGGGTCTCAATCATCAGCAGCAAGCACTGGTCAATAAATGCATCGAAGTATTAAGTACTGATGGCATTTATAACCCAAGCATGACTGATATCGAAAGCTATGATGCGGTGTTGGTATTGGGTGAAGATATCACCCAAACCTCATCGCGTGTCGCGTTGTCAGTACGCCAAGCGGCAAAAAACGAAGGCCTGAAAATGGCAGCGGCATTGCAAACGCAGCCGTGGCTTGCAGAGCCTGTTAAACGTATTGCTCAAGATGCGTTAAGCCCAGTTTATGTCATCGATGTGGTGCAAACTAAGCTAGAAGACATCAGTAAAGTCAGTGTCGTAGCAACGCCTGAAGACATCACTAAACTTGGCTTTAAAGTGGCTGATGAGATTGTCAATTTCGCTGATGATTTCGCAGAAATCGCAGACCCACAAGCGGCTGATCAAGATGTCAGTGCTGAGACAGATGGCATGCAAGCATTAGCTAAGCAAATCGCTTATGACTTGATTCAAGCAGACAAGCCATTGGTCATCTCGGGTAGTAGCTTATCTTCTACGGCTTTGATTGAAGCAGCGGCGCAGATTACTCAAGCATTGACGCAGAAACGCTCAGCCATTAAAGCGACTGAACAGCAGCAAGTGGACACGTATAATGCTCAAGTCCGTGATGAGCAAGCGCAAATAGAAGATAAAGAGCTATCTGCCAAGCCAAACAAACCTGAAACCGGTGTTGATACAGAAACGCAAGACAATGTAGAACGCGCTCCTGCTAAAAAACTTGAGCTGAAAGAAGTAAACAATAAATATCAGGCACAAGCAGGTATTTACCTAACGGTTACCGATGCCAATAGCATGGGTGTTTGCATGCTTGGCGGTCAATCAGTCGAAGAGCTACTGGCGACTGATTTTGATGTGGTGATTGTTGCCGAAAATCAGCTAACAGATGCCATCGATGCCAGTAAGTTGACTCAACTATTAGCCGATAAGACTGTCATTGCCTTAGATCACCAGCTGCTTGATTGGCATAAAGATGTCGATATCGTATTGCCAGCAGCAAGCTTTGCTGAAGCGGATGGTACGTTGATATCGGCTGAAGGTCGTGCACAGCGCTTCTTCCAAGTTTACGACAACGAATACTACCATCCAATGAGCAGTATTAAAGAAGGCTGGCGCTGGTTACATGCCGTGCATAGCAGCATCGAAGGTCGTGATGTCGATTGGACGCAGCTAGATGACGTCATCAATGCATTAATTGCTACACATCCTAAGCTTGCGGGTATTAAAAATGCTGCTCCTGATGCCGATTACCGTATGACTGGTCTGAAGATTGCTCGTCAGCCGCGTCGCTATTCAGGTCGTACCGCTATGCGTGCACCGATATCTGTGCATGAGCCGATGCAGCCAAAAGATTTGGATACTGGCTTAACCTTCTCAATGGAAGGTTATAGTGGTAAAGAAACGCCAAGCTCGATGATTCCTTTTGCCAATGCGGCAGGTTGGAACTCACCACAAGCGTGGAATAAATACCAAGACAAGGTCGGTGGTCATCTAAAAAATGGCGACCCAGGTGTGCGCATGTTCGATCAGCTAGCACGTTTAGAAACACGTCAATATGTTGCACCAGATGCTATGTCTGCGAAGACGACGGATATGCAGCAAGGACAAGCCAAACTGGTGCCTATCCATAATATCTATGCCAGCTCTATGATGGCGTCACGTAGCCCAGTGGTTGCGGAGCAACTGCCTGTTGCTGCATGGCGTATCGGGATGGATAATGCTAAGGACTGGAACATCGCTAATGGCGATTACTTAGCGATTGAAATCGATAAGCAACAAATCACCTTGCCAGTACAGATTGTCGGTTATTTAGCAGAAGGCTGTATCGGTTACCCAGTTGGGCAGGTGAGTATCATTCATCCATCAATGCCAGCGTCGGTTCGCAAAGTGGATGCACCAGTGACGATGATGGGTAGCATGGCTAACGATATGATGAACAATAACGATGCTGCGCAAATGAACACAGCACCGACCACCACACAGGAGGTGTAATATGCAAGTTACCCGTATTATCCCTGATGTGCCAAGCTTATTGGCTGATAGCATGAGCTTTGATGCTTGGTCCATTTTATTTATGGTCGGGCAATCACTGGTCATCTTCTTGGTCGTGGTTATGGTTGCCGCTATGATGATTGTCTATGAGCGCCGTATGCTAGCTTTATGGCAGGATCGTTACGGTCCAAACCGCGTCGGACCCTTTGGTTCGTTGCAGCTGGTTGCTGATATGCTCAAAATCTTCTTTAAAGAAGATTGGACGCCGAACTTTACCGATAAGTTCATGTTTACCTTGGCACCTGCGGTCGCGATGTTTACCGCATTGGCCTCATTTGCCATTATTCCTATCTCGCCAACGCTTGGTGTTGCTGACTGGGATATCGGTATTCTGTTCTTCTTTGCGATGGCAGGTATTGCCGTCTATGCAGTCATGTTCGGTGGCTGGGCATCAGCGAATAAATTCTCACTACTCGGCGGGCTACGTTCAGCAGCACAAACGATCAGTTATGAAGTCTTCTTGGGCTTATCGCTAATGGGTGTGGTCGCATTGACCGGCTCATTTAACTTGCGTGCTATTGTTGAAGCGCAAATCGACGGCTGGTATATCATTCCGCAGTTTTTTGGCTTTTTGACCTTTGTCGTTGCTGGTGTTGCAGTCACCCATAGACATCCATTTGATCAGCCAGAAGCAGAGCAAGAGCTGGCTGAAGGCTATCATGTTGAATATTCTGGCATGAAGTTCGGTATGTTTTTTATTGGCGAATATGTCAACGTTGTACTGATTTCTGCCTTGATGACTTGCCTATTTTTTGGCGGTTGGTTGGCACCTTTTAATTTAGATATTCCGTTTATTCCACCAGCTTTTTGGTTCATGATTAAAACGCTGTTCTTTATGACCATGTTTATTTTGGCTCGAGGCTCACTCATGCGTCCGCGTTATGATCAAGTGATGAACTTTGGCTGGAAAGTTTGTCTGCCAGTAACGCTGATTAATCTGTTGGTTACTGCTGCGGTCATTTTGATCTTTTCCCCAACGTTATAGTCATCACTAGTAGCCATTACTAGCCATCATTGATGAACTAGGGTAAAGCTGATAAGGATAATAATCCCATGTTTACTACCATAAAAAAGACCGTCATTGGACTATTTACCATTGTCCGCAGCATGTGGATGGTCAATAGTCATGCGCTCAGACCGCGTGACACCATCCTTTATCCTGAGGTGCCGGTACCTGTGCCGCCGCGTTTTCGTGGACGTATTGTCCTAACGCGTGACCCTGATGGAGACGAGCGCTGTGTGGCTTGTAACTTGTGTGCGGTGGCATGCCCGGTAGGGTGTATCTCCTTACAAAAAGCGGAACGTGAAGACGGTCGTTGGTATCCAGAGTTTTTTCGAATTAACTTTTCGCGCTGTATTTTTTGTGGCTTGTGTGAAGAGGCGTGTCCAACGACAGCCATTCAAATGACGCCTGACTTTGAGTTGGGTGAATATAAGCGCCAAGACTTGGTCTATGAAAAAGAGCATTTGCTCATTTCAGGGCCGGGTAAATATCCTGATTATAACTATTATCGTGTGACGGGTATGGCGGTAGCGGACAAACCAAAAGGCGCAGCACAAAACGAAGCTGCACCGATTGATCTAAGGAGCTTGCTACCATGATGAATATTTTGAACCATCCTGAACTGGCTGGGTTTTATTCGCTTGCAGCAGTGGCCATATTTGCCAGTCTGCGCGTCGTGACTCAAGCCAATCCAGTGCATGCTATTTTATCGATGATTGTGTCATTACTGGCAATCGCAGGGATATTTTTTGTACTAGGCGCGCCATTTGCTGGTGCGTTAGAGATAGTCGTCTATGCCGGTGCTATTATGGTGCTATTTGTCTTTGTTATTATGATGCTGAACTTGGGTATGAGCAATGATGAGCGTGAAGAGCGCTGGCTTGATGCGGGCACTTGGGCGCTACCGACAGGGTTAACGATTATTATCGCGGTTGTGCTGTATGCGATGATTGGTATGGGTCATGACGAAGCGGCAATGATTGGTGGCTCGACAATATCTGCCAAAGCAGTCGGTACGGTGCTATTTACTAAATATGTGATGTTGATAGAAGTGGCGGCATTGCTACTGTTGGCAGCCTTGGTCGCCGCTTATCATTTGGGTAAAGAGTCTATCGCTGATGAGGTTACTGTTAATGTAAACCACAGTAATGATAGTCAAGTATCTAATGCTAATGTCGCGAGTATCAAACACTACGATGATCACGGCATGCCTATAGATGCTGACGCGGCGAAAATGGCAGAACCTTACGAATATAAAGATGTTGACCCGCATGACTATGTAAGTATGAATGCAGGTACGCAGCTGGGTGTGAATAAAGTCACGCGCAAGGAGTCAGACTAATGGTACTAGCAGCGAGCGTGGCACAAGATGTGTCAAACGTGCCGTTTGCCCACGAGGTAGCAGGCTTAGTACAGCCAGTTGCTGAGGCGCAGAATGTACTGGGCATGATACCCATGAGCCATGGACTGATTTTGGCAGGTATCTTATTTGCCATTGGTCTGTGCGGCGTCATGGTACGACGTAATTTCCTATTTATGCTAATGAGCCTTGAGATCATGATGAATGCAACAGCATTAGCATTTGTGGTGGCAGGTAGTCGTTGGGTCGATCCAGATGGACAGATTATGTTTATCTTTATTTTGACCTTGGCAGCAGCAGAGGCCGCCATTGGTTTGGCAATATTATTGCGGTTTTATCATCAGCGTGGGCATCTCGATGTCGATAGCGCCAATGAGATGAAAGGATGATGTCATGAGTTTATTACCATTAACCTTTATATTCCCGCTCGTTGGCTTTTTGATTTTAGCCTTTATGCGCGACAAGCTAACAGAGCAGGTGGCAGCGATTGTCGGTGTCGGTAGTATGCTGTTATCAGCACTATGCACGTTAATCGTTAGTTATACTTTTTTAACCAATAATCCAGCAGGAACAGTCATAGAGATTCCGCTTTGGACATGGTTCCAAGTCGGAGATTTTGCCCCAAGTTTCGGTCTGAGCTTTGATGGTTTGGCACTGACGATGACGGGTGTCATCACTGGGATTGGCTTTTTAATCCATCTCTTTGCCGCTTGGTATATGAAAGGTGACACTGGCTTTGCCCGCTTCTTTAGCTATATGAATTTGTTTGTCGCCAGCATGCTGTTGCTAGTCTTGGCAGATAACTTGTTCTTGCTTTATCTTGGCTGGGAAGGCGTTGGTATCTGTTCGTACTTACTGATCGGTTTTTATTACCATGACCGCGCCAATGGTCTTGCAGCGATGAAAGCCTTTACGGTGACGCGCGTGGGTGATGTATTCTTAGCCTTCGGTCTGTTTTTATTATTCCGTGAATTTGGTACGCTTAATATTCAAGAAATTATTACTCGTGCACCAGAAGTGTTTGATATCAACAATCCAACGATGATGTTGACCACCATGATGTTGGTTGGCGGCGCGATGGGTAAATCAGCGCAGCTGCCATTACATACATGGCTTGCTGATGCGATGGCAGGTCCGACGCCAGTATCAGCGCTTATTCACGCGGCAACGATGGTCACGGCAGGTGTTTATTTAATCGCTCGCTTACATCCATTGTTTGAGCTGACCCCTGGTATTTTATTATATTGGGTCGGCGGCGTAGGGGCGTTGACGTTGGTCGTTGCTGGATTCTGTGCACTGGCACAAACCGACATCAAACGTATTCTTGCTTATTCAACGATGAGCCAAATCGGCTATATGTTCTTAGCACTCGGCGTTGGCGCGTGGCAAGGCGCAATCTTCCATTTGATGACTCATGCTTTCTTTAAAGCCCTGTTATTCTTATCATCAGGTGCCGTCATCCTTGCGGTACATCATGAGCAAAACATCTTTAAGATGGGCGGTCTACGTAAAAAGATACCGTTGGTATTTTGGTGCTATATCGTTGGTGGCGGTGCATTGGCAGCTATACCCTGGGTCACGGTCGGTTTTTACTCTAAAGAAGCGATTCTTTGGGAGAGTTATGCAACTGGTCACATGGTTTTATTCTATATGGGTGTATTCGGTGCTTTCTTAACCGCGCTTTATACCTTCCGTATGATTTGGATTATCTTCTTTGGTGAAGAAAAGACCCATGCTCATAAATTATCTGGTGTGTCATATTGGCTGCCACTTAGTGTGTTGCTCGTATTATCAACGGCAGTGGGTGCATTTATCACTCCGCCATTACAAGGCGTCTTGCCAGAGAGTGTTGGGCATTTATTGGAAGTCGCTGGTCAAGCGCATGGTAAGCATACGGCTGAGTTTATCGCCATGGGTGCGATGCTGGCTGGTCTAATAATAGCGGCGCTATTATATGTGGTGGATAAAGGTCGCATGCTCACCCGCTTTAAGCGCTCACGTGTTGGTGGGGCGCTATATCACTGGTGTTATCATGGTCTAGGTTTTGATGCGCTATACGATGTAATTTTTATAAAACCCTTTTTGTTCATCGGCCGCTTATTTAAAGCCGACCCTATCGATAAAGCGTGGCTCGTCTTGCCTAAGCTGGCATCTGCTGGTAATAAGGTATTGTCTGCGACGCAAACTGGGTCACTTCGAGGTTACGCTGCAAGCTTTGGCTTGGGCATGGCTGTATTACTAGTGCTGGTAATGATGACGGTGGTATAAGATGATTGAGTTACAACAAACGTGGATGCTACCAGCATTAATTGCAATTCCCTTTATTGCGGGATTGCTATGTTGGTTGGTCGAGCGCTTTAATAAACGTCTGCCGCGCTGGATTGCTCTAATCGGTATGACGTTGACCTTTGTATTGTCGCTAGTGATGTGGCAATACGGCGACTTTAGTGGCATGAGTAAGCAAGTGATTGCGCCAGACGCTGCTGTGCCTTGGGTCGCTGAATTTAGTGTGCCATGGATACCGAGCTTTGGTATTAGCTTCCATTTAGCGATGGATGGCTTGTCACTGATGATGGTGGCGTTGACAGGATTGCTCGGTATTGCCGCAGTAGCTTGTTCGTGGAATGAGATTCAGCGTCGAGTCGGCTTTTTCCATCTCAACCTTTTGTGGAGTTTGGGCGGCGTCATTGGTGTGTTCTTAGCCATTGATCTGTTCTTGTTCTTCTTCTTTTGGGAGATGATGCTGGTTCCTATCTACTTCTTGATCGCTATTTGGGGTCATGATGTGGTTGGCAAAACCAAGGAATACGCAGCGACTAAGTTCTTTATTTATACCCAAGCGTCTGGGCTTATTATGCTGGTCGGTATTTTGATATTGGTCATTATCAGCTACGCTCAAAAAGGGGTGGTGAGCTTTAATTATAATGATTTGCTCGGTACGTCACTTGGTGGCTGGGAATATCCGATCATGCTGTGCTTCTTTATTGGCTTTGCGGTTAAGTTGCCGATTATTCCGTTCCATGGCTGGTTGCCAGATGCGCATGCGCAAGCACCAACGGCAGGTTCGGTGGATTTGGCAGGGGTGCTCATTAAGACGGCTGCTTATGGTTTGATTCGCTTCGTCTTGCCATTATTTCCAGCAGCATCACAAGATTTTGCGCCGATTGCGATGACCTTGGGTACGATTGGTATCTTCTATGGTGCATGGCTCGCCTTTATGCAGACCGATATGAAGCGTTTGCTCGCTTATACCAGTATCTCGCACATGGGCTTTGTCGTATTGGCAATTTATGCTGGAACCTTACTCAGCTTGCAAGGTCTGATGATTCAGATGTTAGCGCATGGCTTAAGCTCAGCAGCGCTATTCATCATGGCAGGACAGTTATATGAGCGTCTACATACGCGCGATCTAACCTTGATGGGTGGTATGTGGGGTCAGTTCCGTTACTACGCACCGATACTGATGTTCTTCTGTGCGGCATTGCTCGGTATTCCGGGGACAGGTAACTTCATTGGCGAGTTCATGATTTTATTTGGTGCTTTTGCTCAGTATCCAGTATTTGTGGTCTTTGCAACATTCAGTCTGGTACTAGCAGGGCTATACTCGCTTATTTTGATTCACCGTGCATTATTTGGCAAAAACAACATCGAAGCAGTCGCCATGCAAGAAACCAAAGCACATGGTTTGCCTACGCGTCCATTAAAAGATTTGGGTAAGCGTGAGTTGTCATTGTTATTGATGCTCGCTGCAGGCTTGGTATGGCTTGGTCTATATCCACAGCCGTTCCTTGATACCTCAAGTCATGCGATGCAGTGGATCAATAACGCTTATATATACAGTCAAGTCACACAAGTAGATGCGTCGCAACTGCTTGATGCAATGGAGGCACGTTAAGTCATGAATGATATTACGATGAATGATTTGATGGGGTTATTGCCTTATGCGCCAATCATTGCCGTCGTTATTACGGTATTGGTGGTCATGATTGCCATCGCAATTAAACGCTCACATATGGTGACTGGTACGATGACGGTCGTCGGCTTAAATATTGGTCTGTTTACCCTCATTGGGCAAATGACAGGGATTGTGAATAGCGGTACTCTCATACCAAACGCTGAGCAGTTATTCGTTATTGATAACTTTGCTCAGTTTAATATGGTGATTATTTTTATCTGTGCATTGGCTTGTTGTACGCTCTCTTATGCGTATTTGGCAAATCTCAAGGATAATAAAGAAGAGCTGTATTTGCTCATGTTGCTATCGACGATTGGTGCTTTACTGATGGTCAGTGCTCAGCATTTAGCGTCATTCTTTATGAGCTTAGAGATGCTGTCTATACCGCTATACGGTATGCTGTCATATACCTATATGCGCAACCGCTCGCTAGAGTCTGGGCTGAAATACTTGGTGCTGTCAGCGACGGCATCGGCGACATTGCTCATGGGTATGGCATTTATCTATGCCGAAGTAGGCTCGCTCGCCTTTAAGCCAATCAGTATGGTATTGGGTGATGTTTTTGAGTCGCCACTTCTGATACTTGGTGCGGCGATGATGATGTTCGGTATCGCCTTCAAACTCTCTGCTGCGCCGTTTCATATGTGGACACCAGATGTTTACGAAGGCGCTCCAGCACCAATTGCTACCTTTTTAGCATCGGTATCAAAAGTAGCTATGATGGGCTTAGCGGTTCGTTTCTTAATCGATACGTCTTTATTGGCCTTACCCTCGGTACAGATGCTGCTCATGGTCATGGCAACTCTATCTATCTTAGTCGGTAACTTATTGGCAGTACGTCAAACCAGCCTAAAACGCCTATTGGGTTATTCATCCATTGCTCATATGGGTTACGTGTTGATTGTCATCGTCAGTATCGGCGCGGCAGCGGATAGTATCTCTAGTATGTATATGGCGGTTTATGCCTTGACCTCTATCGGTGCCTTTGGCGTCGTAACCTTGATGTCGAGCCCTTATCGCTTGTCTGGTGAAGCTGATGAGCTAACCCATTATCAAGGTCTATTTTGGCGTCGTCCTGTATTAACAGCGGTAATGACTATCATGATGTTGTCATTGGCAGGTATTCCGTTGACCGCAGGCTTTATTACCAAGCTATTTGCGATATTGGCAGCGGTACAGGGCACCAATTGGTTCTTGGCAGCGATGATTATTTTGGGCAGCTCTATTGGTCTATTCTATTACTTGCGCGTGATGCTTACACTCTTTAAGCGTCCAAAACAGTTCATTGAGTTTGACGTTTCAGGGCAGTGGGCTATCCGTACCGGAGGGATCATGGTTATCGCGGTAACCGCGATGATTATCTTCTTTGGTGTCTTGCCAAACAGTATGATCGAATGGGCAAGTCTAGCGCGTATTTGGTAAATAGCAAAAGGGTAAGTAGGGGTATACTGATACCGCTGCTTATCTGTTATTACGGTCAGAAACCCAAGATGCGCCAGCTTTGTGATAAGCTTGGCGCATCTTTTATTTTGTGTCGTTCGAAGTTTTGATAAAAATAATGATTACTAAAAAGTGAGTCGATAATTCTTATGAGTGATAATATTCAGACAGTAACCGTGCTTAGTAAGACTACGTGGACGCCAAACCTATTTAGCTTCACTGTCAGCCGTCCTGATAGCTTTAAGTTTACTGCGGGTCAATTTGTGCGTTTGGGCGTCAATCCCAGTCAATTAAAATATTATAAACAGCAGCGTGCAGCAGGTAATGCCGTTGCTAATGAAGAACAGAATGAAAAACTAAACGAAGACATCTTTCGGGCTTATTCCATCGTCTCTTCACCTTTTGATGAAGTATTAGAATTTTTCTCTATTGTCATCCCCGATGGTGCATTTACGTCGCAGTTGCAGCACCTAGAAGTCGGCGATGAGCTGCTGCTTAATACCATGCCGTTTGGTTTTTTGACGTTAGCACGTTATCAAAAACCGCTACCAAAAGATTTATGGCTGCTCGCGACTGGAACGGGCTTGGCACCATTTTTGTCGATGTTACAAGATTTGCAGACGTGGGAAGATTACGAGCACATCATCTTGGCTTATAGTGCGCGCTCGATAGAAGAGCTTGCCTATATCGACAAGATTGAAAGTTTGCAAGAAGACTTTGGTTCTTTGGTTGAAAATCCTGCAAAACTAATCTTTATTCCTATCGTTACCCGTGAACCTGTCGAAGGCGCCCTGACAGAGCGTCTGCCCAAGCTGCTGCTAGATGGTACGCTGCAAGCGCGAGCAGGGATTGCCTTGGATGTTGATAGCACGCACGTCATGTTATGTGGCAATCCAGACATGGTGGAAGATACCAAAGAAGCGCTCAAGACTTTAGGTTTGGTGATGAATCGTCGCGGCGAGGGCAATATTGCGGTAGAAAATTACTGGTAGTTGCATGATTGATGACGGCACGCTTTAGAAGCCATTGAAAATTTGCTTGATAAAAAAGCGCTGACGCTAAAAGACAACAATAGTCTCTAAGTGTTAGCGCTTTTTTGCTAAGTCAAAAACGTCTTTTTATACTGAGGGATTTATACTTGACTCGGTTCGGTAGCATCATCTATTGGGTTAATAGGGCCTTGCATCAGCTTAGGCTCATCATCATCGCCGATAATATCTTCGTTACTGCTGGCAGCCAATAAATCACGATAATTGATTTGAGTTTTTAAAATCATTTGCTCTTCTTCAAGCTCGCCATAGTTGACTTGAACTTTATGTAAAGTGCTCATGATTTTTTTGTTCTTTTTTAACCAGCGATTGATATCAAGGTAGATAACCTCGTCTTTTGCACGGGCGATATTGATATAGGAGAGAATAAAGCCTAAAGGATCTTTTTTCAGAATAGTGTGATAAAACCAAATAAACAGTTTGATACCTTGGCGCTTAATAAACGACTCACAACGTAGATTTAGCACATCAGTATAAGTCTGTTGACCAAAGACAAATCGCTGGACGTTACGATCGAGCTGTACATGAATCAAACTAAAATTACTCGCCACCTCTGCATAAATGCCACCAGCATCGACCGTACAGTATAAGCGAAACCAGTCATCATGCATCTCAACACGCAGCTCTAAGATGGCTTTTACATTATCAGTGACGAACTTCTGCAGCGCATCATTGACATAAATCTGTGCCACTGGCAGCGACAACTCATCTTCGAATTTATCAGTCGTTCTATGATATATCTGTTTGATTGATTGGGTAAGGCGCTCCCAACCATCGCTAAATGATTCGTCGAAACGATAGCCCATATTTTCAAAAAATTCATCAAAATTGTCTGAATTATCCCTGTTATCAAAATCACTCAAACTTATTATCCTTATAATTATAGGGGGGGGGTAGCTGACTCAATGGCATAAAGAGCGACTGATTAAAAAATGACAGACTGTTCTTTAATGAAAGCTGGCGAGTGGTCATTACAAGCATTTTTGCCAAATCAGCCCTGTCTATTTACGCCTGTTTAATCCGCCCTAATGACACAAAAATTATAAAACAGTATATAACAAATATGATGGCTTCAAAATGGACACATGGGTTTTGTCGGAAATCATTTAATTGGCAATGCTTATATGTTCAAAATACGGTCTAGCGATGACATACTGGCATTGGTGTTATATCATTTTTACTGGTTCAGCTTGTCAATAAATTGACCAAAGGAGATAAATACTGTGTGAGTGGATTAAAATGAGTCGGCAACGGTTGTGCTAGCGACAGAATTCTATGTCATGTTATGATAGCGCCAGCATAAATCCTGCCCATTATCATAACGCTTATTACTTGCTGTCTTGTATTTATAAGCTCATATTCATAAGCTGAGACCCATTGTGGCCTATATCAAAGATTCACAAAGCTATCATTTTTCCGCGCAAGCACCTAAGCGGGATGTTAGTTTACCAGTGGCCATCGTTATCGCTGTAGCCGTACACGCCATTATTATTTTTGGTATTGGCTTTTCGATGGGCAAAGATCCTGCAGCAATGATGCAAGATGTGGCAAAAGCGCTAACCGACAATATGCAGCCAAATGAAGACGCTCACTTTATTGCTAATGCCTCCCAAGAAGGTGGCGGCACAGTGGAGGAGCAATTAAGACAAGAGAACGACCAAATCAGCCCATTGTCTGCTGAGCAAATAAGTGAGACGCAAGATGTGATTAGCCTGCAGCGTCAAGTCCGCCAGCAGCATTACCAAGAAAGCTATCTGCGTACCACCTTAAGCTGGCGTCAAGCGAGCGTGGAGTCTGATAATGATAGCAAGCAAGCACAAGATGATATGATGGCGCAAGAAGAGCGTCTGCGTAAACAAATTGCTACTTTAGAGACACAGCTGTCTCAACGTCAGCAAGTCTATGCAACCAAATCAAAAGTCGTGACGGTCGATAGCAACTCGACGACGCGTGGTGCCGCGGCTGATTATATTAATACTTTCCGTGAGCATGTCGAACGCATTGGGAATTTGCATTATCCCATGCAGGCGCGGGCACAAGGTATCACGGGCGAAGTGCGCCTTATGGTCATCATCAGTAGTGATGGTAATATTAAAGCCATACGTCTGCTTGAAAGCTCCAACTCCACATTACTAGATGAAGCAGCAAAGCAATCGGTACGCCAAGCAGCGCCCTTTGGTAAATTCACCAAAGATATGGAAGATATCGTTGAGCTACGTTTGATACGTACCTATCGTTACAGCGATAAAGTGGATGTTACTTATTAGGGTGAATTCAATATATAGATGATAAGCGTTAGCTACGCTGCAAACAGATAAGATACCAATATTTATAACAAACGAATACCACACACCGCTATAAAATAAAGAGTCAGTATGGAATTTTTAGGTTTTACAATAGATGTTGCCAACTTAACCAGTAACGCATTAAGCTTGGTCATTAAAGTTGCGCTAGCGATATTAATATTCGTCGTAGGTCGCTGGCTTGCCAAAAAGGCAGTCACCGTTGCTCACAAAATGATGTTGCGTAGTCGCTTAGATGATACCGTTGCGAACTTTTTAGGTCGTCTAATCTACGGAGTGTTACTGGTCGTGGTTGCATTAGCTGCCTTGAGTAAGGTTGGCGTACAGACTACCTCAGTCGTCGCTATATTGGGCGGCGCTGCAGTAGCCATTGGTCTGTCACTAAAAGATCAGTTGTCTAACTTTGCCGCTGGCATCATGATTGTGACGTTTCGCCCCTTTGTGCGCGGCGATTATGTGCAAATCAGCAGCTACACAGGAACCGTAACAGAAATCACTTTGGTCAATACCCACCTGACGACGATAAACAATCACGATATCATTATCCCAAATAGTGATATTACGACTTCAGCTGTGACGAACTATACGGCGCTACCCAACCGCCGTGTCGATATCACGGTCGGTATTGGCTATGATGCCGATATCAAAACTGCCAAAAACGTGATGCTGAGTTTGGCAAAAAATAATCCGTTGGCCTTTACTGACCCTGAACCTATCGTACGCGTCACCAATTTGGGTGATAACTCAGTAGACTTGACGCTAAATATTTGGACAACCAATGCTGACTGGTGGACGATGCAGTGTGATTTGCTTGAGCAATTCAAATACGCCTTGGATGATGAAAAAATCGACATTCCATTCCCGCAGCGTAATGTCCATGTCAAAGGATTGGATCAAATGATTAATCAGATGAGTCAAGCACAAAAGCTACCGATGACCAAAGACTAGTCGCTAAAAAATATGAATTAAGTATAAGGGTTTGGAAGGCTGAGACCTGCCAAAATCTCAATTTCAAACCGTTCCATCTCATCTTGCTCGGCTTGTCCAAGCTCATGATCAAAACCCAATAAGTGCAGCACACCATGTATCAGTAAATGGCTAATGTGCTGTGCAGTTGTCTTTTCTTGCTCTGCGGCCTCACGTACTATGACACCATGACAGATGACCAGCTCACCGAGAGGTAGCGTTGGCATCAGCTCAATAATCGCGGCTGGCAGATCACTTGGGTAAGATAAAATATTGGTCGCATAATCCTTACCGCGTGCTTCCAGATTTAATGCCTGACCCTCAATTTCATCGGTAATATATATGTCTAATACTTTAGATTTCTCTTGCCATAGCTCAGGGTCGATATCTACAAAATAGGGTAGCGTTAGACCTTCTTTAATGCGCCCATCGATATAATCCAACGCTGCCATCATCACAGACTGTAAGTGCTTACGATCATAAAAAGTGTCTAGTATGTCATCATCAATACTACTGTTGGCACTGATATCAAGTGCTGCCAAACTGGCATCATCGCCAGCACGCTCATTTGTATCATGGTTGTCAAAGCTGTTGTTACCCTTCTCTTGGCTCATGCCATTATCCTTTTACTTTATTGTAAGATGGTGTGCTTTATCATCTGATAGAACTTATGACTAAATCTAAAAAGCTCTCGTCGTAAAAAACCGGATTACTGACAGTAATCCGGCTTTGCATTTTTATAACATTAAGTAGCAGGCTAGACCGTTTATAGCTTGGCTGCAGCATTAGCGATAACTTGTTTACGCTCTTGCTCTTTTCTGCGCTCAAACTTACGCTTTTCTTCTAACGCTACTTGTTCTTCATCATAAACATCGTAGGCTTCTACAATTTTCTGTACTAATTGATGACGTACCACATCTTTTGAATCAAACTTGGTGATATGAATTTCTTCAATACCACTTAAGATTTCCATTGCTTGTGCTAAGCCTGACTTATGACCACGTGGCAAATCGACCTGTGTAATATCACCTGTAATTACTGCTCGTGAACCGAAACCCAAACGGGTCAAAAACATTTTCATCTGTTCAGGCGTGGTGTTTTGCGCTTCATCTAAGATGACAAACGAGTTGTTTAACGTACGACCGCGCATATAGGCAAGGGGTGCGATTTCGATGACTTGTTTTTCAATTAGCTTGCCCACTTTTTCAACGCCGATCATCTCATATAGCGCATCATATAATGGACGCAAGTAGGGATCGATTTTTTGCGTCAAGTCACCTGGCAGAAAGCCCAGTTTTTCACCAGCTTCTACCGCCGGACGCACCAATAAAATCCGCTCAATCTCATTACGCTCAAGCATATCCACGGCGCAAGCCACGGCTAAATAGGTCTTACCCGTACCAGCAGGGCCAATACCGAATGAGACATCAGAGTTCAGTACGTTTTGGACGTAGGTCTGCTGATTGCCACCGCGAGGAATGATACGACCTTTACGCGTGCGTAAGCTAACTGGCGTAAACTCGTGAGCTGATTCTAAGTCCGCCTCAGCGTCTGCATTATCCTTGGCTTCTTGCTCATCCGCTTCCATATCTTCATCACGAGAAATGCTCGATTGGATAATAAGATGTAGCTCCGCTGCGCTAATGTCCTTGGTATTTTGTGCCTCGTCTACCAGTTTATAAATAATACGTTCACCGCGCTCGACATTCGATATGTCGCCACTCAAACAGAAGTCACCTTGACGCTGCATGATTTTGATATCGAGGCGTTGTTGAATATATTTCATGTGGTTGTTGTATTCACCAAGCACGGTTTTGAGCTGTGATGGTGTCAATGATTCAAACTTTATACGGCGGCTCATGGAGTCAGTCAAGCGATTATCCTTTTATTATGTACCCCAACGCTATGATTTGGTTTTGATGGCATTGTGGGTTTAAGAGATAAAATGGTCGGTCGTTATGGTCTTGGCTTTACGTTATAGAGATAGAAATGACGGTAGAATTATTATTCGTTTTAGGAGTGATGATAAGTAACGGTCTTGCCTTTATTATGGTTGATAGATTTTAAATTTCAAGCCATACGTCGAACAGATGCCACTGTTTTTGTACGACGATTGCAACCGCTTATCGACATTGATATTTTTATGTCTACTTTTGAGCGGGTTACGGCATGTCAAATAACGTTTAGAGCGTGACGAAATCAAGCGTTTCAGTTATACGTTTTGGCTACTGTTAAGGCGACAGAGTTGGAGGCGATTTGTGGTAATCTATGGGTGATGTCATAGTGCTTTATCGCTGAGTTTAAAATATGAATAAAATGATGAAAGCTGATGAAGGTTAGGGCGTATTACGCATTCGACTAAGGCTATGCCGGTGTATGAATGTTCAATACGCCCTAAAAAATTAAAAGAATTCTAGCGATTATTCATCGCTTATAGTGCGTGCGCCCAACAGCGTAAAATAGACATGAAAATTAGGAATAATAATGCAAAATACTGATGTGAATTTATCGAATGCTAAAAAAAAGTTTGAAGATAAAAAGGCAGCTACTGAGCAGCAAGTCCTCATCGCTGGTGGTGGTCATGTGGGATTGTCCTTTGCACTGTTACTAGCGCATCATGGTATTGCTAGCACGTTATTAGAAAAAAATAGCTACCCAACCATCAGTCCAAATGATGACAGCAATCGCAGCCATTATTTAGACAGCCGCAATACAGCACTGTCACGTCGTACGGTACAGATTTATCAAGAGATTGGGTTATGGGATGAGTTGCAAAGTCATGCTTGTCGTATCGATGCGGTGCAGATTAGTGAGCAAGGCAGCTTTGGGCGTGCACAATTAAACAAAGCTGAAGAGCGGGTCGAGTCATTTGGACAAGTGATGGAAAATGCGTGGCTCGGACGTAAGCTTTTATTAGCCGCGCAGCAAGAGCCATTAATCACTTTGATCGATAATGCCAGTGTTAGCGCCGTGACCCAACAAGCGGATGGGGTGACGCTCAGCTTTAACTATTATGGTGAAGAGGAACATGAGCAGCAATTGCAAGCTAGCGTTTTGGTCGCTTGTGATGGTCGCGATTCGACGGTACGCCAATTATTAAATATTGGCACGACGACTTATGATTATCAGCAAACGGCTATCGTCGGTGTGGTAGAAACTGACAAGCCACACGCACATGTGGCGATAGAGCGTTTTAGCCCAGCAGGGCCACTGGCGGTGTTGCCATTGACAGATCCAAACGGTGATGGCAATGATGACTATCAGACAGGCTATAGACGCTCTGTGGTTTGGGTTTGTCCAAAAGGGGAAGAAAATAAATACTTAGCAGACGATGCCCATTTCTTAGCGACATTGCAGCAAGCCTTTGGTGAGCGTGCGGGCACGTTTGTCGCTGCCGGTCGCCGCGGCGCTTATCCACTGACACGTGTGCTGGCACACAAGCAAGTAGAGGGTCGCTGTGTCATCATGGGCAATGCTGCTCATACCTTGCACCCTGTCGCTGGTCAAGGTTTTAACCTCTGTATGCGCGATGCCCATGTGCTGGCACAAATGATGAGCGCGCAAGTGCTAAAAGGCGAAGACATCGGCGATACGCAACTGTTAAAACGCTATGAGAAAGCACGGCTAAGCGATCAAAAACGCGTCATTCGCTTCTGTGATGCCGTGGTACATGGTTTTACCCATCCTAATCCAGTCATCAAGTTGGCGCGAAATGTAGCCTTGGTTGCCTTTGATAAACTGCCAAATATTAAGCCACTAGTCGCTAACTACGCGATGGGATTAAAATCCTAGTTTGCCATATTACGGTATATTAACGGTTTAGACCAATGTTCTATACGATTGCACTTAACTGTAGGAGTAACTTATGAAGAATAATCATACGCTGATTATAGGTAGCGGTATTGTTGGGGCAACGCTTGCTTTACAGTTGGCGCAAGCAAAAATGCCCGTGACGTTAATTGATGCTCGCCCTGCACGTGATGATTCAGAATGGCAACAGGTGCTTGGCAAGCGGGATGCGCGCGTTTATGCCTTGAGTCTTGCCAGTATTAATTTACTTAAAGGCGTGGGCGCATGGCAAAAGATAGCAGCATCAGAGCGCAAAGCCGATTATTCGCAAATGCAGGTATGGCAACTAAACGGTATGGGTGAGCTATTATTTGGCGATAGCGGCGATAATCATCCTAACAATCATTTACCGCAAATGCTCGGTAGCATGGTCGAGCCTGCTGTCATTGAGCATGCGTTATGGCAATGCCTGTATGAAGATGATGTCAGTGACTATCTAACCATTATCGCGGGGCAAAAAGTTACAAACATGGATTGGTTAGGTGCAGATCAAGGTTACCGGGTGACGCTAGACAATCATACTGCTATCGATGCGATGCTGCTGGTTGGTGCCGATGGTCGTGGCTCATTTGTGCGCCAACAAGCGGCGATTGGACTGGATACACTCGATTATAATCAAACCGCTATTTGCTGTGCGATTCACACCGAAAAGCCGCATCAAGCAACCGCCCGTCAGGCGATGCTGCCCACAGGTACGCTGGCACTATTGCCGTTAGCAGATATCACTGATGCAGATAAAGCCAAGCCGCAACACTGGCAGTCGATCGTGTGGACATTGCCGCGCAATCAAGCATTGGCGTTGATAGAGGAGGACGCGCGCGTCATTGCTGATAAATTGGCTGCTGCCAGTAACTATGAGCTAGGTGCTATCACTCAGATTGAGTCAATCGCTAGCTTTCCACTGACCGCGCAACAAGCGAAAAGCTACGTCGCGGACAACCTAGTCTTGATCGGTGATGCAGCGCATGGCGTCCATCCACTGGCGGGTCAAGGGTTGAATCTGGGCATGCTCGATGTACAGGCTTTAAGCGAGCAATTGGCACATGATTTTGAACGTAGTGGTGGAACCAGTTGGGGCAGCAATCAAACGTTGCGTAGCTACGAGCGTTTGCGCCGTCCACATAATAGCCTAATGATGCACAGCTTCTCGGCGCTTAACTGGCTATTTGCAGGGTCACTTGCACAGATGCGTCCTATTCAACAAATTCGTAGCGAAGGTATGTATCGCGTTGGTAAAATCAAGCCGTTGATGAGACTGTTTGCCAAGCAGGCGAGTGGGGTTTAAGGTTTGAATCAAGTTATTAACTAAACTAAGGATGGCGTATGAAGACTCAGTCATGGATGGCGATAGCCATCGTAATAGCTAGTTTTATTTTAGCCTCCTGCCAATCTACCCCTAAAAATAATACAATAGATAAAAAGGCAGACAACACACCTAAAGTATTGATAGAGCCACTTGCAGATACAGACAATGACGGCGTGCCCGATGAAATTGATAACTGTCCTAACACTGCTGAAGGGGTCAAGGTTGATCCCTATGGTTGTCCAGTGGCGGTCAATTTGATTGGGTCACTAGTAATGGATATTAGAGTCTATTTCACCTCAGATAGTCTTACCCTAACCAACGAAGCTTATTTAACTGAAGTACAAAAGGTCGCTGAAAAAACGCGTAACAACCCTAATTTAGTTACCATTTTATCAGGCCATATCTCCAAAGCTGAAGCTGAAAACCGTAAAGCCACTAACGCCACGCCTAATAATAGGCGCTTAGCGAGTAATCGCGTGAAATTAGTCAAAGATTATTTAGTAGAGCAAGGGATTGTTACTGATAAAATTTTGGCGTTTGATTGCAGGGATAAAATTCAGCTTGGTGTTAATAATGAAGGTGCTAATATTGAAACTGAAAAGCATGCTGCTGAAATGTCATTGTTGAATCAAAGAGTTTTTGGGGCGGTAATAGAAGCTGATAAAGCATATTCTAGGAATTACCCTGATGAGCAGCATTCTTTGAAGCATTATAAAGAAGTCTGTCAGCAGCTTTAGAAGAAATAATTTATGAATACGCTATTGAGAAGTATGCTTGTTGTTTTAATCAGCGTCTTAACGCTATCCGCATGTCAAACCGCTGACTTGTCTAAGCAAACAAGCCAAACTATTAAGATGCCAAATATAACGGTTAGTTTAGATAGCGACGGCGTGCCTGATGATTTGGATCAATGCCCAAATACCACAGAGAACGTGGTAGTGGACGAAAAAGGTTGTCCTGAGATTACAAGTCTTATTGGTATGCCTCCAATGATGGAGTATCGTGCTTTTTTTACCAAGGACAGCAGTGAATTATTGCCACAGTATCATGATGAGCTTGATAGAGTAGCAGAACAGATGAATAACTATGATACGGCTACTATAAAAATTGAATCTCATGTCTCGAAGGATGAGGTCAGTAAAGCTTCTACCTCAATGTTGCAATCAAACTCACTGGCTAAGAATAGAGCACTCATTGTCAAAAATTACCTAATTTTAAATCACAGAATTGAGCCTAGTCGTCTGACTACTCTCGATTGCGGTATCAAAGGTTCTATTGCACCTTCTGACACCGAGGAAGGCAGATCTATGAATCGTAGAGTTTATAGCTTAGTAACTGATTTAAAAAACTACAAAGCTAATTATCATCAAAATGACCTAGGCTCAAACAGGTGTATCGAGTTTTAGTTTTTGTCATTTATTAATAAATAACCATAAGATAAAAATAACTACTCGAAGGCAAATCTCATGCTCATCCCCAAATACTGGGCGCAACACAAACAGCGCTTTGAATCGCTAGAAACGTCTAGTAAACCTTCCAAGCAAGCTACTATCAAACGTTATGGTTGGTCAGATATCAGCCAAATGGAAGCGCTATCCCATGCTAAAGCGCGAGTAGATGACGCCCATGAGCGATGGCTGGCAGGTGAAGATATCTTACGTCGTGAGCGCGAGGAAGAGTATAACGAAGGCAATAGCATTCCTATTCGTGAAAAGATTATTTATGAGCATGATTTTCCAGAAAATGAATTATCGAATAATAGTGCAGCAGTAACGAAGCTTATCGTTACGCGTAACAGTTACGGCGCACAAGTCGCTAACGTCGATAATATTGCCATTATCGATGTCGATAATGATGATTTATTGCGTCATATCTATCCTGATGATTATACTCATCATAGTTTTATGCCTGCCTTTCTCGTTAATCAAAGCAATCCCGCCAGCAAAATTAAAATTTGGTTTTTTGTTATTGTCTTTATACTTATTGCCAGTGTTATCGCTTGGCTAGGACTATCATGGTTGTGGTTATTGGCTGTTATGATTGGTGCGACCGTCTATTTGTGGCAGCAAGCCAGTGCAAAAGACAAAACTCGCGCGCAAAAATATGCTGATGACGCCGCCTCGTTACTGCCCTATATGACGGATTTGATCAAAAAACGTGTTGTCAATCATCCTACCGAACGCTTTCGTTTATATCAAACGCCAGCAGGATTTCGCATTATTGCCACACACGATACTATCGTGCCAAGTGATAACGTGGTAGAAGATTGGTTTGCGTATTTCCATGCGGATACCAATTATGTGCGTCTATGTCAAGCGCAGCAGTGCTTTCGAGCACGGATTACTGCCAAGCCGTGGCGTATGAGTGAAGTTGAAAATAAGAAGTTGGCTAAAGATATCCCTGCTAAGGACTTTTGGTTTGGCTCCGAGAACACAGATATAGATAGTAGCATTGAGCAACGTCAAGATGAGTTAAAAGCGCGCAAACAATGGATGGCTGATTATGATAAGTATGCCAAAAACTATCGCGCCTGTCGTTATGTCGATAGTATGATTGGTAAAGAGGTTGCTAGGGAAAGTGGCAGTGGAGTACCTTCTCATATTGATGAGTTTATCCAGTGGCATGATAAGGCGTGTCAGGTGGAAAAAAATCTAGAGATGGCTTAGATTATACTTTTCTTAATTAATTTTTTACGAATGCTAAAGTAGTATTGAATTGTATAGAGGAAGTCTACTGATGAGACTTTATAGCGTTTTATTATTAATAGCATCTATTGCTTTAGCTGGCTGTCAAACTACTACAACTGCGCCGTCTAAGAAGATACCTAAAGATGAAAATATCAGGACGATGCAAGCAGAGACTGATTCAGATGGCGATGGTGTTTCGGACAAATTGGATTATTGCCCAAACACACCTTCAAACGTTATGATAGATGAGAACGGCTGCCCACCTTCATTAGAAATTACTGACAAGAATTTCATAAAAGGAGAAGTTAGAGTCTATTATGATGAAAATAGTAGTGAGATAGATAGCAAGTATTTTGAAGAGTTAGATAGAGTAGGTGCGCTAATGCAAAAGCGCTTAGATATAATGATAGTTATTGAGGCTCATATAAGTACACTCGAAGAAAGCAAGGGCTATCAAACCCTTGCCAACAATCGTGCCGGAAGATTTAAAAACTTTTTGATTTCTAAATATCAAGTCAATTGTAATCGCATTAAAACTCATGGTTATGGGGCAGAGCAACCTGTTGCTTCTTCTAATACTGAAGAAACGGACCAGTACAACCGTCGCCTATATGCAGTATTCATTGATACCAAAAATAATATTGAAAACTTCAATGATAGTAATGGAAAAAGCTGTCAGATATTTTGACTTTAATAGTTTTTGAAAGTAATAAAACTACCTCAACGCCGAAAATACCACCATCAGCACTGGCGAGACAATATTAATAATAAAGCCAAAACTAATCGCCAATGGCACGACCTTTAGACCACCTGATTGTTGAATGATTGGCAGGGTAAAGTCCAAGCTCGTCGCGCCGCCAAGTCCTACGGCTGCTGATGGATATTTACGCATAAACACGGGAATAAATATCAATGCAAAGAACTCACGTACCAAGTCATTAAATAGCGCGACACTGCCCCAAACCGCGCCATAAGCATCAGTCATCACAATCGCTGATAACGAATACCAACCAAATCCTGACGCCAGTGCCAAGCCTTTGGTCCACGATACCTCACTGAACATCAGCGCAAATATCAAGCCACCAACCAATACAGCTAGTGTAAAGATGACACTCATCTCAACGCCGCGCTTATTCAGCAGCACTTCTTTTAGCGTAATACCTGAGCCTTTTAAGCCAATGCCGACCAACAAAATTAATATCATCAGCATCACCGTCATGGTATTTTCAGGCGGCATATAATTGTCTGGTAAGAAATAACCAATCACCATACCAATGACCACACAAACGACTTGAGCGAGGCTACCACGGATACTCACGCGATGTTCTTTAGATTTTACGCTGGGTTTTTTGGCATGCCATGGACGCAGTCGGTCAAATAGCATCAGGGCAAACAAACCACTGCCAATTGTCAAAATCGATAATATGGTCACATATAGCGCAATTTCGCCTATCTGACTGCCAAGTCCTTCAACTTGTGACAACTCGATACCAATCAGCGCTAAGATGATAAATACCAGATAAGATAAGCCTTTATCAGCAAGCTTTGTCATGGTTGGATGAGAAGGAATGGCAAAGCCAATAAACATTGGCATTAATACCAGAACAAGGGTAACTAGGCTTTGCATGGTGATTGGCTCGCGGCATTTTCAAAGGCGTTTTTAAGAAGCTGGAAATTGTATCACATGAAACGATCAATACTGACATGAGCGGCTAAGATTCCTTGTAAAAGCCGACTGTTTAACGACCAAATATTCAGTGTTAAGATAAAATCGTGAATCACTAAGCCGTAAGTCAGGATTTCATTCATGATAATTTGACTGCTAACAACGCTTAAGTATTTACCTGACCAACTTTTGTTGCTACATTAATAGACTTACTATATTTGGCTTGCCTCATGTCGCTATATCAGCTCAAGTCTCAGTTTCAAGATCAGCTGCGTCCAATAAGTGATGTGTTGGTCGAGCAAAAGGTGACAGCAAATCAAGTGACGGTGTCAGCCGTATTATTGAGCCTTGGTACGGCCTATATGATTGCCAAACCCGCAACTGAGCAGCAGGCATTATGGTTGCTGTTACCTTCATCACTGTTTGTGCGTATGGCGCTCAATGCTATCGATGGCATGATGGCGCGTGAGCATGAGCAAGCCTCAAGGCTTGGGGCAGTGCTCAATGAAGTGGGTGATATCGTGGCTGATACGGCGCTTATCGCAAGTTTAGCTCCGCATGTTGCTAATGATAATGCGCAAGCGTCGGCAGTCAATTTACCAAACCGTATATCAATCCATCAGCGTCATATTATCGGACTGATTGCGCTTAGTATCAGCACTGAGTTACTAGGTATCACCAGTAATACGATGTTAGACATTAGAGCAAACCAAGGGCCTTTAGGCAAAAGCGATCGTGCTTTTTTACTGGGTTTGCTTGGCGCTTTCATGGCGACTAAAATGCCGATCATGCTATCGCATATTAAAGTGGGTCCACTATTGATACTGACAGAGGCGCTGCTACTAAAAACCTGCTTGAATCGCCTGCGTTATATGGCAGATTTATACTTGATGCGTAAACCACCCGCGCTTCGTTCAAATTACTCAGAAACTCTTGAGTTAATCCCAGAGCCATCGTACAAATCTATTTTTTCGCTTGGTTACCAAATGAATGTTGGTCAATCCAATACGCTATTTTTCGATGCTGTTTCATCAAATTATTCTTTATTAAGCTATCCTCTATCAAATTTTTCTTCATTAAATGCCTCTTTATCAAATTCTGCTATTAAAACTTCCTTTTTGGAGCCTAAGATAATGCCGACCACCCCTCTCAATAGTCATGAAAAAGTGGAGCAGGTTAGTGATACGCTCAATTTATCGTCTTCCAAATTGATAAGCGGTGAAAGTTGCTATAACGCTTACGATGGCACGGCAATATATTATCGCTATTGGTTAACGACACCTTTAGAGGGTATCAAACAAGCCAGTCAGCCTCTGCGTCAAGTCATTCTGTTACATCGTGGTCACGAGCATTCGGGACGCTTAGCAGAACTTGGGGAGCAGTTTGCCATGGCGGGCTATCAAGTATTTGCTTGGGATGCGCGCGGTAATGGGCGCTCGGGTGGTATCAAGGATCATGCAGAAAGCGTCACCGAGCTTGAGCGTGATTTAGATGGTTTTGTGCAATTGGTTATCGGGCAAACGGGCATTGCTATCGAGGATACCTTAATCGTCGCCAGTAGTATCGGTGCAGTACTCGCCGCAGCATGGGTACATGATTACGCACCCAACATTCGCGGAATGATATTGGGTACACCAGCGTTGAGTATCCGCTTGTACATGCCATTTGCCATACCATCGTTAAAGGTGGCTCGCGCGCTTGGACTGATGTCACGCGTGAGCAGTTACGTCAAAGCGCAAGTATTGACTCATGATAAAGACGCACAGCAAGCTTATAATGCCGACCCGCTGATATCTAATAGCATCTCGACCGACTTGCTCATCGATACTCATGCAACGGGTCAACGCTTGCTCGATGATGCTAGCGCTATTAATGTACCGACGTTTGTATTATGTGCGGGTAAGGATTACGTGGTCGATAAACAGGCAGAGCGCGATTTTTATGAGGCGATTAATACGACCAATAAACGCTGGCAGTTATATCCAGATAGCTATCATGCAATCTTCCATGAGACCAATAAGGCAGACGTCTTTGCAGATTGTATCGAGTTCGCTGAGCAGGTATTCAGTACGGATGTTAAGGTGCCTGATTTAAGCGCGGCGCATATGAATAGTGCCAGTAAAGATAAGGTTGACCGTTTAGCGATTAAGCCTTTTAATCCGAGCTTTGCCATTACTCGATTTGCCATGCAAAAATTTGGTCATGTCAGCGATGCTATTGCTACAGGACTGGAGCATGGCTTTGATTCGGGGCATTCGCTCGATCACGTTTATTATAATCAGCCTAGTGGTCAAAATAAATTTGGTCAGGCAGTTGATAAGTTTTACTTGAGCAATATTGGTTGGCAAGGGATTCGTATCCGCCGTGAGCATATATTGGAGCTGGCACGTGAAGCTCTGGCAGATATTGAAGATAAAACTAAAAATAGTGCTCAGCTATATCAACCAAAACTACTCGATATCGCTAGTGGACATGGCTTTTATGCCTTTGATTTACTGACAGATTTTACTAACTTGCACGCTGAGCTACGTGATTACGAGCAGCATAATATCCAAGCCTTACAGGCAAAGGCGGAGCAGTTAGAGATTGCTGATCGTGTCCTTACTTGTCAAAAAGATGCGTTTGACTCTGCCAGTTATTCTTATTTACAGAAGGCAAGTGACAATACTAAAGGCCTTGACGATAAAAAATTTGATATCGCCATTGCTTCTGGGGTCTTTGAGTTATTTTCTGATAATACGTTACCAGCTACCGCGTTATCAGGTATTTATGACAGTTTAAAAGCTGATGGTTATTTACTTTATACCAATCAGCCGTGGCATCCTGAGCAGGAATTTATCAGTAAAACCTTAAACAATCATCGCGGTAGCAGTTGGGTGATGCGCTGTCGCTCACAAGCGGAAATGGATCAATTGGTTGAGAATGCTGGCTTTAAGAAAGTCGCTATGCGTATCGATCGTTTTGGTATCTTTACCGTGTCATTGGCAATTAAAGTCACCTCAACCAATCATGAATAATACGCATGCCAAGCCTTATGAGCGCGTGCAACTGTTTTCAGGGGGCGGTTCACGTTTCGCCTATTATTTGGGCAGTTATGCTGCATTGGTGGCTCATGATTTGAAGCCAGATATCATCGTCGGCACTTGCGGTGGTAGTCTGTCGGCTTATTTGGTTAATTTAGCGCCTGATCCCAAGGATTTGCAGGCGCTCATGTGCAGCCATGAGTTGTATCATGTCATTAGTGCAATCAGACATGTCACGCCAGACGAAGCCAATAGACGTTTAAAAATACGTTATATGATGCAGGCGCTTAAACGTTGGCGCTTGTCACGGCAGGTTTCTAACCACCAAAAACAGCAGCAAGCAGATAACTATGAGCGACTATTAGATGAGTTGCAGCATTTAGCGATGTTTCGGATAGATAACGAAGGGCAATGGCTCGATGAATTGTCTCATTTTTCTTCCAAGCACAATAATAGTTTGTTTAATCCTACCGCGCCAGAGATAGCCGTTATCGCCAGTCGACTGTATCAAGCGCCCAATCAACCCAGTAATCAAATGCCTACTGCTGATAGTTCTGTTTACGATGAGTTTAAGCTGCAAGAATTGTTATTTGCGCCACCGCGTTTAACCGTATCAGAGCACTTTGAGCAAATGCTTAACTCACCTGCGCACATGTTTGCCGATGGGCGTATCCATCAGTCAGTAAATGTCGTAAAGCAGTGGGAATTCAATCCAGCGGTTCGCGCTTCTATGGCAGATATGTATTATCTACCGCCAACGCCTATAGACGATTTGGGGTGGTGCTTAGGCGGGGTGATTAATCTCACGCCCATTGAGCTGGCGTGTCAGTTAGGAAAGACTGTATTTGCAGAGACCAAGGCAGGTTATGATTCATGGCTGGCGGCACCAGCGATTCAGCGCGTTTTTGGTTTTGATCCCAATGAGCGTTTGGCACAGGTGCATGGTTATGAGTCAGCAGAAATACTGTCGCTCGCTGATTCTGCAGCAATCAAGCATCGAGTGAATCAGCTCCATTGGTTGCCCTTTGCAGATAATGGTCAGCAGTTGGCAGGACAGCATGTACAAAAGCGTTTTAATATAAAGCAAATGACGGTTGAACTCATTCACAGTGACTATGATGGCTTTGTGCAGCAAATGCAGGCGCAATGGCAATATGGCTATCAGCGTACGGCTGACTATATACAGCAGCATGGTCTATGAACTCTAAAATGAAAAACATCACACAGTCGACTTCAATTCATAAGCCATCGCATATTATCGTCTTTGGCGGTACGAGTGGACTTGGCTTGGCGTTGGCGCTGCATCATCAGGCGCTTGGCTGGCAAGTGAGCGTGGTTGGTCATAGCGTAGAGAAGATAGCCCGTATCAATAGTCAGTATCCTGATATTGCTACTCACTGCTGTGATTTAACCGATAGCGCGCAAACACAAACGTTGGTAGATAACTTGTCAGATATTAGTTTTCAAAGAGTAATTTATAGCGCGGGTAGTTACACCAATGAGCGTATTCATCATCTGAGTCAAGCTGACAGCGATAAAATGCTAGCGATTAATCTGCAAGCGTTCGAGCAAGTTTTTAGGTGGGCAAGTGAGCAATTAAAACAGCAAAGTTATTCAGTGGATTTTAATAAAAGCAACAAACTCAGCCTGATTTGTATCGCTTCTATCGCCGGTACTATGGATTATCCTTATGCCAGCCTTTATGCCAAAAGCAAACGCGCGATGATTGCGACTGCAAGCGCTTATCGAGCGGCACTTGCGCCGTATCACATCCAAGTCAACTGCATCGCCTCAGGCTATATCGATACTCAAGCATTACGCGATTTGAATGACGGCGATGCCAGTCATAAGCCATTCATAATAAATACGCAAACGGCGGTGAAGCATGTTATGCAAGCCATTGATAAAAATATTGAGCTGGCAGTATTTCCGCGCTCCACGCGTTATATTACTCGGGCGCTCAATCATTTGCCTAAGCCTGTGCTTAATTGGATATTGCGCAGTAGATTGGATAAAACGACTTGATAATAGCTTACCCAAGCAGCCAATAAAACAAGGTAAATAGCGGCACGCCAATGAGCAAGCTATCTACTCTGTCTAATACGCCGCCATGTCCGGCGAGCATCGTACCCGTGTCTTTCACCCCATGCTGACGTTTAAAGGCGGACTCTAATAAATCTCCAGCGATACCACTGACCGCTAAGCCGTAAGCAGCTAATAAGCAAATCCACCAGTTAAAAGGCGTGAGCCAAATGCCTAATAACGTTGCCAATATCGCTGCTAGCATACTGCCGAAAAGAGCGCCTTCGATACTTTTATTCGGGCTAATAATTGGGGCAAGACCACGCTTAAACAGTTTGTGACCAAGCAATCGTCCACATAAATACTGGGCAATATCATTAAATTGACTGGCGAATAACACAAAAAATAAAACGCCATACTGTTCGCGCTGCCAGATTAATTGTTGTAAAGCAATGAGACTGACAATCAGTGTGATAAAAGCAAAGCTAAAGACTAGGTCTAACCGATTTAGACGCGTATAAGCTGGAGTAGAATGGGAAGATGTTTGGCTAAAAGGCAATATCTTGGGTTGTAGACCGCGCGCTTGCAGTTTCTCAATCAACACAGCTTTGTTGCGCAGACACCATAAGCGTTTAATCTCGTAGCAGCCACGCAGACCAATCAAGATGAAAAAAGCGATGAGCAGCCATTGGTAGGGGTAGGTAGTAGGCTGTGAGGGTTGGTTATTATCCGTTATCTTAGCGATAACATAACAAAGGCAAAGTGCCGCTAACATGAGCCACCATGAGCGGGCGATCAAATAGATTTTCGGTAAGCGCTGCCGTAAGCGAGGTAGGGCAAGCATCGCCCAAACCGAACTGACGACTAGCATTAGAACGATCACAAACCGTAAATCAGAAGCCATGTTTTTAGCACTTTGAGTTCAATAGAAAACGGTGAATTACCGTCTTTCATGGCTAAAGTGGCAGCCTCCAATTGCTGTTAGATGTTAGCAATTGTATTTACCACTCTAGCCTCTGTGTCATCGATTATAGGCTAAAGCAGCCAATCAATGCCACCCTCTTTGCTGCCTGTTTTGTCAGCTTCTCTCAACTTCGATAATGGCACAATCACACTGGTTCGAGGTGTGGATGCCAAATGTGGATAGTCTTGACGATAGTGACCACCGCGACTCTCATAACGCTGATAAGCAGATTGAATAATCAAGGTCGCTAATTGTAATTGTCGTGCTAATTGAAATAGTGTCAGCTCATCAGCAGTGATAGTGCCATCTAAAGTACCCATACTGGACTGATTTAACCTGATTTTTTCAAGCCACTGTTGCCATTGCTGTATCTGTATTAATATTTGCTCTAATGATTCGGCATTTCGAGTGATACCCATATAGGAGGTCATTAAAACTTTTAATTCTGTGACTATTTTGCCAGCATGATCGTTGGTAACAATATCATTATCACAATGCGATGAATTAAATAGAATGGTAGGAGAAGAAGGAAGCTTAATAGTTTGAATATCTTTGAGCGTTGGTGCTGTCCAAATGGCAGTTGCTAATAAGTTCGAGTGATCATAACTGGTAACGTGATTTAGATTTTCTAATGCTTTTAAATATCGCGGTAAGTCAGCGGCGATATTGCGCCCAACGACTACGCATTCTAAAAGTGAATTACTTGCTAAGCGATTAGCACCATGCAAACCTGTATATGCCACTTCGCCTGCGGCATATAAACCTATCAAATCGGTTACACCATTGGCGTCAGTAACCACGCCACCGCAACTATAATGCGCAGTCGGGGCAACGGGGATAGGTTCCCTAGTCATATCAATGCCGAGGTTGAATAATGTTTGATAAATCTGTGGGAAATGCTCCCGTAAAAATTGCTCTGGCAAATGACTGACATCTAAATGTACGTAGCCAAGTCCGTTATTACTGATCTGCTCAGCGATGGCGCGAGCGACGATATCGCGCGGTGCCAATTCTGCCCGCTCATCAATTTCCAACATAAAGCGCGCACCGGTTTGTGGACAGGTCAGATGCCCCCCTTCACCGCGTAAGGCTTCAGATATTAAAAAACTGCTGTCTGCCACTGCTAAGCCCGTCGGATGAAATTGGATAAATTCTAAATTTGCTAAGCGGCAGCCTGCTTGCCACGCCATCATAACCCCATCGCCAACACAGACATTTGGTGCACTGGCTCGCTTGAATAGTTGTCCTAAACCGCCACTGGCTAAGACGACTGCGTGACTATAAAAAGTCAGCTGTCGTTGATTATTATGATCAAAAACTTGCGCCCCTTGGCACTGGTTATTTGGATTGGCACTGTTTGTTAAAAGGCTCAGCGCTTCATGATAAGGCAAAATAGTGATATTGGCAGCGTTTTGCGCCTTTATAGTCAAGGCTTCCATAATGTGTCGACCAGTCGCATCATCCGCATGTGCGACCCGCCTGCAACCATGCCCGCCTTCTCTGGTTAAATGTAAGTCAGTAGTTTGTAGTTCAGTCTGTAGTTTGGTGACAGGTTTTGCATTATCTTGTTGCGGTATTTGGGTAAAAGGCACGCCTTGCTCACATAGCCATTGAACGGCCTGTTGCCCAGCACTCAAAATGCGACTGGTATTACTAGCTTCGCATAACCCTGCGCCAGCGATTAGGGTATCGGCGATATGGTCAGCAACAGAGTCTTCTTTATCCAAGCTTGCTGCGATACCACCTTGGGCATAATGACTGGAGCAAATCTCTAAGGCGGCTTTGCTCAATATGGTAATGTTTAGCGATTTTGGTAATGCTAGAGCTGTGCTTAAGCCTGCTAATCCCGCGCCGATGATAAGCACATCCGTTTGTACCATAGCAGAAGGGCTATCGAGACCTAATGATTCCGCTGTCAATGCCGCGCTCATATTAGGCAGCCCCGACATTGGCAAATAACTCACGGTCTTTGACAATATCGCCGCTCGTTGCCACACGTTGCTTCTGCGTTTCGGCAAAGTCAAGCATGCGTTGCAAGGGTTTTCTAGCCGCGACTGCCAGCTCAGGCGTCATCAAAACTTCACCGCTGCGCTGCGTCAAGCATTGTTCAATACCTTTTAGACCATTCATTGCCATCCATGGGCAAAACGCGCAACTCTTACAACTGGCGCTTTCACCTGCAGTAGGTGCAGCCAAAAAACGCTTATTTGGCGAGCGCTTTTGCATTTCGTGCAAAATACCCAAATCGGTGGCGACAATAAAGGTATCGGCATCCATCTCATGAGTCGATTGCAATAGCTTACTGGTCGAGCCAACCACATCGGCGAGCGCCACCACGCTATCAGGGGATTCAGGATGCACCAATACTTTGGCATTTGGGTGTTCCTTTTTAAGTTGCATGAGCTCAGTTGCTTTAAATTCATTGTGCACGAGGCACGAGCCTTGCCAAAGCAGCATATCTGCACCCGTCTCAGTAGCAATATATTTGCCCAAATGACGGTCAGGACCCCAGATGATTTTCTCATCATTAGCATGCAAATGGCGAATGATGTCGATGCCAACCGATGACGTCACCACCCAATCGGCACGGGCTTTGACGGCGGCGCTGGTATTGGCGTAAACGACGACCGTACGCTCAGGGTGAGCATCACAAAATGCGGAAAACTCGTCAGCAGGGCAGCCCAAATCAAGCGAACACTCGGCTTCTAGGTCTGGCATCAGTACTGTTTTTTCCATACTTAAAATTTTTGCCGACTCACCCATGAAGCGGACGCCAGCGACCACTAAGGTCTGGGCGCTATGCGCTTGCCCAAAGCGTGCCATCTCCAGCGAATCACCCACACAGCCGCCCGTTGCCAATGCCAAATCCTGAATAAAGGGGTCGACATAATAATGGGCGACCAATACTGCATTATGCGCATTTAATAGCTGTTTAATGTTTTCCTCGACTATGAGACGTTCAGCACGCGGCAAGTCTGCTGGCATTTTAGCTTTGGCATATTCAATATTCATTTGAGTAGCAATACGATTGTCATTGCTCATGATGGGCGCGTCGTAAGGATAAGTTTTCATAAATGCAAACCTTTTAGGCAGTAACGACAAGCAATATGCCGCTAAAAATAAGTCAATTAATATCGTTGGCTAGTCAGATATTTTAATTATGCTCATTTTGAGCATAAATACAAGTATTTTTTATACATTTATGATTTGTACATTTATGATTTATAAAGACTCATTTTATATAATTACAACCACGAACTATGATAATCGTTGATTCAAGCTATACTGAGCAAATGGTCAACAGCTTAGCAGTTGAGCTTTATTTAATAATTAAAATAAAAGGTAATCACTAAAGTCATGACGTTGTCTTATTCACACGCGCATCAGCAAGGTAGTGGCACCACAGAAGTCGTGGCCGTGCTAGTCGCCATTACTGAGCATACCGCTCGGGTCTTAACCGTTGATCAAGGAAAGCTGTTACCCAATGGTCCATTGATGCCGTTGCATCGCTCATTGCAAGCGGGTGTGCGCCAATGGGTTGAGGAGCAAACACAGCAACCACTTGGTTATTTGGAGCAACTCTATACCTTTGTCGATACCAATAGGCGCAATGTTGATGGTCACGCACTGGTCTACGTGAGCTATTTGGGACTGGTGCAAGAGACACAAACGCCGCAGCTACAAAGCCAAGCATTGTGGCGCGATTGGTATGATTACTTTCCTTGGGAAAATCATTTGGATGGCATACCTAGCATCATTATGAATAATATTGTGCCAGCATTATTGAGTTGGGCAGATAGCGCTAAAGATTCAGGCATTCAGCAGCGCCGCCGTCAGCGTATTGGTCTATGTTGGGGTGTAAGTGAAGCGCTCTTAGTGGGTGATATGCCCACAAGTGAAAATGCGGATAATGAATACATAGCCTATGAGCATTATGAAAATAGAGAGTGGGTCGCTGAGCATGTGTTACTGCGCTATGAGATGCTGTATGAAGCGGGGCTGATACCGGAAGCACCAAACTATCCACCCAGCTATTCAATGAATCATCAAAGCGTTCATCAAAGCGCTCGCCAACCGAGCCATCAGAATAAGCTACCTGAAAACTGGTCACAGCTCATTGGTGTGCCGATGTATTATGATCATCGCCGAGTGATTGCAACAGCTATTTCACGGCTGCGTGCCAAAATTGAGTACCGACCGCTTATTTTTGGCTTGATGCCAGATGTATTTACCTTGTCACAATTACAACAAAGCGTAGAAGCGCTCTCAGGAGTGCGCTTGCACAAGCAAAATTTCCGTCGTTTGCTAGATTCACAAAAACTTGTGATGGAGACAGGGCAGAGTAGTAGTGCCCAACGTGGTCGCCCTGCCAAGCTTTATCGATTTCGTCATGATATTGAACTACAAAGCTTATTGATGGATAGTAAGTTGCCTAAGCGTAAATAGGAGTTAATAGACTACCTTGCTATCTTTATTTTTATGACTATAAAACCCTGTCGGCTGCCCAAAATGATGACGGTTCCTTGCGAGGCTGTTAACTTTACGCTATATTTATGCTCATTTTGAGTTTAATTGCATAAGCATATATGAACGCCACGTTTATTTAAGGGTTAAAGATGACAGTTAAAAAAGAACCAGCATTGGATGATGTATTGCTTAGACCTTTGGTTGAAGCTGCGCTAACTGAGGATTTGGGCAGACGCGGAGATGTCACATCACAAGCCACCATTCCAGCCGATATGCAAGCAAAGCTAGAGATTAAAGCGCGGCAAGCAGGCGTGATATGTGGTATGGATTTGGCACGTTTATCGTTTGCCATGGTTGATCCTCAGATTGAGTTTGTGGCTCAAGTTGCTGATGGTGAATGGGTTGATGCAGGTACAGTCTTGGCTAGTGTGCGTGGTAATGCGCGCCATTTACTGACAGCAGAACGTACCGCGCTCAATTTTATGACCCACTTGAGTGGCATTGCGACAGATACCAGAAAAATTGTAGATAGCGTTGCAGAGTATCCTGCGCAAATTACTTGTACACGTAAGACCATTCCTGGCTTGCGCATTGTACAAAAGTACGCGGTACGCTGCGGCGGCGGGCGCAACCATCGTTTGGGACTGGATGATGCTATTTTAATCAAAGACAATCATATTGCTATCGCTGGTGATATCAAGACTGCGATTAAACAAGCGCAAAACTTCGCTGGGCATTTAATTCCCATCGAAGTAGAAGTGGATACTTTAGAGCAGCTAGCGCAAGCATTAGATGCTGGTGTGAGCTTGGTGCTATTAGATAATATGTCCCCTGAAATACTAGCGCAGGCAGTAACGATGTGTAAAGGTCGTGCTAGAACAGAAGCTTCAGGTGGTATTACTCCTGAAACGGTGCAAGCAGCAGCAAAAACGGGTGTTGATTTTATTGCCATGGGTTATTTGACGCACAGTACCACGGCATTAGATATCGGTCTTGATTTTAGCGCATAATGTTCAACATGCCTTTTTTAACCGTTAGTCTTCATCAGCTTATCTACCCGCCAAATGACGGTTGACTGGTCAATGTTAAGTATCTGTTTTTATAGATAGTCTGCTGTCAGAAAGTTAAGCAAAGTTAATGATTTAATTAGCTTATCTGCCTATGATACAATGACATTTTCAACCAACTATTGGGTCATCGTTGTACTTGCACGATGACCTTATCTTTTTGCCCGATTTGACTAATAGACAAGCGAGCGCTCAGTGAATACTGAAATCATCAAGATAATCTTAGCCTTTATGGTACTGATTAATCCCTTTAGCGCTTTGACGTTATTTTTGGATTTGACCCGTGGTTATTCGATGAATAATCGACGCAAAGTGGCGCGTGTTGCTTGTTTGACGATTTTTATCACTATTAGTTTCTTTACGGTAGCAGGCGAGACATTACTAAAAGCACTTGGTATTTCTATCGGCTCGTTTCAGCTGGCAGGTGGTATCTTGGTGTTTTTGATTGCTCTTAATATGATGAATGGCGACGGTAATCCCGTGAAGCCCGATCAAGAAAACTTCGATGTTGACCATGTACAAGACGCGCCGCCCACCATGGCAGCAGCGGTTGTGCCTATCGCTATTCCAATGATGATTGGACCAGGTGGTATCTCGACGGTGATTATTTATTCTTCACAAGTCTCTGGTATTTTGCAGATATCTGCCATATTGATTGCTGGTTTATTTATCAGTCTGTTTTGCTATCTAGCATTGATGGCGGCAGGTCGTATCAGTCGCTTGCTGGGTGATACTGGATTGAACATCATGAGCCGAATTATGGGGATGTTATTGGCGGCAGTTTCTATCGAAATTATCGTTAATGGCTTACGCACTTTATTTCCTGATTTAGTGTAAAAACAAGCACTTAGCCTCCAGATAATCTACCTGCGTTAAGTGCTTGCTATTGTCGTATGAGAGACGCTTGTTTCACTTACTCTTCACTAAACTCTTTGAAATCCGCTTTACGAATTTTTGCGTGGATACCTTTCGTTTTATCGACGACTTGTGACACCTCAAAGTCGGTCGCCGCACTTAAATAAGCATAAGCCAACGCTTCATCAATACCATACTCTCTATTTAAAAAACCAATGGCTTCACGAGTCGATTTTTTCATGGCTTCATCCAAGTCTTCATCTAAACCCGGCGTAATCCAAAATTCAGCATTTTCACCCAGTGGTTGTGACAATGTCTTACCAGGTATTTTATCTTTACCAGCTTTTAGTAATGTAAACTTAAAGGTAGCACGGGCTGAGGCTTCGAGTGCGGTGAGTGCGACTTCGCCATCTCCTTGAGCAAAATGACTGTCGCCTGTATAGAAGAGTGCGCCAGGAACTTGCACAGGATAATATACCGTTGAACCATCGCCTAAATCATTGATGTCCATATTACCGCCGTGTATTGCAGGAGGAACAGAATGTACCAGTTCTGAAGTATTGGACGCCACACCCATCAGGCCCATGAATGGATTGAGTGGAAAGCGAATAGACTTACCAGATTCTGTCTTGATAATACCTTCATAATCACCGTTAGCATTTTTTTCTATAGGCGTAAAAACAGAGACATTACCAAAGCGTTCGGGATGATCTTTAGAGGCATTTTTTTGCTGTGATTTTTTTGGAAACTCTCCAACTAATGTCCCTTTACCATGGCGATTAGAGATAACACCATAGGGCACACGAGGTTCAATTTTAATAACTTCTACTTTTAAAATGTCACCTGGCATGGCGCCTTGTATTGCAAGCGGCCCCGTCACAATATGTGGTCCGTCTTTATGAAAATCATGCTCTAAGCTGGAGCCTGTAATCTTTTTTGCTTCATCCAAAACATAGTCAGCTTTGACGCCTTTTGACTTAAAGTATTTTTCTGCATCACGTCCTTGATCTTCGAGTAACCCCTCATGAGAAACCGTATCGAAGGTAACACGACTGCCAGATGGTACGCTCAAAACAGGCTTGGCGTCTCTATTAGGTAAATAGCCCCAGCTGATGGTTTGTAGGGTGGAAGGCACATAATAGTTACCTTGGTATTTGCCCTCTTTTAGTTGCGTGGGCTTATTTGTTATTTCCTTTAGCACTTGGAAGTCTTCTGCATTGGCAAACGATAAAGTAAACGTGCTTAAAATAAGTAGAGATAAAGCCGTTCTTTTCAACATAAATCATATCCTTAATTTTTTAAAAGCAACAATTTCATAACTGCTTTTTGATTAAGGCAAGTTCTATACCAATCCAAAAAAAGCGCTCATTTACGCACCATATTCAAAAAATCTTTATTCTACCCTTATAATAAGTTCTAACTTGGTGCTATAAAACCACTGACGAACGATTTTGGTGCATGAATATAAAATATTGAAGCAATACTAACTACTATATAAGTGCCACGCCAAATACAACATCAGTATCCCTACCAAAGCATCGAGTATATTCCACGCTTTTGGTTTGGCAAATAATGGTTTGAGTAATCGTGCCCCATAACCCAACGCAAAAAAGAAAAAGAATGAGGCGCTGACTGCACCGACTGCAAATGACAGCTTACTACTAGCACCTGTTGAAACCATGCCAACGAGTACCAATGTATCTAAGTAGACGTGTGGGTTGAGCCAAGTAAAGCCAAAACATAATAACAGGGCTTTTTTTAAGCTGGTGACGACTTGTCCCTCGACGGTGAGTGCATGTGTGACGCGCACACTGGCATATAAGCTCTGCAATCCATAGCCTAGCAAAAATACAACACCAGCGAATTTTGCGATATTGACCACTTGCGGATATTGCGCCGTGACCGCGCCAAAACCGCCAACGCCCGCAGAGATTAATAGCGCATCACTGACCGCGCAAAATAAGCAGACAAAAAATATGTGCTCGCGTTTGAGTCCTTGTTTGAGTACAAAGGCGTTTTGTGAGCCAATCGCGATGATGAGCGATAGCCCAAGTAAGAATCCAGAGGTGTAGTCGGTCGCATTCATAATAGTGTGCTTAGCAGGGGGCGGATGAGAGGTGTTGACATTTTGCTTACTGGCAGAGCGGTAAAAAGCTGTTAAGATACGCTATTGGATAAATCTATGCAATACGAGCGCAATAAGCGTGCACGGGACGAGGGGCAAGGTAGGTCATGGTGGTAAGTCTGACAAGAATGCTAAAGTCATTTGGGCAAGCTCAAGATGACCTGCCAACGCTAGCAGCCAAAAATGCTCAGGAGATGGCTATCAGTCAAGATATAGAGGTGACTGATAATAGTAGTAAAAACAATGATAAAAACGATCAAGCTGTCAGTCAGCGTTCTGTACTGACGCCGCCTGAGCGCAGCGAACGTATTTGTGATGCTTTGGCGCAAGTGAGTGATATCAGAACGCCGACACCATTGACTGATCGCTACCTGTCCAATCGCGCTCAGATGCGCCCGACCAATAGACCACCTTTTGACCCCGATACTTTATGGTATCTCAAACATGGACGCTGCCCGATTATGACTGAGCTTGTTGATGTGGTCGACGAAGCCACCCTAAACGCCATGCCCATCGAGGCGGTTGCGATACTAGACCGTATCAATGGTAAGTTAAAACGCTATCGTGAGTGGAGCAGTGAGCTCAATGAGCAGCAACAACAGCAGCATAATGAACGCCAATTTGTCATCGATAAGCTGGTGTCAGAGAGCATTCCAGAAGCCCTACATCATTACGAGCAATTACAGCGTTTTAGCCCGCACCGTACCAAAAACAGTATGGTGCAAGGAAAAATGACGGCAGGTGACATGCTGACGGATTTGTTTTTAGAGATTGATTATGAGCTTGATGAATTGTTAGATGAGCTGCACCAAACAGTGATGAATCGTTTGGCTTCAACGCACCGTTATGTCAAAAGCCGGACAAAAAGTTAATTACTAATAGATAATAGCTGTTAATTGGCATTATAAAATTAACATAATCCAGAGCTTTGATTAAATTGGGGACACGCCCTAACATGGTTTTCACACAAGCGACGCAATGCATAACAATATAGGGCTTTAATAGAGCCTTATTTTTTTGTTTAATAATAACTATCTATCTTATTTAGAATAATAAGCTATTTAAAATAAGAAGAAATTTACCAAGCCATTTAGCCAAGCCATTTTATTCAACAATTAGGATACTCTAATGACTCAAGTTACTGCGATGTTTGTCATGTTCATTTTATATGGAGTGTTACCAGTAGCTGGGTTATATCTGGGGTATCGTGGTATCAAAAAAATGACTGCGCCTAAAATGCTTGAGTACAAAGCGATGCCGCAATTGGGTTACATCCCAGAAAAAAGCTTGCCTGTTGAAGTCAAAACAGCACTTGACCAAATCAATGAAAAAGGGGAGAAGCTGCGGGTTATTTATGGCGATACCAATAATGATGGCAAGATAGACGATAAAGACACGGTCAATGAAACCTACATTATGATTCAAAACCTAATGGACAGGCATGTGCCACTTGCTGTGACTGACTATCGCCGCTTGCATGACCTAGATGTGGGCGATGGCGCGCGCGCTGACACGACCAAAATTAAGCACTCTAATGTGACTGGAAAAGAAGCGCTATTAGATGTATTACGTACCATTAATACTCAGTTTGATGATTTATTGAATGCCTCTTATCACCAAGATGGTCAAAAGCTGCTGGCGACTAACCGCTATCTACAAAAACGCTTTAATAATCCTGCTACTACGACAGATATTCAAAAGCTCGATAGCAATGTTAGTAGTGTCAGTAGTGCTAATACCGATATAGAAATTAAAGCGATTGAAAATCCAACTGGCGCAACTGGTAAGAATGTGAGTGCTGAGAATATTAAACTGTAAAGGCAAAGTGGTGTGATTAAACGATGAAGAGTAAGGGTATATGAGCATCTTAATAGGCATTGGCATTGTAACGACCGTCACCACCTTTTATTTGGGTAAAAAAGGCTGGCATGCGCTGCATAAAGCGGTCGGTATTTCGCCAGGTGTACTCACTTATCAGGATTATGATGCACCGTTGTCATTGTCCAAACTCAGTTGGCAGCAACTAAACTTAAATAAAAGATACCTGAAAGATTTGTCAGAGCCACAGCTGCGTCAATTAAAACGTATCGATGAAAAAGTAACCCGCTATCAAGCATATCAAAAATCACTACAAGCTCAGCATAAAACGCCTGCCGTAACCGAGCAGCAGTTTGTATTGAATAAAATGTTGCACACTAGGCTGCCTGAAATGCTCGCCAGTCATCATCATCTAGCGAATATTAATATAAGCACTGACAATGCGGATAATGAAAAAAAGGCGGAAGCCAATCAGTTATTACAGCAGGTATTTAATAATATCGAGCAGCGTCTAGATAGATTATTAGAACAAATGGAAAGTCAGCAGTTGCAAGAGCTACGAGTAATGAGGAATTATATTAATAGCCACGATAGCTAAATATAAGTCGTCAGGTTGATAGCTACCTTTTATATTATTTCTATAAAAAAGCTGCCAATGATTATTCATCATTGGCAGCTTTTTTGTGGTCTACTTTAAAACTATTGAAGATTCAAAGTCACACTACATTTTACATTCAGGCGATTAACGCTTGTCGTTGCGGTCACGAGTATTGCGCGTACCACGGCTGGCAGGGCTAGCACTACTTTTAGGCTTCGCGCTGCTGTTGCGATTGTCGCTACCACTGCGGCTATCGCTACGACTGTCAGTAGCGCGACGCGCTTTAAGCGGCTTGCTTCTGATACGCTCTTGTTTCTCTTTCGCTGCGCCATGCAGACCCGTACCATAACGAGGACGCAAGCTCACTAGATCGGTCAACGTATTGATGTCTTTTCTGTCGAGTTCTAAGAAACGACCAGTACGTAGCTCTTTTGGTAGGGCAATCGTACCGTAACGCGTGCGTAGTAGACGGCTTACTTTCAGGCCTTGTGATTCAAACAAACGACGCACTTCGCGATTACGACCTTCTTTTAGTTGGACGTGATACCACTTGTTGACGCCTTCACCACCGCCTTCTTTGATATCTTCAAACTTTGCAAGACCGTCTTCTAGCATGACGCCAGCCGTCAATGCACGGGCAATCTCAGGCGTGACTTCACCCAATACACGTACTGCGTACTCGCGAGTGACTTCACCAGACGGATGCATCAAGCGATGCGCCATCTCACCATCATTGGTAAACAATAATAGCCCAGTTGAATTGATGTCCAAGCGACCAACCATCACCCAGCGATCATGAGTCAGTTTTGGTAAACGCTCAAAAACGGTTGGACGGCCTTCTGGATCTTTAGCAGAGCAGACTTCGCCTTCAGGTTTGTAGTAAGCGATAACACGGCGACGCTTCTCGTTTTCAGAGGTGTATTTAATCTGACGACCATCAACGCGAATCTCGTCGCCTTGCTCGACGCGATCACCAATGGTCGCAGGTCCGTTATTAACAGTAACACGCCCTGATTTTATGACTTCTTCCATTTGACGACGTGAGCCAAGACCCATACGGGCGAGGGCTTTCTGTAATTTTTCATCTTTCATAATCATGTCCTTGAGTCGGTGGGTTTACATTTCTCAATGTAAAAAATTGGATTGACTATTCTACGCTATTTTGATGACTTTAGCACGCAAACCAGTATCTACAAACGGTATCAATTTATCGTTTTATATTAATAAAATAAAGTTTGCTAAATTAAAAGAGATTTATAAAACAAAAGTTGATTAGGGTGTTATAAAAGTAAGGTATTTGCACACAAATGCTTATATTTATTTTTTAATAAAACAGTAAGTTCTCCAAGTATTATTAAGATCAGTTAAGCAGCATAACCAATACCAAATTTCTATTTTCGGCAGCATGAACCCTAAAAAATACTGCTAACACCTTTTAATATGTCCTCCTATTTAGATTTTTCTGTCTTTTTGTTTTTATTGATATGCGCTATACATTATTTACGAGAAGGGCTTACGTAAAATAAATTAACTAAAAAAACTGTTCTTACATCAATGTTTATAAATATTGCGTTATGTATAGTTTAGGTGTATATTCAATAAATACATCCTTTTTTATGAATATATTGACAGCAGCAAGGCACTTATTTTTGATTCACGAATATAAATATGAGTAACTGTTATGGTTTATAAATATTTCATTTCTGTACAAAAGCGCTCCTTAATAGCGAGTGCGTCTTGCTTATTGCTGACAGTATTACTCAGCAGTTGCACCATAAATTCAGGACTTCAGTCTGGAAAATTACCTGAGTCAGGGACATTCACTGCAGAAAACGGTTTACAATTCTATATTCAACCTTTGAGTTTGGCTAATCTACCACCTAAAGAAGCCGTCAATCTTGATCGAGATTTATATCATTTAGTAAAAACATCTGGGCGTGTCAGCTATGGCATTGCTAAAGGGGATGTTCTCAATATTATCCTGACCAATTATCCAGATATTAATGCCTCAACGTCTAGTCTGACCGTTGACCAGCAAGGGTTTATACAATTCTCCTTAATAGGGAGAGTCAAAGCCAGCGGTCTCAGTGTGCCGCAGTTCACTGCCACTTTGCAAAGCAAGCTTCAACGCTATCTCAAATACTCAGATCCTCAGGTCAAAATCATCAACTACCGTGGTAGTAAGTTTTTCGTGGATGGTGAGGTCAAGCAGTCTGGTGAGTTTGTTATCGCAGATGTGCCCATCTCAGTATATGGCGCTATTTCTATGGCGGGTGGTACGACTGATAAGGGTGATTCAAACCATATCGTATTAAACCGTCAAGGCAAAAGTTACAAGCTCGGTATCCAATCATTGAATCAAATGGGGCTGTCTGCCAATCAAATATACTTACAAGACGGCGATGCTATTCATGTCAATAGCCAAAGCCGCAATAAGGTCTATGTATTGGGAGAATTTGGCAAAATTGAGCCCGTTGCTATTCCTGAGCAAGGGCTAAGCCTAGCGCATGTACTAGGTGAGTCAAATGGATTGAATTCTAATACAGCCAATGCGGCCAAAGTATATATTGTTCGGGATAATCCTAAGTATCAATACACCAATATTTATTATGTCGACATGCAGAGCATTACCAGTTTTGCCTTGGCCAGTCGTTTTGACATGCAAGCCAATGACATCCTTTATGTTGATCCAACTGGCTTGGCGCGCTGGAATCGTATTATCAGCGCCATACTGCCTTCAACATCAGCAATCAATGTGATTTCAGGGATATAGGAGTCAATGATGGGAGCGTTTGATCAGATCTTGGTTGTTTGTGTTGGCAATATATGCCGCAGCCCGATGGCCGCTGCCATATTAACGGCATATTACCCAGGAAAACACATCGACTCTGCTGGTCTGTCAGCGCTCGTAGGTCACGCAGCTGATGCCAAAGCGGTTGCATTGATGGCCACTCATAATATAGACATCAGTGCTCATATCGCCAAGCAAATTGATGAAGCGTTAGTCAGTCAGTCAGATTTAATTTTGACGATGACAACCAGCCAAACCAAATGGATTGAAAGTCAGTGGCCGCACTGTCGCGGAAAAATCTTTCGAATAGGGCATTGGCTTGATAAAGATATTGCTGACCCTTATCAGCAGGATGACTCAGCATTTGAGAAGAGTAGACAAGATATTATCGATAGTCTTGAACAATGGACTGACAAGATTAGCGACGCGCCATCGATTAGAGCGTTGAAGTTCAGCGAATGCTATTAAACGATCAACATTGAGCGATGAGTATATGGTTATGAATAATATGGATTCAAAAGACCTATCAACGTCTACGGGCGAAAAAAACAATGACGACATCGATTTAATGGCGCTGGTTTTAGTATTGTTACGCGGTTGGAAAATCATTGCTCTCATGGCGATATTGGGGCTTTTACTAGGGCTTTTGTATACCCGCTATGTGAATCCCATCTATAAATCAGATGCGCTGATACAGATTGAAGAAAATACTCAAGGAATAGAGGCGCTTGGTGAGAGTATCTCAGAGTTGGTTGGTGCAGAAGTCAGCAAAGCGGAGACAGAAGCAGAGCTGATAAGATCACGTATGATATTGGAGCCAGTGGTTGAGCGATTGCACCTGCGCATTAAGCTAACAGATACCAATATTGGTCATCTTGATAGAATAAAAAGCAATCGTACTTACACGCAATTAAACACACCGGATGATGTGTCACTTGATACCAAAAATGGCATAGTGAAAGTCCGCCAATTTGATGTATCACCAGCGTACTTAAACCAACCTTTCACACTAAAAAAATCTGCTACAGGGTTTGTTTTGAGCAATGGGTTTGATGAATTTAAAGGTCAGCTTGGTCAGGCGCATCATTTCAAAGGGTTGGACGGTCAGATTAATATCACTGTCACAGAGTTACCTGCTGATGGTTACCCAATTAATATTAGTAAGCAGACGATAAAGGCCACGACTGACGCTATCAACAGCGCCTTATCCGTTGAAGAAAAAGGTCAAAAAACGGGTATTATTCAGCTGTCGATGACGGGTCCCAACCAAGAGCAAATCACGACTATACTCAATCAGATCGTCCGATCTTACGTCGATCAAAACCAATCTCGCGGTTCTGAAGAAACGACCAAAACACTTGCCTTTATGGAAACGCAGATCCCTCTATTAAAAGAAAAATTAGAGACTTCTGAGGCACTGTTTAATGACTTTCGTAAAAAATATGGCACGATTGATGTGGGTAAAGAAGCCGAGTTGTTATTGAATGAGAAGTCTCGCATCGATGAGCAGCTCAATGAGCTTAAACTCAAAAAAGCAGACCTAACCACTTATTATACCGAAGAACATCCACTGGTCATCCAAATTAATGAACAGCTCAAAGTGCTCAATAATAGAACAAGAGAGATAGATAATACCATTGCAGGTCTACCTGAAATACAGCGAGAGTTTCTAAAGCTATCAGAAGATACGGCAATCAATCGAGAAATCTATCTGACGCTGCTCAAAAATTATGAGCAACTTAAAATCGTCAAGGCTGGTCAAATCGGCTATGCCCGTATTATCGATTCACCGACCAGTACCTTTAATGCCATTGCACCAAATAAACTACAAATCCTGATGCTGACCACATTGATAGGCATGATGTTTGGGTTAATGCTGGTGCTCTTGAAGAACCTTGTTAGAAATGTCGTAAAAGATCCAGAGCATTTAGAGACTACTACGGGCATCCCTGTCATTGCAACGATTCCACGCTCACCTTTACTGTCGAGGTTGAGTAAAAAGAAGAATACCACCCCTCGCATGCTCGCTCATGTTGATCACAGTAGTTTGAGTTATGAGGCGATCAAAAGCTTAAGAACCAATTTGATGTTTGGTATGCCAATGGGGGCAGCGGTTGGGCAGCCCGCGCAAGTCATATTGATTACTGGGGAGAGCCCTGGTGTGGGCAAGTCGTTTATCGCTGCCAATTTAGCAGAGGTATTTGCCCAGCTCAATAAAAAAGTCTTAGTCATTGATGGTGATATGCGTTTAGGTGAGTTGCATAAAATGTTTAATATGAGCCAACATGATGGTCTTGCCGATTATTTGTTGCAGGATAAAAAGCATTTTTCTCCGATTGATGGTACTCGATCAGACAGTGAGGTTTCTAGCTTAGGGGTCGAAAGCTTTATTCATCCCACTGGTATGGAGTTGATTGATTTCATACCGCGCGGACGGCAGCCGCATAATCCTACCTCCTTATTGATGGGCGAAAAATTCAATCATTTGATGGCAGAATTAAAAACTCAATACGATTATATTGTCATCGACTCACCCCCGATATTGGCGGCGTCAGATGCTATGGTACTTGCGCAACATGCAGACAAAGTACTCATCGTTACGAAGTTTAATCATTCAATAGAAGGGCAACTGGTTTATGCGATCAAGCAAATGAATAAAGCCAATGTACAAGTAGATGGCATTATTCTCAATGATGTACAGCAGGGTCTTATGGATAAATATAGCTATCACTATCATTATGCCTATGGAGATAACCGCTAGTTTGCGTGGTTGTCGCTCATAAGCAAACCAACTTAATTGGGTGGATATTATGTTTATAAAAACAGAGTCAAACAATGCTTATCAATCGTCCAGTGGTTTTAATCAATGGTCGAAGCGTGTGGCTCTGTATTTATTGTCATTACCACGCCTGACGAAAAGCACCCTCTTATTTAGTATAGATTTTACCATGTCGATCTTTTGCCTATTATTGGCATTGATGCTACGACAAGGCTATGTGGCCTCTCATATCAGTCTTGCAGCGTTGGCTTTTTATGCATTCGTGCCGGTTGCTAGCTTATATCTTATTGGTTTTTATCGCAGCGCCTCTCGAGGGTTTTTTGATGCAGTGATGGGTCGTGTGCTGCAACTGTTTTTTTTACTTATTATTGTTTATCAAGTCATCATTTATTTGAGTCCATCAGCGATAATACCGCGCTCAGCCCCCGTTATATTTTTATTTCTATTTTTTATTTGGCTGTGGAATAGTAGGCTCATGATCCGCGCGTTACTGAAACGTCTACAGGGTGCAGGTCAAAACCGTCGTCCAGATGCCTGTTGTGACAATGTGATTATTTATGGTGCAGGAGAAGCTGGTAGAGAGTTGCTAGAAAGTTTGAGACATTCTTATCAGTACAATGTGGTGGCATATATCGATGATGACCCGCAGCTTACAGGGGCTTATTTACATGGCAAACAAATATATGCAGCTCACGCGCTTCCGTGGTTGATAGAAAAACTCAATGTGGCGCAGGTGATTTTGGCCATGCCCTCTATGAGCCGTGGTCGTAAAAAACAGATTATGGACAGTCTGTCAGGTATCTCCGTTAAGATAAAAGACTTGCCAAGCTTACGTGAGCTTGCTGATGAGATAGTAACTGTCAGTCATATACGACCCGTTGACATATTAGATGTGCTCGAACGAGAAACAGTCGAACCTGTTGCGGAGTTGCTACAAAAAAACATCACGGGTAAAAACGTTCTCGTTACAGGGGCAGGTGGTTCAATCGGTAGTGAGCTGTGTCGGCAAATCATCAAAAATAAGCCTAAATGCTTAGTGCTATATGAACAGTCTGAGTATGCTTTATACACCATAGATCAAGAACTTAGTAACCTCAAAAAAGCGGATGCTGATTATCAAAATATTGAGATTATTAGCATTATCGGCAGTGTCAGTAACGAAAAAAAATTAATCAATATATTCGAAAAAAACCATATAAAAACGATTTATCACGCTGCAGCCTATAAGCATGTGCCTATTGTTGAGTCCAATCCCTTTGAGGGCACCATCAATAATACCAAAGGCACCTACCATTGTGCCCGTGCTGCGATACAGGCCCGCGTTGAGACTTTTGTGTTGATTTCTACTGACAAAGCCGTGCGACCTACCAATGTCATGGGAGCGTCCAAACGCTTGGCTGAGTTGGTCTGCCAAGGATTGAGCCAAAGTAACAGTCAGACTTGTTTTAGCATGGTGCGTTTTGGCAATGTTTTAGGGTCATCAGGCTCTGTGGTGCCGTTATTTACCAAACAGATTGAGCAAGGCGGTCCGATCACCATCACTCATCCAGACATCACGCGCTATTTTATGACGATTCCAGAAGCGGCCAGTTTGGTTATTCAGGCAGGTGCGATGGCATTCGGTGGTGAGGTGTTTGTGCTTGATATGGGTGCACCCGTCAAAATTGTTGATCTGGCAAAACGTATGATTCGTTTGACAGGTTGTGAGCTAAAAGATGATAGCAATCCCAATGGCGATATCGAAATCGTATTTACTGGCTTGAGACCGGGTGAAAAGCTCTACGAGGAGTTAATCATTGGTGAAGACAATATCGAACCTACTTTTCATCCATTGATTATGCAAGCAATGGAGCACAGCTTTCCTTTGCAAGATATCGAAAATATTTTATTTGAATTTGCAGAAAAAGCAAAGCAGCAGGATGTGGTCTGGCTGAAAACACAGTTTAAGTTTTTTGTCGAAGGTTACCGAGAAGGATCTGATAAAGATGGCGAGGTAGAGAAAGTAGATACCACACTGACAGATGAAATGGGTTAATAGAGAGAGGCGCGCTGTCATAAATTCCTTACAAGTTCTGTGAGTCACTAAATTGGACAATATGTCATGAGCTCTGGAGTATTTTCATCGATACAGAGCACAATAAACAGGTTGAAAACCAGTCACTTTGTGCGAGATGTGGTCATGGTCGGTGGCGGGATTGCTGCTGGACAGGCCATCGCCATGATTTTTATGCCATTTCTCACAAGACTGTACAGACCTGAGGATTTCGGTATCGCTGCTGCCTTTACTGCTATCGTCAGTATTATTACGCCGATTGCCACTATGGGCTATGCAAATGCAATCGTGATGCCAGACAGTGACGAGGATGCTGCGGCCATTGCCCGATTGTCTATATTGCTCAGTGTGGTTATAGCTGTCTTCTCATTCATTGTTGTCTATGTCGGTAAGTTTCATTTGGCAAGTTGGATGGGTATGGAAAGCACACCAAACATGCTATATCTCATACCATTAACGCTATTAGTCGGTGCTTTTCTTTCTGTCGCTGATCAGTCTGCTATTAGGGTGGGCTTATTTAAAGCGAAAGCTCGAGCTTATGTGGAAAGCAAGCTTGTGACAGATAGTAGTAAGCTGATAGGCGGTATGCTAGCACCTTCAGGGATGTTACTTATTTTATTGACGATAGCAGGGCAGCTCACAAACTTTATCATGCAGATGCTTCGTGTACCTAGAGTAGGTGTATTAAATGTGCGTCATTGGTTTGGTACTAAGGGTATTCGACATGCCGCCATATCGCAGCGTGATTTTGCGATATATCGTATGCCACAAAGTATCCTGAATGCAGCTTCAGTGGGGTTGCCAACTATCTTGTTAGCGTCATTATTTAGTGCCTCTTCTGCAGGGCAGTATTCGTTGGCTGTCCTTGTGCTTGGTGCACCCGCGATGCTGTTAGGTCAGGCGGTTGGAGAGGTTTTCTATCCTAAAATTACGCGTGCCATCACAGCAAATTCATCTGAGGCTTATCAATTTTTATTAAAAGTGACGTTGATTTTATTGGTGGTAGGTATTATGCCATTCGGTACAGTGTTCGTTTTTGGCGATTATCTTTTTTCTTTAGTGTTCGGTGCAGAGTGGGCATTGGCAGGTAGTTATTCGCAGTGGCTGTCTATTTGGCTTTTGACCAGTTTAGTGTCTGGTGCGAGTACTGCGGCATTGCCAGCATTACGTTTACAGCGATTCCTTTTGATTAGAGAAGTGTTTGCAGTGGTATTTCGTGCTGCAGCGCTGTATGTAGGTTTTTACGTTTTTGAGTCAGATATGATAGCCATTGCCCTTTTCTCATTTGTTGGGGTTTTGCTCAGTTTATCTATCATTTATGTCGCTTTTCGGCGTCTTGTTCATATCGATGAAGTGGAGCAGTAGGTACATTTTTTGACTGCTTTAAATGTCACAAAGGATATGTATAAGAAGTCTCAACTTGAGAGGCTCACTATGATTTCAGTTATTATCGCCGCATTCAATGCCGCTGCTACTATTGATCGTTGTATTAATAGTATTGACGTTGCGAAAAAGAGTCACGACATTGAGCTGATAGTCATTGACGATGGTTCTAAAGATAATACTGCTAGCCTATTGCATAGCTGGGCGAGTGCTAAGACATGGATTACGGTGAAATATCAAAAAAATGGTGGCGTGGCAGAGGCTCGTAATACTGGGCTCGATATAGCAACCGGCAATTACATCGTTTTTATAGACGCGGATGACACCATTGATGATTGGTATTTTGATTTTGTCTTTGATCAAGCTGTAGATCGAGATGTCGAGATGTTGGCATTTGGTCATAAACGCATGATGCTGGATGGCTCTGTTATTGAGCGTCCTAATAGTGCGGCAGAATACTCACGGCAAGATATCGAAATGCTACAACTGAGAGTGACAGAGAATAGACATATATATTGGTACGCTTGCACCAAGGTGTATAGCAAAAATTTAATTGCAGAGCTGCGTTTCGATAGCGATGTCAAATTTGGTGAGGATGGTATTTTTAATATCGCATGTCTAAGCAAAGCGAATCGTTTATCGATGCTGCCAGACTGTCCATACAACTACTATGAAAATGCGACCTCTATAACAAGCTCACAATACAAATCAGGGCTTTTGGAATCCATTGAAGCGGACTATACAGCCAGAGTCAGGATACATGATTGGTCGATCAGTGCTACTGAAAAGCAGGTGCTATTATCAGACTTTGCTCGTAGTTATGTCGAGCATATGCTGCCATATTTACTTAATAATTTGGCGCATATCAGCATGAAAAAACGTCGTGCAGAGCTAGTTAAAATACGCCAGTCTTTCGTTTATCAGAACTGTTTGCCGCATTACTATCAACGACATCCAGCCCGCGGCATTCGTGTATTGATTTTATGTTTTTCACGGCGTTGGTATGTTATGACGCTGGTTTTTCTTCAACTGTCTTGGTCTAAAGCAAAGGTGAAAAAATATGCTTAATATTGATGTGTTGCCTCAGCCTTTACGCAGTGATGAAAACGGTCAAAAGCGCTGTTGTTCGCTGCAACAGACAACAGCTAGCGGGCAAATGACTGAGAAGGCATTGTGGTTTGTATATCCAGCGAACTTGCCAATGCCAGAAGACGATGATTGTGATGCTTATTTACTGGCCACATTGTTGCCCGCGATGCAGATGCGAGCAGCCATTCATGTGCATGGTAGCGTGTCGCAGGAGCTATTAGCCAACCTGACAGAGCTACAGTATGTTTGGAATAAGTGGTTGCCAGAGCGTTATTTTTTGATTGATATACAAGTTGATCGTATTAGAGAGAGCGACGTACAAGTAGATGGTGCGATTGCTGCATTTTCTGGTGGCGTTGATGCTCAGTTTACCGCTTATCGTCATGCGACAGGCAGAGCAGGATACGCCACACGAAATATTAAAGCAGGGGTTTTTGTGCATGGCTTTGATATACCTTTAGAGGATACAAAAGGCTTTGCCAGTGCAGCAAAAACAGCGACAAAAGTACTTGCAGATATCAATATCGATTTGGTCATTGTGAAAACAAATATTCGAGGACTTTGGGACATCAACTGGGAAGACTATCATGCTGCTGCTATTGCCTCAGTATTATGCGGCTTGAAACGATATGCAGGAATTGGGCTCATTGGTAGTGGTGATTCTTATGATGTATTAATTAGTCCTTGGGGCTCACACCCAATCACTGACCCGCTGCTAAGTTCTGGCGACTTTAGACTCATTCATGATGGTGCAGGCTTTAGTCGTTCAGAGAAGCTTCAAACTCTTTCAGCATGGCCCTTGGGTATAGAGAATTTACGTGTCTGTTGGGTTGGAGATAAGCATGATAGCAACTGTGGTCGCTGTGAGAAATGTGTTAGGACGCGTCTCAATTTTTTGGTTGCAGGTATAGATAACCCTCAATGTTTTAGCGAGCCCATGGACTCATCACTTTTTAAATCAATGGCTCTAAAGGGCAGGGCTGTCAGCATAGATTGGAAGTTAATTCGTCATGAGATGATTAAAACGGGTAGAGGTCTTGAATGGCTGCCATACATTGAAAAAGCACTCAAACGTAACCCGCCTCCTAACTTGAATAGATTGTTTCCTGTTGGCTCAAGGCGTCGTATGTGGGTGAAGAAGCTGTTAATGAGAAACGAATAAGGGAGCATTAAAAATGAATATTGCTGCTATAAAAAAGCTCATTCCGCTCAGATTAAAAAAACACTTAGCCGCCTATATGGGAGCGAGAGGTTTACCGTTACCACCTGGCAAACGGTGCTTTATTTTTCTTGCCGCTGACTATGGCAATATTGGCGATATTGCTATTTCTCACGCGCAAAAGCAGTATTTGCAACGTGTGCTGAAGGATTATGATGTTGTTAGTGTTGCTATCAGTCAAACCAGATTTGTACTCAATTCAATTAAACAGCAAATAAAAGAGACGGATATCGTCACTATCATAGGCGGCGGTAATATGGGTGGCACGTATCCTGATATTGAGGAGCTGCGCCAATTAGTCATCAAGTCATTTTCAGCCAACCTTATCGTTTGTTTTCCTCAGACATTAGATTGGAATGATTCTATTCAATCTAAACGTGCCTTGCAGCGTATTGTGAACGTATACGCCAAGCATCCAGATATACATGTTTTTGCCAGAGAGTCGATAACAGCGGCAAAACTCATCGAGCTTTTTGCTGAGTACAGTAATGTGCATATTGGTCTCGTACCAGATATTGTGATGAGCGCGAATGCAACAGTGCTGGGTACGACAGATTGCTTAGCGCCTTCAGGTATTTTGCGCTGCTTACGAGATGACAAAGAAGCCGCATTATCAGCTGAGCAATACGCCATGATAGACAAAGCCTTAGCAGATACTGGCTATCAGATTGAAAAGACCGATACACATGCTGGTGGTTCGCAACTCGATGAGGCACATTGCACAAAATTACTGACTGACAAGCTTAGTCAGTTTCGTGCTGCAAAATTGGTCGTGACTGACCGGCTGCACGGCATGATTTTATGTTTGCTATCGGGTACGCCGTGCTTGGTACTCCCGAACGCCAATCATAAGATAAGACAGACGCAGTTGGACTGGTTAGGCGGTCATCCAAGGCTGGTGTTTTTAGAATTGGAAGAGATTGCTGATATTGCAACATTCATCGATAGCCTTTTGTCTGTGCCTCACGGTACGATGGATGAGTCTCCAGTTGATATAGCTGAGTACGATGACCTAAAAAAAGCGTTAGTAGCGATATGACGACTATCGAAACGCCATTAGTAAGTATCATCGTACCAGTGTATAACGTTGCGTCATATATCGATGCTTGTTTGGCATCCATCAAGCAGCAGACTTATCAGAATATTGAAATTATCGTTGTAGAAGATTGCTCCACTGATGATTCAAAACAAGCACTTGCGTCACATCTCATAGATGAGCGCATCAAAGTCATTCAGCATCATGAAAACAGCGGTCTTTCTGCGGCTCGTAATACTGGTATCAAGTCTGCGATAGGCAAATACATAATGTTCGTTGATTCTGATGACATTATAGACACTCGCTTGGTGGCAGCGTGTGTGGATTGTGCGCTCACCACGCACGCAGAGGTCGTGACGTATGGCTTTACACCATTCAAAGATGGCATCACAGAGACAGATCTGCCGTATCCCGCTAGCAATTTAGCATTTGAGGCAACCAAAATAGACGGTTCATATTTTAGCTTACCGCATTTTGCATGGCTCAAATTTATTAAATCTAGCGCAGTGCGGTCGGCCTCGTTACAGTTCCCAGTGGGTCTGTACTACGAAGATTGGCCTTTTCATTGGCATCTTGGCTTAGCTACTAATATTAAGTATCACCTGCCCATTGATTTTTATCTATACAGACAGCGTGGCACGTCGATCACAGGGTCAACAGATAAAAAGCTATTAGACCTTTTCGTTATCCATGCAGAAGTCATCAGTTTAGTAGAGGACTATCAAGCGGATGAGGTTAAAAAAACGCTCGCCAATAAAATTAAACAAAGTCATTGGAGTATCCTTACTCGTATAGATAATGACTATTTAGCAGCTGCAGTAGCACAAGCTAAAAAAGCAGATAAAACGTTACGACTAAAGGGTTATAAGAGCGATTTGACCGTAAGAAATATGATGATTAGTAATATCGTACGTATGCCGACGCAAGTTGCCTTGCTGATGTTACAGGTGCTTCGTCAAGCGCTAGACAAAAGAGCAAGGGTTAAAGGTCAAGGGATGACAGATTCAGAATAGTTTTGAAAAATACGTTTGGTTTTATGGCTTCTTAATAGGTAAAGAGATGACTATTCAGAGAGTGCTGCACATCGTGGGAAAAATGGATCGGGCTGGGGCAGAGACCATGCTCATGAATCTATATCGTCATATAGATCATAGCCAGATTCAGTTTGATTTTATCACTTTTACCGAGGAGGTCGGTGACTATGATGCTGAGATAATAGCGCTGGGCGGTAGGATTATACCGATTTTAGCGGATCATTCATTAGCGAGTATGTGGAAGCTTAGAAACTTCCTTAAACAACATCCTGACTATCAAATCATTCATGCTCATATGCTATTAAACAATGCTTTTCATCTGCTGGCTGCCAAAGGTGCTGGCGTGCCGCATCGCATTTCACATTCTCATAGTACCAGTAATGGTAAAACCAATATTGTTAAAAAAATATATGAACAGTGGGCGTTCATTACCAATCGTAAATTGGCCACGGATAAAATTAGTTGCGGTGAACAAGCGGCAAATTACCTATTTGGCAGCATAAAAGACGTGTGGCTACTGCCCAATGCTGTTGACATACAGCAGATGGTGACAGTCGCTAACCAATCAAGACAGTATATCGACCAAGAATTGGGCGATGAGGGGCTAAAAATTATCCAAGTTGGTCGTCTAAATGAGGTTAAAAACCATCAGTTTTCTTTAGAGATCGCTGAGCAGTTAAAACAACGTCAGATCGCCTTTACCTTATATATTGTTGGACAAGGTTCATTGGATATGAGGCTCAGGCAACAAGTAGCAGATAAGTCACTCCCAGATACGGTCAAGTTTTTGGGGATGCGTACGGATATCACAGAATTAATGGCCAGCGCCGACTATATGATGATGCCTTCGTTGCACGAGGGTTTCCCTGTCGTCTTGGTCGAGAGCCAAACAGTTGGGTTAAAGGCGTTGGTTTCTGACCAAGTATCACCTGAAGTAGATTTAGGACTTGGATTAGTACAGTTTTTACCGATTCACTCAGCCAAGGATTGGGTTGATTGCTTATTAGCGCCTAAACAGCCAAAGCCCAATGAAAAAGACATAACCGCAGCGCTGAATTTATACGGATTTAGTGCTGCTACCAATGCGCAAATACTAATGCAAAAGTACTTGAATATGTGACGGAGTAGTTGCTTCTCATTTATAGTCGTTTTAAGGTAGTTTGGACGGAATGAGAAAAAAATCGAGGTGGCTAGGAAGGCTATAGTTATATAGGTATTGGACGGTACAAAAGATACTAGACGGTGTAAACCTGCCACCATATCCGATTTATATAAGATTGACGACATCTACTTTTATAGAGGGTTAAATGCTTCCATACCTGCTGGTTCTTAGCCTTGTTATTTTTTGGATCGTACTGGAGAAAAAATCTCTCAATCGTACGTCTTTTTGGCTGCCGCTAATTATATTGACATTGTTTGCAGGCCTTCGTAGCTACCGAGTCGGTACGGATACAGGAAACTATACGAGAAATTTCAACAGTCAATTGAATGCCGAGTACTTTAGGTTCAACGAAGACATTGAGTTCGGCTATCAGTTATTAGAGTATGCGTTGTTACGTATGACCACTCATTATTTTTGGCTGCTTGTTATTACCAGTTTAATTATTGTCTATTGCTATCTTAGAGTGATTAAAAAATACAGCGTAAATTATTGGTTTTCCGTATTTTTATTTATTACGCTGGGCGTTTATACTTTTTCTTTTAATGGACTGCGTCAAGGATTGGCAATGGCGATCTTTACCTTGGCCATTCCTTATCTGTTAGAAAAACGATTTATTCCATACCTGCTGATTTGTGCAATTGCTTCATTGTTCCATGTAACCGCGTTATTTATGATTCCATTTTATTTCATCGTCAATTTAAGAATAAAACCCTTATATAAGATTTTGGCAACATTCTTAGGATCGCTATTAGTAAGTGGGGTATTGGTCGCTTATATTTCTTCTACTAACGATAGATATGAGGGCTATGCGAAAGCATCCGATGAAGCAGGCGGGTTTTTAACGCTTGGTTTTTACACGGCTATCATGATTTTAATCATCTTGGTCAGTTATCTGTATAAAATTAAAGACAAAGATTTTCAAAAACTCATAACGTTTTATGCATCAGGCGTGGTTTTTATCATACCGTTAGCGATGTTGGGTACCAGTCCTTCAGGTCCTCAAAGGCTGCTTGCGTATTTTACATGGATATTGGTTTTGATACTGCCTATGATTTTAAAAAGAATTAATAATATTTATTTATATATAGCGAGTATCGTTATTTTTCTCATGTATTTTGTCTTGACGACATCGAGATTTAGTAACTTGAGTCCGTATATTATCAATCCGATATTTGAGGTTTTCTAATGAAAAATCAGACATATATATCTATTGGTATTCCCATTTATAATGCTGAAGCGTACTTGGAAGATGCTATCAAATCCATATTGGCTCAAACGCATGAGTTATGGGAGCTTATATTAATTGATGATGGCTCTACTGATGCGTCATTGGCCATCGCCAAGCGTTTTGAAGAGTCTGACCATAGAATAAAGGTCATTGCTGATGGCATAAACAAAAAACTGCCTGCTCGATTAAATCAGCTTATTAAAGAAGCGAACTATGATTATATAGCGCGCATGGATGCCGATGATCTCATTCATCCAGATAGACTAGCGATTCAATTAAGTTTTTTAGAAAAAAATCCAGATTATGATTTGGTATCTACAGGTGTCGTGTCTATTGATAATTTTAATAAAGTTTATGGTTGCCGTCATGTCGATCAAATTTATACAGAATTTAAAGAAATAGCCGCTGCTTATCCTATTGTACATGCTGCTGTTTTGGCAAAAAAGAGTTGGTACGAACGAAATAAATATAATGAAAATTATCCAAGGTCTGAAGATTATGATTTATGGTGTAGAGCTATCTCAAATCAAGATTTAAATTTAGCGGTATTGCCTGATTTATTATATTATTATAGAGAAGAAGGGAATTTATCGTTATCTAAAATAACCAGATCATATAAAGACAGTTTTAAAACGTACTGTGAATATAAGGGAAACAGTTATTTAGGTTCTTTGAAATTATCAGCAAAACTGACAACAGTCACTTTTTTAGATTCGATAGGATTATTACAAAAGATAGCCAATAAAAGAAATAAATTAACAATATCTGACACGCTAAGAAATCATCATCAGTCAGTGGTAAATAGTATTTGTGCTAAATGACATTGTTTATAAAACGTCACTGATAAAATAATATATAAAAAATGCTGAGGTGCTGAAATGACATTGAAGATATGCTTTCTAATGACAGATGCGGTGTCATTTAATGTGCTATATCGTGATCAGCTTGAATACATTAGAGACCATGCGGATGTTGATATCACCTTAATCTGCGGTGGCGATAAACAGCAGTTAGATATTTTACGTGAGCGCAAAATAGGCAAGGTGATTAATTTACATTTTCAGCGTAAGCCTTCTTTGCTTAAAGATGCTCAGTCACTCGCGCTTTTAACCCGTTATATGCTATCGAATCGTTTTGATGTGGTGGTTTATTTAACGCCTAAAGCCTTGTTATTAGGGAGTATCGCAAGTGCTGTTACATTGCAAAAGAGACGAATTGCTTTTAGCGTGGGTAGAGCCTATGAGAATTTCTCAGGTTTAAAAAAGAGGGTGTTTCAGGGTCTGGATATATTAAGCTTTGGCTTATCTCACGAGGTTTTATTTGTTTCTGAGTCTTTGCTCAGCGTATGCCTAGAAGAAAATATCCTCAAAAAAAGTAAGGCAACTGTCATTGATAATGGCTCATTTAACGGCATCGATACTGATTTGCTGCAACCTGTGGCTCAGCTAGAAAAAGAGGCATTAAGAAAGAAGTACAAGGTACCTGACAATAGCTTTGCAATTTGCGTGGTAGGACGAGTTTGTGATGATAAAGGCTTCAAAGATATTGAGTATATATCCGAAAAACTAAGAGCAGAAAACGTCTACTTTATGTTCATAGGAGACTGTGAAGACGACGTAGGAAAAGTAGTCGTTGAGAAAGTTGTCAAAGATAATAGAGGTGTGTATATACCAGCCAATTCAAATGTACACGAGGTTTTTCAGTGTGCTGATTTACATTTATTTTTGAGCTATCGTGAAGGGTTTGGCAGTGTCGCTATTGAAGCAGCCAGTTGCGCTGTTCCAACCTTTGCCTATGATGTCGTTGGTGTAAAGGATAGTGTCAAAGAAGGTATCAGCGGTCGAAAATTTAATTTTAAGGATATGTCGTCTGTCGCCGAAGCGATCAGTGCTGCTGCTACTGATAAGGAATTTGAAAAGAGATATCCTGATGCAAGAGACTGGGCCATTGCAAATTTTGAACGCAAGCAATTGTGGCAAAGTTATTTAAGTTTTTATTTACGCAGTAGGGATGACCGCGTAAACGACAAAAGGCGGGCTGCAAAATGATAAAGCGACTATTTGACATCACGGCGGCCACGGCGGCCTTGGTAATATTATCTCCTGTTTATGCTATTACGGCTTATAAAGTCAAAAAAAACTTAGGCTCACCAGTGATATTTAGACAAACTCGCCCTGGTCTAAATGGCAAGCCGTTTGAGATGATTAAGTTTCGCTCAATGAAAAATTCTATCGATACAGAGGGTAATCCTTTAGAGGATGATGAGCGTTTGACGGCATTTGGTAAGACCTTGCGTAATAGCAGTCTCGATGAGCTGCCTGAACTATGGAATGTGATTAAAGGCGATATGAGTTTGGTGGGGCCGCGACCATTATTGATGGAATATCTGCCCCTATATAATGATGAGCAAGCGCGTCGCCACCGTGTACGTCCGGGTATTACGGGGTATGCACAAGTTAATGGTCGCAATGCGATTGGTTGGCATGAAAAATTTACGCTCGACACATGGTATGTCGATCATCAGTCATTATGGTTAGACATTATGATCTTGGTTAAAACAGTAAAAAAAGTCATTATCAAAGATGGCATTAGTGCTGATGGTGAAGCGACCATGAGCAAATTCACAGGTAATAGCGTCGATAAAAACACGCTTTGATGAGGAACGCATGCTAAATACTCCTTTTTCACCTTGGCCTAGTTTTACTCAGCAAGAAGCGGATGCGGTCAGTCAAGTATTGTTATCCAACAAGGTCAATTATTGGACAGGGCAAGAATGCCGTCAGTTTGAAGAGGAGTTTGCTGATTGGGCGGGTAGCAAATACGCGATTGCATTGGGCAACGGAACTTTGGCATTGGACGCGGCATTACAGGCACTTGGTATAGGTGTGGGTGATGAAGTTATCGTGACGCCGCGCACTTTTATTGCCAGTATCTCCTCAGTGGTTAATGCAGGCGCGACGCCCATTTTTGCGGATGTTGATGAGGCCACAGGAAATATCACTCCAGAGTCGATAGCGGCGGTATTGACGGACAAAACCAAAGGCATCGTCTGTGTGCATTTAGCAGGTTGGCCCTGTGATATGGATGGCATCATGGCACTGGCAGATCAGCATCATTTATATGTCATTGAAGACTGCGCACAAGCGCATGGTGCACGATATAAAGGGCGAAGCGTGGGCAGTATCGGTCATATTGGCGCGTGGAGTTTTTGCCAAGATAAGATCATGACCACAGGCGGCGAGGGCGGCATGGTCACCACTGATGACGAGCAGCTATGGCGAAAAATGTGGGCGTATAAAGATCATGGCAAAAGCTATGCGGCGGTCTATGAGACCGAGCAGCAGCCCGGCTATAATTGGCTACATGAGAGCTTTGGCACCAACTGGCGCATGACCGAGATTCAAGGCGTGATTGGGCGTATTCAATTGGCACATATGAGTGACTGGATAGCGAAGCGCCGTGCTAATGCTCAAGCGATATTAGAGGCATGTGCTAAATGGGAAGAAAAAGGCTATCTATCGGTGCCAACATTAGAGCAAGATTATCAGTTTCCAAACTCTACCCATGCCTATTATAAATTGTATGTTTACGTGCAACCAAATAACCTAGCTGAGGGTTGGACACGTGATCGCATCATTGAAGAAATAAATGCGTCAGGCGTGCCTTGCTATTCAGGGTCTGCCTCAGAGGTATATTTAGAAAAAGCATTCGATGATACAGGCTTGCGTCCAGAAAACAGACTGCCAATAGCAAAACAGTTGGGAGAGACCAGCTTAATGTTTTTAGTTCATCCTACCTTAACCACTGCCGAAATCGCGCAAACGATAGATGCAATCGATCGCGTTTTTGTTTCAATGATTCAGTAATGTGAGAATATCGCTTATTAAGGCGTATTGAGTATTTATAAATAGTTGCGGCTATGAACTTTTATTTGTGATTGGACTTTCTTATAAAACGGTAAAGGTTGTCAAGGTTGCATCGGCAATGACATGATATTACTGGATTGGCGAGTGATAGAAATTTATAAGTATCCAAGTCTTATCTCACGCTAGGATTTTTTAGTCCAGACAGGTACAATATCAGTCTTAATCATACATTGATCAAGCATAAGACAGGCATGCAAATAGTTGCGGGCGCTGTCTTTCTTTTTTTTATCGCACCCTCTATTGGAGTTACTATGTCAACTGCCCAAGGATCTGCTACCGTTTTGGACGGTAAAGCACTTGCTAAACAAATAGAACAGCAACTGAGTACGCGTGTAGACGCTATCAAGAATAAAACAGGACGCACCCCAAGCTTAGCGACGATATTGGTCGGCGACGATCCCGCTTCTGCGACTTATGTACGTATGAAAGGTAATGCTTGTAAACGTGTCGGCATGGATTCTATACGCGTTGAGATGCCAAGTGCGACAACCACTGAAGAGCTGATAGCGAAAATAGATGAGCTCAATAGTAATCCAGACGTCCATGGTATCTTGCTACAACATCCAGTGCCTGCACATATCGATGAGCGTGCTTGCTTTGAGCAGATTGACTTGGCAAAAGACGTCGATGGTGTGACCTGTCTTGGCTTTGGTCGTATGGCGATGCAGCAGAGCGCTTATGGTTCATGTACTCCGCAAGGCATCATGCATTTACTAGAGCACAATAATATTGAGCTTGCTGGCAAAGAAGCCGTGGTCGTAGGCCGCAGTGCAATTTTAGGTAAACCAATGGCAATGATGCTATTAAATGCCAACTGTACTGTGACGATTTGCCATTCAAGAACGCAGGATTTAGAGTCCCATATTAAGCGTGCGGATATCGTGGTTGGGGCAGTGGGCGTGCCTGAACTGATCAAAGCTAATTGGATCAAAGTGGGCGCTGTGGTTATCGATGCAGGCTTTCATCCAACGGATAATGGCGGCGTCGGTGACATTGAGTTGCAAGGTGTTGAAAACATCGCCAGTGCTTATACGCCTGTACCGGGCGGCGTGGGTCCAATGACCATTAATACCCTCATTCGCCAAACCGTTGATGCTGCTGAAAAATCTGCCGGTTTGAATATCGGCTAAAAAGAGGGTCATACGAATACTGATTGCCGATAAATAAGGGGCCTGAGGTAATATATACTCAGGCTAAATCAACCACATCTCAGTTGATAGGACCTAAACATGGCTAAAAAAAACGTAGGTGTTCATGCGCGACTACAAGGTATCGGTAGAGAGTTTGTCGATGTCTGTCATTACGTTATTTTATTTCTAATCAGTGTGGTTGTCGTTTGGACCGCTGGCAAAGAGTTCGTTGGTATTGTTCAAAAAGGCTCAGCGGATTTAAAAGACATATTGATGTTGTTTATTTACCTTGAGCTGCTGGCGATGATAGGTATTTATTTTAAAACCCATCGTCTGCCGGTACAGTTTTTGATATTTATCGCGATTACTGCTTTGTCACGACATTTGGTGGTCGATGTACAGGCGGTCTCAGACTATTTCCATTTATGGCTGCTGGCGACAATTTCTGTGGCCATTATGCTATTGAGCGGTTCTATCGTAGTATTAACTTGGACAGCAAAAACGTTTGGCCGTCCAGAGGACAATCTTGATAAACAGCATGCAAACTTAACGATTAAAGCGCTGTTACCTGATAATGCTCAAGCGCCTGATAGTCATACCAAGCATCGCCGTGAATAACTATTAAATAGCAGCATAAAAAAGGGTTACCACTGGTAGCCCTTTTTTGCCTTCTTAACTCTCACATTTTTGTTTGAGCGTTAAATGCCTTTTAAGAAGGTCATTAATGTTTGTTTTTGCGTGGCGGATAACTGTGTAAAGCGTGTCTTTGTACCTTCTGCTTCACCACCATGCCAGAGTATCGCTTCAGTCAAGCTGCTGGCACGACCATCATGCAAAAACCGCGCTTCTGGATCACGTGCCACAATGCCAATTCCCCACAATGGCGGTGTACGCCACTCAAAGCTTTCTGCATTTTTCTCCTTCACGCTGTCATCTAGTCCAGCACCCATATCATGCAGTAATAAATCAGTATAAGGATAAATGTTTTGCTGTGATAGGAGCGGGAAGCGCTCACTACTGCCTGTTTTTTGCTTGGGTGTGTGACAGCCAGCACAGCCGACTTGTGCAAACAGTTGCGCTCCTTTATTAAAATCTGATAAATCGTCTATTCGCCTTTCAGGTACGGCAAGGGCGGTCATAAAATCGGTCACGGCGTCTAGACTGCTGTCTGAGACTTCTGGAGAGCCGCCATTCGCTGCTGTCCAACAAATAGGCTGATTTACCGTACAGTTAGGATCCATAAATACCGAGGTGGTCAAACCCATATCTTGCGACATGGCATTGGCATTTTGGGTACGCAGGCTTGAGTTAATGGCCTTCCATCCAAAGCGGCCAATGCGCTGCTGTTTGCCATCTTGTACCCAATGTACGCGGCCACTGATACCGTCTTGATTGTTATCATCAGGGTCAGCTGCCGCAATGATATTCGCTTCAGGAATCAGGTCGAGCAAGCCCATGCCGACCAATTGCGGTGAGATACGTCCGCTAATCGCTGTATTTCCTAAGGGTTGATTAGGGTCAGTTGGAGTAAAGCTAAACTGTATGCCAGCAGGTTTATCATTTTGACTGGGCATCGCTGCGTAGCGCATGTTCCCTTCGGGATTGATACTTGTGGCAATACTTTGATGCTGCATCTGTTCACCGTAATAAGCATGTGGCAGGCCTTGCTTATTACCCAACCGGAATAAAATCGCATCACTCAGCTGACCATTGACTGCATAAATAGGTTTGCGACCTTCAGCGCTATGACATTGGGTACAGGCATTGGCATTTAACAGTGGCCCCACACCATCGAACAGTACGCGACCCTCATTTGCTGGTGTCCACTCTGTGATAAATAACTCACGTCCAGGTGATACCCCGCCTAAAGCGCTGCTCGGTAGATTGGGCATGATTTGCAAAAAAGGCTGTGATCCATTGGCGGCAATCGTAGCACTGCCGCCTGCTGGCTGCCAGTTGGTATCGATTTCTGGAGTGTCAGGAGTAGTGGGTGGGTTGGGTGCATTAGTATTGCCATCATTACTGGAATTATTTGAATCATCTGAGCCACCACAAGCAGTGAGCAGCAGCGCCATACTTACACTGAGTAGTGTGTTACGTATGATGGGAGGTAATGTATACAACGAAGAATTTGATATGGTTGACGAGTTTGATCGTAAAAACATGGGCTGACCTGAAATGGCTAAAATATAAGGGGTTAGGGTGTATCTTCATCGTCAGCCTATTTAGAGGGCTGTCGATTTAATTGAGGATATCCTGAGGATTATGCGATAAGCTACCGCTCAATAGTTAGGCATATTGACTCAAACAAGCATCAAAACGAGGCTGCTTGTTTGAGAATTTTATGATAGGAAATTCAACCAACTATGCACTGTTCGCTTAGTCATACTTAAAACACTTATAGCTGACTAGGTAAAGCAACTGGGATAGGGTTGTTATACATCCAAATATGAGTGGTGTCTTTGTTGCCGAGTGAGCCTTCAAAGCTCCAGCCCCACGTAAATAAATGACCAGCTTTCAGCGTATTATTATCTTGGTCAAACGATTTTTCATGAGCAATCAGATGCATGGCACCCATGGCCATATTATCGATATTCTTTAGATTCGGCAGCTTATTGGTTGGTTCATCTAGGTCGTTGTAAATGGTCTTGCCTGCGCCATTTGTCTCCCCAAACATGCCCCATGCATAGAGAATACCATCCGTTGTTGATGAGCCATTATTAGTGGCGACATTGTCCAGTAACGCATAGCTGGCATTGCCATTGGCATAGACGCGGCGAACTTCTTTATCTGTAAACCAAGGCAGTTTGGTCGGTGAGGTAATGATATCTGCCCATGCCTTTTCGCTGCCATTAAATGTCTCACCATTGTAGCCCAATTGACTAGTGGCATTTAACCCCCAACCATACACTGCGTCTTTATTGGTCAATGCTAAGATATGGTCTTTGCCAGCCGTCAATTGGGTCACTTTTTCTACATCTATAGCGGGTTGGTCGTCAGTTTTTTGAGTGGCGTCATCTGTCTTAGCATTAATGGCGTTATTAATCGTTTCATTAATGACATGAATACGTACAGGGGTTGCATTGACGTTGATACAGTTGGTTGTAGTGTTACAGACTTTGCCTTTGCCAAGGTTGGCGTAAGCATCGCTACCCCAACCCCAAACCTGACCTTTGTCATCTAAGGCATAAGAGCTATTCCCACTGACAACTACCTGCACGATATGTCCTGCCTCTGTGGCTGCTGTAAAGTCAACTTTGACAGGGGTGCTGCTATCCGTGCTGGTATTATTACCAAGCTGACCGTACCCATTGGCACCAAAGGCCCAAACCGTACCCTCTTCGGTCAATACCAAGTTATGGCTATAGCCGGGTGCGACCATGACGGCATTTTCGATACCTTCGATCGCGCTGATATCCAAACGACAGTCTGCAGTCTTGCTACAGTCATTACGACCCCCATCACCGCGACCCAGCTGCCCGTATTTGTCTTCGCCCCAACTATAAACTTGACCATTTTGAGCAATAGCGAGTGAATGATTTTGATTAAAACCAATAGATAACAAATCTTTTGGTGCGCTGTTCATTAGCATCGGCGTGTCTGGGTGTCCCATAATATCGCTGATTTTTGTGGTCAGACCGAGTCCTGTCTGACCATAGTTGTTGCGACCCCAACCATATAGCTGACCATCACGCAGGGCAGCGGTATGCGAACCACCTGCCGCTATGGTATCGCCTACGTAGATGGTTTTGGTTGAGCGCATGATATTACCAGCATTGTCTGTGGCTTCTAAGACAATGGTATTGCTACCTAGCGTTAATAAAATACGATCATCAAAATAACCATCAGTATCTAGCGTTAGCGCCTGGGCTGATTCGTTATTATGCATATAGGTCAATGATTTAACGCCGCTGCTATCTTGTACTTGTCCTGAGACAAATACCGCGGCAACCGCGCTATAGCCATCAGTAAAGTTGCTATCAGTGGTTAGTAGTGGCGGTGTCCCATCTATGATAGCAGTGGCTGTGTCGGAATCACTGCCACAAGCAGTAAGAATCAAGGCTGCGGTAACGACCGCGACAGCTTGAGTAAGACGGGATAAACGCATAAAAACCTCGATAGATGCAAATTGACAATATGTCAGTACGCCAGCCGTAAAATAACAAAACCGTCCCATACAAATCCGACGGTTGTAGGGTTTGTGCTATTGACTGAGTCAATCGTATATGATGGCATTGGAATAATAGAAATGGCGGCAAGAGTTTAGCAATAATAAATGTGAATAGTATTACAAATAAGAATTATTATCAATAATAAAGTGGAAAAACAGCACCATGAAGGATGCTGTTTTTAAAAGCTGAACGCTGACTATCAATGAAACATCAACTATAAATTTTGGTTATAACCATTTAAGCCTTTTAAAATTGTAATATAAATAGCCACATAATGACCCAATGATGAGCATGATGACAAAGTAGGAATATTGCCAATGCAGCTCGGGCATAAAATCAAAGTTCATCCCATAGATACCTGCAATGGCCGTCGGTACAGCTAAAATACCTGCCCAAGCAGCAAGCTTACGCACCACCTCGTTCTGTCCCATATTAACCATGGCCATATAGGTATTCATGACCACACTCAGCATCTCATTCAGACCATTAATGGCGTCTAATGAGTGTAGCAAATGGTCATTGACGTCGCGAAAGTAGGGCTTAGCGGCCTGAGAAAAACCAGAGACCATCTCGCTTTTTTTATGATTGATAAAAAAACTACAGATATCTTGTACTGGCAAAATAATCGCCCGCATATGTACGAGTTGCGATTTGAGCTCATAAAGGTTTTTTAATGTACCTTTATCAAACTCATAGGTAAACACGTAACGTTCTTGCTCACGCAAATAGCGACCTAAACGATCGGTAATCGGCATATAATTATCCACGATAAAATCGAGAATAGCATGCAGTACAAATATCGGCCCCATGCGCAGCTTTTCAGGGCGACGATGACAATGCTCACGGACAGGTGCGTAGGAGTTTGATGGACCATTACGGATGGTAATCAGGTAGTTTTTGCCCATAAATATCGCGGTGGTGCCATAGCGAATGACATTGTCCTCAAGCTTAGCGGTACGCAATACCACAAACACCATGTCATTGTCGTAGTTCTCGACTTTGGCACGCTGGTGATCGGCAAATGCATCCTCAATCGCCAACTCATGTAGCCCAAAGGCTTCTTTGACTTTGACCATGGTTTCTAGGCTTGGATTATAGAGACCAAGCCAAATAAACTGACCATTATTATTTAAGGCACGACTAACATCGTTTAGCGCCAATTTATCGAGATTTTCACCCGTTTTACGTGAGTAAGCATAGCAATTGACGACTTCATCGGCACTGGAAGAGTCAATATCCTCATAGCGTTCAGAGTCAGGATCGTAGACCGTCATGGTCTCGATGGTGTCCTCAGTGGTGGTATCAGCATCGCCATAGATATAGCTGTCATCATTGTCTAGATAGAGATGTTCATCATTCATATCGGCGTAAATACGATTGATATTAGAGTTAGGTGCAATACGCGCGGTTTTTTTGATCAACTGGTCGTTATTGTTTTCCATACACCCTCCCTTTATAAAGTAAAAAACGTGTCACAATCAGAACTTATAATGATTGTTGTTAATAATAATCGTTATTAAAGGGCGTAACTTTTCAAAGTATCAATATCGACCAAGCTCAATAAGCTTTCGTGGCAAGCTTCTAGTTTGATTTGCGGGGCAATATCAAAGTCCAAAGCTTCGACCCAGCGTAACGCGCAAATGCACCAATAATCACCAGGCTTGAGGCCAGAAAATCCATACTCAGGTAGCGGCGTAATCAAATCATTGCCGCGACTGGCAGAAAAGTTCAAAAACTCGCTGGTCATCTTGGCGCATACGGTGTGCTGACCGACGTCATGGTTGCCAGTATGACAAAAGCCGTTGCGGTAATAACCGGTAATAGGGTCAAAGCAGCAGCTGGCAAGTGCCGTACCTAAGACATTGGCTTGATTGTTGGCAGGGTTTGGGTGGTAATCAGATGACATAAGGCTTCCGAGATAAAAATATGGCTTAGTGTACCATGAGTCGGTATCGAAGGCGTCGTTCTCACTTTGCTCATTATTTTCTTTATGATATAAAATGATGGTAACCATTTTTGAGTCAACGATTACTTATATAGTCTATAGATAACCTTCATAGATTAAGTGCTGATAAGACGTAATTAGATAGTAATTGTGGCTAATTGTCACTAGGCGAACCTTGGCTGCTATGCTAAACTAAAGCATAAAGTGCCTTGATTATTTAACGCCGTTTATTAGCGCATAAAGATACTCGTCTTATCATTCTAAATTATACTTATTACTCACCCTTTTGCGGCTACCTAGTTTGTTTATAAATAATTGGGTCAATGATGTTGCGCGTTAAAAATAAAAATGCATGGCGTCAATGCAATTGTAAATATAACCTTTAAGTACCGCATCAGTACCGCGTTTTTGGTAAGCGATACGCCAAACAAGGATTTATTGTGTCTGTCAGTTCTGATTCTGCAAAACTTGCCCAGTTAAATACGACTAATGAAGCGGCGGCTCAGCCTGCTGAAAACACTGCTACCTCTACTAGCATGCCATATTTAAACAACTTTGCCAGCGACGTTGCCAATAGCTGGTTGCTGCCTGATGGGGTGGTGGATGTGCTGTTCGAAGATGCGCGTAAGCAAGAAGTGCTTAGGTATCAGCTGACTCAGCAGCTTATTGGTCATGGTTATCAGTTGGTTAATCCACCAATGATTGAATTTACTGAGTCATTGTTGAGTGGCGCCTCAGAAGATTTAAAGCGCCAAACCTTCAAGATTATCGATCAGCTAACGGGTCGCTTGATGGGTCTGCGTGCAGATATCACCCCGCAGATTTTGCGTATTGATGCGCATTGGGGCGGCACAGGTATTGCGCGTTATTGCTATGCAGGTGATGTGATTCATACCTTGCCATCAGGGCTATTTGGCTCACGTACGCCTTTGCAGCTCGGCGCTGAAATATTTGGCTGTGCTTCACTTGCCGCAGATATTGAGCTGATAGATGTTTTGTTTGGCATGATAAATAAGCTAAATATGAGTGCGACGCTGCATATAGACTTGGGTCATGTGGCGATATTCAAACGCTTGGCTGAGTTGGCAGCGTTGTCTGATAATGACACTGAGCAACTCATGCATTTATATGCCAATAAAAATCTACCAGAGCTAAAGCGTGTCTGCCAGTTATTGTCAATGGGTGATGATTTTTATGCATTGGCACGTTTTGGCCATGATATTACCAATCTATTGGCGAGATTGTCAGAGACTGCACAGCAGGACACGCAAGTCGCGACTGCTATCAATGAATTACAACGCTTAAAAACGCATCTACAAGACCAGTGGCAATGCCCTGTGAGTATCGATGTGACGGAATTATCAGGCTATCATTATCACACGGGTATTGTGTTCAACGGCTATATCAATAGTGAGACGCAACCTCTGGTACGTGGCGGTCGTTTCGATGGTATGCAAAGTGGCAACCAGTTGGCAATTAATCAGCCACGTGAAGCTACTGGTTTTAGTATGGATGTCAGTCGTTTGCTTGCACACACGCAGCTTGAGACGCCAATCATCGTATTGGTCGACTATGAAGCCTTGAGCAGTGCGAACCAAGAACAGAGACAGATACTGCTACAGCAGGTTGAGAGTCTACGTGAGCAAGGCTATCGCGTCACCATGCCATTGAATGCAGAAGATCGTCCCTCTGATATGACGCATCTTTTGAGCTTTATAGATAATCATTGGCAGTTACAGAGTATTTAAGCATTAATTTTTAATATTAGTATTATTACCATTTTTTAACGTCTTTAAAATCAAGATAACGAAAGTTATCACAGGTTTTAAACCGTTATTGCACACACCTCAATACATAAAGGTAAGGATTGATCATGGGTAAGAATGTCGTAGTTTTGGGTAGCCAATGGGGCGATGAAGGTAAAGGTAAAATCGTCGATTTACTAACCGAAAAAGCTTCAGCAGTTGCACGTTTTCAAGGCGGACATAACGCTGGTCACACGTTAGTTGTCGATGGCAAAACCACCATCCTACATTTAATCCCATCAGGTATTTTACGTGAAGGCGTTACCTGCTTCATCGGTAACGGTGTGGTATTAGCACCTGACGCCTTATTAAAAGAGATGAAAGAGCTAGAAGATAACAACGTACCTGTACGTGAGCGTCTGCGTATCTCTCCAAACTGCCCACTTATCATGCCGTATCATGTGGCACTTGACCAAGCACGTGAAGCAAAACGCGGTACCGGTAAAATTGGTACGACAGGTCGGGGTATTGGACCTGCTTATGAAGACAAAGTAGCCCGCCGTGCTATTAAGCTTGCTGACTTGTTCCGTGATGATTTAGAAGAAAAACTCCGCAACTTAATTGAATATCATAACTTCCAACTGACTCAATATTATAAAGTTGAAGCGATTGATTTTGATGAGACACTTAAGCTTTGCCAAGAGTGGAAAGAAGAGATTAAAGGTATGGTTACTGATGTAACCGAAGACCTTAATCAATTGCGTCTGGCTGGCAAGAACCTGATGTTTGAAGGCGCGCAAGGTACATTACTTGATATCGATCATGGTACATATCCGTTTGTGACCAGCTCAAGCGTAACTGCTGGCGGCGTGTCTACTGGTACAGGTATCGGTCCATTGTACTTAGATTACGTACTTGGTATCACTAAAGCTTATACTACCCGTGTCGGTAGTGGTCCATTCCCAACTGAACTATTTGATGATGTTGGTGCGCATTTGGCTAAAGTCGGTCATGAATTTGGTGCGACCACTGGTCGTGCGCGTCGCTGTGGTTGGTTCGATGCGGAAGCATTACGCCGTGCCGTGGTACTGAACTCTATGTCAGGTATCTGCTTAACTAAGCTTGACGTATTAGATGGTCTTGAAGAGTTACTAATCGGTGTGGGTTATAACTTGCCTGAAACTGAGTGTGCAGGCGCACATGATGCTGAATTCTATGAGTCAGTAACGCCTAAATATGAGACGATGCAAGGGTGGAGTGAGTCAACCGTTGGTATCACTAACTATGATGAACTTCCAGAAAATGCTAAAAAATACATCAAACGTATCGAAGCGTTGATTGGTTGCCCAGTTGATATTATCTCAACCGGTCCTGACCGCGAAGAAACAATTGTATTGCGCGACCCGTATGATGCTTAGTTTCTTATCATAAAACTTAATTAGTTTAAGCGTTCATAAAAAATCCCAGTGCTGAGCATTGGGATTTTTTTATGAGTAATGTCTTATGAGTAAATTCTCATCATTTTTTATTATGCTAACTATTATTAATGGCAAGTGATAAAAAGTGTTAATCACTATTAATTTCTAATGATAAAAAATCAAGATATCTGGCAATTGAATAAATTGAGATAAGAAAAAATAGTATAAAAGAGAGAATTGCTAACATTATTCTGGTTTAATTGGTATATTATGTCATAAATGAATGTAATTTTATCAATATATAAAAAGGAAAACGTGATGAAAGCGACTATTATCAAGCACTCTATAGGCAAAACAGCTTTAGCGCTGCTAACGTCTGCGGCTTTTATGTTTCCTATGCTGTCATGGGGCGCGCAAAACTGTGATAAACCCAACAATGATTTTGATGATTTATATTGCTTAACGAAAGTATATTTAGAAGCGGATAAAGAGCTGAATAATTCTTATGCAAAATTGGCTAAGCAGTTAAATAGCCAGCAAAAATCCAAATTAAAGCGCGCACAACTGGCGTGGATACGCGAGCGTAATGACCAATGTAGTTATAATAATGATGAAGGATTTTTTGTCAATATGGGCTGTGCGACTCGGGTGACAACTGAGCGAGTGAACTTCTTAAATGATCGTGTGCGTGAATGTAGCGCTGGCAGTTGCCGCGACAGCCGCTTAGGCGAGTAGTTGTTTTTTAGTATTGCTTGAAAGCAGTGACCTTCATAGCTGCGTATTAATAAAATCCCTTAGCATTATATGCTGAGGGATTTTTGTTGGTAACACTTACATAGAGTTTTCGCCAAGTTGGTTTTATGCTCATTAATGACAAAGATAGTTAGTGATGAGATACGTAGGGTAAGAATCTGCTATTGATGAATGCTCACTTTGTCTTAAGATAAGCTGCGGTAATAAATTTACTTTTATGCAAGGTGCGGTCATAAATTAACCCTATCATTTATAGCGCTAATCATTATAATAGGCAGCAATCCTGTGTTGGCGCTCATATTATCGCATTGATAGACCATGAGTTATTTAAATATGCCTAAGTCAACATTGCGGCCAAAGATAAAACAAAGTATTTACCATCTCATTTTTATCGAATTCATTATTTATTAGGAGCTTTTCATGGCTAACGAACGTACTTTATCTATCATCAAACCTGACGCAGTAGCTGGCAACAATATCGGCGCTATCTACGATCGTTTTGAAAAATCAGGTCTAAAAATTGTTGCCGCTAAAATGATGCAACTTGATGATAAAAAAGCGGGCGGTTTTTACGCTGAGCACGCTGAGCGTCCATTCTACAACGATCTAGTATCATTTATGACTTCAGGTCCAGTATTGGTATCTGTATTAGAAGGCGAAAATGCGATCGCTAAGCATCGTGATATCATGGGCGCTACTAATCCAAAAGACGCCGCTGAAGGCACTATTCGTGCTGACTTCGCTAGCAGCATCGATGAAAACGCGGTTCATGGTTCAGATTCAGCAGAATCAGCAGCACGTGAAATCAGCTACTTCTTCAATGAAGATGAAGTTTGTGCACGTACGCGTTAATATAGTAAACCAAATATAGGTTGTTACGGTGTCAGACTCGCTTAATGTACTCAATGTACAATTGGCGCTCGTCTTCCTTGTAACAGATCTATATTTGATTCACTATGCGCTAATGGTTTATAAAATTGATTTAAATTATTAGTGTAGCGAGACGGCTTATATCTTTTGGTATAAGCCGTTTTAGCTATTATAATAGTCTGACTATGCATTGAAATTTTAGTGTTGAAATTTCAACTTTTCTCCCTCATTATTGGTTTTATATAGCGTTATCAATCCTTTATCAGCATATTACTTTCGGTTTTTGGTAAAAAATGCGCTCATAACGGATTGCTTATGCACTCATATATTGAGTACGTCTAGCAACACCCATCTCAACAATTGCATCGCTTATACCAGTAGATGCAAAAAGGTTATTTATTATGTCAACTGCTCAAACTCCTATTCAAACTGACGTCCAACACGTACCTGCTAAGACTACTAAGAGTATAAAATTAGTAGACGAGGCGCAGGCGAAAACCAATCTACTAGGTATGACACAAGCGCAGCTGGCGGAATACTTTAAGAGTATTGGCGAAAAGCCGTTTCGCTCGACGCAAGTCATTAAGTGGATATATCAGCAGGGTGTCACTGATTTTGAGCAAATGACCAATCTGAGTAAATCTTTGCGTGATAAATTATCAGCCAATGCCTGCGTCATTCCGCCAAAAGTGATTCATCGTCAATACAGCGATGATGGTACGCGTAAATGGGTATTTGAAGTCACGGGTGGCTCGTTGGTCGAGACCGTATTGATTCCCGCAGATGATAGTAAATTAAACGGTCGTAAAACCTTGTGTGTCTCTTCGCAAGTGGGCTGTGCGCTCGACTGTAGCTTTTGTAGTACGGGTAAGCAGGGCTTTGAGCGCGATTTGACGGCGGCTGAGATTCTTGGACAGTTATGGGTGGCAAATGCCTCTTATATGACCGATGAAAATGATAGTTTAGAAAAAGTTGACCATAGTTTATGGGAAAACAACGTCACCAACGTCGTCATGATGGGTATGGGCGAGCCGTTATTAAACTATCGTCCCGTTGTCAGCTCGATGGAATTGATGCTCAGTGACCATGCTTATGGTTTATCAAAACGCCGCGTTACTTTGTCGACTTCAGGTGTGGTGCCAAAAATGTACGAGTTGGCACAGGAGCTTGACGTGGCTTTAGCGATTTCATTGCACGCACCAAACGACGAGCTGCGTAATGAATTAGTGCCGATCAATAAAAAATATCCATTAGAGCAGCTCATGGCGGCAGCGAGAAATTACGTTTTTGAAGTCAATCCGCGCCACAAAAAACACGTGACTATTGAATATGTGATGCTAGATGGTGTCAATGATAGTAATGAGCATGCTGAGCAATTGGTCGCATTATTGGGCGATTTACCGAGTAAGATTAACTTGATACCATTTAACCCGTTCCCTCATGCAAATTATGATAAGTCGAGTAATAATCGTATTCATGCCTTTAGCAACATATTAAGTGAAGCAGGTTTTGTTTGTACCATACGTCAAACACGCGGTGATGATATTGATGCGGCATGTGGTCAATTGGTTGGGCAAGTGGCTGACAGAACCCGTCGTTCAGCCGCGTGGCAGCAAAGCATCAAGGATCGTGAAAGTGTTTAGTATGATGGTCATATAAATGGTGAATAGACATTTTCGATGTAGCATCGTATTTGTCTTTTATCTGTCGCAATGGTAATAAAAATGTAGCAATAACGATTAGTTTGGATGTGCACAGCAATTAATGACAACTAAATTGTACTTATGCGGGCTAAATCTATTAAACTGATGCCTCGAGGATCGAACGCATTGAATCACAGTTTTATGATGGCGGCTATGATGACTTCTAGAAATTCTTGTCAGTTCAATTATCAAAAAATATTTTCTCAGACTTATAAGCGATTGAGTACAGCGAATGGACTAGGGGCTATTGACCCAGTAGCGATGTCGAAGCGTACGGTATTAGTGACGGCGTTGGTAGGGCTGCTGCTCACTGGTTGTCAAAGCACGCCGACCAATGATTTGACAAACATCGCGGCTTATCAAACGTCTACGCGACCCAATGACAATCGTAACTTAGATCAACAAGAAATTGCTCGCGTGCGCACTTCACTTGCCGCGCAATATATCCGCAAAAATGAGCTTGATACCGCTCAGCGCCAACTCGAAAAAGCCTTTGCTGCTGATAGCCGTTACGCGCCAGCCTATGATATGATGGGCGTTTTGCTGCAGCAAGAGGGCAGTCGACTCAATCTCGAAAAAGCCGATCAGTATTTTAAAAAAGCGATCACGCTTGATAAAGATTTTGAGCAAGCCCACAATAACTATGGCGTTTATTTGTCACAAATGAAGCGCTATCGTGAGGCGGCAGAGCAGTTTGAGATTGCAGGTTCAGCATTAGGTTACGAAGGTCGTATTGGTGCGCTAGAGAATCTAGGGCGCACTTACTTACAGCTAGGGGATCGCAGTGCGGCTGCTAAAGCATTCTTGCGGGCACTTGATGGCAATCGTAATAGTATTATTGCCCATATCGAGTTGGTCGACTTATTGCTTGAGCAGCAACGTGTTCCCCAGGCTCAAAGGCTTTATGATGAAACCTTGATACTGGTGCAAGGGCAGGGCATTAGCCCGCGCTTGCTATTACAAGGTATCAAATTGGCCGCTGCACAAAATAACATAACGACGCGCCAGCAATTGGCACAGCAGCTTTTATCTGCTTATCCTTTAAGTGATGAAGCAAAACAACTTAAGACTTGGCTTAACAATCCAGAGGCACCATGGAAATGACCACCCCATCATTAAACACTCAATCTAACGCTCAGGGATCATTTGGTGCCGTGTTGCAGCAAGCCCGTAAAAATAAGCAAGTCAGCTTAGACGAGGTAGCTGCCGAGTTATTTATTTTAAAGCGTCATTTGCAAGCGCTTGAGAATGAAAATTTTTCGGAGATGCCGCAAGCTGCTTTTGCCCGTGGGTTTGCCATCAATTATGCTAAGTTTTTGGGTTTAGATCCTGTAAAAATAGCGACCAGCTTTGATGCCGCTTATCCTACGGAGCTGAAAGCAAAGTCAGTGAATAACACGGATACGCCACTGCGACCTATGGGCACGTTGCAACGTGATACGCACAATCGTATTCGTTTTAACCCACTACTGATCATCGCCGTTATTGGTGTCATTATTTTAGCGATTTTCTTATTTCGCATGGTGAGTAATGCAAGTAAAGAGAATACCGAGCAGCCAGTATCGACGGTCGAAGACGTCTCAGCGATAGAGCAAGCGCAAGGGGCGGCAATCAATACTGATGAGATGGGCGTTGGTGCCTCTGGCTCTGCTCTAAACTTGGGCGGCGATGCAAGTCCAGCGTCTTTAGATGTCAAACTGACGGATACCGCCGTCGTGAGTATTACTGATGCCTCTGGTAGTAGTTTAATGAGTGGCTCGCAGACATCTGGGGATTATAAACTGTCAGGTACGCCGCCGTTTAATGTACAAATTGATAATGTTGATAATGTCAGCATAATGCTTAACCAAGAAGCAGTTGCGCTAAATACTTATGCAGCGGATAAGCAAGCCGATTTTGAGTTAGCGCCTTAACTTTTTAAGCGGCTGATTTTGAATGCTAGTCTTATCGACTGCTGTACAAGATTTATTTTTAAAAGTTGCTATCTGCAAGCTATTATAAGTGTGTTTTTTCTGCGTTTTTTCGCTTTAACTGAAGGGTTTGTCTATGTCAACGTCAGCGCCTATTAACCGTCGCCTTACCAAAAAAATATATGTCGGTGATGTCGCGATTGGTGGTGATGCGCCGATTAGTGTGCAGAGTATGACCAATACAGATACTTGCGATGTGGCAGCAACTGTCGCCCAAATCGAACGCTGCGTTGAAGCTGGTGCGGATTTGATGCGGGTGTCGACGCCAACGATGGATACGGTCAAAGCTTTTGGCGAAATTCGTAAGCTGGTCAGTGTGCCTTTGATAGCTGATGTGCATTTCGACCACAAAATTGCGTTAGCAGTTGCCGAAGCAGGGGCTGACTGTCTGCGTATTAATCCAGGTAACATCGGTAGCGATGCCAAAGTACGTGAAGTGGTCGCCTGTGCCAAATATTACAATATCCCTATTCGTATCGGTGTCAATGCAGGCTCGCTCGAAAAAGACATTCAGCGCAAATATACCGAGCCAACTGGCGAGGCGATGCTTGAATCAGCCATGCGCCATATTGATATATTAGATCGTCTAAATTTTGATCAATATAAAGTATCGGTTAAAGCCAGCAATGTGTTTTTGACCTTGGATGCGTATCGCCTGATTTCTGCCCAAATTGATAATCCGCTGCATTTAGGCGTCACCGAGGCGGGCGTTTATCGTACGGGCGCGGTTAAATCTGCGATTGCACTGGGCGGTTTATTATTAGATGGCATCGGTGATACCATTCGTATCTCACTGGCGGCAGAGCCTGAAGAAGAAATTAAAATCGGCTTTGATATTTTAAAATCGCTCAATATACGTTCTAATGGTGTCAACTTTATTGCGTGCCCAAGCTGCTCGCGCCAAGAGTTTGATGTGATTAGAGTCATGACCGCTTTAGAGTCGCGCTTAGAAGACATTCGTGAACCGATGAACCTGTCTGTGATCGGCTGTAAGGTAAATGGTCCTGGTGAAGCGAAAGAGGCCGATATTGGCATTGTTGGTGCCGCACCAAGATCCTTGGTATATCGTATGGGTGAAAAAAGCCATCTTATCGATACCGACAATTTGGTCGATGAAATAGAAGGTATGGTACGTGCACATGCCGAAGATTTGGCTAAAAAACGCGAAAATGAAATTATCCGCGTAAAATAAAACACTATTATGAGCAAAAAATAAAAGAAACACTTGTTAAAATTTTTAAGGATACGACCGTACCATGATTAAAGCTATCAAAGGGTTTAATGATATTTTGCCTGATCAGTCCGCAAAATGGCTGCATTTAGAAGCGATATTGGCTGAAGTACTGGGCAGATACGGCTTTGAGCATATTCGCTTGCCAATCGTTGAGCAAACCGATTTGTTTGCGCGTGCCATTGGCGGCGCGACTGATATTGTCGAAAAAGAGATGTATAGCTTTACCGATAAGTCTGAGCCACCAACGCCGTTGGCTCTACGCCCTGAAGGTACAGCAGGGGCGGTGCGTGCTGTGATTGAGCATAACTTGCTGCGCGGTGATACGCCTAAATTATGGTATATCGGTCCAATGTTTCGCTATGAGCGTCCACAAAAAGGTCGTTATCGTCAGTTTCATCAAATAGGTGTTGAAAGCTTTGGTAGTGCCTTACCAGATGCTGACGCTGAGCTGATCGCGATGACCCATCTGATGTGGCAGGAGTTGGGTCTAAAGGATGAGATGCGCTTGCAACTCAATAGTCTAGGCGAGCTGGATGAGCGTTATGCTTATCGCGAAGCATTGGTTGCTTATTTAACCGATAAAAAAGATCAGCTGGATGAAGACAGCAAGCGCCGCTTGACCACCAATCCGCTACGTATTTTAGATAGCAAAGAAGCAAGCACCCAAGCTCTATTGGTAGACGCGCCTAAGCTTGCTGACTTTTTAGGTGAAGAAAGCGTGGCGCATTTTGAGCAAGTACAAGCCTATTTAACAGAGCTGGGTATTAATTTTGAGATCAATCCACACTTAGTACGCGGTCTTGATTATTATAACAAAACGGTTTTTGAGTGGGTGACCGACAAGCTTGGTAGCCAAGCGACTGTTTGTGCAGGCGGCCGTTATGATGGTTTGATTGGGCAACTAAAATCCATCGGTACTGATGGCAATAAGCAAGTAAAATCTGAGCCTGCTGTTGGATTTGCCATGGGGCTTGAGCGTTTGTTATTGTTAATGGAAGCGGTTGCGCCGATTGCTGATGTTCCCGCTTGCGATGTTTTCGTGGTTGCGCATCCAGAAGTTTATAGTGCGGGTATTGGCTATGCCCAACGCCTACGCTATAGTCGCCCAGATATTCGGGTGAAAATGGCGAGTGCGACGAGCCTAAAAGCGCAAATGAAGAAAGCCGATAAGTCAGGTGCTGCATTGACCGTTATTATTGCGCAGCAAGAGCTGGATGATAATACCCTCAGCGTTAAAGACATGCAGACGGGCGAACAACAGACGGTTGCGACAGATTGGTTGTCGAGCAAAGAAAATTTTATCCGTCAGTAATCGATTGCGGTTTTAGCATTAGCAATTTAATAACACTTTTATCAGGTAAACACATATGGCTCTGACACCCAATTCGCCGAATGCAGACAATTCAATGCAAGCGTTAAAGCAGTATGGCAGCTATATTGTCACTGCGATTTTGTTGGCACTGGCCGCTTATTTTGGTTGGACATATTGGCAGGACAACCATGCGCGCGTAGACACCGTTGCAGCAGATCATTATGCAGACATTCAGCGGTTGAATGAAGAAGTCAGTTTGGCCTCACAAAACCCTGATTTGGAAGCAGAAGCACAAGCAGCACTTGCCCAAAGTCGCACCCAGCTAAATAAAGATATTGATGCGCTAGTCAGCAAGCATGGTGAGTCGGTTTACGCTTGGCAGGCACTGATGATTAAAGCGCGTCAGCAAGTAGATAATAATGAATTTACCGAAGCAAGTGAAACCCTCAAAAAAGCATTGGCTATTGACTTAGGTGATGCAGGTTTACAGGCAATTACTCGTTTGCGCTATGCGACAACGTTACTAGCGGCAGGCGATACGGATGCTGCATTAGCAGAAGCCAACAATGATATGCCAAGCTCATTTGAAGCCAGCCAACAAGAGTTGTTAGGGGATATTTATTTGGCACAAGATAATAAAGACTCAGCGATCAAGTCTTACAATAATGCTTGGGAGTTGTTACGCAATCGTCAAGAGACGCGTGCAGTATTGGCATTAAAGATGGAGAGTCTGGGCATCGTACCTGAGCCTATCGACGAACCAGTCAGTCTGATTCAAGAGTCAAGTAATCCTGCACAGCCCTTGGTGGAAGAAAATGCTGCTGCCGAGGTTGCGCAATAATTGTATAGTGACAAGCGCTGTTAACCAATAATAGCGTTTGCGTTCTACCTAATGCCTGATAATTGCTAGTCAATAGCGCGTATCTACAACCGTTCTACAAGCTAAGTGGTGCAGTAAAACAATAGCGTCGCATAGACCACTAGCACTCATTGAATGTGCTTGGTGAGTACTAATCGTCGATCTTACATTTACTGATAACCAATTTACTAATTAATAATAATTTATTTGTAGTGAGAACTCATAATGACTCAATCTATTCGCTCTAGCAAGATATCAAAAGCTAAAACCATCAAATCGACGGTGATGCATGTGGCAGTATTGGCAGTGATGGGCACTGCAGTGATTGGGTGTAATCGCGGTATTAAACCCGTCGTCAATGATCCAGTCAAGCTGGTACAGATTGCTGAGCCTATCAGTGTGTTGCAACCGGTTTTTAGCACAGATATTGGCAATAAAAAAGCCAGTAAGAAAGATCCATTAGACTTGGAAGTAGGTTATGTCAATGGCCAAATCGTCACTGCATCGCGCGGTGGGGACTTGACCGGCTTTAACAGTGCAGGCGAACGTTTATGGTCGATCAACGTTGGCGATCAAATCACGGGCGGTGTTGCTTTAGATGCTTTAAGCCAAACAGCGATTATTAGCACACGCGGCGGTCAAGTGATGGCATTTGATAGTGTGACTGGCGCAAAACGCTGGCAGAAGCAGTTATCAGGATCAGTATTGACACCCGCTTTAATTACCAATAACCGTGTCATTCTATCAGCGAACGATGGCTTTTTACATGGCTTGTCACTACAGACAGGTCAGTCTGTCTGGCAGTTTGCCACACAAGTGCCAGCCATCAGTGTACGCGGTAGTGCGGCGCCAACGTTATTAGATAGCAAAACGGCATTATTGGCGACTGCTGATGGTCGTTTACATGCGGTGACGACTGATAGTGGTTTACCGCAGTGGTCAAGACGTGTTGGCGTTGGCACTGGTAGTAGTGAAGTTGAGCGCATGAGTGATGTCGATGGTACGCCGATCGTCGATAAAAACCAGCTATTTGCCATCAGTTATAGTGGTCAGTTATTAGGTATTGATTTGGCTTCGCGTCAAGTCATGTTTGTCAACGAGCTTGCCAGCTTAAAGTCACTTGCTGTAAATAACCAGCAAGTGATTGGTACCAGCTTAGAGGGCAAAGTGGTTGCCTATAATCGCAGTAATGGTGAGGTTCTTTGGGAAAGTGAAGAGCTGGCTTATCGTCATTTAACCAATCCTGTAATGATTGGCAATTATATTGCCGTGGGTGATTTTGACGGCATGGTACACTTATTCGATCCAGCTAGCGGTAAAATCGTTAGCCGTGTACAAACTAAGGGTGCTTTGAGTAGCTTGCAAGTACAAGGCAGCCGCTTGATGACACAGAGCACATCAGGACAGGTTGCTATTTGGCAGTTAGCCCGCTAATCTTTTTATCAGTTAATGCTTACTTAGATAGTATGTTTGATATTATCGTTAAGCCAACTGATGGATTGCAATTTTAGAGAACACAAACGCTGCTTCGTCAGCGTTTAGTGCCTTGTGTAAATTGCTTGTTTAAATACAGGCTTTCGCGTACTCTATGCGACCGATGCGCCGTAGGTGCTATCCATATATATTATTTATCATTTAGTCATCTTATGTACCACTTGCTAATTGTAAAATAGCTGACTATTATTTTTACTATTGTTTTATCATTCATTTTAATTTGCGGTCAAGAGCAGCTTATTCACGACTACTGTTATATCACTGGTTATAAGAATAACTGTACTGCCCGCCATTGTGCCTTTCACTGAGAGTAACCCATGAGTATCAAGCCTGTGGTCGCCTTAATTGGTCGTCCAAACGTCGGTAAATCCACCTTATTTAATCAGTTCACAAAAAGTCGGCAGGCATTGGTTGCTGATTTGTCAGGACTGACTCGTGACCGTCAGTACGGTGATGCGACCTATGAAGACAAATCTTTTATCGTTGTAGACACTGGTGGTATTGGTGAGGCGGATGACGGTAGCGGCAACATTGATGACTATATGTCTGAGCAATCACATACGGCGATTCATGAAGCAGACATCATCGTATTTGTGGTAGATGCTCGTGCTGGTATGATCGGCGCAGATGCTGAGATTGGTAAGTTTTTACATACACTTGGCAAACCAGTCTATGTGGTTGCCAATAAAGTCGATGGTGCTCACGACGCTGCACCTGCCGAATTTTATGCATTAGGATTGGGTGAGCCATATCCGATGGCGGCAAGTCATGGTCGCGGTGTCGGTAATTTGCTTGAAATATTGACGGCTGATATGCCTGAGCAAGAGAATGTCGTAGAGCCAAAAGGTTTGAAGTTAGCGATCATAGGTCGTCCAAACGTTGGTAAATCGACGCTAGTCAATCGTCTATTGGGTGAAGACCGAGTAGTGGTTTTTGATATGCCCGGTACCACACGTGACAGTATTTATATTCCTTATACACGTGAGGGTAAGGACTACGTCTTAATCGATACTGCTGGTGTACGCCGCCGCGGCAGAATTGATGAAAAAGTAGAAAAATTCTCGGTCATTAAAACCCTGCAAGCAATCGAAGATTCTAACGTAACCGTTATTGTTATTGATGCGCATGAAGGTATCGTTGATCAAGATTTGCATATGATTGGCTATGCGCTTGATGCGGGTCGTGCTTTAGTTGTTGCGATTAATAAGTGGGATGGTCTGACTACTGATCAGAAAAATTATATCAAGATTGAGATGGATCGCCGCTTTAACTTTATCCCTTATGTAAAAGTGCATCTAATCTCAGCACTACATGGCACTGGTGTGGGTAATCTATACCCGTCTATCTTGCGTGCTTATAAATCTTCGATGTTTGAAGTATCAACCAATCGTTTGACTCAGATTCTGCAAGATGCGGTGACAGCCAATCCACCACCAACGGTTGCTGGTCGCCGTATTAAACTGCGCTTCGCTCACATCGGTGGTCACAATCCGCCCGTGATTGTCATTCATGGTAACCAGACCAGTGCATTACCTAAGAGCTATCAGCGTTATCTGGAGAACCAATTCCGTCAAGTATTTAAGCTCGAAGGCACGCCGCTCAACGTTGTCCTTAAACAAAATGACAACCCATATGCCAACAAGAGCGATACACCAACCAAAGCGAAGACGCAACAGTTGCGCCAACGCGAGCGTAATCGGGCACAGAAATTTACTACCAAAGATAAGCAGAAATTCACCAATAAAGATAAAAAGCGTTAATTTAGCAAAATGATGATGGTCTTTATATTGTTGTAGTAAATAAAGACTGTTTTATTCTATTGTTCATGCTTCTCTGTAATGCGCTATATCATGATGATTATATCGGTCATCATGATATATTAATACGTTGTTAAGTTTTATTAACATGTGATATTTCCCTCACTACTCCTACAAAATACCTGTACTATAATCAAAAGTTTTCTTAACTCAGTTAAGTAATATGAACAACCGTCCCTCTCAAACCATCTCTACGCTTATTTGGCGTTCTGTCGTACAAGCCATTATTTTGGCTGTGTTGGCAGGTTTCTTGATGTCTATCGTTTATGGTTTGTTATACCACTATAAAGAGAAGCGTCAGCATATCCAGCAATTGGCTACCATGTTGACCACTAGCGCATCGACAGCCGATGGTGCTGATATCGTGGCTGAGCAGGTTAGATTCTTGTTAGAAAGTGAACCCAGCATTAGAAGTATTTTATTTTATTCAACACCCAAACCTATTGATGAAGTTAATCAGTCCAGAGATGATTGGAAGAATGCCTTATTTGCAGATACTGTCAGCTTCAATTATCCCGTTACCAGTGACGATATCGGTGATGATAGCGCGCTAGATACGTTAAACATCAGTCAGCAATCGTCCATGACTTTATCAAATAGTGAGCAAGAATCGTCAGCGTCTAGTGAGGCCAATAAAAATAGCGCGTTAGTTGGATATATTAATCTCACTTTAGATGTGAACACCCTGCGTTCACATTGGTTTCGAAGCAATATATTGCTATGGCTTATCACCACGATATTGACGGTACTTTGGGTATTGTACATTCTGCGCAAACTCAAATGGCCAATCAGAGATATTGAAGCTTTGAAAGAAGTCTGTCACATCGTTGTAAAAAACCCAGAGCTTGAGCAGTTACCAGTGATTCCACAGCTTTTTGAATTTCAGGAACTGGTGCAAATCAAGCAAACTTTGGCTGTATTGTTTGATCGTTTACAGAAAGTCCAACAAGATTATGAGGCGCTTGCTATTTTTGAGCAGCAATTACACAACAAAGACGTATCCCTCGATGTGCAGCTGCATAACTTTCAAAGCATGATCACCCATGAGCTGAAAACTTCGCTAAATGCTATCGTAGGCGGTTTACAGCTGTTAGATTACGATACCCTCAATAGAGAACAAAAAGATGCGGTTGAAATTATCAGTGACGGTAGTGATAAATTGGTGTCGTCGCTTGATCATATTATTCAATTGAATCAAATACAAAAAGGTCAGATGAGTATTAATTGTATTGCGTTCAATCCATTGCAGTTAATCGCCGATCTGTTGGCAGAATATGAGCCTATTGCCCGGCAAAAAAGGCTAGAGTTGATCAGCCGTATTCATCATATAGACTATGGTTTGGAAGGGGATGCGGAAAAAATAAAACAAATATTATCGATATTATTGAGCAATGCGATTAAGTTTACTCCAGCGGGGCAGGTGACTATTACGTCGCAATTGACCCATTTTGATAAAAGCAATCGCTGGCAAATCAGTGTAAAAGATACAGGTATTGGTATCGATAGCACTCATATCGATGATATTTTTAATCCGTTTTTCCAAGTGGATTCATCACAAACTCGTCAATATGAAGGCTCAGGTGTTGGTTTGCCAGTCGTCAAGCAAATGGCTCAGCTGATGGGCGCTACTATAGAGGTAGATAGCACGTTAGGGTCAGGCACCCAATTCATGCTGACCATATCGATGACCAATAAACAGCAGTCTCGGCAGCAGCATTTATTGGCTGGATTGACTATTATTTACTATTATTATCATGAAGTTGGGTTTTTAGCGAAAGAGTTAGAGCGTTTAGGCGCGACGGTCATTTATCGTCAGCATGAAGCACTGGTTATAGAGGAGATGAGTATAAGACAGGTGAATATGGTGATGTTTGCGGAAGATATTTTTCCAAGTAAAGCTGAGTCGTTAGCCAAGCGTATTCGTCAATTTGAAAGTGAACATCGGGCTTTATTGGTATATTGGTATCCACCACATCGAGCGAAGCAGTTAGATAGCTTTGAGCATGGTTTAAAAGCAGCTGGTGTCGATTACTGTTATAGCGCCACTTATAAAGATAAAGCATTAAGCGACTTGCTTAAGCGCTGGTTGGTATGGACGTAATAGGTCAAAGTATTTGTCACGCTTACCGTACTAACCTCGTTTAATATACTCGATTGCCTTTCATTTACTCATTTACTGTAAATAGTTTCGAACATCGTATTTTCGACAAGGGTGCTTGCTTTTAATTTGAAAAATATGAGGAACGAGAGCGAATCTGCTAAGTCTAGTAAATCAGTGTTTATCACAGTTTGATGATGACACTACTTAATAGCAATAATAAAATCTGTGCGGTGAATGAAGACATAAAAAAGACGCCCAGTTTTGAGGCGTCTTTTTTGTCAGTAATGTTCTTGAGAAATAGCTTTTACTAATATTCTCTAAAACAGATTTTGTGCCCAACGTACGACACGCTGCCAAGTGCGGCTCATAAAGCCTGATTGCTCGATATCACTGGTCGCTATAATAGGCACTGAAGCCACCGCTTTACCATCAATAACGGCCATCATTTTGCCAATTTCTTGACCTTTTTTGATGGGTGCTTCTAGGCTCTCAGGAATATCTACCACAGTCGTGATTTTATTTTTTTGCGTTTTGCTGGTTAGAATTTGCAAATTATCCGCAGTGACTAGCTCGACTTCATCAGCTTCACCGAACCAGACTGGAACTTTGCTGACGAATTGTCCAGCAGGTGCTTTGGTGACAGTAGTGAAGTGGCCAAAGCCCCAGTTGAGCAGCTCACGTGATTGATCGGCACGTGCTTGCTGGCTCTCTGTTCCCATAATCACAGAAATCAAGCGCATGCCATCACGATTGCTTGAAGCCGCTAAGCAATAGCCTGCTGCATCAGTGTGGCCAGTTTTTAAACCATCGACGGTTGGGTCGGTTGCAAGTAGAGCATTACGGTTACCTTGAGTAATACCGTTATAGGTGAACTCTTTTTCTGCATAAATACCATAATAGTCGCCGCTATTCTTGATAATAGCGCGTGACAATTTGGCCAAATCTAGTGCTGATGCCTCATGCCCTTCGTCAGGCATACCAGTAGAGTTGACGAAATGGGTATTTTTCATACCAAGTTTTTCTGCTTGCTCATTCATCAAGATAGCAAATGAGGCTTCGCTACCAGCGATATGTTCCGCCATAGCTTTTGAAGCATCATTACCTGATTGAATAATAATACCGCGTAGCATGTCGATAACACTCGCAGATTTATTTACCGGCACATACATGCAAGACTGGCTGCTACTACCACGACACCAAGCATTTGGACTCATTATGACTTGGTCATCTTCTTTGAGGTCGCCTGATGCTAAGCGCTGCTCAATGATGTAACTGGTCATCATTTTTGTCAAAGACGCTGGCGGTAGCGACTCATTGGCGTTCTTTTGTGCCAAAATCTCACCAGTATTATAATCCATCAATACATAGGCGGTATTATCCATCTCAGGCGGCTGGATGGCTGCGTTTGCCATCACTGCACTCATAGAGATACTCACACCGACTACCAGCTGCACCAGCTGATTTTTTACACGCTTTACTGTCATATATCGTTACACCGCATCATGAAACCAAATGTATCTACCGCTTGTACCTTGCACTAAATCTTATGCAACATTTTAAGTAGCCTGTCTTAAACATTCTGTTTAAAAACAATGTATTAATAAGAGTGGTGATGGCCGAGCGACAGACATAAAATTAACGCCTTATCTTAGCAAAATGCCAACCGATGGGGAATCGATAAATGCAAAAAAAGACCCGATTAAAAAGAAAGAGTAGTAAGAAGTAAACGTTTGCTCAGACTAGGACTGCCACAGTGCCTTGAATAGAAATAATTCGACTGTCATAAAAAAGCTTACGGTCATCCTGTTGGTATAAACAGAATGACCGTAAGCTTTTTTGTTACTTACAAGCCTGATGAACAAGCTTATAAGGTGTCGCTAAATAGCCCATAATCAGTGTTCCAAGACAGATAATGCCATGATTTATTGTCATTAATTATAGCTGACTTTATCAATTTAGGATCAATGCTGGGGCATAACTATTGTAGGGGAGACGATAGGATGTCTGATAAGTAAGCCAATTATAATGTTGTAATTGTTGAGCTTAATTATGATATTCCACTACTGGTATTCAGCATTCGCCAAATCTTCGCATAGAGCTTTGTTGTCTTGTTTAGAGAAGCCCATTGTCCAGCTACGAATGCCTTGTAATATCTGGCGATAATCTTGCTGAGTGGATAGATATTGAATCGCTGCTTTTGGATCTTCTAAAGACGGCATCAACTCGTGAAGCTGCACGTTATAAGATTTATAAAAGCGCTGTTTTTGTTTGCCATTGAGCATCGGTGGACATATCTCTGATAGCACTTGCATGACCGCAATTTCATGCTTAGTAACATTGATGCCAGACATATCTAGAGGTATGGTTGTAGCAGAATTATTCGCCGCAAAGGATGCTTGAGATAGCATGGCAACAGAGGTTACCAGGCCTGCAAGACTAATTTTGGACGCCGTCTTTGCTATCACAGAAGCTATAGATAATATCGATTGATTTTTCATGCAGTATTACACTCGCTTATCTTTATTTAATGGTGATATGTTAATGGGTAAAAAAACAAAAGTCACATAAAATATTGATTTATGTGTAGATATCTTGTGAGCCAAAGCTCTTTTTGAGCAACATATCAGCAGCATAGACTCATAAGTTACGTCAGCATAAAAATATAAGTTTGTATTGTTGTAAGGTGTTGCCTATTGTAACGTCACGCCAAGTTTTTTTGCTGTTATTGATGCAGATATCATCGTGATAAAATGATAAATTGGATAGATTCTGCGCAAAGACTGGGTTCGTGTCAGCGTATTATTAGGGTATAATCGCCCAAAATTATGGTGGCATCCGCGTTTTGCTCTATCAATTTTTTCATATGCATGCTGTGATATAAACACAGTGTCATTTTACTTTGATAGCGGTATGGCTTTTTTAACTTTTATAGTAAATTTAGCTGCTATTTGACGCTTGCCAAATGCTGTGTATAAATATTATTTATGCAGAGAAAGCCAGTGTGGATGTCAGCATCAACAGTATGATCATACAATCTAGCCACCATTTTCGGGTCTGATTATAGCAATTTTATGCGGCTAAAGTTCATAAGTGGACAGGCGGTCATTAATGAGTACATTGAGTGAAAATGAAATTTTTAATTAGTAATGATGATGGGGTTTATGCACCAGGGTTATTGGCATTATATCAAGCCCTGTCTGCTATTGCAGAGGTGGTAGTGGTTGCGCCAAACAGTGAGCAAAGTGGCTGCGCGAGTGCTTTGAGCCTATCGATGCCATTATATACTCATCAATTGGATTCTGGTTTTATAGCGGTAAATGGTTCGCCCGCGGACTGTGTACATTTGGCATTGCATGAGTTATATCCTGATACGCGTTTTGATTGTGTGATTACTGGTATTAATTCTGGCGCCAATCTTGGTCAAGACGTTTTATTTTCGGGTACCTTTGGTGCTGCATTAACCGCACAGCTCTTTGGAATACCTGCCATTGCGACCTCCCTAGTGGGCGGCGGCGTCAATGGAGAAGGGCAAGAGCAGACCAGTCATTATCAAATGGCGGCAGCTGAAATTGTTAAATTATTGATAGAAACACCGATATTAGATGCTTGCAAAAATTTGCCCTATCATGTATTAAACGTTAATATTCCTGATGTAGATAGTGCTGATGAGATCAAAGGTCGGAAAATAACGGCGTTAGGGCACCGTCAGATTGCGCGTCCTGTACATCATGTGGTCGATCCACGTGGGCGTGATGCTTATTGGTTGTCGCTACGTAAACGCCCACATGAGTTGCCATTAGAAACTGAAGATTTGCAGTCCTCCACAACAGATATGACGGATGATCAAGCGGTAGCGGCGGGTTATATCAGTTTATCACCAGTGCGCCTGCATCATACGCCAGCAGACACGCTTAAAACGCTGTCGGCGTTAATGCTATAAATTTACGCTGCCAAAATGCATCAAACAGCTGGTCAATATCTTGATATTATCTGCACTATTTTTCTTATTTGGCTGCCATTTATCTCATTTTTATCACCATTTTCAAAATGAAGACACGTCTTAAAAAATGGTTTACTATCGAGTGATTGATAATGGTATTTACCAAATACTAAATACTAAACGGTATAAAAGTTAGCAAAATGCTTGTGAGTAACACAAGGAGTTTGTGAGTAACATAAAGAATAGGAAATCTTGTATGAAGAAGCTTATTGCTGGATCGCGCTTTGCAACAGTGGCATTGATAGGTACTTTAACAGCAGCAACGTTAACGATGGTGGGCTGTGCAACCAAGCCTACTTACCAATCAGCCAACCAAGCGGGACCTAAGATTATTACCAATGCACAAGGCGTTCCTAACTACCATCGCGTACAGCGTGGCGATACGGTCAGCCAGATTGCTGAGCGCTATCGTCTCAGTTACCGTCAAATCGGTTCGCTCAATGGTTTGGACAGCAAGTATACAATTTATAGTGGTCAATGGCTCAAGCTGTGGCAAGGTACGCCAGCCGATAACAATCGTTATAACGCGCCTACAACGACACAGCCAACGTACACACCACCTGTAACGAGCGTACCTAATAATAGCTCACAAAGCCCTGTATACGAAGTGACGGCTAACGCAACGTCAGGCTATGAATATCCAAGTCGCAATCAAGTGACCCGTAACTTTGATGCGGCAGCGGGCACGATGGGTATGTGGTTTGCTGGTAATATCGGTGATCCCGTACTTGCTAGCCAATCTGGCACGGTACTGTACTCTGGCGATGGTCTGCCAGAGTATGGCAATCTTATTATGATTCGTCATAGTGATAATTACATCACCGCTTATGCGCATAATAGTCAGCTACTGGTCAAAGAAGGCGATGCTGTACAGCGCGGTCAGCGCATTGCAAACATGGGTAACAGTGGCCAGACCAATCAGGTCGGCTTAGAGTTCCAAGTGCGCTTAAATGGCAATCCTATTGATCCACGTGCGGTACTGGGGCGTTAAACGTGATGCCAAGTTGTGACTGATTTGGCAAGTTTAGTGGCTTTATTTAGAGCGCTTGAATAAAGCCACCTTAACTAAATCGGTTTATTTGAGTCGCTTTACTTATTCATACTTGAGAATTTTATGATGTTAAAAAAACAATATCTTGCCCTGTTTCCTGCGTTAGTGATGGTTGGGTGTACCAGCCAACAGGCGATGCAAAAACCTAGCAAGCCTGTACGTCAAGGCAACGTTCAGATTACCCAAACTCAAACCATTCAAGTGAAGCCAGCACCGAAGCCTGTCATCAAGCCGCAGCCAGTGGCAAAGCCAAGCTATAACAGCTTTTCTGATTGGAAGTCAGATTTTTCTATGCGGGCGATTTCATCAGGCCATGATGCAGCGACAGTGCGCCGTTTACTTGATACTGCTTATTTAAATCAACAAGTCATCTCGCTTGACTCAGGACAGCCAGAGTTTTCTAAGATGCCATGGGAATATGTCGATTCTGCCGTATCTGATGGGCGTGTGAGTACTGGTAAGCGTAAGTTTGCCGAGCAACGGGCATTTTTGTCGCAATTAGAATCGCAGTACGGTGTCAATGCAGAAATAATCGCTGCCATTTGGGGCATGGAGTCGTCATACGGCGTGGTGACGGGTAATAGCAGCATACCAAGTTCACTTGCGAGTCTGGCTTATGATGGTCGTCGCCAAGAGTTTGCAGAAACTCAGTTATTGTCATTATCGACGTTATTGCAGCGCGGTGATGTGTCTTGGTCGCAGCTCGATGGTTCTTGGGCAGGCGGCATGGGACAGACGCAGTTTATCCCTGATACTTGGCTGAAGCACGGAGTGGATGGCGATGGTAATGGTCATCGTAATCCGTGGGCAACGGGCGATGCACTGGCGTCCACCGCTAATTATTTGAGCAACTCAGGTTGGGTTCGAGGTCTAGCGCCATTTTACGAAGCGACTATTCCTGCCTCATTCGATTACTCCATGGTTGGTAGTAAGCAGCCTGCCGCGAGATGGGCAGCGATGGGTGTTGATACGATAGCTGATGTTTATTTGGATGCCAATACTGAAATGGAGCTGTGGCTACCAGCTGGCAAGGATGGTCCTGTACTGCTACTCAGTCCAAACTTTGATGTGATCAAAGTTTATAATAACTCATCGAGCTATGCGCTAGGTGTCAGCTTATTGGGTAAAGCGCTTGCTGGACAAGGCGGATTACAGAAATCATGGCCGCGTTATGAGCGTCCATTATCCACAGCTCAAGTACGAAATTTACAGCAGCGTTTGACCAACTCAGGCTATGACACCAAAGGCGCTGACGGTATCGTGGGTACCAATACTCGGTTGGCGTTCCAGCGCTGGCAAGCAGACAATGGTCAGACTCCAGACGGCTTTATTACTCAGCGTAGTGCGTCATCGTTAGCTTCGTGGTGAAGCAGGTTGATAGAACTTTTTTTGACTCGTATTAATTCTAATATTACCGTGTTAAAAGAAATTTTTTAACCATTATTTTTGACGGTAATATTTAATACGATGAGCTTAGTGAGTAAAATAAAAAAGCACCTTATTAGGGTGCTTTTTTATTTTACGCTATGATTATTTTTCAACAGACCATAATCTTATCAGGTTTTAATAAATAATATGGACACAAGAAGACTGATACTGTGACTGATAAACGCTACACTGTTTGTTTATCAATGCGCTTTACTTATCAACGCGCTATTTATAAGAGCTGACATTATATTTGTCTGTTCAATCTTTTAATATTAGATACAATAGATCCTTTATCCTCATAACGAATGGCAACGAGCAGTGACATTATGATAGACCAGTCTCTTATGTCCGATATGCTTAGTCCATTTTGGGTGAGTATTAAGCTTGCTGGTGTCACTACCATTTGTCTATTACTGTTTGTAACGCCTGTGGCTTATTGGCTCGCTAAGCCCAGTCGTAGGCAAGTTGTGGCACGTCTTAAAGTCTTGCTTATGGGCATCATTGCCATGCCATTGGTTTTGCCGCCTACCGTCATCGGCTTTTATCTTTTATTACTGTTAAGCCCTAGTGTCGGTATTGGTAAATGGCTTAGCGAACATCATATCAGCCCCTTGATATTTACCTTTGAAGGTCTTGTCATTGGTTCGATTATTTACTCCTTGCCTTTTTATATTCAGCCTGTCTACGCCCAATTTTTACGTATTCCACAAAGCGTGATGGAAGTGGCACATTTATTGGAGCCAAGCCGTTTCAAACGGTTTCTCAGAGTCGCTCTGCCACAAGCGCGTGTCGGTATTGTGCTCGGTAGCTTAATAAGTTTTGCCCATACTATTGGTGAGTTTGGCGTGGTTTTGATGATAGGGGGTAGTATATCCGATGAGACTAAAGTGGTCTCGATTGCGATATACGAGCAAGTAGAGGCGCTAAATTACGAGGCAGCGCACATGATGTCTGGGATTCTCATCATTATGGGAGTGATTATGGTGGCGTTGATTGCTAGTGTAAGCCGGCTGAATCAACGCTCATAATATTGCAGTTAATACCTATAGCTTGAGTTAATGCGTTAAAATTTATTTATCCATTTATTTTCATCATATCTAAGTCACTTGAGTAGGCAAATAAAGCTGGTGCACCGCCCGTATGCCAAAATAAGACACGATCGGTTTTCTTGATTTTGCCAGACCGAATCATATCTATGAGTCCGCCCATCGCACGACCCGTATAGACAGGATCTAAAAGTATGCCTTCTGTTTGAGCTGTCATCGCAATGGCTTCATTTTCTAATGTGCCAACCACGCCATAACCTTCGCCCACATAATCAGAGTTGAGTATTAAATCGGTTTCTGAAAACTGATGATCGGCACCGATGAGGGTGGCGGTGCTATTGGCAAGCGCGACGGTATACTGATCAAAAGGCACTTTGTCTGTTTCACCTTTATCGATATTGATACCTACGATTTGGGCGGGCGAGTTGAGTATTTTTTTGCCAAGCATCAAACCAGCTTGTGTTGCCCCAGAGCTAGAAGCAAAAACGATATGAGTAAATAATACATCCATGCTTTCACGTTGCGATTCCAACTCTTTAAAAGCTTCTACAAACGCTAAAGCACCCAGCTCATTGGAGCCGCCATAGGGTATGACATATGGTTTCTTGCCTTGTTTTGTTAACTGCTCAACGATTTTAGGAATGTCTTCTCCTTTGCGATTGGCGCCTGCCCAGTGAATATGTGATCCAAAAATTTTGTCTAATAAAAGATTGCCACTTGTTTGTTCGGGTTCTTCTCCACCCAATACTAAATGGCATTCAAGTCCCAAGCTTGCCGCTGCGGCAGCAGTTTGGCGACAATGGTTTGATTGTGCGGCACCTGCCGTAATCACGCAATCAGCACCTTGAGCAAGGGCATCACCCATGATAAATTCAAGCTTACGGGTTTTATTGCCACCCAATGCCAGTCCCGTGTTGTCATCTCGTTTCATAAAAATAGTAGGGCCATCAAGCGCTTTACTCAATCTGCTGAGCTCTCTCAATGGAGTGGGGAAGAAGCCCAATGATTGTTTGGGTATGTGGTTATATTCCATATTTTGTCCCTTTTATAATAAAAAAATGCTGAATAAGTTTGAAACATATCCATTGATAAAGTCAGTTAAAAATGATTATGTAGCGGAGATAAATAGCCAATAATTATACGTCGTAACAGCCTTATAAAACGTATGAATGCGTATCCAGCTTGAAAATCAGTGGAATCCTAAGGATCAATTTATCAAATATAAAATGAAAATCCTCATGCAAGCTGTCAATTTTGCATGAGGACTGTTTATTTTAGTGAGAAAGAGTTGAGAGCTGTTTTAGAACTATTCGTTAAACCAATTAGACGGTTAAAAATGAAACTTCACTAGAGCGCTAGGCACATTTTGAGTTGTATCACTGCCATACTTATTTTTCCAGTAACTATATTCCATACCGACCTCTAAGCGATTATCAATGCCTAATAGTGGTTGTAAGTTATACTTTATTTGCGGATTGATATGTAGTTGGTTTTTTAAGTCATCATTGTTAAAAGAGTAGTCTACATAACCATCGACCACAAAATTGTTTTTTTCCCAACCGTAAGTTAAGGTGATTTGCTGGTCATCATCAGTATTATCATTGAAGACATGATATAGGGAAGCAGAGGCGTACTTCATACCTGAAATAGGGACATTCAAATCTGCCCCTAGTCCTATCATATAGTTGTCTTGGCTAAAGCCTTTGCTGTTCGAGCCAAACTCATATTGCCCCGCTAGATTGAGCTGTTTGATAAAGCTATCATCTAAAGTTGTAAGCTTAAGCTTGGGCGCAAACTCACCATACGTTTCTTTAAATCTATTGTTTTCAATATCATTTGCACCTTGATGACGATCGACAAAGAAAAATACGCCGCCCCAACTGTGGGTAGATGCGTGCTCCAGAGTGATGGTCGTCAATTCTCCGTCTTCTACCAGCTCATAGTCATTACCATACAGTACAGAAAGACTGGTATCGGTGAAAAGCACCTTTGCATGGCTGCTGCTCATCGTACTTAAGACAACGATCGCGGCTAAAGCGGTGGTTAATGAGCTACTAAAAAACAGTTTTTTCTGAATATTGGTTTTACATAATTGGCTAGCCAGTGGCAGGTTTGCAAATAAGTGATAACGCACAGTAATATTCCTTTATATAGAGTGGGTCATCCTAGCAGGCTGTGTATATAACAGAGGCGCGTTTTAACTTCCTGTCAAAACGGGTCAACGCTGCTAAGGATAAAGCGCGGTCAGGTTTCGGTAGCAATCCAGAATAATGGAGATGAGTGCTACAAATGTAAGTGTTGTTAACAGTACAAAAAATGCTCTGTTGGCTATATTATCCGCAATAATTCTTAACACTTTGAAACAGTTAAGCATGTTTTATAATGAGTGACAACCATAAGCTGGCTAAGAAAAACGGTCTATCAAGCCTTCTAAGTATTTGATATTACCTAAGTTTATGATTTTATTAAATTAACTGACTAAATGGTCAGCTTTATTATTTTTGTAAACAAGGAGATGTGTCGAAGTAGTTGGTAGGCTAAACCACTAGCAATAATTATTACGATTCAGAGTAGTGAGAAGAGCTGGTAGGGTGGTTGAGGACAAATGATATGAGAGGCAAGTGAATAGAGGTATGGCAGAATTAATAGACACAAAAAAACCTCAAGTAAACTAATACTTGAGGCGAAACTTGCTTAAACTCGAGAGTTTAAATTCGTTTTAGCTTTTTACTAAATATGGCGCAGCGGACGGGACTCGAACCCGCGACCCCCGGCGTGACAGGCTAGACCCACCATATTTCGTTAACCTATATTAAGTAACATTAACCTACAAAGCTTTATACCAAAAGAGTTATAGATAATTTTTTATTAGGACGTTTAGCGTATTTTAATATATCTTAGCAAGGGTAATAAATATATTTTGGTCACTGAAATAGCATAATAATTAGGCATTTTTGATATATAAATGCTTAATAATTGGGCTAGTCATTCTGATTATACTGGTCTTTTTATCCATTCATCTCCACTCCTATCAGTGTTGTTACCATAAGCTAAGCAGCCGAAACATAATCCCCTAGACTGGATATAGCTGCTTTATTCGTTCATTCCTTTAAGAATTGATACTCCCAGACACCCCCCCAAAAATTATTTTCCAATTTCGTATTCTTGACACAACCTGTCATACCTCTACGCTACACTAATGCTTGACCTGTATTTATGAGTGTTAGCAATGATCTACCTAGAAAAGTTCTTAGGGAAAAAGTGTAGAGGTAAGAGACTATTAAGCGATCTCTCTATAACAAGGCAACTGCCTCAAAACATTCCTATTTGGTTTGAATTTAATTCCGGCCAACGCATTAATCTGAATAGCAATGTAGTTATTGAGGACACAACAGGTTTATACCAGTTTTTGCGACATTGTGGACAACGTACTATTGCTAAACAAATTAATGTGAGCTCTAGGTTTGTACTGGTACCGCGTATTCATGCTCCTATTGTTTTTTATGAAAGGGATTATCATAATTGGCAACTTTAATATTGTGTTACTTCTTTGAATTAGCTTTGCCATGTTAATAACATAAACATCAATAACTTAGATAAACATTGACATAAGAGCATTAAATATTGGTTGAGAAATCTAGATAAAAGTGCATAATTACATTTCTGTATGGTTCATGTAATATTATTATAATTTTTTATACAGTTTGAACCGAGTAAAAGTAATGGGATTAAAAAAGCATGAACGTCTTGCATACCGCTTATCTGATATTATCGTTAGACTCAACAACGGTGAACGGTTAGATATTTTTGAGCTAGCAGATACCTATAAGGTATCTATTCGTACCCTAAAAAGAGACTTTCAAGATCGTTTAACTATCTTAGATTTTAGTGAAGCAGGTCCACAGTTTTATTGTCTCAATGCTAAAAAAATTGGATATTTAGATATTACTGATATCAAACGCTTCGCTAACTTTGCCAGCGTCCAAGATCTCCTACCAAAAATTGACCGCCAATTTTTTCAAGAACAACTCAATCAAAGCATACTCGTTAAAGGTTTTGATTATGAAGACATTAGCGCGCGTACTAATGAATTTAAAGCCATCAATCAAGCCATTACCAATTGCCAATATATTGAATTTGATTACTATAAAATCAGCGGAAGTGGCAGTGGCAGCAAACACCATTATTTAGAACCTTATCACTTGCTCAATAAAAACGGTATTTGGTATGTAGTTGGCTGTCGCTATGGACAAACACTGACATTTTGCTTTACTCAAATAGCTAACCTGCAAATTAGTACTAAGACCTTTGCATGTTCTGAAGATATCAAAGAGAAAATCCTTGGTACGGACAGTTTATTTTTTGGCAATCAAATCAGTGAAATCGTCTTACAAATCGATGCGAAAGTTGCCGGATATTTTGAGCGTCGTGATCTACTACCCAATCAGGAGCTGGTACGAAAGCTTGATAATGGAGACTTACTTCTGATATGTAAAGATGTACACCCAAGAGAGGTTGTCCCTATCGTCCAATATTGGATACCACATATTCGTGTTATTAGTCCGAGTGAAGTTCAAGCCCAGATGAAAGAAGTACTTAAGAACTATTTAGCAAAGTAACCTTATACATAATAATTAATTATAGGACAGATAAAATGACTCCAAGCCAAGAATCAAAATGTCATACGATTATTCATACCACTGCTATATCGGCTGGCGCAGGGAACCTTGTGCCTATACCAGGATTAGGAGTTGCTGTTGACGTTATCGCTATGACTGCTATGACAGTGAGCTTAGCAAGTGTCTTGGGGGGAAACTTAACTGAGGAAGCCGCTAAAGGTATGGTAGTTCTGTCGATTAAAAGTACCATTTTAAAACAGCCAGTAAAAGTTATAGCTAAAGAGCTATCAAAATTTATTCCCGGTTTAGGGCAAATAGTAGCTCCAGCCATTACTATTGGATTAATAGAAGCTACAGGCTGGGCTCTTGCAGCCGACTTAGAACGTAAATTTAGCAAATAATTTCGGAGTAAAACTATGGATATCGCATTACAAATTTCAAATATTCTAAAAAATCGTAAAGCCAACTTACCTGAAATTGAAAAACAAATTCATCGTTGGCAGATAATGAAAGAAAACTTCAACTCATTAGACAGCACTTTAGATACGGTAATAAACGATGCCGAGACACCTGACGAGCTCCGTACTGTTTTAAAAAATGTAGATACTACAGAGATTCAAAATTCCATACCTAAAGTATTGGCAGACTTAGATAGTTTAAAAGAGCGATTTAGTAGAGATACTATTAACATAGGCGTTAGTGGTCAAGCACGTGTGGGTAAAAGTACTTTACTGCAGAGCATCTCCGGACTTGGTGAAGAGCAAGTTCCTACTGGGGACAACCTTCCTGTTACTGCTGTTAAAAGCCAAATATTTCACAGTGACAAGAATATTGCTGATATTGAGTTTCACACTTTTAGCTCTTTTAAAGAGAGTATTTTATTTCCTTATCATAATGAATTGGCTCTAACTTGCCCTCAAACAATTGAAGAGTTTAGAAGATATAGCTATCCAGAAAATGAGAATGACTTAGTAGAGTCGAAACGCATTCCTTCAAATATTACCATTTTAGAAAAGCTTAAGCAGATGCAAAGTGCATTATGGTCTTATGAAGATTTATTAAATCAACCTGCGAGACAAGTTGATTTAACAATGTTACGTGAGTATGTTGCCTATCCAAAAGATACCGAAGAAAGTACTCCTGAAACCTGTCAAAGAAAATACTTAGCTGTCAAAGATGTCAGCATATATTGCAGTTTTCCCTCTGCTCCTGTAAAGCAACTAGGATTTATTGACCTACCAGGACTTGGTGAGTTATCAGCCAGTACAGAAGAGCATCATCTACAAGGGCTCAAAAAAGGTGTTGATTTCGTTATCTTAGTAAAACGCCCTGGTGGTGGTGATGGTTTCTGGAGTGCAAAGGACGGCAGCGCTGTAAACTTGTTAGATAAAGCCAGAAGCTTTCAAGATCGTAAAGACTTTGTTTCTATCCTTATTAATCAAGACAGTAGAGCTACAAGCGAGCAATTAAAGGCTTTACGTAACCATATTCTAAGAGAGGTAAATCAGGGCGAAAACAATAAGGTTTTTAATGTTATAGAAGCGGACGCCATTGATCCTGAAAACATTGGTAAACAGTTACTAACACCTGTATTAGAGCATTTAGCTAATCGCTTAGATACCATGGATAAGCAAATCATCAAAGGCACTTTCGACTCTTATGAAGCTATCGAAGAGAGGATATCGGACTTAATACAAGCTCTGAATAAGAATATAAAGTTACCTACGATGGACACCAGTAAACGCGAAGTGATTGAAGAGAAAATCGAGGATCTAATAGATAACATTAACCTAGAACTTCGCCAGTACAAAGATCAAATCAGAATACAAAATCAGGTAGATGAAAAATATAGCGAACAAATAGATCTTTGCTATAACGATATATTAAATTGGATTGAGAGTGGATTTGGTGATTCTCCTGAGGCTTGGAAACAGTCCGCGCAAAAGAAAATTTATAGACAAAACGGTATAGTAGGTGTTGCCCTTGATCAATGTAACTATGTTCGTGTTGAAATTAGCAAACAGTTCACTAAGCTAGATAATTTCTTTGATAATCAACTAAATGAGTTTTTCCAAAAAATTGCTGAGATTTTAAAGAAACATACAGGTGACTTGCTTTCTGAGACGGATCCAAGAGAAGTCCTAGCAGAGTTTGAAGGTATTTTATTAAACGCTCAAGAGAATGGCGAATCAACCGGTTGTTTGAGTCTCGCGGACTCAGTGCTTAAACTCAGAAATTTACAGCTAGATTATAAAGTGCAGCTACATCCTCGTGTGAGAGAAAACCTCAACTATATAGAGTATGAAACAACAGATGCTGACAACAATAAAGTCAGTAAGTTTGCGGATATTGGCTCGGATAATCTAGATTTATTATTTAGACGTATATCAGATTTAGCAGAACAAGCCTCTTATCAGACGCGTATTGCCTTAAGTAGAGATGTTGAGTTTCCTAAGTTGGTTCTGTTCTCAGCTTTAGAGCAATTTGAAGATGAACTAATCCGTAGCTCTGATAGTGTAAAAGAATTTAAACGATTGGGGTTTTCCTATCCTGCAGAGTTATGGCCGAGTTTATTTGCCGATATACAGAGCTCTATGGCTCGTATTAATAAGATAAAAGCCAGTATTAACGATATTCAACATAATTTATCCAATTAGTTAATTATATTTAGTTTAGGAAAAAGTAATGAGTAACCCAATGTATCAAATAAGTATGCTAGGCCCAACCCGCGTAGGCAAAACCTCTTTAATTTCTACTATCTCTAAGATGGTGGGTACTAAATTATTAACAGGTACTCCTATTAGTTTTGAGACCGAAGACTTAGCTACTGAGAAAAAATTAGCTATGCATGACAAAGAATTAAGAGGGTCAATCAATGCAGGATCTATAGGTGGAGAGTCTTTTAATGCTGGGGCACTGGCAGGTACCCAAAGTCCTTTCAAGTTTAAGTTTAGTTTAAAGTCTATGAATGATGAAAGTATGTTGGACTTTGAAATACTAGACTTTCCTGGTGGCTGGCTTGACCCAGCTTCTAGACCAGATGGTGCAGGTCAACAATGGAAAGACTGTGAGAAATGGATTACAGAAAGTGCTGTTATTATTATTCCTGTTGAAGCGACTGTCATTATGTCTGCTGCCTCACCAAAAGAATTGAGAGCTATTGAAGATAATATACAATCTGAGGCCATAGCAAAAATAGTTAGACAGTGGGCAAAAAACAGAGCTTATAATTATCCGGGCGAACCATCAGTTGTAATTTTCGCGCCTACTAAATGTGAAAGTTATTTTATTGATAACGTTAGAACTACAGGTAAGAACCAAAGCTCTGAATTGTATGAAAAGGTCAATAAATACTATAGTGGTGTCATTGAAGCTATTCAAGATGAGTTTACCTCAGGTTCTAACGCATTCATATTATATACCGCTGTAGATACTATCGGTTGTGTCGATCTACGCAGAGGTGACTGGAAAGTAGATAATGAACATACATTAAGATTTATGGGTACGTATAGCGTCATACCTAGTAAAAAGGGTATTCAGCCTAAAGGTGCAGATGACATCTTCATCACTATCTGTAAAACAATGGTACAAGCTTATAGGATTTCTGAAGAAGTAAGGTTAGAAGAAATCTCCATGGAATATCAGTACTCTCAGAGTGAAGCTGAAGAAGCAAGAAAAATTGCTGAAACGGATGAAGGTTTTATTGGCAACTTTTTGTCTTGGGTTGACGGATCGAAAAAGGCAAAACGCAAGACTGCTTCAAATAAAGAAGGTATTGCTAGTGAGCATAATAAAAATAAAGCATCTCAAGAAACAAGGTTACAGACTATATCCGAAATAATCAAAGAGATTTCAGAACGTACCCTGAGTAATCGCACAAAAGTTATTAAATAAGGAATCGTTATGAAACTTTATATACAAACACGCACTGTCTTTAAAGATTATCGCTATCTAGGCAGTGAAGTAGTAGATGACAGTTGGCTACAAAAATACGATAGATATACGAGCTTTGAGCATCCGACCGTCATAGCGGAAAGCGACGATAGTGGTTGGAGGATATTTCTTGGTGGATTGCCTTCAAGTCGCTTAGATAAAGTATCTACTCCCATACGCTATAGTTTTATCATTGCTGATAACAAACCTGTTGAGAATGATAATCAAGCTCGCGATGCTGTCTTATGTTTTGTAAAACTGTGTGTTCAGACTATTTCAGAATCAAACTATCAAGCTAGGTCTGTAGTCATACAAATAATGGATGACTTATATACAAACGAAGAAATTGAAGGTTTTTTCAATGACACTCAGAACCAGGCAACTAATGATAAGAATTCACCCTTACCAGTTGAAAAGCTTGTGAATAGCATTAATAAGTTTTCTGAAAATAGTCAGTCGGTGCACATTCCCGATGATTCAGAAAACTCTATCAATGAAGCGCAATATAGATATCTAAATATTAATAATCCTAAATCTATTGAAAATTTTATTAGAGTCTGTTCAGATATTATGGCAATGGAAGCTAAAAATAACGCTGCTCTGTACTTAAACTTTATTGAAAAAGAGCAAGACTTGACTAAAGTAAATTTGATAGAAGATGGAATCTATAAATTTGGCTTTACTATCTTATTAGATGATTCGAACATTTCCGAAAATGAGGAAAATATCGTTAAAAAAAAACAAAAAAAGTCGAAACTTTATCCAACGAGTATTCCAATGGCCACCAAACAAAATACAGTGGAGATCATCGACAAAAAAAAGTCGAACCAAACCCAGCTTTGGATAGCAGCTTTAGTAGTAACCGTGGTTGGGATAATAGTAATACTCCTAATAATTTAGCGAGAATTGGAGGTATACTTAAGAGTTCAGGAGCTGGAATTGCTAGTAAGGGTAAAAAACTTGTGCAACTAGTAGACGAAGATGTTAAGAAGACCTATAACGACCATAGAGAACAGAAGGCTAAACAAAATGAAACTGTAGAAAAACAATTTATGGAATTGCAGAAGGAGAAGCAAAAATGAATCAATTAAAAATAGTTTACTCTTAATACATCTAATCCTTTAAATAAATGATTAATTGGGTTTAATATGAACCAAGCTTATAAAGATCTCACTAAATACTACCAGACTCAAAAACCTGAATTTTCTGATCCATTTCGCTTGCGTATGCATCGCTCATTAAGTTGGCTGTCTAAGGCAACGAGCGTCAATGATGACGACATACGTTTTATCACTCTATGGATTGCGTTCAATGCAGCTTATGCTCGTGAAGTAGCCTTGTTTACCACTAGTTCAGAGCGCAGTGAGTTTAGACGCTTTATACAGCTGATATGCCGTCTAGACATTGACCAACAGGTCTACAAGTTAGTCTGGGAGAAATATTCCGGTAGCATTCGTATATTATTGGATAACCAATACACTTTTCAGCCATTTTGGGATTATCAAAATGGTCTGATTAGTCAGCAAGCATGGGAAGAAGATTTCAAACGTGCCAAAGATAAAGCTCACCGTGCACTTAGTAATAAAGATACAGATACAGTATTAGCGGTAGTATTTGATAGGTTATATACCCTGCGTAATCAAATAATGCATGGCGGTGCCACTCACAATAGCCAAGTCAATCGTTCGCAAATCAAGGATAGTGGTGCTATCTTATCTGCTATCTTGCCGTTAATGTTAGAGATCATGATGGCAAATCATAGCAAGATGGATTGGGGAAAGCCATTTTATCCGGTCGTAAACTAGCAATTATTTTAGTATAAGCTTCTTACTATAAACAGTTCAGTTCAGGACTAGTTTTTGCCGCCTCATTCCTAAAAATTAGGCTCTGTCAGTACTATGGTCGGATGTTGATACATGCCCTACCTAAGGTTTCAGTTAAAGTGTTATATTGCTCCTCAGATCTGCCCAAAAAATTGGAAGGTCTATTAACTTTTAGTTTAGAGAACTTTGATAAAACAATCTTATAACTATTCATATCGTAACTATTGATTCTCATAGAGGATTACTGTGATTTTTAATTGTGTTGCGATCCATATCTAACAGTTCGGAGTAATCAGCTTGGCGCAAGTAGTTCCTCCTATTATCAAACACCTCGTTCCAAATACTACTATTATAATCTTGAGTAATTTTTCTTAGTGCTGATTCTATAGAGCCAGGCCTTTTGAGCGAGATTAAAGACATAGATCTAATAAAATCCATAAAAATAAAATCAACTACATCTTGATTGAAATCCTTCTCAATACGCTTTTTATGTTCAGTGTTAGTATTATCTTTAGACGTCTTATAACTGAGAAAAAGCGTATTACTTTCATTAAGTTCTCTAAGATTAAATAGAGGTGAAAAACAACCTCCAATCAATAGATATTTATTAGCACCTTTACTTATCAGTGAGACATTATGGATAGGTAGACTAGGGTAACAATCAAATCTAGCGCTTATCACCTTAAGATACTCTTCTTGCCCTCCTGCAACATATGCTTCGATAATCAACTCATAGAGTTTTTTAGCCAATGGATGTAAGTCAATTTTAGTAATATTCTTAAATCTGATGGTTTTTGCGGATAAATTCATTTTATTTAAACCTCTAGATTTTATCTAATTAAGTTTTTCGCCTATCATGATGTATACATAATGACAGAATATTTGTAATGTCCGAACACTCCACTGGCTAATAGGAATATTAGAATCCAGTCTATTCTCAATTCTTATAGGCTGAGTTTGGCTCGTTAGTGAAAGCTCAGCTCGAATCTTCTTTTGATATGATTTAACTTTTGCGTAATCGAGTTCATTAAACTCCATTTGTGATCGAGGTATAGTCTTTAATGCAAGATTCCAAGAGGTTTGATCTGCCTCTGAGGCCTGCTCATAATTATAGACCTTTAAGCTAATATCTTTTTTGTATACTAGCTGGCAGACAATTTCAAGATAGTTGTAAATGTCTGCAGGATGCTTAAAAATGATAAAATTCTTACTGGGTTGAGCGTTAATAAGGGTATGAAAAACAAACTTATTAATAGCACCTTTATCATTACTTCCTTTATAAATATCACGAAATTTATCTGTCATTCGTATCATATTTTTTCTATCATCACCGTATCTATCCTTTACAGGTAGTAGACTGTGCTTATTGTTTGGATCAAATAGTCTAGGATTACCTTTTGTAGTTTGAAACTCTGAAGCCTCTCTTAGCCGCTTTGCATTATGATGCCATGTTTCAAAAGTTTCTTGACTGACATCATAGATATGCATGAGGTATTCATAGTCACCTTTTTCGGTGTAAGCTTCCAAAATTTGATTCACTTCATCGAAAGCATATCTTTTGGTCTTATCAGTTTGTTTGGTTAGATTCTCGCTAACTGATTTACTACTCTTAGGCTGTGGTAACTCTGGTAGTTTCATCTTGTATATAAGATATTCATTAATTTTTAATGGTACGTTTTCAATTTCATGTTTTCTTCTTCTTGGAGTTTTTAGTAGCGGAGCATGTTTAACAGATAGCTTAAAATCTACATGATATAACAGTAGTCCAATTTGAATATCAGTAAGATGCACATAGGATGCAAACGTTGTACTAGGACTGGCGTGACCTGCTACTCCTGCTAAGGCGTATACTTTTTTGTAGGCGAGACTCGTCTCGAAATGATTGATAATATTGACAGCCTGCTTATCTTCATAAGGTAGTAGGCTTTTTAAGAATTTTGCACTTGAATGGTTATTGAATTTATAATCTTTATCGTATAAAAAGGACATCAATTGAAAATTAGTCAGGCAGCTGTGTCTTAAATGATGCGTAGTGAGGTATTTAAGACCAGTAACTTCTTTTATAAGGGAACTAATTATTTTTGAGATTGCATTAGAGTTATATGGCATGCCAGCTTGATTTGCTATGAGCGTCTGGTTTTTGTACCTAGAACGTTTGATATATACACGTCTTATGAGTTGCATATCAGACTCTAGCAATAATTGAGAAAGTGATATACGACGCAGTGCAGAGAGGCTTTTATTGTTTCCAAATTTGTTATTTCGAACTTCTAGATAGTTCTGTGTCTCTGCAATATCTCTTATTCTTATTTTAACGATTTCACCAATCCGCAGACCACACCGTTGACCTAGTATCAGTGTTAGGCTTATAGCCTGCTTTTCATCAACAGTCATAGTGAGACTATCAATTTTATTGAGTATAGCTTGGAACATACTTTCTGAAATGTAACCGACTCTATGATGAGATCTATCACTCGTAGCAAAAGGAGGTATAGATTCGATATTATGATGCGCAACCATATACTGATGAATTTTATCAATTAATTCAGCAGCTGCATTCGCGGCCTTTGGAGTTTTACTAAGTTCGATCATCTCAGTATATAGTGCTACAAAATCATCTTCTTGATAGTCCTTTAGACTCGAATTTTCTGTCAGGGCTAACCATCGATTGGTAATTCTATTGCTATAAGTCTGAATGCTAGAGACCATATGACTGGTTGTCATTGATAGCAGCCAACCAACGATTGCCCTTTCGTTTAAAGGCGCATAACTATTTTTAAGTTCGCTATCGAGTTTTTTCAATTTTTTAACAAATAGTTTTTTAGAAATTTTATTATTACTATCACTTTTAAAAATCTTCGCTATCTCAACTGCTAATTGAGAATTTGTTACTGTAGAAATATTATTAGAAGTACTAGGTACTTGGTTGCTCAGCTGTTCTTGATTAGTTGTATCATGCCGAATCTCATATATGAGCGATTGCCAATTGCAAGTTGGTAAACTAAATGTATCTTCTTTGCCCGTAACGATATACCACATATACTCGGGCAAATTAAGTAAAAGGTGGTTTTCTAAAATGTACACTGCTGCAATCAAGAATCGTCTTAAGCCAAAATTAACGCTACTTTCTAGTGTCTGTCGCATGCTTTGATATAAATTATAAATGTTAATATTTTTTAGCTTATCTGCGACTGGTACTGCTTTTTCTTTGATATAGGACTGAAGAATATGTGCTGATAGAGGAGATATAAAAACTTGCGTTTGGTGTACAGCTTCTGTCCCTACATAAGTGTTTGTATGATAGGAGCTATCGTCAACAATCACAGCAATGATTGGTAGACCATAGACTTGTTCAATCATTAAGCAGTCATCAGATAGCTGCTTCAATATTGCTTGTAGCACAGACACTTTTAGTACTGCACTATGAAAAATAAGACTTAAAAATACATCGTTTAAAGTTAGATCAATATTAGTTTGAGCTTCTAATCGTTTACTCCAGTCTAAATAGAAATCTAGTACGTCCTTACCATCAGAAAACCATTCCTGTGTGCGAAAGGAAGCTGGACGAGATGATTGAATAATGAGTTTTGGAAAACCTATAGTAATGTTTTTATCTTCCATACGATCTTGACAGTACTTTACGGCATGACTGTAAGCAGTAGAATACTTTCTTACATCTTGAAAATGCTTGTTAGTAGATAAATTTTTATCAAATTTAGCCCACATTAAATTGAAAGATTTTTGGTGGTCTTCTGATTCTAAAATTTTAATAAAATCAATATATTTATCTATTAGTTTACGAGCTAACAAAAAACGTTTTTCTTCTCGTTGATCTCGATTTTCTTTACGTATTTCAGCACCTGATTTATTATTACTCATATCTAGTGCTCCAACTTAATTAGTTTAAAACCAATATCTTTAGTCAGTTCATTTATAGTTTGGGCAAAAGCCCTAAGTTCACTTCGTTTTAATCCACTAAATCTATCGTAAAAGCTATATCCAAGCTCATCAGAGTGTCCCATCCAAGCACTGACCACATCATATCCGATACTGTCTTTGTTCAGAGATGGGTCAAAAGAATATTTTCCAATATGCTCGTTTTGTAGCGAGCGTATATAGTGACGAGGCCAGTTGAGTGGTAAAGAGATATAAGCTGATATACGTTTTTTAAGGAAAACATTATCCAGTTTTAGTCTAGTAACTGTGCTAGTTGCTTCATCCAGCTTCAAGTAGCATACCAGTCCAATATTGCCGTCTAGAATATTCGTATAAATTAGTCCAATGTCGTTCCCTAATTTATTAAAAAGACTAGCGTTGCCTTTGATAAATTTTATGTACTCGTCAATTTGTTGACATAATATAGCTGGTAGATATATAAATCTGCCTATAGTATCTTGCTGAACTTCTTTATCACTTATAAAATACAAACCTGTTCTGGTATGTATATCTGACAATCTGCCGAATGGCTCATTCACTGGGCGGTAACCGCTAGCAATGGATAGCCAAATATATAGATAATCGGTGAAAAAGTTATGCAACTCTACAAAATCACCTAATTTTAAAAAACTAGTTTTGCCAATTTTTTCTAGAATATTTTTCTTTAACTCTTCGATGATTGGAATTAATGGTTTTTTTTGAATAGCTAGTAAAGAGCCCATTTTCTCATCATTAAAATGGGGCACAGAGTTTTCATTAGTTATTTCGAAGAAAATGTCTATTCTTCCTTTGCTACCCTTGATGTTTTTATCATCAATCAGACCTAACAAGTGATTAGTAAATTTAAATTGACATCGATATAGACTATACTGAGAGACATTGTAATAAGGCAGCGCTGATAAATGATGTACAGGAGACTCAGTAATTACTTCTATCAAGGCTTTATCGATACCGTTCTGAGATAAGTAGCTAGTAAAGTAGTTTTTTATTTTATTAAAACTTAATCTTACTTTATACTTTTTATTGATTGCTTTGATATCGTTGATAGCTTGGGCATGAATCGAAATCATTAAATCATCATCCAATACGTAAGTCATCTCACGGTGTAGCTCTATAAGAACAATTGGCATGTAGAGGAAAAGAATACTTTCATTATTAGCACATAATTTTTTATCCCAACTTTCATCCGTATAACTACGTTTCGGTGCGAATTGAAGTTTATATCGATAGCCATTAAACCCATCTTCTAAATTATCTGATTGAAATATATTCTCATTACCGGTTAATAAGATCATTAGTAAATAGAGGGCAGATTGATGGCTTAGGTCAAACTTAAACTTCTCATCTATACAACGTCCTCTATCTAGCTCGCCTAAATCTAGTTCCTTGAGCTTACAACCAAGGTACTTTACCAATGTAGATATATCATCTTCATGGGCTATATTGACACTAGTAACTAAATTCATAGCACTTTTTCGACGACTGTTTGATTGACCTTCAGCCCTTACCAAATCAAGATAATAGTTACTGGGAGTATTGACTGTTATTTGTTCAAAAAATTCTTTCTCGTTATCTTGACGTTCTTCATCTTCAAAAGCTTCTGTACTATTTACATCCTTAGTAAGATTAACTAAGTCGCTGATTGTATTGCCTGTCGTGTCATCATAATGTAATGAGCCATTAGCAACCTGATAGGTGGTACTAGTTACGCGAGTAATACCAGAGTCGTTTTTGAAATAGTTTTCTATCGGCAGGACATACTCATAAAGATATTTAGCTATACGCCCATTAAGCTCATTTTTAGCATTGCTGGAAGAGAATGATGTGCTCTTATTTAGTAACTTGTTACCATATTTTTTTATTTCTGACTCAAAGGTATCAGGAGTGCTATTTAACCATCTGGTGTAATGATCATTGTCTTGAGACTCGATAAGGTGGCTTTGGAGATCATTAAGACTCTCAAACTCTGTTATGTCTGGCAAAAATGGGACTAGGAATTCACGAATATTACTCGTTAAAAACCGACATTCATCAAGTGTGGTTTCAATCCTACTATCATAATCAGTCAACTCAACCATTTTAAGGCAGAGAAAAAAGTAAAAAGAACGAATGCTATTTATTTTTGGTAAGTCTGAACGACTGGCTAAAAAATTAATGAGGTAGAGATCTTTGAGATACTTATGACGTGTCTTTATGGTTTTTAGGAAGTTTTTCTGATCAATACCGCTTTCGTATATCTGTAGTTTCTCTAGTTCAGTTAAAGTAGAAACTGTATCTTTTGTTTTTACCCATTCAGATAAAGCATGGTACTCACTTTCTAGCGCTGATCTGAATTGCTCAGGCAAAGTATCTTGTAGAAATTTTAATTCAACAAGTAAGCACGAAATTTCATCTATATTTGACCAATTAATAATATTTGTTTGTAACCATTCACTAATTTTGTAATCCCTGTTAGCTACTTTGTTGTCTGTATCCATTCCTACGCAACCGTTATAAGTCATTTAAATAACCGTAGCTCCGTTCATTTAAACCATCCAGCGTTAATACAACAAAAAGACACCTATTTGGATGTCTTTTTGTTGAGTATAGGCCTTTTCATAGGTTTTGTAGTATACCTCGGTCTTTCAATAGCTTATCCAGCGCACTTCCATCTTGACGAGTGAGGTTCGGCACATAACGCGAATATACTGTGAATAGCATTTTAGTGTTGCTATGACCCATTTGCGCAGCAATCCACTCAGGCGACTCACCAGCAGCGAGCCAAAGCGTCGCGGCTGTATGTCTGCTTTGATAAGGATTACGTTTATAAAGCTCTAAATATCGTAGTAACGGATACCAAACTCGCTTTGTTACATTACGATGATTCAAAGGAGTACCTATTTTTGTACAGAAAACGAACTCACCTTGATGTTTAGTTAGGCTCTGCTGTTCAAGCAATGCATCATAAACTAGCTGGTTCATCTGGATAATACGATTTGAGCCTGTAGTTTTAGTCTCACCTATAACACCATTAACGACTGCTTGATCAACGATGATTTGTCGGCGCTCAAAATCTATATTCTTCCAGGGCAAGCCATCAATCTCACCTGTACGCATACCTGTAAAGAAGCGTACGATATAGTAAGGCTTATAATCTGCTCTCACATTATTGATAATGAGCATGACCTCATCTAAAGTAAAAGGACTGACATTACTTTTAGGCTCACTGAGTGGTTTTATATTCTTCCAAGGGCTGTCAAAATCAAAACGCTCAGAGGCTTCGGTCAGCACCATACGTAATGGCGTCATGATATGATTAATGCGAGACGCTGATAACGGTCGTCCGTTATTTCCCTCTTTAACTAGCTTGCCCCGAAAAGCCATTATTTTAGCTTTACTAATAGTATTCAGCGCTACATTGCCAAAATGAGGAGTTAGGTAAATTCTAAATATACCCTCTATATTACTTATCTGAGAGTCTCGCCATTCTGGCTTTTTCTCTTCTAACCAAATTTTGCTAAAGCTATCAAAGCCTGAGCTTGAGTCCTTATGACTATTTGTTGCTTTCATAAGCTCTAAGCTTTGAAACTGCGCAAGCTTTTTACTTTGTGGAAAATAGTTTTCGTACCGAAAACTCCCCAATTGAATGTCAGCTTCCATTCTGCTAACGAAGTTTTCTAGGCGCTTTCGATTGGGCTTAGTGTCTGTTAGTAAGGTTTGCTCTCTACAGCGCTGACCTATGTATCGGAAATCTACGTACAGGTTGCCATTACGGCTATTGATACTCGCCATGATTACGCTCCCGCTGCAAATGGAATGCTATCGTCGTAGCCTGTCAGCATCAGCTCTTCAATCTTTTGCCATATAAAAAGGATTTTTCTACCTCCAAATGGTTTGATGTAATGAACGCCCTCAATAAACACAGCATCTTTAAGCTGGTTGCGTATGGTCTTGCTGTCATATTTAATACGTTGTGACAGCTCTTCGGTTGTTAAATAGGTATAACTCATAGTAAAATCCTTACTAAAGATTAAAGTGTTATTATCTGATAGCTTTATGACCTGCTATAGAACATAATTTACACTAAAAATAATCTTTTGCAAGACATTTTTATCTACAGTAGGTTATTTTATTATGGAGGAGGTTATGGTGAAGTGTAATTTATCTAGAATTATGGGTGAAAAAAGGTTAAAGATTGCTGATGTGTCTAGAGACACGGATGTAAATAGAGGCACAATCACACGTATGTATAACGAAGAAGCGACAAGAGTGGATCTAGAGGTTGTAGAGAAGCTATGTTTATATTTGGATATTGAAGTGGGCGACCTTTATGAGATAGTTAAGGAAGAAGAATAAACCTCTCTTCTTTTAGAACCCAAGATAACGCTGCGCTTATCAGTTATTACACCAAATAATATCCAGCAAACTATAGTTTCTCAAATAGGTTAAATGTTCTATTAAGTAATAAAAAGCTCTATAGAAGGTTATTTTAAGTTGCAATAGCTCAAAATGTATGTATAATTTAATCTGTAGAAAGTCATTACGACTAACAGAAAGAAATATTAATCTACAGGAGATTATACATGAATACATTTATTAAACCGCCGCATGCTTCAATTTGGCTAAGTGCTGTAGCGATATCGCTATCTATCAAGCTTATGGCAAACCTGCAAATACAACAGGGTTCACAGTTAGCAAAGATGCTAGGCGTCAATCCGATATTTTATAATGATGAGGCAGTCAGGATATGGGTGCAACGAGAGTTAAATGAAGGATTAGCGCTGAATCGTTATACCTTAACGAATCTTGAGACCAAATTTTTGGCCATTATGAATCATTACGAGATTCCTTATTCGTTGTGATTAACCTTAATTATTTGGTTTGGAGATAACCATGAGCTTAAAACTTATTTTTAGCGCTAATGCAGATCAGTCCGACATACAACTATGTGAAGACTATTGGGCATACGGGCATGATGGGCGGTATGTAGAGTATATAGAAATACTCTGCAGACAATACCATATCGATTATCATATTTTGTTTGGCATATTAGCGGAGTGCCAAGCTTATTTAGATGATGTGCATTGTGAGTACTGTGGACGACCGTATCAACTTGATGTGCCAGCGGATATACCTTATATCAGAAAACAGTCATCTTGGTTTTGCGAACCATGTATTAGCTTTTCTGGCGGGCAGCTTATAGTTGGTAGATGATAATTTGAAATGTACTTAATAACCAGATTGCTAATGCTCTCTGGTTTTTTTCATAAAAATCTCTTGCTAGATAGTCTAGCAGTTTACCTTTATTTCTAGTCGTTATTATTTATTGGAAAAGGTTACCAATACAAGGGCTAAAGTTAGAAATCGAAAGATTGCTGTTCATTAGATGATATCTTTTTAGACGGCATATTCTCTTTCTGAAAATCAAATATTTTCTTGATAGTAGAATTTCCAATATCTTTTATTTTTTTTAACTGCATAATCTGATAGATATCATCATTCTCTGTGATTACGTCAATGATTTTACTCAAGTACTTTTCTTGAATTTTAGTCTTACGAACTAAGTCCTCTATCTGATTACTCAGCAATACTTCTCTGAACTCCGGGAAATAGTCATCAACTGATTTCGTGTCGTATAGATAGATTTCTACAGGTATATCTAAATTTCCAAGGTAGTTTTTCATTACTTCTAATACAACCTTTTCATCTAATCCACCGTTAGCAGCACCTAAAAGAGGGAAAGCTACTGACTCAACCTCTTTTTCTTTATAAGTTTCTACGAACTTTTTTAATCCTAACTCTAAATATTCTATTTTGGATGGAAGCTTCCAAGATTTTTTAGTTGGAAAGTTCATTATCCAATAAGGGTTAGAGTCTTTATAAATCCATAAGTTCCCTATATTAAGGTTCCCATCTTCGCAGATTCTTTTATATCTTGCATACATTTCAGGATATCTTAAGCCTGACTCTAAGGCTATACCAGCTCCCATTACGCCTTCGCAATTGACAGTATTAACTAATACCTTATGCTTTGTAGTCCAGATATTGCCTTTGATGATTACTAAACTCATTGTTTTAAACTCTCACTTTATTAATCTAAATTGTAAAGACTACTATCTGAAAAATAGGTTTCTAGCCGTGTCCGTGTATACAGTTTTTACATTATTTTCACTACTTTTTTCTACAATGTCATATGCCTCTTGAGCAGTTTCTTCACTGTAGCAATAAATATTTTTAATAAATCTAAAATCTATATGGTTTAAAACCAGACACTCACTCATCATTTCCTGCTTTATTTCTATATCGTCACCCCAGTATCTCTGCTGTATTCTACCCCATATATTAGCATCAATAAATTTTTGTACAGAAGAGTAAAAAATAGCGTTTGAACAAGCTGCATTATTATAAGTAAACAAAACGTTCTTAGATAGACATACACCAGTATAAAACTCTAGTATAACAACTCGATCAGGGTGAGAGGATTGAACAGCATACAACATAGCGTTTTTAACATTGAAATACAAAGGTACATAACTATGAATAGCCCTATGGAAAATAGGCTCTTTACCTTGTCTACGGCTATTTACTGCAACATTACTGATATCGTGGTAACTGCCAACAGAATCATGAGAAAAAAGCCCTTTTGACATTATGTCAGGTAAATTATCAATATGTGTCATATGATAAAAAGTAAAAGGTATGTTGGATTGCTCAATAATTTTAGACTTTAAGCTTACCAAAATTGAATCTAGTTTTTCTTCATCCCAAACGACATGCTCGTAAGTACCATCACTGAATATTCGACAGTACTCCAAACCTTTAGTAGTGAGAGTATAGTAAGAGTAAGAGTAAGAGTAAGAGTAAGAGTAAGAGTCAGAGGCTTGAGGACATAGATAACCTTCAGATAATAGGAAAGAATAAACTACAGCTTGTTCATCTAACCCGTAAGCATCAGCCAGGCTATATAAGTTATCCTGCCTTGGTAAGCATAAAGGGTCACTACTAGGGATTTGAGTAAGACTTAATTTAAAAATTTCTAGAATCGGAATTAGTTTTTCTTCATTCCAGACTACCCACTCGCCCCCTGATGTGCCATTACGAATATGCCCATACTGCAACCCTTTAGACGTAAGTTTATAACGACCCTCCTCATAAGATAGATAATCATTAGTGATCAGAAAATCAAAGACTAAAGGCTTGGCTTTCAAACCGCAAATCTTACTAAGAGCGGTAGTGGACAAATATTCCGGCATAAGCAGACCTCGAAGATGAACAGATGAATATTACAGAAAGCAATAATATAAATAAAACCGAACGAAAGTATAATAAAATAGCTATTATCTAACTTAGAATTACTCATTGTCAAACTGTTCTAATGATTCTATGCCTATACAGAAACTAAACCACGCAGCTTAATTCTATTTGATAAGTGTCTTATGGTTGGGATGATTACCATTAGATTAGGCACTTACGAAGAAAATGGTTTTTTACGTGATAAACGTGACCTAATAATCGAGTAGCTTAAAAGTAAGTTAAAAGAGAAAAAAGACGAAGGCTATCCTCAGTATGAAAAAAGCTTTAACCAAGGAAGCTATGCTTTAAATACAGGTGTTCAACCTATAAGAGACGGTGATTATGATATCGATGTTGGCGTGCTTCTTGACTGCCATAAAGAAGAATATAAACCGGTCGAATTGAATTGGTAATAAATCCAAATTAATGTCGATGCTGCGTTACAGAGATGCTAGCAGTTGGATGTGGCCAGATGTACAGCCTAGAGAAGATGTATTAATTATTGACGAGCCAGAAATTGACTCAGAACAATCAGAGGTCATTTTTAGCGTTAAACTAACTGCTCCCGCTGCGATGATTGATTCAACAATCGACCATCTTAATCAACAGGTTCAAGGTGTAATTCCAGTAATAAAAATATATCCTCCTCAGAGTTATGGATACGGTAATGGCGCAATAGCACATCCACTTGAAGATGAAAAACTAGCTAGTAGGCTTAAGGATATTTTTACTAATTTGAACCAAATACATGGCATAGAAAAAGTGCATTTACTAATCTGTGCTTCGAATGCAGCATGTGTGTATATTGGTCAAGCTGTAGATAGATTTCAGCCTGAATTTATAGTCTATGATTATGGAGCCTAAGCTCAGAATATACAATGACGGGAATACTACGGTTATTGGATGTGTGAGAATCGATTGTTGATATTATTTAATTTTAAAGACTGAAAGTACAAATAATTCATCCAAAGAGCAAAACTACAAGGATTACAATGAACTGGAATACATTTGCCATCAAAAATGAAAATAAGGAACAATGGGCGTTTGAGCAGATGGCTTATTTATTATTTTGCTCAGAGTTTGATAATAATATTGGATTATTCAGATATAAAAACCAAACAGGGATCGAAACTGAGCCACTTGGGAAAGATGGCTTAGTTTATGGTTTCTCAGCTAAATACTACGAAGTATCTATTAGTGATAGAAAAAAAGAAATTATTGAGGCTATTACAAAAGCCAAAAGTAAGAACCCTGAAATAGACGTTGTTTATTTTTACATCAATCAAGAGCTATCTGAAAGTTCTTTAAAAGACAGAAAGAAAGCCAGCTATGAAGTCGAAATAGATAAAGCTTGTGAAAAGCTTGGTGTCTCACTTGAATGGCGTGTACCTAGTCATTTTGAACTTCAACTAGCTTTACCCAAGCATAAGTACATTCACGATCTATTTTTTAGCTTAGATCCAACTTTAGATAAATTGCGCGACAGTGTTTTTGCCCATAACACTAGCATACTAAACGCCATTCGTACCGAAATTAGCGCAAATCAGCAACAGATAAAGATCGAGCGACAAAGCTATATTTCGGAAATTAAGGATCTTACACTGAGAGATGAGCATATTATCTTATCTGGTGAAGGTGGTAGTGGTAAAACGGCTATTCTTAAAGAGTTTTATCAGCAATATTCCTTTGATATACCTATATGCATATTCAAAGCTACAGAGTTAAACGTTAATCATGTTAGTGATTTATTTCGCTTTGAACATAATTTTTCATCTGCTGACTTCTTCAGTACCTACGAAAATGAAACTACTAAATTATTTATAATTGATTCTGCAGAAAAGTTAGCAGACTTAAGCAATCAAAACGTTTTACACGATCTAGTTAACAGTCTCACAACACATGGCTGGACGATAGTTTTCACTACACGAACCTCGTATTTAGACGACTTAAATTTTCATATAAATGAAAGCTACCAGCTACAATGTAAGATTTTAGAAGTTGAGTTATTGTCAGGCGAGAAGCTGATTGAAATATCTAATAAGTTTGGAATCGTTCTACCTAATAATGCCATCTTTAAGGATAGACTAAGAAATTTATTCTACCTTAATGAGTATGTTGCCTACTATCAAAGTGAAGACGCTATCAGTGATTTTGCTAGTTTTATAGGCTTACTTTGGAAAAAGAAAATTCAAAACAGCCTTATTAAAAAGGATAATATTCACATCAAGAGAGGTCGATGTTTAGAGAAAATTGCAAAGCAACGAGCTGACACTAACCGTTTTTATATTACTGGTGATAGCCTTCCTCAAGATGCTCTATACCAACTAAAGATAGATGACATCATAGGCTATGATGAACAACATGACGGATATTTCATTACTCATGATATATATGAAGAGTGGGCATTAAACCATATCATAAACAAGGCTTATCAGAACCACGTAAATGTTGAGGATTTTTTTAGAGAGCTAGGTAATTCGCTAACAATTAGAAGAGCTTTTAGACTTTGGCTATCTCAAAAATTGATAGAAGAAGATACTAGTATCAAAAATTTTATTAATAATGTCTTTTTCAGTGACATTAGCCAGTTTTGGAAGGATGAGCTATTGGTTTCAGTGTTACTGTCAGAGTACTCATTTGAGTTTTTCAAAATATACGAAAATGAGCTAATAGCAAATGACTTTTCTATTTTAAAACGTATTATATTTTTACTACAGGTTGCCTGTAAAGATGTTGTGTCTATGCTACAGAATACTAGACCCAAAGGCAGAGGTTGGCAAGCGACTATTGATTTTATCAATAAGCATCAGCTTGATTTTTTTGAAAGTAATAGAAATAGAGTTTTACCAATCTTATTGGATTGGTGTCAAAGTAACGATAAAGGAGTAACGACAAGGCTTTCTGGTTTACTTGCAGTGAGCATTTTAAAGAAGACAGAGCAAGAAGAACATATATACTCTCGAAACGAAGATAATAATATTTATAAAGTTGTTTTTGCGTCATGCCGTGAAATAGAAGACGAAATAAGGGAAATCTTTGATAAGGTCACTAAGCATGTTTGGGTCGAGCATAATGATCCGTATCAAGACTTCTGTGTAACAATTCTAAATAAATGCTATTTAGCTATCCCGTTAATTCAGCTATTACCAAACTCAATTATTGAGCTTTGTAGAATATTTTGGATTGAAAAGAAAAATAAAGATCCTTACCGTTCATTAAGTTTTAACATGAATTCAGAGACAGATTATGGCTTGAGAGAGTATGAATTCAAGTACTATCCTGCAAGTGCACATCAAACCCCAATGCATTTCATATTGCAAACAAAGAGCTTTTTAGACGCTATCGATTTTATTATCAGTTTCACTAATTTTGCAGTTGCAAACTACGCTCGGTCAGATACAGGCAAAAAGGACGTTAACAAAGTTAAAATATATATTCAGGATAATGAAGTAACACAATATAATAGCTTTGCATTGTGGACAATGTATAGAGGTTTTGGTAGCCCGTTAACTCCAGAACTACTTCAATCTATACATATGGCATTAGAAAAATTTTTATTGATTCTTGCTGAACAGCTCGATAGTAGGATTGTCCAGACATTACTTTTAAAGATTTTAAAAAATTCTACTTCAACGTCAGTGACTTCGGTAGTATGTAGTGTTGTTTTAGCTCACCATAATAAATTTTGTGATGTTGCACTAGTTCTGTTTAAGTCGATTGACTTATTTTACTATGACTTAGCTCGTAGTAGAACTGAATTTGAAGCGAAGTCATTATACGGTATGGGCTATGGCCTTAACCCTGACTTAGAGAATATCTTATATAGAAATGAGCGTCTCAAAACTTGTGAAGACGAGCACAGAAATCTAAATTTAGAGCACTTATGTCTGCACTATCAGTTTCATGGCGTAAAAAACTTTTCAAAAGAGCAAAACTCAGATTTTATTGAAAATATTCTTGAGATTATCGATCAACATAAATCTGAGTTGAGTGATGAAGATGAAACTACAGGTATATTGTTAGCAAGAATGGATAGACGTAATTTAGTACCTGAGGTAATCGAAGAGGAAGAACAAACCAAAGTTGCTTTTACACCAAAATTGACAGAAAAACAAAAAAGGATTAGTGAAACAGCACAAGTAGAATATAACGAAAGATTTGAATATACTCCATTGGACTTGTGGGCGAACTTTATTAATGATAAAGAATATGAGGGCGGTAAAAAGTATAAGAATAATCATTTACTAGCTTTAAATGATACTAAAAATTTATTAAATAAGCTTGAAAACACATCAGATGCAACTTTTATACAGCTCAATCGTAATATTGCTTACTATAGTTGTTCAAAGCTAATTATTGAATATAGTCATCTGCTTCCAAATTCTGACAAAGATTTATGTAAAAAAATTATTGAAGCTAGCATTGAAAGATTATTCTCAGATAACTATGAATACCAAATCGGTGATGGTTTAGAAGCTTGTACACACGCTTTACCCAAACTGATTGAGGAATATCCACATGACATCGAGAAATTGGCTTTATTACTGATATTTATACTGTTTGATAAGCGTTCTATAGGAATGTATAAAAGAGTATGCGACTATGCCATTGAAGCGATTCATCAAAAAGGCTTATGGGATAGTAGTCCACAAGTTGTTGAGCAAATTGTTAATGGCTTTATACAATTTAAGCCGTTATATAATAATGCTATCGAAGCGCTACAAAGTAATGAAAGTCAAAAATATAACCATAGGATTCTAAAGTCAGAAATATTTGAAAAATTTTTAGAGTTATGCAAATCTAAAGGGATAGACGATCAACTTGATAGGCTAAAATTTAATAGTAATCAACTAGATAATTTAGATGTCGATGACTTGGAAACTGTTTATCAGTTAATACCAAATGACACTAAAGATAAAGATCACTTGACTGTTTTGAATTTGACTCTACCTAATATTGCAGAAACACTTCTCAAGAATAGACGTGAGACTACTGATATTAATAATCTCTACAATTTAAGATTAAGCATATTTAAGAAAATTAGTGCGATATCACTACATCGAAATAGTGAAGATGAAGTTAAAAGGTTATTAGAACCATTTATAAACAATTTAAAACGGAATGATGAGTCAGAACAATTTATTGAGCGATTCATTTGGTCAGAGAATGAATTCTATCAACCTAAAGTTTTTTGGTACATTTGGAAGTTGCTTTACCCTAAAATTATCGAGCTATACAACCAAGGTAGATATCACGATGGCTTCGAAAGTTTGATTGTTAACTACTTACTTTCTTGGAGGTGGTGGGGAGAAAAACAAAAGGAATGGCAAAGTCTAACAAAGGAAGATTTATGGCTGTATGACGATATATCTAAAGATTTAGGTAACCATCCATCAGTATTGTACTCGATTGCTAGGGTCTTAAATTCAGTAGCTAGCAACTTCCATAATCCAGGTATTGATTGGATTAATACTATTGCTTCAAATAATCATGATTTAAAACTTGGAAACGTTGAATCTGACACTTTGTTCAATTTAGAGAATTATCTGCGACAATACATATTCTTGAATCGTCAAAGAATTAAGCAAGATGTTAGATTAAAAACTAAAGTAATTGCTATTTTAGATTTTATGGTTGAAAGAGGCTCAGTTCATGGCTATTTATTGAGAGAGAGTATTCTATGAGGACTTATGATAGCCATTTACTCTCGACTTTCAATTACAGAGAGTTGAGAGAAGAAGCCTCAAGCAACTCAATGCTTGAGGCTAAAACATTTAACTTATACTATCATTACTCGCTAAAGTTAAACTCCTGTCTACAATATCCATTACATCATCAGTTTTAAAGTGCTGACAGATTTTCTCATAGCTCACAGCTTGACCATTTCTACGATTCCTATATACCGTATTGATAATGTCATTTTTTGAGTCTTCAGTAGCGTTATTTAGCATATGAGTGACCAGTTCATCCTCATTAAGCTCGCAGGCTAGTAAGAATGGAGTGTATCCGTCGATGCCACTCCAATCATATCTAGCGCTAGGATTTGCACCTCCATTAATTAGTAGCTTTGCTATTTTGCGCATTTCTCTCAAATCAAATAACTCGTAGTTTGCCTGAGTTTGTTCTTTAAAAACTTCAGATAGCTCTTTAAGAATAGCCATTGCATCCGGACTTTTCGTACTTTGAACAAGATGGCTCGTAACTTCTTGTCGATTAAGACCAAGGCTACCTTGTGTCTCTCTAATAAAGGCAGAAAATTCAAAGTCGCTCATTCTAGTTATTGCTGTTTCTGGATCTTCAGTGATCATAGAAAACTGTTTGAGTAGAAGTTTTGAGTCTTTAATCATTCCAATTAAAGATATACACGTAGTTAATGCGTCTAAATGACTACTACCGCCTTTTTGGTTGATATCTGCTCCTAGGTGGAGAATATGCTCAACGACATCATTTCGTCCTGTCTGCACCGCACTTAATAATGGTAAAAGATGCTTTTTAGATGTCATTGTATTAATCGTTTTTGGCACATATTCTAAATGTTTGAGCGTCTGATAAAACCTATCGTCTGGCTCATGAAGTTCAGTTAAATTCATATACTGCAAAGCAATTAATAAAGCTGATTCATTGTTATCAGAGAGAATATTGATGTCAGCACCAGCTTGTAAGAGTTGATTAACAGCATCTAGATCCTTTCGTAATGTGTTCCAAATAAGCTGTGTCGTTACTTGCTTGCTCTTACCCTTATTCCTATGGAGCTTGGCATTATTATTTATTTTCACTTTTTTATTAGGTTTTTTAAGGTCAAGTGCTAGTTCTTTTGCGTTTAAATGTATAGGTAGAACAGCTGAGCTCACTTTATATTTTTCTGGTAGTTCAACCTTAAATTTATTGAACACCCTTTGCGCATTGCTTCGCCACATATTGATTTCCCAGTCTTCAACTAGGTTTTCCTTCTTACGTTTGGTATCCTCAGTCAATATCGTAGGTAGAGTGTAGCCATATAGGTTTTGGACACTTTTTAGCTTTGATATTAAGTTCATATCAGGTCTCTCTTGCCAGCTAGCAATCACGAAACCGACTTCGATAATCTGCTCGCATAAGTGTCCTGACCGATAAAGGCTAAGCTCAAATGTCTTAACAAAATACTCTTTAGCTTTCTCTATTTCATCCTTCGAAAAACTGCTTAGACTATAAGTCAGAAGCTCTAAAATAATAGTAGAAGGTCGATGAAGAAATTGCTCATCTTTATTCTGATATAGAGTGGCTACATATTGCATATCTCTTTCATGTAGTGCTAATACTAAGTCCTCGAATTGAACCATCAGAGCTTTAAAAGATGTAGGCAGTTTTAAATATTGGGTCAATAATTTAAAATCATTGTGTTTTTTAAAGTACGCAATAGCACGAGCCGTTATTAAGAAAACCAGAATATTCTTTGATATATCATGGTGCTTAGGATTGAGAATCGCTAACAAACTGCCATAACTGGGTAGATCATCACCGCGACGCCATGCCGTAATCTTATCTTTATCGCCCTTAGATAAACTGGTATAAAAAGCATTCCAACCTTTAACACGTTTTTCAATAATTTTGAAAGTAAGCTCCAAGCCTGTAGAGTTATCATTGATTAGCTCAATGTAGTCAGATTTTTCAAAAGGTCTTGTTCTTGTTCCTAAAAAAGAGACAATATTAATTAAATAAGGGCAAAAAAATGCTTCAATTATCCAAGGTCCAATATCATCTCTATGCTGCTCTGATAGATTATAGGTTGCTACTATCTTTAGATAATCATCAAACATCTGAGCAATCAAAGCTTTAAGCTCGTTCTCAACTGATTTTTTTAGCTCAACTCGTTCGATAACTTTATGTATATGTATATTGATAAGCTGGTCAAGCTCATTCTTACTTAGATATAGATCATGACATTTGTTATCTAACGATTCACTATCATTCTTGCTGTCAATTGCTCTAGCAATAGCTCTTACTACTTCAGCAGGGAAAAAATAAGGGCTTGTCTTAATGCTTGTAGTTCTCATTGTGCATAACCTTCTTTTGTATGTCTAATATCGTTGATAAAATTTTTAAGAGCTCTATGATCGCTCGGCGTTTTAGAAAAAGTAACAGACTGTCCGCATGGTGCAACGATCTGATTGTGTTTTCGTTTCTTTCTAAATAACCAGCCTTGCTTTATTAGGCGCTTTATATGATGATTAAAATCTTTGTTGCTTGAATATCTCATATTTTTGAAAGCAGATGTGGCTTGCTACCGCATCTGCCTCTCCAAATTAATTATGTTTGAATTTATTTAGGCTTTGCATTTCCGCGATTTGATCCTGACGAATTGCTTGAACCGTTCTTAGTTGGCCAATTCCCACCGTTGCCTTGGTTCGAAGTTGGCTTTGCTTGTGTAGACTTACTCATGGTGTCGCTCCTACTTTGTGTATGCCTTTAGTGGCATATATATAATCTCAAACATTTGAGCGACCGCCCACTGGGTTAGTGCCGAGAAAATTTTTATTTTTTATTAAATGCTTTGTGAGCTGTTTTTTAGTTATATTTTTTGAGTTTTTTAGAGGAACTAACAGTATGGATACAACAAAAATAGATAGTGATTTAGTATCGAAGATTATTGAGTTAAGCCAAGACGATGCGATTACAAGTAGACCAGAAGGTGTTGAAGAGCTTTATGAAGAGTTTTCAAGCAAGTTTCCAAAAAAGAAAATAACTGAATTGAATCAGGAGCAATACTGCTTAGGTCATGGATCTATCACAGATAATTATTGTCGATGGATAGAGCGCGGTCTACAGCCTATATTTGGTCGTTATATGCCGGGTACGGCGAGAGGTCATCTACTTTATTTAAAAAAAGATGGAACACTATATAAGCATCAAGCCTTAAGCGACCTGAGTGACGATGACGCATTAAGTTATGTTCTTAAGATACATCAGGTGATAATCGATGCTGACGTTAACGCTGATATCACTTGGATTGACCAAGATAATGAGGTGTATGATCGTGCAGGCGTAGAGCCTAGATGTGTTATGGGGGCAGGTCGTCGTGCGCGTTTAATATCCATATATAATCCAGATGCTATCTTGCCAATTTCATCTACCGACCATATCGAACACTTCCTGAAAGCGTTTGATGTTCCAGAATCAAAAATACCACCTTATAATCATGTCATCCAACGCTTATTGATGCTTACCGATATATACCAAGTTATTAAAAAGGAACGTAATTTAGATATCACTCCGCATGAGTTCATGTCTGTTCTTTACAGTGAGCAATTAGATATTAAGCCAAGCAGAATATCTATCTATAAGGATGTCAATGAAGAATTAGATGATCTAACAATTAATATGCTTAATAATGATGCGCTTAATCGTATCCTCTACGGTCCTCCGGGTACAGGCAAGACGTACCATACTACCGAACTAGCTGTACAGTGCGTTGCTCCTGATTGGTATGAATCTTTAAACAATGACAAATTCAAGCGTCAAAAGATCAAAGATAAGTATGATGAACTAACAGCGAAAGGGCGTATTGCATTTACGACCTTTCATCAAAGCTTTGCTTATGAAGATTTTGTTGAGGGAATTAGAGCAGAAGCTATAAAAGACGAAGATAATAAATCAAATATTAGTTACGCTGTGAAGAACGGTATTTTTAAAGAGATAGCTAACGCTGCTGCTGGAGAACTAATTAGAAATAATCTAATAGGAATATCTCAAGAGCCGAGCGTATGGAAAATCTCTCTAGGTCAAAGGTATGAAACCGAGTTTCGCAAAAAGTGTATAGAAGCTGGAGAAGCGAGAATTGGTTGGGAGAATACTGGAAATCTTAATATTGATTTTAATAATAGATCTAAGGATGAAAAAGAATATTTTCTTCAACAAAGTCTTCAAAAACAAAATTCTATCACTAATTTTTGTGAAGGTATTCAGGTTGGAGACATTATTCTATGTTTAGAAACTAGGACTTCCATTGAGGCAATAGGCATAGTCACTTCTGAATATATTTATAAGGAAAATGCATCTGATGAATTTTCTGGATACCCACACGTTCGCAAGGTTAATTGGTTTGTAAGCGATATATCGCTGGATATACGTCATTTAAACAATGGTAAATCATTAGAAATAAATACCTGTGTACCTTTACCTAACTTAAGCTGGATTAATTTATTGGAAGAGTTAGAAAGTTATGGATATCTTTCAGACGAAGAACTTGATGAGTCTTCAACCTTAGAAGATAATTATGTGTTAATCATAGATGAGATTAACCGAGGTAACATTTCACGAATATTTGGCGAGCTTATCACGTTGCTTGAGCCTGATAAACGTAAGGGTGGCAGTGATGCTCGCAAAGTGATACTGCCATATTCAAAATCACCATTCTCAGTGCCATCAAACCTTTATGTTTTGGGTACGATGAATACCGCTGATAAATCTCTTGCACAGTTAGATTTAGCATTACGCCGCCGATTTGATTTTATTGAGCTATTACCTAAACCTGAACTATTAGAAGGTGTAGAAGTATACGATATAGAAATCGCTGATTTATTGGAAGTAATCAATCAGCGTATTGAAGTACTTTTAGATCGTGAACACACTATAGGTCACTCATACTTTTGGTCGTTAAAAGACTTGAATACAGATGACGAAAAAGAAATTGAACTAGGCAATATTTTTAAGAGACGTATTATCCCTTTACTGCAAGAATACTTCTTTTCAGATTGGGAACGTATTGGTTGGGTGTTGAATGACCCTAGTAAACTTCATAATGAAAAATTTATTCAAACAGGAAGTATTCTGCCAAAAGTTAGTGAGTTATTCCATAGTAGTATAAAGGGTCTAAACGATCGTCGTTACTATATCAATGAGACTGCTTTTAACAACCCTGAATCCTATAAGAAAATATTAATCCAGCCTAAGTCTAAATCTTCGGATAGTGAAGAATGATTCAAGTCAGAGAATATGCTCAGCTGACTACAGATAAGACAGCATGCCCTAGCTTAGACTTAGCTATCATCGAGCAAGAAACTTTTGATTGGTTAGTGGGATTAAGTGAAAAAGAGAGCTATGGACGGTTTATTACTTATAAGCGTCCACAATACTTGCAGCTACAATCTTACGTAGGTTACTTAGAAAGTCCTTGCGGCGAAGGTATTGAGATACTACCAAAGACAGGATTAGGTGCTCAAGAGCCAAACAAGAGCAGAGATGTCTTATGCAAAATGCTAAGATCCACTTTAAACCTATCTCACAAAGAGGCTCAATCTGCCAGTCTCAATCGAATGAACTTACCTATTCATGAGTGGATATACTATCAGTTTTTATATCTGTTAAAGGAGTTGGTAGCGTCTGGGCTCAGATTTGATTATCAAAGAATCGAAGAAGAAAGTAGATTTATTCGTGGCCAACTTGATATTGTAGTTCAACAAAGACAAACGGTTGGCCGAGCTCATCTGTTTAATATTCGTCATGATGTCTATCATCCCAATCGACTTGAGAACCAATTAATTAAAACGGCATTAAATTACGTACAGCAGCACTGTAGGAGTTCTGAGAACTGGCGACTGGCTAATGAGCTATCACACATCTTAGACCCTATAACGAGTCTTAGAGAGCCTTTAAACTCAATGCCTAAATGGTCAGACATCAAAATATTGCAATCCTACCGAGCGATAAAGCCATGGTGCCAACTAATACTTGAAAAGCTTAATCCAAACTTTCAAAAGGGAGAGCACCGGGGTATTGCATTGTTATTCCCAATGGAAATTTTGTTCGAGAAGTATGTGGCGAACTACTTACAACGAGACATCCAGGCGCCCTGGCAACTAACAACACAAGCTTCTAGTAAGCACATGGTGTGTGACCAAGAAGGTTTAAAACCGCGCTTTCAGTTAAGGCCTGATTTATTAATTAGTAAAGAAAGAAAAAATTATCATATACTCGATACCAAATGGAAGTTAATAAACTTAAGCGACAATGATAACGACTACAATATCAGTCATTCAGATATTTATCAGTTGTTTGCTTATGGTCATAAGTATTTAGATGGGAGTGGAGACATGATGCTTATTTATCCTAAGCATCATCAGTTCGAAATACCTTTGGAGTGTTTTTATTTAGCAGAAAAATTGAGGTTGTGGGCAATACCATTTTGTATTGAAACTGACAAATTGGTTATCGGTGAATGGGTAGAAAGGTTTCCGTCTTTACCTCAAACTTAGTTTGAGGCAGATCCTTTAAGCTCATGAACTTATCGATAAGCATAAAATTTGGGGATCAGTTACCATCAGCAACTTTTAATAATCTTGGTCACAAAATGGTCACCGTTTGGTCACCGAGCACTTGGTCACCGATTTTCAAGAAGCAGAGTGCATGTATGCAGACTTATAGAAAATACATTATTAAAGAGTGGACTACTTCTTAAGGGTTGATAAAGAAAGAATAACCAACCCTTACGGATAAAGGCTTTAAGCGGAAATACAGACACAAAAAAACCCCAAACAATCTAATGTTTGAGGCGAAACTTGCTTAAACTCGAGAGTTTAAATTCGTTTTAAATATGGCGCAGCGGACGGGACTCGAACCCGCGACCCCCGGCGTGACAGGCCGGTATTCTAACCAACTGAACTACCGCTGCTTAGGTCGTACTTAGTTTATTTAACCACTTAGCCTACTACTTAAGAGTAGCGCTATACTAAATAGTGGTGGGTGATGACGGATTCGAACCGCCGACATTCTGCGTGTAAGGCAGACGCTCTACCAACTGAGCTAATCACCCTTCGAACAATTGCTATGCAATTTATTCAACATCAACTGAGCTCTAAGTTTGTCACTAAGCTCTGCTGCTGTGGGTGTGTATTATATAGATTTACACATGGCTGTCAAACAGTTTTTTAACTATTTTAAAAAATAATTGAAAATACTGTCTGAAAGTTATCATTAATAGTAGTCTGAGGCACGTGTTTCCTAAGGTTGCTGCCTAAAAACTTATTATGGTTAATCATTGTTTGATGGTCAAAAACTACTATACTATTGAGGGTGTTTTACGACTCATGCTTTATTTTATGTTGATTGTTGGAGGCGGGCATAGAAAATTCCACTATTGAACAAACTTTTACGACCTGGTCTTGGGGAGACTTCGCAGGCTTGGGTCTGGTATTGCATATTGTTCTCATGATAGTAATGACGCTACGTGTTGTGTCGGTGCAGCGCAATATCGGTGTATCTATCGCTTGGATTGCTATGCTCTATACCTTGCCTCTTTTTGGTTTCATCGCTTATATACTATTGGGTGAGCCGATGATAGGGCGGCGCTATCGTCAACGGGTAGACCAAGCAAGCTTATTGATGGATGATATGGCACGGCGTGAGAATTTGGTTTTTGATCAAGGACAAGAGCTGCTGCCAGCCAACTACCGCGGTGTCAGTCAAATAGGCACGCGCTGGACGGGGCTGGGCGTGTTTCCTAATCACAATATGCAGCTATTGACGGACCCTCATGCTATTTTCCAGAGATTAATCGAAGATATCAATGCCGCTCAGAGTATTATCTTGATGGAGTTTTATATTGTTTATCCTAAAGGACAAGTACTAGAGGTGATAGAGGCGTTGTCAGCAGCAGCGCAGCGTGGCATTGAGTGTCATATCTTGGCCGATAGCGTGGGCAGCTTTAGTTTTTTTAATAGTAGCGCGCATCGTACATTAGAAAAAGCAGGTGTCTTTGTCCATCAGTCACTACCAGTGGGTTTATTTAAAACCCTGTTTAAGCGCTCTGACTTGCGTAACCATCGTAAAATTGTGGTGATTGATGAGCACATTGGCTATATCGGTAGCTTTAACTTGGTCGATCCAAGATTTTTTAAACAAAATAAAAACGTTGGACAGTGGATCGATGTGGCGATACGCACGACCAGTCAACACTCTATTAGTATTACGACCGCTATGGCGATCGTGGTGGCCACGGATATTGGTGCGGAAAACAATGACAATTTAGACGCGCTCAATCAGCGAGTAAATGGCTATACTCGTAAACTATATGTGATGAACCCAACCATTAATGATTTAAACAGTCGCATAAAGGTATTGGCTGGTGAGATCGACTATTATAAGCAGCCAAATATTGGCTCGACATCGATTGTGATACCGAAGATGCCGATGGTAGAAGGGGTGCTGGCGCAGCTGATACCCTCCGCACCGCAAGTGACAGCCCATGTGATTTACAATACATTGGTGACCGTTATTCATCGCGCCAATAAACGCATTCGCATTACCACACCGTATTTTGTACCTGACGAGGCGCTCTCGGGAGCATTAACAATCGCTGCCAAACGCGGGGTTGAGGTGACGCTGATTGTGCCTGAAAAGGTGGATTCATTTCTTGTACAGCATGCGTCACAAGCCTATTATCAAGAGCTGCTCGAGGCAGGCGTGACGATTGCCTTGTTTAAGGGTGGTTTGTTGCATACCAAAACAGTGGTTATCGATGATGATTATTGTTTATTTGGTACTGTAAACATCGATATGCGCAGTTTTTATCTAAATATGGAAGTGAGCTTGGCCATTTATACACCAGAGATGGTCGCTCAAGTGGCTGATTGTCAAGAAGTCTACTTACAAAGTTGCCGTTTTCTGAGTTTAGAGCAGTGGCAACAGCGCCATGGTGCAGAGCGTTTATTTGACAATGTGGTACGCTTATTTAGTCCTTTATTGTAGCATTTTCGATTTTAGGGTAAGGTAAACGACTGATGTCAGTTTAGTCCCATGATGACCTTATTTTTATTACTATTAATTTATCCCGATAAAGGATGCGCTTGTCTATGTATGCATCGTCTGCATCACCTCTAACGCCCTTTGACTATATTGCAGCAGGCTATTGGCAAGACTTTTTAGCGGATCGTCCTATCGCTGGTGGTATTGCTTACGAAAGCGAGCTTCGTGATTGTATCTTAGATGAATCATTGGCCAGCTTACAGCGAGTCGATACGCTGCTGTCGCACATACGCCGTGAGATGGTTAAAACTGGTCGATGGCATGAAGAGACATTATTGCTCGATGAACGCTATCGTAACTTTATGGTATTTTTGGCGTTTTATGCAGGGCGAGTATTGGCGCAGCAATGGCAAAGTACGCCGCATTGGTATGGACAGTTTGAGCTACATAAGCGCTATCCTGAACTGGCTCTTACAACCGATGATTTTTATCAACACATGGCGGTTGTCTATTGTCAGTCGGCTGATGCTAATAGCGTTACGTCATTGTTTTTTGCACTAGAGCCGATAGGGATGCGTCTATTTGGTCATATTGATCGGCCGTTTGAGGCGGTACAAGGCGGTCAAGTGGCTAGTGGTCTGTATCAAGCGGTTAGCGCAAGGTTGCCACATGCGCACGACAATCACCTTGCTAGTTCAATCACACCAGCCATTAATATCAGCACACCAAATACAAGCGCTAGTGTAGAGCACATTAAAACAGTTGATAGTCAGAAACCGTTGGAAAAAGACAGGTTGAGTCATACGCCACATGATGTGCCAGAATCTCAGAACCTGTCTCAGCAAGAGAACCAAACTAAGCCTGTGCTGTCTAAATCAGAAACAGTGCAACCTCATACAACCTCAGAAAATACGGTATTAGAGCAGCCACTACCATCGTCAGTGCCTTCTCCTCAAGAATTGCCAACGCCCGCGATTTTTACGCAATTGCTCGTAGAGCTGGATAACATAGAAGCCGTTCAAACGGCTGGCAATAGCGAATATCAGCAAGCCCATAAAGTACTAGAGCAGTTAGAACAGCATATTGCCAAGCAAAGTAAGCCACGCGCGCAAATAAAATTTTCAGAGAGTCATTTGGCGGCAAAACAGCAAGCGTTATTAAAATTACAGGAAGCAGCGCATGCGGGTAATAGCGCTGCCATGCTACATTTGGCAATGTATGAGTTACTTGGTGAAGGGTTAGCCGTTGATAAGCGTGCTGCTACAGAGTCAGGTGCTGAATGGGTTAAGCAGGCCGCCAGCAAAAATGACAGTCGTGCGCAGCGCCTACTAAGCAAGATGTATTACCAAGGCATCGGTGTGGCGCAAGATATAGATACTGGTAAATATTGGCTAGAGCAAGCAGCAAAGAATGGACACGCGGAAGCGGCGAGCGTAGTGGGGCAGTGGCAACAGGCGCAAGCGCTGATAACGACACAAAAACAAGAGCAACATAGCATGAAGCGCTATCAGTTGTCATTCGCCGCCATACTCGTAGTGGCAATATTGATCCTAATTATTGTCTAAAATATTTTATGGCAACACGCTGTAAAGCGTATTGTTAATCGCTAAATTCAGGTAGAATTGGCGCATTTTTTATTGTCATCTTACTATAGTTGATTTAATTTAAAGAGGTAAAAGGCAATCGAGTGCAGATGTATAGGTGATACTGCAAACGAGGTTAATGCCGTCACTCTTTTATAGTGAATTGACTATATTATTTAAGCCATTACTAATCTGGGCAACTTTATGCCATCTTCTCCTATATCCTCTGATTGTGCTTTGGAAGCGACTGACCCAGTATTGTTGGCCAGCCGCACTGTTTATACTGCGCCTTTGTATTATCAGTGCGCCATTGGCTTACTTAAGCCGCTATATCGACTGCAAGTTTGGCAACGCTCACACAACCGCGACAACTATCAGCAGGAAGTGGCGCAGCGTTTTGGCAAACAATATCCACCGCGACCAGTGGCTAAAGTGACTAATGCGCAAACTGATAAAGGCGTTATTTGGTGTCATGCGGTGTCATTGGGCGAGACCAATACCGTCGCGCCATTATTAGATACATTATTGGCTGATGGCTATCAGATATGGCTAACCAATACCACGCAGACAGGTTTTGCTCGCGGTGCTAGTCGTTTCGCCGATGATATTGCTCAAGGTCGGATGAGCCATAGCTACGTACCTGTCGACAGCCCAACTGTGATTGAGGCTTTTTTGGCGCATGTCAAGCCCATCGCTGCTCTGTTTGTCGAAACAGAACTATGGGCAAATATCCTAACCAAATTATCCGAACACCATATTCCCAGTATCTTGGTCAACGGTCGGCTGTCAGCGTCTTCTTTTAAAAGTTATCAAAAAATTGCTGCGGTCAGTGCCAGTATGATGAAAAATCTGACTTTGATTATCGCTCAAGACAGCGACTCTGCTAAACGCTTTCGACAATTGGGTGCGAATAGCGCGCAAATTCGTGTCGCAGGTTCACTCAAATGGGTGATTAATACGCCTCAAATTGAAGATAAAGCGGCTGATATAGAAACTAATATAGAAGATAACTATACAGAAAATTCTAGTATACCAAACCAATATTCTGAATCGGTCAAAGAGTCTACATTAGCAAAAGAGATGAATATCGCTGGTCGACCGATTTGGGTTGCTGCAAGTACCCATAGTGGTGAAGAAGAGACGGCACTATCATTGCATCAACAGCTATTGTCTCATCCCGCGCTCGCTGATGCGCTGCTTATCATTGTACCTAGACATCCTGAACGTTTTGATGAGGTAGCAGCGCTCATTCAAGCGTCTGAATTAACAATGGCACGGCGTAGTGCAGAAGATAGCATTCATGTAGACACACAAGTCTATCTGGCTGATAGCATGGGTGAGCTGATGGCGTGGTATAAGTTGGCAGATGTGGCACTGGTCGGCGGCTCATTAGTGGATGTCGGTGGGCACAATCCCGTTGAGCCAGCGAGTGTGGCAACGCCTGTACTCATGGGGCGCTATACGCAGTCTTGTCAAAGCGTGGTGGATAAATTGGCGGAGGTCGGCGCGTTATATCAGCCAAACAATGTTTTCTATCGTCCCGTTACTGTTAATGCGGCTACTACTAATGATGATGCGAGTCAACAATCCTCTCGTAAGAAGCCTACCGCTAAAGAGGAGGTAGCGCTCATTTATCAGCAGCTAGTGTCTTGGCTCAGTGATCTTGAGGTAGCGGAACAAGCAGGGCAAGCTGGCGCGCGAATGACGAGACAACAGCAAGCCGTATTGACCCGCCAATTTACCATGATTAAAGAGGTTGTCGAGCAGCATGCTATTCAACAACCAAGCCAAGAGCTGCTATGAATTGTCTATTATTACCCATTGAAAACTTCTCTTCGGATGCGGCATATATTGATGAATTATCACAAATAAATCACGTCAATAAAGTGCTAACAGCAAAAGTTGGTGATACGCTGAAAATCGGTCAAATGGGCGGTCATTTGGGCACTGCTGTGATTGAGAGCATCCGCTCTGATGCTATTGAGTTGCGTGATATTCAGCTCACCACTGCGCCGCCACCAAAGCTAGATTTGACCGTTGTGTTGGCACTACCACGTCCTAAAGTGCTACGCCGCTTAATTATGGATATGACCGCGCTTGGGGTGCGCGATATCATCTTAATCAACAGCTATCGCACGCAAAAAAGCTATTGGCAAAGTCCGATGCTTGAGCGCCTTGATGAGTTTGTATTAGAAGGGCTGCAACAAGGGGTTGACACCATAGCGCCTCGTATCACTTTACAAAAACGCTTTAAGCCATTCGTGGAAGATGAGCTGGCAGGTTTGGTAACCAATCGAGCCATCGTGGCGCACCCGTATAGTGAGCTATCCTTTACACAGTATCTACAACAGCCGCCATCGTTAGGATTGCCAAGGCTGGTTTGTATCGGTAGCGAGGGCGGCTGGATTGATTATGAAATAGCACTGCTTGCCACTCAAGGTTGCGCGGCAGTCACTATAGGCTCGCGTATCCTGCGTACAGAAGCCGCCGTCAATGTGATTTTAGGTCAATGGTTGCTATCGTGAATCAGCAGATCATTGAAAGATAATTAAGACATGCCATCACTTAGAAAATCTATAGATTGATTCATGAGGATCTATAAATTTATCCTTAAAAAGAGACAGTTGAGCCAAATTATCGGTGTATTTCTGAGTTAAACAAATGTATTGATAATTAATCTCATTTCTATTAGTATGTTGTTTCAGAGATTATCGCGTGATCAAACCTTATTATTATAGGTCTTTAGCGCCGTCTTATCTTATTGTCATCTCGTCTATTTATCTCACCTTTTCGTAGCATCATTATGGGGAAAACCATGTCATTGAATGCCATTAGCGCTAACCTAACTTCTACTAAGCTTATCTTGCCTGTTGCTGTATTTGGCATGATGTTGGGACTGGCTGGTTGTAGCAATTCATCTACAACAGAAGAGAGCGTGGAGGCAGAGACATCAGCGGCGGCTACTGAGCAACCAGCTGCTAATGATGGTGCTACGAGTGAAGGTGGTCAGACGATTACTATTTATTCTTCGCGAAATGAGCAGCTGATTAAGCCATTGCTAGACCGTTATACCGAACAGACGGGTGTGAAGATTGAGCTGGTCACAGATAGTACAGGTCCGCTCATGGCGCGTTTGCAAGCTGAAGGTCAGAACACGCCAGCCGATATGCTGCTAACGGTTGATGCCGGTAACTTATGGCAAGCCGCTCAGCAAGGCTTGTTGCAACCAGTATCCTCTACTGTGTTAGAGACCAACGTTCCTGCCAAATATCGTGATCCAAAAGGTCAATGGACAGGGCTATCATTGCGTGCTCGTACGATCTTTTATGACCCAAGTAAAGTCAGTGCCGACCAATTATCTACTTATGCAGATTTAGCTGATCCGAAGTGGAAAGGCAAGTTATGCCTACGTACCTCTAAAAAGGTCTATAACCAGTCGCTTGTGGCCAGTATGATGGAGCATTTGGGCGAAGAGAAAACCGAAGAAATCGTCCGTGGTTGGGTCGCTAACTTAGCGACTGACGTGTTCAGCGATGATACCAGTATGCTAGAAGCCATCGCTGCTGGTCAGTGTGAAGTGGGCATTGCCAATAGTTACTACTACGGTCGTCTGCTCGATGAAAAACCTAACTTCCCTGTGAAAATATTTTGGGCAAACCAAGGCACGACTGGCACACACGTAAATATTTCAGGTGCTGGTGTGGTTGCAGGTTCAGACAATCCAGATGGGACGCTTAAACTGATAGAATGGTTGTCTTCTGATGAGGCGCAAGGTCTTTATGCCAGCTCAGACAAAGAATTCCCAGTAAAAGTAGGGGTTGATGAGTCAGAAATGCTCAGATCATGGGGTGAGTTCAAAAAAGACGATATCAATGTGCAAAAGTTTGGTGAGCTACAAACCCAAGCCATTCAGTTGATGGACAAAGCAGGCTATAAATAAGGTATTGACAGTTATACCATTCTCAAAAATGACAATGCCTATCAAGTACGAGTATCAAGCTTGATAGGCTAAATGATAGTGTTTATGTTCAAAGCAGATAGTGTTTTTAGCCGTATTTTTGAGTTTGGTATAATGTTATAAGGTCTTTATGCGTATGACACGGTAATAATGATATGATCAAAACGCCAGACGCGTCTGTACGTCAAAACGATACAGTCAATGATAGTGCTAATGCCAACAATATGGATAATCATAATATTGATGGAAAGCAGACTGTCAGCCAAGACCACGCCGTCCGTAAACGTATTATCTCAAAATCAGTCTTAGGACTGATTTCGTCGTTTATGCTTTTGCCAATTTTGATTGTGTTGCTATCTTGGACGCAGCCAATTGCTGATATCTGGACGCACATGGCAGATTATGTGCTGCCGCAAGTGCTTAAAAATACCGCGATTTTATTGCTGATGGTAACAGTCGTGTCTGGCACTATTGGCACCGCGCTTGCTTGGGTAACCAGTATGTACCGCTTCCCTGGACAGCGGTTTTTTTCGTGGGCGCTGATGTTACCACTGGCGATACCTGCTTATGTATTGGCGTTTGTCACCATTGGTATTGTTGATTTTAGTGGACCATTACAAACAGGTTTGCGTGACCTAGGCTTTGATGCAGCGATTCCTTCGATCCGTAATGTCTGGGGAGCAGGTTTGGTATTGTCCCTAGCATTTTATCCCTATGTCTATTTGCTGGCGCGTCAAGCGTTCTTATCGCAAGGCAGGCGAGCGATTGAAGCGGGACAAATGCTGGGCTTAAGCCGTAGCCGCGTGTTTTTTCGGTTGGCATTACCACAAGCATTGCCGTGGATTATTGGCGGACTATTGCTTGCCAGTATGGAAACTTTGGCAGACTTTGGTGCCGTGTCAGTCTTTAATGTTGATACCTTTACCACGGCTATTTACAAAGCATGGTTTGGTTTCTTTAGTTTGACCACTGCGGCACAATTGGCAGCTTTGCTCATCGGTGTGATCTTTATTGTGGTATTGTTTGAGCAGTATTGGCAAACCAAGCGCGGCAATAACGTGACTCAAGGCAGCAGTCAGCGTTTTGATGCCAGCACGCCTGCGAAATTGGGTATGACATTGCTATGTACCTTGGTATTTGCTGGCGCTTTTTTAATCCCATTTTTGCAGCTTATCTACTGGACGGCATTGAATTTTCGCCAAGATTTTGATGCGCGCTATATTGATTTTGTGACCAACAGCCTCATGATTGCTAGCATGACCACTATTTTTATTGCCTTTTTGGCGATTATCATTGCGTGGATTAAGCGGCAGTATCCTGATAAATTGACCAAGCTCATGACTACTTTGGCAAATTTGGGTTATGTGGTGCCGGGTACAGTATTGGCAGTGGGCATCTTTATTCCAATTGCTTGGCTAGACAACCAAATGATTGCCTTTGGGATTACCACGCAGCAAGTGCTATCAGGCAGTGTGATAGTGATGCTATTGGCATTATCGACGCGTTTTATGACGGTGAGTTTTCAGCCAGTTGATCGACAGCTACAGCGACTAACGGTCAATCAAGAAGCCGCTGCTAAATTACTGAGTGACAGTCCTTACCAGCGCTGGCGGCAAGTGATGTTGCCTGTTATTAGTCCGGGAATATTGACTGGACTGTTGATGGGGTTTGTTGAAGTCATGAAAGAGATGCCGATTACGTTAATGACGCGTCGCCAAGGCTGGGATACGCTGGCGGTGCGGGTGTTTGAGATGACCAGTGAAGGCATGTGGGGACGAGCTGCGTTGCCCAGTTTATTGATTGTGCTGGTTGGGCTGCTGCCTGTTTGGATATTATTGCGTCAAAGCGATAAGCAAGGTTAAGGTGTTTTTAGAGTGAATCTGCATTATCCGATAGCGCTCCATTTTATGATTGTTTTCACTGTTTTATCTATGGGTTTTATTTACTAATAGCTAACTGGTATCGTCTATGTACACTGATTCAATGAAAGGCTCAGCAGACTCTAAATCAATCAATGCCAAGTCAATAAAGGCCAAGGCAAGACGGGAGCATATAAAAAAATTACCAGTTGCTCAATTTAAGACGCCGCCCGCCCAGCCTAGTAAGTCTTTAGAAAAAAGCAGTGCTTTTAGCCAAGATGTTGAGACAAATACGGCTACTAGTCCTTATTTTAGTGTGCAAGATTTAATCGTCGGTTATGACGATACGATTATCGTCAATGGTTTGTCATTGGAATTGAAGCAAGGCGAGATTGGTTGCTTTTTGGGTTATAGCGGCTGCGGCAAGACCACGGCACTAAGAGCGATTGCAGGGCTGGAACAAAGCCGTGATGGCACGGTTCTCTTAAACAATCAATGTCTTACTGATAAAACTGACCGCAACTCATATGCCGTCGCACCCGCCAAACGCGGTATGGGCATGGTGTTTCAGGACTATGCGTTATTTGGACATTTGAGCGTGGCAAGAAACATCGCTTTTGGTCTGAATAAATGGTCTGCCGCTGACAAAAAAGCCCGTGTCGCTGAGATGCTAGAGCTGGTTGAATTGTCTGAGCATGCCGACAAACGTCCAAATGAGCTGTCAGGTGGTCAGCAGCAGCGGGTGGCATTAGCCCGTGCATTAGCGCCAAAGCCAAAACTATTACTACTTGATGAGCCGTTTTCTAATCTAGATGTGGTGCTACGTGAATCATTGGCAATGAATGTCCGTGATATTCTTAAACGCACCAATACCACGGCAATATTGGTCACTCATGATCAAAACGAAGCCTTTGCACTGGCTGATAAAGTGGGGGTGATGCATAAAGGTAAACTGGTACAGTGGGCAACCCCAAGTGAGCTATATCACGAGCCAATCAGTCCTTTTGTCGCCGAGTTTGTCGGCGAAGGCGCGATGATAGATGGCATCATCAAAGAAGGCCATGTTGAGACGGCATTAGGCGATATCTATCGACGTATGGAAGTGTATGATGAATCAGGGTATCCACAGTATTGCGAGTACGATTATCCTAATGGCACACCGATTAAGGTGCTGGTGCGCCCTGATGATATCATTCATGACGATGAGAGCAACCAAACCGCTTTAGTCGTTGGACGCGTATTTCGCGGTGCCAACTATTTATATCGCTTGCAGCTCGATGACGGGCAAACGGTACTGTCTTTAGTCGCCAGTCACCATAATCACGAGATTGGGTCACAGATTGGTATTTTACCTATCCTAGAGCATGTCGTAGTATTTGATGAAAAAGACATCAATGCGACGACTTGGTCAGAGTATGATAGGTCAGAGAGAGTTGATGAGACAGAATAGTCGCAGCATTTATAAGTGATTAGGGAATTAACCTCGCGACATGCACACGGTATGCTATTGACGCTTGGCTGCCTTGTATCTACTTTATATCTATTTTAAACTGCGGCGACTATATTAATTCATGTTTACGTCAAACAACTGCGGCTTGCACTTACGCTTATCGCGTCGCCAATATGTGCAAATAACGTCCCAACCGTTTATACGGCTCTAATTGCGAGTAGCGCAGCTCCATGCGTATCACGGCATCTGGGTCGTTATGACCACCACGCTTAAGCGGGGCATAATCATGAAATACGCGCAGACCACTGGTACGTATGGTCTGATAATGATGCGCCGTCAACCAAGATTCAACTTCTTCTTTGGCGACAGGATGGTTGGGTGTGAGGCTTTTTTTGTTATCCGCCTTATATTCTGTATTGTCGAGTAAGTTGAAATTACCCATGATCAGATTGCGATAATCAAAGCTTGCTGGGTTATAAAAGCATAAAGATAGCGCACCATTATCCGTTAATTGCTGATCAAAAAAGTCCATCACCGCAGCGGGCTCTGCCAACCATTCAAGCAGCGCATGACACATGATTAAATCAAACTTTTCACTATTTTCTGTACCCAACTTTTCTGGCAGCTCCTGATAGGGGCAAACGTACCATGTGATATTCAGGTCTTCGTCTATCTGCGCGGCACTCGCTTTCGCTTTTTCTAGCATATTGGCTGAGATGTCATTGATGACCAATGTATGACCTTGAGCTGCAAGCTCTATTGCAATCTGTGCCAGCCCTGCACCCACATCCAAAATACGTAAAGGTCGCCCAAGGCTTTTGCTCATTTGCGCGCTATATTCAAAGATATCACGGCGTAGCACTGCCAATCGAATATCGCCTTTTAAGCCACCGTAGACCTTTTTTTCAAAATGATCCGCAATCGCATCAAAGCTACGATCGGCACGTATATCGCCTGATGCGTCGATTGGTTGTGTCAGATCAACCGATTGGTTGTCATGTTCTTCGGTACTTTCACTATGGGTTTGCATAAAGCGCTATCTGTATTAGGGTTGTATTTCGGAACATCGTACAACAAAGACAAAATCTAAGCTAGGTTTAACAATAATACTAATTTTACTATCAGGTTAAAGATGCTGTTAAATGCATGTTTTCCAGTAGCTTTTCACAATATTTTACGGTATAAGTAGTAAGGTTTAAGAAACAATTATTGAGTAAGTTTTATTGAAAATATTTGATACTTCACTGTATTTGATAAAAACCATTCAATAAAAAAAGTCTGCCATACTGAAATTTTTTATTGTCAAGGACTCTCAGCAAACGTCTGATCTACCACCGCTAAGGACAGCAACCATGATCGTATCTAAATCTACTACCGCTATAAATGACAAATCATCTAGCAGTACCCATCAATCAGTATCCATTACTACGGGCAAGCCTGTGATGCTGCGCTGCCTATTATCCGTCGCTATCGCTAGTGGCTTACTGCTCGTCGGTTGTGGCGATGACAATGACTTTAATACTGTCATAGGCTCTGACTCTGCGACGTCAGTTAAATCAATCAGCTCATTTAACACCGCGCAAATAAATACCCAGTTCGGTCTTGATGGTACGGCAACCCCTGATGCCAAATGCGATATCAAAATCGAAAAAGTCAGCTATCCGACAGTAGGGGCAGCGGGTGAGCGTACCAACGCGACAGCAGCTTTGATGCTACCAAGTGGCGACAGTGCTGACTGTCAAGGCGATCGACCTATCTTGCTGTATGCCCATGGCACAACTACGGATAAAGGCTACGATTTTAGTCAAGTCGCTAATCCTCAAAATCCAGCCGCTGGTGAGTCGACATTAATCGCTGCCAACTTTGCGGCTCAAGGCTACATCGTCGTTGCACCAAACTATGCTGGTTATGATGAGTCTGATCTTGATTACCATCCATACCTTGTGGCTGAGCAACAAGCCACTGACATGGCTGATGCGTTAGACAGTGCCCGTACCATCATTGCAAGACAACAGCGCGCTAATGATCCTGACTACACCAACCTTGATGACTCTGGTAAGTTATTTATCAGTGGTTACTCTCAGGGTGGGCATGTGGTGATGGCAACTGCAAGAATGTTCGAGAAAAATGATGAGCCTGTCACTGCCATTGCACCTTTATCAGGGCCTTATGCACTGGCAGCGTTCGGTGATGCAATATTTTCGGGTAACGTCAATATCGGCGCATCGCGTTTTGCACCGCTACTAGCATCTGGTCTCCAAAATGCGTATGGCAATGTCTATAACAGTACTGCTGATATATTCACTGCCAATTATGCAGACACACAATTACCAAGTTTATTGAGCTTTGGTGAGTTGGTCGCTGCTAATAAACTGCCTGATAATGCGCTGTTTGAAAAAGATCCTGAAAACAATCCTACGCTTGATCTTCTACCAGCGCCTACCGTTCCCTTTGCCTCTATTGGCTTCGCGGATGATAATTATCTGATCAAAACAGACTTCCGTACCGCTTATGTCGCAGATGCATTACAGAACCCTGATAGCCTAATCGCGATGACAGGAGCATTACCAGCAGCCAATCCACAAAACAACTTACGAAAAGCCTTAAAAGCCAATGATCTACGTGGGTATGTACCAAAAATGCCAACTCTGCTATGTGGTGGTAATCAAGATCCAACGGTTTTTTATGACCTAAATACCAGTTCAATGGCTGCTATTATTCAAAGGAGTGTCGCACAAAATCCAGCCCTTACCGTTAACGTGACAGTATTGGATGTTGATGCGACGACAGCTAATGATCGTCCTAATACTCCTAATGTTCAACTTATTGGACAGGCGTCCATGAACCAATGGAATATTAATTCTGTGGTAACAAGTGTTCAAAGTAACTTTGTTCAAAATCTTCAACGCGTAATAGATGCAGGAGCACAGCAAGGCATACCTGCAAGCGTTGCTGTATTGGGCAACTATCACGGCGGTCTGGTCAGTACGGCTTGTACGCAAGCCACACGTGAGTTCTTTAATCAGGAATTTAAACCTGCTTAATAGAGGTCAGCTTAACCATAAAAAATAGCCTGACTATCGAAAAGACTGTATCCACTGGATGCAGTTTTTTCATGAATATCATTTAATCCTCAATAAGAGAAAGATATGAAGTCAATGATGTTATCACTCATTGCCTGTGTCTTTATGGTAGCTCCGATCAGTCAAGCACAGGCTAAGAATACACCTTGTTCGGGCAAAATGGGCGGCGTATCTCACTGCTCAAAAGATGGTAAATTTGTTTGCAAAAACGGCAAAATCAGTCAATCAAAACAAGTATGTCGTTAAAGTTGTTTTTACCCTTGTTATTAGAGTGAAAAAAACCGCTAATCAGCTGTTTTGCTTAATTTTAATAACAGCCAGACGCCCCTAAATCAGCAAATTTGTGCTAAAATAGCTTCTTTAATTGAACATTATTTTTAACAAAAACCGTATCACTATTTTCCTATTGTTTTGCACCTTTGACAGTGCTTTTTTAGGGTCTATATTCTGATAGTAGCTGCGCATTGATGCAGCTATATTTTTGTATAACCCATGAGTATCTCGAACAAACGTGTCAACATTAGAAAAACAATGTGAGTGAAGGAGTGTATATGAGCGAATCGGTCAGTCCTATTGGCATCGTAGAGGAACTAAAGCAATCCTATCTGGATTATGCGATGAGCGTGATTGTCTCGCGTGCGCTGCCTGATGTGCGTGATGGGTTCAAACCTGTACACCGCCGTGTGATGTACGCCATGCACGTGCTATCTAACGACTATAATAAGCCATATAAGAAGTCTGCACGTGTCGTCGGCGATGTCATTGGTAAATATCACCCACATGGCGATAGTGCGGTCTATGATGCCATTGTGCGGATGGCGCAGGATTTTAGTTTGCGTTATCCGATGGTTGACGGTCAAGGTAACTTTGGTTCGATCGATGATGATCCTCCGGCAGCGATGCGTTATACCGAAGTACGTATGACCAAGCTGACGCATCAGATGCTTGCTGATTTAGACAAAGACACAGTTGATTGGGAAGACAACTACGATGGTTCTGAGCGTATGCCTAGCGTCATGCCAGCGCGTGTTCCAAACTTACTAATCAATGGTGCGACTGGTATTGCTGTTGGTATGGCGACTAATATGGCGCCGCACAACCTGACAGAAGTGATTAATGCTTGTTTGGCTTATGCCGAAAACCCACAAGTATCAGCTGAAGAGTTGATGTCACACATCTCAGGCCCCGATTTCCCAACGGGCGGTATCATTTATGGTCGCGCTGGTATTTTAGATGCTTATCGCACGGGTAAAGGTCGTTTGCACATACGTGGTCGCTATCATATTGAAGCCATGAGTGATACGGGTGTCAACCGCGATCGTGAGCGTATTGTCTTTACCGAAGTACCTTATCAATCTAATAAAGCCAAAATGATTGAGCGTATCGCAGAACTCGTACGTGATAAAAAGATTGAAGGTATTAGCGAGATTCGTGACGAGTCTGACAAAGATGGTATGCGTATCGCCATTGATTTGCGTCGTGGTGAGACAGCTGAAGTTATCGTTAATAACTTGTTCTTGCAAACGCCGCTCGAATCAAGCTTTAGTATCAATATGGTGGCGCTCGATAATGGTCAGCCTAAGCTACTAACTTTGCGTCAGCTGATTGCCGCCTTTGTACGTCATCGCCAAGAAGTGGTGACACGCCGTACGATTTATGAGTTAAACAAAGCACGCGTACGTGGTCATTTACTCGAAGGTTTAACCGTTGCGTTAGCCAATATCGACGAGATTATTGCAACAATTAAAGCCTCTGCAAACCGCGGTTTGGCACGTGAAAGCTTATTAAATAACACGTGGGGTTCAGGTAGCGTGGTGGCGATGTTGACCGCTGCTGGTAGCCAATCTGTGCGTCCTGACTATATCGAAGGCGAAGATCCTAAAGCACCATTTGGCTTGATTGAGGGCGAAGAACGTTATCGCTTATCACTTGAGCAGGTCAACGCGATTTTAGATATGCAGTTGCATCGTCTAACGGGTCTTGAGCAAGACAAATTAACCGAAGAATATCAGGATTTGCTACGTGAAATCGCTCATTTAGAGTCTATTCTTGGTGATTTTGATAAGCTAATGACCATTATCTCCAATGAGATGATTGAGATTCGTGATAACTTTGGTGATGAGCGCCGTACCGATATTATTGACTCACGTACTGACTTTAACCGTGAAGATTTGATTCCTGAACAGACGGTTGTCATGACGGTCTCGCGTACTGGTTATGCAAAAACTCAGCCGATTGACGATTATGTCGCGCAAAAACGTGGCGGTAAAGGTAAGTCAGCAACCGCAATGAAAGAAGATGATGTGATTGATCATTTGGTAGTGACCTCAACGCATGCTACCGTATTGTGCTTCACGGATAGCGGTCGTGTCTTTAGCTTACGTGGTTTTGAAGTACCGATTGCCAGTCGCGGTGCTCGCGGTCGTCCATTAGTGAATTTAATTGGCTTAAATCCTGATGAAACGGTCACTACGATACTACCGATTCCAAAAATAGTGGAAGAGCTATCGGTAAAAGGTGACGCATTAACAGATGATCTAATAGATGGGGATGATGATTCATTAGACGTTAGCACGCAAGCAGAGCCACCTTTTGTATTCTTTGCAACTGCCAATGGTACGGTGAAGCGGGTAGAGCTTAAGCAGTTTGCCAATATTCGCTCGAACGGCTTGATTGCGGTTGGACTAGAAGAGGGCGATAAGCTGGTCAGTGCTCGTATCACTAATGGTAGCCAAGAAGTGATGTTGTTTGCATCCAGTGGTAAAGCCATTCGTTTTGATGAAAATGATGCTCGTGTGATGGGTCGTACGGCTAAAGGTGTTCGTGGTATGCGTTTGGCGGCTAATGAGTCTATAAAATCATTGGTTGTGATCGAAGATGATGTACGCGAAATTCTTATTGCTTGTGAAAACGGCTTTGGTAAACGTACCTTTATCGATGAGTTCAATACCCAAAATCGTGGTGGCGGCGGTGTAATTGCTATCAAAACCAGTGAGCGTAATGGTGCGCTAGTAAGAGCCACTAAGGTTGACTCTACAGACGATATTATTTTAATCTCTGATAAAGGTACATTGGTTCGTACGCCCGTTGAGCACGTCGCTAGCTCTGGTCGTAATACGCAAGGTGTGACGCTGATTCGTCTATCAAAAGACGAGAGGCTGGTCGCTATGGCGCGTGTTGAGCATGAAGAAGGTGACGATGAGCTGGTTGATGCCATGAGAGAAGACGGTACATTTGATGTGGCAGGTCAAGAGCAGATAGATATCGATGCGGCGACTAGCAACACAGCAACGAATGACGTTATGGATATTGCTACTGACAATGAATTAGATGTTGACAGTACAGACGGTGAAAACGCAGACGACGAATAAATGTCTCAGTAGTTAGCTTTTTGATCTATTCTTATATGATTGTTCTATAAAAAGCCTCTGACGTTATCGTCGGAGGCTTTTATTTTTTTCTGTATGTCATCTATTGTTAGAGTCTGCCTTTAAGTTTCTGCTGCTCTAATTTTTTATAAATAATGCCCATAAAGTTCTATTTTTTAAGGCTGTTGTTATGCTTTCGACCAATCAAACTTTTCAAGGAACCCTTGCTTCGATATCATCGAGCTTTTTATTTTCGATGATGTTTGTGTTTGGGCTATTTATGCTGCCTTTGACAGGTACGCAGGTAGCCTCATGGCGCGTGCTCATGATGCTGCTAAGTTTGCTATTGTTAGTCAGTTTTACCAAGCAATGGCAACACGTTTTTGATTATTTGAAAACCTTAAAAACTCCGAAAGAGTGGCTGATATTTATTTTGCCCACACCGATTTTGGGTGGTCAAATTTGGCTATTTATGTGGGCACCGGTCAATGGCTTTGGGCTGGATGTTACCTTGGGCTATTTTCTGTTACCGCTGGTGATGATTGTACTTGGCCGTTTCTTTTATCACGAGCATATGAGTGCGTTGCAGTGCGTGGCCGCGCTATGTGCAGCCTTAGGTATTGGCTATGATATCTTTCAATATGGCTCAGTATCTTGGGTAACGTTGTTTGTGTGCTTGGGCTATCCACCCTATTATCTGCTGCGGCGTAAACTGGCTGTGCCGCCTATCACAGGGCTGTTGTCTGATTTGGCTCTGTTAACGCCAGTAGTGCTCATTATGTTGTATTTTAGCGGCGGCTTTAGTACGGCAGCACAGGACATCAAGTTCTGGTATTTATTACCACTGCTAGGAGCCTTTAGTGCGCTGGCGATGTCCTTAACCATGATTGCCAGTAGCAAATTACCCGTGTCATTATTTGGGGCATTAAGCTATGTCGAGCCTATGCTGCTGTTTGTTTTATCCATCACTGTTCTAAGTCAAAGCCTCGATGAGGGTGGCTCTTTGTTCATGTATGGTATGGTAAGTTTGGCGTTACTGGTGATGATTGCTGATAGTATAAAAGGTTATCTTAAGCGCCGCCGTGACAATCATTTGCATGGCTATCGAGAGCCACAAGTGGGTGGGTTTCCGCCGCGTCGTCGTTTCATAGATCAGCGTATTGATGGGGTTTTAACCGCGCATCGTTTTCGTAAGATTCGGCGCTATCAAAAAAAGATGGATAGAATACAGCAAAAAATCGAGCAGTTGAGTGCAAAGTAAGATGCTGAATGGGTAGGTGAACGCTTTAGTGAAGCAGGTGTATTGCTTATCTATTCTGACTTTGACATAATACCGACCACAAGATAAACACGATATATTCCAAGTATTTATCTCAATATTATATGATTATGTTGTAGATAACAGAGTTTATAGATCAAAAAGCCTTCGACGTCCGCGTCGGAGGCTTTTGTTTTTTTCTAAAATTGCCAAGGACGTGCGCTCATTTTTCAAGGTTGTCGTTATGCTCACCACGAATCAAACGTCGCAAGGTACCATCGCTGCAGTGGCAGCAAATTTTTTATATTCATTGCTATTCTTATTTGGTCTATTGATGCAGCCGTTGTCAGGGACGCAAGTCGCTTCTTGGCGCGTACTGATGATGCTATTGAGTCTGGTGCTGCTGATTAGTGTGCTTAAGCAGTGGCAGCATATTTTTGATTATCTAAAAACCCTAAAGTCGCCCAAAGAATGGTTTTTATTTATCATACCCACACCAATATTGGGCGCGCAAATCTGGATATTTATGTGGGCACCTGTCAATGATTTGGGGCTTGAGGTGACATTGGGTTACTTTTTATATCCAATGATTATGATTATGGTTGGTCGGTTTTTTTATAACGAAGACATGAGCTTGTTACAATGGATTGCCACCATTTGCGCAGGCGCAGGTATTGCTTATGATGTCTTTCAGTACGGTAGTATCTCTTGGGCGACTTTATTTGTTTGCTTGGGTTATCCGCCTTATTATCTACTGCGTCGTAAATTGGCAGTGCCGCCGATTACAGGGCTTATCTCTGACCTTGTTTTATTGACGCCGGTGGTGTTGATTGCTTTATATCTCAATGGCGGGTTTGCGCTCGCGATATCTACCGATAAGTTTTGGTATCTGTTGCCACTATTAGGCATTATCAGTACGGCTGCGATGTCGTTGACCATGGTTGCCAGCCAAAAGCTGCCCGTCTCATTATTTGGCACCTTATGCTACCTTGAGCCGATATTTTTATTCATATTTTCCATCACGATTTTGCATCAAAGTATCGATGAGGGCGGCTCTTTATTTATGTACGGCATGATTTTTGTCGCGCTGTTGATGATGATTGTGGATAGTGCGCTTGGTTACTTGGCACGTAAGCGTGATGACCGTTTGCATGGTTATAATGAGCCACAAGTGGGTAGCTTCCCGCCACGTCGCCGTCTGAAAAACCGCCGTATTAAAGGTGTGTTAACTGCGCATCGTTTCCGCAAAATTAGAAAGTATCAGCAAAAAATACATAAGATGACACGCAAAATTGAAGAGCTGCATTCAAAGTAGTACCTACCAGCAAGTCGATATAGACTTGGCTTAGCGGGTAATGTTTTTCGTCATTACTCTACACAGTTTCTGTGTTAAAGAGGCATTAATTACGCTATTATCGATAGCATTGCTGCCACGCTTAACAACGTTTACCAATGGAATGCGTGGCACCAACTATACATATTATGACTTATTCATACGATAACTTATTCACATTATAACTAGGATGGTTTATGTTACATCTTCATCATTTAGCAAATTCGCGCTCATTTCGTATTATTTGGCTGTTAGAGGAGCTTGGCGTCGATTATCAATTGACTTGCTATGAGCGCAATAAAGCATACCGTGCGCCTGACAGTTTAAAAAAAATACATCCGCTCGGTCATGCACCCATGTTAGAAGTAAATGACCGTGTGCTCATCGAATCAGGGTTTATAATCGAATACTTGTTGAAGCATTATGATAGCGAGAAACAGTTCAAGCCTGCGGATGATAATGAAGCGGCGTGGGAGGCTTACACGTTTTGGTTACATTTCGCTGAAGCATCAGTGATGCCGCCATTGGTCATGCGTTTGGTATTTACCAAAGTGGTTGAGCAGTCGCCCATGCTCATCAAGCCTGTGAGCAAAAGCATCCGCAACCAAGTCGAAAAAAATATGATAAGCAAAAGTCTAGATGCTATATTGGCGATGATGGAGCAGCATTTGCAAGACAATCATTGGTTTGCAGGGGCCGAATTTAGTGCCGCTGATATCCAAATGCATCTTGCGGTTGTGGGTGCTAATGCTGGTACAGGATTAGATAGCAGTAAATATGCCAATATCTTAATTTGGCTAAAACGCTGTGAAGAGCGTGATGCTTTTAAGCGTGCAGAAGAAAAGGGTGGTCGTTTGCAGTTCTAAAAGCGTCGCATTTAATCGTTCATAAATGATTGATTTAATATTAAAATGAAGGGTTTTGTTTATTCATAGACAAAACCTTTTTTAGGATAAGAAATGACAGACTTAAATAAATCGCATAACAAGCATACTGATGTCGATACTGGCATTGCTGCTAAGCCCGCGCTGGATACTACTGCTGATAATGTGAACCATCAGCAGGTATCTATTAAAGCATGGTCACAAAAATTGCTCGTAGTGATTCTATGTATTGCCAGCTTTTATGGCGGCTGGAAATCTTATGAGTCCAATATGGTCAGTGAATGTACGGCCAATGGTGGGCAGATGGTTGCAGCGCAAAAAACCATGATGTGCCAATTGCCATAGCAGATAAGTATCATGTGTAAGAGGGGCAATCTATGTTGAAGCTGACTTTTTTGGGTACCTCTGCCGGTGTGCCAACCAAACAGCGCAATGTGACCGCACTGGCGATTGAATGTCTGAATCCTTATTTATCTGGCGCACAGCAAGGCAATCAACCACAGAATGCCAATCAAAATAAAAAATCGCGTCCATGGCTACTGATGGATTGCGGTGAAGGCACGCAGCAGCAGCTGTTACATACCAAGCTTTCTTTGCATCAACTAGCCGCTATCTGTATCACCCATGTGCATGGCGATCATTGCTACGGGTTACCAGGGTTGTTGGCGAGTGCCGCCATGTCAGGACGCCGCGAGGCGTTGACCCTCATTGCCCCAAAAGTCATCGCAACATTGATTGAAGCCATTACCTTAACCACGGAATTGTATTTACCTTTTGCTCTCAATTTTGTAGCGATTGAAGAGGTGCTATCTGAGCAAAGTGATACAAACAAGGTAAATATTCGCTTAAGCGACCAGCATCAGCTTGATATTGATATCACGCTGCTAGCACATCGGGTTGCTTCTCATGCATTTGGTATCACGCAGACTATCCATCATCGCACGCTTGATACGGACAAACTGCTAGAGCAAGGTATCCCCGCAAGCGCACTATGGGGTAAATTGCAGCAAGGTCAAGATGTCATCACTGAAGACGGTCAGCAGTTATGTGCAGATGATTATGTCAATGATGAGGTATCACGAACGCGAGTAGTGGTGGCTGGTGATAACGATACGCCAGCGTCTCTCACTGCGGCGTTGGTTGATACGGATTTATTGGTACATGAAGCGACATATACGCATGAGGTATTGACTAAGATTCAAGGCAAAAATCCAGAGTTTGATCCAATGCATAGTAGTGCACAATTGGTGGCTGATTTTGTGGAAAAAAGTGGTGTAAATAATCTAATATTGACCCATTTTAGCGCTCGTTATCAAAGCTTTGATAATCCAAGCAGCAGCACGCCCAACATGGCGCATATTCGCTTAGATGCTGAGAGCGTTTACAAAGGTAATTTATGGTTAGCCGCAGATTTTGACCAATATATGGTCGATGGTGCCGTTGACTTGGCAGGTGTTAACGGAAATAACCGCGTACAATATTTGGGTTCTGCACGCGGTCGTTAAGCACTGAGCGTCATCATAAACATAACTTTTAATGAAGCTTTACGATGGACTGTCTTCAGCTGCTAATCGTGTCTGTCCTATCCAATAGCGGCTAAACTGATACGCCACTCGTCCTGAACGTCCACCGCGCTCTGATGCCCAACGTAGCGCTGCTGCTCTGATGTTATCAGATAGCGTCTTATTTTTTTCTTCATTATTACTTTCTTTAACGTCATTCGCACTATCTAGATGGCGGTTTGGCGAAAGTGATAAATAATGGCGCACGATGTGCAAATAAGTATTTTGATCCATTGGATGAAAGGACAACCAAAGCCCAAAGCGATCAGACAGCGATACCGTCTCATCAATGGTTTCATAAGGATTGACCTCATCGGTTTGACCATTATAAATATTGACATTGTCTTTCATTAGCTGAGGCAATAGATGACGGCGATTACTGGTCGCATAAACCAATAACTTGTCTTGCTCTGAGTCTAGCGAGCCGTCCAATACGCTTTTTAATGTCCGATAACTTTCATCTTGACCGTTAAACGCTAAGTCATCACAGTACACCACATAGTGACAACCACACTCGGTCGGCAGTGCATTAATGGCGGCGCGTATCTTATCAAGCACTCGAAGGTCATCACGGGCAATTTCAATAATGCGTAATCCTTCACTATGATAGGCTTGTAGCAATGCCCGAATCAGTGATGATTTGCCAGCACCACGTGTCCCTGTCATTAAAACATGATTGGCAGGATAGCCCTTTAGAAATTGCCGTGTGTTTTGTACCAGTTTTGCCTTTTGGATATCGATACCATGCAAATCATCTAAACTTAAAAATAAGTTCACTGCCAATGGCTCCAAATGTCCATTATGACCACCGACCCAGCGATAGGCCAGCTGTGCAGGGTCAATCTCGATAGTGGGCGTGACTTGCTCTTGTAGATACTGTCCGAGTAAATCCAATAAATGGTCGGGCAGGGCGTAATTCGTAACAGGCTTAGTGGATTGGGGCATAATACTCAGTCGCTCATAAAAATTAAAATGACGTTTGGCATACTAGTTATATAGAGGTATCACTTTACCATGAAAAATAATGCCAGTAATTCCTCTAATACAAAAGCGTGTGCAAAACAAGCATTACAAATGCAAGCGCAGCAAATGTTGCCAACATTGACCATGTTATTCTCAAGCTTGAATTATAGCGAGATTTCGCATCAGCGCATCAGCCAGCAAAGTAACAATAATAATAATAATAACGAGAATGACTACCAAGGCTTGACGCGTGCCCAGCATCTACAGTTTGGTCGAGTGATGATTAAATGGCAGTTAACGGCTGCTAGCAATCAAAATTTGGCTGGCTTAACCCATGAAATCGGTGTTCTAAAATCTATCAATAATTTATCAGCCAATCAAAAGAGATTTCAAGACAGTCTTTTTGCTATTGCTCCGCCAATGCTCGCTTATGAAACTCTAAGGGTAAAGGTATTAGATCAGTTTTCGCAGCTGACGATACTTACCATGCCATATTATCCCAGTGGTAGCTTAGCAACCCAGCTTAATATTCGAAATTACTCTTCATTAACCACTCAAAAAAAGCATCATTTTATGGTGCAATCTGCGCACCTTATCGCCACTCTACATAGCGCTGGCTGGCTACACAATGATATTAAGCCCAGTAATATTTTGCTAGATAATTTTTTGCCAAATCATGCGGATAATAGCTGTATCAAGGCTGATTTATTGTTAACTGATTTTGCCTTAGCAGAATGTCTTAACACCCCAATTTTGGCAAGTCCTGCTGGTACACCTGCGTATCTTGCCCCTGAACGCTGGCAAAGTCAGAGTGCAACAGTGCAAAGTGATATCTATGCGTTTGGCATCATGATGGTTGAAATACTAACAGGCAAGCGACCGTTTCAGATAAGTGCTAACAGTAATGACAAATTAAAAGCATGGGCGATTCAGCATTGCCAACAGCCTATTCCAACCTTACCGTTAGAATATAGTCACTATCAAGGTATCATTAATAAAGCATTGGCAAAGCGGGTGGAGAGGCGATATCAGAATATGAAGCAGATACTTTTAGATTTAGAAAGTATTGACAGGTCATGGCTCTAAGCAAATAAATCGGAAAATATAAATCCACCACACTCTAAATACAAAAAGAACAGACACAAAAAAACCTGCTAAAAAGCAGGCTTTGATATTTGGTCTAAGATGTACTATCCGAAAATGGTGGGGCTGGAGAGACTCGAACTCTCACACCTTGCGGCGCCAGAACCTAAATCTGGTGCGTCTACCAATTCCGCCACAGCCCCATTTTCCGTTACTCTATCATTATTAGCGTTTAAACTCAAACACAATATAGACAGTTAACTGATTCGGTAGTGCGTCTCAGTGGTTGGCTATTATATAGAGTTTGAAACGTTTGGCAACCCCTATTTGCAATTATTTTTAAATATTTATCATTTATTTTCACTTATTTTTATAAGCTATTGATATTAATGGTATTCATGTTTATGAGTTTGCGCCTTTAATAACGATTATTTTGTCCTTCTTCTGAAGAAATATCTAATTGCTGTAATTTGCGTGTCAGGGTATTGCGCCCCCAACCGAGTAAATTAGCAGCAGCGATCTTTTTGCCACCACTATGGTTGAGCGCTGCCGTCAATAAAACGCGTTCAAACTGAGGGGTTGCCGTCTGCAAGATATCGGTTTCTCCTGTTTGTAGCGATTGCTCAGCCCAAGCAGCCAATGCTTGTTGCCAACTGGAACTGTGGGAATAAGGGCGTATTTGGTCATTGTGAGTCATAGCTTGTGTAGGCTGACTTTGCTCTTGATATTCTTCTAAATTAGACGAGATATTTTCAAGCAGCTCTGGTGGCAAATCATCCACCATCACGGTGTCGCCTGTGGCCATCACTGTCAACCAAAGGCAAACATTCTCAAGTTGGCGGACATTGCCGCGCCACTCAAAAGCCTGCATGATGTGTAGTGCTGTCGGATGCAGCTGTTTCTCTGCACTGTTCATCTGTTCAGCAGCCCGCTGCATAAAGTAATGGGCTAATGCTGGAATGTCTTCAGGTCGTGTCCGTAATGGTGGCAGGGGCAAGCGAATAACGTTAAGGCGATAAAATAGATCTTCACGGAATTTGCCTTGTTTGACCAGTTCTTCTAAGTTTTGATGAGTAGCGGCAATGATGCGTACATTCACTTTGACCGGCTGCTGTCCACCGACGCGAAAAAACTCACCATTGGCCAGTACTCGTAGCAGCCGAGTTTGAGTGCTATAAGGCATATCGCCAATTTCATCTAGAAATAATGTCCCACCATCCGCTTGCTCAAAACGCCCTTGTCGCGTCGTCGTCGCACCAGTAAACGCCCCTTTTTCGTGACCGAATAATTCAGATTCAATCAAATCATGTGGAATGGCGGCCATATTGAGGGCAATAAAAGGTTGCTGGTGACGCGGTGAATGCTGGTGCAACGCACTGGCGACCAACTCTTTACCCGTACCTGATTCACCAGTAATCAAGACGGTAATGGGTGAGTGCGCTAAGCGCCCAATGGCACGAAACACCGTCTGCATCGCTTGTGATTGCCCAATGATGCCGCTCGGATTGTCATTAGCGCTGATGGCAGGTTTAACTTTGATTTTAGGGCTGGATGTTTTATTGGTTTTGCTGACCAGAGTAGCCTTGCTAGCAAGCTTGGGTCTGGTATTGGGTTTTACCTGCATATTGGGTAAAGTATCTGATGAATTTTTGGTAACGGTCTTCGGAGCAGGTTCAGCTGTAGAGTTTGCTGCCGCCGCTGCCAGCATATTGGGCTGATAATTAATGGCTTTATAAATCGTGACGACTGCATCATCTAAGTCAAAAGGTTTTGGCAGATATTCAAAAGCACCTGTTTGATAGCTATTAATAGCAGAGGTGAGGTCGGAATGCGCCGTCATAATGACAATGGGAAGCTTAGGGAAGTGCTCATGTACCCAATCACTAAAAGATAACCCGTCCATCATGGGCATACGAATATCAGTCAATATCACATCGGGCAACTGAGCGGCTGATTCCTGCTGTTGCAAAATATCGTTGAGGCGTGTCCACGCCGCTTGCGCTTGGGTAAAGCTAATAACGTTTAAGCCTGCATCTTCAAAAGTATCTGCTAATACCAAACGCAGGGCTGCATCGTCATCGATGAGCCATAACGTTGCAGGGTTAGTATTAGGTGCATTATTGACCGTTACTTTTGTAGCTTGATTATCAGGTTCTCGGTTATCAGACTCTCGGTTACTAGATTCTTGATTGTCTGATGTTTGGGCAGAGCCTTGATTGTCGCTGTTAGATGTGGCGTGGTCATTATATGCAGTCATTTATCAGGCCTAATAAGCAAGTGATTCAGGGTGATTGTTTCATAGGTTAGGTCATGGTTTCTAAGCCTTGGGTGCTGGCTGTTTTAAGCATGGTGCGCTGGCTGATTGAAAGGCAAGTACAGCGTAAAACTGGTGTGTTGATGGTTGTAGTCATTTTTGACACTGTCGTTAAGGTTTTTTGATTGCTGGGAGCTCACGTCAATCATACCATGGTGATGACTGATGATATCTTGCACGATAGACAATCCTAGCCCCGTCCCTGCGGCACGGCTGGTCACCATTGGGAAAAATATCTGTCCGATCAATGCCGGATCAATGCCTGAACCGTTATCGGCAATATTGATTTGTAGCACTTGCTTGTGCTGTTGCCCAGCAATGGTATGTTGAAAGGCAATGCGGGTTTGAATGTGCAGCGTTGGCTTATAACTGGCGCTGTCGTTATTGCTCATTTGTGAAGTGACAGGTTGTTGCGCCTTAGGCTCGGACAACTCTCTTTGCTGCAGCGTTTGCTCAAACTCAGTCATCGATTCGCAGGCATTATTAATCAGATTTAAAAACACTTGTATCAGCTGATCTTTATCAGCGCATAACTCAGGCAGTGACAAATCATAATCGCGCTGTAGCGTCACTTGCGGATATTGATTGACGACCAAAGATAAAACATGCTCCAGTGGCTCATGGATATTTAGCGTTTGCCAATTTGGTAATTGATTGGAGCCAAGAAACTTGCCAATAAGGTGGGTTAGACGATCCGTTTCTGAGATGATGATATCAGTATAATTGCGCAGTTTTTCAGCCGTTTTTTGCAGGTGGCTATTCGGGTTTACCATAGGGTTTGTACCAATAATAGCAGGAGGAGCACTATTAAGAGGCGAGGCGTCACTGAATTTGATGAATTGCCGTTGTAATAATTGCGCCGCCCCGCGAATACCGGCAAGCGGATTTTTGATTTCATGAGCGACCGAGCGCAGCATATGACGGGCAACATTATATTGCTGCTGCTGGCGTTGTTCCTCTGATATACGACTTTGGCGATCCTTGCCCCACATCTCAATAATAAAATAAGGTTGCTGCTCATAAATGACAGGGGTCACGCTATAATCAACTGAGAATGATAAATTACCATTTAGCGGTGTGCTGATAAGGTGATCATGATCGATAAAGGGTTGTTGATACTGCTTTGCTTGCTGAAATCGTTCTTTCAAAGAGCACGGTTGTTCATGGATATCTTCACCACTACTTTTATCGACAGTTATATTGTTGTCATGGTTATCACTGTCATGATTGCTATCGGCTGATTTCAATGCTTTGGATGTTTCGGATGCAAGCAGGGTCAATATAGACTGACCCAATAAGCGTCCACTACTAATAGCAAGTAGTTGTTCGGCTTGGGCATTTAGCCAAGTGATTGATAAATCATCATTGATCCATAAAATAGCGGTGAACAAATGCTGTGACATGAATGCTAAGTCAGGTGTCAGTTTTACAGTTGTCAAATGGGTTGTCATGGCTATTGCCTAGAATAAAAGAAGACGCGATATAATATTTAACCATAAATCAACACTATAGAGCGGCAAAACTGGCGATTTTTGCAAAAAAAACGTACAATGCGCACAGCCAATTTATCTCTAGCAAGGTCAGCCATGCCCAACACTTCTACCGAGTCGGTTAATACGACTGTTACTACCTCACCGTCAACTTCTACGCCAACAGATTCTATGTTAAAAGACACTGCCACCGTTTTTAATCCTGCCAAACCAAATATAGCACAAGACAATCAGGCAGATGTTAGTCAAGCAAACACTAACCAACCTTACCATCATAAAGCCAATCACAATCAAAACCGTAGCATTGAGCAAAGCAGCGATGTGACTTCAGGTGCTTTATCGACTGAAAATGCGCCAGTGAATGCAGCGCCAAAGATTGGGTTTGTGTCACTAGGTTGCCCAAAAGCCTTGGTTGATAGTGAGCGCATTATCACTGAGCTTAGCCGTGATGGTTATCAAGTGGCGAGCGATTATGAAGGTGCTGATTTAGTGGTCGTGAATACTTGCGGTTTTATTGAGTCAGCAGTACAAGAGTCGCTTGATGCCATCGGCGAAGCGATTAGCAAAAACGGTAAAGTCATCGTCACAGGTTGCTTGGGTAAAGAAGCGGACAAAATCCGTGAAATGCACCCAGCCGTGCTAGCTGTGACGGGCGCTCATGCTTATGACGAAGTCATTAGAGCCGTTTCGCTGCATGTGCCCAAGCCTGACCGTAGTCAGGACGCTAGTTATGATCCAAAGATAGATTTGATTAATGAAGCGGGTATCAAATTGACGCCAAGCCATTATGCTTATCTAAAAATATCAGAAGGTTGCAACCATCGTTGTACTTTCTGCATCATTCCAAGCTTACGTGGAGACTTGGTTTCACGTCCAATTGATAGCGTGATGAATGAAGCACTGGCGCTGAAAAATGCTGGCGTGAAAGAATTGTTAATTATTTCGCAAGATACCTCTGCTTATGGACTGGATTTGAAGTATAAGACCAGTTTTTGGAATGGCATGCCGCTGAAGTCGAAGTTTTATGACTTGTGCCAAGCCTTAAATGACTTGGGCATTTGGGTGCGCTTGCATTATGTCTATCCGTATCCGCATGTCGATAAAGTGGTTGAGCTAATGGGCGAGAAAAAGCTACTGCCTTATCTCGACATTCCGTTTCAACATGCCAGCCATCGCATCCTAAAAGCGATGAAACGCCCAGCGCATAGCGAAAACACCTTGGCGCGTATCCATGCATGGCGTGAGATTTGCCCTGATATCGTCATTCGTTCAACCTTCGTTGTTGGCTTCCCTGGCGAGACAGAAGAAGATTTCCAATGTTTGCTTGATTGGTTAGTAGAAGCTCGACTTGATCGTGTTGGCGCGTTTACCTATTCAGAAGTCGAAGGCGCAGTGGCTAATGACCTGCCAAATCATGTGCCAGAAGAGATTAAGCAAGAGCGCTATGAGCGTTTGATGACGCTGCAACAAGACATCTCAGCGCAAAAGCTACAAGAGAAAGTCGGTAAAACCTTGATGGTATTGGTCGACGAAATTGATAGTGAAGAGGGTGTTGCGATTTGTCGTAGCTATGCCGATGCACCAGAGATTGACGGTCACGTCTACGTTGATGAGATTACTGCTCAAGTTAAAGTCGGACAATTCCTAACGGTTACGATTGACGACGCTAGCGAATATGATTTGTTTGCCAGTTACAAAGGCTAAGCAGTCACTGTAGCTGATTAGTCACTACAATATACGAGTGAAAATTGCCCAATCGCGAGCAGTTTTTGCTACAATTAGCGCAATTTAGCCTTTTTACACGTTTGTCATCAGTTGCGGTATTTCTTATATAGTACCTCGGTGATGACACTTCGAGTAAATTCGAAGGCAAACTCTATTTGTGTTTTACCGCTCATTTTAATTATAATTTAATGCCAACAAGGTGACCTCATGTCTGACAAAAACCCGCGTTACTCTCGTATCTTGCTGAAACTCTCTGGCGAAGCCTTAGCTGGTGGCAAAGAGATGGGAATTGATAGCGAAGTGCTCGATAAGATGAGCTTGTCTATCGCCCATTTGCGTGGTCTTGGTGTTCAAGTCGGTATCGTGGTCGGCGGCGGTAACTTATATCGCGGCGCGCAGTTGCAACAAGAAGGCTTAGTCGGCCGTGTGACTGGTGATCAAATGGGTATGTTAGCAACCGTTATGAACGGTCTGGCGATGCGTGATGCGCTTGAGCGCCGCAATATTAAAACTCGCCTGATGTCGGCCTTGCCAATCGGTGAAGTGACCGAAAGCTATAGCAGTCGCAATGCCATTCGCTATCTCAAAAATGGTGAAGTATGTATCTTTGTTGCTGGTACGGGCAACCCTTTCTTTACCACTGATACAGCCGCTTGCTTACGTGGTATTGAAATTGAAGCTGGCTTGATTTTAAAAGCCACCAAAGTTGATGGCGTTTATGACAAAGACCCAAGCTTACATGACGATGCAGTTAAATATGATGGCTTGACCTTTGATGAAGTATTAGAGCAAAAACTTGGCGTGATGGATTTAACTGCCATTGCCTTATGCCGTGAGCACAACGTGCCGCTACAAGTGTTTGATATGACCAAGCCTAATGCATTATTAAACGTCATTATGGGCGAAAATGAAGGCACACGCGTTTATCACTGATTTGCCTGAACGCTCTGAACGCTCTAAATATTAATACGAGAATACCAGTCATTAAAATTAGATTGGTCGCTAATAACGACCAGTCGCTAATAATTAGTAGTGAACACCCGTATATTTACTAACAAATGAATGATTTATCGATAGCGATAAATAAGGATATCTAATGATCAAAGAGATTAAGCAAGACGGCGAAGCGCGTATGCAAAAAACACTGGAAGCGCTTGAGAGCACTTTTAGCAAAGTCCGTACAGGGCGCGCACATCCGGGTATGTTGTCAGGCGTGATGGTTAGCTACTACGGGTCGCCTACACCTTTGAATCAAGTGGCGAGTGTCAACGTTGAAGACTCACGTACGCTCATGGTTCAGCCATTCGAGCGTACCATGGTACAAGCAATTGACAAGGCCATTCGCGAAGCAGATTTGGGTCTCAACCCAGTGACCGCCGATGTGATTCGTGTGCCAATGCCTGCATTGACAGAAGAGACACGCCGCGACATGCAAAAGCTTGCGCGTGGAGAAGCAGAAAGTAGCCGTGTTTCTATCCGTAATATTCGCCGTGACATGATGAATGACATCAAAGAATTGGCCAAAGAAAAAGAGATCTCAGAAGACGACGAGCGCCGCGCCAGTGATGATATTCAAAAAATCACTGACAAGTATATCGAAACCATCGATAAACGTTTGAGCAAAAAAGAAACTGACTTGATGGACGTGTAAAGCACTGGTTTTTTCGATCATTTTAGAAAAAATCCGTTATGTCATATTCTTATAATAAGCAGCCAATCTGTCAGTACTATTGGCTGCTTATTATTGTGTAGACGGTACCGATAATAGCGTCAATATTATATCAATCGGATACGGTAATAGGCTTGCTCAGATTTGCAAACTGTATTTTATAAGCGTTATCTTGCAAACTAAATCACGCCCATAGATGGGTTTATGATAAGTTTGTGAATTATGGTTATGACGCTTTCTAATCGTTATCGCAGCCGTTATTATTATTTTACCTTAACAATAAGCACTTTCGCCTATGTCCACTTCAGCCGTTTTGGCTCCTGATCTTCTTCCACGCCATATCGCTATCATCATGGATGGCAATAATCGTTATGGTAAAGCCAATGATTTGGGCAAAGGCCAAGGGCATGTGGCTGGCAAAGATGCACTCGATCCTATCGTCGAGTATTGCGTCAATACGGGTATCGAAGTATTAACGGTATTTGCATTTTCTAGTGAGAATTGGCAACGCCCGCCCAGTGAGGTGGCACTACTCATGCAATTGTTAGCCTCGACCATTCATGAGCAAATACCACGCATGAATGAGTATCGTATTCGTCTGCGTTTTATTGGTGACCGCAGTCAGCTGAGTGATGATTTGCAAGCATTAATGGCGGACGCTGAAGCAAAAACAGCAAACTTTAAAGCCATGACTCTAGTCATCGCTATCAGTTATGGTGGGCAATGGGATATTGCCCATGCGGCAAAACAGCTGGCGCAGCAAGTAGAGGCTGGTCAGTTACGTGCTGATGATATTAATAAAGAATTGCTCGGTAACTATGTGCAATTAGCAGATGCACCAGCAGTAGATATGCTGATACGCACAGGCGGTGAATACCGAATTTCTAACTTTTTATTGTGGCAGTCAGCCTATGCTGAGCTATTCTTTACCCAGACATTATGGCCGAATTTTGCAGCTGATGAGCTGGCAGCAATGGTAAAAGAGTTCGCTCAGCGGCAGCGCCGTTTTGGCAAAACCAGTGAGCAGATAGTGATAGAGCAAGCAAGTCGTTAATGGTGTTAAGCATTTGCCTGTTATTTTGTAAAGGAAAAAGCTCTTACAAAGCCGCTATCGTATAAGTAGTTAATATTGCTTGTTTGTGAAATAATAAACCGCGTTAATAAGCGTCAACTGCTATTAGTGGGCTATTGTAGATTAGCTGCTATAATGCACGTTTTGACCATGCGTTTTTCATTATTATAAGGCTCAATAAGTATGTGGCAACGAATTAAGACGGCAGTTGTTCTCGTTATTATCGTTGGTATTGCAATGTTTGCGAGCCAAACCCCTATTTTATTTGCACCGCTATTAGCGATTGGCGTCATTATTGCCGCTCACGAATGGACTAAGCTGATGCCTAAGTGGCGTCATCCTGCGCTGTTTGTGCTATTGGTTTTGGTGTTGACCCTAGTATCACTCATGTTTAAAGTGACATGGCTGTTTTGGTGGGTGGCTTCACTGGCTATATGGCTAATGGCGCTGTCTTGGGTGCGAGTGTTCCCGACTCATACCAATTGGTATGGCAAGAAACTGGCATTGATGGGTGCGGTGATATTGACCGCATCGATTACGGCGATGTTTTATTTGTGGCAACTGTCAGCATGGTGGTTGTTCTATGTGTTCCTCTTGGTCTGGTGCGCAGATAGTGGCGCTTATTTTGTGGGGCGTAAGCTTGGTCGCCGCAAAATGGCGCCAAATGTCTCACCCAATAAAAGTATGGAAGGGCTGGCTGGTGGTTTGGTCACTGGTCTGCTCGTGGTCATTGCCATCAGTGTATTTAAGTTGCAATTGACGGGTGTGCCGTTAGTCGCATTTGTAGCATTATCAGCCTTGACCATTTTAGCCTCGGTACTTGGCGATTTATTTGAGTCGATGCTTAAGCGCCGCGCTGATGTCAAAGATTCAGGAACGATTTTACCGGGGCATGGCGGCGTGCTTGACCGTATCGACTCACTGCTATCTGCCACACCGATATTTGCGCTTGGTTTTTGGGCGATACAGCAGTTAGGTTTGATAGTGGTTTAGGACTGAAAAAAGAATTCATAGACGATGATACGCCCTAATTATAGTAGTTAAGATGAGTGACTAATCAATATACTGGATATCGTTCATCTCTTATTTATCAGGCGTTTTATCGATTTCTTATTTAATTTTTTAGAGTATCATTTACAGGCACTGATGGTTATGACGCAACGCATCGCCGTACTAGGCGCGACAGGTTCGATTGGCGATAGCACGTTAGCAATATTAGCGGCGCAACCACAGCTTTACACGGTCTACGCTCTGTCAGGCTATCACCGTTTAGACAAACTGTTTGCACTTTGCCAGCAGTTTTTGCCAAAGCGCGTTAGCGTACCGACCGCCGCAGTCGATGATTTTGCCCAGCGACTCCGTGCGGCAGGTCTTGACATCGATGTGGTAGGCGGCGAAGCAGGGCTGGTCGACATTGCCACTGATTCGCAGACGGATACCGTTGTCGCTGCGATCGTAGGCGCAGCTGGTCTGCCTTCTACTTTAGCCGCTGCTCGTGCAGGTAAGCGTATTTTACTAGCCAATAAAGAAGCGCTGGTGATGGCAGGGCAAGTGATGATTACTGCCGTCAAAACGCACAATGCTACTTTGTTACCGCTTGACTCTGAGCATAACGCTATTTTTCAGTGTTTACCACTGGCTATTCAGCAGGACAATACCCAAATTCATCAGCCAAACCACGGTGTGCGTAAGCTATGGTTAACGGCCTCTGGTGGGCCATTTTTGCAAAAATCGTTTGCGCAGATGCAGCAAGCGAGCGTCGCTGAAGCGGTCAAACATCCAAATTGGTCAATGGGTCAAAAGATATCTGTCGACTCAGCTACGATGATGAATAAGGGTTTAGAGTTAATCGAAGCCTGCCATCTGTTTGATTTGCCTGAAAATAAGATAAATGTGGTGATTCATCCACAAAGTATCATTCACTCAATGGTAGAATATAGCGATGGTAGCTTTTTGGCGCAGCTCGGCAGTCCCGATATGAAAACGCCCATTGCCCATGCACTCAGTTACCCTGATCGTATTAATAGTGGCTCGCAGCCGTTAGACTTATTTGCGCTCAGCGGCTTAGAGTTTATTGAGCCTGACTTGCAAAAATTTGCGTGTTTACGTTTGGCACGCCAAGCCATGCAAGCGGGCACACAAGCGACGATTGTCTTAAATGCAGCGAATGAAATTGCCGTGGCGGCGTTTTTGGCTGGAAAAATTCGCCTGACCGACATTGCTGATATCAACGAGCAGGCTTTGAATGACATACAGCTGCCACCGTTAAATGAAACGGCTGACATAGAAGATATACTAGCAATTGATAAAATAGCACGTCACCTGACGGACAAACTTGTGGCAAAGTTGGTGTAAGTGTACCAACAACTGCGTCGTTAAAAAATGATGTTAATAAAAGATGCAAAGAAAGAATGCTGAGAAACCATACTGAGAAAAGATCATGACGTTTTTATTAACGCTCCTTGCGGCAATATTTGTCTTAGGTCCGCTTATTGCCTTACATGAATGGGGACACTATATCGTCGCCCGTCTTTGCGGCGTTAAAGTCTTGACCTATTCTATCGGGTTTGGTCCCAAACTCTTTGGCTGGACGAGCAAAAAAAGCGGTATTGATTATCGTATTTCTGCTTTGCCACTTGGTGGTTATGTCAAAATGCTCGATGAGCGCGAAGGTGAGGTAGCAAAAGCTGAGCAACATTTGGCGTTTAATCGTCAGCATCCGCTAAAAAAGATTGCGATTGTTGCAGCTGGTCCTATCATGAACTTTATCATTGCTATTGCGCTGTTTTGGGTGTTATTTATGACACCATCAGAGCAGTTGGCGACGAAGATTGGGCAGGTATTACCTGATACGCCTGCCGCAATGGCACAGTTACCAGTTGGCGACAAAATCGTTGCAATTGATGGCCATGAGGTACAGACGTGGGAAGGCATCAACTATCGCCTTGCTGGACGGATGGGCGAGACGGACAATGTCAGTATTACTCTGCAATCAGAGACACAAGCTGATAATGTGATCAAAACTTATCAAGCGCCCGTAACTCAGTTTATGCAAGGCAGCGCGCAAGGTAAAGATGCGTTGACCAGCTTTGGCATGCTGCCATGGCAACCAGATATTGCACCGATAGTAGGTGATTTGACCGCTGATGGTGCCGCCAGTCGCCAAGGACTAAAAGTAGGCGATCGTATTATTGCTATCAATGATCAACCAATTAAAGATTGGCTCAGTGCTACTCGTATCATCCGCGACAGTCCTGAAACTTTGCTTAACTTCACAGTATTGCGTGATGGTAAAACCGTACAGCTTCAGATTATGCCGCAAGGCAAAAAAGACAATTTGGGTAACGATTATGGGCAAATTGGTGCTATGGTGGCACAGTCCGAAATTGTTATTCCTGACGCTTACAAGACCACTGTAGTCTATGGCCCTGGTGAGTCATTGGTGAAATCATTTGAGAAAACTGAACAGCTTGCAGTGATGACCGTCAGCTCAATGGGGAAAATGCTATCAGGCATGATTGGTTTGGATAATTTGTCAGGTCCGATTACCATCGCTAAAGTGGCCAAACAGAGTTTTGATATCAGTTGGCAGATGGTGTTATCGACGGCGGCTTTGATTAGTTTGAGTCTTGCTGTACTCAATCTTTTACCCATTCCTGTGTTGGATGGCGGTCATATTGTGTATTATCTTATTGAATTGATTCGCGGTAAGCCACTCTCGGAAGGGGTGCAAATGATTGGACTAAATATCGGTTTACTCTTGCTGGCAGGTTTCATGGTGTTAGCAATTGGTAATGATATCAGTCGGCTGTTTTGACCAGTGAATCGCTAATATGATCGATAAGGCACGAGATACTAATGGTTTTACGCCTATTATGGGATGATTATGACCATGATAGGTAGCATGCTTTGTATCATGGCCTCTGTACTAATCGTAATTTTTAGTTTATTTTGTGATGCATTTTATATAAAGTGTTCTGAGTCTGCTGCGTATGCGCTTAAATTTCATGCGAGATGCGCTAGACAATATGGGCTTTTTAACTTAACTTAAGCAAGTTTTTTATTGACGGATAGTGTTTATGCGTACGCCTTTATTTATGAGCGCGGCAGGGTTGCCGTTAGTTGTAGCGATGATGAGTATGCCAGTACAGGCTGCAGAATTTGTAGTCACTGACATCGGTTTCAATGGTTTGCAACGTTTAACCCCCGATAGCCTCTATCCGGTTCTACCTATTTCGGTAGGGGATACGGTAAATGACAGTAGTTTAGCAGCCAGTATTAAGGCGCTTTATGCGACCGAAAATTTTGCTGATATTCAAAGCCGTATCGAAGGTGGACAGCTACGGTTTGATGTCGTTGAGCGCCCAACGATTGCTGAAGTCAATTTTGAGGGCAATAAGCTCATTCCAAAAGAAGGGTTAGAGCAAGGGTTGGACAATGCTGGTCTGTCTGCCGGTAATGTGCTGAAACAAGCCACACTACAAGGCGTCGCCAACGAGCTACAGCAGCAATATATCAGCCAAGGCTATTACAACAGCAATATCGAGGTTGATCAAACGTTACTTGATGGCAATCGCGTCAAGCTCGACGTGCGTTTTGTCGAAGGCAAACCTGCCAAAGTGGTTGATATCAATATCATTGGCAATAAACATTTTAGTGATGAAGAAATCAAAGACGTTTTTGCGGTAAAAGAGTCCTCGTGGACACGTCTGCTGTCAAAGTCTGATCGTTATGCCAAAGAAAAACTGGCTGCCAGTTTAGAGAATTTAAAAGCGCTTTACCAAAACGATGGTTATGTGCGTTTTGCAGTAGATAATGCGGTGCTCAACATCAGTGAAGATAAGAGCAGCGTGTTTATCGAAGTGAGTCTAAGCGAAGGCGAGCAATATCAGTTTGGTGAAGTGAATTTCTTAGGTAAGCCGACTTTTGAGAATAATGAACTAACAGAGTTGGTGACTTTTGCACCCAATGAAAAATACTCGCAAGCCAAGCTCGATGAAACCACCGCGGCACTTAAGAGTCGTTACGGTAATGAGGGCTATTATTTGGCGCAGGTGAGACCAGTACCACGTATCAATGACGAGACCAAAGTAGTAGATATCGATTATTTCATCGACCCTGCACGTCCTATTTACGTTCGTCGTATTAATTTTACTGGTAACATCAAAACTCAAGACGAAGTACTGCGCCGAGAAATGCGTCAATTAGAAGGCGCATTGGCAACGAGTGACAAAATCCAGTTGTCACGGACACGTCTGATGCGTACAGGCTTCTTTAAAGCTGTCAACGTTGATGTGAAACCAGTACCGAACCAACCAGACCAAGTAGATATCAATTATACGGTTGAAGAGCAGCCTTCTGGTAGCTCAACGATTGCCGCGGGTTACTCACAAAGCGGCGGTGTGACTTTCCAGTTAGATCTAACACAAAACAACTTTATGGGTACAGGTAACCGTGTGAAAGCGGCACTATCACGCTCAGAAACCCGTGATTCTTATAGTTTGGGTTATACCGATCCGTACTTTACCGAAAACGGCGTCTCACAAGGTCTTAGTGCCTATTATCGTGAAACGAAATACGATGATAGAAACGTCAGTAACTATGTCACCGATTCTTATGGTGCTACGCTGAACTACAGTTATCCTGTTGACGAAACCAAACGTGTTAGTGCCGGTTTGAATGTTGATAACACTTCAGTACGTGGTGGTCGCTTCTTAGGTGTATCAAACGTTCAGCAAATTATTGATGATGGCGGTACGTTTGAGAACTTTGTCAATGACGAAAATGAGGCTTCTGGACGCACAGGCTTTAAAAATGATTACAATACTTATAACCTACTATTCGGCTGGGACTATAGCACCTTAGATCGTCCAGTGTTCCCGACCAAAGGTATGAGCCATACGGTCGATGCCACTATTGGCTTGGGTGATACCAACTATCAAAAACTTGTTTATAGCGGCAACATCTATTATCCCTTCTACAAAGACTGGGTAGCACGTGGTTATACTAAGCTTGGCTATGGTAATGATTTGCCGTTTTATGAAAACTTTTATGCTGGGGGCTATGGCTCTGTACGTGGTTATGAGGCCTCAACCCTTGGGCCAAAATCACAAACGTATTATGATGCCATAAATGATGATGTGCGTTACAAAGACGAAGACATCGGTGGTAATGCGTTAGTCAGCTTCGGTAGTGAGCTAATTTTGCCAATGCCGTTTAAGGGCGATTGGGCAGATCAAGTGCGTCCAGTATTGTTTGCTGAAGGTGGTCAAGTATTTGATACGACTGATAAGGAAGATCGCACTTTTATCAATCCTAATGACGGTACTGATACGGGCGTACCACTGTTGACGCAAGACAATAGCATGCGCTTTAGTGCGGGTGCAGGTATAACCTGGTATACGCCAATTGGTCCAATTTCATTGAGTTATGCTGTACCTATTGGTGATAAAGAAGGCGATGAAACTGAAAAAGTTCAGTTCCAGATTGGTAATACGTTTTAACGTAGCATGATTGTTTGCATTCATGTCGTTAACCATAGCAGTTACTTACATGAACGCAGCATCTGTTAGATATTAGTAGATCGCCAAGGTGATTGTTCAGCTTGGCGATTGTCTTATTCATAACAATATTTATATTAATAGTCACTATGATAACGATTGAGCAACTTATCACTCGGATTGAGCAGCGTCAGCCTATTACCAATAAGGCTGAAATTAACGCTGAACAGTTACGTCAAAAATTCAGCAGTATTGGTAGCTTGACCACGGCTGATCATAATCAGCTAAGTTTTTTGGCTGATCCCCATTATATTTCTAGTCTGGCAATAAGTAACGCAGGGGCTGTATTGGTCACTGCAGAATATCGCGACCAAGTGCCCGCCACAGCGATAGCGTTAGTCGTCGCAAGCCCATACTTAGCTTATGCTGGTGCCAGCCAGTTGTTTGCTCGTGAGTCACTGTCTGGTGGCATTCATCCTAGTGCTGTGATTGCTGATAGTGCAGTCATCGGTGAGCAGGTGAATATCGGACCTTTTTGTGTGATCGCTGATTATGTACAAATTGGTGCGCGTAGCTCACTTGCTGCACATGTAGTGATCGACGCAAATACGACTATTGGTACTGATGGCGTTATCAAATCACAAGTGGTGATCGGGCATGATTGTGTCATTGGTGATCATGTAAGGTTACACGCGGGTGTCAGTGTGGGTGCAGAAGGCTTTGGTTTTGCACCAACCAAAGATCCTAGTACCACTGGCTGGGAGCGTATCGCTCAGTTAGGACGGGTCGTAATTGGCAACCATGTGCGAATTGGTAGTCAAACTTGCATTGACCGAGGTGCCATTGATGATACGATCATTGGCAATCACGTTATTATTGATAATTTGGTACAAATTGCTCATAACGTGCGTATCGGTGATGGCACGGCCATCGCTGCCCAAACGGGTATCGCAGGCAGTACCAGTATAGGCAAGCGCTGTATTATTGGCGGTGCGGTCGGTATCACAGGTCATATTGAGATTACCGATGATGTCACTTTATCTGGGATGACCATGGTAACCAAATCTATCAAAAACGCCGGTTCATACTCATCTGGAACGGCTGCGATGCCGACAGCTAACTGGCGACGGGCAGCTGTACGCTTTCGCCAGCTTGGGCGTGATTAGCGCAAATATCAATCCATATACAAACACAGTAAAATCATAGCGATTTAAAACATAGCAAGGAAGCACCATTATGAGCAGCACCGATATCGATATTTTGAATGATAAAGAAATGAAAAGCTTAGCTGAGCAAGGTCTTACGCTGCCATTAACCTATCATACGTTAAAGCATTATTTGCCACACCGTTATCCTTTTCTTTTAGTAGATAAGATTATTGATTGTACGCCTGGTGAGTGCATTACAGGTATTAAGAATGTGACTATCAATGAAGAATTTTTCAATGGTCATTTTCCTGATGAGCCGATTATGCCAGGGGTACTCATGGTTGAGTGCATGGCTCAGGTCTCAGGTGTGCTCGGATTTATCAGTGCCGGTCTGACCGCAGAAGATGGTTATTTATATCTATTTGCAGGTGTTGATAAAGTCCGTTTTAAGCGTCGAGTGATTCCTGGTGATCAGCTGACTATCCGTGCTAAAACAGTGATGCAGAAGCGCGGTATTTATAAGTTTGACTGCACTGTACATGTTGACGATGAGTTAGCCGCCAGTGCGCAAATAATGATTGCTCGCCAAGAACAATAACGTTTACCAATAGCCATTGTGGCTCGTAGCTGACCTAATTCTTTAAACAAAGCGTCTAAAGAATTAGGTCAAAGCGGGTCATAAGCATTATAATTGACACTCGCATTTAACAGCAGAGCCATGCTTAGGTTTTTTCATAAAACTGAATTGGCTGTATTTGTTTTACCATTTACTCGCATCAGATCATACAAAGGCCCACATTATGAGTCAGATCCATCCAACAGCACTCATCTCACCGTCCGCCCAAATTGATGAGACTGCTATCATTGGTCCGTATTGTATCGTCGGTGATGAGGTCACTATTGGCGCTCACACGGTTCTGCATCGCCATGTAGTTGTTACCAAATTGACTCGTATTGGTCAACACAATGAGTTTTATCAATTTGCGAGCATTGGCGAAGATCCTCAGGATTTGAAGTATGCTGGTGAGCGTACTTGGCTTGAGATTGGCGATCATAATACCATTCGAGAAGCCTGTAGTTTACACCGCGGTACCGCACAAGATAGTGAGCTCACTAAAATAGGCAGCCATAATCTACTGATGGTGAACACTCACGTGGCTCATGATTGTGTGATTGGCGATCATAATGTATTGGCCAACAATGTTGGCGTTGCAGGGCATGTGACTGTTGGTAATCACACGATTATTGGCGGTAATTCAGGTATTCATCAGTTTTGTACGGTCGATGACTATAGCTTGATTGGAGGCGCAAGTCTGATTCTAAAAGATGTAGCCGCCTTTACCATGGTATCTGGTAATCCAGCAACGACTCATGGTCTCAATGTGGAAGGCATGCGTCGTAAAGGATGGTCAAAAGAGACAATTGAGGTATTGCGTCAAGCTTATCGTATGATTTTTAGATCTGGTCTGACGACCGTGCAAGCGCTTGAAGTTTTGAATAATGAGCTGCTACCAAAAGAGCCAAAAATCCAGTTGCTCATCGATTCACTACAAAAAAGCCGTCGTGGTGTGGTGCGCTAGAACGGCGATTGGCTTTTGCTGAAAATTATATATAGTATGCATTCATTAATCAGCCAAACTCTTGTCAGTTATAGATAAAATTGCCAGAAGCCATAACCAATTGTTATGGCTTTTTATGTTTATGAGCGCTTGACTTTTTTGGTGGCTTAGCAGAAACTGAGCCTTTACGATATTGTAAACAATTCTTTCTTAATGTTGCTGGATGCCTCACATTGAGGTGTTTATTGAATAGCTTGATATTTTTCATGGCTATTTATGATAATCAAGGAAGATTATCAGTGATGTTAATTGAAGCACGAGGACGGAAAAAATGGCTATTAATAAACAAGAACATGCACAGTGGAGCTCAAGTTTTGGCTTCGTATTGGCAGCGGTTGGTTCAGCAGTTGGTTTGGGAAACATATGGAAGTTTCCCTATATGGTCGGTGAAAGCGGTGGTTCAGCTTTCGTTATCGCTTATTTATTCTGTATCGCGCTGGTAGGTTTTCCGATTCTAGTCGCTGAATGGCTAATTGGTCGCCGTGGGCAAAAGAACCCAGTCAACACTTTTGCGGATGTTGCAGCAAGTGAAGGTAAGTCGCGCAGTTGGGGCATCATTGGCGCGTCAGGTATTTTAGGTGGTTTCTTAATTCTATCGTTTTATAGTGTGATTGGCGGTTGGGCACTCAACTATATTACTAAAGCAGGTACAGGCAGTTTTATTGGTCAAGACAGTGATTCTATTGCTGCGACCTTTGATGCTATGTTGGCTTCAGCAGGTACATTGACGATTTGGCATACCGTGTTTATGGCTATTACTGCTTTGATTGTCGGTATTGGTGTGACCAAAGGTATCGAAACTACGGCTAAAGTCTTAATGCCACTACTCGGCGTGATTTTGTTCGTCATCGTTGGTTATAACGTAATAAACGGTGGTTTTGGCGAAGCAGTGGCTTATCTATTCACACCAGATCTTAGTAAGTTGACTGGCGATGTAATGCTTGCAGCATTGGGTCATGCATTCTTCACCCTATCTATTGGTATGGGTATTATGATTGCTTATGGCTCATATTTGGGTCGTGAAGTGAACTTACTAAAAACCGCCCGTACCGTTGTGATTTTAGATACGGTTATTGCTTTGGCTGCTGGTCTAGCAATCTTCCCAATCATCTTTAGCAATGGTCTAGACCCTGCTTCAGGTCCTGGTCTTATCTTTGTCAGCCTACCGATCGCTTTTGGTAGCATGGGCGCAGGGACGATCATTGGTACATTGTTCTTCTTACTCATTACTTTTGCTGCTATTACCTCCTCAATCTCATTGCTTGAGCCAACCGTTGAGTTTTTAGAAGAACGTACACCGATGAGTCGTACGGTATCAACCATCGTTGCCAGTACAGTGATTTGGCTATTAGGCGTTGCGGCACTACTATCATTTAACCTATGGTCTGACTTTACTATCATGGGTAACGGTATCTTTGATGCATTGGATAAAATTACCAGTAAATTCCTTCTCCCGCTAACTGGTCTTGCTGCAATTATTTTCGTTGGTTGGCAAATGGATCAACGCAGTATTCAGCAAGAGCTTGGTCTGTCTAATGGTGCATGGCAATTATGGCAAATCGTTGCTAAGTTTGTAGCACCAATTGCCGTGATCGTGGTATTTGTAACCTCGTTAATGGGCTAGTACTGATTAACTAGAAATAATAAAAGCAACACACTAAAAAGGGCTTAAGATAATTCTTAAGCCCTTTTTATAGCTATGACAATGGCAAAAGTATGATTAGCGTAGATTTAACTCAGGTACTGTTTGTCCACGTTTGTTATAAAATTCGCTGACAAACTCATCAAATTTGTCTTGTTCAATGGCATCACGAATACCTTGCATCAAACGCTGATAATAGCGCAAGTTATGGATAGTCGCTAATTGAGCGCCCAGCATCTCTTTACACTTATTAAGATGGTAGAGATAAGCACGGCTAAAATTTTGGCAAGTATAGCAGTCGCACTCAGGATCTAATGGACCTTCGTCATTGCGATATTGGCTGTTACGGATACGTACCACACCAGCATTGTCTGCATCGCCTGTGACGAAGTAGTGACCGTTACGCGCGTTACGCGTCGGCATCACACAGTCGAACATATCGACACCGCGGCGTACACCTTCAACTAAATCCTCAGGCTTACCAACGCCCATTAGATAGCGTGGCTTATCTGCTGGCATATCATCAGGGAGGTAGTCTAGGACATCTATCATTTCATCTTTTGGTTCACCAACCGACAGACCACCGATGGCATAACCATCAAAGCCGATATCGAGCAGGCCTTCAAGTGATTGCTGACGCAAATCAGGATACATACTGCCTTGAATAATGCCAAATAATGCGTTGGTGCTGCCCAGTCTGTTGTGCTCATCAACACAGCGCTGTCCCCAACGTAATGACAGCTCTAATGATTTTTTGGCTTCGTCATGAGTCGCAGGATAGGGCGTACACTCATCAAATTGCATGACGATGTCTGAGTTCAAGCTGTACTGAATCTGCATCGATTTTTCTGGAGACAGAAAAACTTTCGCACCATCGATAGGAGATTTAAAGTCGACCCCTTCTTCGGTGATTTTACGCATGGCACCCAGACTGAATACTTGAAAGCCACCTGAATCGGTCAGGATAGGCTTATCCCAATGCATGAACTTATGCAAACCGCCAAACTTATCGATCACCTCGGTACTTGGACGTAACCATAGATGAAAGGTATTGCCTAAAATGATATCAGCACCAATGGCTTCAATATCACGTGGCAGCATGCCCTTGACTGTACCATAAGTGCCAACAGGCATAAACGCTGGCGTTTGTACGTCGCCATGATTGAGATGAACCGTACCACGGCGCGCACGCGTGTCACCGCTGGCCGTTTTATGTAAAACAAATTGCATATGATAACCGCTATGTAAGCTATGAAAATGGCGATAATTATAGCATTGTTAGCGGTTTTTTGGACATGGATGTTTATGAGGTATTGATATATCTGACAAATGGGTCTTTTGGTTAATAGTATTTTTTCATAACCAAAAGACACAGACAGTACTTACGAGTAATTGATAAAGTAGAAATCATAATGGCGAGACAGTAACCATTGCTAAGCGATGTTTCAACTGCTGGAGACATACTATGAAAAAGGCAACCTACTTATTATTAAGTGGTTCATTATTAACCTCAGGAGCAGCTATGGCGACCGAAGAGCCGAATTATACAGTGTTGTCGCAAATGGATGACTTTGAGCTGCGTCGTTACGATAAGCAGCTAGTGGCGCAAACGTTGGTAAGTGGTGACCAAGACTCCGCCAGTCGCGAAGGGTTTAAGATGTTAGCCGACTATATATTTGGCAATAATACAGCGCCAACGGGCGGCAGTAGTAAAATAAGCATGACAGCACCTGTGACAATGCAGCCTGAAAATAAAAAAAGTGTTGATGAGTCACAAAAAATCGCGATGACAGCTCCAGTAAGTATGCAGCAAGACGATGGGAAGTGGCGTGTACAATTTACTATGCCCAGTAAATACACGATGCAAACACTGCCCAAACCCAATAATCCAAACATTACAATCACAGAATTACCTGCACAAACGTACGGTGTGATTAAGTTCTCAGGGTTAGCAGGCAGTAAAAAAGTAGCGACTAAAACGGAAGAGCTACAATCTTGGATGCAAACCCAAAATTTGACTATAACGGGCGAGCCTGAACTGGCACGTTATAATCCGCCTTGGACGCTGCCTTTTTTGCGCCGTAATGAAGTGATGATTGCTTACAAGCCAAAGTAATACTAGGCTCAAAGTATAAGATGAGCGTTGTCACATTTGCTGAGCTTATTATAAGTAGTGTTTGCATCTGTTTGCCGTGCTATTCAAATTTTTGGAAGTGGTACGCCCATAAAAAAAGACAGCATTTGCTGTCTTTTTTGTACTGACTTTTAAGAAAATAAACTTAGTCTTTTTGCTCACGGATGATATTAAGCATACGACGTAGCGGCTCGGCTGCGCCCCATAATAGTTGATCACCAACGGTAAATGCGCCTAGATACTCAGGGCCCATATTAAGCTTACGTAAGCGACCTAATGCAACTGTCAATGTACCAGTCACGGCTACTGGCGTTAAACGGTTCATAGTCGCTTCTTTGTCGTCTTCGACCAAGTCCAACCACTCATTGCCGCTGTTTTTAAGTGCTGCTTCGATTTCTTCTAGCGGAATGTCTTTTTTGAGCTTGATGGTAAGGCCTTGCGCATGACAGCGCATCGCGCCAACGCGCACACACATGCCGTCGATAGCAATCTTATCGGCTTCTGCATTACCAAGGATTTTATTGGTCTCGACGCCACCTTTCCATTCTTCCTTGGATTGCTTGTTTTCTAACTGAACATCGATATAAGGAATCAAGCTACCTGCTAGTGGCACACCAAAGTATTGCTTAGGAAAATCATCTGAGCGCTGAGTCTGAGCGATTTTTTTATCAATCTCAAGGATGGCGCTGGCAGGATCAGCCAATTCGTCTTTGACCGCATCGTGTAGCACGCCCATGCCAGCGATTAATTCGCGCATGTTGTTAGCACCAGAACCACTAGCAGCCTGATAAGTCATGGCGCTGACCCATTCTACCCAGCCTTTATTAAACAGCTCACCAATCGCCATGAGCATCAATGACACGGTACAGTTACCACCGATAAAGTCTTTTTTGCCATTGGCTAGGGCGCTGTCAATAACGGCGCGATTGACTGGATCGAGAATGATGATGCTGTCATCTTCCATTCGCAAGGTGCTTGCCGCATCAATCCAGTAGCCATTCCAGCCACTATCACGTAGCGGTTGATGGACTTGCGAGGTATAGTCGCCGCCTTGGCAGGTAATGATGACATCACAAGCTGCTAGCGCGTCAATATCATGAGCATCTTTTAATTGGCCGGTATGAATACCATCAAGGCTTGGGGCATCACCACCTGCATTGCTGGTTGAGAAAAACACGGGTGTAATACCGTCAAAATCTTTTTCCTCAGTCATACGTTGTATTAATACTGAACCGACCATGCCGCGCCAGCCTACCAAGCCTACTGTTAAATTACTCATGAAACTCAATCCTTTTTACCGTAAATTGTTGCATTGCCAGCCGATAACAATGCCGTGAATAGCCATAAAAAGCAAGGCGTTTTGGCCATTTTTAGGGGTTTTTCATACACTATTAATGATGTTCAGTATAACTTTAAGTTATTAACCTAATGACGATAGCGGCGATGCCTCACTCGCCACAAGTAGATAGCCCTAAAAATAAAATTCGTCCGTAGTACCCGTTATGGTGGGCGAATTAAAAGTGTAATGTTTTATAGCGGTTAACGAATAATCCGTGCTCATCAGTAGGCGATAACCTCCTGAAATGCTAAAGTAAACAGCTAACGTCAGTTCAGTTAAAACCATGGCGATATTCATCATTTAATAGACGGCTAATACATACTATGGATCTCTCACTATTATATTACAGCATACAGTGGCTAGCAGGGTTCATCGCATTTGTGACGATTTGGGGCTGGATACCACTGGATAATTGGTGGGTGCGCGGTGTTGAATTTCCGCGTATTCAGATCATGGTGTTGGGTGTCATCGCTTGGATTGGTATGCTGATTTTTTGGTCAGAGTGGCAGCTGGGACAGTGGCTGTTATTTACCGTCTTAAGCATTACATTAGCCTTTCAGCTTAGGATGGTATTGCCTTATACCAAGCTATGGAAAAAAGAAGTTCAAAAGGCAAAAGACAAGCCAGAAGGGCAGGCGCATCAACTAAAAATAATGGTATCAAACGTACTAACGCCCAATGATGACACCCAAAAATTGGTGGATTTGGTGAAGCAAAGACAGCCTGATATTTTAATTACGCTAGAGAGTGATGAAAAATGGGAAAAAGCGCTGCATCAAATCGAGGCTGATTATCCTTACACCGTAAAAGTGCCACTAGACAATCTGTATGGGATGCATCTTTATTCTAAGCTTGAGTTGATTGATCCTGAAGTTAAGTACTTGATGATTGATGACATACCTTCTATTCATGCCCAACTGCGCCTGCAAAGTGGTCGCGTGATTTGGTTGTATTGCTTGCATCCCATGCCGCCAAGCCCGACGGAAGCGGATAAATCTACCACCCGCGATGCTGAGCTATTGATGGTTGGCAAACACATCAAAGAAAACAAGCAAACGGCGATATTGGCAGGCGACCTCAATGATGTAGCATGGTCAAAGACCACGCGACGTTTTCAACGTATCTCAGGATTGTTGGATCCGCGTATTGGTCGACATTTTATCAATACGTTTCATGTCAGCTATCCATTTTTACGTTGGGCGCTGGATCACATCTTCCATAGTGCTTGTTTTACGGTGGTGGATATTCGGCGTATGCCGTCGATAGGCTCCGATCACTTCCCTGTTATGACGACTTTACAATACGAACCAGAAGAGGAGAGCAATCAAGCGCAAAATGCCCCTACTGCAGAAGCGGAAGATATCAAAGAGACCGATCATAAAATAGTAGAAGGTAAAAAAGAAGGTGAAAAAGTCTCAAAGGAACATGCAGAAGAGCAGAGAAGTTAGGGTTGATAGCCTGCCAATACTATAGCCATCGTATGATGCAATGTTAAAAGAGGCTGTAAGCATATGCTTACGTTAAATAAGGTCTTTAGCCTCTAGTCGCATCAAACTGATTACCCTACAATACCTGCATCAACACAAGGATACGCATGGATGCAGTGTTGAGACAGTATCAATAAAAGCACAGGTCAGCCCGCTGTCTTATAGGATACTGTTTATGACTTAGGATGAGTCAGCATGGAAGAAATAATAACAACAATATGAAGCGCCATAGCCCCGAACCAATCGCCCTAGGTTCGGGGCTTTTCTTTGTGTGTGTAATGCTTATAATAATTTTATTCGATATTCTTGTGTTTGGACATGCTGTAATATATTTGAGATTACCTTCTGATTATTTTTAGCGCATAAATAAACGTTAATAAAAAAAGGGTACATGCATTAGCATATACCCTTTTTGACAAAGCATTATTAGATTTGACTTATCGATGCCTATATCAGTTAGCCAAGTACTTGGATGTAAGCACCTGCACGTAGCTCTTGTAGCCAGTCTTCTTTGGCTTGCGGTGCTAAGCGCTGATAAAGCGCTTGACGTGCCATGTTGCGACGATATTGATCGCTAATATCTTGTTGGCGTTTGCCTTCTATTTTCAATATATGCCAGCCAAACTGGGTTTTGAAAGGAGCAGAGTAGTCACCAACCGCCGTGTTTTTCATCATGGCTTCGAATGGACCAATCATATCTTCTTCACTTACCCAATCAAGATCGCCACCGCGGCCAGCGGAACCGGGATCATCTGAATAGGTCGATGCTAAACCAGCAAAATCAGCGCCGCTGCGTAACTGTTCATACAAATCATTAATTTTTTGCTCAGCAAGCGCGTCTGTCTGTAGCTCATCAACTTTTACCAATATGTGACGAGTACGCCACTGCGGTATCAGCATAGTGTCGCTGGCTTTTTTGTCAGCAAGTTTAATGATATCGATGCCTTCAGGCGTTATTAGTGGTGCGCTGACCGCGCCAACCTCAAGTTTGGTAATCTCACTTGATAGCTCTGTAGGTAGAGACGCGGCTTTATGAAAGCCCATATCGCCACCTTGTAACGGAATAGGATAGCTGCCTTGACTAGCAGCGACCGCTTCAGCGACATCAACGTTTGGCGCAAGCAGGCGAGTCCGCAGAGCTTCTGCTACCTTTAACGCCTCATTGCGTTGGGCTTCTGAGAGTCGGCTGTAGTCATCCATGTAGGGCACTCGTACATGAATCGTTTGATACTCACTCTGGTTTAAGCGCTTGGCTTCAGGCGAGGCCAAAAATGCATCAATATCTTGTTCGCTGATGCGCACGCGGTTACCGATTTGGCGCTGTTGCAAGGCTTGAATGGCTGCATCTTCGATTAATTGCGCACGTAGCGCCGCATAGCTACCAGGTTTTGCTGCGTCCAAACGCTGTTGCAAAGCTGAGATGCTCGTCAGCCCTTCTGCTTGAGCGATTTGACCGAGGCGTTGATTGATAGCCGCTTCATCAGGGTTTAAACCGACGCGCTTGACCATGGATAGTTGTAACTCACGCAATATGAGCGCATTTAACACCTCAGACTGTAGTTGTGCTGAGTTTGCTATTGGTTCACCAGCCGCTTGTGCACGTGCTTGTGCTTGGGTAATAGCATCGATCAAATCGCTTTTTAAGATAGCATTTTCATTGACTAAAGCAATAATACCGTCGGTGCTATTGGCTGGCGTCAAACGATTGACGTTATCCTGCGCGGTCACGGCATTTGCTTGAGGCGCTTGTGCTTTTGCAGGTTTAATGGTGGCAGCTTGGGCGCTCAATGTAAGCGCAAGGCTGGCACTCATAGATAGCAATACAGCACGGCTGATTTGACGTAAAGAAAAAAATCTCATGATGCTCCTCATCAATGTCATCGCATCGGATGGTAGTTGGTCAACGCTGTTTAATACTTTTAACAGTCAAATATTAGACAGGGTTGACCATAATAGGGTTACAAACAGGGTTATGAAATATATAGTAAAAATATTTATACAAGCACGGTCTTAATCTTTCCAAGCAGTCTGGACAGGTTCAAAGCCCAAAATTTTATCAGAGAGTAAGCGAGTCAGGCGGCTGCTACCACTACCCAAACCATTCAATCTAATCTCTGCCATAATGGCTTGCGTTGGTTTGTCTTTGACATTTAAGTCATTATAGTAACGACGACCATAAACTGCAAAACCAAAGCAGCAATCTTCGTAATCAACGCCGACTAACGAATCAAGAACTTTATCACGATTGTAATCGTATTGACCTTGAGCCAAGATTCGCCAGCTGTTATTGATTGGAAAGACAGCCGATGCGGTAAAAGCAGAGAGCGGCAGCTGATCGGTGTTTTCATCACGTTGACGTTTGACAAATCCAACATTAAACAAGCTGTTGTCAGACGGCTGATAACGCAGCTCAGTCGTAATATAATTTAAATCATAATCATTGGTCAGTGCACCACTAACATCAACCCAAAAGTTGTTGTAAGGCTGCGTGCTGGTATCCCAAACCATCCCTGAAGATGAAGAGGTGAAGACAGGTTGCTGATCATCAAGCGTAACACGTCCATTATCGATATAAAACTGCTCTGCAATGCTACCATCAAAACGTGTCACACCCGTTGCGTCGATGTAACGATAATTGATACCAGGAGTAATTGAATGCAAATCTTGCAAGCGATCATGCCCTAAGAACCAACTGTCAGAGAACAGCTGTTCATAGTTAATAGAGGCAATACGAGTATTAAAGTTCGGAATATCGTTTTGGTCTTCATATGGCGAGTAGGTGTATTTCAATCGCGGGCTAAGCAAGCGATAGCCACCCATGGTATCGTCGAATGCGCCAAAAGGCGAGCCTGCTTGATAGAAATTTAGACCTGCATCGATACTGGCTTGCGGTACAAATACCGACTGGCTACCATCTTTATCACTCAACTGATTGTCGGCTAAGCTATCCTCATCATAAGAGGTATAGAGATGTTGCAAGCTCAGTTTGGGCTTGATATAACCCCAAGATTTTTCCATTGGATAAACGGCGCTGAGTTTATTATAAATTCGCCCGCCACTTTTTTCATTCTCAGAGCCATCGTCGATGGATTTTTTGAAATAAGCGGAATCATGTACACCAGTGATATCGAAGCTCTTCGCCCAAGGCAGTCGATAATCGAGCTTGAGCTGCGGCAATCTTGAATAAGGCTTATCTTTATCTTCTAAGGGTTTGCCATTACTGGTAAAAGCGTCTAGAGTTTGAAAGGTTTCTACCTTCAATTCACCATCAACATAGTCATTATAATAATTGACACGTGCACGGCGTGGTAAGTTTATGGTGCTGTCTGATAGACCCAGCGTGTCAAAATCATTGAGGTAGTCTGAATCTGACACATAGCTGTATTTTGCATCACCGCTTAAGCGTGGAATGCTCTTAGATGACCAATAATGATCATAAAAAAAGCTAGAGCGGTCTTCGTCATTGTACTCTTTGTCATTAGGTAAATATGAACCATTAAAAATACCTTCGCCATAACTTTCGGTCAGATAGCGAAACTCGCCTGACACCATAGGATTACGATCGGTATAAATATGGGTATTGAGCGTGGCATCATAATTGGGTGCCAAATTGAAATAGTAGGGTATATCAACCTCAAGACCGCTTTCACTACTGATACTGGCATTCGGCAATAAAAAACCACTGGTGCGACGATTATCAATCGGAAAGTTGAAATAAGGCAAATAGAACACAGGTACGTCAGCGATACGGAAAGTAGTGTTATAGGCTTCGCCGCGACCTGTATCGGTATCTAAATCAATGCTTTTGGCATCAAACTGCCATTTACGATTGGTTGGTGGACAGGTACTAAACATGACATCATCTAGCTCATATTGACTGTCATTTGGTCTGTTCAAGCGCTTGGCATAACCATGAGCTTGCAGTTCTACACTAGCAAAAGCCACATCATTGGCTGTCGACTGTCCAGTTTCAGTATTATAATTTAAGCTATCGGCGACCCCAATAAGCCCGCCTTTTGATGCTTTTTCAGTGAAATTGGCTTGGGGGTTATTCGATGAGCGGTTTGGCGCATTGCTATCTAGTGCGTTGTTGCGTGATACTTGCTGACCTGTCGCTTGGTCAGTAAACATGACTTTGCCTTGAGCAGCGGCTACGCCATTGCTCAAATCTAACAAGACTTTTTCTGCTTCTATCTGCTGGGTACCCTGATTGATGATGACATTGCCCGACAGCTCTGCATAGTCGACATTGTCGTAATAACCATAATCTGATTCTGAAAACAGCGGCGCTTGATTATTCGGGAGACCATTTAAGTTTGGCGCAGGCTGTCCATTGGTTGCTCCCGCCTCATTGACCGCGCGTTGATAGTTGGGGTTGCTCTTTGGATAGACCCATTGACCTTCGCAGCGTTGGGCGCTATCTACGGCATCCGGTAATAACTGTAAGTTTTTACCCACTTTTGGAATGGTTTGCGGGGTAGGTGTTAGCTCGTTTTGAATGATATCTTGGTTAGCATTATCACTATTGTTTAACGTTGAGGCATCTGTATCAGGTGTCAGCTCATAAAATTCTGCTAAACGCAGCAGACTATCTTGAATACTTTCATCACTCACATCAACTTTACCAGTCTTCTGTGCGGCTTTAGGTGCAGTGGTTTCAGTAAGCTGAGCAGTGCTATTGTTTTGAGTGGTCGCAATCGTATCTGCTGGTACAAAACCTTTATTATCACTCTCATTAATGGCGGTAATTTCTAGAGGGCGGTTGTCTAAGGGACTTTCATTAATAGCATTCTCATTAGAGATGCTGTCGTTGAAGGTGTTTTCACTAAAGGCGCTTTCATTAAAAGTATTGTCAAAACTACTGTCTGAAGTATTGTTATCAGTAGCAGCCTTTTGAGACGTATTACGCTGAAAGTCAGTTTTTTGATTATTGCTATTTTGATAGCGGATATCATTATAGTCGCTGTCTTTTTGGACGCTACTGCGATTGGCATCAGGTGTAACATCAGAGATATAGCGGGTGCTACTGTCAGTGATTAGCGACTCCGTTTGCTGTGTGTCAGCATTGCTGGGCGCAGCACTAACGGTTAGGCTGGACAAGCCTAAGGCACCAAATAAGATCAAACGGATGCTTTGGTAAAGCGGAGAATATAACAAGGGCACACCTATGATTGCAGAGCCTATTGAATTGCGATACTGAATTTAGTAACCATATTATTAATCATGTATGGCGGTTAATAAACGACTAAAAAATCACTGATTGATAATGCTATCTTAAGAATTTGGCTGTTTTACATATAATGACGACTAATCATAGTCAAAAAAAACCAAATCAGCTACACTATTTACCAAAATTTATAATATAGCCAAGCTGTTTTTTGAATGGTTGCTGAGGTTATGCTCAGCGCTAGATGTCGAATGATATTCCAATACGCCTGCTATCGCAGTTTTTTTGGCTCAAGACGTTGCTATTTTAACAAGGTTTTGCCTGACTTATCACTATTTTAATTGTTTATGACTTATATTTAACCTGCGATGCCCATTATGACTGATAAAATACTTTTAGAGCCTAATATGATCGATAACAAACTCAATAGCCGTCTACAACAATTAGAGAGCTGGTTGCAGCAAGTATTTGCTGGTCAAACGTTCCAACTCGATAGTCTACCCGGTGACGCAAGCGCTCGCCAATACCATAGAATCCAGCTGTCAGACAGTAATGGCACGACAGTTGCACATTATATTGTTATGGATTCAGCGGACGAACAAGACGCCATGCGCCAGTTTATCAATGTGACTAAGCTGATGGCACCAGCGATCAATGTGCCGACACTCATTGCGCAAGACGTGACGAAAGGATTTTTGGTGTTACAGGATTTTGGTGCGATAGAGTTCGCCCATCTGCTCGTTGATGCGACGCCTGCGCAGATAGATGAGCATTATCAGTTGGCAATGCAGACGTTGGTCGCGCTACAGACTGTGCCAGTTGAAACAGCAAAGTCGCAACATCAATTGCCAGATTATGATACCGCGTTATTAGATCGTGAGATGGATTTATTTAGCGATTGGTTTATACCTTATATCGGTGTCGAGTTTGATAAAGCATTATGGAATACTTTAAAAGAAGCCTTAATAAAAGAGATTCTGCAGCAACCACAAGTCATCGTCCATCGTGACTATCACAGTCGCAATTTGATGCAGGACCAAGCGGATCGCTCGCGCTTAGGCGTGATTGACTTTCAAGACGCCGTCATCGGCTCTTATACTTATGATTTGGTGTCATTGCTGCGAGATGCTTATGTAGAATGGCCAGAGAGCCAAGTCTCTGCATGGATTAATGATTTTTGGCAGTTGCAAAAGCAGGCAGGCTTGACTACGGCAGATAAAATAGAGCAGCTCGAAAACGATATGAATGTCATGGGCGTGCAGCGACATTTAAAAGTGTTGGGGATTTTTATTCGCTTGTCTGAGCGAGATGGCAAAGACCGCTATTTGGCGGATATTCCTAAGGTGATGCGTGATTTAATGTTCGAGTTAGAATGGTTAGAGGCGCACGGTAGACCGCATATGCAACAAGCAGTAGCGCCGTTTAATGAGAGTCTTAGGGATAATATACTGCCAGCTTATCAAAATAAGTTCGTACAGCAATATATTTAGAACGAAACACTTGCGAGCTTTATTTGACGCGAATGCTCATCTGATAAGTAATGCTCATTTGATAAGTTACGTTAAAACATTAGCAAGCTTTAATCTGAATGTATAATCCCATAAAATAAAAAAAGGAGCGCACATGTCTGAGATTGACCGAGCAATGATTACCCAAGCAATGATTTTGGCTGCTGGTAAGGGCACGCGTCTGCGCCCGTTAACACTGGATACACCCAAACCTCTGGTCGAGGTGGGTGGACAGCCGCTGATCGTCTGGCATATTAAAGCGCTACAAGCGGCTGGTATCACTGATATCACCATTAATGCATCATGGCTGGCTGACAAGCTGATGGATACGCTGGGTGATGGCAGTCAGTATGGTGTTAAATTGCATTGGTCAGTAGAGGATGATGAGCCTCTAGAGACCGCAGGTGGTATTTTTCGAGCGTTACAAACTGGCAAGCTGCGTGATGAGCCATTTATCTTAGTGAACTCAGATGTATGGACGACCTATGATTTTGCGCAGTTGCGAGATTATAAGCTTGGCGCTGATCAGCGCGCACATCTGTTATTGATTGACAATCCAGAGCATAATAACGGCGGTGATTTTGCCATCAATAATGGTTTAGCCAGCGAGCAGCCGATTGGTGATGCAGACAAATACACCTTTGCTGGCATTAGTGTGATGTCACCACGATTGGTCGATGGGCTGATATCAGGTCAGCCAGCGGCGTTGGCACCATTGCTCAAGCAAGCGATGATAAAGTTCCAAATCACGGCTGAAATCATTTCTGATAATTGGATCGATGTGGGCACGCCTGAACGCTTAGCGCAGGTAAATGAATTTATCAAAAGTAACAGTGTTGATCACCATCAAGGCGCTTAGATTATGGCGTTTAGACTATGGTATTTATAATAAAGGGCTTAGATCAAGATGCCTAATTCTTATTAATCTTATATAAGTAATCACATAAAAAAGCAGCGTCGATGAATCGGCGCTGCTTTTTTATGTGATATAGCCATGGCTAAGTGGGCTGCAAATGATTGCTAGATGCCCATAGCCAACTTGATTAATTGAGCAATTGTAAAAATAACTGCAAACCCTGCTATATATAGCCCAATGAACCATGCCCATTGTGACTGTTTCTTACTGAGCTTCTTCATGCTCGCCTCCTACTACGTGTGAATGCGCTTTAAAAAGTGTAGCTACTGCTCATATTTGCAGTAGCCACATTTTTATATCCTTTGTTTACCCTTAGTACATATGCTCATGTCCGGTTTTACCCTTAAAGGTGTAGTAGGCAAAAGCGGTATAACTCAGGATAATCGGTAGCATTATGACGGCACCAACTAACATAAAGGATAGTGAGGTGTCAGCTGCGGCTGCCTCATAAATCGTCATCTGATACGGTACGATGTATGGGAACATGGCGAAACAAACCCCGATATAGCCCATCAAAAACAGTGCCACAGTCAACAAGAAAGGACGATATTCGCGCTCGCCACTTAAGTCTTTACGCATCAAGAAAAATAATAGTAAAACTATAATTGGCATAGGTGCTAGATATAATAGACCTGGGAAGCCAAACCAGCCTTCGAGGGCATTAATGTCTGAAAAATACATAAACGCTGTGACGACGATCATTGCCACTACCAAAGCAGACAGCATCCAGCCAGACACTTTGCGTGCCCAGACTTGTAGGGTATGCTCAGTTTTGATAATGAGCCATGTAGAGCCAAGCAAGGCGTAACCGATAATCATGGCAAAGCCGCAGACGATCGAGAAAGGTGTGAGCCAGTCAAACGGCCCACCAGTATATAGGCGGTTGCTTGCCTCAAGACCTTGTACAAGCGCCCCAAGCATAATACCTTGAGAGAATGTAGCAACGACTGAACCAACAAAAAAGAAAGTGTCCCATACGTGACGACGTGACGATGCTTTGAAGCGAAATTCAAATGCCACACCACGCATTATTAGACCGAATAGCATAAAAGTAACAGGCAGATAAAGCCCCGTCATAATGATGCCATAAGCCACTGGGAAAGCAGCGAACAAGCCGCCACCGCCCAATACTAGCCAAGTCTCGTTACCATCCCAAAATGGGGCAATAGAGTTCATGATGCGGCTACGGTTTTTATCTGAGCCAGCAAAGGGAAACAAGATGCCGCAGCCTAAATCAAAGCCATCAAGCAATACATAGATAAAGACGGATAGAGCGATCAGTCCGCCCCAAATTAAAGGTAAGTCTAATACATCACCGTAGTTAAACATTAGCGTAACCCTCCATCATCGACGTCGTTTGCAGGAGTATCTATATCTTCTTCAGTACTCTTAGCAGGATTGTTATCGCCACTGAGCGCACGACCTTGGCTTTCGGTCACTGAGTGTTCATAGAAATTATCATCGGCAGGATCTTCATACGGTTTTGGCCCTTGAGCGATCAAGCGTAGAATATAAAAACTGCCTGCACCGAAAACAAATATATAGAGGACAATAAAACCAATCAACGTGGTTGCCACTTGCTGTGCTGCGAGCGGTGACATACTTTCTGCGGTGCGTATCACACCATATACAGTCCATGGTTGACGTCCTGTCTCGGTCACAAACCAGCCCGCCAATAATGCGATAAAGCCAAGTGGCGTCATCATCATCCAAGCACGGTGGAACCAGACACTTTCGGGATTATACTGCTGCTTTTTAAAGTATTTATAGAGACTAAATAAGCCGACCAGCACCATTAACATGCCAATACCAACCATGATGCGAAATGCCCAGAATACAATCATCACCGGTGGTTGGTCTTCAGGTGCCCAGTTTTTTAGACCTTTTACTTCCCCATCTAACGAATGGGTAAGAATCAAGCCTGAAACATAGGGGATGCTTATTTCATATTTATTGGTTTGGTTTTCTTGGTCAGGAATAGCAAATAAGCGTAACGCTGCGCCGCGCTCATCCTCCCAAATACCTTCCATCGCTGCGACTTTGGCTGGCTGATGCTCTAAAGTGTTTAGACCATGCTCATCGCCAATCAATACTTGAGCGGGTGCGACAAATATCGCCATAATCATGGCCATACCTAGCATGACACGACCATGTTGACGGTGTTCGGTGTGTTTTTTGGACTGAATATAATAAGCACCAACCCCGCCAATGACAAAGGCAGTCGTCAAGAATGCCGCTGTCATCATATGAGCATAGCGGTAAGGGAATGAAGGGCTAAAGATGATCTCAAGCCAATTGGTAGGATATAACAGTCCATCTGCGCCCATCATAAAGCCTTGCGGCGTCTGCATAAAGCTGTTGGCGGCTAAAATCCAAAAGCCTGAAATCAGTGTACCAATGGCGACAATGGCAGTGGAAGCGAAATGCATACGCTTGCTCACACGCCCCCAACCAAATAGCATAATACCTAAAAAGGATGCTTCTAAGAAAAACGCGGTCAATACTTCGTAGGCGAGTAGTGGCCCCAAGACGTTACCGGCTTTGTCAGAAAATACCGCCCAGTTAGTACCGAACTGGTAGGACATTACTACACCAGATACCACGCCCATACCGAATACCACGGCAAATATCTTGACCCAGTGTTTATAAACTTCAGCATAAATTGGCTCGCCTGTTTTGAGCCAACGGAATTCAAGCACCGTTAACCAGCTGGCAAGTCCGATAGAAAACGCGGGAAAAACAATATGAAACGAGATAACAAAAGCGAATTGGATACGCGCGAGCATCAGCGCATCGAGCTGGTCAATCATAAACGTAGCGAACATAAACGGTTACCCTTATCTGTTAGCTGAATAGCGCTGGCTTCCATAAAACGCTCAAGTAACTGCCCGCAATCGTCTATAGATTAAGGTAAAAAATAGTACGGGCAATGGCTCAGTGTTGATTAGCGAGCAATCTTAGGGATAGAGTGCGGCTAAGCTAACGACTGTTTAGCTGAATTAAGTAATTTATATCCCTATAAATTAATACATTACTGTCAGGTGCTGTCAATATATTATGCGCTTCCCTCGATACACACGCAAGCTGCGCAACAGATTGGTCGCATACCTGAGAGTCATTAAAAACTGCTGAGATAAACCCAGATATATCAGACTAATCGCTTGAGAAAACAAGGTGTTATCAAGTTCACCTTAATAACAGTAATGTTTTATTTTTGTACTAGTATAGGCACAAATATCCAACAGAGTACAAAGTTGCAAAGCCATCTGCTTTACTCTTAATTTTAAAGCGCAAAGACCAGTGCAGTGCTATATGACACAAGCAATCATTATTCCTGCAATTGTTTATGTAGAATCTGGCGTAATGTCAAAATAGTTTGCGGGTTAGTTTGAATGCTATGACCACCGCTGATAATCGTCTCAGAGGCTGCGCCATCAAGATGAGCGCTGGTATAAGGAACAATACCATCTGATAAACGTTCAGTTAGTGCTTGGCTGATATCTTCATTGACGGTGACGGCTGCAACCAGTGGTTGGGCAGAGAGCTTTGAGCTATCAGAAGGGCTACTGGTACCGACTGTTTCATTTTCAATGTCTTCTTCTACTGCTTGCGACAAATCAACCTTTGCACCGGCTGGCTGCATTTGCGCCAGTCCTTTGGTAATGTCGGCATCATTATTGGCAATGATAGAATGATAGGTCACACGATCATTGATGGTGATGTCTTTCGTCAGTTGTATAAAAGAAGATTTGTCACTCAGCTGACTTGCACCATTTTGTAAATATAACGCACCCAAAGGATTTTGTGCCAAATCACCTTGCGTGGCAATGGTGGCCAAGTTGTCCGTGACAGTTTTTACCAAACCGACTGGCAAATAGACAATACGGCGCAGTGCCCGAGTGAACCAGCGATCTGCATAGTCAGTTCCGCGAAAAGGCGCTGATAAAAAGACAGCCGTATCTACTTGTGGTAAGGCTTTTAGCTCAAAGCGTTCTTTTAGCTGATCTTCGCCAAATGATGCTTTAAGTGCGTCACGAATCTTACGTTTTTCACTATCAGACAGCAAATTTTGATCGTCTAGTCGATCTAGGTCATCGACCAAGTTCTCATCAGATAGCATCATGCGAGCGATAATGGCACCCATACTATGACTGATAATCACGCTGTTTTTGCTGGCGCGATTTTGTCCTTTAGGATCAGTTTGCTCGTAGGTGCTGTTGATTAACTGTTGTATTTGATAACGATTTTCTAAAATGGGCAAATTGGTTGGATAGAATATCTGCCACACTTGATAGTTATCACGCAACTTATCGTCGTTGAGAATATCGTTGGTTAAATTGACCCAAGTGGCAGGGCTAGAAGCCAAACCATGCAGCATAATCAGGACGCGCTTATTGGGATCATAAGGCTCAAGCATGAATAATTTGGGCAGTCTGGCCTCTGGCTGGCGAGTGATTAAATTGAGATAACCGACGCCATCTAGCTGGTTCTCTGACAGCCACAAGCCATAACCTGCAGAAAAGTTAGCCGCCAGTGGATAGTCACTATTAAGGATATTAACGCTTTCGCTTTGGTACGGGTTGTACAAATGAATATCGAGCTTGCGACTGCTTAGTACATCCAATACGCTATCGCCGCTTGGTTCAATCAATCCTGTTAATAGCAAATGTCCAGTAGGGTAGATACGAGAACTTGGCTTGCTCTCATCTGTGTCTCCATCTTTCTCATTGGTCAATCGACCTGACAATGATGACACTAATAATTGGCGAATCGTGGTGGTATAGCGGTCATCCAGTGAGGCCACCAAGCTGATACCTAAGCCTGGACGTTTGCTGATTGAGTTAAGCCCAGAGAGGCGTAATTCGTAAGTGGAAACCAAGTCTGCTAGTGCAGAGGTCTGCTTATGTGCATTTTGCAAATAGTTATTTTCATTAGGCAAATACACACCAAGATCATAATCATCAATTTGTATTTTCATGACGTTGACTTGATCAGTCGGTTTGCCCTTGAGCGGTGAGTAATTGGCAATCGCGGCTTGGCTACTGTCATTAAGATGGCTAGCGGATGTGGGCAAATAATCTACTTTGGTGCCGCCCATCAATTTATTTGAGCCGTTGGTTGATCTATAAAGCTGGGTTATCACATCATTACTGGCGGCATTATAGATGTCTTGGGTCTGAATATCGGTGTCATTTGGAATACGATTCTGTGCCTGAGAGGGGCTTTTGTCTTGATCTGCGCCCTCAAAATCATGCGTCAAACTGTCATAAAATAAATAGGTATAACTGGATTTGATAGCATCGAATAATCGCTCTTGATAACCTGTTAGACAGCGATTGGTGTTTTCTTGCTGGACTTTAGCTTCTGTATCTTCTAAAGGTGCGTTGGCATAATAAGGATCAAGTGGCGGGCGAGCCAGCGCATTGCGGCAGTCCTGAGAGGCAGAAAGCTGTCGCGCTTTTGCGTAGTGTAACTCTGCAAAAACTGCCAAAGCAGGACGGTAGTGTTCATTCAAAATACTGTCAGTAAGCTGAGTAAGGCATAAATCAAACTGCTGCATACAGGCTTGCTCATTGAGCCCTGCCGATAAGAGCGCTGATGCCGTATCACTGCTTAGTTTCTTGGTGGTGACGATATTACCGCGCTGCGCAGTAATCGTCTTCGCTGACGCTTGCTTATTCACTGATACCGTACTGCACGCAGGTAGTAATGCTACCGCGGCTATCAAGGCGACTGATGTGATCGAAAATGGGGTTTTCTTAGCATGCGTCACCATATTTTTGATAGGGCTAGCGAAAGTCATAGGTGAGTCCAGTTAGTCGTAAAAGCATGATTGAGTCAGTAATTTATAAGAAGAAGTGTAGCGTAACTTTTCGCATTAAACTATTTTATTTAAATTTCAAAAATACGGTTTAAACTTCGATAATTGAATCGAACACGCATTTAAATAAGGCAGACAGCAAGTTGGGTTCAATGGAGTTTCGTTAGACATAAAAAAGCCCCTGACTCTATATTGAAGTAATTTCTATATAAAGTCAGGGGCTTAGTCGAGTCAATCTAGCTTATGGAGCAATCATGGAATTTGGTAAATTTACTTAATGAGATTTAAATACCCAATCAATGTTAAGCACTAGGCTTAACATTGATGTCAGGCGCAGGTATATCCCAGATGTAGAATTTACCCTCTTCAATAAGTTTGATTTGCTGACGAATGATGTCATTGTTAGGATTTTTCTGTTCAAGACGACGCAAGCGCTCTAGTGCATTATCGCGGCGATCACTTAATAAGTCTGACTGTGCCAAGCTTTGCTCTGCTTCGGTATAGCCAAGAGACACTGCGCGGTCTAGGTATTTTTGACCTTCTTTGAAGCCGCCGCCTTCTGACAACATCATGCCATATAAGAAGTTGGCTTCGCCGCTATCAGGTTGCAGTTTAATGGCACGGTCAACATATTTTCCACCGCGTATCGTATAGTCTGATCCCAAATCTAAGTTACGTCCCATGCCATTGAGTTTAGCGGCACGAATCAATACATCATAAGAGGCATTTGGTGATTCAGCATAAGGCTGTATCCATTCAGCCAATACTTTGATTTTTTCACGCGTATAATGGCGCTGTGAGCGGTTAGGGAAGTTTGGTGGGTAATGACGGGCATTAGGTGAGACGTCTTCGATAAAGTCATCAAGCAAGCTCACATCTAGCTGATCGTTGTTATTACCGTTTTGCTGAGGAATCAACACAGTCGGTACAAAGCTTACGTCTGACAATTGCACTTGCGGCGTTGGTATATTGGCAAGCTGACCACTACGCAGGTCGACACCAGTAGCGGTCAAAGGACCAGGCTCATAAACTCGAGTGGTGCCAGTGAACTCAGGTATTTTTGGTGCTGGTACAACATCTTGTGGTTGCAATGTACTCATTGGCGCACGATACGGCTGAGCATTATTTGGTAAAGGAGCACTTTGTGGAACGCTAGTGCTTTGAAGGTCAGTTGGTTGAGTATTGGCTGTTACCGCCGCAGTTGGTGAAGTTGATGGAGTACCCTCTTGTGCTGTACTAGCCGCAGTCGGTCGAGCAAGGCGAATCACACGTTTGCTAGAATCCATAGCGCTAGGCACCGATGTGGCAGTAGTATCGGTCTTTGCAGCATCTGTTGCCGCATTGGTTTCTGCTGCATTGACAGGCGCTGATAATAGCATGGCACAAGCTGTTGCCAGTGCTGTCAGAGTTGCCAGTTTAGGCGACTTGCTAGACGCACGGGCAGAGAGAGTCGATTGGTTGATGGCTTTCATAAAAATCGTTACCTTAGTTTATTTAGTTGTTATTTAGTTGTTATTTAGCAATTGAATGGTTATTAGCTCATGTCTTTGCGGCAAAATCATACAAATTTTTAATACCCTAACAAATTCAGCTGAGCGCTATCAGTAGTAGGATTGTTAATAGTAACGCGATAGCGTGTACGTCATGCCAGCGACAGCAGGGTAAATGAGAGCAATATCAATAATAAAGCGCACTGTAATTACCATCACAACACACTTATCATCATAACCTATCGCTCAAAATCTGCTATCACAGATGGCAATTACAAGTGATATGCCGTGGCTTTCATGCGATTGGCCATCCAGCGCATAGTATGACGTACAGGCGGTGATAACGCTGCGCCGCCACTTGCTAATGCCAGCTCACGATGATGCAACTCTTCAATATCCATTTGTGCCAGTATCTCTTTTGAGCGTTTATCGTGCTCTGGTAATTGGGTGATATGGTCTTGTAAATGTTCGCTGACTTGAGCTTCTGTCTCTGCGACGAATCCCAAGCTAAATTCATTAGAGATGGCACCCGCGACTGCACCAAGACCGAAAGACATGCCATACCATAATGGCGTAAAGACACTGGCATGACTGCCAAGCTCGTCTAATCGCGTCTCGCACCAGACCAAATGATCGACCTCTTCTTCGGCTGATTGTTGCATGGCTTGCTTGACGCCACTGTTTTTGGCGGCAAATGCTTGACCATGATACAGACCTTGCGCGCATACTTCACCAGTATGATTGATACGCATCAATCCGGCGACATGTCGCGCCTCGGTGATAGTGAGCTCAGGAATCTCGTCACTGCTGACTGGTAGTGGACGAGTGCTAGGGTTTGAATGTGGTACGACAGCTCGTAATGCCTTATCGACCCCAAGTAATAATTGGTCGACTTTGGATAAGGGGCGCAGGGCCATGATTCACTCCTGATGGCTTAAATACGATCAAAAAATTAAACTTATCTGTTCTTCTAAAACATTATCTGTTTTTCTAAAATAATGATAGTGATTAACGCATAGGTATTACTATAGCAAACAATCCAAATGATCAGCATCAATATTATCAGTTTGATAACACATTGATTGCTATAGCAGCATGCCAATCTTACTTATGGAGCCACTTCATCATGCGTTTGGATGACTGCATTTTTAATATGTTTATTGAGTTTACTGTATAAAAAGGCACCGAAGGCAATGTTTATGAGTCCTGTCACCAAAAATAGCTGAGGTAAATTGAATCCCAAAGCGTTCAAGATCACGATAGAGAAAATCGCTGAGGTGACCATAAATATCGCGTTAAAGATATTGTTGGCACCAACGACGCGCGCGCGGTGGCTCTTGGGTGCATAGGCCTGCATAGAGGCATATAATGGTACGATGTATAAACCGCCGCTAAAGCCCAAAAAGAATAAATCAGCAAAGACGCGCCAGCTGCCACTCACCGCAAATAGCTCACTGATGCCAAACAGAGTCGCATTATTCACATTGATGTTGAGACTTGACAGTGAAAAATACAAATCAATTGCAAAAATACTTAAGCCGGCGATACCAAAGGGCAAAAGACGTAAGCTGACTTGGTTTTTGGTTAGTGATTTGCATAATAATGAGCCAATCGACACACCAACAGAAAACAAGGTTAATAGGAAAATAACCACTGATTCATCACCATGTAAGATGACCTTGCTGAATTCTGGCGTTTGGGTCAAAAACGTCGCGCCATAAAACCAAAACCAGCTATTACCAAGGATGACAAAGAACAAAAAAGGCAATGAATATAAGTAGCGCACCGTCGCCACACTAGTGGTCACAATGTTCCAGTTGATTTTTAGGTTTGGCTGCATCGCTGGCATGTGGGGTATCAATCGTGCGACAAAATAACCCAATACGGCGATGACCAATACGGTCACACTTATCCAATAGAGCGGCTGTGCTATCTGGGTTAAAACACCCGCGATAATCATACCGAGTAAGATCGCTAACGACGTCCCCATTTGAAACAAACCATTAGCGCCAACCAATTCATCTTCTTTCATCGCTTGTGGTAAGTAGGCGTATTTAATAGGCCCGAAAAAAGTAGATTGAGTACCCATGAGAAACAACGCAACAAATAACAATGCGTACCACTCAAACACGAACCCTACTGCCGCAATCACCATAATTAAGAACTCAAGCAGCTTAATCAATCGTGTGAGTTTTGATTTTTCAAATTTATCCGCGATTTGTCCTGCCAGTGCAGAAAACAAAAAGTAGGGCAAAATAAACAACATCGCGGCCAAGTTATTCAAAATACTGACTTCCATGCCCAACTGACTCGCAGCGGTGTAAGTCAAAACCAGTATGAGTGCTTGCTTAAAAATATTGTCATTAAACGCGCCCAAGAACTGGGTAAAAAACATGGCGCTAAAACGGCGGTGCTTAAATAATTGAAACTGATTGGCCATGAAAATTCCTACAGACGGGTCGCGGTTGCTAGATCAAAGAAAAGCGCTGAATACCGCTTTTAAAGTGAAAATAATTATCGATATAATTATTAACAGTATCAAAAACTTATCGAAATATAGCATAGGTTTTATCAATATTAAGCCGTATAATAGCAAGGCTTTGGTAAAAATACATGCGCTCGACGCTATGATTTCATAATTATCTAAGTTATGATTTGTAAATTTTGCATGGTTACGTCGCGAGGCGTGAGTGATCTCAAAGGCTTGCTACCACTCACGCATGTCTATTTTTTGATAAAAACAGGGTGCTAATCTGACACCAAGGTTTGCATTATAAACGGTCATTATCCAAAGCAAGACAGTAAACCATAATTCAGCCAACTGCTATAAGTTTATTCACCGGTAAGACTAGGCGATTGTTATCGTTCATAATATTGTGCCGCGTGAGGTGATAGGAAATACACATGAAACACCAGCCTTCAACGCTCGCGCGCAATGTATCGATGATGCAGTGTGATACGGATAATGTTCGAGAGGATATTAAAATTCAAGATTTTCAGAGTAACCGTTTTCAAAAAACACGTCGTTCAGCAGCTATGGCAACTCATGGCAATACGCCGCGCATTTATTTTACGCGTTCAGCACTTTTCACTGCGCTAGCGACCAGCCTAGTGGGTTTCGGTATGGCACCTGCTGCATTGGCTGATACCACAAATAATATCAGTTCTCCTAAACAACCTACGAGCAATCAAATAGCTGTCGATCAATCAAACATTCAACCAACCAGTACTCAATCAACCACACTGTCAGATGATGATACTCAGCTCGATATCGCTTTGGATGCATTGCGCCTAAAAAAGGCAGTAGAGCAGGGCATTATCGATCAGTCAGTATTGGATGAGTACAGCGAACAAAGCCTAGGCATTAAGAAGTCTGATGCTCAAGATAAAAGCGCTAAAAAACCAGCTGCTCAGGGTATGGCCAATTCTCAGGCAAATGCCATGGATAATATGGCTGGCGCAAATGATGACTTGTTGCAACAAGCCGCAGCCATACAGCAGCAGGGTTATCAGATGATGACGCCCGAGGAGATTGATCGTGAGCTGGCTGCGATGGATATGCAGAATGCCCAAGATATTGATGACATCAGTAATAGTACGGACATTAATAGTACCAACGTTAATAACAACTACAGTAACAACAATAATGATATCAGCAATAACGATCGCGATTTTGACGCGCCAATTGCTACATTAGATGATACAACCCCGCCTATTGGTTTAGATGTGGATTTGGATGCGACCAATCTGCCAACTCCTAACAATCTTGAGACATTGGGTAGGAATGAGAGCGCCGCTGAACGCGCACAGACGGCTGAAGTTATGTCGCGTCCGATCGATGTTAGCGACTCTGTCAGTAGTGGGCGCGTGGATGGAACCGGTACTTTCGATAATGAGATTGTTGCCAATGCCAGTGATGAGGCCAATGAAGACGGTACAACGTCAGATATCATCAATCCTGATGACTACTTGCCAGACTATCAAGCGGACTCTCAGGGAATAAACCAGAGTATCGAACAAGCCAGTAAGCCTAAGCCAATGGCACGTAATAAAGGCAATATCGTGAAACGCCTTTATAACCGTTTATTCAATGCAGGTGTGATGGCATTACCACATGTAGATACCACAATTTATCTACGGCAGGCGACCGCTGAAGATGCTGTCGATGGTAAGCCAAAGCTCACCAAAGCGGATAATGACGTTCAGCCCATGAAAAACATCAAGGCTGCCCTTGATGATACGACGGTTCAGTCAGTTACCGACTTTACGGCCGCATTGCCACGCCTACGCCAAACAGCATTAGAGGCAGCCCAAGCAGTGGGTTACTATGATATTACGTTACGCCTACGTCAGCGCAATGCTGACACGATCGATGTCATTATCGAAGAGCTGGGCGAGCCGGTACGTGTGGATAGCCGTATTGTTGAGATTCGCGGTGAAGGCAGTGAACAACCAGAATATATAGCACTTGAAAAAGACTTGCCGCCACAAGTAGGCGATATCTTCAATCACCGTGTTTATAAAGATAGCAAGGCGGCCCTTGAGTCGCTGAGTAATACTTATGGCTATTTTGATCAATATTGGTTAAACAAATCCGTTGATATTATCTTGCCAGATAATACAGCAGATATATCGCTGGTCTATAACACTGGTGATCGTTATGAGTTTGATGACGTTGTGTTTTTTACATACGATGAAAAAACCAACACCTTAACCCAAGATCCTGACAAGCTACCTGTTGAGTTGCCACTATTACAACAGTTGTTTGACTTTAAGCCCGGTGATCCTTTTTATCGTCCAGCGGTGACCGAGTTTAGTAATGACTTATCAGCGACTCGTTATTTTAATACGGTCAACGTTGAGTCGATATTGCCGCCAGATGAACGCAGTGAAGCCAGTACTTTAGCTTTTGATAACACGCCTACCAATAATAGCGGCACACTCGACGACGATATTAATAGTGATGGCGCCTCAGACATTGCGGGCAATAATGGTGCTGAAAGCTCAGCTGCTTCTAAAAGTTCAGCTGCTTCTAATAGTAGCCGTGTTAATCAAGACAATAACGCTGATGATGGTGATGAAAATAACGCAGAGAGTGAGGGTAATACGACTGCCAATAGCGGTGAAACAGTCAATCCCGCCGATATTGCGGCGATCGATTTTGAAGCTGATGCAGCAACACTTGATAAACTACAAGCTATCAAACAAAAAGCAGAGCGCTTGAGCCGCTTACCAAATGACCGTGTATTGGATGAAAAAGACCAAGAGGCGGACAATCTTTTGGGTAAAATAAGCGACGGCATCAGTAATATTGCGCAAAAAATATTCCCTGATGAAGAAAGCTTAATCACTGATGAAAACTTTGTACCACCAACGCTGGCTGGTCGAAAAACGCCGCGACAAGTGGCAGAAAGTAAAAAAGTACCGTTGTATGTTTTTGTCTCTTCAAGTAAGCCGCGCGATGCCCAAGTAGGTCTTGGTTACGGCACAGATACGGGCGTGCGAGCGACGGCAAAAATAGACTATAATTTGCTCAATCGTAAAGGCTACCAAGCTGGTGCGGAGACCGAGGTTTCCAGAATTACTAAAAACGTCGCTGTTTATGCCAGTCGACCTTGGAAACATCCACTTAACGATAAATTAGATGCGCGTCTTACCTATGAAGAAGAGGTCATCGACCAAGGTGAAGGCAACTTTGACTTATCTACTACGACGCTAAAAGCAGCATTGGCGCGTAATATTCGCCGTGACAGTGGCTGGAATCGCAGCTACTCTGTGAATTACCGTTTAGATGAGCTAGAGACTGGGGTCGATGAAACAGAGTTGGACGATCTACCTATTCGCTTTACTTCCTCTAAGCCTAAGCAGCAAGCGCTGCTATTTGGTTATGGTATGAACAAAACCGATGTAGACAGTGTGACCAATCCGACTCGCGGTATGCGTCAGTATTACTCGCTTGAAGCAGGGGCTGATAAAGCCCTTAGCGACACTAATATGGCAATCATTCGCGCGGGTGTCAGCGGCATTTATAGTTTTGGCGATGAGCAAAAGCATCAAGTGCTGGGCAGTCTGAATACAGGCTACATCTGGGCAGATGATTTTTATGATGTGCCTTATAAATTACGCTTCTTTGCGGGTGGTGACCAAAGTATTCGTGGCTATGACTATGAGAGCTTGTCACCGCTTGACAAGGGCTATTTGACTGGTGGGCAAGTGCTTGCGGTTGGTAGTGCAGAGTATAACTATGAATTTAAACCAGGATTCCGCGGGGCATTCTTCACTGATGTGGGTAATGCTTACGACAAAAACTTCGAGACTGAAACAAAGGTCGGCGTCGGTGTTGGTATCCGCTGGGCATCGCCAGTCGGTGTGGTAAGAGTTGATGTGGCGGCTGGGGTGACAGAAGAAAGCATACCCGTTAGACTGCATTTCTTTATTGGCTCGCCTTTATAGCCATGTAATCCAGTAGTGACATCATTTAGCGCGTATTGATCATTATTAAGTCGTCTCCGTTAGTGAAATAGAGACAGGTTCAACACGCGCTATTAGCATTATCCGTTGTATTCCTTATTTATCGTGCCGATTGCCGGTGACCATTCTTTAACGTAGTTGAGTGTCATGCTGACAAAAAATACCCCGCCTAATAACGCCCCAGATGAAGATCCAGCACAGCGCGATGCTCGTGCCGTCAGACGTTGGTATCCGCTGTCATTTTTGCTCAAATTACTGGTGCTTATTTTAATTGTGCTGGCCATCATGTTTGCCGTATTTTTTTACGCAATGGGCACAGAGTCGGGTACGAAGTTTATATTAGAGAAAGTCAGTGCTGAGACGGGCATTGATTTTAAATATGGTCGCGGTAATTTACGTGATGGAATCTGGGTCACTGATATCGATATCAAGGCGACTGAAGACCTTGAAGTATTGGTTGATAAAGCTTATGTCAAGATAGGCTGGCGTGCCATATTTGCCAAAGAAGTGCATCTGCGTGATGCAGACATACAAACCATTGAGATTATCAATAACAAGCCACCAACGGGTGAGCCGTTCGATTATAAAACGTTACAGCTACCAGTAAACTTACGCTTTGATCACGCTAAAATAAAAAATATTACTTATAAACAAGTGACCAAAGAGCCCATCGTTGTGCAGGATATTGTTGCCCGTGATTTGACATGGGTCGGTAGCATGGTAACGGTTGGTCGCGGCGATTTACAATATGCTGATATCGTCAAAATCAGTGCCTTACAAGGTGAAATTGATTTACAAGGCGACTATCCGCTAGATTTAAGCGCGATTGCAGAAGTCAGTGCGCTAGAAAAAGCCTATGTTGACCCATTGAATATCACAGCAACAGGGACGCTAAAACGTACGGTTGGTAAGGTTCGTAGTCGCTACAATGACAGCGATGTGAGCGGTGATTTTGTTGTCCAAGGATTGGATCAGGATTCGCCTTTTCAGGCAAAATTGCAATGGGATGATATTTTGATCCCTTATGCGGAAAGCCAAAAAATTCGTTTAAAAAGTGGTACTGCTACCGCGACAGGGGTGATCTCTGAAATACGTCTGCGTATCAATACTGAGCTGACGGCTAAAGACATTCCGTCCGGTCACTATCAAGGTCGCGCCGTCATTGCAAACAGTCAGTTACGTATTGATCGCTTAGATGCTCAGGTACCAGCTGGAAATTTAATTCTGCAAGGTATTTTAGATTGGCAAGGCAGCTTTGATGCAAAAGTGCGAGCGACAGGTAGCAATTTTGATATTCGCCGTGTTATTCCTGATGACTATGCTGATTTCAAAGCATATGCACCGCAAAGGCTGAATGGTCGACTGTCATTACATTATCAGCAGAAAAACAGCGCTGGTAGCATAGAGCTTGATGCAGATTTGCGTCAACGTGATGGCGAGCATGTGAATGCTAATATCGTCCAAGGCAAAACGTCAGCGAAGTCGACACAGGTAGCGCCTTGGTATATCGATGCCAAATGGCAAAACCTAATCCGCCGCGATGTGCCTAATATCGGTAATATTGATAGTCCGCGTGGACAGGCGGATGTCATCATTCGTGGCTCACGGTTATCAGTAGATGCCAATGCGGTCATTAATGAATTGAATGCCGCTCCTAAAGGTAACTATGATGTGCGCGTGCGCAAAGCTGGGGATGTCATCGACATCAATCGCCTGAATTATAAAGGGGTCGTGGGCGACTTATCAGGTACTGGGCAGATTCAATTGGCAAATAAAAAGCGTCCGCTCACATGGCAGATAGATGCGCGTACCAATGGATTATTACCCAAACAGTATCGCAGTGATTTGCCGCTTGAGCGCCTAACCGGTAGTGTCAGCGCGCGTGGTCGTTTATTGACTATTACTAAAGGTGGCGTTAGTGGTCAGCGTCATATTATTACCTTAAACAAGACCGACTTGCAGGCGCAACTTGATGCGACTCAAGATGGCCGTGCTATTGGTATAACGGGTGCGGGTGATGCTAAAATCGATATTGTTGGTGGCGAGCTATCTATGTTCGATGCGCGCTTCAATGGGCAAGTCGATACTGCAGATGTACCAAAAGGACGCCTATCTATTGATGCGGCTGGCACGCCAAAGTTTATCAGTATTCGTAAGCTTAATTACAATGGTGAAGCGGGCGCAGTGAATGCCAAGGGCGTCATCGATTTGCGTAAAAATATCGGCTGGACGATAGATGGTCGCTTCGATAAGTTTAATTTGGGTTATTTTTTACCCAATAATCCAGCGATTATCACCGGTGACTTGAAGACCAGTGGCGAGTGGCAAACTGCGCCTAAGAATAGTAAAAATGCCGCAGGCAAACTGCAACGTTTTGCGGTGAATTTCGATGGAGTGCTAGATGCTGAGCAACTGCCAGCGGGCAAGCTAACCATTGATGCCAGTGGCGATGACCAGCTGATTCGTATCAAGCGTTTCCGTCATGTGGGCGCGGCAGGCAGTATTGATGCCAAAGGGACGGTTGATGTACGTCAAGGCATTGCGTGGGATATTGACGCAGTGATGGATCGTTTTAATATTGGTTATTTCCTCAAAGATACCCCAAGCCTTATCACCGGTACTATCGATACGGATGGGCGCTGGAGTGACTCGCAGCAAATCATTAATATCAAAAAAATTGATTTAAGAGGTATGCTAAAGGGTCAACCGCTTAGTGCCAAGGGTAGCTTAGCGGCGAAGATGCGTCTGCCAAAAGATTTGGCAAGCTATTTCAAGCGTCTACAAACGCAAGATGCACAGGCGCAATATAAGCAAGTAAATGCCTTGATAGACAGCTTAAACGCGGATAATTTAGTGCTACGTTGGGGTGATAATTATGTCACTGCTAATGGCAATGCTAAGCAATTACAAACCAAAATTAATATCACCAGTCTGGATCAGTTGTCAGATAAATTGGCTGGCAAAGTCACTGGCGGTGCGACCTTATCACAGCCAGCAGGACAAGCGCTGCCAACCATTTATATCGATTTAGTCGGTGAGCGGATTGCGCTGCCGGGCTTTATTTTGCGCCAAGGTCGCGTGCGCGGTAAGCTGGTCAATTTGGCAAACAGCCCAAGTCAGCTGATTATCACCGCTGAAGGCTTAGATGCAGCTGGACAGAGTTTTAAAAGCGTTAAAGCAACTTTTAATGGTACTGAGCAGGCGCATGTGGTCAACCTTGACGTTGCCAATGAGCAGCTTACGATTGGCGCAAGGCTTAAAGGCGGCTTCAATCGGGATAAACTGAGCTGGTCTGGCGTCATCGGTAAGGGCCGTGTTCAATCTAAATATGCGACCTTAAATCAGTTACAGCCAGCGCAGTTAATTGTTAATTTACCCAACAATCAAAATGGCAATAATAACGATTTAAAAGTACAGTTGGCAGCACACTGCTGGCAAGCCACTGATCAAACGGGCAAGGTGTGCTTACGTGAAAACTTAATCGCGTCACCTGATAAAGGTGAGGTGAATATTGCCTTACAAAATCTAGATACGTCATTACTCTCGGTCTTTTTACCCAAAGATATCGACTGGCATGGCAAAATTAATGGTAAGGCGATTGTTGGCTGGCAACGTGGTCGTCCACCGACGATTAATACCACCCTGTATTCAGACAACGGCAAAATCGGCTTGATTCAAGATGGTGATAGTTTACCTGTCACTCTGCCTTATAAGCGGGTCTCACTAATTGCACTATCCGTCCCTGAGGGCATCAAACTACGTACCGATATCAATACTGGTGGCGGTGCGCGTGGCTATGCGGAAGTGGTCGTTGATCCTTATAAGACGCCTAAGCCAATTTCGGGTGCTTTGGTATTGAATGAGCTTAACCTTGCGATATTCAAGCCTTTCTTCCCAGGTATGCGAGTGCTAGAGGGCAATGTCACGATGGCAGGAGGATTGGGCGGTACATTAGATAAGCCGCAATTCTATGGCGATGTGAAACTTGCTAATGGCCGTATTGCGATGCTTGATTTGCCCATTAATTTAACCAATGTAAATACTGACGCCAAAATTCGTGGTACGCAAGCGACTATTGATGGAACCTTTAGCAGTGGTACGGGTAAAGGGGTTTTGACTGGTACCGTTAATTGGCAACAAAAACTCCAAGCCAAGCTTAGCGTCAGCGGCGAGCGTTTGGTGATTACCCAGCCACCATTGTTAGTGGCAGAAATCAATCCTGATATTGATATCATCGTGCGTCCAGGCGATCGCTATGTCGATATTAAGGGGGCGGTCAGCGTACCGTCAGCGACCATTCGTCCGCCAGAAGCCAGCGAAGATATCATTACTCAAACCGAGGATGCAGTGGTTCTTGATCGTCGTCTCATTGGCAATATTGACGAGGTATTGGCAATATCGAAACCTTGGTCAATCAATGCAGATATCGGTGTCGACTTGGGTGATGATATCAACTTCCGTGGTTTTGGTGCCGTTATTCCTTTAGCTGGTGCGATTAATATCACTCAAAATGGCACGGGTGTCATGCGTGCAAAAGGGGTGGTGCAAGTATCACGTCGTACCAATATCAACGCTTTTGGTCAGAACCTAGAGCTTAACTACGGACAAGTGCGCTTTAACGGTGATGTGATGAAACCTAACCTCAGTATTGAGGCGGTTAAAACGATCAGTGGCAAAACGGTAGGTGTGCGTGTCAAAGGCAATACAGAAAGCCCCAATATTATTGTCTTTAATAATGCAGGCTTGACTCAACAGCAGGCAATGAATGCTTTGGTGACAGGTCGAATTAATAACAAGGGCGCCACCCAAATCAGTGAGCAAGGCTTTAAATCGCAAGTGACGAATAACCTAGCCGCCGCGGGCTTAAGCTTTGGACTGAGTGGCACGCGCAATCTAACCAATCAAATTGGTCAGATTTTTGGTTTTCAGAGCTTGACCGTTGATGCCTCAGGCAGTAGTGAAGACACCAACGTCAACGTCACCGGTTATGTGACGCCTGACTTGTATATACGCTACGGAGTAGGGGTATTTAATGCTCAAAATAGCTTATCTATTCGTTATCAGTTAACTCGACGTATTTATGTAGAGGCAACCTCAGCGGCAGAAAACGCGGTGGATGTGGTTTACAGCTGGCAGTTCTAAATCGCATCGTTTTATCCAATAAAAAACGCCTTTTAATGAAGGCGTTTTTTTATAGGTAGGCTAGGGCATGTCCTCAATTCAATCGATAGTCATCTAAATAGGTTAGAAATGGCTAAATCTTACCAAACGGCGTCAAATAGTTGACTAATATCTCGATATTATCGGCGCTATTTTCCTTGTTTAATTGCAATTTATCTCATTTTTATCACCATTTTTATCACCATTTTTAAAATGAGGACACGCCCTAATATTGATGATCAATGATATTAATCTATTTAGTCAGGATTAAGCGATTATTACGTGTCAAACGTAGTCGATACTCTTCACCCTCATGCTCAATACGCACTTCTTTAGTGAGTGCAAATAAGTGTTGTGATTGCAAAGTTGGTAAGCGGTTTTCACGGCAATTCAAGTAACGAGAGATAACCATGCTCATAGTAAATTCCTTTTGATAAAAAATGGCTGAATAGTAATGGCGGTATAGTAACTATCTTTAACGATAATAATTATCATTTACATTGGAAGATTTTGCAAGGTAATTGATAAAATAAAATGCAGTCATTGTGTAAACTTATCTACAGTAATTGTTGTAAATGAGGTTTAAATAAATAAAAATTAGCTAATTATTATTATAAATCAATAGGTTGGTTTTAGATCGACTTGATTTTTTAAAGGTATAAACCAATCAAATAGCACTTTAAAAAAACAGTAATAAAGGAGACGCCGATGCCAAATGAAGCAGACAACCACGTTGATAGCTCATTTAACAGCGAAAAAGTACTTATCGTAAACGTGGCAGTTGCGGTCATTCATCATAAAGCCCAATATTTACTTGGATTTAGAAACGCCGCCCAGCATCAAGGCAACCGCTATGAATTTGTAGGTGGCAAAATAGAAGCCAATGAAAACGCCGAGCAGGCGTTAATTCGGGAAGTTGCTGAAGAGACAGGCATTGAGATTTGTGACAATACAATGGTCAAGCTTGGACGTCTACATCATGATTATGGTGATAAGCAGGTCAGTTTACAGATTTACAAAGTTGAGCTGACCGCGCAGCAGTATGAGCAGCATAAGCATCGCCAATATGGGCTAGAAGGTCAGGCGCTAACGTGGGTAAATAAGGCAGATTTATTAGCAGGAAAGTATCATTTACCGGCTGCTAACCAGACGATTCTCGAATGGCTGAGTGTGCCAACAACGATAGCAATTACCTATCCATTGACGCATTTTGATGCCACTCCTGATCCAGTGGCCGCATGGCTGACTTTTCATCAAAACAAGCTAACAGCCAATGCTTGGGTATATATTCGAATAAAGGCAGCTGGCTCAGCAAGTATAGCATCGCAGTTGATGCATATGCGTCCAGATATTAAGGCGATTGTCCCTTGTGATGTCAATGGGCAGACCCTAACCACTGAAGCGCCGCTAGCAATGAAAGATACAACCACTGCCAATTCAATCGTTGCCAATCAGCTGTCTCATACCGCATTGTTGCAATGGTCGGAGGATACACAAGATAGAGTGCTGTCTAAAAATTATCCGTTAATAGTCAGTTGTCATGATGCCGCCAGTATTGATGCTGCCAATAAACTGGCTCATGCTCGGTTACAACAGCAATTACCGCCCGTCATAGGCGCCTTTTTGTCTCCTGTACTAGTCACCCATACACATCCTGATACTGTGCCACTTGGTTGGGAATCATGGTCAGCATTGGCGCAATTGGCTGACATGCCGATTATCGGTTTGGGTGGTTTATCACCTGTGATGATTCATCAAGTATCAGAGTATGGTGGTATCAGTGTTGCTGGTATTCGACAGTTCTTTGAATAGTAAAAAACTAATAGAGGGAGTGTTGGCACCAATGCTGACCAGTCCTGAACTAGAATTGCCATTAATTGGCATCTATTAGGTCAAATAATTGATTTTTAATATATTTATCCAATCAGTAACTATGTGTTTATTCGGTATTTATTCTACTGCATAAACGCATAGTTACTTACAAACCGTTGCTTTTTCCTACATTGCGACACTGTTTTAATAGCCGAGCTGCCATTAATATATCACCTAAACAAAGAGTACTTACTCTATATTCTTATAAACGAATTGCTTATCAATATACCTCTTAAGCCCTCTCATAATATTTAGTTTTTGCAGCGCCAACTTTTAAATTCAATATATTTTTAAAAGTTGAAGACGCACAGAAGATGAGAGTACATATAGGGCATATAAGAAGAATAGTTAACAGTCACTATCAATAATGGTACCTCTATGAAAACCAATAAGTTACCTCAATCAGCATGGTCTGATACAAAGGAAGCTGGTTCTCAATCTAAGCAGACTACCCAGTCGCGCCACTATCATCTGAATGAGGATAGTACACGGCAGACAGGTAACGCCAGCAACGATGCTAGCTACAACCATGATAATCTAAATGACCAATATTCTACCCATCTGGCAAAAAAAACGTCTTCGCAAGACCACTATTTTGGATATAAAAGCGCCGATAAGAGCCCACTACGGGTAAAAGAGTCTGCTATGACTAACAGCAATAATAATAAAGACGGCGATTCAAAACATAGCGAAAGCAGTAATTTCGTTAGTGATTACTGTACCAAGGATAGTGGTCACTGCACTAACGATTACAAATGGTCACAAGAGTTGAGCGAAAAAGAATCTGGACAGAACCGCCATTCAAAGCAAAATACTGATTCATCATCAACCTCTACTTACTCATCATACAAAGAAATACCGGAGCGTATATTTATGAATGGACTTATCAAGCATACGGGTATAGCGCTAGCTATTATCATCCCATTAGCTGCATTTTCAGCGTATGCGGCGACGCCACCGGTCAATGCTAACGCCACTACTGCTAACGCCACTATTGATAGAACCACTACAGAGACACTGTCAATCAAGCCAAGCGCCATCATTCATAAGTCTGCAAGCACACCGACCACAGTGGATAGCGTTGATCTAAAAAAGTATGCAGGAACATGGTATGAGATAGGTCGTTTGCCCATGTATTTTCAGCGCAATTGTGCCAGTGATGTCACCGCCAATTATACTGAAAAAACCGACGGCTCAGGTATCATAGTCACTAATAAATGCGTACAGAAAGACGGTTCTGGTATTACTTCTGAGGGTATCGCTAAGCCTGTTGATGAGTCAGGCAGTAAGTTAAAGGTCACCTTTTTACCCTCGTGGATTCGTTGGTTGCCAGTTGGTCGTGCTGACTATTGGGTACTAGCCCGTGATGCTGATTACAAGACTGCTTTAGTAGGAACACCTGATAAAAAATATTTATGGTTATTGGCGCGTTCGCCAAACGTCACTCAAGAAACCTATGCCAAATATCGTCAAATCGCTCAACAGCAAGGCTATGACTTAAAAGAATTTAAGTTAACCTCGCAGACCAATCAAACAGTTAGCCTCGTTCCATAACGAGCATCACTTACTAGATACTGTGTTAAATCGTAGTGTCGCTTTATCATCCACTATTTGATAATGGCAATAATAAACAAAAAGGCAGCATAATTGGCTGCCTTTATTTTCATAATAACCTGCACAACTCAATAAAATGCTTTATAAGCGCTAGCAGATCGGTTATCACTGGCAAAATAGGCCGTTTTAGGCTAAAATCTAGGCGATCTCAATACTCTACATCAATAACTGACACCGATATCGTGCGGTTGCCATACTAGAGTGATTGCGTAGACCACACATAATCTATCTAATCTGTATTCTCTATCATTTACTGATCACACATTACTGACCATAAGGATGTTTCTCGTGAGCAACGCTGATACCTTACGCCAATTACATCAAGACCACTTAAGCAACTACAACAATCAAGAGCAACAAGCGATTGAGCTGATGGGGCTATTGAATAAGCTCTATAATGAGCAAGACGTACAAGTGACCTTGTTCGGTGACACGTTAAATACGACGTCAGTTGGTCAAATATTGGCATTGCATCAAAAAGTAGCTTTGCGTAACCAAGACGCTAAATCTATTGATATCGCTGACACTTTAGCCATGGTTAAAGCGCTAGCGGCTAATGATAAGCTTCAGTCTGCACAGGTTGATGTTGGTCAATTAATCGCTAATGACAGTGATTTACAAGCAGCACTTCAAGCCGTTAATGTTGATGACACTACTGTTAATCCGGCGACTGATGTCGTGCTATACGGTTTTGGTCGTATCGGTCGTATTTTAACTCGCCTGCTATTATCACAAGCGTCAAGTGCTAAAGGTATGCAGTTAAAAGCCATCGTCGTACGTCCTGCGGCATCTGGCGATTTGGCCAAGCGCGCCTCATTGCTAGAGCGTGATTCGATTCATGGTAGCTTTGCTGGTGGCGTGGTGGTTGATGATGAAAACAACGGCTTGATTATCAATGGTCGCTTTGTTCAGGTTATCTACGCCAAAGATCCAAGCGAGATTGATTATACGGCTTACGGTATTAATGATGCGTTAGTGATTGACAATACGGGCATTTGGAAAGATGAAGCGGGTCTTGGCAAGCATTTGCAATCGACTGGTGTGAAAAAAGTCCTATTAACAGCCCCAGCTGGCGGTGAGATTAAAAACGTTGTTTATGGTGTAAATAACGATACAGTCGGTGAAGATACCATCGTCAGTGCGGCGAGCTGTACCACCAACGCAATCACCCCAACGTTAAAAGTATTGAACGATGAATACGGTATCGAAAACGGTCACGTTGAAACGATTCACTCATTCACTAACGATCAGAACTTGATTGATAATTATCATAAAGCGGATCGCCGTGGTCGTAGTGCTGTATTGAACATGGTTATTACCAGTACGGGTGCGGCTAAAGCGGTTGGTAAAGCACTGCCAGAGCTTAGTGGTAAACTAACGGGTAATGCCATCCGTGTACCAACGCCAAACGTCAGCTTAGCGATTTTAAACTTGAATCTTAAAACAGCTCCAGAAAATGTTAATGCGTTAAATGAATTCATGCGTAAAATCTCTAATAGCAGTCAGTGGCAAACACAGATTGCTTATACAGATTCTACCGAAGCGGTATCGACGGATTTTGTTGGTGATACCCATGTAGGTATCGTTGATGCCCAAGCGACTATTTTGACCGACAATCATGCCATTGTTTATATCTGGTATGACAATGAAGTTGGCTATAGTACGCAAGTATTACGTTTAGCCACACAAATGGCAGGCATCAGTTATACACAGATTCCAGCTTAATAGATTTGTACAGCAGTAGTGAGTTTTTAATATTGAGGTACTCTTTATAAGAAAGTACTTTAATAGTCACTTTTAGCATGGACAAATAGATGTGATTTTTTAAGTTAATATATACCGCACCCGATAGTCCAATTGGTTATCGGGTGTTATTGTCATAAATAAAGCAATGATATATAGCAACATAGACGTAAGTCTCCTATTTTTTAAAAGATACCTATAGGCAAAAGAAGCAGTATATGACTGCTATTGAGTCTATAAACTAGAGTGTAAATAAAGGAACGTAAGATGCGATTTATTGATGAAGCCGTCGTAACGGTAAAAGCAGGTGACGGTGGTAACGGAATCGCCAGTTTTCGCCGAGAAAAGTATGTCCCACGTGGTGGACCTGATGGTGGAGATGGTGGCAAGGGCGGAGATATTTACGTCATTGCAGAGGATAACACCAACACCCTAGTGGACTATCGTTATACCCGTCGTCACGATGCTATGCGAGCAGAGAATGGCCACAGTAGAAACTGTTCAGGCAAGGGCTCTGATGATTTGTTTTTACCAGTACCTATCGGTACCACGGTAGTTGATACCGAAACTGACGAAGTGTTGGGTGACTTGATTGAACTTGGTCAGACGTTACTGATTGCCAAAGGTGGTGATGGTGGTTTGGGCAATACCCATTTTAAGAGCTCTACCAACCAAGCACCGCGTAAATCGACGTCTGGTTTTGAAGGTGAGTTAAAAGTTCTTAAGTTTGAGCTAAAAGTTGTGGCTGATGTTGGCTTGATTGGTTTGCCTAATGCTGGTAAATCTACCTTTATTCGTCAAGTCTCTGCTGCTAGACCAAAAGTTGCTGACTATCCGTTTACCACCCTCGTTCCGAATCTAGGTGTGGTTGATATCGGTCGTCATCGCTCATTTGTGATGGCAGATATTCCAGGTTTGATCGAAGGTGCTTCAGAAGGTGCTGGACTTGGCATTCGTTTCTTAAAACATGTGGCTCGTACTCGTCGTCTGTTACATGTGGTTGATGTAAAGCCAATTGATGGCAGCGATCCGGTAGCCAACGCTCGTGTTATTTTGAATGAACTTGAGCGTTTTTCGCCTGAGTTATCCAACTTGCCCCAGATTTTGATATTAAACAAAATTGATCAGGTGCCTGACGAAGAGTTAGATGAGCTTTGTACTCATATTGTCGCCGAGCTTGATTGGACAGGCGATGTATTTCGCACGTCAACCTTAATGGGTGAAGGGACTGATGCAGTTAAATATCATTTAATGAATGAGATTGAGCTAGAGCGTGAGCGTGAACTAGAAGATCCTATCTTCGCTGAAGCACAAAGAACCCGTTTTGAGCGCTTAGAAGTAGAAGTACGTCTAAACACTGAGGCGCAGCGTGAAGCATATCGTGCGGCTCGTAAAGCGGCTCGCGAAGGTGTAGATTTAAGCGACGACGATGCTGATTTTGACGATGACGACGAAGATGGTGTTGAGGTCATTTATGTTCCTTAAGCTAACAGGCTTGAGCTGATATACTTGAATTTTTTAGATCAATCCCCGTAATCAATTCACATGAGAGACAGGAGTTTATATGGCAGGTGACATAGAAAACACGACCGAAGAAGCAAGGTTTATTAAACAAACTCGCAACTTTGATATTCAGCGCGTTATTGTCAAGATTGGCTCATCGTTGTTAACCAATAACGGTCGAGGGCTGGATCGAACTGCCATATACGAGTGGGCAAAGCAGATCGCTAAATTGCATAAGCAAGGCGTCGAAGTGCTACTGGTATCGTCAGGTGCCGTTGCTGAAGGTGTAGTACGAATGAACCTTGAGGAGCGCCCGAAGAAATTAGCAGCACTACAGGCCTGTGCTTCTATTGGTCAAATGGGTTTGATTGAAACGTGGTGGTCAGCATTAATTCAGCATGGTATTCAAAGCTCGCAGCTGCTACTAACACATGATGATTTGTCTAATCGTAGCCGTTATCTCAATACGACGGGCGCGTTGACACAATTACTAGAGTGGCGCGTGCTCCCAGTCATCAATGAAAATGATACCATTACCATTGATGAAATTAAATTTGGTGATAACGATACTTTGGGCGCGATGGCGGCGGCGATGGTCAATGCCGATTTATATATCATTTTGACTGATCAAGATGGGGTGTTTACGGACAACCCACGTGACAATCCTAATGCAAAAATGATTCGCCAAGAGCGTGCGATGGCGGATTACTTATTTGATATTGCAGGGGATGGTGGCAAGCTTGGTCGCGGCGGTATGCTGACCAAAATTCGCGCTGGTCGTCTTGCAGCGATGGGTGGTTGTCCAACCGTTATCGTGAGCGGTGCTATCGATGATGTTATTACTCGTGTGGTATCAGGCGAAGCGGTCGGTACTTTATTGACCACCAATGATCAAGACAAAATCATTGCACGCAAACAATGGCTTGCCGCACATTTACGTATGTCAGGCACTCTAATAGTCGATGCAGGCGCAGCAAAAGCAGTAGTCGAGCATCACAAGAGCTTGCTACCGGTCGGCGTTGTGGAAGTACGCGGTGATTTCGATGAAGGTGACGTGGTTGAGGTGGTACACCAAGATACGGGCGAGCGTTTAGCAGTTGGACAAGTGAACTTCTCATCTCGGGATGCTTGCCGAGTGGCTCGCGAGCGTACTGAACAGTTTGATAGAATTCTTGGTAATAATGAAGAGCGTGTGGTCATGGTACACCGTGATAATTTAGCGCTGACCATGTAGACCATTTATGGTATTCATCCGATTTCAAATATGAGCACGATATTATTGATTAAAGACTAACGGCAAATGACGCTCTAAAAAACACAAATATTTTTAATGATTATTGTTTTTATGATTGTTAACACGAGAGATATTAACCAATAAATTGTTATTAGCGAATATCTCATTATTTGTGGTTTTTTAGAATAGATTGTCGCTATCTAAACGTTTTAATATTCTTTTATTCAACTTATTTTATCCAGCACCGTATTCATTGATGATCATGAATGCGGTGTTGTTTTGGAGATTTGTACATGAGTGCTTCAGATAATAGTAACTCGATTCAGCAAGAATTTGCGCCTTTAAAGAACGACAGATTGTTACGGGCATTACGCTTTGAATCAATAGACACCACGCCAGTCTGGATGATGCGTCAAGCTGGTCGTTATTTACCAGAATATAAAGCCACTCGTGCAGAAGCGGGTGACTTTATGAGCCTGTGCAAAGATACGGACCGCGCCACTGAAGTCACTTTACAGCCACTACGCCGTTATGATTTAGATGCTGCTATCTTATTTAGTGATATTTTGACCATACCTGACGCTATGGGTCTAGGCTTATACTTTGAGGCGGGCGAAGGCCCTAAGTTTAAACATCCTATTCGTACGCAAGCAGACTTAGATAGATTGCCAGTACTTGAACCCAATGATTCTCTTGATTATGTCATGCGTGCGGTGACGAGCATCCGCAAAGCATTAAATGGTCAAGTGCCGTTATTTGGTTTCTCTGGTAGTCCATGGACATTGGCCACCTACATGATTGAAGGCGGCAGCTCAAAAGACTATCGTTATACTAAAGGGTTTTTGTATAGCAACCCTGATTTTTTGCATCAATTATTAGATAAATTAGCCACTTCTGTCATTGATTATCTAGATGCACAGGTGGTCGCTGGCGCTCAAATTCTACAGATTTTTGATAGTTGGGGCGGGGCGCTTGGCCATCGTCAGTTTATCGATTTTTCTCATGCTTATAATAAGCGTATTGTTGCTGAATTAAAAGTACGCCATCCGCAGATACCAGTGGTATTATTTACCAAAGGCGGTGGGTTATGGTTGGATGTGCAAGCAGATAGTCAAGCTGATGTTTTAGGGTTAGATTGGACGATGCCCATTGATCGTGCACGCCAAGTATTGGCTGAAAGTCAGCGTCAATTGACCAAACAGCACAAAAAACTACAGAGTAGTAAAGCCATTCAAGGCAACTTGGATCCAGCAACATTGTATGGTTCACCTGCGACGATTCGTGCTGAAGTAAATGCAATGCTTGATAGTGCTTATGCAAGCGGCGAAAAAACGGGTTATATAGCAAACTTAGGTCATGGTATTACGCAGTGGGTTAATCCTGACAATGCCAAAGTATTTATCGATGCGGTGCACGATTATAAAATCTAAAGCTGCTAGAATCCAAAAATGACAAAGTTCAGGTATATAAGCGAGCTTTCTATCTAAGATTTGTTTAACAAACACTGATATTTACCAAGTAAAATAAAAAGGAATATCTTATGATTTCAGCAGCGATTGTTGGTGGTACAGGTTATACGGGTATTGAGCTGATTCGCTTGTTATCTGCGCATCCTGAAGTATCTATTGATTTGCTAACCTCGCGTAGCGAAGCTGGTACACGCGCTGATGAGATATTTCCAAGCTTACGCGGTATATCAGATATTGTCTTTAGCGACTTGGGCGATGAGACGCTTGCAACGCTGCAAAAGTGTGATGTGGTCTTTTTTGCCACTCCACATGGCGTAGCGATGAAGCAAGCAGAGGCGCTAACGCAAGCCGGTGTGAAAGTCATTGATTTGGCTGCTGATTTTCGTTTGCAGTCACTGTCCGATTTTGAACACTGGTATCAGCAGTCGCATGCCTGTCCTGAGCTACTAAAGACAGCTGTCTATGGTTTACCTGAAGTGAATCGAGATAAACTTGCCACTGCTTTAGTCGTCGGTAATCCGGGTTGTTATCCGACTACCGCTATTTTGGGTTTGAAACCAATAATCGATATGCAAAATAAGCAAGCAGAGAAATTGGTGGAATCACGCATTGTTATCGATGCAAAGTCTGGTGTTTCTGGCGCTGGTCGCCAAGCTTCACTTGCGCTTAATTATGCTGAAACTACTGATAACTTTAAAGCTTATAGCGTTGAAGGACATCGTCACCTGCCCGAGATTGAGCAAGGCGTAGCGCAGTTATTAGACAGCCAGTTCACCCATCGCATTCGTTTTTTACCGCACCTTGTGCCGATGATACGTGGCATGCTGAGCTCTATTCATCTTGAGCTGACGGATGTGGGTGCCGCTATTGATTGGCAGCAGATATTTGAAACATGCTATGAATCAGAAGCGTTTATTGATGTCATGCCAAAAGGTATTTATCCAGATACCCGTAGTGTCCGCGCCAGCAACCGTTTACGCATTGCTGTGCATCAAAACAATGAACGGGCTGAATTAACAGTGATTGTCGTACAAGACAATTTGGTAAAAGGCGCTGCAGGACAAGCGGTACAAAATATGAATGTCATGTTCGGATTCGATGAAACAATGGGTCTAAACTTTGCACCTATTGTTCCGTAGCAGATGTTTAGCTGTGGTCAAATCATTCACATTTATGGTGCTAGGTATTGATTATAAATTCCGCTATAATATTGCCATTACTGTTAAGAGATATTGTCTAAATGCGTGTCAAGCTTGTACGACGCTTTTGCTCACAGCCCGCACTTTCATCGTGCAAAGACTCTGATTTGTATCATTTAGAGCGTAGTCCGCATTCTCTTAAAACCAATGCTAGTTCAGTAACTAAGGTAGGTGGTACCCAACAAGGGGCATCCACATTGGTGTTGGCTCTCTTTGTCGTTGTCATATTGGTGACTGCCATTGTTGGATTGATATTCGGTCATAAATTAGGATATCAGCGTGGCTTTCATTCTATGCAAACTGAAACCAAGCAAGCGATGATCAATAGCACTGAGGCAACAGAAGCGCTGGAAGATTTACGTCTTAGTCATAAAATAGCGGCCAATCAAGCCGCTACTGCTAAGCAGGAGCTGGCGATTAGCTTGGCAAACATCAAAGAGTTGCGTGAAAACCAGCAAGAATTAACGGTTGAGAATAGACAAGTTTCTCAACTGAATGAATTATATGCTGATGTCCTTCGTGACAAAGGCGGCATGCCTCTACAGGTAATAGCGGCAAAGATTGAGCCATTACCTGAAAATGCCTTCGAATATGGTTTCGATATAGGCATGCTTGCTAGCGATGGCAAAGCCAAACGCCTAAAGCCAACGTTGACGTTGCTCAATGACGATGATTTTGTAGAGGTGCCGCTAGATCCTCCAGTTTATACTATTGAAGGTATCGTTCGTATTCGTGGTCGTTTCATGATGCCATCAGGCTTTAAACCGTTACAAGTCAAACTTAGCTTACAAGCTGGCGGGCAACAAGTGGAGCAGCTCTATGATTGGAAGCTTGGCGACCGAGTGGATAATATGCCGCTATCACTTTTAGATTTACCTGAAGTCGACGAAAGTCCGATTGAGCCTTAATCTATTCATATTTAAGAGCGCTATAATAAGCATTGCATTTGCCAACCTCTGTTAGCGCTCTTTATTCTGTTATAAATATAACCATTAATTTGTATGCCAATTATGATAAAACAAACCCTATTGCAAGCGTTGCCAACTGTTGCTGATTGGCACTTTCCAACCATACCTGCTCATCGTGCACAAGATGGCGATACGGACGGCGAGACCTCGCCACAAGCAGATGTATTGGTAGCAGAGCCAGAAGTGGCTAAGCCGCCTATGTATGCAGTCGTTATGTATAATGATAATTATACGCCGATGGAGTTCGTCGTTTATATTTTGCAGTCCGAATTTCGTCATAGTATGGATTCGGCAGTCGAAGTTATGCTGACGATTCATAACAGTAGCAAAGGCATTGCTGGTATCTATCCTAAAGATATCGCTGAGACCAAAGCCAAAAAGGTAAACAGTCTGGCATATCGTGAAGGCTATCCATTATTGACCCAGATTGAGCCACATCAAGGCGAATAAGGAAATAGCGTAAACATGAATTTAAAGTTTTATCTTCTTTTCGTGCTTCTATCTTATTATTTTCAATGGTTTTATCGTTTAGAAACCCTTTCAAGCTCTAAAAACCGCTCATTGTGAGCTTGATAGGTACTCTGTATCCAAGCAGTCACTCATAAATTCCTTATTATAAAAATGTCCTAACCTTGATTTTTCTTTAATATACCCTTATCTATACTAAGTCATCACATCAAACAGCTGTCTAAATTTTATAGAAATGATTGCTGCACTCGTATCATTTTCTAGTCATCCTATTAACTTGAATTTTTCTATAATTTAATCAGTTGATGGCTTAAAAAAGTCACTTGTATCCTTCACTCTCTCATTTATTATTCTATTACCCATTTCTCCTTTATTTGCTCAGCTTTTGAAGCTTTCATGCTATTTCTTTACTATAAATATTGATGCGCAGTACGCCTTGATACATTTTAGTCTGTGTTAATAGATTGACTCTTCTTAAGTATCGTGTTGAGATAAAGAAAAGCAAGTATGAGTGATCAAAACGCTTAATTGGTGATAAGTAGATAGCACTGCTACTTGAGTAATACATGGTCAATATCATTTAGCGCAGTCTTTTGATAATACAGATTTAGCCCTTGAACAATCCATCTGTCGCCCTGATTTACTTACTAACTCATTCATAAAGCTATCAATTATAAAGATAGGTATAACCGTAGGAAGTCGTTATGTTAAGTCGTCATCTTGAAGTTTCTTTGCGTTTAGCAATGACACTTGCGCGCCAAAAATCGCATGAGTACCTCACTGTTGAGCATCTATTATTGGCGTTATTAGAGAATACTCACGCTGCCAATACATTAACTGCCTGTAATGCTAATGTTTCAACGCTGCGCACCGAGTTAGAAGCTTATATCAATAAGCATACGCCAACGGTAGACGCAGACACCGAGCAGTCACCGCAGCCAACCCAAAGCTTTGATCGTATTCTACAGCGTGCTATTTTCCATGTACAATCTATTGGTGGTGGTCGCCTTGTTGAAGGCTCAGACATCCTAGTGTCTATGTTTTCAGAGCACGATACTTATGCCGTTTATTTGCTCAAAAAGCAGGGTATTAGTCGTCTTGAGTTAACCCAATACTTATCACATGGTCAAGATAAAGACGAGCCATCCGAGCCACGTGCTTCTATGACGGGCGAACGCCGTAGTGCCTCAGAAAAAACCAGTAAAGATCCCTTGGTTGAGTTTGCGACCAACCTGAACCAGCGTGCGGCTGAAGGTAAGACCGATCCGTTAATTGGACGTGGCTCTGAAATTGAGCGCGCCGCGCAAGTACTGTGTCGTCGCCGTAAAAATAACCCGTTATTGGTTGGTGAGCCTGGCGTCGGTAAGACCTCTATCGCTGAAGGCTTGGCGTGGTTGATTATTAATGATAAAGCACCGAAACCATTGAATGGCTGCGTGATTTATAGCCTTGATATTGGCTCATTAATCGCTGGTACTAAATACCGTGGTGATTTCGAAAAACGCATGAAGTCGCTGCTTGATGCGCTAAAGAAAAAGCCCAATGCGATCTTGTTTATTGATGAGATTCATATGATTATTGGCGCAGGGTCGTCAATGAGTAGCAATATGGACGTATCAAACTTGATTAAGCCAGCACTTGCTAATGGTGAGCTGCGCTGTATCGGCTCAACTACCTTTACCGAATACCGTCAAGTGTTTGAAAAAGACCATGCACTGTCACGTCGTTTCCAGAAGATTGATGTCAAAGAGCCGAGTGTCGACGATACAATTGATATTTTGCGCGGTCTGAAGCCTCGTTATGAGGAATTTCATAACGTCGAATATACCGATGAAGCGTTGGTCACCGCCGTTCAATTATCTGCTAAGCATATTCACGAGCGTTTCTTACCAGATAAAGCGATTGATGTGATTGACGAAGCAGGTGCCTATAAGCGTTTAGGCGTGATTCCTGATGCTGATGATATTGATGCAGAAGAAAGCTTCATTGCGGATATAGAGCAAGATTTTGATGCTCAAATTGATGCTGATGTTGAGGGTCTCGATGGCGACACGTATAGCGATAGCGAAATGCAGGATGAAGCACAAACTGCAAAAGCCAATGATCGTGCCAAATCGTTCAGTGATTCAAAAAGTGCCAAAGCTAAGAAAAACCCACCGATGAAAATCGATGTGGCAGATATTGAAGCGATTGTTGCCAAGCTTGCACGTATCCCCCCCAAGTCAGTATCAAGTGATGATAAGAGTATTCTTCAGCACTTAGATCGTGATCTTAAACACTTAGTGTTTGGTCAAGATGAGGCAATTGAAACCTTAGCCGATGCCATTAAGCTATCGCGTGCCGGTCTCAAAGCACCAGATAAGCCAATTGGTTCCTTCATGTTTGCCGGTCCTACTGGGGTGGGTAAAACCGAAGTTTCACGTCAATTGGCAAATTTGTTAGGCGTAGAACTGGTTCGTTTTGATATGTCAGAATATATGGAAGCCCATACCGCATCGCGTTTAATTGGTGCGCCTCCTGGCTATGTCGGTTATGATCAAGGTGGTTTGTTGACTGAAAAAATCAATCAACATCCACATTGTGTGTTATTGCTTGATGAGATTGAAAAAGCCCATCCTGATGTCTTCAACTTGTTACTGCAAGTCATGGATCATGGTACGTTGACTGATAACAATGGTCGTGTGGCTATCTTTAAGCAAGTCATTGTGATTATGACGACCAACGTCGGTGCTGATAGTATTAGCCGCTCTTCAATGGGCTTTACTCAGCAAGACCATAGCCGTGATAATACGGAGTCGCTCAAACGTGTCTTTACGCCAGAGTTCCGTAATCGTCTAGATGCCATCATCCAATTTAACCCATTAGATACCTCCGTGGTGGTATCTGTGGTTGATAAATTCTTGGTTGAGCTACAAGTCCAGCTTGATGATAAACAAGTCACCTTAGAGATTGATGACGAAGTACGCGATTACTTGGCTAACAAAGGCTATGATCGCCTAATGGGTGCACGCCCAATGCAGCGTCTGATTCAAGATGAGATCAAAAAGTCACTGGCAAGTATGATTTTGTTTGGTGATTTGGTCAATGGCGGGGTAGTACATCTCACCTTAGAGCCTGAAGCTAATGATGAGCAAGATGGTGATTCCGTTAAGCTTGATAAGTACAGTGGTAAGACGGATTATAAGTCTACAGATAAAGGATCAGCAGATAGTCGTATTATCTTGACGGTCGTTGAGACTCATGAGCCACATCCAGACTCTGAGTCACTCGCCAGCTAAGTTTTTGCTACTAATGTAATAACAACGGTTACCATGTTACTGTGGTAGCCGTTTTTTTATTGCTATAATTCATAACAAAACCAACGTATGAAATTACGAGCTCTCATGTGCGAGATTAGTTCATGCATCATTACCCGATATTTATCTAATTAATAACAAATATAACAGGACATACTATGGAATTATTCGATGAACAAACACCAAAAACGCCAGTGCAAAAACAAGCAATTTTAGACAATGTGCGCTTGCCAGAAGATTGGAAAACGGCGTTAGCAGACGAGTTAACTTCTAACAATATGGACGACTTGCGTGCGTTTTTAAAAGAAGCCTATCAATCAGAAAATAGTATCTATCCGCCAGCACCTTTAATATTTAATGCGTTAAACCTGACCCCTTTATCACAAGTTAAAGTAGTGATACTAGGTCAAGATCCTTATCATGGGCCAGGGCAGGCAATGGGCTTATCGTTTTCAGTGCCCAAAGCCATTCCAAAGCCACCCTCACTTAATAATTTGTTAAAAGAGATGGCGAGTGACGTTGGTATCGCACCTTCAAAACATGGCGACCTGACTTACTGGGCGCAGCAAGGAGTTTTACTATTAAATAGTTCTCTGACCGTGCGAGAAAGTGAGCCAAATAGTCATCAAAATAAAGGTTGGGAGCAGTTTACCGATGCGGTGATTGATGTGGTTAATGAACAAACAGAACATACCGTATTTATATTGTGGGGCAGTAAAGCACAGAAAAAAGGCAAATATATCAATACTGATAAGCATCTTATTCTCACCGCTGTACACCCATCACCACTTGCTGCCAATCGTGGTGGATTCTTTGGTTCCAAGCCGTTTTCTAAGACCAATGATTATCTGGTACAGTATGGGCAAACGCCTATCGATTGGCAATTACCGCAATAGTTGTCAAAATAAATGAAACATAAACAAAATATAAGCTTGAAGCCACATCCAACCGCAAATAGCCAGTTAGTTATTGAAGATATGCAAGCCAGCGCATTTTGGTCACTTCAAGATATGAGCTGGATGAAAATAGCTCTTAAACTTGCTAGGCAAGGTGCTGAGCGTGGAGAAGTGCCGGTAGGAGCGATACTGGTACACGATCAGCAGATTATTGGTCAAGGATTCAATGAGCCAATTGGTCGTCACGATGCGACCGCTCATGCCGAGATTGTCGCATTAAGAGAAGCGTGTGCGCGCTTAAAAAACTATCGTTTACCATTACAGACAACGTTATACGTTACCTTAGAGCCTTGTACGATGTGTATCGGAGCGCTCATTCATGCGCGGGTAGATAGATTGGTTTATGCAGCAAGCGAGCCACGAGCGGGTATGGTTGGTAGTCAGATAAATTTACCGATACAACCTTTTTATAATCATGCTATCGAAGTACATAATGGCTTATGTCGTGAGCATAGTAGCCAGATGCTTAAGACCTTTTTCCGTGAACGACGAAAAGCGGCAAAAAAGAAAGACAATATAAGCAATTAACAAGATATCAGTCTTGCTGCTAGTGATGGGTAGGTTTCTTTGCTATAATATCGCCCTATTTGATGACGAAATGATGAATTAATTGTCAAGCGTTTGATAAATAAGTAAATATTATTCTGCAGCTAGCATGCACTAAGCCGTATCAGTATCGTCTACTATTAAGTGAGTATTATGACCGTTTCTACAGCTGATAACGCTATACTTGATAACTTTGGTGCTGGCAGTAATGATAACCAAGCGCCATTGTTGCGCTACCCAGTTATCTGCATTGATGGACCAAGTGGGGCAGGTAAAGGTACGGTCACGTGGCGTTTAGCCCAAGCATTGAATTATCAACTGCTAGATTCAGGTGCTTTGTATCGTATCGTTGGACTCAAAGCATTTGAAGCGGGATTAGTTGCGGCAGACGGAAGCCATGCCATTGACGAGATGGTTGTATTAGCATTAACGCAGCGCCTAGAGATTGCTTTTGTACCTAACAATGCATCAGGACGTGTTGATATTTTAGTGAATGGTGAAGCGGTTGGTGAGCAGGTTCGTAATGAAACCGTGGGCGGCTATGCATCACAAATAGCAGTATTTCCAAAAGTTCGTCAAGCATTACTAAAGTTGCAACAAGATATGGCAACTCGTTCTGGATTGGTCGCTGATGGTCGCGATATGGGAACGGTGGTGTTCCCAGATGCGGATGTAAAAGTGTATTTGACTGCCAGTGCTGAAGCGCGTGCCGAGCGCCGCGTAACACAGTTAATAAATGCTGGTCAGACGGCAGATTTTGACGCGATTTTAGCGACGATTAAAGCTCGTGATGATCGTGATGAGAATCGAGCGACTGCACCATCAAAGCCTGCAGAAGATGCTCTACTACTAGATAGCTCTAACTTAGATGCTGATGAAGTTTATGCACAAGTGAAAAGACATTGTCAGGATAAAGGTATTTTCTTTAATAGTTAATAAAAACAAGTTAGTAAGTATGAAAAAGTTTCCTATACGCTTGATTTTAGTATAAAATCACAGTAGTAGATGCTAATAATCTCTAGAGAGTGATAAAAATATTCTTTCTAAATCATAGAGATTTAAAAGTATAAGGCATTGCAATATAAGACAGTTGTTGCTAGTGAGTTTAATAAGTTATGTGCTTACTAACAACAAACGTTTTTATATATGATTGTATGGGATATAAAACCAGTATTCTCGTTTTATGCAATCATAAATTTGATCCGTACTGTGCTGGACAGGATACGGCTATACAAAGGTAGACATAATGGAATCATTTGCTGAACTATTTGAAGCGAGCATCGAAGAAACAGGTCTGGATATCGAGCGTGGCTCGGTTATCACTGGTACTGTTGTGGCCATTGATAACGACTGGATCACTGTTGATACTGGTCTGAAATCTGAAGGTATCGTCGCTCGTGAAGAGTTTTTAAGCGAAGAAGGCGAACTTGAAGTTGAAGTTGGCGATAGCGTTGATGTCGTGGTTGAAGCGGTTGATAACGGCATGGGTCAAACTTTGCTTTCACGTGAAAAAGCCAAACGTGTTGAAACTTGGAACTTCCTTGAGAAAATCGCTGACAATGATGAAATCGTAAAAGGTATCATCTCAAGCAAAGTGAAAGGCGGTTTCACTGTAGATATCGGTTCAGTACGCGCGTTCCTACCAGGTTCATTGGTCGATGTTCGTCCTATCCGTGACACCACGCATCTTGAAGGCAAAGAGCTAGAATTCAAAGTTATCAAACTTGATCAAAAACGCAACAACGTTGTTGTTAGCCGTCGTGCAGTTATGGAAGCTGAAAATTCAGCTGAGCGCGAAGAGCTATTGAACAAGCTTGAAGAAGGCATCGAGATCGAAGGTATCGTTAAGAATCTTACTGATTACGGCGCATTCGTTGATCTAGGTGGTATCGATGGTCTATTGCACATCACTGACATGGCATGGCGCCGTATCAAGCATCCATCTGAAGTTGTTGAAGTTGGTCAAGACCTAAAAGTTAAGGTATTGAAGTTTGACCGTGAGCGCAATCGTGTTAGCCTAGGTCTAAAACAACTTGGTACTGATCCTTGGGATAACGTTGGCGGCACATACCCAGTAGGTAGTGTGGTTAAAGCACGCGTAACCAACTTAACTGATTATGGTTGTTTCGCTGAGATTTCTGAAGGTATTGAAGGTCTAGTACACGTGTCAGAAATGGATCATACCAACAAAAACATCCACCCATCAAAAGTTGTTCAAGTGGGCGATGAAGTTGAAGTAATGATTCTTGATATCGATGAAGAACGTCGTCGTATCAGCCTAGGTATCAAACAAACTCTAGCTAATCCATGGGATGAGTTTGATAAGAAACATGAGCGCGGTGATAAAATTACTGGTACGATCAAATCAATCACTGACTTCGGTATCTTTATCGGTCTAGATGGTGGTATTGATGGTCTTGTTCATCTATCTGATATCTCTTGGAACGAAACTGGCGAAGACGCTATCCGTAACTACAATAAAGGCGACACCGTTGAAGCAATGGTATTGTCAGTAGATGCAGAAGCAAACCGTATCAGCCTAGGCGTGAAGCAGTTAAGCTCTGATCCATTTAACGAATACCTAGTCAACAATGACCGCGGTGCTATCGTTAATGGTAAAGTAAAAGAAGTAGATGCTAAAGGCGCTACTATCGAGCTTGCTGACGAAGTTGAAGCGTATCTACGTGCCTCTGAAATTCAACGTGATCGCGTTGAAGATGCGACTAAGCATTTGAGCGTTGGTGATGACGTTGAAGCGAAAATCATCAGTGTTGATCGTAAAACTCGCAACATCAACTTGTCTATCAAAGCGAAAGACGAAGCTGAAGAGCGTCAAGCGATTAAAGAGCTAAGCAGCACTAGCACGACTAGTACTACTGCCAGTTCTGATGCACAGCCAAAAACAATTGGTGACTTGATCAAAGAGCAAATGCAGTAAGCTGCACGTTATTGATATAAGATTATAAAAGAAGCGACTATGGTCGCTTTTTTTTTGCTTAAATTTTAAGTGCACTATTAATCAACGAGGTTTTTGCTTAAACGGGCAAACTCTTATTTCCATTTACCGTAATATCCGCTATCATTTGCAACATTGAGTAACGAGATGTGAATTATTACTTATTTAAGACACTGAGATTATTTTAGTCAATGGCTACTTATCCTTATGATCTTGATGTATAGCTTGTCTTAAAAGTAACCAGCTATCGAAAATGATGGCCCAATTCACAGTCATCTTATCCATTAATCAACAAGGCAAGCGTAATAATGCAGCAAGCGATTAACAAGTCCGAATTTATTAGTAATTTAAGTGCGAACTGTGACAATATGACTGATACTGTAGTCGATGATGCAGTACGTGAAATATTAAACTTAATGACCGATACGTTAGCCAATGATGGACGCGTAGAAGTTCGTGGTTTTGGCAGTTTTTGTCTGCACCATCGTCGTGCCCGTATGGGTCGAAATCCTAAAACAGGAGAAAGCGTACCTGTGCCTGCCAAAGCGATACCGCACTTTAAACCAGGTAAAGCATTACGTGAAGCAGTCAATGATACAGTAGCAAATAGCTAAGTGTGTTATAAAGTATTTATTGGGTAAAATTGCCAACAAGAGTGCTTGCCAGCTACTTTTTCTAGAACTTATCACTAGTGATTTTATAAGCATATAAATGTATGGGTTGATGAAGGTTTTAGAGTGCTATTTTTAAAACACTAACGACATTCCAAATCGAGGTAGACGTCTCATGCGCTTTTTACTATTTGTATTGCTGTTTTTGAGCTTTGCTTATGCACTTGGTTTGGTGTTGGCAAATAATACCGAAGTTGGCGTAAATTTATTATTCTCGCAAGCACCGACGATGAATCTAGGATTGCTGCTCATTTTATGCCTTATGCTTGGTATTGTTATCGGCATCTTGTTGGCACTGCTTATCTTCCGTGTCTTACAGAATAAGTGGGAAATCTCGCGTTTGCAAAAAGCGAATGTGAATTTGCAAGCGCAACTGACACAAGCCAATGCTGTCATTGATCGCCAAGCAAGTGCACCAACGGTGGAAGAGGCTGTTTATGGTTCGACAGCAACCAATGTGCAAGTGCAAGACGCAGAAGTACTTACTGTAGATGAAGGCGCGACACTTACCAAACAAAAACGAGACTAAATTATATTTTGTACTGATCTATGAGCAGTCCATATATAGTGTTTTGATAATTCTGATATAGATATGGTAAAACCATGAATAATACAATGAATTCCCCAGTCATCGTTGCCTTAGATAATATGACGATGGAGGCATCGATAGCATTAGCTGATCAGTTAGATCCAACATCATGCCGCTTAAAAGTGGGTAAAGAGCTATTTACTCGCTGTGGTCCTGAGATAGTTAAGGCGCTACATCAGCGTGATTTTGACGTATTTCTAGACTTGAAATTCCATGATATTCCTAATACTACCGCTCAAGCGGTACTAGCGGCAGCTGAGCTTGGCGTATGGATGGTGAATGTGCATGCCAGCGCAGGCTTAGAGGCGATGTCATTGGCTAAACAGCGCTTGTTAGACGGTAACTTTGATACCTTGCTGATAGCTGTCACCGTGCTGACCTCTATGGATAATCAAGCATTGATGCAAACAGGTATTACCCATGGTCTAGATGCGCAAGTGAGTCGATTGGCACAATTAACCAAGCAAGCAGGTCTTGATGGCGTGGTCTGTTCAGCGCAAGAAGCTAAAACGCTCAAGACACTATGTGGTCAAGATTTTAAATTGATTACCCCTGGTATTCGCTTGCTAGACGACAATGCAGATGATCAAAAACGTATTTGTACGCCGAAACAGGCGTTAGATGATGGTTCTGATTATTTGGTGATTGGTCGTTCAATTACTCAGGCAGCAGATCCTGCCGCTAAATTACAAAAGATACTCCGAGGTATTTAGATACTTATAAAATATTTGTATATTTACAAAGTGTTTAGCATTTTATAGTGTCAGCATGATAAAAAAGACAGCCTAATCCGCTGTCTTTTTTTAATTTTTGCGGGTATATCAAAAAGTGCTAAACTATTTACGTTTATTTAATGATATTAGAGCTTATGAAATTACAGATTTTAAGTGACTTACATATTGACAGTTATGCGCGTCAGTCACATCCGCTAGGGCATATTCCCAAAACTGATGCAGACGTGGTATTAGTCGCGGGCGATACTGCCAACAGCGATAGTGGTATGCCATGGCTACAAGAGCAGGCAGCACGTTTGCAAGTGCCTGTGATTACGATAGCTGGTAATCATGAATACTTTAATGAAGATGTGCTACATTTTGATAAAAAGCTGGCGACTTGGGATAATTATAATGCCCAGTCGCAGCAAGGCGTCCGTTTTCTACAGTGTCAACATATTGATATTGGTGACATACGTATCCTAGGGTGTACTTTATGGACAGATTACCAATATCAGGCCAATGAAGATACTATAGCTGCTGCTATGCGCTTTATGCGTGACTATAAACAAATCTATGCTGGAGGAGAGCTTTTTTCACCTGAAGTATCGATGCAAATCCATGCTAAGCAGCGTCAATGGTTAAAGCAAGCATTGATCACCGCCAAAACACTTGGCAAAAAAACTGTTGTAATGAGTCATCATAGTATTAGCCCATTATCGGTGTCTGAGAAGTATGCGAATCTACCAAGTAACGCAGCTTTTGTCAGTGATTTGTCTGGCTGGATGCATGAAGATTGGGCGCCAATACTATGGGTACATGGACATACACACGAAGCATTTGACTACCGTATTGGTAATACACGAGTCATTGTCAATCCACGTGCGTATCCAAATGAAGTGAGCAGCACTGCATTAGTGTTCGCGTGGGACAAAGTCATTGATATCGGCTAAGTAATTTTAATCATTTAAAAGCAGATATCTTTTTAGTTATTTGTCACCTTGATCTGTCTTTTTAAAATAGCGCTTGATCTGTCTTTTTAAAATAGCAAATATAAAATAACGCTTATTTTAAAGTCTAACCGCCTAGACTCGTAAGCAATATTACAATCGAACTGATATTTTGTTCATTCATATCAAAAAATCTGCTACGCTTGCTACCATGAGCAAATATCTCAATAACAATCCCTCAAAACTGTTGGCTGAAAAGCTTGCGGGTCATACTCCAAGTGCACCAGCGCCTTCGCACCTGCCTGATAGTATGATTTCCTCAGTCAGCTTATTGCCTGAAGATAAACGGCTGATTTTATTTACCAGACACTCCTTACGTGAACGCTCTGATGGCAATGGTTTTGCCAGTTATCAATTACCACTAACACCTAAAGGTCGAGTACTAGCGAAGTCGTGGGGGCGTTGGTTAGCAGGGCATTTACCGTACTCGCTCGATGTAGACAGTATCTCAAGTCCGATTGGACGCTGTATTGACACGGCGCAGCTGATGCAAGCAGGTGCGGGACTACAACGTGATATTACGCATCAGTCATTGTTGGTCGAGCCTGGTAGCTTAGTGACTGAGCCTGAAATAGCAAATCCAGTATTTAAAGAAATTGGCGTGCTCAACTTTATCAATCGATTTTTGCAAGGCAATCTTGAAGGTACCAAAAACGCTTACCAAGGCGGTCTCGATATTTTATCGCTGTTTTATCAACATCAGCCGCAGCAAGGGCATCTCATGCTTGCTGTTAGTCATGATACTTTATTGTCTGCTTTTTTAGCAGTGATGTTTGATGTGGTCGAGATTGATTGGAATGATTGGCCAAAGATGATGGAAGGCGTGTTTTTGTGGTTTGATGATAAGCCGTTTGAACAAGCCAGTGCACACTTCGTTTGGCGCGGTGAAGTGTATGTGCGCCCGATTCATACTTTATTAGAAGACTACCGTGCTGCTGGCTTTCATCCTAATACATTGCTCTTACCACCAGAAGTAAAATGGATCTAAATACTATTTAATCTAGATACTATTTAATAGATTACTACTCACTTTTCAAGCAGACATAAAAAAACCTTGCCCCAGTATTAGAACCAGTAACAAGGTTTTAGTCATCACGCTATAAAGGCGAGATATGGTCTAAACGTTAACAATCTTAAGCTTGTAGGCCTTTGATGGTTTTGTTCAGGCGGCTCTTACGACGAGCAGCTTTATTCTTATGAATAATACCTTTGTCAGCCATACGATCAAGAACTGGTACCGCTTTTTTGTAAGCTTCGGTAGCCGCGTCATAATCTTTAGCTGCGATAGCCGCATCAACACGTTTTAAGTAAGTACGAACCATAGAGCGTTGTGACGCAGAGTTCTGACGACGTTTGGTGTTTTGACGGGCGCGTTTACGAGCTTGTGCAGTATTAGCCACGCGAATCTCCTTGATAAAGACAGATAAAAATATGAATGTGGATTACAATAAAAAAGGGTTTAACCATCATCGGTAACGAGCAGCCGTCTCGCCAAACATGATGTCGATGTCTAATATTAAAGTACCTATCTGTTATTAAAGGCACCTAAATTAGCAATAGAGCATCGCAAGCGCCAAAACTGTTTGGAATAATTAAACAGCGTTAACGTGTAAAGCCGGTTATCTTAGCAAATTATCGCCCTTAGAACAATATATTTGATGATTAATGCTTAAAGAAGTTGTGTGATCATATATACGACAGTTTTTTGTGTCTCTGCTCAACTATTTCTTGAAATACTTATCAATATTGTTGCACTAAAAACCGCTTATGAGTGAATAAATCGCTTAGCCGATAAAATCTCTTACAATAAATTCTATAGAATACCCTCAGCTATGCGTTAATTTAGGTATGATACTAGGGCATGTCCTCAATTCAATCGATGGACATCTAAATGGGCTAAATCTTGCCAAACAATGTTAAAAAAATGTCAAATAGCTGGTTAATATCCCGATACTGTTTACTATTTCGATAGTATCTGCGCTATTTTCCTCATTTGACTATGATTTATCTCATTGTTATCACCATTTTAAAAATGATGATACGCTCTAAGATGAAAAGCTTTGGTGATAGGCTTTAAAATCAGATTTTTCATTATCATCTATTTTCCAACACACTATAAATGGATAGGCTATGCAGCGAAAAGCAATTGTAATTGGCGCGACAGGATTGGTCGGACAGCATCTTGTCAAACAGCTTAGTGAGCTTTATGACACGTTAATTGTGATTGCAAGGCGTCCGCCACGCTATATCAATACCAGCATGCGTTTTTATCAGGTTAATGATTTTGATAATTTGGCTGAAATATTTGCCAGCGTTGGTGTTGATCGAAAGACGGACGCTTTTAGCTGTCTTGGTACGACTAAGAAGCAGGCTGGTAGCGATGAGGCCTTTCGAAAGGTTGATCATGATTATAATGTCAATTTTGCCAAACTGTGCCAAGAAAAAGGTGTTGAAAATTTCTTTTTGTTATCATCCATGAATGCTGATATTCATAGTCGGTTTTTATACAATCGCGTAAAAGCTGAAACTGAGCAGTCTATTATGGCGCTAGGTTTTACGCAGCTAGTTATTTTCCGTCCGTCCTTGTTACTTGGCAAGCATAAAGGTCGTCCGCTCGAAAGTATTGGTCAAAAAGCCTTTCAGCTGATATCGCCCTTGGTCTCAGAATCATTGTCACTGCATCCCATTTCCGCCAAACGCGTTGCCATTGCCATGGCGATGAGTGCGCATGATGTTTATCAGCGTAATAAATACCGTACTGAACCTGCTATCCAAACCACTGATATCATCGAAAATAAGCAAATGCTAGCGATGACTAAAGTTAAAAAATAGCCTAAGTATTAAGTTAAGGGAACGATTAAAATTAAGCGCCAGTCACAAATAATCAGTCATGAATAACCAATCATATATAACAAGGAGCGTCACTATGTCAGACATGCCAGAATCAATAACAATGGATAAAGAGAACTTTGTGACCTGTGATTTATTGGATGCCAACCCTGAGTCGCAGGTGTGTTTGCCTAATATCGAAGGTAAGTCTTTTCATAGCTTTGGCGGCAAAAAGAAATTCTGCGGTGAAATTGTGACGGTGAAATGCTTCGAAGACAATAGTCGCGTCAAATCATTGCTAAATAGCGATGGTAAAGACAAAGATGGTAACGGTAAGGTATTGGTCGTTGACGGTGGTGGTTCGATGCGTTGTGCGCTGTTAGGCGATATGATTGCGCAGTCAGCGATTGATAATGGCTGGGCGGGGGTTATCGTGTACGGCTGCGTCCGTGACGTTGATGATATGGCAGCAATGGACATCGGTGTTATGGCGCTTGGTTGCATTCCGCGTAAATCGAATCGCCGCGATGAAGGTCAAACCGATATTGAAATAAGCTTTGGTGATTTAACATTAAATTCTGGTATGTTTGTCTACGCAGACAATAACGGTATTATCGCTAGCGACAAGCCATTAATTTAAAAATGGCTTATAATTTAAAAGCAGCTTAATGCATATAACTCAAAAACCTCAGCTTAGCCGTTGAGGTTTTTATATTTAATCATCCTGTCTTTATATACGAATATAATCTTTATCAACTATTTGTCTATTGGTTTTTTAATAAAAATGCTAAGTGACAAACCGTTACGGCATAAATTTTGGTAATTGCTGAAATATTCGTATAATAGCTCTCTGACTCTTAACATTGATCCTACTCTTTATGCCTATCACTGCTTTGACTGACGCGTTTGAACCAATTAACCAGCAGTTGTTTCCTATCCAGAATGCCGAGCGGCGTTGGCTGGCACCTGTGCATGGCGCAGTCAGCAGTTTGTGGCTAGCAAGTCTGGTGCAAACACCGCTATGGAATGTTGCCGACCGATTAAAAGTTGTGGTGACGCGTGACCAAAACCAGCTCAATCAGATAGAGACGGAATTGGCATTTTGCGGCGTCGATGCTTATGTGTTCCCCGATTGGGAGACGTTGACCTATGATGAGCTGTCACCGCATCAAGACATTGTTAGTGAGCGTATCAATCTATTAACAGATATGCCAACGACAGGCGTACTATTGATATCTGTACAAGCATTAATGCATCGCGTAGCACCGCCAAGCTGGCTGATTGGGCAGCATTTTGATTTGAGCGTTGGTGATCGATTTGATATCAATACCCAGCGCGGATTGCTGGCAAAGGCAGGTTACCGCGCCGTTGAGAATGTGTTTGAGCCGGGTGAATTCGCGGTACGTGGCAGTATCATTGATATCTTTGCCATGGGTCAGCCGTTTCCACTACGTTTAGATTTGTTTGATGATGAGATTGAGACCATTCGTTTTTTTAATCCGCAAACCCAGCGGACATTGACCGTTGATGACCTCAAAACAATGATGAGCGGCAACGATAGTAGTATGGGCAAAGAGTCACTATCACTGCTACACAAGTTGCCAGATATCTCAAAGCCCATTCAACAATTTCAAATACTACCAGCAAAAGAGTTCCCGCTTGATGAAGGGCGTGAGATGTTTCGTACCAACTTCGCCACGATGTTCCCTAATGCGAGCAGCCGTAAGTTTGAGCTACATAAAGACGTCATGGCAGGTATCGCTAGTAGCGGACTTGAATATTATCAGCCGCTATTTTTTGATTTAAAAGCGTGGACAGCAGAGAGTAGCTTGTTTGCTTACTTACCAAGCGATGCGCTGTTTATCACTGATGAATTGATTAATGAAAAACAGGTAGATTACTGGTCACAAATTCAGCGCCGTTATGAAGAGCGTCGTCATGATATCGATAAGCCTATTGTCGCGCCTGAGTTGCTGTATTTATTGTCAAATACCTTAAACGCGCATCTTAATCGTTATCCACGGGTGATTCTCAGTGCGCGCAATGAGCTGGCTAGCATGACGGATGTCGCTGCGATTGACAGCGATGACTCATTGTTAGAAGATAGTTCATTGTTACAAGTTGAACACCAATCAGATTTACAGCCACAATTGCCGCTGACGGCAAATAAGCAGCAAGGCTTGGTGACGCTCAGTGCGCAAGAGCCGCCACAATTGACCGTTAATCACCAAAAGGCTGAGCCTCTTACCCAGCTATTAGAGTTTTTAGAGCTGCAAGCACAAACAGCGACGCCAGTATTGATCGTTGCTGAAACAGCGGGTCGTCGTGAGATTCTTATTGAGCTGCTCAAAGGCAAGATTGACATTAAGGCTTATGACAGCTTTGCAGCGTTTCTAGCAGCGGACAAAACCAACAGCGTTAAAGGTAATAAGCTGCCGCAGGTTGGTTTAACCGTTGCGCCCATTGAGCGTGGGGTATATGTTCCTGAGCGTTTAGTGCTGATTAGTGAGACGCAATTATTTGGTCGGCAAGTGCTGCAAACACGCCGTCGTCGTCAAAGCGGGGTGTCTGAAGAGTTTTTGGTTAAAAGTGTTACTGAAATAACCGAAGGCAGCCCAGTGGTTCATATCGAGCATGGTATTGGGCGTTATAATGGTCTAATTACGTTAGATGTGGGCGACGGTGAGCAAGAGTTTATTCACTTAAAATATGCCGATGATGCCAGTATTTATGTGCCCGTTGCTAATTTGCAAATGATTAACCGTTATAGTGGCGGTGACCCAGCACTTGCGCCATTGCACAAAATCGGTAGCGGTAAATGGGATAAGGCTAAGCAAAAAGCGCTCGAGCAAATCCATGACGTAGCGGCCGAACTGCTTAATATGCAAGCGCGTCGTGAAGCCAAAGTCGGTATTCATTTTAAAATAGATCCATCACAGTATGAGCTCTTTGCCAGTCAATTTGCTTTTGAAGAAACGCCGGATCAAGCCAATGCTATCCATGCGGTGATGGAAGACATGCGACAAAACCAACCAATGGATCGGCTCATCTGCGGTGATGTTGGCTTTGGTAAAACAGAAGTGGCTATGCGGGCAGCATTCATTGCCGTCAGCGCAGGTTATCAGGTGGCGGTGCTAGTGCCGACGACCTTGCTGGCCGGTCAGCATGAAGACAATTTCCGCGACCGTTTTGCCGATTGGCCAGTGCGTATCGAGACGCTATCACGCTTTGGCGGCAAAAAGCATCAAGAAACGGTATTGACAGATTTAGCAGCAGGTAAAGTCGATATTGTCATCGGCACCCATAAACTGTTACAACCTGATGTGAAGTTTTCTAATCTAGGTTTGATGATTGTCGATGAAGAACATCGCTTTGGTGTGCGCCATAAAGAGCGTATCAAGGCGATTCAGACTGATGTGGATAGTATGTCGATGACAGCAACCCCCATCCCTAGAACGCTCAATATGGCGCTCTCAGGTATGCGTGACATGTCAATTATCGCGACACCGCCCGCACGTCGTTTGGCGATTAAAACCTTTGTTATGCAAAAAACGGATGCTTTAATGAAAGAGGCTATCTTGCGTGAGCTATTGCGCGGTGGGCAGGTTTATTTATTACATAATGATGTGGCGAGCATTGAGCGTATGGCAGAAACCATACGTGAATTGGTGCCTGAGGCGCGAGTAGGGGTCGCTCACGGGCAAATGCAAGAGCGCCAACTTGAGCAAGTGATGCAGCAGTTTTATCATAAAAAATTCAACGTGCTGATATGCTCGACCATTATTGAAACGGGTATTGATGTGCCGAATGCCAATACTATTATCATTGAGCGCGCTGACAAGTTTGGTTTGGCGCAGCTGCATCAGTTACGTGGTCGTGTCGGTCGTAGTCATCATCAAGCGTACTGTTATCTACTTGTGCCTTCTCTCAAAGGTCTAAAAGGCGATGCTAAACGCCGGTTGCATGCGATTGAACGCGCCAATACGCTGGGTGCAGGTTTTATGCTGGCTAGCGAAGACTTAGAAATTCGCGGTGCTGGCGAAATACTTGGTAAGCAGCAAAGTGGTAATATGCAGGCGATTGGTTTTAGTTTATATATGGACATGCTGGAGCGAGCAACTAAGGCGATTAAAGCGGGTAAAGAGCCTGATTTAAGCACACCATTGTCGCTGACTAGTGAGATTAATCTGCATAGCTCAGCATTGATACCAGAAGACTATCTCCATGATGTCCATCAGCGTTTGTTATTTTATAAGCGCATCAGTAACGCCGATGATAAAGAGGCATTGATTGATATTCGTACCGAAATGATTGACCGTTTTGGTACATTACCAGAGCAAACTAAGCAGTTGTTCGCCATCCACGGACTGCGTATACAAGCTGAGCCGCTCAAGATTAATAAGATTGATGCCAATAGTAATAGCATGACATTAGAGTTTGCGCCCGATACCCCAGTTGATGCCTTAGCAATTATTAAGTTGATTCAATCAAATGGCCAGCGTTATCGTATGAACGGTGCTTCTGGTATTCGTTATCAAGATGCTGATAAACTTGCAACGCCGCAACAGCGCGTCACCGCGATACAAGAGTTATTACGCTATTTTAGCGAGCATATGGTGGCAGAGTCAGCGTAGTTGTTTTGGTATTTCGGCATTTTGAGAGCTTGGCAATGATTTTCGGTAGATTCAATCAGCTCAATAAGTCAGCTAGCCAGTGCTCAAGTAGGACGTCAAGACAATGAGTCATAGCGCTATTTTATCGGTCGGATAACTGATAAAATAGCGACATCCTATATTTAGCCTATTGTTTTTTAGTAAATTAAATTTTGCTTTTCTAGATTTATATTCCTTTTATCTGAGTGTCATAACAAGAGAACCGTCATTATGTTCCAACTTCATCATAAACTTGCTGCCGATAGCTTTTTAGTGGGTGACTTCCCATTATCGACTTGTCGTTTAATCAATGATTGCCAGTTTCCTTGGTTAATATTAGTGCCGCGCGTATCAGGTATCAAAGAGTTATATGAGTTATCTGAAGCCGATCAAACACAGTTTTTACGTGAATCGAGCTGGTTGTCGAGTCAGCTAGCCAAGACCTTTCAAGCTGATAAAATGAATGTAGCTGCACTCGGTAATCAAGTACCGCAACTTCATTTTCATCATATCGTTCGCTATCAAAACGACATGCAATGGCCAAATCCAGTATGGGGCGTCCCTGCTATTCCTTATACTAAAGAAGTGTTGGCGCAGATGCAGCAGACGTTAATGATGGCGCTACGTGGTCATCATCAAATGCCATTTGACTGGCAAATGTAATAAATACCTGAGTAGTAACAGGTCGGTAAGTTGATTGGCAAATCGATAATGATACTCTATTGGCTAGGTATCGATTAACTAGATATCGATTAACTGGGCATCGATTGACCCATCAAAATAACTGGAAAACTGGCTAAACGTTTAAAGTTAAGCCTTATTTTGGTGTCTTAGCCGTTTTATGGTTATGTGCCAACGTTATGCTCAGTTATTACAGCCCCTAATTTTTATATATTAATAGGTTTTAAGTATTTGAAATCCAGATAAATATTATCTGGATTTTTTGTATATGGCTCAAACGATATGTCTTATAATCCCGATTTGGTAGCGTATTAAGACAAGATGAGTGATGAGTGGTAGGCTTTTGGCTATCAGTGACATGGGTTTTATAGTATTTAAAAAGTATAATGTAATCATTGATTAATTTTATACACAACTTGGCGTAGAGGCAGGTAGTACGCGTGTGCTATCCTCAAGCCTTTTAGTTTTTTACATAGCCTGTTTTACGTGAGCGAATACTTCATATGCCTTTTTTAGACACGCTGAGACCAAATCACTCTTCAAAAAATGAAGGGATTTATCGATTTGACTATCCAGAAGTCTTCGTTTTAATACTCACGGTAATACTCCTCGCTGTACATTTTAATTTTAGACCTACTTCAATGGCACTGCTCGTTATTGTTTGTTTGCCAAGTTTAATGATTTTGATTTATAACTATCGCCGCCAAAAAAGCTTTTGGACGTCTAACATTGTTATTATTTTACTATCGGTAGTTATTGGGTCGATACAATTTTGCACGGTTATTTCGCTTAGCTTAGCCGCGCTTATAGCACTCAGAATTATTATTAGTAGCCCTGAAAATCATTTAAAACTGATTACCGTTTCCGTAATAACCGTCATTGTCTTCTATTATGTTAGCGTTACCCTAAGCAGTGCTGATATAGATTGCCATGAAGGCTGGACCACACCAATAATATTATTAGCCAGTATGATCGTCATACTGTATCAGTTTTGGCATGTATACCAAGAGTATATTGGTTATGAAACTCGTGCTCATCAGGCTGTTGGGCGATTAAGCACGATGGTCTCCGTCATTAATAAGTTAACGCGCTTCATACCTCCACAAGTTTGGGAGCCTATCGTAAAATCTGACAGCCCAGTTACCGTTGCTAATAAGCGCGCTAAGCTGACGATTATGTTCTCAGATATCGTTGGCTTTACGGAATTGTCAGATAGTTTGAGCGCTGACAATTTGGCTGATATCTTAAATACTTATATGCATTGTATGACATTGATAGCAAACAAGCATGGCGCCGTACTTGATAAATTTATTGGTGATGGCATGGTGTGTTTTTTCGGTGAGCCAAATAGTCGCGGTGCGCGCCAAGATGCTTTAGACTGTATTGCAATGGCAATAGACATGCGTCGCGAGATGCGAACTTTGAGGCAGAAATGGCGCTTGATGGGCTTTGAGGGGTTGTACATCCGTATCGGCATCAGCACAGGTTATTGCCATGTTGGTAATTTTGGTAGTAATAATCGCCTAAGCTATACTCTTATTGGTAAAGAGGCCAATCTAGCGGCAAGACTTGAGTCGAGCGCTGGTAAAGATGAGATACTGGTCAGTGAGAGTACTTACGATTATATCTGTCATAATTATGACTGTCAGCATGCGGGTGCGTTCAAGTTAAAGGGTTTTGATAGCAAGGTAAATGCGTGGCAAGTGCTGGATCCAGATACGTATAAAGGTCATTTATCAAAGTGGGTTGATCACACATTACCAGGTTTTAATTTGCATCTAAATTTTAAAGATATGAAGGATAATGATTATCAAGATATCAGAGCACGCTTAAATTTTGCGCTTGAACGTGTCGAGCAGGAGCAAGAAAAAGTGGCAACTGACATAGCGGCAGCAAGCAAACGTAATGATAATCAATGACAATCGTCATAAATAATCATTCAAAAAGAATGTTTATAAAATCAAGCACAAAAAAGCCAGCTATTATTATGATAGCTGGCTTTTTTATCTAATGAAGTAAACTGTAATATTAGGACGTGTTCTAGCGTTTAGTGGTTTTCTTTTGCATGGTTGAGCGTATATTTAGGAATCTCAATGGTTAAGTCTTCATCATCGAGCATGACCTGACAAGATAGGCGTGAGTCAGGCTCTAATCCCCAAGCACGATCCAATAAATCGGCTTCAATATCATCCATTTCATCTAAACTATTAAAACCTTTACGGACGACCACATGGCATGTGGTACAGGCTTTTGACATCTCACATGCATGTTCAATTTTAATGCCTTTTTCCAATAGCGCTTTACATAAGTTGCTGCCAGCTTCTAGCTCGACTTCGGCGCCTTCAGGGCAAATTTCATGATGCGGTAGTACGGTAATTTTTGGCATAAATCGTCTTTCCAGTGCTAATCAATTAAAAGAATAAAAATATAAGAAATGCGCTTAGTATGGTGACTAAGCCACATTTTTAAATGTATCTGCTACCAATCTTGGGCATTCGTGCCTGCCATGCTGGCTTTAACGCTTTGATTCATAATACGGGCAGCAAACGCATCACTGTGAGGCTTGAGCTTTGCTTGCTGTGCTTCGATAAGTGCCAAATCATCAGTACTGAGCGTTGTTTGCAACACTTGTATTTGCTCAGCCAATGAGTGCTGCTCTTCAGAAGACAATAAAGCTGCAAATTCTTTAAGGGCAGATTGTAGCGCTAATACTTCACGCTCCGCTTCTACTTTGGTTTCGATTAAAGAACGTGTATTTTTATCTTCTTCTGCATGCTTGAATCCTGCGACGAGCAACTGCTCTTTTTGCTCATCTGATAACCCATAAGAAGGCACAATCTCAATCTTACTTTCTGTCTTGGTTGTGGTTTCCTGTGCGCTGACGGTTAGCTGTCCATTCGCATCAATACTAAAGGTGACCTCAATACGAGCAAATCCAGCTTTCATCGGCGGGATACCATATAGCTCAAAACGACCCAATGAACGGCAGTTATCTACTGTCTCGCGCTCGCCCTGTACCACATGAATCACCATGCCTGTTTGACCATCTTGATAGGTGGTAAACACTTGGCGTTTTTTGACAGGGATAGGCGTATTACGTGGAATCAGCACTTCAACTAAGCCACCCATGGTCTCAAGACCAAGCGATAGCGGCGTTACGTCTAACAATAGTAGGTTGTTATTACTATCGCCATTGACCAATTGATGCGCCGTTTGGGCAGCACCCAAAGCCACGACTTCATCGGGATTTAGACGACAAAGTGGTTGCTTGGCAAAAAAATCTGTCACGACTTGTTGTATAGCAGGCATACGAGTAGAGCCACCGACCAAAATCACTTCGTCTAGATCAGCACTCGAAAGCTTGGCATCACGCAGCACTTGTTCGCATACGCTCAATGTACGGCGGCTCACTGGCTCTGCAATAGCCAGCAAATCTGTACGGCGCAGCACACCTTGATAAGATTGCTCATTGACAGTGATGTCAATATTGACTTGCTCAGCATCAGTCAGGGCTTGTTTATAAGCCTTGGATTGTTGGGCGAGTATCGATTTATCATGACGACTCACGTCTTTAGGATCGATATTTAATTGTTTGATAAGCCAATTGGTCATTAGACGATCGATGTCGTCACCACCTAATGCACTATTACCGCCAGTTGCCAATACTTCAAAGACGCCATCAGTCAGCTTTAAGATAGAAACGTCAAAAGTACCGCCACCCAGATCGTAAATTAAATAATAACTTTCTTTATCGCTGTTTTGCGTTGACTGGTCGAGACCATAGGCGACGGCAGCAGCAGTAGGCTCATTTAGCAGACGTAAAACATTAATACCAGCCGCTTGGGCTGCATCTTTGGTCGCTTGACGCTGGGCTTCATCAAAATAAGCAGGGACAGTAATGACCGCACCCTCGATACTGTCTGCAGGCAATGCGCTCGCTGCCCGTTGCTCAAGCGCTGCTAAAATACGTGCTGATACTTCAACAGGCGATACTTCACCTTGAGCCGTCACAAATGCTGGCATGTCATCTTTGCTGCCGCTTAACTCATAAGGATGAGAGAATTTGATATCAGCTTGACTACGACCCATAAAACGCTTAGCCGAGACGATCGTATTTTTTGGATCATCCGCTAAGTGGGCTAATGCATCAGAGCCAACTAACGGCTTACCTACACTTGGATAATAGACCACAGAAGGTAATAAGGTATCGGTAGCTGCGCTTGCCTCTAAGACTTGCGCCTTGCCTGAGCGTACTACCGCGACCAATGAGCGCGTAGTACCAAGATCAATTCCTAGGCCAAAACGATGCTGATGGGGTTGGGCGCTTTGATTGGGTTCGGCAATTTGCAATAAAGACATAAGATAACTCAAAGATAAAATGAAAGAGATAAAATTAATAAGTAAAATGGAACAAATATGATAAGCGCACTATTGTAGTTTAACTGCTTTGTATGCACGTGAAAACGAAGATACTTAGCGATTAAAAGTGCTTAAAATAAGGGATTATACGGCATCGCTGTGACTATTTTAACCATCGCTTATAATATAGTTTTCAAATAAGCGTCATAAGCTAATAGCATTTATAAATAAATTTAGCATATAAAATAAATTAACAAGCTTATACGTCAGTTAGTTAGACGTATAAATCATCATCATCTGAATGCTCAGCAGTTGCTAACTCATCGATACCAGTAGTCACGTCAGCATTTAATTTGACTAAGAACTTTAGTTTTTGTGTCGCATCAATCGCCGTTTGCCAATCTTGGCTTTGGTAAGCATCGTTAAAACGCTTAGACTGTTTTGCCAGTCGCTCGGTGATTTGAGGGTGTAATTGTTGCAATGTCACACGATCTTTACCCTCGATAGCGTCATCTAAATCCATACGCATCTGCATCGCATCTTCTAAAAAGTCCAAGTCTGCAATTGAATGCTCTAGATTCTGTGCTTGATCTGCCATGTCTAGTAGATAGCTAGCACGACTATCAGGCGCACTTAGCGCTTGGTAGGCTTGATTGATTAACGCTGAGGCCTGCTCAGACTGCTGTTGCGCTTGCGTAGTATTGGCTAGATTCTTGGTGACATTATCAGGATGATAACGTTTTTGTAGCAGACGTAGATGCTGATCGAGACTCTCTTGATTGACTTCAAACTGTACAGGCTGCTCAAATAGGGCAAAGAAGTTATCAAACTGGGCTTCTGCAGTAATGTCTGTCATATCATACGCCTTGCTTGTTATTTATTTTGAAAGTTTTCTTTAGCTGAGAACATATTTATTATGGCTTGAATATAGAGTTAGGAAACTCTAAACTCAAGGGTTTTTTAACCTTTGAACCATTAAACGGTAAAAGACTCGCCACAACCACATTCGCCTTTTTGATTGGGATTGGTAAACTTAAAGCCTTCGTTAAGACCTTCTTTTTCGTAGTCCATCAACAAACCATCTAAATAGACCAAACTTTTAGGATCAATAAAGATGTTAACGCCGCGGCTTTCGTAACGCGTGTCATTTTCATCAGGGGTATCTACAAACTCTAAAACGTAAGCTAAGCCTGAGCAACCCGCGGTACGGATACCCACTCGAATACCTTCGCCTTTGCCGCGATTGTCCAAAAAGTCTCGAACATGCTGAGCGGCGCGTTCTGTCATTTCAATCATGCCAACTCCCATTAACTATCAATGATAAATATCAATCAAAAAAATCTGTATAAACTGGCAATGAAAATAGCGCACTTGCCAAAAAATCTTAATAACGACCAGTTAAGAATCACTAGAAAATAAAAGGTGACAATTACATTAGCGTTATTGTCACCTTTTTAGCGTTAGTAGCTGTTCAATACATCGACTACTAAAGTACGGCCATTAAGACCGTGTACTTAGAAGTACAATACTTACGCTAATAGGTTTAGCTAGCCGCTTCTTCTGGCTCTACTGCTGCGCTATGCTTACCTTTATAGTCGCTAATAGCGGCTTTAATGGCGTCTTCAGCAAGTACAGAGCAATGCACTTTTACTGGTGGTAAGGCTAACTCTTTCGCGATATCGTTGTTTTTGATTTCGCCCGCTTGATCCAAGCTTTTGCCTTTTAGCCACTCAGTCACAAGCGAGCTTGAGGCGATTGCTGAACCACAGCCATAAGTTTTAAAGCGTGCATCTTCAATGATGCCGTTATCATCAACTTGAATCTGTAGGCGCATTACATCGCCACAAGCTGGGGCACCAACCATACCAGTACCAACGTTTTTGGCATTTTTATCAAGATTGCCGACGTTGCGTGGATTTTCGTAATGATCAATAACTTGGTCACTATAGGCCATGGGGTTTTCTCCTAGTTAGATGATGAGTAGTCAATTACTGACTTTAAATGTCTAACTACTCATCGATAATTGGGGTCAAACATTTAGTTAATAGAAACGGTATTTATAAAAACGGTATTTATAAAAACTGGATTTATAAGTGTCTGATCAATCGTATAATGGTTCTGTTTGATAACTGTGTCGTTGCTTTCGGTAATTTTAATGCTCAGCCCATTCGACTGAATCTAAATCAACACCTTCTTGGTACATATCCCAAAGTGGTGATAAGGCACGTAATTTATCGACCGCTTCATGCATTTGTTTGATGACAGTATCGATGTCTGCTTCAGTGGTATAACGACCAAAGCTGAAACGAATTGAGCTGTGTGCTAATTCATCTGGGCGACCAATAGCACGTAATACATATGATGGCTCAAGCGTCGCTGATGTACAGGCTGAACCTGATGATACAGCTAAATCTTTAAGTGACATCATGAGAGACTCGCCCTCAACGAAGTTGAAGCTGATGTTTACAATGTTAGGCACGCTGTGCTCAAGATCACCATTTAGGTAGATCTCTTCGATATCTTGTAGACCGTCCCACAGTTTTTGGCGTAGCTTGGCTGCATGTGCATGGTCTTCTTCATAACGCTCATTGGCTAAAGCAAATGCTGCTCCAAGACCAACGATTTGATGCGTCGGTAATGTACCTGAACGCATACCGCGCTCATGACCACCGCCATGCTGCTCTGCTTTCAAACGGATACGTGGCTTACGACGAACAAATAATGCGCCAATACCTTTAGGACCGTAGGCTTTGTGACCTGAGAAGCTCATCAAATCGATCTTCGTAGTTTCAAGGTCAATCAATACTTTACCAACAGATTGTGCGCCATCGACGTGGAAGACCACACCCGCTTCACGAGTGATTTCACCAATGGCAGCGACATCAGTAATCGTACCAAGCTCATTATTTACCATCATGAGTGATACTAAGATAGTATCATCACGTAATGCTTCTTTAACTTGCTCTGGTAAAATAAGACCCGTGCTTGGCTGCGGCTCAAGATAAGTAATCTCAAAACCTTCTTGCTCAAGCTCACGGCACGTATCTAATACGGCTTTATGTTCGATCTTACTGGTAATGATGTGCTTACCACGAGATTGATAAAAATGCGCGGCACCTTTAATCGCTAGGTTGTCTGATTCTGTTGCACCAGAGGTAAAGACGATTTCGCGTGGATCAGCATTAATGACTTCAGCCACTTGTTGACGCGCTGTTTCTACCGCTTCTTCTGCTTGCCAGCCATAGCCATGCGAGCGCGAGGCTGGATTACCAAAGATGCCATCTACTGTCAGATACTCGCTCATCTTAGCAGCTACTGATTTTGCAACTGGTGTGGTGGCGGCATAATCTAAGTATATAAGGTTGTTATGTTGGCTCATGCTGGGTTTGCCTCGCTGTTCGATAGGGTAATAGTGTTGATATCTTTTATGGAAATCTCTTTGGTAGAGCTGTGCTGACGCTCTGACACTGACTGCACATTTTCCATGTCTAATAATTGCGCTAATGTTATATTTTTCAAGTACTGTTCGATATGATTGGACAGTGCACACCATAAATCATGGGTTAAGCACATTGTACCACCTTGACAGTCGCCACGTCCTTCGCACTGCATCGCATTAACCGACTCATCGACGGCAGATATGATGCTCATGACGTCTATTTCATGCAATGGTTTGGCTAGATGATAGCCACCGGCCGCACCTCGGATGCTAGTGACCAGACCACGCTTACGAAGTTTGGAAAACAGTTGTTCAAGGTAAGAGATAGAAATCGATTGCCGCTTGGCGATATCAGATAAGGAGACTGCAGTGTCTTGTTGGCTGGTCTGTAATGCCAAATCCAGTAACGCAGTAACGGCATATCTGCCTCGAGTAGTCAAACGCATGTGTTATCTCCAAACTTTTAAGTCATTTTTATTTAACAACGACCTTAGCAAAATGATAGTGGTGGCAGCTTGTAGCGCAATATGAAAGCTACTGATGGAATCACATAACCGCTAAGTTGTGTCTTATCGTTATTAAACAGCAGATGATTAACCCGATGTGTGCAACGATTAAGCCAATTATACTTAATCCTGAGTAATTTAGTCAAGATTAAAGTGTGGTTGAATGGTTAATCGAGCTTATCACTATGATTGATAAAAACAATGGTATTAAAAGGAAGGGCTATAAGATTGAGAACATTGATTCCTAGCATTTTTGAAATACTAAAATACAGTCTTAAGGTTTGCGTCTTACGTTTTTTTAACTTCTATCAATTATATTGGGGCGTGCTGAAGGTTCAATACGCCCCAGTCATCTAAGCGCTTAATATCCTAAGTGTTTAATATGCCTTCATCGGCATCAAACGCGTTTGGTAAAGCAAGCAGCCTTTCATTATTAAGCTGACATTGGTAAGTCGTTGTTGGCGAAATTAATTCATCAATAGCGCGATAATGGCTGCGATCATAATGACAAGCGCAGCCACGGTGATGATTATCAGGGTTTTCTGTTTGCTCTGTAACTCTTTAACCGTGATTTCAAGCTCACGGTTTTTAATAGTTAAGGTGTTTATTTGGGTTTGTTGCTCTTTGATGCGTAATTTATAGCTGTCCTTTTTGTCAGCCATTTCAGCTTCAGTAGGTTTGGTCTTACCTTTGCCACCTTTTATCTTTTTAATAAGACCTTGAATTAAGCTGCCAAGACCGAGTTGCATAATAAACTGCTTGACCAACTGTACTTGAACAGATTCGCCGCGCATTTGTAGTTTTTCGGTGGTTTCGCTGTCATGAGTGGTGATCGCATTGATCACTTGGATGCTATAAGCATTAATGATGACGTCAGGTTCGCTGCGGTCAATAGGTAACTCTGCGTCTAATAATACGCCTTTGGTGCTAAACGTGGCAAACACCTCAACATGCGGTAGATACAAGCGTAGCGCCACGACAGTACCTTGCTTGGCAAGTGGGTAAGCGGCTTTACGTAGTTCGGGATCTAAACGTAACAATAGTGTCAGCGCCGACTCGATGAACACCAGAATGATATTAAGAAAAGAGTGAGACAACGTAGAACGCTTCATGTAAATAATCCGTTTTATATTTGGCAAATTAGAGGCAAAAGACAAACAAGAGTCAAAATTGACCCAAAAGGTGCAGTGATATTTTGCTTATAGTAACGCCTTTATAATAAAAAGTAACGCTAGTTTCTGTCAGTTGGGAAATTATTACTTTACAATTTGGTAATCAACAAGGACACAGATATTTATGACTGGCGATGCCTCAGTATGAGATGACATCTCTTTGAACGATAAGGCAGTATAGAGGTTGACTCGCTAAGTCAAAGTTACGAAAAGCCAAGGTTACTAGCGGTTATGACAGTTGCAGAAGCTTTGCGTAACATTGAGTGTCAAATACGTAGTACAGTAGGCAAAAATATGTAAAATCGCTTGCGCTCCTTATGCTGCCTTGATATAAAGACGATAACAAAGCGAAACCTGTTAATACGCCAGTCAGGCAGTTTTTATTGCTTAAATGCTATGAGAGCGTTACAATGCTTGGCGTGAGCGTTTATTATCCCCCTTAAACTTGAAGGAAATTTTATGAATAAGTCAGAATTAATTGATAGCATCGCGGACAAAAGTGGCCTAAACAAAACCCAAGCTGGCGATGCATTGAATGCTGTTATGGAAAGTGTTGGTGAAGCGCTAGAAGCTGGCGATAGCATCTCATTGGTTGGTTTTGGTACTTTCAGCGTAAAAGACCGTAAAGCACGTACTGGCCGTAACCCTAAGACGGGTGAAGAGCTTAGCATTCCAGCAAGTAAAGTACCAAGCTTTAAAGCGGGTAAAAACTTAAAAGAGCGTTTAAACTAAGCCGTTTTATTAAAAACGGATGCTGTATAACGACGTGATATACGAACGAATACAGCATTTACTTAGTAAAGCACTATATGATTTATAGCATGGCTGAAAAGTCATAATATGAATCATAAGAAAGCACCTAAATATTAGGTGCTTTTTTTATCGCTATAGTTTGTATCATACCACGTGAATATTTTGAGTCTGCATCAAAAATCACGTATCATAGGGCGCGCGATAGATGCGTTGTTTAAATAAGGCTGTTTTACTCAGTCTTGTTGTTCTATATCAAATTCACACGTTCTTATTCTTACCATTGCCTGCTTAGATAGCATTGATATTAATAGTAATATTACAATGGTTTTTCATCAATATAGGTTTATAAAGCAGAGATAACTATGGATAAATTGCGCGATTTCTTAAAAAGCTGGCCAGGTCGCATTTTATTGATTTTATGCCTATCGCCGCTCGCTCTATTGGGTGTCGAAAGCTATTTTGGAGGCGGGGTCGATCCCAACCAAGTCGCTCAGGTGGGTGAAGCAAGCGTAGGGTTGTCCGAGTATCAGACTGCCGTAAATAACCGTCGTACTGAAATACTAGAACAAGTTGATGATGCCAGTCTATTAAATGAAGATGTGTTGCACGAGCAGGTGCTCAAAGGTCTCATTGATCGTACGCTATTGGAGCAGCAAGCGGGCAAGCTTGGTATGACAGTCTCTGATGACACGATTAATCGTTTATTGCGTGAAGAAGAAATTTTTAAGGACGCAGAAGGCAATTTTTCTAACGACCAATTCTCAAACTTCTTGCGCCAGCGCGGCATGACCAAAGATCAGCTATTTGCTGAGTTTCGTAACCAGTTAAGCCTCGACCAACTCAATGCCAGTATTGTTGGCACGGCAGTATATCCAATGCAAGCGGTCAGTCAATTGATTGACTTACAACTTGAGTCGCGCAATATCTGGCTGCATCGATTTAATTGGCAAGACTATGCAGATCAGGTCAAGTTAAGCAAAGGCGATATACAAGCCTATTATGATGCCAATAAAGACACGCTAAAAAGTGCGGCGATGGTAGATTTGGCATATTTGCAATTAAGTCCTAAAACCATTCAAGTGAATGAAGTTACGGAAGAAGATTTGCAGCAGCAATATGAAGCTTATAAGCAAGGGCTAGCGGTCGTCGATGAACGTAAAATCAGTCAAATCCTATTAACGGGTAAAGATGCGAAGACCAGAGCGGCCAAAATCAAAGCTCGCTTGGATAAAGGTGAGTCTTTTGCCGCATTGGCTAAAACTGAATCAGATGATCCATCAGGAGCAACAGGTGGCGATATTGGTACCTTTAATCCCTCTGTATTTGGTAATGATGCTGCAGCGGTTGAGCAAGCTTTAGAGGGCTTAAGTGTGGGTGATGTAACAGCACCTATTAAGACTAGCTTTGGCTACCAGATATTTACCGTAACCGAAGATAACGGTAGTAAAATCCCAAGCCTAGAAAGCATGCGTGCAGAGCTGACAGCAAAAGCCAAAGAATATAAGCGTCAAGAAATCTATGCAGATAAAGTGACAGCGATTAATGACTTGGCAGCAGATGGCTTTAGCATCGAAGACATCGCTCAGCAAGAGAACGTAACGTTAAAACGTATCAAGGATTATCGTAAAGAAAACAACAAATCGGAGCTATCACAACCAGCAGTGATTAAGCAGGCTTTTGATGAGTTTACCATTCAAGATCAGGCAGTAACCGCAGGTATCGAAGTCGGTAATGGGACGGTATGGGTGCAGCCAAGCAACTATCGTCCTACGAAAACGCTTAGCTTAGCTGCTGCTACACCAAAAATCACTCAGATATTACGTCAAGAAAAGGCCACGGCATTGGCTCTAAAAGAGGCGAAGAAACTAGCCGCTGGTATTAAAACGCCTGCTGATATCAATAAACAGCCAGTACGTTTTCAATCATTAGGTGAAGTGAATCGCCAAACCACTCTATTGACAGAGAAAGAACGCGGATTGGCCTTTAGTCAGCAAGCAGCTAATAATGGCGTCGTTGCTATTGCCAGTGAGACTGAGATGGGCGCGACTTTGTTGGTCGGTGATCGTATTAAAACAGAGGAGCAGTCGCCATTATCTGATGTGCAAAGAGCACAAACGGCTGCAATCATTCGTGATAACTTGGGGCAAGATCAGCTACAAGATTACTTGGATTATCTACGCTTGGTATATAAAGTTGAAGTTAATGACGCCAATATAGCAAACGCGCAAGGGCGTTAGAAATAAAGCTATTAAGGAAAACTTGAGATACTTACTTAGTCATTCTTTCTAAATAATCTTCTCAAGTTTGAAGCATAAAAAAGCCACTGTCTACAGTGGCTTTTTTAATGAGTATTACTTTTATCATAAAGATTTAGCATTAATAGCGATACGAAATTCAATACTGCTATCAATGCTAATATTCAAAGTGATACGGAACAATTTAATGGCGGAAATGACGCATACCAGTGAATACCATCGCGATGCCATGCTCATTTGCCGCAGCGATGGTTTCATCATCACGCATAGACCCACCTGGCTGGATAATAGCAGCAATACCGACTTGGGCAGCGTTATCGATGCCATCACGGAACGGGAAGAAGGCATCTGACGCCATAACAGCACCTTCAGTAGCCAATCCAGCGTGCTCAGCTTTGATAGCAGCGATACGCGCTGAGTTGACACGGCTCATCTGACCAGCACCAACACCGATAGTACGCTGACCTTTGGCATAAACAATAGCATTAGATTTGACGTATTTTGCTACATTCCAGCTGAATAATAGATCGGCGATTTGCGCTTCTGTTGGTTGTACATCAGTGACAATCTTTAAGTCATTGGCTGTAATCAAACCAAGATCTTGCTCTTGTACTAGCAGGCCACCGTTGACGCGCTTGTAGTCAAGCTGACTATCGCGTTGATCTGGCGCTGGCAGTTCGCCGCACACCAATACACGGACATTTTTCTTAGCAGCTGTCGCTTCAAGCACACCATCTTCGATGCTTGGTGCAATAATAACCTCTACAAACTGATTGTCGATAATGGCTTTAGCCGCTGCCAACGTCAATGGGCGGTTAAAAGCAATAATGCCGCCAAAAGAAGACTCAGGGTCAGTACTAAAGGCAGTGTTATAAGCGGTTACTTGATCGTTATCCACAGCGACACCGCAAGGATTGGCATGCTTAACGATAACGCAAGCAGGGGCGCTAAAGGCTTTCACACACTCAAGAGCAGCATCAGTATCGGCGATATTGTTATAAGACAGCGCCTTGCCTTGCAGTTGCTTAGCAGTCGCTATAGAGGCTTGGTGGCTTTTTAGCGGATGGTTTTCCGTATAAAAAGCGGCGTTTTGATGTGGGTTTTCGCCGTATCGTAGATCCTGTGCTTTTTCGAGCTGCACATTAAAGGTACGTGAAAAATTCTCAGGTTGCTGGTTTTCATTGACACGGCTACCTAAGAAATTGGCAATCATTCCGTCGTACTGTGCAGTATGCTCAAAAGCCTTAACCGCTAAGTCATAGCGCAAAGCAGGTGTCAGCTCGGTGCCATCACCTAAAGCGGCAAGTATGCGCTCATAATCTGCTGGATCAGTCACGATACCCACATGAGCGTGGTTTTTCGCCGCAGAACGCACCATCGTGGGACCACCGATGTCGATGTTTTCGATAGCGTCGTTCATGGTGACATCCGCACGAGCAATGGTTTCAGCAAACGGATATAAATTCACGACAACCAAATCAATACGCTCAATCGCGTGCTCACTCATTACGGCATCGTCTGTACCACGGCGTCCTAGGATGCCACCATGAATTTTAGGATGTAGTGTTTTAACTCGACCATCCATCATTTCAGGGAAACCCGTGTAATCGGATACTTCGGTCACAGCGACATTGTTTTCTGTGAGTAAACGATAAGTACCGCCAGTAGATAGTAAGCCAAAGCCTGACTTAATAAGGCCTTGCGCAAATTCAACGATATTGGATTTATCAGAGACTGACAATAGAGCAAGTGGGGTTGTACTCATAAGAAAATTTCCATAAAAAAAGCCTGACGTAAACGTCTGGCAAGGTGACAATGACAATTTTTGCAGACAATATCATGGTGGATAGCGTCAATAACGTTAAATTGCCATACATAATGATTGGTAATAAAGACAGAGAAATGCATATAGCAGATGCTACATTAAGTCATAAGTTTTGAGTTTTTTGCGTAAAGTGCCACGATTCAGACCTAAGATTTGTGCACACTTGGTTTGATTGCCTCGAGTTTTTTCAAGGACAACCGATAATAGTGGCTCTTCAATTTGTTTTAAAATAAGCTCATACAAGTCGGTCGGCATCTCATCACCTAGCATCGCAAAGTACTGTCGTACCACACGCTCCACATGTACGCGCAGTGGTTCATGACGCTGGCTCGCATCGCTGTCTAATGAGGAGTCAACATGACGAGTTGAATGATGGTTAGCTTTACTATAATCGGCAGGATGCTCAGAGCTTGTGGCAAAATGATTGGCATTATGCTGTGCATGAGGTGCCATAAGATAATGTCCTTGGGATTGGAAAGAGTCAAACCATAAGATATCAGGGTATTATATCAAATTAATATCGTTTAGCGCTGACAGATTAACCTTATATTGGCAGCAGTATGACTAAGGTATGAGCTTACTATTATAACATTGCCACAAAATATAACTGGCTGTGTCGCACTTGCATCACTATTGAGCTTGCTACCTGCCTACGTTTTTCTGAGGGCTGAAGTTTTAAAAAACGAGGTTGTTTGTAGATAAACAGCTATTTTGTTGGTAATTATCCATTCAATACAAAGGACTTATAGTCACTTCTCGAATTTGTCTATTAGCAACAGGGATGGTAAATAATATGTTTCGACTACTGTCAGCCGCTAATTGGCTTTGCTTGCTTAAGAGATAATCAGCCGGCGTGGCGATGAATTCTCCAATCATATCATTTGCGCCGTATACGCTGACTTTAACATTCGGATATAGCTGTGCTTTGGCACTTTGATTGTTTAATGTGGCACTGACATCGCTCGACTTTCCATCCATCTTAATCTTACTCGATTTATGATTAAGGTTGGTAATCGTGAATGCTGTTAGATCGGCACTAGGTAAACTACAGGCAGCGACTGCACATACTGATTGTAAGCGCTCTGCATGCACTGGGTTTTTCATCAAAGTTTCTAGGTTAAAAATGACGTATTGAGCAAAAAGCAGCAGTGCTAATACTAAGCATCCTAGTGTCCATAGTAAGGATGCGATAGAACGTCTCTGCGGCGTAGGTGTAAACTTTGCTTGTGCTTTTCTCACACGCTCTTCGGCGGTTGGCGCTTCATCTTTCAGTGGTACACCCATATCGAGCAATAGTTGTGATAAATCGGTATCGTCTTGTCGAACCTCTTCGCTTTTATTTTGTTCTTTTAGGAGTTTTTCGAGCCAAGAATTGTCCGCAGTATCATCCACATTGGCATGAATATCATTAGCGGCTGCTGAACTGAGCGCCATTTGTGCTGATGAGGAATTTTCTATTGTAGCATCAGATGATACTTTCGCTGATGACGCGTTGTTTTTATCTGTTTTTTTAGAGAGGTTACTTGGTGGTTGGTTGTCTGCTGTAGAAGTATAACTGCTATTATTCATATTACTTGCTTGAGTCAGCCAAGCATCCATACTATCTAGAGAATCATACTCTAAAACGCTTTCTTCTGGTTCATCGCTATCCATATCATCATAGATTAAGCCGTCATGAATCAAATCATCCTCAATTAAAATATCAGATGAAATATTTTTTGAATGTGGAGGAGTGAGTCGTGACTTAGCAGCGCCTGCTGCATGTTGATTTTTATTATGATTGTCAGCGGTTTGTGCAGAATGTCTATTTGAATCGGCTAGCGTATTGGTGTCAGTCGTTGTATTTTCTTGAATCGCGGAAGTACTGACAGCATCGGCAGTGAGGATAAGATGTTTATTGACCAAAAAACTCTGTTGGCATTGATCACAGCTAACCGTGGCGTTTACTTTATTCAACTGTGTTTGCTGTATTTTAAAGCAAGCTTGGCAATGAGGGCACTGAGTTTTTATGGGCGTGGTCATAGGGTCGAATCCAAAAAATTATGGTTATCAATACCGCTTAGCCACTCGCTAATAGTTGCCTATAGTGCTAATACTGCCGTTTGTATCAGCTTTAAATATTAGCTTTAAATGTCCATAAATCATGAATAAGGACAGAGTGGCGTCAAATGCATGACATTTGACTGCCCTCTATCGTAACAGATGTAATTAAATGTTGCTAGCCTGTAAATGTACCAGATAAACGCTGCCAATGTTGGTCTTCTTGCGCTGTAAAAGCATGCTTTGCATCAAGCGCAAAATAAGGTTGATAAGCCGCCGTTACCTGTTCGGTTTGTGACTCTATTAGACCAGCCAATACAATGCGACCTTTTGGTGCGATTAAAGTGGCGAAGTAAGGCGCTAAGCCAATAAGCGGCTTGGCTAGAATGTTTGCAACGATTACGTCTACAGGTAATACATCGTTTTGTGCGCAGTAGTCAGTGAAGTCTTCTGGCAAAAACGCTTGCAGACGATCCCCAACGTGATTGCGTGCGGCATTTTGATTGGTTGCTAGCACTGCTTGTGGGTCGATATCGACGGCATACACGTGGCGCGCACCTAATAACAAAGCAGCAATGCCTAAAATACCTGAACCGCAACCATAATCAATCACCACTTTGTCTTTTAGATCTTGTTCTGTTAACCAGTCAAGACATAAGCGGGTAGTGGCATGATAGCCTGTACCAAAGGCTAGGCCAGGGTCCATAATAATGTTAGTCGCCTCAGGATTGGGCGGCGTCAGCCAGTTGGGTACAATCCATAAATTATTGGCACATTCGATAGGATGGTAATTGCTCATCCATTCGCGCTCCCAATCTTTATCATCGACAGCCGTGAGCCAGATACGGGTGGCTTGCACTTGTGCTGCGATTTCATGACTGAGCTGCTCGACTGCCTGACGACTGCCAGCATCGGTGGTCGCATCAAATAGCCCTGTCAAGATAACTTCATCCCATAGCGGTGATTCGCCAGGTAATGGCTCAAATAAAGGCTGGTCACCTGCGTCGTCTAAGGCGATGGATAATGCACCTGCTTCTAGGAGCAGTGCCTCAGCCAAATCGACGTTTGCTTTTTCACATTGTAAATGCAGTTGTTGCCATGCCATAACGATAACCTTAATTAAAAATGAATGTCTATTTTGGATAAATGATGCGGGTACAGAATATAAAAAGTGAATAGATACCAAGTTTATCACTTGGTATCTATTCACTTCGGTATGTCTTGATATTAGCGTAAGGCTTGCTTCGCTTCACTGATGACGCGAGCGTTGCCTTGGGCTTGTCCTGATTGCAAAATAATTTGCCACAGCGCGCGACGACGACTGGTATCTTGAGAAACACTCAGACCACGGCGTGCCATGGCTTCTGCCTTGCGCGGCTGGTTCTTTTTTAATGCTACTTGCGCCAAATAGAAATATACCGCAGAAGATTTAGGTGCTAGGCGCTGTGCACGGGTAAAGCTGTTTTCAGCATTGGTCAGTTTGCCAGCTTTTAGTTGACTGATACCTGCTTGCATCAAATTGCGAAATGCTGGCAAGTTGCTATTGTTGGTAGTAGCTTGCTGTGTCCGTTGCTGCGAGTTTTTTCTTGCCTGTTCTAGCAATTCGTTGTGTGACGGTGCTGACGGCTCAGAGATGATGTAGTCATCACGCGAAGGGATGATAATAACTGGATCAGGTTGGGTCAATACAGGATTAGATGGTGTAAATACAGGCGTCTCTTGAGTCAATGGATTGGTTGATTCGGCTGGTTCATAGGAATTATAAGGCTCAATGGGGTAGTCATCCTCGTCCTCTGTTCTGACAATGGGCGCTTGCGTCACAGTCGCTATGGGGGCTTTAGCTGTCTGCGATGATGGCAGCGTTTGAGTCGGTACGGTTTTCATCGCGGTAGATGCAGTCGGCGCAGTCTGGCAAGCGCTTAAACTCAACATGCCAGCTAGAGCACTGACTGCCAGCATCGTATTGGCTGGCTTGACTTTGATAGACCGCGTTATGACGGCTGACCTAGCTGATACAGTTTGCTTAAGAGATAACATTAAGTTGAGACCTTTTTTAAGTTTCACAAATAACTTTAGAACCATTCAACGGCACGATCATACCAAGTATCGGCACGACTTTCTGCATCATTACCATTTGACCCATCATTGTTTTCTTGGTTGTCACTATCAACAGCTTCGCCATTTGGAATCTCTAAACCTTCACTACGGCGCTGCTGGTTCTGTTCACGAGCACGATCTTGTTGATATAAGCCGACAGCGCAACTGCTGGCTTCTTCTGGTAAATATGCCGACAAGACAGGCAGATAGCGTGCATCTGCACAGCGCTCATTAGACAGCTTGCCTGAGTTGTTCTCTAACCACAACCATTCAATACCTTCAGGCTCTGGTAGTGCCACAGGCGTCAGTTTCAAGCGATTCATATAGTCAACCCAAACTGGCAATGCGCCAGTACCGCCGCTTAAACCAATTGGCTTGTTATCATCACGGCCAACCCAAACCACACTGACATAGTTGCCACTGTAGCCTGCAAACCAAGCATCGCGGTAATCATTTGTGGTTCCTGTTTTGCCAGCAAGATTTAGATTGCTACCAAGTGATTGCACGCGTTTGGCAGTACCGTTTTTGACCACATCTTGTAAAGCATAGTTAATTAAGAAATTGGTCTCAGGCGGAATACTACGCTGAGTGTTGAGTCCAGTACGTTGTAAAATACGACCACGGTCATCAATGACGGTGCGAATACTATGGATAGGCGTACGGAAGCCGCCAGTTGCAAAGACTTGATAGACACCAAGCATGTCCATTGGGCTAAGATTAACAGAACCTAACAATGCTGACGGGTAGGGTGGTATTTTTTCTTTAATACCCATGCGCTGTAACTGCTTGGCAAAGGTATCGACCCCAAACTCCATACCTAAGCGTACCGCTGCTTGGTTATAAGACTTTGATAAAGCGGTGGTAAATGGCACATAACCATGATCACGATTGTCATAGTTCTTGGGGTTCCATTTAGTACCATCGCTTAGATTCACGGTAATCGGTGAGTCATCGACTGAGCTTGCAAGATTATAGCGCCCACTTTCAAGCGCTGTCATATAAATAATAGGCTTCAATAAAGAACCCACTTGGCGCTTGGCATCGACCGCACGGTTAAAGCCGGTAAATTCACTGCCACTACCCACCACAGAGACCAGCTCACCAGTCTCAGGATTGGCACTCACTAAGGCACCTTGCAAGTCTTTAGTTTTGCTGCTGTTACGACGCAGCTCACCCAATTTTCTATCAACTGCTTTGTCTGCGGCTAATTGTGCAATAGGGTCTAAAGTACTGATAATGATAAGACCTTCATTCTTGAGATCATCAGAATAGTACACGGTGTTCAGCTCGCGCTTGACGATATCCAAAAAGTCAGGAAATTGACTTTTGCCTTCGACAGGTTTGTCCACGACACCAAGTGGCTGCTTTAGCGCTTTTTCATAGTCTTCTTGACTGAGTGAGCCAACGGCCAGCATATTGCCCAGCACGACGTCACGGCGCGCTTTTGAGTCGTTTGGATGGCGACGTGGGTTGTAGATACTCGGGCCTTTTGCCATACCGACTAACAGGGCTTGCTGATCCAAGCGCAGCTCATTCAGTGGTTTATCAAAGTAAAACTGTGATGCCAAGCCAAAACCATTAATAGAGCGGTTGCCGTTTTGACCCAAATAAATCTCATTGAGGTACGTTTGTAGAATTTCATCTTTGCTATAATGTAGCTCGAGCAATACTGCCATTAACGCTTCGTTAGCTTTGCGCTTCAGCGTACGGTCTGAATTGAGATAGAAGTTTTTAATCAGCTGCTGAGTGATGGTCGAGCCGCCTTGTCTAGAGCCACCAGAGAAGTTGTTCAGTACGGCACGTGCAATGCCTCGTATAGAGACGCCTTTGTGCTCATAAAACGCACGGTCTTCCGTGGCTATTAACGCATCAATGAGTGGTTGTGGCACTTCATCTAACGAGACGACTAAACGATCTTCATTACTGTCAGGATAAATACCACCGATACTCACCGGCTCTAAGCGAATGATGCCGCTTTTGGCAGGCAAAGTGCTTTGTACGGACTCAATCTTATTACCAGCAATGGTCATTTTTATGACTTGCTCTTTATCCACATCGTTGGCGCTATAAGTAAAACCGCGAGTATGAATAAAGTAGGTATTACCTGATCTATGATAGGTTCCCGTGCGATCATAAGCTTTGTTGCTTTGATAGTTCAGCAACTCCAGCCATGTCTTCATCGTATCTTTATCGACACTCGCGCCTTGATACAATTCAAGCGGCTGCGAATACACTTTAGCAGGGATATCCCAGCGCTTACCCTCAAACTTATGAGTAATGGTGCGATCAAGTTTGATTAAATATAGCGCCAAGAGCACCATGCCAGCAATAATGACAATTAAGATAAGACTACTAAATACCAACCCACGCTGCTGTGAAGGGAGCGTGTGGTTAACAGATTTAGAGGACTGTGTTAACTTGGTATTTGGTAACTTGGAATTGGATGTTTGCACTGATGTCGCACCATTTTGGTATAAAAAACTGCCTCATAATGACGCAAATTGACAAATTTTTCAATCTATCATCGTCAACGCAGGCATTCATTGATTTTAAGCTATGCGTGGTTATGCTCTTCACAGCACTTGCTTATAGTATAATCTCTGTTAAAACACGGTCATTGCTAACAAAGCATTAAAAGCTTTAGATTGGCAGTATTATTGTCATATAAGTGTCATATAAGTGTCATATTAGCTTCATGTCACCATGTCACATAGCCATGCACGATAGCAGTTTAGAGACGCGCCAACGATGTATTTTTTATGAATTAACCGCTACTGTTATTGTTTTATTTTTTGTGAGCCGTGCTGAAAGTTATTTAAAATAGCTGTTTTAGATAAGTCTTCTGCATAGGCGTTGAGTCTCGTTAGTGATAGTAAGTTTACTTAAAGCGAATAAGGTTCGAGCAAACCTGTCTAAAGGAAGTAAGCGCGATTATGTCCAATGTTTCATCATCAATGGCATCGACCACCAGCCAGCATTATGAAGATAACTCTATCATCGAAGGTTTAGTACTGCCACTCGCAGGTCACTGTTTCCACTGCGGTGATCCTGTACCGCAGCCGCCGTTCCATGCCAAGATATTGGGTAAGCCGCGTGAGATGTGCTGTATGGGCTGTCAGTTAGCCTCTCAAAGCATCGTAGAGGCAGGGCTTGAGCAGTATTACTTGGACCGCTCAGAGATTAATCGTACGGCAAGTCTACCGACGCAGTTGACTCGCCTTGAGGCGTATGACCATGACGAGATCAAATCACAATTCGTCTATGCTCAAGACGGACTGTCGGTTGCAGAGCTGTCCGTCAATAACCTACGCTGCGCGGCATGTACTTGGCTAATTGAGTCGCGTCTCGATGAGTTAGAGGGTATCAGTAAATGTCAGGTGAATTTGACCAATCAGCGTATGCGTGTGATTTGGAACGAGGATAAGCTGCCGATCAGCCGTATTCTTGCCACCATTAATGAAATAGGCTACGAAGCCAAGCCTTATCGTCAAGATACGCATGAGGCGATGCTGGCGCGTCATAACAACCAAATGCTCATAAGATTGGGCATTGCCGCGTTGGGCTCGATGCAAGCGATGATGTATGCCGTTGCCATCTATTTTGGTGAATACAGCGATATGCTAATATTTCAGCGTGATTTTTTGCGCTGGGTATCTTTATTTGTCAGTACGCCCGTTTTTTTCTATGCGGGTGTCCCGTTCTTTACCTCAGCGTGGTCGGCAATTCGTGCCCGTCAAGTTAATATGGATGTGCCCGTCAGTATCGCGCTGATTGTGACTTTTTTCGCGAGCCTATATGCGACCATCACTGGGCAAGGGGAAACCTATTACGATTCGGTCAGCATGTTTATTTTCTTTTTACTGGCAGGGCGTTATATTGAACATAATGCCCGCCTAAAAGCCGCCACCATGGCCAATGATTTGGTCGTAGTGGAGCCAGTACTGGTACAAAAAATTGCGGAAGATAAAGAAGCCGCCGCGCTTATATTACAGCAGTTAAAGAAAAATGAGCTCGAGAAAACAGCTACAAATGAAGACGTGAGTAATCAAGTCAGTAATTTGGATACAAATGAGGCGAGCACATCAGCCAATCCAACGCCTAATTTTATGCAAAGCATGGATGTTAATGTTCATCAACTCACATCAAAAATTGCACAAGACTGGCAACGCACGCGTACTCAAAAATCAGCCATATCAACAACAGCAGATGAGGCAAAAGAAAAACAAATGGTCACCGCCCATAGTTTGCAAGTGGGTGATATCATTTTAGTTGAAGCTGGCTCTGAAATCATTAGCGATGGTATTTTGCTGAGTCAGACTGCTACCGTGTCGCAAAGTTTATTGACAGGTGAGGGCGACTTGATTATCAAGAGCCAAGGTGACTATATCGTTGGCGGTGCACAAAACGATAGCCAACCGTTTGAGATGCTGGTCACAGCATTGCCAGCAGACAGCCAAATTGGCTTGATTGATCGGCTGATGAACCGTGCCATGAGTGAAAAGCCCAAACTGGCACAGCAAGCCGATAAGCTGGCACGTTGGTTTGTGGCGCGTATTTTAGTATTGTCTGTCTTGGTATTCATTGGCTGGTATATCGTTGACCCAAGTCAAGCGATTTGGGCTACGGTCGCGGTATTGGTCGCGACTTGCCCTTGTGCACTGTCTTTAGCGACACCGATTGCGCTTACTGTAGCGACAAATCGACTGGCAAGCTATGGCTTTTTGACGACGCGTGGACATACGCTACAAACGCTCGCTGAAATCACTCATGTCGCTTTTGATAAAACAGGTACTCTCACTTATGGTAAGCCGAATTTATTAAATATTGAGCTGCTTAAAGATAATGATATTGCAACGGCTACAGATGAGCAAAAAGATACGCTATTAGCAATCGCCGCCGCCTTAGAAGTGGGCAGTCGCCATCCTATCGCACACGCGTTGCTTACTGCTGCCTATCAGTTGCACTTGCCATCGACGCAGGCCTTACAGCATTATCCAGCAGGCGGTGTCGAGGCAATGATTGATGGCGTATTATATCGAATTGGTCATGTGGATTTTGCGTTAAACGATGCTGATAATGATCTGGTCATTGATTTAGTATCACAGCGCGCCAGCTCAGCGGTGGTTTTATCTTGTCAAAAAAATGATTCGGTCACTTGGCAAGCGCTGGCATGCTTCTATTTCAATGACAAGGTGCGTGATAGTGCCAAAGCCATGCTCGATATGCTTAAAGAGTTGGGTATTGAAACAGTTATGTTGACTGGTGACCCAAGCCCGCAAGCGCTGGTATTGGCTGAAAGCTTAGGGATGTATTCTGCTTACAACGGTCTGTCGCCAACAGACAAGGTCACTCACATTCAAAAACTACAGGCGAAAGGTGGCGTAGTGTTGATGGTGGGAGACGGTATCAATGATGCGCCAGTGCTAGCAGCAGCAGATGTCTCGACTTCTATTGCGGGGGCGGCAGATTTGGCACAAGTATCGAGTGACAGTATTATCTTAAATGGTCAAATCGACGCTATCACTGCGGCTAAGCGTATCTCTGATAAAACGGAACGTATTATCAAGCAAAACTTCCGCTGGGCACTGATTTATAATGGCAGTGTGCTAATACCAGCGGCGTTAGGCTATGTGCCACCTTGGCTGGCTGCTATTGGTATGTCACTAAGTTCGTTGTTTGTGGTCTTAAATGCGCTGCGCTTAAAACGCGCTTGATACCCATTCAAAAAACGGTTAGCTGCGTCAAACTCACTTAGCCTACTAATGTAGTAATGAAACTCATCTTCCTTGCTACTCAAATTTTTCCAGATAGTATGTCTATCATAAGTATTTAACTTTACCCATAAAAAAACCGCCTTTAACTATATGAATAGCCAAGGCGGTTTTTTATTTAAATGAAGATTAGCTGGTTTTTAGATTAGTCTTGCAAGTAGCTAAGCAAACGCATAAATTCAATGTACATCCACACGAGCGTGGCAAGTATACCAATACTGAATAACCATTCGTAGTCTTCAGAGACACCCATCGCCACACCGCGATCGATATTATCAAAGTCTAGTAAAAGCGTAAAAGAGGCGATAATAATAACAAACAGGCTAAAGCCGATAGCGATAGCACCACCTTCAAATAAGAAGGGTAAGCTTGAACCAAACGCTAAAGAAAGTACCCATTGCGCCACATAAACCAGCATAATCGCAATCAATGCTGAAGTCACAATTGAGCGGAACTTTTCAGTCACTTTGACCAGACCTGAGCGATATAGCCCTAGCATAACGGCTGCCGTCACAAAAGTGGCACACATAGCGGTCACTGGTACACTCGGATACATCCGCATAAAGAACAGCGAGATGCCGCCTAAAAATATACCTTCTAACAGTGCATAAGGCACCGCAAAGGTTTTGGCTTTGTGTGGTTTAAAAGTGATAAAAAGCGCGAGACCAAAAGCGGCAAACATACTACCGAAGGCAGCCATCGTAATAAAGCCTTGCGACAAGCCTGCCATAAGGGCATAAAAGAAAAAGCCCACACCAGTGATCGCAGATAATCCAAGTAATAGACTGGTCTTTTGAATCACGCCCTTGACCGTCATTGGCTTACCGCCGATCGCAAGTTCTGCGCGACTGACAATAGGATTGGCCATAAAGTTGTCCTTAATAAAATGTAAATAATAATGATGCTAGCTACTTTAGCAAAACCGCCATTATTGTCAACTGTGTTTACGTGACAGCCATCAAGGCTTCACGACCTTATAGAGCTACTAATTGTCAACTGTGTTTACGTGACAGCCATCAAGGCTTCACGACCTTATAGAGCTACTATTAGTTGATGTATTTTGGCGTATTACCTAGCTAAACAAACACGTTTAAGAGTAACGTGCGATAGCCTTTATATGGGGTTGATTACGACAGTTAACAACGATAATTCATAAACATGCTAGTCTAAACGCTCGTTTATCGCTATCATTGGCGAGTACTTTACCGTTATGCCGAGTCGTTTTATGGAAAACTCAGCGCAATCCGCAAGATTGCCGCACTTACATGAATCAGAGCTGTTCCACGCTATCAAAAACCCTGCTTTTAGGCGTATTGGGCTTATGGGCCGCGCTGGTAAACGCAGTGTCACTCAAAGTTTGGTGCAAATTGCCCAGACTATCAATGAGATGAATCTCACATTAATTATGGATGTGCAGACGGCGAACTTGCCCACTTTGAACCTTACTGAGATCGAAAAAGTCAAAATCGTTAAGCGTAGTTTGATTGGTGAGATTTGTGATTTGGTCATTGTTGTTGGCGGTGATGGCTCGATATTGCACGCGGCTGAAGCGTTGGCACGCTACCGTGTACCCGTGCTCGGCGTCAACCGTGGTCGGCTTGGTTTTTTAGCGGATGTAAAACCTGATGAAGCGGCGTTTAAATTGCGCCAAGTCCTGATGGGTGATTATCAGTTGGATCATCGTTTTCTATTGACGATGGAGATACGAGAAGGGCGCACTATCATTCATGAAGATATGGCGCTCAATGATATCGTATTACATGCGGGAAAATCGGTTCATATGATTGATTTTCAAATGAAAATCGATGGTCAAGATGTCTACCGTCAGCATAGTGATGGTTTGATTGCAGCAACGCCTACCGGTTCAACGGCCTATGCACTCTCTGGTGGCGGTCCCATCATCCATCCGAGTATGGATGCTATCTGCTTGGTGCCCATGCATCCCCATACGCTGTCTAGCAGACCGATTGTGGTGAGCGGTAATAGCGAAGTGTGCATTCGCATTCACGAAGACAATCGCACTCAGCCGATGGTCAGTGCCGACGGTAAGCCAAGCGTGCCACTTGAGCAGGAGCAACGGCTCTATATTCGTAAGCATCCAGATAAGCTTACTTTATTGCACCCGCCGGGCTTTGATTTTTATGAAGCTTGTCGCACCAAATTGCACTGGAACGTCCATGCTGAGGAATTCAGTCTTGACGTGGATGATGATATTATGGACGACGAATAAGTGTCTCTTTTATATAAAAACGTTATAGAAAATATGTTATAAAAAATAGTGGTGGAGAGTAGATAGGATGGACAAGCAAACGATATTAGCAAGTTTAACGCCAGAAGTGGTGGATAAATTCCGCATGGCGATTGAGTTGGGTAAGTGGCCTGATGGTCGCAAGCTGACCGCTGAGCAGCGCGAGACCTGTATGCAAGCGGTGATGGTGTGGGAGCACGAGCATCTACCACCTGCTGAGCGCACAGGCTATATTCATAAGCCAGTCAAAGACGATGGTTCTATCGTCGGGGCAGAATGTGATGTTGAGCATGAGCATCATTATCCAAACATGCCTAATCCGAAAGGCGCAGTCCAACCGGTTAAGTTTCGTGATAAATAGGCTGATGGCTAAGTTCTCTGATAAAAAATGAAGCACATAAAAAAGGCCACGCTGATTAGCGTGGCCTTTTCTTATTTAATAACTTTTTAAAGCGCCGTCGTATCAACACTAGGACGAACCGTTAATGGGTTTTTTTGCATCAAAAACCCTTGCCAGCCCCAATGTAAAAAATTGCGGATATTGGCATGGTCAGTACCGTTAGGAGTTGCTTGAACTTTGGCATAATGCTCGCCAAACAGTTTTAGCGTGTCCAATTGATTTAGACCATGGTGCTTGGCAAAGCCAAAAATTTTCGCACTACCTTCATTTTCACCAGCTGCATTGTGTACCATACCGTTCACAAACGGGGCAGGTGCGTAGCGATAAAAATCATCAATAAAACTGATGACATCATTGAATCCAATGGCTTTTTTATCCAAACCATTAAGTAGAGCCGATACATCTGATTGGCGGATACTCATAAATAAATGACCTCAGAGCAGATTAAAAAAGTGAAAGTATTTAACTTAGCGATTGAAATAGTCTTCGTCATCAAATGAAGGCGCAAAATTGCCTTGCTCAAGATGTTGCATTTGCGACTGTACAGAACGCTCATGCTGAATACGTTGGTAAATCTCTTCGCGGTGTACGGCAATATCTTTCGGTGCATTGACACCGATACGTACTTGATTGCCTTTGACACCTAGGACAGTCACACTGACCTCATCACCAATCATTAGCGTTTCGCCCACGCGGCGTGTCAAAATTAACATGCGTCACACTCCTTATGTCGCATCAACAAATTATTACTCATCAGATTACTTCTCAATTGCAGGACATTACCGCAGCCCTAGAAAGACAATGTATCAATGAAAACCACAATGCTTACTGTTGTGCCAATAGCGGTAATGATAGGTAGATTCATTTAGCCCAAATGAAAGCCCCATTATAGGGGGCATAACAGAGACTGTCACGGGTTTTCACAAAACTATTGGGTAAATAGTTACCCTAGCAATAATAAAAAATAAAAATAGGATCTAAAAAGACCCTATTTAATTTAATACATTGTTGAAAGTAATTGATACTCACTTAATGCATAACTGTTAATGCTAAATCGATTATTTTAAGCGTTTTAAAATAAGTTATAGCCCAGCGATTTTACTTTCGCCATCTTCACGATCCAGACCAAATGCGGTATGTAGTGATTTAACGGCTTTTTCTAAATACTGTTCTTGGATAAGGACAGACACTTTGATTTCGCTGGTTGATATCATTTGAATATTGATATTGTTTTCAGCAAGGGTTTGGAACATGAGACTCGCAACACCAGCATGAGAGCGCATACCGACGCCGACTAAAGAGACTTTGACGACTTCATCATTAGCCAATATCTCTTTAGCACCGATCTCATCTTTGACTTCGTTTTCCAGTACTTTCATGGTTTTGTCCATGTCAGTACGGTTGACAGTGAAAGTAAAGTCGGTGGTGCCGTTGGTTGATAGATTTTGTACAATCATATCAATTTCAATATTGGCACGACCAATCGGGCTGAGAATAGCAGAGGCAATACCAGGATGATCAGGTACACCGCGCACGACTATTTTTGCTTCGTCTCGATTAAAAGCGATACCTGAGATGATTGCCTGTTCCATATTGTCTCCTTCGTCTATCGTAATTAGGGTGCCGACATTGTCTTGAAATTCTTGGTCGAAGCTACCATCGTTGTTTTCATCAAAGCTAGATAATACGCGTAGTGGTACACCATATTTACCCGCGAATTCTACCGAACGAATCTGTAAAATCTTAGAGCCAAGACTTGCCATCTCCAGCATTTCTTCAAAGGTAATTTTTTCAAGTTTTTTGGCTTTTGAGGTCACACGAGGGTCAGTGGTATAAACGCCATCAACATCGGTATAAATCTGACATTCATCAGCACCCAAGGCAGCAGCAATAGCGACACCTGTGGTATCAGAGCCGCCGCGCCCTAATGTGGTCGCATTGCCTTCGTCGTCAATACCTTGAAAGCCTGCGACGATGACGACATTGCCTGCATCGAGTTGCGCGCGGATATTTTTGTCATCGATGCTTTCGATACGGGCTTTATTGTGGGCATTATCGGTCTTAATCGCGACTTGACGACCAGTAAATGAACGAGCGCCTATACCAAGCTCTTTAATCGCCATAGCAAGCAATGAAATCGATACTTGCTCACCGGTTGAGACCATTTGGTCGTATTCACGGGGATCAGGCTGAGTGCTAATTTGGCGTGCTAGATCAATCAAACGGTTGGTTTCGCCGCTCATGGCAGAGACGACAACAACTATTTGATGACCGTTGTCATGCCAGCGTTTGACTCGTTTGGCGACGTTTTTGATGCGGTCGATACTGCCCATCGAGGTGCCGCCGTATTTCTGTACTATTAACGCCATAAAAATCTACCTATTATTCATTAATGGCCTTTTATTATCATCAATGAGAGCCAATATACGGATGTGACGCTCAATCAATGCTTGTATAGATAAAGCCGTATTATAAGAATTGCGCCCATGCTTTTCGTTTATGTATTCAGTAGTGCTGACTAGGTAATGCACGCACAATGCATATAAACGTTGACCTTTATATCATATCTACGTCACAACGTTAAGTGCCCGTAGCGCTTAGATACATGGCGATTGGTTATAACCGTTATAACCAATCGCGTATCTTATGCGTAGTAGACCAGAGTGATACGCTGTATTCATGTCTTTTTCAGGACTAGCTAAGCTGAGTTTCAATCCAAGCAGGTAGGGCATTGATAACCGCGGTACTGTTGGCAGACTTTGGCGCGCCGCCTTGTGCGTAATCTGGCTTACCACCCCCTTTACCGCCCAGCTCACCTGCCAAATGACGAATGATATCACCAGCTTTTACTTTCGCAGTCACAGACTTTGCCACGCTTGCGGCTAGGGCTAACTGTTCGTCTTTATCACCAATCAATACAATCACGCTATCAGGGAGTTTAGATTTAATATCGTCCATCAGGGTGCGGATAGATTTGCCGTCGATACCGCTTAAGGTACTGATAAGCACGGGCGTGCCTGCGATGGTCTGTACTTCATCGAGTAAATTGGCTGCTTGGGCGCTGGCGATTTTTTGCTCTAAACGCTCTAGTTGTTTCTCAAGTTCGCGCTGCTTATCCGCCATGGTACGCACGCGCTGTGCCACTTCAGGACGTTTTACTTTTAGCTGACTGGCAAGCTCGCTCAGCTGCTGCTCACTTTGCTGAATGTTTTTAATTGCATTCATGCCAGTGACAGCTTCAATACGGCGGATGCCAGCAGCAATACCTGATTCGCTGGTGATTTTTAACACACCAATATCACCAGTACGTTTAACGTGCAAACCACCGCACAACTCAATAGAGAAGGGCTTGCGCTGACCATCGATGATACTGTCAGTGCCCATGGTTAAGACGCGAACGTCACTGCCATATTTTTCGCCAAACAATGCCATCGCACCTTGTTTCATCGCTTCGTCGATAGACATATTCTCGATACGAGCAGGGGTGTTGGCTTGAATTTGCTCATTGACTAAGCGTTCGATACGCGTAATTTCAGCAGTGCTGACAGGCTGGTCATACGAGAAATCAAAACGTAATACTTCGCTTGATACTAGCGAGCCTTTTTGCGTGACCGCGTCGCCCAATACTTCTCTTAATGCCGCATGCAATAGATGCGTGGCAGAGTGATTTTTGGCACTGGCTGCGCGAATACTCGACAAGACTTGCGCATCAGCGGTCTGTTTGGTATTAATGTCACCCATGGTCACGACACCATAATGGATGATGGCTTGACCAGATTTTTTGGTATCTTGCACTTCAAAAACGCCAGTCGCAGTGCGAATTTCGCCAAGCTCACCAACTTGACCACCACCTTCAGCATAAAACGGTGTACGGTCAAGAACTATAACGCCTTCCATGCCCTCAGCTAAGCTATCGGCTGGATTGCCATCTTGATACAGCGCATCAATCGTGACGCCTTCTTCTGCAAGCTGCTCATAACCGATAAAGGTGGTTGGGTTTTCTACTTGAATGACACTACTATAATCGACGTCAAATTTGCCAGCATCACGAGCACGCTCACGTTGCGCTTGCATATGCTCATCAAATTCAGCTTCATCAATCACAATACCGCGCTCACGAGTGATATCCGCAGTCAAATCGACCGGGAAACCATAAGTATCGTACAGTTTAAATGCGGCTTCCCCAGATAACGTGTCGCCATCTTTTAGACCTTCCAGCTCGCTGGCAAGTAGACGTAAGCCTTGTGCCAAAGTTTTGGCAAACTGTGCTTCTTCTTTTTGAATGGCATTTTCAATCACGCTTTGCTTATCTTTTAGCTCAGGATACGCCGTACCCATTTCAGCAACCAAGGGTGCGACCATTTTATAAAAGAACTCACTGTCAGCACCAAGTTTATTGCCATGACGTACCGCACGACGAATGATACGGCGCAGTACGTAACCACGACCTTCGTTGCTTGGAGTAACGCCATCAGCAATCAAAAATGAAACGGCGCGAATATGGTCAGCGATGACTTTTAATGACGATTGTTGCTGGTTTTCAATCTCTAAAATCTCAGCCGCCGCATCCATCAAATGTACAAACAAATCTATCTCGTAGTTGCCATGAACGCCTTGCATGATGGCGCTGATACGCTCAAGTCCCATGCCAGTATCTACGCTTGGTGCTGGTAGCGGTAGCATAGTGCCATCTTTTTGACGATTAAACTGCATAAAAACGCAGTTCCAAATTTCGATATAACGGTCGCCATCTTCTTCTGGTGTGCCCGGTAGACCGCCTTCGATATCAGCACCATGGTCATAAAAGACTTCGGTACAAGGACCACAAGGACCGGTATCGCCCATCGTCCAAAAGTTGTCTGAGGCGTAAGGCGCGCCTTTATTATCGCCAATACGGATAATGCGCTCGCTAGGAATACCGATGTCTTTATGCCAAATGTCAAAGGCTTCGTCGTCAGTCTCATAAATGGTCACATACAAGCGATTTTTATCGATTGCTAGCCATTCATCTGAGGTCAAAAACTCCCAAATATAGCCAATACCGGCTTGCTTAAAATAATCGCCAAACGAGAAGTTGCCTAGCATTTCAAAGAACGTATGATGGCGCGCCGTATAACCGACATTATCCAAATCATTATGCTTGCCGCCAGCACGTACGCACTTTTGCGACGTCACCGCACGGGTATAATCACGTGGCTCCATACCCAAAAACGTTTCTTTAAATTGATTCATACCAGCATTGGTAAATAGCAATGTCGGGTCATTGTGTGGAATCAAACTCGATGAGGCGACGGGGGTGTGCTGCTTGCTTATGAAAAAATCGATAAAAGCTTGACGAATATCGGCTGAGCGAAATGGCTGGCTCACAGCGGCTCCTTACTGGCGAATAGAATTGAGTAAAATAATTTTGCAAACGATTTTAGCACAAACGCCCAAGCTCTTGGTACAAGAGTTACAACGGCTAGGTTATTCTGCGCATGTAGATGCTCGATGGATTTGTAGCGCATCAAAGCCAGTTGGTCAAAAAAGCTAATTGGTCAAAATCGCCGCATCAGTCTCGTCCAGTTTATCTTGTATCAATGGATTAGACTCAATGACTTGTACTGGCAAGTAGCGTAGCTGTAGCTTAATAGGGAGATACTCAGGAAAATTCTCTGCCATATCTTGAGTAATGACGGTTTCGATTTGCCGTACATCGTATGAGGTAGGCGTCGTCTCTCCGCGAATGACCGCACGTACGACTTTATTTTCTTCTGAAGTATCAAATTGCGTATTGGTCAGCACGTTGCCTTTGTCGATAAAGTAGCTATTGATGGCTTCTTTGACGCTACTCTCAAAAACCTGCTGCTTGGCGTTGGTCTGTAGGTTGATGGTCAAATACGTCCCCAATCCACCTAACAATAATAACGTCACCGCATTACGGCGTAAAAAGGTCAAATAGGTGCTTGATTTATAATCATCATCGACCAAACGGCGAAAGCCTAATAACCAAAGTACTAAAGCATTGGTAAACTGGATAGCAATAATATTGGTTAGCGCCAGTAGCAGTGCCCCAAGTCCAAGCTGCGTCTCGCCATTGGCAAATAATATCCCACTCGCGGCAAGAGGTGGCACCAATGCAGTGGCTACCGCCACGCCGACCACTGCCACTGATAGGTGCGGTGAAACCATCGCATAAGCACCAGCAGTACCACCCGCTAGAGCAATCATTAAATCCATCGAGGTTGGCTGAGTGCGCGATAATATCTCTGCGGTCAGTGGCTGATCTTTGTGTAACCAGCCGACGATAAAACCAACCAATACCACTAAGGACACACCAACGATAACCGTAATCAGTGATTTACGTAGCAATGGCATACGATGATCAATAATCGCTAACGCTATGCCAGTAATGGGACCTAACATCATGGCAACCAACATGGCGCCAATGACGACGGCAGCTGAATTGGTCACCAGTCCATAACTGGCGATGATGGCAGAAAGTATATTCATAATGAAATACATTTTGCTAGGCAGAGCGTTGGCCTCGATTCTGACCCGTACTTCTGGATAGTCTACCTTTTGATTGCTAAATTGCTCGGCAACAAATTGCTTATAAGATTCGAGCTTGGCTTCCTTTTTTTCTTTAATCTCGTCTTCTAGCTCTTCCTGATTATCGACCTTATCTTTCACAGTATTTTTTACGATAGCGTCATGATTTTTAGGCGTGTCTGGATGTTTATCAATTGAGGACAGTTTTGTGTTGTCACTATTTGCTTTGCTTTCTTGCTGATGGTTATCAGAGATAGGATAAGTGCTCTGTGCATCAGCGGGTGCAATACCCTCTGCTTCTACCGTTACCTCAGCGTCAGCATCTTCTTGAGACGTTTGCTCGGAAGCGTTATCTTCTTCTGCTTGAGCATGTTCTGCTGATACATTTTCTAGATTTTTATGATTGGGCGCTGTTATCGATTTTAACGATTCATTGAATAGTGGTGTCTCAAGCCCAGTGATTTCAAGTTTGGTTATTTCAGACTCATTGTTGGGCTTGGCGGTTTCTAACGTTGCCACTACCTCGTCAGCACCAATGGACTTTATCGCTATCGTTGTTTCAGGCAGCTGTGCACAAGCCATATCCTCGCCACAGTCATTGTCATCACGAGTCTCTGAGCTTTTTGAAGACTCAGTATGTTCAACAGAGCTATCTAGTACAGAGCTATCATCTGCGTCAGTTAGCACCACTTTTTTGTCTGGATAATTGGCCGTGCTTGAGGCATCTTTTATAACTGAAGAATCATTAGAGGGTTTGTTTTCAGATGAGGTCATGGCAGATAGCTTTCTTAAAAAGTAAAAGAAAGACATTATTGTAATGATAAAACGAGGACAACGTATGGTTTTTTTACGACTAAATAGAGCGCAGTGTCATTAAGTAGTAATACTTAAAATAGTAAAATTATGCATCATTAACTAATAACAATAAAAACCTTAACTCTAACAGGGTTTTTTATGCTTAGTCACCTACTATAGCTGGCTCGCAGGTTTATAGGAAATACTTACTTTCTTTGTGGGTTTAGTGTATAAAGGTACTATATCCACAATAAAAATGAGGAATAAGTTATGAACTGGCCACTATTCTCTGTTATCTATTCAATCGCAGCAACCGTTACCATTGGCGTTTTTATGATTGGCGCTTTAGTCACAGGTTTTAATGAAATACCTCATATCCAAATAGCAGTAGCATTGGGCATTTTGGTGTCTATCCCTGCAGGCATGTTTTTTACCAAAAAAGTTGGTAGCATCACTGGTAATGAAGAAGGCTATAAAGCATAAAAGCGAATAATGTTGTCAATTTAAATGAATAAATCCGATTATCAGCCATAAAAAAAGACCTTGATAACAAGGTCTTTTTTTTATTCATCATTTATGACTCATTAGTTAGGCCAAATTTATTTAAGCTCAACAGTCGCGCCATTTTCGATATTGGCGTAAACCTCTAACACATCCCAGTTGGTCAAACGCACACAACCTGCAGAGGCTTGGCGACTGATGCCTTCAGGCTTTGGTGAACCATGAATACCATATGAAGGTTTAGACAAGCCCATCCATACGACGCCAACAGGGCTATTTGGTCCTGGTGGTAGCATATGTATTTGTTTGTCTGCGCCTTTACCAACGGTTGCTTTATACCAAGGCATTTTCACCTTGTTAATGATTTTAAACGAACCTTGTGGCGATGGTGTGGCATCGCTACCGATTGTCGTTGGGTAAGTAGCCACCAGCTTATCGCCGTTATAAGCATATAATGTCTTATCGGCTTTATTGGCAACCACACGGTTAATGCGCTGCTTAAGTGGTGCACGGGTATTTAAAACAGTGATGGTTTCGCCCGCTTTATACTGCTTATTTTTATTGAGCTTATCTAAATAACGCACATCCATATGGAAGCGCTCACCAAACATCTCTTTAATGTCTTGATAGTATAAGCCTTTCATTTTTGACTTGGCTTCTGAACCTGCAGGTGTGCTAGCAAAGTTAGTCTTAATATCATCTTCAGTGATGGTGTAAGTCACGAGCACAGGCTTGTTGGCTGGGATATTTTTATTTAACGCATCCCACGTTTTTTGATCCATTTTACCTGTGGCTGGCAGACCTTTCATGGTTTGGAAGTTGATCAGCGCTTTTTTACTGTTCATGCCCCAGCCGCCATCGATGGCACCAGGAGAAGCATGGTTCCAATCAAGCAGTGCCTGCATTTTGATTGTCATTGCCGAGTTAACTTTCATATTCGGTGTCCATGTGGCACCGTTTACCTGTTTGGCGTAATTCGACAAATTCAGCGTGGTATGTTTTTTACCATTAACATCTTCGATGCTTTTGATAGAAGTATCTGCTGGGCTAGCATCAGATATGGCTGCGGTAGGGGCAGCGACGGCTTGACCTTCACTAATATCGTCAGTGCTATCAGACTGCACATCTTTACGAGCCAGCTCTTCTACCGTCATATTATCAGCACTGACTGCTTGTTGGGCTGTCTCTACATCGACTTCCTGCTTTTCGTCAATCAGCTGAGTCATACGGTCAGGCGCATTAGGCTTTAAGGCAGGCGTGGCTACGACAGGAGCACGACCATCGATTGAGCTACTGCGATTCTCTTGTACATCAAGGCTAACTTTTTTGGCAATGCTAGGCATTGAGTCAGCGGTTCGTACTGGCAGGGTGCGCGTATTATCAGCAGGTGCGGCAATGGCGCTGACACTGGCAGTAACGATAGCAATTGATATAGCGGTAATAAGAGGCTTCATTTTCATCATATTGGGATACTTATGGTTATAACTAATGGGGCTATTATGCGCATAATTTGAATGCTTCGCAAACTTTTGACACATCTTTTTTCATTAAAGTCTTGCCAAACGTCAACCGTTGACGTATTCACTACAGTTGGGCAATAACTGAGCGAGGGTATGCATAAGATGATGCGCTATTCTTACTTGCAGTCCTCATTATTCACGTTGTTTTTAGAACCATTTTTATGAATATAAAACTGCAAAAATTGGCGCAACTTAGCGTTTATGTCTATAATGGTGAATAAATTTTTATTTAATAGATCGGCTTTTAATAAAAGGCGTTTTAACCCATCCGCATGTAGTCAGTGAACATGTAATCAGCAAGGTGCGATATGTCAGAAGACCAAACAATGAGCGCAGAAGAGTTTCAAAATCAATACTTCAATGACGATGGTCTAGAGAGTGAAATGGTGTTTGATTTAGAGAGTGGGATTCTGGGTGAAGACGATCAATTTGCCAATTTGCCTGCAGAATTAGAAGAGGCCCGCGAGCAACTGGTCAGTATTCGTGATTTTATTCGCTTTTCGGTCACCCAGCTCCGTAATTATGATGTGGTCGTTGCACAAGGCACCACCGATGAGTTTGCTGAAGCATCCGCTATTGTTTTGCATTCTCTGGCTTTAGACTGGTCAGCCAATGAGCAGATTCTCGATTGTCGCTTGACCACCTCAGAGAAGCAGTTGGTACTGAGTTTGTTAGAAGAGCGTATCGCTGAGCGTAAACCATTAAGCTATTTGATTAACTTATCATACTTCTGTGATTTGCCTTTTTATGTCGATGAGCGTGTACTAATTCCAAGATCGCCTATCGCAGAATTGATTCGTCAGCAGTTCCATCCATATTTTGATGTCAATGAGCTTGCCAAGCCACTTGGTAAGAGCGTCAACGAACAAGCTGCTGCATTTTATGATCACGGTTTAGAGGTCAAGCAGCTGTCGCAGCCTGAACGTATTTTAGATTTATGCACGGGCTCTGGTTGTATTGCTATTGCACTTGCGACGCGTTTCGTTGATGCGCTGGTTGATGCTGTTGATATCGATAAAAGCGCGCTTGAAGTAGCCATGGTTAACGTCGATCATCATGATCTTGGGCATCAGGTTAATGTGATTGAGTCCGATTTGTTTGCTAAGATTCCTGCTGAACATCAGTATGAGCTGATCGTCACCAATCCGCCGTATGTTGATGCGGCTATTATGGCAGAGCTGCCACCTGAATTTTTATATGAGCCAGAGCATGCGCTAGCCGCGGGTCAAGATGGGCTGGATTTGGTGCATCGTATTTTGTTTGAAGCGCCAGATTATCTGAGCCCTGAAGGCTTGTTAGTTTGTGAAGTAGGTGATAGTGAGTGGGCATTAAAGCAAGCCTATCCTGAAATTCAGTTTGATTGGTTGAAATTTGCCCACGGTGGTCACGGTGTCTTTGCGATTACTTATGATGAGCTCATGGCGCATCGTGAGCTGTTCAATGCTTACGTGCAACTGTTAGATAGCATTCAATAGAACTGTCAGGTAATAGAGCTATCGAATACTAGAACTGTTGAGTAATAAAACCATCGAGATTTACGCGATACTCAAAAATCGACTTCATTTGTTTAAGGATAAATATGGCAGGCAATAGCATTGGACAGGTTTTTACAGTCACCACGTGCGGCGAGTCGCATGGTGCAGGTCTCATGGCAATCGTCGATGGCGTGCCACCGGGTTTAGCCTTATCTACAGATGATTTGCAAATCGATTTAGATCGCCGCAAACCGGGCACGTCTAAATACTCCACCCAGCGCCGCGAATCTGATGAAGTTGAGATTATCTCTGGCGTGTTTGAGGGTAAGACGACAGGCACGTCTATTGGTTTGCTGATTCGTAATACCAATCAAAAATCCAAAGACTATGGCGAGATTAAAGACACGTTTCGCCCCGGTCATGCCGACTATACCTATAGTATGAAATATGGCTTTCGTGATTATCGTGGCGGCGGGCGTTCCTCAGCGCGCGAGACTGCGATGCGCGTGGCGGCAGGTGCTATCGCTAAGAAATATCTACAAGAGCGCTTAGGTGTTCAAGTCCGTGGTCACGTCACCCAAATTGGCAATGAGTACAGTAATGTCCTAAACCCAAGCCAAATTGATTGGGACTTTGTGAATAGCAATCCGTTTTTTTGCGCCGATGTTGATGCTGTCAGTCGTTTTGAGACCTTGATAGACGGTTTGCGCCGTGAAGGCACTAGCTGCGGGGCCCGTCTAGAGATTATCGCTAGCGGTGTGCCAGTCGGACTTGGCGAGCCAGTATTTGATCGTTTAGATGCGGATATTGCCCATGCCATGATGAGTATCAATGCTGTTAAAGGCGTTGAAGTAGGCGATGGTATGGCAGTAGCAGGGCAGTTCGGTCATAGCTCTCGTGATGAGCTAACGCCAGACGGTTTTACTGCCAATCATGCTGGTGGTATTTTGGGTGGCATCTCGTCAGGGCAAGATATCCGTGTCAGTATTGCGCTTAAGCCAACCTCTAGTATTACTACGGCTGGCAAGAGTATCAACACACAAGGGGAGTCGGTTGATATGCTCACCAAAGGTCGTCATGACCCTTGCGTTGGCGTACGTGCCACGCCTATAGCAGAAGCCATGCTGGCTATTGTTTTGCTCGATCATTATTTGCGCCATCGCGGTCAAAATGCGGATGTTAAGCTGCCAGTAGCATCTATTACTTAGATTGTTTACCGTAAAATTATAAACCCTCTATCATTTCTTGTTAGAAATAATAGAGGGTTTTTTTTGACTGATTTTTTATAAATAATTAACAAGCCAGCAATTCAGTTAATAAGATTTAATCATTAAATTGAATGAATTTTTAAGCCGCTATTTGATAGTGGTCAATAGCCACACATTGCTGGTGGCGAAATACCAATAGCAGTTGTTGACTGGGAATGGCTAACCAATGCCCAAAAGCGATACTATCAATCCCTTCACCTGACAGCGCTTGTAGGCAAAAATGGCGACTACCACCTAAACAGTTTTTTATAATTTGGTTTTGTTCAATAGCTTCTTTCATGGTCTTTCTATCCTTAATATGGATTACGAATTTGAATAACGCTATCGTAAAACAAGCAGATAGAAAACCTGTGTAGGAATGATGGAAAATCCATGAACTGGCATAGATGTTTATTTTTAAGCCAATGGTAGGGTTAAGCTAACCATGACACCAGAACGCTGATTCTTATCAGTACCAATTTTATCGTTATCATCATGGACGTTATTAATAGTTACATGACCGCCATGATGCTCAATAACTTGCTTCACAAGGGTTAAACCAAGGCCAGTGCCTTTTTTTAGGGTATTACTTGTGACATTGGGCTGCTGTGCTTGTTTGATTTCTAACTTGGAAGATTTATCTGGTGCATGCTCTGAGGCTTTTTCAGCAGCTTGGCTCTGATGCGATAAGCTAAAATAACGGTCAAACGCTTTATCAACGGCATACTCAGGGAGCAATTTACCATTATTAAAGATATCAATAGTCACAGTTTGCGCTGAACCATGTTGCTCGATGCTGTGCAAATAAATAACGACTGTGCTATCGGCAAAATGAATGGCATTGTCCAATACATTTTGCAGCACTTGTACCAACCAAAACTGGTCAGCGAAAACGCTGGTACTTGCCAAGGTATTTGGTGATAAAGTCGCTGTTTCAGTCACTCGTTTATCATCAAGATAGATGTCGATAGGCGCTAGGTGCTGCTGTTGCAATTTAGCGCTGTTGTCTTTTGCAAGAGTTTGCAACAACGGTAGTAGAGGGGTCAGCTGCCGATTCAGCTTAAAAGTCGGTTGCTCAACTTTGGCAAGTAATAGCAGCCGATCAATCAATTGCTGCATTTTGATACTTTGTTCACCAATGGACTGGATGAGCATCTGTTGATCTTCTTTATCAAGCCCATCATCTTCTAGCAACTCACTACTGGCACGAATGGCGGTTAACGGACTTTTGAGCTCATGGGTCAGGGTATGAACGTAGTCGGTGACATAGGCGCGATTTTCCAATCGATGTTTCATAGACTCAATGGTATCCGTTAGGCTATTAAGTTCATGACCTAAGTAAAAATAGGGTTTTTTGGTGTCTTCTGCCAGTGCACTGGTATATTGGGTCACAAGGCTGATGCTTTGCTTGAGCCACCAGGCGACCAGTCCTGCTAATATAAGGGCAGCAATACTCATGAGCAGCGCTGTGATAAGCATGCGATTGCGCGTATCGTCTAAATAAGGCAACACGCTAGCGACAGGTTTGCCAACGCTGATGATACCAATTAAGTTGCCAGTTTCATCCTTTATCGGCTGTGCCACATACATGACCGTACCGTCGCGCTGATTATGATCTAGTGTTGTACTTCGCGCACCATACTGATCATTTAACGTTAGATAGACATCATTCCAGCGGCTGTAATCTTGTCCTTCATCATTGTCAGGTTCGGGTAGTGAGTCGTATATGACAATCCCTTTATCATCGGTGACATATATCCGAAAGCTGCTAGGGCTTTTATTTTTATATTCTGGATCTGTTGTTTTACTTATCGTGGGCGTGCCGATAAATGCCGCATCGAGTTTCGTTTGATACTGCTCATCGTATAGCTGTCCTGAAGATAACGGCATCTGCAAACTTGCTGCCAGCAATTTGCTGGTATCTAACAACGTATCTTCGATGACTTGCTGTGCCGTCGGTTTGACATAACCAAACAGCTGAGTAAATGCGACCACACCGCAGATAATCAGCACTAACGCCAACGCGAGCCAAATCCTAAAAAATATACTTAAATTCAGTAGTCGTTTTGGTTTAGTCGTTTGCTGCGCGGTGCCGATAGGATGCAGTTTTGCATACCAATTACTTTGGCTGACATGCGCGCTGTTATCAGCCTTATTAATATGAGTCTTAGGATGGCTATTAGCACTATCGTTGGTTTTAGGATTCATATTTTTAGGTGTATTATTTGACGTTATAGAAGGTCGATTTTAATCAAAATAGGGGTATAGGCAGTGCAGCTAGGCAGGACACAAGGCGTAACCCAAGCCGCGATGAGTATGAATGACATCGATGCTGGCATCGACGGTCGCCAGCTGCTTACGAATGGACTTGATATGACTGTCTATGGTTCTCGCCAAGCGATGATCGGGATAGTCGCTCACAGCGCTCAGCAGTTGCTCACGGCTAAAGACTTGATTAGGGGCTTTTAACAAGGTTAATAAGATTTTGCGTTCTGTGTTACTCAGCTCAAGCTTCTGCTCTTGCCACATTAACGAATAATTAAGCGGTTGGTAGTGCCAGATGCCAGACTGACATTCAAACGTTAAGGCTTGCCCCGACATATTGCTAGAAGAATTGTCATTAACGGTATTATCTGCTGCTGTTGTATGATTAGTAGACTGCTGAGACAATAATTGCTCACGTCGCCAAATGGCTTTTAGGCGAGCAACCAACTCGCGCGGGCTAAATGGCTTGGCACAATAGTCATCGCCGCCCATCTCTAAACCCAAAATACGATCGACCTCATCGCTACGAGCCGTCAAGAAGATGATAGGAATGTCCTTTAAGCTATCAATATCAGGGGTGTGGCGTATTTGTTGACAGAGGCTAAGACCATCGCCATCTGGCAACCCAACATCTAAAATAATCGCCGATAAATTTTGCGCTTCAGCACTTTTATGTAAATTGCGCAGCATTGGTAATACACTGCTGGCGTTATCGAGCCAAGTGATTTGCCAGCCTTCACGCTTGCAAGTGACTTTCAGTGACATCGCGATAGCAGGATCGTCTTCTACCAGTAAAATATGGGTCATAAGCTCTATATCGCTATATAAAGAAAAACTATTTAAGATGAAGGGGTTATTAATATCTACTGAGATACGAACATTGAAAAATGAGTGTAGGGCATCATACAGTAGTAGCTAGAGTGCTATCTAAGTTGACGAATTTATCGTAGCACAAAAGTCACACTCGCTTTTGCTATCAGGTCTTAAAAGATGTGAAAAGTTGATGGAAATTGGCATTGTTAGCGAAGACTTTTTTGACTAGCGGTTTTGGTGAAAGGCTGTAAAATAATCAGTATTATTATAAAAAATATTGAAATATAGTGCGAATGTCAGTTTTACTAAAAATAAGTTTGATGTACCTACCATTTTTATTTAAAGGAATTTAAAAATATGAGTGACTATTTAGATGCGGTCATCGTTGAGCATAATCCAACGCAAAAAAAGATAGATAGAGCCGTTATCTGGCTACATGGTTTGGGCGCGAGTGGTCATGATTTTGAGCCAGTGGTACCACAGCTCGGTTTAGCGGATGATATGGCAGTGCGTTTTATTTTTCCACATGCACCAAAGCGCCCAGTGACGGTTAATGGTGGTATGGTCATGCCAGCATGGTACGACATCTTAGAGATGAGCCTAGAGCGTAAAGTCGATGTCGCTCAGATTGAAGAGTCTGCGCAGCAAATCCGTGATTTGATCAGCCGTGAGATAGAGCGTGGTGTTAAGCCTGTATACATTGTAATCGCAGGATTTTCGCAAGGTGGGGCAGTGGCATATCATGTGGCACTTGGCTACCCGCAGCGTTTAGCTGGCTTGATGACACTCTCTACTTATCTAGCGACTAATGATAATATTAGCTATAGCGCTGCTAATAAAGATATACCAATATTGATTGAGCATGGTACGCATGATCCAGTTGTTCCTGTAATTTTGGGCGAGCAGGCGCAGCAGTTATTATCCGCTAAAGGCTATAATGTTGCTTATCATACTTATCCGATGGCACATCAAGTTTGCATGCCGCAGATTCAAAATATCGGTAAGTGGCTCAATAAAGTACTGGCTTAGAGAGTGCAGCTGTAACGTAATGTAATATAGATATTATATAGGTTGAAAGTCGACCTATAAGTCCTATATAATAGATGACCTTATTGGGGATGTTCTGGCTTCGACGCTGGTAATGAAACTCAATGATGCATGTCGAGAGTATATGTCCTCTCGTTAATCAAACATATATTGTTATAGTCGCAAACGACGAAAATTACGCTCTAGCAGCTTAAACCCTGTTTACATGGTTTAAACCTGTTTACTTAGTTGCTGATCACCTACAGTTGGTCAACTAAGTTGAAGCGTCCGCATGTAGGCTCGCCACAAGTGATTGTCTCAATCGCTTGGGTTCAAAAGTAGAGAATCGTCCAATCCATCCTGACTGTCGGATCGGTGCGGATTAAATCTAAAGACAGAAACTAAACATGTAGATTCATGAGCGTAATGCTGGCGGACGCGGGTTCAACTCCCGCCATCTCCACCAAACAACGATAAAGGGCTGACCGTCATAGACTGTTAGCCCTTTATTTTGGGCGTTTTTCAGGTATTGAGGGTTATATAGGGGTATGGCGTCCTATATAGAATGTTGGTATTATTGTTGGTATTAGAGTTTATACACGCTCTCAATACCAACAAAGGATAGTCCAATGCCCTTAACTCATACCGTTATCAATAAGCTACAGCCCAGTAGCACCTCGATTGATACAAAGCGACCTGACAAGCACAGTGACGGTAACGGGCTGCAATTATGGGTGCGTTACACGGGCGTTAAGTCATGGATTAGCGCCTACAGATGGCAAGGAAAACAGCAAACCCTCACTATTGGCACTTATCCAGTAATGAGCCTTCAAAATGCACGCCAACGCAATATTGAGATCAAACGCTTAATAGCTGATGGTGTGAACCCAAAAGACCATAAGAAAGAGCAGCAAGCCAGCCAAGACGGTTTAAATATTTTCGATAACATAGCCCAGTCATGGTATGCAGAACGCAAAACCTACCTAGCAGAAAGCACCTTTTCCCGTAACTATTCCGCCTACATGCGCGATGTTAAGCCCTCTATTGGTCAAAAGAACATAAACGATATTACCGCGCCTGATGTATTGGCTATCGGTAAAGCAGTAGAGAGCCGCGGCGCTAATGAAATGGCAAGGCGGACTATTAGAGAGATAGGGCAGATATTCAAGCACGCCATACGCAATGGACTAGCCACGCATAACCCAGCCACCGACCTAGCAGAAGCCATCAAGCCACACAAAACCGTCAATCATAGCCGTATCACTAGCCAGCAATTACCTAAGCTATTAAAAGATATTAATGCTTATCAAGGTGATGTACTGGTGAAGCTAGGCTTATGGTTTTTATGCTATACGTTTGTGCGTACCAATGAATTACGCTTTATGGAATGGCAGGACATAGATTTTAATCGCGGCTTATGGACTGTCCCAGCTGAAAAGATGAAAGCTAGGCGTTTGCATATCGTGCCACTAGCACCGCAAGCAGTAGCGATATTAAAGCAGATCAAAGAGCTAGGCTTTTCGGATCAATATGTTTTCTTTAATACCTCAACCCGTAAGCCGTACAGCCAAAGCGCGTTTATTAATGCCCTATGGAATATGGGCTATAAAGGCAAGATGACAGGGCACGGGTTTAGAGGGCTTGCCAGTACCACATTGCATGAAAAAGAGTTTATGCACGAAGCCATAGAGCTACAGCTGGCACATGATAGAGAAAACAAGATCAGTGCAGCCTATAACGGAGCACAGCATTTACCCTACAGAATTAATATGATGAATGAATGGGCAAACTTCATCGATGATGCCTATGCTGGCAAACTGGACAACGTGATCCGTGCAGACTTCAAACAACAGACACAAAAGCATGGCTAACATCATGCTGTAACGACTATGCAAGGCTAGGACTAATTACCCGAACGACAGCTATTCACACCCTTATGCTGTCACTGCCTTGCACCTATTTTGCTTTAAGGGTGTAGGGGTGTGAATGTGAGTATTTTAATTGACGAATTAGAAGCGCGGAAAAATGACTATATTGTAGTGGCAGACGTAATAAACTCAATGGCAGAAGTAACCAACAGTACATCATCTCAAGTAGTGGATTACCTCAATGCTCATAATATTGATGAATGTCTCATGATGTTTTATATGGACGAAAATTATAATTTTTACCAATATAACAGTTTCTTATTAGGTTTAGGGAATGACGCAAAAACTACATACTTTAAAGCAGCTGATGTAATGGCTTTTGAGCCAATCACTAAGCATGGTATTTTCAAAGAAAGCCAAGCTACAAACAGTATGGTTCATGATGTGTACGGGCGGACTTACGATGTTAATCAACATAAGAAAAATCGTGAAGATGACTACCTAACATTAGGTGAAACATTAGACTTCCTTAATTATAATACTGATGTTAATTCTTTAGCTTATGACTATGTGAAACTAAGAGATATAGCAAGACGAAAACTGATTACCCCATGCTTTTATTTTGATGGGCATGTTGGTAGTTTTAGAGGTGATAGCGATGATAGCAATAATGGTTTTTACACAGAAGTAATAGCAGGCTATTTCACATATAGATCACTTGCAGAAGAAATTTGTAGGTATGACGATCATATGAAGTTACCAAACGATGGGGTTATGATTTACAGTATTCTTGAAAAGAAAACCGCCGCATATGTGGATTATGACGATGTATTCTTGTTTTATGATAAGCCGCAAGGACTTGATGAAGCTGAAAAATTCAAGATAACACATATTGAAGCTGAGGAAATCAGGTTTTCAAAGCGAGCACTGAATAGCTATATAGCCTCACTTGCCAATGCTAGCCAAGATGATACACCAGCACAGAATGATAGTGAATTACTCGCAAAGCTAGAAAAATTACAATCTGAAAATAACGACCTTAACGCTAGATTACTCACTGCTAGAAACACTTACAAGCAACACCGAAATGAGATAAAAGCACTCACAGAAAAGAATGAACAAGCGGACATTGAAAAAGCGAAGCTCATTGAGCAGTTAAGTAAAGCCGAATTGACAGACAAGCCAGCTAATAGCGTTACACATTCAAACACTGATATTCAGAACATAAAGAAAGCAGCTATCAGGCAGTTTAATAGAAGCATAGCTGTAGCATTGATTGACCTAGATTATCAAAGCAATCTAAGAAAGGGCGACATAGTCAACTTCATAATGCCTCACATGAAAGAATTAGCGTATGTACTTGCTGATGAACAGGCAGATAAAGCTAAAGTTTTAACGGTGAAATATAAGACAATTTATGATACTCATTTACAAGGATTAGAATTTAAACAGGGAACACAGACTACAAAAGAAAGAGAACGAGTAAATATAGAGCTATTATTCAAAAAACAATTACCCGTTACGGAATAAACACCCCGTCAAATACCTTTTACAGCCCGTAAGCCCTCTATTTAGAGGGTTTTTTGTTGTCTATTCTATCCATATCGCAGAACACCGCAGCGATGCAAATCATACGATATGGAGCAGCTAAAATGACACAGCAACAAGCCACCCAAAACACGCCAGTAATTCCTTTTACTGGTGACACCTCGCACGATACCGAACCAACCACCGCAAACAGTCCAGCTATGCAACTGCCTACTACTGGCATGGGCAGGGCTAAAGATATTCTGCCATTCCTACCATTTAGCAAAACCACCTTGTTTGAATGGTCAAAAGATGGACGTTTCCCAGCTGGCAGAAAGCTAAGCCCTACCATGACCGCATGGAGTTATGCAGACATTCACGAATGGCTAAACAGCCACACCTCAAACACAAGTGAGGTATAGAGCCATGAATATTGCAGCCACCAGCACCGCCCCAGTGACCAACCAGCCAGCACCTAAGACGCAGATTGACACTGTTAGAGCACACCTGATGACAGGGGCAACGATCACCACTTGGGACGCATACCGCCTTTATCAAATCACATGCCTAGCACAGCGCATACATGACCTAAGAACCGCAGGGCTAACCATTCAAAGCGAGATAGTCACGCACAATGACAAGCGTTTTTCGGTCTATTGGCTTGATGAACAGACCTTACTTGAAAGCGAACTATCCAACAGTGAGGTGAATTAAATGAATAACCACCCTAGCATATCAATCGACACCCCAGCTAGCCGCCTAGTAACCGTAGATAGTTTGTACTTACGGCTTATGAATGACCGTGTACAAGATATTTATAACGATACTGAACACTTAGCCACCGCGCTAGATGCTATCAAGACAAAAGATGATGTTAGCCAAGGCGTTCTTGTGGCAGTCAAAGCAGCACTTTATGCCAATAGTGAGCTGGCAGGTATTGTTAGTGACATGTTTTGTGAACACGCATTACCGTACCAAGTGGAGGCATCAAGCCATGAGTGATGACACCTTTATAAATCAAGTAATGGACGGGCTAAAAGAACAGGGTTATTTGATGATAAATGATGACTTTATCGACCAGCTAATCATTACCTTGCACGCCAATGTGACCATCATTAACACTATGACCCAATTAGCCGAACTTGAAACCAAGATGTTAGGCAGCTTGTTACCTACAGGCAGCCGACAAGTAGAGTCACTAAAAGAGCTATCCAAACGCATAGCAGAAATCGCTTTCAACGTGGAGGACGTACGAAATGACCAAAGATAACAGAAATGACCTAAAAGCCGACCACGGGCAGCACAGCGACAACCAGCCCCACAAACGTAGCTTACTACTTAGATTTACTATCTTTATGGCATGGGTGGTAGGTATTGGCTTGCTACTGTCATTGATAGCTTGCCAGCCAGTACAACCAAAACCGATTGCAACCAATACCAACAATGGTTACTATATAGACCTCTCAAAAAAACACGCAAGCGGTAAGCCAGACCGTTATTCATTGGCTTTTTTTGTGCCTGTTATTGGTGTGGACTCTCAATCCTTATCCAAACATACAGACACAGCCCCACAAGCACATTTAAGTGCCACAAGGGGGCAAACCATCATATCTATAGCAAATCACTTGCTAACCGACTATGACGGGTTGACGCTGCGAAATAAAATAGCCGAAAGGCGAATATGCGGGGCGGTTGCTTGCGTGACCGAGAGTAAGACCCGTCACCCTATACTTTTACCGTATAGCGTGGCACATACTCAAAAAACAACGCAAGGAGGGCATCATAATGCCTAATTCAATCTGTACGACCTCAAACACCCAAACCACTACTAACAGCACACCAGCCACATTCAAGGCAGGTGATAGCGTTCTGTGCCCGTCATTGAGCCTTAACCCGTTTGTACTTCACAATGACCCATACGGCAAGCGCAAACTATTGGCACTCACTCACGATGACAGCCACTTGTACTATGACAAGCAAGGCTATTTTGTCCCAGCATGTGACAAACAAACAGGCGATTATCAGCCGTCATTATTCCATGACACGCCAGCCAACCGCCAAGCGATAGCCACGCTATACAGTGTCAACCAAACCAGCCAACGCACAGTAATAGACATAACCGAACCGAACGACAATGAAGTTATTGTTATGTCATCTTTTGAGTTATCAGATATTGCTTGTGATCTTGAAAGCGCAGCCGTTGTTATAAGTGACATTGGCAAGCTATTAGCACTCATTCACTATGAAAAAATAGAACCTCATGTTGCTATATCAATGGCACGCTTAACGCATGACACCACTGAAACGTGGCACGAACTACTGCAAAGCCAGTTAGGTTCAATCAAAGAAACCCTAGCAATGACTCGTTACGGCAAGGAGGGCAGCCAATGAAAACCTACCCTCCAAAACAGAGCCGTAAGCACGCCAAGCGCAAAAGCTACTACAAGAAGTACAGAGCTACGCGCCAGCCTAAACAGTCGCACGCAAGGGGGAACAGATGACCACCACATCAACAAACACCCATGAAAAAGCCCACGCATTTAGCGCAGGCTTTGAAATGATAAGTAGATTTGATGCAGCCACACGGCAAGGGCTAGCAGATGACAATATATTACTTAATCTTTATAACCTATGTGAGCAGTCATGTTCGCAAGATAAGCTATTGCACCTTGATAGTGATATTACCATAACCAGGGGCTTTGATATAGGTAAGACAGCGCCGACAGCTGGCACGATAGGGCTAGCATTGAGTAATAACCAAGATCAACCCGTAACCCTTGCCAGCGTCACACCTAACAGCAACCGTAAGCCGTTAATCATTGACCGTATGCAGCCGTCTGCCTTAATCATTGGCACGTTAAACAGTGGTAATGAGCTTATAGCGATTGATGACGCATTAGAGGACGTTATAAAGCTGGCTTACTACCTCATAGCTGATAACGTCACGCTACTGGTAAGCCTTGATAAGCTGCTATTTAATAGCATGGTCAGTCACTTTGCCGAAGTTTATCCCGTGACTATCTTTACTACCTTAGATCAAAAAGACAAAGTTTGTAAGCCGTTCAGAGGTGCAAACGTCAAAGCTATTGTTACCAGTGATAGAAACGTATTGGAGCATTTAGAATATAGCGAGCTAAGTTATAGAGATATATTAGCCCTCGATGATACAACCATACTCGATTTACAAGCTGAGATATGGAGCGAACCTGAACCATTAGCCAATAGCCCAAACAAGCCCACGCCATACCCCATAGATGCGTTCACAGGCTTGCTACAGCACGTTGTTAAGGCAGTAGCACACTACACGCAAGCACCGACAGCTATTGCAGGACAGTGCGTTTTAGGAGCATTGGCACACATGGGGCAGCGGTTCATTGATGCACCGATGGGGCACGGACACATGCCGACCAGTTTAATATTAATCACAGAGGGCGAAAGCGGTAGCGGTAAGTCACAAGCTATGGGCTTAACTCACTTCAAAATACGTGAGTATGAAAAGCAGTTATATGCTGATTATCTTATTGAACTGTCATCATGGGAGAATGACAAGGCAAGCCTAAAAGGTAAAGAGTTAGCCGACTTCTTAGAGTCCAACCCAAAGCCCCAAAACCCTAAGACCATGTTTAAAGAAGCAACCATTGAGCCGATACTCGATAAATTTATTGATGGTAGTATCAGTAATGTTTCATGGACAACAGACGAAGCAGCCCAATTTTTTAATGGTCACACAATGAAAGGTGATACCGCAGGCAATGCCCTATCATCATTGACGACCCTTTATAGTGATGGTGAGGTGTCCCGTTTACGCTCGCAAAAGTCTGCCTATGCTACACCACATACAGACGCTTACAACGTGCGTATGACGCTATTACTACAAGGACAGCGCGTTATCTTAGAGCCAGCACTAGCCGACCCCGTGATGAATGGACAAGGCTTTTTAGCCCGTGCCTTGATTGCTTGTCCTGAAGACTTGCGAGGTCAAAGAGTATGGAACGATGAACAGCGCAATAACGACAGCCCGTATGATAATCCGCACTTAATAGAATACTGGTCACGCTGTCATGCCTTACTTGATCCATTGCCAGCCAATCTACCCAATGACAGCACAGGCGCACCACAGCGCATTAAAATGCAATGGGCAGACAAACAGACTAGGCAAGTCTTTAGTGACTTCAAACAAGCAATAGAAGACAGGCAGGCACACGGGCAGCCGTTAGAGTATCTAAAAGCGTATGCCTCACGTATGGCAGAAAATGCGAGCCGCATAGCTTCACTGATGGCGTTCTTTGATGGGCGCAAGGCAATCACTACTGATGATATCAAACGGGCTTTTATGCTGGTGGAATACTCAACAGCCGAACGCTTACGCTACCTTGATGCAACGCCCACAGGTGAGCAGAACGACAGTGAGAAGTTAAGCAGCTGGCTGGTAGATAAAGCGAGGGGTAAAAATCCGCCTATCTTGAATAAGTCGTTTGTGTCACAGAACGCACCCAATACATTAAGAGGTAAGAAACTTAATAGCTTACTTGATGACTTAGAAAGCGCGGGGCACGTTCGATTAGAAAGTGAGGGGCGCAGGCGTTTAATATGTATCAATCCTAAGCTTATGAGTGCTTAGCTACCCTAAAAAAGCTGCTAAACTTGCTAAACTTCATCTAGCCCTTGCCAGTCAAGGGCTTAACCTTAGATAGGGCGCTGCTAAGCATTGCTATACTTGCTAAACTTTAGCTAAACATGACTAACTTTAGCGGAACTATAGCAACTTTAGCGGAACTATAGCAACTTTAGCGGAACTATAGCAACTTTAGCAGGACGTTAGCAGCTGCTAACTAAGCTACAAACCATAACTAGCAAGGCTTAGCGGAACTTTAGCAACTATAGCGACTTTTTGTAGGTATAAAACTATATTGGCAGGCGTTTATCGTCTGCCTTTTTTATAGTGTAAATAAACTAAACTATAATCGTGCTAATCTATAGTTTATTGAATAAATATTAACAGGCAGGCAAATGAAAAAATTAGCTCTTATATTCTTCATATCACTCACAGCTTGCCAACCCTTTGATGATATAGCCAGTGATACTGATGATGATATAGAAGTTAGTGAGGTGCATTGGTCAACATATGGCAATATTAAGCCATACCCATTTACTACTAGCCATGGCAATATTGCTTGCAGTTTGAATGAAGTATCGTTCTATCCTGACGACACTGCAAATGACGAGTTAACAATAGGCTTTCCATTAAATAAGTTAGCTCAGATCAGACAAGAAGCCAGCGGTGTGACAGCAAACGTGGAAAATACTATCAAACGTGATGCCGATTTGTCCGAGGCTATTAGAATGGGGCTAGATAGGTGTAAACAAACAGAAGAACGATTAGAGAAGTTCAAAGCGCAAAATAGCAAATAGTTATTACTGTCTCGGTAAATTTAAAAAGCCGTAAAGTACAGTTAAGTATTTTACGACTAGAAAATCATCTCATTCAATTTCATACCATTAAAGCGAAAATGATATAGAGTGATATTTAATGGCAGTGATAAGTTCCTCTCTTAGTATCGTTATGGCAACCTGCTGAGTTAGTACCACCACCATGTGCGAATGCAGTAGAAACAAAAGTCATTGTGACAAGTACAAGCATTAATTTTTTCATAATTTTCCCACTATAGTTGACTATCAAGACTTCACTATACAAACAAAATACAAATATTGATATTTAGTTTATTATTAATAAATGATAACTTTAAATTGTTTTATCAATCGACTTGGTTTCTAGTGTTATAATATAACAAAACTACCTAATGATTTAGATAACATGCCAGCACTTGCCACTACTCACAGCCTAAACGACTATTTAAAGTTACCTATCTCACGCTATCGTGAGCAGCTTAAACAAGGCAATGCTAAGAGCATCGAAGTCAGCTACACCCATCGAAGCAAGCCCTATCAATACTCTATTCAGCTAACAAAAACATCATGCAATTATGGAAATTATCGCCACTGGTGGTTATGCCCTAAATGCTCAAAGCGTGTCAGTGTCTTATATTGTGCTGGCTCGTATGTTTGCCGTCATTGCATAGGCGCTAATTATGGCAGTCAGTTACAGCAACCCATTGACCGCTTATTCAGTCGCTTACACAATATTAGACAGCGTTTAGGCTGGCAAGCAGGGATAACACATGGCACAGGTGAACGACCCAAAGGAATGCACTATAGAACTTATAACAGGCTAGTTAATGAGCATGAGCAGCTAACTGCTAAAGTCTGGCAAGCATCACTTGATAAACTAGGTTGCACCCGTTGAATAATAAATATCGAGGCAAGCAGACGATGACTAGATTGACGCTTGATGACTTACTTGACCAGTTAGAGCAAGCAAGGCAAATCGCCATAGATGACCGCAAACCCACAGCCATGATACAAGCCACTGCTATGATGGCAAAGCTGACAGGGTATGACAGACCACAGTTAAAAGACGTTAATGCCGATCAGGTGCAGACCATTAGCGACCTGATGGACGAATTGGCAAACGATGACCAGTTGCTACCGCAAAGGATAAGCCATGCACAAGATGAGTATTGATGACCTGATGAATGAATTAGACGATGCTCGATTGACCGCCAAAGCCAATGGGCAAGCGTCTGCTATGGTATCTGCCACGATGAGCAAAGCAAAGTTGCTGGGGCTAGATAAAGGCGTTGCTGATGATAACGAGGTGCAGCCAATAAATATAATTGTCCGAACCGTTGACGCTCGCAAACCTGAGCAAGTGTGTTAGTTTTCGGACACGTTAGAGGGGGGGGGGGTATTTTGAGTGTTGAGTGTATCGAGAGAAAAGAGCGCCACTATCCACACGCATGAAATAAAATCTGTTTTCAAAAATAGTTTAAAGCGACTTTGGGGACAGGTATCGTAAGCGTAGGACTTACAGCCACTATGAGTAGGTTAATGCCATATTAAAAAGTTAAGAGAGGTTAAAGGTAGTTTTCGGACATCTTAAGAGGGGTTAAAAATGAGTTGTTAGACACGTTAGGGGTAGTTTATGGAACAGTACGCGCACGGGGCATATTTTGCCAATGATGGATAGTTTCGGGACAAGTATCGTGAGCAGCATAAGGGACTTCTCGGACAGGTATCGCGAGAGCGTGCAGACGCACAAAAACGCACGATAAACGCTTAACTTTAAGAGCCATTATGTAAGCGCGGGCAGCTACTCCCAAAACAACCCCATGAAAGAAAATTACAAGCTGGTAATAGTATCTAATTAATATTTTTAGGCTATTTATTACTCTTGCCTAGCTATGTAAATATAGCTATAGTCAAATTATTCACCAAACAATAACAAGGGCTAGATAATGAAACGGATATCAATTTTGATAATGGGCTGCTTTATAGCTGGATCTGCCTATAGTGTAGTGCCTGTTAACAATGCACCTTTAGATTATAGCCGCGCTGTTATTGACTTCAATAAATTAGATTTAGCAAAGTCTTATCAAGATGGCGTAAATATGCGCAAAGCAAGAGAAGAGAAAAAGATTTATAAGAAGCATTTAAAAGCTATGCAAGAACTTGAAAAACTAGATCTACAGGATAAGCAGGCAATTATGAGTTTTGCTAAAAGTTATCCTGAGGAAGTTGATAGCTTGAAAGAATTACTGGATCTACAGCAGCAGCTACAGTAGTCAGATAATTGTTAGCTAATACAATCAATTTACAAAATAATTTTTAGTTGATAGGGTAAACATTGAATAACAGCAAAATCAAAAACGATTGTTGGTATTATGGTTGGTATCTTATTATTTTTAACTTAATATAGCTATATTAATCAACGTCTTAAGTCTATAGTTTAGTTTCCGCCATCTCCACCAAATATTTTAAATAAAGTCAGTCACTTAGGTGGCTGGCTTTTTTTATGACAGGCTTTTGACAGGTTTTGCTTTTTTCTGGCATGCTAGTCTGTATTCAATTTAGATACTTCAATCTTGTTCTGATCACCATGTAGCCAACGACCGTATCGCTTAATAAGCATCTGCAAGCTATGGCTCAATTTGTTAAGCAGTACGGATTTTCCAAGCCCCAGTGCAAACTGCCAACCATGCGTGCTAAAGGATGACAGTTGTAGTGTACGCAGCGGCGGGGTGGTACCGTCATCATGAGGGACTAATGCCTGACCAGACAGGTGTAGTCATGGTTTGTTGTAGGGTGTTATCGGTGATAGTAGAGGGGAAAATATGTTTGCTGGTCTATTTTTATAGTTAACAGGTTTTATAGTAATTATGAAGTTCTACCACAAGGCGCATTCAATCCACACGCTCATAGTTCATCCCCATATCGGTATTAATCAATTTATAATCAAAACCGAATTGCTCTTTAAAACTATCAATAGTTTCTTTATCAACCTTACTATTCTGACAAGTATATGAACGAGTCAAGTGCCAATCAGTAGCAATATTGAAGTTCATCATACATACACCATCTAGACGAATGTTCTCTTCTCCAAGTGTGTTAAAGTCAATATTGGCAAATTCGTTAGGGTCAATACCTAACTTGATAAGATCATCTTCTTTAAATTCATAGTTCACAATTCCTAATGGAAACGATAATACAGGATATAAAGCACTCTTCTCACTACTTTTCTTTACGAAATATATATGAAGCGACTGATTTGGATAGCCATCCTCGTATTGGTCATTACTAAAACTAATTAAGAATACTTCATTATCATTATAAGGTATTAAACCAATCTGTATCTATTCATTATGTATTTTGCTCCTAATATATTTACGGTTACTTTGAACATCAAACATACCATTAACCTATGCTGTCAAATCTGTAGACATCGACTTGGGAGATTTTATTTACGCAGCCTGACGATAAAAGTCAAACCACATCTGTTTTGGCGTTTTATAGCCCAAACCCTTTTGAATTCTAGTCTGATTGTAATCTAGTTAGATATATTTAGTGATATCACTGATGGCTTCGAATCTTGTTTTATAGTCTTCGTGATACACCAACTCATTCTTTAATATGCCCCAGAAGCTTTCTATGGGCGCATTGAACCGCCCCGGGATTGTCGGAGACTTAATATTCTGAGAGAATACGACAATGGAAAAACAAACCTACACCCCTGAGATGAAAGAACGCGCCGTTCGCATGCTAATTGAAGCGTCTGACAATTACCCCTCCACATGGTCAGCTATTCAAGCCATTGCACCTAAGATTGGCTGTACACCTGAAACCCTGCGATCATGACATAAGAAGCTCATAGACCAAACCATTCCAGCATCAGTACAAGCTCAAAGCCAAGAGCAGCGTATCAAAGAGCTGGAACGTGAATGCAGAGAGCTCAGACAGGCCAATGAGACTATACGTAAGGCTGCTGCTTTTTTCGCCCAGGCGGAGCTCGACCGCCCACTCAGATAATGGTTCAGTTTATTGATGACTATAGAGGTAGTTATGGGGTCGAGCTTATCTGTCGAATACTACCGATTGCCCCGTTAACCTATCATCGTAAAAAATATTTAGCTAATAATCCTGAAAAGCGTTCACTGCGCAGACAGCATGACGACTATTATCTCAGCGAGATTAAACGTATTTGGCAGGACAGCAAATGCCGTTACGGCGCACGTAAAGTCTGGCAGCAGATGAAATCTGACGGGTTAAAGATTGCTCGTTGCACCGTAGAGCGTTTAATGAGCCAGCATGGCTTACAAGGTGTCTGGCGTGGCAAAAGCAAGATTACCACCAACAGCTGTGATAACCAGAAGCGCGCTGATGACTTAGTCGATCGTAACTTTAATGCCTATCGTCCTAACCAGCTCTGGGTGGCGGACTTCACTTATATCAAGACAATGAATGGTTGGGTGTATACTGCTTTTATTATTGATGTGTTTGCTCGCGCTATTGTGGGCTGGAAAGTCTCTAATCGCATGAACACCGATATGGTAATGGCGGCATTGAACCAAGCAATAGCAGACAAAAAAATCCCAAAGATGTCATTCATCACAGTGATCGAGGCGTTCAGTATTTATCCATTCGCTACACTGAGAAGATGGCTGACTGCGGTGTGATTGCTTCGGTCGGCACCACAGGTGACTCATACGACAATGCACTAGCTGAAAAGGTCAATAGCCTCTATAAGACTGAAGTAATCTAGTATTTAAAAGAGAACTGGAACGGTGTAAATGATGTTGAACTGTCAACCCTTGAATGGGTGGACTGGTTCAATAAAACACGATTGCATAGCACGATTGGTTATATGCCACCTTTAGAATTTGAAAAGCGGTATTATGATAATTTTATCCTGTCAGGCATCGCTGCCTAACTCAAGTAAATCACTCTCCGATATACTCGGGGCGGTTCACTTTAATAAAAACCTTTTAGTAGGTGTCTAAAATTAGTTGACCACTACAAAATCACCATAACCAACTATTTAGATAACTCATTCACATTGTGTTCGTAGTATACAGTCGTAGCTGGGCTGTTGTAGTTGATGAGAATAGTGTTCTTGATTAATCTCCAATTGAAGACAGTGGCAACTTTAAAAACCTTGAGTTGTGTTGAGTTTGTATTCCTTATAATATCAGTAGCTAAAAGTGCGCTTTCCTCTGAGTTGTAGGTAACTTGATAAGCACCAAGATAACCCTCTCTTAAATCTTTGATACTAATAACTGTTCCATCTATTGCGCAGGCATCTTTTAAAAAATCAGATCCAAACTCTGAAGTTAGGTTTTTCTCTATCCTTGATTTAGGTGTATTGCTTTTAGTAAAAGTTATATTAGCTTTGCTAGTTAATAAATTTGATTCTTTAATACCCAGTTTGACAAATTCTTCATACATTGATAGTAAAGGTTCACCAGTACAATTGTTTTCAATACTAGATTCAATAAAAGTAGTTTCGCTTTTTGCGATATTAGGCACGTCTTCAATAGCACTGCTTTCTATTGAACACCCTAAAGGTACAAAAAATAGGAACAGAATAAACTTTTTCATATGAAACCTCTTGATTTTGTAATGCACCATTATTTTTATGACCAAGCATACTAAGGAAGAACTAATGTCCTTCCTCTGATTATGGGACGTACTGCTTTCAGGTATATTATTTTTGCATCAACATCTTTATTTGATGTGACACCACCTAATTCGCGTAGGGCTTTATTAAAGCGAGAAAACCCATCATGCCCAAAGACTTCCAAACAACCCGCAGTACCTATCATGCTATCAGCTCTATTTGGATCACTTGTATTAGGCCCATCATGAATCAGGAAGTTTCCATAGACTATCCATGCACCATTTTCTGCTGAGTCTGTACTGTGAAGCATATATTCTGGATACCATGTTAAAGAATGTGTTTGTTGATCCGCTAGTCCAGCAACTGAGTAACCCTCACTTCTTACATATCTTGGACCGAACCTTATTACTTGAAACGCTCTAGTATGTTTACCATTAGATATCCTTAGAGTATAAAGCGGAGTTTTATAGTGGTTTTCAAAACTTCCATGTGGATAGTCCCAAGTATAAGCATGGTTACCATTAGGAGTTCCATCTAGAGTCAGTGTCAACTTTCTTTTAACACGTGAAATCCTAGCATTTGCAGTTACAGAGTTTCGAGTAGCATTAGTATTTGTGGCATTAGGACCATAGAGAACAGCAAATGGATCATATTCTTCAGACATAATTACTTCCTTATTAAAACTATATTTTCAAATGAACTTTGATTTCTTGTTCAATAGGTGTATTCATAACCTCGGTATAACCATCAGTATCAGTAGTACCTTCAAACACTTCCCCCGTTATTTCAGCCTGCGCAATATAATCAACGAAACTATAGGGAATATCATCATCGTCAGCAAACCTAAACTGAGCAGTATAGTTATCTAATTTCAAATGAACCTTAATCTCATCAGAGTTAGAGCTAAAGAAAGTTTCCGTATTTCCCTCAGTATCTGTAACACCCTCAAACGTCTCTTTTGTATTTTCATTAATAGCAATATATGATGTGTTGGCATAGGGAATATCATTATCATCAGCGAACCTAAATTGTGCTTTAAACATCGCACCAGCTATCAAACTCGGCAACCCTGCCAATCCCAACCCATCTACACCACCCCCAGCCTTACTATGCTTCCCTGCTTTTTCCGTAAACGATTTTGCATTGATGGTAATATCAGTACCATCAAGCGTGATACTTGCACCACCAGCGGTCAGTGTAATTTTATTCGTTGCCACTATCTCAACCTCTTTAGTCGAGGAGGCAATATTCACATCTTGCTTAGCCGTGGCTTCAAGCTTACCTGTGTGCGCTGAGAGGGTGATATTCTCTTTCGCATTGGTCATACTAAACTGACCATCGGCTACTATATTGAGTGACTCGCTACTGACTTGGCTATGACTCTCCCCACTACTGATCATCATATCTTGCTGCGTAGTACTAATCATCTCACCCATGCTTCTATGAATCAGCGTATCGTCACTGACGTAGCTACTGTCTGCTGCGCTATCGATTAGTGTGTAGGGCATCGTTTGATGGGTTTTGGTTTGCTGTTCCTCTGCGATAGTTTCAAGTTGCGTCTTAATCGCTTTGTGGTCATTGACATGACGTCCAAGCCCTGTTGCCAGTTGCGTTAACCGCTCAGTTAAGTGCTGACCTCCAAGACCAGTTTGGGTCATAGTCGGGGTGTGATGCTGATAGTTATGCTGTCCAAATTGTGCGTGGGTTTGTGCTTGAGTGGAAAGGACGAGGGCTTCACCTGACTTTATGTTGATTTGAGCGTTAGTAGCCGCATTGATGCCTTGACGTTTGGCGGTGTCTGACGGATTGATAACCCCCATTTTTAGACTGGCGGATATCCCACCACTGTCTACTTTTAGCTGCGAGTAAGCTTGTTCTGTACGATGATCAGTAATCCATTCTGATAAACCATTATCCGTGTTGCGATAACCGCTTTCGACTGCTTGTTCGTTATCCGTGGCAAATAGGCTAGGTCGAGTCGATGACAATAAACTACCAGTATTAATCAGATGTTCGCTATCACCGATAGACTGCATCAGGGTTTGGTCGTCCGCTCTATGGGTGAAGTGGGTGCCGTAGTTAGCGCCAGCTTGTGCCTCCAATCGGTTGATAGGCTGAGATGGACTATCCAGTAAATAGCTGCGCGTGGGCGTCATATGATTGCGGCTATCGATATCGCTTTGCGCTTCGGTGATACCTGTCATCGGCGGTAGAGATCGCCTACTATAAAGCGATCCGACCCATGGGGTATCAGCGGTAATAAGGCGCAGCTGAGTTAAATGAATGCCAGCTTCTAAAGAGGAGGCATGACGCTGTTGGTGGCGTGAGCTTTGGGTCAGCCCTGTGACATGCGCTAGACTATTGCGAGCCAGATGCACGATATGGGTAGCACGGTAGTGCTGATTGAGCGTACTGTGATCGACAAGCATAAAGGTATCAGCAACACTCAAATCCGTAGCATGGGCTAGAGCATGATAGATGTTATATCGATTTTGATGACTGTTTGCCACGATGGTTGCTGCGTCTATGGTTTCAGTATCGGTTACTGGCGCAAAAGCAGCAGGCGTGTCTAATGTGAGTGTGTGGTTATTCGAATGGCTTACGTCATCAGGGTTACGGCTCATCGCAACGTCAGCGGACTGCGTTGGGTGTGCAACACTGCTGCTATTAAAACGCTGCATCGTTACTGAGTTTGGCTGGGTGATGACCTGCTCACTTAATGCCAATACTGGTGCATGGACACGGTCATGTAACACTTGCTGGTAACGCAGCGCGCCAATATTTAAGCTAATTCCATCGCCATCACTTGGACTATGCGATGTAATAACGAGCTTTGGTGGACTATGCTCGTCCGTTTGCTTATGGCGCAGATAGGCGGTCAGCCCTTGACGCGCGAGCCGCTCGCAAATATGTGTCCAGTCGCTTATTTGCCACTGGGTCATGCGTGCTGGTGACCAGTTAGCATCTTCACCATTGTTGCTGTCATCGATTATTTCTATATCCAGCGTAGCCGTGCGCTCTGCTACCATAGCTTGTACGGTCAAATGAGTATCAATATGACTGCGTATATGCTGATGCAGGCGATAAGTGATGGGCTGGGCGAGCAGACGATAGTAACCGTAGCTGCCCTCATGATCTAGTTGATGCACAGCCGTTATATACAGATGACGAAAGCTTAGGCCACTTGGAATATCAAAGCTCAAGGTCAGAGGGCTACCGATGAGAGGAGTTAATGGTGTAAAGGGTGGGTGACGGCGCTCATGGATATAGACATGCAGCACATAAGTGTCGATACCGTGCTGCTGGTATTGGTAATTACCATTGGGGTTGAGTTGAGCAATGATATCGGCTTCATCAGCGCTATGCATGAGCTTATCTTGCCACGCACGATGAGCATTGATGTCTTGGCGAGCGCTCGGATAGGGCGCTTGAGTGCTGCCTTCACTGGCATAGAGCCGGTCAGGGTGCATAGGCAGCACGGTATTGGTCAAGCGTAGCATAGTTATGTCCCTATTTTTTTAGCGGTGGCTCTCTTTTAGCATTGGTGTTTTTTGTAGCATCGATATCTCTAGTAGCAATGACAGCATATTTTTCAGCATTATCAAACCAGCTATCAGCACTTAACCGTCATTGCTTAGTTGCCGTTATCGTCATACGTTCTACATAGCGATGTTATTCATTAAGGGTAAATTCGATACGGCGATTGCGAGTGCGACCTTCTTCGTTGTCGTTACTAGCGATAGGGTCTGAGTCCCCTTTACCAGTAGTACTGAGGCGAGACGCATTGATATTTCGACCGATCAAGTATTGTTTGACGGCTTCTGCACGCTTATTTGATAGGGCAAGATTGGCAGTAGAATTGCCGACATTGTCGGTATGACCGGTGATAAGAACAGGCTTATTACCTACCCGCTGTAACACCCCTGCCATATCGTCTAAGATACCAAGGCCCATCGGCGTTAGATTGGTGCTACCAGACTCGAACTCGACGATACGGTTGCCTAAAGTCTCGTCTATGAGGCGTTGTTCACCTTCTACCACGACCAGCTGATTTTCTAATTGATAGAGATCAGTTAGGCGCGAGTGAATACGATTTTGGATGGCTTGCTTTTGTTCAAGGCTGCTTACCTTGCCATGTAAGCTAATGGTCGTACCATGAATGTCAATACGCCCTTGACGAATGTTAGAGATGTCGCTATCAATGATAGTCGTGGCTATCTGTTGCCAGTTGGTCGGTATACTGATGTTCGAACGTACTTCGATTTCATCTCTGACAGGTTTATCAGGATACTGTGCTTTTAGCTTGTCAAGCAATTGCTGTTTGTCTGAACTGGTAGCGACCACACCTTTGATGACCACTGGCACATTTTGTGAGTTATTTGTCACATGAGCGTCGTTATGTTCTGCAAATACAACGGCGCTCATAGGAAGGGTGATAGCGGCGGCTAATAGCAGGTTTTTCGTGTGATTTGTTAGCTTGGGTTTTGTCATTCTGGAGAGGACTTTCATTCAAGTACCTTTTTAATCTGTCTATTATTGAGCAGTGACTAATTGCAGGGGTATGATGCATGGCGGTTACTATCAGCTGTTACGAATCGGCAGTTATCGTGAGCTATTATTTATTGTGCTAAAAAAGTTTTTTTAAACAATTGCCTAGTATCATACAGATATAAATTGTCTTGTAACAATACTTTATTAAACCGTGTCAATCCAATGTCTTCATCGATATAGCCTTGAGTCCAGTCGCTATGAGCGATGACCACCCAATCTTCAGGATAGGTGTGTTCACTTTCTGATATTTGCTTGAGTATACGTCCATCGGGTTTAGTAAAACTCATGAGCAGGCGATAGCAATTAGCGACACGATATAAGTAGGTATTCAAGTAGAGCTGGTGTGGCTGATAAAAACCATTGATGAGATCGTGCCAAAAAGTGGCCATGTGTATCGAGTTTTCTCTATCAGAGGTAAGTGACCAGCAGATCGCTTTATTTAAGCCATGGAAACCCTTAGTAAAGGTCGGTAAAAATAACAGGCCAGTGGCAATGATTTGCTGTATCAGTTGCGCTTTATCGATGTTCATTAAGATCGCTATATTATGCAAGGTAGTGGTATTGATAAAATCATAGTAGTAAGTACTGGCATTGTTATCGATGCTGAGTTGGCTATGGTTGAGGTGCTCCATAAGATCGCTATTGTCAGTTTTGGATTTGGCCATACTCAAAACTTCATAAGTGTCATTCCAAAGCGCTGATGACTTGACGGGCAGATAGTTCATCCAGTTTTTCGGTTTATCGAGATGAAGCACGCCAAAACCTATCAATGGGTAATTTCTATAGCTACTATCGTGACTAGGGATCAAAACACCGGTGATAATCTCATTAGCTCTAGTATCGATATGACTGAAATTTAAAAAGGCAAAGTTATGATTATTGACATTGTCTATCGGAATTCCGCTAAATACACTTTCCGACACGGCTAGCGCTTCGCTGACCCATTCATCAATGGAATTGGTCTCAGAGATATGAGCGCGCGCCCGTACAAAGTCCCCGCGAGCAGGCAATTTTCCAAAATATACTAAAGGCAAGGAGTCTGGAGTCATGGCGTTTGCTCCTGCTGTTCAGTCACGGCTGAACGATCATCAGTAGCCGTCGTGGTATCAGTAGGCGGCTGTACTGGTGGACTGTTTTCACTATTGGTATTAGGGACTACAGTAGATACGCGGGCAGGCGGCGTGACATTGCTTGTATTTTGCTCGCCAGTCGGTACTGGCTGATTGGTGCCAGAACCCGCATTAGGAGTATCGCCATCAACAGCATTATCATCAGAAATTGGCCTTGCTGTACGTGTGACACCAAGGGCAATAATCTCCTCTGGTAGTTTCATGCCGGTAAAGGGATTGGTAGAGCGACCTTGACCGGTAGTGGTACTACTACCACTGCCGCTGATGATTCTAAAGCGTACAGAGATAGTGATGCCGTCACCAGACCATGCCATCTCAAAGATATCATTGCCCAGTTCAGTACGGCGTGCACTGTTAATCAGCTTTTCTACCCCAAAGCTACCTGCTTCTTCAAAGACAGTAAAGTCTCTGCCATCATAGTCTTTGGCTCGAATACTGGCACCAGGTTGGCTACTTGGGTTCGGCCATACAAACGTTGTCCACGCTTGGGTCCCCATGCGATAACGCAACTGCTGACCATCGACCACAATGGTATATTCAGTCAAACCGCTGACGGGTAATGGCATGATTTGAAAAGTGGTTTGATTGGCAGCGCTACCAGTATTATTGGCACCAGCAGCACCTGGGCTATTACTACCCGTATAATTGGTAAAGTAACGCCCAAAATCAGCGACAAACTGCGGGTTAAGACCCAGACCTGCACCATTCCAGATTTTACTGGAGATTTGATCGCCGCGGCGAATGATAAAGGGCGATAACGTTTCGTTGACGAATCGCGCCACATAGCCATCTTCGCCGAAGAATTGACCGATCTCTGCAGGCGTCGCTTCTAAGTTTGCATTAGCGGTAAAGGGATACTTACTGCCTAAATTATCGAGGAAAGGCTTATAGACCTGCGCTTTCCAAACTTTATTAATCTCAGCCTTAGTGGGCGTCAGCAGCATGTTAAATGAACGAGTCAGTGGCTCACTCAACAACGGACGAACCAGTTGTTTTATTTCAGAGTTGGCTTGACTCAGGATCTGCTCATCTAATATCTGTAGAGATTTGGTTAACTCTGAGCCTTCGGGGCTGAGGGTTTGTGAGGCAAACAACAAAGCATCAGGGCCGATGTCGTCACTACGAGCGATATTGTTAAAACGGGTTCTGATATAGCCTAAGCTGACTAAATAGCTGTCTAATAATGACAGATCCTGATTTTCTTCTCTTGGCGTTACTAGCGCATGTATAGAGGAGAATTCTTGCGCAATCACACCTGAGCTTACTTGTGCTACAGGCGCGGCGTTATTAGAGCTACCACCATTATTCATCGCTGCTTCTGCTTGCCGCAGCTCAGCAGGGCTTTGACGCAGGATGGTTTGCTTAAACCAATTGACAAATGAGCGACGAGATTCGCCACCATTGCCAGCTGCTTGATTAGCCGCTTTATTGTCCCATTGAGTTTGGCGATCTACTGTCTCAAACAGGGTTTTTAACGGTGACTCTGCGGCATTGGACAGCTGATTTAATAAGACCGCATGATCATCGAAGCCTGTGCTATCCCGAACATACACTTGAGATAAAAAACGTTTCCATTCACTGATATATTCTTGCTTATAGCGATTGACCAGATATTGTCGTATCTGTTCAGGACTGCCCGTCAAGGTAAGGTCATCTTGGCTGCTGGTGGCCAACACCCAATCATCGGCGACCACTCTTGTGGTGGCAGCTTTATCAATCTCATCACTGACGAAAGCATCCCATGCCTCTTTAGTAAAAGTGCCTGAAATGACATAACTACCAAGCAGTGCTTCATTAGCATTGTTTTGCGTAATCTGCGCAACCGTGACTGATGGGAAGCGGGCAGATGCACGCATTTTAATCTCAGAGTAAACCCGCTCACGAGCAGGTTGACCTTTGCTAACCTTGGATAAATTGCTACGGGTTTTGTCTATCAGCCCTAAGTCATTTTGGATCAATGGAAAGGCGGGATCGTCGACATGAGCCAAGGTAAAACTCAAGATACGCTCAGCTTGGCGAATCATCTTGTCACGCGGCATGTCAGCGCGATTGGCTTCGAGCCAGTTGCGCCAAAAACGGGTCATCTGATCACTCAAATGACTGGCCTCTAAATTGTCATGATTGCCAAGCATGAGATAAGCTTTGAGCGCGTTATAAGCATCTTCAACGTCTGTGGGGTCCGACTGGATATAAGCATCATTAACGGCAGCATCAGAGGTGTCATCAGTGCTTGAGTCTTCTGTACGGACTTCTAATTGATCGGCATTGGTATTTACTTCGGTCAAAAACGTTTCGATATTTTGTTTGGTTGGCGCTAAGACGATAATGCTGATGCCGTTATAATATTCTGCTAGCAATTTCTGCTTAAGCTTATCGCCTTGATAGAGGCCAAATCTCAAAGACAGCGGCTTGTCGTCTTCATAGCCTTCAAGCTGCTCGATTCGACTTTGTAGAATATTGAGCGACTCAAGCTGCGATTGTAAATCACCGTTAGAATTTTTTTGTAGCGCTGCGACTTGCTGTAAGTCAGCCACGACACGCTCAGTGAGCTGTTTATTATTGGCATAAGACCATGTCCACAGACCGACAGCCGCACACAAAGTCACGACAGCAGCTAGCGTCGCAAGCGCACGATGACTGCGCTTGTGTCGGTTTTTATGCTGCTTGACCAAATGCTTGTCTTTTAAAATGACCTTAGAAAATAGATCTTGTAAAAAATAAGGCTTGTCTGCGGCTTCTTGCTGCGCATTGAGCGGTATCGCAGGTGGGCGCAAATCGTAATTTTGTACCATTTGCAACGTCATTTGGCTGCTAACTTGCCCGTCCTGCAAGGCGCTGGTAAAGTAAAAGCCACGCAATATGGGCTTAAATTGGAAAGGGTTGTCCTCAAACAACGCATGCATCAGCGTCCGTATCATAGGACGTAATGACTGAAATTCCATTGGGAAAGTCATTAGACTGGGAGATACCGTGCGCTGATGACGTAAGGATAGCTTAGTGGTGCTCAAGTCTTTTAGACCATTGACCAAGACACCAAAATGCTCTTCGAATACGTCCGTGATATTGATATTTTCTGGGTCTTCAGGATAGGGAATGGTCGCGCCCCATACTTGGCTGCGCTCTTCTTGCTCATAGTCATTAAAGAAGTCACGGAAGCCTGAAATCAAATCCATTTTAGTAAAGACCACATAGACAGGCGCATAAACTTCTAACTGTTCCGTTAAGTCTTGCACACGGCTGCGCAGATTCTTGGCCAAATCCAACGCATAGTTTGGATCGTTTTTGGTGAGTTCGGCGATACTGACCGCGATGATGATGCCATTGATCGGTGCTTTAGGTCGATTCTTTTTGAGTAGGCTTAAAAATGACAACCATTCTGAGCGATCTTCTTCATAAACGGAGTAACGTCCTGCGGTGTCGAGCAAAATACCTTCAGTCGAAAAAAACCAATCGCAGTTACGTGTACCGCCGACGCCTTTAACGGATAGCTTGTTACCTTGCTCCATAAAGGGGAATTTTAAGCCAGAGTGTAGCACTGCAGAGCTTTTGCCTGCCGCGGGATTACCAATGACCATATACCATGGCAGCTCATATAACGCCGCTTTGCCTGTTTGATCGCCTATCTTTGATTTGCGAATGGTTTTAATGGCATCTTGCATTTGCTGACGTAGCGCTTGCACTTCTTGAGCGTTTTCATCTTTGGCCACATGAGGGCTATCGTCACCTTGGCTCTCGTTGCCATTATCCTCCACTAAGTTTGCCAGCTCATCTGAGGCAAGCTTACGTTTTTTCCACAGGTAATAGCCAAGCGCCCCCAGCACCGTACATGTGATTAGGACGCCAATGATTATGACAAAGGTTTTAATAGTCACATAATCATAAAGTAAGACTAGGGCGACTATGAGCCCCAGCGCCAATAATACTCTTGGGTTATAGATAAGATGAAAAAACCTTGAAAACATGCGTGCTACCTAGTGTGAACTTAAGATAATAAAACGAGTATTTACCACGACAAAGCACCATTAAAACTACGACTCAGATGTTTGAGAAGAGTCTAGCAACCAAAGCATATTGCAGTGCTTATGTTGAGTAATTAAAAACGATATGTCTGACTCTTGTTGGTCTTCTTTGGCTAAGTCAATGAATAACGATAAGCTGATGAATGGCTTCAACCAATTATTCAATGGCATATAATGCCCTAAATGATGCTCGTTTACCAGAGCGCCTTGTGCTATAAATGCTTCAAGAAAGCTCATATACGTTGATAAGTCATAGGGCTGCTTTAATGGATTAATGTCAGACATAGCGGTAATAGCCACGTCTGTTATAGCAACATTAGTCTTGTATTTTTCTTTGCTATTGATGTCAGACGATTTTTTTGCGGGATTTACTGTCTGTTTATCAGTGGTTTTTAGCGTGGTCGTATCGGTCGGCGACAGTGAAAGCATATTGTTTATTAATAGGTTTTTGATAGTCGTTAAATGATTCAAATAGCGACGTTTATCACTCAAAAGCTCAGTGCGATGAGCTGTACCTATCTCCGTTAATAAAATACGGGTACTGGCGTCAATATTGAGTAGCTCTTGAGCCGCTTGATTCGAGAATAGCAACAGCGCACCCGCCTCAGTTGGAATGACATTGGTCATTTGCTCAGCATACAAATGAGTGTCTAACCATTCTTCACTTATCTGTGAATCTGCAATGAGAATTAAGCAAAGATCCGGCGCAGTTGATTTAGATAAAGGCAGCAGATGTCTATTGATGAATTCTGCAGGTGTGGCAATTAGGGTATTGTTAGCGCTATTATCTGCTACGGTGTTTGAGACATCAGTGCTGTCAGTTATGATGGTCGTAATAGCAAGCCGTGTATCAAGAATACTGTAAGTTGCTAACTGTTCTTTTATGGTCGCGATCAAAAATGCTGAATCGGCGCTGGCAGGTAAGCATAAATAGATAGGAAGATTGGTTAAATGACCAGCAGAGGCTGCTGTCATTTTGTCATCACTGTTCTCTTTACGGCTGTTATTTTCACTACTTACTTCGTTGGCACTCACCAAATAATGTTGCTGCCATTCGGGATGAATATGAATGGCTGCGTTGGACTGAGTCGTATCTTGTTGGTGATGTTGATAAAAGTGTTCGGCAAGGCTAGACAGCATCTCCTCGCTCAAGACTAGCTGCTCATAAATTAATGCCTGTAAACGTAAGGTAGTATCATTTAACGCAGCTTTACGTTCAGTAAATCTCTCATCATCGATATGGCTGTCTAAACTAAGGTCTAAATCATTGTCTAAATTACTGTTCGAATCTAAATAACGGTCTGAATAGCTGTCGTCAAACTCTGAATCTGCTGAATAGGCATCAGACAGACTAGGATATGGTAGGGCGGCGGCATCAGGGAGTCTTGCAATCGGTTTGACCAACATTGGCATACCATCAATATCTGTCAAATCCTCGCTCAATACGATTAGGTCTGCATCATTGTCCACCACCTCAGACCAACAGTCTCCTTCTGGTAGGCAGACACGGCTATAGATGAATAACTGATAAGTATTGGGCGGCTTAATAGTGTCTGTTTTATCTGTTGTTCCATCAAGTATCTTTGGTGAATCGGTTGTTTGCTTATCCAGTTTTTTTTGCCACCATGAGAGCGCCATGATAGAGCCAAGAAACAATATAGGGATGGTAACAAACCATAGTAATAAGCCAGATGAGGTCAGCTGTCGCGCATTGTCTTTAAAGTACATCCAGACCAAAATGAGATACAACACCAAAAGCATGACTAAAACAGATCGGCCGTATGACAGTATTTTTTTTGCGCCCACTTATTTAAACTCCCTATTTGTTGGGTTTTATTATGATTATTACCATGTAGACAAGCTTTTCGATCCAAATTTTATGATATCTACAAGCTTGTTTTTACTATATTAGTTAACTTTATTTGTCTTTTTTGTGATTCGGTTGTAATGATAGGAATCACTTTGAAAATGTTGTTAAACTATAAATTCGATAACCAGTGAGGGTTTTAGGAATTATTAAGTAAATTTTTATAATGAAATGGTATTTTTAAGCTGTCTATAAATAAGCTAATGGATAGGAATAAATAAAAATTAGTGTAATTAAGTTAGCTTTGTTTTAAAAGGAGATGATTTGTCTATATAATACTGACGAAATCATAATTATCAACGCCTGTTTATTATTATTTTGTTTTTATCGTCTCAACTGTCGCTGACTCTTGCCTATGATTTACTTGACTGTATCGGCCTTTACATTGCTCTCTATCCTCATGATGGTCATGCTTTTTGATCGGCAGCTATGTGGACGACTATTAGATAAGGTAATGGTGTTTTTTCATCGATTGCTTAGCCTAAAATTCAAGCGTCCATCGATAAAGACACCAAAAAAGGCATTTCATTATCGTATCAAGCAGTTTATTCGTTTTATTTCAGATATAGATGTTTCTCGTATTCCAGTGATATCGGCATTGTCTTTTTTGATTGTCATGGCAACGGTTGGATTGTGTTATGCCCTGATTACCAATCATTCTCTGGAGGTTTATCATGCCAACGATACCGTGGCTAGCACGACAAATCTGCAAATCAGTCAACTACTCATAGGAGAGCGTCTGCGTCCGCCGTCGCCTCCGCCAGAGGAGCTGTTTGCTGAACTAGAAGCCGAGGTTGCAAGCTACCAAGCTGACAAGACAGAGGAAGGGTATTGGCCAAATAATCAGACAAATATACCTCAGATTGATAGACCGCTCATGCTCCCTGAGCCTGATTTGTCTGACTTAAACACGCAAGATCATAGCACTGGCTATTCAGGTGATATGTTGGCTACACATCTAAACAATGGTCATATCAATATCAAAAATGCTGACCGTAATTGGCAAAAAATGAACTCAGATTTTGTTCAACGGCTGTTGACTGTGTATAAAGTAATGAGTGACCAATATGGCTATGACATGGTGTTGTTAGAAGGCTATCGTAGCCCTGCAAGGCAAGCAAGACTATTGAAAAAAGGCACTCATGTAACGAAGGCAGGATCATACAAGAGCTATCATCAGTTTGGTTTGGCGGGCGATAGCGCCTTTATCAGAAATGGTAAAATTGTCATAAGCGAAAAGGATCCTTGGGCAATGCGGGGCTATAAATTATATGGTAAAGTAGCCAAATCTGCCGGACTTGTGTGGGGTGGTGATTGGCGTATGATGGATCTTGGGCATGTCGAGCTGCGCAAAAAAGGCGTGCTCGGTCGCCCAGAAATGGCTGAGATTTTGACCAGTCAATAATGATAATAAAAAGCTAAGGTAAACTGAAAGTATGAATAAATGTATGACATTGCCAGTATCATTAATCGCCGCCACTTGCTTGCTAAGTGGTGCGATCGCCGGATGCAGCACTGATAAATTGAGCAAGTCAAATGACAAGGTATCGGCATTGGCAGGAGAGCCTCCTACTATAGATGCCATGAGCCATATCGTTGATAATGGCAAAAATAGTGCTGATTTGCAAAGTTTAAAAGCACAGTTAGAGCTGCAGCAACAGCAGCTGGCGACCATGAGTGCTGAGCAGCAAGCATTGCAAGAAAAATTAAAGCGTCAGCAGATTACCCTAAATATCAAACCCACTGCCACTGCCAATGCAGCGCGTACCAAAGTAGGCACGGCAAGTACTGCCTATATCGCATTTTTGGAGGAGGAGAATCAGTTTACGGATATTGAAGCGCTGGCTGCCAAAGAGATCAGTATTATCCCAAATCGTGAGAGCAGTCTGACCGTGAACATTCCACAAGACGCGCGCTTTATCGCTATTAAAGTGGGGCTGAGATATACCAAAAAGCGCTCACAGTTTCTTATCCCACTTGCCAGTCTCAATTTTGATACGCCACTGGCGATCAATATTGGTGGATGCGATGTCAGCATTACTGAGGGTGTTGACCCAGCGCTGGCACCTACATTTACCACCAAACTTAAATATTATCAGCAGCCACTAGTCAGCTGTTCTTAGGAGATTGTCTTGAGTAAACACAGGGTATTATGGGGAGAAGGGTTGTTTTTGCGACCCCAACATTTTCAGATTCAAGACACTTATCATGACTCGCAACGAGCTTTGAGTATGATGCTGGTGCATCCTTATGCTTATGGCGTATCTGATGTTCAGATTGATAAGCAACTTTTGGAAAGCAATTTACTAAGCTTTCAAAGTATTTATGCGGTATTGCCAGATGGCACGATATATCATGCGCCTCGTACCGACACCTTACCGAAAGCCATTACCTTAGATACCCAAGACAATGGCGATGAAGTTTTCGTGTTTTTGAGTTTAGAGATTGTCCATAGTGGCGGCAGCAATATACAGACGGATCATAGTGACAACCCAACACGCTATGTAAGGGGCGCTATTGAGGCACAAGATCTATATAGCCAAGCGGCTGAAGCAGTCATTGATGTGATTAAGCTGTCGCCAAGTTTACAATTAAGCCATTCTGCGCAAGCGCCTAGCCAAGATACCGTGTCCTTATTGGTAGCCAAGCTCGTGCGTACCACTCAAGGCGTCTATCAAGTCGATGATGATTATATCGTCCCAAGTGTGCATATTACGAGTAACCCTGCGCTTATTGGTCACGTATATCGTTTGATGACGATGATTAATACCAAGTCTACGTCACTGTATGACCATCATCGTCAGTCTAACAATGATTTACTGGAGTTTCGCTCCTCAGATATTGCCTCTTTTTGGCTATTGCATACGCTAAATACCGCATACTCTCAGCTCAGTCATTTATATAATAATGCCAAACTACATCCAGAACGCCTTTACGAAGCATTATTAAATGTCGCCAGCCAATTGGCTACTTTTAGCTCATTATATAAGGTGGGCGACTTACCTTCTTATCATCACGATAATGCCAATGACTCATTTGTTAGTATCATTTTAATCATTCGTGAGCTACTCAATACCGTCATTGCCAGTAACTTTATCTCGATTCCATTACGTCAGAATAAGCCATCTTATTATACAGGCGAGCTAAGTAGTGACAAGATCACACGTGGCTCACAGCTGTATTTGTCTGTTAGCTCATCATTGCCGATGCACGAGCTCATCGACATCGTACCACGCCGATTTAAAATTGCGACGCCTGACTCAGTAGAGAAACGTGTGTTGTCAGCGCTGCCAGGCTCTTCTATTTCACATGTCAGCCAAGTACCCAGTGCGATACCAGTTAGACCAGGCTTTAGCTATTTCACCATCGAACCAGTAGGCGAGCTATATGACGAAATGCTCAAATCTGAATCTATCTGTATTTATGTGCCCAATGGCTTTGATGATTTAAAAATAGAGCTGATGGCTATCGTACAGTAGTTCTTTTTGTCTCTAGAGGTGCTGAGGTTGCAAGATGAGTATGCACTATATGGCGCGCCCTCATTTTGAGGACACGCCCTCAATAGTATTTGAAATAATAAGCATTAGGAATAATCATGTCAGGGAATAATTCAATGGGTTCTGCACCTTCGTTGTTAGATTCAGGCGAAGTGGCTTCAAAGGTCTCAGCAACTGGTCTAGATAAGCGTATCAGCAGTCAGTCGCTGGTAGACATCATGTATGACGGCTTTTACTTGGTGTTTTTATTGCGTAATCATTATTTCAGCACTGAGCCGCGACAGTTTCGTCAAAAAATATATGATTTTTTAGACAAGTTCGAGATGAATGCGCGCAAAAAAGGATTTCTTTCAGAAGATATCCATGAAGCTAAGTATGCGTATTGTGCGTTGATTGATGAGACCATCATGACCTCGCAAGAGCCCGAGTTTCAAACTCTCAAAGATGCTTGGGAGCTAAATCCTTTGCAGTTGGATTTATTTGGCTCACAAATTGCTGGTAATGAGTTCTTTGAGCGTTTAGATGGGCTACGCGAGCAAGGAGAGAGGCGTCTGCCTGCTCTGGAGGTCTATCACTATGCGATGCTACTTGGCTTTCAAGGGAAGTATCGTTTAGAAGCACCCGAGAAAATTCGTTATCTTATCTCACGCTTAGGGGATGAAATTGAGCATCTACGGGGTAATAAGAACGAGTTTTCGCCTTTTTGGGCGATACCCGACCAAATCAAACACACGCTCACGAGCGAAACGCCACTATGGGTCATACTTACGGTCATGGCAGTGTTGTTGACCGCGATATTTGCGACCATGTGGCAGTTTACCAATAGTTTCTCTAATGAGCAGCTGTCAGCATACGACAATGTGATTCAAGAAAACAAAGAGCAAGCTCATATCTCAATTTTCCTACCTTAATTATTTTCCTTACTTTAAATGCTAACTTTTTTAACAGTTTTTATTTCAGCTGCATATGTTGTGCTGAAATAGAAACCGTTAGGACAGCCCCGATTGTTATATCGTTGGCTACTTATTTTTCTACTGAGTTTTATATAAATTTCTTCATGCCAATAAAAATAGCAGCTATAAAAAAACCCTCATCAAAGAGATGAGGGTTTTGGCAAATGCCATAATTGAATTAAAGATAATTCAAGAAATTTACAACTAAAATGTGGCTCTCCAACCTGGGCTCGAACCAGGGACACACGGATTAACAGTCCGTTGCTCTACCAACTGAGCTATTGGAGAATAAGCTGCAAGTGTTTAAAACCTTACAACGAGCCTTAGAAGTCTCTAACGAGTTCTTGCTAAGTGGGGCGTATTCTAGCAAAAATAAAAAATACGTCAAGCCTTTTTTGCATAATTATCAAAGATAATTATTTTAATAAGGGGATAAGGCGTTTTTCGAGGTTTTTTGCCAAAAAAACTCCCAATTGTGAGATGAATAAAAAGACGCCACATAGAGGATAGGTGGCGTCTTCGTTTATAAGCACATACTTAAGCGTAGTAGTTTTAAGACAGTGGCTGTTTAGTCTTTATTCAGCAACGTCTAGATCAGCAACCGCTTTTTCGATACGTGATAACGCATCTTTTAGCGTTGCTTCATCAGTCGCGTAAGAGATGCGCATATAGCCACCAAGACCAAAGGCGTCACCAGGCACCACTGCAACGCCAACCTTCTCTAACAACCATGCTGAAAATTCAGTACATGATGACAGACCAGCGGCTTTGATGAGTGGTTTGATATCAGGATATACGTAGAAAGCGCCATCAGGACGCAGGCAGGTGATACCTTTAATCGCGTTCAAACCATCAACGACTAGATCACAACGCTTTTCAAAGGCTTCTACCATCGGGGTGAGCACGCTTTGATCACCACTGATAGCAGCTTCAGCAGCAACTTGGCTGATCGATGTTGGGCATGAGGTTGACTGTGATTGTACTTTTTTCATTGCCCCAATCAGCTTGGCAGGGCCACCAGCATAACCAATACGCCAGCCAGTCATCGCATATGCTTTTGACACGCCATTTAAAATAATCGCCCGCTCTTTTAGCTCAGGTGCTGCATTCAAAATATTGTAGAACTTATCGCCCGTCCAGCGGATGTGCTCATACATGTCATCTGAAACGACATAAATTTGTGGGTGCTTTTTCAGCACGTCAGCGATGGCTTTTAGCTCATCCAACGTGTAAATCATACCGGTTGGGTTAGAGGGGCTGTTTAGTACCAGCATTTTAGTTTTGTCAGTGATGGCGTCTTCTAACTGCTCAGCGGTGATTTTGAAATCTTGCTCAGCAGGGCATTTGACGATGACTGGCACACCTTCTGCAATGATGACCATGTCAGGATAGCTGACCCAGTAAGGTGCCGGAATGATGACTTCATCACCTGGATTGATAAAGGCTTGCGCAAGGTTAAAAAATGATTGTTTACCACCGACCGATACTAGGATTTCATTGGGCTCATAGCTGATGTTGTTGTCACGTTTGAACTTCTCAATAATGGCTTTTTTGAGCTCTGGCGTACCATCGACAGCGGTGTATTTGGTAAAACCGTCATTAATGGCATCGATGGCTGCTTTTTTGATGTGCTCTGGCGTATCAAAATCAGGTTCACCCGCACCCAGACCGATAATGTCTTTACCAGCTGCTTTTAGCTCTTTGGCTTTATTGGTAATCGCTAGCGTAGGCGATGGTTTGATGTTGTTGACGCGGTCAGAGAGTTGCAATTCGCTCATGAGAGATCCTTTTTATAGTGGAGTGGGATTGGTGAAGCACTATCATTAATTGTATAACGTTTGAGATGTCATTAGGACACGATATCAGGAGGACATGATATCAGGCAGTTTCAAAAACTGTCGCAACGGAAGTTGATTTTTGAAAACAAATAACCGTTAATAAAGACAAGCGTTTTTAACAGGTTGGATATTTTCATGATAAATACGTTGACTAATCAGCCCTTTAATTCAAATATATTTTTGATTTTTAGTATTGTAGCATGCCGTAATTAGGCTGTCTTATAAGGCTAGTAACATAAAACGACAGACCTAAGAGCAATTTTTCCAGTGCGTGAGAGTAGACAGGTTCAGTCAATTAAGAGACGCATTGATTGCGAAACCACAACAATAAATCGATAGCCTTGCGCTATGATTGTTTAGATTTAATAAATAAAATGGATGATACCTTAATGAAAAAGGGTTAATGCCATCAGCTGACTAAAGATGATACGCAAGTGTTTGACACCTGAATACATGGTAAGTTTTGTACTATCAGCACAAATAAAAGGACGTTTACGATGACTGACTCTACTAAGAAATTACATATAATTATTACTGGCGCGACGTCTGGTATTGGCAATCAATTGGCAAAAGACTATCTACTAGAAGGTCATCATGTCTATGCCGTTGGTCGAGACGATAGCGCATTGGCTGAGCTTGAGTCATTAGGCGCAGAAACGGTTGACTTAGATCTCATGGATCGGGATAAAGTTATCGACGCTTTTGAAAAAATTGAAGAGGTTGATTTGGCGATTTGTGGCGCTGGCATGTGTGAATATTTGGACATGCCAAACTTCGATAGCGCCTCGTTTATGAAAGTGATGTCGGTAAATATGGGTACGTTGTCACATGCTATCGAAGGGATATTGCCAAAGCTAATCGCCTCAAAAGGTCGTCTGGTTGGCATTGGTTCAGCATCTGCTTATGTGCCGTTTGCTCGTGCCGAAGCTTATGGCAGCTCAAAGGCTGCCATCCATTACCTAATGAAAACTTTGCAAATTAGCCTTGCACCGCATGATGTGTCGGTAAGTTTGGTCGTGCCTGGTTTTGTCGAGACGCCAATGACTAAGCAAAACGATTTTCCCATGCCCTTTATCCAAACAACAGCGCAGGCAAGCCAAGCTATTCGTGTTGGTATCGCGAGTGGTCACGATGTGATCGAATTTCCCAAAAAGCTCACTTTACCGCTAAAGGTATTGGGTACGCTGCCAGATTTGGTGTGGCAGCAAGTCAGTGAAAAAATTAATAAAAAATAGCTTATATTGAAGAACTGTTAAAAAAAATTACTAAAAATATGGAAAGGAACGCATCAATGCTGTTTAACCACCGTAAACGTAAGAACCTAGAGACAGTCTCTCATGAAGCCAGCAGCCTCTCAAAACAGACGACTAACGCTCAAGCTAAAAAACGTATTGCTATCATTGGCTCAGGTGTATCAGGATTGACTTGCGCTCATTATCTGGTGGCGCAACATGAAGTGACAGTGTTCGAGGCTAATGATTATATTGGCGGGCATGTAAATACCATCGATGTGGCGCTACAAGATGGCAAAAAAGCAAAAAGCAGCAATGTGGAAAACAGTGCCATAGATACTGGCTTTATCGTCTTTAATGAGCGTACTTATCCCAATTTCTTTCGGCTACTGCATGAGCTGCAAGTGCCGTTTCAATCGACTGACATGAGCTTTTCGGTAAAGAATACAACGCGCCATTTTGAATACAATGGTCACACGCTCAATACTTTATTATCGCAGCGTAAGAATGTTTTCAATCCAAAATTTTGGCAATTTATCAAAGATATTTTACAGTTCAATAAGCATATCAAGCAGCTACGCCAAGACTATGAAATGGCACGTACTAAAGGGCAAGATGTTAGTGTTTTTACTGAGCAAACACTGGGCAGCTATCTCACAGAAAAAAGTTATGGCAAGCTGTTTATAGATAACTATTTGCTGCCAATGGTTTCTGCCATTTGGTCAACCAGTCTGCATGAAGTGCAAGACTTCCCACTGGTGTTTTTTGCACAGTTCTTTGACAATCACGGCTTGCTTGATGTGGTTAATCGTCCGCAGTGGTTTACGATTAGAGGTGGCTCAAAACAGTACGTCAATAAGTTGATTCCACGCTTCATCAAAGCGGGCGGTAAGGTGAGAGTAAACAGTCCCGTACAGTCTGTGGTTCGCGATGGTGAGCAAGTATTATTGACGGTTCAAAATAAAAGCATTACTGACAACAATATCGAAAGCTTGAACGAAAAATTGGTATTTGACGAAGTTATCTTTGCTTGTCATGCAGACACCGCGCTCAAAATTTTAACAGACGCCAGTAAGGATGAAAATGAGGTGCTCAGACATTTTCGCTTTACCAAAAATACCGCCGTACTGCATACCGATGTCAGTGTCCTACCGAACAAGCCGTTGGCATGGGCCAGCTGGAATTATCTGATTGATGAGAGTCTCGCAAATCAAAAAGCGCAAATATCAGCAAAACCAGTGCTGACTTATCACATGAATATTCTGCAACGCCTGACCAAAAAACACAATTATTTGGTTACGCTGAATCCAGAAACCGTTCATGAAAATATTGACGATAAGCACGTCATTAAGCGCATCGATTATAGCCATCCTGTGTTTGATAAAGCGATGATTGAGGCGCAAAGCATATGGTCGAGTATCTCTGGTAACGGCATGCACACACATTTTTGCGGTGCCTATTGGTTTAATGGTTTTCATGAAGATGGTGTACGTAGCGGTCTACGTGTCTGCCAGGCGCTCGGTCATGATATTGTCATAAAAGACGAGGTTGATCCGGCTCATCTGCCTGATGCCGAGAGCGCACATACGCCGTTTCGTTATAAGGACCTACCGGTAAAGGCAGATAGCAAATTGCGCACACTTAATAAGCGTGAGGTGGTCACGGCGCTCACCAACCAGGAGTTGATTGAGTACATTGAACGTTTACAACCGACTGTTAAAAGTGATGAATCAAAGCGAAAGCGTCGCTTATTTGGTTGTCATAACGTGCAGTGATTTTGGCAGTGAAATCAACGAACACTATTGAAGAGAATGTTATGTCTATTGAAACCGACACGCCTAATAAGCTGTTACCCCATCAGTTGTTCCATGGGACGACTTGGCACAGTCGGTTACTGCCAAGTGTGCATAAATTTGCGTATCCATACCGTTATTGGGGCATCAATATCAGCGCATTGGCTAAAGGGCTGGAGCTTCCTGAAGTAAGTACAGGTATTAGTAGCAAAAATAAGCTTTTAAAAAAGTTGCTTTCAAAAGGGCGACTGGTCAAAGGATTACCATTATTTTCAGCAAAGAAAAAAGCTTTGCAGCAGTTTTGTCCTGATGATTACTTACAAGGTCTACCTTTACAAGAGTCAAATAGCCTAAGTGATTTCTCAATGAGTGGTAAGCATGATAAGCATGATAATTGTCGTTCAAATTCTGTTCAGACACTTAATCATCGCTTAAACCAAACGTTTACTGAGCAAACGGGTAGTGCGCCAACAGGCGATATTATTGGGATGCTCGTTTGCCGCAATGCGGGCATATATTTTAGTCCAGTCAATTTTTACTTAGGTTTCGATGAGCAGCAGATGCCCTCGCATTTATTGGCTGAAGTCTCTAATACACCGTGGGATAAGCGCCATTATTATGGGTTTACACTCAATGGCACGAATACTGAATTTTGTCATAATAAAGATTTTCATGTCTCACCTTTTAACCCGGTCGATCAGCTATATCGTTGGCAGGTTAAGGTAAAAAAGCAGCCGGATAATTGCTTGCAAGTTCGTATTGCTATCGATATCAGCGATGAGCGCGGTGAGGTATTAAAAACGGGTATAAAAATGGCTGGCGTTCCAATGACCGCCACAACGATTCGCAACAGTTTGCGAAAAAATCCGCTAATGAACATGACCTCTGTAACCCGTATTTATTGGCATGCTTTCAAGCTTTATGCGATTAAAAAAGTGCCTTATATTCATTATGATGAAAAACTGGCCGATAGCCAACAGAACAAAGCACCGACTCCAAAAGATATTCTTTGATCGTTTAAGGGCTAACGATCAGCCAAAGAAATTTATCAGCTTAACGCTTAAGCATAGAGTATTTAAACAAGGATGAATATACGATGTCAGCACGACCAACCGACCGAGCACCCGTTTCAACATTAGGAAAATTGACCGCACAGATGAGTAAAGTCGTCAATGAGCGCGCCATTTTTCAGCCCGTCAGTGCGGGAATGAATCAATTGGCAAGAAAACTCATCTTCCGCGCATTAGCGCATATCCAGTTTGGTAGCCTGACTATAGTCGAAGCATTCGATGAGCAAGCACATAATACCGTCAGCTTCGGTAAAGTATCCGATAGTGTCGCGAGCAGTTCGGCAGTGGGCCGCCATTCACTACACGTTACCTTGATGATTCATGATCCTACTGTATATCGGCAGCTGTTGCTTGGCGGCTCTATTGCGCTAGCAGACAGCTATATCAATGGTGAGTGGGATACGGACGATTTGACAGGGCTGATTCGGTTGGCAGCGCGTAACTTGGCGGTGTTGAATAAATTAGAAAATCGCTTTGCAGGTGTGAGTAAGGCGTTTGAAAAAGCGAAGCATCGGCTACGTAGCAATGATCAGTCTGGTGCCAAGTCTAATATTTTAGCGCATTATGATTTGGGCAATGATATGTATCAGCGGTTTTTGGACGATACGATGATGTATTCAGCAGCAGTATATCGTACGCCTGATGTATCACTGAGCGCAGCACAGCAGCATAAACTGGCGCTCATTTGCCAGCGATTACAATTGACGCCTGATGATCATGTGATAGAAATTGGCACAGGGTGGGGCGGTTTTGCTATTTATGCCGCCACACATTATGGCTGTCACATAACGACGACGACCATCTCTGATGCCCAGTATGATGAGGCGCAGCGCCGAGTCGATGCGGCAGGACTGTCTGATAAAATTACCCTGCTGAAGCAAGACTATCGTGAGCTGACAGGGCAGTACGATAAGCTAGTCAGTATCGAGATGATTGAAGCCGTTGGGCACGAGTACTTACCGACGTTTTTTGCCAAATGTAATAGCTTACTCAAACCCACAGGGCTGATGGTGCTGCAAGCGATTACTTTTAACGATCAAAACTACCAAGATTATGTTAATTCAGTTGATTTTATTCAGACGCATATTTTTCCTGGTGGTTGTTTGCTGTCTAATCAAGAGCTAAATACGCAGTTTACGAAACAAACCGACATGGTTATCAAGCAGCTACATGATTACGGTTTTGACTATGCTCATACCTTGCGCGACTGGCGTGCGGCGTTTATGGCACAGCGTGAAGAAATTAAGAGGCTTGGTTATGATGATGCCTTTATTCGCTTGTGGGATTTTTACTTTTGCTACTGCGAAGGTGGATTTTTAGAGCGTACTATCGGCGTGGTACAGTTGACCGCAGTGAAGCCGGATAATATTGATGTGATGCATTTCTCTGATTTGTCTTCTCATGACACTCTGACCGATGAGCAAAGCAGCCGCCTGATTCACGATATTATGAATTCTCATGAAAGCGGTAATGCCAACAACGGTGATGGCCAAGACGCCTCCAAACGAAACATAGCGTCTTAACAAGTTGCGTTTCAACAGGTAGTGTCTTAACAAACACTGACTTAACAAGCGCTGATGGAAATAAGCTGGGATTAAAAAACGCTAATTAAAAGGATGTGGTTATGGGTTATGTATTTATATATCTGGCTGCTGTGCTTATATTTTTGGGTATTGACGCAGTTTGGCTCAAGACCATGACTGGCTTATTTTATGAAAAGCGTATCGGGCATCTGCTTGCCGATGAGCCAAACATGATTGCTGCTGGTGTTTTCTATATGTTTTATCTACTGGCTCTCTGTATTTTGATTTTATATCCACAAATCAAAGCAGGCGCTTCGATTGGTCATATATTCTTGCTTGGTGGCTTGATAGGGCTGATGGCCTACGGTACTTATGACTTTACCAGTTTAGCGTTGTACAAAGGTTTTACACTAGATACAGCGTTGGTTGATTTTGCTTGGGGCGGTATCTTGACAGGTTCAGTGAGCGCCATTGTTGCTTGGCTTGCTTATCGTTTTCATTGGTTGAGCTAAAGTTAAATAGCTTAAGATTTACATAACCTAGACCATTCAATGACAGAGTGCTGTTTGTGCTCTCTTGTGAGCTGCTGTATAAATGATACTTACTATCAACACGCCCTAAATCATTCAAGGATTTTTATGCCGCAATACAATACCAGCTCGACTGCCAAAAAAGCCCCATTAAATCATGAGCTATATATGTCGATACTCATGACGCCTGATATGGCGAATTTTATTGGCAATGTGCATGGTGGTGATTTGCTTAAGATGCTAGATCAAGTCGCTTACGCTTGCGCCAGTCGCTATAGCGGCAATTATGTGGTGACGCTGTCTGTCGACCAAGTGATGTTCCGTGAGCCTATATATGTTGGCGAATTGGTCACCTTTGCGGCAAGTGTTAATTATGTGGGAAATACTTCAATGGAGGTCGGCATTCGCGTCGAAGCAGAAGACGTTCGAGCCCGTACTGTACGCCATACCAACAGCTGCTATTTTACGATGGTCGCTATCGATGATAATGGCAAGCCCACCCCTGCGCCGCCACTTGATATCAAAAATCCCATGCAGCAATGCCGCGCCGATGCCGCACTAGAGCGTAAAAACCTGCGTCTGGAAAGCTCGCATCGACCCAGTTGTGATATCGGAGATATGATTGGTGAGCTGGCTAATTCTCATGATCGTTAAGAGGAATAGACCTTGTATAGTCAGTTAAACGGCTTTCAATATAGGGTCTATTGATCTGGTTAAATACATATCTGCGTTCAAAAAGCCTATATCGAGATTATTATGAGCTTAAAACCATCGGAAGCCGAGTCACACGCTCCTATTTCTCATCAGCCAGCGCCGCATAATAGTCGTGCTCGAGGCGCTGGCACGCTCATTACAGACGCCACTTCTGATGGTAATTCTCATTCTGTATTAGACGATTCTGCTAAGTCGACAACCAATAAAGACCAGCAACATTCCGCTTCATTGGTAACGGTATTAATTGCCGTTGGAGCCAACATCATCATCGCGATTGCCAAAACGGTAGCAGCATTTATGACGGGTTCTGCTTCTATGATCGCAGAGTCAGCGCATTCGTGGGCAGATGCAGGTAACGGTACCTTATTAATCGTCGCCGAGAAAAAGGCGATCAAACCTGCTGATGAAAGCCATCCCCTCGGCTATGGCAAAGAAGCTTATGTCTGGTCGATGATTGCCGCTTTTGGTGTCTTTATGGCAGGTTCGATTGTCTCCATTTATACTGGTATCACCGAGTGGAATGCTGCGGAAAGCGAGACCAACTATACCATCGGTTTCATTGTATTGGCGATTGCGTTTGTGCTCGAAGGGTTTTCATTAGGGCAAGCTTACTTACAAAGTAAAAAGCATGGTGAAGCGATAAATGTCAGCGCCATTGGCTATGTGGTCGATACGTCAAACCCAACTTTACGTGGCGTATTCTTTGAAGACTTGGCAGCTGTCATTGGCTTGGTTGTCGCTGCTGCTGCCATGGGTATGCATGCTTATACGGGACAGCCGTTTTGGGATGCGCTCGGCTCTATCATTGTCGGAATATTATTGGGTGCGGTAGCCATCTTTTTAATTAGCCGTAACCGTGACTTTTTGGTCGGTTATAAAGTATCAGAGAGGATACATGGCTATGCATTGAGCGAGTTACTCAATCATCCAGATATAGATAGTGTGTCGTACTTACATTTGGAGTGGGTGGGACCCAAAAAGATATTTATGGTGGCGGCAGTCGATATCGCTGGTAATCAAAAAGAAAAAGAGATTGCCCAAAAATTCGAAATTATTGAAAGTCAGTTCCGTGCGAATCCTTTATTTCAGGAAGCTATCCTGACATTATCTGTACCCAATGCCGAAACTTTGAGCTTACCCAATAGTTATAACCAAGATGCCTGATAAAGAGAAACTAATATGAAACTAAGTCTTCAGTCTGCTATAGAGAGCCCTGTTGGGCGTTCAATCATGGTTCGCTCATTAAGTATGGCCGTTGTCACTATTAGCGCAGTAGCCAGTCTGACTCAAGCACAGGCTGAGCTGGTAATTCATAATGGGTCTGCTCAACAGCAAAGCGTAAGTATCAATAGAATAAGTGCGAATAGCGCTTCTATTAACAATACCGCTTTTATGAATAATAATATTTCCCCAACAGATAAGTCTATCGTTAAGCTGATGGAAGTGATGCACATTGATGAGCAAATAGAATCTATCGTTAACGGGCAACAAGCGGCTATTAATGCTATCAATGTACAAACGCAAAATCGTACTGAGTCAGTAGGTGATGGTAACTTAAATAAACGCCAACAGGCGCTACAAGAGCAGATTCAAAAAGTGCTAGGTCAATATGCCAAGATAATGACCAATACTATCGGCGATACCACTGACAAGCAGACGTTGACGCAAGCATATATTAACGCGGCAAAAACTTACTATACGCAAGCGGAAGTTGATGCTCAAATTGATTTTTATGATACAGAAATGGGGCAAAGTATTCTTGCTAAGCAACCACAAATTACCGCCGCTTTTTTACAGCAATCCTTGCCTGATGATACCAGTGAGATAGAGGCGCAACTGGATGAGCTTTTACCGCAGATGCAACAAATAATCCAAGGTGTTTTTTAACTGACAGCTAATAACTGATAATTTAACTATTTTAAAGCCCGTTTCTGAGCGTGAATCTTAAAGTTATTACACATAAATCATTACACATAAGTTAGTACACACAAAAAGGTCACTATAAAAGTGACCTTTTTTGCTGATATAGACTGTCTTATTGATATACCTGTTTTATTGCTATAACTGGTTTGAGTACAAAGATATTATTTCTTTGGTGCATTGGCACCTATGAACCATGCATCTTTATCAACCGTACGGCTTATTTCCGTTAATAAGTCAGCGGTATCTTCGTCACCCGCATCACCAGCAGCATCAATCCCTTCACGCAATGATGCCGCAATGGTCTTATAACGATTGGTAAGCTCACGAACATGCTGATCAACGTCAGTGATATCAGTAGGGTAAGTCTCTAAGATAGAGTCCTCAACGACGCGTTTAGAGATACCATTGGCTTTACCGCCAAGGATAACAATACGCTCAGCGACCGTATCATAAGCTTCAGTCAAGCGACCATAAGTATCATCTAATAATTGATGAACACCGATAAAGCCAGTACCTTGCAAATTCCAATGACATTGCTTACTGTCCATACTCAAATCAATGAGATTCGCTAGATTAGCGTTCAATAAGTCGATCATTTTCTTTGCGGTTGCATCATCTATTCCACTTGCGTAACGTTCTCTCATGTTCTACTCCGTTATGTATATTATTTTAATGAAAATCTCATTTGTTGTTATTGGTATCTTACTGATGAACTACTTGTTGATTCGTTATAAATAATAGCAGCTTAAATGAAGATTGAAAGCCTCAAGCGTTAGGCTTTATTAGGTGGTCGTGTAATGAGTTTGTTAATCATGAAAAGCTTTGTAAGTTTAGTAGTTGCTGTGTGCGTTTTTTATAACGAAGGTACTATTTATTCGTTATAAATAGGGCGTGTGACGTCATATCTAGATGCTAATATTTTAAGAGAAGATGACAACATAAAACCCTTAATTACCTTTAAAAACCCTAGCTTAGACCCCACATTGTTATAAACCTTCAGAAGAAGAAAGCCATTATGCGAATGCCTGAACCGCGCTCGTCGCGTCAGTTAAACCAATTGGCCACTCAGCTCCAAGGTGAAGCTGAAATTAGTGGTGTCAATGCGTCTGGGACGCAAATATCAAGTCGTGCTTTTGAGATGATCACCGAATTTGAGCCAGCAGGCGATCAACCGCAAGCGATTGAAAAGCTCGTCAACGGTATTAATTCTGGTATGGATGAGCAGTTACTACTGGGTGTAACGGGTTCGGGTAAGACCTATACCATGGCAAAGGTCATCTCTGAGACGCAGCGTCCAACCATTATCATGGCACATAACAAAACGCTTGCCGCGCAGTTATATGGTGAGTTTAAGTCGTTTTTTCCAAACAATGCCGTTGAGTATTTCGTCAGTTATTATGACTATTATCAGCCGGAAGCCTATGTCGCGGCGAGTGATACCTTTATTGAAAAAGACAGCGCTATTAATGATCATATCGATCAGATGCGCCTGTCAGCCACGCGCGCACTCCTTGAGCGTCGCGATGCGATTATTATCGCTTCAGTATCTTGTATCTATGGTTTGGGTGATCCAGAAAGTTATCTGAAAATGCTGCTGCACGTTGTAGTCGGTGACAAAATAGACCGTACTGCGACGATTAAGCGTCTGGTCGAGATGCAATATGAACGTAATGAGCTGGACTTTGGGCGTGGTACGTATCGTCTGCGCGGTGAGCTATTAGATATTTATCCTGCTGAATCTGAGCAGCTAGCCGTACGTGTGCATTTATTTGATAATGAAGTGGAGAAAATTACTTGGTTTGATCCATTAACAGGTAAGACGGTACGTAGCGTGCCACGTATTACTATCTATCCAAAATCGCATTATGTGACGCCGCGTAATAAACTAGAAGCGGCCAGTCATACCATCCGTGCTGAGCTAGAGCCGCGTCTGGAGTATTTCCGTGACAATAATAAACTGATTGAAGCACAGCGTCTTAAAGAGCGTACTCAGTATGATCTTGAGATGATTCAACAGCTTGGCTACTGTAATGGTATCGAGAACTATTCGCAGCATCTCTCCGGTCGTCCATCAGGAGAAGCACCGCCGACCTTATTTGATTATATCCCAGAAGACGCACTGCTGTTCCTTGATGAGTCGCATGTCACCGTTTCGCAAATCGGCGCGATGTATAAAGGCGATAGATCACGTAAAGAGAACTTGGTCAATTATGGCTTTCGTCTGCCAAGCGCGATGAACAACCGCCCGATGAAGTTTGAAGAGTGGGAGCGTATCAAGCCTAAGACTATTTATGTGAGTGCCACGCCTGCATTATATGAGCTTGAGCATAGTGAGCAAGTGGTCGAGCAAGTGGTGCGTCCAACGGGTCTGATTGACCCTGAGATTGAGATTCGTCCTGTACTGACGCAGGTCGATGATGTGTTATCAGAGATTACTAAGCGCCGAGAAAAAGATGAGCGCGTGCTGATTACCACCTTGACCAAGCGTATGTCAGAGGATTTGACCAGTTATCTGAAAGAGTACGATGTCAAAGTGGCCTATCTGCACTCGGACATCGATACCGTTGAGCGTATGCAGATTATTCATGAGTTGCGGACTGGCGTGCATGATGTATTGGTCGGTATCAACCTATTGCGTGAAGGTTTAGATATGCCAGAAGTATCATTGGTCGCGATATTTGATGCCGATAAAGAAGGCTTTTTGCGTTCTGAGCGTGCACTTATTCAGACCATTGGTCGTGCTGCGCGTCATATTAATGGTAAAGCCATTCTGTATGCGGATCGCATCACTAACAGTATGCAAAAGGCGATAGACGAGACCGACCGTCGCCGTGAAAAACAAGTGGCATTTAACCTTGAGCATAACATCACCCCAAAAGGGGCGCGTCGCAGTATCACGGATAAAATCGATACAGGTGACGATCAGAATGCCAATGACAATCAAGTGATTCCAATCAAGAGCAATCTGCCTGATGTCGATATTAGCATCTTACGCAGTCCTGATTTGCTGGCGAAAGAAATCAATCGTCTTGAAAAGCTTATGAAGCAGATGTCACGTGATTTGAAGTTTGAAGATGCGGCGAAAACGCGTGATAAAGTGCTAGAGTTAAAGGCGCATTTGATTTAGATGGTTATTTGAACTGCCGTTAATATCAGTGAGTATCTAACAAAAAGGTGAGTTGCTAATGGCGCAGCTCACATTTTTTATGGTCTTCTTATCAGCAAAACAACCTCGCTTTTGTTCGAGATTATTAATAACTAATAATTGGTCATATCAAAACTTGTGTTTATACTAAATGCCCCTTAATATGACATCAATGAGCAATATGAACTTATAACAACGGACGTTGAGGCACATAATCCATCATGAAAAATAATAAATTCTTAGAATTAAATGCGAATGAAAACTCACTAGGTATGGCAGATTCTGCCAAACAAGCCATTATAGAATCTTTAGGTGAGGGCTTTCGTTATCCAGATAATCCACGCGCGGCGCTCATTAGCAAAATTGCCACCATCCATGGTGTGGCAGAAAACCAAATCTCATTAGGCAATGGCTCGACTGAAAATATTCGAGCTACCTTACAAATGTTGCAAAACAAAGCATTAAAAGAGGGCATGCAGTTTCAAATGGTGATTCCTGTGCCAACGTTTGATTGTGCAGAGATGTATGCAAATTCCATTGGCGTGCCTGTGGTCAAGATACCATTAACCGCTGAAAACTATGATTATGATTTTGATGAACTACAAAAAGCAGCTGACGATTTTGATGGCATCAGCCTGCTCTATATTTGCAATCCAAATAATCCAACTGGCATCATTACATCAACGTCAAAGCTTAAAACTTGGGTAAGTAAGGCGCCAGACAACCATTACTTTTTATTAGACCAAGCTTACTTGGAGTACGTATCAGATCCAAGCTTTGAGAGTGGTATTGAGTGGGTGAAACAAGGGTTATCAGACAATCTTATTGTTATCCATACTTTCTCAAAGTTATGTGCCTTAGCCGGTATGCGAGTGGGCTACGCAGTTTCTAACCCGCAAGCTATTGAGAGTGTCGAAGCGTTTATGTCTATGGACAACACCAACTTGTCAGGTGCGGTTGCTGCTATTGCGACGTTAAATGATGCCAAGTTTTTAGCGCTAAGTTTGCGCAATACCAATCAGTCGCGCCAGATGATTGAGACAATATTAGATGACCTTGGATTGCGTTATTTACCCTCACAGACCAATTTTATTTTTCATGAGATAAAAGGTGATTTAAAAACTTATATCGATAGAATGCGCGACCATGGCATCAAGGTTGGTCGCGAGTTTCCACCTATTACAGGCTTCAATCGCTTGACGCTTGGCACGCCTGATGAGATGGCAGCATTTATTAAAGTATTAAAGCTGTTCCGTGAAAAAGGCTGGGTCTAAGTAGTGCATTAAAAAATTGCTAATTTGAAATATCGATAAACTAGCAAGACTAGCGCGTGTCCTCAATTCAATCGATTACTTGCTAAATGGGCTAAAAATGGCTAAATTTTGCCAAACATCGTCAAATAGTTTCTTAATATCTCGATATTATTTGCGCTACTTTCCTTGTTTGACGGCAATTTATCTCATGTTTATCACCATTTTTAAAATGAGGACATGCCCTAGTATTAGCAAAAATGCTAAGAGTTTTACAAAGTGAGTTGCCTATAGGGTGGCTCTTTTTTATTTAACGGATACTATCAATAAATGAGCATCATACTCATAACAGCTGCTAACGAGTTTCATCGCTCAGAGCGCTTGTAATCAGGGTAAATGCCACTTACCATAACCATTATTATCCGAATGCATCTCACCATCCATATATAAACCCTACTAAATAATCAGAGTAGCAAAAAAGACGAGCGCAAGTGCTACGTCCGCTGGCTGAGCGAGTTTGACATTGTTCATCGCATATTTGGTATGGGTATCAATTAGGCGTATTACTATTGTGTTTACCAATCCATTAATAGAATTAAACTCTAACGAAAACTCATTAGGCATGGCAAACTCTGCCAAAAAAGCGGTTATCGATGCTTTAGACATCGGCTTTCGTTATCCAGATGACCAGCGTGCAGCCTTAATCACTAAAGTTGCGAAAATTAATGACGTGACTGAAAGTCAAATATCTCTAGGCAGCGGCTCCAGTGAGAATATCCGCACCGTCGTACAAATGCTGCAAAACAAAGCGTTAAGGGAAGGCAGAAATTTTCAAGTAATTGTGCCGCACCCAACCTTTGCTTATGCGGAAATGTATGCAACCTCTATCAATGTGCCCGTGGTAAAAGTAGCACTGATGCCTGAAAGCTATTCTTTTGATTTACAAAATATGCAAAAAGTGGCTGATGATTTTGATGGTATAAGCTTGTTTTATCTCTGCAATCCCAACAATCCTACAGCGACGATTACTGACACAGATGAGTTAAAATCGTGGGTAGGAACGGCACCAGACCATCATTATTTCTTGCTAGATGAAGCCTACTCAGAATATGTCACTGACCCAAGTTTTGAGAGTGGGATCACGTGGATAAGAGAGCAGCGCTCAGACAATATTATCGTGGTTCGGACTTTCTCCAAACTGTGTGCGCTAGCGGGTATGCGTGTCGGCTATGCAGTTGCCAGTCCGCAAATGATCACTGAGCTAGAGGCGTTTATCTCAGTGGATAATACTAATCTGTCTGGTGCTGTCGCTGCGATAGCAACCTTGGATGATGAGGCGTTTTTGGCGTTGAGTTTGTATACTGCCAATCAATCGCGTCAGCTGGTTGAGCAGACGTTGGATGAGCTTGGACTACGCTATTTACCATCACAAGCCAGCTTTATATTTCACGAAATCAAAGGCGATGTACAAACCTATATCGATAGAATGTGCGACCATGGCATCGCTGTTGGTCGCGAGTTTGCGCCTATCACTGGCTTTAATCGCTTGACGCTTGGCAGAGCTGATGAGATGGCAGTGTTTGTTGAGGTGTTGAAATCGTTTCGTGAGAAAGGCTGGGTGTGATTAAGCCAGATAGAGTAGTTCCATCATTAAAAAAGGGGACACGCCCTAGTGCACAGCTTCCCTTTTTTATTGCAATAGGATAAAGGAGCTACAGCTAACATTCTATTTTTACCAACATCAAACGCAGTTTTACATATCCTGTCTTAAAAAATATCACTTCATATTATAGTATTGATTCATAAAGCACGAACGAACAAGCAGTAGATTACATGCTGGACAGTGGCTGTAAACTCAGGCGTGCTAACGTATATTATAATTTTAAGGTCAGGGATATATCCATGTTTGATATCAAATCATTTTTTAAGAGAGAAGTAGAAAAAAAACTCATCAATGTAGATGATTATATTTTTATGCCTGAGCGAGTAGAGATGGAGCTAGAGGGCGGAGTATTAAATTGTGTACTCAACAGTGATGGTCGAGTCGATATTTTTTATAGTAAGCAAGGCGTGACAGAGGTCGGCTCGGCATCACGTAAGCATCCCTTTACGGCATTCGAAACTGAATTATATCATGGCGTTTATGATGACGTTATTAATGATTTGATCAAAGAAGTAGACAAGATTATTGATAGCTCTTCTAAGTATTTTAGTCGCAGCAAAATACTGCCTTTTACAGCAGCGCTGTCACAGAGTCCAGTTGACAAAAACAAGTTCTAAGCCAAGTTAATAAGATAAGTGGATGGTACAAAGACTTAGCAATAAAAAGGGTGCGTTATTTATAACGCACCCTTTTTATGGTTTTATTTTAATGTCTTAAAACTTGAATGTTGTACAACTATATCTACTGTACATCAGTAGATATATCATATTTTATTTCATAAAACTGGTATAGCAGCTTTGTAGAGATTTTGCGACGACTTTCGTGACCAGCTGTGTGCGATATTGCGAATCGATAGCAGCATTGCCCAATTCAACGAGTGTCACTTGCTGCGGCGCTTGCTCACTAACGCAGCCACAGACGTTGGTTTTAACAGTTTCTTCCTGAGCATCAGTCATCGCAATACTAGCAACCTGCCATGCACTTTGCTTTTCAATCTGACTGCGGCATTGGTTATCAATCGCTGATTTAAAGACATTCATACCAATCTCATTGGCAGTACCGATAGCAGTACCTGCATTATTATTCATGCCATCAGTCGTTGTGCATCCAGATAGAGCGAGGGTAGCGAGCATAGCCGTTGATATTAAGATTTTTTTCATGGGTCTGATCCTTTAAGATTTTTATAGGTTTTAAGGTTTATGCTTAATAAAAACTGGCATTTGGTACGAGTTGATGTTTGCTAATTGACATGTATTTTCTCCCAGCAGGTCGTATATTATCAGCAAAATTAGTGCATGACATCATTAACTACTACTAGCACAGAATTAAGCCATTTTTATAAAGGATTGACATTATCAATCCAGCCACGCATAAGGGTGATAATATGCATAGGCTTTATAACCAATATAGCCGACAATCATCAATAAACCACCGACGATAAATAACCAAGTGGTGAGGTGTTCCCACGAACAATCATCAAAACGGTCATTAAATGCCGCCGAAATACTGGCGATGAAAAGAATGATGCAACCCAATAGCAGTATCAGTGTTGAGGTGAGCTCATAACTATCTACGCTAAAGTGCAGCATACAAGAATCCATGAATAAAATTTATCTTCCTTTAACGAGTTCATTAACTGAGAGAGGTGAAATATTCATGAAGTATTGCTATATTTGGGTAGCGTATTTATTATTTTCTACTGTAAATACTATTTAGCTTAATAGCATTCTGCGCAAAGCAGCCGATTCAAACCCATATATACGTAACTCAGCACAAAAAAACCAGCTAAGGCAATGGCTCTTAGCTGGTTTTATTTTATAAAGTTAATGTCAGTTTTTTAACTGTTTTAGACATTTTTACCGTGTTGCTTTTGCTGAATATCTTTTGCAAGCTTGTAACACTCATTGATGTGGTCATTGGCGATTTTTTTGAAAATCATATAGCCCATTGTAGCAGCAACCATTTGACCCCCTAGTGGGATAAATTTCGTTACTTGTTTGGCAGCGATACGACCACCAAAGCCTTGTACGGTCTTTTTAACAATACCACGAGTCGCCATCAACCCTGCAAAATCGACAGTACGATCTTTTAATGCACCCCAATGAATGGCTCGTGATTCTAAATCAACTGCCGCCTTACGGTCTTCAAGTAAGCCAAATCGTTCGCTAATGTCAGGTAATAGTTGAGTAAGCATACCTGCGTCTACTGCGACATCAAAAAATGGTACAGGAACGATGGCAACACCAGCAGAATATTTGGCACGTTTTTTGACCAACTTTTGACATTCCTTTTTTACTTGTTCAAGATCCAAGCTAGGGTCAATGGTATTTGGTAGTTTTTCAGCCAGTGGTGTGGTTTTCATAAATCATCCTTATAAATGGTTAAAATAAAAAATCAAATCTCAATAGATAGCAAGTATCTTAGTTGCTTACCATTTTATGGATTTCTGAGCGGCATACAATCATTGCTTTGTAGCAAAATGCAGAAAAATGCAGTCGCTATGCACCGTTTTTGTAAATGAAATATTATGCATATTACATGCACAGAGTATGAATTATCTGCTCTATGCTAGGGCGTGTCTTCAATTCACTCGATAGTCCTCTAAATGGGCTAAAAATGGCTAAATCTTGCCAAACATCGTCAAATAGCTGGTTAATATCCCGATATTATCTGCGCTATTTTCCTTGTTTGACGGCAATTTATCTCATTTTTATCACCATTTTTGAAATGAAGACACGCCCTAGTATGAAAATATGGCTTATCACAATTTACTGCAACAAAAAACGATAAACCAAGCCGCCAAAAATTGTCATTGTGACCCTCTGCTAAAGCCAGTAGAATATGCACATGCTAAATTTAACCCCCCGTTATACCAGCACTCGCATCGACGAGTTGCCCGCCGCGCTGCAACCACTTGCCGCCCAATCATTGACGCTTGCCCGCCTGTATGCAGGTCGCGGCATTACTCAGCCTGATGAGCTAGAGACGCAACTCTCTGCGCTATTGCCAGCCGAAATGCTACATGGTGTCACCGAAGCAGTGCGTCTATTAGACGTCGCCATCGATGACGGTCAGCGTATCCTTATCGTGGGTGATTTTGACTGTGATGGTGCGACCAGTACCGCATTAATGATGCGCGCGCTCACAAAAATGGGGGCAGTCGTTGACTTTTTAGTGCCCGACCGTTTTAAGTACGGCTATGGTTTGACACCAGAAATTGTCGAATTGGGTATTGAGAAGTATCATCCTGAGGTGATAGTGACCGTCGATAATGGTATCTCAAGCCATGAAGGCGTGGCTCGTGCGCAAGCCGATGGTATCACCGTGATTATTACTGATCATCATTTGACGACTAAAGAAACACCGCCTGCGGAGGCTGTGGTTAATCCCAATCAGCTCGATTGTCACTTTAGCAGTAAAGCGCTCGTAGGAGTGGGCGTGGCATTTTATGTGCTTGGACGCTTAGCCAAGCTGCGCCGCGAAGCCGGTAAATCTACCGTGCAAGTGAGTCAATATTTGGATTTGGTGGCATTAGGTACGATTGCTGACGTTGGGGTGCTTGATAAAAACAATCGCATTTTAGTGCATCATGGACTGGCGGCTATCCGCCAAGGGCGCTGCTCGCTCGGTATCTTGGCACTCCTTGAACAAGCAGGGCGAGATCCTAAGCAGTTGCAGGCACAAGATTTTGGGTTTGTCTTAGGACCTCGTATCAATGCCGCTGGTCGTATGGACAATATGCGCATCGGTATTGAGTGTTTGTTGACCGAGGACTGGAGTACGGCGCAGCGTTTGGCGCAAGAGCTTGAGCAGTTAAACCGGACGCGTCGGCAGGTAGAAGGTGAGATGCGCGCGCAAGCGGATAACATCGTACAGACATTAGCCGCTGCGGATACAGACATGGACGATGATGCTACGGCGGATAACCATGAAAGCGGGGATATCATTGTTCAAAATAGATCTGAGAAAAAGACGAATAATAATCATAAACGCAGTATCGTTTTATACCAAGATGATTGGCATCAAGGCGTCATCGGCATCGTCGCTGGACGGTTAAAAGAAAGTCATTATTTGCCAAGTATCGTTTTTGCACCCGCGAATACAGAGCGTACCAGTGACGATGACCCTATCAAAGGCTCGGCGCGTTCTATCGCTGGCGTGCACATTCGTGATGCGATTGAGCAGGTTGCCGAGCGCTATCCTGATTTAATCAGTCATTTTGGTGGTCATGCGATGGCAGCAGGCTTAACGATCAAACGTCGTAACTTTGATGGGTTTGTTATGGCTTTTAATGACGTCATGGCACAGATGGATAATGAGGTGTTTGCAGAGCAAAAATTCACTGATGGCGCGTTGCAGGCGAGTGATTTTAGCTTGTGGTTTGCTGAACACTTAGCTGACGCTAATATTTGGGGTCATGGCTTTGCAACGCCAATATTTGATGGGGTCTTTGAAGTGTTAAGCTTTAAGATATTAAAAGATAAGCACCTTAAACTGTCGCTGCGTTACCCTGATGTGCAATATCCGATTGAAGCAATTTATTTTAACTTTGATAGCGAGATATGGGATTATCGTGCGGAAAAAGTGCATGTATTATTTCAGCTAGACATCAACGAGTGGAACGGCAAACAAAGTCTACAGTTGATGGTAAGGGATTTAGCAGTCATACAGGAATGATGGCATTATCCTATTGTAGGATACTCAATCAGTAGCAAATATAGCGTCGACTTTGTTTAAGGTTGACGCTTTTTTAGTATTTCCATTCGATGGTTGGAAACTGCCAGTCATAACGAATGGCGAGCATGCGTAAGGTAAAAATCGTACTCATAGTAGCGATGTCAGCAATCCAAGCTGTCACACCCAGATTGTGTAGTGCAAAATAGAGGATGCCGCCAGCCAAAGCTGCCGAAATATAAATCTCTTGCTGCAACACCAGCGGAATCTCATTGCAGATCATATCGCGGATAATACCGCCGACAATAATGGTGATCACCCCAAGTAATAATGCCACGGGCACATTTGCACCCATACTATCGGCAACCTTGATACCGATTAAGGTAAAAACTGATAGTCCAATAGTATCTGAGAGTTTGAGGAACTTATTAACGCGTTTAGAGTTGGGGTGAAAGAATATTTGCATCACTAATGAAGAGATGGTAATAACAGTCAGGTAGCTCATATCCACCATCCAAAATAGTGGATGGCGATCTAAAATGACATCACGCACAGTGCCACCACCGATAGCGGTGACAATAGATACCAGTAAACAACCAAAAACATCGAAATTTTTATGTTTTGCCAATATCGTGCCTGAAATACTACAAGCGATAATACCAATCATATCAAAAAGATAAATGAGAGAGCGTGGGTCAAACGTAGTGATTAGTGCTGAAGGGTTCAATGCGATAGCCAGCATGAGCAAGTCTCACTAAGTGTGTATGATGATTGTCTGATTATTTTTAGCCAATACAGTAGAGCTTAGGGCGTGTTCTCATTTCAAAAATGGTGATAAAGATGAGATAAATTGCCGTCAAACAAGGAAAGTAGTGCAAATAATATCGAGATATTAAGAAGCTATTTGACGATGTTTGGCAAAATTTAGCTATTTTTAGGCCATTTAGAAAGTAAACGATTGAATTGAGGACACGCCCTAGTGTTTAAACCATATATATCGGTCTTATTTCACCAAACGTATAGAAGGCAGGTGCCAATCAAAACGCAATGCTAGCATCCGTACAGCAAAGATAACGCCCAGCATAATAAATTCATTCAATCCAGTATCTACACCCAAACGGTCAAGCAGCAGATAAGTGATCGAACCTACAATACTAGCAGAGATATAAATCTCGCGTTGAAGTAACAGTGGTATCTCATTACAGATGATATCGCGTAGCAGACCACCAATAATAGCCGTCCAAACCCCCATCATAATAGCGATAATAGCTGACATATCTTGTGTCAATGCTATCTTAAAACCAATCACGCTAAAAGCCGCCAACCCAATGGCATCAAACAGCTTCAATGCCTTATCAATCTTATGATACAGATGAAAGAATATTTGTAAAATAAGCGATGTCACTGTGATGACGATCACATAATTGAGGTCAGTCATCCAAAAGAGCGGATGACGGTCTAGCGCCATATCACGTAGTGTACCGCCGCCGATAGCATTGACCATCGCAACCAAGATACAGCCAGCAATATCAAAACCTTTGTGCTGTGCCAGCAGTGTACCTGAGATCGCACAAGCAATCACACCAACCATATCTAATAAATATAATAAAATATCAGGAAAAATTAAATCATTAACCATGATTATATTACCAATATAATGGCCATCAAAATAGATTGGCTGTGCTGGACTAGGTTAGTTTTGAAGTTGTTTATATCAATAATTTAAATAGAGTTAACCTAATTTTAGGTAGTAGTTTAGCCATCTTTTGCAAATAGAATAAGCCCAACGATAATCAGAGCAATACCTATTAAGCCCATCGCTGATGGCAGGGTATTATTGAGCAATAGCATACCGCCAATTAAGGCAAATATCACTTCACTTGCCTGAGTAGCATCAACCCCAGCCACTTCGCTTGAAGTTTCCGCTTTTTCACGGGCATATAAAAAGATACTGGTTGCCGCCACGCCTGCCAATAGAGCCACAAGTAAGGTATTGAATACCTGCTTAGTATCAGGCAAATCCGGATGAACGACAAGACCCAAAACCAACCAAAATGGCAGACTGCCCAAGGTCATTAACCATACTTTGTTAAAGGCATTTTGTAGGAGGGTGGTTTTGATAGCAGGTATACGTGCGATTAAAGTTTGCAGCAAAGAGCTCGGTAAGGTTTGAGCAGAGTGGTTAAGGTTTAAGGAATCGACCGCGTCCGCCGTATAAGTCATATCAGCTGACAACGCAGGTGCTTCTGTAATAAGTGAGGTGGTTTTTTTACTAATCTCGTTGGCTTGGATATCAATTTTTTGAGTGCTGGTAGGCTCGGCACTACGCTTGCGCGCATTGTAAGATACCTGCCAAACCAACTGGTTACCAATGGGATAGCTAAAGGCGGCTATTAGGGCAGGCACGGCACCATAAAGCAGCATATCTTTCATGGGCACTGCATCAGCATCTAGCAAAGAAGCGGCATGCAGTCCTTCACTGATATTGACCAGTACCACGCCAGCAAATACTAATAACGCATATGCAATGAATTTTTTATCAAAACGTTGTCCGAATGCTAGCAAAACGAGTAGGCTTGCAACCACTGTAAACATAAAGGTCGCGGCGACTACCCAGCCTGCGACATGATCAGCCGCGTAACAGATTCCTGTATAAAAAATTCCAAAACCAATACTGCCCGTAATACACCAAAAGCCCCAATGTTGACGGAATATAGTCATCAGCTCCGTAATACGCCCAAAACCATGCTGCATAATTATAATAGCCGTGAGTATTAGCCACATAAATGCATAGCGAAGGCTAGCTGACCAAAACCAATGCCCACCAGCCGCACTCATAACTTCGTTTAACACAAACGTCGAGCTAAAAAATGCCCCCGATAATAAGCCCAATAAAATGAGTTTGACCATACCTATATTCCTATCCTTGGGTCGCTATTTATGTTGAATATCCATTCAGATAATTAGACTATTATTTTCCTTTAGCATCTGCCCAGATGATTTTATGCAGTTGCAATTGGAAGCGTACGGGCAGCGCGTCAGCCAACATCCATTCTGCAAGTTCGCGCGCCAACACAGGTACATCGGGGCTGACTTCCTCGTCGATATCCTCTGCGACATTAAACATCGGAGAGAACCAAACCGTATCCACCAATTCATTTAATTTATGCTCAGACAGCTTGGTTTTCGCCCAGTCGTAATCTTCACGATTCATAATGACAAATTTAATTTGGTCATGCTGAGTGAGGTGAGTGAGGTTTGACCATAGATTCTTATCGACTTCACCTGAGCTTGGCGTTTTGAGATCCATGACTTTACTGACTGCTTTTGGCACGTTTGCTACCGTGAGCGCACCTGCGGTTTCAAGCGAGATTTCATAACCGTCGCTCAGTAAGCGCTTCATTAGTTCAATGGCGTTCGGCTGAGCTAAAGGCTCGCCGCCAGTCAGACAAATACGCTTGCAAGGATAGCTTTTGATGGTCTCTATAATGGTTTCTAGCGACTGCCGCTCGCCGCCAGTAAAGGCGTATTCAGTATCGCAATAGACACAGCGAAGTGGACAGCCGGTCAAGCGTACAAATATCGTTGGCAAGCCTGAGGTCAGCGCTTCACCTTGCAAAGAATAAAAAATTTCTGTCAAACGTAGACCTGCTTCAGGGTCAGTGACAGGAATGGCGGCGGTGCGTAATAGTGATTCACTCATAATATGTCAAATACAGTTAAAGATTGCTAATGGGATTAGGCACTTAGCAATCGTAATAGAAAAGGCAGGTGGTTGTGTGGATGGTTTTGTGTTTGGATAAAGCCAAACCAAAAAAATGGATTATAACGCAACAGCCTATATTAAGCTGCAAAAAAGACGCTGAAGTTTTCTTCAGCGTCTTTAATAAAGAGGATCTGTCGCTGCCCGTACGGTTTGGATACGAGATTCTAAGTATTAAAAATACTAGGCTAAACGCAATAGCTCATTGACTGATGTTTTAGCGCGGGTTTGTGCATCGACTTTTTTGACGATGATAGCAGCATATAAGCTATGCGTACCATCTTCTGATGGCAAGCTACCCGGTACGACAACAGAGCCTGCTGGTACACGGCCACGATGAATCTCACCCGTTTCGCGATCATAAATGCGCGTTGATTGACCGATAAATACACCCATCGAGATAACAGCGCCTTCTTCGACGATTACGCCTTCAACGATTTCAGAACGTGCACCGATGAAGCAGTTGTCCTCAATGATAGTTGGATTCGCTTGTAATGGCTCTAATACACCGCCGATACCAACGCCACCTGATAAATGCACATTTTTACCAATTTGGGCACATGAACCCACGGTCGCCCACGTATCTACCATCGCGCCTTGATCGACATACGCGCCGATGTTGACATACGATGGCATCAAAACTGCACCTGCTGCGATGTATGAACCTTTACGAGCAACAGCGGGTGGTACAACACGTACGCCTGATTCTTTGAACTGTGCTTCGGTCCAGTTGGCAAACTTAGTCGGCACTTTGTCATAGAATTGCACATGTTCGCCCGCTGCCTGAACATAGTTATCGTTCAGACGGAAAGACAGTAGTACCGCTTTTTTTGCCCACTGATTGACGACCCATTCGCCATCCTTTTTTTCTGCAACGCGCAATGTGCCGTTATCTAGTTGCTCAAGCACTTGATTAATAGCATCACGCACGTCCTGTGGCATCGTGCTTGGGCTGTATTCGTTGCGTTTTTCAAAGGCTTGTTCGATGGTTTGTTGTAATGACATAAAGGTTCCTAAAGTTAGTGGAAGGTAAAGCATATATTATCGTGAAATAACTCGCATGACTTGGCGTAAAAACTTGCTTGCCGTATTGTCGCTAATTTGGCGACTTTTAGCAAACGAGTTAACCGCCAAGATGAGCGCTGCGGCTAATTGTCTGAGCTATGGCTTTCTATCCATTCTAAGATATCTTCATAAACGGTTTGGTGGTCTTTTTCATGCAAAGGCTCATGACGCATATTTGGGTAGAGTTGGATATCTACTTGACTGAAGTTTTGCTTGTTTAAGCGCGTGACAATTTTGCGAATGCCGTTGCCCATATCTCCGATAGGATCATCTTCGCCGCTGATAAATAGCATCGGGAAGTTTTTTGGAATAGTCATTGCCCAGCCTTTGTTTAAGCCAGTTTCCATCAGAAAAAATAGTGTCATAAAGCCATTATTGGTGAAATCAAAGCCCGTCAATGGATCTGCTTCATAGGCTTCAATGGCGGCAGGATTTTCAGTTAACCATGCAAATTCTGATGAAGAGATGCGATCTTCAAGCTTACTATTCAAGACTTTATTCATCACCTTGGCAAACATTGCATTTGGTTTTTTGGGTGCTACTTTTGCCAGTACTTTATTGACTGGGAGTAGTACTTTAGTCAAGGGGTTGGCATCTGCTGTACCCATCAAAATAGCACCTGTAAAATTGTGTGCATGGTGCTTTAGGACATTACGCACAATAAACGAGCCCATAGAGTGACCCATTACAAAGTGTGGCACGTCAGGATGGCGGTTTTTTAAGCTATCTGCCATGACAATGACGTCTTTTAACAGGGACTGTACTGGATGCTCTTCACCAAAAAAACCTAAATCTGCTGATGTTTTGACGGTCTTTCCATGTCCCAAATGGTCATAAGTTGCCACTGCGATACCATTATCCGCTAAAAACTGAGCGAAGTCTGCGTAACGTCCGCTATGCTCTGCCATACCGTGGACAATCAGTAACGTGGCTTTTACCGCTGTGTTTTCATAGCTTGGTTCAAAAAAACTATGATGCAAGTAATGAATATTATCTGAGGAGAGAATGTGGTCGTTACCTGTATCGGTGTTGGTACTCATATAGGGTTCCTTAAACAGTTTTAATGAATGTTTTTAATAAATAGCTTTAATGGTTCATCATCTTAATGAATAGCAGGCATGATGATTTGAAATCGCCTGCTAAAATTTGGCTTATTATACGGCGCTTACCATGAACTATTGTACTGGACGTTGGTAAATCGTTTGACCTTCTTTAATGGTTGTGATGACTTTGATGTCTTTGAGCTTGCTTGCCTCTATGGTTAATGGGTTGGCATCCAAGATAACCAAATCAGCCAGTTTCCCGGGCGTCAAGGTGCCTTTGCTGTCTTCTTCAAAATACTCATAAGCAGCATTGCTGGTAATGGCTTTTAACGCTTGATACGGCGTCGCTCGCTCATTTATCCCAATGATTTTACCTGAGCGCGAAGTGCGATTGACTGCTGACCAGACTGTAAATAGCGGGTCGACAGGTGTCACTGTGTCATCAGAGTGATTGGTGTATTTAAGTCCCATTCTATCAGCAGTGGCAATCGGGCTTGAAAAGTCGGCACGTTTTTTACCTAAGTTTTTAACGTGTACATCTCCCCAAAAGTAAGTATGGTTGGTAAAGAAGGACGGCACCATATTGTATTTTTTGAATGCGGCTAGCTGATCAGGTCGGGCAAATTGAGCATGAATGGGCACAGTACGGCGATCTTTATCAGCTGCTTGACCAGTCTTTTTGACCGCATACTCGTGTGCCTTGATGAGCATATCGGTTGCGCCATCACCATTATTATGAATAAAGAGCTGATTGTCGCGAGCATAGGCTTTGACAAACATCTCGTTCAGCTCATTTTGGCTGACACTTGGTAAACCGCGGCAGTCCTTTTCACAATCTGGAACTGGCGTGAGATAAGGTTGGCTAAAATAGGCGGTCTTGCCTTGTGGTGAGCCATCTGCAACGATTTTGGTACCCTGTACTTTAAAGCCGTTTTGATAGGTTTTCCATACGAAGTTTTTATCAGCCAAATTCTCATCTAAGTCACTCACTCCTGCCAGTGCGACCAAGTCAATTTTAAGTTTGCCTGCATCGGCTTGTTTTTGAAAAAACTGAATAGTGTTTCGAGCCGTTGAGCCATTGTGTGCCATCGTTATGCCATTCTTTGCATAATACTCTTGCGTCTGCTCAAAGAATTTGCCTTGATTCGGCGCTAACACTTCTAGCATATTGCGCACGAACGGATACATCGCCGTTTCTTGTACGAGACCGTTTGGTTCATTAGAGCCTTTAATTCGAGCAATATTACCGCCTGCTGGATTTTTACTGTCAGCAGTGATATTCATCATGGCCAGCGCCTTGCTGTTTGCGACGCCCATGTGACCACTTGTGTGTTGTAAATACACAGGATTGTTTGGCAATGCTTTATCAATCTCGCTTTTGGTCGGATGACGCCCCTCAGCGAGCTGAGTTTCATCATAACCCCAACCAAATATCCAGTCGCCATCAGCAATGTTATTGTCCACTTTATACTCTTTTAGCGTTTGCATCATTTTAGGAATACTATCGACTTGACCGATGGGTGGCGGGTTGAGATTGACCTGACCCATGGTGTTTGACACCATATCAAAATGACTGTGCGGATCGATAAAGCTGGGTAATAAGGTTTTATCTTGTAGATTAATCTGTGCGGCATTTTTATATTTCGATTGTGCCTCTTGTAAATTGCCCACATAGGCAATCTTGCCTGCTTGGGTGACTAAGGCTTCAGCCATTTGTGGCTGATCGCCCTCCATCGTGATGATGTTGCCATTGTAATAGACAGTTGCTGAGTTGCTCATATCCTTGGGCGCGGTCTGCATGGTAGTGCAACCTATGACACTCATTAATCCAATGCTCAGTACAGTTGGTTTTAGTAATGTGCTCATATTCATTACGTTATCCTTAAAGGTGATTTGATGCTTACATCCGTGTGTCATAAGCATTGGTACGTGGTGGGCTTTCTATATTCTAAAAGTATTCATATTTTATCAGTGCATGTTGTTTTAAAAGATAGAAATGTTGCAACCAATTTAGCGATAAAGCCTTGTGCGGTCAATGCTATTTAATAGTTTTGCACTGATAACTGTGGCATTGCCAATTGGAGGAGAAGATCGATCTATAAAGCTGCTGAATATAATATCTTAAAAGCCAAATTGACAAGTGCTGTATGACATCCTACGAGACGTCATGCTCATTTGGCATAAAAGATGAAAATCACGATATTAGTTGTCAATATTGTTTCACAATCAGGTATGATTAATTAGATAAAACGTAAAGTGATAAGGCTAAAAATGAGATGATTGTTTTATGAAATAGTCATAAGAAGCAATTGCTTGCGTGTGAATTTGTCTTTTTTAACCTTTTGTTTTTGCGTTATTATTCTTGCTTTAGAAGTGCTACCAACGGGGTTTTATACCATTATGAAATCAACTATCGAATTACTCGAGCACACGGATTTCCCAGCGCTCAAACGTCGTGAGTTAACCACGCTACAGGTCAATATGGGTTACTTATGCAATATGTCTTGTGTGCATTGTCATGTAGCTGCCAGTCCTTACCGCACAGAGATGATGTCGCGTGAGTTGGTTGAGTTGATTCTAGAAGTCTTGCAAGCACAAAATATCGAGACGCTTGATTTAACGGGCGGTGCGCCTGAGATGCACGAAGACTTTAAGTATTTGGTCACAGCCGCGCGTGCCTTGGGTGTAAAAGTAATTGATCGCTGTAATCTGACTATCCTGATGGAAGAAGGCTTTGAGGACATGGCGCAGTTTTTGGCAGACAATGCGGTCGAAGTGGTGGCTTCAATGCCATGTTATTCATTAGAAAATGTCGATAAGCAGCGCGGCAAGGGCGCATTTGATGACAGTATATTGGGACTGCATAAACTCAATGCGTTTGGGTATGGCAAAGTGGGTTCAAACTTAACGCTCAACCTCGTTTATAACCCGCAAGGTGCGACGCTGCCACCCAATCAACAGCAGCTTGAAGCCGATTATAAGCACGAGTTAAAAGAACATTTCGATATCGAATTTCATCAGCTATTTGCCTTGACCAATATGCCCATTCAGCGTTTTGGTGCGGTGCTATTGGCTAAAAACCAATTCCATCCCTATATGGATTTGCTCAAAGCTAATTATGTGGCCGCCAATTTAACCGAAGTCATGTGCCGATCGACCATCAGTGTCAATTGGTTAGGAGAGTTGTTTGATTGTGATTTTAACCAGCAATTAGAGATTCCGGTGCCCAACAAATCCCGTCGTCATCTAAGCGATTTGTTAACGCAAAATCCTGCTGGCGATGACATTGCCATTGCAGATCATTGCTATGGCTGTACGGCGGGGCAGGGAAGTAGCTGCGGTGGTGCGCTAGAAGAAGAGACAACAGATCAGACGATAGAAAAAACATCCTCGATCTAAACGGAGTTAATCATGTCAGTATTTAATAGTACAAGACTTAATAGTAAAAGCCTTTTTTTAAGCAGTGGTTTATTAATCAAAACGGCAGTGACCACTTCTATCCTGTTAGCCAGTATGGCAAGTTATGCGGATTTTAATCACAGCACTTGGGATAGTTTACTGAATAAAAACGTCACCATGACCAATGGTGGCAAAGCATCTGTCGTCAATTATAATGGTATGAAAGCGGATAAGAGCAAGCTTGATAGCTACATGGCAGCAACTAGCAAAGTCAGTCAATCAGAGTTTAATGATTGGAGCAAAGATGAGCAATTGGCATTTTTGATCAATGTCTATAATGCTGGCACCGTAGAGCTGGTGTTGACCAAATATCCTAACATCAAGTCGATTAAAGATATTGGTGGAATATTTGGTTCGCCATGGAAACAGGATTTCGTCACGCTATTAGGCAAGAAGCGCTCGCTTGATGACATCGAGCACAATCTAATCCGTGGCTCAAAACGCTATAACGAACCACGTATTCACTTTGCGGTAAACTGTGCGAGCATCGGCTGTCCTGCGCTATTAAATGATGCTTTTACAGGGAGGAAATTAGATAAACAATTAGAGCAAGTGACGAGTAAATTCCTCGCGGATAGTAGTCGTAATCGTCTCAAAGGTAATACGTTAGAGATATCGCCAATTTTTAAATGGTATAAAGAAGACTTTGAAACCAACTGGCGCGGTACGAATAATCTAGAAGGGTTTTTGGCTCGTTACAGCTCGTCTTTAGGGCTTAGTAAGTCGCAAACGGCTGAGCTAAAAGCAGGAAAAGTGAAGATTGGCTATACCAATTACAACTGGAGCCTTAATAAGAAATAATGGTAACAACAAGTAAGAGTACTGCTAACTATGACGGCTATGACGACGGTTTCTATCATTATCCCAGTGCTCAATGAGGCAGATAATTTGCCTTTATTGTTTGATAATATCAATAGTCTAAATCCAAAACCGCAGCAAGTGATATTGGTCGATGGTGGTTCAAACGATGATTCTATTGGCATAATCCAAAGTTTTATTAATGAGTTAATGCCTGATAATGATCGTAAAATTGATTGGCAAATGACTGAGTCTAAAGCAGGGCGCGCGCTGCAAATGAATACAGGTGCAGCGTTAGCAACTGGTGAGGTATTGCTGTTTTTGCATGCCGATACGAAATTGCCAATGGATGCTATAGAGAGTGTTTCTGAAGCGATGAAACGGGCAGAGTGGGGACGTTTTGATGTGCAAATAGCCAGTCGTCAACCGACACTGCGATTGGTCAGTCAAATGATTAATTGGCGCTCACGGTTGAGCAGAATCGCGACAGGCGACCAAGCCATTTTTATTAGCGAGTCTTTATTTGAGCAAATCGGTAATTATCCTAACCAAGCCTTAATGGAAGATGTCGAGCTTTGCAAACAGCTAAAAGGTATTGCTAAACCTGCTTGTTTAAAAAGTAAAGTCATCACATCAGCAAGACGCTGGCAACAGCATGGCACTTGGCAGACGATTATTTTGATGTGGCATCTACGCTTTGATTATTGGCGCGGCGTATCGGCTGATAATATCAAAGCGCGTTATTATAAATAAAAGAATAAGCTCTTACAAAGAATAAGCTCTTACCATGAATCAAAACCAACAAACTTGCATTATTCTCTTTGCCAAATTCCCCGCACAGGGTATGGCAAAAACGCGCTTGCAGCCAGCTCTTGGTATTGAAGGTGCGGCGCAAATGGCGCATAAACTGCTATTGCATAGTATAGAACAAGCCGTCGCTACCGGCTTTACGGTTGAGTTATGTGTTAGTCCTGCGCCAACAGATCCATGCTGGCAAGCGCTTAATTTACTTGACTCACTGCGATGGTCAGCACAAGCAGAGGGAGACTTGGGTTTACGTATGTTAACCGCCAGTCAGCAAGCATTAGCACGTTTCGAGCACGTTATCTTGATAGGTACAGACTGTCCTAGTCTTACAACCATTCGTATTCGACAGGCTGCCCAGCAATTAGAAATACAAGATAGCGTCATGATTCCTGCTTTTGATGGTGGCTATGTACTGTTTGGTTTTAAGCAAGTTGCTGCTCGCTTATTTAGTAATATCGAATGGAGTACGGCGAGCGTAGCAAAGGTTACTCAACAGCGCTTGGCAGAATTGAGCTGGTCTGTAGCGTTGTTAGCGCCTTTGCCTGATATCGATGAGCCTGAAGGTTTACAGTACCTGCCAAATGGCTGGCTTGATGGTTATAAAGTTATTGAGAATTGAGAACGCCTTATCATTTAGGGTTTTTAGGTATGAAAAAGCCATCAAACTATTGTGTAGGCTCTATTGGGTTAATTATAGTTTGATGGCTTTTTTGTTGACAATAAATGCATACTGCTAAGGCAATAATACTAAAATTCTGGTCTTGGTCTCATCGCTCATCGCCTCTACTGGCGTGACTAACGCTTTAGCTAAAGCCGTATGGGCAATAGAGTCGGGCTGTTCTACAGCGAGTAGGGCGACCGCCTGCTTAATCACTGCTTGAGCGTTTTCAGAATTTTTCATTAGATTTCTTATGGCATAATCGGCGCTGACATCCTCTTCGGTAGGATGCCAACTATCAAAATCCGTGACCAATGCTAGCGTCGCGTAAGCCATACTCGCTTCACGAGCAAGCTTAGCCTCTGGCATATTGGTCATACCGATGATATCTGCTTGCATCTGTCGATACCAGTGTGATTCTGCACGAGTGGAGAACTGTGGCCCTTCGATACAGATATAAGTGGCTTTTGCATGACATTGACCTTGAGCTATCTGCGCCTGAGCATAAGCACGCGTTAGAATATCCGCGACTTTAGGACATAAAGGATCAGCCATCGTGACGTGTGCCACTGCACCTTCCCCAAAAAAACTGATGCTTCGATGCTTAGTCATATCGATCATTTGATCGGGAATAACCATATCTAATGGCTTAAGCGCTTCTCTTAGCGACCCCACTGCCGATACCGAAATGACATAGCGTACGCCCAAAGTTTTGAGGGCATAAATATTGGCACGATAAGGCACTTCGGAAGGGGTGAATTTGTGACCTTGACCATGACGAGTTAGAAAAGCGACCTTTACGCCATTTAATTCACCTAAGACAATATCATCAGAAGGCGTACCGTAAGGCGTCGATATGCTGACACTACGTTTATGGGTTAAATCTTGCATCTGATAAAGACCACTACCGCCAATGATGGCGATATCAGCAGATACTGATACTGCCGCTGACTTTTCTACACTAGATATTGTCATAAAGGTTTTCCATATTTTTAGAGTAACAGATAACGTTGCCAATATATGTGGTGACGAATTTATAAATTTAGATGGGATCTACTTTAAGTTAGCTGCCTTACGAGATAACCGCTTAGGTTTTATATATAAAATATAATCAAGCCTACAGTATGATAAAAATGCATTAAGAGCTACCATCTAGTCATTTTATATCAGTATTTTTTGGTCAAATAACAAATAGTCTTGTTTATATTTAGATGATTATAAAGGTTTACAATAGACACAGACTTTGTTTAAATGAATTGTCTAATGAAACATTGTTCCGCATAGCAAAACTATATTTGGCTATTAATTCATTACAAGAACGGCTGCTCCTTTACTTAAATAGCTCCGCATACAAAGTGTGAGTGTAGAGGGAATCTGGATGGCAGTTTATTTATAGCAAGAATTGCTATATTATTACAGGTCTGTAACGCATCACTATTGATATATTGATGCCGTTAAGTGTATTAACTCGATTATTTCAAGGATGAATTCAATGCTCAACTCTCTAAAATCCCCGTTACTTTTATCAGCAATGTTAAGCGCCACTTTAGGTCTGACGGCATGCTCATCACCAAGTTCAGAAAGTACTGACAGTACGGCAACAGATAGCGCTGCCACTGACACTGCTGCCGACAAGCTTGACACCAAGTTTCTTACCATCGCCACTGGCGGAGCATCTGGCCCTTATAACATCATCGGCACTTCATTATCAGAGGTCTATGTCAAAACCTTTGGGGTCAACTCAAAAACGCAAACCACTGGCGCTTCAGTCGAAAACGTCAACCTATTGACCCAAGGCAAAGTTGACATGGTGTTGGCGCTCAGTGATGTGGTCACCGACGCGATCGAAGGCAAAAACAACTTTGATAAGCCGATAACCAACATCCAACAGATTGCAGTTTTGTATCCTAATGTGGTGCAAGTCGTCACCACCAAAAAATCTGGCATCAAAAATATTGAAGACTTACGTGGTAAGCGCATCGCTGTGGGCGATCAAGGCTCTGGCACAGAAGTAAATGCTCGGACGCTATTAGAAGGGTTTGGTATCACATATGATGATGTGACCGTTGACTATTTAGGCTTTGCGGAAGCAGCGGACGGTATGAAAGCGGGTAAAATTGAAGCGGCTTTCTTTAGTAGTGGCCTGCCAAACTCTTCATTGATGGAGCTAGAGCAGGGTCTAGACTTACAGTTAATCACCATCAATCAAGACAAGCTAAAAGAAATCATCGCAACCAAGCCTTACTTTAAGACCTTTGAGATTCCTGCTGGCACTTATGGCAATGACGCCGCGATTCCAACCGCAGCAATCATGAATGCTCTATTGGTTAGCTCTGAGTTGTCTGAAGCAGATGGTTACAAGCTGACCAAAGCGTTATTTGACAATTTAGACGGTCTAAAAACAGCGCACCAAGCGGCCAATGATATTAGCTTAGCAACCGCTCGTGAAGGTATGGTCGCTCCTATCCATCCTGGCGCTAAAAAGTACTATGATGAGCAAGCAGCTAAATAAGCGATTAGGGTTATTAATTGGCGTGGCAGGCATTGCCGCACTGGTTTTTTTTACGCTATGGCATCTCTTTGTCCGTCAGCCTGTGGTGGAAGTGCGTGTCGCAGGCATCGATGGTGCTAATGATAAAGTTTGCTATTTTGTCGAGCCAAATTTTCAATTGCGCTGGATACACTCTGTAGAAAAACAATGGTGGGAAGAGCAATACCAACGTATAGACAGCAGTAGTACAGAAGACGCTGCATTGCTGCTGACCACCACTTATTTTGAAGCTTTTGGGGCGGGTACACCCTCAACCGAAGCGCTTGCTACGATACAAAAACCTGGCTATCTGGGTTATCAAATCAATGAGAAATTGCCTAAGCTCAATTGGGTGGTCTCACGGCTTACCAAAGGTGAGATTGACTATGGTAACTACCAGATGCTCATTCATCGCTGGGTGCCAGACTATTCTGAAGTAACGATCATGCCAAAAACATATGGTTTCATTGATAGATTTAACAAGGATTTGTGTCATGAACTCCCAAGTGATGGATCACAATAATGTGACAACGATGTCAGATAACCATATCAATAACGACTTGCCTATACATTCCAACACGGATGCTGATACTCATGTCGACGCTGAACTTGAGGCGCAAGCCCACAATAAAGCCATATTAGAAAAGTATGATAGAGAATCCATCACAAGGCACATCACTCAAGGGCCAGTGAAGTATTTTATCGCTGGACTTTGCATTTTATATTCACTGTTTCATTTATATATCACCTTTAATCCCATGCCAGCGCTGCTACAGCGCTCTGTACACGTGGGCATTGGTTTTGCCTTAATTTTCTTAATTTTTCCAGCAAGCAAAAAAAGCAGCCGTCAGCGCGTCGCATGGTATGACTGGATATGGTTTGCCCTGTCTTTATCTGGGATGGCTTATCTGATCTATGAATATCAAGATATCGTGACTTCACGTGGCGGTATGGCCAATCAGATGGATGTGATATTTTCGCTGATTACGGTGGTCTGCGTATTAGAAGGCAGTCGCCGTATCACAGGTTGGATTTTACCGATATTGGCAGGGATATTTTTGGCGTATCCGTTTGTCAGCCACTTAGACTTTATGCCCGATAGGCTGCTGACTCGTCCTTATGACATGGGCGATATCTTTGGTCAATTATTCTTAAAAACGGAAGGTTTATATTCTGTTGCGATTGGTGCATCGGTCACTTTTATCTTTTTATTCATTCTTTTTGGTGCATTCTTAGCGCGCTCGGGAATGGGACAGCTGTTTAATGATTTGGCATTGGCAATCGCCGGTCATAAAAAAGGTGGTCCGGCAAAAGTAGCGGTGATTTCTAGTGGTTTTATGGGCAGTATTAATGGCTCTGCTTTGTCAAACGTGGTCAGTACTGGTGCCTTTACCATTCCACTCATGAAAAAGGTTGGTTACCACAAAGATTTTGCGGGTGCCGTTGAGGCAAGTGCCTCTGTTGGCGGGCAAATATTACCGCCAATTATGGGCGCGAGTGCCTTTATCATGGCGGAGACAACAGGCTTACCGTATAGCACAATTGCGTTGGCGGCCTTATTGCCAGCCATATTGTATTATCTGGGCGTCATTGCGCAGGTGCATTTTCGCGCTGGTCGTCGCGATCTAAAAGGTATCGCTAAAGAAAGCTTACCAGCCGTGAAAGAAGTGTTAAAAGCCCGCGGTCATATGCTGCTACCGATTGTATTTTTGATTTTCTTATTAATCAGAAACGTGCCCGTTGGTTATGCAGCGGCTTATACCATTGGTTTCACTGTCGTAGTTAGTATGCTGCGAAAAGAGACTAGAATGGGTTTCTCTGACATTTTGGGTGCATTAGAAGATGGCGCACGCCAGTCGCTCGCGGTAATGGCTGCCTGTGCAGTCGTCGGTATTATCATCGGAGTCGTGAGTCTAACCAGCTTTGGAACGGTGATGACCTCATCAATTGTCACACTTGGTGCAGGGTCATTATTTTTCACGCTCATTTTGACCATGCTTGCCTCGATGGTATTGGGCATGGGACTACCGTCTATTCCTGCCTATATTATTACGGCAACGATGGCAGCACCAGCCTTAGCTGGTTTTGATATTCCAATTTTATCAGCGCACATGTTTGTTTTCTACTTTGGTATTTTTGCCAATATTACACCGCCCGTGTGTCTAGCCGCCTTTGCTGGTGCGGGTATATCTGGTGGCGATCCGATGAAGACAGGGTTCTTATCGCTCAAACTGGCACTCGCCGGATTTATCGTGCCGTTTATGTTTATCTATAGTCCAGCGATGTTAATGATTGATCCTACTGGGCTTGCAGTAACTGCTAAGGACTTCCCGCTACCACCTATTATCGATATTATCACGGTAGTATTGACGTCAATTACGGGTGTTCTCGCACTTAGTGCGGCATTAGAGGGTTATTTTAAAAGCGATATGAGCCCAGTAACACGCGTTATGTTGGCAATCGGAGCTTTGCTGTTAATCTATCCTGGAATAACGACTGGTCTAGTGGGTGGCGTGATCGTTATTGCTATCGCCATCTTTAATACTAGAAACAGTGGCGAGCCAACGCCAACTTTAACTATTTAAGACGTTGCGGTTGAAGGTTTTAAAAATCTATTAAAGCTAAAAAAAGGGTGAATAACATAAAATGTTCTTCACCCTTTTTACATGCTCAACTTAATTTTTAAGTATTAGCTCATTAAACCCCGACACTTAGCAGCCAAGTTTGCCTTCTGCTACCAAGGCTTTTTTGCTACGAATCGGTGCAGGGCAGTCTTCACCGTAATATTGACGATCGGCAAAGTAGCTTGAGCGTACCATTGGGCCTGCCCAAATGTTAAAGAAGCCAATTTTTTTACCATAATCCATATAACGCTGGAACTCGTCTGGATGGACGTAACGATCGACAGGCGCGTGGTTTTTACTGGGTTGCAGATACTGACCAACCGTAATCATATCCACGTTATGTGCTTTTAGGTCATCAAGCAATGCATAAATTTCTTCTTCAGTTTCACCAAGGCCAACCATAAAACCGCACTTGGTCGCGATATCAGGGCGACGCTCTTTATAGAGTTTGAGCAAATCTAACGAATGCTGATAGTCAGAACCTGGGCGGAAGGCTTTATATAAACGAGGCACGGTTTCGATGTTATGGTTAAAAACATCTGGCGGTGTTTCAGTTAACAAGTCTAATGCTACTTCCATACGACCACGGAAATCTGGTACCAATATTTCAATGAGGCAATTCGGGCTAAGTGCGCGAGATTCATTGAGAACTTCTACGAAATGCGCCGCGCCGCCATCTTTTAGATCGTCACGATCCACAGAGGTGATTACCGCATACTTAAGCTGCAAACCTAAAATAGTCTCGGCAGTGTGGCGCGGCTCATCTGCATCTAGCTCATTAGGACGACCATGACCGACGTCACAGAACGGACAGCGACGGGTACAGATATCGCCCATAATCATAAAGGTCGCGGTGCCATCAGCGAAGCACTGCGGCAGGTTAGGGCAGGCCGCTTCCTCACAAACGGTATAGAGCTTTTGCTCACGCAAGGTGGCTTTGATACGAGCCACTTCAGCAGGCGAGGACATTTTAACCCGAATCCAATCTGGCTTTTTCTTGGCCTCGATGGTCGGAATCACTTTAATTGGGATACGGGCAACTTTATCGTAGCCACGTAGTTTTTCGCCTTGAATGGCTTTTTTAGGTTTGACCTTAGCAGCAGGCACATGTGTTTGTACGGCAGTTGTCATAATAAAGTATCTCTTAACCCTTTATAGTATAAGGGTTTATGGAATTATTAGAATGTGTTGTGAGTGAGGACATTATAGCAGAAACTTAGGGGCTAATTTTTAATGAATAATGTTTAACTGATCATTTTGAGGTGGATCATTAAGGCTACTATGGTTTGTCTCGCAACCATAGTTTTAAATATCTATATCAATATCCAACTCATTCAGTACATCTATGGCAGCACGAAACGCTTCTTGAGTGGCAGGTGCCCCGCAATAAGGCAAACTGTGCATTAATACTTCTCGAATCTCAGCGACAGTTGCGCCGTTATTGATTGCACCTCGAATGTGCCCTTTTAGCTCAGTGGGACTTTTTTGCGCAATTAAAAAAGCAATAGTGATTAATGAGCGGTATTTGCGTGGTAATACTGAGTCATCTTGCCATGTGCTGCCCCAAGCGTGTTCAATAATCCAGTCTTGTAACGGCTGAGTAAATCCAGTTGCCCCGTCAAGCGAGCGTTTAACATGTGCTGCGCCCATGACGTCAGTACGAACTTTGAGACCGTTTTGATAGTTAGGGTTATTCTTTATATCGCTATTTTCTATGTCGTGATTTTCCATATTGCTATCGTCCATGTCGTCATCCCTAATATTTACTCATTTAGTATATGGTTAATAAAAGCTGTTTTTTCAAGCGCTATTTTTCTAAGTGATATTTTCTCTAAGCTATCGTATCAAGATGATATTTTATCAAATAATATCCTACAAAGCGTCTAGCAGGCACAGCGTATTTATTTAATCATAAATCGAGCGGTGCTTGACTAAAATGACAAGCTGTATATCAATTGTGAAAGGCTGCTCAATCATATTGTTGATGGTACTATTTATATAATAAATGTTCAATATGAGCCCTTTATAACCGCTTTATGAGCCTTTTAAAGGCTGAGCCATTAACATTTAGGGCGTTTTAAGCTATGATTGCACCAATAATTATTCCATCTAGTATATAGACGCAGGCGGTCATGCTGACTACCCACGTAATGTACTAATACTCCCAACTGACGAGGACGACTATTGTGTTAGAAGCTTATCGTAAACATGTCGAAGAACGTGCTGAGCTAGGAACGGTTCCGCTACCACTGAATGAAAAACAAGTAGCAGAGTTGGTTGAACTATTAAAAACCCCACCAGCAGGCGAAGATGCGTTCTTGATGAACCTGCTAGAAAACCGTATTCCTGCTGGCGTTGACCAAGCGGCTTACGTTAAAGCGGCGTTTTTAGCAGCGATCCTTAAGGGTGAAACCTCTTCACCACTTATTAGCAAGCAAAAAGCCGTTCAAATCCTAGGCACGATGCAAGGTGGCTACAACGTTCAACCATTAGTTGCTGCACTGGATGACGCGGAAGTGGCACAAGATGCTGCTGAAGCGTTGAAAAAGACGTTACTGGTGTTTGACGCGTTCAATGACGTGACTGAAAAAGCAGAAGCGGGCAATGCTATCGCTAAAGAAGTGGTTCAATCTTGGGCTGACGCTGAATGGTTCTTGAACCGTGATGCTGTACCAGAAAAGACGACTTACACGACATTTAAAGTGACTGGCGAAACCAATACCGATGACTTGTCGCCTGCGCAAGATGCATGGAGCCGTCCTGATATCCCATTGCATTCATTGGCTATGCACAAAAACTCTCGCGATGGCATCACTGCTGACGAAGAGGGCGTTGTCGGTCCAATGAAGCAAATCGAAGCGTTAAAAGAAAAAGGTCATCCACTCGCTTATGTTGGTGACGTGGTAGGTACAGGCTCTAGCCGTAAATCTGCGACCAACTCAGTATTGTGGCTCATGGGCGATGATATCCCTAACGTGCCAAACAAACGTGGCGGCGGTTTAGTACTTGGTAACAATATTGCTCCTATCTTCTTTAACACGATGGAAGATTCTGGCGCATTGCCAATCGAAAAAGTAGCCGTTGATAACCTAAACATGGGTGATGTATTTGACATCTATCCTTATGAAGGCAAAATCACTAAACATGATTCAGATGAAGTGTTGTCTACGTTCAAATTGAACTCACCAACATTGCTTGATGAAGTTCGTGCTGGCGGTCGTATTCCATTGATCGTTGGTCGTGGTTTGACCAATCGTGCTCGCGCATACATGGGTCTTGGACATTCAGATATCTTTGCTAAGCCAGAAGAGCCAGTTGATACGGGTAAAGGTTTTACCCTAGCGCAAAAAATGGTCGGTAAAGCTTGTGGTCTAGAGGGCGTACGTCCTGGTATGTACTGTGAGCCTAAAATGACGACTGTAGGATCGCAGGATACGACTGGTCCGATGACTCGTGATGAGCTAAAAGATTTGGCTTGCCTAGGTTTCCAAGCAGACTTAGTAATGCAGTCATTCTGTCACACTGCCGCTTATCCAAAACCAGTTGACGTTGAGACTCAGCACACACTACCTGACTTTATCATGAACCGTGGCGGCGTAAGCTTACGTCCAGGTGATGGTATCATTCATAGCTGGTTGAACCGTATGCTATTGCCAGATACCGTTGGTACTGGTGGTGACTCGCATACGCGTTTCCCAATGGGTATCTCGTTCCCAGCTGGTTCTGGTCTGGTAGCATTTGCCGCAGCGACTGGTGTTATGCCTCTAGATATGCCTGAATCTGTCCGTGTACGCTTCGTTGGCGAACGTCAGGCTGGTATCACGTTGCGTGACCTAGTACATGCGATTCCTTATCAAGCGATTAAAGAAGGTCTATTGACCGTTGATAAGAAAGGCAAAATCAACGAGTTTAATGGTCGTATCCTTGAGATCGAAGGTCTAGAAGACTTGACCGCTGAGCAAGCATTTGAGCTATCTGATGCCTCAGCTGAGCGTAGTGCTGCTGGTTGTACCATCACCTTGTCTGAAGCGTCAGTGACTGAGTACTTAAACTCAAACATTACCCTTCTAAAATGGATGATCTCAGAAGGCTATGGCGATGCGCGTACTATCAGCCGTCGTATCGAGCAGATGCAAGAATGGCTAGCGAACCCAAGCCTATTACGCGCTGATGCTGATGCTGAATACGCCATCGACATGACTATCGATATGAGCACGATTAAAGAGCCTATCCTTTGCTGCCCGAACGATCCAGACGATGCAAAAACATTGGCTGATGTCGCTGGCGATACCATTGATGAAGTATTCATTGGTTCATGTATGACCAACATCGGTCATTTCCGCGCTGCGGGTAAACTGCTACAAGACGTACCAGCAGGTAGTTTGAAAACTCGTCTATGGATTGCGCCGCCGACTAAGATGGATGCGCGTCAGTTGATGGAAGAAGGTTACTACAACATCTACGCTCAAGCCGGCGCTCGTACTGAGATGCCAGGTTGTTCACTATGTATGGGTAACCAAGCACGTATCGCACCGAAATCTACGGCGGTATCGACGTCAACTCGTAACTTCCCGAACCGTCTCGGTCAAGGCGCTAACGTATACCTAGCTTCTGCAGAGCTTGCAGCCGTAGCAGCGGTACTTGGTAAATTGCCAACCAACGAAGAATATCAGCAGTACGCTGGTATGCTTGATAGCATGGGCGAGGAAGTGTATCAGTACATGAACTTCGATCGTATGGATTCTTATACTGAAGAAGCCGACAAAATTAACGTTGCTCAGTTGACCTAATATTTGCTTTAAAGCTAATTAGTAAGATAAAAATAAACCCCGTATCGTGATGATGCGGGGTTTATTTTGTTTTATGGTGAAGAAATTAGTTGACATATACGTCATATATTATCGCATGTGTCATTTGTTAGCATCTATTCAACTTAGATATATGTATAATCAACAAATCAAACTAATGTAGGAAGAAGAATGAGTTTTTCAATAGAAATATTATTAGGTTGTTTAGCAGTGATAGCAGCTATTACTGTACCACTCATTATCTATTTCCTGCAAAAAAGTAAAAAAAGATTAGCTTATGAAATTGTTTCAAATACACAGTTAGTCGGAGTGAAAAGCGAGGTTCAAAATAAAATTAAAATATATTATGAAAATAAACTTGTAGAAAATGTGCATCTGCTACTTATTAGAATTATAAATAACGGTAATCAGTCTATATCAATAGGGGATTTCGCCAAACGAATTGATATTAATTTAGGTAATAATTTAAACATACTAACATGTGAAATCTTGAGACAGTATCCAGATAATTTAGATGTTAATGTCATTAAAATGGTAGATAGCATTGAGATTGAACCCTTGCTTCTCAACCCCAAAGATAACTTTACTATAAAAATACTTTTGAGCGACTATAAAGAAAATTTTGAGGTCTCTGCAAGAATAGAAGGTATAAGTAAAATTGAGGTTTATAAAGAACCACAGCCACTGTTTAATATCACTTTAATGCTAACATTTATTCCTTTTTTGATTCTTATGATAACTCGAATCTTCTTTGAAGACACATTTGAAAATTATTTCGGATTTGACATATCTATTATAGTACATACTTTTCTCGTTTTAATTATTACTATTCTTGTGTTTCAAATATTGAAAATTTGGTATGAAGCAGCAAAAGAATTTTTTTTAAAAGATACAGATGAAGAATAGTTTTCCCTATCCATATAAAATTTTTTCATAAATATTAGATAAAAATTCTAACTATTTTATGAATAGCGCAGTAATTAAGTTTTATTCTGTTGCTATAAATTTTATCGCTCATAAAAGTGAGCGATAAAACGAGCGATAAGATCTTGGTTAATTACCCAAATAAACTGGCTTACGCTTCTCCATAAAGGCGCTAATGCCTTCCTTGAATTATCGATTGCTATTATATTTGGTATTTCATTGCATCAAATTTTGATGTAAGCGTCAACTGGCTTCTTCAACTATCTTATGTATAATACAAGGGCAGGCGGAAACCGTGGCTCTGTACTGAATCTATCTTTTCTATCTCGGGACGGACCGATACTTTGATAGGCACTTTTTGTTTACGCTCAAGTGCTCTGGAGTCTTGGTTGATTACTTTATCCCCACTCAAACGTCGTATCGTCTATGTGACTATCTTCGAGATTATCGCTATTATTTCTTCTACTTTTGTATTGATGAAACTTAGCGGTAGCGACGCGGCAGAATCCTTACCAGTTGCTGTGATGGTGTCATTGGCAGCAGTGATTTGGAACTTCTTATACAATACAGCTTTTGAAGCGTGGGAACGTCGTAAGCATGTGGCAAAACGCACCTTACTCATTCGCAGTGCGCATGCATTAGGGTTTGAAGGCGGATTGGTATTGATTTGCTTACCACTTTATATGATTTGGTATGACGTTGGCTTAATCAAAGCTTTTATGATGGAAGCGGCGTTACTGCTATTTTTCTTGGTTTATACCTTTATCTTTACCTTGGGTTTTGACAAGATATTTACCTTACAGCATCACTATAAGACAGCCTCTGATTCTTAAGAGTTAAAAGTGTTACTTAAAGATATGCTTAATACAGAATTTTCTTGATACTGTATGACCCAAAAATAAAAGGCTGCCATTAGGCAGCCTTTTTGATGATAGCGCAAAAAAGAGTGTGATCAGGTTATTATTTACCTTGATAAACTGGCTTACGTTTTTCCATAAAGGCGGTAATACCTTCTCTAAAATCATCCGTTTTAGCAAGCATGGTCTGTTGATCCACTTCCATATCGAGCGCTTCATTGAGACCCATATAAGCGTGCGTATTAATCATATGCTTCATTGATGCCAATGCCTTTCCGGGCAGATTGCTCAGGCGCGTTGCCAATGCCAATACGCTAGCATCCAGCTCGTCGCTACTGACCACATCATTAACCAAGTTTAAGCGTGCCATATCTTCCGCTTTGAGTTTATCGCCAAGCATGACCATCTCAGTGGTTCTTGCCACACCGATCAATTGATTCAGTAAATAAATGCCGCCAGCATCTGGTATTAGACCGATATTGACAAAGGCTTGCACGAATTTGGCATTGTCAGCGGCGATGCGAAAATCACAAGTCAGTGCCAAGTTCATGCCAGCACCTGCCACTGCGCCTTCTAATTTGGCGATAATAGGCTTATGAATATTACGCAACTTTAAGCTAATCTCAGCGACTTCGCCAACCATGAAATTTAGCTTATTCGACAGTGCCTCGCTTTCCATGCCGTTTTCTAACATCTCACCGATATGCCCGCCACTTGAAAAGTTATTGCCTGCGCCTTGCAGGATGATGACTCTGACGTCTTTATCTTCATCTGCATTCGTCAGTGCGTTCATCATGGCATCTTTTAGCACTGTGCTAAAGGCATTCAGTGTTTTGGGATCGTTCATCGTGATGGTTGCGATATGGTTTTCTACTTGATATTCGACGAGAGGGTGTGACATGGTTGATATCCTTAATTGAGTTTTCTATAAAACGTTTTTGGTAACACTAGCTATTGGCAGTAAATGTGACAAATAATGCAATGCCAAATACTATAGCAGTTTGAGCTTATTATAAAAGCAGGATCTGTGCGCGCTTAAGACATGATTCAGGTATGGTGTTTTTTGCTGCTATCATATTGCTAAAATTATTAAACCTACCATTCAAAAATAAGGCTACTATCTGTAGAAAGGTTGAATTATGCTAAGGCATGTCCTCAATTCAATCGAGTATTCTCTAAATGGGTTGAAAATGGCTAAATTTTGCCAAACATCGTCAAATAGCTGATGAATATCTCGATATTATTTGTGCTATTTTCCTTGTTTGGCAGCAATTTATCTTATTTTTTTCACCATTTTTAAGATGAAGACACGCCCTAGAAGGCAAGTTTTAAAAGACTGATTTTTTATTTATTAAACCAACAAGGAAGTGGTTATGCCAATTATTCATGTCAATAATGTTGAACTTTATTATGAAGACAGCGCGCCAAACGATAAGCAAAAACCCGTCATGGTATTTGCCCACGGTCTGCTGTGGAATACACACCTATTTGACAAGCAAGTTGAGTATTTTAAAGCCGGTTATCGCTGTATTACGTTTGATTTTCGGGGACAAGGGCAGTCTGAAATAACCAAGTCTGGCTATGATATGGAAACCTTAACCGAGGATACATTGGCATTATTAAAGGCACTAGATATTCATAAGTGCCATTTGTTAGGGTTGTCGATGGGCGGATTTGTCGCCCAGCGTGTCGCACTCAAACGCCCTGAGCTATTGCTGTCGCTTACCCTGTTAGAGACTTCTGCTGATCCTGAAGATCCCAAAAACGTGCCGCAGTATCGTAAGCTGGTCAAAGCCATTCGTTGGCTGGGTCTCAAACGCGTGAGTAACAAGGTCATGCCTATTATGTTTGGCAATACTTTTTTGACAGATAAGTTACGTAAGTCTGATCGTAAGCAGTGGTTAACGATGCTACAAGGCAATCGCAAAGGTGGAGTCATTAAGGCAACGATGGGCGTCATTGAGCGGTCAGGCACCTACGATCAGCTAGGGAGTATTACGGTGCCGACATTAATTGTGGTCGGTGATGAGGACACAGCAACCCCTTATTCAAAGGCTGAACGTATACATTTCGCGATTGCAGGGTCTAAATTGGCAGTGATCAAGGGCGCTGGTCATACCGCCACCGTAGAAGAGCCTGAGCAGGTCAATCGAGTGATTAACACCTTTTTAGCGGACTGCGTCTAATTTTGAGTTGGTCTTGAAATAGCCTTAAATAAGGCATCGTTTTAATAGTAATAGAGTGATGGAACCTTTGTGCTAAAAAAGCCGCTATCTTGAATGTGATAACGGCTTTTTTATTGAGCGCATGTAAGAGAGTGCATTTAAAACATTAATTAAAGAGCGGTAATATTAAAATTTCTATTTATAACCGCGCCGTATAGTCATTATTACCGTCATCAAGGGTGCCACATGCCTCGGCACGATTGACGATTTCTGTTGCCCACGCGCGATGGGTAGCAGGCTCTAGCATAGTATTATTATATTTAAACACCGCTTTTGCCTCGCTATGCAAGATTGCTTGCGCCTCATCTAAAATGCTCAATGGTACACAATAGGCTTGTTGCACCAGCGCAATTTGGCTTGGATGAATGACCGTTTTGCCGACCAATCCTAAGCTAACATCGCGGGTTAGCTCTTGCATAAATAGCGTTGGCTGATCCAAATATTCAAAGACAGGCGCTGTCAAATAAAAGCCATGCGGCACAAAGCAGCCGAGCAGCTGATAGGCAAGGGTGCCGATAGGGGTATCATAAACGATGCTGTTTTTGGGACGGCGCAAACGCAATGCTGCAAACAAATCATTGCCGCCGATACGTAAGGCAAAAACTGGCTGGCTAAAGGCTTCTTTAAAACCAATGGCCAATTCCTGATTATGATGTGGATTAAATAGCGCTGCGGTCTCAAGCGTCGGCATCAATAATTGCTCAGTACTCAGATTTTGACAAGCCATACGCCAATTAGACAGACTATACATATCGACTTTTGGCATGACAAAGCCATCAATCAAATCGATATGGGCAAAACCTGAGAGCTGCTCTAACATCGCTGGATGACGCGGACGTATAAATACCAGCGGGCGTGTTGGTTGCTCAATCTGAATGTCGGCATGTTTTGATGGGTCATTGATGCTATCGACATGCGTCGCCCATGTATGCAGCAACGTTTGCAAGCGCTCAAGTGCCAGCTCAACATCATTATGGCTAACCGCATCTTCTAGGCAGATGATAATACTATTAATCGTTGGTAATTTATCACGCTTAATGACTTGCCAAATATCTTGGCGAGTTGCTGGCATGTATAGGCTAGCCCCCAACTGATACGGGTGATGCGCATGTGGTTTGAGCATCGCATGACGCTCAGTAATAAGGTGAGCGTAAGACTGGGTGTTTTGATAAAGAGTAGACTCGTTGTTTTGCATATCTGACATAATTGGCATCATCAATAGTGATAAGTGAATGGGTATAAAATCTAAGAGGTATCATCAAGTAATATGGCTTAGCAGCAATGACCGCAAACCCAAAAATACGTTTGGTAATGTCAAATTCGTTTAGCCGACAAGAGGGAGTACTTGTACTTTTTTCTTTCGCTGCTTTGAGTTTGAGACGGGTCTGGTTTATAAAAAACGCGAGTGTAGCAATGATTAATGGTCTTCGCTACGTTGCTTGATAAGCGTGATGGCTTGATAGGGATGTATTTTATCACCTAATACACTAACAATGATATTTCGCTGGGCACATAAATGTCTTAGCAGTATGGTATCAGGATGATCAGCGCTGGCTAATAATATGCGTTCAGGGTCACGGCGCAATATCGCCCGTGTTGCCTCTGCAATCGTTGGCTTAATGCGGTTACGATTGGCGATAGCGTAGTCTGCTGCCAGCTTGTCGATTAAAGCAGCTGTCTGATAGCGCGGCTGCTGAAACGTCGGAAAGCACTTCAAAGATGGGGCTAATGCACGGCGCGCTGCATCGATATGAGCGATGAAAGCTAAGCTATGGTCGACCTCAATTAAGTTATCATAAAACACGCTGCGGTGTAGCCCCAATGCTGGCTCGGTATATAAACTTCGCGAAATCAGTCCTGATACCGTACTATTTAATAATCCTGACGGAATTAGCCAGTCATCGATACTAGCTGCAAGCCAAGCAACGCCAGCTGGATCAGCCAGCGTTAATAAGGGAATAACACTTGCGCCTTGATGAAAGATATTGGCAAAGTTTGCATGGCTAGGATCGCTAAATTTTTCTAAACTATGAGCAAGCTCTTGATAAATCGCGCCTTTGCCTGTCCAACCGTCAACAAATACGATAGGACTGTCTGGATGAGCATTCAATATCATTTGTAACGCAACTGGATCAAGTCCGCGGTCGCGAATGATGCTGATACCATAATGCACGCTCGGCAAAGCAGAGCTGCTATTAACGTCTGCTAACGCACGCTGCAACAAAACGCCAACTGGCAAACCTGCGCGTACCAAACTGACTAAGACTAGCGGGCGCTCATTACTAACGGTATGTTCATTTCGAGATTTTTGAAAAATGTGATGTAGCGTATAAGCCAAATTAGTAATGTCAGTGGCAGTCCTCTCAGCTCCTTGCTCTAATGCTTGCGTGTATAGCTGCTCATGCATAGCAGTAGGCGCTTGCTCCAAGGTCAACATATCAGAATAATGACGTTGCCCACTTTGAATAAGTGCTTCTTTTTGACTGACTGGCACATCGGCGACCGCGTTTTTAGCGACTATATCGAGCAGTACGGTCACATCACTGGCAAGATAGCTGCCTGAGCCATATGCTTCTAATTTTTGAACATTAGGGTTCGTTATATGATGGGTCATAAAATAATTTCTACTTCTATAAACGGCGGCGATTATTGTTTTTATTTAGGAGGGGTTAAGTGTTTAGAATGATTGAGAGCTAAGTCGTCCATGTAACTGACCATGATTGGGCATACCATACCAGTCAAGCAGCTGTAAAAATGGTAAATCAGCCAGACTGTCACCAAAGCCAAAGCTTGGTCGTTGACTGTCTAAATGATTAGCTAACAAGAACTGTACCGCATGGCGCTTATGAACTGCGTGCGGCAATATCGCTAGATTATTCGCATTCACGTGCACATAAAAATCCTGCTCAAAGTCTCGTATTAACGTTGGCAGTTTTGCAGCGAGATCTACTAATGCTTGATGGTCTTTTTGCGCATGTTTGATAGCCAGATAAATGGTTAATTCTCTATTATCAGCGCCATTGTTAAAGCTATCGATATGCGGTGTAAAGACCAGCTGGCTACTTTCATTTTTGCTGTGATTCGCGAATAGCTGGCTCAGCTGCTGCAATTTTTCCTGCAATGGCGCAAGCTTATTATACATATACTGTTGCCACTGGGCTTGTAACATACCGTCTTTGTCAAGAATAATCGCGCCATGAGTCAAAACTTGCCAGCTATCAAAAGGCAGTTTAACACGCTGGATTTCACTGCGGTCGCGTGCCGTCACTACGATTAGATCAGTGCTAGCAAGTAGCCAGTTAAAAAATGTGGCTTGGCGCTGACTCATAAAACTTAATGGCTCGCCTTGTTTGTTAACGGTTGCGCAAATCAAGTTTTCAGCTTCAGTGGTGGGTAAGTCCCATGCGTCAATTTTACGCTGAGTTTGAAATAGCGTATCGTCCAAATCCATCAGCGCGTAAGGCTTAACGATATCAGGATTGGCTTGAAAGAATGGGCTGGTCATAAAGGTGTCCGTAAGGGTTGAATGTGAAAAGCAGAGCGGGATTTAGAGGATAGTTGTAAGAGGACAGTTCTTATAAAATAATTTACAGCGTCGGACTCACCACCAATACATTCTCTAAACCTTTCCACATAGTATCAACGCTATCAGCGGGCGTTTCCACACACAAGACAATCAAATCCCAATCGTTAGGTGTAACGTTATAAGCAAAGTTGGTCATCCCAAGCCCATAATTATCATTAAAACTTAGCATCGAGGTAATTGCGCCACCAAGCGCAATCGGTGAGCGGGTTAACGCACTAAAATTAACCGTATGCTTACTATTCTCTACATGCGTATGTTGTGCAAGCCATTCCGCCAATAAAAACGGTAACCAGACAAACTCATTACTGCCCAATACTAAAATTCGCTGTGGCAACTGTTCTTTATCAAACGGCTCTTTCTCAGGTTGAGCTTGCTTGTTAAAAATGTTAAAGGCAGTTTGAAACCTTAAAAGATAATGATCAAACCCATCTGTGCTATCTAGAGTTGGGAAACGTCCCCAATTACCAGTATTACCTAGAGACTGACTACCTGCTTTAGTTGTATCAACCGACGGCATCGTTATCGGTTCGGGATTGGGTGCATCTGTCCAAGTCCATGCCCCAGACAGTAGATGATGACGTTGAAAGTGGATATTGGGCAGGCGTTTTGCGATTTGGTCAGATACAGCCTCATTTACATCGGCTGCATTCTGATTCTGGTTTAAAGACCAATCAACCAAAGTGGTAAGATGTACTTGCTCTAACTGGTCAAGTCCTGCGTTACGAAGGGCAGTGACGACATTAACGCAAGTATTGCCTGTCGATGCTTCATCATCCACCATAATCAAGGTTTTGCTGGCTAGCAGCTGCGCTTGGGTCACTGTATCTGCACTTTGATAAATGAGATGCTGGCTGGCATGACTATGGTCTTCGCTGAAAGTGGTTAATAAAGAGTCGCTGCTACTGTCCTTATTGTCATCATGTTGCGCATGCCGCGTAGAGTTCAATAGTAAGGCTTTGGGGTAACGCGTTTGTAGCGCTTGATGTACCCCCGCAGATAAGCCAACGGCTGTCTCTGCCATACCGATGACTAAAATCGGCTCAGGCAAATCGCTAGGAACCAAATTCGCCAAGTCAGTAAAAGCATGACGCATGGTGCTAGGAGCCACTGGAATATGACGACCTAATACTTTTGAGACAAACAAAAAGGCACGTTTTGGGTTAATGCGTTGTGCAAAGCCAAGCAAGTCTTCTAATTGATAATCGTTACTTGGTTCTGCCCCATTTTTCGTAGTGGCTGAATTGGTTTGATAGGTTAAATCAAGATTGCCGCGTGGTAGGGTAATGGTGCAGACATAGCTTTTTTTCATGGAAATACTGTTTGTAGTCATATAAAGGTTTCAACGTTATTGAGTGCTAAAATCGTAGTGTTTCTTTTGCAAGGTTTAGTTCTTGAGCTTTTTCTTGAAGTACCAGTTTTACAGATTCAGGTAAGTGAGTGTATTTGTCAGGATGAAAGTCTTTGATCTTTAACCTATAAGCTCTACGCATTTCGTCGATAGTAGCTCCTTCTAACAAACCAAGAACCTTTAATGCTTTTAGATTATCAGAAGCTTCTGTAGGTTTGTCTTGGTTTTCAAGGGTTTCAAAACCAGAGTAAACATCCTCTAATATTTCATTGCTAATGCCCATTAATTTGCTCAGATTTTTAATCTCTGCTAGACCTTTTTCTATATGCAACCATTTTCCTGACTCTAAGTTATTGATTATTATTCGAGCTGATGCATAGAAAATAGTATTCTTATCATTAGTAGTATTTGCTCTATTATTGAAATCCTTAACACATTCTCTCAAATCTATTGAAGTACCTGATAAGATTTTCATTTGATTTTTTAAAAAATCTCGTTCTTCTGGATTGTTTTCTATGTGATTTGAAAAAACATTTTTGATAACTTTAATGTTGTCTTTGGACCAAGATTTTGAATCATTGGAGTCACCTTTTTTTATGGAGTAGTAAGCCAAAATTTTTATTGTAGGAATGAACCATTCCATAAGTAAAAAAGAGCTAGAGCTTATACGAATTTCCTCTTGAGATTTGAGTTTATCGAGAATAACGCCATCCTTTAAAAGCGTAATATTAAAATCTAAGGTGATATCTTTATTTCTAGTCAAAATTAAAGCATTGATAGGCACACTTATTGAGTAAGGACCATTATTATTGTTATTGCGAGCACCAGTTATAAAGTTACCTTCTTCATCATTAAAAATATCATAATAACTTTTTACATTTTGTCCCTGATAAGCAAGTTCAAGAATAACAACTTCTGTTCCATAAGGAATAGTATCCATACTTAAGTGTAGATACTTGCCCTCTAGCTTCGTAGTGTAGGAATAGTTTCTAGTGGCAGTATTATCTGAAACACTTTCATCGTCATTTGACAAAGCACCTATTATGAAAAAAACAGCAACTAAAATTATTATATAAATCATATCTATTTGCTTACTTTAGTTATTAATTTTTATTGGAATTTTTTCTTACATTTGTACTAAAATTTTTGCTTTGTATATATATTTTTAAATAAAAAAAGGTGCAAGTATTATCACATGCTACTAGAATTAATGCTCTGCGCTTGCTGTACCTACTCAGATAGAAATTGCTAAAAACTCATTTGAGTAGCAGTGTATGCTTTTAAAAGTTGGGTAACTATAACTTTCTAATTATTTAGGTTAGATTTTATCAAGGTTAAAATCTTAAAAATAGGGTGTAGCTCAACACTTGTTATTTCTAAGCCGGGTTATTATGATAGCGCGTATCGAAATAATCAACTACTAAATAAATCAAGTGTTTAGATGTATTTATTTAAGGTTTGTCAACACTATAGTGAATCATTAACCCTGACAACCTACCAACCACAAAGCACCGCGACTTTGTTTGCTTAATTGCGGCGTGGTTAGCGGCGCAGCTGTCGTGCGTGACATGCCAGATGAGTCAGATGAGTTATCTAAACTGATTCCAGCGCTCGCGAGTAGGGCGGATAATAACTGAAATTTCACCGCATAGTTCATATTTTGTGCATGCTCATGGACGAGGCTGGACGTTACCATGCCGATAACTTCGCCAGTCGGCAGTAATAAAGGGCTGCCACTAGAGCCTGGCTGAATAGGCGCAGTAAATTGCAGATAGCGAATATCATTGCCAAACCCTGTCAGTCCTGAGATGCAGCCTTGGGTTACTTGTAATTGGCTACTCAATCCTGATAACGGAAATCCCAAGGTGGTGATGGTTTCACCCAAATTATCAGTACAACGCTGTGCTAAGGGTAAATAACTTGGCAGTGGCTCACTTACTCTAATAATGGCTGAATCACTACCGATATCGCTGAGCACCACTTGCGCTTCACGATCAGGCTGCCCTTGCTGACGCACACCAATCATCGCCGCCGATTCAATGACATGATAACAAGTCAGTAAATGATAGGGATCGATAGCAAACGCTGTCCCTGTCCAAGTTTCACCAGATTGAACTTGTCTGGGCGGACGCGCATCACTGTTAGGATAACCTTGCTGCTGTGCGCGCTGGGCATCTTGGATAAGGGCATGCGTATCTGGCGGACGCATATCAATGCTCACTTGTACATGATGCTCAAGACTTGCCAGTCCTTGCGTGGAGCTTTCACCAAGGGCGCGGCATTTAAATTGTCCATTGCGTCGGTATATCTCTAATATGATCGCCGCCTTGACATGGCGCTCACTTGCGGTAAATTCATAACGAATATCGCCCTCATTGAGGGTTAAGTTTACCTTGCTCAATTCAACGGCAGGTAAGTTTAGGCTTGGCTCATGATAAACATAAGCAATCAGTTGTAAAAAGCTTGCACCTTGTTTATCAAACAATGCAGGCAAATCCAATTGCCATGCATTTGGATCATCTTTGCTATTGAGCTGCGCCCATTCCTTCGGTTCATGAAGATAAGCAGGACTACGAGCGGCTTTGCGATGCTCATCCAAAGGTAGCCATAATAGCCCAAGCTGCTCGCCAAACTTTGACTGATCTGTCGTTGCAAAGGCGACCGAACAATTCGCTGTCGCGATGACCGTATTTGCCCCTAACACTAACGTGGTTTGTGCTGTCATCGTTTGCCTCTTATTGAATATATTCGGTTGTGATTGATTTATTATTGTCGATTCATTGCCGTCAGCTTTTTATATGATTATTTTGACTTATTCAGTGATGTCTTCTTCAACCTTTACACCGACCATAATAGAGCGTATTTGGCAGGGGGTTATTTGTTGCGCGATATCAGCCAGTATCGGTTTATCGGTTAAGCCTAGCCAATAAGCAAATCCAACTTGGGTTAAATCCACACCGCTATGGGTGGTGTAGTCGATGCCACCAGAAGGGCGGCTGTTAATCTCAAGCACACGGTGCTGACCGTCATCATCGGCTTTGGTTTGCACACTGACGATGCCATCGCAGCCAAAGGCTTTTATGAGTGGAATGACGACATCCATGACCGCTTGCTCGTAGCCGATATGCTGAATTTTCCCCGTTTTATAACGAGTGACAGCAGCCAGCACTTCGCCATATTCACAGACGACATCGATAGAGTACTCTTGCCCTGACAAGTAAGGCATTAGCAGCATTGGAATTGGGCGTTCCTGCACCATGACACTGTTGGCATAGGCATTAATAAATTGCGCCGTATTTATTTTTTTCTCTTCGGTAAAGTATAAATGCTCAAAGCTGTCGTATTGCTCGTCTGTTTCTGTACCTGCTTCTCGACCCATCTCTTTAACTTTGCCCAGTCGCCAAAATCCTTGTGCAAAGATACCCGTAACCGGTTTGACACATAAGGGCTGATCACCATATATGTCAAGTAACGCCTCAAGCTCTGCGACGTTATCAAAGCGCCACGCCTCGGCAACGGGAATATCATGCTCATGACACTGCTGCATAAAGGCAAACTTATCATCTATTACTTCTAACGCTGCCACACTCGTTGCACCCGTCAATAAACGAATGCCAGCCGCGTCAAATGCCTCACGCTGGGCTTCGTAATCAATACCATTGCGTCCAGTGAGCAATACTTTTACGTTGTTTTTCTGCGCTTGTTCTAACACAAACTGCCACCGCGGCATCAATGGCTCAACAGATTCCAGCACTACTTGCTCATCGTTATCTGCGGTGCTAGTAGAAGGCTCGCGGTAAACGCTGTCAGCAAATTCAAAAATCTCAGGTCTATTGTGGCGGTGTGAAGCGATAATGTTGAACGGAGTATCAGCGCGATTTTTTAGGGTTTGCAGGCTGGCTAACATATCACGCTGGCTTGACTGACCTTCAGCTAACCAAACGGCAGGTGACGCGGCAGTTGATGTTATATGATCGTTATCGTTAGCAGGGGTTTTCATAATTCTCTCAGCATTATCGTAGGTTTTAGATATAATTGAATAATTCACTATCGTCATCGCAACACCACCAAGAATATAAGCAAGCCGCAATATTGCTAATAGTAGGGGCTATTATATACAAATGCTAAGCGTTATAAATGCTGCTGACAAAATAGCATGAAGGATTTGTAAAAATATTTTTTAGGGTCATTGGCACGCTATTGAACGGTCGTACGCTTTAAAAGTCAGCGGCCATCCATGCTACTATATGACAATTATTAGCATAACAAACACACGCACATAATAAATAATTCAAAGGATGTATGATGAGCCAAATCCAACCTCAACAACTGATTGCGGGTGCCAATGCGCCACTGCCGACGGATCATATTAGCATTCGTATTTTAAGCCAAAACGCCATTGATTGTGCCGCTTATCGCCTGACAGCTGACGGTAAAGTACGCGGCGATGGCGACATGATATTTTATGGGCAGACACGTAGCGATGATGGCAGTGTGAGTTTCCGTGGTCATGATAGCGATGGGTTTTTTGATATTAATTTACCAGCCCAGCCAGCCAATATTGAGAAGATAGCCCTCGCGTTTTCTAGCTCACAGACGCTTGCTCAAGTTGGCGATGTCGATATTCAGGTATTGCAAGGCAGCCAAGTGCTGATGACTTGCCAACTAAGTGCAGCTGGACGTAATGAAAAAGCCATTATTTTAGCGGAATGTTATCGTCGCCAAGGTAGCTGGAAGTTTCGTTTTATCGCCCAAGGTTTTGAAGGGGGGCTGAAGCCTTTGTCTGAGCATTTTGGTGTAGAGATTGCTGATGAAGCGCCCGCTCAAAGCCCTGTACAAGACCAGTCACAAGGTCAAGCTCAGCCCATCAATACGCAGCGCCCAATTAATACGCAGAAAGCAGGTAGTGCACCTCAAACAAGCACGCCGCCGCCAATTCCTACAGCTTCTCCAAATCCGTCAATTAACCTAAGCAAAATCACTTTAACCAAAAATCAGTCTAGTATCAACCTAAAGAAACGTGATGACTTTGGTAAAATCTCTGTCAACTTAAACTGGAATCAAAATCCGACTGCCAATCAGCAAGCACCCACAAAAGGCTTGTTAGGCGATCTTTTCAAACAACATAAAGCGGGCGGTATTGACCTTGATGTTGGGGCGATGATTCATCTAAAAAATGGTGAAAAAACCTTGATTCAAGCCTTGGGTAATCGCTTTGGTAGCTTAACATCAGCACCTTACGTGTGTTTGCGTGCTGATGATAGAACGGGACAGGTGAGCGGCGGTGAGTGGCTAGATATTAACGGTCAGCAGTGGTCGCAGATAGAAGAGGTGTTTATTTTTGCTTTCATTTATGAAGGTGCACCAAACTGGGCGCAGACCGATGGTGTCGTGACCATTCATGTGCCCGACCAACCCCCGATTGAGACACGTTTGACAGAAGGTACAGGTAATTTGCCAATGTGTGCGATTGCGCGTCTGGTCAATCAGCAAGGTAGTATTAACGTTGAACGTATTAATGAGTACTTCAAAGGGCATCAAGAGATGGATAAAGCCTTTAATTGGGGCTTTAGTTGGAAGCGTGGTAGTAAGTAAGTGCTTTAAAAATATTCTTTAGCACACGTAAAAAAACAGCCGATCTAATTATAGATGGGCTGTTTTTTATCAATAACGTTGCTTCAATAGATTATTTTGACGGATGAACGCTAATCGAACTAAAGCTTTGAATCCTTTACGCATGCGGCGTGATGGCAGGCATTAAGTCATGGAAAGTACGACCAGAAGCCGTTTCACCAATCGCATGCATTTTCCACTCATTATTATGACGATATACTTTTGCCATAATCATCGCGGTATGCCCACCTTGCGCTGATAAATTGTAGCGCGCGACTTCCTGATTGTTATTGGCATTGACGATACGACAAAATGCATTTTCTACCGTTTCAAAGGTTTGACCAGTGAAACTATTGACCGTAAATACTAGAGAGACGACATTGGCAGGGATTTTTGAAAGATCGACATTGATAACCTCGTCGTCACCATCGCCGTCGCCAGTGCGGTTATCACCAGTATGGACGATACTGCCATCTTTTGATTTCAGCTGACTGAACCAAATCGCATCGATGGCTTGTTTATTGGTATCAAACATGATGCACGAAGCATCTAAGTCAATCGAGTCGCCGCCGCTACCACCACCGAATAATTTGCCCAAGAACCCACCTTTTTTATCTTGAGGGTTTTGAGCAACGTCCCAACCTAGACCCAGTTTTACTTGGGTAAGCTCGCCGCCCGCTTCTTTGCTTAGGGAGATTTTTTGACCTTTTTGTAAACTAACTGCCATGTGATATTCCTTATACTACAGTGTTATAGTAATTGTGAGTAGAGGGTTAAATAAAGTCTACTATGACGAGGAGTCGTTGTAACATACAGCTTTAAAAACATAATAATAGCTATAAGATATTGCCAAGTAAGCCGCTATTGCCGCCGCGACCGCCTGAGCTAGTCCCTAAGACGCTTTGTAGCCAGCCTTGGTAGCTATCACGATTACGAGAGCAGATAATGACTTTGCCTGAGCCTGAGAAGTTTAAAACCATACCTTCGCCACTGGTGACCGAATTGATAATATTGCCCATGAAGCCTTTTTTCTTACTGGTGGCGACTGAGAGTTTGTATTCCAAACGCGAGTCCCAACAGACCACATGACCGTTATCAATGATGACGTCTTTACCAGGTTCAACATCAATCTCAAACAATGAGCCAAAACCCGATACCACTACCTGACCTTGACCTTGCGTCTGCATCACCATAAAGCCACCAGTATCACCAAAGACGGCGCCACCTAGATTACGTTGAATCTTAGCCTTCACATCGACACCCGTTTGCGCCGCGACAAATGCGCCGTCACTGAGCGTATATTGCTGTGGACCGCAATCAATGATTTGCATATCACCGTCGAGCGTTGGCGCAAGTAAACAATCGCCTTCACCGTTCACGGCTTCAATCTGCTGCTGAAATAGTGACTCGTCGTTGGCAAAACGGCGCATAAGTGATTGCATCAGACCGCCTTGCAGCTTACCTTTTAGCTCAAGGTTTGATTCCATCATCACCATTGCATTGGCTTCACAATAGATGGAGTCGCCTTTTTTGAGATTACAATGAAGAAATGGTTCAATGGTACCGATCAAGCTAAACGTGGCGGTCATAGGGTGCGAATCCTTATATCAGTATTCTATATGTTTGTGATTCATGTCTGTAAGTCGGCTTAACCATAGATTTTCGCTAGCCTATTACTTTTAAAGCCATCAAATGCGATAGTAGGGCACACTTGATGGCTTTTCGGGCTTATATTATTAGCGCTAAATGTTAGTCAGCTCTTAAACATTAACGCCATAAGAAGCTGCTAATGGTCCAAGACCACCGCTGAAGCCTTGACCGACGGCACGGAATTTCCAGTCACCACTATGGCGATATAATTCACCAAAAATCATCGCGGTTTCGGTGCTACCGTCTTCTGATAAGTCATAACGTGCGATTTCAGCATCGCCATTGTCGTTAACGACACGGATGTAAGCGTCACCCACTTGACCAAAGTTTTGATTGCGGCTTTGACCTTCATAAATAATCGCACAGATAGCGACTTTGCTTACGTCAGCTGGAATGCTAGCAAGATTGATTTTAATTTTTTCATCATCGCCGTCGCCTTCACCAGTACGGTTATCACCTGTATGCTCAACCGCGCCATTGTCTGACTTTAAGTTGTTAAAAAAGATGAAATCTTGGTCATTACGTACTTTGCCTGCTTCATTGACCAAAAAGCCAATCGCATCTAAGTCAAACTCTTGACCGTCAGTAGCACGTGGATCCCAGCCAAGACCGACTGTAATATTGGTTAAACCCGGCGCTTCTTTTGATAAGTTTACGTTGCCGCCTTTTGTTAAGCTAATAGCCATATAAATATCCTTTTGATTAATAATTGAGTGGATTGAATGATAAAAAAAATAAACTAAAATAGTGCAGTGGTCGATATATAAATGCAAACAATGAATAAATTTACTCGTATGCCACGCCCTGCATATCATTACGATTTACTATACTAAGCGATTGCTTACTAAGCAAGGCGTATTTTGTGTGATTACGATATGATTACTAAGCGACATATCAATGCTGCAAGTCTGATACTTTTTAACCGTCCGAGCAACAGTCGTTAAGGTGTTGTTATCAAAAAGTAAATTAGATTGTCAGGTAGTGCAACATAAAAAAGCACTTATCCAACAGGTGTCAAATAAGTGCTTTAAAGCAAAGACGGGTCATACCAACTGCTTTGGTACAACCCGTCTATTTTTAAACTAACTTTATCTATCCACTTTGTACTGTTTGATATTAAAAATTTTTGCTTGGTTTTTTAACATCAAACGAGCATCAAGTAATTGATTTGGCTTCTCGCTTACGATAATTGAGTGAAGCGACAAACGCCCAACCAATAAAGGTAATACCAATCAGACCAGTGATAAGCTCTGGTACATGGAATTTCACTGATAGCAGCATGATGATAGCTAAAGCACCGATAGCATAATGCGCGCCGTGCTCCAGATAGACATATTCATCAAGGGTGCCTTTATCGACTAAGAAGATAGTCATCGAACGTACGAACATCGCACCAATAGCCAGACCTAGCATAATAACGATTACGTCATTAGTAATCGCAAATGCGCCGATCACGCCATCGAAACTGAATGAGGCATCCAGGACTTCTAAGTATAAGAAACCGATAATACCACCTTTCATAATCGCGCTAGTTGCAGCACCAGTACTATTACCTTGAGCGTCTAGTTCTTCTTCAAGATCACCCTCTAACATACCAGAAACCACTTGTACGCCAAGGTAAACTAAGATGCCCCATACGCCAGCGATTAGGACCGCAGCTGATTGCTCAGGCTTGGCAAATGATACGGCAATCATCAAGACGATAAGCGCGACAAACACGCTCATGGCATCGACTTTGCCTAATTTTGCCAGACGGCTCTCAAGCCAATCGAACCAGTGTACTTCTTTTTCATCAAAGATGAAGTTTAAGAAGACGAGCAACAAGAAAATACCACCAAATGCTGAGATTTCGGCATGATGCGCCAATAGTCTGGCTGAGTATTCTTTAGGATCGTTCAATGCCAAATCTATAACTTGCATCATACCAAGGTCGGCAGTAACAGCGACGATAACAATAGGGAATACCAAGCGCATACCAAAGACGGCGATTAAAATACCCACCGTTAAAAATATCTTTTTCCAAAACTCGTCCCAGCCTTTAAGGACTGAAGCGTTGACCACCGCATTATCAAACGATAATGAAATCTCCATGACGGCCAAAATAGCGGTAATAGATAGGGTGGTTATCATACCGCCCATACCGCCATGTGAATATCCCCACCATGCCGCGACCGCTAGGGCGATGGCTGTGAAAATAAAGTCTAAATAAAAATGTCTCATGACACATCCTGTCTGGTTGCATAAAGCTAAGGTCGGCCTACTATAGGCACAAACCACAAAAAAAGCGGTTATCGCTAACCACTTTTTTTGCATAATTCTAAACGAAACATAAAGCATTACTAGTCATTTAGCTATGAATAATTGTGACTATTTTGCAACCATATTTTACAGCCATTATCATTGATAATGGTGAGTACAAATAGAGGGCTAATACTTGCTTTATATTTTGAGTTTAATGGTCATATAGTAGTCTAAGCATGAATAAGTTATCACATTAGATAACAACGCCATACTGTTGACACATGGCTTGCAAGCCGCCTGAATAGCCTTGACCAACGGCGCGGAATTTCCACTCACCGTTGTGACGATAGACTTCGCCAAATACCATTGCCGTTTCAACAGAGTAGTCTTCTGCCAAATCAAAACGTACCACTTCAGTGCCTGTTTCTTCGTTGACGACACGAATAAAGGCATTGGCAACTTGACCAAAGTTTTGACTACGAGCCGCCGCATCATGAATAGTAACAGTGACGACAATTTTATCCACATCAGCAGGTACTTGAGTCAGATTTACTTTGACGACTTCATCATCTCCATCACCTTCGCCAGTGCGGTTATCACCAGTATGCTCAACCGCGCCATTATCAGACTTAAGCTGGTTATAAAAGATGAAATCATGGTCGCCACGTACTTTACCCGCCGTGCTGAGCAAAAATACACTGGCATCCAAATCAAATTCAGCGCCAGAGGTTGCGCGTTCATCCCAACCAAGACCGATAAGCAGTTTGGTCAAATTTGGGTCAGTTTTGGTAAGCGATAAGTTACCGCCTTTATTAAGTGATAAAGCCATAGGGTTATCCTTGTTATTAGAGTGATTAAGGGTTTGATAGTTAAGTTATATAAATAAAAATAATCGCAATAGTGGAATTAAAGCGCTCGTAAATCTACCCTTCACGGTTGCTTAGCTATTACCTAGCTAGTATTTAGTGACGCTCTATCATAACAACAAAAAATGACCCAATCAAAGCCGATTGGGTCATTGTTATGTGTACGACAAGACTGACTATAAGAGAAGGCATCTAAATGCGGTGGTTAATATTCACATCCATCCATAAACCGAAATTATCAGCCCTGACGATGACGAATCTCAAAGCTTTGATGAATAGGCTTTTTAATATCAAAATCAAAACCAATGGTTTTTTGGGTGATATCAATAATTTCATAACGCTCGGTTAACTGCTCATCGAGCTCAAAGCGGGTAAAGTTATTTGAAAAATATAAAATCCCGTCAGAGGTCAAGCGGTTCATCGCACGATTAATGAGGGCAGAGTGGTCGCGCTGCACATCAAAGGTACCTTGGAACTTTTTCGAATTTGAAAAAGTCGGTGGATCGATAAAGATGATATCAAATTGTTCAGTATTGTCTTTAATCCATTCAAAGATATCAGCTGCGACGAATTGATATTTATTGCGGCTAACGTCCAGACCATTTAATACAAAGTTTTGCTTGCCCCAGTCTAGATAGTTCTGTGACAAGTCAACGCTGGTGACTTTTTTCGCGCCAGCCAATGCTGCATGGACACTTGCCGTACAGGTATAAGCAAATAAGTTCAGTACGGATTTATTACGACTGTTGTCTTTGATACGGGCACGCATATTACGGTGATCAATGAACAAACCCGTATCCAAATAGTCCGTAAAGTTGACGTAAAAATAAGCACCATCTTCACGTGCAACATGAAATTTACCACGCTTTTCTGTGGTGTTCTGTTTGCTATATTGGTCATTACCAGACTGGCGTGCACGAGTCTTAATAAATATTTGTTCACGGTTAATACCAAAAACTTCACGAATACCCATTAATGCCAAGTTGAAGCGTTTTTTAGCCGTCTCAGGTGGAATGGTTTTTGGTGGTGCATATTCTTGCACGTGTACATAGTCGCCATATAAGTCGACGGCGACTTTGAAGTCGGGCAAGTCAGCATTGTAAACGCGCAAATTACTAACCTTATCTTTTTTAGCCAACTTCTTCAGCTTGGACAGGTTTTTTTGCAAGCGGTTGATAAAGTCTTGTCCCTCTTCCACTTCAATCTCACGTTTTTCGAAGCGGCTAACGAGATTGCCCGTTTGTCCCGCAATCAACGTGCCATAGCGGAAATAAACGGTGATAGCACCATTATGACAGCGTAAGGTTTTTGGTTCTTTGATAGGTAAGATATCAACTTGCTCAACATTAGATGCCAATATGCCAAGCATTGGATCGATGCCGCTACCAGCAAAGCTGTCTTGCAAAATAAGTCCAATCGCTTGGTACAATGGCTTAATCATCTCTTCGTCACCCAAACGCTCACCATAAGGTGGGTTGGTGATGATTAGAGGATTGCTTAAGCGACCGTCATCGACTAGTGGCTTCAAAATAGTGCTCAGCTGGTCAAGCGCCCGCGTCTCAAGATCGAGTAGTGGTAGTAAATCTTGCAAACCTGCGGCAATCAGGTTTTTCTCTGTTGCTAAAATCGCGCCGCTATCGGCATCAAAGCCCAAAATCAGCGGTAATGTATCTGGTTGCTCATTGGCAATTGCTAAGGCTTCGCGGAAACGTGTCTGGGCATCATCGATCATCTGTTGCCATAAGGCATCGTCATGATGCTGCCATTGGTAAAAACCAAATTGATTGGCGGCTTTATCGATACCCACAGCATAATCGCAATGCATGAGTAGTGCTTCAATAATAAAGGTGCCAGACCCACACATTGGATCAATTAGCGCATTATAAAAAGGTGCATTGCCAGCGTCATTTTTCTTGTGCCAGCCTGCACTATATAGTAGAGCCGCTGCCAAGTTCTCTTTGAGTGGTGCTTCAGTCATTGCCACACGATAACCACGGCGATGCAAACTGGTACCTGATAAATCTAAATACAGCTCAGCTTGCTTATCATTCACGGTTGCAAATATAGAAAAGTCTGGATTTTTACTATCGACGTTAGGACGGCTGTCATAAACTTCATTGAACGTATCTGCAATCGCATCTTTGATACGTAGCATCGCAAACTGTTGACTGACGGCCACACGCTTATCGACCGACAGACGAATGGCAAAGGTTTGCTCTAAACTAAACTGCTCAATCCAATTGACCGATTTTGCCAAGCCATAAAGTTGCTCAGCCACATCGTATTCGGCATTGATGTTTTTGCGTTTAATGAGCATTAATACCCGCGAGGCGACACGTGACCACAAACAAATGCTATATAAGTCACGCAAAGTACCAGTAACTGCCAGACGGCCTGTACTTTTGATTTCACTTGCAATACCAAAACTTGTCAGCTCAGTTTGTAGTGGTGCCTCAAGCCCATCGGCACAGGTGATAATAAGGTCAAGCGACAATTCTGGTGAAGCTGCTGTTAGAGGTGCGGGCGCGGTTGTTTCGGTCATACGGATACCTGTGGGCTAAATTGATAAGTAATGCACATCATAAAATAAGATGTTTAACCGCCAATTTTACCATAATTCAGGGCAGGATGGTTTAAAGTGGTGGTGTTTATCAAAGAGAGATTCAGCAACGCTACCTTTTACAAAATCATGCTTATCATACTGAGGATGAAAACCTTAAGCCTAAAATTTTTGGGATAAATTGCTCAAGGGATAAATAATATAATGAGCTTATTTATCCGCTTTGCTCAGTGGTGGTGTTTCTGACACGACCTGCGTTGTAGTCGCAAAGGGTTTAGTGGCAATAGGATAATCCACGTCCTTTGGCATAAGCAAACGCATATGAGGATAAGGAGTAGAAATATTAGCGGCATCAAAGGCACGCTTGATATCTTCTTTTAGACCTTCTTTAATTTTGGGCATGCGCGCGACAGCAGCAGGCTTGACCCAAAAACGCACGATAAAGAACACTCCGTATTCACCAATTTCATCCACGGTGGCCGAGGTTTCAGGACGGCTGAGTACCACATCGGTGTCAGTAAGCACCTGCAAAATTTCCTTGCGAGCAGTATCGACATCATCTTCAAAGGCGATACGCACACGAATATCGAAACGTATGAAGTTCTTGGAGGTTAAATTGGTCACCTCAGAGGAGGCAACGTTAGAGTTGGGAATAATGACGGTGATGTTGTCTCGCGTCAAAATATGGGTGGTGCGTAACGCAATGAGTACGACGCGACCCTCATTGTCATTGATATGAATCCAGTCGCCAACCTGAAAAGATTGTTCGAGTAAAATGGTAATACCTGCAATGAAATTAGCAAGCGTTGATTGGGCAGCAAAACCGACTGCCAAACCCACAATCCCTAAACCTGCGACCAATGAGACGATATCGAAACCAAATTGCGCCATGACGCTGGCAAGTCCGAGTACCAATAGCAGCACTGACAAGATGTTTTGAAGCAGCTGCTCTATAGAAGCATTGAGACCATAATGCTGTAACACCTTATGGATAATCTGTCCAGATGACGCCCAAAGTACATAATAAATCCCCGCCCATGTACTGGCTTTTGCAGTGGCTTTGATAGTCTCTGGCTCAAAGTAAATCTGACTCATAATGGCAATCAGGCTGGCAACTATCCAGATATAACGCAAGACTGAACGGACAATCTTAGTACGGCGCTCATTCAGGCGGATTTTTGTCCTACTTTGCTTAAGGATGTAAATGGCAAGCCAATAAAAAAATCCCAACACTGCCAGCAGTATTAGGATTTTGATGGCAGTACTAGCGAGCTCTACCGCTTGAGACGACCAATCAAGTGACTCTTCATCGACAGAGCCGCCAAGCGCAAGGTAGAGGCTAGTATGCAGGTCACGAACAATCTCTTTAAAAAAATCAGTAATACTAGCGATTGCCATTTTTTGGTCCATGCAGAGTTTTTTAAAGTACCTCAAGTCGTTAGTGCTACCAAACACAACATGAGTGATGATTAATACGGTACATCCTTGTTTTGAAAGTGTAGCTGAGCTGATGCTTAAAAGCTATCTTCCTGTGTGTCTTGGTACTGATAAGGTATTGCCATTTTGTGTTGAACATCGCGTAACGCGGTACGTAAGCCCTCTAATATCGTAGGATGATAAAAAGGCGTATCGAGCATGGCCTTAACACTCAAATCATTGGTAATCGCTGCCGCTAAAATATGTCCAATATACTCGGCATCAGGACCCACCATACTAGCGCCTAAGATTCTATCAGTTTTTTTACAGCCATAGATATGTAGCAGACCACAGTTGACGCCCATCACGCGACTACGTCCTTGATTATCGAAGCTGACGCTACCGATGACATATTCTAAGCTTGTATCCTGCTGAATGTCTGGTAGAGACATGCCGACGTTAACGATTTGCGGTGAGCAAAACACAATCGAGAAGGGCGTGGCGGGCGGGCGAATATGAGCGGCGTCTTCATTCTCGCAGACCATACTTCCAGCGCTATAGCCTTCATCGCTGGCCACATGCAATAGTGGAAGGTTGGCGTTGGCATCACCAACGATATAGACATCTAAATCACCAATCTGACCTGTTTTTTTATTCAGGTGCTTTGGACGGTCTTTGTCGTCAAGCTCAACGCCTAAATGTTCAACTCCCAGCGGTTTGATATTATTGCGGCGACCAGTGGCAACCAGTACATACTCACCTTGCCATTGTTGCGACTCTCCAGCACTGTCTTCATAATCAATGAACGCGGCTGAATGGTCATTATCCGTGGCTGTTTGCACGCCGACATCGCTGATTTTGCTACCCAAATGCATGGTCAATTCGCGGCTTAAGCAATCGATAGCTTTGTTATTGATATCATCGTCTTTGAGACCTGCAACACGTTTGACACGATTAAACAAAGTTACTTCTACGCCTAAGCGTTTAAAGGCTTGCGCAAGCTCTAATCCGATAGCACCTGTACCGACAACAGCCATTGTTTTTGGTAAATTTGTGAGCTCAAAGATCGTATCAGAGGTGAGCATGGCGTCACCAAGCTTATCTGCCCAGCCATCTGGAATAAATGGAGAGCTGCCTGTGGCGATAATGATTTTGTCAGCAGCAATCAGCGCATCATTGACTTCAATGAATCCTTGGTTATTGATATGAGCACGTCCTGAGATTTTTTTGTGATCAGGCCAGCTATCTACTTGAGCTTTGACGTAGCTAGCAAAATGAGCACGCTCGTCCCGAACGCGTTGCATGACTTGCTTGCCATCTATCTGGACAGTGGCATGGACGCCAAATTCAGCAGAGTGATTGGCTTCATACGCGCGATCAGCGGCGGCAATCAATAATTTACTTGGCATACAGCCGACCGCAATACAAGTGGTCGTCCAAAATCCGTCGTTAATAATAACAACATCATCATGGGTTTTACTGGCTTGACGAAAAGCATTTTGCCCAGCAGTACCTGCACCGATAACGGCAACAGATACTTGGCGAGTAGCTTTGGATGCTGTGTTATCCGCTGCAGTATCGGATTGTTTATTCATATGATTCTCAAGTTATAAGATGTTTAATATTCAGGGCTGTTTTTTAGATGATTTTTTTAAGAGATTCCTCTGATAAGAGATTGCTCTAAAAAATTATTAAAAAACGACTTTCAGCCTCTGATATCCAGCGTTTATCGTAATGATTATTAGCGTCTATTTTAAAATGCTTTTTTATGATTCTTGGCTTTATTGGTTAAGATGCTAAGGTTTCAAGCAAACGTTCAGTGTAGCCTTTGGCACGTAAATTTCGCTGAGCATGAGTCAGCTCGCTATCTTTGTTAAAGACAAAGGCTGAACGTACAAGACCTAAGCTGATTTTTCCATACATATTTTTTTCTTTAATAACATCAAAGTATTGGCATAATTTTTCGTCAGTATCGCTGATAAGGGCAATGTTTAAATCATATTTGGTGATGAATTTCTCATGAGATTCAACACTATCACGTGAGACGCCGATAATGTCATAGCCTAAATCATCAAACTCATGGAGGTGAGCAGTAAATTCGGTTGCTTGAGTGGTACAGCCTGGCGTACTGTCTTTTGGATAAAAGTACAAAATAAGCCCTTTATTAGTATTGGCAATCATCTCTTGGAGATTGATTTCATCATGGATAAAGTTGCCGGCAAGCTTTCGTACTATCGTCACTGGAAAGTCAGGTAAGGTTAGGTTTTCTGTGGTTGGTTTTGCCATTATAAAATCCTTATTCATTTTTGTTTATGTCAGTACTTATATTCGTGCTTATGTCGATTGGTAATCTATACTGTGTGCTTATTATAAGCAGATTAGCAGCGATTCATAATCAGTTTTACACTTTGCGCCTGTATTGACAACAAAAAAGACTGGCAATAGCCAGTATATTTCACTTCTATTTATTCTGAGCTATGCTGAAGAAACCGTACACCTAAACTTGGTAAACTAACGACTCGATGAGGAGTTTACCATGACTAAGAAAATCAGAACTTACAGCACAGAATTCAAAGCTGAAGCCGTCAAGAAGATAGCGGACAACGATGGGGATATTTCAGCGACTGCAAAGCAGCTTGGTATCGCCATGCAGACCTTATCTAACTGGCATAACAAAGCCACTCAAGGCAAGCTTGAAGGGACTGAGCAGTACGATACACAGCTTATGGCCGTGATGGAAGAGAACAAGCGCCTCAAACGACAGCTTAAAGTGGCTGAAGAGGAACGAGAGATACTAAATGAGGAAGGATAAAGCGAAGCACTGTTTCGCCCCGATGCAAGATGAGAGCTATGCTCGAATGAGGCGACGGCGTACTTCGCCAAGCACGGCTAGTAAGGTATGCCTTTATAAAAACTAATAGACAGGTTTTTAGTATCGTCTCTATGTGCCGTGTACTAAGTATTAAGCCGTCAAGCTACTAGGACTGGATCAATCGTGATATCAGCGACCAACAGATACATAATAACCATTGCGAGCTACTAGTTAGAGCCGCTCACAGTGAAAGTAAAGAACGTTAAGGGGAGTTTATGTCTCGAATGAAAGATAGTTTTATCATAATAACGATGCAAGCAATGAGGAGGCAGGAAGAAGCAAACTTGCCTAATGATTTAGATATCGTGTATTGTAGATTTATTTGAATGAAGCTGAGAGTAAACAATACAATGAAAGCATTAAACCACTTATTCACATTCATATCAGGCATTGTAGTTTTAACAGTTTGTTCTTTGGGAATAGCAAGTGCCAATAATGAATATGCCATGGTTGCAGCCGAACCATCTAGTGCAGAAGCATACGCAAAAGCACAAGCAGCAGGAAAAGTAGCTAGGGCAGAAGCATACGCGAAAGCAGACGCAGCCATTGCAAAAGCAAACGCAGCCATTGCAAAAGCAGAAATAGCTAGGACAGAAGAAAAAGCAGCTAGGGTAAAAGTAGAAGCAGCTAGGGCAGAAGCGTACGCAAAAGCACACGCAGCTTGGGCACAGTCCAGTGCAGAAGCAAAAGCAGATAGGGCGGTATCATTCAAGAGGATTGAGCTGAAGGAATTAAGCACACATTGAGCGACAGCTTATGCAGCGGTGCTAGCGACCTGATGCAAGTATGCAAGCAATAAGAAAGCGTTTGAAGTGGCATGAAAACCCTTATCGAAAACCTAAAGGCATGCACTATGAAACCTATAATCGGTTATTCACTGAATATCACGATATAGAAGATTATTATATGAGCTGCTTAACGAAGTTTGATGGGGTTACTAGTGTTAAGAGAATGAAATAAGGGGAGTTTTTCGGAGTGCTATAAAGGAGAGAAAGCTACAGGTAACTATAAAAATGGCTACCAATAGATATAGTGTTTAATATATATGTAATAAAAACAATGGTTTAGGTATATACAAAAGACTGGCAATAGCCAGTCTTTTGTATATCAAACGAGATGTGTATTACGCTGGTTTTTGTGGCTGTTTTAAATCTAAGCCAACAGTGCATTGCTGCAAATCTTTTTGCATTTTTTTGACGTAAGGCAGTCCAGAAGGATCTTTTTTGTCTTGAGCATAGCTCTCAATTTCCCACATTTGACCGATGGTCATGTTGCTACGTACACCAATAGTGCAATTGCATAGTTTGGTCGCATCGCCTTTGTCAGCGACTTTATATTTGACCGCACCATTAACGCAGGTATTGATGTTATTTTGCTTAATATCGGCAGCGTTTGCTTGTGGCATCACAAAAATGGCAGCTAAAGCTAGGGGTAATAATGGCAACAACTTCATAAATATCCTCTTACGGGTAGCATCAATTTTCTAAATCTTGTACTCAAAGTAAAGCAAAAGTACTCATAGCTCGTTGACTAATGTGGTTACTTATATCTTGTGATAAATACAATCGCTCATACCATAACAAGTATGTGAGTTAAAATACAACGGCGGCGTGCTGTGTTAATGCAAGCGAATGTTTCGCTAATGTTGATTGCTATCACGCTTTCATGCAAGTGCAATTCTATCATTAACTAAGATTGATAATGGGTTGGGTCAGTGATGCCTGCCTGAGCAAAGCCTTGACGGCGTAGGGCACAGCTATCACATACACCACAAGCAAGACCTTGTGCATCGGCTTGGTAGCAAGATATGGTTTGCCCATAATCGACGCCCAATGACAATCCAAGCTCAATGGTTTTTGCTTTTGACAGTTGCTGTAATGGCGTTTGAATGGATAAGTGATGACCGGTAACGCCCGCTTTGGTGGCAAGATTGGCCATATGCTCGAAGGCGGCAATATACTCTGGACGACAGTCGGGGTAGCCTGAGTAATCGACTGAGCTGACGCCAATGACAATATGATTGGCATCGGTCACTTCAGCAACGGCTAGCGCATAAGACAAAAATATCGTATTACGTGCAGGCACGTAGGTGTTAGGAATAGCGTCGTTATCGATCTCATCACGCTTTTTATTAGGGAATTTATCCGTATCGCCATCAGGAACAATCATACTGTGATCTGTCAGTGAAGAGCCACCAAGCTGAGCGATATCAATATCAATGATTCTGTGATTGACCTCGGCAGTCTCAGCGATAGCTTTTGCCGCGACCAGTTCACTATTGTGGCGTTGACCATAGTTAAAACTGACCGCAGTCACCGACGCATAACGTGCCTTTGCCCAATACAAACAAGTCACCGAATCAAGCCCGCCTGACAGCAGCACAACGGCATTTTGGCTTTTATGCAGAGCATTTAAGTCAGTATCGAAGGCTTGATTATTAGAGGTACTTTGCGAAGTAACATTAGTCATAGTGGTATCTATTATTGGTTTGCGAAATGGGTTTGCGAAAAACGCCTATTTTAGCAAAAATACGCTCATTACAGAACCACGAAGCCATTATAAATACGATATGAAACCTTAATCAGCACAAAAGAGAAATTTGTTTATAAAAGTATGGAGCTATCAGCAGTGCTATGGTCGAATATTTAGCATGCCTTAAGCTAAGCCATAAAAAAGACTGAATATTTAATCTGATAGTTTAATCTCATCTTTTCAATCTGTTAGCAAATTTTGTTATAATCGCTGCTTTTAGAGCCACTGTGCTATTACCTCCTTGCTAAAGGCTTTATCCTTCCATTTTTTAGCAAAATTCCCTTGTAAAGATATTGAGTAACTTATGACCGCAGCAACCTTGTTTACGCCACAAATTACGCCTGAAATCGATGATATGTCAGCTGATACAGGTTTGGATAATCATGCTTGGGACACTGATGGTGATAGCATGGAATATGAGGATGTTGCTGACGATCATACAAATGAAAACAGTATCGCCGCTGCACCGTCAACGTCTACTGAATCAGCAGAGTTCCGTAAATTACAAAAGAAGCTGCGTAGACAAGTATCATGGGCGATTCGTGATTTTAATATGATCGAAGACGGCGATGTAGTCATGGTCTGTGTTTCAGGTGGTAAAGACAGCTATACCTTGCTGGATATTTTACTATTACTCAAGCGTATCGCCCCGATTAACTTTGATATCGTCGCGGTCAATCTCGATCAAAAGCAACCCGGTTACCCTGAGGATATTTTGCCAGCGTATCTAAACGAGCAGGGCATTGCTCACTATATCTTAGAAAAAGACACTTATAGTATCGTTAAGAGCGTGGTGCCAGAAGGCAAAACTTATTGCTCGGCGTGTTCACGTCTGCGCCGCGGCTCGTTATACGGTTTTGCTAAGCAGATTGGCGCAACCAAAATTGCGCTGGGTCATCATCGCGATGATATGTTGGCGACTTTCTTTTTGAATTTATTTCATGGCGGTACTCTTAAATCGATGCCACCGAAATTGCTCAGTGATGACAAGCAAAATCTACTTATTCGTCCATTGGCTTATGTCGAAGAAAAAGACATCATCGAATATGCTCGCTTAAAAGAATTTCCAATTATTCCATGCAACTTATGTGGTAGCCAAACCAACTTACAAAGAGCCATTATCAACGATATGTTGCGGGAATGGGATAATGCTCATCCGCAGCGTTTGGCCTCTATTTTTAAAGCCATGCAAAACGTCGCACCGTCGCAACTAGCAGACCGTGAATTGTTTGATTTTGAGCAGTTAAGTCTTGATCGTGATGACAATGAGCGTTTGTTTGAAGGAGATAACATTCAAGCTGGGCAGACCGAGAGCTTGGCTGAAATTGGCTTACCTGTATCGCCAAAAACTCAAGCGTTCAATCCGAAGTTTATGAGTGATAAACAGCAACTGCCAGAATCAGATAAAGCGACAGCAGATAATCGTATCACGCAAAAAATCCCAACGATTAATCCGGTTATTTAACGATTCGCTTATTCGATAATATTAAGTGACATTTATAAAAAATAGCATAAACCGTTAGTGTAAAAAACCAGCTCATTATTGATAAATGGCTGGTTTTTTTACGTGTTAATAAATCAATTATTGGTCATGCTTATAGCAGCCAGATTGGTAAAATCAACTTTCTGCAAAAACAGGTAATGGGTCAAAGCTAACTTTTGAACGTGGTAATTTCGCCACATCTTGCATACGCCAGTCATCTTTACCATCACTACTTACTTGTAGATAATATTTTGCTTTTAGAGGATCTATATCTACTTGCGCACTGTATTTATTGCCTTCGACATGTTGAAGTACGACATCGTGATCTTTTTTGATGTCGGTTGCATGCGAGATAGACAGATCTAGTTTTTCAGGATAAGCCAAAGGATTACCATTCAGCAGTTTACCTGATTGCAGACTCTGTTCAGGATAATTTAGATAGAATACAACGTCACCATTATCTGCAAACTGCATTTCGCCGTGCAAATCTAAGTCATAAGTCAGCTTGTCACGTGACACATCATGATAAAGCGTCTTACCATCCATATACCAGTCGTCACGTACCACGCTATCCCGAATTTGATAAGAGTAATAAACAAAAAAGATACAGGCCACTACGACAAATGCTGGCATGCCAATAACAAAAATAACCACCATGTAATTCTTATACCATGGCTGAGTATCTTGATGCTTAAAATTTGATGCTGGAGTAGACATAAAATACCTATTAATCAGATATCTGTTTATCAGATATCTATAAACTGTATCAATGGATAAGCTGACAGCGAAATAGCTGCCAGTTTAATGATAAATCGTCCACCTGCTAGCCACTGACTCACAGGTGAAATATAGAATTATATACTAGGGCGCATCCTCAGTCTGAATGAAAGCACCTAAATGGATTAAAAATGGTTAAATTTTGCCAAACAGCTGGTTAATATGCCGATATTATCTGCACTATTTTCCTAGTTTGGCTGCCATTTATCGCATTTCTATTACCAATTTTAAAATGAGGACCCGCACTAGCTAAGCTATTAATTGCTTATAAAAACCTACTGCCCTTGAGTAGTAAATACGTTTTGTTTACTGACTTTATACTGACCATCTTCACTGGTCACATTTAGGGTCACTGATGTTTGTTCAAAATCGATGACCTTAGGATCGCCATAAATACTCACAGGCATATCAAAGCTTTCACCTGCTTCTAATGGTACATCGTTGAATCGCAGCGCCAAGCTCAAACCTTCTTGTGGAGCAAGGGTTATTGTATAGGTATGCGGCTCTTGTGTCTTATTAGTCAGCTTGACGATATAGCTGTTTTCAATCATGCCTTGATTATTCACTGAGGACAACTGGTTACGGTCACGGCGAATATCAATTTCTAACGGTACACGGTCCGTCAATGCATAAATAACGCCACCACATAAAATAGTAATAACAGCTAAATAAGCAAATAGACGTGGACTGATGACGCGGGTATTTTCTTTTTCTGACAACTGTCGTTCTGTTGTATAACGAATGAGTCCACGTGGATACCCGACTTTATCCATAATTTCATTACAAGCGTCAACACAAGCCGCGCACTGTATGCAAGCGACTTGCAAGCCATCTCGAATATCAATGCCAGTCGGACATACCTGCACGCACATGGTGCATTCAATACAGTCGCCTAAATGTTCAGGATGGGTGCCTTTTTTGCGTGCCCCGCGAGGCTCACCGCGCTCATAATCATAAGATACGACCAAGGTATCTTTATCAAACATGACACTTTGAAAACGACCGTATGGGCAGATTTGGATACACATCTGCTCACGCATATAACCTGCATTGACGTAGGTAGCAAAGGTGAAAATAAACATCGACACCCATACCCATGTTGGCCAATCAGGAATAGGAATAAAACCAATGGTTTGCCAGCTTTGATATAAATAATCTGTTCCAGCGACATAACTGACAAAGGTTGCCGCAGTAATCACTGAAAATACCAACCAAATAAAATATACCAAAGAACGTTTAAAGGCTTTTTTTGCGCTCATCGGTTCTTTGTCAAACTTGATACGTTTGTTGCGATCGCCAATCACCCATTTTTCAACATATTGATAAAGATGTGTCCAAATCGTCTGAGGGCAGGCATAGCCACACCAAACACGCCCCGCATACACAGTCACCATGAATAAAGTGAATGCGGCAATAATCGCAAAGGCGGCAATGAAGTAAAAATCTTGGGTCAAAAAAGTCATGCCAAAAATATAGTAATGCTGCGAGGGAACATCAAGCCATATTGCTTGCCTACCATTATAACGTAACCATGGCAAAAGCAGAAAAGCGGCTAAAAGCGCATACATCGTGACGATACGAATGTTTTGATAAAAACCGGTGACAAACCTAGGGTGAACTCGATGCTTGGTCGCATCAAGGTCAATTTGCTGTACAGGGATTTTATTGGGTTGTGGTGCTGACATAAACGTGCCTCTTTTAAAAAAGAATCAGTTTGCTGGCATGATGAACAAACATCTTTAATCATCAGATGTATGAGTGTGTGATGTTATCAATGTCAGTAAGTAGCGGATAAAATATTGAACAGAAAAATATTTTAACCCATCTACCAAATGATCGATTGCAAATAGCTTAATGAGAATGGGTGATTATCTTCTAAATTAGCCACTAATAAGTGGTTTTTAGGTATTATCATTTTAGCATTCTCCCTATTATAAATGGGGTAATAATCTTAAAAACCAATCAATATATCAGCATAATGATCGATATATTGGTCGTGCTCTATGCAGTATTAAACTGCATTTCATTTGCTACTCAAATTTTGACAATGCGGTAGCAGTTAATAAACTCTCATCAAAGAATTTATAAAAAAAGGAGAACTGCAATAACAGTTCTCCTTTTATCAAATCCTATCAACTGATGCTATGACAACCATCTTTAAATATTAGTTAGTCGTCGTTTCTACAGTGGTTGCTACTTGAGTAGCGGTTGGTGCTTTAGCAGCAGGTTGAGGGGTTTTATCTGATAATGAGTAAACATAAGCTGCAAGCAGCATAATACGCTCATTACCCAGTTTGGTTTCCCACTCAGGCATCACACCAGCACGACCATAACGTAAGGTTTCGCGGATGGTCTCACGATCACCACCATATAACCAAATGTCATCTGTCAAGTTTGGCGCGCCAGTAGAAGTCATACCTTTGGCATCTGCACCATGACAAAGTACACAGTTAGTCGGCTCATTAAAGATTGCCTCACCTTGAGCGACTTGAGCTTTATCAAGCTCGTAACCAGGTTGGTTGCCAGATATTGATAGCACGTATTCAGATACCGCACGTACCCCATCTTCACCGATTTGATCACGCCATGCAGCCATACCACCAACTCGACCTTTATGTAGCGTGGTCAAAATGTTTGACGCTTCTCCGCCATATAACCAGTCATTGTCAGTTAGATTTGGATAGCCTACTGCACCTTTGGCGTTAGAGCCATGACAGACCGCACAGTTCTGTAAGAACAAACGACTACCAACTTTTAAAGCATTCGGGTTTTCTGAAAGCTTTTCTACATAAGGGGATAGTTCTGCAGTTTTCTCATCAATTTGAGCTTGCAGATCTGCTGGTGGTGTTTCACTGCGGCGCATCGTTGCCTGTAACTCAGCAAGTGCCGCTAAGGTCTCTGTCGCACCACTAGCATCCGCTTTTGCTAAGATGTTTTTCTCAAAGTTATCCGTAAATACTTTGTTATTACTCTCAAGCTCGCTATATAGCTCGTTCTTAGAGGTCCACGGTACCGTTTCGCCATCGACTTCTACAGTGGCAATACCTTCCCATTTTGATGGGAAAATACCTGGGAAAAATACCCAATAGGCAACACCCCAAGCGATAGAGCCAAAAAATATTACGAGCCACCATTTAGGTAATGGCTTGTCGTACTCTTTGATACCATCATAAGCGTGGCCTGTCGTACCGTCATCTTCTAGTTCTGGCTTGTACTTCAATACCATTAGTAAGACACCGAGGATAGCAGCCCAACACATGATACTTAGTATGGTAATCCAAGAACTCCAAAAAAATGTCATCGTTTATCCTTATTGCGCTGCTCTTCAGACAGAGATTTTATATCCTCGTCATCAAGCGCAAGTTGTGCATCTTCTTCGAAGCGTTTTTTGTTTTTTGGCGAATACGCCCACCATGCAACACCTACGAAGGCAACAAAGGCAGAAACGGTCGCAATTGTTTGTAATTCACCAATACCCATTAGCGCTGTCCTTCCATCGCGGTGCCCAGTTGCTGTAGATAAGCAACCAAAGCATCAAGTTCAGTGGCACCAAGTACAGCATCTGGTGCTCCTTCGATATCCTCTTCAGTGTAAGGTACACCAAAGCGATCACGGAATAGACGCATTTTAGTTTGAACGTTTTCACCATTCACTTCGTTGGTAGCAAGCCACGGGAAGCCAGGCATTACTGATTCAGGTACTAGTGAACGTGGCGCAATCAAATGCTGCTTTTGCCAGTCTTCAGAATAACGACCGCCAACACGTGCTAGATCAGGTCCAGTACGTTTTGAACCCCAAAGAAAAGGGTGATCCCACGTAGATTCAGCAGCACGTGAGTAAGGTCCATAACGTTCAACTTCAGCACGTAGTGGACGAATCATCTGAGTATGACATACGTGACAACCTTCACGAATATAGATGTCACGACCCTCAAATTCTAGTGCAGTCCATGGCTCCATAGAGGGCAGGGGAGCATTCACCCCACCTTCTTCAGGACCCTTGTTGTCATATATCAATGGTACGATTTCAACTAGCGTTGCAAAGCTAATAGCAATAACGATACCGATAACCAACAAGCCTGTATTTTTTTCAATAATTTCATGCGGTGTACCAGACATGATCGCTCCTTATACGTTAGCTGCTGAAGGTTTATCAACACTAGGTTCATGATCAGTAGGATCTGCGATATCGACAGGCTTACCTTCTGGCATTTTAAGTGTTTTATAAACGTTATATGCCATCACAAACATACCCGATACATACAATAGGCCACCAAAAGCACGACCAATATATGGGAAATGTGAGAACTCAACTGTATCAACGAAGCTATATACCAATGTACCGTCTGGATTAGTAGCCAGCCACATCATGCCTTGGCCAATACCAGAAATCCACATAGATACGATATAGAAAATAGTACCCGCTGTCGCTAACCAAAAATGCGTGGTGATTAAGCTGATAGAATACATCTTAGGTTTGTTATAGATACGTGGTAACAGTACATATAGCGAACCAATGGTAATCATACCTACCCAACCAAGTGCACCTGAGTGTACGTGACCGACTGTCCAATCCGTATTATGCGATAACGCATTCACTGTCTTAATCGACATCATTGGACCTTCAAAGGTCGACATCGCATAAAACGACAATGCCACAATCATAAAGCGAATGATCGGATCGGTACGTAATTTATCCCAGCTGCCCGATAGTGTTAGCACGCCGTTAATCATACCACCCCAAGATGGCGCAAATAGGATGATTGAGAATACCATTGCTAGAGACTGCGTCCAATCTGGAAGCGCTGAATAATGCAAATGGTGACCACCAGCCCACATATATGACGCAATCAATGCCCAAAAGTGAACGATAGACAAACGGTAAGAATAAATAGGACGACCAATCTGTACTGGAACGAAGTAATACATCATTCCTAAGAAAGCTGCCGTTAGATAAAAACCTACCGCGTTATGTCCGTACCACCACTGCACCATCGCATCAGTCGCACCACCAAATAACGAGTAAGACTTAAATGCGCTAACAGGAATCGCCATGCTGTTTACGATATGCAGTAATGCAATCGTAATAATAAAGGCTGCAAAGAACCAGTTAGCCACATAAATATGTGAGGTTTTACGTTTGATGAGCGTACCGAAGAAAACAATGGCATAAGAGATCCATACCAAGGCAATCAAAATATCGATTGGCCACTCAAGCTCAGCGTATTCCTTGGTCGATGTTAAACCTAAAGGTAGGGTAATAACCGCTGATACGATAACGGCTTGCCAACCCCAAAAGGTAAACCAAGCTAAATAAGGCGCAAATAACCTTGTCTTACAGGTACGCTGAACAATATAGTAAGACGTTGCGAACAGGGCAGAGCCACCGAACGCAAAAATGACCGCATTGGTATGTAGCGGTCTTAAACGACTAAATGTCAGCCATGGAATGTCAAAGTTAAGTGATGGCCATGCTAACTGTGAAGCAATGAACACACCAATACTCATGCCGACGATGCCCCATACCACGGCCATTATCGTAAAGAATCTTACGATAGTAATTTCGTACTCACGGTCAACTGGGGCGACTGCTGTGTTTTGTAAACTCATTGGATGATTCCTTTACAGCCCGAATTATCAACAGAATTAACTAACTCTCCGCGCTATCTGCATCATAAAAGTAATAGTCAGATAAAAATAGAATCGCGGCACATGCTGTTTTTTTTCTCGCTTATCACCATAATATTATTAACTATCAATCTAAGCTTTCGCTTTATATCAGCTGGTATTGAGGCATAAAAGCGTTTTAAACGCACGACACTCACAGCTGGTCGATAGTAGGATTGTTAATAAATCATTAAGGTGAATAAGAAGATGCGCCGTTTTTGAGCATCAAACATCTAAAGAGGTGAAGTATTTATCTTAATTATTACCAAAAATTCTGTACTAATGAAGATAGATACCAATATCCATAGGGCCATAAAAATGTACTGACCATAGACGTATGCTAGCGGCGGCTGACAAAAAAACATGTTTGCGTAATGTTTAGTTAAAACTCCCGACTCTGTTTAAGGGTATTGTAACGCAATCCTAATCAAATATCATCAGAACTATGCGGCAAAATACAAACTCTTTGGTAAAAATCTTAGCAAGCAACTTATTATAGCTGTGCAATTTGTCTATTTTATACCCAATTTTATCACGATTCTAGAAATACATTTTGGTGATAGAGGGACAGTAATTACTACGCTTAGATATCATGACCAGCAGCATTTTTGTAACAATGGCCGCATGAGCACTCTAAATAAGTTTTACTTATCATCAAGTCGACCTCTATAATGAGACTAAATATAAGTGATGATAGCAGTTTTTGTACTGCTATTATGAGCAACTATTTTATCACTTGATATCCAGTCAGGCGAGTGAGCCAAACAACGGTAGCCTGAAATAACACCAATTAAGGACAATAATATGGCAGTTTTTTTGACAGATGAGTGGTTTGAGCAAGTTGAGAAAATGGGTAATGAGGCAGGCGAGCTAAATTTGCCGCCAGCACTGGCGAATATGATCGTCAATCTAAAAGTATCTGACACTGAGCAAGACATCGAAGCGAACTTTGCAAACGGTTTATTGCATCGCGGCTTGAACGACGCCGCGACAACCACATTGTTGCTTGACCGCAGTATCTTGCAATCAATCATCACTGATTTCGATACCAATGAAATTATGGGTGCTTTTATGGGTGGTAAAATTCGCGTTGAAGGCGATATGTCACAACTGATGGCAGTACAAACGGCCCGCCCAAGTGCTGAACAAAAAGAGCTATATACTCGTATTAAATCAATGACGACCATGGCTTAATTCTATATTCGCAGGGTTTTATACTGACAATTGTAAGAAGACGAAAAGCCCCTAATGCTTATTAGGGGCTTTTTATTTGATGATACATTTAATTATCATTCTTAAAAGTAGCGGATGACTCGTAAAGTAGTTAACTGGCTTTTGATTGCTGCGCCGCACTTTGCTGGTTTTCTTTATAGATGGCAGCTTGTAGCCAGACGTTCGCTTGTACGTAGTCATGCACTTTAATAGAAGCCGTCTCTGGCGTGTTGAGCGCACCGATACGAATCACGAAAGGATCGGCATCTTGTTCGCGTAGTATCACGACATCAAACAGAATAATGGATTTATCATTAAATGTTGTTTCTTGCTTGCCGAGCACCTGACCTTGGCACCATGCTTCATCTTCTTGTCCCAAAGTATCACCAAATAGATAGGCACACATGTGACCCAAGTTGATCTCAACTGGCGCCATTTGCGCTTTGGTCTCTGGTCTCCATTCTTTGATTTGCTCTTGCAGATCATCGGGTATTTTTCCATCATTGGCGGCAACGATGTCGTTAAATGCACGGTGGTAGCGGATCGCTTCTTGATCTTCAACCATGATGACTTCGTTTTGCTCACTTAGCTTAATCTCATGTGCCCAAGCGCTAAAGTTCACAAAGTAAGACGTGTCTCGCTGATATAAATGGCGATTGGTGGTGTAGAGCTGGTCAAAGGCGTAAATAATACTGCCATCAGCGGTACGCAAGCGTAATACAGCATCGTGTGAATTGTCATTGGCAATGATGCGCTCAATCTTACAATTGAGTCCATATGGGCTATCGACACAAGGATAAGCATTGATAAAGCATTCAGGCTTGCCATTTTTCATGGCTAATACTTGATTGATATGACAAGGCTGATTTTCAGACAGCAATAGGCAGCTGTCTTGAGCGCTGACATTGCTATTGAGGCCTTTAGGCATGGCCGCCTTTTCGATCATTTTTTGTAGCCATTCTGGCACGTCATGACTCATGTCATCGGTCAGAATACGCCAATGATCGGCGTGACCTGCAGATTGTTCATCAGTCATGGTGATTTTGGTGGGAGATTGGACGTTTTTATATTGATAATTAATGGTCATGAAGATACTCAAAATTAGTCAGCGTGAGGTTTGGACCTGAAACGGCTATTGCTGGCTATCATAAGGCTCTATTTGACACGATAGATTTATGATAGTTGGCAACGTTGTCATCAGTAAAGGGTCAACAAACAACAATGAATGGTTAATGACAATTGTCCTTAGCATACAATATATAGGTATTGACGCAAGTAATAGCAAGCCCCTCATAAAAAATAGTAACAAAAGCCAGTTTTTTATTAAAAAATACGCCCAGTTTTTGCTAATGACTGGCACATATCAGCCAAATTGTGTCAAACTAGCTCCCTTTTGACGGCTGTCTTTGGCTCGTCTGAAACCCTGTTTTTGTGTTCGATTTATATGTGACTATGGCAAGTGCAGGTGTGAGATGCATTTGCTGTTGCTCGTTTTATAGTATATATAAAGTCGCACGTAGATAAGATAAAGAGTTTGAATATGTTTCGTCCTTTAGCGTTGTTTATCGGCTTACGATACACCCGAGCAGAGCGTAGTAATGGTTTTATCTCCTTTATCTCGCTTATCTCGATGATTGGTTTGACTCTTGGGGTTGCCGTATTGATCACGGTGCTATCAGTCATGAATGGTTTTGATCGGGAGTTAAAAACCCGTATTTTGGGTATGGTCCCGCAAGCAACGGTCGTTTCCACCGAGATTATCAGTGATTGGAAGCAATTGGCTGATAAAATTAAAGAAGATCCTGAAGTGGCAGCTGTAGCGCCCTTTATTCAACTGCAAGGGATGTTGACGTCAAACGGTCAGGTTGCAGGGATTATGGTCACTGGTGTCGATCCTGAATACGAAAAAGATGTCTCTATTATCAATGAACATATGGTTCAAGGCAGCATTGATACTTTACAAAGTGGTGAGTTCAATATTGTGCTGGGTGAAGAGATGGTACAGTCTCTAGGGCTGCAACTGGGTGATAAAGTGACGCTAGTGCTGCCAGAGGCATCGCCTTCACCAGCTGGCGTGATACCACGATTCAAGCGCTTTACCTTGACAGGTATTTTTACCATCAGCCCAGAAGTGGATAGCCTCATGGCATTTATCCCGATGGGTGATGCGGCAAAACTGTTGCGTCTGCCAGATGGCGCGCAGGGTGTGCGTATGAAGCTCAATGACATCTTTACCGCTCCGATGGCAGCAGAAAAAGCCGCCGCTATTGCCCCTCAGCAATTGTATCCTAATGATTGGACACAAACACATGGCAACCTATTTGGCGCGATTCAGATGGAAAAAGCCATGGTCGGCTTGCTGCTATTTTTAATTATCCTAGTGGCTGCTTTCAATATTGTCTCCAGTCTAGTGATGCTCGTTACCGACAAAAAAGCGGACATTGCGATTCTAAAAACTTTTGGTGCGTCTCCTCGTTTGATTACCCAAGTGTTTATGGTGCAAGGTGTGGTGATCGGTGTGATTGGTACGATTGCTGGTACGATACTGGGCGTGATATTTGCGCTTACAGTGAGTGATATTTTAGGCTTTATTAATCAAGTCTTTAATTTGAACTTGTTTGATGCGTATTTTGTTAATTATTTGCCATCAGAGTTGCGTGTACTGGATGTGGTATTGATTACAGGTGCGTCTTTCGTACTGAGCTTTTTGGCAACTATTTATCCAGCACGCCGAGCGGCTAAGATTCAGCCAGCACAGACGTTGCGTTATGAATAAATGATTTTATATGCCGCTTAAGTTTTTATATACAGTTTAAGTTATCACCAATGCTTGTTAGTTAAAATTAATTTTAATGCAAGTTTAGGCTGATAAATTATTTGTAGCGCTGAATAAAGCATCAATACCAGTATAAATAGAATAAAGGAAAAGCCATGTCTGCCATTTTAGAGGCGAAAAATATCAACAAGATATATGATGAAGGGGCGGTTAGTACGCAAGTACTGACTGGCTTGGATTTGACCGTCCATGCTGGCGAGCGCATCGCCATCGTTGGCACCAGTGGTTCAGGCAAGAGCACTTTGCTACACTTGCTTGGTGGTCTTGATACGCCAACCAGCGGCGAGGTCTGGCTACATGGTCAATTGTTAAACAGTATGAATGAAACTGAGCGCGGTGCCATGCGTAACAAGCATTTGGGATTTATTTATCAGTTTCACCATTTATTAGCCGAATTTACTGCCATTGAAAACGTTGCGATGCCGTTACTGATGCGACCAGAAGTCTCAACGACTTCAGCAAGAGATCAAGCAATTGCGATACTAGAAAGTGTCGGACTTGAGCACCGTCTAGCGCATAGACCTGGTGAGCTATCGGGCGGCGAGCGTCAGCGTGTGGCTATTGCCCGTGCTTTGGTTACGAAGCCGTCGCTTATTTTGGCAGACGAGCCAACTGGTAATTTGGACTATGACAATGCGCAAAGCGTGTTTGGATTATTATCAGAGCTGCAAAATACCATGCAAACCGCACTATTAATGGTGACACATGATCGCAATCTAGCAGCGCTGGCGGATCGTCAGTTATTGCTACGTAATGGTCATTGGGAGCAGTATTGATTGTTTTTTAACGCTGTATTTTTTAGCGCTGCATTTTTTAACGTTTTATTTTTAATAGTGTAAATGGTTATGGTTGCTAACTAGTAGGGTGTGTCCTGATTTAAGTCAATTGATATCTACATGGGCTAAACTTTATCAAACGTCGTTGAACTGAACTGCTGATTCATATTTACTATGATCTGTGTTATTTCTCTTGTTTAACGGCAATTTGTCTTGCTTTTATCATCATTATTATTAAATGAGGATATACCCTAGAACGATAATATTATGTTCAACAGACACGAAGTTTTTAATAAATATAAACGCAAAATGGGGCTGCAAAATGCCACCAATTTATTAAAGAAGGACTATTATGATGGATAGAGATGACGACCCAATCGCTGCTTTTGGCAGTGCCGAAGAAGGCAATGAACCTTTAACACCCTATATGGATGTGACGTTATTCGAAACAATTGATAAACAGGCACAAATAGATTTATTAACACCAGTTTTTGATGCCATTACTTTGGCTGGCGTTGATTATGATCTAAAAGCTCAAGACAGTGCAACGGGCAAACGTTATACATTGCTTAAAGATGAAAAAGTGGTTGAAGTTTTCGTGATGGACACTAGCCTTACGGACAACATCCTCGCTGCCATAGAAAAGAATAAAGAAGCAGAGTGATGGGTATCAGCAAAGAAAATGGCTTTTGTTTTTAGGTCATAGCCAGCTTAAGGTGATATCGAGACATAGCATAGAATAATCGAGGGTAGATGGTGACCTAGATTGCTATCGTTAGCGAATGGTTAGCAGTAAAAGGTGGTTCGCTACGTTAAGGTTACCATGACTTGATAACAGCAGCATATATTAGATTTTAGGCGGTTTATCAGAAGGTTCTTGCTGACGTTTTTGCCAGCTCACGACGGTTTTATAGCGCCAAACAGCCTTAAATGCCAGTCCACAAACGATGCTGGTCACAATCGCTAAGATCGTCAAGCCTATGCAAAAAGCAGCAATCGATACCGTGCCGCGATAGGTAATAAATGGATTTGCACCATCTGACAGTGCCCATAAGCTAAAATCAGCAATCATCCTGCCGATAAGCCGCAGACTAATCATCGGTACGTCAAGGATTTTGGCACCGATATAATAGCCTGCATAAAAGATGGGCAAGCTCGTGAGTGGATTGGTAATCCAAGTCAAACCGAGTGCCATGGGAACATTGGCACGGAAAATTAATGAGCCAACTAGAGCCAGTAGCATTTGCCCTGGCAATGGGAAAAATGCACTAAGCACCCCGATATAGACCGCTTTATTTAAGCTATGTCGATTAAAGTGCCATAATCGTGGATCAGCCAAATGCGGTGCGAACAGTTTTAAGGTGCGACTTTCTAAGATTTTCTCTGGCGTAGGAAGCAGGTCTTTTAGACGTTTTTGGGGCACAGGATCGCCTTTTGTAATCGTTAGCTACAGTCCGCTCAATCGCATTGATGGTCTGCTATAAAGTAATATTATTCATAAAGTGTACAGCTGAGAATATATAGGATAATGATGTCAGATTATCATCATCGCAATATGTCAGTCAGTATAGGGTAATAGTTATATAAATGCTATTGCATGACGTATCAGTTGTTGTTGCTGGTTCAAGTATCAATCTGTGTTTTGGTGTTCCGGTACATTTTCGTCATATTAAGTGGCTATTTATCATAATAAATGGCTTTATTTAGGCAAAAACTAATATTCACCTCATCAAGCAAGGAGCGCTGGTGTACTGGTTGATTGGTAGCTTGATTATTATCGCCATGATGGGCGTTTTGGCAGTCGCAGATAGTATGGCGATACCCACTAGTTCATCGTTAATGGATATATTGAATACTCCCATCTTATCTTTGTCGCTCATTATTTTTGCTATTATCCTGATTGTTATTGCCCAGTTTAATGTACCTTCTGCAAAACCTAGCCATTTATCGCAACATACGGCTGGTCTCTCTTCACGTAATCCTTCATATAATACTTCACATAAATCTAAACTCTTTTTTCGTATTTTGACTCATGTTTTAGTTGCTGTATTGGCAATTGGATTAATCATTGGCAGTGCGTTGCAAGCCCTGATTAGCCATCAACAAGCAGAATTAACAGAAATCACTGAGCCAATGCGTGTGCAAGCATTAGTCACTATCGAAGGGATAAGTGACAGCGTTTATGACGTCGCCACGGACAGTGGCTATCGACAAGTTGCTGTCATTAGTGATATATCACCCTTGGTGTCGGCGCTGGCGGTTGAAGATTTAGATGCCATGACCAGTAACTTTCTAATAGATGAAAATAATAGCCTAAGCAATAATAACCTATATAAAAATAACTCAAATAACAATAACGACAAAGATGGCACGTACCGTGTATTGCTCAACGCTTATCCAAAAAATTCATCAAAACAATCGTCCAAGAAAAATTTGGACAATAATCCGTTTGACCGCTTAAATTATTTACAACCTGGCGATCAGCTGTTTATAAGTTTAGCGCTTGCACCACTGGCGACTTCTGAGCAAGCGTTGAGCAATCCATCTGGTTTTGACAGTTATCGCTGGCTGCGAGGTCGTCATATTGATGGAGTCGCTAATATATTGACCGTTGGCACATCAAATGTAACCAATACTGAGGTATCAAAGCCAGCGTTTGCCTCTTCTTCATATCTGCAGCGTTTTCAGACTTATATTAATCAAGGACGTTGGCAATTACGCCAGCATTTTTATCAAGATTGGTCAACACAGACCACAGCAACGCAACAGGCAAAAGCGGTCACTTTAAGTTTGCTCACAGGTGATCGCAGTTTAATCAATCGCGATACCAAGGATTTGTATCAACTGGCTGGTATTTCACATTTGCTGGCTATCTCTGGCACCCATGTATTGTTTTTAGCGATTATGCTGGCAGGTGCGGCGGTGTTGCTTTTTGATCGGCTATGGCCAAGGATTTATCGTTATGTACCGTGTTGGCAAGTGCGCTGGTGGGTGATGATCGCTGCTGCTTTTATTTATGCGCTATTTACTGGTTTTGATGTACCCGCTGCTCGTACCGCATGGATGTTATTCGCGATAGGTTTGGTACGTTTAACATTATTGCCGGTTAGTACGATGCGGGTGTTGTTTGCATTGGCAGTGTTGATGGCATGGCTTGATCCCTATGTATTATGGCAGGCAGGGTACTGGCTATCTTTTATCGCAGTGGCATTGCTCCTTAAATATGATGATACGTCATATACGCAATCAGCTGTCGTATCAGAAACGGCACCTGCTCATAATGCCAGTGTAGTAGAGACTGCGTTCAAGCGTGTTTGGATAATAGTCAAACGTGTATTCAAATTACAATTTTGGCTATTTATTGCTTTATTACCTATTACATTGTTATTATTTGGCAAGGCGTCGCTGTGGGGTCTTGTCATCAATCTGTTTGCTATCGGTTTATTTGGTTGGGTGATTGTGCCGCTTAATCTGTTAGCAGGGCTGTGCTATCTTTTATCACCTGCTATTGCTGATAGTATTTGGCTGCTCGTTAGCGCCATTGTCGCGAAATTGCATGAACTGATAACGTGGTTAACTTCATTACCTGCATTGTCAGAAGCGTGGCTTTATACTCCTGTGAATGTCGCCATATTACTGATGGTACTATTAAGTATGTTGCCATGGCTACTACCACGAGGATTTATCAGTCGTTGGCTGGCACTGCCGCCGCTAACCTTATTAATGATGACGGTATATGCCAATCAGCAATCACTCACGACGATACCGACCTTGTATATCTTACCAACGGGTGATCCCTATATAAGTGCTGCTTTGTTGCAGTATCCTGTTGTCAATAATGAGCAGTCATCCACAACAGATACGCATAAGAACAACATCAGCTGGCTATTTTTATCTGACCACAGACCCAATGTCGCACGAACGATGCCAAGTAATCTAACGGCGAATAAGCTATCGATGACATTAGCGCAGCAGCTGGGTAGCTTGTCAGTTGATACACTAGAAGGTATAGTCGTGCAGAGTAGTAGTGCTGGATTGACGGATACGCTTAGTACTGATAAGAAGTATTTAGCTTCTAATGCTTCTGCGCTGTTACCTTTGACGGTTTTTCAGCTTAATCAGCGTTTACCTATTAGTCAGTATTGGCAAGCAGGACGCTCTGATCGTTGGTCTGCATTTCAGCAAGCCTATAAAGTCACTAGCCAACCCAAGGACATGACCAATATCAGTGTGCAACGCTGTGAACAAGGCAAAACATGGCAGTTGGGCAATGGTGACTTGTCCATACAAGCATTGACAGGATGGAGCAACATAGACAGTCCCAGCGTGTGGGATTGTACGGTGGCTATAGATACTAGCTTGCCCATAAGGGTATTAAAATATAATGCGGCTGATCCACTCAAATCAATACCTGCCACTGCGCAAACACTCACATCAAGTAGCCAGCCACCGACTCATCAAGCCAATATGCCTCAGGCACGTCTGATATTAAATGCAGATACTCATCAGCGCATTTGGCAAATGTGGACATTATTATGTTCAGCTGAACCAGCTGAGCAATCACTCACTTTTCGTAATGTGACATGGCTTGGACATAGCACGTCACAGATAACTACCGATGTGATAGAGCGGCAAACAATAAATGAAATGATCACTTATGATGACAAAATGCCAGAAGCAACGTTGTCTCTCAATGCAGCAGTAGATACTACCAATACGACGCCATAAAAATATCGCTTATCTAATCAATGTTACAATATAGTGATATTTCCCAGTTATACTATTGAACCATGATTGAAATACCACCATACTTAGCAGCCTATGAATATAGATGACTGTGACCGTATTTGGAGTGAGAAGCAGCTCCTTATTACTGACTGTATTTCTATCTTCTCTTTTTATTGCTTTAGACTGTTTCTGACTTAGGAAGTTATATGCCCAACTGGCCACCAGACCCTAATAAACGTCCTGACAATTCGGCAAATCAGCCAGTACCGATGTCGCCGCCAAGCCAACCGAGTGGACAAGAATGGCGATTGCTTGAAAACACTTTATTGGCTAGTGTGGTCGAGCAACGCCGCGCCCGTCGCTGGAGTATCTTTTTTAAACTATTGACCTTTGGTTATATTTTACTGATATTTCTGACGCTTGGTCGTAGTTGCAGCAGCAGCGCGCCAACGGGTTTAGATGGTGTTGACACGAGCAAGCCGCATTTAGCTGTGGTTGAGCTACAAGGTGTCATTAGTAGTGGCGATGTGGCCAACGCTTATGATGTCAATGAGGCATTGACCCGTGCTTTTGAAAATAGCAATTCAAAGGCGGTAGTATTGGATATCAATTCACCTGGTGGCTCACCGGTACAGTCTGATGAGATTTGGCAGACTATGATGGATTTGCGTAAAGAATATCCAGACAAAAAACTCTATGCGGTGATTGGTGATATGGGTGCTTCTGGTGCGTATTATATTGCTTCTGCGGCGGATGAGATTTATGTAAACCCGTCAAGTTTGGTTGGCTCTATCGGCGTGATTATGCCAAGCTATAACATCAAAGGTTTGATGGATAAAGTTGGCGTAGAAGATCGTACGATTACTGCTGGTGAATACAAAGACATCTTAAGTTTGTCACGTCCGTTAACGGATTATGAAGAAAAACATGTGGAAAAAGTCTTGGACAACACCCACAAGCATTTCATTAATGCAGTGAAAGAAGGTCGCGGTGATCGTCTCAAAAATCCTGAACAAAATAAACTGTTCTCAGGATTATTCTGGACAGGCGAGCAGTCGATTGAGCTTGGCTTAGCCGATAAGAAAGGCAGCATCGCTAGCTTAGAAAAGCAGTTAGAGCTGGATAATGTCATCAATTATAGCCCAACAGATCCGTTCCAATTATTCATGGACCGCTTTGCTGTTAAATTGGGGGCGGGCATTGGCTCTAGTGTCAGCCTTGATGTTTTACCGCAAGAACAAGGTAATGCGCAGATGCGTTAAGCGTTTTATGTTTGAGATTTACTGTGTATGATTGTTGAGGCTGAGCGTATGATTATGCTCAGCCTCAATTGTATATGAAATTCAATGGTTATAAAAACACCCTAAATAGCGACTTAAATCGAAGAGAGCTTGTCATGAGTGATAAAATTAATTTGCCAACTTTTACTGCTTTACCTGTCTCTACAATAACCAACAAACCTGTCCTGCATTTTGCTCATGCTAATGGGATGCCAAGTGCGGTTTATCAACCATTTTTTGAGAAGTTAGCAGAATTTTTTACTATTGAATATATTGCCATGCTGGGTGCAACGCCTGATTATCCAGTCGATGATCATTGGCGCAGCCTTACACAGCAGATTATTGATAGTGTCAAAAATACCTGTGAGAAGCATGGCGTGTCGCAAGTAGTGGCAGTGGGTCATTCGCTGGGTGCGATGTGTACCTTGCAGGCATTGTATCGTGCGCCGCAGCACTTTGCCCAAGCGGTACTCATGGATCCGCCTTGGATTTATGGCAAAGTGAGCTTGCTATGGCATTTGGCAAAGACGGCGGATAGATTGCCGATGATGAATAACCGCCTGATGGATAAATTGTCACCAGCTGGCGTGTCTAAGCATCGCCGTGATGTCTGGGAGAGCCGCGCAGATGCGTACGATAAGATGCGGCATAAAGGCTTTTTCAAAAACTTTGATGAACGCAGTTTTCAAGGCTATATCGAGCATGGGCTACACGAACGTGCGGATGGCAAAGTGACATTGGCGATTCCGAAAGCCAGTGAGGTCGCTGTCTTTCGCACCAATCCATCTTGGTATTGGCTGGCACCAAATCATGGACCAAAGCCGCCTGTTACTTTGATTATCGGTCAAGACAGTATCTTTTTAAAACGCCGATTTCCGCAACAAATAAAGTCGCGTTTGAATATTCCTTATGAGATCCATGCCGGTGGTCATATGTTTCCACTTGAGTATCCAGAGTCGGTCTCTCAGCAAGTATTATCATTGATTGAGCAGCAACTACCAACATAATCGCTGATGACTATTTCTGCTCATTATTGCTTATGCTAGGGCGTGTCCTCATTTTAAAAATGGTCATAAAAATGAGATAAATTGCCGTCAAATAAGGAAAGTAGCGCAAATAATATCGAGATATTGATAAGCTATTTAACGATGTTTGGCAAAATTTAGCCATTTTTAACTCATTTAGAGGATAATCGATTGAATTGAGGACACGCCCTAGATGCGAGCTAACAAAATATCCGTTTGAGTAATGACTTTATGCTAAAAAATGCTACTGGTTCGCACAATCTTAATACGCCGCCTAAGCGCACGCCGCTATTTTCAAGGTTGGGTGTCTTTCTACTGACTGTTGGTATGCTGATGGCATTTTTTATCAGTCAGCTGCTAGGCGTGTATATCGCTGGCAAGCTAGTCTTACCAGCTTCTAAAAATTCAACCATGGCTGATATCTTCTTTTTTGGTAGTAACGATGGCACCGTGGTCAGCCTCTCTATTATTATAGGCTGCGTGTTATTGATCGCTATTAGCCTTTTGGTGATCCGTGTAAGAGGCGGCGATAGTCGGCAGTATTTAGCGCTAAAGCCGTTCTCATTTGCGGTGGGTATGGGATTGCTTGGGCTGCTATTGATATTTATGATTAGCAGTCAGGCATTGACTTATTTGCTTGATAAATCGCCACTGCTCTTCGTCGACCCTTTATATCAGTCTGTCAGCTCAGTATGGCTGTTGATATTTGCAATGGTCATTGTCGCGCCAATCTACGAAGAGCTGATATTTCGTGGTCTATTATGGTCAGCGATCGCAGAGCAATTTACCTCGTCAACTTATTCAAAGCATCGAGGGGCGATCGTAGCAAGCGTCTTGACCAGCTTGATATTTGCGGTGATCCATGTGCAGTATGGTATTTATGAAATCAGTACCATTGTGGTACTGGCATTGATATTTTGCTACGCGCGTATCAAGTCAGGCTCGCTGTTGCTGCCGATATTATTGCATATCGTGAATAATGGGGCGGCGATGTGGCAATATATTGCGCAAACCGCCTAAATAAATAAGGGCTATTTCGGCATCATTACACTTTTATAGCTATCATAATAATGAATTTTCTTAAGCATCAGGATTTAGTAGTAACACCTCATCCGCTGCCCGTTTAATATCGTCGATTGTTAGCTGAGGTTTACCACTTAACGCCTGTCGCCATTTGCGCGCACCCGTCAGTCCTTGAAACAACCCTAAATAATGTCTTGTCATCGTTGGCAGTGCTTCACCTTTAGCAATCTGCGCCTCCATATACGGATACAGCTGCGCTAAAATATCTGAACGCTTAGGTGCTGGTTCGTTCCATAAGCTATTGGTTTCTGCTAATAGGTAAGGGTTGTGATAAAACGCGCGACCAATCATCACGCCATCCACATGCTGCAAATGTGCTTCGATGTCTTTAACAGTATCGATGCCGCCATTAATCTCGATATCAAGCTGTGGAAAGTCTTGTTTGAGACGATAGACATCCTCATAACGTAGCGGTGGTATCTCGCGATTTTGCTTGGGGCTAAGCCCTTGTAGCCATGCAGTACGTGCATGGACAATAAAGCGTGTACAACCTGCTGCTGCCACTTTTTCTACAAAATCCACCATAAACTCATAACTGTCAAAATCATCGATACCAATACGATGCTTCACGGTTACTGGGATATCGACCGCCGCTTGCATGTGTTTGACCAAATCGGCAACCGTGTGCGGCTCTGCCATGAGGCAAGCACCAATCTTATTATGCTGTACGCGATCAGAGGGACAACCAACATTGATATTGACCTCATCATAGCCATGCTGCTGCGCAAATTCAGCACATTGCGTCATCTCGCTAATATCTGCGCCGCCCAGCTGTAGTACAAGCGGATGCTCAAGCGTATCAAAGCGCAGATGCCGTGCTCGATTGCCATGTATCAGCGCGCCCGTACTGATCATCTCGGTGTACAAATAAACATGCGGATTAAAAAGCCGAGCGAAATAACGATAATCCGTCGTTGTCCAGTCGATCATGGGTGCAACGGAAAGACGTTTGTTGGTCATATCAACCATGGTTTTGAGCCTTAATATTTTATAATATTGGTGTCTTAAATAAATGAACAAGGTGCAATGTATGAGACATACGATTGCACCTTAATTTTTTAATTTCAATCGTTAAGCAGATAATAGGCAGCTATTAACTAGCTAAATAATGTGGTCGATTTTTTTAAATTCAGGCAAATTATAAAAATAAATACCCATTATTATGCCGATAAAACCGATAAATGCAATGTAGAGCGCTGGTGAGAAACTCACATACAGAGTGGCATAACCCAGTCCAAAAGGCACAAGCACTCCAACAATACCGTAGGCGATATTATAACAAAAAGCCATTCCTGTTAGTCGTACATTGGTCGGAAATAACTGTACAAGGATGGCAGGTATCATCCCAACGATGCCAGCACAAAAGCCTAAAAGCGCATACATAATGAGGATGTAGTCACCGCTGGCTTGCAGATGGTAAAAAAAGGCAAACATCTGAGCGATCAAAAGAATAGAGCCAACCGTCAGAATCTTACCGAAGTTTTGGTGGTTGGATATTATCCCATAAAAAATACAACCAAAAACCATGAACACAATACCCAGACTGTGTGAGAATCCAAATAAATCGCTGTCTAAGGTAAAACGTAATTCAATCAAATCGGGTAGCAATAGCACAACAACGGTCGTGATGCTAGAAACAATAAGCGTGAGAACCATGCCGATAAATAGCGAATGCTTGCAATGCTTAAAGAGTAAATTGAAGGGTTTGGCAACATAATCGCTCGGCTTTGAGTTTTTCATTTCTAGGAAAAAGGGTGACTCATCTATCCATCGCCACGCTAATAATGGTAATAAACTTAGAATGGCCGCGATGAAAAATGGCAAGCGCCAGCCGTAATTAGCCAATTGCTCAGTCGTCATAGAATTGGTTAACCAAAGAAAAAAGGCATTAGAAAACAGCACGCCTACATAAAAACTGGCGGTGACATAGCTACAAGATACTGACGAATATTGGCGCGGCACATGCTCTGCCACAAAAACCCAAGCGAGTGGCACATAAAGACCAAATGCCATGCCTTGTATCAGCCTCAAGACTATAAATAAGGTTGGTGCAATCAACCCCCATTGCCCATAGGTAGGTAAGCAAGCCATCGCCAACAAGCTGACCGCCGTCACTAATATACTGATCAACAGTATCGGTTTTCGGCCTTTGATATCACCATAACGACCAAAGATGATACCGCCAAGTGGGCGTGCCAAATAGCCAATTGCAAATAGCCCAAGCCCTTGCACCTTTGTAATAGCTGGATCAATATTAGCAGGGAAAAAAGCGGTCGCCATGATATCTGCTAGATATAAATAAATCAAAAAATCAAAAAACGCGACTGCGCTGCTAAAGCAGATAAACAGTACGGTGTTTCTGTCTTTAGAAGACATCATTGCATATTGAGAACGAGAAGGCATAATAGGTCGCGCATCCACATATAATAGTATTCGTTAAGCCGATTATTATCTGGATAACCGGCTATAATAAAAAACGACAAATCAATATGAAAAATAATGATTTGCCGAAAAAATAAAGACGTTTGAGCTAAAAGTTATTGAGCAATAAGCATCGGAGTTAAAAGCACTTGAATGAATAGTGCTTAAATGAAAAGCACTCCAACTAAAAAGTATTCAAACTAAAAAGTATTCAAACTAAAAAAAATTGGGTCAAAGAATCACTCAATAGCGCTGTTATTATGTAAATATGACCAAGTTTTAGAGTGTTTTTGATGATGGCAGCTATAGCAACCAATCAATAGGTAGCCATGACATGATGGTCAGCCAGACATGATCGCTGATATCGACGCGTGGCTCTGAATCGTAAACCACTTTTTTATCGTCTTCCATAGTATGCCACTGTAGCTTACCATTATCTGATAGTTTGACTTCATAAGCTTGGTTTAGCAGGTCATCGCTCAGCGCACCATGCAATTGTTTTGCCAGCTCATCATCATTGATGATCACACCCATTTCTGTATTGATATTGGCAGAGCGAGGATCGACATTATAGGAGCCAATGAATACTTGATAGTCATCAACGGCAAACGTTTTTGCATGTAAACTGGTTGAGGATTGACTACGAGCTTTCCAAAGCTTGTTTTCGCGTTTTTCCTCAGAGGCGGTGGATTTTAGCTCGTAGATTTTGACACCAGCGCGCAGCAAGTTAGGTCGCCATTGACTATAGCCAGAATGCACAGCAGTCACGTCGGTCGCATCAAATGAATTGGTCAAAATCTTAATCTCGATACCAGCTTCAGCCAATTGCACTAAAGTATTGACACCATCTTTGGTGGGTACAAAGTAAGAGGAAATGATGGTTAGCTTTTTGGTTGGACTGCCTAATAAGGTACGCAATTGATGCACCAAATTGGTATCCGCTGGTACCGTTTTGGTCAGCTTGCCCACATCATCACTCAAAAACTGCATATCTGTCCAGCGAAAAGGCACGCGTTTATTGACCAAGTCACTGTCTATCGTTGACTCTTCTAGCGCTTCTTTATACACCGTCAAATGATTGTCGCTACCTTTTTCATCCTGACCGAGCTTGTCCAGTGCCGCTAGGAAATCAGGCGCTGTATTGTTGTCAGGCTTCACTAGCGTTTCAATGTCAAATGACAAAGGCGACGACCAATAGCTTGAAAAACTGTTGTCAATATCTGCGACGACTTTACCGATGAGTAAAACATCCAAATCCGCAAATTGACTATTTTGGTCATTGCTTAAATATTCATTGCCAATATTACGTCCCCCAATGATGGTAATCTGCTTATCAAAAGTCATGCTTTTATTGTGCATGCGGCGATTGATACGTGGCAGACCTGTGACGTAGTTTAATGTTTGAAACTTACGGTGCATCAGCGGATTGATGATTCGTACCGCGATATTCGGATGACTGGAAAAACGTAATAAATGCTGATCGAAAGTGGCATCATTATTAAAATCATCTAATAGTAAGCGTACAATGATGCCGCGTTCAGCCGCTTCCCACAGATCTTTCAATAGTAGCTGACCAGCTTGGTCATTATGCCAAATATAATACTGCGCATCGATATTACGTGTGGACATGTCCGTTAATATGCTGCGAGAAGCAAAAGCATTGGCACCAGTTACAATGGGGTGATAGCCAGATAAATCTGGGTGAATATCATTCTGCTCGCTAATCGATGCTACCAAATCAACGTCATTGGTTGCTACTGTGTCACTTTGTCCAGTTTCTTGATTGTCTTCTTGCTGATATAAGTCATGTACTCGTGCTGATAATGCTTGGCTCTCAGGTAAGTGTGGCTGTTTTGGCAAAACCTGACATCCACTAAGACCTAAGGTTAGTCCGAGTGTTAGACTCAACGATAAGTTGCTTGGTTCTATACTGAACATCGACATAAATGAATTACCTTAGTGAGCCTTACATAAAGAAGTATTTGTTAGAAAGTAAGCGTGAGGGCATGTCCTCATTTTTAGTCCATTAAAAAGACTATCAATTGAATGAAGGACATGCGCTAGTGCATCGTTTATTTTACCGATGATAGCACTGATTACGAAGCGTATAACAATATCGCCCAAGGCAAAAATTAAATCGCCGCTAAGCTTATCAGCTGTCGTCATCTATGCCTATTATAAATACGTTATTTTTGTTAGATTCAGCGACTTATCCAGTCATTATTTACTTATCGTCTCTCTTTCATCTGTTGTTGAGAAAGAGATAGATGTGTATTCAAAAATAATATTTAGCCATCGCTTGAAACCAGCTGTGTGGAATAAGTTGACATGATATGATAACGCTAATGAATTCGGTCGATAATCAGAAGAATAAGCAGTCATTTTATATCAATCAAAATACCAATCAAAGCAACGGAATATTTATGAGTCAGTCGCAAGCCCATGATGATAAAAATGTAGATAAATTAGATCCAAACTGGCGCAGTGACGCGCTCAATTTAGATCTCGATTATGGTATGCAAACCATTGCTGTACGGGCAGGGCAACATCGTACCGATGAGGGTGAGCACTCAGAGGCTATTTTTACTACCAGCTCGTACGTTTATACCTCAGCGGCAGATGCCGCGGCACATTTTAATGGAGAGAAGACGGGCAACGTGTACTCACGCCATACCAATCCGAGTGTGCGTACCTTTGAGCGTCGTTTGGCAGCGCTTGAAAACGGTGAGCGCGCAGTGGCGACAGCCTCTGGCATGGGCGCGATTTTGACCATGTGCTTGGCATATCTAAAAGCGGGCGATCATTTGCTTGCTGCCAATCAATTATTTGGCTCATCGATTGGTCTATTTAATAATTATATGGCAAAGTTCGGTGTGGAAGTCAGCTACGTTGATTGCTTCGATAATGAGGCGTGGGCAAACGCCGTTCAACCAAACACCAAAGTCATTTATTGCGAAAGCCCTAGCAATCCATTGGCACAGATTTGTGATATCGGCTTTTTAAGCCAGCTGTGTAAAGCCAATGGTATCTTATTGGTCGTTGATAATTGCTTTGCCACCCCAGCTTTGCAGCGTCCGCTTGATTTGGGTGCCGATGTGGTGATTCATTCTGCAACTAAGTATCTAGACGGTCAGGGTCGAGTACTCGGCGGCGCATTGGTCGGCAGTGATAAGCTCATGCAAGAGGCGTTTACCGTGGTACGTTCAGGCGGTATCAGTATGAGTCCGTTTAATGCTTGGGTATTTACCAAAGGGTTAGAGACGCTGAAACTGCGTATGCAAGCGCATTGTCAAAATGCCAATCAAGTGGCAGAGTTTTTGGTCAATCATCCCAATGTCAGTGCCGTACATTTCTCAGGTTTGAGTGATCATCCCGCTCATGAGCTTGCGACGCGTCAACATCATATGACAGATGGCTATGGTGCTATCATGGGTTTTGAGGTAAAGGCTTCTGACAGCACCGATTCAAATAGTCGTGATTCGAAATCTGCCGCTTGGCATGTCATTGATTCCACCCAAATGGTTTCTATTACTAATAACTTGGGTGATGCTAAAACCACCATTACTCATCCTGCGACCACCACCCATTTTCGTTTGAGTGCAAAAGAGCGCGCAGAAGCGGGCGTCAAAGATGGCCTTATTCGTTTGTCAGTAGGCTTAGAAGATGTAGAAGATATCATCAAAGATTTGGCGCGTGGTTTAGACAGTTTGTAAAGATAACGGTATAATCGCGGTTAGCACTTTATATTAGGGCGTGTCCTCATTTCAAAAATGGTGATAAAAATGAGATAAATTGCAGTCAAACGAGGAAAATAGCGCAGATAATATCGGGATATTAACCAGCTATTTAACGATGTTTGGCAAGATTTAACCATTTTTAGCCCGTTTAGATATGATCAATTGAATTGAGGACACGCCCTAGTAAAATATCAATCATTTATGATTAAAAAACAAAAGAGGCAACTATGAATATTCAAGCATTAATGCAACAAGCACAAACGATGCAAAAGAAAGTCGAAGCAAACGTTGAAAATGCTAAAAAAGAGCTTGCGAATAAAGAAGTACAAGCTGAAGCGGGCAGTGGTCTGGTAAAAGTTACCATGACGGGTCGCCATGTGGTTAAGCGTTTAACCATCGATCCAAGCTTGCTAGAAGATGAGCCAGATATGATCGAAGATCTTATCGCTGCTGCTATCAATGACGCCGTTCGTCAAGCAGATGCGCTATACGAAGAAACCATGGCTGGCGCGACCTCAGGCATGGGTCTACCACCAGGTATGCAAGGTATGTTCTAAGTCGTTATTTTTTAAGCCAAACACGACATATTAAAGACAAAATGGGGTTGTTATCGATACGATACGACCCCATTTTCATAGCTACGATTTATAAATTAAGTTAAATAAAGGAAGATGCTTTGCTGACAGCCAAATTTGATCAGCTGGTTAAACAGCTGCGTATTTTGCCGGGTGTGGGTCAAAAAAGTGCCCAACGTATGGCACTGCATTTGCTCACCAAAAAACGCCCACAAGGCATGGCACTTGCCCAAGCTCTTGATGAAGCGATGCGCGATATCGTCGAATGCCAGCGCTGCCACAGCTTCAGTGATGATCGCATCTGTCCGCTGTGCCAAGACCCAAGGCGTGATGATGCCTTATTATGCGTGGTCGAAACGGCAGCAGATGTGATGGCTATCGAACAAACCGCAGGCTACCGTGGCCGCTACTTTGTATTAGGTGGTCATTTATCACCGATTGATGGTATTAGCGCTGATGATTTGAATATTGAACAACTGGTCTGGCGGGTCAAGCAAGAGCCTGTTGAAGAGTTGATATTGGCGACTGGTACGACTGTCGAAGGGCAGACCACCGCGCACTTTATCAGTGCAGCGGTTAGTCGTCATGTTAATAAGGTCACACGTTTGGCACAAGGTGTACCAATGGGCGGCGAGCTTGAATATCTTGATAGCATGACCCTTGGACAAGCGATGCAAAATCGTTCATTTTTATAGCACACTGGCATTTTTTCTATAACTTCTTTATAAAAACCAAGTCTTGTCCATTTTATTTCATGAAATTGTTATAATTGATTCACTAGGGCGTGTCCTCATTTTAAAAATGGTGATAAAAATGAGATAAATTGCAGTTAAACAAGGAAAATAGCGCAGATAATATCGAGATATTAGTCAGCTATTTGACGCCGTTTGGCAAGATTTAGCCATTTTTAACCTATTTAGATAACTATCGATTGAATTGAGGACACGCCCTAGTATTTTATTATTTACTTTTATTGAGACGCCCTTTAGCGTTTTATTTTTTCCTATTTATGCAGGTATCTGCCCGTGTCCAACCATGCTCCAACAGCTTCAACTGCTGCCATCCAATCAAACCTTGCAGACAACATTGACATTGCTGCTTCTGATGATTTATTAGCACAATCAATTAATTCTAAAATAGAGTCAGCAGATATACCTTCAGAGCCAGATATTGATGCACTGCTAGATAATGCCGATGAAGCTGCTGTCACGTGGGTGCGTGAGCAAAATGGTTTGGCTGAAGTTATCGATGCATTGGCAACTTGCGGTCGGGTGGCGTTAGATACCGAATTTATCAAACGTGATACTTACTATCCGCGCTTGGCATTGGTGCAGCTGAATACTGGCAATCATATTTATTTATTAGATGCCCCGCAGTTGCAACTGACCGAACTGTGGCAGGCACTGGCCAAAGTTGATGTAGCGATTTGGCATGCCTGTGGTGAGGATTTAGGGATTTTTTATCTACTCTCTGGTTGTCCGCCATTGACCAATATATTTGATACGCAAATTGCGTTGTCTTACTTAACGGGTCAATTGCAAATGGGCTATCAGCAAGCGCTTGACGACCAGCTAGACATGCACATTGATAAAGAACAAAGCCAGTCGGACTGGCTACAGCGTCCGCTCTCAGATGAGCAAGAGCAATATGCGATTGATGACGTACGTTTTTTGCCAGCGCTTTATTTAAGTCTTGAATATGCGTTAAAAAAGCAAGGTTTATACGATTATGTATGGGCAGATTGCCAGCTTTATGCCAGTGATTTGTATGATGCTCAGCATGTTGAAGACAATGTAATGTACCTAACAATGGCAGATTATCGTTATACTTCACAGCAGATGGCGATACTGCAAGCGGTTGCGACGTGGCGCGAGGAGCTGGCACGTTCGACCAATCAGCCACGTACGTTTGTGATTAAAAAACAAGCAGTACGCGAGATCATCACTGAAAAACCAAGCAATATGCGAGAGCTTGCGCACAAAACCACGATGCATCGCAGTATGTTACGCTTATACGGCGAAGAGCTGCTAAAAGTGATAAATCAAGCAAAAAACTTGCACCCTGCTGAATATCCTGACTGCCTATTACCGCCGTATCGCTCAAAAAATAAAGTACTGTCAAAAGCAGTGCAGCAAGCGATCGATGATCACGCACGAGCTATCGGCGTACCTGACAATGTATTGATGCGTAAGAAGTGGCTCGGGCAATTGTATGAAGTAATTGCTTTTGATAAAGATTTAAGCGAGTTGCCAGAAGGCTTAAAAGGCTGGCGGAATGACTGGGTCATGAACACCCTGATTCCAGTCATCAAAAAACATAAAACTGAGTTGCAGCAGGGTATGGGTATCAATGTTAGATAAGCCATAAGATTCTATCATTGATAAAAGATGATGCTTTTCTCAAGACGTAAGCTTGTTATGCTCGAATTGTCCATGTTGTAAAAAGTATTTGGTTTGCGCGGCTACTGTTTTATCGACCAGCATCCCAGTATGCGAGACTGGTAAAACTATATGATCCGTGGCTGCCTCTATTTTGGTTTCTGCTACATATACGGTGCCATCATGTAGCAGATGTTCTACTGATGGCATATTATTTGTCTTACGCAATTTTCGATTATGATACTGTAAAAAAAGCTGACCCAAACCGTAGGGGCGATTACCCGCAATCACCCCAAGGGTAATATGTTTGGGTAGTGGCGCTACGGTGCCATCTAACGCATCGATGTATGAGCGACCCACTACAGCTGGGGTCAAGCGCCATATATAGTCAGCACATACACTGCCTACATGCGGTGTCCCAAGTGTCACGCAGCGTCCTATCTGCCACTGCGGATATGCAGTGACAAAATCACGAATAATCAGACCGCCCAAACTATGACCGACCAAATCTATCGGTTGGTCAGGGTGATGATGGTTTTCTAGCCAGCTATTTAGGCGGGCACTATTGGTTTTGATACCGTCACGCATACTACGATAACCGAATTGATGAGTATCAAATCCTGTTGCTTGCAAGCGTTTGGCCAGTGGTCGCATGATCCAAGCGGTTTGGTGCAGACCATGGATGAGAATGACAAGATTGTTTTTCTGCATAGTTAATTCTAACCAAGTAAATAATGTGAATAGATTGATAGCTATTTTATTATAGCGCTAAATATTAGTGGCAAAATAAAAACCTCCAAATCAGCTGCTGACTTGGAGGTTTATTTTTATATCAACTGTTCATGCTTATTTGAAAACTACATATAGTTTTCGATACTTGGGCAAGAACACATGAGGTTTTTATCACCATAAGCGTCATCGACACGTGCTACGCTTGGCCAGAACTTATGGGCGCGGATATAAGGCAGTGGGAATGCTGCTGTATCACGGCTGTATGGGTGCGTCCATTCACTGTTGGTGACCATCGCCGCGGTATGCGGTGCGTTGACCAGTGGGTTGTCTTCTAACGTCCAACCTTCCTCGCCAGCTTTGGCTTTCATTGCTTCGGCTTTGATAGATTTTAGGGCACTGATGAAACGGTCTAATTCTTCTTTAGATTCAGACTCAGTTGGTTCAATCATCAAGGTACCCGCAACTGGGAAGCTCATCGTTGGTGAGTGGAAACCGTAATCCATCAAGCGCTTAGCAATATCGCTTTCACTGATGCCCGTCTCTTCTTTCAACGGACGAATATCGATGATACATTCGTGCGCGACGCGACCATTTTTGCCCGTATAAAGGACAGGGTAGTGGTCTTTTAATTGAGCAGCGACATAGTTAGCATTTAATAGCGCAAGCTCAGTCGCTTTCAGCAGACCATCACGGCCCATCATGGCAATGTACATCCATGAAATTGGTAGGATGCTTGCTGAACCATAAGGGGCTGCCGATACGGCCGAGCAGTCTTTTTGCGCATTATGCACAGGGCTCAATGTATGGTTGGCCATAAAGGGTGCTAAATGCGATTTCATACCGATAGGGCCCATGCCTGGACCGCCGCCGCCATGCGGGATGCAGAAGGTTTTATGCAAGTTCATGTGCAATACATCAGCGCCAACGTCAGCAGGTTGCATCATGCCAACCTGTGCATTCATATTGGCACCATCCATATAAACTTGACCGCCATGCTTATGAATGAGGTCACAGATCTTACGGATGCCTTCTTCAAACACGCCATGCGTCGATGGATAAGTAATCATCAATGCACCTAGATTGGCGCTGTTTTCTTCACACTTAGCAGTTAGATCATCGATGTCAACGTTACCATTGTCATCAGTTTTAACCACGATTACTTTCATACCCATCATTATAGCTGTCGCAGGGTTGGTACCGTGCGCTGACTGAGGGATTAAACAAACATCACGGTCAGTTTCACCCAATGATTCGTGATAACGGCGAATCGCTAGCAGACCAGCATATTCACCTGAAGCGCCAGAGTTTGGCTGCATAGACACATCATCAAAACCGGTAATGGCTTTCAGCTGGTCTTGCAAGCTATCAATCATGGCAACGTAGCCTGTGACTTGGTCACGTGGTGCAAAAGGATGCACGTTAGCAAATTCAGGCCACGTAATCGGTAGCATCTCACTGGTGGCATTCAATTTCATGGTACAACTACCCAATGAAATCATGCTGCGGTTCATTGCCAAATCTTTGTCTTCAAGTGATTTTAAATAACGCAGCATTTCGTGTTCAGTATGATGCGAGTTAAATACTGGATGCGATAAAATAGCATCGGTACGCAAGTGTGCACTATCAAGAGAAACGCGAGCGTCTTTTGGTAGGTCATGTGCTTTACTGACAAACAGTTGAGTTAATACATTAAAGTCATGCTGATCGCTGGTTTCACTAAACGCGACGCTTAATTTGGTTTCACCAAGACGCCATAAGTTATAGCCTACATTGTCAGCATTTTCGAAAATTTGAGTAGCCAGTTTTTCTGAGCCACAATCAACGACGACGCTGTCAAAGAATTGGTCATGTACCACGGTTAAATTACTGTCGTTAGCATTTTTGATGACATCAGCAAAGGCAGTCGCAAACGCATGGATACGAGTAGCGATACGCTTCACGCCACCTGGACCATGATAAACGGCATACATACCGGCTAGGTTGGCGAGCAATACTTGTGAGGTACAGATGTTTGAGTTGGCTTTTTCGCGGCGGATATGCTGCTCACGAGTTTGTAGTGCCATACGTAGGGCAGTATTGCCTTGCGAATCTTTAGAGACGCCGATGATACGACCAGGTGCTGAGCGTTTGGCTTTATCAGAGAAGGCAAAGTAGGCGGCATGTGGACCACCAAAGCCCATTGGAATACCAAAACGCTGCGTGCTACCCAAAGCGACATCTGCGCCCATATCTGCTGGTGATTTTAATAGTACCAAGCTCATGATGTCACTGACGACACTCACATAAGTTTTGTTTTTCTTCACGGCAGCAATGACGTCTGTTAAGTCTTTAACATCGCCTTCAACACCGACGTATTGGAATAGCGCACCGAAATAATCGCCTGATTTAGCCAGTTCAAAATCACCAACCACCACTTCCCAACCAAAGTACTTGGCACGGGTATTAATAACATCTAATGTTTGTGGATAGATACGGTCATCAACAAAAAACTGCGTTGATTTGCTTTTGCTGACACGCTTTGACATTGCCATGGCTTCTGCGGCAGCGGTTGCTTCATCAAGCAATGATGCGCCAGCAAGCTCAAGACCAGTCAAATCAATACATACTTGTTGGAAATTAAGCAAGGCTTCTAGACGACCTTGGGCAATCTCTGCCTGATAAGGCGTATAAGCGGTGTACCAGCCTGGATTTTCAAGGACGTTACGCTGAATGACCGCAGGCATACGTACTGGCGAGTAGCCTTGTCCGATATAGCTCTTATTAACAATGATGTCATCTGCCATGGTACGCAATTTGGCAAGCGCGGCATGCTCACTCATCGCCACTGGCAAATCTAGCTCTTTATGCAAGCGCACGGGCTCAGGTACAGTATCGTTAATAAAGCTAGCCATATCTTTATAGCCAACAGCACTGAGCAGGTCAGCTTGTTTGGCATCATTGGAGCCTAGATGACGATAGACAAATTCAGCTTCGTTGAATAAACCTTTAAAGGTATCAAACGTTGGGTTTTGCGAGATAGTCATGACAATCCTTGGTTAAGGGAGTAATAAAGGGATGGCTAAAATAACTAGTAATAATAACTAATGACGGTTTAAGATTTTATACGTAATGAACAAATTGCTTTTGGTCAAAGCGGAACTGGCTGTTGTAAATGCCATTATCAGCGCGTTCGCCAGCACCAATCATCATAATGATATGTTGATCGTCGCTTAAATTTAATAAGCGCTTCATGGCAGGCTCATCAAAGCCACCCATCGGACAGCTATCAAAGCCATGCGCGCGTAGTGCAAGCATTAGGTTTTCAGCCGCAAGGGCGGTATTGTTGGTCGCCCAGTTTTTGGTGTCTTCAAAAGTATAATAAGGTGATTTAATCGGACCTTTTACCCGTCTGACCACTTGAGTCGCACCCCATTTAGCCGCTGATACCACATTGACAGGTCCTCGTAAGAAGTCCATGGCAACGACTTTGGTGTAGTAGTCTTTGACCTTTTTGGGTACTGGCTTATCAGGGTATTCGCGCAATATTTGCTTGGCATGGTCATGCCACACATCGGTGCGAGCAACGACTGCGATTAAACGAGCGGCGGTTTTCGCTGCATTTTGATTCATGCAGTTTTTCACCGCGCGTTTGCGCTTGTCCGCCTCATCAATCACATAAAATTCCCACGGCTGTAGATTGCTAGAGTTTGGCGCAAGCATGGCCAAACGCAGACAGTCTGCTAACACATCGTCAGGTATCGGTGTGTCGGTAAAGCGGCGGACTGAACGACGTGATTCAACCACCTCACGAAACGCTTGCAGCTGCGGGGTATTATTAGGCGTGGCAAATTTTTCTTGAGAACTTGCTTGAGCGTTTGCTTGATTATCAGTGTCAGGGGTCATATGAGAATCCATGCTGGAGATTAAGTGATCAACTTGGGGCAGTATTGAGTACGTCTCTTTAATAGCGCCTGACAAGTAATTGATATGAATAAATCAGATAGCGATTGGACGCAATAAATTGAGCGATAAACATTCTAAGAAAAAGCGTACAGATATCAGCTGACGCCAATATCTGTCATAACAAGCTATGTTTTTTAAGGTTATAAGTAGCGGCATGTAAATAAAACACCGCTTTTAAGCGAGAGAGTGAAGATTAGATTACAGCTCGTTTTCGTACTCATCAGCGGTTAGCAGTGCTTCATAGTCAGCGATGTTGTCAGGCTTCATTCTAAAGAACCAACCTTCGCCATATGGGTCAGAGTTGATGATTTCTGGATCGTCTTCTAGGGCTTCGTTGATCGCAACGACTTCACCTGAGATAGGTGCATAAACGTCAGAAGCAGCTTTTACTGACTCAACTACAGAGATTTCGTCATCAACGGCGATGATGTCGCCCACGTCTGGCAATTCAACAAACACCACGTCACCCAATAGGTCTTGAGCATGGTCAGTGATACCAACAGTGATAGTACCGTCGTCTTCTAAGCGTAACCACTCGTGGCTGGCGATGTATTTTAGTTCTGCTGGGATATTGCTCATGGTCTCTCTCCTAAGTGATAGAGGATGGTTAACAAAAATAGTGGACGTTAATAATAGGGTTTATAATGCCTACGAGTCAAACTGCTGTTTGCCATTACGGACAAACGGTAGCTTAAGAACACGCACATCAACGAACTTGCCTTTGCCGCGCAGATCGACCTGAACGCTATCATCATCTGATACGCTGGCAGGCACACGGGCAATCGCAATTGAATTTTTTAGACTAGGGGAGAAGGTGCCACTGGTGATAATGCCAGTTTGCTCATTGTCCGTGCCTTGATTGATGGTGACTGTCATGCCTTCACGCAATACGCCGCGTGTCGTTAGCAACAAGCCAACTTGCTTCATGGCAGAGCTATCGTCTTTTGACTGTTGACGCTTGCTGACCAAAGCGTCACGACCGACAAAATCACGATCGTCTTTAAGCGCGAGTGTCCAGCCCATGTTGCACTCGTAAGGACTGACGTTGTCGTCCATGTCATGACCATAAAGGTTCATGCCAGCTTCCATACGCAAGGTATCACGCGCGCCAAGACCGGCAGGTTTAATGCCATTGGCTTTCAATTGCTCAAAAAACGCTGGTGCATCATCACCATGCATGATGACTTCGACGCCATCTTCACCGGTATAGCCAGTCCGAGCAACGAACCAATCTGTGCCTTCGATGTCTGTTAAATCAGCACCAACGAAAGGCTTAAGACCAGCTAAAGTATCTGCCCAGCTAGGTTTGGTTTGCGCGAGTTTTTCAACAGCGTTTGGTCCTTGCACGGCAATCATGGCAAGCTCTGGACGCTCAGTGATGCTGATGTCAAAACCTTCGGCGACTTTATCAAATTGTGCCATGTCTTTATCACGAGTAGCAGCGTTTGAGACGATACGATATTCAGTGGCGTCTTCGTTCATCAGGTAAACGATTAAGTCATCGATGACGCCACCTTGCTCGTTGAGCATGCCAGAATATAACGCTTTACCGACGGTTTTGAGTTTATCGACATCATTGGCCAGTAGCTTTTGTAGCCATGCTTTGGTATCGCTACCTGTGACATCAGCGACGACCATATGTGAGACATCAAACATACCAGCATCAGTGCGCACCGCTTCGTGCTCTTCGATTTGCGAACCATAATGGATGGGTAATTCCCAACCAGAAAAATCCACCAGCTTGCCGTCACTATCAACGTGAGACTGATAAAGAGGTGTGCGTTTAGGGGCTGAAGTGTTGGCGCTTTGAGCAGTATTATCTTGAGTAGTGGTCATAACAAATCCTTATGTGGACATCAGCTGCATTCGATAACCAGTCGTAAAAACAAGTATCAAAGTATGAGGGCTGATGTGCCTTATCATAGTAGCGAGAAGCAATATTGCAAGGTGCAAACATTGCAACCAAGGGTAGCACAGAAAAATAGCGCAATCCGCCAAACAGACGCTGAACGTCGGTTTAAGCAAAAGCCCTATCTGTCCTGTAACCTGAGATTTTCAACACGAACAATCATTGCACGTTTTTAAAAGCATCAGCCTTAAAAAACCAAATTAAATGATGTCGCATTTTCTCCCCTTCGGTGGGTAAGGCGTCGTCCGTCCTTACCGCTCTCCAGATTTGTTATGCCTTATGTTTGGGTGTGCTACGCAATTGATGGTAGACAGCGAAACAGTCGTGACATGTGTTTTTCAGTCCTTTTACCTGAGCGATTGGCAGGGTGGATGCGCCTTCGGTGGTCAAGTAGCAACTATCAGCACTAGCTCATTAATATGAGCGCACCTGATATTGTGCTCAAGACTCTCTCCTGAAAAACGCTTTTATTATGAAAGGTTCAAGGCGCTTTTACAAGCCATCTAGGCGATTAAAGTGAATAATTTTGGCAAAAATGATTTTTTGTGAGAATAATCAATACCGTATCGATAAGCAAAGCGTTTTACGTTTGGTAGGTAGTAGTCAATTTAGCACGAATGCCCATCGTAAAACGTAAAGCGACTACTGATATTCACCCAAAATATGCTAATCTATGGCGATAGTTTCTGATAGGTTATTATTATGCATTGTGATATTTATAAATTCCCCAAACATAACGATATGTATGTCTATATTGCCCGTCCTGATTATCCTGACGATACCGACGAGCTTAAAGATTGGCTTGGCGTATTACCAAAAGATTTTCGTGCCAGTTTAGGGCGCAGTAAATTTGTGATGCACTTGGACTTAGCCAATACGCCGACGCTTGCGCGCGTTGATAAAGCAGAGGTACTGGCAAAATTACAGTCGCAAGGGTATTTTGTACAAATGCCACCGCAAGATGTGATGCGTCGCCAAGCGGAATTACGTGCGCGCGAAGCACAAGACAATATTTATGATTAATGGGTATTTTTGAAGCGAGTTTTTAATCAGCCTCTTTTGGCTATGTTGCATGACAGCCAGCAAGAAAAAGTTTACGACACATTTGCGCTCATGCATTTTGGTAGAAAGTCGTGATAAACTAGCAGGCTATATGAGTGACAAGACAAAAAATACGTGGCGAGGCAAAAGTTCGTGTTTCAAGTGCTTATGTCTTAAGGGCTTTTGATGATAATGTATTCAATATTATGGTTCGTTGAAACAGCACACTGTCTATCGTTAAGCGCGTAAACGCGCTGCACAATTTATAAACGCAGGTAACTACACACGCATGGACTGGTTAAAAGGTATTATAAACAGCTTACCGCTGGAAGCCATTAGTGATATTCTCGGTGAAATTGCTATTTGGTGGGGACAGTTGGTAAAAGACGTGCCACCCGCAGACTTACCGATGTATGCGTATCTGGGTGGTGTCGTTATTGTGTTGGTATTGTGGTTGCTGGTCGCTCGTATGCTGCCGCGGCCGTTGGGCGGTATGAGTTGGATGATATTGTTTGCTGTGTTATTGGCACCAGGTACTGCCCTTGGCGATCCAAGTGTGATTGCCCCCGCTAGTATCGCCGTGGTTTATGCGATTATGATGAAGGACACGGCTGGCGCGATTACCAATATGCTGCCGATACTTGTCGTGTTAGTGGTTGGCTTGTTTGTGGGCTTCGTTTGGCAGCTTATTCGCGGTGCTTTTGAGTCAAGTCTAGACAAAGCGCGGAGTCGTACTGCAGAAGATACACAATCTACCATGCAGCTGACGACTGGCAATTATTTGACAGAAGGCACGACTTTAACCGACCAAGCCACTGTTGCTGAACCGTCTAATAAAACGCCTTTAGCGGCTAATCCTAAAGCAGACGTTAGCTTAAAAAAAGACAGTAGTTTAGCTAAAAAGCCTAATATGGAAAAGCTTGATAAGTAGTAAAGTAACATCAATAAAGTGACATCAGTAAAATGATATTAAAGTTTTGCTAGCGATGATTGGCTCTGTGCTTTAGGTTTATGATAGCTATATAAAAGACGCTATCAATAAAAATACTGTGAATGAAAAGCACCATAAAAAAAGACACCATGCGTGTCTTTTTTTATGAAAAAACGTTTTATAACTGTGCCGACCAACCGTCAAAAGGCGTTCAAGGTATCTATTATTTTTCAACAACTGCGAACGCATGAGTATTTTGGCAATCAATCATGCTGTGCTAATCTAAATGATTGTTTATTTGCTATCAATTGCGTTTAAGCCTTTTCTGGCTCTTGATAGCCCTAATCTATAACAATAACTGAGACTTGATTATGAGCACGACTGATAAAACGAAAAAAAGCTTTACTGGTACGCAAAATTATATTGCCACTGACGATTTGCAGTTGGCGGTCAACGCCGCGATGACGTTACAAAAACCACTATTGATTAAAGGCGAGCCGGGCACTGGTAAGACATTATTGGCGGAGGAGGTCGCTGAAAGCTTAGGGATGCCGCTGATTACGTGGCACATCAAGTCAACCACTAAAGCGGAGCAAGGGTTGTATGAGTACGATGCCGTATCGCGCTTGCGTGACTCGCAACTGGGTGATGATAAGGTTTATGAGATTGGCAATTATATCAAGCCCGGTAAGCTATGGGAGGCATTCACCAGTAACGAGCGCAGTGTGTTGCTGATTGATGAAATTGATAAAGCCGATATCGAGTTCCCAAATGACTTGCTGCATGAGCTTGATAAAATGTCTTTTTATGTCTATGAGACGGGAGAAACCATCACTGCTGCGCAGCGTCCAGTGGTAATTATCACTTCAAACAATGAAAAAGAGTTGCCCGATGCTTTCTTGCGTCGCTGCTTTTTCCATTATATTGATTTTCCAGAAGAAGAGACCATGCGTCAAATCATTGACGTGCATTTCCCTAATATCCAAGAAAAACTGGTCAATGATGCGCTCGATATTTTTTATAAGCTGCGTAATGTCCAAGGGCTTAAAAAGCCACCATCAACCTCAGAATTGGTCGATTGGTTAACGTTGCTACTGGCTGATGATATGGCACAAGCAGAGTTAGAAGAGAACTTGCGCGGTGAGAAGTCTATTCCACCGTTATATGGCGCGCTGCTTAAAAATGAAGCCGATGTGAGCTTGTTGCAACGCTTTGCTAATATAATGCGCCGTTAAGCAACAGACTATTTTCAAAATGACGACACGCCCTAATAAAATGGTTTCACTCGTCACCATATCAGCTAATAAGCGATGCGACTCTTATGTTTATCAAATTGTTCTATACCTTACGTACTTATGGTGTGCCAGTCAGTACGCGTGAGCTGCTTGACCTAAATGCCGCATTAGATCAAGGGCTGATGATGCAGCCGCATCCTGAAAATCCAGAGTTGTCTACCTTTGCCAGTCGTGAGGATATGTACCGGCTGATTCGGCTTTGTATGGTCAAAGACGAGCGCCATTTTGATAAATTCGATCGAGCAATGGCAGATTATTTCGAAGGCGTCGACAGTCTAGATATGGATGAGCTATTGGCTAAATTGACGGACATTCCTAAAGAATGGCTCGATTTAAAGCTTGATCCAAAAAACCTAACCGAAGAGCAGCGCCGACTGCTCAAAAAATACGGCTCGTTAGAGGAGCTAATGAAAGCGCTTGAAGAACGACTTAAAGAGCAAAAAGAGCGTCATCAAGGCGGTAGTAAGTGGGTTGGTACAGGCGGTACATCGCCATTTGGTGCCTATGGTGACCATCCAGAAGGCGTGCGCGTTGGCGGTGAATCGCGTAAACGTAGCGCGGCTAAAGTCTGGGAGCAGCGTAAATACCGCAACCTTGATGATGACAGTCAGCTTGGTACCCGTCAAATTCAAATGGCACTACGAAACTTGCGCCAGTTTGCCCGTACCGGTAGCGCCGATGAGCTAGACATTCATGAGACTATTAAACGCACGGCAAAAAAAGGCGTGCTCGATATTCATATGCAAGCTGAGCGCCGTAATCGCGTCAAAGTACTAATGCTGTTCGATGTGGGCGGCAGTATGGATGTCCATGTTGAAGCCTTAGAAAAGCTATTTTCAGCGGCTAGAAATGAATTTAAAACTTTAGAGTTTTTTTACTTTCATAACTGTTTATATGACTATGTTTGGAAGGATAATAACCGTCGCCATAGTGCGCCGATGCCAACGTATGAGCTGCTCAATAAATACGGTCGTGAATATCGCGTTATCTTCGTCGGCGATGCGTCAATGTCGCCATATGAGCTGATGACAGTTGGTGGCAGCGTTGAATATATGAACAATGAGGCGGGTATTGTTTGGCTCAAGCGGGTGCTCGCGCATTTCGATAAAGTCGCTTGGCTCAATCCTGAAGATCCAGCGTACTGGCAATATACCCAAACTATCGTTGAAATTAAGAAACTATTCGACAATAAAATGTATCCGATGACCTTACATGGGGTAGAAGAGATGACCAATTATCTAGCACGTTAATTTTGACGTTTGGATAAAGATACGCCCTAACTTAAGAAACCTGTTAATCCCCATATTTTTTTATAGAAGCAGCCGTTATGACAGCATAGCGGCTGCTTTTTTGTCAAAAATAATCAGTTTTGCAGTCATACGGCATTGGTATAAGCAGCAAAATATGATAACATTCATTTTAAATGAATCTTATAGAAGCGTTTTGACTGGTTCGGCGAAAAATTTGATGACAAGAATTTGATAATCGTTTGTAAAAATCAGTCGTCGTTGCTTATTTAAGTACTTCATTTTTCATATGTTAATCAACCAATCAATGTAATAAACTTATGCCATTTTCAACCATTTTAGTAGCAAAAAAGCGCGTGCAAGTACTACATTCAGTAGACTAAACGAGTTTGACATCGCTCCTCACATGTTTTGGGATTGGTACTAATAAGAGAGACAGTATGGCTTCACCAAAGACTTTAGAAATCGTCACCGCAACTGTTCCTGTCCTTGAAGAGCATGGAACGGCAATCACCACGGTGTTTTATAAAAATATGTTTGAAGAGCATCCCGAGCTGTTGGACATATTTAACGAAACCAATCAAAAATTGGGTCGTCAACAGACGGCTCTGGCAACGACCGTGTTAGCCGCTGCTAAGCACTTGGATAAATTGGCGACGTTATTGCCACAAGTCACGCAAATCAGCCACAAGCATCGTGCTTTACAAATTTTGCCTGAGCATTATCCTATCGTTGGTAAGCATTTAATCGGTGCAATCAAGGAAGTGCTGGGCGAGGCGGCCAATGACGATATTATCAATGCTTGGACTGAAGCTTATGATGAGATTGCCTCAGTATTTATCCAGATTGAACATGGCATGTATGAGGAGGCGATGTGGCAGGGTTTTGCGCCTTTTGTAGTGACTAAAAAGGTAGCAGCTGCTACGGATATTGCTGCTTTTACAGTTGTACCAGTCAGTGATAATGCAGAAAGTCATCAAGAGATCGACCTGAGCAAATTGACTTTAACCGCAGGTCAGTACATCACAGTGAAAACAGATCCAAAAGACAGTGACCATGTTGCGCTGCGTCATTACTCTTTGTACTCTGCTAGTACCGATGCAGGCATTCAGTTTGCAGTCAGACGCGATAACCGCAATGAGCATCATGGTTTGGTCTCTAACTATATGCACGACCAATTAGAAGTGGGTGACACGGTTTTATTATCGGCACCAGCAGGTGACTTTGCGCTCAATCCAGACTTGGTACAGCAAAATGAGATTCCGCTAGTATTGATGAGTGCGGGTGTTGGGGTAACCCCTGTGCTGTCTATGTTGGAGGCACAAGTATTAGCCAATCCGAAACGACCTATTATCTGGGTTTATGCTTGCCAAAATGATGCGCATCACGCTTTCAATACTGAAGTGGAGACGCTGTTAGAAAAGGCTGAGACTGTAGAAAAGCATATTTTCTATTTTGAGTCTGGACAACTATTAGATGAGGCGTGGCTTGCTCAATTACCTAAGCCTGCTGATATTTATGTCTGTGGCTCGATGCCATTTATGGAAAGCATGATTGATGGGCTAGTGACGCTAGATCACGGTGTTGATAGCGTTCATTATGAACCGTTTGGTCCCAAGATGAGTTTGGGCGGTTAATTTTAGCTATTGTTAGCCATTAACTGTTGCTATTAACAAAAAAAGCACTTGGATGGCAAAGTCGTCTCAAGTGCTTTTTATTCAGTGCAATTTATCTTATTTTTATCACTATTTTAAAAATGGATACATCTTTAAAAATGGATACATCGCCTAATCTTTATTTTCAACCAATCCAACCATCACACCCATCTCTTTTTTATCATGCTTATCAATGCTAGGCGCATATAATGCCGAAGCAATCCCGCCATCTAAAAACAGAGCATTCGGACAGTTTAAGTCATTCTTAAACAACGATGCAAATTGATAAAATGTCACTGGCTCATCGCTATTGACAAATTTTATGTGGCCGTCATCGCAAACACCTGCGCCATTACGAATCTTGAGTGAGGTGCTATCAGGATTAAACTGTGGATGTATCTCGTTATTGATAACCAACATAGGACCTGATTGGGTGGCATACCAAGGCTTCGCTTCGCCGCTGTTAAGCTGCTCGTTTAAGGCGTTGCTTTCTGTGATATGTACGTTTCCAACTTTATCCCACCACAGCACACCATTGGGCAATAAATGGAAATTGCCACCGCCTTCTTTGAGATTTAGCGATTTGATCTCTTCACCATCAATGATGGTATAGCCAATCGGTGCATAGTTCTCATTGTACATGCCGGCATTCATGGCAAAGTTCAGCGCTTGATTGGAGGGTAAAGTCGCTAATAACGTATCAAAGGTTAGCAACGATTTCGTACTATCAGGCTGCTGCCAAAATAATTTTAATGAATAGTGACCATTCATCAAGGCTTGAGCATCAATGCTACAAACACTATAAGAAAATAGTGCATCCTGAGTCTGGCACGACCAGTTTTGTGTCTTGTTGTCAGCAGCATCAGTGCTTATCGGTTGGCAAGCACTGACACTTATCAAGAGTAGGGCGACTGCTCCTAAAGGTAAGGGAAGAGCGAAATTTGGCATCAATGATATATCTTTTATAGTATGGAGTGAGATATAAATAGTCAGGGCTCACGGATTTTTAATCGCTAAATCTCAATCATTGTTAAGTGGAACATCGCGAAAAGTATTGTTGACGTTGCCGATTAATTGCCCACCGCCAGTGATACTTGCAAAGTTGCCAAGGCTCTGTTCCACCGATGTGGTGGTTTCCCTACCTTTATCCCGTGAGTCTTTATTATAAGCAATGAGGGCATCATCATTGGCTAAAAAGCTATCTGGGTTCGCCATGACCCACATCTGATTAAACACATCTGCGCGGGCGCTATTATTGAGTAGCGCTCCCTTATCGGTAAAATAAAAGAACTTCGATAATAGTTTTATCTGCCCATCATCGAGGCGGCGCGCGATATGATAAGGTTGTAATTGGCTTGGGTGTTGTAAGCCGACCGCACCAACGATACTGGCTAGGGATTTCAGAGTGTTTTTATGGAAGCTTGCGACACGCTCAGCTTTGCTTGGTACATCCAGCGCTTTTTGACGATACGGGTCTTGGGTGGCAACGCCAGTCGGGCAAGTGTTGGTATGGCACGAACGTGATTGAATACAGCCAACGGCAAACATAAAGCCGCGCGCTGAATTACACCAGTCTGCGCCCAAGGCAATCATACGGGCAATATCGAAACCAGAGACGATTTTACCGCTCACGCCAAGTTTGATTTTATCGCGAATGCCTGCGCCGACCAAAGTATTGTGTATTAATAAAAATCCTTCAACCATTGGCATGCCGACATTGTCCATGAATTCGACAGGAGCCGCGCCAGTACCGCCTTCTGCGCCATCGATGACGATGAAATCAGGATAGTTGTTGGTTTCGATCATGGCTTTCACAATGGCCATAAACTGCCAAGGCTGACCAACACAAAGTTTGAAGCCCACAGGTTTGCCGCCTGACAACTCGCGCAGTTGTTGCCAAAAAGCCACCAATTCTCGCGGGGTATTAAAGGCTGTATGCGACGAGGGCGACACACAATCTTGACCTGTCGGTACTTGACGGGTATCAGCGATTTCTTGGGTGATTTTCTCCGCGGGTAGCACGCCACCTTTACCAGGTTTTGCCCCTTGAGATAATTTGATTTCAATCATTTTTACTTGTGGATCAACCGCTTTTTCGGCAAAAGACTGCGGGTCAAAATTGCCACTATCATCACGGCAACCAAAATACCCTGTACCTAGCTCCCAAATCAAATCACCACCGAACTTGCGATGATAAGGGCTGATAGCCCCTTCACCCGTATCATGAGTAAAGCCGCCCATTTTTGCGCCTTGATTGAGCGCCATAATCGCGTTAGCCGATAAGCTGCCAAAGCTCATCGCCGAGATATTAAATACCGACATATCATGCGGCTGTTGACAACGCTCACCGCCAACCATAATACGAAAATCTTTGTTTTCTAGAGGTTGGCTAATCGCTGATTGTAAAAACCATTCTTTACCATTGGTGTATAAATTATCTAACGTACCAAAGGCATTGGTGTCACTGACGTTCTTAGCACGTTGATAGATTAGCGCACGCTGCTGGCGTGAAAACGGTACTTGCTCTTTGTCATTTTCTAGTAAATATTGACGAATTTCAGGACGAAAGTCTTCAAGCACATAACGAATATGTCCGGCAACTGGATAGTTTTTCAAAATAGCATGCTTTGATTGTATGACGTCATAAATCCCCAAGCATACCCCAAACCCACCGAGAATAATTAACCACCAATTTAGCAGTAGTAGACCTGCTAAAAATATTAATATAGCAGCGCCAAAGGTGCTATAACGCAGCAATAAGCCGACCAAATACGGAGAGTTGGTTTTAGGTTCAGGATTTAGATTGGTACGAGATTGGGGCATGGCTACACTCAACAGTAATACATAAATATTAAAAAGGTGACAATGATTCAAAGAGAGAGTAGGGTAAAAACCACCCTCTTAGGACCATTATTGTTAGACACTGACAAAGCGCTCAGATTTATCGCCTACATCATACACATATGATATCACTGCATAGCAGTAATTGGGTAACAGAGTGCTACTGTTGATGTTGCTAGTGGCGTGATTTTAACAGACAACTTGTACCAAAGTTTTCTGCTCGTCGATCACTGTAAGCTTAATCTCAACGGGCAAAAATTGCTGAATGAGCCATGCTTGGGTTTCAGCGTGCTTACTAACGACACGCGCGGTAAACTCGCCACCGCCTGCTAACGCCAACGGTAAGAGTAATTGGTCGGTTAAGTATTCATCGACCAGTGAGTCGGTGTTAAATACATAACGTTTGACTAAGCCTGATAAACGACAACCTATCTTTTCCGCCGAGCTGCGTTTTTCTCCTAGTAAAGTAAACACCTCGGAGTGATATTCTTTATGATTTTGGGTGTCAGAAACCTCATGAGTGACTTGTGCATAGCAGCTATTGCCTTCACCAATGCCTTGTAATTTAAAGCTTTTAGTCGTAATTAGTGTCTTATCAATACCTGCTTCAACCAATGATACTTTTGCGCTGGCAAGCTCACGTTTGCAAATGTCGTACTCTAAATTGAGCACGCTCGCGACCAGCTCTATACCGATAAGCTCTCCACGCTTGGTTAGCTGTAAGGGTAGCGTATTCGCACGGCGCATAAATGGCGTTATCGTCGCTTTAATCATGCCGCTACCAATAGGCGCAAACCCTGCTTGTACACACTCGATATCCACGTGCATACCCAATTTCCCTAATGCAGGGACGAATGCTTGCTGTAGGAAGTCCGTGGTTGGCGCGAGTGGATTGTGCGTGCCGCCTTTTATTGTTACGGTTGATACCGTTTGCGTGTTGGTATTGGCAAACAATAACGTTGGCAATAGTGTTTGCAGCACCAAACTGGTACTGCCAGCTGAGCCAATATCAAAATGATAATCACCTGATTTGATGGCACTCGGCATAAAGGTGAACGCCATACTGCCCAAATGTGCGCCTGTCACGGTGGCATTTGATATTTGCTGCGAGGCTTGTACACACATCAAGTGCTGACGCATCAATCCTGATTTGGCTCGCCCAGCGCGAATATTGGTAATCTCGATTGGTGTGCCTGTGAGCATGGATAACGATAGGGCAGTACGGATAATTTGTCCACCGCCTTCGCCTGTACTGCCGTCGATTTTTAGCGGTTTGTGTTTTGGCATAGGGTTGTCTTTATTTTAATTATGTAGTGATTCGCTAAATTTACTCTGCTTCTAGAAACTCTATAAACGATGTCCAAAAGTCGTTGACCAGTACTTGATTGTCTATTTTATTGAGCGGCAAATCTAGGCCGAGTTGGAACATAGCTTTCTTATCTGTGTTATTTGGAACGTAGTCTAGATTTTTCAATTCTATAAATATTGCTTCAAATGCCATTTCGAATTCAAAATGCGTCAAATAATTAGATATACTATCTTTAGATTCTGTATCGAGGAATGGTTTTATCTTGTTAAAAAGCCCTTTTACTCTATTATTTAATTCTTCGATGTTTGACATATTTTATATTCCAACCTTTAAGAAACGCTAGTTTCTTTAGAAGAAAATTCAGCAAACGGTATTACAAATAAGTACCTATTTTTGATTACTACAAAGCTATCACCCCGTGACCTTGGATAAGAAAAGCCTTCTCCTATCTTGAGAATATTCTCTCCGTCATGCTCAAAAATAATCTGCTTCGTAATTTGAGCTTGATGATCATTTTGCAATTCAACTAAATAAAATAGCGTTCTATGATGATAGCCGCCATCAAACACAGCTTTATTACCATCAATAATAAAAGCACTGCTACCAGAAACTGGCATATGCCAGTAATTATTGATTTCATAATTTTGAATACGTACTAAGTCGAACTCGCCACCACAGTTGTTATAGTAATTGTAAAAATAATAAGCATAAGTTGTGGTATTTGAGGAGACATTTAGTGAATAACAGTCGTCCATTAGACATAAACCGTCTGATGGTTCAAACTCATACAGTTTTCTACCGTCAGTAGCCTGTGCAACCAATCCTGTTGAGCTTAAAATGTCATACCAGTTAGAACTATAGCGCCCATCGAATATACCTTGATCGAAATAACTGATCCAAATAATATCATTTTTGGTAACTTGCACTTCAGCAACACCATCACCTAGTGGAAGCTGTTGCTTTAATTCGCCATCGATAGAATAAATATAGCCATTTTTATCATAATCATTTTCACTTCTGTATTGAGAGCGACTATTGAATAATAAAATGTCACCGTTGCTATGTCGTTGCACATTGTCAAAATTCACCTCTGCCCTAATCTCTGCATATAGTGACAATGCGTTACTATTATCTTTTGTCTGCCAAATCTGATAGGTCTTTGGTTGATCTCGGTTCGTTTTGACAGAATTAGATTCATTAATACCTTTACGATTACCTATCAAGTTGATGGATATCAGTACCAATAATTGACCTGCATAGTCTAGAGATAAATTAACAAACTCGCCTTTAGGTAGTTCGGTATAGGGCTGAATATCTTTCGTAATAGTTTTCATCTTGTTCTCATTATTTTTATAATTTTAAATGTGGTAGATACGACGGGAGTCGAACCCGTATCAATGCAATAACTACTAAGCTAGATTAAAAACTCAGCCTATGACTAATACATAAGGTCTTAGCTTTTGTGCGAGGGACGAGCACTGAGCTGAACTCTTAAAGGAAGCAAAATTATGAAAAGCATATTTACCAGCGTTTAAAGAACTCCGATGCTGAGGCTAGGCTTTTTAAGCTTTTGCTTTTTTAAGCTTTTGCTTTTTTAAGCCAAGCGCATAACCTCTAATCATCTTACGTTTAGCCTTTAACACAAACCACCTGCCGCAAGGTATGCACCACTTCCACTAAGTCACTTTGTGCTTTCATGACGTCATCGATATTTTTGTATGCTGCTGGAATCTCATCAATTACATCCGCGTCCTTTCGGCATTCTACGCCCGCAGTCTGTGCCATTTGATCGGCGACTGTAAATACCTTTTTCGCCTCAGTACGTGACATGATACGACCTGCGCCATGCGAGCAAGAGCAAAATGACTCTTCGTTTCCTTTACCGCGCACGATGAATGATTTGGCACCCATTGACCCCGGAATGATGCCGTATTCACCAACGCGGGCACGGACCGCGCCTTTGCGAGTGACGAATACTTCTTCGCCATAATGCTCTTCTTTGGCCACATAGTTGTGATGACAGTTCACCGCTTTTACGGCTGCATCAAACGGCTTAGGTATGATATGGTGTAGGGCTTTGATGGCTTTTTCCATCATGATTTCACGGTTTTTAAAGGCAAAACGTTGCGCCCAACCGACGGCAAACCAATAGTCATCGAAATGCTCTGTACCCTCGGCAAAGTAGGCCAAATCTTTATCAGGCAAGTTGATGAACCATTTGCGCATGTCTTCACGTGCCAGCTCAATAAAATAGCGACCGATGGCATTACCCACACCGCGTGAGCCTGAGTGCAGCATGATCCAAACTTGGTTGGTTTCATCAAGGCACACCTCGACGAAATGGTTACCCGTACCCAGCGTACCCAAATGGTTAAGGTTATTGGTATTTTTAAGTTTAGGATGCTTTTGGGTTATATAATCAAAGTCATCCACCAGCGTTCCCCAGCCGTTCATTACGGTATCATCAGGGTTTGCCCATGCGCCAACATCACGGCGTGACCCGCGACCACGCGTTTTACTACGACCATGTGGAATGGCTTTTTCTAGTTCGGTACGCAGACCAAGCAAACTATCTGGCAAATCGTTTGCGGTTAGGGTGGTTTGCACTGCCATCATCCCGCAGCCGATATCGACGCCAACGGCAGCCGGAATAATCGCTTCTTTGGTTGGCAATACCGTACCGATAGTCGCGCCAATACCAACGTGTACATCGGGCATCACCGCAAGCCATTTATAGACAAACGGCATTTTTGAGGCTTTGATCAATTGGTCGTGTGCTTTTGGATCGACGGGCACGCCTTTAGTCCAAAGTCTAATCGGCGTTCCACCGTCTTGAATGATGTTATGAGTAGTTGGTTGCATGTTGTATTCCTTAGCGTTGCAAAGTTTGTTTATTATGAAAGATGATTCTTGCTTTATATGATGCTAAGGGCGTGCCAAGTTTTTAATATACTCAAAATTTATTTATAAGTAATTGATAGTAAATGGTTTAATTTCTTAATTGTTTTTCGAATAGATTAATTTACTTAACTATGGGCTAAAAATATATAGAAATAAATCTAACTAGATAGAAAATAATATATGATTTACTAATGATAATCAGTGATAAGTAATATTATGAACAGTGATTCGAACAACAAAACTGCCGTCATCGGCTTCCTCGGCACTACTTTAGACAATGGTTTTAATGATAAGCGTTGGCAGCGTTGGCGACCAACCGTCAGTTTAGGCCTGCATGATGAGTTGCTCGTCGATGAGCTGCATATTTTATATAGCAAGCGTGATAAGCGCCTGTTTAAAATAATTGTCGATGACGTGGCACAAGTTAGTCCGAACACTACCGTTATTGGTCATCATGTGGCATTGATTAGTCCGTGGGATTTTGCCGATGTTTATGCTGAGCTGTATGACTTTGCCGCAGGGTTTGATTTTCAGGATAGTACCGATTACTTGCTGCATCTGACCACAGGTACGCACGTGGCGCAGATTTGCTGGTTCTTGTTGGTAGAGGCAGGCTTTATTCCCGCAGATTTGATTCAGACCTCGCCTTGCCCAAGACCTGACCAAGCCGATCCGCAAGGTCGCTATCAAGTGATTGACTTGGATGTCTCACGCTATGATGGATTACGTGAACGCTTTGAAGCAGAAAAACAGCAACATTGGCAAACCTTACAAGCCAATCTAGTCACCCAAAATGCCGCTTATCAAAAGCTCATCTCCGATATCGAAAAGGTCGCAACCCGCTCAACTGCACCCATACTACTGATGGGCGCAACAGGGGCGGGCAAGTCGCAATTGGCAGGCCAAATTTACGCGCTTAAAAAAGCCAAAGCCAACAGCACGCAAGGCAAAAACACGCTTGAACAATTCATCGAGGTCAACTGCGCCACGCTGCGTGGTGACACTGCCATGAGTGTGTTATTTGGTCATGTCAAAGGGGCATTTACGGGCGCTGCGACGAGCCGTGATGGGCTGCTAAAATCAGCTGATGGTGGATTGTTATTCTTAGATGAGATTGGCGAATTAGGGCTTGATGAGCAAGCGATGCTATTGACCGCACTGGAAGAGCAGCGCTTTTATCCACTTGGCAGTGATACGCCGATTAGCGTGTCATTTCAGCTGATGGCAGGCACCAATAAAGACTTGCGGCAAGCGGTCGCTAATGGCGAGTTTCGGGCAGACTTGTTTGCGCGTCTCAATACGTGGACGTTTTTTCTGCCATCACTCAAAGATAGGCTAGAGGACTTACCAGCCAATATAGATTATGAATTGGCGCGCTTGGGTAGCGAGCAACAGCAGCATTATCGATTTATGCCAGAAGCAAGGCAGCTGTATGAAAGCTTTGCAATGAGTCAGGATGCGACATGGCAGGGGAACTTTCGTGATTTGACGGCCAGTATGATTCGCCTGACCACGCTAGCTGAAAGTAAAGTCATTCGCAATGATGATGTGCAAGCGGAGATTGATCGCTTAACACATCTTTGGGAGCTGCCTGACAGTTTGAGTGGCTCGAATAGTTTAATTAATGACAATAAAGGCAATAAAAATAGCCCAAGCGATAATAACCCTGATACTAGTTTAGATAGCGAAACTGTTGAGCAGGGTAGCCATAATATTTTAAGAAGATATCTCGATGAAGAGATTCTGGCGACTATTGATCCGTTTGATGCGGTGCAATTGGCATATGTGATTGAGATTTGTATTAACCATAAAAATCAAGCAGCGGCGGGGCGCTATCTGTATGCCAACTCACGCGACAAGCTAAAAAGCCCGAATGATAGTGATAGATTGCGTAAGTATCTGATGAAATTTGGGTTGAGGTTTGATGGGTTAAAATGAAGCATCTTTCATAAGACAAAACCCATCAACTAAGCCAAGATACTCGTACTATAGCTTTATCATTTATTCTCTTTTAAACCCCACTGCCAATCCTTTCTGCCAGCGCTTGCAATTTAGGTACAATCGTTGCGGCATAATCGTCGCTTTGCCAGTTGGCACTTGGTACACTGGCATTGAGCGAATAGGCGTATTGTCCAGTCGCAACATCAAAGACCCCAACCGCTACTGCCAATATATCAGTAGAAAACTCACCATCTGATATCGTATAGCCATGCTCTGCATAGTGCGCTGCAGCGCTGGCTAGGGCAGTTTGTGCATGGTTATAATCCTCGGTAGATAACTGTTCTTGTAGATTACTCATGATGACAGCCTGTCTCGCTGGCGAGCTAGCCGCATAAAAAGCGCGTCCAATAGCAGTGCGAGCCACGGGTACGGCTGAGCCAACTTGCAAATTGACCGATAGGCGAGCAGGGCTACGGCAGCAAGCGTGATAGCGCATTTCTCCTTCGACCTCAGTTGCCAAGTTTACTGATACTTCATTGTCACTGGCAAATTGTCGTAACAGTGGTTCAGCTGCCGCGACCATATCGTGACGACTCCATGCGGTCGCGCTGAGTCGTACCGCATTACTGCCCAATTGATACTGTCCATGCTCGGTCATACGCAAAAATCCAAGCGTCATCAAGGTATAAATAAGCCGAGTAATTGTCGCTTTTGGCAAGGCGGTCATCTGACATAACTGCTGATGACTGAGCTGCTCATGCTGCTCAAAAGCCGCTAATACCGTTAGACCACGACCTAGGGCAGTAACAAACTGTCGGTCATTATTGTTCTTACTTTGCTCAAGAACGGTGGTCATTCGATCGAGTAGTGGCAGGGCTGCCGATATGTTTTTTGTCATTTTATGCTCATTTTATTTGATAAAGGTTTACAGCGACCCGAAACTTTGCTTAAATGGTTTTAAATTATGAAACTAAGTTTTGCACAGCGGAATTGGTAAGTCAATAAACTATTAAGTTAATTTATTCATTAATTACTAATCGTCGGTCAGGAAGACTGACATCAAGGAGATCCACATGGCAACATCTACGCGTCCAAGTTTCGATTGGGAAGATCCGTTTTTATTACGTGACCAGTTGACTGATGAAGAGCGCATGGTCACGGACAGCGCCCGTCAGTTTTTTCAAAAAGAGCTGATGCCTGGCATTTTAGAGGCCAATCGCAATGAGAATTTTGACCGTAATATCATGCGTCAAATGGGTGAGATGGGCTTGCTTGGCGTGACAATCGAAGGTTATGGTTGTGCCGGTTTATCAAGTGTCGCTTACGGTCTGATTGCCAAGGAAATTGAAGCGGTGGATTCAGGTTATCGGTCAGCGATGAGCGTGCAATCAAGCTTGGTCATGCATCCTATCCATGCATACGGCACCGAAGAGCAAAGGGAGCGATATTTGCCTAAGCTTGCTACTGGCGAATATGTCGGCTGTTTTGGTTTGACTGAGCCAGATTCAGGCTCAGATCCTGCCTCAATGTCGACCCGTGCACGTGCGGTGGACGGCGGTTATGAGCTGACAGGTAATAAGATGTGGATTACCAACAGTCCTATCGCTGATGTATTTGTGGTCTGGGCAAAAGATGATGCTGGTAAAATTCGTGGTTTTATTTTAGATAAAGGTATGAAAGGTTTATCAGCGCCGAAGATTGAAGGTAAGTTTTCACTACGTGCTTCAGTGACTGGTGAAATCGTTATGGACAAAGTATTTGTCCCTGAAGCCAATGCTTTCCCGGATATCCGTGGTCTAAAAGGTCCATTTGGCTGTTTAAATAAAGCCCGTTACGGTATCGCATGGGGCGCAATGGGGGCGGCAGAGTTCTGCTGGAAAGCGGCGCGTCAGTATACGCTAGACCGTAAGCAATTTGGTCGCCCACTTGCCGCAACGCAGCTAGTACAGTTAAAGCTTGCCAATATGCAGACTGAAATCACGCTAGGTCTACAAGCCGCGTTACGTGTGGGTCGTCTGATGGATGAAGACAATGCCGCGCCTGAGATGATTTCACTTATTAAGCGTAACAACTGCGGTAAAGCACTGGATGTTGCACGTATTTCGCGTGACATGCATGGCGGTAACGGTATCTCTGATGAGTTCCATATCATTCGTCATGTGATGAATTTAGAGGCGGTCAACACTTATGAAGGCACCCACGATATTCATGCACTGATCCTAGGTCGTGCGCAGACGGGTATTCAAGCCTTTTATTAATCGTTGTTAGCGAAGAACGTACGTTGCTGTTTGGTTTTTTTTATAGGCATAGCATTGACAGTAGCGTATGTTTTTCAGTTGTTCTTCATCATTTAACTGCTTAGCAATTAAATGATGAAGAACAATTTTATGATCAAAAAAATTAAAGAATATGCCACACAATAAGGGATTATTATGACGGATATGGCGAAAGGCGCATTGCACGGTATCAAGGTACTTGATTTATCGAGAGTATTGGCCGGTCCTTCTTGTACCCAAGTGCTCGCAGATTTGGGCGCTGAAGTCATCAAGGTTGAGCGTCCGCATATTGGTGATGAAACACGCCATTGGGCACCGCCAGTATTCAGCGATGATACCTCCGCTTATTACGCCACCATTAACCGCAATAAAAAATCCCTCACCGTTGATATCACCACGCCAGCAGGGCAGACCATCATCAAGCAACTCATTGCTGATAGCGATATTGTCGTTGAAAACTTTAAAGTAGGCGGTTTAAAAAAATACGGCTTAGATTATGACAGTCTAAAACAAGACAATCCGCGCCTGATTTATGCGTCATTGACAGGGTTTGGTCAGACAGGGCCAGATGCCGCGCGCCCTGGTTACGACTATATTATTCAAGGGTTGTCAGGGCTGATGAGTATCACGGGTCCAAGTGATGGTGAACCGCATAAGGTTGGTGTGGCAGTGGTCGATTTGTTTGCAGGGTTGCAGCTGACGATTGGTATTCAAGCGGCTTTGATTGCTCGTGAGACTACTGGGTTAGGGCAACAGGTAGACATTGCACTTTTAGATAGTGCGCTTGCCATGCTGGCTAATGTTGGTATGAATCATTTGGCATCAGGTCAAATCCCGCCCAGACTCGGTAACCAGCATCCTAATATCGTGCCTTATCAAGTGTTTGCTGGCGAGGGCGAGCAGCATTTTATTTTAGCTTGCGGCAATGACAGTCAATTTGCCAAACTGTGTGACGTGCTCGCAGTCGAGTGGCATATGGATGAGCGTTTTACGACCAATCCACAACGCGTTGCCAATCGTGAGCTACTGTGCGCTGAGCTGAGTAAGAAATTTGCCGAGCAACCACGTACATATTGGCTAGAGGTTTTAGATCAAGCAGGTATCCCATGCGGAGCGATTCATAACGTGGCTGAAGCGTTGGCTATGCCGCAAGCGCTGGCACGTGAGATGGTCGTTGATTTTAGCACTCAAGGCAGTCCGGTAAAAGCACTTGGTAGCCCAATTAAACTATCTGCATCACCCGTTACGTATCGTACGCCGCCACCGAAGTTGAGCGAGCATACTGATAGCACGCTTGCTGATTTGGGCTATGACAGTGAGATGATTGCTAAGCTAAAAGCCGATGGGATTGTTTAGTTAGGCATCAAAAAAAGCGCCATTGGAAAAAATGTTAAACAAAGGAATGTTAAGCATGAAAATATATAGCCATGAAAACCTAAGTCTACATAGACCATTACCTTATTTCTCTTATGGAAAGATGCATGAGCCGTTAGAGATACCAGAGCGTATGGTTGAGTTTTTAAAAGCACCAGCAGCGTTAGGGTTAGAGGTGACGACCGCTACCGATATTGGTATTGGGCCTATATTAGCGGTTCACGATTTTGGTTACGTTGAGTTTCTCAAACATGGCTATGATGACTGGATAGCAGTCGAGGAAGACTTGGGCGCGCAGGTACAGACGGGGATTTTTTTGCCGTATGACAATCCCGGTATCGGTATCATGGCAAAAGCAGCAAAGTATCAAGCGGATGATAGCGCGCCTATCAGCGAGCATTCTTGGACATCTATCTATTGGTCGGCACAGACTGCACTCAATGCGGCTGAAGCATTGCTGAACGATAATTTATCAGATACCGAGCGTGCCGAAAGTCATATACAGCTTTGCTTTTCACGGCCGCCTGGTCACCATGCGCGCAAAAGCGCAGCAGGTGGATTTTGCTATCTTAATAACGCCGCCATCATCGCCGAGCATCTACGGCAAAAATACGAAAAAATCGCCATCATAGACACCGACATGCACCACGGACAGGGTATCCAAGAGATATTTTATGATCGCAGCGATGTGCTTTATACCTCGGTTCACGGTGACCCCGTTAACTTTTATCCCGCAGTGACAGGGCATGCGTTTGAAAGGGGCACAGGCGTGGGTGAAGGCTATAACATTAACTTCCCGATGCCGCACGGCACCGATGAAGCTGGGTTTTTTGAGTATGTTGATAAATCTATCGAAGCGATGACGCTATTTGACCCTGATGTCATTGTGCATGTCTTAGGTTTTGATGTTTATGAGAACGACCCAGAAGCGAGATGTGCGGTGAGTACGCAAGGATTTAAAATATTGGCACAAAAGATGAAAGCGCTAAACAAACCACTGATTGTTTTAGTCGAGGGCGGTTATTACTTGCAAAAGCTCAATGACAATTTGCAAGCATTTTTATCAGGGCTTATTTCAGAAGATTAACAGTTATCGTCAAAATAACTGAAAGAGTTTGAAGTAAGCAAGAAACTAGCAGCGTTTTAACTTGATTTATTATCGATAAAACCCAAACGCTGCTCAATTTGCTGCGCCAATTCAATCAATACCGCGCTGACCTCAGCACGCTTGGACTCATATTCGCCTTGCAAAAAGCTAACCGCCATACCCGCAACGGCATTGCCTGACGCATTGCGAATATAAGTACCCAAACAATACATCCCTTCGCGCAGTTGCCCATCATCGAGTGAGATGCGACTGTTTTGAATGGCGGTCAACTCGGTGGACAAATCGCTAAAGTTATCAACACCGTGTTGGGTAATAGGTGCGGGGAAACCGGTAGCGTAGATAGATTTTATATTGTCCATAGAAAAGGTTGAGAGCATGGCTTTGCCCGTGGCAGAGAATACCGCTGGTACGCGAACACCAGCGCGAAAGGTAAAGCCAAGCGGGGCAGGCGCTTCATGACAGGCTAAAAACACCACTTCACCTAAATCAAGCTTAGATAAAGTGACTGTATGTTGAAGAAGAATCGGATACTGGACAATGAGGTCTTTAAATAACTGGATGACGCCTTGCTGCTGCTCATACTTACCCGCCCAATACATCAAATAAGAGCCTAAATGAAAGCGGCTATCGCTGTCTTTATAGATGACATGCTTGGTCAAAAGACTTTGCAAAATATTGTGGGTTGAGCTACGTGGTAGATTGAGCTCTTTAGCAATATGAGCTGCCGTTAAAGGCTGTGAGCTATCAGTAATTAAATCTAAAATCTGAAAGGTTTTGTCCAAGGCAGGAACGGCAGTTGAGCTCATAAGGAACCTATAAAAGTCAGTAAAATTGGGAAAATATAAAAATAACGCGATAAATCATCATTAAAATGAGAATAGGGGTTGCAAATAGCTGGCTATCATTCTTATAATGATGTCTCATATATAGAATAGATGTTCAGTATATTGAACACTTAACGAGTTATCAATAATTATTTAAATCATAACCTTCTATTTATTGTTATTCACTTATCGCTATAAATCTGCGAATCCTATTTGCAAACCTCAATTGACAAGGAGCGTCACAATGTCACAACCGTCACAGTCTACGCTACAGCTATCGAACCCAGATCTACTTAAACAGCAGTGTTTCATCAAAGATGGCTGGCATGCCGCTAGTGATGACTCAACTATTGATGTGAGCAATCCTTTCAACGGTGATATCATCGGTACGGTACCAAGCCTGACAACCAACGATGTCAACGATGCGGTTGCGGCTTCTCATGACGCTCAAATCACTTGGGCCGCTCAAACCCCAAAAGAGCGTGCTGAGCTACTACAAAAGTGGGCAGACCTCATCGATGCCAATAAAGAAGACTTGGCTATCATTATGACCGCTGAGCAAGGCAAACCTTTAAACGAGTCGCGCGGTGAAGTGGGCTATGCCAATAGCTTTATCCGCTGGTTTGCCGAAGAAGGCAAGCGTGTTTATGGCGATGTTATCCCTGCCAATCAGTCACAACTGCGCCATGTCGTCTTAAAGCAGCCCGTTGGCGTTTGCGCGGCGATCACGCCTTGGAATTTCCCAGCAGCGATGATTACCCGTAAAGCGGCACCAGCATTGGCAGCAGGCTGCACGATGATTATTAAGCCTGCGACTGAAACGCCATTTTCCGCATTAGCACTCGCTGCATTGGCTGAACAAGCAGGTATTCCAGCAGGCGTTATCCAAGTAGTGACGGGCAAATCATCAACCATCGGCGATATCCTAACGGGCGATGCACGTATTCATAAGCTTTCATTCACAGGCTCTACCGAAGTCGGTCGTACCTTGATGGCTCAATGTGCGACAACCATCAAAAAACTGTCATTAGAGCTGGGCGGTAATGCGCCATTTATCGTCTTTGATGACGCTGATCTTGAAAAAGCAGCTGAAGGCTTAATTGCTTCTAAATATCGTAACGCTGGTCAAACTTGTGTTTGTGCCAACCGTGTCTATGTGCAAGACAGCATTAAAGATGAATTCTTAGATGTGTTTGTGAAAAAAGTCGCTGAGCTAAATGTCGGTAACGGCATGGATGAAGGTGTGGATATTGGTCCTTTGATTAATCAAAAGGCGCTAGAAAAAGTGCAAGCGCTACTTAAAGATGCTTTAGACAAAGGCGCAACGCTTATCGCTGGCGGCAGCACCAATGACGCCTCAGAGCTTACTTACAATCCAACAGTCATTACCGATATCAGTGCTGAGATGGATATCGCGCACGAAGAAATCTTTGGCCCTATTGCGACTATCTTTACTTTTAAAGATGAGGCAGACGTTATTCGTCAAGCCAACGATACTATCTACGGCTTGGCTGCTTATTTCTACAGTGGTAGTTATGCACGCTCATGGCGCGTTACCGAAGGTCTTGAATACGGCATTATTGGTCATAATACGGGTCTGATTTCTACCGAAGTCGCCCCATTTGGCGGTGTCAAGCAGTCTGGCTTTGGCCGCGAAGGCTCAAAATACGGCATCGAAGAATATGTCGTGACCAAATACTGGTGTTCTGACGTCAGCTAACCGTTTAGCGACATGCTCTCTCTTTTAAGGTTTTAATTGTCACACCGTATCGAACGGGATTCAGCACCATGAATCCCCTCTATAGCTAGCAATTAATAACTGTTAACTATTAGATAAACCATTCCTCAAAACCGCCATTCAATCATTGGCACTTATGTTAAAAATAAAGAAAAGGACATTCCCATGACGACTACCAATAAATCACTACTTGAGCGCCGTAAAGCTGTTTTACCAACAGGACTTGGCGTTGCCTATCCTATCTTTGCAGAAAAAGCCAAAAACTCAGAAGTTTGGGATGTTGAAGGCAATCGTTATATTGACTTCGTTGGTGGTATCTCAGTACTGAATACGGGTCACAGCCATCCAAAAATTACCCAGCGCGTGCATGAGCAACTTGACAAGTTTACCCATACTGCGGCGCAAATGATCAACTACGAATGCTATGTGGATCTTGCTGAAAAACTTTGTAAAAAAGCGCCTATCAGCGGTGAGAAAAAAGCCTTCTTTTTAACGACTGGTGCAGAAGCGGTCGAAAACTGTATTAAGATTGCTCGTGCGAAAACTGGTCGCCCAGGTATCATCTCTTTCGTTGGTGGTTGGCATGGTCGTACTTTAATGTGCATGAGTTTGACAGGTAAAGTGCTGCCGTACAAAAAGAACTTTGGTCCAATGCCAGGCCCTGTATTCCATGCGCTATTCCCAGCTGAAGAGTTGAATGTCACAGAAGCACAAGCGCTGCATAGCCTTGAGATGATTTTCCAAGCGGATATCGATCCTAGCGAAGTGGCGGCGATGATTATCGAGCCAGTACAAGGCGAGGGTGGTTTCCATCAAGTCACCCCATCATTTGCCAAGTCTTTACGCGATATCTGCGACGAGCATGGCATCGTACTAATTTTTGATGAAGTACAATGTGGTTTTGCCCGTACGGGTACGTTGTTTGCCACCGAGCAGTTGGGCGTTGAGCCTGACCTAATGACCAGTGCTAAGAGCTTGGCAGGTGGTTATCCTATCTCTGCCGTTATCGGTCGCGCCGATATCATGGATGCGCCGCAGGTAGGCGGTTTGGGCGGTACATACTCTGGTAATCCACTGGCTTGTGTGGCTGCACTTGCTGTCATGGAAGTTATCGAAGAAGAGAACCTACTTGAGCGCAGTATTGAGATTGGCGACAAAATCGAAGCTTTCTTAAAGGGCTTAAACTTAAGCAGTATCGGTCATATTCGCCATAAAGGCGCGATGCTAGCGTTTGAGTTAATCGATAGTGATGGTAAGCCTGATGTGGAAGCGACGACTAACCTAAAAGCGAAAGCATTTGAGCAAGGTCTGTTATTAGCGTCTTGCGGTATGTATGGCAATGCCATTCGCGTGATGGTGCCATTGACGGTTGAAGATGAAGTGCTCCAAGAAGGCCTTGATATTATCAAAGGTATCCTAACCGCTTAATAAGTATTGAGTATTTATTTATAGTGAAATACATCACTTTTAATCAAGCCTTGATCTTGGTTAGAAGGTTATCTTTAATCGCACAGCAAGATTGCCCATATGGCACTCGCTTTGAGTACATTTTTTACAACGGCGCCTTGCAAGTCAAGACGCCGTTGCTGTTTGTACTATTTGAATATGAAACAAGTAGTGCCGAACAGCTTGGATCAAAAGGTATATATGATAATTATGATGGGTACTATCCCACTAAACAAAAGATAGTGTGACCGTCAAGGGTTAACACGGATGACACACAGACAAGGAGCAGGTTATGTCTGAATTAAAAAAATCGTTAGGGACGCTAGATATTATCGCCTTAGCATTCGGTGCTATGGTTGGTTGGGGCTGGGTAGTCTTGGCTGGTGGTTGGATTTTATCTGCGGGGACGTGGGGCGCAATGCTGGCGTTCTTGATAGGCGGTCTGGCAGTGATACTGATTGGTGTGACTTATGCCGAGCTTGCCGCATCGATGCCGATTACGGGCGGCGAGCATACCTATACGCATAGAGCACTGGGGGTAAATGTCTCCTTTATCTGCTCATGGAGTATTCTATTTGGGTATTTTTCGGTGGTCGCGTTTGAGGCGGTTGCCTTGCCGACAGTCGTAGAGTATTTTATCCCCAATTACAATCAGGGATATCTCTGGACCATCGCTGGTTGGGATGTTTATGCCACTTGGGTGGGTGTCGGGATGCTGGGCTCAGTCATCGTCACTTGGCTAAATATCCGCGGTATGGAAGTCAGTGCCTGGTTTCAAAAGACGGCCGTATTGGGCATCTTATTTGTGGGTACGTTGCTGTTCATTGGCGCAGTCATGTTTAATCCTGAAGGCTCAAACTCAGTACAAGCGCCTGCATTCATCGGTGGTATTGGCGGTATGATGGCCGTTATTGTCATGGTGCCGTTTATGTTTGTCGGCTTTGACGTTATTCCGCAAGCGGCAGAAGAAATTGATCTGACTCGTCCTAATATTGGTAAATTTTTGATTTTATCGATTGTCGTTGCGGTAATGTGGTATGTGGGTATCGCTTGGAGTGTTGGCACGACCTTGCCACTCTTACAAGCCGAAAACTCAACGCTCGCCACTGCGGATGCGATGACCAATGCTTGGCATGGCAAGTGGGCAGGTATATTGTTAGTGATTGGCGGTGTGCTGGGTATTTTATCAAGCTGGAACGCCTTTTTGATTGGTGGTAGCCGACTACTCTATGCCATGTCAAAAGCACGTATGTTGCCCGCATTTTTGAGCAAGCTGCATCCAAAGTATAAGACGCCGTCGAATGCCATTTTATTGATCGGTGGTTTGGCGACACTAGCACCTTTGTTTGGTCGTAAAATGCTGGTGTGGATCGTAGATGCTGGTGGTTTTGGTATCGTTATTGCTTATACCTGTGTCGCTATCTCATTCTTAGTACTTCGCTACCGCGAGCCTGATATGGTACGCCCATTTAGAATACCAGCAGGTAAGCTCGTTGGTATGGTCACGATTGCGCTAAGTTTTGGAATACTCATGCTGTATATGCCAGGTATGCCATCCGCGCTAACCCCTATCGAGTGGTGGATTTTCTTTGGCTGGACGGTCTTAGGCATTGCGTTATATGGCTACGCAAGGGTGAAGTATCCAGGTATTAGCGAGTCAATTATGGCAGAAGAGCTACGTGAATTAAAAATCGTCAATCAATTATGGTTAAAAGACAATCCACCTAAGCAATAGTTTTTTCGATGGGTTATTTTTTAATAACATCAACTTTTAAAAAAAGCCTAACAGTCACTGTTAGGCTTTTTATTGTTCTAAAAATCGCTCTATCGATTACGACTTATCACGAATCAGTTTATAATTTAAAAACTCAGTGATACCAAGGGTGCCAAGCTCGCGACCAAATCCTGAGCGTTTAACGCCGCCAAACGGGGTATTGGCTTCGCTACCAGAAGGCGCATTGATAGTGACCATACCGACTTCTAATTTGTCAGCAATCTCAGCGGCTAGCGCAGCATCTTGCGTTTGGATAGAAGCGCCAAGTCCGAAAGGCACATCATTAGCTATCTTGATGGCATGATCGATGTCACAAGCTTTGTAGACGACTGCCACAGGACCAAATAGCTCCTCACGATAAACAGCCATGGACTCAGTTACATCTGTTAGTACCGCAGGCTTAAACCACGCACCCGGCTTGTTTTTGATCATGCCGCCTTCGACCAATACGGTTGCGCCTGCTTGAATGGCGCTATCGAGCTGTTCTTGCAAATTAACTGCGGCTGCCTTTGAAGACATGGGACCAATGAAGGTATCTTCATTAAGTGGATCAGCAAGTGTCATATTGCTTACGGCATTAGTAAACCCTTCAACGAATTTATCATACACAGATTCGACAGCGATAAGACGTTTGGCAGCATTACACGCTTGTCCTGTATTGCCAAAACGACCAGAAATAGCCCCTTTTATAGCTTGTTCGATATCAGCATCAGCTGCAACGATAAAGGCGTCTGAACCGCCAAGCTCTAGCACGACTTTTTTCAGCGCACCGCCTGCTATTTTAGCAACTGCTTGCCCAGCTCGCTCAGAGCCTGTCAGCGAAACGCCTTGTACGCGGCTGTCTTCGATGATTGTTGCCGCTTGCTCATTGGTGGCAAACACATTGTTATAAACACCCTCTGGTAAGCCAGCATCTTTTAGGATATCAGCGATGGCTTCTGCAGTCTTAGGACATTGCGGCGCATGCTTTAGAATAACGGTATTGCCTGCCATAAAGTTTGGCGCGACAAAACGTGCCACTTGATAGTGTGGGTAGTTCCACGGCATGATACCTAATAGAGCGCCCACAGGACGTTTTTCTACCGAAGCTGACCCTGAATCAACATCAATGGTACTAGGTGCTAGTAGCTGCTCAGCGTTGTCTGCATAATAGCGATAGATATCCGCAACTAGACCGATTTCACCTTTTGCTTGTGCAACGGGCTTGCCCATCTCATTGGCAACGATGCGAGCCAGCTCGTCTTGACGTTCAAGATAGATATCGGCAATTTTATGAAGTATGGCACTGCGCTCATCCAATGAAACCTGACGCCAATCTTGATAAGCGGTATTGGCTTGTGCAATAGCGTTCTGGATGTCCTGCTCAGTTGCCGTAGGGTAAGTGGCTTCTACTTCGCCAGTGGCTGGGTTATTAATTTGATAATCGCTCATAGCTATGTCCTTTTTTAAAATATTATTGGGTTCAACATCCATTTGGGTCTATATTTTTATGCGGGTGCTTTTAATTGATGATTTTGGCTGCTGCTGAGTAATACAGTGAATATTACCACCGCCAAAGACAATCTCCTTTGTGCGTACTCCCACTACCTGATGCTGAGGAAATACTTTTTCAAGCTGCTCGATGGCTAATGAATCATTTTCATCATCATATTGCGGTACGATGATAGCCTCATTACAAATTAAAAAATTGGCATACGAGGCGATACAAACATCACCAGTCTGACGCGCCTTGGCATCGTCAGACTGCTCAATATCATAGTCCTCAGGTAAAGTAACAGGTTGCTTGGTACAGCAAAGCTTATGGACTTTTAGGCGGCGACCTTTGGCATCGGTCATATTAGATAGCTGTTTATAGGCTTTTTGCGTTGCCTCATAAAACGGATGCTCAGAATCATCAGTGTATAAACAAACCACTTCACCAGGGCGCGCAAAGCAGGCAATATCATCAATATGACCAGTGGTTTCGTCAGGATCGATACCGTCATCAATCCACAGTACTTTTTGCACATTGAGATAGGCTTTTAACTTGTCTTCAATTTGAGCTTCGGTTAGGTGTGGGTTACGCCCTGGGCTTAGCAGACACATACGCGTGGTCAGAACCGTGCCTTCACCATCGACATGAAATGCACCGCCTTCCATCACAAAGTCATCCGTTCGATAGCGTTTGATATCTAGATGGTCACACAAGCGTTCAGCCAGCTTATCATCGTCATCCCACGGCGAGTATAACCCGTCATAGTCGCCGCCCCATGCATTGAATGTCCAATCACAGGCGCGTAGCTCACCTTTATTATTGATTAAAAATGTCGGGACAGTATCACGTGCCCAAGCATCGTTGCTAGGCATTGATATGACGTCGATGTCAGCAGGTAGACTATCGCGGCATGATTGATAATCATCAGGATTGACCAGTACGCCAACCTCACAAAATCTGTTGATTGCCAATGCGACATCAGCATAAGCTTTCTGAGCAGGAGCGGCTTGCTGTCGCCAGTTATCAGCACGGTATGGCCATACTATCCATATTTTTTGTATAGTCTCAAATTCTGCTGGCATGTAAAAGCCGTCTTGCTGTGGTGTTGAGCCAGTGATTAATCGGTTCGGTAATAATGACATATAGAGCACCTTATTTGACGATAGCGCGAGTGAGCTTGCTTGTTAACAAACTTTATCCATGAGTCAGCAACGTGCCATACATCGATGGACGACGATCACGGAAAACGCCCCATTGCTGACGTTCGATAGCCAGTTGATCTAAGTCAAAAGTCGTACTAAGTATCTCTTCTTTATCTTTAGATGCTTCTTGGATGATCTCACCGCGACCGTCGGTAATAAATGAGCTACCGTAGAATGCCATGACGCTATCGTTTCCGTTTTGAGTAATTGTCTCAGTGCCAATACGATTGGCTGCTACGACTGGCATGAGATTAGCGGCAGCATGACCTTGCATACAGCGTTGCCAATGACCTTTTGAGTCGATGTCCAATGTTGGCTCATCACCAATCGCAGTCGGATAAAACAGTATTTCTGCACCCATTAATGCCATGCTACGAGCACACTCAGGAAACCATTGATCCCAGCAAATACCGACACCGATTTTGGCATACTTGGTTTGCCAAACCTTGAATCCAGTATCACCGGGGGTAAAGTAGAATTTTTCGGCATAAGGAATGCCATCTGGTATATGCGTTTTACGATAAGTGCCAAGTATCTCGCCATCGGCATCAATCACGGTCACGCTATTAAAAAAGGTATTGCCTGATTTTTCATAAAAGCTAATCGGTAATACCACTTCTAAGTCTTTAGCCAACTGTTTGAAGTGATTGATGGCCGCATTATCCTCAACTGAAGTTGCCAGTTTAAAATAATCAAAGTCATGAACTTGGCAGAAGTAAGGCGTCTCAAACAACTCTTGTAGCAAAATGATATTGGCACCCGCTTTGGCGGCTTTAGTGACCAACTCAGTAGCAGTGGCAATATTTTGTTGTATATCCCAACCACATGCCATTTGAGTCGTAGCAACGGTAACATTTCGCATGATTAAATCCTTATCGTATTTATTAGTGAGTACCATATAAAAGGGCTGTTTTTATTGATTAACGAACCATCTCTCATTGCCCGTTAGTCAATGATTACAATAATAGCGTTAAGGTTGGCTTAAGCCATCATATAACCCAATCCTAAGAAGGTAACGACGGATAAACCCGCACCGAGCATGGCATAGGGGAACTGGGTAAAAGCGTGCTGCATGGGGGAGCAGCCAGCACCTTGCGCGGCAAGTAGCGATGAATCACTAAAGAAGCAAGCATGACTACCAAATGATGATGCTGATAACAATGCGCCAATCATAAGGGGAGTGCTAACGCCTAGTGCAATAGAGATTGGAAAGACAATCGGCATCGCAAGGACATACAGCCCCCAGCTTGATGATGTGGCAAAAGTTAAAAAAGCCATGACGGCAAATATGACGGCAGGGAAAATAATAATCGTCATATAAGGCGTGATAGCCTCAATCACATATGAGGTCATACCAAGCTCATCATTGATGGCTTTTAAGAAAAATCCACCGATGACGGTTGAGAGCGGATAAAGCATGACTTTAAAGCCTTTAAAGATGGCTTCAACTTGTGTCTCAAAACTTAAAATGCCTTGCATCCAATAGACAACGACGGTCACAAAACAGGTCAATAATGCACCGCGTAATAGATCGATTTCGAAGTAGACCGTCGAGACAATTAATAAAATCATTGGGAAAGCAAAGTTTGCGATATTGGCTTTGAACGATAGTTTACGTTTGGCTTGGACGTTTGAGATCAGTTGTTCTTCGACAAAGGCTTCAGGAACAGGATTACCCGCTTTGGCGCGTGCCTCGGCTTTTTTCATCGGACCCCAGTCACCCAAAATACCATACGCGACCAAGAATACAATCAAAAGTGCAAACCAAGCATACGCCATATAAGGAATCGCGCTGATATAAAGCCCAATACCTTCACCATCGCCAGCCACGCCGTTTTCTTCTAAAAGACCGGCAAAGTAGACCGCCCAAGTAGAAATAGGCACGATAATACACATCGGTGCGGCAGTTGAATCGACGATATAAGCGAGCTTTTCACGAGAGACGTTATAGACGTCAGTGAGTTTTTTGACGGAGGTTGATACGGCTAGACAGTTTAAATAATCATCAATGAAAACCACCACGCCCAAAGCAAAGGTGGCCAATAATGACTGACGGCGTGACTTAATGATTTTTTGTAGCCATTCACTAAAGCCATCTAGACACCCACTAATCTCAAGCAGCTGAATGAGACCGCCCATCAGACCACAGACAAGAACAATCCAAATAATGGTCTCATTCCCTAGCACCATCGACATGTTGTCTGCAAAAGGGGAGACCAAATCAAAAGGATTGAGCATCACAAGGCCAGCGACACAGCCTGCGATCATGGATTCGAATGGTCGCCTAGAGACAATGGCAGTGACTAATACTAGTAATGTTGGTAGTAAAGATAAGGCGCCCCAAGATTGGTCTGGGGCACGACTGGTAGATAGCCAAGCAAAAGCCAGATAGATGACGACGGCTACTATGACGGTGAGAAATACTCGCTTATTATGATACTGTCCTTCGACAGCATCATTGAGCTTCATGTTCATATTTACGCTCCCTGTAAAACCTCATTGTTTTTTAAACAAGCTCTATTCTGTAGTTGACGCGCGACAGACAGTAGGACAGTAGCGAATCAACTGTCTATCGCGCCCCATCACAACAATCCGTTGCTATGATAGGTTAATGTAACGACCGCTTTTAAAATAAAAACACCTTATTCAATGTTTATTATTCAATGTTTATTATTCAAAGTTTTTATGCGTTTACATGCCAGTGGTATCTTTTAGCGCATACCACCATGAGCCCATGACAGAGTAAGGCACACGTAGGGCTCGACCACCTGGGAACGGAATCCAAGGAATTTGTGCAAAAGCATCGAACTCTTTGGTTTTACCATTGATGGCATCGGCTAATATTTGTCCAAATAGATGCGAGCCTGTCACGCCATGACCACTATAACCATGGGCGAAATATACTCGCTCATGTAGTTTGCCCATTTGTGGTACGCGAGAAAAAGACAACGCAAAGTTCCCACTCCACGCATAGTCGATTTTGACATCACGTAACTCTGGAAAAATCTTAGTCATGTTTGGTCTAATTTTAGCTGTGATGTCGGCGGGGTCTTGACCACCGTAGACTGTACCACCGCCGAATAACATGCGCTTGTCTGCTGAGAGGCGATAGTAATCCAAAATGTAGCGGACATCTTCGACGCAAACATCGGTTGGCAGTAACTGGTCTGCTAAATCACCCAGCGGCTCGGTGGCGATAATTTGCGTCGATACAGGCATGACACGGTCAGTCAGTTTAGGTATCACTTTATTGAGATAGGCATTGCCGCATAGCACCGCTTGCTTACAAGTCACGGTGCCAAATTCGGTGATGACTTTGATAGCATCATCAGCATACTCAATATCAACCACTAAGGTGTTTTCATAAATGGTGCCGCCGCCTTGCTCAATGGCCGCTGCCTCACCTAGAGCAAGGTTCAATGGATGAAAGTGTCCACCAGAGTGATCGATGACCCCGCCTACATAAGCATCTGATTTTATATGCTCTTGAATGCCATTTTTGTCTAGCATTTCTCGGTCATGCATACCATGGCTTTCCCACAGTGCATGCGTTTCTTGTAAATCTTTTAGCTGACCATTATTTAATGCCGCAAAGATGTTTTTTTCTTTGAGATCACAGCTGATATCGTAGTCTCTAACAAAACGACGAATGATTTTGCCACCGCGGGTCACGAGCTGACCGACGAAGTCTGCATTTTCTTGACCATAAGACTTTTTGATTTTTTGTAGGCTGGCATTTAGACCATTGACGATTTGACCACCATTACGCCCTGATGCGCCCCAACCAATTTGCGCGCCTTCTAAAACCACGACTTCATGATCCGTTTCAATGAGATGCAGGGCAGTGGATAAACCGCTATAGCCGCCACCAACCACACATATTTCCACTTGGATATCATTCTTTAGCGTTGGTCTATCCGGCTTAGGATTACGACTGGCTGCATAATAGCTATCAGGATATTGCCCTTTATCTGAATAATGCGGGATATTGCGCGTGTTATTCGAGGATAGGTTTTGGTTCGTTGCTGCATTGCCGTTTAAATTGCTACTTGAGTTGCTATTTGACATATCAAACATCCTGTAAATAGGTGAGGTATTCAAGGTTGGTCACTTGCTGAGCAAAGCGTTTGGCTTCTTGCTTTTTGACGGCGATCAACAACTCAATCATCTCGCTTGGGAACAGCAAATCAATCACATCACTGCTTTCAAATTTGCGGATGGCTGAGAGCCAGTCAAGTGGCAAGGTCTTAAGTTCGGCTTCGTCGTAAGTAATGCTATTAACGGGTTCTGGCGCTTCTAGCTTGTTTTCGATGCCATATAACATACCTGCCAGTACCGCACTACAGACCAGATAAGGATTGGCGTCAGCGCCAGAGACACGGTGCTCAATACGGCGCGCTTTTGAGTCACCACCAGGGATACGTACTGCCGCCGTGCGGTTTTCATAACCCCATGACACATTGTTTGGCGCTAGCGTACCGGGTGTAAAGCGGCGATAAGAATTCACATGTGGGGCAAATAACAACGTGCAATCTGACATGGTCTTTAACAATCCGGCGACTGCATAGCGCAAGATATCTGAGCCTTCATCTGACCCATCATCAAAGACATTATTGCCGTCTTTATCTAATAAGCTGCAATGAACATGAAAACCATTCCCCGACTGTAGACCAAAAGGTTTTGCCATGAATGTCGCGGTGAGTTTACGGCGAGCAGCGACGGCCTTGACGACCTGTTTGAACAAAATGGCATCGTCAGCGGCTTTTAGTGGATCGTCTACGTGTAATAAATTAATCTCAAACTGACCACAGCCATTCTCCGCCAAAGCAGCATCTGCTGGGATATCGAGCTTTTTGCACTGTGCATAAACTTCGTCTAAAAATTCATCGAATTGTAATAGATCATTGATACTCAAAATTGAGGTTTTATTCAGTCTTAGCCCGCTTTTGGGGCGGATAGGTGGTCTTGGGGTTTCGCCTTCAGTATAGTCAACCAAATAAAATTCCAGCTCAGTGGCCATCACTGGAGTCAAACCAAGCGCTTTGAATTTTTTGCTAATGTAATCTAAAACGTGTCTGGCATCACCGTAATAAGGTTCGTTATTTTCTGTATAAAGCCAAACGGGCAATAGCGATGAAGGCGCACTGGTGTTGAGAAGTGGATAGGCGGCACGACCAGTAGGACGGGCAATGGCATCTATATCGCCATTACATTGAGAAGACTCGATGACATCAGCACCCCAAATATCAACGCCTAAGATAGATAAAGGCAATCGTATCGCACCGTTTTCTGCTTTTTCCATTTGATTGAAAGGGATGCGCTTACCACGAAGTAAGCCATTAATATCACCTGCCGCAACATAAACGTATTCTGTGTTGTTTGCAGATTCGACCATTCCATTGGTTGTCGTCATGTCTATTCTTCCTATGAATTTTTAGAATTACTGGGATTATTGTCAATACGGATACTGCTGGCGCATCGTCTTTTAGTGATATTTATAACCAATGCTTGGTAAAACAGCGATTGATTACGTTTTATTTAAACAGTCTTTATATTTCTCTTTATGTTTCTCAAAACAGATTTTATTAATAATATGAATTCTTTAGATTTCGCTGTTCTTAGCCCTTAACATCGAGATATAAACGTCAACCCTTGTTTAATGTCTCGCTGATGACTTCCAATATATGTGTGAAAAATATAGTTGTCAATTTTTATTTAAAATTATCTTAAATTAATGCATTTTTCCAATTTTATTATTAATATCGGCAATATTGAAATTTATAGTTTACATTTTATGAGATGCTGTGTTAAATTTTAGCTAAATAAAGGATTGAGCAATATAGACGATGAGGTCTATTTGTTATAACTAGGGAAGACGGTATGAAAAATTCTAGACCTATTATTGCTATTGTTTCTTGTCATAAGATGGTTGATGGGCAGCCAGCACAAGCGGTGTATCAAAAATATATCGATGCCGTGAATTTTTATGGTGGCAATCCCATACTGCTGCCAAACACTGCTGCCGATAGCGAAAACTTTGAGGCGCTACTGAATATCGCAGATGGGATTTTGTTAACGGGCAGTTATAGTAACGTGGCACCAACGCGTTATGGCGCGACGCACATCGAAGCGAAACAAGACTTGGGTCGTGATGAGCTGAGCTTTAAATTGTTGGATTATGCAGACAAGACTGGCATTCCATTACTAGCGGTTTGCCGAGGTTTGCAAGAGATGAATGTGCATTTTGGTGGCACGCTACATCCTGATTGGAGGGAAGTAGAGGGGTTTTATGAGCCACATTTAGAGGACAATACTCAGCCACTTGAAGTGCAGTATCAGCCAGTTCATGACGTGATTATTCAACCAAATGGCAGGCTTGCCGCCTTTGGTGAAAAATGGCACGTTAACTCGCTACATAAACAAGCAATCAATGAAGTAGGCGCGCGTTTATCAGTTGAGGCTCTAGCGCCTGATGGTTTGGTCGAAGCCATCAGCTTGTTGCAACATCCATTTATGATTGGTGTACAATGGCATCCTGAGTTAAATTATGCACAAGACGACTTGTCCAAATTTCTATTCACGGAATTCATTCACTATGCCAGCAAACCCCAAACTGAATAGCACTACTGAAGGCAATGTAGACAATGCCAGCACTGACATTGATATTAATAACGGCATTGACGCTGATGTTGCCAGCGATAAAGCGGCTGATATCGATACAGATGACGACATCAGTGGTGATGATGAAGATGAGCTGACAGACTCTGAGAAAGCGATGTCAGCCGAAAATGACGAGTCGCCAGAAGAGGATATCGGTAAAAAGATCAATCAGCTGCGCCTCGCAAAAGGCTACTCGCAACGTAAGCTTGCGAAATTGTCGGGATTAACCAATACTTCTATCAGCTCCATTGAGCGCAATAAAGTCAGTCCAGCAGTGAATACGCTAAAGGCAATTTTGGCGGTATTGGGTTCTGATTTAACCACGTTTTTTAGTGATGAATGGAAGGAACCAAAGGCGAGAGTTGTAGTAACGCCAAAGGATTTGTTGGAGCTGAGCGAACCGAGTAGCAGAGTGTCACTAAGACAGGTATATAACTGTAGTACCACCAAGAATTTGGGTTTTTTGATTGAGGTGTATCAACCGAACAGCTCAACGGAAGAAAAAATCGCCCACGAAGGTGAAGAGATTGGCACCGTTATTGAAGGCAAGATTCTTATCCGTATTGATGAGACGACGTATCTATTAAACCAAGGGGATAGCTACGTGATTGATACCATTCGCCCGCATACTTTTATCAACCCTACTGATGGCGTGACTCGCATTGTTAGTGCGCACACCCCGACGACTTATTAGGTAAGCATTTTAATAGCCATTTAAGTTGATGTTTAAATAGCCATGGTGATTTTCCGCGCGGCTTCTAAAAATAGAAGCCGCGTTTTTTTGCATGAAATAATTCATTGTGAAAACACGCCCCAGCAAGCTGTTAGATATTAGCCTAAGTAATAAAGTGATAGGCTTACAGGTCTTTATGATTTTGAAGCGTTTCTGAGTCAGTAAGCGGATTTAAGGGACTCATCGCTTTAGGTTTTTCTTTGATAAGCTTTACTTTAGTTTGTTTATCGGCTGGTGCAAGCGCGACATAAGCAGACTCAGGCTTCTTACTAGTAGGTTTAGAGGATTTTTTCAGCGTCTTGTTAATTCTTTTGACAGCAGCGGCATCGCTTGCAGCTTGTTCCTCTGCGAGCGAGTCGTCGTATAAACCCTGATAGACAGCGAGGGTTTCTTCAATCATCTCACGCATGGTGAATTTATTGGTCATTTCAGGGCGTGTGATGCTTTCTAATTGATTTCTCACGGCTTTACATAGCGCATTGGCATTGTATTTTTTGACCAGCCCTTGAGGATATAGCGGTTGTAAAATCTCACTAAATGCGGCCTGATCCCAACCAATAACGGGCGTACCTAAATGAATCGCTTGTAAGGCGTTGATGCCGATTGATTCAGGCTCATTCGCAAGCGCCATCACGATATTGGCGGCTGAGAGCCATTCACGCATGTCATTACGTTTGCTACCTACATAAGTAATTCGATCAGCCAACCCTAATGTATTAGTGCGTTGGCGGAAATCTTCGTGCGCGACGTCACCATCTCTATAATCATCATCCATGATAATGACGTGGATGTTAGGGAACTGCTCTTGCAAGTTGCCCAAAATATCAATCAGCCATTCCTGACCATATTCGTTACCAATAATAGTTGGAAATACCAGCCATTTTTTATGCTCAAGCTCAGGATACTCAGCAAAAGTATGCCGTAACCAATAAACAGACGGATTATGACGATAAGGATAGCGGCGCGTATCGATACCACGGTAGATGCGTTTGATGACTTTAGGGTCTGCATCTTCTCGGCGCAGGCCTTTTTTTAGATAATTGGTCACACTATCGGAGACGGTAATGATGGTATCGACATCGAGTAGGGCTTGAGAGTATTTATTGATCGGATAAAAACCATACATGGTTGACACTAGCTTTGGTATCCGCTTGACGCGGGCGCGGCGCAATGCCAAATGCAGTATCCATGCAGGTGTGCGTGAATGCACATGGATCACGTCAGGATCGTACTCTTCAATTAAACGCCGCAGCGCCGTGACTTGTAGTAACGACAGCCAAGACTTTTTATTCATGTGTAGCTGATGGTAGTTATTGCCATCACGCTTGAGGCGTTTGACCAGATCATTATCTTCATCGGCGCTAGAGACGATGATGGAGGTATGGCCATTTTTGACCAATGCGCGTCCAAGATGAAAAATACCGCGCTCGGATTCATCATGCTTTAAAGACGATAATAAGCGCATAACTTTCATAATGGCATTGGTGACCAGTTGATAATAACAAGTGGCTATTGTCAGTTAAAAGCCGCCAAAACTCAACCATCAAGATAAAAAGATAAGGTTATATGGTCGAGTTTCTAAGAGAGATAGGCATAAAGGCTTGAATCGAAGGATAAAAGTCATTAGCGACGTTTCTGTAAATGCTCAGCATTGGGCAGTATTTGTTTTTCGCTTAAGTATTTCCAATAGCGCTGCGGCAAGTATTGCTTATGCAAACGTGGGTTTTTACGCTCTTTGATGTTGACGTTGGTAAAGTAACCTTGCCAAAATTTTTGATAGCGCTGCTCATCCTCGCTATGAATACTGGCAGGATTGCGCAGCACGGTATTATCTAAATCAGTGATGGTTTGCAGGGCAGCGGGGCGTTTAGGCGTGCTTTGGCTCTTGTCATAATAAATGCCATAGCCACGGGATAAATCATAAATCGCCCAGTGTTGGTCTTGGTAGCGCTGCCGAAAATGCTCACCAATCAAAGGCAAGACATTAAAATCAGGCTCCACTCGCGCAAAATAGATATCGTCAGTGGTATGCTCAAAACGTACAAAGGCTTCCATACGATGTTTCTCACGACCGACCGATTTGACAGTTTGCACCAGCTCTAAGACATTGAGATTACCCAAGTCTTCCATAATATGGCGGCTAGGGTAGTCAATGGCATATTTGACCACTTGAAACAATGTACTACCAATACTATCTTTTTCCGACAAAAACCCCCAAAGTAAATTGCGCATACCTGAACGACCTAATAACTTATGCAGCTTGGTGAGTACGCGTTCGGCATTGTCTTCATCAGTAGTAACGCTAGTCGCTTGTGCGATTAATGAAGGTACATAGCAGTCTTGGGCGATTAACTGTAGAGAATCATCGTTTTGCAGTTTATTGGCATAGACATAAAATACCGCACTCAGCCAACCCTCAAAACTTGGCTCATAAAGCACGATGCTGGGTGTTAAGTGACCGACAGTATAGTCGTGGCTTTGCAGCAGTTGTGACATCTACACTCCTATTTATAATAGTAATTATTGAAACAATGCTAATTACAACAGTGCTATTTAAAACAAAGCCAGTTGCCCATTACGCTGGTCTTTGTACTTGGTCTGCGTCTGTGCCAATACATATTGCCGGAAGTTATCACGCGTTAAATGCGCTAAATGTTCGTTTTTACCCGTCGTTGCGATAAAGTATTTGGCGCGATTGACCGCCGCGCCCATTTTTTTTAGATGATAAAGTGTCAACTGATTAAACTTGCGCGCCTTTACTATTTTTTTAGCCGTCTTAGTACCAATGCCCGGGATACGCACAATCATCTCATAGCTTGCGGTTTGAATATTCACTGGAAAGTGCTCACGGTGGCGGATTGCCCAAGCAAGCTTTGGGTCGCAGTCCAAATCCAAAAATGGCGAGTCAGGTTCAACGATTTCATGCGCGCCAAAACCATAAAAACGCATCAGCCAGTCCGCTTGATAAAGGCGATTTTCACGTATCATCGGCACGGGCGTTCCAATCGCTGGCAGGCGACTGTCGGACAACATCGGTACATAGCCAGAGTAGTAAACGCGCTTAAGATCGTACTGTTTATAAAAATGACTCGATAACTGAATTACTTGCAAGTCAGTCTCGTTACTCGCGCCAACAATCATTTGGCTGGTCTGACCTGCTGGTACAAATTTCGGCGCTTTCTTATGGGTTTTACGGCTCTCTTTGATCGTAATAATTTCAGTTTTAACCGTTTCCATCGGTGCTTTTAATTCATCATGCGACTTCTCTGGGGCGAGTAAAGTCAAGCCAGATATCGTTGGAATTTCGATATTTACGCTAAGGCGATCGGCGTATAATCCCGCTTCTAACAACAGCTCTTTTGAAGCACCGGGAATGGTCTTTAAATGGATATAGCCATTGAAGCGCTCACGGGTACGCAATATCTTAGCAACTTCGACCAGCCGCTCCATCGTATAGTCACCACTTTTAAAAATCCCTGAGCTGAGAAATAGTCCTTCGATATAGTTACGGCGATAAAACTGCATGGTCAAATCAACCACTTCTTCGACGCTAAAAGCGGCGCGTGGCGTATCATTGCTTTTGCGTGAGGTACAGTAAGCACAATCATAAATACAATGATTGGTTAGCAGGATTTTGAGTAGACTGACACAGCGGCCATCTTCGGTATAGCTATGGCAGATACCTGTCGCTGAGGCATCGCCTAGACCACCGCCTTGGTTTTTGCGCGTACCAGCGGAAGAAGAGCAAGAGACGTCATACTTAGCAGCATCCGCTAAGATGTTGAGTTTGCCCTGTAGTCGTTCATAATTGATGGTTGCCATAAGCGGTATTTACCAATGCAGTAATGAAAGACTATTTTAACAAAATTAGCGTTAAGTCATTGTATTTATGGCTAAAATTAAGAAGGTAAACGACAACGGTTGTCGCCCGTTATTATCAAAATCATGTGTTTTTAGGGTTAACGAGAATTACAAGGATTAGGTAAAGTTTGAACCACTTCTTCTGAGAAGTATTCTTTGACAATAAGACTTCCTTTTTTATCAAACTCAACATTGTACTTGGGGTAAGCTGCAAAAGCATCAGGGTCATAGGTTGAAGGCAAAGCAATTTCTCTATCTGAAAAAAATCGGCTAGCCATCCATAACTGTTTGTCATGGTTATATGCAACGCTACATCGACTGTTTAGGTCAAAGGCAAAATAACGGCCAAAGTATTGCTCCTTGCCGCCACGACCAAATAGCATGTTAGCACCGCACGGACTACCACAGCCGATATAGACATGATAAGTATCTTTATCGATTTTTTTGAGCGAAGTATGGTTCCAGCCGTAATGACCTATTCCATTCATAAGCATGGTTTCTATTACTTCGCCATTATTTAACGTTTCGCTTTTAAGGATATAACCATCATCGCAATACTCATAACCGTCTTTACTCATATATGCAGTACAAATTTTCGACATATAAAAGCTAGCGTCAAATTCTGGTTCGGCAGCCTCAGCCCAAGATATAGAACTAAAAATACAGCTATAAATAATAAAAACCAATGAATAGAGAGGAGTAAATTTATACATGGAAATAATGACCAGATATTTGTTTTGAGTTAATAGCACTATAGCAAAAGGTTGGTTGTTAAGGAATAAGGTACACTCATCAAAAAGGTCTTGCTGACTAGGAAATTAGCCGGCAAGACCTTTTATTAATTTTAAGATTTACTAAATAACAATATTTTCAAATCTAAACTTTAAAATCTAATTTTTACTGAACCTTCGCACGTATAACAACCGTTTGCGGTGCGTTAGCAGGAAGATCTACCAAGTTCCATTTGAGTCCAGAGTAATTTTCTGTAATGACTACAGTGTTGCCAACTTGTTGGATAGTCTGATAACTGTCGCCGCCTGTTGTCGCAAGCGTTGGTAGTGGGCTATTCAATGATACCAATTGCACACCATTTGGCAGTGACACCATGGCATTGATGTCAGTGACGGGTTGTGCCGTGGTATTGGTATAAGTGGTGTGGTATTCGATGATGTCGCCAGGTGCGATATGGTTCGCAGGTACAGCCACTTCGCGACCATCTTTGTTTTTTAATATTTTCATCACTTTGGTTTGTGCATTCACCACGTCAGGCGTACTAAAGGTCGGGGTCAGTTGCAGAGCATCTAAAGACGTAGATACTATTTGCGTCGTTGCAGGTTGGTTCGTCACTACGGTTGTCGTTGGCGTATTGATGACTGGCAATTGGGTAGCCGTCGTCACAGGCAATACTTGCGTCACGCTAGTCGTCGGCACAGCTATGACATCAACCTTGCTTGTTTGATTGGTCATCTGGTTAGTCACAGGTACGCTCGTAACCGTGGTGCTGCCTTGGGTAACGACCGTATTGCTCGCACCATTACTGGCGACTTGGCGAACCGTATAGCGTGGAACGTTAGTTACTTGAGTCACCGCATAAGGCATGCCGTCTTGCATAGTGATGCCGTTCGGTGTCGCTGTAATGGTCGCGGTTTTACCGTCAGAATACTGCTCAACGACGGTAGTGCTACTACCAGCAGACGAAGTGATGGCGATTTCAGGCGCAGCATGTGCGGTAGATACTGTCAATAAAGCGCCTGCTAAAATTGTTGGAATAGCAGTGCTTAACACGCTTTTTTTGACGAGGCCGTGCTGGGTAAACGTCTTCTTATTTATAGTCAGTAACGCTGGCATATCGATGTGTATGGTCATAATAGATTCCTTTAAAATAACAGTAAATAAAGCCGCTAATGTAGTAGCAGAAAGCAAAGCGTAAAAAATAACGCTTAGAAAACAACACCTAGAAAAGAAAAACCCCCGTCAAATGAGCATGTAAACCATGTCAAATAACGAGGGTAAAGATACTAATGATAGCCAACGTTCGCTATCTCTCCATCATTATTTTAGTCAGTTGCTAAGCACTGATGTCTAATGCTTATAATGAGACACTTGTAATAAGACATTTGTAATAGTCACAAGGCTCAGCATTTATACTCGAGCAATTATGCGCTAAAACAAACAGACTAAAAAAGCAGCGTTGTGTAACTTCTGCTCTATTCATAATGAGGTTGTGTACTGCTTTCTAAGCTCATTTGCTAAGCAAATTTCCAGCTGATTCGCGTTAAAATACTGCTGTCATCAAAAGCTTTTTATTTATCAAAGAATTACCTATCAAAGAATTGCTATTAAAGGCTTTCTATCCAGATATTTATCAAATCAGGAAAATTAATCGTAAATCACTTTCATGATTTCGTATTCGACCACGCCTTTTGGCGTTTCAATACGTGCTTCATCGCCTTCAGACTTACCAATCAAACCACGTGCGATCGGTGAATTGACTGAGATTTTACCCGCTTTAAAGTCTGCTTCGTCATCACCAACGATTTTGTATTGTTTTTCTTCTCCGGTGTCCATGTTTTCGATAACGACGCTCACGCCGAATATCACACGACCATCTTTTGGTAATGTTGCAGGATCAATCACTTGCGCGCCGCCAAGTTTGGCTTCGATATCACGGATACGCGCTTCACAAAAACCTTGCTGCTCACGAGCAGCATGATATTCAGCATTTTCTTTCAAATCGCCGTGTTCACGGGCTTCAGCGATAGAAGCAGTGATGCGTGGACGGTCGATACTTTTTAACTGTTTTAATTCGGCTTCTAGAGCCGCATGTCCTTGCGGAGTCATGGGATAACGTTGCATGTTTTTTCCTTAAACCAATAACACCACACCATCTCCTACTCTTAGTGAATAGTGAGATGGTGTCAGTGTTGTTGCAATGAGTATGTGAAGATATAAAAAGAATGAGGTTTAGACTGCGTAACAACTAAACACGCGCTTATCTGTGAGCATGGATACACTGACAAACAAGGCACTTTAACCTTACGTAATAAAAAGCATAGTCGCAGTTTAGCCACTATGCTTTTTAGGTCTATCTTTTTAAAACTTTATTTTTTTAAAGTACTGCTTTTTTAAGCCGTACGTTTTTTTAAAGCCCTATTGTTATATGAAAATCGATAACAAGTTTTGCATCCGCTGTTAAACGAGCGTTGCCGTTATGCTTAATCTACTGAAATTATGCTGCTAAGTCAATAGAGCTAAGCAATAGTCTTTGCTTGTTCGTGCAAATCTTGTAGCTTATAGACCTCAAACGGTAGGTCAATGGCATAAGATTTACAAACCGCGTCTGCCGCCCCTAAAGTCGTCACATAAAATACTTTACCTTGCAGGGCGCTACGGCGGATAGAGAATGAATCCTCTTGTGCCTGTTTGCCTTCAGTGGTATTGATAATAAGGTCGATTTTACCATTTTTCAAGGCATCGACGATGTGCGGGCGACCTTCGGTAACTTTATTGATTTGCTTGCACTCAATACCGGCATCGCTCAATATTTTTTGTGTACCAGTGGTTGATACAATGTTAAAACCAAAGTCAACAAGCTGGCGAGCGATAGGGGCGATTTGTGCTTTGTCACTATCACGTACTGAGATAAAGACAGTTTTAGTTTCGCCTTCGGTCGGTAGACCTGGCAGACGCTCATTGCTACCGATAATGGCTTTGTAGAATGCTTCGCCAAAGGTTTTACCGACGCCCATCACTTCACCCGTTGATTTCATCTCAGGGCTCAAGATTGGATCAACACCAGGGAATTTAGCAAATGGGAATACTGCTTCTTTGACCGCGAAAAATGCTGGAACGATTTCAGTGGTAAAGCCTTGGTCTTTTAGTGAGGTGCCAGCCATGCAGCGTGCCGCGATTTGCGCTAAAGAAGTACCGATACATTTAGAGACAAACGGCACGGTACGGGCAGCGCGAGGGTTCACTTCTAAGATATAAATCGTTTCACCTTTTACGGCAAACTGTACGTTCATTAAGCCGACAACACCAAGCTCTTTTGCCATGGCGACCGTTTGCGCGCGCATCACATCGCACAGCTCATCAGACAATGAGTAAGGTGGCAATGAACAGGCTGAGTCACCAGAGTGCACGCCAGCTTGTTCGATATGCTGCATGATACCGCCAATCACGACGTCTTTACCGTCGCTAACGCAGTCAACATCGACTTCGATCGCATCGTCTAAGAAGCGGTCTAGTAGGACAGGCGCTTCGTTTGATGCTTGTACCGCCGTACGCAAGTAGTGTCTTAGCTCGTCTTCGTTATAGACGATTTCCATCGCGCGACCACCAAGTACATATGATGGGCGTACTACCAGCGGATAGCCAACGTCTTTTGCCTTGACCAAACCATCTTCTAAGCTAGTGGCTAAAGCATTGGTTGGTTGGATAAGATTCAATTGCTGAATCATATGTTGGAAGCGTTCGCGGTCTTCTGCGCGGTCAATTGCATCAGGGCTAGTACCGATGATTTTGACACCAGCAGCTTCAAGGGCACGGGCTAGTTTCAATGGTGTTTGACCACCAAACTGCACAATCACACCATCAGGATTTTCGATACGGACGATTTCAAGTACATCTTCTAAGGTGATTGGCTCAAAATACAGACGGTCTGAGGTGTCATAATCGGTTGAAACCGTTTCAGGGTTACAGTTGACCATGATGGTCTCGTAGCCGTCTTCGCGCATAGCAAGGGCTGCGTGTACACAGCAATAGTCAAACTCGATACCTTGACCGATACGATTAGGGCCGCCACCGATAACCATAATTTTCTTGTTATTTGTTGGGTTGGCTTCGCATTCGCTATCGTAGGTTGAGTACATATAAGCGGTGCTGGTGGCAAATTCTGCTGCACAGGTATCGACGCGTTTATAGACTGGATAGACGTTTAAGTCCCAGCGCTTTTTACGTAGTTGCTTTTGTGAGACACCAAGGAGTTTTGCTAAACGCAAATCTGATAAACCTTTACGTTTAAAGCTGCGTAAGTTCTTCTCAGTTAAACCACCAAAACCTAACGCTTTAACTTGTGCTTCAGTTTTCACGATATCTTCGATTTGTACCAAGAACCATGGATCGATTTTGGTTAAGTTGAATACTTCATCGACGCTCATACCGACACGGAAAGCATCCGCAATATAATAAATGCGTTCAGGCGTTGGGATGGTTAAGCGATTGGTGATTTCGCTACGTGCCTTTTCAATGCTAACTTTCGATAAGTCAATTTGCTCATCAAAACCATCATTGCCAGTTTCCATACCACGTAATGCTTTTTGCATCGACTCTTGGAAGTTACGACCAATCGCCATCACTTCACCAACCGATTTCATTTGGGTTGATAAAACACTATCTGCTTGTGGGAACTTTTCAAAGTTAAAACGTGGAATTTTGGTCACGACATAATCAAGTGCAGGCTCAAAGCTGGCTGGCGTTTTGCCACCTGTAATGTCATTTTGCAATTCATCAAGCGTATAACCAATGGCTAATTTTGCCGCGATTTTAGCAATCGGGAAGCCCGTCGCTTTTGAGGCTAGGGCAGACGAGCGTGATACACGTGGGTTCATCTCGATGACAACCATGCGACCCGTATCAGGGTTAATACCGAACTGAACGTTTGAGCCGCCGGTTTCTACACCAATCTCACGCAATACTGCCAATGAGGCATTACGCATGATTTGATATTCTTTATCCGTCAAGGTTTGTGCTGGTGCAACCGTGATTGAGTCGCCTGTATGTACACCCATTGGATCAAAGTTCTCAATCGCACAGATGATGATGCAGTTGTCGTTTTTGTCACGAACCACTTCCATCTCGTATTCTTTCCAACCGATTAACGATTCATCGATGAGCAATTGATGGTTTGGTGATAAGTCAAAACCACGCTCACAAATCTCGATAAATTCGTCGCGATTATACGCGATACCGCCGCCTGAACCGCCCATGGTGAACGACGGACGAATGATACACGGATAGCCCATTTTTTCTTGGGTCGCAAAGGCTTCTTCCATAGTTTCAGCGGTTTCAGCTCGTGGACACTCAAGACCGATACGCTTCATTGCTTTATCGAACAAGTTGCGATCTTCTGCCATTTCGATAGAGTCTTTGGTCGCGCCAATCAATTCGCAGTTGTACTTGGTCAGTACGCCATGCTTATCTAGATCTAATGCGCAGTTTAGCGCCGTCTGTCCGCCCATCGTTGGTAAGATCGCGTCAGGACGTTCTTTAGCAATGATTTGCTCAACGGTCTGCCAAGTAATTGGCTCAATATAAGTCGCGTCCGCCATGGTAGGGTCAGTCATGATGGTCGCAGGGTTTGAGTTGACCAAGATGACGCGATAGCCTTCTTCTTTTAGCGCTTTACAGGCCTGTGCACCCGAATAATCAAACTCACATGCTTGACCGATGACGATAGGACCTGCGCCTATGATAAGAATGCTTTTTATGTCGATACGTTTTGGCATAGTTAGGGCTACCTTCGTTAGTATGATATTTTAATTGATTTATATTCGGCTAAAATCGTATTTGAACAGTGCTATATTTTAATAAAACAACACTTTAATAAAACGATATTTTGCGTGGCTTAGCTTAAACCATCATGCGTGATCTAAGCTGTATAACGAATACTTACTGTTTGCTAATGACTGATACTTAAAAGCTGATTAAGCTTTAGCCTTTGCCATCATATCTGCAAACTTATCAAACAGTGGCGCGCAGTCATGTGGACCAGGGCTGGCTTCTGGGTGACCTTGGAAGCTAAAGACTGGCTTGTTGGTCAGCTCGATACCTTGGTTGGTACCATCGAATAATGAGCGATGGGTAGATTTAACATTAGCAGGCAGTGTGTCTTCATCAACCGCGAAACCATGGTTCTGACTGGTAATCATAACCGTGCCAGCTGCTAAGTCTTGAACTGGATGGTTGGCGCCGTGATGACCGGTTTTCATTTTAATGGTGTTTGCGCCGCTAGCTAGACCAATCAGCTGATGACCTAAACAGATGCCAAAGGTTGGCACATCAGTTTTTTCAATGATATGACGTACGGCATCGATAGCATAGTCGCAGGCTGCAGGGTCGCCAGGACCGTTTGATAAAAAGATACCATCTGGGTTCATCGCCAGCACATCTGCGATAGGCGTTTGTGCAGGAACGACGGTTACATGACAGCCGCGGTCAACCAGCATACGCAAGATATTGGTTTTGCTACCGAAATCGTAGGCAACCACGTTATATTTTGAGTCAACATGCGTGCCCAACTGCTTAAAGAAGCCACCGGTACCGCTATCATGACTGCCAATGGCAGCACGGTTAAGTAGGGTATCTGATAAATCCCACGTACCTGCTGTCCATTCGAACGTCTCTTTAGTACAGCATTCTTTTGCCAGATCCATGCCTTCGATACCAGCAAACTCTTGTGCCAATTTGATGGCTTGTTGCTCGTCAGCAGCGCTGATAGTCTCGCCGTCTGAGGCGGTCATAATACAGCCATTTTGTGCGCCTTTATCACGTAATAGGCGGGTCAATTGACGGGTATCAATCTCAGCGATTGCAACGGTATCGTTACGTGATAAATAGTCGCTTAATGATTCTGAGTTACGGAAGTTTGAGGTGACCATCGTTGCATCACGGATGATAAGACCGTCGGCCCATACTTGATGACCATTGCCAGACTCAGTGTCCTCGCTATTGGTACCAGTATTACCGATGTGCGGATAGGTTAGGGTGACCAGCTGGCGCGCATAACTTGGGTCGGTTAGGATTTCTTGGTACCCTGTCATGGCTGTATTAAACACCACCTCACCGACACGATGACCGAGACTGCCGATACTCACACCGCGAAAAATCGTACCGTCTGCTAATGCCAAAATTGCTTGTATTTCTGCCGATGAATTCAAGGTTTGCCTCCGCTGTTATTAGTGAGTGCCATGATTTCCATGATGAAATTTTGGATTGAACGCGGCTTTTTGTATCGCAAAAATTGCTATTAATGGATACTAAAAAACACCTAAACCCAAAATTTTTCCACAAAAAAGCGAGAAGACATTATTGATGGAAACTACAAAACCCACTAGATAGTGAATAGGTAACTTGCATCATGTCCGCTCGCTTAGGCACAGATTTTGCGCATTATATACAATCTGCCCGCAGATAGCCAGCCGATTTTTAGATTGAAAGTATGCCTTTAATTATTAGCCGTTAATAGCGCTGGATTTTCCCTTTTGGCTTTGCCACAATGGACAGCAAATCGAGATATCTGGTTTTCATGATTGGTTTTTAGGATTATTTTTCATGATTGACCTATTTCATTACTATTAATATAACAAGGAGCCGTTATGATTTATCAATATTTAGACAAGGTGCCCGAATTCGCGGTACCTTTTAATGGTTGGGTCGCAGACTCAGCACGAGTGATAGGTGATGTCTATTTGGGTCATCAAGCTAACGTGTGGTTTGGGGCAGTGATTCGCGGTGACAATGAACGCATTCATATCGGCGATTATAGTAATGTGCAAGAAAACAGCGTCATTCATACTGATGCAGGCATTGAGGTCAAAATCGGCAACTATGTCACCATTGGTCATTTAGCGATGCTGCACGGCTGCGAAGTTGGTGACAATAGCTTAATTGGGATTGGGGCAGTGGTATTGAACAATGCCAAAATTGGTAAAAATTGCATTATTGGTGCCAAAGCTTTGGTCACCGAAGGCAAAGTTATTCCGGACAATTCTTTAGTGATGGGCGCACCAGCCAAAGTGGTGAAAACATTGACAGATGAGCAAGCAGCGATGTTGAAATTATCAGCAATGCATTATGCGGAGCGTTGTCAAAAATTTAAAACGTGCTTAACAGAAGTGGCCATGCCTGATTAAGCAGAAATTTATAAAGAATCCTTGAATTGTTTGATATTGATCTATTTTTTTATATAAATCAGGCAAACGTTTTTTACATAGAGAAGCTTTATACCATCAGCATCATGACCAGCCAAATGATGGCAAAAATGATGGCAAAAATGATAATACCAATAATCAGTCCGCGAAAAATATCGTGGCGTATAGAGTAGTCATTAAGGTAAGCGTTATGATTGGTTGTTTCGTTGATGTTGAGCGCATTGACGCTTTCAGCGCCAGCATTTTTACCAACGATAAAACCCATGATTGCGCCTACGACCAACATAAATGGGGTGAATAACCAAAAAACGTCGCCATTACCTATACCAGCTATTGAGCGAATGACAACAATGGCAAGATCGATCAGTAAACCGCCAACGCCGTACATCACACCATTTAAGAGCGCATACAGTATACGGTCGAAAGGTGATTGATAGCTTTCACCCAGCTGACGTTGTCTGATTTCTTTGATCGAACGGGCAGGGCGACGCGTTTTACTTGGCAAGACAGTTTTGACATCAGGCGTTTCCATGCGATTCTCTATTTTTATGATGAAGTAAGCAAAACAGATACTAGGGCGTATCACCATTTTTAGCACCATTTAGGCACTTTCGTTCAGATTGAGGACACAGCCTAACCACAAGTTATATAAATAAATTTACCATAATTTTGTTTGGTAAACAGTAGCATTCACTAAAAATTATTGAGAAATTTTTTCATATCATTATCTATCTCCAAAGCGGAAGTTATTAAAAACCAGTTGTATTTCTGTCCTTCAACAAACAATAATAAGGTCTCATTATGCAGGCAACACAAGCACAACTTTCTCCAAAAGAGCTGGCACTTTTTGATTTAGACCATACTTTGCTCGACGTCGATAGCGACTATTTATGGGGCGAGTATATCGTCAAACACGACCTCGTCGATGAAGCGCAATACCGCACGGCCAATCAAAAGTTTTACCAAGACTATATCGAAGGTACGCTTGATGCGACGGAATATAATGAATTTGTGGCGCAGTTTTTAAGTAGCTTGCCGATGGATAGATTGCATGAGCTACGAGAAGACTATATTAAAAGTGAAATTGAGCCGCACATACGCCCAAAAGCGATGGAAGTACTTTGTCAGCATGTTGAAAAAGGTCATGAGGTGGTGATTATTTCTGCGACCAATGATTTTGTGGTATCCGCCATTGCCAAGCGTTTTGGTATCGAAGGTGCCAATGTGTTATCAACGCCGCTTGAGATAAAAAATGAGCGCTATACGGGTAAACTTACCGACAAGCCAAACTTTAAAGAAGGTAAGATTTATCATCTTAATAAATGGATAGATAAGCAAAAATCAGCGGGTGTTGAGTTTGATAAAACTTATGCTTATTCAGATTCCAAAAATGACATTCCGCTGCTTGAGTGGGCGGATGTGGCTATTTGTGTGTCACCTGATGACGCGCTGCATGCGCATGCGTTAGCCCATCGCTGGGCGGTTGAGGATTGGTCGATTTAGGCTGTTTAACGTTATTTAATATAAAGCCAGTCATAATTAGCCAACTATTTATTGTCAATCTCATTTAAAATAGCGCCATATCAGTGAGATATTTATTTAAAAAGACAGGAAACCTTATGGAAATCAATCCGTATCAAGAACGAATCAAAGATTTATCAGAGCGTGGGCAGGACTTGCGGAGGTATCTTTGACTTCGATGGTAAGCAAGAACGCTTAGAAGAAGTCAATTTAGAGTTAGAAAACCCCGAGCTATGGAATGATCCAGAGCGTGCGACTAAAATTAATAAAGAAAAAAGCCAGCTTGATGGTGTCATCGATGTTGTGGTGTCGCTTGAGAGCACATTGGAAGATGCGTCTGCCATGCTTGAGCTGGCGGTAGAAGCAGAGGATGAATCCTTGCTGGCGGATGTGCAAGCAGAGCTCGACAATGCGGAGAAACGCGTTGCTGATTTAGAGTTCCGTCGCATGTTTAGCGGTGAGATGGATCCTAATAACTGCTACTTAGATATCCAGTCGGGTAGTGGTGGCACTGAGGCGCAGGATTGGGCAGAGATGCTGTTGCGTATGTATACACGCTGGGCGGAATCGCATGGCTTCAAAGTTGAAGTTATTGAAGTGTCTTCTGGTAGCGTGGCTGGTATTAAATCAGCAACGATTGAGATTAAAGGGGATTATGCTTTTGGTTGGTTACGTACCGAAATCGGCGTGCATCGCTTAGTCCGTAAATCGCCATTTGATAGCAATAACGGTCGTCATACCTCGTTTGCTGCCGTTTTTGTGTCGCCTGAAATTGATGATAATATCGAGATTGACATCAATCCAGCAGATTTGCGTATCGATACTTATCGTTCATCTGGCGCAGGTGGTCAGCATGTGAACACGACTGATTCTGCGGTACGTATCACCCACGAACCAAGTGGCGTGGTGGTCACTTGTCAGAATGAGCGTAGCCAGCATGGGAATAAAGCGACGGCGATGAAGTTGTTACGCGCTAAGCTTTATGAGCTTGAGATGCAAAAACGGATGGAATCTCAGCAAGCGGTCGAGGATGGCAAGTCAGACGTCGGTTGGGGCAGTCAAATTCGCTCTTATGTACTCGATGATTCACGTATCAAAGACTTGCGTACTGGCGTTGAAACCTTTAATACCGGTGCGGTACTCGATGGCGACCTCGATCAATTTATCGAAGCGAGTCTAAAAGCGGGATTGTAAAATAAAATAGTAATTAATATTTAATTAAGGAAAATTATGCCAAGCGTTAACAGTTATTTTGATAATAAAGTCACTTCTATTGCCTTTCAAACGGCGACTAAGCCTGCAACAGTTGGCGTGATGGAAATTGGCGAGTACGAATTTGGCACCAGCGAATTTGAAACCATGAGCGTGGTCAGTGGTGCATTGACGGTCAAATTGCCAGAAAGTGATGAGTGGCAAACCTTTAATGCGGGTGAGCAATTTACCGTTGAAGCCAATCAGAAGTTTCAAGTAAAAGTGGCAGTAGAGACTGCTTATTTATGTGTTTACGGTAAATAAGTATTTTTAGAGTAGTAGTCAACAGATTAACGCCAAGTGTTTAACGCTTGGCGTTTTTTTATGGTTGCATTTTGAGATAAGTTTGAGTCATAAAGTATTGGACAACCATTATAAGTTTTTACGATATTGCACCATGTCTGTTTGAGTGGCGATTGCGTCATAGAGTTTGCGCGCCGTGGTGTTGCCCTCTTGTGTCGTCCAATACACACGGTTGCAGTTTTTACTATGAGCGAACTCATACACCTTTTCAATCAGTACTCGTCCTACGCCTTGTCCGCGTACCTGTTCATTGACGTATAAGTCTTCTAAATAACAACACTCAGTGGTATTCCAAGTATTGGGGTGTAGCACCACATGGGTGATACCTACTAACTTATCGTCCTGCCAAGCACCAAAACCATAAATCGGCACGTTACTATCGAGCAAACTGTGCCACGTGTTTTGGATGGTACTTGATGGCAAACTGGTCTCATAAAATTTTAGATAGTTTTGCCACAAAGGTAACCAAAATTCGTAATCGGCTTTAGATAATGCTGCTATCTTTATAGAAGTATTTTTCATTGTGTTTTATTCAAATTAAATTGTAATTGTTGTCAAATTATGGCTCAAAAGCTCATTATTTAGAACCCTTTTAAGCATGTTTTTTTTACACATCGATTACACTTTGCTCGTGGCAAATAAACAGCAAAAACCATCGCAATTCATTATGCTAAAACGACTATTTTATCAATCGAGTATGTATTATGGCGACGCTAAATGACCAAACAACCACGCAAGACATACGCCATGATTATGAAAAACTCGCTCGCCTTGCTAATCTGCGCTATGTCAGTGATGATGAGCTTGGGTTTACGCGTAGGCGTTGGGGGCGCGGATTTACTTATAAAGATGCCACAGGCAAAACGGTCAAAGACAAAGCCTTGCGACAGCGTTTTAATGCGCTAGTGATACCACCGATGTGGTCAGAGGTTTGGATATGCCAAGATGATAAAGGGCACTTGCAATCGACGGGGCGCGATGACAAAGCACGAAAACAGTATCTGTATCACCCTGAGTGGGATCGCGTACGTGACCAAGCCAAATTCGATGCCATGATAGGCTTCGCTAGAGCATTGCCGAATCTACGTGCGCAAGTCGAAAAAGACTTGAAAGCCAAATCATTATCCCGTGAAAATGTCTTATCAGCAGTGGTCAAACTATTAGAAACGACCTTGATTCGTATCGGCAACAGCCGCTATGCCAAGCTCAATAAGAGCTATGGTTTGAGTACTCTACGCAGTAAGCACGTGAGCGAAACTGATAACGGACTGGCGTTTGATTTCGTCGGTAAAAGTGCCAAAGAGCATCATATAGAGCTGCAAGACGAGCGTTTGATTGAGATTGTACAGGCATGTTCTGAGTTACCTGGTTATCAGATTTTTAAATATTTGGATGACAAGGGTCATAAACAAGTCGTCGACAGTCGCGATATCAACGACTATCTACGCACGCATACTAGCGGTCATGGTCGTGACAGTGAGATGTATAGCGGTAATTTATATAGCGCAAAGGACTTTCGTACTTGGATGGCCAGTGTCCTTGCCGCCAGTTACCTGAATGATGAGCTACAGAGCGCTCAGGGCAAAGCAATATTAGCCAGTGAACCTGATAGTAAAGCGCGTCAGCAACTGGTGACTGATATGGTAAAAAGTGTCGCTGATGAGCTGGGCAATACCCCTGCTGTCTGCCGAACATCTTATATTAATCCCATTATTATAGAGCGCTTTTTGGCTGGTCAGTTCTTTGAACCTTATAAACAAGCGCGCCGTGGACGTACTAAACAGCATCAAAGTTATGAAGAAAAGGCGCTGCTGGGATTTTTAAGTGGCTGCTGAGTGCTTTGAAATAAAGTTCCATCAAGAGTTTGTGATTGAATTATAAAAATGATACGTTATGTATTGAAATAAATTTAAAAATGCGTTACTAATAGAGCACACGCACGTTGATACGTGCAAGCAGTTTATAGGATAGGACTGTTTTTACTACTCATGAATCGCTGAGAGAATCAGTGACCCTCGATTGCTAAAGGATTAGCTTATGAACACCTCTTCTTCCGACCCATCATTCGTAAATACCACTTCAAATCATACTGCACACCCGCCAATGAGCTACAGCGATTACTATCATAATTTTGATATGAACGCGCTATTGACAGAAATATTTGGCGAGCATTTAGATGACCGTTTAAACGCCTATATGGCGTGCTGTGGTCGTCATGTGCGTGATGGTCGCGGTGATAATATTGCACTGGTGCATGAAGATACGTCGGGCAATGTAACGCGCATGAGCTTTGCTGAGCTTGATAAGGCAAGCGCACAAGTCGCCAATTTATTGCTGTCTTATGGCGTGCAAATTGGTGACCAAGTGGCAACTATGCTACCTCGCACTCCTGAGCTGCTCACCATTGTACTCGCGACTTGGCGGATCGGTGCGGTTTATCAGCCGTTATTTACCGCCTTTGGCTATGATTCGATTAAGTATCGGATGGACAAAGCCAATACCAAAGTGGTTTTTACCAATCAAGAAAATCGTGGCAAGTTTGACGACTTAGCGAAGCAAACCAAAATGGTGCTGGTTGGTAGCAAGGTAGATGCGCAAAGCTGGGGTGATGATAGCTACGCTGAAAAGGTCGTAACGCAGTCGCAAACGGTAGACGCGGTTTCATTAAATACCGATGCACCCTTTCTGCAAATGTTTACCTCAGGTACGGTTGGCAAATCAAAAGGCGTTAGTGTGCCGCTAAGTGCGCTCTCAGCGTTTTATCTTTACATGCGCTATGCGATTGACTTGCGAGCGGATGATAATTACTGGAACATGGCTGATCCAGGCTGGGCATACGGTCTTTATTATGCGATTACAGGACCTTTGTTATTAGGGGTAACAACGTATTTTAATGAAGCTGGCTTTGATGCTGCCAATACCCGCGACTTTATGGTACGTCATAAGATTAGTAATTTAGCGTCCTCACCGACAGCGTTTCGGATGATGAAATCGAGTGGCGTCTTTGAAGCTGCTCACAATGACAATAGTAATGACAATGAGGCTAAATTATCACTGCGCTGTGCCAATTCAGCAGGCGAGACCTTAAATACCGAAGTGGTCAATTGGGTTGAAACCTATTTAAACTGTAAAGTCTGCGATCAGTACGGGCAGACCGAGACGGGAATGACTTGCTGTGAGCATCATGCATTAGCACATGAATGTCCAGTTGGCTCGATGGGCATGGCGCTACCGGGGCACACATTGGTAGTGTTAGATGATGATATGAATATATTAGCTGATGGCGAACAAGGACAGCTTGCCGTAGTGGTCAGTCAATCGCCCGCATTTTATTTCCGCGGCTATAGCTGGAACGAAAAAGACGCCTTCGCTGATGATTACTATTTAACAGGCGATGTGGTTGAGCGTCACAGTGATGGCAGCTATTGGTTTTCAGGGCGTGATGACGACATTATCATTACCGCAGGTTACCGAGTTGGACCAACCGATGTTGAAAATACCGTGCTGGAGCATGAGGCAGTCGCAGAGTCAGCGGCAGTTGGAGTGCCAGACGAAGTGCGTGGTCATACCATTAAGTCGTATGTGGTGCTAAAAGACGGTATCGAAGGCACGGACGAGATTGCCAAAGAGATTCAAGACTTAGTCCGCAGACGTCTATCAACGCATGCTTATCCACGTGAGGTTGAGTTTGTAAAAGAGTTGCCAAAAACCCCAAGTGGTAAAATTCAGCGCTTTTTGCTGCGCAGTTTGTCTGCGGCCTAATGAAGCAATGCACTCATATCGTCAGGTTAAGATAAAAATCGATGACTGATAAAAATAACAGTAAAAATATTAATAAAAGGAATAATTATGCACATTGAACAACAGAGCTTTTTAGTCACAGGCGGTGCGTCAGGTTTGGGTGAGTCAGTGGTCCGCGCTATCGTTAGTCAGGGCGGCAAGGTCGTCATTGCTGATTTGAATGAGTCAACTGGGCAAGCTTTGGTTAATGAGCTAGGTGACAATGTACGCTTTGTACGTTGTGATGTGACCAGTGGCGCTGATGTCCAAGCTGCGGTTGATAAGGCTGAAGAGGCATTCGAGGGTCTGCAAGGTTCTATCAACTGTGCGGGCATTGCCGTTGTGCAAAAGCTGCTGGACCGTGATAACAACCCAGCGGATCTCGATGCTTTTAGTCGTGGCGTCAATATTAATCTTGTCGGTTCCTTTAATGTCGCGCGTCTGGTCGCAGCCAGTATTGCAAAGCGTGTAGAAAATGCCAATAACGCAGACAGCCCCATAGAGAAGAACGCTGATAATGGCGTCATTATTAATACGGCTTCTATCGCGGCTTTTGATGGGCAAGTAGGGCAAGCAAGCTATTCATCGTCAAAAGCAGGTGTCGTCGGTCTGACTTTACCGCTAGCACGTGAGCTGGCACGTCACGGTATTCGCGTCATGACTATCGCGCCGGGCGTCTTTGCCACTCCGATGATGGAGACCATTCCTGAAAAAGCGCGCGAGCAACTAGAGGCGGGCGTACCTTATCCTAAGCGTCTGGGCAATCCCAATGAGTTTGCCAGGTTGGTCATGCATATCATTGATAATGCCTATCTCAATGGAGAAGTCATTCGCTTAGATGGCGCGATTCGTATGGTGTAATGGTATTAACGAAGTTTTTATATTCAAAAAATCCTAATGTTATCCATGAAATTTTCACAAAAACTGGCATGATGCTTTGGTAAGTTAATAGCGTGGTATGTTGCCATTTCACTCTTTAACGCCAAACGGAGTTATTAAAGCCTATGTCATTTTTTTCTCTACATTTTAGCAAAAAGCCGCGTCGATTGTTCGTTGTGATAGGACTGGGGCTGACCACCATTATGAGCACCAGTGCGATAGGGTATGTCAAAACAGCCTCCTCGGATGCAAAAAGTACAGGCAATAATGGTCAGCCTATTTCCAGTACGGTGGTTATCGATAAAGTTTTTGTCGATAAATCCGACCGTATTTTGCAGCTATTGAGTGGTGATAAAGTCATTAAGTCCTATCGTATTGCGCTAGGGGATAGTCCGGTTGGTCATAAACAGCAGCAAGGCGATGAGCGTACACCCGTGGGGGCGTACATCTTAGATTATAAGAATGAGAACTCTATTGCCCATCGCTCCATCCATATAAGCTACCCCAATGTTGCTGACAAAGCTCGGGCACGATCACGCGGCGTTCATCCTGGTGGTGATATTATGATTCATGGGCAGATGAACGGCTTCGGTCATCTAGCGTGGATTAACCAACAACGTGATTGGACCGATGGTTGCATTGCGGTCACTGATAATGAGATGGATGAGATTATGGCGGCAGTTAAGGTTGGTACATCGATAGAAATTGTAGAATGAGCGTTATGTTAATGCTGGCTATCGTGTAGTAAATTTCTAGCAGTTACAGCGCATTAAAATCTTTGCTATTGCTGTCTCTTGCTTGCCTTTCATTGTTGAGCAAGCTTCTCTTTTAGTTGTTTTTTTTATTTATCCTCTTGAAATACTCTCTTAGTGTGCCTATTGATAGTTTGTGATAATATCATTGCTATAGGTAAGGTTTTTACCTATATAAAATCTTACTATTTTTCAGTATTTACTAGTAAGTCATAGATATTGATTGACAACTTGCATAAGTAGGTTGAAATCTTGTATGTTATACCCTATATATATAACAACTAACGGTGATTGAAGCACGATAAAATTGACGATAAGCGCTATGTTTAAATGCTGCGCGTTCGGTATTTTATGTTGCATCCACTGACTGATAATACTAATTATAAAAGGACACAATTATGAGGTTCGAAAAATTTACCCAGAAACTACAATCAGCCATTCAAGAAGCACAGAGCCTAGCATTGGGGCGTGACCATACAGGTATTGATCCTGTGCATCTGCTTGCAGTATTGCTACAGGATGAGTCTAATTTATCTATCTGCCAACAAGCAGGCGCGTCTATCCCTGCGCTAAAGAATGGTGTGGCAAAGGCGCTCGACAATCAAGCAACGATTAGTGAGCCAACCGGCGATGTGAATTTAAACCCAAATTCGGTTAAAATTTTGAACTTGGCAGACCGTCAAGCGCAAAAAGAAGGCGATGATTTTATCGCCACTGAATGGGTGATGTTGGCGCTCGCTGAGCAAGGTGAAACCAAAAAGATATTTGAGAGTGCGGGCGTAACAGCGAGTAAATTAAAAACAGTCATTGAGCAATTGCGAGGTGATGATACCGTGAATAATCAAAATGCTGAAGATCAGCGTGATGCGCTGAATAAATATACCATCAATCTAACTGAGCAGGCGGAACTTGGTAAGCTTGACCCTGTGATTGGTCGCGATGAAGAGATTCGTCGTACCATTCAAGTACTGTCACGTCGTACCAAAAATAATCCAGTACTGATTGGTGAGCCAGGTGTTGGTAAAACGGCTATCATTGAAGGTTTGGCACAAAAAATCATCAATGGTGATGTGCCAGAAGGACTACGCCGCAAAGAAGTGTTGTCGTTAGATTTGGGCTCATTGATTGCGGGTGCAAAATTCCGTGGTGAGTTTGAAGAGCGACTCAAAGCGGTGCTCAGCGACTTATCAAAGCAAGAAGGCAATGTCATCTTATTTATCGATGAGTTGCATACTTTAGTAGGTGCTGGTAAAGCCGATGGTGCGATGGATGCCGGTAATATGCTAAAGCCTGCGCTTGCGCGTGGTGAGCTACACTGTGTCGGTGCGACAACTCTCGATGAGTATCGCCAGTATATCGAAAAAGATGCGGCGCTTGAGCGTCGTTTTCAAAAGGTACTGGTCGATGAGCCAACGGTCGAAGACACCATTGCGATTTTGCGTGGTCTAAAAGAGCGTTATGAGCTGCATCACGGTGTTGATATCCAAGACAGCGCGATTATTGCTGCTGCGCGGATGAGCCATCGTTATATTACCGATCGCAAGCTGCCAGATAAAGCGATTGACTTGATTGATGAAGCGGCCAGTCGTTTACGTATGGAGATGGACAGCAAGCCTGAAGCCTTAGGTAAGCTTGATAGTCGCTTGATTCAGTTGAAAATGCAGCGCGAAGTGCTCAAAAATGAAGAAGACGCTGGTGCGCAAGCCGAGCGTAAAGTGCTTGATGCACAAATTGAAGAGCTAGAAAAAGAGTACGCTGACCTTAATGAGATTTGGCAAGCAGAAAAAGCCTTGGTCAAAGGCAGTCAGCAGCTAAAAGACGAGCTGGATAAAGCGCGTATCGCCTATGACAAAGCCAGTCGTGAAGGTGATTACGAGACTATGAGTAAGCTGCAGTATGAGACGATTCCGCAGCTTGAGCGCCGCATTACTGAGTCTGACTTGGCAGAACAAAAAGAGCAGACAGGCGAAGGTAGTGGTGTAAAACTACTACGTAACAAAGTCACGGATAATGAAATTGCCGAAGTCGTAGCGGCAGCGACAGGTATTCCTGTGAGTAAAATGATGCAAGGCGAGCGTGACAAGATGATAGCGATGGAAGAAAAGCTCCATGAACGCGTCATCGGTCAAGATGAAGCAGTCGAAGCGGTCGCCAATGCGGTACGCCGTAGCCGTGCTGGTCTGTCTGATCCGAATCGCCCTTCAGGTTCGTTCTTATTCTTAGGACCAACGGGTGTCGGTAAGACTGAATTGACCAAGTCACTGGCGAACTTCTTATTCGATAGTGAAGATGCGATTGTTCGTATCGACATGAGTGAGTATATGGAGAAGCACAGTGTCAGTCGTTTGGTGGGTGCGCCTCCAGGTTATGTGGGTTACGAAGAAGGTGGTGCATTAACCGAAGCGGTACGCCGTAAGCCTTATAGTGTGATTTTGTTTGATGAAGTTGAAAAAGCGCACCCTGATGTGTTCAATATCTTGCTACAAGTATTGGACGATGGTCGCTTAACGGACTCACAGGGTCGCGTGGTGGACTTCAAAAACACGGTCATCATTATGACCAGTAACTTGGGTTCGCACAAAATCCAAGAGATGGTCGGTGAAAGTTACGAAGACATCAAAGCTGAGGTGATGGAATCAGTTGGGCAGCATTTCCGCCCAGAGTTTGTCAACCGTATCGACGAGATTGTGGTATTCCATCCGCTCGGTATGTCGCAGATGTCAGGTATTGCTGCGATTCAGTTGGATCGCTTACGCCAGCGTTTGCATGAGCGTGAGATGGATATTGAGTTATCAGCTGATGCGATGAACAAACTGGTTGCGATTGGTTATGATCCTGTCTATGGCGCACGCCCACTAAAACGTGCGATCCAGCAGGAAATTGAAAACCCATTGTCATTGAAGCTATTGGCTGGTGATTTTGGCGCAGGAGATATCATCAAAGTCGATGTCGGCGCAGATGATAAGTTGGTGTTTGAGAAACGTAGCATGAATTAATATCTAACCCTAACTGACCGTGGTTTAAAACCAACCTCTTACTTGCCTATTTTTTCTACAGGCAGGTAAGGGGTTTTTTGTGCGCTATTATTATTTACGGTTTGAGTGCTTTGACTATGTTATAAATAAACTAAGCACTAAAAACTAAGCAATAGGAATAAGACATCAACAGTTACGGAGATGACAAAATGACGATCATCGGTATGCAGCACCTAAGCACGCCATTAATGTTACCGATAATGATCAGCGCACTGCTGTTTAGTGCTCCCGCTTGCTCCAATCAAACTGCCGTCAATACCCATGAAGACCTGACAGACTATAAAGAAGGGCAAGCCTCTGCTAGTGAATCGCTAGCAAGTACCGAAAAACCTACCTTTATCACCAAGAAAATTGCCACGTTTGATGAACCTTGGGCAATGACAGCATTACCTACCGTTAATAATAAGCCCCCTAAATTACTTGTCACCCAAAAGACAGGCGAGTTATTCATTGTTGATACGGCAACAGGTGCCAAGACAACCATCAGTGGTATACCGAAAGTGGCTTACGGTGGGCAAGGCGGTCTTGGTGATATCGTTTTTGCACCAGATTTTGCTACTTCTAATCATGTCTATATGAGCTACGTTGAAGCAGGGAATGATACTGATAATAATAAGTTTGGTGCTAAAGTTATCAAAGCGACATTGATAGGATTAAATACAGCCAAGCCTCGTTTGCAGGATATTACGCCCATTTGGGAGCAAACACCGAAAGTAAAAGGGCAGGGGCATTATAGTCATCGCTTGCTGTTCTCGCCTGACGGAAAATATTTATATATCAGTTCAGGCGAGCGCCAAGAAAAAACACCAGCACAGGATATGAGCGTCAATTTAGGCAAAATTATTAGGTTAAATCTTGATGGCTCAGTGCCAGCAGACAATCCATTTGCAGATAATAGCAATGACATTGCCGCACAGTTTTGGAGTATAGGACATCGTAATGTATTGGGTATGGCATTCGATGAAAAAGGTAGGCTTTGGGCGCATGAGATGGGACCACGGGGCGGTGATGAATTTAATCTTATTGAAAAAGGTCATAACTACGGCTGGCCAATCGTATCAAATGGGCGTAACTATACAGGAACGGATATTCCTGACCATGAGACGCGCCCTAATTTTACGCCGCCTAAAATTAGTTGGACGCCAGTGATATCACCGTCCTCGATGAGTATTTATAACGCTGGACAATATAATGATTTCCCAGCGTGGCAAGGTAATGCGCTCATTAGTGGCTTATCATCTAAAGCGCTGATAGTCGTCGATTTTGATGAAAATAGCCACGCGACTGAGCGCTATCGCTATGATATGGGCGAGCGTATTCGTAGTGTGTTAAATGTAGATGGACAAGTTTGGGTATTAGAAGATGGCGATAATAGTGGATTATTACAATTGATTCCGCAGTAGTGATTAGTAGCCATTGCTCTTCGACTTTCCAAGCGTTTGCACTATTGTAGGTTAGGCTGCTAAATGGTTTTGGTCTATTTCTGTCAATAAGAAAAACGTAAATAGCTAATTAGATTTGATAGTTGAGAGGTATCTTGTTAAGGTATTCTTCCTAAAAAACTAAGGCTAACAAACAAATGGATCATGTAAAAGTTGGCAGGTTAGGCCCTTTTCCACGGGTAAGTAAACCTGTGTTTATTACTTCAGCGCTACTTATCGTTGGATTTATTATCTTTGGTGCTTTCTTTACTGAAACCGCTGGTGTGTTATTTAGCTTTTTGCAGAACTTTATTACGGATAAGTTCGGCTGGTTATTTATTATTTTAGTAAATTTAGCATTGTTGCTTTGTATTTATCTCGCGATGAGCCGTTATGGCGATATTCGTCTAGGTGCACAAACTGAGACGCCACAGTACAGTTTGTTCTCATGGATAGGGATGTTGTTCTCTGCTGGTATTGGTATAGGATTGGTATATTGGGGGACAGCTGAGCCCTTGTATCATTTTATGGCACCACCACTCGGAGAAGCGGAAACGATAGAAGCCGCCAAGCAAGCCATAAATTTCACATTCTTGCATTGGGGCTTACATGCATGGGCGCTATACGCGATTGTTGCATTGTCTTTGGCTTATTTTCACTTTCGCCGTGGATTGCCGTTATCGATTCGCTCAACGCTTTATCCTCTATTGGGCAAAAAAATCTATGGCTCGTGGGGACATGCCGTTGATATCTTAGCGGTATTTGGTACGATGTTTGGTGTGGTAACGTCGCTTGGTCTTGGCGTTATGCAGATTAATTCAGGACTTGAGCGATTATTTGGTGTTCCTAATAATCTAACGATACAGATCGGTCTGATTGTTTTCGTTACTATTTTAGCTGCTTTTTCCGTCATGATGGGCTTAGACAAAGGTATTAAGCGCTTGAGCGATATTAATATCGGACTGACGGCAATCCTACTCGGGTTTATGGTCATCTTAGGGCCGACGCTTTTTATCTTTGATAGCTATCTTGAAAATGTTGGCAATTATCTTTCGGTAGTTGTACCGCTAGGTCTGTGGGGTGAATCGTATGAAGGTCAAGAAAACTGGCAGTCATCATGGACGATATTTTATTGGGCATGGTGGGTAAGTTGGGCACCGTTCGTTGGCGTATTTATCGCGCGTATCAGTCGTGGTCGTACCATTCGTGAGTTTATATTGGGTGTTTTATTGATTCCCATGCTGATTCTGTTTTTTTGGTTCACCACTTTCGGTGGCGTTGCTATCCATATGGAGCTTTTAGCGGCGCTTGATCCCGCTATGGCCAGCCCAGGATTGGTAGAAGCCGTGCAAACGGATTTTGGTAGTGCAATTTTTAAATTGGTTGAATTTTATCCATTGGCACAACCAGTCACCTTAATGATTGTCGTTATGATTGTCCTTTGGTTTGTGACTTCATCCGATTCAGCAAGCTTTGTGATTGATATGTTGACCGCAGGTGGTGATACCAACCCACCAAAAATCCAGCGTTTATTCTGGGCAAGTACGGAAGGTATCATTGCTGCTGTTTTGCTTGCTGCTGGTGGACTAAGTGCATTACAAGCAGCGGCTATCGTTGCAGGATTACCCTTTGTTTTAGTAGTATTTGCGATGATGTATGCGTTACTTCGTGGTTTGAGCCGAGATCGTTTGATACTGTATCGCGCTCAGCAGCACTTTATCACCGAAGAATCCGCAGATCATAATTCAGCCAATGAGTTTGCTGATGAGCACTTGTTAAAAGGACCACCTAAAATTGTAAAAGGTGATTAGTAGATTATATATATCAGCTTTAATACTGTTTTTATGAAATGAATCAGGCAGTTAGCTTATTCTTTTTTTACGTAAAAATACAATATAACAATTGTGATTTGAAATCCTAAGATGCATCGTTATCTTAGGATTTTTTTATTTGTTGACCAATAGCAAGGTTACAAAGTGTCTGATTCGATTTGATAGTTGTGCAGTATCTTGTTAAGGTGAGCCCCTTCAAAAATTGAGATGACTAAATGGATCATGTAAAAGTTGGCCGCTTAGGCCCTTTTCCACGGGTAAGTAAACCTGTGTTTTTAACTTCAGCGTTATTAATTCTTGTGTTCATTATTTTTGGTGCTCTTTTTAATGAGCAAGCAGAATTGTTATTTGGTCATGCCAAAGCATTCGTGTCTTTGCGTTTTGGCTGGTTCTTTATTGTGGTGGTCAACTTAACGTTGGTGATGAGTATTTACATGATATTTAGTCGTTATGGCGATATCAGGCTTGGTCATCAAAATGAGAAACCAGAATACAATCTAGTATCTTGGATTGGCATGCTATTTTCCGCGGGTATCGGTATTGGTCTGCTCTATTGGGGTACGGCTGAACCCTTGTACCATTTTATGGCGCCGCCGTTAGGAGAAGCTGAAACAGTGGCTGCCGCCAAGCAAGCGATGAATATCTCGTTCTTGCACTATGGTTTGCATGTATGGGCGCTCTATGGCATGGTCGCGTTGTCATTGGCTTATTTCCATTACCGAGTGGGCTTACCGCTGGCCATCCGTTCGACACTATATCCTATATTGGGCAAAAAGATCTATGGTGGTTGGGGTCATACGGTCGATACACTAGCGGTATTTGGTACGATGTTTGGAGTAGTGACCACTTTAGGTCTTGGGGTATTGCAAATTAACTCAGGTCTTGAGACGTTATTTGGCATACCCAATAATATTACAGTGCAAATTATTTTGATTGCCTTAATCACTATGTTGGCAGGTCTGTCTCTATTTATGGGGCTAGATAAAGGGATTAAGCGCTTAAGTGATACCAATATATTATTTACTGTGATATTGCTCAGCTTTGTGATTATTTTAGGCCCGACCCAGTTTATCTTTAATAGCTTTGTAGAAAATATTGGCAATTATTTGCATCAAATTGTGCCATTAGGTCTTTGGACAGAATCGTATGATGGTCAAGAAAACTGGCAGGCATCATGGACGATTTTCTATTGGGCATGGTGGATAAGCTGGTCGCCTTTCGTCGGTGTGTTCGTAGCTCGTATCTCTCGTGGTCGAACCATTCGTGAGTTTATATTAGGGGTGTTATTAATTCCTATCACCATCTTGTTCTTATGGTTCACCGCTTTCGGTGGTTCAGCCGTTAATATGGAATTAATGGCAGCCGCTGATCCCAATCTCATTAGTCCTGGCTTGATTGAGGCTGTCCAAGCAGATACTGGCAGTGCCATCTTCAAACTGATGGAATCTTATCCATTTACGTCAGCTTTGAACTTGCTTATCGTAGTGATGATTGTGCTTTGGTTTGTCACGTCATCGGATTCTGCCAGTTTTGTCATTGATATGTTGACCTCAGGTGGCGATGCCAATCCACCGAAAATTCAGCGCCTATTTTGGGCGGGTACAGAGGGTGTCATCGCTGCCGTACTATTAGCAGCAGGTGGATTGAGTGCGCTACAAGCAGCTTCCATTGTGTCAGGTTTCCCTTTTGCGATTGTGATAGTCGTTATGATGTACTCCTTATTACGCGGCTTGAGTCGAGATCGTTTGATACTGTATCGCAACCAGCAGTGGTTTGTCACCGAAGAGTCAGCAGAGCATAATTCAGCCAATGAATTTCGTGATGAAGATTTGTTGACAGGCCCACCTGATCTTGAAAAACCTGAAGGTTAGATTTTATTGATCTGAAAAATAATAAAAAAGCACCCGCTTATGATTAAGCGGGTGCTTTTTCATGTGATTTGATTGTCTTTTTTCGTTTGATATAAAGCATTTACACAAAGTTATGAAGCAAGATTATGAGCACTGTCCTTTAACATAACTTACTGCTGCCGTTGTGCCACATGCCGAACATGAGTTGCCCGCAGTGCGATAACTAAATCCTGAGCTGGTTTTTACTTTGACACACACAGGATCGTATTGCGCGGTGCACATCGTTTGCTCAGGGTTGTAAGGTGGGCATTTGATGAAAGGGTTGTCGCTGTTCTGTTGGCTGTGCCTAGTGCTATGAATAGGGGCGGTGTCAGGCGTATCGATGCTTTGGATGTTATTACAGCCAGCTAAGGCAATAGTGACTGATAACCCTAATAATGACAGGCATAATCGCCATGATTTGAATAAGTGGTTCATAATCATATGTCCTTATAAATAGTGTTCGGTAAGTCCCTGTTATCGATAGCTGGTTACAACCATGTGATGAACAAGGTGGTTTTAATTGATAGTAGCCTATTTATCAGCAGTCATCTACCAAATCATGATTAATAAAAAACCCAAGCCTATGATTAAGCTTGGGTTTGAGCACCACTATAGTCATTCCACTATAAAAATATTACTGCGTTAACCTCGCTTGAAGTATTAAATATACATCTACACTCGGTTGCCTTGTACTACTTTTAAATTGAACCGACTATACCAGCCGTTTTATAAATGCCAGCTAAAGGCGATAGAACTATTTGGCTGCTTTGTCATCTTGATTAAGCTGAACATATTTATCAAAGTTCTGCGCATAATCAGTCAGGTTGTCGCTCAGCATTTGGCGATACTGTTTGACATAAAATTCAACGATATCATCTTTTTCTTTGGCAAAGTCATCGCCTTTGACAAAGCCGATAGAGGCGACAGATGCGCTATAACGTGCTGCGGCATAAAGTAGTGATGCGCCTACTTGTCCTGAATGCGCTTCAGAACCCAACTGACTGTTTGCGATACCAATAATGGCATCAGCACGTTGATAAAATGCCTGCATTTCAGGGGTAATCTCAATGTTAGCGTCAACATTGCTGTCTTGAATGTTGTTGTCTTGCATATTGTCTTGAGACATAAGCGACTCCTAATAAGTGTCGGTAATTTTAAATTTATAAAGTGGGTTTGTAAGGGGTGAAACGTGATATTTTTACAAACCAGCGTCTGCTTTTAATATCTCAGCTTTGTCTGTTTTTTCCCACGTAAAGGCAGTTTCAGAGCCAGGACGACCAAAATGACCAAAAGTCGCCGTTTGCTGATACATTGGTTGTAATAAATTTAGCATACGGGTAATGCCATAAGGGCGCAGATCAAAATGGGTGCGAATCAGACGGATGATTTCATCATTGCTGATTTTATTCGTACCAAAAGTATTGACCGAGATAGAGGTTGGTTCAGCGACACCAATGGCATAGCTAACCTGTATTTCACAGCGCTCAGCAAGTCCTGCAGCGACGATATTCTTAGCCACATAACGTACGGCATATGCAGCACTGCGATCTACTTTTGATGGATCTTTACCACTGAATGCACCGCCGCCATGACGCGCCATACCGCCATACGTATCAACAATAATTTTACGACCTGTCAATCCAGCATCACCAACAGGGCCGCCAATCACAAACTTACCCGTTGGATTGATATGATAGCGCGTGCCAGCATGCAATAATTCAGCAGGCAATACTTGTTTGATGATAGATTCCATTATTGCTTCTTGCAGATCTTTTTGCGAGATACTTGGATCGTGTTGTGTTGATAGCACCACAGCATCAATGGCAACAGGCTTGCTACCATCATATCTTAACGTCACTTGCGCCTTGGCATCTGGACGTAACCAAGGCAACTCGCCTGCGCGGCGCAGCTCAGATTGGCGTTCCATCAAGCGATGAGCAAATTCGATAGGGGCTGGCATCAAGACATCAGTTTCATTGCTGGCATAGCCAAACATAAGACCTTGGTCACCTGCGCCTTGCTCTTCAGGGTCGCTACGATCGACACCTTGAGCGATTTCAGGAGATTGTTTGCCGAGCATGTTGATGACCGCGCATGTTTCGCCATCAAAGCCTAAGTCTGAGTGGTGGTAACCAATACCGTTTACAGTATCACGCACGATACGCTCAACGTCGATATTTGCCGTCGTGGTGACTTCACCTGCTAGTATCACAGCACCTGTTTTAACCAAGGTTTCGCATGCCACGCGTGCATGCAAATCTTCACGTAAGATGGCGTCAAGGATGGCATCTGATATTTGGTCAGCCATTTTATCAGGATGACCTTCGCTCACAGATTCTGAGGTAAATAAGTTGTATTCACGCATAATGGGATCGCTTAATTGCAGGGACTGTATTCTACGAACTCAGTCATTATTAAATGTATATAAAAATAAAAGGCGAAAACGAATAAAAAAATTAGCACATTTTACCGTGTATCGAGGTAAAACTCTAGCGATGGATAATACTAAGAAGTAACTAGGCATGGATTAACCATGGTAAAAGTCATCCATCTCGCTATTTTCTTGCCAGCGATATTCAGTATAGTGAGCGATCTGGCGCGCTATATCGATGTCATGTCTGTCGGCGATAAAGCCAAGCGCCATGTCCATACCTGCACTGACACCTGAGGACGTATAAAATTTGCCATCAACAACCCAGCGTGCTTGCTCTGCCCAATGGACTTTGTCAGATTGCGCTATCACCCATTGCCATGACAGCTTATTAGACGTTGCGCGCTTGTCATCTAAGACGCCAGCCTTAGCCAACAATGCGCTACCCGTACAAACGCTAAGTACCCAATCAGCATGGTCAACCAAGGTTATTAACGTCTGCAAAAATGGTCGGTGATTGATTTGCTGGCGAGTACCCATGCCGCCAACCATCAACAAGATATCAGTCTGGTGCGCTAACTCGCTGACAGCGACTGTCTGCATCGCAACGCCATGCTTACTATGAATAATGCCACCGTTTAAGGAGGCAAATTGCAGACGATAATGCTCAGGTAAGCAGCCAAACATCTCGATAGGTCCAAATAGATCTAAAGTCTCAAAATCATCGAATAATAGCGCGGTCAGTGTCTGCATCTGGCTTCCTGATTTTTAAATAATATTTACAAAAGTAAGTGGGCGTCTACTGCTTTTTGAACCACGCTATTCATGCTTTTTGCATATAAAGTAGATAAATTAAACCTTCTATAACTAGGGCGTGTCCTCATTTTAAAAATGGTGATAAAAATGAGATAAATTGCCGTCAAACAAGGAAAATAGCGCACATAATATCGAGATATTAAGAAGCTATTTGACGATGTTTGGCAAAATTTAGCTATTTTTAGCCCATTTAGAAAGTAATCGATTGAATTGAGGACACGCCCTAGAGCAGTTATCGTTCTAAAAGCGATCGTTCTAAAAATTATAGCTCCAAAAACTTGGCTTTGTCTTTAAACATACATTCGTCATAAACAGGACACGCACCGCATTTAGGTGTACGGGCTTGGCAGGTATAGCGCCCGTGCAAAATAAGATAATGATGCGCATCCACGATGAAGTCATCTGGGATACGCTCGACCAACTTATTTTCAACGATCAAGACGTTCTTGCCAGTAGCCAGCCCCGTACGATTACCTACCCGAAAGATATGAGTGTCGACCGCCATGGTTGGCTGACCAAAAGCGGTATTTAACACCACATTGGCGGTTTTACGCCCAACGCCAGCGAGAGACTCTAAGTCTTTGCGGTTATCAGGGACGGTGCTATTAAATTTCTCAATTAAGTCTCGGCAAGTTTTGATGACATTTTTGGCTTTGGCATTATATAAGCCAATATTTTTGATATAAGATTTTAGACCGTCTTCACCCAATGCCAAGATTGCTTCAGGTGTATTTGCTACGGGATATAATTGCTTGGTAGCAATATTGACGCTCACATCCGTCGCCTGCGCAGACAAGATGACCGCGATCAGCAGCTCAAAATTACTCTTATAATTCAATTCCGTAACTGGCTCATCAATCGTCGCTGCCAGCTTTTCAAAAAATGGACGCACGTCACGATTGGGCATTCGTCTCGATGGCGGGGTATCGGCAGTTTTATGTTTGACGGTTTTACTCATAGTATTCTTACTATTTTTTGGCTATTGATAGTTAATAACTGATACAAGATATCGGAATAAATTTATTTTAGCGATGTTGGGTAGACTGTCTAACAAATGATAATTACGCTATTAAAGCTGACTTAACTCCACTTGCAATGCGTCAAGCTCTACTTGTTTGCTCTCATTTGGACGGACACTTAGCTGCTTTTCTAGTTTTTTAATTTTACTACGAAGCTTCGCTGCGGCAATAGTATTTTTTGCCTGCGCTTCGCTGATATTCAACGATTGACTAGCGGCATTGTTCAGTTTTGCTTCAACCATGCTGACCACAGGTCTACTATTGCTACTATCAGCCAGCTGCTCGGTGACGCGTCTTAAATGAGTATGATAGCGCTGTCTTAAATCTTCTTGCTCTGTGGTACGTTCAGAGCTAGACAGCTCCCGTTCAACAGTGACCAAATCGATGCAGTCGACTGGACAAGGAGCGATACAAAGCTCGCAGCCCGTGCATAAATCCGTAAAGATAGTATGCATGTGCTTACCAGTACCGACAATAGCATCGACTGGGCAGGCAGGTATACATTTGGTGCAGCCGATACAGTCATCTTCACGGATCACCGCACGTACCTCAGTCGGACGTTCAGAGGTCGCATCTATTGGCCACTGAGAAGGCGCAGCGCTAAGTATCGCTTCATGACTTTCTATATTAATGATTTGAGCAATGGCATTGGTAACGGGTTGACCACCGGGTACACATTTATTGTATGGCTCATTGTCAAGCACGATAGCGGCGGCATAAGGTAAGCAGCCATCTGGGTGCTCGCAAAGTCCACATTGTGTTTGCGGTAGACAAGCATCAATATATGAGATTTTCGCTTGTATGTCCGCAGGTAAGCGCTCTATATCCAAAGTGTCGAACAAGATTGGCAAATTGGTGAGACGGATATGGGTGCTATTTTTACTAGTGGTGCTTTGCATATGCTTTAAAACCTTAATATCAGTGCTAAGTGCTAAGTGCTAAGTGCTAAATGCTAAATGCTAAATGCTAAGTGTGCTCTGAGCGCTGACATTAGAATAATAGGATAATAACGATATTGATAAATGCTGCATTGATATTATAGATTAAAGCAAAATACCTTGATCATTGGCAATTTGTGCAATCAGCGCGTAAGCAATGCTACCTTTTGAGGGTATTTTTGGCAAATTTGATAGATCAAAAAAATCGGCGTGCGACAGCTCATCTTCTTGGATAACAATTTCGCCAGCTGCATAAGAAGCGCGAAAGCCTAGCATTAAATTAGACGGAAATGGCCATGGCTGACTGCTGACGTAACGAATATCTGATAAACTGATATTTACCTCTTCTGCCACTTCGCGCACCACCGCGTGTTCTAGGCTTTCACCCACTTCTACAAAGCCTGCAATCAAACCGTATAGTAACGGTCGTGGCGACTGTAATAAATGAGGCGCTGTTTTTTGCTGTCCATAACGATGATGATGGGCTAGCAAAATCTGCATTTCACCAGTTTGCGGATTCGGGCGAGTAATAGCCGTGATGACGCAGGGTTGTACACGTGGGTATTGGCGCAATCGGCACACTGGACAGACCATCGCACGCTCATCTCGTTTGGCATGAATGGTTGGGGCAGCACAGCGACTACAAAACTGTGTATCTGTTTGCCAGCGCAATAACTGTATCGCTTGGCTAAGCTGATCGGACAAAGCCACGGGCAACTGAGTAATCAGCTGGCGATAAGGAACAAACGCATTGCCGCTGCCCTCAGCGATGATGGGCAGTGCAATATGATGTGCAATTGCATAGTCATAAGTAATGGCGCTAGCCGCTTGCGCAGTAAAGGTGTGGGGAGTATCAATCGAACTGTCGGCACTTTCTAGAGTATCGGAACTTTCTAAAATATCGGCATACTTCAGAGTATCTACACTCGCGTTAGTATGCTTGACATCAGGCGACCAGTGACGCGGTGCTAGGCTTTCGAGTAGCGTGACATGACCAACTTGATAAGCAAGCTGGGTCTCCTCGTCTGAATGTGTAGCGGATGGGGGTAATTCAAGCTGCACGGGCCACCATCCATTAGGTAGCTGGCGGCATAAAACAGTATCATCACTAAATATAAAAGCGCTGGTCATAGGTAAAATTCCAAACCGGTTACGGTCAGTACGCATCAGTGTTGATACGGACTTTTTTTAATTGAAGTAAAGTCAATCCTATATCATTCGGATACGGTGTCAGTCAGGCTCGCTCAGCACTAGTATTCGTAGTGCTTTCAATCACATTGCTTGTATCTAGCTTATATGGGATCGACTATATATAAATGAAGGGCTATGGCAGCAAAGCCGCCATTAAAATATCATTTTAGTGCTTAAGTATGATAAAAATTAGGCTGCGAGTAGATGACTCAAGCTCTGCTGTCCCACATCTAATGCTTGTTTGCTGACTGGGCGATTATGCTCAAAACCATCTAGATGATGATCGACGGCCATAATGACATCAGCGATACAGGCAAGCGTACTGTCTTCAATGCGTTGCCCATCTTCGATACGTTGCTGAAGATAATTGGCCAATTGACTGAGCATGCTGGCAGGTGTTGGTAGCTGTAAGAAGCGCACAGCCCCTGCCACTTGGCGCATCATCTCAGGTATGTTCTGGATATTGAGCATATCACGCTCTGGCTCAGCCAAATAATCGTTAATGGCTTGTTCTGCACTCGCAATAGCGGAACGACTTTCTTGTATCAAAGTATCATTAGCCGTATTGAGCTGATGTAAAGAGATATGCGGGTTATTCAGTGGCAAATAGATGGCCCCTGGTGTGTGCATTTCTGCCATTGCAATGGTGGCGTTTTCCGCATGCATTAATGCCAACAGCAAGTGATCGAAATCATCAGGCGAGGGCGTTTGCCAATGACTAACAGCTTCTGCTGCTACGCTGAGACTATTGGCGGCATTTGATAAACCAAGCAAGCGTAACGCTGAGCTCAATTCTGTTAGCTCTTCGATAATCTGTGCGGTTTGCATATCGACAGGGTTCAATGAATCACCACGTGCGTAGCTATCCACATTTTCTTTGATGGTATTAATTTGGGTCTGAATGATGGTGTTCAGCGTATCGGTCAGGGCGCGATTAGGACCGAATAAGAAACGCTTCATTTGTTCAAGTTGCGCGCTTTCCAAGTGGTTGCTGGCGTATTGCTCACGCAGTCGTTGCGCTGCATCACTGTCACGCTGGCAAGCAAAACTGACCAAATCAGCAAAACGTTTGTCCATCACAGGCAAGTAGCTTTGGAATTGCTGCTCTAAATAAATCAGTGTGTGTTTTTGACTCAGATTTAGCGGTAATATCGTGGCAATGTCAGTGACAGCTGCGGTGGCCGCTTGCCAAAATAGACTGCTGGTGTTTGATGCTATCAAAGCACACGCTGCACTCATGGCGTCAAGTTTCTGCTGATCGTCTGGGCTAACGTTGCCATCTTGATTGAGCAGAGCGACTCCAAGACCACTACGATAAGCATAAGTTAGTAGTTCAGTGTCTAGGTTAAGCTCGTCAAGTGGTTGGAAGTTTTGTTCAGGGTTGGCAATGATGACACTACTGCTACCAAAGGCTGCAAAATAGTCTGCTGTGATAGGGGTTTCTTGCCCGTGAGCGTTGAGTTTATTGATAACAGGTAGTAACAAGGTTGGCTCTACCGACTCTGTCAAAAGCACAAACTCGATATAGCGATCCAGTGTCATAATGGCTTCTGATAAGTCCATAATCAAGCTGGTATCGTTATTATCACCATTATCATAGAGGCGCTGTAAACCATTGACAATAGCGGTATTCAAAGCCTCTGCACCAACCAAAGATATCAGCTCAAAGATGCAAGACAGCTGCTTTAGCACAGTGATAGAATCTAATAATAAAGGGGCTTGACTATTATCATCATTAAATTCACTCAGATGAATCTCAGTATCTTTTAAGGTTACGATGATCTCATCATGCAACAAATGTAGCGATGGTAGATTGAAATCAGTAACACTAAGCGTTGGGGCCGTTAACTTCATTTGCGCAGACTGGTTCATAGGTGTTTTTCCATAATGTACTGATGAGAATGGCGATGGTTTAAATGATGATCGAAAAAGCACTTGCTGGTAACGTTTTAACGCTTAATATAACAATAATCAAGCCTATATTATACAAATGTTATTGCTCAAAGATTGATATCATCAACTTATACGGCGACTACATATTGGCTTTTAGCTCAGGATACGCTTCAGCGAGCGCGGCATACCACTCTTGATTGGTATTTTCATCCGTAGATGACTCTAGCAACAAAGACGCTAAATTGGCAAAACTGGCGTGTGCTGTCTGCCCACCATCTGTTTGCGTGTCTTCTTCGATGGCGAGTGTAACCTGCCCACCTGTCATCGCCAGATAAACTTCTGCTAAAATCTCTGAATCAAGTAAGGCGCCGTGAAAAGTACGATCTTGCTTTCCCACATTTAGGCGACGCACTAAAGCATCTAGAGTGTTTTTTTGCCCAGGATATTGCTGCTTTGCCATGACCAGCGAGTCAGTCACTTGTACGCGCTCAGCAAAGTCGTTCATACCAACTTTGGCAAACTCCATGTTTAAGAAGTTCATATCAAAGGTGGCGTTATGAGCGATAATTTCTGCGCCGTCCATAAAATCATAGAGCGACTGAGCAACTTGATCAAAGGTAGGTTTGTCGGTCAAAAATGCCTCAGAAATACCATGGATACGAATGACTTCATCATCCATGCCGCGCTGTGGATTGATATAAACGTGGAGCTTTTCACCCGTAAATTTACGCCCGATCATCTCCACGATACCGACTTCGATAATACGGTCGCCTTTTAACGGATCAAGACCTGTGGTTTCAGTATCCATAATGAGCTGGCGATCAGACTCATGACGATGGATAGGTTTGGGTAGCAGCGGTATAAAATACGGATTGGCACGGCTGGTGTCGCCGTCAAATTTTGGTGTATTAGCTTCTTCTATGCCAGTAACGGTAGCAGGCACATGATCATTTATCGTTGCATCAGTCATAGACGTTTGGGTTTCCGGCATCTCTATTTTACTCATTGGTTTGCTAGCATTATGCTGATAGCGATCGGCTTCTATTACAGCATCTTTACTCATCATATCATCGGCAGGGTTTGTATCGTTATCAGTGTCTATGACATCTTCGTCAAGCTCATCATCTGTCATATCCAGACCCAGTGGATCGAAACTTAGCCAGTCATCGTGAGCAGCATTTTGCGCTGTATTAGGCATTATTTGCCCTTTTTTTTTAGCTGTGGCTTGCGGCTCTATGCTCGATAATTCTTCACTGCTGGACGTCACGCCTAAGTTTGCCAGCTCGTCCGCTTTTTCATTGCCTGCATGTCCTGCGTGACCTTTTACCCAATGCCAGTCAACATCGCGCTGTTGACACAGCTTATCTAATTGCTGCCAAAGGTCTTGATTGGCGACAGGTTTTTTACTTGCCGTTTTCCAGCCTCTTTTTTTCCAACCCTCTATCCATTCGGTGATGCCTTTTTTGACATAGCTTGAGTCTGTCCAAATCTCGAGGTTGTGCTCATGCGGGCTATGGGTCAATGCTTGTATCGCGCCCATCAACTCCATGCGATTATTGGTCGTCTCTTTATCACCGCCGTACAAATCTTGTGTACGTCCATCACTAAAAATGAGGTGTGCGCCCCAGCCACCAGCGCCGGGATTGCCTTTACAGGCACCATCCGTATAGGCCACAGTGGTGTTTGATTTGGCGGCCAACGGATTCATCGCGTTACTGGTGTTGAATGGCTGCGCTGAGGTGCGATTGTCTGACATAAAAAATTATTGACCTAAAAATTGATAAAAATAGGGAGGGTTGGAGGGATTTTGCTCGCGTTGTTTTTACACCAGCGCTTCCGTTATATTTTGGGAATGAGTATAACAAATCTATCGTTGATGTGGGCAATCGTAATGCACAAAGTCGCCAAAAGCACAGATCATAATAGTAACCTTGCTATTTTCTGTTAAAATGAGCTGTGTTGCGACACAGTGTCAAACGGTATTGACTACGCAGCAGAAAAAACAGCAGTTTGCTGGCGTCAATTAGTAGCGCAAATCATTCGACAGTGCCAATAGTTGATGAAAACATGCCCTAGAAAATCACGTTAACATTAAGATTGTCGTCATCACTGTTTAAAGATAGTTTTTTTAAAGACAATTTTCATAAAAGTTTAATGCATGAATGCAGGATAACCCTATTATGTCCTTACGCTCAAACATTTTTTATAAAAGGCTGATGTGCTTACCAGTCGGCATAGCGGTGAGCAGCGCGCTATTTTTAAGTGCTTGCAACGATAGCAACATTCAAGCTGATACTGGAATGGTCGAAGCGGCGATAGACTTATCGGTTTTTGAAGGTTGTTACACGGTTAGTCATGACGAGCCTGCCCAAATAAAAGTCAGTCAACAGGATGGCTCGTGGGTGATGCAGATGAAAGAGCCGGCAAGTGCGAAGCGCGTTTGGGATGACGCTGAGCCGCTAGAAGTGATTAAAAATAGCGAAATTCCGCAGTTTTTCTCTATTGACCCTGACAATGTCGATGCGGTCATTGGGCGTCCTGATCGAGTGCTAGTACTGGCTCATGTGAAGCCTGCCTATGCCAATATCGATCCACTCTTAGATAGTGAATACTTATCCTATATTTATCGCGGTGCCAATACCATCTATCGTGTCGAGTGTGATGATGTTAATACCGATATTTTAGCCAATCCACATGCCAATATTGTGATTGATAATGTTAATGAGAGCCTCTAAACAAGCATGGCTCATAAACAGAATTTATGATCAATAGTGTTATTTTAAACAGTGTTTTGCTATAAACCGTATGTCATTAGAGTTAAGCAATATGAATTTTTTTAGTTACGTGGTATTGGGCGGATTTTCTTATGCAGCGGGTTGGGCAATCAGAACCTATGTACTTGATAAGAAGCCTGAACCTGAGCAACCTTACAATCTAAAGCATCCTGCAATTTTGGCGTACTTAGGCGGTTTCTTTATTATTATGCTGATTGTCTCGTGGCTGATTGGTCGCTATGCGCTTGGGCATGCTGCCATCGATTTACCGTTTATTATTATCAATAGCCTCGTTGCAACTTTTGTCTATTCGTTCGGCCTCAATCCAGAAAAAGCTCGTTATGATGTTCCAGATTAACACACGTAGATAATTGCTATTAATAAATAAAAAAGCCACGGCTGATACATTGATTGTCAGTCGTGGCCTTTTTATAACGATTATTTTTTATAACGATTATTTCAGGATGATAGCTTGTACAAAGTTACCTGTTTTTCTTTAAGTCAGTAGCGGTTTGTTTTTTCTTCCAAGTTTGATATTTTTGCAAATCTTTTTCGACCAACTTCAAGCAAAAGGTGAGTACTAGCGCATCGTCAATATGACCGATAAAAGGTATGAAATCTGGAATGATGTCAATTGGGTTGAGAGTATAGAGCAGTCCAACCACACCTGCTGAAATGGTCTTGTAGGGAATGTCGCGATAGTTTCCTTGATAGTAGTCTTTAATCAAGCTCATGAATAGCATCAAATCTTTGGCAAAACGCTCAAGATGGCTACTGTCTTTTAGCTTTTCTTGCAGTTTTTGTTCTTCGTTGATGAGGTACTCTAAATCAGTATCCAATATGTCCTCTTTTTTCTGTTTATCAGTCGCTTTCTCAGCCATTATTATTATCCTTATTTAACCGAAATCGGTATTCTCATACTACAACAAAGTCGCGGAATGTGCCAATAAGGCTAGGTTTCTGGTATGTATCATGGCTAGCATGGCGAAAAATTAAATAGTGGCAAGGGTTGGGCAACTATCATAGCCAAAAAAGTGTTTACAATATGCTGCTGTGCGGTTTAAGCAAGTAGACTGCAAAGATAAAGATGGGTTAAAAATATATCAAAATAAAAATGATAAGGTGGCAGCGAGAGATGGTTTTCAAGAGTCAGTTATTAACAGATGATAGAAACAAAAATGAGCATACAGCGATTGAAACAACATCTGAGCTAAGCCGTCGGCAGTTTTTGCGTCGAGTAGGTGTCAGTGCGGGTACTGCGGCATTGGCGATGCAAGGTGTTTCTCAGGTATTTGCCGCCAGCCCTATCGACCCTAATAATAGTCCGCAGCTCACCAAGGATGATTTGCCAACCGCGTTATTGGGTGAGCGTTCATCATCACAGCCGTCACTCACACAGACAAGTTGTATTACGCCAACGATTGAGACGCGGCTGTTTGCCAGCTCCAATGTTGGGGGTAGTGACGAACGTAATGAATTGGCATTGGAGCGTATGGCCTGTGCGGGTTTTAACGTCAATAATCCTACGATTACTAAGCGGCAGTATTTGCGCTTTGCTGGCACGGATTCACAGCGCGCGAGTGATTTGCAAAACATCGCTACTGGCGCAATAGCCGCCCCAAAATTGTTACTCGGCGTGCGCGGCGGCTATGGTGCAATGCGCATATTACCGATGATTGATTGGTTGACGCTAGGACGTATTATGCAGGAGCGCGGCACGATACTGGCGGGCTTTAGTGATGTGACTGCTATTCAGTGTGCGCTATTGGCAAAGGGTGATATGAGCTCACTCGCAGCACCGATGCTCTATAGCGAGTTTGGCAATACCAAACCTGACCAAGTCAGCTGTCGGCAATTTGTAGACGCGTTAACTAATCCTAACTTAGCCATTACTATACAAGATGCATCGTTAACCAGTTCTCAGTTACCCAGTGTCTTAGCCAATAATGAGCCCAAAGCAATAACGGGCACTATATGGGGCGGCAATCTGAGTGTGGTATCAGCGCTGGCAGGTAGTGAGTATTTACCGCGCATTGATGGCGGCATTGTGTTCTTAGAAGATGTGGGCGAGCAACCTTATCGTATCGAGCGCATGTTATATGACTTGTACCTCGCAGGTATCTTTAAGCATCAACAAGCCATTGTATTTGGCGCGTTATCGGGCACAGGTGAAGACAGCTATGACAAACGCTACGATGTTGCGACAGTCATTCATCAATTGCATGAACTGACCGGATTACCCATTTATAGTGGCATGCGCTTTGGTCATATTGGACAAAAACACAGCTTTCCACTCGGAGCGACTTGTCAGCTAACACCTAATACCGATGGTGGCTATCAGTTAGCATTTAGCGATTACCCAACCATCAAGGCTGATGCTATCCAAGTAGAAGGGTTATGGCAAACTGCTTAAACGCTAAACATTAAGCACTAATCTCTAACTACTATGCATTGCCATGACTAAATCGCTAACCGCGAAAACTTATCTTGATATTCTTTTGGGGTTAGCTCTGTTGCGCGTTTGAATAGGCGTGTAAACGAGGAGATATCATCATAGCCAACTTGCTCCGCCAGCGATTTTATCGTGACATTCCCTGATTCTAATAAACGTTTTGCCTGTTCAATTCTGACTGCTTGAATATATTCAATCGGGCGCATAGCAACAGCAGACTGAAAACGTCTGTTTAAAGTACGCGGCGTGATATTGACCATGGCAGCCAATCTACTCACCTGAATAGTCTGATAAAAGTTTTCCTCAATGAATTCTTGTACTTGCTTGATCAGTTGGTCTGAATGCGGCTTATGCAAGGTCACATTGGTATAGCTGTTTTGACTGCCTCTCTTGCTATCTATAATTTGGGTTTTGGCTACTTGAGTAGAAATCTCACGTCCGCAGTAACGCTCTATCAATAACAGTCCTAAGTCATAAAAGGCGCTGCCACCTGCCGCACAAAATATATTACCGGATTGGCTGTCTGATTTGCTTTTTGAGTGAGTGACAAACTGATTTTCTTGTAAGTCAACGAGTGGAAAGTCCGCTTTGAATTTACTGGCGTAACCCCAGTGTGTGGTAGCGATTCTATTATCTAATAATCCTGCCTTTGCCAAAAAGAAAGCACCGCTACAGTTGCTAGCTATATCTGACTTGGTGTCTGCCAACCGCGTTAGATGGGGTATTAACGCTGCATTTCGGCTCAGTACCTTATCAATTGAATCGCCAATCGTCGGAATCAATAGCAAGTCGCATTCCGCCACGTCCTGAATATCGCAATGCGCTTGCATGATTAATCGATTGCTACATCTGATATCTACGCCACCAACGCTTGCTATCTGCACATTGAACCGTGGCTCTACTGTCTCATCTAAAAATCGTTGCCAACTGACACCCGTAAATGAGAATAAATCTAACGCACCTGTCAATGCGCTACCGAGCACACCATCGAATCCAATGATGATGACTTTAAAGGGTTTGAAGTAGGGCATAGCTGTCTATTCTCCTTTCGCTGTGCTGAGCAGAATTTAATTTTCTAACCGAAAATATCAATTTTCTATCTGAATTCTCGAAATATAAACGCTATTTATGTCGTATTTGACCATAATTATGTCATAAATGACAATACGGTAAGACGTTAAATTAGATTAATATCGATTGATAACCAAATTTAATCAGTTAACGAGAATACTATGGCAGCAGATACGCTAATCAATGACTTTGAGTTACCGTTCCAATTATATGATGTATTGGGCACTGAAAATTTAACCAAGCATACCAAGTTTGCAGAGCATAGCCGCGAAACATTTGATGCCGTATTGGATACAGCCAATAAAATTGCGACCCAGTTGTTTTTGCCGCATAACCACGTAGCAGATAAGAACGAGCCACAGTTTGATGGCAAAAAAGTCAGCATGATAAGTGATGTAAAAGTCGCTTTTGATGCATTCCGTGAGTCAGGATTTATCGCAGGTCGTTATAGTTTTGAAGACGGCGGCATGCAGTTGCCTGAGACAGTGATGACAGCCGTTGCAGGTTATTTTATGGCTGCCAATCCTTCAACCACCGCTTATCCTTTTTTGACCACAGCGGCCATCAATGTCATCTCACATTTTGCCAGTGATGAGATTAAAGCCGCCTTTATGCCGCGCATGCTGACAGGTGAATTCACTGGAACCATGGCATTAACAGAGCCACATGCAGGTTCGTCACTTGCAGATATCAAAACCACTGCGGTAAAACAAGACGATGGTTCTTATCGCGTCAAAGGCAGCAAGATTTATATCTCAGCAGGTGATCATGAGCTGTCTGACAATATTGTTCATTTAGTATTGGCCAAAGTCCCAGGTGGTCCAGGTGGCGTCAAAGGTATCTCTTTATTTGCCGTGCCAAAGTATCGCTTAAACGCTGACTTGTCTGTCGGCGAGCGAAATGATGTACATTTGACTGGACTGATTCATAAGCTTGGTTATAGAGGCGCGACTTCTACAGCACTGAGCTTTGGTGATGACGGCGAGTGTTATGGGTATCTAATTGGTGAAGAGCACTTTGGCTTACGCTATATGTTTAAGATGATGAATGAGGCGCGTATCGCTGTCGGTTTTGGCGCATCGATGGTGGGCTATCGCGGTTATCAATACTCACTTGATTATGCCAAAGACAGAACGCAAGGCAGAATCGCTCCAAACAACAAACCTGAAGATGCGGCAACTGCCATCATCAATCATGGTGACGTAAAGCGCATGCTATTGGCACAAAAAGCCTACTCTGAAGGCGGCATCTCATTATGCCTATATGGTTCAAACTTGATTGACCGTATCAACACTTGTGAAGATGAAACGCTAAAGAATGAGCTAACAGAATTACTAGACCTGCTCACTCCAGTATTAAAAGCATGGCCATCTGAGTATGGGCCAAAAGCCAATGATTTGGGTATTCAAGTATTGGGCGGTGCAGGTTATACACGTGAGTATCAAGCCGAGCAGTTCTGGCGTGACAATCGCCTGAATCCTATCCATGAAGGCACAAACGGCGTGCAAGCATTAGATTTGTCATTTCGTAAGTTATGGCAAAAAGGTGGTCTGGGCATTCAAATCCTAAAACGTGAAATCACAAAAGATTTAGAAAGCATCACTACACCAGAAACGGCTCAATTAGCAGGTAAATTGATGCCTTACATGGGTCATCTACATGAAGTGTTGGTGCATCTCAGCAAAGTGTTACAAACCGAAGAAGCCGTGACATTGACGGGCAACGCGCAAGCACTGATGAATATCTTTGCCTCAATTGTGCTGAGCTGGATTTGGATTCGTCAAGCGAGTAAGGCTGAGCAGCTATTAAGCACCACACAAGATACTGAGCAACAGAATTTTTATAAAGGCAAGATACAAGCGGCAAAGTATTTTATCGATTGGGAACTACCATTAGTTAAACGCGACATCGAATTATTAACCAACACCAACTCTGTTTGCACGGATATGCAAACAGAATGGTTCTAAGGACAACTCTAAGGACAGAGACATGACAAAAATGAATAAACAGTGGCGATTAAAAGCAAGACCAGTAGGCGAGCCTAGTGCCGAGACTTGGGATTATACTGAGACAGAAATCCCGACGATCACCGATGGTCAGCTACTGATTAAGGTTGAATACATCTCTATCGATCCGGCGATGCGTGGTTGGCTAAACGATGCCAAATCTTATATTGCACCGGTACAGATTGGTGACGTCATGCGTGCTGGTACTGTAGGTGAAGTGATTGAAAGCAAGCATGAGAAGTTTGCGGTTGGTGACTATGTCGCAGGTCACGATGGCGTGCAGTCTTATGCCGTCAGTGATGGTGCCAATCTGTATAAAGTTGATCCAAAAATTGCGCCATTGTCTTATTACTTGGGTGTACTCGGTATGCCGGGTATGACAGGGTATTTTGGTTTGCTAAAAACAGGTCAGCCAAAAGCGGGCGAGACTGTGGTCGTCTCTGGCGCAGCTGGTGCCGTTGGTAGCTTGGTTGGTCAAATTGCTAAGATCAAAGGCTGCCGTGTTGTCGGTATCGCAGGCGGCGCTGAGAAATGCAAATTCTTAGTCGATGAGCTTGGGTTCGATGCAACGATTGACTACAAAAACGAAGATGTGAAAAAAGCACTGAAGAAAACCTGTCCTGATGGCGTTGATGTGTACTTTGACAACGTAGGCGGTGATATCTTGAATGATGTACTCACACAAATCAATCTGCATGCGCGTATCGTCATTTGCGGTGCGATTAGTCAGTATAACAACACCACAGAAGTCAAAGGCCCATCGAACTATTTATCATTATTGGTCAATCGTGCCCGCATGGAAGGCATCGTAGTATTCGATAATCTCAAAGAATATCCAGTCGCCATGAAAGATATTGCTGGCTGGATTCAGTCAGGTGATATGAAAGTAAAAGACCATATCGTTGAAGGTATCGAGACGTTCCCAGACACGTTAATGATGCTCTTTAACGGTGAAAACTTCGGCAAACTGGTACTTAAGGTAGAGGGATAAATCATGACACTGAATACAAACGGAATTGCATCAGATGTAGCTAGTAATGTGGCTGGTAAAAGAATTTTGATCACGGGCGGTGCCTCAGGTATCGGCGCAGCAAGCGCGTTATTACTGGCCAGTCGCGGTGCAAAAGTCGTGATTGGGGATATGGCAGAAGAGATGGGTGCTGCGGTTGCCAAGCAAGCTCAAGACGCTGGTAACAGTGTCGTCTTCAAAAAAGTAGACGTGACCAGTGGTGACGAAGTGCGTGCGTTATTCGACTTCGCAGTAGAAACGCTTGGTGGCCTAGATGTGGTGGTAAACAATGCTGGTATCGACCATAAGCCCTCGCCAATGCATGAGCTAAGCGATGATGATTTTGATCGCAATATCGCTGTCAACTTAAAAGGTGTATGGCACTGTATGCGTGCCGCCGTCAACTGTATGCTGCCTAATGGTGGTGGTCATGTGATTAACGTGGCATCTATTGCTGGTCTACGTTCAGCGCCGATGATTTCAGCCTATAGCGCGGCTAAACATGGTGTTATGGGTCTGACCAAGTCTGCTGCCCATGAGTATGCGCGCGCCAATATTCGTTTCAACGCGGTCTGCCCAAGCTTCATCGATACGCCGATGGTACGCAATACCATGGCAACGATGGATGAGCGTACGCAGCAAGCAACTATCAAAGCCAGTCCAATGCGCCGTCTAGGAGATGTGAATGAAATCTCTAGTGCGATTGCATGGCTAGCCAGCGATGAGAGTACCTTTATGAATGGTCATGCCTTTACACTCGATGGTGGTATGCTGGCGTAACTATGACAATTGAGCGCTCATTATGCAATTTATTAGTGCTCGATAATCGCTGTTAGACATGACAGCGATTATCTGCGTTTAGTTATCCAATTTTAGACGCCTGTTTTAGATACATGTTCTAGATACATGAATTCAGCGCTCAAGAATGATGGAAAATATAAAGTTGATAAAAATATAAGGAATCATGATGAAAGATTTATTTGATTTAACCGGTAAGGTTGCTTTGGTTACTGGCGCAAGCCGCGGTATTGGCGAATCTATTGCTCGTTTATTGGCATCAAGAGGCGCGCACGTTATCGTCTCTAGCCGCAAAATCGATGCTTGCCAAGCAGTCGCTGATAGCATCATCGCAGATGGTCACAAAGCCAGTGCTTTTGCTTGTCACGTGGGCGAGATGGCACAGATTGATGCGATTTTTGAGCATATTAAAAGCGAGTTTGGCCAAATTGATATCTTGGTCAATAATGCCGCAGCCAACCCATATTATGGTCATATCTTAGATACAGATTTAGCGGCTTTTGATAAAACCGTGGAAGTAAACATTCGCGGTTACTTCTTTATGTCGACAGCCGCTGGCAAAATGATGAAAGAGCAAGGTGGCGGCGTCATCTTGAATACCGCATCGGTCAATGGCTTGGTGGCAGGCGATAAGCAAGGTATTTACTCAATCACCAAAGCGGCGGTCATTAGTATGACCAAAGCTTTTGCAAAAGAGTGTGGCCCACTTAATATCCGCGTCAATGCTTTACTGCCAGGTCTAACTGATACCAAGTTTGCCTCTGCTTTGACGACCAATGATAAAGTCTTGAAAATGGCACTACATGCTATTCCACTCGGGCGCGTTGCGAATCCTGACGAGATGGCTGGCACAGTGTTGTATCTAGTGTCTGATGCCTCAAGTTATACCACAGGCGCGACTATCGTTGTCGATGGCGGTATGTTAGCTTAATCAGCAAAGCTACAGCATATAAGTTCAAGAACAGCTTACTATTAAGAACTGCATGAGATTAATTTTCATGCGGTTTTTTTCAATTGGATTTTTGATTGAGTGTTTAAATAGTCTTAGAGTCGATTGTATCGATAAATGATCAATTTAAAGTAAAAATAGGCTGTGTAATGGCATAATAAAGCTGCTAACCGCTACTTGAACAATATAGGAATTAAGCATGAACTCAGTGACCAATCATAAAATAAATATAACTTATCAAAATAAAACATGGCTGTTTGTACCAGCGACTCGCATTGATAGAGTAGCCAAAGCCTTTGCTAGTGGTGCAGATGCAGTTATTGTCGATTTGGAAGATGCCGTTGCGCCAGAAGATAAAGCAGATGCCCGCAAAGCATTACAACAATATCATGACAGTGTAGATTATCAGCCGATTTGGGTACGTATCAATAAGGCAGGTAGCGAAGAATTTTTCAAAGACATCGTGCTTTGTCAAAAAATGCAAAATTTAGCTGGCGTGTTACTAGCTAAAGCTGAGCAAGTCGCCGACATAGAGAGCGTACATCAGCTTATCAATTTACCCATGATTGCACTGATTGAGAGTGCTGTTGGATTATATCAAGTCGATAATATGGCAAAAGCAGTCGGATTGGCCGCGTTTAGCTATGGTTTTCTAGATTTGTGCAATGATTTACGCGTACAAGTAGGTACACCTGCTGCGGATGTCATCGCCAATCAGATTCGCTATCAGTTGGTTTTGACCTCTAAAGTACATGAGTTGGCAGCGCCCATCGATACTGTTTATCCTGATTTTAATGATGAGATAGGACTAAGCGCCCGAGTAAGTTTATGGTCACAGATGGGTATGTCAGGAATGCTGTGTATTCATCCCAAACAAGTAGCTGTCGTCCAGCAGGCATTAAAGCCGACTGACAAAGCATTGTCATTTGCTAAGCGTGTGGTCGAAGAGTATGAGCGAAGCGGGCAGGCAGTGTTTGAGATAGATGGTCAAATGGTAGACGCGCCAGTGATTGAGCGTTGTCGCCAGCTATTAGGTTATTTATTGACGAAGTAGAAGGGGAGCAAATAATGGTTTATTATGCATCATACTTATTTATGATTTAAAAAGAGCTCTATGATTTTCATTAGCAATACCATTAGCCTTAATGACAATGAAGTAGAAATTAGCGCGATACGTGCGCAGGGCGCTGGTGGACAGAATGTCAATAAAGTGTCGTCTGCTATCCATCTGCGTTTTGATATCCATGCCTCAAGCCTGAGTGATGTCATTAAGCAGCGTTTATTGGACAGTAAAGACAGCCGAATCACCAAAGAAGGCGTACTAATTATTAAGGCGCAGCAATTTCGTACCCAAGAGCGGAATAAGATAGATGCCTTTGAGCGGCTGCAAAGCTTTATTATAAAAGCCACTCATGTCAATCAAACCAGAAAGCCAACTAAACCTAGCAGAAATGCTAAGCGCAAACGGGTGGATCAAAAGACCCAGCGCGGCAAAACAAAAGCCTTGCGCGGTAAAGTGGATTTTTAAATAGGTGGCTTATTTCCTATTTTTAAATGAACGAGAAAGCAAAATGCCAGCCCATGTAAGTGGCTGGCATTTTTTATAGTCTTATTTACTATCAGGTCTTTAGCTATCCCAGTCTTTTGCTTAACCAAGTCTTCTACTTAACTCGGGAAAGCGCTTTATCATAAATAACATCAATAGCAGTGCCACACTGGCGATAGCCGCGCCAACATAGCCCACACTCGATATGGAAATATGCGTTACTGCATAACCACCAAACAGCGCACCTGCGCCAATGCCTAAGTTGATAATCCCTGAGAACATTGACATCAGCATGTCTTGGGCTGTGACATCAACCATGATGACTTTGGCTTGCATAGAGATAATCAGCAGCATCAGCGCGGCGCCCCACAGTAATGCAATGAAACTCAGTGCCCAGATGGAGGTCACGGCAAACAATAGCACCAGCATAGATAGCAGCATTAATATGATCGATATCAGCATCAATCTGGTATTAAAACGATCACCCCAACGGCTAAAAATCACACTACCTGCAATCCCTGCTACCCCAAATAATAGCAAGACAACAGTCGCGGCGTTTTCACTTATAGCGCCAACCTGCCGCATAAAGGGTTCGATATAAGAATAAGCGGTATAGTGAGCGGTAAAGACCAGTAAAATAAGCAGATACAAACAGACCAATAAGGGGTTTTTGAGCAGTTCTGGAATTTTTCTAAACGAGCCTTCAAACATACTTGGTAGCGTGGGCAATAGCCTTGCTTGCAAGATAAACACGATAAAAGCAATCACGCCAATACCGCCAAAGGTTGCCCGCCAGCCAAACCATTGACCGACTAAGCGCCCTAATGGTACACCGAGCACCATCGCCAATGAAGTACCGGTCGCAAGTACACTAAGTGCCAGTGCTTTTTTGCCTTCTGGTGCTACGCGTATCGCAATCGCTGCGGTGATGGACCAAAATATCGCGTGTGATAGCGCAATACCCACTCGGCTGATGAGCAATACATCAAAGCTCCATGCGAATACTGACAAGGCGTGGCTGGCAATAAAAACCACAAACAAGCCTAAGAGTAAGCTTTTACGCTCAAAACGGCTGGTGAGCAGCATCAATGGTAACGACATGGCCGCAACAATCCACGCATACAGCGTCAACATCCAGCCAGTCTCTGCCGTGGTGATGGAAAAATCTTGGGCGATATCGCTTAATAGGGCGACAGGGACAAATTCGGTGGTATTCATAATAAAGGCGCTGACGCCCATCAAAAATACTTGGAAATACTGAGTTCGGCGAGCATTTGAGCTCACCTCAAAGTTGTGTTTCATATGATCCAATACAAATAAAGAGGGCGCTAACAAATAATGTTAGCTGAAAAATAATTCATGAGATTAAAAATAATGGCGGAAATAGGTCGTAATGATGAAAAAGAGGAGGGCAAGATAGCAAATCAGTTGCAGTATGTCAGAGCCTATCATCAGACCCTGCTATTTTATCAGTAATAGACCGTGTTTTTGTAGGATAGTCTTTAAAATTAACAATTGAATAATTGGTTAAATAATTAAGTGGACTGTCAAATTTCTACCTAAGTAAATCTGATGATGGCATTATTGTCAGTTACATAGTGCTTATAGTGAGGTATCGCTATTTGAGTTTGAATATAGGTATGATGACGCCATAGGCTAGGAATGCCTGATAACGTGATTTTAAATAATCATTGATATTTTACTAAGATGGAATAAAAGAAAAGCAATCTATGAAAACCGACACCAATAAACCATTAGCCTTTAGACGATATCCATCGACGACGGCGCTGCAATGTTTTGAGACCGCTGCTCGTCATTTGAGTTTTACCAATGCCGCGCAAGAGATGCACATGACCCAAAGCGCCATCAGTAAGCAAGTGGCGCAGTTAGAGGAGATGCTAAACCTGTCTTTATTTTATCGGACGCCGCATCGGATTTCACTGACCCCTGCTGGCAAGGCATATTATCTTGAAGTGTTAGAGATTTTAAAACATATCGAGGTAGCGACCACCAATTTGATGTCGCATAGCAGTAATACTGAGCTGCTAAAAATTATCTCGCATCCGACATTTTGCGCCCGTTGGTTGATTCCAGCACTCAGTGGCTTTAGTCAAGAATATCCCCTTATTAACTTGGATATTAAAGAGCTGGCAGGGCCGTTCTTTTCTGAAGACCAAAATGCCGATATTGCTTTTTTATACGGTGATGGCATGTGGGGCAATATGGAGGCCATAAAATTGTTCGATGAATACTGCGTTGCGGTCTGTCAGCCGCAGTATTTGCAAGATAATATGCTCAGCACCGAGTGTTTAAATGACTATGTTTTATTGCAAATAAGTTCACGCTTAAGTGCGTGGTATGAGTACTTTAAGCAACAAGATATCAGCGTCGATGGCACTTTTGTAGGTCCACGTTTTGAGACTTTTCATGCTTGCATCTCTGCCGCCTTACTTGGCTATGGTATAGCCTTGGTGCCGTTGCGTTTGGTTGAGCCTGAGCTACAATCAGGCGCTTTAGTCATGGCGTGGGATTATGCGGCAAAGGGTCGCGGCAGCTATTATGTGACGTATCCTGTTTCTTCAGGACAATCGCATAAGGTCAAAGCAGTTTTAGAATGGATTACGGCTTATTTAATAATCTCAGATCAGCGTGAAAAGGCGTTAGGGCTGGTTTTATAATTTATATCTTATTATTGTATTCTACAAAGTTATCTACTGTGAGAATCTAAAACGCTAAACAAAAAAACTGCCTTAATACGCAGTTTTTTTTGTTTTTAAAGGATTCTTTTAGGAAGTTGATTCACTGGTAATGACAAAAAGGAATGCCACCACAACTATTATTCGTTTGCTGCTGGAATGATGTTTTGTTGAAATGAGTCTAACTCAAGGAAGAGATAGAGATTCATCATGGACAAGCTTTATAACGTGACCGATGCCTTTACGATGGTGCATCCGCTCACGCTCGTCAAAGGAAAAAATGCTAGAGTTTGGGACGACAATGATCGTAGCTATATCGATTTTGTTGGCGGAATTGGTGTTTTAAACTTTGGTCATTGCCACCCCCACATCGTGAAAGCCATCATCCAGCAAGCCCAGTCGCTGATTCACTATGCCTACAATGCGGCAGCACATCAGCCTTATCAAACCTTTATGCCGCGATTGTGTGAGCTGGTGTCTATCAATGGCGAACTGGCAGGGATGCTCACCAACTGCGGTGCAGAAGCCACCGAAAATGCCATAAAAATCGCTCGTCTAAAGACAGGTCGCACAGGCGTTATTGCTTTTGGTGGCGGTTTTCATGGGCGCACGCTGGCTGCCGTCAATCTCAATGGTAAGGTCGCGCCTTATAAGCGCGGGTTTGGTGTATTAGGGAGCGGCGTTTATCACATTCCTTTCCCCAGTCCCGATAACAACGTCAGCGACGAGCAAGCGATTGACGCGCTACAGCGTTTATTTATGGTAGAAACCGATATCGACAATATCGGTGCCATCATCGTCGAACCTGTACAAGGGGAAGGCGGTTTTCAATTGCTGTCGCCCACCTTTGCGCAGTATCTACGTAAGTTTTGTGATGAGCATGGCATGTTACTTATCATGGACGAAATCCAATCTGGCTACGGGCGTACGGGTACACCGTTTGCTTTTACCCATTTAGAGATTGAGCCTGATCTTATTTTACTCGGCAAGAGTATTGCGGGCGGCTTGCCTTTAGGTGCGGTCATAGGAAAGGCTAGTGTGGTCAATGGTCTCCCCAAAGGCAGCTTGGGCGGCACTTATTCGGGCAATCCAGTTGCTTGCGCCGCTGCCAATGCCACGCTTGATATCATGCAAGCCGATGACGTTTGGCAGTCAGCCAAGCATTATGCCCAGACGATTGAGACGACCATCAGCCAATGGCAACAAGAAGGTATCTCACCTTGGTTATTTGGTCTTACGGGTATCGGTGCGATGCGCGGTATTGAGCTGCGTCATCCTGAGCATGATGTGCATCCGAGTGTGATGGCGCAAGTATTAACCAAAGCACGTGAGAAGGGATTGCTGCTCATGCCAAGTGGGCAATATCGCCATATCATTCGCTTATTACCGCCACTCACCATAGAGCCTGACACCCTAAAAGAAGGGTTGGATATTCTAAAAGAGGTGCTCATCGCGCTTCCTGATGGATTGCCTGCCGCTTAATGTTTAGGCGTGCTTGGGATTGATAGCGCATCGTCATAAGCAAATGCTCGAAATCAAATACTTATTATTAAGCTAAAAATTTATTAACTCTATTACAAGGATGTTTATTTGTGAAAAATAGTAGCGTCAGTCCAGATAAGGATTTTATCTGCAGCGATGATATTCGCCATGATTTCTCTATGGCCATGTCAGCCATGTATCAGAACGAGGTGCCGCTATACGGTGACTTGGTTGATTTGGTCAGTGAGGTCAATACCGAAGTATTAACCTCACATCCCGATATTAAATCACAGCTGCTGCATACAGGCGAGATTGAACGTCTGAGTATGGAGCGCCACGGGGCGATTCGGCTGGGTACCGCAGCAGAGCTGAGCATGATGCGCCGTCTTTTTGCCGTGATGGTTATGCACCCTGTCGGCTACTACGATTTAGCGCCTGCTGGCGTGCCCGTGCATTCAACAGCTTTTCGCGCACTTGACTCGCATTCTTTGCATAAAAGTCCCTTTCGTATTTTTACCTCGTTATTGCGTTTAGATTTGATTGTCGATGAAAATTTACAACAAGAAGCTACGGCCACACTGGCGCAGCGTCAGATATTCACTGCTGGCGTTATTGAGCTCATTGAGATTTTTGAGGCGCAAGGTGGCTTGACCACTGAGCAAGCAGAGCAATTTGTCCAAGAAGCGCTAGAGACATTTCGTTGGCATGATAAAACGCCGGTGGCAAAAGCGCTCTATCAGCGTCTACTAGATCAGCATCCACTTGTCGCTGATGTGGTCGGCTTTAAAGGTCCGCATATCAATCATTTAACGCCTCGAACCTTGGATATTGATGCTGTACAACAAGGCATGCAAGCCCGCGGCATACCTTCAAAAGCCATTATCGAAGGGCCACCGCGTAGAGCGTGTCCAATCTTATTAAGGCAAACCAGTTTTAAAGCACTACAAGAAGCGGTTGGCTTTAAAGTTGCTGATACCTCAGACCCTAGCAATGGGGATTATGAGCAAGGGCACCATACCGCGCGCTTTGGAGAGATTGAACAACGCGGTGTGGCGTTAACACAAAAGGGCCGCGCGCTTTATGATGAATTATTGGCCGAAGCTCGCCGCCAGCTTGGTGCTACCCCAAATGAGGACAATGCGGCTCAATACAATCAAATTTTAACCAAGGTATTTACCGCTTTTCCTGATGATTATCAAACTCTACACGATGAGGGGCTGGCGTATTTTTATTACCAGTTGACGGATAGCACCCTTGATTCTGAGGACGGTCAAGCGTTGTTAGCCGTCACCTTAACCAATGATGACCTGAATAAAGTGCCTAATGCTAAGTTGACTGCTCTGATTAATGATGAAGTGCTTCGCATTGAACCTATCGTTTATGAAGACTTTTTGCCCGTCAGTGCCGCTGGTATCTTTCAATCAAATCTGCAGGAGGCGCAGCCAAGCCAATATGACGGTTACTCAAGCCAACAAGAGTTTGAGCGTGATTTAGGTTCCGCCATTTATGATGAGATGGCATTGTATGAAGCGATGCAAGCGCAAAGTCTTGAGCAGTGCCTGTCTAGTGTCAGTGTTTAGTAAAATTTAGGCTAAAAATAGCCAGCTTATAGCCGACTTATTAGCACGTCATTCCAAAAAGGAATGATTGCAAGAAATTTATTATTTTGCAACTTAGTAGGTAGCAGGGTAATTTTATAAGTCAGTCAAGGACGTAGTAAACCATTATACCAATATGCAAGGGATTGATTATGATTAAGCAATATATGTCTGCAATGGGCGTAGAAGAAGCACACTATCAAAATGGCGACTTTGAAGTCACCACCCCAATTGATGGCTCAGTCATCGGTAAAGTCACGTTAGATACAGTGGCTGACGTCGATACTAAAATCCAAAATGCCAAACAAGCTTTTCAAGAATGGCGTGTCGTTCCTGCCCCTAAACGTGGTGAGCTGATTCGTCTGTTGGGTGAAGTCCTGCGTGAGCACAAAGAAGACCTAGGTATCTTAGTATCGTTAGAGGCCGGAAAAATCAAAGAAGAAGGCCTTGGCGAAGTACAAGAAATGATTGATATTTGTGACTTTGCCGTGGGCGTATCGCGTCAGCTTTATGGTCTAACCATCGCCTCAGAACGCCCAGGTCACCACATGCGTGAGACATGGCATCCACTTGGTGTCATCGGCGTCATCTCGGCCTTTAACTTCCCAGTCGCCGTTTGGTCTTGGAACACGGCGCTGGCCATCGTCTGTGGCAACCCTGTCATCTGGAAACCTTCAGAAAAAACCCCACTTGTCGCCTTAGCGTGCCAAGCGTTATTTGAAAAAGCCTTGGCAAAATTTGGTGAGGCACCAGCACATTTATCGCAAATCATATTGGGTGAAACCGATATTGGTAATGCGTTGGTTGAAAACAAAGACATCGCCTTGGTCAGTGCCACCGGCAGTACACGTATGGGCCGAGAAGTAGGACCAAAAGTCGCTGAGCGTTTTGGTAAATGCTTGCTTGAGCTTGGTGGTAATAACGCCATGATTTTGGCACCAACGGCGGACTTGGATTTGGCGCTACGTGGCATTCTATTCTCAGCGGTAGGAACGGCAGGGCAGCGCTGCACCACCTTACGCCGTCTGTTCGTTCATGAGTCGGTCAAAGACGATATCTTACCGCGCGTTAAGTCTGCATACGAGACGGTGAGTATCGGCCATCCGCTTGAAGGCAATCTAGTCGGTCCACTGATTGATGAAGACAGCTTTAATAACATGCAAGCGGCGTTAGAAAAGGCCCGCAATACTGGCGGTAAAGTCACGGGCGGCGAACGGGTGCTGATGGATAAATTCCCCGATGCTTATTATGTGACCCCTGCGATTGTTGAGCTTGATGAGCAAAATGACGTGGCACGTAGTGAGACGTTTGCACCGATTTTATATGTCATGCCTTATAAAGAATTTGACGATGCGCTAGCGATGCAAAACGATGTGCCACAAGGGCTGTCATCTTGTATCTTTACCAATGACTTACGTGAAGCTGAAACTTTCCTCAGCGATCGCGGTAGTGATTGCGGTATTGCCAACGTCAATATCGGCACCAGTGGCGCTGAAATTGGCGGCGCATTTGGCGGCGAAAAAGAAACCGGCGGTGGTCGTGAATCAGGTTCAGACGCATGGAAAGCTTATATGCGCCGTCAGACCAATACAGTCAACTATTCAACCGAGCTACCACTAGCGCAAGGCATCAACTTTGGCTAATAACAATATGACGTGACGTGATGCTTGTTAAGTAGGCTCAGCGCTTATTTAGCAAGCCAATTATTAGCTATTTTGGTCGCCAATTATTAAGTATTTATTGTTTTAGTATGAAAGCCTGCGGAAGTGATGAATAACTATTCATGATTTCAAAACAGGCTTTTTACACCCTTTGCCGTAACCTTTTCGCACTTTTTTCAGCATTATCAGCAGCCATGGATTGGTTGTTTCCACTACTGTTATATCTATGACAGCAGTATCCACTACTAAGGAAGGTAGGTATCTTATGATGGATGATAAACCTTATGACGAAACTAAAGAGGGCTACGATCCGTCTTCTAGTTTTTTATTAGATATTGCACCTCTGGTGTTGACTGCCATTATTCTAATGGTGCAGTTTTTTGTATTCAAAGATTTTACCCCTCATATTCCTTTAGCTTGCGGTATTTTAATCACTGGCTTGTTTATGAAGCTGCGTGGCCGTGACTGGGATGGCATGGAACAACGCTTTTTAAAGGTTGTTAAAATTGGTCTACCAGCGATGATTATCCTAATGGGTGTGGGTATGCTCATTGGTGCTTGGATTATTGCTGGTACCGTTCCTACGATTTTATACTACGGTTTTAGCGTTTTTTCTCTTTCATCATTCCTAGTCTCTGTCTGTATCATCTGTGCCATTATTTCTGTCGCAACCGGTACCTCTTGGGGCACGGTTGGAACGGTCGGTCTTGCCATGATGGGTATTGGGCTAGGATTGGGTATTCCGCCGTCACTAACGGGCGGTGCTATCGTCTCTGGTGCTTTTTTCGGTGACAAAATGTCTCCATTATCTGACACCACCAACTTAACGCCAGCGGCGGCTGGTGTTGATCTTTGGGAGCACATCCGCGGTATGTTGCCAACCACGGTACCTGCTATGGTAACTGCATTGATTATCTATGCTTGGATTGGTATGGGTTACGGCGCAGAAAATGTCGATTTAACCTCAATTAAAGAAATTCAAACCTCACTAGCGGCCAATTATAACTTAAGCATCATTACGTTATTACCTGCTGTGGTCGTTGTCATCGCAGCGGTGATGAAAATGCCTGCTATTCCAACGGTATTGTCTGGTGTGTTGGTCGCAGGATTGGTCGCGTTTTTTATGCAAGGCGTGGGTGTGCATGACATTTTTACTGTCTTACAAAATGGCTTTGTCAGTGAAACGGGCTTTGCTGTCGTGGATCAACTGCTGTCTAAAGGCGACATTATGTCGATGACATGGGTCGTGACCTTAACCATCTTTGCTTTAGCATTCGTCGGCTCAATTGAGCATTACGGTACGCTCAAAGCCATCATGGCAAAAATTAATAAAATGGTGAAATCGAGATTTGGTTTAGTAATGACCACTTATGCCAGCACGCTTGGTGTTGGTACGCTCATCGGTGACGTCTATACCACACTGGTATTGCCAGGCCGTTTATTAAAAGACAAATATCAAGAAATGGGCTACAAGCGTACCACGCTTACTCGCTCTATTGAAGATTCCGGAACTCTGTTATCTCCGCTTATTCCTTGGAACATGGGCGGTAGCTTCGTCGCGGCAACACTAGGTATTGCGACACTCACTTATGCACCATTTGCCTTTGCTTGTTGGTTATCACCGCTATTTGGTTTGCTATGGGTGTTCTTAGACAAATTTATCCCCCGTGAAGAACCTATTGTTAATAACGACTCAAGCGCGCTCTCCACTGTAGATAACGTGTAATTTAGAAGGAATATAAGATGTTGCAAGAGCAATGTTTGTGGAATATGACCGCACCTATTATTGATACTTACAGCCAGATGAATAGCGACACCGAAGCGACTATCTGTATCATAGGCGGCGGTTATACAGGGTTGTCGGCGGCGATTCATTTAGCAGAAAAAGGCGTCAAAGTTATCCTCTTAGAGAGTCATACGATAGGCAGTGGCGGCTCCGGTAAAAGCGTAGGGCTCGTCAATGCAGGTACTTGGGCGCGCCCTGATGATTTGAATATTGCGCTAGGTGAAGCGGCAGGTGAGCGTCTAACTGAAGCCCTCGGACAAGCGCCAACCTTAGTATTTGACTTAATCAAACGTTATAATATCGACGCCCAAGCTACTCAAGCCGGTAATATCCACATGGCACATAACGCTAAAGGCGAAGTCGATGTCGACATTAGATACGAGCAGTTGAGCCGCCGCGGCGCGAACGTTGAAGTACTAACCGGCAGCAAATGCCATGAATATTGCGGTACCAAAAGTATCAATAAAGCACTACTCGATCATCGGGCTGGTACCATAAACCCACTGGCTTATGTCAGAGGACTCGCAAAAGTAGCAACCAGTCTTGGTGTCACTATTTATGAGCATTCCGCTGTTGAAGCCTTAGAAAAGGTGGATGGCTATTGGTATGCAAGGACTTCTAAAGCGCGCGTGAAATCTGAGCGCGTCATTATTGCGACTAACGCCTATACCGAAGGCGAGTGGACAGAAATTAAAAAGACGTTTTATCTGGTGTATTACTATCAGATTGCATCTGAGCCGCTCAGCGGAGAAGCGGCAGACCGCATTTTGCCATACAAAACAGGAGCATGGGATACACGCTTGGCCTTGTCTAGCTTTCGCCGTGATGACGACGATCGCCTATTATTGGGAACGGTGGGTGGTACACAGCTTAAACCAAAATCCTTTTATCAATCATGGGCCAATGCGGTGCAAAAAAGCTATTATCCAGATTTGCCAGCATTTAAGTGGCAGTACGAGTGGACTGGTAGCTTTGGCTTCACGCAAGATCATATTTTTCGAGTCATGGAGCCCGACGAGGGCTTGCTGACAGCAACGGCCTATAATGGTCGCGGCATTACCACAGGCACACTAATGGGTAAGTGCTTTGCCGATTATATAATGACGGGTAATAGAGACAGTATTCCCTTACCATTTAAGACCTTAGAAGAGGCAAAAGTTTCTTTTGGCGGGATGAAATCTGGCTTTACTGAGTTGGGATTGACCTTATATCATGCAGGACAATGTCTAAAAATAATTAGGTAGCTTTGTTGAGTCATCGTCTGATTTTTTCTACCGTTTTTAAATATAAAGGTATTCAGACTTTGACGGCGATAGAGAGACCGTAACAATCGTGTGATTACCAAAGCGTATTAATATCAGTATTTATTTTCTATTATCTGATATGCTATCATCTTTAAGTCATTATCGTGGGTTTAACAGTTTTGTCATTGCCAGCCATTATCGTTATAAATGGTGGCGTACAAACCTTGCAACTTCCAGCACGATATAAAACAATTCTGGTAAAGCGCATGAGCCTGTACTCCGACATCCTCATTTGTGCCTGATTTTATTTGCCTATTTGGGCGTATTTCAACCTTTTTCGTCGGAGTTACAGGAGTCTAAGGTGTTCAATATCATGAGCCACATTGCTAACCAATCCAAATATACCCGTCATTATCATCCACGCCATCTTCTTGCCCAGTATGCGATCAATCAGATAGCGACACTTGAGCTGCGTTCGCAAGATATTGTCAAAGCCATGGGCTATCCTATCAAGCATACCATCCCTGCTTGTGAGCGCCTACGTCATGTATTATCGAATAAATACCTTGGGCTTGATGGCAGCTATATGGATAAATATTTTACCGCTGAAGAATTTTTAGCCGTGCTATTTTCTGTGCTGGATATCCCTCATACGCCGTTTGCAGAAGACATTGCCCAGATCAAAGATGCTGCTGTGCACGCTCAGCATGATAATAAAAATTCATCCTATGGCAGTGTAAGCAATGCCTATCAACAGATGAGTGAACAAGATTATGAAATGGTTGATAGATTAGAAAAATATAAGCTAAAAAAATCTAAGGAATGTTAATTTTTAAGCATTAGTTTTTAAGCATTAAGTAAAGCCTCACTGCAAAGTGAGGCTTTTTTCGTTGTGATCTTTTATGGTGAAATTGAAAAATTGGCTGGTATGAATACTTCATAATATCGTACAAGTTATTGTATATCGAACTGACTATATATCAGGCTTTGATATGGCTCGCCATAAAATCACGAATAACGCATCAAACTCTGCATTAATGGGTGTATCGGTCTGGCGGATGATATGCATCAAGCCAAGACGACTGATAAAACCCATAAACACATCAAAAAGTATATAAAGGGGCACGGTGTCATTTAGTACTCCGCGGTTTTGACCATCTTCTAATACATTCAAAAATGCGCCAATCAGCTCCTTATTTTCATAAATTGCAATATTACGTATACGCGATGCCGATACCGAAGACAGCACCATCACGGCATCAGGATGCGAATCTACAAAGTCAAAACAGACCCATAATGTCTTGCGCAGCCGATCTTGCACGCTATCAATGCCTTGCAAATGATCCATGATGCGCGCCGCCAACCTGCCTAATACAATATCCATGATGGTATAAAACAGTGTTTGCTTATCACCAAAATATTTATACAGCGTCTGTAGTGAGACATTGGCAGACTTTGCAATCTGCGCCATGGTCACCTCATTAGAGTCAAAACCTGCAAACACTTTACGAACGGCTTTTTCAATTTTTTCTAAAGTAGCAGGGCGCATATCGGATAAGGGTGCCAAGGCGCGGGTTTCAATCGTGCTAGGTATCTGGCTCGTGGTTTTCATCGTTGGTTTCGTAGCTCCTTTACGGTAGGTATTTTTAGATAGCTCATGCTTGAAGTAGTACATCATTTAAGGATTAATAAGATAAAAGTAAGTTGGGTAATTTTAATTACTATTATTATTTAATTGGTTGCGCATAGTCTTTTACTGTCCTAGTATAAGTTTTGTATGATATTAAAGATAAAGAATGCTTAGATTGTATATAACGGTAATTAAAATTACCATAAGTAATATGTTTACACTCAATAGTATTTTATATTAGGGCGTGTCCTCGTTTGAATTGAGGACACGCCCTAGCCATTATCAACTTCCCCTCGTCAAGGACAGACAATATGAGTATTGAAAAATTCACCCCGAACTGGATGACCGAAGAGCACCAGATGGTGCATGATAGCGCGCTTAAAATGTTTCAATCGTGGGAGCCAAAGGACGAGCAGTGGCGCAAAAACGGCATGATTGACCGTGCCGCGTGGGAAGAGGCGGGCGCGATGGGTTTCTTATGTGCATCGATTCCAGAGGAATATGGCGGCGGCGGTGGTGACTTTGGTCATGAAGCGGCGCTTCTTTATGCGCAGGCTGAGGCTAATCAATCCGGATTCGGCGGCATGGTGCATTCAGGTATTGTCGCGCCTTATATCTTGAGTCATGGTACGGAAGCGCAGAAAAAAGAATGGCTACCTAAGATGGCGACCGGTGAGTATGTGGCTGCGATTGCTATGACCGAACCAGGCACAGGCTCAGACCTACAAAACATCAAAACCTATGCCGTAAAAGATGGTGATGATTACATTATTAATGGCTCAAAAACCTTTATTACCAATGGTCAGCATGCCAACCTGATTTTGCTCGCCTGCAAAACCGATCGTGAAAAAGGTGCGCAAGGCGTTTCGCTTATCGTGGTAGAAACGGACAAAGTAGAAGGGTTTGAGCGTGGTCGTAATCTCGATAAGATTGGTCTGACCTCACAAGATACTTCAGAGTTATTTTTCAGCAATGTACGTGTGCCGCAAAAGAATTTGCTTGGCACAGTAGAGGGCATGGGTTTTATTCAAATGATGCAAGAGCTGCCACGTGAGCGTCTAATCATTGCTTTAACGGGCGTTGGTGCGATGAAGCTGGCGATTAATTTGACCCTAGAGTATGTCAAAGGTCGTGAAGCCTTTGGCAAACCGATTTGGAAATTTCAAAATACGCGCTTTAAAATGGCAGAGTGCTACGCTGATTATCTCGCTGCTAGCACAATGTGTGATGCCGCTGTCGATGCCATGTTAGAAGGCAAGTTGACGGTACCACAGGCGTCTTTGATTAAATATTGGGTAACCCAAAAGCAGTGTGACGTGATCGACGAATGCGTCCAGCTATTTGGCGGTTATGGTTATATGACAGAATACCCGATTGCTCGCCTATATGCTGATGCGCGAGTACAAAAAATCTACGGCGGCACCAATGAAATCATGAAAGAGTTGGCGTCACGCTTTATGTAATTGTCTATTTTAATTGTTAGTTCTAGTTCTTGATTCTAACATGGCGATTATATTGCCATCATCCATCATGGTTATTTATTCAAAAAATAAAAAGGGATTTTTATGACTGAGACTGCTTACATTTATGACGCCATCCGTACCCCGCGTGGTAAAGGCAAAAAGGATGGCTCTTTGTATCAGGCGTCACCGATTTGGCTTGCTCGTACCTTGTTAAAGGAAATGCAACAGCGCCACCATTTGGATACCAGTTTGGTCGATGATGTGGTGCTTGGTTGCGTGACGCCCGTTGGCGAACAGGGCTCTGATATTGCCCGTATTGCGGTCATTGACGCTGGCTGGGCGCAAAGTGTCGCGGGTGTCACTTTATCTCGGTTTTGTGCCTCAGGTCTGGAGTCTATCAATCTGGCCGCTGCCAAAATTATGTCAGGTATGGAGGACATGGTGGTTGCAGGCGGCGTAGAATCGATGAGCCGCGTGCCGATGGGCTCTGACGGCGGGGCATGGTATATGGATCCACGGGTTAATGAAGCGACGCATTTTGTCCCGCAAGGCGTTGGCGCGGATACCATAGCGACGTTAAAAGGCTTTAGCCGCACCGATGTTGATGCGTTTGCTACCGAGTCACATCGCCGCGCCGCGCATGCTTGGGAGCAGGGCTATTATGATAAATCGGTCGTTCCCGTCACGGATATCAATGGCATGACGTTATTGGATAAAGACGAAACCATTCGTCCTAATACCAATATCGAAACCTTAGCTGGCCTCAATCCTTCTTTTATTATGCCGGGCAAGATGGGCTTTGATAGTGTTATCTTGGACAGATATACCACCATTGAAAAAGTGAATCACGTGCATCATGCGGGCAATTCATCAGGCATCGTCGATGGTGCGGCAATTTGCTTAGTGGGTAGTGCAGCTGCTGGCAAAAAAGCAGGTCTAAAACCACGTGCCAAAATTACGATGGCTGCAGTCATTGGCTCAGAGCCTGCCATTATGCTGACAGGGCCAACGCCTGCCTGCCAAAAAGCGCTCAAAAAAGCGGGCATGCAAGCTTCAGATATAGACCTATGGGAAATCAATGAAGCCTTTGCTGCCGTTCCGCTGAATACTGTCGATGACTTTGGCATCTCGCTTGATATCGTCAATGTCAATGGCGGCGCTATCGCTATGGGTCATCCACTTGGCGCAACGGGCGCGATGCTCATGACGACTGTGCTTGACGAGTTAGAACGTCGCGATCTGAAAACCGCGATGATTACGCTGTGTGTGGGTGGCGGTATGGGCATCGCTACTATCATTGAGCGCGTATAGTGCTGATAGCGCTAATAGATTTTAGTGATTGTCATTAGTTTCTAGTGACTGATATCGACATAGAATAATATAAAAAGGATTTGAAATGAGCACAAACAGCGTAGACGCCATCAATGCATTGAACCACTTTTCTGCCGAATCTGATAATGGCATTATCACCGTCACGATTGACCAAAGCAGTCGCAAAATGAATGTCATCGGCGACGGTTTCACCGATAGTTTTGCAGTGATGACTGACAGCTTTATTAACGACGCGTCCGCCAAAGGTTTGATTTTAACCTCTGGCAAAGAGACGTTTGTGGTCGGTGCTGATATTGATCAGTTGGCTAATATTAAAACCGCTGAACAAGCGTTTGAGCTGGTCGAAGACCTGAAAGCCAGTTTACGCAAACTAGAGAAATCTGGTAAACCTGTCGTCGCTGCCATGAGTGGAACGGCACTTGGCGGTGGTTTGGAGTTGGCATTGGCCTGTCATTATCGTATTGTGATTGATTCGCCTAAAACCAAATTGGGTCTACTAGAAGTCAAGCTGGGTTTACTACCGGGTGGCGGCGGTACTCAGCGTTTACCGCGATTGGTCGGTATTCAATCAGCGTTAGAATTGATGACCCAAGGGAAAGAACTGCGTCCAACGGCTGCTAAATATATGGGTTTAATTGATGCCGTTGCCACTGATAAAGCCGATATGCTCAAGCAGGCGACAGACTGGATTAACGCCAATCCCAGTGCCCAGCAGCCATGGGATAAAAAAGGTTTTAAAATTCCCGGCGGTGATAGTAAAAATCCTAGTATTGTGCCGATATTTTCTATTGCACCAGCCATGGCCAATCAAAAGTCACACGGCAATTATCCAGCCATTACTCATATCATGTCTTGCGTGTTCGAGGGCTGTTTAGTGGATATCGATACGGGACTCGAACTTGAGTCGCGTTACTTCGCGGCTTGTGTGCTGTCTGCTGAATCTAGAAATATGATTAATACGCTATGGACGCAGCTAAACAGCATCAAAAAAGGTCAATCTCGTCCTGATGGTTTTGAGCGGACACAAACCAAAAAAGTTGGCATTCTAGGTGCTGGCATGATGGGTGCAGGTATCGCTTATGTCACCGCAAAGGCGGGGATCGACGTTGTACTCCTCGACACTGAAATGGCAGGCGCTGAAAAAGGCAAAGCATATTCTGCCACCATTTTGGATAAAGCCATTAGCCGTAAACGCTCCACGGAAGATAAAAAACAGGCGTTACTCAATCGTATCAAGCCAACCATTTCTTATGAGGATTTGGCAGACTGTGACCTTATCATTGAAGCGGTGTTTGAAAATCGTGAGATTAAAGCCAAGTGTACTGAGCAATCTGAGGCGGTGATTCCTAACACGGCTGTCTATGCGTCTAATACGTCGACACTTCCTATCACTGGATTGGCAAAAGCCAGCACCCGACCCAATCAATTTATCGGGCTACACTTCTTTTCGCCAGTCGATAAGATGCCGTTGGTTGAGATTATCATGGGCGAGCAAACGGATGACACCACTTTAGCAAAAGCCTTTGATTATGTGCTACAAATCGGTAAAACACCTATCGTCGTCAATGACAGTCGCGGCTTTTATACGTCACGGGTATTTGGTACTTATGTCTCAGAAGGCGTGGCGATGTTAGGCGAGGGCGTTCATCCGCGCAGCATCGAAGTTGCTGGCATGAAAACCGGTATGCCCATGCCGCCACTGGCATTGCAAGATGAGGTTTCATTAAGTTTGGCGCTACACGTGAGCGAACAGCAGCAGTTGGATATGGCAGCGGAAGGTAAACCCATTGCTGTGCGTCCCTCGTACGAGATACTGAAAACGCTGGTCAAAGAACACAATCGCGAGGGCAAAAAGAACGCCAAAGGCTTTTATGAGTATACCGATAATGGCGACAAATACTTGTGGCCTGAGCTGATGAATTTATACCCAGCAAAAGCAGAGCAGCCATCACAGCAAGATTTAATCGACCGTTTGATGTTTATCCAAGCCAATGAATCTGCTAAATGTTATCAAGAAAATGTCGTGCGCTCTGTCGCTGATACCAATATCGGCTCCATTTTTGGTTGGGGCTTTGCGCCACATCAAGGCGGTACGCTACAGTTTATTAATGCGATGGGGTTAGAGGCGTTCATCACGCGTAGCCGTGAACTTGCGGCTCAATACGGTGAGCGTTTTGAGCCAGCGCAGATTGTGCTAGACATGGCAGATAAAGGTGAGGTGTTTTCTGATGACTGAGCTGATGGTTAATTCTACGATTCATTCTATGCTTGATTCTGTGATTAATACGAGCACTGGTTCAATGATAGATTTAGTGGCAGATTGCTTACAAGGGCTGCGCGTCGTTGATTTGACTCGTAATTTACCGGGACCTTTTGCCACACGTTTGCTTGCAGATTTGGGCGCAGAAATCATTAAGATTGAACCCAAAAATGGTGATCCTGCCAGAGCCTTTGGTGAATTGTTTAAAGCACTAAATCATGGCAAAACTACTGAAAGTCATGATTTCCGTGATCCTCAAGGTATTGCTGCTATCAAAGCGCACCTCAAAGATGCTGATGTTATGTTGGACAGCTTTCGCCCCGGCGTCCTAAAAGGCATGGGACTAGATGCCAAAACGCTGCATGCGATTAATCCAAAGCTAGTCATGGTATCGATTACTGGTTATGGTTTGGCATCTAGCGATTCGAAAATTGAGATTAATCATGACTGGGCTGATAAAGCCGGTCATGATATTAACTTTATGGCGATGAGCGGTGTTTTAGACCAATTAAAGACGGCGAGTGGTGAGCAGGCAATGCCTAACGTTCAATTTGCGGATTTGGCAGGCGGCAGTGATACCGCTGTGATTTCATTGCTTGCTGCAGTGTTCGCCGCCCAGCGGACGGGCAAAGGTCGTCATGTTGCGATTAGTATGACGCATAGTTTGTATCAACATATGATCATGCCAAAGGCAACGGGAACACTGGTGAAAAGCTTTTCAGGGCAACAACCAGCACCGCAGCATGATTTTTTGGGTGGATTATTACCTTGCTATCGCCTATACAAAACAGCAGACAAACGTCATATGGCCGTTGGTTCGTTAGAGCTGAAATTCTGGCAAGGGCTGTGTGAAGTATTGGATTTGTCTGCGCTCAAAAACAGCCATTGGCAACTTGGGGTTATGCCAAATACCTCTGAAAGCCAAGCGGCGGCTAAGGTGATAAGCGATAAATTTGCCAGTCAAACACTTGAGCATTGGCAGCAAGTTTTTGCGCTCGTTGATGTCTGTGTCACCCCTGTGCTTAGCCTCAGTGAAGCAAAAACACATCCCTTATTTGCCCATCAAGATGCGTATGATGCAACGTCAGGATGGCAGCAGGTTCAGTAGTTATGTTTTTTATGAGAAATGCTTCAAAGCCATTGAGTTTTTCATAAGTTAATTACCAAGGAAGGTAAGTTATGGATCAGTTTTGGACGCAGCATTATCCTAAAGGGATAAATGCACAGATAACGCCGCCACATAATACATTGATTGACATGTTTGATGACAAATTAACAGAATATGCCAGCCATGAATTTATCACCAACATGGGTGTTACTTATTCTTATGGGCAAGTGGATAGCATGTCATTGGCTATTGCGGCTTGGGTTCAAAGTCTGGGTCTAGCAAAGGGTTCGGTCATAGGCATCATGATGCCCAATGTCAACCAGTACCTGCCTATAGTCATAGGGGTAATTCGCGCTGGTATGGTCACAACGCTCATCAATCCGCTGTATAGTCCTCGTGAATTGAGACATCAATTGGCTGACTCAGATACTGCTGTATTATTTATATTAGAACCATTTTGCAAAACGTTAGAGAAAATTATCAAAGACACGCCTGTCAAAACCGTGGTCATCAGCAAGATTGGCGATATGTTAGGAGTAGTGAAAGGTGCGCTTGTTAATATCGCTGCCAAATATGTCAAAAAAGCCATTCCCCGTTATCAGTTGAAATCCAATTCTCATTATACCGTGACTCGCTATAAAGCGGTTTTAAAACGCGCCAAAAAATTAAGCTATTCTCGTCCTACCATTCAAGCGGACGACTTATTAATGCTGCAATATACTGGCGGTACGACAGGTGTTGCCAAAGGTATTTTGATTACCAATCAAAATGTTGTGACCGCCACTTATCAGTTTGTCGAATGGTTCAAGCCAGTCTATGACGCCATGTCTGATAGTACTCAAATAAATACCATTGTCGCTTTACCGCTGTATCATATTTATGCGTTTATCTGCTCAATAGTTGGGTTGAGTGTGGGTCAGCATCTCACACTGGTTACCAATCCACGTGATATTGAAGGGTTTATCAAGATATTGCGCAAGCGTCCTTTTCATCTATTGCCTGGTGTCAATACTTTGTTCCAAGCCCTGCTGATGAATCCCAAATTTAAGGAGCTGGATTTTTCCGCATGCAAATTAACCCTAGTTGGTGGTATGGCAGCGACCCCTGAAACCGCTAAGCGCTGGCGTGAAGTCACAGGTCTGCCTATCCTCGAAGGCTGGGGTATGTCTGAGACGCTAGGCGTGGGTACCGCCAATCCATTTAATGGCACTGAATATAGTGGCAATGTAGGGTTACCACTGCCTAGTGTCGATATCAATATCCGTGATGAAGATGAAAATATTCTCGCCATAAATGAAGTTGGTGAGATGTGTATCAAAGGTGACAACGTCATTACTCATTATCATAATATTGACAATACGACGTTTTTTACCGCTGATGGTTACTTAAAGACAGGTGATATTGCGTCTATGAACGAGCAGGGTGCTATTAAGATATATGACCGTAAAAAAGACATGATTATCGTCAGTGGTTTCAACGTTTATCCTAACGAAGTAGAAAACATCATTGAGGAGCACCCTAAGGTTGCCGAATGTTCAGTGGTTGGTATCGATGATAAGTTGCAGGGTCAGTCGGTCAAAGCCTACGTTGTAAAATCTGATAACAGTTTAAATGAGGATGATATTAAAGCGCTGTGCCAAGCAAATCTGGCCGCCTATAAATGCCCGCGTCATATCGAATTCATAGACGAGTTACCCAAATCAACTGTCGGAAAAATACTGCGTCACAAGCTGAGAAAATTGGCTCATGAAGCGTAACAACTACTCAACAGACTCTCATCAATAACATCTACGTTTAACGCATTTTGTCTGTCATCTATTGGCAGGCTTTCTGTTTTTAGAAGACCTCATTTAATGGTATTAAATGGGGTCTTATATTTTGAAAAATGCTCATGGGATTGTTTTCGATACTTTATCTAGGGCGTGTCCTCATTTTAAAAATGGTGATAAAAATGAGATAAATTGCCGTCAAATAAGGAAGATAGCGCCGTTAATATCGAGATATTAATAAGCTATTTGACGATGTTTAACAAAATTTAGCCATTTTTAGCCCATTTAGAGAGTAATTGATTGAATTGAGGACACGCCCTAACGTTGTTTGATGTCATCGTATTGTCATGGCTCTTTAACCAAAATGTCACAACTACTGGCTACACTGCTGACCTAGGCAATACAAATAATAAATGATCAGGTTGGTTGATATGTTAGAGCTTAGAGGTGTGACGAAAAAGTATGAGAATAAAGTCATCTTTGAAGATATTTCCCTCAAAATTAATAAGGGCGAAATCGTCTCAATCTTAGGGCCTTCTGGCTGTGGTAAAACGACTTTATTGCATATTATCTTAGGTTTGACAGGTATCAATGGCGGTCGTCTTGCTTATAACGGCGAAGACATTACACGAGTGCCGATGAAAAAAAGAGGCTTCAATATTGTCTTTCAAGACTATGCACTGTTCCCCAATCTAAATGTCAAACAAAACATCGAATACGGTCTACGCAATAATCCCCATATTAGTACGCAAGCAGAAGTCGATGAACTGGTCGACTTACTCGATATCAAAGCCCACCTAAATAAACGCATCAGCCAATTGTCTGGTGGTCAAAAGCAACGCGTGGCACTCGCACGCACTTTGGTGATGAAGCCTAAAATTCTGTTATTAGATGAGCCTTTATCTGCGCTAGATGGTGTCATCAAAGAAACCATCAAAGCACGTATTCGCGAGATTTCCGTTCGCTATCAGTTGACGACTTTAATAGTCACTCATGATCCAGAAGAAGCCATGACGTTATCTGATCGTATTTTACTGCTCTCAGATGGCAAAGTGGCACAGTTCGCGACACCAACGGAAATCATTCGCAACCCAGCCAATGATTTTGTCAAAAACTTCATTCTCAATCAGCTCAATATTAAGCGTCGCAATATCTTAAGTTTATTCGCGGATGATGGCGCAACTATCGATCCCTTAAGCAAGTATACCCAGCGCCAACATTACGGTCAGAATGACAGTGAGGTGACTCATCGTTATGACGATATCGATGGTATGGACATTATCGACAATACCGACGATCTTAACGTTATCAAAGACAGTCATCAGCAAAAACGAAAAGATGCCACCATCAATTAATATTGATTAAAAATAAAAATGCCGTGAATGACCGTATTTGACCATTTGATCGTCTTGGATATTTATGAAATTGAGCAATTCACCCCTCATAAAAGCAATTTGGCTATTCGTTGCTGTTTTATTCGTCATGTTTATGTTTGTGCCATTAGTCAAACTGCTGGCACTGTCTTTGAATGTCGGTGATGCATTAGGGCTAGAAAACTACACCAGTATTTTGAGCAGTGATGGCTTTTTGCAGACCATGCAAAACAGCTTTTTTGTGGCGACGATGAGTGCGCTTAGCGCGACGTTTTTGGGCTTTATTTTGGCTTATACCGTGCATTGGACCAATTTGCCCAAAAGTTTTAAACAATTTATTAAGCTGGCGGCATTATTTCCTATGTTGTTGCCAACCGTAACCTACGGCTTTGCCATTATTTATACTTTTGGTAAACAAGGCTTGCTTACTCAGATTCTTGGCTTTCAGCTGTTTGAGGACATATATGGCTTTTATGGCATGTGGCTTGGTTATACCATTTATACCTTGCCCATTGCTTTTTTATTATTGAACAATACGTTCCAGTATTTGGACAAAAAGTTCGTCGTTGTATCAGAGTTGATGGGAGACTCTCCTTATCGCCAGTTTGATATGACTGTGGTGCGCCCTCTAATCGGTACCTTTGCAGCAGCGATGATTCAATGTTTCTTTTTAGCCTTTACAGACTTTGGTATTCCAGCGTCGATTGGGGGGCAATATAGCGTCATCGCCACTGAGCTTTATACCCAAATCTTAGGCGCGTCACCGTCATTCGAAAAAGGGGCAGTGGTTGCGTTATTTATGCTGGTGCCATCCATCCTAAGCATCGCCATACTATGGTACGTGGCACGCTTCAATGTGCGCTATGACTCAGTTGAAATGATTGATCTGCCCACCTCAAAAATCAAAGACCGTGTTTTGGCGGTGTTATCGAGTGTGATTTTAGCCTCACTGTTACTGGTATTCGCCGTGATATTCATTATCCCATGGATTAAGTCATGGCCTTATCAGATGGTCTTCACCACCGAGATTGTCAGCGAGGCTTTAGAGTCTGCCAATCTGATGCGGGTCTATAAAAACTCATTACTTGTGGCGGTATTAACGGCGGTGTTTGGCACCTTGATTACGTATTTTTCAGCCCTGTTATACGAGCGCTCAAGCCTGTTTAAACTGGGTAAATTCAGTATTGAAAGCTCAGCATTGGTAACCAATACGGTGCCTGGAATGGTCGTAGGTATTGCCTATTTGATGGTGTTTTCGGGGTCGGCGGTCGCCAATACTATTTTTATCATCGTGATTAGCAACATCATTCATTACTTTGCCACGCCTTATTTAATGAGTAAAAACGCACTGTCTAAAATGAATTTGGGCTGGGAGACGACGGCTGGTCTGTTGGGTGACTCATGGTTTACATCGTTACGCCGCATCGTCGTGCCCAATTCGTTTTTTACGCTGATTGAAGTCGCTTCATTCTATTTTATCAGTGCCATGGTGACGATTAGCGCGGTTATCTTTATTTCAGGTGCCAAAACCATGGTACTCACCACCAAGATAGTCGAGCTACAGCACTTTGCGCGCTTCGATGAGATTTTTATCCTGTCACTAATGATATTGCTGACTAATATTGGCGCACTGATGTTGTTTGCTATTGTCCGTCATATTTATAGCAAAAGGCTCTCTGGTACAACGGCAATAAAAACCAAGAAAAAACCTAAGTCAATGGTGGTACCAACGTCTTCTTAGTCTTACTCATCGGTCAAGCGCATTGATAAGACTTATTTTCGTTTTATATTTTAAGCAACAACTTTTTCAGTATTAAAACCTCAACAAATAATAGGACAAATAATGTTTTTATTTAAAACGTTAGTGGCAAGTTTCGCGTGTGGGATCGTCTTAGCAGGTTGTAGTTCACCTGAGTCGGAAGGAGGTGCTTCTAGCAACGTCGAAGAAGTGGTCATTTATAGCAATGCCGACGAAGAAGCGGTCGAGGTCATCCAAGAGGTTTTAGACGAAGCAGGCTATGAAGGTCAGTATGTCTTTCAGTCTTTTGGGACAGGGGAGTTGGGTGGGCGTTTGCTGGCAGAAGGCGATAATACAGAGGCTGATATGGTGACGATGAGCTCGTTCTACTTAGAAAGCGCCCAAGCCAAGCATCCTATGTTTAAAGAATTGACCTTTGACGTTGACCCGCAAGTGGCGGTCCCAAATTACTATGCACCAATACTGGGCTTTACGGGCGCTATTATTTTAAACACAAAAGAGATGGCGGCGCAAAATCTGCCCAGACCAACCAGTGCCAAGGATTTGGCAAACCCGATCTACAAAAATAAAATTGCGATGGTGGATCCTAATGGCTCATCGACAGGTTGGCTCTTTATTCAAGACGTCACCGCTACTTATGGAATGGGCGCTGAAGGGCAGAAAATTATGAACGATATCCGCACCAATGCGGGTCCAAACTTGGAGTTGTCAGGCTCAGGTCCGATCAAAAAAGTGATGGCAGGTGAGGTGCCGATTGGTTTTGGCTTGCGTCATCAAGCAATCGCAAACAAAGCACAAGGCTTGCCTATTGATTATGTTGACCCAAGCGAGGGGAATTATACGCTGACGGAGTCGGTAGCCGTTATTGATAAAGCCGAGAACATCAATCCAAATGCGATGAAAATGGCTGAAATCATTGTTAAAAATGCGCGTCCAAAATTATTAACGATATACCCAAATGTGATTTATGACGGTGAAACAGTCGCTCCTGACAATCAAATCAAAAACAGTAAAACGTACGGCGAGCCACTGACGGCTGAGCTGTTAGATAAGCACAGAGCGTTTTTCCATGGACAAACTGAATCGTAAATGAATCTATAAAAACCGTGATGAGTAGTCATTATTCAAATGCACTATTTCATCGGCTAGTGGAATCCTTAAAACAAGGATTGAGCCGCTAAAACATAAATTGAGTATCATTTGTAATCAATCATAAAGAAGAAAAAAGCTATGACAGGGACAAGTAAATTATCAGATAAACAGTATGATGTGGTCGTCGTTGGGGGCGGTATCGTTGGTCTTGCCAGCGCTTATGCTGCCGTAAAAAAAGGGCTGAAAGTGGCGCTGGTAGAGCGTGAAGCACAGAATAAAGATGCCTCGATTCGTAACTTTGGCTTTGTGACGGTTAGTGGTCAGCGTAGCGGTGAACATTGGCAACGTGCCATGCACTCACGCAATATCTGGGCGGATATCGCGCCAAAAGCCGGTATCAAGGTTGAGCATACCGGTCTGCACATGCTGGTTCAGCGCCCTGAAGCGATGAGCGTTGCCGAAGCATTTTTGAAGAATGAAATGGGCGAGTCCTGTCGCTTATTGAGCCAATCAGAAATACAGGAGCAGACGCCTTATCTTAAAACAGGTTTGGGCGTTTTATATAGCCCGCACGAGCTGAGAGTCGAGTCAAATACCGCGATTGGCAAATTGGCGGACTGGTTAGCACAGGTGCATGGCGTGGATTTTTATAACAAAACCACGGTTCAGGCGGTTGATCTACCCACTGTTCATACCAGTCGAGGGGCACTACAGACAGCGCATTGTGTGATCTGTCCTGGGGCAGATTTACATGGCTTATATCCTGATACTTTAGCGCAGTCTGATGCCAAACTCTGTACCCTCAATATGATGCGCGTGATGCCAAGGCAAGCATTCAAACTAAATGCTGCTGTCATGTCAGATCTGAGTTTTGCTCGTTATGATGGGTTTGCTCAGCTACCAGAAGCCCGTGCGCTTATCAGCTTACTTGATAACACCCAAGCTGCTGAACGAAAGGCTGGCGTACACTTAATCGTTGTTCAATCAGCGGATGGCTCACTTATCATTGGTGACAGTCATGATTACTGTGATAAAGAGCTGCCCTTTAGAGACACTTGTCAAGATAACTTAATCATCAACGAGTTCAAAAAAGTCATGGATATCGGTGAGGTAGACATCACTCAGCACTGGTTAGGGGTCTATCCAAGTGCCGACAATGTCGTGTTTAAAGCATCACCAGAATCAGGAGTTGCCATCGGTACCATCACAAGCGGCACAGGCGCATCAACGGGATTTGCCTTTGGTGAAGAGTTAATTAATTTAGTATTGGAGTCAAAATAATGAATACAGATATTCATCGTATCAAAGCGCCATTCGACGCGATCAAACTGTGTGTCTTTGATATGGCAGGCACGACCGTCAATGAAAACAATTTGGTTTATAAGACCGTATGTGATGCGATCAATCACACCCTACAACAGGTTGGTCAAACAGACATTCAGGTTAATCTAGAGGTGTGTTTAGAGTTTGGGGCTGGCAAAGAAAAGCGACAAGCCATTAGCGATATACTCAATGAAGTATGCAAACATGACAATACCGCGACCGCTGATAGTGAAAAATGGACGGATGCTGCCTTTAATACGTTTAAATCAGCGTTGGCATCAGCCTATACCAAGGACACGGTAGCAACCTTCGATAGCATGCTAGATTTTTTCAATCAGTTAAAGCAGTCGGGTAGAAAAGTCGTGCTAAATACGGGCTACGATATTCAGACTGCCAATAAAATATTAACCCTTTTAGGATGGTCAGTGGGTCGTGATATTGATGCTTTGATTACAGCAGATGATGTGCACAATGGTCGTCCTGCACCAGATATGATTACCCTTGCTATGGACAAGTTTGGGATTGAGCATTCGCAACAGGTATTGAAAGCAGGGGACAGCGGCATCGATATCGAAGAAGGCAAAAATGCCCATTGTGGTCTATGTATTGGGGTGCTCACTGGTGCTCAAACCCATGTGCAACTGGAGAAATATTCACCAGATATCGTGCTTGAGAAGCTCACGGATCTGGCGTCATTAATCTAGAGTATGTCCTCAATTTAATTGAGGCATCTATATGGGCTAAAAATGGCTAGATTAAGACATGGGGTGCTTTAATGGCGCATTTTAGAAGGAGAGGAATCATTATATGGTTTCTCTCCTCCTTATTTTATGGAAGTAACAATAGATATAAGGACAGACAGGCTTATCAACTTTCGAACAGCATAATATGTGGAATATTTGTCTTAAAATTTTAGCTCGCGCTACTGCTGCTCTAATGCTTTTAGACCTGCTTTGGCGATGTGTACATCTTCGCTGCCATGTGCGCCGCCCACCCCGATACCACCGACTACGATACCATCGATATGAATGGGCACGCCGCCATCTAAGATAAGGATGTTTTCATCCAAATAGCGTAGGTCTTCAGGAATCGTGCCGTCTTTGATGCCTTTGGCGATGACCGCCGTTTCTCTTTTTTGTGAGTTTGCGGTATAGGCTTTTTTGTAACTGGCACGCACGGTATGCACGCCTGCGCGGTGATCTCTGAGCACTGCTAAGGTTTGTCCAGAGGCGTCAACGACGGTCACAGATACCATCAAATTGTTGTTTTTGGCTTCTAATGCGGCGGCATTCACCATGTTTTGTGCCATCTCGCCAGTCAATAATGGAATGGTGGCCATCTCTGCTCCTTGGGTTATTACGTTTGATTTAATCACTGGCACTTGATACTGTGAGTGTGAGGTGTTGGCACACGCGGAGATGGACAACAGTGAGGTTGCAAGCGCGGCATAGATAACGAGTTTTTTCATAATCAGTCCTTTCATAGTTAATCCTTGAGGTTGTTTTGAATATCGCATGACGTGACTCAATACGCCTGAATCAAAGCTTAGACAAGTTAATTGCCTGATGATAACTTGCTGGGGCAAACTTGATGGTGACAAACAGCATACCGATAAGGCTGATCAATAACATCCACCAAACCGCTTGAAAATTGCCAGTCGACTCGCGTAGCACACCTGCGATATAAGGCGCGATGGCAGTAATAATAAAGCCAATGCCTTGGACAAATGCTGCCAGTGCCCCAGCGAGTTTGGGTTTGGACAAATGATCTAACGCGACGGTTAATGTCAATGAAAAGCAAGCACCAAGACCACAGCCAATCAAGGCAATCCACAAGATGAGTAAAGCTGTCGGCATGGTAATCAAACCTATAAATCCAGCAAGTTGTATCCCTACGGCAAAAAACAACCAAGGTCGGCGGTCGAGACGATGGGCGGATAACATTGGAATAACCAGCGCACCAATGACCTGAAAAATCGTCATGATACCGATCAGCTCGCCACTACTTTGCGCGCTCCAGCCCAAAGTCTGCGCATAGCTTGGCAACCATGCAATCATACAAGCATATCCAGCATTTGCCAGACCAAAATAACTTGCCAGCAGCCAAGCACGGCGATTGCCAAAAAAGTTGATTTTTACCCCGTCGTCTCGATTTTCCATCTGCTCAGAGGGGCGTCGCCACCACAGCACGAGGGCAAAAACTGGCACTATCAGCCAAATACCCAAACCAGATTGCCAACTGCCGTAATGTTGAGCGACCACGGGACTCAAGATAGCGGCAACCCCGCCACCAGTCATCAGTGCAGCAGAGTAAACGCCCATAGCAAGTGGTACACGCGCAGGATACCAGCGTTTGACCACACCAGGTGTCATTGCTTGCACGATGGCGATACCTGTACCACCTACTAAGGCACTGGCTATCAGCGTCCCTCCAGTATCTAACCACAAGCGCCATAAACCCGCTAAGGCAATCGAAAACAGACCGCCTGTGATCCACGCGCTTTCACTAAATCGTCGCCCAAGCCAAGGCAACAGTAGCGGAAATATACCCATACACAGCATCGGCAGCACTACCAATAAAGAGGCGGCTTGTAAACCCATCGCTGTACTTAGGCGAATTTCTGTCAGCAACGGACCAGTAGAAGTGATCGTTGGGCGCAGCGTCATCGCCAACCCAGCAATCACCAGCATAGGAAACAACAAGGTCAGTATCGACGAACGCGCCGTGGAAGAGATATGATCGGTACTCATGAATAATGTAAAATCCGTATTAAGAAAGGCAGTACCAAAAAATCACCGCCTGAGTCGCCAAAAAAGCCGCCGTCACTATATGCCGAACGCCGACTTTTTCAATAAGTGCTACTTTTAAAAACTGCTATTTGCTGATAAATCTGCTATTCAAAGCATTATTTAACAAAAGCGCCATTTAAAAAGGTTTGAATGGTAAGAATTTACCATCTAAAGTAATCACTGCGCGGTCACCACCTTCTGGGTCAGCTACTTTTTTGATATCCATTTTAAAATTAATAGCGCTAATAATGCCATCACCAAACTGCTCATGAACCAAGGCTTTGAGCGTGGTGCCATATACTTGCATCATCTCATAAAAACGGTAGATTGTCGGATCTGTAGGGATGTCGCTACCGACACTACCGCGTGATGGGATGCATTGTAGTAACGCGATGGCGTCCTCATCAAGTCCTAAAGTTTCACCAACTTTTTGGGCGGCATCAGCAGGTAGCGGATGCTGACCTAGTAAAGCGGCAGTGACAAAGACATCACTCAGATTAGTTCCTGAAGCGATTTGCTCAAATGACAGATTCTTTGCCGCTTTGGCAGCAATGATGGTGTCCGTTAATGTTTGACGTGCGGTGTTGCTTACTTGAGACTGAATCATAATAATACCTTTTGAGGTTGGTGGTGGTTATTGGGTTAATGATGCTTATGAATTATTTGGGTTAATTGATTTTCTGATTATGCATAGTCATTGATAATGACAGTTATATAACGCTAAACGGCGACTGCCAGTGGCGATATCGGATAAGCACGAACCTCAGTGTGCGTTGCCAATGAGACAAATTCATTGGTCACGCCGTCTAAGGCATCGATATCACCGGACTCGATATCATAAACCCAGCCATGTAGTGCCAAACGATTTTCTCTTAGCGCCAAACGTATCGAAGGATGGGTTTTGATGTTTTCGATTTGAGCGATGACATTTTCACGAACCATAGAGGCGACCCGATCGCTATCACTGGCGTGTTCACGGGCTTCATTGACTACCCGTGCTGAGTCAGCGTAGCGTAGCCAGCTGCCTACCGCTGGCATATGATCCATGCAGGTGCAGTTGGCAATCGCAGTCATCGCGCCGCAGTCTGAGTGCCCGCAAATCACCACATCCGTGACTTTTAAAGCGGTAATAGCATACTCAACTGAGGCCGATACACCACCAGGCTCAGGACCATAAGAAGGCACAATGTTGCCCGCATTTCGAATCACAAACAGACCACCGGGTTCGTGTTGAGTAACGAGCTCGGGCACTAAGCGGCTGTCTGAACAAGAAATAAACAGCGTGCGCGGGTTTTGTTTGGTCGCTAAGTTTTTGAATAAATTGGCGCGCTTAGGATAGGCGTCACTGTGAAATTTTAGAAAACCTTCAATAATATCTTTCATCGCGTTGGTCTCTGTGTAGTTGATGAAAGGAATGATACGCCGCTATCGTTATAAGGTAAAATACTGGTATATTATGATGTCGATAATAATTACTTATGACCAAACCTTGATCAATCCCTAATCCACACGAGATGACCCATGATTCTTCGGCACATTAAGTATTTCTTGGCAGTGGCAAAGTACCAAAGCTTTACCCAAGCAGCAGCGTCTTTGTACGTCTCACAGCCAGCGTTATCGCAGCAGATTAAGCAGTTGGAAGAAGGTCTAGGCGCGACTTTATTTGATCGCTCTGGTCGCCGTGTCACATTGACCGATGCCGGTGACGTCTATGCGCGCTATGCCCATAGAGCCTTGCAGGATTTGGAGGAAGGACGGCGCGCCATTCATGACGTGCAGGATCTCAGTCGCGGTGCGTTGCGGATTGCAATTACGCCTACTTTTACCACGTATTTGCTTGGACCTTTAATCAAAGCGTTTCATACTCGTTATCCGAGTCTCACGCTAAGCGTGCAGGAGATGTCACAGGAGCAGATGGAAAAGCAAATACTCGATGATGAGTTTGATGTGGGTATTGCTTTTGAAGATGTGCAGTCTGCCGATATCGATACACAAACCTTGCTGATAGAGACGCTCGCACTGGTTGTTAGTAAACATAACGCTCTTGCTAAGCACGCGGCGATTGACCTGCCAACGCTAAACGCGCAGTCACTGGTATTGCTGAGCCGCGAATTTGCCACGCGCGAACAGATTGAGCATTATTGTCGCCAGCATGACATTGCGCCAAACGTACTGATGGAGGCAAACTCGCTAAGCGCAGTGATCGAAATGGTTCGCCATACCCAACTGACCACCTTATTACCTTCCAACATCGCTCATAATTATGATGAGCTGGTGGCGATTACCTTAGCGCCGTCTTTGCTCCAGCGTACAGCGGTATTACTACAACGAAAAGGTGCGTATCAGAGCGCTGCTACCAAGGCATTTGTTGCGTTGGCACATGAGGTCTGTTCGAACACGGTTGAATCCAATGCACTGTTTTTCAAATAGAATAAACTCAAAAAACGAACGGTCACGATGAGACAGGCAAAAGGTCAATGACGCAAACCTTAATTCACTATTTTTTTCACTTCGGCATGCCTTTAATCTTGGCTTATGTGTTTTTTCGCAATGATTATAAAAAAGTTTATCTGATATTACTCGCCACTATGCTGGTTGATTTGGATCATCTGCTAGCAACGCCTATTTTCTCGCCCAATCGCTGTAGTATTAACTTTCACCCGCTGCACAGTTATTATGCAATGGCAGTATATGTGGCTATGTTAGTGCTGCCTAAGCCATATAAAGTCATAGGTTTGGGCTTGCTGTTGCATATGCTGACGGATCTGAATGACTGCTTTATGACGTATGCCCAAATCCCCCAAGCGTTGGATGATGCGCCAGCTCGTGAGCTGGTCATATGGCTAGCAAGTAGGTTTAAGTAGTATTTTTAACTTTTCATCGCATGTTCATTAATTCCGTATTTATTATGGGCATATTATATTTTCTAAAGAATCGGATTATTTACTGAGAAGTTAGTTCTGCACTAAGCCTAAATTCAGTATTCAGACAATAAATATAGACAAAAAAAGCCTCACTTATTAATAGTGAGGCTTTTTTATTGAGTGACTCGTTTAGCACTCTATACGGCAATAACTACTTAGCAACCGCTTTAAAATTTGCTACTTGGTTTGCATTGGTAATGGTCAAGACAGGCACGTTATTGGCATTTTTGCTCATGCTATATTTACCATTTACGGTTGCTAGCGCAGCACTATCAAAGCTGGCTTGTGGGGCAGGGCAAGCCATTCTTGTGCTTCTTACTGGACCCAAGGTTACCTCGCCATTTACTACCTTATATTCAGCACTCATATTGTTACAAGTATTCATCAAAGTAACGATATTGCTCCCATTCGCCGTCAAAAAATCGAGGGTTAATGGTTCGGCTGGATTAAGGAATAATGGAGTAATGGTCTCGCCCTTGGTGTTTTTGGCATCCACGAGTTGCCAATGATAGGCTTGTAATGCATCCGAGGTAATAGGCTGGGTAACGGGTGCACTTGGCGTAGATGTGGTTTGACAACCTGCTGCCAATGTTCCCACTGCTAAAACGCTTGCCATCATTATCTTGGTCATATTTTTCATATAAAGTCCTTTATTGCTTCAATTATTATATAGAGACATTTATCTCAAAATTATTGTGCTCGCTGCCCCAATAACTGACATGAGACGCTAGTAGATGCAGGCATTATTACAAAGCAATGATAGCGATACAAGCGCCAGTAACCATTCAAATACCAAGTTGTTTTTATGTTGATATAGTCGGTTCAATATAATTTGGATACAAGGAAGGCAAGCGAAAGTACTACAAATAGTAGACTAAGCGAGCCTGACACCGTATCTGATTTATATAGGATTGACTATAAATCTTTAGCACAGCCTATTGCTATTAGGCGACCACATCATTACGTTGAGATAGCAGATGGTTTGCTGGAATAGGAAACACATTGTCATAAATCCAGTTATAAACAAAAGCATGTACCAAGTAGAAAGTAGCCATTGTAATATCCATGAGAAAGGCTTGCCAGAGGCTGATGCCTAAGTGCCACGCAATTATTGGTAGGAATAATAACAGCAGACCACCTTCAAATAAAAACGCATGCAACATCCGTAGTGGAACCGTCTTATGTACATTGCCGCGTAGCTTCAGCATGCTGTGGTCAAATAACAGGTTGTAAAAATAGTTCCACAACGTCGCGATAATCGAAGCAGCCACGGCGATAAGACCTATCGACTGAATATCAAAGCCAAATAACCAGCTTGCCAACGGTACAAATATAATTAAACCTATTATCTCAAAACCCAAAGTATGACGAATACGATCTTTCACGGTGCGCATGAAGCTTCCTAGTTGAATCAGTTATTTTCGCGCCTATTGTATCTGTTAAACTATTATAACCAAGTTAGAACCTATAGGATTTTTAGATAGATGAGCCTTTCATTAGAGCAACTGCAAGCTTTTGTCGCCACGGTAGAGACCGGTTCTTTCTCAGCCGCCGCCCGTTATCTAGGCAAGGCGCAATCTGCTATTAGCACGGCGGTGTCAAATTTAGAAATTGATTTGGACAACAGCTTATTTGTCCGCAGTGGACGCTATCCAGTCCTAACGCCAGCTGGAGAGCGCTTACTGGTAGAGGCGCGAGTGATATTAGAGCGTTGTGAGCATTTTCGCGGGGTGGCTAAAAGTCTGGGCGAAGGAGTAGAGAGTCGATTGGTACTGGCGGTTGATGAGCTGTATCCCGAAGCAACGTTGGGCGGATTGATGGAAGAGTTTTCGCGTCGATTTCCTAGTGTGGAGCTGGAACTATTGTTTCCGCTGATGGAAGATGTCAGCCGCTTGGTGCTAGAAGATCGCGCCGATTTGGGTATTATGTGGCGTCAAGAGATACTACCTTCAGCGCTGAATTTTCATGGGCTTGGTTGGGTGTCGATGAAAATGGTGTGCGCGCCGAACCATGAGCTAGCCCGTCAGCCAGTGGGGTGGGAGGAGTTGAAACGCTATCGGCAATTGATGGTGGCCACTCGCAATCATAGCGAAGAAAAAGCACGGTTGAGAATAGCATCTGATGTCTGGTGGGTTGAAAGCCAATGGGTCATTGTTGAGCTGGTACAGCGCAATCTAGGCTGGGCATTCGTGCCTGAACATGTGGTAGCCAGTGCCTTAGATAATGGTTTTTTAGTCGAGCCAATATTGGACTTTAACGATCATGATTGGCCAGTGGCTTTAGAAATTGTATGGCACAAGCAGCGTCCTCTAGGTAAAGCGGCTGCTTGGTTGAAGTCGGCTGCGATTGCGCTAAATAAGTAATATTAAGCGGTCAATAATAGTGAGTTTTAAAGGGTCGTCCATTTATTGCAGGTGCACTATCTATAAAATTTATAATGTTGTCGATAGATTTGAGTAGGTTATAAATTTAAACGGTTTTTAATAAAAATGCTTTAGTGGTCAAGATATACTACGCTTCAATCCAAATTATGTGTTTAACTTAAATATACGATAACGCTGAGCGACAGCAGTTGTCGCCCGCTTTAATTGGACGCTTTATTTTTCTCGATTTTTATATTATAGTTACTGAGTTAGGACGTTATTCAGTCAGGAAAACAGCAACATAGAGTTAACCCTCGAGGCGCAACGCTTCACCCTATAACTTCGCTATTGCTGTTAAATATCAATACTCTGGCTGGCATTAATCATTATTTTTCTAGTCAACTAAACCCAAGATACTCATAAATTATAGCTGTCATATCGAAGATGGCACAGATTTCATATTGTTAAAAATAAGTTTAAATAACCTCTAAAATCATCATTGGAACACTCATTTACTTCTTAACGTTGCTCTAAAAGCGGCGGACAAGCTCGTCTGACTTAAATTTGATCTGAGAATCACACAAAATTAAAAATACTACAAGCTACTGATATTCAAAATAAATTAAAAAATAAGGATAATATTATGACAAACACAACTAACACTTTTGAGCAAAAACGTATCGATAATTTAAATTGGTCAAGTGGATCAAAACTGCCTAAATCCATTCAAGATAAGGTACAAACTAAACCAAAGATACCGTTGTTTTATCTGCATAACGAGTCTATCAATAACTATGAAGATGATATCTACTTTGTGAATAATAGCGATGAGACATTGAGCTTTGTTGCTCCCTATGAGCTGATGAAGAGAGATTCAGATTGCTCTGAGGTAGTGGTTGCTGCCGAACCAAGTGAACGTGACATATCCCTCACTTATACTGATGTATTGCCCAAGCAAGGCGTGAGAATTGATCGTCAACATATCATCTATGATAGTGATTATCTCAATCAGATTATTGTGTATACCATGAGTCGTGCCAGCAAGGAGATGTGGGGAATATGGCGTTTGAATGTGTGCGAAAAAGGCATGTTTTCGTCATCCTATCCATTGCTCTGGGAGGAGGGTACTAAGCCCTCACACGTTGTAAGTGCCGATAAACTGAATGATCCCAAAGATCGTCCTATTTTACCTTGTGTATTGCCCATACGTCAGCAGTTATACCAAGAGTGGGTCAATCATTATGATAAGGCGAGTGTAAGCTTGATGAGGTCTATCACCGATATGATCTATCGTTATGACTTTGGTATTGTGGGATGTTATTACAATGATACTTGGGATGAGTACAGCAGTGAGGCGGAGCAGATTGCTAATCGTCTGATTCAAGGTGATGCCGATAGCGCAGATGAGGTTCTCGCGATGATGACTAGGGTCTATGACGTGTCATTTGGTGCTGGATATACGAGGATTCCTATGGATGTCGCTGAGCGCATTTATGGCCTATGGTTGAAGCATAAAAGTAATGCTAATAAATAAAAAAATCCTTAAAAGGAGAGGACTATGATGTTTCCTATTGAAAATAATGACACGTTTTTACTGTTCTCTCACGGTCTTGATTCGAGTAATGAGACCAGTAAATATACTTGTATTAGCCGTGAGCCCAAAACCTGCCAAACCGTCAATTATCGAGATAATTTCAACGAGATTTTCGATATTTATGAGGCGTTAATTTTAGAAAAAATGAAGCAATATCCGCGAGTCGTCTTGGCAGGGCATTCACTTGGTGGCTGGTTTGCCAATTATTTCGCCCACAAATACAATTTGCGTGCGCTATTAATAGCGCCTTGCATTTATCCCAGTGAGGTTTTAGCAGACCGCATACCAAAAGTGGCTGATATGAAACTGTCATTTCCGACCTCGAATACTGAGATGGTAGTAGTCATGGTTGAGGTTGATGATGAATGCTTAGATGTAGCCGTCGCCAGACGCACGTTGGTCAACTTACCTGAGAGCTGGGAAGTGGAGTATTTTGAGCGTGGTCATCACCGTATCGCCCGTAGCGAAGACATTTGGTATCACTTGGTTCATCTGTGCGAAGACCCCATTATCTGGATGGATGACGCGACATATCATGGTGAATATTAAATACCATCAGCCTTGAAGTAAGGCCTTATTAATTACTATTATAAAGAACTAAAAAACTATCGTGGGTTTAACGGTTTGCCAAGTTTTTCAAAAATCACTTAGCAAACATTGCAACTTCCAGCACGATATAAAACCACTCTGGTAAAGCGCATGAGCCTGTACTCCGACAAGGCTATCCATGCCTGATTTGACTTGCCTATTTGGGCTTATTCTTATTGTCGGAGTTCAGGAGTCACTGATGTCTCATATCAATAGCCAAAATCTCACGCCTTGCAAATATACTCATCGTTATACGCCGCGGCATCCTTTGGCAAAAGAGGCGGTTAGCCAAATAGAGAAATGTGAACGACGTTCGCAAGATATTGTCCAAGCCATGGGTTATCCGCCAAAACACATCATATCCGCCTGTAGTCGTCTGCGTCATGTATTGTCTAGCGACATACTAGGACTTAATGCGACAGATATTGATAGCTACTTTACTGCTCATGAATTCTTAAAAGCATTATTATCCGTGCTCGATATAAAGTACGACACCTTTGCAGAGGATATTGCGCAAATCCAATATGACTTGGCGCATTATCCTTATCCGCTACCGCAATATCAATTGCGAGCGGTCATCGACTTTACATGGAGTGAGGGCGCTAACTGGATGTCGCGCGGCGTGGCTAGCAGTAAGGCTGTTGCGTATTTACCGCAAAATATTGCCAAAATGAATGCGGCAAAGCGTGAGTTGGTGATTCAACAATGTCTGGCTGCGCATTATGCAGAATATAACGGTCACTTGCCGTATAATGGCGTGATTAACGGTTATCAACTTATCATTGAACAGCGTCATGAGATGGTTGATAGCATCGAGTATGATCTGCCGCAGTGTGAGTAGGATGTGATACATCACTCATCAATTGGTAGCATTAACATTTAACACAGCATACCCAAATAAAAAGGCCGTCCCCAATGACCGATACTAATCCTTATAACCCGTATAATTTTTTACCTGTACAGCCGACTGGTAGAAACGAGACCGATACTGCCAACACTTATGCGCCTGAAGACATGATTAAAATATATGAGCAGCAGTTTTTGATACCAGTACCTGAAGAAAAGCTGACCGAGTTTTTACCCGCGCTAAAAAGCTTCTATGATATCGACGATCATACGTTAGATGTGAGTGCCATTATTTTCGACGCAATCGCAGACGCCTCTATCATTTACAATCATAAGGTCAAAGTGGGCGACTATCAAATACTAGGTGGATTGATAGAGGAAGCGATTGAATACGATGAAGACAGTGATGAAAGTAATAAAGATGACCAAGCCACTGAAGACCTATCCGTTGAAGACAAAGACATTCAAGCCTATACATTAGAATGTAAGCGTACTTTTTTCATTAATGAGGTAGAGATACCTTATCATTTCAACTTGTTTATTTATGGTGATGGCTATTCTACTTTAACCAAAAAAGAAACCGTGCTAGAAAAAATGTATTGGTTCGTTAGAGGACGCTTCGAAGAAAATCTATTAGACGACACTGAAGATAATGACAGTTTAGACTCAATCAATGAGCAGCTAGCCAGTTTGGGTATTCGGAAAATGGATTTGACCACCATAGACGAAGTAATAAGTTATGTAGAAGACAGTATCATAGATGATGCCATGGTAGAGGCGCTTAACAAGTTATTAGATGCTGCTGAGTAGGTAGCTATCCGTAAAATTGATGTCAAAACAATACGTTTTAATGTCAGTTTTTATGAGAGCCGTTGTAAAAGAATATTTATATAAGATTAGCTATAAAAGACTATTGATATAAGGCGCATTGCTATGCAACAAACACAGAATTCTGTGGATCAAAGACAAGATGCTGTAGAACACAGACCCGTATTCATGCCGAGAACCAACAGTGACAATCTGGTAAAAACAGACATGGTTAGGTTTGAGCGGCATGTGGGGTTTGCCAGTCGCCAAAAGAAAAAATCAATCAATGATATGCATCAAGTCATTCGCAAAAAGTATGGCTTTAGTCATGTCCTTGAGCTATCGAGCAAGTCTGGTAATAAATTGAGTTTTCCGCTGAGTCCATTAAGCTTGAAGCTAACAAATGAACAAGATGGGCAGCAGTACAGTGTCGAAAATGCCTTTCAAAGCAGTATGATTTTTGAGGATGGTGGCCCCTATACTGACTTGTTAAGTGCGCCGCCAAGACAAGCCAGAAAGGACGAGCGCTTAATGACCTCGGGTGAACTGATTGGCTATAATTATTTTGGCATGGAGTGGAGCGTAGAGCCATTGACCACATTTTATGATTGGCTCTATGTGAATGCCCTAAAGCAAAACCCGCATTTGCATGAAGAAGTTATGCAATATCAAGCCTTTACGGATCGTGAGTTTAATCCTAAAAAGTCTATCCATTGTGCGGCTTATGCACTGGCGATGTTTGTGGCGCTCAATAAACGCGAGTTGCTCGATAACATTGAAGACCCCGCAGTATTTTTTAATTTATATCATGAATTCAAAATAAGTAATACTGAGCAGCTTTTAGAAGCGGGTTGGGTTTGATCGTTAAAGCGGTAATTTATGCAGTAAAAATTATCAAGATAAACTTATGATATGCTAATCAAGCGACTTTATGATATATGAGAATAGCCAAGCTTGTCTTGGCTTTTTCATGCCTAAAAACTTTTGATACCTAAAAAATCAAGCACCTTAGTCTGGTTGATTTTAGCGTTATATATTTCAACAGAACGCTTATTACTCTTAATTATGTAGATGTGATATAGACTTACGAATACTAGGGCATGTCCTCATTTTAAAAATGGCGATAAAAATGAGATAAATTGCAGTCAAACAAGGATAATATCGAGATATTATCTGCGCTATTTGACGCCGTTTGGCAAAATTTAGCCATTTTTAAACCATTTATATAACTATCGATTGAATTGAGGACGCGCCCTAAGTATGACTATAATTCTAGAAAATTAGACAAAAAAAATCCCCACTTCTTATTTAAGAAGTGGGGATTTTAGTGCTTTTTTAAGCCATATTTGGAGCGGGAAAAGAGATTCGAACTCTCGACCCCAACCTTGGCAAGGTTATGCTCTACCACTGAGCTATTCCCGCTAATTATCAATTAACTATCGTCAGTTGATGAAGGCGTATTATACGCAGTTTTTTGAACGTGTCAACAGTTAGTATGAAAAAAAGTAAAAGATAGTAAATTGGCATATTATCCTAGCCTTCATCTGTGATATAACAGATTGTTGTAATCTATATTCCAAAAGCTTTGCTTTCTATAAATAGGCTGGAATACAGTTTTATAATGACTTTAACCATATTAATCATTTTCATGAGTTATAAAGATAACACTTAAGGATAAGTACTATGAGTCAACAATATACCATCGCTGATTATTTGTTTGATCGTGTCGCAGAAGCAGGCGCATCAGAGATATTTGGCGTACCTGGTGATTTCAACTTAACGTTTTTAGACAATATTATTGCCTCTGATAAGCTGCGCTGGGTGGGTAATACCAATGAGTTAAATGCAGGTTACGCAGCGGACGGCTATGCACGTGAGCGCGGCTTTGCGGCGATGGTGACGACCTTTGGAGTGGGAGAATTGTCAGCGATTAACGCGACCGCAGGCTCTTTTGCTGAGTATGCACCAGTGCTTCATATCGTGGGCGCGCCAAGTACGTCTCTACAAGATTCGAAGCGCCGCATCCATCACTCACTTGGTGATGGCGTGTTCAATCATTTTATTAAAATGGTAGAGCCGGTCACGGTAGCACGAGCGCAGCTTACCCCTGAAAATGCTGCCTCAGAAATCGATCGTGTGATTCGCTTAATTCTTAAAAAACATCGCCCAGGCTATCTGTTACTATCGCCTGACGTTGCTCGTCAACCTATTTATCCACCGACTACAAAGCTTGTGGATAGCCAAGAAGACATCACCAGTCAAGCAGCATTGGCAGACTTTAAGCAAGCGCTCATAGAGTTTCTGCCAAACAAAACCACGACGCTGATGGCAGATTTGATGGTGCATCGTTTGGGATTACAGCCGCAGCTTAAGGCATTGATTGCCGATACGGATATTCCTTATACGACGTTATCATGGGGCAAAACTTTGCTTGACGAAAATAGTGAGCGCTGGGCAGGGACTTATGCTGGCGTGGCATCACGTCCCGTGGTCAAGGATGCAGTCGAAAACTGTGAGTGCTTAATAAAAATAGGTGTGCAATATACCGATACCACGACGGCAGGTTTTAGCCAAGATATTGATGAAAATGCAGTGGTTGATTTGCATTATGAGCGCGCGAGCATTGCTGGCAAAAACTTTGCGCCCATTGCCCTAAAAGACGCCCTAAAAACGCTACATGAAGTCTTGACCTCAGATATTAATATTGTGCCAAAGCAGTTCTGTAAAGAAGTCAAGCCGCATGAGCAGCAGGGTAAGGACGATGAGGCTATTCTTCAAGATGATCTATGGCATATCATTGCCGATCATCTAGACCATAATAATTTGGTGTTTGCAGAACAGGGAACGGCGTATTTTGGCATCAGTGATGTGCGTTTACCAGAAGGCGTGACTTGTTATGGACAACCAATGTGGGGCTCGATTGGTTATACGTTGCCGGCAAGTTTGGGTGCGGCTATTGCATCGCCAAATAAGCGCAGTGTCTTATTGATTGGTGATGGCTCAGCATTATTGACCATTCAAGAAATCGCGGTGATGATTCAAGAGCATATCAATCCAGTGATTGTACTGATTAATAATGATGGCTATACCGTGGAGCGGGCGATTCATGGTGAAAACCAGCGCTATAATGACATTCCTAAGTGTAACTGGCAGATGATGCCAAAAGCTTTTGGTGCCACCGATGATAATAGTCTGCTACTAAAAGCAGAAACAGCAGGCGAGTTAAAAGCAGCTCTTACGCAAGCAGCGGCTGTAAAAGACAAGTTGGTTATGTTGGAGGTCATCGCTGATAAGCATGATATCCCGCCACTACTCGCCGATATCAGTGCCGCACTGAAGCCAAAAAACGATTGAGTGAGTAATAAAAAACTCGCTTCATAAAAATAAATAGCCCCATTTAGCACCATTGCTAGATGGGGCTTTTTGCACTTTTTTATCATATAGATTAATTAATCAGCTATTACTCTTATGTCGGTTTGCAGACTTTAGTATCATGGTGGATTGGGCTATTTCCAGCCCTTATCATTCCATAGGAGATGACCCCGTCGTGATTTGGTTAAAAATGCTTATTGGTGCTCTAATGGTATTGGCGATTCAATTATTCGCGCAAACCAGATTTTTTTATTTGGCAGCACTCGCGCCACTGTTCCCCACATTTACATTAATCAGTCACTTTATTGTTGGTACTGAGCGTAGCCCCGCTGATTTAAAAGTCGCATTAATATTTAGTATGCTCGGTGTCATACCGCACCTTATTTATACCTTTGTGGTGTTTTTTAGCATCGGTTACGTCAGCTTATATAAGGCATTACTGTTCGGCGTTGTCGCTTGGACAATAGCCGCAGCGATTTTGGTCCTTACATGGCAGTACATTCAGGCTTAGTTGTGGTTAGAAAAAAACGTAAACTCTGTCAAAGGGCAATATATCAAAGGTATATATGAAATTCAGTACATATTTCTACAGATAATTTTTATAGATTCGGTCGTAGATGTTATTCTTAAGAGCGATTTTATGGTGCGACCTGTAGCCAACTAAAATTATCGCGATAACTCCATTCATTACAATTTATAAAAATAGGGCTTAAAAAAAGATGGATACCTTAAATATCATCTATCTCGTAGGAGCATTGTTAATTTTCGCCAGTATTATGGCAAGTACGTTATCGGCGCGCTTAGGCGTTCCGCTATTGCTGCTGTTTTTGATCGTAGGGATGTTGGCTGGCGAAGATGGCATTTTAGGTATCGAGTTTGCCCAATACGGGCTTGCTAATTTCGTTGGGCAGGCGGCTCTTGCTTGTATCTTGTTAGATGGTGGGCTACGCACGTCTTTTAAGTCATTTCGAGTGGGTCTCAAGCCTGCTATTACCTTAGCCACTTGGGGCGTACTTGCGACGGTAATGATACTGGGTATATTCGTCACTTGGCTACTCGATGTTGATTGGCGACTTGGTTTGTTGATGGCGGCCATTGTCGGTTCAACCGATGCAGCAGCGGTATTTTCGCTATTGCGTAATGGCGGCGTCAAGCTCAACGATCGTGTGCAAGCCACACTGGAGCTAGAATCGGGCGCGAACGATCCTTTGGCTATTTTGCTGGTGACAGGATTAATCGCCTTAAATGTTGATCCCGCTGGACAGACGGTACTGGGATTTTTAGGGCTGCTATTACAGCAGCTTGGCTTTGGTTTGGGCATGGGCTTACTGTTTGGTTATTTATTGGCAAGGCTATTACCAAAAATACACTTGGCAGAAGGTATGTATGCCATTTTGATCATGTCTGCGGGCTTGGCCGTTTTTGCCGCAACCAATCTGATTGGTGGCAGTGGATTTTTGGCAATTTATCTCACCGGTGTGCTAATTGGCAACCATAAAGTGCGCTCAACTGAGCATGTGATGCGGGTGATGGATAGCTTTGCGTGGTTGTCACAAGCGGTATTATTTGTGGTACTAGGGTTATTGGTGACGCCATCGCATGTAATTGATGTTTGGTATTACTCCGTCGCGATTGCTGCTTTTATGATTTTTATTGCTCGCCCTATTGCGGTCTATACCAGTGTGAAACCCTTTAAATTTAAAGACAGAGAAATCGGCTTTATTTCTTGGGTAGGTCTGCGCGGCGCGGTTCCTATTACGCTTGCCATATTACCGGTGATGGCGGGAATAGATGGCGCTTTTATGTTGTTTGATATTGCTTTTGGCGTGGTGGTTTTGTCTTTGATTTTACAAGGCACGACCATTCCTTTTATGGCAAATTTATTTAAAGTGCGTATTCCTAGTAATAAAGATCCAGAAGAAGAGCATGAGGTTTGGGTATCTGACAAAGCAAGCATTACTTTATATGAGTTTGAAGTAAAGTCAGGGGCATTTGCGATTGATCGTCATCCAATGGCCATCTCTAAGCGCATAAACCCTGATGAAATCAGTGTCTTTGCCTTGGTACGCAGGCAGCATATAATCGTTGTTGATGAAAACACCAAGCTCAAATGCGGTGATAGGGTGTGGTATGCGATGACAGGAAACCACGCCACCCAAATTGCTAAGATTTTCAACGATACGACCCTTGACCATAAAGCCATGGATGACTTCTATGGCGATTGGCTGCTATCCCCAAGTGTGAAGCTTGGAGATTTGCCGTTTTTTACCGGTATTATGGCGTCTGAGTCGCTGGTCGATAAACTCAAATCCAAATCTGAGGACAGCGCCAAAAGCATGTGGGATCAAACGGTCGCTGAATATATCAATGATAGCTTAGAGATAAAGCCAGTATCGGGTGATACGGTCGATATCAATGACGAATGGGCGTTGATCATAAAAGAAGTGGATGATAAAGGAAAGCTTAGAACCATTGGTTTAAAGCATCTAGAGTGATTAACAGCAGGGTAGCTATTTGCCGTTATTATTCACAAAAGACGCGTCATTTGACTTAAAAACTCGGCGACTTGTTTGTGTAAGTTTTCTCGATAAGCCCAATGATGCTTGACCTCGTAACTGGCCTCATTGGGCAGTAATATTTTCATCAGCCCCATTTCTTCATAACGCTTGGCTAAATCATTAGGCAAGTAACCAACATGATGACCCGCCAGAATGAGCTGCGCGGTTGCCTCCATATGATAAGTGGTGGCACTCAAGGTTTTTGGGCGGACATGATTGATACTCAAATCGGTAATATAGCCTCGTTTTATCCATGGATAGTTTTGTTCCAAATCCTCAAAAGTTAACCCATCTGACCCATAAAACAATCGATGCTCGCGTCCACAGCAGACCACCTGCTTTTCAATAAATGCTGGCTGAAAAGTGAGTAGTGGTGGAAAACTGCCAAAATATCCCACACCAATATCACTCTCGTTGCTTAGCAGCTTCTCTAGCATGCTTTCAGGGCTTTGCACATCGATAGAAAAGTGGATAAGGGGATTGTCACGATAGCTAGCAGCCAAGCATTGGCGCAAGGCATCATAAAAAAATGTCGGCATCTGGTCAATGAGACACAGTCGGATATGACCGCCACGCACCGAATCCAATTGGCGAATATAGTGCAGTTGATGCTGAAAACTGGCAACCGCTTCAGTAAAACTCAAACAGGCTTCATAAACCGCTGCGCCATCTTCTGTCAGCTTAAAACCCGCGCGTCCGCGATGACAAAGCGTCATGCCTAAGCGATCTTCTAAATGGGTCAAATGACCACTAATGACAGAGGTCGTCACATTTAAGCGAGACTGTGCGGCTGTCACGCCCTGACACTCTACAATCGCCATGAAGCTACGCAAGGTTTTGATGTCTATTTTTATCAATTCATCTAGCATCGGTCATTATTCCTCAGTAGCTGTGATGTCCATCAAAATGCATCTTCTATTTATCACTTTTCTAACATCAAATTTATACCAAACTTCTGATAATAACGGTTAAATCTAAATTACTACGAAAAACCAGAAGTTTACTTCTAAATTTTACCATGGTCTGACTTCAAATATTTAGGTATTGTCAAAGCATATAAAAAATTGCGTATTTTAAACAAACTGAAACAAGGATGTGATTTATGAAATTCAATCAACCATTAAGCGGCAACGATATGCCAAGATTTGGCGGCTTTGCTTCTATGATGCGCTTGCCGACTCAGGCTGATGCAGCAGGGTTAGATGTGGCGTTTGTGGGTGTGCCGTTAGATATTGGTGCGTCAAACCGTAGTGGTGCGCGATTGGGTCCACGACAAATTCGTGATGAATCACGCATGATTCGTCCCTATAATGTCGCCACTCGTGCAGCGCCTTTTGAATCTTTACAAGTTGCTGATATCGGCGACGTGCCTATCAATACTTTCAACTTGCTAAAAAGCATTGATATCATCGAAAAATTCTATACTGATAAAATCGTGAATCATGGGGCTATTCCATTGACTTTGGGCGGCGATCATACCATTGCCTTGCCTATCTTGCGTGCGCTTGCCAAAAAACACGGCCCTGTCGGCATGGTGCATATCGATGCGCATGCAGATATCAACGATGAGATGTTTGGCGAAAAAATCGCTCATGGTACACCGTTCCGCCGCGCTGTTGAAGAAAACTTAATCGATGGCAACCGTGTGGTACAGATTGGCTTGCGTGGTACAGGCTATAGCGCCGAAGAGTTTGATTGGTCAACCCAGCAAGGCTTTCGTGTTGTCCCTGCCGAGGAATGCTGGTACAAGTCGCTGACACCATTGATGGCAGAAGTACGCGAAAAGCTCGGTGATGGCCCCGTCTATTTAAGTTTCGATATCGATGGTATTGATCCTGCGTTTGCACCGGGTACGGGCACCGCTGAAATCGGTGGCTTGACCTCAACGCAAGCGATAGAAATCATTCGCGGTATGCGCGGACTTGATGTGGTGGGTGGCGATTTAGTAGAAGTGTCACCGCCGTATGATCCATTTGGTAACACCTCAGTACTGGCGGCAAACTTGCTGTTTGAGATGCTATGTATCTTACCGGGTGTGCGCTATGACGATAAGGTAAAGGCGGTGTATTAAGAATGATTTATAATCGCAAACTGCTTTTATTAAGCTGCTTTTTATAAGAGATTAAAGGGCAGTTTGGGTTTAACACTGAACAACTTATTTAAACGCGATTGAACTTTTTAGGATGATTAACTCATGACGCAAACGCTTCAAACATCTTCTTCAGCGCCCGCCACGCCGTCTCTGACATGTGGTGAGCTGCTCGTACAGTGGCTAGAGTATTATGGGGTAGAGACCGTATTTGGTATTCCGGGTGTGCATACGGTCGAGCTATATCGTGGTCTGCCAAACACCAACATCCGCCACGTGACACCGCGCCATGAACAAGGCGCTGGGTTTATGGCTGATGGTTATTACCGCGCGTCTGGTAAAGTGGGAGTTTGCTTTATTATTACAGGCCCCGGTATGACCAACATCATGACGGCCATGGCGCAGGCGTTGGCAGACTCCATTCCGATGCTAGTGATTTCTAGTGTTAATAAAGTGGCAGATACGGGCAGCGGTGAAGGGCACTTGCATGAATTGCACGATCAGCAAGGCATGGTCAGTAAGGTTGCACTCACGAGCAAAACTATTTGGCAGCCTGAATCGTTACCCAAGGTCATCGCTGAAGCGTTTGCATTATTTAATGGCGCACGTCCGGGACCAGTGCATATCCAGTTACCCATTGATGTGATTACCGCCGATGCCAGCCATGTCGCAAAGCCTTCTGATTTAACTCCTTATTTAAATAACTTTGTAAAAAATTCAACTGATGCACATGGTTTAACGTCACCTCAAGTAATGAGACCGCTGCCCAATCCTGCGCAATTAGATTTTATCGTTGAATCTCTAAAAGCGGCAAAAAATCCAGTGATACTTTATGGTGGTGGCTGCGTCGATGTCGATCATGACGCGCAAAAACTGGCAGAGCTGATAGATGCACCGACGTTTTTGACCATCAATGCCAAAGGTCTATTGCCACCTAGCCACCCATTAAGTTTGGGTAGCAATCAGTCATTAGAGGCAGGTCGCGCCGTTATTGCTGAGGCTGATTGGGTATTGGCGATTGGTACTGAGCTGGGTGAGACTGATTATGATGTGTTCTTTAATGGTGAATTCAAAATCAATGGCACGCTGATTCGTATCGATTGCGATGCCCAGCAATTACAGCGTCCTTTTAGAGCAGATATCGCCGTATTGTCCGATGCGCAAATGGCGGTAAGTGGTCTATGTAGTCGTTTAAAGGGTCAGGCGTTAAATCATCAAGCGGTATCACGAGTAAACGAGGCAAAAAAAGCACTATTAGCAGGAATGACACCAGACTTTGTTGGGCAAAATGCGCTACTTCAGTTGATTCGAGATGAAGTGAAAGACGTCATCTTCGTTGGTGATTCAACGCAGCCTGTCTATAGCGGCAATCTTGGTTTTGAGGCATTGGCGACGCGTCGATGGTTTAACTCATCGACTGGATTTGGCACGTTAGGTTATGGTTTGCCTGCTGCCATTGGTGCCATGATTGGTTCAAACTGTCCAGTGGTCAGCTTGATTGGCGATGGCGGTATTCAGTTTACGATTGCAGAACTTATCTGCGCCGCCGAGCTTGAGCTACCATTGATTGTGCTGCTGTGGAACAACCAAGGCTATGGCGAAATTCGTCGTTATATGGAAGAGGGTGGGCTACCATTGATTGGGGTCAATATCAAAACCCCAAACTTTGAGCCGCTGGCAGCAGGATTTGGCGCAGGTTATCGCAGAATCACAGCCAAACAGCAATTGCTCGACGCTTTAAAAGAAGATATCAAGGGCAAGCAACCCATCATCTATGAAGTTGATGAAGCCGATGACTTTTTGATTGAAATGGGTAAAACGTTCACCTGCTTTAGCTAATGTTAATACGTCAAATATAATAAAGGCTGGTCGCTCAAGGAAGAACATCTATGATGCCACATGCTAACCGCTCGTCTGGTCGCTTGAGCACCTCGCTGGCAAGCTTATTAACGGATTTATCCGCCGTTGTTGGCGCGACCAATGTATTGACCAAGTCAAGCCAGCAGCAGTCGTATACACAAGGGGCGATTGCTTCTATCACCGATGCTGTCGCGGCAGTTGTGATACCAGACTCTCTTGTGGCACTATGGCGCGTCATTAATCTCTGTGCGGCGGTTGATGTGATTATTATTGCACAGGCTGCTAACACAGGGTTGACCGGAGGCTCGACACCGTACGGAGAGTACGATCGAGCAGTCGTTGTGATTTCTATGCAACGATTGGGCGGTGTTCATCTGCTCAATGACGCAGCAGAGCTAGTTGCTTTGCCAGCGGCTAGCCTCCAGCAATTAGAATGCAAGCTTGCACCTTTGGGGCGTGAGCCGCATTCAGTGCTGGGCTCAAGTTGTGTTGGTGCTTCAGTGATTGGCGGTATTTGCAACAGCTCTGGCGGTATGTTGGTGCAGCGTGGTCCGGCGTATACCGAGATGTCGCTATTTGCCAAACGTAATGCCATGGGTGAGTTTGAATTAATCAATCACTTAGGCATTGATTTAGGCGCAGCTCCAGAAGAGATGCTTGGAAACCTACAAGCTGGCACGTTCAATAAAAATCCAGATAGTGCCAACAGCAAGTCCTGTACAAACCATCATTATCAACATAAGGTGCGTGATTGCGAGGCAGACACACCTGCTAGATTTAATAATGACCCTAACGGATTATATGAAGCCTCTGGTTCAGCAGGCAAAGTCATCGTCTTTGCGGTTCGAGTCGCGACATTTGCCAAACCGACGCAAGAGCAAACGTTTTATATCTCGACCAATGACGCCGATACTTTGACCACACTCAGGCAACAGTGGTTAAAAAGCGAGCTAAACCTGCCTATTTTGGCAGAATATATGCATCAAGATTACAACGATATTACCATGCGCTATGGCCGCGATACTTGCTTAAGTATGCGAAAACTGCCAGCCAGTAAGATAGGAGCATTGTATCGGTTACAAGCCAAGATTGGCTATTATTTGGATAAATGGCGACTGCCTCAGACTTTACCAGATCGTATGCTACAAATAGCTAGTACTTTTATGCCGCCGTCATTACCCAATTCTTTGGCTGAGCAGGCGTGCTCCTATCGTTATCATTTAATCATTAAAGTTGCGGATGGTAATAATACGGACGATGATAATAGAAATGGCAATAATAGCGGCAGTCATGGTCATATTGCCGCCGCTCAAGCATTTCTACAGTCCCATATGCAGCAGCATCAAGGCGTCGTGCATCTCTGTACAGCAGCAGAATCCCAAGCATTATTGGTGTTTCGTAGTGCGGCAACCGCTGCCATGTTTCGTTATCACAATCTTAACCACACAAGATTTGGCGAGCTGTTGTCTACCGACATTGCCTTACCAAGGAATGCCGTAGATTGGAATGAAGTGCTACCTATTAACTTACAAAAGCAAGTCAGTAAAACCTTTTATTTGGGACATTTTTTTTGCCATGTCATGCATCAAGATTATCTGCTACACCCCGAGGTGGATGCAAAAAAATTCAAGAATGAGCTATTGGCGTTTTATGATCGCCGCCGTATAGAGTACCCTGCTGAACACAACGTGGGTCATGTCTATACCGCAAAACCTGCACTACATACTTTTTATAAAAAACTAGATCCGACCAATTCGCTAAATCCAGGCATTGGTCAGACAGCAAAATGGAAAAATTGGCGATCGTCGCCCATCAAGGAGGAATTAAATGACGAATTATCTCGATAAGTCGCAGCAACCGATATTAGGAAATGATGTTGTCGATTCAGAAACGCCGCAAGGAGAGCAGTGGCGTGCGTCAATGTGGAAGTTTTTATTGTTTTCAGCATTGGGCATTGCACTATTTATAATACCGTTTCAATGGGACGGAAAGGTTACGATTTTATTGGGTGTGTTAACGGACGCTTTGCAAGCTTTGTTGGGTGGTTCTGTCGTTTATGTAGCAATGGCAATCGTGACGACATCCTTTCTTGGGGCATTGGCTGTGAAGGTGTTAAAGCCCAACCTACATGAAGAAGCTATGGTCAAAAAACTCTTCGATGTTGATTGGTTTTGGCTCACTGCCCGATTGTTAGGGATGGTGTTTGTCTGGATGATTTATCTGCAAGTCGGTCCTGAGTTTATTATTAATCGTAATACAGGCGGCGTCATTTTCGAAGATTTGATTCCGATTTTGATTCCTTTGTTTTTCTTCGCCATTTTATCGTTGCCGTTTTTGACAGATTTTGGTTTGATGGAGTTTTTGGGCACACTGGCGAGCAAAATATTTGTCAAGCTGTTTAAGTTGCCAGGACGCTCAGCGGTAGATGCGATGTCCTCTTGGTTTGGCGCGGCTTCTATCGGTCTACTGGTGACCATGCAGGAGTATGATAAAAGCTACTATAGCCAGCGTGAAGCGGCGATTATCGCGACGACTTTTTCGGTGACTTCGATCGCTTTTACTTATGTCGTCGCCAAAACCATCGGCGTGGACGATAACTTTGTTTATTTTTATCTGACCATTGCTTTAACAGGTTTTATCGCTGCGATTATTATGCCGCGTATACCGCCACTTTCCTTAAAGCCTGATACCTATCATTCTGGCAAAAGTATGCTTGATGAAGGGATTCCTGCTCAGTACACGACCTACCAATGGGCAGTCAATCGTGCTGTGACGCGCGCGCACTCAATGCCAAGTCTGGGTCAAGTGTTCAAACGTAGTGTAAAAAATCTATTCGATATCTATTTTGGGCTAATCCCCGTGATTTTCGCAATTGGTACGATTGGTCTAGGCTTAGCCGAGTACACGCCTGTGTTTAAATGGTTGTCTACACCGTTGGTACCGCTGCTTGATTTGTTACAGATTCCAGAGGCAGCAGAGGCGGCTCCAGCGATGATTATGGGCTTTGCGGATATGTATTTGCCAGCCTTGGTCGGCAAAAGTATTGAGAGTGAGATGACAAGATTTATCGTTGGTGCATGTTCTATTACTCAGATTATTTACATGTCTGAAGTGGGCGCGCTGATTTTGAAATCAAACATCAAGCTTAATGTGTTAGAGCTGTTTATGATTTTTATTCTTCGTACTCTGATCAGTTTGGTGGTGATTACCTCAGTGGCGCATCTACTTTATTAGCCATGTAGCCAATATCAACCCATCCTTATCAGCCCAGCCTCTAGCATCACGATAATGTGCCAAATAATAGGTTTATTCTTTAGTTAGATAAACCGATTATTTAACCAATGATTGACAGAGACACTTATAAATACAGTTAAAGACAATAGGTATAACAACAATTATATCAAACCATATAAGGTGATTGACCATCATGGAAATGACGAATGCTAACATTTTAACGAGAGAAAGCGCCATCCAAACGGTTCAAGATGAAGTGATGTTAAATGCAGCCTATATAGATGGCAAATGGATGACTATTGAAGCGCCTGCTACCGATACTGCTGATGCTGATAGCTATGATTCGAATCATGATTCAAGTTATGACTTATATGATTCAAATTCGGGAACAATCATCGCTACCACTCGATTGTGCACCAAGACACAGGTAGAAATGGCAGTCAATGCGGCTTCTGCGGCGTACCCATCTTGGTCGCAAACCGCCGTAAGCGAGCGCGCATCGTATCTCAATGCCATTGCCGAGACGATGGAGCAGCAGTTTGACAAATTGGTGGGATTGTCTGTATTAAATAATGGTAAGCCCATTGAAGAGGCAAAAATAGACGTGAGCGATGCCATTGCCTGCTATCGCTATTATGCCAATCTCATCACAGAACAAGCGACTTGGTCGGAGGTATCCACCAGCGAGTCAGGCATACGTTTGCTAAAAACGTATGCGCCTGTTGGTATTTGCGCCCTCATTGTCCCGTGGAATTTTCCAATGGTGACCACTGCTTGGAAGTTAGCCCCTGCATTGGCTGCAGGCTGTACGGTGCTATTAAAGCCCTCCGAGGTGACATTATTGCCAGAGTTGATGCTAGGCAATATATTGTCTGCTATTAAACTACCGAAAGGAGTCGTTAATATTTTATCGGGTGCGGCCGAAGTGGGCGCTGCCATGACCTGCCATCCATTAATCGACAAAATTTCTTTTACTGGTAGCAACGCCGTTGGTGAAAAGGTAATGAGCCAAGCGGCAAAAGGTATCAAAGATATCAGTCTAGAGCTGGGCGGTAAGTCAGCCATCGTCGTATGTGCAGATGCTGATATCGACCATGCTTGTGATTTAATCATCGGTGGCATATTTACCAATGCTGGTCAGATCTGTTCAGCCACCTCAAGACTGCTCGTTCATGAAAGCATTGCTCAGTCGTTGTTCGATACATTAAAAGTTAAGACAGAAAATTTGCAAATGGGTGATGGCTTTGACACTGACACGCAAATGGGCCCAATGGTTAGTGAGCAGCAGCTGAATCAAGTAAAAAAATATTTCGACATTGCTGCTGCCGAAAACCTGACTTGTCTCACAGGTGGTGAGGTCTTAAATCGGCAAGGGTATTTTGCGATGCCGACGATTTATACCAATGTTCCAGTGACCAGTCAGTTATGGACAGAAGAGGTTTTTGGGCCGGTCTTAGTGAGTCAAACGTTTACCGACCATGCAGAGGCGATTGCTTTAGCCAATGATAGCCAGTTTGCTTTGGCCGCGAGCATTGTCAGCGCTGATGAAACGGCGGCCGTAGAGATGGCGCTACAGATTCAAGCAGGTCACATCTGGATCAATGAGCAACAAATTGTACTGCCAGAGTCAGGGTGGGGCGGGTTTAAGCAAAGCGGTATCGGTCGTGAGCTGGGTGTAGATGGCTTGTCTGCGTATCAAAAAAGCAAGCATGTACTATTGAGTCATTAAACGTTGGGCGCTTTCATATCTTATTTAGCCATTAATATTGCTACCAATGGCTAAATAAGATATTTGCTTTGTAAACTAACTTTACTGGACTAAGAATGCCATTCGATATAAAATTGAGCAATCATTCAAATTTTATCGCTGTGCTTATTTTTATATGAGATTACAGCTTTTGGGATGGAAAAACTATGTCACGTACCGCACTTTATAACCGTCAGGATGCCTTAGAACGCGCGTTACAGCTTTTTTGGCAAAAAGGCTTTCATGCTACTTCGTTAAAAGACATAGAAGAGGCGCTCGATATGCGTCCAGGAAGCATTTATGCTGCGTTTGGCAGTAAAGATGGATTATTTCAAGAAGCGTTAGACTACTATGCTCGCCTAGGTTTGAGTGAGCTTGAGCGGGTAATGGGCGCTTATCAATCGCCGCTGTTGGGGTTAGCCGCTTTCGTGCGTCAGCTGGGCGGTATTCGTGATAAAGGGCTGCCGAGTCAGGCTTGCATGCTGGTCAAAAGCTTACTGGAGCTTGGTGCTCGTGAGCAGACAGCGCTACAAAAAGTTGAAATGCTGCTGGCAGGTATGGAGCTGCGTTTTATAAATTACTTTACCGAAGCACAGCGGCTGGGTGAGCTTGACACTGAGCTCGAGGCAACTAGGCTTGGACGACGACTACAGGCGGAAATCATGGGGCTGCGTGCTTTTGCGCAGCGTGATGTCGAGAGCGCAGCGGTGCAAGCGTTGGCTGAAGATATGGCGCTCTCTATAGAAGCGCTGCGTATTGATAAGCCTGTTGGCGTGTAGTTCATGTTGACTATTTGCAAATAAGCACTGCTAAAGGGTTATTGCCGATTAAGTAAGGCTGATTGCTAAGATATTTTTGGTATAAAAAAAAGGGTTTTAGAGTTACTGTATAGTCTCGGGCTATACAGAAACTCTAAAACCCTTAGCTTTTCTAAAACCCTTAGTCTTGAAAACTCAACCATCAATAGATGATTTAGTCTGGCATGTCAGCCAACTGCTGCAATATGCTTTTATAATTCTCAACACCTTGAGCACCGCTAATTAAATGACGCTCATTGAAAACCATAGAAGGCACACTTTGAATGCCTTGTTGCTGCCAATGCTGCTTTTCTTTTTCTACCGCTGCAGCAAATCGCTGATCTTTTAAGATCGCCAGTGCTTCGCTACGATCCAGTCCGATTTCTGCTGCCACATCTGCAAGTACGGTACTGTCAGCTACATTCTTATTATCAACGAAGTGCGCAATGAACAATGCTTGTTTTAGATCGTGCATACGTCCTTGCTGATCAACCCAATACAGCAACTGATGCGCATTAAAAGTATTGTAAGTACGAAAGTCATCGGTAAACTGAAAATTAAATCCAGCTTCAGCACCTGCTTCGGTCATTCTAGCTCGGTTCTCTTGAACGTCCTCAGCAGTCGTACCGTACTTCTCCATGATATGCTCACGATAGTTTCGTCCTTCGTGCGGCGTATTAGGATTTAACTCAAATGGATGCCAGTGAATCTCGTGCGGAGTGTTGGTTTGTTTTAATGCCTCGGCTAGTTGACTATAGCCGATAGCGCACCAAGGGCAGACCACGTCTGACACGATATCTATTCGTAATGGCTTTTTTAAATCACTCATAGTGGCTCCTTATTGTATGCTTAGATAAATGGTCTTCTTATATACTGTACTTACTTGTATATGACGTTTTCTTATAGGCCTTATACAATTAGTCAGCTTCAATTAGTCAGCTTCAATTAGTCAGCTTCAATTAGTCAGCTTCAATTAGTCAGCTTCAATTAGTCAGCTTCAATTAGACAGCTTCAATTAGACAGCTTCAATTAGACAGCTTTATGCCATTCAAACTTTTCGAAAGGCTTGTCGATTGGCGTGTTGGCCAAATGGTTGGTGTAGTTGCTCATCACTTTTTGAGCCGCTGCAAGAACCACTTCCAAAATCTGACGTTTAGTAAAGCCTGCATCTAAGAACGCTTGCACTGCGTCATCATTTACATTACCACGATCACGAACGACTGATAGCGTAAAGTCGCGTAATGCTTCTAGTTTTGCAGTTGGTAGAGGTGTCTCATTACGTAATGCTTCAGTAATGGCGTCATCCACTTTCATACTTTTTGCGATACCAGTATGAGCGGGTACACAGTAATGGCACTCATGTTCGACGTTGATGGTTTGCCATACGACCGTGACTTCCTCATCATCGAAACTGCTGTCTAAAAACAGTTGATGTAGCTGTTGGTAGCCTTCGAGCAAGCCAGGCGCTTCAGCCATGACGGCATGTAGATTAGGTACCATGCCAAACGCTTTGATAGAAACGTCAAGTAAGTCTTTGCTTGCTGCTGGGGCTGTGTCTTTGTCGTGTAGGGTAAATTCAGTCATGTGAAAGTCCTTAGGATAATTATTAGTGAATTGTTGTAAAAGTAAGTGTGTAGAAGCGACTTGAGAACCTATTATATAGTTGAGTGAGTACTCAATTTAATAAGTGAGATTTTTGTGAGTCGCTTAACAACTGCAGCCACTATAATCCATTTTGAGCAATCGTTCAAATAATACTTGAGTGAATACTCAAGTTGTTTGTAAATTTCGTTTACATTCAAAGCTAGGCGGCATCACGACAGTTATTTGTTTTTCTTAACCAAGTCATTGCGAAATGGCATGGTTAACAATCCCCATAGCGAGGCATTTTGTTTGGCTGCTGGGTATTCTTTTAGTCCAATATCTAGCTCATTATCAGACTGCTTTGCTTCACCCTTATAACTACCAAAAATCCAATCCCACCAGATGACACTAAAACCATAATTTGAGTTGGTCTCACTAACGCGTTGGCTATGGTGAATACGGTGCAAAATCTGCGTCATCAATATTAAGCGTAGCGGTTTTTCAAGCGCAGGTGGCAGGCGAATATTGGCATGGTTAAATATCGCTAAGCCATTTAACGCAATCTCAAATATCAATACGGCGATGGCAGGAACACCCAATAAGCTGACGGCAACGAGCTTTACTAGAATGCTTAAAACGATTTCAATGGGATGAAATCTAAGTCCTGTACTGGCATCGACATGTGCATCAGCGTGATGGACTTTATGTAAACGCCATAGAATAGGTACGCGGTGAAATAATCGATGCTGCCAGTAAATGATGATGTCGAGCAATATCAAGCTTAGTATGACGACGACGATGCTTGGCAAATTGATGATATTAAATAGACCAATCCCATGCTGCTGATTATAAAGCGCTACAGCCGTTAGACCGACAGGCACCGCTAGACGAGCAATAACTGACGAGATAAAAACCAAGCCAAAGTTAGCGAACCAGCGTTTGCTGCTTTTGATCGGTGCTTGACGTGCAGGCATGCGCCATTCTATCAGCATCATAATCACCAAAATGCTTAAAAAGAACCCAAGCCGCCACCATACTTCGTTAGTCATTAGCTGCCTCTTAACTTATTCTATTTATATACTGTTTTTATCTATTTCTAGCTGCTTAAGGGTATGGTAGCCGCCATGGATACGGGTAAAAATCGTAATCGCGCAGGCAGTGGCAAAAATGCTGGCGAGTAATACAAAGTGCTGTGGCCACAGGCAAAAAGCGACAAACAGCGCAATGGTTTCGGTGCCTTCCGTCAAACCATTTAAATAATAAAAGCTTTTATATTTAAACTGTGGTTTATCCAGTGTAAACTTTTCGGCAGCAATGGCAAACGCTAAAAAGCTAGAGCCTGTGCCAATAAAGGTCGCGAGTAATAAAGCGCCAGCAATGGCATTCTGTTCAGGATTTGCCAAGATAAAACCCAGCGGGATGGCGGCATAAAATAAAAAGTCGAGCGTAATATCTAAATAGCCGCCTGCGCTTGAGCTTTGCTTTGCGTGGCGCGCAAGCGCGCCATCAAGGCCATCAAAAATACGATTTAATGCAATGGCTACGAGTGCGCCATACCAAAGCTCAAATGCAATTAATGGCAAAGCTAACATGCCGATGAAAAAACCCATCACCGTGAGTTGATCAGCCGTAATGCCGCGTTTATGCAAGACAACGACGACAGGGCTTAGTATCGGCTTAATCATGGGCGTAATAAATTTGTCTAGCATGCGCTTGCCTTTTGGATTTCGCTTTGACGTTTAAGATTTTATATATAAAACGATAACTCTAAAACTACAGTTCTAAATGAATGATTTTACCGTTTGCGGCCTCGGCATCGCTATAATCGTGGGTGACCATGATGGCGGGGAGCTTATGAGTGCGGATTTGCTCAAACACCAGTTGCCGCGTATCTACTCGAAGTTGGGTATCAAGCTTGCTAAAAGGCTCATCGAGTAGTATCGCTTTTGGTGCGCTGAGCAAAGTTCGCAGCAGCGCCACGCGTGCTTGTTGTCCGCCTGATAAATTATCGGGATGGCGATTTTCCATACCTGCTAGACCAACTTGTTCAAGTGCCTGCTCTATTTTTTCACGGCGCTGTTTTTTATTGAGCTTCTCAGCGCTATTTTTATTGTCTTGAGGCATCGCAAAAGCAATATTACCTGCGACCGATAAATGCGAAAACAGTAGGGCATCTTGATACAATACCCCAATATGACGCAAGTGCGTCGGCAAATGACTTACATTTTTATCATTTAACCAAACCTCACCAGTAGCGGTGAAACCATTTGGCAATATACCTGTGAGCCAGTTCAACAAGCTCGATTTACCACTGCCAGATGGGCCCATGACAGTCAATATTTCACCACCAGTAATCTGCTCATCTAGGCTCAGCAATAGCTCGCCTTGTCGATATAACTGCAAGTTTTTTATCTGTAAAGAGGATTGCATCAAGAGCCCTTTATCTGCGTTTTTATAGTGAGTTGTTTTTCAAAATCAGTGCTATTTAGAGTCAGTGCTCTTCAAAACGAATGTATTTCAAAAAACGTTTTAACGGCTGCTATTTTTACCACTTTTAAAGAAGTACTTTGGCAATATCCACGCCAATATAAACCCAATTAACGGTAGCACCATTTGGATGATGGCATACACCGCACTGGTGCGCCTACTGGCACCATTGGCAAGGGTTACGGCTTCTGTGGTAATGGTGGCGATACGTCCGCCGCCTGCTAATAATGTCGGCAAATATTGACCGAAGCTAATCGCCAAACCAAGAGCGATAGCAATTAACAGTGGCGCAAACAGTTGTGGTAATTTCACCTGCAAAAATACTTTGGCTGGCGTCGCACCAAGGCTTGCCGCTACATGAGCAAAACGAGGGTCTAGACGTCGATAACTGCTAGCAAGCGATAAAAATACATAGGGCAGCACAAAGAGCAGATGGGTAAATGCCACATTAAAAAACGCCGTTTGGTTATTTACCAATTGTTGTAGCCACACCAAACCAAATAAAAAAGCAATACTGGGCACTAACAACGGCAAATAGATAATGAAACTGGTAAATTTTGAAAGCAATTTTTTACTTAATTGCTCAGCTTCCAAACATAATAAAGTCAGCACAATGGCAAATACGGTACTCACGATACCGATTGTAATGGTATTAAATAACGGCGTACTCATTTGCGTAAAAGCACTTTGAAAATGTAATAACACCAACTGCTCTGGCAATACGGCGGGAAAGCGCCAAAAACCAGCCACTGACCACATGACCAGACCAATGAGCGCCAACAATATAAAACCAATCACCACAGTGGTCAACGCAGCGGTGATTTTTTGCCATAGTGCATCGGCATAGTTGCGCTTGCCATTGACCAACGTACCATTAAAACAAGTTTTAAGGATTCTCTCAGCGCCTAGCCACAAGGCGATTAAACCACCCGTCAACGCCAATTGTAATAACGCGCCTGCCGAGGCTTTTATACGTAAGTTTAAATCTACATCGTTAAACCATTGCATGATAGTGACCGCCAGCGTTGGCGGTGTATTTGGACCAAGTATCAATGGCATCTCTACGCTGGCACTGGCATAGGCCAGCACGGCTAAGATAGGCAAACGTAAAAAAGGATAGAGAATTGGGAGGACGGCTTTAAAAAAGGCAGTGATGGGATAATATCCGAGATTTAGCGCAACTTTATATTGCTGACGTAATTTTTTACCAAGCTCAGGTTGTGCCAAAGCGCCTAATGCCATGAGTAGTAAAAACGGCAGCTCTTTTAAGGTTAAACCCAAAATGATACTGATGCCGTAGGGGTCATGTGGAAATATACCATCTGGAGCCAATTCCCAGCCACTTAGCCATGGTGATATAAGGCGTGAAAACATACCAGAAGGCGCAATTAAAAAACCAACTGCAATGGCTGCTGCTGCATGAGGAATGACCAAGATTGGACTAAGCAAACGCTCAATACGAGTCAGCCAAACGCTATTAAAAAAAGCCGCCAAAATCATTAAGGTCATGACAAAAGCGAGTAACGTACTTATCAATCCAGTAGCGATACTTAAAGCGACCATTTGAGTAAGACCAGGCGTCTGCCAAAGATCATGAAAGCCTTGTAGACTAACAGTCGTTTGCTCAAGTGCAGGCACCCAGCTAAAGGCAGGTAACAGCACGCACACCAAACCACCGAGTACCGGTAATATCAGTAGCAGCAGTAAAAATATCGGACTCAAGGAGACGATACGCGTAAATAGATCTGTTTTATCAGGCGCGGTTATGCCAGTAATTGTTGCAGAATGGACTTTTTCTTTTGCCGTTTTATTATTAGTATTTTTACTCATGGGCTGACCCCATAACGCGCTTGCCAGCCTTGCATAATGGCATCAACCCAGCTTGGATGTGGTTCACTCACAGTACGTTTGATGCTATCAAAGGGCAGGGAGCTAGGGTGTGGTTTATTGTCTTTGAATAGCGCTTGTTGTTCAGGATTGAGCGTAGAGGGAACGAGTACGGTTTTATCACCCCATATATCAGGGGTTTGCTTTTTGGCTTGTGCTTCTGGGCTCAGCAAAAAGTTTGCCACTAGCTGTGCGGCTTGCGGATGGCTGGCGTTATAAGGAATGGCCACAAAATGGGTGTTGCTTAAGCTGCCATCACTCATTGCATAGCTACGAATACTCTCGGGTAAATCATAACGTTGCACGGCTGCTGGCACTTCAGGTGCAGAAAAAGTAAAGGCCAAGCTCAGCTCGGTATCATCGACCAAACGCCGCATGTGCGCGCCCGTTTGCACAAATTGCTCACCCTTACGCCATAGAGTGGGATGCAAGTCATCTAAAAATGCCCATAAAGGGGCTAATACCATTTCTGTATTTTGCTCAGTGGCTGGCAGGTTTAGCTGTGCCTTGATGTTTTTGCCTGTCTTAGCATCATTTTGCTCGTGCAGCATGACTAAGGCGTATTTTAAAAAGCTCATGCCTAAAAAGTCAGGCGGCTTTGGATAGCTAAAACGCCCAGAATTTTGCGCGGTCCAATTGACTAGCTCATTCAGGGTCTTTGGTGGCTTGTCAGTTGATAAACTGTCGTAATAAAAGGTCAGCGAGGCTTGACCCCATGGTGCTTCCATGCCGTTGGTCGGTACACCAAAATCAAAGTTAACGGCAGGATTATTCTCTGGATCAGTCAAGGGAAAGTTAGGCAGCTTGTTCGCCCATTGTTTCAGTAATAATGAATTCTCACTCATGGTGGCAAAGTTTGCGCCATTTATCCAGATGAGATCAACGCTGCCTTTATCGTTGTTATTGGCAGATTTTTCTGCAAGTACACGGCTAACGGCTTCACTGGTGTCGCTCAATTTCACATGAACTAAATTAATATTATATTTATCATCGACTTGTTCGGCTGCCCACTGTAGATAGGCGTTGATCTGTGGATCACCGCCCCATGCATAAAAGTAGACGTCTTGATTGCTACCTTGCGCCTCTATTTGCTGCCAAGATGATAAATTTTGATTAAGGTTACCAGTAGTGGGTGAGGCAGTGCTTGCTGATATGCTTGAAGAAATAACTGCACAAACGCTAAGCGCTATAGCATAGGCGCTACAGCGGCTTAGGTTTTTTAACGTGGTCAAAGCGGGCGGAGATTTGATAACGTACATTTAAGTTTCCGTTATGATGATATATTTTTAGCGCAGTGAATAAAAAACCAGCTAACCTCGACGCCATGTATGGTATTTCTCAAGCCAGTTTAATACCGTTTCGGGCGCATGATTACGTTTCCATTCACCAGCAGCGTACTTATTCCCCTCTGCCCATGTTGGATACATATGGATAGTGCCAAGTATTTTATTCAGCCCTAAGCCATGCTTCATCGCCAGTATAAATTCTGGCATTAAATCCCCAGCATGCTCAGCGACGATGGTCACGCCAAGTATTTTATCTTTGCCTTTAGGCGTAATGACTTTGATAAAACCATGATTGGCACTTTCCGTCACCGCGCGATCTAAATCTTTAAAGTCGTAGCGGGTAATCTCAAAATCGATACCTTTTTCGATAGCTTCTTGCTCATTTAAGCCCACGCGTGCGACTTCTGGATCGATAAAGGTTGTCCACGGAATCACGCGGTAATCTACTTTAAACTTCTTTAGATGTCCAAATAAACCGTTTACGGCAGCGTACCATGCCTGATGGGAAGCCACATGAGTAAATTGATAAGGGCCGACGACATCACCTGCGGCGTATATATTGGGGTAGAGAGTTTCTAAATAGTCATCCGTATCGATGGTACGTTCCGTTTCGATGCCCAAATCTTCAAGACCATAACCTTCTAAGCGAGCACTACGTCCAACGGCACAAAGCAATTCGTCATATTCAATCGCGATTTCTTGCTTGTTTTGACGGTCTTGCTTAACGGTACTGCTGCCTTCCGCTTCAACGATAATGAACTTTTTACCATCGCGCACTTCACAACGAATCGCTTGATGCGAGGTTAAGACATTTACGCCGCTCTCAACGAGGACTTTCTGTGCAAATTCAGAGACTTCCACGTCTTCTTTTTTCATAAGACGCGCGCCTCTTTCGATCTGGGTCACATCGGAGCCTAAGCGGGCAAAGGCTTGCGCCAGCTCAGAGCCGATTGGCCCGCCGCCAAGGACCACCAGCTTTTTCGGTGCTGCTTCTAATTCGGTAAATTTATTCCATATAGTATCGCTAGTCACATAACCCGTTTCTTCCAAACCCGGCAAGTCTGGGATAAATGGGCGCGCACCAGTAGCGATAACGATGGAACGCGCAGTTAGTGTTTGCGTGCCGCCATCGTTTAGCGCAATTTCTACTGTCCACGGGTCGATGAATTTGGCATAACCTTTTAACACTTCAACACCCAAGTCTGTATAGCGCTCGACGCTGTCATTTGGGGCGATGTCAGCGATGACTTTATGGATGCGGGTCATGACGTTCTTAAATGAAAACTCTGGTGGGGTGTTTTCCAAGCCATAACGCTCACCATTGCGCATTTGTTCTGCGACTTTTGCGCTTTTAATCAGGGCTTTACTGGGTACACAGCCATAGTTTAAACAGTCGCCACCCATTTCACCCGCTTCGATTAAGGTCACTTTTGCTCGGACGGTCGCCGCGATATAGCTAGTGACTAGCCCGCCAGCACCTGCGCCAATCACGATCATGTTCCGATCGAATTTTTTAGGTTTGCTATAGTTTTTATAGACGCGGCGTTTTTTTAGCATATTTAATATGCCTTTTGCTATTAATGGGAAGAAACCTAACAACGCAAATGAGACAATTAAATTAAACGATAAAATTCCTGACAAACTGTCAATTTGCGCCAATTGCGTACCAGCATTAACGAATACAAAAGTACCCGCGAGCATACCGATTTGGCTTACCCAGTAGAATGTCCTTGCTTTAATCGCAGTGACACCCATCAATAAATTAATCAAAAAGAAAGGAAATATTGGCACTAAGCGTAGGGTAAATAAGTAAAACCCGCCTTCTTTTTCAACGCCAGCATCAATGGCTGCTAAGCGCTCAGGAAAGCGCTGCTTAATCGTATCACGCAGTAAATAACGTGAGGTTAAAAAGGCGAGTGTTGCGCCAATACTGGAGGCAAATGAGGCGACCAATAAGCCTTGCCATAAACCAAATAATGCACCAGCTGCCAAGGTTAAAATAGCGGCACCTGGTAAGGATAGGGCGGTGACAACGATATAAAGTAAAAAGAACCCACCGATAATCAATAATGGTGATTGCGCTTTGTAGTCGTTAAATTGCGCCATCGACCCTTTTAAGCCGTCAAGCGTCAGTAATTGATTGAGGTCAAAGTAGAAAAAGCTTGCTGCTAATATTAATATTAACAGTATTAACAATATTCTTTTAATCATAAAATATCCGTCTAAGTAGTCGAGCGAAGGCTAAAGTCATCGTCATTCTTTTATGATTAAGAACCTTGACCATGTTAGTGGTAATGACAAGTTAGTGGTAACGATAATTGCGTTAAGTTTTTTGCATGGTTTGTGCATTTATATACAATAAAACAGCTAACTCAGTAGTCTTCATAGTATAGAGCTTGAGTTTCGGAGGCTAGTATTTATATTTTTGCATGTTCAACCCAGCCCAATCTAACGATAAATATGACTGATGTTTAAGCTAAAGAAACTTTTTTGCCCAAGGTTAATGTATCCCAATCTCTCATTAAGAAAAGCGCCAAACACGCAGCCAACATCGGCCATGCTGCAAAGAACAACAAGTTATCAAAAGGCTTGAGATATAAGCCAAAGGTTGAGAACGTCGAAATCGCATGAAGTAGCAAGATGATGCCGTAAGTCCAAGTTTTGAATAATCCTGTGACAAACAACAGAATGAGGATGAATTGAGCCGCGCCAATGACATAAAACACGGTGTCGCCTATACTTTCAAAACCATAAAAACTAGAAAAAACGCCTGCGGCATGATCAGGATTAATAAGCTTATCTAAAGTCCAGACTAAAAAAACAATGAAAATACCCAGTCGAAGCAATAACAGTGAAAGAGGCAGATGTTTTGGCATAAGTTATTTCTTCTTAATAAGCGTTAAAAGTGAGTGCAAAAGAGTTTGGCAAGTCTAATCAATGAAATATATGGCAATGACTACTATTGTCAGGCAGTAAGCATGAATAAAGTGTTTATTTTGAGTGATTACTCAAAATTAGACAAAATATTACCGCTCAGTAAGTCAATAAACCGCATTGTAGTTGTTATTGAATGGTTGTTCAAGTTCGTAGCCTCAAGCATGCTACCGTTCCAGAGTATCGTTACGTTTTTCAACCAAAGCAGCAATGCTGGGTTAAAGGTGGTCGCTTTTCGTACAATAAAAAGCCCTTCATGGACTGATACAGTCCATGAAAGGCTTTTCGCTTACATCATAATTATGATGAAATTAAGCGGTTACCACATCAAATCATCTGGAATCACATAGGCGGCATAAGGATCATCTTCTGCCAGTAATTCTTCTGATGTATCGTTAGACACGACCATGAAGCCTTCCATTTTTGCATCGATGCGATCTGCCAACGGACGAGGAAGGAGTGCATAGCCTTCTTCTAAGCGTGCAATCACCACATGACCGGCGACGATTTGCTCATATAGTTTTTGAGTGACAAAGATTTTTTTAACCTTAGAATTATCGACAAATTGATAATTGACATCGCCATTGGTATCGGCAATCTGATGCTGCTTAATCATTTGGACGATATTAGCCTTGAGCATCTTCTCTTCTAAAATACGTTGTTTTTCTTGATTGAGCTTTTGATCTTTCTCTAGTTTTTTCGCTTGGGCTTCTGCCAACGCTTTTTTCGCTTCCATGCTTTCTGAGTCACCAGTACGCTTGGCATGCTGAGTCTGCTTGCTGATTTTCTTGGCTTTTTTGCTATCCACCAATCCCGCTTTTAATAACTGAGCCTGTAGGGCATTTTTTGCCATAATTCCATCACCTAGATAAGGATACTTAAATCATAAATGCTAAAAAACCATTGTAGCAAAATTCGCTACGGCATGTTGTTAGACGATGACAAGACTTTTTTAATTACGGTAGAAGTGGGCACACATCGCTGGCTGAAGCCGTTTAAATTGGTTATTATCAAGGCAATGGATATGCTTTTTTTGCCGCTATGTTCTTTGGTAACCATGTTCTTTGGTAACTATGTTTTTCGGTGACCATATTTATAGTGGGTATAGAAAGCTGTATAGGATTAAATCGTTAAATTTAAGGATGGAATATGACAACATCACAGCACATTTTAGCCTGTATAGACGGCTCGGCAGTGACTGAATCGGTTTGTGACTATGCAGCATGGTATGCCAGAAAGTTAAATTTACCCGTAGCATTGTTGCATGTGAGTGAGGTTCCAGCCTCCACCAGACGCGATTTGTCAGGCGCAATAGGAGTCAATAGCCGCCAGTTTTTATTGGAGGAATTGACACAGTTAGACGAGCAAAGAGCGAAGGTGGTGAACAGTTATAGCAATGCTTTGGTGCAAGATGCAAAAAGCCATATTCAAGGTAACTTTACTCAGGTCGGTATTCGTATCTATCAACGTCGCGGCAAGCTGTTACCTGCCATTGAGCATTTTAAAGCAGAAAATCGTGCCATCGTCATGGGACGCCGAGGTGAAGATCACAAAAGCAGCCGTATTAATATCGGTAGCCAAATCGAAACCGTTGCCCGCGCATCTGACGTTCCTATATTGATTTGCTCAGAGACGTTCAAAGAACCCAGCTCATACATGATAGCTTTTGATGGTAGCAAAACCGCTATTAAAGCAGCATGGATGGTTGCGAGGAGTCCTGTGCTAAAAGGATTACAAGGTCATATCGTCATGATAGGCAATCATAACGACGCGTCAAAACAAAGTTTAAGCGCCGCAGCGGCACAATTGGAGGACGCAGGTTTTAGCGTCGCGGCACATCATTTATTTGCCTCCGATGCCGTCGACGGCTTGTTAAGGTTTCAGGTAGAAAACCACATTGATATGATGGTGGTGGGTGCTTACGGGCATTCGAAATTGCAACAATTATTTCTTGGTAGTACCACGACAGAAATTATCGCCAGCACGCTATCTCCTGTGATTTTAGTACGTTGAAAACTCGGTAAGGTTTATAATAGCGAGGTGCAATCATTGCGCCTTTAGCTGTCGATAACGTTCAATAATCATATCTGACGTTTGCTAAAGGATCATCTCATCATACTATTTTTGGACATGGTTTATGCTTATTCATGCAGACTTTACTCGCCGCGCTGCCCTTATACCTGAGCAACACCAGTGGATTAAGTCACCACAAAATGGGGTAGAGCGCGTGATGCTTGACCGTGTGGGTGCAGAAAAAGCACGTGCCACTAGCCTTGTACGCTATGCGCCCAATTCTTATTTTCCGCATCATCTACATCCGGGTGGTGAAGAGATTTTAGTATTGTCAGGTACTTTTTCTGCAGATGACAAACATTACCCAGCAGGTTGGTATTTGCGCAATCCACCGACCTCAGGACACAAGCCTTATAGTGATGAAGGCGCAGTGATTTTCGTCAAGCTACGTCAAATGCCAGCTGATGAACCTCATTATGTGGCTATCGATACTAAAGATAAGGCTCATTGGCAACAGCAGGGCAGCCGTGATGTTTGTCCTCTATTCTCAGGTAATAATGAGCAAGTGAGTTTGCAGCGTATCAAGGCAGGCGAGTTACTGTTTAATGAGGCAGTCTATGGCGGTGCAGAAATACTGGTGTTAGCAGGCGAGTTGATAGATGATGGTCAAGTTTATCAGCGCGGCGGCTGGATACGTCTGCCAGCAGGTGAGCATGCGCAAATACAGGCAGGATCTGAAGGAGCTACATTGTATCTCAAGACAGGTCATTTAATGCAAGTGATAGGGTTGTAAGGAGTAGTGATCACAGTTTATGAGCAACTCACCAGCTGCTCATATTCTACAATGTCACTATATTTTGTCACCATACTTTTATTTAGCCAATAGAAGTATATAAGTAGTAGGGTAATGATTAGTAACACAAAATTTATCAATCATTACTCAAACCGCTTTCAAAACAGTTCAAAAATACAAAACGTCATTGCTTATCATTCTATGCTTTGGGCATCCTCTCGTTTGACAATTTTATGCTGGTCTTCTGTGCTATCGACTTTCCAATAGCTAGATATGTACAAATGCGTTTTGGGTATTGGGCGATCTACCTTAAAATAATGGCGTAGGGCGCGCATACTATGGAACTCGCAAGCTACCCAAACAGCAGGTTGTCCTGTTAGCCACGTAAGCGTTTTAACGCGATCTAGCAAGGGGCTAGTTTCTGCATTTGGATGCGCGTTTATCACCCAATGAATGTCAAGGTTGTCTGGCTTTTCGAGTAGTTGCTTATCTGCTTCAGTGGTAATCTCAAGGACTGCATAGCCGTGTGCGTCAGCAGGTAGCTGGGCAAGATTGACGGTAATCGCCGGCAGCGCTGTCATATCACCGATCAATAAAAACCAGTCAGCCTCATTGTTAATCAGCTTCTTTGGTCCAGGGCCGCCTACCAATATTTGCTCGCCCACTTGAGCGTTACGTGCCCATGCTGAAGAAGGGCCTTCTGTCTCATGCAACGCAAAATCGACATCTATCTCATTATCTCGTTGAACGCTGACGGTATAGGTACGCATCAATGGTCGAGCCTCATCGCCTTGAGGGAATATCAGCTTAATGTACGCGCTTTCTTGATCTGCCGGAAAATCAGTTAGTCCAGCACCGCCAAGCGTGACACGGCACATATGTGGCGTGAGGTATTTACTGCCAATCACATCTAGCATTCTTGGGGTAGGTTTTCCCATATTAATACTTTCCTTCATTTAACTATTTGATAGTTTAGGTCATCATTTGAGATGATACCACTCTATAAGATTGATATTCTCTAGTAATCGTAAGTTCTACATTGCCTAAAAATTGGCTTTTAGGCTGACGGACATTTGGCGCTCAGGTCCCATCCAGCAATTGTTAATATCATAACAAGCGCCGACGTAGGTTTTATCAAAAAGATTGTTGATACTGGCACCGACAGTGAGCATCGGATTGATTTGATAATTACCGCCCATGTCTACCAACGTCACGTTTGGTAATTCGTCTGAGTTTTGCTTATCAAGTTGCATACCGCCTTCATAGCGTACGCCAGCATTGAGACTGAGCTTGTCAGTAGCATAATAATCTGCCCACAATGTTGCCTTGTGCTTAGCCGTTTGCGCAGGGGTATTGCCAACCACATCAGGGTTAAATTCATCTTCTGTAATTTCAGCATCGGTATAGCTATAACTGGCGGCAATATCTACCCAGTCGTTAAGCATGTGGCTGCCTGAAACTTCAAAGCCTTTGGAGGTGATTTCACCCGTTTGAACTTTTTGTTGATAATTAGATGGGTTTGTCACTATGACATTTTTTTGAGTGATATCAAATACCGCAAGCGTGCCTTGTGTGGCGCGATTGGCAGAGAGATATTTGACACCAGCCTCTAGCTGATCGGCAGTCGTTGGCTTAAATGGCGCATTGGTAATAAAGTTACTACCGACCACTGGCTGAAACGACTGCGAGTAGCTTGCATAAGGCGATAGTCCATTATCAAAGTCGTAAATGGCTGCGAGACGACCACTGGTTTCTGACGCATCGTTGTTAATTGTTTTTTTATTATAAATGACGCCTTTAGTAGCTTCGGTTTGCTCAGTACTACTGTCAAAATTATCGTGACGTAAGCCTGCTACCACTGTCAAATCTTGCCATTTCATCTCATCTTGTACATAAAAACCAAGTTGGCTTTGCTCGATATCTTCATTTTGACGATAAGCCTCTAAAGGCAACGTATCGGCATTGATTTGCGAAAAATCTGGATTGGATAAGTCAAGATTTGGTGTGCCATCTGCCCCAGCATCATAATAAATGGCAGTACTGTCTGTCTCTTGATACTCAATACCAAATAATAAATTGTGCGAGGTATTGGTAGTATCTAGCTGATAAGCAAGCTGGTTGTCCGTGGTCCAGTTGCTCATGCTCTCATCGGTGGTGTAGGCCACGCGATTTAGTATCTTATCACTACCACTTACAAACCCGCTGTTGTACATATTACGCTGCTGCGCGTCGGCGTCGGTATAGCGCAGAATGTGCTTGAACGTCAACTTATCATTGATGTCCCAGTTTATGGTAACACTTGGCATAAATACTTCTTTACTAAACTTATTCCATTCATCGCCTGCATAGGCATCACTGCCCAGTTTGCCATAGCTGGCATGGTAGACAGTGCCAAAGGCAGGCAGTGGGGTGGAAGGTACCATTTTCGGATCATCTTGATAAAACAGATTGGCAAGAACGGACACATCTTCTGTCGGTTGCCATTCCAGTGACGGATTGATCAGGGTGCGCTCTTCTTCTGTGGTCTGCATCTGCCCGTCTTTTTGTCGTTTTAACGCCACCAGTCGATAATTGAGCGTGTCTGAGATAGGTCCTGTCGTATCGACCGCCACTTCTTTTAGGTTTTGATTACCCACTCGCAACTGTACCTCAGATGCTTGAGTGCTTTTTGGGGTTTTGGCGACTTGATTGACCATGCCACCTGGAGATGCATAGCCATAGAGTGAGGATGCTGGCCCTTTGACCACTTCCACTGCTTCTGTTGCGTAGATATCGACTTGCGGCATCAGATTCCAAGCCCCATCGTAGGGCAGTCTTAATCCATCGTAAAAATTGGAGTAAGTTTTAAAACCGCGAATATTGTATTCATCAAAGATGGACACCGTACCGCGACTCTCAGTGCTCACCCCTGGCTCATAACGTAACGCTGAATTGACACTGTCTGCTTGACGTTTTTGTAACAGCGCTTGATCGATTCTCGTATAGCTCATGGGCGCATCATTAGGATCTAACGCTGTTTTGGTGCCCGTACTACGATAGTTGTCGGCATAGACAGTAATGGTATCCAAGGTGGTCGATGGTGTCACGGTCTCATTATTATTAACATCATTATCAACATCACTATCAACGTCGTTCTCAACACTATTTTCGATGTTATTCGGCATTGTCTCAGCATAAGCTGCATGGCTCAAACCCATTGCCAATCCCAGTTGCACCGCGAGAGTTAAACGTTTTTGACGAATGGATGTAGACGTTGAGATAAAACGCATCATATTTCCTTGTAAGTTATCAAATGCCGAAAGCGAAAGAAAAGGAATAATAACATTAATGATTATCATTATCATTAAAAATTTACAAACAAAGCGTTCTTAGTAAGATGTCGAGTGAAGTAGCCTCATTTTTAGCCATTAAGATGATTATGATGCAAACATGAAAATTGAAGAGACGCTCTAATATGACGATAATTTTTGGCTATAAGTAATGGTGTTTACAAGGCTTTTCTCGTATGATGCAGCCGTCTATTTGGAATCAACTTTTAGATCAACAGGCAGACAGGATTTATTACTACTATTAATAGGTCTAGGTCGTTCATTGAGCAACCAAAGATTGTTAAAGGTCATCTTTATGAGCAAACACACAAGTCAATCAACCAATACTCAACGCTATTTTACGGTATGGCGTTGGCATTTTTATGCAGGAATGTTTATAGCACCTTTCTTAATTATCCTAGCTTGCAGCGCACTTGGCATGCTGTTGATGTCTAACATTGCAGGTCGTGATGACGATCGCCTCACTATTATCATCCCAGATTCAGCGATGACAGCACTAATTACCGCCCCTATTTCTACGCAAGCTAAAAACGCGTTGAACACTTTACCTAACAGCACGCTGGTGAAATATATCGCGCCTCGTGATACGGACACCGTTGCCTTGTTTCAAGTTAAGTCAGCCAGTCATGAGAATATGGTGGCGGTGAATCCTTATACGGCTGATATCGTTAAAAGCACACCGACTAATAGTGGTCTGTACTATACCTTTAATGATATTCATGCCGATTTACTATTGGGCAAAGTCGGTGATTATATCCAAGAAACCACTGCCTCATTGACGATTTTAATGATTCTAACGGGTTGGTATTTGTGGTGGCAAAAACGCAAATCACTCAAAGCCATGCTTATACCCAATGATGCTGTAAATAATAAGAAAAAACGCTCATTCATACGTACCATTCATGCGACATTGGGCAGTTGGATATCTGTGTTGCTACTGTTTTTCTGTATTTCAGGAATGGCATGGGCAGGCATCTGGGGCGAGCGTATGGTACAGGCATGGAGTCAGTTTCCTGCGGGCAAATGGGGCGTTGCGCCAATGCCGCTTTCTATTGATCACAGTCAACATCATGTTGGTATGGATATGAATAACGCTGAAGCCACGCCGCACGTTCATGGAGCAACACCAGCCACAGCACCCACGCATGGTGATGCACTAAATACGGGTAGTACCAAAGATGTGCCTTGGGTGCTTGAATTGACACCAATGCCAGCATCTGGCACTGTCGCTGGCAAGAATGGTATCGAGTCCAATATACCGAGTATGATCGATACTGTAGATCGATTTGCCCGTGAGATTGGTGTTGTCGGACGTTACCAATTAAATCTGCCACAGGGTAATACGGGCGTCTGGACGATTAGCCAAGACTCAATGAGCTATGATATGAAAAATCCAATGGCTGATCGTACGGTACATATCGATCGTTATTCGGGCAATATTTTGGCAGATATCCGCTTTGATGATTACAATGCTTTTGGTAAATTTATGGCGGCGGGCATTGCGATTCATATGGGGACGCTTGGATGGTGGAGCGTATTGGCCAATATCTTGTTTTGCTTATCGGTTATTGCTATTTGTGTGAGCGGTTACATCATGTGGTGGCAACGCCGTCCACGTCATGCCAGTGAAAAGGTTGGACTGAATCCACCAGCGCGTGGTCTCAGTTTTTCTATCTGGTGGCCGTTTGCCATTCCTTTGTTAGCAGTGGCAATCATATTCCCGACCGCCATCATCGCGATTGTCGCTATCGGATTACTAGATTTCTTAGTCATTTCACGGGTTGGTTTTTTACAGAAATTATTATTTTAAAATTAAATAAAATAAGAGAGCCATTCAAAAAGTCATTCTTATTTACACAAAATCGGGGCAACTTTCTAAAAGATGCCCCGATTTTTTATTGTTCGCCATTAACTTTTTACTAAGCCAGTATTTACGCCAACATAGCAATGGCATCGGCACTGGCACGTTGCCGTTCTTCAGCATTTAACTCAATGAGTCTGCCTTCTTTCATCAGTAATAATCGATCTGCATGCTCAAAGTAACCATCATCATGACTGATGATAAACAGCGTTTTACCCAAGGCTTTGAGTTCAGGTATCAGTGTTTGATAAAACACTCGGCGAAAGGCAGGATCTTGGTCAGCCGCCCATTCATCGAGTAGCAGTATGTCTTTTTGTTCAGCCACGGCAATGAGCATGGCCAAGCGCTTGCGTTGTCCTTGTGATAGCTTGTCGGTCGATAATTGGTTTTCAGTCACGCTGACTTTATCTTGTAAATTCAATTTATGCAGCCATGTATTCACGAGCGCTTCATCGGGTTGCTGTCCCTCTCTACCAATCAGCTGTTTAAAAAGATGCTGATCGCTAAAAATGGCAGAAAAAAGCTGTCGATAATCGGCGTTGTTTTTTGAGTCAACGAGCTGGCTGTCTATTTTTACAGCACCTATGCTAGGGGTGAAAATGCCTGTAATAATCTTGGCAAGCGTAGATTTACCGCTACCATTTGCCCCGATTAAAAACACCACATCGCCACGTTTCAAAGTCAGATTAACCGATTTTAGGATATCGGTAGAATTTTCATTTTCTTTGACCACTACCTCGTTTGCAGTGGTATCGTTACTTGCATAACGATAGCCAATATCATTGAATGATATGGACTGCCAGTTGTTTACCACAATATCCGTCGTAAAGGTTGATTGGTACTCCGCCAATTCTAAAGATTGTATTTTATCCAGCGCCACTTGTGCCGTTTGTAAGGTCGGATACGCACCAACGGCATGAAGGATGGGTGATTGCATGAATAGAATGGTTAAAGAGAAAGTGGTGGCAATACCCATCGGTATAGCAAGATAATTTGACACGGCAAACACCACACCAATGGCTGCGAACATCATAATGTTCGACCAATTCACGGCGGATAAATGATATGTATCTGATTTAATCACTCGATTTTGATAAGACTTGGCATGATTTAAGAAATCATTTTTATAGAGTTTTTCAGCGCGGTATTGATTAAGCGCCAGCTCTTTGCGACCATCTATAATGGATTGATAGTCCTCATATAAAAGATCATTAATCTCTCTGAGCTCTCTTAAATGAGTATAGACATGCTTCACTAAAATGGTGCTTATCCAAATCGTCATCGCAATCCAAAACATGACAATCAATAATAATGGCAGCGACAACCAGCCTAAATAAAGGGCGACACCAACCGATAAAATAACGCCTTGCACCAGCTCTGGCATACGCACAAAGGCGACAGTAATCGATTGAATATCTGAGGATAAGCTGGCGAGTAACCGTGCGCTACCCAAATGATCTATTTGCGGAACTTTAGTGTCGATGATTTGTTTGACCAGCTTGGTTCTGAGCTCATAGACAAACTTGTGACCGAGACGGGTTAAGGCATATTGTGATAAAAAAGTAGTGACCAATAGCAGGACAACCAAAGCTGAAAATTGACCCAAGCTCGCCCACGATAAGGTATTAAAAACAGGCTGACTGATAAAGGTGTGATTGATATAGGCAATGATGCCCACACTGACCGCCGCATTCACCAAATTAAGGAAAATAACTTTAAGAAAAGGCAGGCGATAGTGTGCCCAAATCATCTGATATAAAGAAACGGTGGCGCGAGAGGACATAATGGCTCAATAATAGAATGGTTTTTTGCGTATTTTTGATGGCATAAAAGGGAGTAGGTTGTGCCTAATCCCTTTTATCTAAGTCTTATAAATGTGGCTTAACCCGCATGTCTTAAAAGTCGAAAGTCGCTGACACTTTTAGGGCAGTAGGCTCACTGGCATTTAAGTATCCAGCACCCGCATAACCACCCACTGATTGCCAATAGTCTTCACCAGTAATATTAGTAACTACTCCTTTTAGCGTCACGTCTTGTCCAGCGAGCATGGTTTTATAGCGAGCACCTAGATCTAATGTGGTATAACCGTCAACTTTTAAGCTGTTGGCGGCATCGGCATAACGTGCGCCTGTGTGAATGATATCGCCGGTCACCGTTAATCCTTCAACTGCTGCTAAATCATATTCTAGGTTGACGTTGCTTTGTAGCGTGGGCAGTCCGATGACTCGGTTGCCGTCTAACGCCACATCGCCCGTATCTTTTTGCTCAGCATTTAAGTAAGTAACACCAGCATTGAAGCGCATGTTTTCGCTCGGGCTACCAAATACAGTCAATTCTACCCCTTGATGGCGATTTTCTCCAGCAGCGGTAAACGTATTTGAGTCATTGATATAAGCGCGCGGCTCATTAGTGCGGAATATCGCCAAACTACTGCCAATCAAACCGTTGTCATACTTAACGCCAACCTCAGTTTGCTCACTCACATAAGGGTCTAAATTTTGACCACCATTGGTGACAGCGCCACCATTATTAGTCAGAGGTGCTCTTGCACCTGGCGCTAGGCTTTCGATATAGTTGCCATAAACAGACCAGTCCATGCTCGGTTGATAGACAATTCCAACGCTTGGTGTCCACTCGCTTTTATCGTAATCAGCCGTTTTAGCCTGAGTGTTAGGATCATAGCTGGTGGTTTTTAAATTCTGATGACGCACGCCTAAAGTGGTTTTTAGTTTGTTATCGAACAGTGATATGGTATCGGCTAGCGCAAAGCTTTGGAATTGCTTCTCGTTGGTTAGTTTTGGATCGTCTAAGTTACCACCGAAGATTGCTGTGCTTGTAAAAGGGACCTCAGCGTAGTCAATAGGGCGATATAAATTGGTTGCGGGTTGATTACCAAAATCATAGGCGAACGCCCCTTTTTCTTCTTGGTCATAGAGATCCGCTGCTAGTACCCAATTATGAGCCACTTCACCTGTTTGCCATTTACCACGCAGACCGAACTCAGCACTTTGTACCAAATCTTTTCTAGAATTATCAAAGCGATAAACCGTACCTGCACCATCAACATTGTTGACGGTTAGATTGGCCAGTGAGTTTTCTTCCTCACCACTTCGCACACCGTAAGCACCATAAGCGGTAACGTTATCATTAAAATCGTACTCGCCTCTAATGGTACCAAAGACATCTTCTTCATCTGAATACGTCCAAGGCTGCGCCCAATTCTTTGAGCCGTCTGGTGCTTTTGGTACTCTAGAAACACCAGCAAGTGTGACACTAGGACGGGTCTTTTTGAGTTTGTTGTCTTGCCAGCCCAAATCAGCTGATAGTCGATACTGATCGCCTCTATAATCTAATCCTAACGCTGCCAGACCCAGTGTTGAAGATTCATCATCAATCGCGCTGTCGCCATCTTGATAAGCGGCATTAAAGCGAACGCCAAACGCATCATCAGTACCAAAGCGATCACTGACGTCTACGGCAACTTTGCCTTGATCGCCCTGACCATAACCGAGTGTCACCTTACGTAGCGGGTCATTGCCAGCTCGTTTGGGCAGCAGGTTAATGGTGCCACCAGCATTGCCACCACTGGGCGCTGCGCCATTGAGCATGGCGGATGCCCCGCGCTGAACCTCAACACGCTCGAACAATTCCGTTGCGATATACTGCCTTGGCAATATGCCGTATAGACCATTGTACATCGTGTCGTCAGAGGTTGTGACAAAGCCGCGCATAAAGTACGCTTCTTGAAAGTTGCCAAAGCCTCTAGCGACACGAACAGTCGGGTCTTTTTTGAGCAGGTCACCCACACTTTGGGCTTGTTGATTGCCGATATACTCATTGGTATATGAGGTAGTGGAGAACGGCGTGTCCATGATGTCTTGATTGCCCAAGATTCCGACACGGCTTCCTGTCGCTACTTGACCACCTGCATAGGCATCTGGCAACCCATCGGCTGATGCATCAGCACTACTGGTCACGACAATCTCATCGAGTACCACGCTTGGGGTATCGGATTGAGCGTCAGCATTTAAATCTGTTTGTGCCCACGCGGCTTGGCTTGCACCCAGTAGTATTACCGATGTGGACAGACAAGATGAGCACAGTGATTTCAATGACAAGGGATGGCGAGACAGATTCAATAGAGTAGGGCGAAATAAAGCAGAGTATAAGCGAGACAGTTGCATGAATATTTCCAGCACATAGATTAAATGCTTATTATAATGATAATCATTTTCATTACAATATATTACTGGATTAAATCTCAATATATTTTTATCGTATTAAGTGTACGTTTTCGTTAGGCAAAGTAGTAAGTCGTCTAAAGTTGATTAATTACAATATGTTGATTAGTCGCGCTACACCAGCAGCAACGATTGTTATTAGCTCAATTTAGCAGTCAGCACAAGTGGTTGGTAAGTGTCTAAATACCTATTATTTACTAAATGCTTACTATTTATTAAATGTCTGCTGTTTACAGAGATATGCCACTTATAAAAAACATAATGCTTATTGCGCACGCCAATAGACTTTAATGACCATATCCTGACGTGATAGCCCAAGGTTTGTTTTTAGTTGCTGTCGTAATGATTTGATATCCGCTGCTTCCAGCGCGCCCCATACTTTGTCAATTTTGACAGGCAGTCGCGCAAATTGTGTATTTAATAATGTCATTATTTGCTCAGTAATATCAGTTGTTGGGGCATTAACCAGCTGGCACACATTATCTTGCAAAAAATGCGCCTCATGGCGTAGTTGATTACTGAGCGTTAGGGTGTGTAGATAACTGATATCCTCTGGATCATTAGTGATGGCAATGACGAGGGGCGGCAATGGATTCTGCCAGTTTTCCAATAGATTGGCCACCGTAGGCAAGGAGGTTTCATCACAGATGAGTAAGCACTGACCAGTGCTAAGATGTTCTATTTTCTCTGGATATTCACGTACTGTTTTGATTTGACTGCCACAGTTAAGTGCGCGCGCCCAACTGCCCCCTGCCGTGTCGCCGTGAATGTAGACATCTATCCACGCTTGGACGGACGAGCTGCTCGAATCTCGCCATGCTTTTCGCAAGGTATAGTAGCGCTGCAAAGGTTTGTCGCTATCTCTTGAATGGTCTTTTGACTGGTGTTTTGTAGCAGATAGACCGTCCGCATCCAGCTCAAACAAATACGCGTAGCCCGGATGAGAGAGTGGCGTACTATCGGGTGCGGTTACCAGCAGTCGATACATATTGGGGCTGGCATAATAGCCATTAATGACCGTAAAACGCTGTTCTTGGAGCTTGATCGTGCGCTTGCCAAGCTTATTGGCAGATGTTTGCAATAGCGTTATATATTGCTCCTGTAGCGTCATAGAGTCACTAATAGGAACTGTAAAATCAATAAAATATTGACGGCTGAGCTTGCTGCTGTTTGTTAAGGTATCGTCGTCATGATGGGCGGTTGTGACATCCATTAATATCCCATCAGTATACGGCTCTGCTATCGAGGCGATCTCGTGCTCACTCACTGCCGTGGTAGTAAAGGCATTGATAAACATCGCGAGTTCATCTTGATGCTCTTCATTGACATGACTCATAAACTGGGCTTTGTCAGCCATGTCGAGCGGCGTTTTATCGAAATCGTACTGAGTAAGTGGTTGAGCCATAAAATGTCATCCAAGCCAAAATTCAAATAATTATTCAGCAAAATTTTAATTAATAAATGATTGGCTGCTGATTAAGGGCAAGATGGAAATATAATAGTTAATAAGCATAAAACATTCAAATGTTAATGATTATTAATATCACCTAGATTTTTATTACGATAATATACCATAGGTTAATTTATTTACAATCATAAACGGTCTAGTATCAGCGAATGACTGATATTTTTCTTGTAATGCTTGGCAGTGGTGACTCTTAAACTGTGTATAAACGTTATCGCCCAACCCGTTTTTGGAAGGTTTGATAGCTTACAAAAATGGGTTGGGCGAGCTAAAGTCGAACAGTAGAGTGTTAAGAAGCAGGTTGAATGTCTATTTTAAATTCCCATGAGGTCGCAGTCGTCGCTGAGCTATCAGGGTAATTGATTTTATCCAAACGTACGCGGGCATAGCTATTGCCTTCAGCAGATCTAATAAGCGCGCCTTGAGCGCTGTCAACCGCTTTGGCATTTAGTTGATGCGTCATGCCATTGTAGGTATACCAGCCAAAGTCTAGGTTTGGGAAATTACCTGTATAAGCAGGATTGAGATCCGAGCCTTTACTATCAATGACCCAGCTTCTGGCACTCATCGGTTTATCGTACACAGCGGTGTTGGTAAGGTCGGTTAAAGTCGCCGCACTACCATCGGTTATAAACTTGCTGACAATGGGCTCACCTTTATCATCATAATACCCTATTGGTGTTTTTGATAAGAAACCACCAACTTTGCCTTTATTAGTGCCAATCGCAGAATCGCCACCATTTAAAATGACGCTATTACGCTTAAAACCAATCTGCCAAGTACTGTTTTTATCGGCGCTACTTTGTCCTGTGGTTAGATCAAAATAGACCCAGTTATCATTGTTTGAGGCATCGATAGTTTTCGTCTGTACCTTGTTCGGTAGCGCCGTATCAATCCAGCGCAGAGTAGGGTAGCCCGAGGTTCCAGCATCATTATAATAGTTGGTAATCTGCATGTCATAAATAGGCTGCTGGACGCTGCTGTCTGTCATGGCACTGCTATTATCTGTGGTAACAAGGTAGACACGATTGTTCGGGTAGAGTTGATGGTTGTCTTTTAAATTGTATTCAAACCAAGGCTGTGCATCAAAAATACCGCCACTACGGTCTTCATTGTAGTGCATGGTAATATCACGACTGGTATCAGGATCTTGAGTTGCATTGCTATAACGACTCAGATCTGACCAATCGATTAAACCAAAAACGCCGCCTTTACCTGCGCCAGAATCACCGCTATTTGACCAAAGCTTGACCGAACGCGCTTGGTTATCAAACTTGATATCCCACTTATCCTCAGTACACGAGCTTTCAGCTTTGGCATCAAAGTCATAACAAGTCGCAGTATTAGGCGCTAGATTGGTGACTTGCCAAGTAGCCGTTTCGCTAAAGCTGGCAGTGCTAACAGGCGGCGTGTTACCACCATTATCGCCATTTCCGGTATTGCCACTACTCGAGCCATCACTGCCGCCACCGCAGCCAGTCATGCTGAGTGCTAAAATACTGCTACTAAACAGTAATGCCAATTTGGTCGGCTTGGTGTGAACTGCTGGGAGAATGGGGGTCATATCAGCTTCCTTGAAGGTTGTTGTTTCAAATAGAGGGTACAAAATAAGGGTAAAAATAGCGGTACAAATACACTTGCTTTAGAATGATTGTGAATCAAAGGCTTACCAGTGGTAGCTGGCGCCAAGTAACCACTCGCGATTATCAATGGGACGGTAGTCACTGGTATCGGTGACATCACGCTGCACATCAAAGATATTATTAATCGCTGCATACAAGCTCAAGTTTGCGGTGGCGTCATAATTGAGCTTGCTATCGAGTGTCCACCAAGACGGTGAATACGCCTGCTCGCTGGTACTAATCAGCTGTTTGGATTCATAGTTAAGGCGCGGGATCAGCTGTAATTTGTCATTGATTTGATAATCTAGTGCTAGCATCGCTTTGTGATTGGGCTTATAAGTCAGCTCGGTATCCGTCACATTGTTATGCGTTTTTAAATAAGCATAGCTGGCTTGTAGTTTGGCGCGCTCGTCCACTTGCCAGTCAAGGCCAATATCGCCGCCATAGGTTTTGGCACTATCGACGTTCATATATTTATAAATGGCGATATTTCCCTCAAAGCTTGCATTGTCTTCATCGGTTTGGATCAGGTCATCTATCTCGTTATAAAAACCATTGACCGTCAAATTCACGGTGTCGCTCAGTTGACCTTGATAGCCGATCTGGTAACTGGTTGAGGTTTCAGGCTGCAATTCAGGATTGCCCATGACTTTATAACCCAAATTGCTGTGGTCAAAGACGTAGTAGCGTTCTTTTAGATTGGGCACGCGATAACCACCGCCAATACTGCTACGAAAAACATGGTCGCGCCCGCTTGCATCCAAATGGTTGTATTTGAGTGATACTTTTGGCGCCGTATGACCACCAAAGTCTTCATCGTTTTGATAGCGAATACCGCTCAACACTTCCCAGTTATCGCCAATCAGCCAATCATCTTGTAGATATAGCTCACCGACATCACGGCTGACGTCATCGCTGATGAGCTCGCTGACTTGGTTTTTCGTTTGGCTTAACTTGTCTTGCTGAACCTGACCGCCGACTTGGATAAGATGAAGGTGCTTATCGGATAGCAATAGCTCAGGTAGATCGAGCTGGGCTTGTGCCAACGTCGTACTAATCTCTGTATCACGGGCACTAGTGATGGCTTGCTGTGTTTTAGTATTGGATTCGCTTTGATATTCCTCATGCAGCGCTTGAGCGGACAATCGATAAGTCTTGCTGCGATCATCGACATGCGGTGCGATATCAGCGCGTGCACCGATACTAAAGCGCTGCTTGCTGATGTGCTCATCTCTTTGCTGTGCCAAATAGCGCGGCGCGACATAATAATTAAAGCGACTAATATCGTCTTCTTTATAGTGGCTGGCTTCTAGCCAATATTGAGAGTTTTTGACCAGTCGGCTATCGTTATTACTATTGTTGTCGTCCGATATACCTTTACCGTCAGGGCGGTAGCTGAGGCGGGCACTGACTTGTGATTGCTCGCTGGCATCTTTTAATCTGGGCCATGCTTCATGGTCTAAGCTTAAGCCATCATTGTTCAGATACGAGCCTGATAGACGCGCGTGAAAGCGTTGGTTTTTATCCAATGCCCCTTCCACGCTGGCCTCTACATAGCGCTTATTGGCGTCTAGCTTTTTACCAGATGGATTTTGCTGCCCATTGCTGGCAATCTCGGTGGTGATATGTCCTGTTGCCGCGCCAATGGGTTTGGTGATGATATTAATGACGCCGCCCATCGCCGCGCTACCAAACTGCGCTGACGCCGCTCCTTGCACCACTTCTATTTGCTCAATATCCATATTCATATATTGATTCAAATTTACTGTCGAGCCAGTGCTTGCTGTGATCGGTAAACCGTCAATCAACACCAATACTTGATCACCTGTGAAGCCTTGCATGCTGACCTCGTAACCTGTCTTGCCGTGGACTTCACGTAAGTAGACATTGGGCAACAAGGCCAGCGCTTCTTTTAAAGTATGAGCATGGTTGTCATCGAGCTGCTGGCGACTGAGTACTTGCAGGGCAACTGGCGAATCACTTAAAGCGCGCTCAGAGCGAGTCGCCGTTACCACGATAGGGTCTAAACGTGTGCTCGGCATGGCTGCATCGTCGGTCATATCACCATTCGTCTCTGCGAAAATTGGCGCTGCTTGGGCTGAAACTGACGCGAATGCAAACAATGCTAATGCCACACTTATGGCTAATGGGCTACGACGCAGCAGTGAGGGATGGGTGTTTAGTCCCGTATGAGTCAACGATAAATCAAACGCTAAAATTGACATAAATAAAACAGCCATCGTAAAAAGAGAAAGTAAGAAAGTCGCGCTGCTTAAAGACCTTTTTCTACAAAAAGAGCGATCTAAAGCGACCTTTTCATAGTATTAATTATTAAAGGTTTGGTTACTTGATTCACTAGATTAAGTAACAAAGCCCAGACATAGTATTTCAAACGATAATAACTATCAAGATGTAAATGATAATTATTATTATTTACAAAGTGAGAAAATGTTGCCATAATGATTTTGTCCGAAGCCTAAAGACAGAATTATAAATGATGAACTAGAAGCGATAATTGCTAAAAGTCTGCTTGATAAATACACCCTTGCATCATCATTGCAAGCCCTGTAGTACAGCAGGCATTGGTTTTATCAAACATCAATCATCATCGTCGCTGCTATTTTCTGAAGATATTCATATCTCAATACTACATAGCCAAGATCATTGGCTTTTTTACTGCTATTTATTTTATGGAGACCATCATGAGTCAACCGTTATCGTTAACCAAAAAAAATACTGAGCTGTGGCAACAGTACCAAGCATTAAAAGCAAAAACGCCGATGTTATTTCCCACAGAAGGAGCGGCTGCGCTAGGCATCAGCGAGTTTGAACTGATGTTAGCATCCCCTTATAGCCAGTATATGGGTGATCAGTGCAAAGCTGTATTAAAGCAATTTGAGAACTTTGGTGAAATGGAAAGCATCGTCAGAAACGAGCTGGCCGTGCATGAAAAAACCGCGCCATATCATAATCTTAAGCTTGGCGAAAAGATGGGATTAGCGCTCAATGTGGGTGGTCTAGATTTGCGATTCTTTATGTGGCAATGGCAGCATATGCTGGCGGTAACGGATACGAGCCGCGCTGATAATCCCTCTTATAGTATTCAGTTCTATAACGCGCAAGGTGCTGCTATCGATAAAGTGTATCTACGAGAGTTAAGCGCTGAGACTATTGCGCGCTGGCAAGCGATGATTCAGGAGCAGCAGCAAACGGTGAATAATGAGACGCTGACGTTAGAGGCACAAGAGCCACTGAATGACTGGCGTTACAAGGCATTAAGTGAAGAGGAGCGTACGCAGTTACAACAAGGCTGGCAGGCGATGACAGACGTGCATCAATTCCACTCATTATTAAAAAATCTCGATATTGATCGTGCTAGTAGCTACCGTCAAGCACCAGAGCAGATGACGCAGCAGCTTGATATTAGCGCGGTCGAAGCGGTTTTCGAGCAAGCGCGCGATGCCAAATGCCCAATCATGATATTTGTCGGTAATAGTGGACTGGTACAGATTCAGACTGGCACCGTGCAGACACTCAAGCGCATGGGCGATTGGTTAAATATTTTAGATAAAGACCATAATGACTTTACGCTGCATTTAAAAGACAAAGCATTGGCGCAAGTGTGGAGCGTTAAGCGCCCAACCAAAGACGGCATCGTGACTTGTATCGAAGGTTTTGATGATCATGGTGTCAGTATCTTTAGTGTGTTCGGTCAGCGAATTGAAGGCACGCCTGAGCTTGAAGCATGGCAGCAAATTGTCTCGACGGTCATCGAAGCGCATTCATATGCAGAAGCCTTAGCACCAGTGGTTATGGCTGAAGAAGAGAGCGTGTAAACCCGTCATAAAAAATCAGCAAATTTTGCGATATTGACACTCACATAACGGATAAGTCATAGCTGTTGTGTGAGTTATTTGGGATGCTTCATACACGTTAATGGTTCTGTTAATAGTGTCGTTTTTTACGTTAGCAAATTAGGAATGCTTATGTCTTCTGCATTATCAAAAACAGTAATCACTCACGCAGTGATAAATAAAAAATTGATGAGTCGGGCTATCAGCACTGCTGCCATTATTGGCGCATTTGCCGTGCCCTCACTTTCTGCCCAAGCTTATGAGCGTATTGTCGCGATGAGCCCCGATGTTGCAGACGTCGTGGTGGCACTAGGAGCGACCGATAAATTGGTCGGTAAAGATGCGACCAATCATAATCCAGCGTTAAAGAATGTACCAGCCGTGGGTATGCACCGTAATATCACTGCCGAGTCAGTGTTGGCGGTCAAGCCAGATTTGGTGCTTGGTAGTTATATGGTGCAGCCTGCGAGTATTTATCAGCGCTTAAATGGTCTAAAGGTTAAAGCCGTTAATGTCGCGCCCAAAGAAGAGGTAAGCACCTTTGCCAATAGTATTAAATCAATCGGCAGTTACGTTGATAGAAAAGCTGAAGGGTCGCAGCTTGCGAAGCGTTGGAATACAGGGATGAGTCCAATGGCAAAGACGGGTAAGCGTTATTTATTAAGTTACGATGGTCGTATCGTTGCAGGTAAAGACACGGTAGGGGATGAGTTGATTCGCCGTGCGGGTGGGATAAATGCTGCCAATGTATCTGGGTTAAAACCCATGTCACGTGAAGGCTGGCTGGCAGCCAAGCCCGATGTAATCATTATTGCCGATCATAATCAGGCAGTGGTTGGCGGGATCAGTAAATTTAGTAAACGTCCAGAGATTGCAGCAAGTGTCGCAGGCAAGAAGGGCGGCGTACACTTTTGGCCAGCTGATGATTTTCTGCGTTACGGCTTGCATTCGCCTGACGTCTTAAAAAAGCTGAACGCTGTAGCAAAATAGCCTAAGTAAAAAAAATTTATCTCATATTCAACAAAATGACATCTCACATGGTAAATACGATTTCTGCTTCTATCCCTACACAAACTAGAAAACATAAACCTAGCATCTACTATATTGCTGCCGCTGTCACATCTGTATTGCTAATTTGGTTGGCGCTTGGTATTGGCTTTGGCGAATGGTCAAGTCCCAATTATCTTGATAACACCATCTGGCAGCTGCGTTATCCGCGTGTGGTGACGGCATTACTGGTTGGTATGGCGTTGTCAGTTAGTGGTGCAGCATTACAGGCTTTATTTGAGAATCCTTTAGCGGACCCAAGTTTAATCGGTACATCAGGTGGCGCGGCGCTTGGTGTTGTTTTGGTTCTGGCGTTGGGGTTTGGTGGCATTGGGATACCGCTTGCGGCGTTTACTGGAAGCGTATTGGTCTGTTTATTTATTCTCGCTTGTCATCGGTTTTTGGGCGGTGGGCAAATGGGCTTGCTGATATTGGGATTTGTCATTAGTGCTTTTTGTGCCGCTGTCGTCAGCCTGATTTTATTCATGTCTGATGACATGGTGCTGCGCTCCGCGACCAATTGGCTGTCAGGCAGTATGGCGGAAGCGGGTTTTGTGCCGCTGCGATATTCAATTATTTCTATAGTTTTAGGCTTAGCGATTTTATTACCGTTAGGTCGTCAGTTGGATGGACTGATGCTTGGTGAGGCAGCCGCTAAGTCCTTGGGCATCAAAGTGGGTGTGGTTCGTTGTTTGGTCGTGATTGCCTCGGCATTATTGACGGGAGCGGCAGTGTCTTTAGCAGGCGTCATTGGTTTTATTGGCATGATGGTGCCAAACCTGCTGGCTATTCTGTTTGGCGGTGGACGTATGCGGCTCATGATTTGGTCTGGCTGGCTTGGGGCGATATTATTACTCGTCATTGATGGCGCGGCGCGGCATGTTGCTTATCCAGTGGATGTGCCCGTTGGCATCGTTTTAGCGTTGCTTGGCGGTCCATTCTTTATTTGGCTGTTTGTGCGTAGTAGCCGCCGTTAATTGGAGAGAGTGTTTATGTTTCATTCGTATTTTACGGCTACATCAAAGACATCATTAGCGAGTCGAGACAGTCGTATAGATGGTAGTGATATCAAGAGTAGTGATGAAGGCGAGCTGTTGTCGATGCAAGATATTCATATCTCGCATGGTCATAAAACATTGTTAAAGATAGACAAATTAACCGTGCCAAGCCAAAAGCTGGTCGCCTTTATCGGACCAAATGGCGCGGGTAAAAGCACGTTGTTGCATACGGTTTTGGGTCAACACACAGGAACCGCGCTTAAAACGGATGGTCACATTACGATTTACGGTCAGCCGATCAACGAGGTCATGAATGATGGTCATATCGCTTGGGTTGGACAACATGAGCGTTTTGAGCTGCCGTTAACGGTATTGGATTATGCGCTGTTAGGAGTCTCGCCAAATCTTGCATGGTATCAGCGCCCAAATAGTAATCATGTTGAGCGCGCGCAACGTTTACTACAAGACTTTGAGTTATCAAGTTTGGTCAGTGCCCGCGTGCAAACCTTATCAGGCGGTGAAAAACAGCGCTTGGCTATCGTGCGTGCGCTAATGCAAGACACTAAAATCATGATGTTTGATGAACCGACCAATCACCTCGATATTCGCCATCAGCGTTTTTTACTTCATTATTTGCATAATTTGGTACGACAGCAGCGCAAAAGTATCTTGGTTGTGTTGCATGATTTGACCCATGCGCATCGCTATACTGATGAAGTGGTGCTATTAAACGGTGGACAAATTGTTGCGCAAGGAACGCCTAGTGAAGTGATGACACGCTCGCAATTAAGCGATGTTTATGATGTCGATATTAAGGTGCATCAGACTGAAGATGGCTTGGTGTTTGTATGATTCTGAGCACTTGAGCTATTATTTTGACTTTACGATAGGCATTTGATGATCAACTTGGCTTTTTAATCTGTATCTATCGCACTGATTTATTCGGCAATAAAAAACCCTTCATACTAATAAATAATAGCATGAAGGGTTTTTTTACATCTTAACTATTGTAGTGAATCAAATATTTTTAATATAACCATGCAAAATATAACCATACCAACAGGATGATTTTCAGTTAATAAATAATTTTAAACCTAAAAAATTTTGCAGTAAACTCGCATAACGATCGAATTTAGTAGAAACTGTAAACCACTAGGTATTTGTTCTGAACGGGAGAAAATCATTGCGCGCTATTCCTTATAAACTGATTGTTAGCGCACTACTGCTCATCATTGTTGCGGGCTTTTTTGCCTTTCGCTGGTGGCAAGGACCACTATTACCAAGCTATAGAATATCTTCGATGCCTTTGGTGCAGACGGTCGTAGCGACTGGACGGGTCGTTGCCGTATCAAATACTGACATTGGTAGCGAGATATCAGGTGTCGTATTAGAGCGACGGGTAGCAGAAGGCGAACAAGTCGCTGCAGGAGATTTATTGTTGGTACTAAGCTCCGATGACGTTGCAGCCCAAGTGCGGCAAGCAGAAGCCGAGTTGGCGGAATTGATTAGTAGCACTCGTCCACAGGCAGCAGTAGATTTGGCAAATGCCGAAGTAGCGTTGGCGCAAGCTGACCGTAATGTCGAGCGTAGGCGCGAATTGGCTGCTATCTCGGCCATCTCTGATGAGGAAATGGAGCAAGCGATTCAAGCCCAAGCCCAAGCACGCAATGACCTTGAAAATGCACGCCTGAGAGCGAATGCACTCTCCTCTGGTGGTGTTGAAGAAGATTTATTACGTGCTCGTATCGCTGCATTGCAGGCTCAGCTCAATAAAGCGCAAGTACGTAGCAAAGTATCAGGCACTATTCTGACCCGAAATGTAGAAATAGGCGATTTGGTACAGCCAGGTCAGAGCTTGTTTACTATTGCCCTCGATGGTAAAACTGAAATAAGAGTACCGCTTGATGAACGTAATTTATCTCGATTGGCTTTGCAGCAACCAGCTGTCGCTATTGCTGATGCCTATCCGGATAAACCGTTCCCCGTACGTATTAGTTTCATTGCACCAAGTATAGATCCGCAACGCGGTACGGTAGAGGTGAGATTGTCCGTCGATCCTGTACCTGATTTTTTGCGTCAAGATATGACGGTATCAGTGAATATCGAAACGGATCAACGCGCAAAAGCCTTAGTCATTCCTAATGATGCACTAGCCAATGTTAAAGAAGACAGCGCCGAAGTATTATTATTGCGTGATGGTAAAACACAACGTCAAGTAGTGAAATTAGGGTTACGCGGGCTATCAGCATCAGAGGTGCTCTCAGGACTGAGCGCAGGTGATGAGATATTGGTTGATGCGACAGTCTCACTGGCTGATGGAAAAAGAGTGAGAACTGCGCTTCAAGCAGCACCTTTTGCCGCTCCTGATGCTGACAAGATAACAACGGCAAGTGATAAGAGCCAAGCAGCGGAGACAGTCAATTGACGGCTTTTTTCGGTAGACTATGGATTGATGCCACCATTGCCATCAGTTTTTTACGCGAGGGACGCATACAGTCGTTGATGATTACTCTGGGAGTAGCGATAGGTGTTGCCGTTATTATATTTATCACCGCACTCATTCAAGGATTACAGACCAACCTTATTGAAAGTACCCTCGGCAGTCAGGCACATATTCGCTTAGTAGCGCCAGACGAAGTCAACCTAATAGCGCCATCTGCTGATGATACGCTGCAACTGATACAAGAAGACAAGCGTCCACAGCGGCTACGTTCTATTAATAATTGGCAGCAAATCACTGACACGCTAGATCAACTGCCCTTATTAACTGCCGTATCGCCAAACGTGTCTGGGCCTGGGTTTGTCCGGCGTGGTGAGGCATTAGAGTCGGTAATACTAGTAGGTACTGACTTGGCGCGTTATCAGAATATAATCCCACTTGATGAATACTTAAACAGTGGTGAGCTGCGAGTGGGCGCAGATAATGTATTGATTGGTAGCGAACTGGCTAAAGATTTGGGTGTAGAGGTCGGTAGTAAACTGCGCTTAGATACTGGTCAAGACGATGGTGATAGTAGTCCCAGCAATAATCTGAGTAACAACTTTGGTAGCAACCTTAGTAGCAACAGCGCTGTAGTCAATATCGCTGGTGTATTTGAGCTCGGCGTACGAGAGCTTGATGCGCGCTACGTGTATCTAGACCTAAAACAAGCGCAGTCATTACTCAACCTACCGGGCGGTATCACAGTCATTGATTTGACGGTTGAAGATATCTTTGAGGCGGAGGAAATCGCTGCACAAGTGGGTCGTTTGACCTCATTGCAAGCAGAAAGCTGGATTGAAACCAACGCCCAACTGCTGAGTGGTCTCACTGCTCAAAGTTTATCTAGCAATATGATTGTCGTTTTTGTGGCGATCTCGGTGGCTTTTGGTATTGCCAGTGTGCTATCGGTCAGTGTGGTTCAGCGTACGCGCGAGATTGGTATTCTACGAGCCATGGGTGCAACTCGTCAGCAAATCCTACGAATATTCTTAATTCAAGGGGCTATATTTGGCTTGCTAGGCTCGATTGTCGGTAGTGGTGTCAGTTATGTATTGGTCTGGTCTTTTAATACTTTTGGGCCCGACATATTTACAATTCCCATATCGATAAACCTGATCTTAGTGACTATGTCGTTAGCAACGCTAACTGGTGTGATAGCAGCCGCTATTCCAGCGCGGCGCGCAGCAGCACTTGATCCAGTGGTGGCTATTCGTTATGTCTAATCATGATTCTAGCGACACTTTTAATAATGACTTTAACAATGTTTCTGCCAATCCTTTTAATAAGACGTCAACTCCTATGTCCAGTCAATCTCACGAAGTTCTGCGTCTAGAGGCACTAAAAAAGTCTTATAACATCGGTCAACCTAATGAGATTGAGGTGCTGCACGGTATTGACTTAACCATCAGCACTAACGACTTTGCCGCCCTGATTGGTCCTTCTGGTTCAGGTAAAAGCACTTTGCTAAATGTACTAGGATTACTAGATCAGCCGACCAGCGGTGAGCTATATCTGTTGGGTCAAGCGACCAGTGCTATGAATGATGCTGGTCGCACCGCTTTACGGGGCAGTAGTATTGGCTTTGTCTTTCAGTTCCATCATCTGATTCAAGCGTTTAGCGCATTAGACAATATCTTAATGCCGCTAACATTGACAAGGGGTCGTCCAAATAAGCTTACTATCCAAAAAGCGCGCGAGCTACTGGCAGCGGTTGGGTTAGAGCGCTTTGCTGACAGTAAACCTAACGAGCTATCAGGTGGTCAGCAACAGCGTGTCGCCATTGCACGCGCCTTGATAACCGAACCGGCATTGCTATTGGCTGATGAACCTACAGGTAATCTGGATACCGTGACGGCTGGAGAAGTGTTTGAGTTGTTCCGCAAAGTCAATCAGGAACGTGATTGCGCGGTATTGCTGGTCACCCATGATCCACGCTTGTCAGCATCTTGCGATCGAACGATTAATTTGGTTGATGGTCGTATTGATAGTGATACGTTGAATAATTGAAAAATATCGTAGTGATAATAAAAGTCATATTGGCGGATTACTTATCTGCTTAACAAAGATTTCTATCAATACCGCCGTCAATATAGTCATTCCACTATAAAAGCATTACAGCGTTAGCCTCGCTTGAAGTATTTAATATACATCTACACTCGGTTGCCTTGTACTACTTTTAAATTGAATCGACTATAGTGACATCAATAAAGGTAGCGGCTTTGATTGTATGAAATCTCATAGAAAACACCCAATAATAAAAAACCCTTTTTTATAAAAAATTAAGGTAAAAGCTAAATATATCTATATTTCTAGGTCAATGTATCCGTGCCATCACCTTTAGAGCCATGTTCATTCAAAATGATTTTGTTATCTATTGTTAAATACCAGTCGATGCTATGTATAATGCAGCACTAGCATAGCTTTCACTCAGTATGGCTTTCACTCATATGCCTTTAATAAGAAGATTACATTATGTCAAACAAGCGTCCTTTATATATTCCCGTTGCAGGGCCCGCTCTTTTAGAGACTCCTTTACTCAATAAAGGCAGTGCTTTTTCATCAGAAGAGCGTGATAGCTTTAATTTAACTGGGCTATTACCTCATAACATTGAGACAATTGAAGAGCAATCACTACGCGCTTATCATCAACTGCGCTCATTCACTAATGATATGGATAAGCATATTTACTTGCGTAACATCCAAGATACCAATGAAACCTTATTTCACCATCTAATTGAGCAGCACATTGAGGAAGTCATGCCGCTCATTTACACCCCAACTGTGGGTCAAGCATGTGAAAAATTCTCGCAAATTTATCGCCGTAAACGCGGTTTGTTTATCTCATATCCTGAGCGTCATAAAATCGATGACATGCTGCAAAATGCCACCAAACAAAACGTCAAAGTGATCGTTGTCACTGACGGCGAACGTATATTAGGTCTAGGGGATCAAGGTATTGGTGGTATGGGTATTCCTATTGGTAAATTGGCTTTGTACACCGCTTGTGGTGGTATTAGCCCTGCTTATTGCTTACCAATTTTGTTGGATGTTGGTACCAATAATCAACAGCTACTCGACGATCCTATGTACATGGGCTGGAGAAACCCACGCATTTCTGGTGATGAGTATAATGAGTTTGTCGACTTATTTATTCAAGCCGTTAAACGTCGTTGGCCTGAAGCATTATTACAATTTGAAGATTTTGCCCAAGAGAATGCGACACCATTATTGAATAAATATCGTGACCAATTATGCTGCTTCAATGATGACATTCAGGGCACTGCTGCGGTTTCAGTTGGTACCTTGATTGCAGCGTGCTTAAATAAGGGTCAGAAGCTTAGCCAACAAAAAATAGCATTTTTAGGCGCAGGGTCTGCTGGTTGCGGTATTGCTGAACATATCATTCGCCAAATGCAGCGTGAAGGGTTAACGGAGGCGCAGGCTCGCAGCCAAGTATTTATGGTTGACCGCTATGGCCTGCTTACTGATAACATGACGGAGCTACAAAAATTCCAAGAACCGTTAGTACAAAAAGAATCCGCTATTGAAAGCTGGGATAAAAGTAAGAAACTCGGTTTAGCGCAAGTGGTTAAACAAGCAAAAATAACCGTATTATTCGGCGTCAGTGGACAAAAAGGTCTGTTCACCCAAGAGGTGATCGAATCCTTGTGTGTTAATACTGAACATCCTATTGTATTACCACTTTCAAACCCCACGTCTCGTGTGGAAGCGACACCGCAAGAAGTGACTAATTGGAGCAAGGGTAAGGCAATTGTTGCAACAGGTAGCCCTTTCCCTCATACCACTTTTGAAGGTCAGTCTTTCGAGGTTTCTCAGTGTAATAACAGCTATATTTTCCCCGGTATTGGTCTGGGTGTTTTAGCAGCACGGGCGACGGGTATCAGCGATAATATGCTCATGGCGGCAAGCCAAGCCCTTGCAGATATATCAATGGAATACGAAAAAGCACCTGGTGCCATCCTACCGCCGATTAAAGTTATCAGAGAGATTAGTGAAAAAATAGCGTATGCAGTGGCATTGCAAGCGGCTCAAGATAAGCTAGCACTACCTATCACAGCGGAGAATTTACAACGTCGATTAAAAGCGAATTTTTGGTTACCTGAATATCGTAATTATCGCCGTACTTCTTTCTAATGTTAGAAATTAGATATAACAAATTCTAATATTAAGCACATTATCTAAGTAAAACACTAAATGAAAAAAGGTTGCTAACGCTATATTGCATATAGTGTTGGCAACCTTTTTTTACTGCTATTCAATCCATTAGTTTACCAAGTTTACTTTTACCGATTCTTCAGCATAGTTCAATGATTGTTTTCTATTAAATTCTAGACAATAAAAAACCCTTACAAGTTAATGACTGTAAGGGTTTGAATTTGGTGGGCCCAGTAGGACTTGAACCTACGACCAAAGGATTATGAGTCCTCTGCTCTAACCAACTGAGCTATGGGCCCTAACGCTAGACGGACAATGATACCTGAATTTTTTAATTTTTCAAGTAAAAGATAGGTAGTAATCAAGATATTTTTTATGATGCTCTGCTTTTCTATCAAATATGACCATCAGCCAATGTCAGACTGCGACCACCATCAACAGTAATAATCTCAGCAGTAACATAATTGACCTGTACTAGGTACAACACACTATGGACAATCTCGTCAGGTCGACCTATACGCTGCATAGGAATTGAGTCAATGATATCGCGCTGCTGCATCTTTTTAAATTTTCTTAACATTGGTTTCGTGCTTGCAAGTGCTCAATTCTGGCTTGTCTGAGTGCTACGCCAATCGCAGGGCCTGTTAGTGCTGAGTCAATATCCTGCATGTTAATGGCATGAAAGCTATTCAATGCTATCATCATCTGACGGTGCTGTGTTGCCAATTGCAACACGTGGCTGGTCACTAATAGCTGCGATAACTTATCAGGCTCTTTATGAGCGCCGCAAGTTTGTATGAGGTCAATTTTTTCAGCCACGCTTAAATGGCTTATTGTGCTTAGCTTTGTGGCTTGCTGAGCGAAGAGAGTCGAAAATTGAGTGTGTGCCTTTGGTACCTTAGCGGCGTTGCCTATATCATTGATACCTTTTATATTGGCTGCTTTATTCACGTTTTCATTTTTATTTTCTGAGGTAAATAAAAATGAATTAAGGCTACTCATTAATAGTGCCCAGCGCTGTGATAGATTCAATCGCATTTGCCCTGCGAAATATAGCGCCGTCTGTACCGTTTCACGTATCTGAGTATTAGTCCAATCTTCATGTAGTGGGGCAAAATATTCTATGAGCGCACCAATCTCAAACAGTTGTTGCCAGTATACCTGCGGCGATAGCTGCATGGTTGCACGGCTAGATTCTTGCCAAATACGCTCTGCACTTAAATGTGCAAGCTCTCCAGAGTCAACCAATTGGCGCATCAACGTCAAAGTTTCATCAGCAATGACAAAACCTAGGTCATAATAACGGCTATAGAAGCGAGCGGTTCGAAGCACTCGTAGAGGGTCTTCGCTAAATGCATCGGAGACATGACGCAAGGTTTTGCTTTCTATATCAGCCATGCCACCATAATAGTCAATGACGTCACCGTTGATAGGCGTATCATCAGTTAAGCTGGTGACTTCTATCGCCATGGCATTAATCGTCAAGTCTCGACGTTGTAGATCCTCTTTTAAGCTGACGTCAGGACTGGCATGTACGCTAAAGCCTTTATACCCCAAGCCTTCTTTGCGTTCAGTGCGTGCCAGTGCGTATTCTTCATGGCTACTAGGATGCAAAAATACAGGGAAATCTGCACCCACTTGCTGGAACCCTGCATCAAGCATTTCTGCAACAGTTGCACCAACGACGACAAAATCTTTATCTTTAATAGGACGTGCTAACAGTTGATCGCGTACCGCGCCGCCGACAAGGTAAATTTGCATGAATGCCTCTATCTTTTATTTTTATTGAGCAAGTGATGACTGATATTGAATAAGGCTACGTTGCGTCTTAGCCAATGTATAACAAGCAAAAAAAACCAGTCAACGCTATTTAATAGCATTGACTGGTTTTAGTATAGCAGACGGTCTCTATAAATGAATAATAGAGACCATCTGGATAATACATACTACTAGGTAGCGCAGGATGAATTACTGATTTTCGCTCGCCAAATCTTGAGCTTCAGTAACGGAAAGAGCGGTCATATTGACGATACCACGTGCAGTTGCTGATGGTGTGAGAATATGTACTGGTTTGCTAGTACCTAATAAAATAGGACCAATAGAGGCGCTACCAGTTGCTGTCTTGAGTAAGTTAAAGGCAATATTTGAGGCGTCAAGTGTTGGCAAGATGAGCAGATTTGCAGCACCTTTTAATGGACTTGATGGCATGTTGTTTAAACGAATATGTTCATTCAACGCGGCGTCACCTTGCATCTCGCCGTCGAATTCAAAGTCTACATTCATATCTGTCAGCAGTTCATGGACCTTGCGCATTTTTACAGCACTGGTGCGATTTGAAGCGCCAAAGTTAGAGTGAGAAACGAGCGCGACACGCGGTGTAATACCAAAGCGACGTAACTGATCAACTGCCAAGACAGTCATTTCAGCCAATTGTTCAGCCGTTGGATCTTCGTGGATATAAGTATCAGCGATGAAAATATTACGATCTTGCATGAGTACCGCATTCATAGCATAGAAGTCGTTCACACCTTCTTTTTTGCCAATAACGCTTTGTACATATTTTAAGTGCAACTGATAATGGCTAAACGTACCACATACCATACCATCTGCAGCGCCATTTTCGACCAATAGTGAGCCGATCAATGTGGTCTTACGACGAACATCACGACGAGCAAGTTCAATACTCACACCAAGACGTTTGTTCTTCTCGTAGTAACCCTGCCAGTAGTCTTTATAACGAGGATCGTCATCGATATTGACGATAGAGATGTTCACACCATCTTTTAGACGTAACCCTAGTTTTTCGATATTGGCTTCGATGACTGAAGGACGACCAATTAAAATAGGTTGGGCTAGCTTTTCATCAACGACCACTTGCACAGCAAGTAAGATATTATTGTCTTCACCTTCACAGTAAACGATACGCTTTGGATCGGCTTTAGCGCGAGCAAAGATTGGTTTCATCACGAATGCAGAGTTATAGACAAACTCAGACAGACGCTGACGATAAGCTTGCATATCAGCGATAGGTAAGGTTGCAACGCCTGAGTCCATCGCAGCTTGAGCGACCGCAGACGCGATCTCGATGATTAGGTTTGGCTCTAAAGGTCCTGGAATCAGGTAATCACGACCGAAACTTTGCATTTTTTCGATGTTTCTAGCGCTGGTGGTCGGCGTTGCTTCAACGTGTGCCATCGCAGCGATAGCTCTTACACAAGCAACTTTCATCTCTTCGTTAACAGTCGTGGCACCAACATCTAATGCGCCGCGGAAGATATAAGGGAAGCATAAAGCGTTGTTTACTTGGTTTGGATAGTCTGAGCGACCCGTTGCCATGATGACATCTGGACGTACGGCGTGCGCCAATTCTGGCATGATCTCAGGCGTTGGGTTAGCAAGTGCAAATACGATAGGGTCTTTTGCCATACGGCGAACCATATCTTCAGATAACGTGCCAGGCATCGATAGACCAAGGAACATATCGACATCATCCATCACTTCGTCGATAGTGGTCGCAGTCGTCTCACGCGCATAGCGCTGTTTGGTTTCGTCAAGATTTTCACGGATAGTCGTAATGATACCGCGTGAATCTGAAACAAAGATATTATTTTTGTTTACACCAAGTGCGCAAATAATATCTAAACAAGAAATGGCGGCGGCACCGGCACCTGAACAGACGATTTTAATCTCTTCGATTTTTTTGCCAGTAATCAATAGCGCGTTGAGCATCGCTGCTGCAACAATGATTGACGTACCATGTTGGTCATCATGAAAGACTGGAATGTTCATACGCTTACGTAATTCACGCTCAATTTTGAAACATTCTGGTGCTTTGATGTCTTCTAGATTGATGCCACCGAAAGTAGGCTCAAGAGAAGCAACTGCCTCGATGAATTTGTCTGGATCATTTTGTGCAATTTCAATATCAAAAACGTCGATACCTGCGAATTTTTTGAATAGAACCCCTTTACCTTCCATTACAGGCTTCGATGCCAATGGCCCGATATTACCTAGACCCAGTACCGCAGTACCGTTGGTGATAACACCAACCAAGTTGCTACGGGCGGTATATTTAGCCGCTAGTGTTGGATCTCTTTGAATCTCAAGACAAGGAACTGCCACACCTGGTGAATAGGCAAGTGCTAAGTCACGTTGGTTTGCTAACTGCTTAATAGGGGTGACAGAGATTTTACCTGGACGTGGGAACTCATGATAATGTAAGGCAGCTTGTTCAAACTGCTCTTTTTCTGTACTAAGGTTATCCGTATTCAAAGTGGTATCGTCATTCATAATAATTGCCATGGTTAGAATAAATTGGAATAAATTGGAATAAAGTAAATGGAGATAAAAGTAACGTTTTACCCTCAAAAAATCATGGAATAATAATCCTCTAAGGGTAACGTGACGCTAAACAGTTAATAATTTAAAGTGTCAGGATTAGCGATTAAGCATTGAACCAAAAAAGTAATCTAGTGGAATAGTTATTCTAGCACTATTGCCAATTCACTGCCTAGTCAGCTGCCGTGAACGGCGAGAATAATATAGTAAAATGATATTCATTATTTAGCCAATTAATAATGCCAAAAAATAGGGTTAAATATCAACCTTAATCTTATAATGTTTCAAAATATTACAGAATAGCAGTTTAATTTAATAACCTATCATTAAGACGAGCAACTAATCGGCATTTGCGGCGCATGTGGGGTAGGCGGCACCGTATCGAGAAGGATAGCGATTGCTTGTACCTGATAAGGGTTAGCCAGTAAATCGAATACTCGACTCACTTCTTCGAACTGTCCTTGTTCTGCTGCAGTAATGGCACGCTGCGCCATACTATTACGCAGTACATAAACAGGATTGTTGGCTGTCATATCGTCGATAACTTGCTCAAGTGGCAGCTGCTGTATTTGAGCCACATAACGAGTCGACCAATCTTGCCAGACTTGTTGGGCATCATCGCTAAGCTCATTTATCATGGTTGACAATAGCTGCTCTTCATAATGGTGCTCATCCGGCGCGACCAAACCGAGTAGCGCACGGAAGCTATTGGTATAGTCCAGCAAGTTGTCTTCTAACAAGGTTAACCATTCGAAAGCTAAGGTTAAGCTCTCTTTTGCATGCGGCAACCCAAGTTTACGGCACAGTCCTTGCTGATAATGCTGCATAAAGGTAGCCTCATAAGGCGCTAGACAGTCTGCTAACGCCTCACGTGTTACGCCTTCTAAGCGCATAAAATGTGGCAGCCAAGCATTGAGATTCCAGTGACCAATAGCAGGTTGATTCTGATAAGCGTAGCGACCAGTATGATCAGAGTGGTTGTTGATCCAAGCAGGATTAAAACGCTCCATAAAACCAAATGGACCAAAGTCTAAGGTGCTACCAGTGATAGAGAGGTTGTCAGTATTCATTACGCCATGCGCAAAGCCAATCAGTTGCCAGTCAGCGATCATTCGTGCGGTTCGCTCAATCACCGTGGTTAAAAATGTCAGTATGGGAGCGTCACTATCACGGCACTCTGGATAATAAGTATCGATCATATAATCGGTGAACTCAGCGAGCAAATCAGGAGCAAAGCTGGCAATCCACTCGATATGACCCAAACGAATGTGACTATCAGCCACGCGCATCAATGCCGCACCTGCTTCCATGCGCTCACGGCGCACCCTCGTGTCGGAGACAACAAATCCCAAAGCATTAGAGGAAGGAACACCTAATTGTGTAAGGGCATGACCACATAAATACTCGCGAATAGTGCTGCGCAAGACAGCACGCCCATCACCCATCCGCGAGTAAGGCGTCAGACCAATGCCCTTAAGGTGCAAGTCTTGCAATTGATTATTGTTATCGAGCACTTGTGCCATCAGCAAGCCGCGCCCATCACCCAATTGACCTGCCCATTGCCCAAATTGGTGACCCGCATAAACCATGGCCAATGGCTTAAAATCCGCTGGCACGTATTGACCACCGAGTATCTCTACCCAATGTGTCATTAAATCTTCATCATCTGTCCAGCCTAACTGCTGCGCAACGTGCATGTTGAAATGTCCAGCACGTGGATTGTCCAGCGGCGTCGGCGGTTGCTCATGATAAAGGCGTGTGTCTAGATTGATATAGGTATTTTGATAGCGCATACAAGCCGTTCCTGCTTTTGAAGTATAAGTAAAGTGTAGGGGCGATAAAAGCACTATAGCATAGCCTTGATATTACATCGTTTCACTCTGTCCATCTCTTGTAATAGCGCACCCAAAAACCATGAGTAATATTGAATGCATTTAGCCTATCAAACAAAGATATTGCTTCCACTTATCCTTTTGATTTCTATAAATCAATGTTCGACACGATCTATAAAAGATGAGCAAAAAAATCCCTCTATCTGCTACAGATAGAGGGAAGGAGAAGCTTTACAATTATCGTTCATCACAAAAGTAATAAAATACAGTTTAATAATCAGCGATTATGCTGCCTTTTTACTGATACCAATCGAGCGAAACGCGGTTTTTAAATTGCTATTATGCTCAAGAATTTTTTGTTCAATTTTGGCATAGTCATGCTTTAGCTCATCTTCCACTTCATGCAAGCGATCGGCATATTCTGTCTTTTTCAGCTCAATCGTTTTGGCTTTGAGTGCTTGCCATTCTTCAACAGTCTGCATAAAGGCATCATATTCAAACTTAATACGGTCTTGGAAGCTCTTCATCGCATGAGGAAGATCAATGCCGCTTACTGCTGCTGTATCGATTTGCTGCTGAGCCGCTTTAAATTGCATTTGTACTTCTGCATGCTTGATAGTGGTGTCATCAACGGTACGTAGCTCACTGGTTAAGCCCAGCTTCGATAAGCCAGCAATCAACCATTTAGTAGGATCATACTGCCACCATTTTACGCCGTTACGATAATCGTATTGGAAGAAGTGATGGTAGTTATGATAACCCTCACCCCACGTAAAGATAGCTAAGAAGAAGTTATCGCGAGCAGTATTGGTATCCGTATAAGGACGCGTGCCAAACATATGACATAGCGAGTTAATAAAGAAGGTAAAGTGGTGCGTCAGTACCAGACGTAGTAAGCCTACGATGACCAAAGTACCCCAAACATCACCCAATAACCAACCGATCGCAGCGACTGCACCGATGTTCAATGCCGCAACCCAGAGACCGTAATATTTATGCTGAATCTGTAAGGTTCTATCTTTGGTTAGGTCAGGGATATTTTTATAGTCAAATTTACCACTAGGATAATTGCGTAGCATCCAGCCCATGTGACTGAAGAAAAAGCCACGCTTTGCTGAGTACGGGTCTTCTAAGCGATCATCGACATGACGATGATGCGTACGGTGACCAGAAACCCAATCAAATGCTGAACCTTGTACGGCAAAGGTAGAACCTAGCAATAAAAAGTTTTTGACGATCGGGTGCGCTTTATAAGCACGATGCGATAGCAGGCGATGATAACCAGCGGTAATACTAATGCCTGTCCATACCATAAAGGCACCAAATACGCCCCAAACTGGCGCGCTAACATCATGAGTAAATAAATACCATGGTGTAATGATCGCAGCAGCAATAGGTGTTGCTACTAGAATAGTCGCTGGAATCCAGTTGATCGGCGCTTTTGTAAACTCAAACTCGCGCATATCAATGCTGTCTTCTTTAGTAGCGACATCTTGCTCTCCCGCAACATGAGCGTAGTTGCGTTTGGCAACAGGCTGCTCATTAAGCGAGCTTGCAGTTTTACTCTCGTCAAAACGTGTCTTAAAACGTGTGGCTTGAGTGCTGGCGGCTTTGATAAGCGTATCACCAGATTTGATAGCGAAACGTAAGCCTTTAAGCGGTAAGCCAAGTGCTTTTTTTGCAATCATATAATATCCCTAGCGGTATTAATTTAAGCCTATATGATACCTTAAAAAATCAATAAAGTGAACAGTTATACACTGTAAAAATATTGCTAAATAACAATAACTTGTATTGATTATGGAATGTATTAACGAAAATAATGGATGACTTATCAGGCATTGAGGAGAAGTGTAAGTAACACCGTAGATATGTAGATGATTTTAAATAAATCAAATAAAGGCGATGCTTATTAACCCAGCAGTAAATGACTTGGATAATCAGTGATGATGACGTCAGCTTGCCACGCGATCAGCTGTTTAATCGTGTCAATATCATTAACCGTCCACGCACTAACTGGCAAGCCATAACGGTGGCTATGTTCAATGACTGCTCGACTAATCAGCGGATAATGAATACCTATCTGAACACAGCCAAGTTGCAAGGCGGCATTCGGTGCAGTCATTAAGACTTCAGGTGTGCGAATGAGCAAGCCGCGAGAGATATGCTTTAGTAATGGATGACGTTGTAAGCGAACATGTAGCTCTACATCAAAGCTGGTCAGCACAATGGGTAGTTTGGCAAGTGGGCTATCGATGAGGTTGCGTGTCAATGCTTTTACCAATTTAGCATAATCAGTACGGTCATGCGTTTTAATCTCCAGTTCAATATCAGTAAAGCCCTTTAGCAACGGCGCTACCTGCCCTAATGTGATAATCTGATGACCAAACTGCGAATGGCGTTGAATCTCAGTAAGATTTAACTGATCAACACGCGCTTGCTGACCACACATGCGTTGCAGCGTGTCATCATGAAACACGATTAAATGACCATCCGCACTCAGTTGTACATCAAACTCAACCCCTGCTAGACCCTGAATGTTAAGACGTTGAGCGTACTCAAAGCCTGAAAAGGTATTTTCTAATGCTTCGCCGCGCGCACCGCGATGACCCAATAAAAGCGTGTTTTCGAAATTTATCATAATTTATATGGTTGGTTAGTGATACGCGCAATCATATAGTGCTAAAACAACAGCGTCTAATAAAATTTGCTCGATAGAGCAATATTAATATGTGGTTCCTTTTATCCAAAAACTTTATAGAGATGAGCTGAGCGAAATCTTAGAATATGTTTACTGTCTGTCAAACATTCAACAGACCCTAGTTGATCGCGGTAGTCTAAAAGCGTATTTACAGCGAATTCATAAGTATGTATTTGTTATGTTTTTGCAACTAAATACAGGTTTTACCTATAATGAGGGGCGTTATTTGTATATCCATGAGCTACACTAATGAACATTTTATTTAAACACCGTATAATAATCTGGTTTTCAAACCTAGGGCAGCTAGGGTTGCGGTTTGAACATCAATCACTGTCCGTCAGTGGCGGTACGTATTAGTAAATTGGGAGCAAAAGAAATATGAGCGTAGCAAATAAAAACGTGAGCAAGTGGTATAAAGTGGCTGGTATTGGCATGGTATGTGGTTTAGCGCTTGCTGGCTGTGATCGCTCAGAGAAGGAAGATACCACCGAGACGGCAGAGCTCACAGAGCAAGAGTCTGCGTCTACTGAAAACACCGCAGCTACTGCGGTGAGCTGTGATGACCCAATGGTACAAGATCGTCTCAAAACGGCTCTGAAAAACACGCTTAATCAACAAGCACAAACGCTGGCTGCCAACTACGCAAATGATGCAGAGATCAGTCTCGCTAGCGGCGCTATCACTAATAAAACCAACGGCATTGTGATTGATGTACAAAATGCTGCAGTTTTACAAGCAGCCAATGACAATGGTATGACGACTTGTCAGGCAAGCGTGAGCATGACGTTACCAAGCGAAGATTTATATCAAGCCAGTCAAGTACAAGCAGCCAACAATCTGCCGAGCCTACAATCACGTTTAGCGCAAAATAACATTCGTATCAATAATAACATGTTGGTTGATGATGCCTTTACCTATGTCGTTGGTACTCAAGGCGGTCAAGTACGCACACGTATTGCTGGGCAGCCAGCATTGATTACTGTGGTCGCCGATGTGATGGCAGGCTCTGTATTTAAATCAGCGATGGATGAGCAGCGCGCCCAACGTAGCACTGAGCGCCGTGCAGCACAAAACGATGACAGTCAGTCAGCACCCGTTCGTCAGCCTCAAGTAGTCAAGCCAGTTGAGCCGATTCGTCCTACTCAGCCTGCCACGCCGCCGACTATTAACAATCCAAGCAGTAGTAATACGGATAGCAGCGCGTCAGCCACTCCTGAGGTTAAAACCCCAGCCACCCCAGCCGTACCGAAATCAGTACCTAAAGATGAAAGTATCGATATGGTCATTATTGAAGATAACAGCGCTACTTACTAATTGGTAAGATTTAAGCTGTTATCGAACCATATTGTCGTGACTGAATAGTATCGATTAGTCAATAAAAAGCCCGCAGTGTTAAGGTTGCGGGCTTTTTTATATTTTATGCTAGGGCTTGATTCTAGGGTGTTATTTTAGCGTTTTAGTCCACTGAAGTAGTCCTGCGCAATCATTTTTTATCAGCGAATTTTTGTAATACCTGACTGTCCCATAAGACTTCAGAGACTTTGTTGGGATCTGTACAAAAGCGAGCAGCGACAAACAACCAATCCGATAAGCGATTGATAAAGCTCACGGCCGTACTGCGAATCGCTTGTGGTCGCTCTTGCTGTAATAGCACTGCTTGGCGCTCAGCACGGCGACAGACTGTACGCGCAACGTGTAGTTGGCTGACCAATACCGAACCTGTGGGCAAGATAAAATCTTTTAGCGGCGGCAAGGTCGTATTCATCGCATCAATTTGCTGTTCTAACCATGTAATGTGAGTGGCATTGACGCCTTCATATTCTGGCATAGCCAGCTCACCACCGATATTAAACAATAAATGCTGAATGATGACTAACGCTTGAGAAAACTCTTTCTCTATAGATTGCCCTTTATTATGCTGTAACTGAGCACGTACCAGACCAATGTGTGAGTTAAGCTCGTCGATATCACCCATTACGCTAAATAGGTTGTCTGCTTTGCTGACGCGGCTGCCGTCTGCCATGCCAGTGCTACCGTCATCTCCAGTACGCGTATATATTTTGCTTAAACGATTGCCCATATCTAAATCCTTAACAGTTTTTATGATTGAATGATGTTAGTTGCGGGCTCATTGTAGTATTTTATGGCTGTTTTCGCTAAGATAATGGGTTAGGTTTTATGTTGCCGTTGTTTTTACAGTTATAACGACCATAGTCAGTGCTGTTTAATATCCAAACATTGATTATATTTTTGTTTTTATTTTATCTATTTTATCTATTTTATTTATATTAAAAGGCTTTTTAACCATGACCACACCACTTGCCGATGCGATGTCTCAGCTTGCTATTCATGACTCACTGACTGGCGGAAAACGTCAGTTTGTACCACTCAAATCAGGGCAAGTAGGCATGTATGTGTGCGGTATGACAGTTTATGATTATTGTCATATTGGGCATGCGCGGGTGATGGTTGGTTTTGACATGGTAGTGCGCTGGTTGGCTCAGTTAGGCTATGACGTTAATTATGTGCGCAATATCACCGATATTGATGACAAGATCATCACTCGTGCCGCTGAGAACGGTGAAGAGATTGGTACGTTAACGCAGCGTTTTATTGAAGCCATGCACGAAGATGCAACCGCTCTTGGTTGCGAGATGCCAGACGCTGAGCCGCGCGCGACTGATCATATCGATGATATGCAGCAAATGATTGAGACCTTGGTCACAGGCGACTATGCGTACGCAGGCGACAATGGTGATGTCTACTATGCCGTCGATAATTTTGCAGATTATGGTAAATTATCTAAGCGTAATCTCGATGAGATGCAAGCAGGTTCACGTGTCGATGTCGAAAATGACAAACGCAATCCGTTTGATTTTGTCTTATGGAAGGCAGCAAAGCCTAATGAGCCGCAATGGGCGTCGCCATGGGGCAAAGGGCGTCCAGGTTGGCATATCGAATGCTCAGCGATGTCGACCAAGTGCTTGGGTAGCACCTTTGATATTCATGGCGGTGGTCATGACTTGCAATTTCCGCATCACGAAAACGAGATAGCGCAGTCTGAAGCCGCGACTGGCTGTGAATACGCGCGTAACTGGATGCATGTCGGTTTCATTAATGTCGATGGTGAAAAAATGTCCAAATCGTTGGGTAACTTTTTTACCATTCGTGACGTGATGACAAAATATCTGCCTGAAACGGTGCGCTTTTTTTTATTATCAAGCCATTATCGCAGCCAAGTCAATTTTTCTGACAACGCATTGGATGAAGCACATAATAGCCTAAGTAGATTATATAATGCGTTAAAATTGGCCGAACAACAAAAAGGGCAGACGCTCGTAGTCAGTGATACGCTGATAAATGATGCTTATAGTAGCAGTGCCGGACAAGACTTTATCAAAGCCATGAACGATGATTTTAATAGTTCAACGGCAATTAGTGTACTGTTTGGGCTGGCGCGCGACATTAATAAAGCCATTAAAGCCGAAGAGGTAGACACTGCATGGCAATTAGCAGAGCAGCTCAAAGCGTTGGCACAGGTACTCAATATTTTACAGCAGCCAGTTCAACAGTTTTTGCAAGCAATAATTGGTGAACAGGCAGATGATGGTTTAACCGATGACACTATCGATGGTTTAATCATTGAGCGTGCGGATGCCAAAACCAACAAAAACTTTGCGCGTGCTGATGAGATACGTGAGCAACTAAAAGATGCTGGTATTGAGCTTGAAGACAGCCGTGCTGGCACAACATGGCGCCGCGCTTAAGGCAATCATGTTACAGAACACCCATATAGATAGTCATAAACTAAGTCAGCTTTGAGCTGGCTTTTTTTATAGACTAAACTAGGGTGTGTCATCATTCTAAAAATGGTGCTAAGAACAAGATAAATTGCAGTCAAACCATAAAGATGAAGCTAAATTGGCTATGCAATATATGTAAGAATAAGCTTTGTAGGCAAACTTCAAGAGATGCAAACATCAAGTGAATTAATGGCTTTTAAAATATGAATATTCTCAAAAAAAGCATTGTTGGCGGTCATCGTATAGCAACTGATACCGACGGTGACCACTATCCTAACGCCCAGCGTTGGAATGTGCGCGCCAGTACTTTGTCATTACTATTGGTTTTTTTCATAGTCAGCATGAGTGCTGTGTTTGCACCCGCTAATGCCGCAAGCACTAGTGATATGCAAAGCGATAGCAAACAAGCTGCGGATGAGCAGTCCATCTCGTCATCAACTTCAATTAGCAAGCCCGATAATCTGGCTGAATATGCCACTCAAAAAATCAATACAATTAAAGACGAAAGCCTCAGCATCTCTGGCGTTGCAGAAGAGATATTTGATCCTACCGAGCGCAATGCAGTAGAGCAAGCGGGTAATTTGCAAGGCGATTCTGGACTGACGGGTGAATACAATGAAAGTTATTATTTGCTAGACAAGCTCAATGTAGGCTTGCCGCTATTATCGGAGCCGCCAAATTTAACCACGCCACTAGCGACTTTAGAGTTTTTTCAGTCAGCGGTCATGAAGCAACAATACGACTTGGCTGCTTATGCACTTAACATGAATTTAATCGATCAGAAAATTCAGCGTAACCACGCGCTCGAGTTATCAAAACGGTTGGATTTTTTGTTAACGGAAAAAGAGCTTTACGTTTTTGATGATCTGCCAGATCGCCCAGATGGTTTAATCGAGCCGCCACTTGGCAATACCAGTAGTATCATGGGCATCCCTAGACGTTCGATTCAGCTAGGCTATATCGACTATCGTGAGCGCCGTGTCCCCATTTATTTGCAACGAGTACGGGTTGGTGAGGCTGCGCCTATTTGGGTGTTTTCTGCACAGACAGTTGATAATATCGACAATCTCTATGAGCAATATCATCCAGCGGAATTTGAGCGTTATTTACCTGGATGGTTAAAACTTAAGATTTTCAGTATCGCACTATGGGAGTTTTTGGCATTAGCACTGTTTTTCTTAGTGACCATGGGAGTAGGATGGTTACTCAGTAAAGGCACGGAAAAAATCATCAGCCGTTATATCGACGATGAAAAATACAGCAATTATGTTGGTAGTACTAATGGCGTGGCAGATTTGGTTAATAAGCTGACCGTGCCGTTGACTTTTACCATCAGTTTTTTGCTCGTCTTTACTTTGGTGTCAGGCGGCTTTCCTTATTTGGATGCAGTAGCTTCATCGACTCGTCCGCTTATCTGGATTGGGCTAGTATTTAGCACCTTATGGCTTGGCATTCGTGTTATTAACTTTTTTGCTAATCGCTATCAAAGCCTACAAATTGAAAATCTGGCTGAAGAGCACTTTGATAAAGAGCGCCGTCGCCGTACTTATGTATCGATATTTCGCCGCGTCTTTATTTTTGTCATGATTTTGGGCAGTATTTGGATTGGTCTCAGTGAATTTGCCAACATGGAAGGCCTTGGTAAGACGCTATTGACCTCGGCTGGTATCGCAGGCGTGGTCATTGGGATTGCCGCGCAGCCGATACTGGGTAACATCATTGCTGGGGTACAGGTGGCAGTGACCCAGCCAGTACGGATTGGTGTTAGTGTGATAATGGATGGCAACTTTAGTACCGTTGAAGACCTGCGTTATACGTATGCGGTACTCAAAACATGGGATGAACGTCGATTGATCGTGCCGATGCGTGAACTGATCACCGAAACGGTAGAAAACTGGTCACATACCGAAGTACATCAGACTTGTCCTGTGTTTTTATATGTCGATTATGGCGCAGATATTGACGCCATTCGCCAGCAATTTATATCGGCGGTTAAAGACAATAAGCTTTGGGACAACAAAACTGAGCCTGAGATGTTTGTCGTTGAGGTGACTGCCAACATTATTCACTTGCGCGGCGCTGTTTCAGCGGTAGGTCCCATAGAAGCATGGACACTGGCCTGTGAGATACGTGAGCAGATGCTGAATTACTTATATAGCAAACAAAAAGCTTATCTGCCTGCTGAACGTTTGATATTGAAGGGTAAAGACCAGTAACCGACGATTGAGTATATTTTCTATGCTTTTAAATAGCTGAGCTTTACAGACGTCGATATCGATAGACAAGTGCTAGCAAAATAAGCTGACAAATATAGCATGCGATTTGTCTGATTATTTGTTATAATATGGCGTTATTTTTAAGGGATAAATGAGCGATTAAGAGTAGGGGCGCGCTATATTTGTGCAAACTTATTAGCATCAATCAATTGCAATTTTCGAGTGTCTCTGTTTGTTTAATCACAAACACCGGCTGGCTCATTGCTGATTATCTAAAACTTTGTGATACGAGGTCTTTAATTTTAAGACTTTAGCTTCATAAAGTCATATCGGTGATTTTGGTTGATTGTCTTAATGCCAAAAATATCCCACCCATCAAAATAACCACCACTAGGGGTCTGTATGTTGCGAATTGTCGATGAAGCCTTAACCTTTGATGACGTTTTATTGTTGCCAGCTTATTCTGAAGTCTTGCCAAAAACTGCCGATCTGACCACTCGTTTGACCAAAAATATCACGCTGAATCTACCGCTGATTTCTGCCGCGATGGATACTGTGACCGAATCTGAAATGGCCATTACGATGGCACAGCTAGGTGGTATGGGTATCTTGCACAAGAGCATGGATATCGCCAAGCAAGCGACACAAGTACGCCGCGTCAAAAAATTTGAAGCAGGTACGGTCGTAGATCCGATCACTGTGCATCCAGAGATGACGATTGGTGATCTGCTACAGCTGACGCAAGACAATAATATATCAGGCGTACCTGTGGTAGAAAGAGGCACTGATAATGTCGTGGGTATTGTGACTCACAGAGATTGGCGCTTTGAAACCAATCTGTCTTTGCCAGTTAGTAAAATCATGACGTCAAAAGATCAGTTGGTGACAGTACATGAAGGTGAAAGCAACGAAAACATCAAGCGTCTGCTACATGAGCACCGCATTGAAAAAGTCATCGTTATCGATGATTATTTCCGCTTACGTGGTTTGATTACGGTTAATGATTTTGCAAAAGCTGAAAACAATCCAAATGCTTGTAAAGATGAGCAAGGTCGTCTGCGTGTTGGTGCTGCTGTTGGTACTGGTGCAGATACCCAAGCGCGCGTTGAAGCATTAATCGCTGCTGACGTCGATATCATCGTGGTTGATACCGCACATGGTCATTCAAAAGGCGTGATTGATAAGGTGTCTTGGATTAAAAAGCACTATCCACACGTGCAAGTCATCGGTGGCAACATCGCAACAGGTGATGCTGCACTTGCACTACGTGATGCAGGCGCTGATGCGGTAAAAGTCGGTATTGGCCCTGGTTCTATCTGTACTACGCGTATCATCGCTGGTATCGGTGTGCCGCAAATCTCAGCTATCGATAACGTCGCTAGCGCATTGAAAGACAGTATTCCACTGATTGCTGATGGCGGTATTCGCTATTCAGGTGATATGGCAAAAGCCATTGCCGCTGGTGCTTCGTGCATCATGGTAGGCTCATTGATGGCTGGCACTGAAGAAGCGCCGGGTGAAGTTGAGCTGTTCCAAGGTCGTTACTATAAAGCTTACCGCGGTATGGGTAGCCTTGGTGCGATGTCAGGCTCAAATGGCTCATCAGATCGTTACTTCCAAGATGCTAAAGATGGTGTAGAAAAATTAGTACCAGAAGGTATCGAAGGCCGAGTTCCTTATAAAGGTCCAGTTGCTGGTATTGTTAATCAGTTGGTTGGCGGTTTGCGCTCATCAATGGGTTATACTGGCTCTGCCACCATCGAAGATATGCGTACCAATCCGCAATTCATTAAGGTGACATCCGCGGGTATGAAAGAGTCGCATGTCCATGATGTTCAAATCACCAAAGAAGCACCGAACTATCGTGTGAATTAAAAGGTCTTTTATAATCCTGCATTACGTCAACGATAGCTATTTTGCAGGGCTGCAGTGACCTTAAGATACAAACAGCCAACAATGCCTTGTTATTGTTGGCTGTTTTTTTTGTAAAATACACAAGCGGATTATAATAATAACTACTTAGACTGTTTATACGTTATTGTTTGCGTATTCGTCTGGTTTTCACTCTTAGATTTGGGAGCATATATAATGAGCTACTTTGGCACCGATGGTATTCGCGGAAAATTCGGTGAGTCGCCGATTACCCCTGATTTTATTTTAAAATTGGGCTATGTGACGGGACGTGTGCTGATAGAGAATAATGACAACCCTGCTCGCAAGCCAAGCGTGGTCATCGGTAAGGATACGCGGCTGTCAGGTTATGTGATTGAAGGCGCATTGCAAGCGGGGTTTAATGCCGCTGGTGTTGATGTGCATATGCTTGGACCATTACCCACACCAGCGATTGCACATTTGACCCGTAGTTTCAATGCAGATGCTGGGGTGGTTATTTCAGCATCGCACAATCCTTATTATGACAATGGCATCAAGTTTTTTTCAGGTGATGGTAAAAAAATTAGCGATGAGATGCAGACGGCAATCAATAATAAATTAACGGCAATTATGAATGACGTTAATAGTAAAGAAGCAACCATGCCGATTCTTGATTCTGCAAATTTGGGAAAAAATAACCGCATTGACGATGCAAAAGGTCGTTATATCGAGTTCTGTAAAGGCAGTTTTCCCTATCAGTACGACTTGAGTCATCTGACTGTCGTCGTAGATTGTGCTAATGGTGCAGGCTATAGCGTGGCACCAAGAGTCATGCGTGAGTTGGGTGCCAATGTGATTGCTATTAACAATACGCCTGATGGCATCAATATCAATGCTGACTGCGGTTCTACCCATCCTGAAGGCTTACAGAAAGCAGTGATTGAGCACGAAGCAGATGTTGGTATCGCACTAGACGGCGATGGCGATCGTATTGTGATGGTTGATGAGGCTGGTAATCTGGTTGACGGCGATGGCATTTTATACGTACTTGCTACCCAAGGTCAGACTAAGGCGAAAGGTGTGGTTGGTACGCTGATGAGTAACATGGGCTTAGAGCTGGCGCTCAAAGCGGCAGATATTAAATTTACGCGTGCAAAAGTAGGCGATCGTTATGTGATGCATGAGCTTGAAGCGAATGGCTGGATACTGGGCGGCGAACCATCGGGTCATATTCTATGTTTAGATAAGAGTCGTACGGGTGATGCCATTATCGCCGGCTTGCAAGTGCTTGCGGTGATGGAAGCACGTGGTAAAGCGCTCAGTGATTTGACCGAAGGCTTTGAAAAATTGCCACAAAAACTGGTCAATGTGCGCTTAAGTAAAATGCAAGATCCGTTTGAGCATGAAGAGCTGGTTGCTGCTTTTGCAAAAGCACAGGCCACTTTAGAGGGTCGTGGTCGTCTGCTCATTCGCCAATCAGGTACAGAACCTATGATACGTGTGATGGTTGAGTCGGATGATGAAATAGAATGTGATGTATTGGCAAATGATTTGGCTGACCATATCAAAGCAGTATTGGGTTAAAGTGATAATGTAGTTATATTAAAATAAGGAATATTTTATGAGCATGGATTTTACCGATCAGCGTTTGTCATACGAAAAAGGTGAGCTTGATCAACAGTCCGTCCCAGACTCTCCATTTGAGCTACTAAAAGAATGGATGAATGAGGCAATAGCACAAAAGGTGCAAGAGCCTTATGCGATGAGTTTGGCGACGTGCGGTGCTGATAATAAACCTAGCGTACGCATCGTACTTATGCGTGAGATTACTGAAAATGGTGTGGTGTTTTATACCAACTATGAAAGCGCTAAAGGTCAAGATATTGCCGAAAACCCGAATGTCGAAGCGCTATTCTTTTGGCATGAGCTGGAGCGTCAAGTACGTATTAGTGGCAGCATTGCTAAAATCGATGCTAATAAGTCATCTGCTTACTTTCAAAAGCGTCCTCACGACAGTCAAGTGGGTGCGTGGGTTAGTCAACCTCAAAGTGGCGAAGTTGCTGATCGTGAGGTGATGCAAACCAAGTTTAATGAGCTACAAAATCAGTATCCAGAAAGTAGCCAAGTGCCAACACCAGAATTTTGGGGTGGTTACGAGATTAGCATTCATGAGATTGAGTTTTGGCAAGGTCGTGCCAATCGTATGCATGACCGTATTGTCTATACTAAAGACAATGGTGAAAGCTGGAGTACCAAGCGTTTATTACCTTAAACATATTTGCTGTTTATATTTAGATATAAGCAGAGAGTGATTTCTTAGGTGCTGTTGCTGCTCTAAATAGCAACAGCACCTAATTTTATTAAAAGCTTTATGGTATAAGCTCGAGTACTTGCGACTTTTTTAGCTTTCCTGGGAAGTTTCCTGTAAATATACGGCAATATAAAGTTTTGTCGTTCTCTAAGTATGTTGAAGAATCAAGTTTGATGCTATAGATGTATTGATCTGAAAGTGTGTCAGCAGTAGGTTTGGTGTTTTTAGGAATATTGCCGCTCAAATAATTATTCGAAGAGTAGTCAGGAATGTATTTATCATCATAGATTCGTTTATCGTTGATACAATGTATATAACTCCCTGTATTTCTAGTTGATTCACGTATTGAAAAATTAGCTTCTGATAAAAAAGTTATTTCATAATATGATGATGTCCGTTTAAACTCGACCAATTGAACTTCCGTATTTTTATGATTTTTTATGCACCCTGATAAAATGAGTAAAGCACTTAACCCTATTATCTTATTCCGCATTATCATTCCTTTCATATAGTCAATTTATCATAAATTGACTGTAGATGTAAGCAGCATAACAATTGATTGATAGTATCAAGATTTTCTTGCTCTAGTCTTACCATTTAAATAAGAGAAAGGCCGAGTTGCAGATATCCCTTTATTTTTTATTTTTTTTGGTATCGACATCGACCGATACCGACATACCGGGGCGCAATTGCGCAAGCTCAGGTTGTTCTTGCTCTAAATCTATTCGTACCGGAATACGCTGAGCGATTTTAATATAGTTGCCAGTTGCAGGGTTTGCCGCGCCCGCGCTAAATTCACTGCCAGTGGCTGGCGAGATATTGCTGACATGACCTCGAAACTTAACGCCGCCTAGCGCATCCACATGAATAGTTGCAGGCTCGCCGACGGTCATATTTGCCACTTGGGTTTCTTTAAAGTTGGCAATAATCCACACGCCTTTTGGCACCACATACATGAGCTGTGTGCCCGCGCTGACATATTGCCCAGCTTTGACGCTGACTTGACTCAGTTGTCCTGATTCAGGGGCAGTAATAATCGTATTGTCTAAATTAATCTTTGCTTGCTTAGCAACTGCTTCTGCATTTTTAATATTGGCATCGAGTGATGAGCGGCTACCACTGGTTTTTTTGCTGGCCTCAAGGGCGACTTGTAGATTGGCTTCTGCTTGCTGCACGCCAGCTTGTGCTTGAGCGAGCTGAGCTTGGGCATGAGCAACTTCTGCTTTGGATACTGCGCCAATCGCATCAAGCCCTTGATAGCGCTTTACATCTTCGCGTGCACTATCAACGCTGACTTTGGCACTATATAAGTCCGCTTTACGTGCTTCGATTTGTGCCTGACTGGTACCCGTATCTTGCGCATTGCTTGAGCGGTCGGTCATAGCGACTTCGATATTGGCTTGTGCTTGTTCGAGCTGCTGTAAAAAGGCACGGTCGTCTATCTTGACCAATAAATCACCTGCTTGTACATTTTCAAAATCTTGCACTGCCACTTCTGTGACATAGCCAGAAACTTGCGGGCTGATAATCGTTGTTTGACCTTTTACAAAGGCATTATTAGTCTGCTGAACCGTAGGCGTAAAGGGCGGTAGCTTCCATGCATAAAGAATCAAAAGGACGCCAATAATGATTAGTGCAATCAATAAGCCTAGGTTAAAGTAAGATTTCTTTTTAGGCGACCAACCCGTAGCGTCAGGAATAGGCTCTTTTGGCGGCATTGGCGCTTCATCCGCATCAGCAACTGACGTTATTATTGAGTCCTCTGTTTTCGGTATAGTCACAGTATCATCATTTTTCGATTGGTTTAGAGGCATCTCTTTTGCTGCTGCCTTGGACGATGTCTGATTGTTTTTAGCAGTATTTTGGGTGGCATCTTGAGCGGTGTTTTGATTATGGTCATCAAGATCATTTAATTTGTCTTCGCTCATGACGCGCTCCTAATGAGATTAATAAACATGGTGGATAACTTTTTAAAATATAGTAATTAGCATAAGAAGAAAAGGTAACAGCAACAAATCGATATTATTGTCACCTGTTATTTTTTGCCCATCATTTCTGCCAATGCGGCAAGTTCTTTACCAAGTGGATTGCGTTTATGATAAAGGTAATAAAAATAAATCATCAATAAATATAGCGCAGTGATAGTGGCGCCCACGGCCATCAAAAAGAATAAATCGTCATAAGCGGCGACCGTTGCTTGACGTTGCACACCCTGTAGCATTTGGGTCATCGTAGCAGGATCAGTGGTATTCATTGAACTGACCATATCGGCATAATGCATCTGAGTACGAATGGTGGTAAATGCTTGAATACCTGCCGCGCCTGCCAAACCGCCGATCGTTTGTGAGATACCAAAAATCACCGAAAAGCTAATAATATAGGCAGGTCCGTTAGCAATGGCACGAAACATACCTTCAAATACCATTGGCCCCATAAAGTAAACGGCAGCAAAAGCGATTATAAACTGACTGAAATAGAACATATAAGGGGTAGAGTTTAGCGACACACCCGTATCTATCCATGCACCAATCGCAATCAAGGCAACCGCAAAAATCACGGGTCGGCGCAGATCCGTCGCTTTGGTGGTAAAAATGCTAATCACTAATGCCAGTATGCTAGCCACCAAGATGATGGCATAAAAAACAATCAGCTGGTCATTACCATAACCAAGGTTTGCTAATAATCCTGCGGCGCCCACACTTTGCTCAGACAGCAAAATGCGCATGACGGCACCAGTAATCATAAAGGCAATAATGGTGCGACTACGCATCCAGCGCACTTGTAACATAGGGTTTTTGCGATGCGTCTCAATCCATAAAGCAATCGAGATAGTCACGACGGCAATGATCAATGGATAGCTAAGCCAAGGCATCGTCCACCATTGAATTCTACCTTGTACTAAAAATACCGATAGGGCGGCAAGACCACTGGCAAAAAAGCCAAAACTCACCAAATCAAGTTTTTCAAAGACCTTTTCCGTGTTGCCCGGTGGTAGCTCAAGAATGTTAATAAGCCCAAAGCAAATCAGCGATAATCCAACTTGGAATAAAAATAAACCTTCAAGCTGACCATCAACGGCTAAATAAGGCGAGATAATCCGTGACAGTGGAATGCCAAACTGCACCAAGCCGAACCCCAATATCAGTCCGCTGATACGCCGAGCAGTTGGCATGCCTTGTAGACAATAAAAAATAGACAATACCGTCATCGCACTAGCCACCACACCACTAAAGCCACGGGCGAGCAGTTCTAAATAATAAGGCTCAATGCTAATCCCAATCGTCGTACTGAGTAGATTGCTACTGACCAACCACTGCATACTGGTAGCTGCCAATAAGAAGAACAAAGTGATTTTGCTAAATAACGACATGCCAAATTGCTGGCGAATTTTGTACAGCAGCACCGTGACACAAGCATTGGTCATATTGTAAGCGACTGATATCCAGCCACCTTCTACTGGTGTTAAGCCCATTTCACCTTGGATTTGAGTGAGATTCGCGACCAATAGACCATTCTGAAAGCTGGCAGTTAAGCCAATAAAAATACCAATCAGTAAATAAAATATTTTACGGCGCACAGGGTGATCAGGGGTGGCAGGCGAGCCAAGCATGAATGGTCGTTCATGGGGCTTAAACTGGTATTCAGTACTCATGGATGGATAATCTGCGTAGAGGGATAAAATGGTGTATAGCCGTTGTTAAACAAGCATCGCGCTCATCGGATAGTCATGAAGCTCAAGACGTTCAAAGTCATTTAACAGAAAGCCATTTAGTAGACTGATAAAACCAAAAAAGTATTCTAAACCCTGTTTTGAATATTTTATCATAATTTTTGTTGAGCATTTATCACGCATAACTCACACATTGAAAATCAAGTTAAAAGATAGATACAGCTGTCTGTCAATGATAGACGATAAGAAATACAGTGCTATAGTCAGAGCACTTTTAAACCGCTACGGCGTTACCCACCTTAGATGTAATCAGTGTACTATCTGCGGTCGGTCGCCTTGTAGCGATTCTAAAATTCCTTGACTATATGTCACATAGCTACGACTCAGGTCATTTTTGCCCATAAAAAACAGCTCTATAAAGAGCTGTTTTTTATACATTAAATAGTCGATAAACAGTTAGACCATGGTACTAAATAGAGTGATCATAATTCGCCTCTAAACGCATGCTGCGCTGATAACTATCAAGACTGGCAAGTTGTAAAGCATACTGCTTAATATGTGGATAATCATCTAACGCTTCACGCTTAGCCAGCATGATTAAGTCAAAAGACAGCATAAAGTCAGCGCCGCTTAGCTTATGACCAACGATAAATGGCTTATCTGCAACTTCCTCGTTTAGATAGCTCAACAGTCTGTGTTTTTCTTGACTGATATAACCATCTAAAAACTCGTTATCGACGATACCGGCTTTTTTGGTAAATAGCTCCAGTAATAACGGCAACATGAGCGAGCTTTCAGCAAAGTTAATCCATTGCAGATAATGTCCATAGTCTGCGCTATCAGTCGTAGGACGTAAGCGCTCTGGCGCAAATCGCTCAATCAATAACTCAGTGATTGCACCCGACTCGGCATAAAGTTGACCATCCATCTCGATAACCGGAGATTTACCGAGTGGATGTACCGCCTTTAAACTGTCTGGTGCCAAGTGAGTATTAGGATCGCGTTGATGACTAATGATCTCATAAGGCACGCCCAGCTCTTCTAAAAGCCATAAAATACGTAATGAGCGAGACTGGTTGAGATGATGTAAGCGAATCATGATAGTGGCCTTTTTGCATGGTCTATTATATTAACGTTAAAAAGATATTAACCTTTCAGCTTAGTGATTAAGCGCTTGGCAGCTTCCTCTGATGACGCTGGGTTTTGTCCAGTAATCAGCAAGCCATCTTCGACCACAAATGATTCCCAATCAGCGGCTTTTTCATAGTTACCACCATTGGCTTTTAGTGCATCTTCTACTAAGAATGGCACGACATCTGTTAGACCAACGGCGTCTTCTTCTGAATTGGTAAAGCCAGTCACTGTTTTGCCTTTGACTAAATACTCACCGTCAATTTTGACATTTTTAAGAGCGGCTGGAGAATGACAAACAAAGGCGACAGGTTTGTCTTGTTTGACAAACGTCTCAATCAAATTGATCGAATTTTTATCAACTGCCAAGTCCCATAGTGGACCATGACCGCCTGGATAAAAGACTGAATCAAAATCTTCAGCGTTCATATCAGCGAGTTTTTCAGTATTGGCAAGATGCTTTTGAGCATCGCTGTCTTCTTTAAAGCGCTTGGTATCTTTCGTTTGCGTGTCTTCAGTATCGCTGCTCGGATCAAGCGGTGGCTGCCCGCCAGCAGGAGAAGCAAGTGTCACATTGACGCCTGCATCGATAAAAGCATAATAAGGCGCGGCAAATTCTTCTAGCCAAAAGCCCGTTTTTTTGCCAGTATCGCCCAACTTATCATGTGAGGTTAGTACCATTAAAATATTCATAGTCGTCCTTATTTATTATTGATGTTGTTTTTAAATCATGGGTTGTTAGCAGTCATGCTTAATTAATCATCTGTAATCAATATGAGTATTTGCAATGACTGCTAGCGGTATTCATAGAACAGTATTCATGGTTGAGAGGTCATTTTCAGTGGTTGTCTTAGCAAGTTATGTTGTTAAGTCGTTATTTGCGATTCAACCAACTAGTAACAATTGGTTCAGTTATTCAACCTCAGAAACTTTAACCACTGTTTTACCAAAGTTATCGCCATTTAGCATGCGAACAAAGGCATTTGGTGCATCGTCTAAGCCTTCAGCGATATATTCTTTGGTTTTAACATCGCCTGACTCGACCCATTTACTCATGGTTTTTAAAAATTCTGGGAAGTGATCGCCATATTCTTCAAAAATAATGAACCCTTTAATGGTGAGACGACGGCTTAGAATGTTGCCCATTAATACGCCTAAACGATCTTTACCATCAGGCAGCTCGGTGGCGTTGTATTGCGAGACTAGACCACAGACTGGGATGCGTGCATGCGCATTTAATAATGGCATAACGGCATCAAATACTTTGCCACCGACGTTTTCGTAATAGATATCGATGCCATCTGGGCACGCCGCTTTTAATTGCTCGGCAAAGTCATCCGCTTTATGGTCAATACAGACATCAAAGCCTAGCTCATTGACAGCAAAGTCACATTTTTCTTTGCCACCAGCCACACCAACGGTACGTAAGCCATACTGGTTGCCAACTTGACCTACCGTTGCACCAACGGGACCCGTTGCAGCAGCGACGACCAAAGTTTCCCCTTTTTGCGGCTTACCGATGTCGGTCAAACCCATGTAACCGGTAAAGCCGGGCATACCTAATACACCTAAACCATAAGAAGGATTTGACATGTTTTTGTCAAGCTTTAAGACGCCTTCGCCATCACTGACGCTATAGTCTTGCCAGCCTGAGTTTGAGACCACTAAGTCACCAACAGCAAATTTGTCAATATTGGATTCAACGACTTGGGCAACCGTTCCACCCATCATGACATCACCCACTTCTAGCGGATCAGCATAGCTTCTTGCATCGCTCATACGTCCACGCATGTATGGATCTAAGGATAAGTAAACGGTACGCAGCAGCATTTCATTGTTATTTGGCGATGGGATATCGCTGGTTACCATATCAAAGTTTTCAGCTTTTGGCTCACCTGTTGGACGGCTTGCCAATTTGATTTGACGATTTGTTTTTTGATTTTGTTGTTTATCAAAGCTCATTATCAGATTCCTTTTCTATTTATTAATTTTAAGATTCTATTTATTTTAATATTTACTGGTTTTAATATTTCATGGTGAATGGAGTAGTTACTCAGTGCTGAGCAACTACTATAAATAGCATAACAATATGTGTTTCTTATTACGGTGGTGTTTTTATTAAGCAGCTTTGCTACTAATAGCACGTTGCAGAATACGACGTGACACTTCTAAATCATTGTTGCTGTGCTCGCCCAGTTTCACCATGTTGTGCGCTTCAAGCTGCTTGATAATTGGATCAATAGCTGACGCATCAAGTTCTGCATCTTCTAAACTGACGGGCAAGCCAAGGTCACGGAAGAAGTTTTCGGTACGGACAATAGCCGCTTCAATGACAGCATCTTCGTCTTGATGAGTATCATCGAGCGTAATATTCCAGACATTATGTGCATATTGAAGTAGTTTCTCTTTTTTGCTGTCTTTCAACTCACGCATTACTGAGGGTAATAAAATGGTTAGGGTGCGAGCATGATCGATGCTGTGTAACGAGGTTAGCTCATGACCGATCATATGTGTCGTCCAGTCTTGCGGTACGCCTGCACCGATTAGACCATTGAGTGCCATGGTCGCTGTCCACATAATATTCTTACGAGTTTCTAAGTTTTCTGGATCTTGTTTAACGATACGACCTTCATCAATGAGGATTTTCAGCAAGCTCTCAGCAAAGGCATCTTGCACTTTTGCATTGACTGGATACGTTAGGTACTGTTCCATGACATGGACAAAGGCATCCGCAACACCATTCATCACTTGACGCTCAGGTAATGTCAGTGTTTTGATTGGATCTAATATTGAGAACTTAGGGAAGGCAAGTGCGTTGCCAAATGGGAGCTTAGCTTGACGTTCACTATAATTGATGACGCCGCCTGAGTTCATCTCAGAGCCAGTGGCTGGAATGGTCAAAACAGCACCCAAATCGATGGCAGAATCAATGTCTCTGCAATAGCTGGTTAGTGCATTCCATGCTTGTTCGCGTGAGACAGTCGTGCCATCTTCTTCAGTGAGGGACGATACCAATGCCACAAATTTACTACCATCAATGACTGAGCCACCACCGACCGCTAGCAAAAAGTCAATATTGTGCTCATTGACCATGTCTGCTGCTTTTAAAAGCGTCGTGAATTCTGGATTGGCTTCAATACCACCAAATTCGAATACGGTACGTGTACCGCTTGCAGCCAAGGCTTCTTTTACTTCGTCTAGCGTACCTGTGCGCTGTGCCGAACCGCCACCATAAGTGATAAGCACACGGGCATCAGTCGGTACCAATTCTGATAGTTGTTTGATTTGACCTTCACCAAAGACGATACGTACTGGATTGTAATATTGGAAATTATTCATAGTATTCCTAAAATTATTAAATATTTGTGTTGGGCGTATGGGGTGCAAAAATCTCAGTGGCAAATTAGCGATTCGTTTTTGCAACTGTGGGCATTGTACATTAAATAGACCAGTCGTCTAGTGATTTTTACAAAACTCTCTTATAACTCAATTTTTTGCTTTAGATATAGGGAAGTATAAATGGCTAAAAAGCGTTTAACGCACGAAATTAGCGTCCCAATTGAGAAGTAGTCATCTGCCATACTTCTGCAAGCGGTGTATTGGTTTGGCTAATCTTGGCGATTAAACTGGCACCAAGCCAAGCAAAATACCAACGTTTTGCCATGCTCTCGGCCGCGATATTGTCAGGTTGTGGTACAGAGTCATCCGCCCAGCCTGCTTTGATTTGTTCGGCAAGCCAACTGATGGTCTGCTGGTAACCAGCATTCAGTGTGATGCGCATAGGTTCAGACAGATCTGCAACCTCAGCGCTGAGCTTCACTACCAAGCACTTTTCATGATCACAGCCATTTTGTTGGGTGTCATACCAGCTTTGAAAGTAATCATAAATCTTTTGCTGAGCATTAACTTTTTGACGACCAATGGTGTCTAAGCGTATCTTATAGTCAGTAAAATAATGACTGATGATAGCTTCACCAAATGCTTCCTTTGAGGCAAAATAATGGTAAAAAGAGCCTTTAGGAATACCGGCTGTGTCTAGTATTTGTTTGATACCGACGGCAGTAAAACCTTTTTTGGAAATCAGTTGATAGCCCGTTTCTAACAGATGCGTTTTGGTATCTGGTGGGATTGTGGTTGAGGCCGCAGACATAATGGTAATGTCCTCCTATATTTTTATGAATGTATTTCAGAGATAAGGTATGGCGAATAATGCTACTTAGCGCGCTATTAACAATTATTCATGATACTTTCTATGGGTAGATGCAGATTTTTATCGTTGCTTATAATGAGTGCTTATTGTAAAGGTTGATATGGTCACGTTACGTTTTTTCAACAATACTTGCTGACGAAATACGCTTATTTGTATGAGGTCTATGGTAGCATTAGACCAGTCGTCTAGCAAGTCTCGTTTTGATGTGTTTAATCAAATGTCGCGAGCGCAGGCTATTTAATATAAATAACTGTGTTAAGGGTTATTTTTTATCTGCCTCAATTTGCTAGTCATACTGTTTTATTGACAACCAACATAACATCCATAAAATAAATGAGAAGAATTATGTCAACTGATACCGATAATACCAAAGCCAATGCCTATAATGATTTCCACCTCCAGTACATTGCAGGGGAATGGCAAAGCGGTCAAGATGATAGCGTCAATACCAATACCAACCCCTACAATGGCGATACACTTGTAAAGATTCAGCAGGCGACAGAAGCACAGCTTAATGAAGCTTATCAAGCAGCAAGTGCGGCACAAAAAGAGTGGGCACAGCAGACGCCAGCGACACGAGCAGGTGTGCTATATAAAGTGGTTGAGATTTTAGATCAGCGCCAAGATGAAATCGTCGATTGGCTCATTAAAGAGTCGGGCAGTACCCGTGTTAAAGCCATGGTTGAGTTTGCTGCTACCCGCGCCATTACCCTTGAGGCTGCGACTTTCCCCAGTCGTGTACATGGCGAGATTCGTCCATCTAACACCCCTGGTAAAGAAAACTTTGTTTACCGTGAGCCCATCGGTGTCGTCGCTGTCATTAGTCCGTGGAACTTTCCATTACATTTGACCCAACGTTCTATTGCACCAGCCTTAGCACTTGGTAATGCTGTGGTACTCAAGCCTGCGAGTGATACTCCAGTGACTGGTGGTTTGCTGCTAGCAAAAGTATTCGAAGAAGCAGGTTTGCCAAAAGGCTTGCTCAACGTGGTGGTTGGCTCAGGTAAAGAGATAGGAGATGCGATCGTTGAACACAAAACCCCAAGCTTTGTATCATTTACTGGCTCTACTTCAGTCGGCAAGCGCATTGGCGAGTTGGCTAATGGCGGCGACTACATTAAACAAGTAGCGCTTGAGTTGGGTGGTAACAGTCCATTTGTGGTACTAAAAGACGCTGATATTGAGCAAGCGGTCAAAGCAGCAGCCTTTGGGAAGTTCTTACATCAAGGTCAAATCTGTATTGCTATCAATCGTATTATCGTTGAAGACGAGATTTATGATGACTTTGTTGAACGTTTTTTGGCACACGTTAAAACGTTAAATGTCGGCGATCCGAGCAAACAAGACACGGCGGTTGGTCCGATTATTAACAAAAAACAAGTAGAATCGTTGAAAGAGAAAATCGCCAACGCGCAGCAAGAAGGTGCAAAAATGATATTAACTGGTGAGATTAAAGGACAAGTCGTACCACCGCACATCTTTACTGAAGTGACGCGCGAGATGGATTTGTCACGTAATGAGGTGTTTGGACCATTGGTCGGTATCATCCGTGCCAAAGATGAAGATGATGCGTTATCGATTGCCAATGACTCAATGTTTGGTCTGTCGAGTGCGGTATTTACAAAAGATATGGCAAAAGGCATGCGCTTTGCTCGCGGTATCAGAGCGGGCATGACCCATATTAATGATATTTCAGTCAATGATGAAAGTAACTTGCCATTCGGTGGCGAGAAAAACTCAGGTATTGGTCGTTTTAACGGTGAGTGGGTGCTAGAAGAGTTCACTAGAACGCACTGGATATCTATGCAACATGAGCCACGTGAGTATCCGTTTTAAGCGATGTATATTTTCAATGCTCTAAATTAAAGTTTTAATAATAAAAAAGCCTGCAAATCAGCGGGCTTTTTTATGGGAACGTTGAAAGTGTGATTATTTAAGGTGAAAGCCTAGCAAGCCTTGTATCTCCTCGACGGTCATATGTCTAACGAGCGCTTGATCTTCTACCGACAAGCGATTGGTGTGCTCTTTTATCATAGTATGGATGCTACGAGCGACCTCAGAGGTGCTAGCATAATACATTTGCGGCTCTTCTTTGGTGAGTTTCATCAAAAACTTATCGATGATTTTGCGCTTTTCATGGGAAGCGTGTTCTTGAGTCATGACATTCTCCTAGTTATAAACCATCTAAGCAGTCAGCTCAGTGATAGTCAATGCTTATGGCTAGTATAACGCAGATAACAACGAGGGTAGCGACTTAAGTTGAACGGGTAACACGCTCTATACTGTGTGTCACATTCTAAAATATTATAGTTTAGACTCAGCTTCAAGTGAGCGCGTTTAACTACTTGGGAATCGAGAGTATGTCAAATCACCAATCAGACAACGCATCAAATAAGTCAGTCAAAAAAGCGGTATTGGTCTTATTTCATCACGATTTGCGCATAGAGGACAATGAAACGTTAGTCAAAGCGGCGACATTGGCTAAAAGTAATCAAGGCAACCTGATGCTCATCTATGCTGATTTTTTGGCTGATTGCATTGAAATGAAAGAGAGCTGTCAAGCTTACCACTTTAATGAGATGGGCGCTGCTCGTCAGCAGTTCTTGTCTGAGAGCTTGGCTGATTTGGATCGATTGCTTCAGCGCCTTGGTAATCGATTGCTGTATCTGTCGCCAAGCTATTCATCAAAGAGTCAGTTGTCACCAGATAAGGTGGAGTCTGCCTTAAACGCCTTTACTCAGTTATGCCAGCTCATTGAGCAGCAACAAGTCACCGATATCTGTGTCAGCCACACGGCAGATTATAATCAAAATAAAGGTTATGCTGCCTTGCAGAGTAAATATCCGCAGATAATATGGCACAGGCAATCAACCCATACGCTATTTGCCGATTTACCGACACAAGACCTGCCCAAAAGCTTTACCCCGTTTCGTAAAAAGGTTGAAGCAAGCCATGATTTATTGAATGCTGATGACGAAGTGGCTGTTTCTCCTACGCCAAAGTCGCTACCGCCAATGCCTGATGCGTTGATAGGTCATAGTAAATACCTTTTTAAAACACAACCATCTGATGAGCAAGCGCTTAGTTTTAAAGGTGGTGAAACAAATGCAATGCTTCATTTAACTCACTATTTTGATTCTGCTGCGCCGCGCACTTATAAAACCACACGTAATGCCCTGGATGACTGGACGCATTCCACTAAATTCTCGCCTTGGCTGGCAAATGGTTGCTTGTCTGTGAAAATACTGTTGAATCGCTTACGTCATTATGAGCGTGAGATGATCGCCAATGAGTCAACGTATTGGATATGGTTTGAGCTGCTGTGGCGCGAGTATTTTTATTGGTATGCGATTGAGCATGGTAGCGATCTGTTTTTGTTTAAGGGCATTGATCATCAATTACCAGCTACTCATTTTGACGATCAGCGTTTGCAGCAATGGCAGAATGGCAGCACGCCATATCCTATCGTCAATGCCTGCATGAATCAGCTAAAGCAAACAGGGTATATGTCCAATCGAGGCAGGCAAGTCGTTGCTAGCTGCTTTATTCATGAGCTGGGTTTAGACTGGCGTTACGGTGCAACCTATTTTGAGCAGCATCTTATCGATTATGATGTCGCGAGCAATTGGGGGAATTGGCAATATCTAGCGGGCGTAGGCGCTGATCCAAGAGGATGTCGGCAATTTAATCTTCGCAAGCAAACCCAGCAATACGATCCCAATGGTGAGTTCATTGATAAATGGCAAGGCGGTCATGTAAGTTAAAGCAGTTTATGGATTTTAGAGCACAAATACTAAATAGCACTTTCTAAACCGCTTAATAGTCTTATTAGCGGTTGTTTTTTATGCTAATAGCAAACCGTTATAATGAGCTATAAAATTATCACTATTGTATAACTTATAACATTCATTTAAAATGAATCTTTATATTAAACTCTATTCACATGCTTCTAAGAAGACTGCCATGCAATCGATAAACTTACCCAGCAAGCCGCCCAGCTCTCCGCATCCTATTTTGAATTTGAGCTTTCGAATATTTTTTAGTGCTGCCGCGCTATTTGCCGTGATAACGATGCTGCTATGGTCTTTTGTATTTACCGGTCATACAGATATTGACGCACAAGCACTGAACCCATTGTACTGGCACGGTCATGAGATGGTCTATGGTTATGCCTTGGCGGTCATTGCAGGATTTCTCCTCACAGCAGTGAAGACGTGGACATGGGTAATGATGCCGCATGGTTATAAGCTGCTGGCTATATTTTGCTGTTGGCTGCTGGCACGTTTGAGCTGGGCAGGTTTTGGGCTTGGTATGACGGTTGCGGGTAGCAGTATATCGTTGTTATATGTCGCCGCAGTATTTGACTTATTGTTTATCGCCTCAATGGCATTTGTGATATGTCGAGCGGTATTACAGGTCAAGCAGTATAAGCAAATGGGCATCTTAGCGAAATTGGCATTATTGACCGTTGGCAATGGAATCTGCTACTGGGGTATTATCAATGCCGATATGAATATGACTAAAATAGGTATTTATCTAGGGTTTTATTTAATTATCGGTTTGGTGCTGACCATTGGTCGCCGCGTGGTGCCATTCTTTATTGAACGTGGTCTGAGTGTTGGAACGACGGAAGGCATCAAGTTGCGCAATAGTAAAGTACAGGATATTGCGAGTTTATTGTTTTTCTTAGCGTTTTTTATCAGTGACTTGTTTTATCCTAATCAGTATCTGCTGACTATTACGGCACTTGGCGTAGCAGTGGTTAATATCGTCCGTTTAGTAGGCTGGTATCATCGCGGTATCTGGCAAAAGCCACTGCTTTGGTCATTATATGTTGCATTTTTGGGCATGTGTTTGAGTTTTCTGCTGTATGCGCTGCAACCATGGTTGGGCTATACTCATAGTATTGCGATGCATGGGCTTGCCATTGCAGGCGTTGGTATGATGACCGTGGCGATGATGACGCGGGTATCGCTTGGCCATACGGGACGCAGCATTCATCAGCCGCCCAAGACGGTGAATATCATGTATGGTCTGATGGTATTGGCATTTGTCAGTCGCGTGCTGTTGCCGCTTGCCGATATGAGTCACTATCTACTATGGATCATGATTGCCCAAGGGGCGTGGATTGCTTGCTTCGTGCTATTTTGCATCAGTTATTTGCCGATGCTGGCACGTCCTAGACCTGATGGTCTGTTTGGTTAGAGCCTGTAGAGCAGTTATAACGCTATCGCCAAAAGAATAGGGGATTTATCCAAGTCTATCGACTGATTGTTGATATTTTTGAGTAGATTATTTTGCAAATGTTATAAGGTTGTAAGACCCTCATTTTCAAAATTATAGAGTTACATTGCTAAAATTTAGGCTGATACATACTTGAGAGATTTATATAAAATAGGAGTGCAAATAAATGCGATTGACCAATTATAGCGATTATGCACTGCGCTCATTGATTTACTTGGCGGTGAGACCAGAGCCGCCATTACTCGCAAATATCAGTGGTATTGCCGACAGTTATGGCATTTCTAAAAGTCATTTGACCAAGATTATTCATCAGTTGGGTCAGCTTGGTTATATAGAAAGTGTGCGTGGTAAAAATGGTGGTATACGTTTGGCTCGTGCGCCAAAAGACATCAATTTGGGTGTATTAATTAAACAAATAGAGCCAGACTTTGATTTGGTCGAATGCTTTGCGACACCCGCGAATGATAAGGGTAGTGATGGTCGACAGACTGGTTTGCCTATTACGCTTATTGATGAAACGACAAATAACGCTAGAGGCTGTGTCATTAGCCCAGCATGCCAACTAAAAAGTGTATTCTTTGAAGCATTAACGGCATTTATTAACGTCCTTGAGCGCTATACCTTGGCAGATATCATCAATAACGAAGATGAGCTAGCGTCTTTATTGTTTCGTTAATAACTTTTGATGTTGATGGCGTCATTGCAAAAAAGGGAGCGACCATCTTGGTCACTCCCTTTGTTATACTTCTAATGTGAGGTTATACGGTCAATTAAGCTTTTTCTAATTTTGGACGGGCTTTATCAATGGCTTTTAATAGCGCCACTTCAAACTCACCGTCATTGAATGTCACTAAATAGGAATGTGCAGCGCAGAAATTACGCACATCGCGCCATTCATGTGCCAAATTGCTTGCCCAATCGCAATATTGCTTGCCTGCATCGGGCTCATTTTTTAGCGCTTTTTTGGTCGTTGGGTGTAGTATCAGTTCGGGTAATATCGCCTCTAATAACTTCATCGGTGGACTCATAAAGGTATCATCGACGTGCAAGCTTTGACTGGCAGGATGATAGGCTAATAGTGAGCCTGCATGAATCATCTCATTGGGTGAGATATAGTGGATGCCTTGTGACATTGAGAACTTAAGCTCAGGGTAACGCTTGGCGACCGCATCGCTTTCAACCAAGTCATCTGCCCATTTTACTTCAGGTACTTTTTTATGGTGGCGGCTACTGCCATAAAAGGTCGCCTGCGGGAAGTCTTTTGCTATTTGTGCACAGTGCACCGTATGGAATGGGTGGACGTTCAGTACTGCTTCGACATCTTGACCATTATTGGTTAATGCCATCACCTCATCGCGTACGTCACCAGTCAATGAATAGCTATCCAAAAATATAAACTTTCCTGAATTTAACTGTATAAGTGAGCAGTGAGTGCCAATGTTTAGAACACCGCCAATGCGAAAAGATCCGCGTATATTCCAAAATCCTGCCCCTAAATCATGAATTTTATCGGTCATTGAAATTATTCCTTAGTGTTTTTATTCGAGTTTTTTAATGTCTTAGTAATTTTAATAATAAATATTTCTCATCAATAGATGACAACTTATTATAAATGACCTCTTATTATGGTGAGTCATGTACCTAAAGTCTGTTATAAAAAAGATGTTGATCGTTAGGTTCAGTGTATAACGTTAAAGTCTGATATAAGCCTATATTAACCGAGGGTCATTGTCATTCATAGCTTATAATTTATAGATTATTATTTAATGAATCTGTATAATGCTTCTTACTATTTTATTTATGTTTGAAGGTTGAGTGATGAGATTTTTTGATAAAATGAGCGCATCAGCGGTTATTGCAACGATGTTATTAGCAGGTTGCTCAAGCCTAAACGCTGATAACAGCGCAACCAAAACGGATACTATCCAACTTGCTCAAACAGCACCAATCCCGCAAGTGGATTTTCGCTTTAGCGCTGCTGAGAATGTTGATCTTGCCAACCAAAACAAACTTTCTTGGCGTGTGTTTTATGACAAACCCTCTACAGGTGCAGATGCTACTTGGTTTGATGCCGTAAAACATGGTGACCTAGCCACGGTCACATACATGGTCAATAATGGTCAAGACTTAGAAGTTAAGGATACAGGTAGCCTTAATCAAACGGCATTAGGCTGGGCTGCCTTTATCGGCTATGAAGATATGGTCGATTACTTAGTCAATAAAGGCGCTGATATCTATGCTAAAGATGACGGTGATGTATATAACGTCATGAAATCTGCTGTGCTGGGAAAAAATACCAATATTGTCAAAAAAGTACATATGTTATTGAATGACAAAGCGCCTGTAGATTTAAATGATCAGACGGTAGAGAGTGATGGCGAAACCTTGATTATGGTTGCTGCCAGCAATGATCGCCTTGAGACTGTCAAGTATTTATTGGCGCAAGGCGCCAATCCAAATCTAGTGGCAACGACCAAAGACAAAAAAATGGGCTCGTATAATCAAGGTGCCTATTCATATGCGTGTTCGCGAGATTTGGTTGATATGCAAAAGCTATTGGCCGCCAATGGTGCTGTGAATCATCGCACTGGCAAAGCGAGCTGTGAATAATTGCGTTAATGACTTTATAAAAAAGGCTGCCATTTCGGTAGCCTTTTTCTATGCTAAGCGCTCCCAAGTCAGACGTTGACCAGCGGATTGTTTATAAGTGTCTAGTTTATAAGTGCCTAATTTATAAGTACTTTTATCATGAGCACCTCGTTTACGAGCAGTTTTTATAGTCGTAAGCGGATATACGAGGATTATTGCCATAATTATCGTTACTACATAAAAACTGATCAAAGCGGGTATCGCCATTAATATAGCGATGCATCCAAGCAATACCTGGCTTGCTCAGCAATATCTCATTAAAACGATAACTTGGACAAAAATGGCTACCGTTCTTTATTTCAATCTTCATTTTTGCGCCCGTAGCCTTATCATAAAAAGGACTGCTGTATTTTTTATTTGAGGCAATGCGGTCATTCTGGCAAGTAATGAATAGCGCGGGCGTGTCCATTTCGCCGTAGTCTTTATCATGATAGGGCGTTTGCGGAATAATGGCTCGAACCGTCTTACGTTTTGTCGCTAGCTGGAGCGCACCGCCGCCGCCCATTGACCAGCCAATAGCGCCCAAGCGCGTACTATCTATCTGAGCACCCACAGTATTGTCATTAAGGATATAATCAAGCGCAGCACTTAACTGCGTCGTACGGCTATCTAGGTCATCGTAAATAGAGTTAGTATCGATGGTAATAACCACAAATCCCCAAGATGCCAAACGCGGGCCCCACCATTTAATAGAAGATTCGTGGGACACATAGCCGGGTATCACCGCGATTCCGCCTAACAGACCACAGCCGCCTGCGTTAGTTGGATAATGAATGGTTCCGCCACCGAAGCCATTGGCCAATTGACGAGTAACGGGTTTTTTAGCTACCGAAAAAGGTCCCTTATCACGCGTATCTGACAGGTTAGCCGCCGTAATAATACTCTCAGCGATACAGTTTGACGGCGAGGCTGATGTTGTTATTGGTGATGTTACTGTAACCGATGATGCTATCGGGGTAGATAATATTTTGGTCGGTTGCTCTTTAATTGTGAGTTTATGAATTGCGGCTACTTCGTCTAACGTAACTGCCGACGCATTTATAGAAAAAATCAGTGCACCTATAGCGACAATCCATTGCGAATAAAAAGGGTATTTGGGCATGATAGAGAGTCTGTTATAGGTGAATCGGATTTTGTCGCAGGTTATATTTTGTGGATATAAGTTTTTGTGAATTGCATCTATATATAATAGATCAAAATAATAGTAGACAGTAATCTGCTTGCTGTCAAAAATATACGTCACCTAAACAGTATACAAAGCAGCAATTTTTAGTGTTCAACAGACCCTAAGCATCAATAAAGCAATACCGATAACACACCGAAACCAGAGTCTGGTATTTGGTGTGCTAAAATCATACATGATGCCTATCCCTAGCATCAGCCATTATTGTCATCATTGTTTTCGTCATTATTTCAGCTATTATCGTCCTATTTCTATTACTCACGCCAGATCATCCGCGTCCAACATAGCCTGTATCCCTGTGAAAAATACCATCAGTAAATCCCAAAATAATATGCCAGAACCTATATCTACACCAATCAATCATGCAACATCGTGGGTCTTAAAACTCACCATTGGCTTGATTGGGATGTTTGCTTTTTTGCAAGTGTATTCTATTCAGGCCATTTTGCCCGTATTAATGGTAGACCTGTCTGCAACTGAGGTGCAAGCTGGCATGATCGTCGGTGCAACGGTGATGGCGATTGCTATTATGTCGCCATTCTTGGGCATGCTGTCTGACGCTGTGGGGCGTAAATCCTTTATCGTTGGCGCGTTATTATTTTTAGCGATACCAACTGCTTTAATTGCCCAAAGTCCGAGTATTGGTTGGATGGGCATGTGGCGGTTTATGCAAGGGTTGTCTGTACCAGGCATTACCGTGGTGACGATTGCTTATATCGGTGAAGAGTTTGAGGGACGCGCTGTCACGGAACTGATGTCGTTTTATGTCTCCGGCTCGGTACTTGGCGGCTTTATGGGGCGATTTTTACTTGGGCACTTGCACGAGCTTATCGGCTGGCGTGCAGGCTATTATGTGATGGCAGCGATGACCCTTATCGGTGCGCTGTGGGTCGGCAAGATGCTACCATCGTCACAGCAGTTTGTGGCCAATCCGAATTTTCGTTCCGCGATGCAGACGCTCGGTGAGCATTTAACCAATCGTTATGTGGTGACGGCGTGTCTGTTAGGGGCGTGTGTTTTATTTTCACTCGTGGGTTGTTTTACCTTTATCAATCTACATCTTGCTAAGACGCCATATGAGTTGAGTACGGGTGCGCTTGCCAATATTTTTGCCGTTTATTTAATAGGCGTTGTCATCACGCCATTGTCGACGACCTTGCTACGTCGCTTTGGTTCAGCGCGCACAGTACGTGTGGCTGTTTTCGTTTCTATGATTGGGGTGCTGTTAACGCTAGTAACGCCGTTATGGGGCATTATTATTGGTCTTGCTATTATGTCCTCAGGTGTCTTTATCACCCAAGCTGCCACCATCAGTTATATCGCCGTCAATGTTAAAAAAGGGCGCTCATTGGCGTCTGGTTTATATTACATGGGGTATTATGCTGGCGGTACGATGGGTGCGTGGTTATGCGGTATGGCTTATGCGCGCGGGCAGTGGTCTCTCACAGTATGGCTGCTCTTATTTGTACAGATTTTGGCATTACTGGTTGCCAGTTTTGGCATGATTAAAACAAAATCACGCGCGGCTTGATGGCCGTTTTTGAGCAATATTCATCAAGCTATTGCAGCTTAGGATGTTTACGTAAGGTCGCTTTACATAGCACCTATTTTTTCTTACTATCGATATAGCCTGCTCAATACGCCATCAATTATTTATGATTCACCCGCATAATAACTTATCCGCATGACCAACAAGGACGTCACATCTATGTCAAATATTTACCACAGCGCCCCTTCTGCTTACGATTATCCCTTATTAGTTAAGCAACTATTGAACCGTGCCAAAACGGTGTCGCTTGAGCAAGAAATCGTTTATGCTGACAAAAAACGCCTTACCTATAAAGATTTATTCAATCGTATCAATCGCTTGGCCAATGTCTTAGCAGGTTTAAATCTAGATGCAGGTGATATAGTGGCGGTGATGGATTGGGACAGCCATCGTTATCTGGAGTCGTATTTCGCAGTACCGATGTCAGAGTATATTTTGCAAACCGTTAATATCCGCCTATCGCCAGAAAAAATTCTTTATACCATCAATCACGCTAAGCCAAAAGTGCTGCTGCTTAATTCTGAGTTTGCGCCATTGGTCAAAAGCTATCAGTTTGAAAACTCTAGTATTGAGCACATTATTTGGCTAGATGATGATGGCGTAACATCTGAAGGAGTCTTCGGTGGTAATCAAAACCGCGTAGTAGGTGAGTATGAAGCGTTATTACAAGCTGCCGATAGTGAGTTTGACTTCCCAGATTTTGATGAAAACACCATTGCCACAACGTTTTATACCTCAGGCACGACGGGCGATCCAAAAGGCGTATTCTTTAGCCACCGCCAGTTAGTATTGCATACCCTCACCGAAGCGGCGACACTAGGTATGCTGCCCGACAAGCAAGGCGTCAGTTACGGTGATGTCTATATGCCGATGACGCCGATGTTCCACGTTCATGCGTGGGGCTTTCCATTTACCGCGACCATGGCTGGTCTGAAGCAAGTGTATCCAGGACGCTATGCACCAGATGTGTTAATGGACTTGATAATTAATGAAAAAGTCAGTATTACCCATTGTGTCCCAACGATTTTGCAAATGGTGCTCAAAGAAGCGCAAGATCGCGGTGCCAGTTTCAATGGTCTAAAAATGATCATCGGTGGCTCACGATTGACGGAAGGTCTGGCAAAAACCGCTATGGTACAAGGTATCGAAGTATATACTGGTTATGGTATGTCAGAGACAGCGCCCCTTATTAGCTTGACAGAATTTAGTCTCGACGAGCCTAAAATGAGTGAAGATGAAGATATCGCTCGCCGTTGTATGACTGGTAAGCCCGTACTGATGGTGGATGCTCAAATATGGAGTAGCAATAATGAGTCGGTTGGTACCGGTCAAGACAATACTGGCGAGCTGGTATTACGCGCACCTTGGCTAACGCAAAGCTATCTAAAAAATGACGATGCGGGCAAAGAGCTGTGGGAAAACGGCTATATGCACACCCAAGACATTGCTTATATACGTCCTGATGGTTATATTAGGATTACTGATCGCTTAAAAGACGTCATTAAGTCAGGCGGCGAGTGGATATCGTCATTAGAGATTGAGACGATTTTGTCGTTACATCCAGCGGTCGCTGACGTATCTGTGATTGGGATACGTGATAAGCAATGGGGCGAGCGTCCATTGGCCTTGATTGTGTTAAAACCTAATGCTCAAGACACGAGCGTTGGTGATATCAAAGCCATTGCTGAGAAAGCCGTAGAGCGGGGTATTATCCCGAAATATGGTGTGCCAAGTCAATTTAAGTTCGTCAATGAGCTACCAAAGACTTCTGTTGGTAAACATGACAAAAAAGTGATGCGTGAGATGTATGCTGATCAAACTGAGGTATAGGCTTAAAGTGGCTTAACTATTGAGCAGATAACTGGCTTAATAGTTGACCTTTATTGTTAGCTCTGCTACATTTTAAACCGATACCTACTAAATCGATACGTAGTGTATCGGTTTTTTTCTATTAGAGATAGCTGGCAGGGATAGCCAATCTTTTCTATGACATTATTAGACAATATTACATCGTATTACCCATCATTTATGCTAAGGACAGCTATTATGAGCGAGCAAACCGCCACTTCATTGACCAACCAATCGTCAGACCAAGCTCAGACTTCTCAAGCGTCATCTAATACCACTCAAACTTTTGCTGAAATTTATCACTCTTCTATTGAAAATAAAGAGCAGTTTTGGGCTGAGCAAGCAAAGCGTATCTATTGGCATAAAGAGCCTGAACAAATTCTTGATGACAGTAATTTGCCATTTGCGCAGTGGTATGTCGGTGGCGAGACCAATCTTTGCTATAACTGTGTGGATCGCCATCTTGCAGAGCGCGCAGAGCAGGATGCTTTTATCTGGTTATCCTCTGAGATTAACCAAGAGTTAATCGAAACCTTTCCTGCAGTCGTCGATGCGTTTAAAGACTTGGGTAATAACGTTGAGCTTTATACGGACTATACCAAGCGTCGGCTGACCTATAATGACCTATATAAAGAAGTCAATTATTTTGCCGATGTGCTACAGCGTCATGATATTGGCAAGGGCGATCGCGTTGTCATTTACATGCCGATGATTCTAGAAGCCGCTTATGCCATGTTGGCTTGCGCTCGTATCGGTGCCGTACATTCTGTGGTATTTGGTGGCTTTGCGGCGCATAACTTAGCCATTCGCATGGATGATGCCGAAGCAAAAATGGTCATCACGGTGGATGCAGGTCTGCGCGGTGGTAAAGTTATTAATTATAAAAATCTTGTCAATCAAGGGGTCGAGCAAGCAACGGTTAAGCCCGAGCATGTATTGGTCATCAATCGTGGCATTTTACCATTTGAGCCAAAAAATATTGATGTTGATTATGCAACCCAGCGCCGTATCAGCTGTGAAGCCAATGCGATTGTCGAGCCAGTTTGGCTTGAGTCAAATACGCCATCATATTTACTTTATACCTCAGGCACTACGGGTACGCCAAAAGGCGTGCAACGTGATACAGGTGGTCACGCGGTTGCGCTAACGACGTCGATGGACTATATCTACGATGGCAAGGCGGGCGAGACATTTTGGGCGATATCAGATATCGGTTGGGCGGTTGGGCATTCTTACACCATTTACGCACCATTGCTGGCTGGCATGACGAGTGTGATGTATGAAGGTCTACCGCATCGCCCAAACCCCGGTATTTGGTGGCGAATTGTTGAAGCAAACAAGGTCAATATCTTATTCACGGCACCGACGGGTGTTCGTATGCTGAAAAAACAAGATGAGACATGGATGACGCGCTATGATGTCTCCAGCGTAAAATCCTTCTTTTTGGCAGGTGAACCACTGGATGAATCGACAGCCAATTGGCTGACTAAGCATTTAGGTGTGCCAATTTTAGACCATTATTGGCAAACAGAGTCTGGCTGGCCCATCCTCAGTAACACGCCCAAATTCAATCATAAACCGCACAAGCAAGGCTCACCCGGTTATCCCATGTATGGTTATGATGCGCATGTCATTAATGAAGAAACTGGCGAACCTTGTAAAGCTGGCGAAAAAGGACTGCTCGCGATTCGTGCACCATTGCCGCCCGGTTGTCTGACCACGGTATGGCGAAATGACGAACGCTTTGTCAGTAGCTATTTTGGTCTGTTTGATGGCAAGCAATATTCAACCTCAGACTATGCCGTGACTGATGAGGAGGGTTATTTTTATATTTTAGGACGCACTGACGATGTCATCAACGTCGCCGGGCATAGACTGGGCACCCAAGAGATTGAAGAGGCGATCAGTACCCATGCAGAGGTTGCAGAGTGTGCGGTGGTGGGTATTCAAGATGAGCTAAAAGGCGAGCTGCCGATTGCCTTTTGTGTGCTGAGAGATCATGAACAAGTCACGACCACCGAAAATCGTTTCCGTATTGAGCAGCAGGTCATCGGTGCTGTGGTCAAATCCCTCGGTGGTATCGCAAGGCCAGCGGCAATTTATTTCCCGCAAGCGCTACCAAAAACGCGCTCTGGCAAAATCTTACGTCGAGCCATTCGTGCTTTAGCAGAAGGCAACGAAACAGGAGATATGTCAACGCTTGATAATCCAACAGCGATTGACGCGATTAAGCAATCTATGAAAGACTACTAATACGATGGTGTATTAATTGAAAAAAGCCATCTGACGTTAATATTGAAAAAAAGCTCATGCACAATCATGGGCTTTTTTGTTTTTAATTTAAGGCGTTTCCTCATTTTTATCATCACCTAATCGCTTTCGCTCAAACTGAAAATATACCTTACATAAAGTTTTTCTCGTTAACATAAACTCAGATAAAATTTTGACAAAGCGCTTGACCCTAAAAATGGTTTATTGGTATAGTCAATAACGATACGAAATAAATCATTTTATAAATTACGTTTGATCGATAAAAGCTCATCATTTTTTCTCTCTTTTTGAATATTAAGACACCGCTAAAGGGTAGTCTCGCAAACAAGATAAGGATATCTTATGCACCATGTCAAGCAGCTCATCAATGGTCAATTTGTTGATTCTAATACCAGTGAATGGATTGATATCACCGATCCTGCCACGCAAGAAGTAATCGCCAAAGTCCCGCAAACTACAGACGATGAAATTAATCAGGCAGTTGCAGCAGCCAAGGCCGCTTTTCAAACATGGCGCAAAACGCCGATTACCACACGTGCCCGTATCTTTTTAAAGTATCAAGCATTGATACGCGACCACATGGATGAGCTAGCAGAAATACTGACGGCAGAGCAGGGCAAGACCATTGCTGATGCACGTGGTGATGTGTTCCGTGGTTTAGAGGTAGTTGAGCATGCTGCTGGTATTGCCAATTTACAAATTGGTGACTTCGTTGAGAACGTTGCATCAGGCGTTGATACTTATAGTATTTGGCAGCCATTAGGCGTCTGTGCGGGTATCACGCCATTTAACTTCCCAGCGATGATTCCTCTGTGGATGTTCCCAATGGCGATTGCGACGGGTAATACTTTTATCCTAAAACCTTCTGAGCAAGATCCAATGGTCACGATGCGTTTGGTTGAACTGGCAATAGAAGCGGGCGTACCTGAAGGGGTGCTAAACGTCGTACATGGTGGCAAGGCGACCGTTGATGCGATTTGTGATCATCCTGATATCAAAGCAGTTTCTTTCGTGGGTTCGACCAACGTCGGCAAACACGTTTATGAGCGTGCCAGTCAGTCAGGTAAGCGCGCACAGTGTATGATGGGCGCAAAAAACCATGGCGTTATCTTACCCGATGCTAATAAAGAGCAAACGCTGAATCAACTAGCAGGCGCGGCATTTGGTGCTGCTGGTCAACGTTGTATGGCATTGTCAGTTGTGGTGCTAGTGGGCGCTGCGGGTGAGTGGATTGATGATATCAAAGCTAAAGCAGAAGGTTTAATCGTCTCAGCTGGTAAGCATGATAAAGATTTGGGTCCCCTTATTTCTCCTGCCGCAAAAGCGCGTGTTGAGCATTTGATTGGCACAGGCGTAGAGGAAGGGGCGAGTTTGATACTGGATGGTCGTGGTATTACCGTTGAAGGTTATGAACAGGGTAATTTTGTTGGTCCAACTATTTTTGATAATGTCACTGCAGATATGCAAATCTACAAAGAAGAAATCTTTGGACCTGTCCTGTGTATCATGCGTGCCAATAGCTTAGATGAAGCGATTGAGCTGCTCAATGCCAACCCACATGGTAATGGTACGGCTATCTTCACTCAGTCAGGGGCTGCTGCGCATAAATTTCAACAAGATATCCAAGTGGGTCAAATTGGTATTAACTTGCCGATTCCTGTGCCACTACCGATGTTCTCATTCTCAGGCTCACGTGCTAGTAAGCTTGGTGATTTGGGTCCTTATGGTAAGCAAGCAGTGCAGTTTTATACCCAAACTAAGACGGTTACGGCGCGCTGGTTTGATGATGAAGCAAGTCGCGGTGTTAATACGACTATTTCAATTTAATGCTGAATCACCTATATTTGCATTGACGACTTAACACACTCTATTCAGCATAAGGATGACCCCATGGATTTTTCATTAACCGATGACCAAATTGCCTTTCGCCAAACCGCTAGACAGTTTGCCCAAAAAGAGCTAAAGCCCAATGCTGCTGAATGGGATCGTACTTCGCATTTCCCAATTGATGTGATTAAAAAATCAGGCGAGCTTGGCTTTTTAGGGTTATATACCAATCCTGACTATGATGGTTTGGGTCTGCCGCGTTTAGATTCTGCCATGGTGTTTGAGGAGTTAGCATGGGGTGATACGGCTGTTGCTGCTTATATGAGTATTCATAATATGGCTGGCTGGATGATTGGTGAGTTTGGCAGCGACGCTTTGTGCAAAAAATATTTGCCCAATATGGTCAGTGGCGAATGGCTGGGCAGCTATTGTCTAACGGAACCTAATGCCGGTTCTGATGCCGCATCACTGCGTACCAAAGCCGATAAGCAAGGTGAGTATTATATACTGACCGGCGAAAAAACCTTTATTTCAGGCGCAGGCTCAACCGATGTGTTAGTGGTTATGGCTCGTACGGGCGCTGCAGGACCCAAAGGCATCTCAGCATTCGTTGTCGATGCCGATAGTGCTGGTATCGAATACGGCAAAAACGAGCATAAAATGGGCTGGAAAGCACAGCCAACGCGCACCATTAGCTTTAAAGATGTCAAAGTGCCAGTAGAAAACCTCATTGGCGAGGAAGGCCAAGGTTTTCGTATTGCTATGAAAGGCTTAGATGGCGGCCGGATTAATATCGGCATCTGTGCAGTAGGAACAGCGCAAGCGGCGCTTGAGACAGCGACCAATTATGTACAAGAGCGCAGTCAGTTTGGCAGCCCGATTGCTAGCTTACAGTCGGTACAGTTTAAGCTTGCTGATATGCTGACCCAAACCATTACCGCAAGGCAAATGCTCTATTTAGCGGCGAGCAAAGTCGACAATAACGATGTTCAGGCCTCTACTTATTGTGCAATGGCAAAGCGTTTGTCTACTGACTTGTGTTTTGATGTCGCCAACGAAGCCTTACAGCTGCATGGTGGTTATGGCTATCTTAATGAGTATCCGCTTGAGCGTCATGTGCGAGATTTGCGTGTGCATCAGATTTTGGAAGGTACCAATGAGATTATGCGCGTGATTGTCTCGCGTCAGCTCTTACAAGATGATGCGTTAAGTCAGCTGCGTTAACCACTTTATATAAATAGATAGTTTGCCTATTCGAATGTATGGATAACGCAATTTTATAAAAAATTATAACAAGGATATTTCATGACGGATTATGCCAACTTAAAACTATCGATTGATGGTCATACTGCAACGCTAACATTGAACAACCCACCTGCTCATACGTGGATGATGGACAGCCTACAGGCGCTTAAGCAGCTGGTCACTGATCTCAATGCCAATGATGAGGTATATGCGTTAATCGTCCATGGCGATGGCGAGAAGTTCTTTTCAGCAGGTGCCGATTTAAATAATTTTGCAGATGGTGATAAAGGTCGCGCGATCAGTATGGCGATAGCTTTTGGTGAAGCATTTGAAGCGCTGTCAGCCTATCGCGGCGTAAGCATCGCTGTCATCAATGGTTATGCGATGGGTGGTGGTCTTGAGTGCGCACTCGCTTGTGATATCCGTATCGCAGAAGCGCATGCGCAAATGGCATTGCCTGAGACTGGCGTTGGTTTGTTACCTTGTGCTGGCGGTACGCAAAATCTAACGGCTTTGGTAGGTGAAGGCTGGGCAAAGCGCATGATATTGTGCGGCGAGCGCGTCGATGCCGAGACAGCCTTGCGTATTGGTTTAGTCGAAGAAGTTGCTATAAAAGGTGAGGGATTACAAACAGCACAAGCCTTGGCACAAAAAGTCGCTAAACAATCACCAGTTGCGGTCAGTTATTCCAAAACACTTATCCAAGCGGCAAGACATACTCCGCCTGCACAAAACCTTATCCATGAGCGTGAAGCCTTTGTTAAATTATTTGATACCAAAGATCAGCGCGAAGGTGTGCAAGCATTTTTAGAGAAGCGTAAGCCCGTTTGGAAAAATAAATAAACGCCATAAAATCAAACTTAATGATACTATTTTTTCTTTTAATATTTGTAGGTCACCTTTATGACAACAGCTATAGAAGGCAAACCAGAAGCGCCTGTACTATTCAGCACCGAGCCGACAGATTGTGGTCACCTGATTGGAATAATGACGTTAAACACACCCAAATCACTTAATGCCCTTAGCGTTGAGATGTGTCAGTTATTAGCCCAGCAGCTAGAGCAGTGGCAAAATGACGATCGGATAGTAGCATTGCTATTAAAAGGCGCAGGCGATAAGGCATTTTGTGCTGGCGGTGATATTCGTAAGCTTTATGACAGTATGTCTAGTGATGCACCGCTACCGAATCCTTATGCGACAGAATTTTTTGGTCATGAATATCGTCTTTATCGGAAAATGCACTTTTATTCCAAACCACTAATACTCTGGGGTGACGGCATTATTATGGGTGGCGGCATGGGCTTGATGGCAGGCTGTAGTCACCGCTTGGTCACAGAGCGCACTCGCTTTGCCATGCCTGAGATTAATATTGGCTTATTTCCTGATGCCTCTGGCAGTTGGTTCTTACGGCGTATGCCCGCCAAAACAGGTTTGTTTTTAGGACTAACGGGTGCGATGTGTAATGGCAGTGATGCGCTATTAGCCAATCTTGCAGAGTATGCTGTCGCCAGTAGTGACTATGATGGCGTCATACAAAGTTTAAAACAGAGCGATTGGCAAGTTGCCGCTAGTAGTATGGATAAATGCGATAACAATAGCGCTCATAGTATCGTTAGCCGTGTGCTTGCAGCGCAACCAATTGTCGAGTTGCCTGCTAGTAAATTGGCAATCCATTGGCAATCTATTCAGCAGTTGATGAACAGCGGCGGACTGGGTGATATCGATGCTTTATTACAAAGTGATGCAGCACTCGAAAAAATAGATATAGAGTTTGCAAATGATAGCTGGACGCAGCGAGCAGTAGATACTTATCGCCATGGCTGCCCAGTGACTGCTGCTTTAACTTATGCGCTTTATTATAAAGTCACTGACTTATCGCTAGAGCAAGTTCTGTATTTAGAAGCCAATGTAGCCGTACATTGTGTTGCCAATCCTGACTTTAAAGAAGGCGTACGTGCGCTACTGATTGATAAAGATCGTAATCCACAGTGGTCACGCTCACTAGCAGACTGCTTGAGTAGCGAAGGGCAGGCGTACATACAGCAGCACTTTGTGAATCCTTATGCTAAAGATGAGCATCCGTTAGGCGATTGGTTGGGTGATGAGGCTCTAGGCAGTCAGTCTGTGCGTTAAAAATTGAATTTATCAATTCAATATAGACATCAAATTAAAATTACACTCAATTAAATAGTTTACAGCTATATGTGTAGCAACGCCTGCGCGTATGATTAATACTAACCATCAAGGAATGATGAGATGAATACAAAGGATGTAAATGCCACCGATAACGATACTACTAAGCCAAATATTGCTTTTATCGGACTTGGTAATATGGGTGCACCAATGGCTGAAAACTTGCTAAAAGCAGGTTATGCGCTATCGGTCTATGATTTATCTGCAGAGGCAACCGCGCGCTTGCAGCAAGCAGGTGCCAGTGTAGCAGACAGTCCTAAAGATGCTGCACGTCATGCGCAAGTCGTTATCAGTATGTTGCCTGCTGGCAAGCACGTCCATTCAGTCTATCTAGGAAATAATGGCGCTGACGGTCTGCTTGCAGCGTTACCGAAAGGTACATTAGTCATTGATAGTAGTACCATTGCAGCGGCTGATGCAAGGAAGGTCGCAGAGGCAGCAAGTAAGCTTGGGATAGACTTCTTAGATGCGCCAGTCTCTGGTGGTACGGGTGGTGCTATCGCTGGTACGTTAACTTTTATTGTCGGTGGCAGCACTAATGCCTTTGCCAAAGCTGAGCCGATACTGGCTGTGATAGGCAAAAACATCTTCCATGCAGGCGAGCATGGCGCAGGACAAGTGGCAAAAATCTGCAATAACATGCTGTTAGGTATTCTGATGGCAGGAACAGCAGAGGCGATTAACTTAGGCGTCAAAAACGGTCTGGACCCAAAAGTGCTATCGGATATCATGCTACAAAGCTCAGGTCGTAATTGGACGCTAGAGGTCTATAACCCTTATCCGCAAGTGATGGAAAATGTCCCTTCTAGTAATGGCTATCAAGGCGGATTTATGAGTAAGCTCATGCAAAAGGATCTTAACCTTGCCATGCAGACCGCTGAAGATACTCATGTAGAGACGCCAATGGGCGCTAAAGCGACAGAGCTATATGAAGCGCATGCAATTGACAATGGCGACAAAGATTTTTCGAGCATTATGGCGCGACATGACAGCTCAGTATTGACTTAAATTATCAAAGTACCTATGAAAAAGGTCTGCATTATTATCTTAATGCAGACCTTTTTTTGCTTATATTGCATCATCTAGCTGGGTAGGTCATAGACGAGCGACTGAATATCTTTCGCTGCTTTTTGCAGTCGTGGGACATGGGTTAAGAGATCATCTAAAGACACTCGTATGGTCGGTGCATGAAGATACAGCGAGGCAAGGTAGCGCGACTTTCTATCCCGTATCGGTACGGCGATTGCCACCATCTCAGAGATAAACTCTTCATTATCGATACCAATACCTGTTTCAGCGATACGATCAAGCTCAGCGTTTAGCGCATCGATATCGGTAATCGTATTTTTGGTAAACTTATCCAATGACAGGTTTTGCAGTATTTTGTCGCGGCTTGTGCGCGGCAACTGGCTTAAATACAGCTTGCCAGTCGCAGTACACCACATGGGCGACTTTGCGCCCACTGGCAAATAAATCTGTATCGGCAAGGTCGTATTTGCACGGTTGGTATAGATCATGTTCATCTGATAAGGCACACCGATCCCGCAGGTCTCTTTTAGCTCATCAACCAGCTTTTGCAAAATCATTTGTCGCTCATTAAAGAACAATCGCTGCTGCCAAAGCTCAACACCCAAGTTGCGTACCCGCTTGCCCGGTATAATGCCGCCGCCAATATCCACAGTCACAAACCCTTCATCGAGCAGATTTTGAATCAATCGATGAATGGTCGGCTTTGGAATATCAAGCTCTTGCGATAGCTCAAGTGGCGAGAGCGGTTTTGAGGCATAGGACACCGCCTCGATAATCTCTAACACACGGGTAATCGACGATACTTTAGGCATATGAGTGGCTCAATAAGAATAAAAAGAATACAGTAGGAAATACAACAAGGCATTAACAGATAAAAGTAAATACGCAGCCTTGCGACACATTTTCCCTAACCTCTAATTTAGCATAATATCAAGCCTAGACAAGATCTAGTTACTTTATATGCCAATACTAAATGTATCAATACTAACGTCACACAGTCATGCAATATTGAAAACTGATACTAATACTTTTTTCTGAAAAGTTTTCTAAAAGCAATAATTACTACACCATCTCACAAAATACAACAAACTGTAGTAATAAGCTATATAACTGTCATTGAGTTAAATAAAGAGGTAGGTCATTATAATGACATATTTTGTAATATCCTTACATGAAGATTAAGCTAACCAATATTCATGTTTGCGCTGCTGAGTTACTTTAAGAGCATTGTGTAACAGAAAGTCGAAGTTTTGCGGATTGGTGTAGTAATTATTACAATATCTATGCAATCTTTACATAACGGCAAATAAAAAGCGCTCCTAGAGGGGTGACTTTTCCGGCCAAAATTGTTTTAATCTGCTCAACAAAATGATCGATTTAAAAAAAGCTAAATTGTCATTTTTTATGGGCGACTTATTCCAAACTTTAGGAGAGTATTTATGAGACTTATTAAATTAACAGCAATTTCTGCTGCCGTTTTAGCGTCAACTGCTGCACTAGCTGCTGAACCTGTTATCGTTGTTGATGGTAACGATGCAGTTGTTTACGAAGCTGAGCCTGTTGCTGTTGCATACGAAGCTGAGCCTGTTGCTGTTGCATATGAAGCTGAGCCTGTTGCTTATGCATACAATGCTGACGCTGGTATCGTTCGCAACACTACTGGTGCTGTTGTTGGTGGTACTAAGACTTTCTTCCAAACTGCTATCAACCCAGCTTCTGTTAGCGCTGAAGTTGGTACACTAGGTTATGGTGCTAACATCGGTTGGTCACTAAATGAGAAAACTGAACTACAAGCTGGTTGGGCAGGTGGCGATGTTGCTGACCTATTCGGCGGTGACTTTGACGCAAACGACGTAAACTATGACGTTGATGCTGACTTCAGCAACCCATACCTAGGTGTGCAATTACGCCCTACTGGTAACTGGTTCACAATGGGTGCTGGTATCATCGTACCTGACAACGATATCGATGTAACTGCTAACGCTGAAGGTAGTTTCTTCAAACTTGATGGCATTCAATATAATGCTGCTCAAACAGGTGCATTGCAAGGTACTATGGAACATCGTAACAAGTTAGCGCCTTATGGTACTATCGGTTTCCGTCCTAACATCGGTAACAACTGGGGTGTGTTTGGTGAAATCGGTGCAGCCTATATGGGTAGCACTGATGCTACTGTAACTTCAAGTAATCCAAATGCTGACGTTAACTATACAGATGCAAACGGCGATACTCAAACAATCAAAGGTAGTGAAGTTGCTAAGATTGCTGAGCGTGAGCTAGAAGACAAAGATTGGTTAGAGTGGATGCCAATTGTTAAGCTTGGTGCAACTTACCGTTTCTAATCTAATCACAGTTTAAGTACTGTTATTAGAAGAAGAGTAAGAAAAAACGATCCTTTTTGGGGTCGTTTTTTTTTGTCTGTGGAAGGGTAGTTGTTAGAATAAATTATATGTATAAATAATCTAGAAAATAACGATGGTTTGTTGCGCTGACAATACCGCGATACGGTAATCGGACTTAATGTCTGCTATGACCATTAAAGATGACGGTTCTCTAATGGCATAAACTAAATCAGCAATCAGGTAGGAGTAATCTATTCCTAACCCTTGTGCCAGTTTGTATTGATGAATTTTGATAAAACTTTCTTTTATTTGCCACAGTAATTTAGCGATAATCTCACGCTGAAGTGGTGATAGTGCTTGTAAATCAGCCATTTCATGCTCAGAATAAAACCGCTGTGCTACGTGCCATGCTACATGATTGATTTCAATATCAATACCAATGGGACGGTGACGACTAATGACCACTGTTACTTTACTGTTCAATGATGTATCGATTGTCTGAACAGTATTTTGATTAATATCATGGTGATTCTTGCTGCCTGTATGACTAAAGCATACGTAATATTCACTGCTGCTAAGCCGATACGGGAAATTTGACTCATCCAAAGTATCGCACAACTTTAGCTCATCCAGTAATTGTTGTAGCAATAATCGAACGCCTTTGCGTTGTAGGCGACGTTGATGCTGCGCCATTTCACGTGTTGATAAACTTACTGGTGACAGGCAGTAATGCCAATTAAGCTCGTAAAATTTCTGAAAATCTACTTGTGATATATTGTTAGCGGATGACCACAGTAATTCATCCCACAGTCTTTTAAGGTTGAGGAATGAACGCTCGCTCACTTGTGCAGTGGCGCACCACGTTACAGGATCGAGCTGGGTATATTGGACATGGGTCAGGTTTAAGATAGAGCTTGGCATCATTGATTACATCTATTGGAGTCGTTTGCTTAGTAACATGCAAAAAGCCCAGCGATATATTATTGCTGAGCTTTCAATTATAAAATATGTTGTGCTTTATCGACTGTGATTGGTTTTACTGATGTTAGTAAGACAATTCAGCACGGCGATTTAGTGCATAAGCTTCTTCAGTATTACCAGCGGCAGCAGGGCGCTCTTCACCATAGCTGATGATGCGGATATTGTTTACTGCGACGCCTTGAGTAGCAAGGTAATCACGTGCTGCTGCAGCACGGCGCTCACCTAGTGCCATGTTGTATTCACGGCTACCGCGATCATCAGTATTACCTGCGATAACAACGCTGGCTGCTGGATTTGAGTTGAGCAAGCTGGCATGTTGATTAAGAATACTCGCTGCTTGTGAAGTGATTTCACTGCTATCAAAAGCAAAGTAAACAACCGCCTGTATGTTTTCTGCGCCCATAATAACCGCGCTTGAGTTATCTACGATGACTGCGCCAGTGTATCCAACTTGACCACCTGGGATACCTAGTGGGGCAACCACGACTTCAGAAGTAGCACGTTTGGTCGCACAACCTGTGGTTAGTGCCACAGCGCTTGATAATACAGCGAGGGCTGCGATCTTAGAAAAACTGGTTGACATAATGAGCTCCTAAAATTTTAATTAATTAAAATTGTTTTTTTTGAACTGCTTACGATAAAACTTAGGCAATTGCTATCTATCATATACTAAATGTTACTTTATGTAAGTAGTATTACTGTAAATAATGCTAGAATTTACAGATAGATATGAGATCCACTACCAGCGGTGCTTGCCCCAATTTTCAGGATTGGCCCAATAATCCGCATTTAACCAATTTGGCAGCTGTTTATAATCATATAAATTGAACTGCCAAAGTCTGGCGGACGCTGATGACTTTGCAGATGAAGGCTGCTCTGTTTGGTCAGTAGTATTCATCTCTAAAGATGGCTCATTCAAGATATCAAAGGGGGTAAAACCATAAGCTTTTAGATCTAGGGTGTCATCAAGGGCGATGAGCAGGTGTGCCGCATAAAGATCTCGATAGCGCATGAGCAGCGGAATATACTGCTGCAGCAACTCTGGTGAGAGTGTGGGTAACCAAAAACAGGCGAGCTCATAACGTTCAGGCAATTGTCGTTGATTGAGCTCTAATAGTGTCGATATTTGTGGTGAGCGGGTATTTTTTAGCAATGTCTTTAATGCTAACCGCGCATTTTGGTCTGGGACGACCCACAGCAACTCAGTGTTATTATCAGTAGATTCAATGGTTGTGGATGCGTTCGCTGGTATGGTTAGTGAGGGCAAAAGAGCCTCAACGTAATCTATCAATAATGGTAACGTAATGTCTGAGCGACTGGCAGTTTGCTTTATCATATAATAGGCCGTTTATCGAGTGTTGGTCATCAGTGACCCTATTAAATCATTTTAATCGCGATTATCCAATGGGTGATTGATGCTGATTATGCCGCTCTTTGGATATATCGACTCTCTCATTACCATCGCATTTTGATAAGTGTCATGGACGATGAACATAATAAAATTGGGGTATGCTCTTGAAATTTGGCAGTTTAGGTCAATGTAGCAAGATACCATTATCATGTTAATGGTCATAAAATTATGCTAACTGATGACCTGCCTTAACCTAAATTATCCCGCTTTTTACCGTATATATTTTTTGCCACAAATAATAATAGGAATACCCATGTCTATTGCTGAAACTGATGCTCAAATTATTAATCCTGATATGCCAGATGTGCCACCGCATGCACCAAGTAAAATTAATTTAAAAGATTACCAGAAACCTAGCTTTGATGTGGAAACGGTTGATTTAGATATTAAACTGTTCGAAAATCATGCGCAGGTAGACAGCACTCTGAAGATGGTACGTCAAACAGCAGGAGATCTCGTATTATTCGGTGAAGAGTTGGAACTGATCGCCATTACAATGAATGGTAAGCCATTGATGGCTGAGGATTATCAACAACAAGCAGGCACGTTGACGATTGCTAATGTACCTGATGAGGTTGTTTTAGAGATTCAAGTACGCATCTGTCCGCAGACCAATACCGCACTTGAAGGGTTCTATATGGCGGGAAGTGGTGATGAGACGATGTTTGTCACCCAGTGCGAGCCTGAAGGTTTTCGTAAAATCACCTTTTATCCAGACCGCCCCGATGTATTGGCGATATTTACTACGCGTCTTGAGGCGGATAAGCGTTATCCAACACTATTGGCCAATGGTAACTTGGTCGAAGCGGATAAGGTGGCAGATGCCCCAGACCGTCATTATGCGATATGGCATGATCCAACCAATAAGCCAAGCTATCTATTTGCCTGTGTTGTCGCTGATTTAGACGTATTGACGGATTCTTATACCACCAGCGAAGGTCGTGAGGTGTTGCTGGAAATATACGCAAAGTTTGCTGACATTGATAAATGTGATGTCGGTATGCAAGCGTTGAAAGATTCGATGAAATGGGATGAGGTCAATTATGGTCGTGCCTACGATTTAGATCGCTATATGATTGTTGCCGTGAGTCAATTTAATATGGGTGCGATGGAAAACAAAGGTCTGAATATTTTTAATACCGCTTGTGTGTTATCCAGTCCTGAGACGACAACGGACTCGCGTAGCTTTAGTGTGAAAGCCATCATTGCCCATGAGTATTTTCATAACTGGACGGGCAATCGCATCACTTGCCGTGATTGGTTTCAATTGTGCTTAAAAGAAGGCTTTACTGTTTACCGCGATCAATCATTCTCAGCGGATCAGCAGTCGAGTGCCGTACAGCGTATCGATGATGTGGCGACATTGCGTGCTCATCAGTTTGCGGAGGATGCAGGACCACTGGCACACCCGGTACGCCCTGAGAGTTTTGTCGAGATTAATAATTTTTATACGACGACTGTTTATGAGAAAGGCGCTGAAATCGTACGCATGATTGCCAATACGTTAGGAGCCGAGAACTTTCGTAAAGGCACGGATGAGTATTTCCGTCGTTATGATGGGCAAGCGGTGACGGTTGAGGACTTTTTATCTGCGCTTAGCATCACTGATAGCAAGATTGAAAGCTTTATCGACTGGTATCGTCAGCCGGGCACACCAATGGTGTCTGGTCATCAATATTATGACCATGCAGCGCAGACACTGACGATTACGTTAAGTCAGCAAACCCGTCATGTCAGTGGCTTTGCTGCGCCAAAACCTTTGCCTATTCCGGTCGCGACGGCGCTATTTGATAAAGACACTGGTGACATTGTGGCTGAGCGTATGCTGCTACTCGATCAAGCCACGCAAACCTTTACCTTCGAACATGTAGCGCGTGAGCCTGTTGTATCTTTGCTACGTGATTTTAGTGCGCCAGTACAGCTCAATTATGATTATCAAGATGCAGATTTGGCATTTTTGCTCAAACATGAAACCAATGGTTTTAACCGCTGGCAAGTGACGCAGATGCTGGTCAATCGTATCTTGTTGCAAGGTCAAGGCGAGAAGAGCAGTCCTGATATCTATCTGCAAGCACTAGCGCAGACATTGCCTGTACTCGCGGCTGAGGATGCGATGTTGGCTGCCCGCTTGCTTGATATTCCATCAGCGCAAGAGCTGGCGTCTGCTATTCATAAAGATTACGATCCAGCATTGGTGAAAGCGCAGCGCGACGACTTGTATCAGCAGCTTGTAGAGGCGCTAAACGATCAATGGGCTGAGCTTTATAAGCAGTTACCTATGCAGGCTTATGAAGATAGTGCCGAAGCTCGTGGCACCCGTGCCTTGCGTAATGTGGTGCTCGATATGGCGCTGACCGCAAATGTCGATGGCGCAGATAAATGGGCGCAGCAGCAGTATAATGATGCAAGCTGTATGACGGAGCGTTTCGGCGCGTTGAAAGCGATGGTCAATCATCAACTGCTAAATGCTGATGAGTATTTAGCGGACTTTTATAATCGCTTCCAAAATAATGATTTGGTCATCGATTTATGGTTTAGTGTGCAAGCGTCTGCTGATGCTGTGACCGCTGATACTATCCAATCCTTGATCGCTCACGCAGATTTTGATTGGAATACGCCCAATCGTGTACGCTCAGTGGTCAGCGCCTTCACCTCGCAGCCAACGGCTTTATGGACGGCAGAAGGGTTAGAGCTTTATATTGGTGTGATTAAAAAGTTGGATGATGCCAATCCTGTTTTGGCGTCGCGCTTATTGCAAGTGCTAGCGCGTTGGAATACCTTGGCTGAGCCACGTCGTCAAATGGCGCATGAGCGGTTGATTGAGTTGCAAAAGCAGGCTTCTTCTAAGCATGTACTTGAAAGTCTAAACAGTGTTTTAGGTGCAGCGAGTGAGTAGGTTAAACGACCTTGCACCCGAATTGAAAGCATAAAAAAATCCCGTCCAACATTATTATGTCGGACGGGATTTTTTTATACTTGGCTTATAGTAATTAACTATAAGCCAATGACGACTAGCGGTTAGGCAAAACGTCTTTGACCATATCACGTAGATTATACAGGGCAGTGACCGTACTATCCCAATCTAAGCAACCATCAGTGATAGACTTGCCGTATTCGAGCTGACTTAAGTCAGCCGTCAGTTTTTGATTGCCGCCCTTTAGATGACTCTCAATCATCATACCAATGATAGATTTATTGCCGTTTTGAATTTGTTCCGCAACGTTTTGGATAACCATCGGCTGTAGATATGGGTCTTTACCTGAGTTGGCATGGCTTGAGTCAATCATAATCTTGCTATTGGTTTTACCTTTTGCCAGCTCGTTTTCCACTTGTGCAACCGCAGTTTCGTCATAGTTGGGCTTGCCGTTACCACCGCGAAGTACCACATGCGCGTAAGGATTGCCTTTAGACTTGATGATTGAGACTTTGCCATCTGCTGACAAACCCAAGAAGCTATGACCTTCTTTTACGGCTTGCATTGCGTTAACAGCGACTGTCATGCCGCCATCTGTTCCATTCTTGAAGCCTACTGGGCATGATAAGCCTGAACTCATTTCACGATGCGTTTGGCTCTCAGTGGTACGTGCGCCAATCGCTGACCAGCTGATCAAATCCTGCATGTACTGCGGGGTATTCGGGTCTAATGCTTCGGTGGCGCAAGGAAGACCTTTTTCATTCAAATCGAGCAGTAGCTTACGGGCAGTACGCAGACCTTTTTCGATATCGAAGCTGTCGTTCATATCAGGGTCATTAATCATGCCTTTCCAGCCAACGGTTGTGCGCGGCTTTTCAAAATATACGCGCATCACCACAAACACGCTATCTTCGATTTCTTTTGCTAATATGGCCAAACGATCGGCATATTCGTGAGCGGCTTTGATATCATGAATAGAGCAGGGGCCGATGACCACAAAGAGGCGCTTGTCTTTACCGTCCAAGATGTTTTGGATGGTATTACGACCGTTTAATACGGTTTTATAGGCTGCATCTGATAAAGGTAGCTCAGTTTTTAGCTCAGCGGGAGTGATCAAAGGAATGAACTTTTCAATATTCACGTCGTCAATATCTGCATTATGGGTAACTGATGTTGTCATGGTTATATATCGTCTAGCTGATTTATAGGGAGTTTCATTATGCGGACAAAAGTGTTGGTTGACAAGGGCAGTCGCGCAGTTAATTGACTGATAACTGGAATGAGGAAACCAAAACTTAGTTATACTTGTTCAGCGCCAATCGTAGATGAGCGCTTCAACAAGCAAGATTGTTACTCAATTTATCTGTCCGTATAGAAAAACGAATTAACCCGTTAAGTGGTCATTTCTGGCTTTTATCAGCTAATTTAGCTATTTGTATCATCGTCACGTATGATGACAATATAAAAGGTATGACGATAAAATAGTGAGTATGGCGAATGCTTAGGTATCACAGAGCTTTCGCGCAGATTTTATGCGTCGTATTTTATAATAATCATTCATTTATTTTATATGCATTTATTGTATTTTTTAATATCGAGAGCTTGTCATGACAGATTCTGCTACGCCTGATCAATATCATAACCTTATAGACCAAACAGAGACTGAAATTCGAAGTGCTGAATTACAGACTGTGCCATTGGTCATCGGTATCGTCGCAGGTGAGGTGTCAGGGGATAGCTTGGGTGCAGACTTCATGCAGCAGATGAATAATCTACGTGGTGATATTGTGTGGGTCGGCGTCGGTGGTACAAAGATGCAAGCGCAAGGGCTGCACAGCATTTTTCCGCTAGAGCGTTTGGCGGTGATGGGTTTGGTAGAAGTTATGGCGCAATTGCCTGACCTGCTTAAAGCTCGCCGTGAATTACTGAGCGCATTTAAAGCCGCTGATATTGATTGGTTTATTGGCATTGATGCGCCTGATTTTAATCTTAGAGTGGCTAAAAAGTTAAAACCGCAAGGCGTATTCTGCGTGCAGTATGTGAGCCCTTCTATTTGGGCATGGCGTGAGTCACGTATTCATAATATTAAAGCGGCGACCGACCTTGTGTTGTGTTTGTTCCCCTTTGAGCTGTCCGTTTATGAGCGTCATAATCATCCAGCAATATGTGTTGGTCATCCACTGTTGCGTACGATCGATCAAAAATTATTAGAGACACCGATCAATCAGCGCCGTAGTGAGCTGGTTTGGCACAACGATGGCTTGCAGCAGTTTTTTATTGAACGATTTGACGATGTCAGCCAGCTTATTTGTGTAATGCCAGGCTCTCGTCGCGGTGAAATCACGGCTATTTTGCCATTGATGTTAGATGGTATTCAAAAGTTGATATTGCTCGACCCCAAGCTGTGCTTTATCATTCCGACCGTCGACCAGAATCACCAATACATCGTTCAAGATGTTATTGATCAGCGCTCAGAGCAACTACGTGCTGCCATCGTTGTAGTTTATGATGATAGCCAGCCAGCTTTTAGTCAGCACGCGATGGCAGCCTCAGATATTGTGATGCTGGCATCTGGCACTGCAACCCTAGAGGCGATGCTATTAGAGCGACCGATGGTGGTGGTTTATCAATTAAATAAGCTCACCTATCAGATTGCCAAACGCTTGGTCAAAGTGCCTTATGTGGCGCTGCCCAACATTTTGGCTGATACTGCAATCGTTCCTGAGCTGATTCAAGAGCAGGCGAGTGGCGACAATATCTGTCGTACGGTCATGCGGCTACTGCAACCGCGTGCCTATGCTGAGCAATTAAGAGATCTCGTCGCCACCAAGCACTTATTACAACAGCAGAGTAATCATGATCCCGCTAATAGTGTGATTGAGCAATGGTTTATCCAAGAGAAACATCGGATTTAAGCCATTATTGATTGCGATCATTTCTTCTTCTATTAATTACAAAGATACCTAATAACAAAGATACCGCACCCCTATGAGTAACCAGTACCAAACCGACAACTCTGTCACCCCGATCGAAGTAAGTATTGAGCAAATTGATATCAAAGGTCAATATCTACAGTTGGTTGAGCCTATTCGTTTATCGGGTCAGGTAGATATTGATGAGCTACTTACTCAGTATCCGATCAAGGTGGAACAAGGCTTACAGCAGTCAACGCTACAAATAGGCGTTGATGAAGCAGGACGTGGGCCGTTGCTCGGTAGCGTCAATGTGGCTGCTGCGATATTGCCTGAAACTTGGTCAGGATTGATTGAGATGCAGCCATTAAAAGACACGCCATTATCTATCTTGACGGACTCCAAACAGCTGAGTGAAAAGAAGCGTGACCGCCTTTATCCATTGGTTCAGCAGCATGCTATTGGTTATGTTGTCGCTGAGATCCCAGCAGCGGTCATCGATCAAGTCAATATCTTGCAAGCGACGATGCTCGGTATGCGCTTATGTGCCGAAGTATTGTTAAAAGCCATTGCTCATCATCTTGTCAACTCTATGAGGCAGGTCGAAGTTTTGTTCGATGGTAATCGCTGCCCTGAATTAAATGAGGCAATGCTCGCTGAACTGGGTATAGAAAAATCGACTATCGATTGCCAAGCATGGGTAAAGGGCGATGCGCGTCATACCAGCATTGCTGCCGCCAGTATATTGGCTAAAGTCAGTCGTGACAAAGCCATGTATGCGCTTGATGCTGAGCATCCAGAATACGGTATCGCCAAACATAAAGGTTATCCAACACGCGCACACGTAGAGGCAATCGAAAAATACGGCGTATTATCTGCGCATAGACGTAGTTTTGCACCAGTCAGAAAGTCATTAGAGAAAGCCACTTAAGAACAAAGCACTTAAAAATAAACGTTGAGCTGAGCATGCTTCTTTAAAATAGCCTAAGCGGAAATAGTCATGACTAAAAATAAGACAGTCTATAATGAACGTATCAGTCTTCAACAAACACCAAGTAAAATTTTTTGGACTGTATTACAATGCCATTACAAATAAATTCAATACTGTGATATTAGCAGCTTAAGTCTACTTAGCTTATGTACCCATACTTAACGCTGGCATTTATTGACTTATATACGCGCTACTATTCTATAGGATAAAAAATGACGCTCAGTACGCTATTAATCAGTACGCCACAGAAAAATCTTGCTGCAGTGCTTTTTTTGACAGTATTTATAACGGCTTGTGGTGGGGGCGGTGGTGGCTCTGATAGCAGCTCTAATACCAATGCGCCAAGCCCGAACCCACCTGCTATCGAGCCAAACGAGCAGCCCAATGATAATACAAGTGACAATTCAAGCGATAATGTTGACGACCAACTTGATAGCACTACTGCTACTAATGAGGTAAAGGCTGCATTAATTGCCAACAATAAGTTCAGTTTGGCACGTACCAGCTGTGGTCTGAGCGGCTTATCTGTTGATACCGCGCTTGATGATGTTGCCATTAAACATGCAAGTTATATTAAATATGTCTTTGCCAATAGCTCACCGACCGCATTCAGTGCGCATTACGAAAATAAGATTGCAGATATTTCTGGCGTTACCAGTAACAATAATCCATTTTTTGGTGGGTTAAGTTTTACCGATCGCTTATCAAACGCAAATTATCCAAATGTACGATATGGTGTGACTGAGAATATCGCCCAATCTATCCACTATAGTTCAGCAGGCAATCTTATTCGCTCGGATGTTGTGGCAGGCTCGATGGCAAAGTCCCTGCTGGCAGCACCTTACCATTTGCGTTCATTAATGATGCCTAGTGCAAGCGTGACGGGTGCTGGCGTGGTTATCTATAAGCCATACAATAAAGAGGCGGCGAATAACCAAGGTTATGTATTGGTCAGCCATGCAGCAGCGACCCAAGCGACTAAAGATAATACGGTTAAAGGCGTATTTACTTATCCATGTGAAGGCGTGACGGATACAGTAACCGCGCTATATAATGAGACGCCAGATCCTGTCAAGCATACAGGGCGTGACTTGCGAGTGGATCCTATCGGACAACCTATTTATATCAATATGCCATCTGCTCAAACGATTGATATCAGCAATGTGATATTCCATGATATCCAGCGAAATATCGATGTACCGATTGAGCTGCTAGACTATCGCCAAGATCCCTATGAAAATACAGCAAATGCACTACCAGCAAACGAGGCTTTTATATTACCAATCACTGATAATTTAAAAAGCTGCCAGATTGCCAGTAAAAAAGGCAAAAACTGTGGTTTACATGGCAACAGTGACTACCGTGTCAGCTTTGATATTTTAGTGGATAATAAAACTATCGAGCGTGAGAGCTTTACCTTTACGACAGGGATAGTGAATTAATAATTAGGTGAACTAAGACGTGTTCTTAATCTGAATAAAAACACCAATCTCAACGAAAGTATCTAAAGAGTAAGTAAAATAAAGCAAGGGCTGAACCAGTTATCTGATTCAGCCCTTGCTTGATTATTATAGTCAATCCATTGCACTATAAAGAAGTTCGGCGTTCCTCTCGCTTGAAATATATATATGCCTATACTTGGTTGCCTTGTACTTCACCCTTATTTTGAGTCAAAGTAACTATATTGCAATAAACCATATTGCAATCAATCATATAAATATATAAGCGCTAAAACGATGAGTTCGGTTGTTGCAAGAAGGCTTCTTCTTCATCCGTTGACTCGCGATCTAAAATGTCATTGCGATGCGGATAGCGACCGAATTGCTCAATGATATCTTTATGACGATTTTCGAAATCCAGCGTATTGTCATCATGTAATTTTTCAAACAATGGTAAGTAGCGCTTATGGATCATCAATGATTCAGAATGCATAAATGGCATGATGATAAACTTGCGCCATTCAGTCGGTAATGTATCAAAGTGTGGTTGTCCAATAGCCTCTTGTGCCAATGCGATAGCCATACTATCTTGTGCAAAAGCGCCTGCTTGCCCACGACATAAATTACGCGAAAACTGATCTAAGACAATAATTTCTGCTAGTCTGCCTGCCAAAGCGGTGATGGAGCTATTGCTATCGGTTGGCGCGTTTGCGCTACGCCATGTCACGCATTCACCTTGTTTTGCCGCTTGCCAAATATCAGCAAACTTGTCTTTTATTTGCTTATCAAAAGTATCATTTTGCGCAAACCAATATTGCTCATTGTCTTTGTCGAACCAAAACTCCAGTACTGCACGCGCATTAGCATCAAGATGTTCTAAATGAATATTTTTTGGGTCGAGCTGCGATGAATAAGCTTGGCTAGTAGCAGTGGAATAATCGGTTGATAGTGACATAAGATATTCTAATTATGATGAATTTAGTCTACTATAGCGCAAATATTTATGTCTGTCATGATGCCAACAGCAGCTATTAGGTAACCTCTTATGAATGCAAAAACTTCGCTAAACACCAACCAATCACCTCTACCTCCCACGCCTTATTATTTGCTCGATGAAGCGGCAATCGTTGCCAATATGCAGATTATCTCACGGCTGTGTGAGCTATCAGGCGCTAAAGCATTATTGGCACTCAAATGCTTTGCAACTTGGGGCGTGTTTGATGTGATGCAGCCTTATTTGCACGGCACAACGTCATCTTCGCTCAATGAAGTTAGACTTGGCTACGAGACTTTTGGTAAAGGTAAAGACAGTGATAATAAAAAAGAAACTCATGCGTATAGCGTCGCCTATAGCGCTGATGAGATCGATGAAGTATTGAGCTATGCTGATAAAATTATCTTTAACTCTATCTCACAGTTAAATGCTTTTAAAGGTCAAGCGGCGGCAAAAAACATCCCTGTCGGTCTACGATTGAACCCTAAGACCAGTAATTCATCGTTTATAATCGCTGATCCTGCGCGTCCTTTTAGCCGTTTGGGTGAACATGATAAAAACAAGATTGCAGCGGTACTTGATGACATTACTGGGGTAATGATTCATAACAACTGCGAAAATGACAGCTTTGAAGCCTTTAGTGCCAGCTTGGCAGATATTGAAGACAGATTTGGTGATATTTTAGCGCAGCTTGAGTGGGTGAGTTTGGGCGGTGGTATTCACTTTATCGCGCCTGATTATCCACTAGAAAAACTGGCTGACAGGTTAAAAGGCTTTAGTGAAAAATATGGGGTGCAAGTTTATCTTGAACCGGGTGAGGCAAGTATCCATGGTGCTGGGTCATTGGTCACGACTGTCTTAGATACTATGCACAACGAAAAAAATCTCGCTGTAGTAGATTCATCCATTGAAGCGCACATGCTTGATTTGTTAATTTACCGTGAGTCAGCGCCGATAGCGGCTGTTAATAGTGATTTAATGAATATTGCCTCTCTTGATATCGACCCTACCAATATCGCACCCATCAGCGAGAACGCTAAGTCAGCTGATAATACCATTATTTATGGTCGTTCTTGCTTAGCAGGTGATATTTTTGGTGAGTATGCCTTGCCAAATAACCTAAAAATAGGTGACACCGTGACCTTTGGTAATGCCGCAGGTTATACCATGGTGAAAAAGAACTGGTTCAATGGTGTTAATATGCCGGCGATTGTGATTCGTCGTCTAGATGGCAGTATAGATGTGCAGCGCGAATTTGATTATCAAGATTACAAAGCCAGCTTATCTTGATTTAGTTGTGTCGGCAAATTTATTTAAATTTTATAAATCAAAGACTTAAGTTCGTTTTTAGATGACTTCAACTCGTCTGTTTTTTATACATTATTTTTACCGATGACTTCATAAAAATTGTTATAATCGCCACGGGCAAAAGCCAACAATCAAATGGTGCTTTGCCCGACGGGTGCGTGGGTTTTCCTCGGTCTTCCTTTTTAATTCACGCATATCATTCACTCGTTTCTGTTTTGACTCGCCACTATCGATGGTATCGACAGAGACACAAAGGAGGATTGTTCATTGAACACAAACCAACAAGCCAAATCTAGAAAAAAAGACGTACTCATCATCGGAGCCGGCGGTGTCGCTCAAGTGGTCGCGCATAAATGTGCGATGCATAACGATATCCTTGGCGAGATTCATATTGCCTCGCGCACGCAAGATAAATGTGATGCCATCGCCCAAAGCGTGAAAGATAAGAATAGCTTCAAGCAGCCTGCAGTATTGCATACGCATAAAGTGGATGCTATGGATACTCAGGCGCTGATACAGCTGATTCAAGAGTCGGGTATCCAGATCGTCATCAATGTCGGTTCGGCATTTATCAATATGACGGTATTGGAAGCTTGTATCGAGACAGGTGTTGCTTATATCGATACTGCCATTCACGAAGATCCACGCAAGATTTGCGAGACGCCGCCATGGTATGACAATTACGAATGGCAGCGCAAACAGCGCTGTGCGGACAATAATGTCACGGCGATTTTGGGCGCAGGATTTGACCCCGGTATGGTCAACGCCTATGCGCGTCTTGGCTATGACATGATGGATGCAGGTTCGGTGACGGATATTGATATCATTGATATCAATGCTGGCAGCCACGGCAAATACTTCGCTACTAACTTCGATCCTGAGATTAACTTCCGTGAATTTACCGGTACGGTTTACTCTTGGCAGGACAGCAAGTGGCAGTCTAATAAAATGTTCGAAGTGAAGCGTACTGACGATTTACCAGTGGTTGGCGTGCAAAACAGTTACTTAAGTGGTCATGATGAAGTGCATTCGTTATCCGCCAATTTAGACGTACCAAATATTCGTTTTTGGATGGGCTTTGGTGAGCATTATATTAATGTATTCACTGTGCTACAAAGTTTGGGTCTACTCTCTGAGCAGCCAGTGATGACTGCTGAAGGGCAAGAAGTAATTCCGTTAAAAGTGGTCAAAGCGGTACTGCCAGACCCAAGTTCTCTTGCACCGAACTATACGGGCAAGACCTGCATCGGTGACAAAGTCAAAGGCAAAATCAACGGCGTCGATAGCGAGGTATTTATTTACAATATCTCAGATCATAAAGACGCTTATAACGAAGTTGGTAGCCAAGGTATCTCTTATACCGCAGGCGTACCACCCGTCGCTGCTGCGATTCTGGTCGCAACTGGTGAGTGGGATGCTGGCAAGATGGTCAACGTCGAAGAGTTGGATGCCAAGCCATTTATCAATCTATTGAATAAGATTGGTTTGCCAACGCGTATCAAAGATAGCGAAGGCGACAGAGCGTTAGCGTTTGATATTTAAATAACGAGTTTGATTTAGAAAAGCCTATCTTTTATAGATAGGCTTTTTTTATGTCTGGGTTTTTACGTTAATCTTACGAGGAAGTAGGGGAGCTGATCCTGTCATTACCCCTCACTAGGGTTATAATTTCTCAATGCTGCAATACGATCATCAAGCGTTGGATGCGAGCGGAAAAGGTTTGCGATACTAAAGCCTGTAGATTGTCCTGATGAAATAGCAAATGCTTTCATACTCTCAGGCATTTGATCTGGACGCTGCTCAGAAGGACGTAAAGCATCAAGCGCACTAATCATTTTGTCTTTGCTAGCAAGCTTTGCACCCATCTGATCCGCACGGAATTCGCGTAGACGTGAGAACCACATTACGATGGCAGATGCCAAAAATCCAAGTAAAATATCCATCACAATACTCGTGATGAAGTAACCAATACCTGGGCTATCACTGGTGTTTTTAAACACCGTCCGATCGACGAAGCTACCAATAATACGCGCAAAGAACATCACAAAGGCATTCACTACGCCTTGAATGAGCGCAAGGGTGACCATATCACCGTTTGCCACGTGACCAATTTCATGCGCCAATACCGCTTCTACTTCATCGGGTGTCATGCTTTGCAGTAAGCCAGATGAAACAGCGACTAACGCTTTGTTTTTATTCCAGCCTGTGGCAAACGCGTTTGGCTGAGAATTATTAAAAATCCCCACTTCTGGCATGCCAATATTTACCGCTCGCGCTTGTCTGGCGACCGTATCTACCAGCCATTTTTCAGTGGCATTGCTTGGCGTTTCAATAACCACCGTTCCCGTTGATCTTTTGGCCATCCACTTCGAGATAAATAGTGATACCATCGAACCAACCATGCCGTACACGCCGCACATAATGGCAAGGCTGGTGTAATTTAGCCCGCCTGCGCCATGTACGCCACCAATTCCAAAAAATCTGGATAAAATACCAAACACGATGCTAAATACCACAATCACCGCTAAGTTGGTTAATAAGAACAATCCGATACGCATCATGATGCCAGTTTCCTCATTTAAATTTAAATACAACTTTAAGACATAATACTCTATGAGGTATTATATTTTTATATATGTTTTTACTTTACATAAATGGCGTTATTTTGATAAATAACAATCCCAGTTAACCGTATAAATACAGTGATATGGTTAGCGAGCAAAGAATAAAAATAAACGATAGCGACATCTAAAAGGTGAAAACAATTATTTTTTGACGGTTTAAATAGTCAAGGGCTAAAAGTAAAAATTAAAACGAAAATAGTGAGCAGGTATCATGAGCACTCACTGTTGAGGTTTTTCATTTAACGCTCTATGAGGTCTAATCATGAACGCTCTAGCACTTAAAGTCCCTCCAGTCGCCCAAGTGATTATTACCGCCGCTGCTATGTATGGTGTCTCTAAAATGGTTCCTGCTTTGACGTTCTCACTCAACGGCTCAATTGCACTGGCAGTGGCTTTGGGTCTGATGGGTCTGAGCTTAGGTATCATGGGTGTGACTCAATTTAGAATCGCTCAGACCACGCCCAATCCGCAAGCGTTAGAGAAGGTCTCTAGTTTAGTGACCAGCGGCGTATATCAGTATAGCCGCAATCCGATGTATGTGGGTCTGGTGCTTATACTATTAGGCTGGGCGTTCTATCTTTCTCACTTTCTAGCGTTTGTATTATTGCCTATTTTTATACTTTACATGACGCGCTTTCAAATCCAGCCAGAAGAGCGGATGATGGCACAGAAATTTGGCAAAACTTATCAGGATTATCTAAATAAAGTGCGGCGCTGGATTTGAGGTATAGTAAGTAAAGATTTTATGATAACTGAATGAACAATAAAATCAGGGAGATGACGTTATGGAAATGAAAAATATACCTTTTGCTATTACCGATTGGACGACAGTAGAAGCGGTAGAAAACAGAGGTGAAACGGGCACGGGGTATTGGAAGACTTGCGAATTTAACAATATCAATGTGCATATGGTTGAGTACTCCGCAGGCTACCTTGCTGATCACTGGTGCGATAAAGGACATATTTTATTCTGTGTTGAGGGCGAGTTGAACACTGAGTTAAAAGATGGTCGCACTTTCACCTTAACAGCGGGCATGACTTATCAAGTGGCGGACAATACGATTGCCCATCGTTCGTCAACGAAGATAGGCGCTAAGCTATTTATTGTTGATTGATATTGCCAGTAACACCATAAAATTCATAAAGCTATAAAACCATAGATCTATAAAAATAAAGCGAGAACATAAAATGCAGCTAGAAATCAATGTCATTGATGCTTTCACGGATACGGTTTTTAAGGGGAATTCAGCGGCAGTTGTTATCACTGATAACTGGCTCACTGATGATTTGATGCAGTCTATCGCTTTTGAGAATAACTTATCTGAGACAGGGTTTATCGTCTCTGATGATAAAAATATTTATCATATTCGCTGGTTTTCGCCCTTCACTGAGATTGCTTTTTGCGGGCATGGTACATTGGCATCAGCTTTTGTTTTATTCAACAAAAACCCTACTTTAACATCCATAAAGTTTTCTGCCAAAGCCGTTGGTATTTTGACAATCGTAAAAACGGACTCTGGTAAAATTCAAATGGATTTTCCAAACACAAAGCCTGAAAAAGTTTATGATATTCCGGATAGTTTGTTAGCGGGTTTCTCTATTGTACCCATTGAGGTTTACCGCAATGAGAAAGCCTATTTTGTCGTTTGTGAATCTGAGTCTGACGTATTCAATGTAGAGTGTGATAATGAGAAATTAAAAGAGTTGTTACCATTAAATGTGGTGGTGACTTGTCAGGCTGAATCGGACGCTTATAATCATTATGATTTTATATCACGATATTTTTGGTCAAATAATGGTGGCGGTGAAGACCCAGTAACTGGCTCAGTGCATACTGGTCTTGCACCATTATGGGCTGAGCGTTTGGGTAAAAATCACTTGGTCGCTTATCAAGCATCAAAACGAGGCGGTATTTTAGACTGTGTGGTCGCAGGTGACAGAGTAATGATTTCTGGCAATGCCGTACAATATATGACAGGTTTTATCACGATCGAGGAGTCATAGGGTTGACTGAATTAAAAACCTTTGGACTGTTTGCGCTGACCGCATTGGCAGAGATTGCGGGCTGCTATTTGCCTTATCTATGGTTGCGAGAAGGTAAGTCTATTTGGCTGCTTGTCCCTGGCGTACTAAGTTTGGTCGCTTTCGTTTGGCTGTTGTCTTTACATCCTGCTGCAGCTGGTAGAGTCTATGCGGCTTATGGCGGCGTGTATATTTCGATGGCTATTTTATGGTTGTGGACAGTGAATGGTATCAGGCCGACCACGTGGGATATAGTAGGTTCTGCGGTTGCGTTATTAGGCATGGCAATTATTATGTTTGCGCCGCGCGGTGCTTAGCATAAAGACCGCACCTAGCATAAAAAATGCCAATCAAACCGTGAGGTTCGATTGGCATTTTTTAAATGGCACAATGATGTACTAAATATTAATGTTTACCTAAGATACTGCCGTTGTCGTCTTTCTTAGATTGTTTGGCGGCTTTTTTCTCTTTTGCCGTTAATAGCGGTTTCTTTTTTACGTTCTTTTTACTGTCTTGACCTTTACTCATGGTTTTTTCCTCTTGAGATAAGCCGTAATACCTTTTAAGCCAATGTAAATAGCTGAAAGGTTAGATTAATGCTGATGACGCAAATAGTGCGTACTGCAATGAGTATATGCTTAAGGTGTTGCAATAGATAGTGCTAGCACAATTCACCTACGATTCTAGTCAATCCTGTATTCTTCCTTTGTTTAATACTACTTCTCAAAAATTTGTCTGATAAATGAATTTTATAAGTAGATTTTCGATGCCATGAATTTATTTAGTCAATACTGCTATTAATAAGTGCTTACTTACGGAGTCATCACGATTTGCTATAATAAGCCACAAGCCGATAAGTCGTCGCGGCAAACTTTTATAATATTCATATTTAGCATAAAAATGCTTACTGTTTTGGTTGATTGTTATGCGTATCCGTAAACTTTTTAAATTTGAAAATGCACATATTGTGCGTAATTGTAGCTCTGAGCGCTGCAAACACTCTATCCATGGTCATAGTTATCAGATTGAGCTGATTCTTGAGGCTAAGCGCTTAGATCATGGGCAAATGGTCTATGATTTTGGCTTATTAAAATCGTCTATCAAGGACATTATCGATAGCTTTGATCACGCGATTTGTTTTTGGAATAAAGACGACCCTGAGTATGTCGCTGCCTGTAAAAAATTCAGTGCGCGCTGGATAAGCTTGCCAGTATCGCCATCGGCAGAGCAGTTCTCACGCGTGATATTCTTTTGGGCGCAAGAAATTTTAAAACAAACCCAAATGCAAAACGGTGAATCTGATGTCAGCGTTTACTCGGTGATTGCACACGAAACCGCTACTGGTTACGCGCAGTGCTTTGCTGATGATGTGGCGAACGAGCAAATGGGTAAGCTTCATCTAGAAGCGTTTGAGTTTAGCGATCAAGTCAGTGCCGAGTGGCACGACCCTGAGCTATATGCCAAGTTAATCCGCGGTGAAAGCTTTATTAACCCAACGGTGACTATGCAGGTACAGACGCAAGTGCAGGTAGGTAAGCCCGATGCCTAATAGTACAACAGAGGACAAAAATGCTAAGACGCTGACACTGTATACAGAAGCTGATACTCAGCGTTTGGCCGCACAATTGGCAGCGTTGCCATTGACAGGTAGTGTCTGGTTAGCAGGTGATTTAGGGGCAGGTAAAACGACTCTGACTCGCTATTGGTTGCAGGCGCTCGGGCATGCAGGTGCCGTCAAAAGCCCAACTTATACTTTGGTTGAGCCTTATAGCATCGAGCAAAAAGATGGCTCAATCAAGCCAGTTTACCACGCGGATTTGTATCGTCTGCAAGACCCAGAAGAGCTGTCTTTTATCGGTTTTGATGAATATCTGGATGAGCCAAACGCGTTGGTTATCATTGAATGGGCAAGCCGTGCGGACAGCTATTTACCGCCGCCTACTTTGTTTATTGATATGACGCAAGCTACTAGCACTGATAAGGATAATGAGTCTCGTCAAGTTGAGCTGCGGCTATCGAAGGCTGGACAAGCGCAAGGCTTGGATTTATCCTCTGTTAAGATTTAATTATACATTTGAATGTTCAATAGACCCTAATATAAGTCATCAATATCTGCCAGTACTACTTACTTATCATCACGTAAAACAACGATACCTCTTAATGCCGCAAATGCCAGACAATCATTCTTATACTCACATCAAAAAACTATCGCCGCTGCTCATCAATCAATTGGCAGCGGGTGAGGTAGTGACACGCCCAGCAGCTGTAGTCAAAGAGCTGCTAGAAAATGCCATTGACGCTGGTGCGACCAATATTGAGATACATATTACCCAAGGCGGCATGGGTATGATTGAAGTGATCGACAATGGCGTGGGTATTCATCCCGATGATATGGTCATGGCAATTACCCGTCATGCAACCAGTAAAGTCGCGGATGTCGCTAACTTACAAGGTATTACGACGTTGGGTTTTCGCGGGGAGGCGTTGGCGGCGACGGCGGCAGTATCTCGGCTGACTTTGACCAGTAGCCATAATGACAGTGGCATCGGTCGCCAGTTGCAAGTCGCAGGTGTGTTAGATGATGCGCCAAAGCTCATGCCAGTTGTGCATCATCGTGGTACGACTATTACGGTTAAGGATTTATATTTTAATGTACCAGCACGCCGTGGCAATTTGAAATCTATTGCGACGGAGTTCGGTTATATCGAAACGATTGTACGCGAAGTGGCTTTGGCGCGAGCAGATGTGGCACTGGCGCTCTTTCATGACCATAAAAAACGGTTGTCACTTTCTTCAAATGCGATGTCTTTAAGTACGATGTCTTCAACTACAAGGCTTTCGAATTCAAAGTCTTTAAGTGCCGTTTCTACAAATGCTAATGGCAATAATAATGTCAATCCTTTGCCATTGGCACGTCTTGAGCAAGCGACTGGGTTGTCGTTAACCAAAAAGGCGTTAGAGATAGCGATAGACCTCACCAGTTTAATGCAGCCATCTAGAGAGTATGTTAATAATAGCTTTGGCGATCAAGCAAGCGTTAATGGTTGGTTATGGCCTATCATTGATTCGCAGGATACCTTACCAAAGTTAATCTATGTGAATGGCAGACTGGTCAAAGAAGCATTGATAAGCAATCAGCTACGCCAACTTGCCCAAACTGCTCAGTTGGTAGGAATTGGCTATGCGCTTTATTTTGATTTGCCCACTCAGTGGCTCAATATCAATGTGCATCCATCTAAACAGCGTATTAAAATAAGTCCGCTGAATAATATTATGGCGCATGTAAGCCATGCGATTCGGGCAAAACTTAAGACAGTAGTGACTACAGAGACGATCAGATCTACCAATGCTAATGATACTATTCAAATACTAGGTAATAGTCAGATAGTAGATAGTAATTTGTCTATCGATAATGCATTCGCGACTGTAATGCCAAACACATCAACGACCATTCATTCAAGCAAAAGCCATCAGGTAAAATCGCCCAAACAACCCTATCAGTTGTCAGACAATAGGTATTCGCCTCAAACCTTAAACGTACCAAGTGTTTCTGAGAAAATAAGTCAAAACACCAGAGGTATCGCTAACGATGTCGCAATACATTCGGTATCTTTGCCTTATTGCCTAGATGTTGTTACTCATTTAAATGAGGCATTAACCAAATCTGTTGGCACGACATATATTGAGAATAAAGCACTGCCTTGGTTATTGTTTTATCATCAAAGCCAATGTGTACTGATCGATGCAGAGAATTGGCAATCAAAGATGTGCTCGTTATTTGAGTCAAGTTTACTTAGCAATAGGGCAGGTAAAAAAGATCAATGGTTCCACAGTGCAAATGACATTAATCAGCAACTTGCCGCCGTGAGCATGCAAATGTCAAAGCAAGATTTGATGGTGTTCTTGGCGGATATCGACGCGTTACTGACTCAACATGCGATTAAAGCGATAGATGGTAATCAACTAGCAACATTGATGCTATTATCTGCGCCTGAGTCAAGATAGCTATAACGACAAAAAATATAATAAGCAAATTTTAGCAATGACACCGCTCAAAGTTATTTATTGCTACTAATATCATTAATAAAGGCAAGCCTATGCAACTTTCATCTGACAGCTCATCTTATCGCCTAAACGCCAATTTAGCAGATAATAGCGTGGTGTGTTTGATGGCGCCGACAGCAAGTGGCAAGACTGCACTGGCTTATGAGTTATATGATACAGGGCGTTATGAGCTAATTTCAGTAGATTCAGCGCTGATTTATCGTGATATGAATATCGGTACGGCAAAACCAACCGCTATTGAGTTGGCGCGTTATCCACATCATTTGGTTGATATTATCGATCCTATGCAGAGCTATAGCGTCGCCGAATTTGTGAACGACGTTGCCGGTTTGATTGATAGCTGTCACGAGAATGGCAAAATACCGTTGTTGGTTGGCGGTACTATGATGTATTACATGGCGCTGCTAGACGGGCTATCTCCAGTACCTGACAGTGATGATAGTGTTCGCGCACGTGTGGAGCAGTGGCGGCAAGATAAAGGCATTAATGCGCTTTACGACTATTTAGGTGAGATAGATCCGATCAGCCATGAGCGCCTTAATGCGACTGATACTCAGCGTATTACCCGAGCAGTTGAAGTTTATCTGCAAACTGATATTCCTATAAGTGACTGGCAGCGAAAGCCCAAGCAGGCATTGGCAAATAATCCCAATCAGCAATGGCATGCATTGACAGTCATGCCTGATCGTCCATGGTTGCATATACGTATCGAGCAACGTTTAGATATCATGTGGAATGATGGGTTGGTGACTGAGGTCATTGGTCTGCTGGAGCGCTATCCTTTAACACCAAATCTACCATCCATGCGCTGCGTTGGTTATCGACAAGTACTAGAATACCTAGTACATATCGATCACCCAGTATTTGAACAGCCTCATCTAGACAAAGCGCAATTTTACAGTACTTTTGAAGTGCTCCAGTCTTCAGCTCAATCAAGCTTATCTGAGGGTGCGACCGAGGCACTTGCTTGTCAGCAAATGCAAAATAAGGCATTATATGCGACAAGACAATTGGCAAAACGTCAGTACACATGGTTACGCAAAGTCATGCAATTGCCTAGTAATTCCATGGATGGGGCGATAGCAGCCGATACCTCTAGCGAGAAAGGCTATTCTATAGACCGCAATATGGTGGTAAAAGCATTCACCACCATGGCGCAGGCAAGAGACTATTTATATTAAATCTATCAATGATACTAGGGCGTGTCCTCATTTTAAAAATGAGATAAACTGCCGTCAACCAAGGAAAGTAGCGCAAATAATATTGATAAGCTATTTGACGATATTTAGCCCATTTAGAGGTTAATCGATTGAATTGAGGACATACCACGCCTTAGAGCTATTAGTGATAGAAAACTACTATCGTCTCAAAATATGGTATGAATTAATACCTTATAAATACAATATTGTGTACTAAAAATATAGTATTGCAAAAAGCTCTATGCAACTATTGGAAAGTAATGACAATTAGTATCAAATTATATCGTAGATAGCTGTTATAATTTAAATTCATCAAAATAGTAGGTGTAATATTAGCCTAACTGTGTTTTTAATCAGTATTAATTGACGTTTGTTGATAAAAATAACTAATGAAACAACTAGTTACTTAATTATTTACAATAATAATGTATTCGCGATAAAGTGGAATCACTTAAGAACAAGTAGCGTTTATTTAGATACGTTTTATAAAGAAAATTTATTATTGTATCTGCCGTTAGCCATTATAATTAAATTAACACTTAAAATAATTGGCACTAAAACATAATTAATAATATTTAGGAGAGCTCTCATGTCAAAAGGACAAACTTTACAAGATCCGTTTTTGAACTCGCTGCGCAAAGATCGCATTCCTGTCTCTATTTTTTTGGTCAATGGTATCAAGCTGCAAGGTCAGATTGAATCATTTGATCAGTACGTGGTATTGCTCAAAAACACTGTCAGTCAAATGGTATACAAACACGCTATCTCAACCGTCGTGCCGGCACGTAATCCACGTAGCAGTACGACGACAGGTACGAGTACCCAACCGCAAAGCGCTGCTCCAGCAGGTTATCAAGGCGGCGGGTTTGAACGCGGTAGTAATCCTGCTAGCACAGGTGGCTTTGAAGAGCGCGGTTTTGCGTCTAATCGCAGTGGTTTTAATCGTGGCGGCTTTAGCCAAGGCCAAGATCGTGGTTTTGAGCGTGGTAGCTTCGGTCAGAGTCAGGAGCGTGGCTTTGAGCGTGGCGGTTTTGGTCAAGACCGTGGCTTCGAAAATCCAGCAGATAATACGGGTTTTGAGGAAAAACTAAATGATGGATCTAATGATAACAATGGTTAGAGAGCAAGATTCATTATCGAAGGCGCATTACTAATACGTGATTTATCCGATCAAAACCTGCTTTTTATAGTGGGTTTTTTTTGTATAAATAAACGTATAATAATGGTCTAAAATGACGTGCCGAATTGTTAGCGATTGGTTTCGTAGATTATTATTAATATTGGGCATAGTATAGTAAAATACAGTATTGATTCATTATAAAATAGAGCGAATCCATGAGTAATACCCAAATCAATCTAACCCATGAGCAGTTTATTAGTAAGGCTATCGAAGCGATTAACACTGAGATATCGGCATTGGCTTTGCTAACAGAGCAGATAGACGATAGGTTTGCACAAGCATGCGATATTATTTTAGCTTGTAAGGGTCGAGTCGTGGTCACTGGTATGGGTAAGTCAGGATTGATTGGGCGTAAAATAGCGGCGACGTTTGCCTCTACTGGCACGCCAGCCTTTTTTATGCATCCTGGTGAAGCTGGGCATGGCGATTTAGGCATGTTGGTAAAAGGTGATGTACTGCTTGCTATCTCTAACTCTGGTGAGTCCGATGAGATTAAGATGCTGCTGCCAGTGGTCAAACACCTAAATATTCCACTGATTAGTATTAGCCGTGATAAGCGCGGTATGTTGCCTCGTGCCGCGAACATTGTATTGACGCTCGGTAAATCGCAAGAGGCTTGTCCACTTAATCTTGCTCCTACTTCTAGTACCACGGCGACCTTAGCGCTTGGCGATGCATTGGCCGTTGCCTTAGTCCATGCGCGCAACTTTACCTCAGAAGATTTCGCATTATCGCATCCAGCAGGCGCATTAGGTCGTCAGCTGCTAACGCGAGTTGAAGATTTAATGCATACTAAATCAGAAGATTTACCGCTCATTCATCAGCAAGCGCCACTGCAAGAAGCACTTTTTACTATGTCTGCTGGGCGCTTAGGAATGACGGTGGTGACCGATGATAATGATAAGGTGGTTGGGGTATTCACAGATGGTGACCTACGCCGTGGTCTAGAAAAAGGCATCGATTTGCAAACGCCGATGGCTGAAGTAATGGTTAGTAATCCACGGCGCATTAGCAAGACCATGCGCGCATCAGACGCGCTCAGTGTGATGAATGAAAATGGTATTAGCCAGTTGCTAATTATTGACGACCGAGATCGTCTAGAAGCAATTATTACGGTACATGATTTGCTACAAGCCGGTGTAAAATAAATAGCATTAATAAAGATATCGGTTTGTACAGTATAGATTCACACAGTATCTATTTATAACAATAAAATGTAAAAAATAGCCTTAAGAAAGAGGGACATGATGCAAGACTTAATCAAAAAAGCCGGACAAGTAAAGCTGTTGATAATGGATGTCGATGGTATTTTATCAAACGGTCAAATTATCTATGATGCCAATGGTATCGAGACCAAGGCCTTTTCTGTCCATGATGGCGTAGGCGTTAAGTCGTTAGCACGTTATGGTATTTTGACGGCTATTATTACAGGTCGTAGCAGTGCCATGGTAGATAAGCGCGCCGCGGAAATGGGCGTTAATTATGTGGTGCAAGGTCGTGATGATAAGCTGGTTGCTTTAAATGAGCTGCTAACCATACTTGATCCAGCGCTCAATATCACGGCTGCTGATTGCGCTTATATGGGCGATGATTTACCAGACATTAAAGCGATGCAGACCGTTGGATTTGCTGCAACAGTACCCAATGCGCATGCTGAAGTGATCAATCGTAGTGACATGGTCACCACCCGAGCAGGTGGCACTGGCGCTGTACGTGAAGTATGTGACCTCATTTTGAAAGGTCATGGACACTATCAAGACTTCATCGCGTATTATACGCTTGATGCAGCAAAAACTCAGGATAATTTGTCGTGAATACTCGTGTTTTAATAGTTCTTGCCTTGATTATCGCTGGTATTGCAGGTTGGTTTTTTCAACAGCAAGGAGAGATAGCGCCGCCAGTTAGCATGGAAGCGACCGATGTTGATTATGAAGCAACAGATATCAAAGCGGTACAGACTAATGAGAAAGGCGAAACTGAGTATGAGCTGACTGCCAAAACATTGACGCACAATCCAGAGACCAATTTAGACGAGATGTCAGGCATCACTATGAATTGGGAGCCATCGGCAGAGCAGCGTTATCGTATTGAAGCGGGTAGTGCTGCTATCAGTCAGCAAACGGGTGAACTCAGCTTGTCAGGGGGCTTTTCACTGGTCAGTGAAGGCAATAAAGACGCGCCAGATATTGAACCGATAAAGGTGACAGGTAGTATCCTTAAAGGCAATACCAAATCAGGGCAAGTATATAGTGACGCGCCTGTTAAGATTGAACAAGGCATGAATCGGTTTGAAGCTTCTAGCATGACCGCCAACCTTGAGACCGGTGAATATGAGTTTGGTCAAGTTGCCGTCGCTTTTACTCCAGCTGAACGCCAAGATAAAGCATTGTTTTGATCGCAGTAACTCTTATTGACTATGTAATAAAAATAGCAGCTAGCATAAAGTTTGCAAATCCTACTACCCATTATAAAACGAGTGATTTTTATGACATCTAAATTTTTGCCTACTTTGCGCTCATCATTAGCACGCTTCAATCTAACATCGTGCCGCTTGCGTCAATTACATGTGCTGCCTACGGTTATACTGCTGGCACTGCCACTTTACAGTCATGCGCTGCCATCAGATGCCAATCAAGAAATCAAACTATTGGCTGATAAAGCGACCTATAGTGAGCGTACAGGCGTTACCAGCTACTCGGGTAGTGTCATTATCACTCAAGGTACGTTTAAAATGACCGCTGATAACATTACGGTCAACCTATCACAGGGTCGCAGTATCAACTCGGCAGTAGCGACCGGACGCCCTGCAACCATGCAACAGGTAGTCACACAAGAAAAAGGGCTGGCGAAAGGTCAAGCCAATAAGATTGATTATAATGCGGTCACTGGTATTGTTACTTTGACGGGTAATGCTAAGTTGGTTCAAAATGGCGCCAGTTTTGCGGGTAATGTCATTCGTTATAGCCTAAAAGCTGGTGATGTTGAAGCAACTGCTGGCGGTAATCAGCGCGTAGAGTTGGTGTTTCCGCCCAGTAATAATGGTAGCCAAAGTAGCATCCGCTAAAAAGCTGAATGGTGAATGGTGAATGTAACTGTATCAACACCCCTTAGTGTATTAGTGCTTGAATTCTGCAACCGTATGAGTAAGTTATGAGTGATAATAAAAATACAAACCCTTTGGCAACCAACGATAACGCAGCACCTGCGACGCGACTATCAATGCAAAATCTAGGCAAACGCTATGGTAAGCGCTGGGTTGTGAAAGATGTCTCTTTCTCCGTAGAACAAGGGCAGGTCGTTGGTTTATTAGGTCCAAATGGTGCAGGGAAGACAACCAGCTTTTATATGGTGGTAGGGTTGGTCAATATGGACAAAGGCCGCGTCACTTTAGGAAAAATGGATCTGTCTAAATATGCCATGCATGAGCGTGCGCGTGCAGGAATTGGTTACTTACCACAAGAGGCGTCTATTTTTCGCAAATTGTCTATCGAAGACAACATCTTGGCTATTTTAGAAACTCGCAAAGAATTGAGTAAAAGCGAGCAAAGGCAAGAGTTGGAAAAACTAATCGGTGAATTCCATCTAGAGCATGTACGAAAATCATTAGGCATGAGCGTATCAGGTGGTGAGCGTCGTCGCTGTGAAATTGCCCGTGCATTGGCGGCTGACCCAAAGTTCATTTTATTAGATGAGCCATTTGCAGGCGTGGATCCTATCTCTGTTGGTGATATCAAAGACGTTATTTTGACCCTCAAAAATCGTGGTATTGGTGTTTTGATTACCGATCATAACGTTCGCGATACCTTGGCTATTTGTGAGAAAGCTTATATCGTCTCAGAAGGTGCTATTATTGCTGAGGGTACTTCTAGTGAAGTGTTAGAAAATGAATTGGTGAAAGCTGTTTATTTGGGTAAAGACTTTCACGTATAAATGAGGATGTGTTGAATATTCGGCTTGTCTCGAATACATTTTTGCTAAATGCGCATCGATTAGCTCTGCGTATTTTTAAATGTTCAATACACCCCTAATATCTCAACGTGTTTTTCGCGCTACTATTTACGCTGTCTGTTAAACTTATAATTTCCATTAAGTTCTCAAGACAGCGCTTGCTACTTTTCCTATATCTAGCTATTCATCACATTTAGCATCACCTCTTCTATAAGATCTAGTCCATCATACTGATGGCTAATTTATCTCAAAGATCATTCTCAAATTAACGCTTATCAGAGCGTCACGATATTTTATCAATTAATCTTGATTGGACACTTGAATAAGGTTCATACGTTATGGCAAAAAATAAGAGCAGTTATGTCTGTCAGCATTGCGGCGCGCATTTTGGCAAGTGGGCAGGGCAATGTACCGATTGCGGTGAATGGAATAGCTTGGTCGAAGCACCAAATGTGAGCATGCCGCATCATAATAAAAACGTTTCTAAGCCAGTAGCAAATAGATCAGCCTCTCGTGAATCAGGTGGTGCACCATCAGGAAATTATTCGGGTACGCATAGTGCGGTCATGCCGCTTAATGCTGTGAGCGTAACGCTAGACACACGCTTACCAACTGGTATTAGTGAGTTTGATCGTGTACTTGGTGGAGGATTGGTTGCTGGTTCAGTCGTTTTAATCGGCGGTGATCCTGGTATCGGTAAATCGACGATTTTGCTGCAAACTGCGACTAATATGGCACGTGCCGACTCGTTGGCAGGTAGCGCCTTGTATGTGACTGGTGAAGAATCATTGGCACAGGTTGCTATGCGCGCTAGGCGCTTAGATTTACCGGCTGATAGATTACGCGTACTGGCCGAAACCAATGTAGAAACTATTTGTGCCGCCTTGACTCAAGAGCAGCCCGCCATCGCTATTATTGACTCTATTCAAACCATTTATACGGATGCAATCAATTCTGCACCTGGCGGCGTCAGTCAAATTCGAGAGTCTGCGGCCATCTTGACTCGCTACGCCAAACAGACTGGCACCGCGCTATTTTTAGTGGGTCATGTAACCAAGGAAGGCACGCTCGCAGGGCCGCGCGTTCTTGAACACATGGTTGATACGGTCTTATATTTTGAAGGTCAATCAGACTCACGCTTTCGGATGATTCGTGCCGTCAAAAACCGCTTCGGTGCCGTTAACGAATTAGGTATTTTCGGTATGACAGATATGGGACTGAAAGAGGTTGCCAATCCATCAGCGATATTTTTGAGTCGCTATGACAAACCCGTTGCTGGATCTGTCGTCATGGTCAGCCGCGAAGGCACACGACCCTTGTTGGTGGAAGTACAAGCGTTAGTCGATGATTCGCAAGGATCACCTAGACGAATGGCATTAGGATTGGATTTTCAGCGTCTGTCCATGCTGCTGGCCGTCATGCATCGTCATGGCGGTATTCATACCAGCGGACAAGATGTGTACGTCAACGTCGTCGGTGGTGTCAAGGTTATAGAGACGGGATCTGACTTGGCAGTATTGTTGGCTTGTGCCTCAAGTATTAAAGAAAAAGCCTTGCCATCGTCATTGGCCGTATTTGGTGAAGTGGGATTGTCGGGTGAAATCCGTCCTGTACCGAACGGTCAAGAACGTTTAAAAGAAGCGATGAAACATGGATTTAAGCATGCCATTATCCCAAAAGCCAATGCGCCTGCTAAGGATGCTCCTCAATTTAAAGGCATCAATGTGATTGCCGTTGAACGTCTCGATGATGCCATTGAAAGTGCATTTGAACTGTAAGGTGTAAGGGTTAATCATTTTGATTATGGTTGTTTCATAAATTATTGCTAAGCGCTACAGCTTCATTTGTAGCCTAATGGATACAATAAACTGGATCCACAAAAAAGCGCCTAATCACTGATATGTTAGGCGCTTTTTATGTTCTAATTCAGAGAGACTGTTTTCTCAGAATTATGGTCCTGAAACGCGCTCAATAGCAACATTACCCACACCTTTACCTGTAATACCGAGTTTTTTGGCAGCACCATAAGACAAATCTAGCACACGGTTGCCATGGAATGGGCCACGATCATTAACTTTTACCACAACGCTTTTACCATTAGTCTTATTTGTGACTTTAACATAACAGTTTAACGGTAGCGAGCGATGTGCTGCTGTTAAGCCATTCATGTCGAAGGTTTCGCCACTGGCTGTTTTACGACCATGGAATTTACGACCATACCAAGAGGCTAGACCTGTTTGTTTGAACTTACTGACCGAGTTAGAGGCTACGGCTGTCAGGCGCTCTAATACATCTTCATCATTGGTCAGTTGAGAGGTGTCACTGGCTAACAGCGAGCTGCTAAGTGCCAATGAAGTTGGTTGGCGTGCTGACTTCACCAAACTTGATGCACCATCATGTTGACGGCTAAGCTCACCAAGTACACGATCGATATGGGAGGCGTTATCTTGTGAAATCATCGCAAGAGAGGTTTTTGCTTCTACAGCATTTGCATTAGTAGCAACTGCGGAGCCCGCAAACAATACTGCTGACATGGTAAGTAAACCAGATAAACGCTTATTCATAGATACCTCTATAACTTATACTTTAAAATCTAACTCTAATAGTTCTAGACTGAGCGTGGCAATGTTAGACCAATCTAACAGCGTCACAAACTCTAAAGCCGCATCATCAATATTTTTTTCATATAATTATTGATACTAAACGTGGCTTTTATAGATTTTAAGGTATGGTAATTTTTCATTTTATTATCATAAGCGGGTCAGGATAATACGACCAAAGATACTTATGAAACGCTCAAATGACAGCTAACGATATTAGTAGAACACCCAATCCGAATACAAAGGTTGAGTACCGAGTCCGCTATATGTGCTATTTACAAGCTTTCTAACATTGCTAAATTAATAAAGGTTTTAGAAGGTATTGCGTGTGTCTTTGTTATTAAACCGTTAATTAAGTAGTGTATTTGAAAGCTTGGAATCTACAATTCGCTAACTATACGTACGAGCTACAACCAAAATATAATTAAATGCAAAGTTTATTAGTAGCTATGTACGGGTTATGTATCAAAGTACAGTAAAACGAGGTTAACGCAATTATTTGTAAAAAACAAGGATTAAAATCTATCAGTACCAATTGGCAACGAAGTATTTTGATGAGAGGAAATATGAGGGTATTTCTAATTATTTCAATTAAATCAATGGCTTGTATTTATTATTGAAAGTAGGTAGGAGGATTTTTATGGCAAGTTATAGGACTTGCCATAAAATGATAAAACAATAAAATTTGTTAGAAACCCTTAATTTGTTGTTGATTTACATTTATTTTCAACCATTTTTCATGTAACAATGATTTAGATTAAGGCTTTAATTGGCTGGTTTATCCGCCTTACAATTTTTATATAGCCTGTGTTCTTTGATTTTTAACATGAATAGCATTAAGGTAAAGTTTGAATGTTCATTAGAGAGTCACTGGTAACTGTGCATCAACTGGGCTTGTGAGTGTGAATGGACATAAGTAGTCCAAATCCTGCCATCAAAGTGACGATCGCAGTACCGCCATAGCTAATGAAGGGCAGAGGAACGCCAACGACGGGTAAAATACCACCAACCATACCCACATTAACGAATACATAAACAAAGAAAGACATGGCAATTGCACCCGCTAGTAATCTACTGTATGCATCAGGATGGGTAAAAGCGATGTATAAGGCGCGCAGGAGTAAACAGGAATAAATGAACATTAATAAAATCACGCCCAACAAGCCAAACTCTTCTGAAAAAGCCGCGATAATAAAATCAGTATGACCTTCTGGTAAAAAATGTAAATGCGACTGCGTGCCTTCTAAATAGCCCTTACCAGTGAGTCCACCCGCACCAATTGCTGTTTTTGACTGAATGATATTCCACCCAGCCCCTTGTACATCGGCTTCAGGATTGAGCAGTGTTAAGACACGGGTACGCTGATAATCATGTAATAGAAAATTCCAAGCAATCGCAATAAGCGGTATCGCTAATATGGCGGCAGCTGAAATCAATCGCCAAGACAACCCTGCCAAAAAAAGCACAAAAATACCACTGGCTGCCACCAATAGCGACGTCCCAAGATCAGGTTCTTTTGCAATTAATAATACAGGGACGATGATTAAGGCTAAGGTAATGACGATGCTTGATAGAGAGGGCGGTAGATCACGCTTGGATAAAAACCAAGCACACATCATTGGCATCCCAAGTTTCATAAATTCTGAGGGTTGCACACTGCCAAACCCTGGTAAATTAATCCAGCGCTGAGCACCCATACGTACTTCACCGATGATATCGACCAATACCAATAAAATTAATCCCATTACATAAAAGATGGGTGTAAACGTGCGATAAAGGCTAGGCGGTATCTGTGCCATGATAAACATAACCGTAAAGGCCACACCATAGCTGACCATTTGACGTAATACCATACCGACATCTTGACCGGCAGCACTATATAAAATTGTCAAACCAATGCAGCAAACCGTCAATAAGAGAAGGGTCAACCATGGATCGATATGTATACGCTGCCATAACGATGGTGCATGGCCTTGGCCTAAATGATGGCTCTGACGTGAAAAACGGTATTGCGGATTAGAAGACATAGGCAAAGTGTGTCTGGCAATTGAGGTAAGAGGGAAGTTTCAAATCAAATCAACATTTAAAGGTAATCGCACCGTATCTATATCTATGCAAGTAAAATATCGTAGATAAAGTAACACATAAGAAATAAAGTCACATAATTATAAAAATTATAAGGATAAGTGTTAATTACCAATAACACGCCTCTGATTAGAGGCGATAGTTTAGCTTGCTTGCTGAAAATTTGATAGTATCGATAAAACGTTTTTAGCGGTAGCTTGTTGCAATGACCAATACAAAAAAATATCCTTATAGGCAGATTCACAAGCCTATGCTTGCACTACTCATCTGTGCCAGTAGCATCTCTGTTCATGCCGCTATTATCAGCGACAATAGTGAGCGCCGTATCCAAGTACGTCAGGGTAGTAGTAACGCTCACATCAGACCTTCGACGAATACTACAAGCTATAATTCTGGCGTTACCATGCTGAGTGGCGATAGCATGCAAGGATTGATTGCTCAAAAGCAGCGTGATTTTGATTTCGATGACAGTCTGTCTATTGAAGAAAATAAGCGCATGAATGTCAATCGGCGCGCGCCTGCTTATAATACAACTTACAGTAATAACAGCTACAGCACTGCGAACAATACTTACAATAGTACTTATACTGATTCTATTAGTATGGATTTTAACGCGTGGTTGAATAGCAATAGCTACCGTGCTAGGCAAGTAGCAGATTTTCAACGCTACCTAAATTCGCGGGTAGGGGTACACAATGTACCGCCTATGTCGCAGTTGCTCACAACAGCGCGAAGCTGGAGCAAATGTGGTTATGAGCCTTATCAGTTGCCGCCGCAAGAGTTATGGGCAAATATCGTCCCAACATTACGTTTGTATGGCGAATTAAAGCATCAAGGGATTTTACCCATCAGTAGTGAAATACGCTCGGTATATCGCAGTCCTGGCCTTAATGACTGTGCAGGTGGAGCCGACAGTAGCAAGCATATGAATGCCAGTGCTATCGACATCTGGGTGCCAGAGTATGAAGATAACTTATGGCGGCTCAGTACGATGCAAGATGGCTTATGCCAGTTTTGGCAATATCAGGGTCAATCTCATAATTTCGGTTTAGGGCTATATGCTACGGGTGCGATACATCTAGACACGGATGGTTATCGTAAATGGGGCTTTAATCATGCCAGTAGCTCATCTTCGTGCCGTTATTAAGTCATCTATGATCTATCGAAGAATCAAATAAATATGAGCCAGAGGTAATTAAGTTAGAGTAAAAGCGCTATAATAATACTGATGAAAGGCAGCGCTAAATGATAAATAGTTTAGCATTAAAAAACTATGGCTAATGATCATTTAGTTTATGAAATCACATAGCGTCTATTGTAAGTAGGATTTATGAAGAAGCGGTATTCAACGATGGTGAAAACACATAAGTCTGATAAGCCAAAAAAAGCGTTTTTACAATCAAATAACACGTATATGGCTTTGTTTGGTTCAGTCTTGCTATCTTTTTTATTGATCAGTGCTTGTAGCCCAGAAACGTTTTCTGAACAAGGCTCTCTAACGGCAGAAGATTCCGCTACTGATCCTGACAGAAACTTACAGGACGTTGAAGATATTGAAGATAATATTAAGAACTCTTATGCTCGGCTGGCTTCAAAGCGCTCAGATATCTGTCCAAAACTCATACAAGAAGAAATAGGCAGTCAGGTCGTTGAGCGTACTGCAGAAGTGATGGTGAATAATCATTGTGATTATTTTTTATACCCACGCAGTGGTCAGCAGATCTCGGTTAGCATTAACGACAGTCAAATTGAAGCGCTACTGATAGTGCCAGCGCTGCATGACTTCGCCAATGGTGATTATAAAGTAGACTCTTATGACAAGCACGTGATTCGATTGACCTATAATGGTGCAACTTATAAGCCTGAAAATTTCATGTATGACGTGGCAGTGACTATTTCTGGTTAAGAGCATTATTTTTTGTATGGATAACCCACTATAGACTTTTATTACCACTCATAAACAGTGCTACTCATAATTTATTACCACTCATAAAGAGTGCCAATCTATAAAGAAATGCTGGGCAATACTAAATAGTGTTGCCCAGCATTTCTTTGTACGGCTATTTATTGGTCTTTTTATCTTTCCAAGGATCCTCTTGTCCAACGGTCACAATCAGGAAATCATCAGGCTTAAGGGTATCTTGCATTGTTTGATTGACTTCTGATAGCTGTACTTGATCCACACGTTTGACATAATCAGTCAGATAGCTGTTTGGTAGTTGATAAAAATTCATCATCCCAAGTAAGCCATTAATTCCCGCATTGCTCGCAAAACCCATCGGAAAGCTATTCTTAAGATTGTCCGTCGTTAAGCGCATCTCAGTGCTGGTGATACCTTTTTCTAAAGTGTCATTGATAACGTCTAAGCTAGCATCAATGGCCGCGCGCGCCTTGTCATTACGCGTTGAAAAACCGATTTGGTATGGTCCTCGTGCCAGCATGGGATTCATAGAGCCTGATATGCCATAAGTGTAGCCCAAGTTTTGTCTAATCTCAGTCATGAGTCGCGCATTAAAATCACCGCCCGCAAGTACCTCATTACCAACTGCAAAATTGGTTTGCTTCTGCTGAGACTGGGGATCGGTGGCACGCTTATCTCCCAATTGTCCCATGAGTACGGTGGTTTGAGTACTTGGAAAGGGGATATGAATGTGCTTAGCTTGGCTCAGTGGTTTGGGTTCAGGAAGCTCAGTTGCAGGCTGACCTTTCGGTAATTTGCTAGTGATATCTTCCGCAAGTTTTTTTGCTTGCTCTAAGGTTAGATTACCAGTGATGGCAACAGAGGCATTTGCTGCGACTAAGTAGCGGTTTTTGAAGTCTATTAGCTGTTGCTTTTCGATAGTAGGAACGCTTTCAAGTGTACCCGCTGATGGATGGGCGTAAGGATGCTCGCCATACAATGCTTCACTAAAGGCGATGCTAGCAAGGCTGTTGGGATCTTGTTTTTGCTGCTGCAAACCAACCAATAATCGTGCTTTATTACGTGCTAGGATGCTGTCGTCAAAAGCGGGTTCGCTGAGCATCTGAGTCATTAAATCAACGGCTGGAAGTAGATGCTTATCATCAGATAAGCTACGTAGCGAGACAATAAACATGTCTTTATAAGCACTACTGTTTAGATTGATGCCCAAGGTTTCGACAGCGCGAGTAAATTCATTTTCGTCTAAGCGTTTAGAGCCTTGCGTCAACATAGTGGCAGTCATATTAGCAATACCAAAGCCTGTGCTACTAATACTGCCATCACGGGCGCTACCAGCGTTAAAACGCAAGTCGATATCGACAATCGGTAAGGCTGTTGTTTGTACAAAACGTACGGGAACGCCTGCCTTGGTTTTGAACTGCTGAATCGTTGGGATGGTAACGGTTAACGGTTTATCATCGTCAAGGCTGGTTAGCTTTGATAATGCGGCAATCGGTGCGCTCGTATCCACTGCCGCAGAGCCACGATATTCTTCAGCACCTGTTGTGTTTGCTTGTGCTGTCAACGTTGTTAGACCTAGCAAGATGCCAACACTAAGATGCGACAGTTTTTGCATGGTGGCGATTGCTGATGGTATTGAGCTGCATGCTTTTTTTCTATTTTGCAACAAATCACTATTTTGAGTCATGGTTTTCTTCTTATAAATAAGGTCTTTATGATTGGCGCTTGTATCGAATAAAGAGATAACACGACACGATTATTTCTCTGTCGCTGCTTGGCTTTTAGGTGGTATGACATGCATCACTGTTAAATTGTCCTTTACCAAATACTTTTTGCTAGCAGCTTGTATGTCAGCAATCGTCACGCTATCGAGTTTGGTGGGCAATTCAGCAAGCAGCGTATCGTCAAGACCGATAGACTGTAATGAGCCAATCATCTGCGCCTGACCTTCCATACTGTCTTGCGCATAGACGAGCCCTGTGACCGTATTGGTTTTGGCACGCTCGATTTCATCGGCGGCGATGGGATCGGTTTTGAGCTTTTCTATTTCAGCCATAATGGCTTGTTGTGCTTGCTCTAAGCTGACACCTTCACGTGGAGTCGCTTGTATCAAAAACAGTCCATCGCCACGATCTAGCAAGTCATATGAAGTGCCCACTGTGGTAAGTAGACCTTGCTCGCGTATCAATCGACTCTCAAGGCGGGCAGAGAGACCACCGTCTAATACATCTTGAGCCAGTGAGAGCGCATAAGCTTGTTTTTCATTGCCTGTCCCTGCTGTCACAAGGCTCGGGACGTTATAACCCATTAATAACACTGGCACTTGTACAGCTTGCTCGGAGTCGACTTGTTGATAGCCATGGAAGCCTTTTTGACTGACGGCAGGACGTTTAGGTAGATCGCTTGGTGTTAGCTCACCAAAGTAACGTTTGACTTGAGCCAACACTTCTTGCGGTTTAACGTCGCCAACGATGACTAACGTTGCATTGTTTGGTGCGTACCATGTTTTATACCAGTCTTTTAAATCTGTAAGGGTAATGGATTCAAGCTCATCCATCGGACCAATAACGGATTCGCCTTTTGGACTATTCGGGAGCGCCAATAAGCGAAATGACTCATAAGCCTTGGCAAGTGGATTATCATCAGTGCGTTGGCGGCGCTCCTCCATGACCACTTGGTGCTCTTTGGTAAATTCCTGCTCATTAAACAGTAGGTTTTTCATACGATCCGCTTCTAGCTCTAATGCCAAAGGAAAACGGTTGGCAGGGAATAGCTCGTAATAGCCCGTATAGTCGTAGCTGGTAAACGCATTATTGACGCCGCCAAATTTTGCAATCAAGCGCTCATAGTCGTCGCTCGAAACGTTAGTAGTGCCTTTAAACATCATATGCTCAAGCAAATGTGAGATGCCCCCTTTATCCAGTGGCTCATCTGCTGACCCAACTCGATACCAGATTTGAGTCATTACCACAGGTGCGCGATGGTCTTCTTTTACCACTACCTTTAGACCGTTTTCTAATTGATATTCGTGTCGACCTGACATATCCATGGTCAATGCTGATGAGGGCTGAATGTCCTGACCTGATTTAGCGGTATTTAGCTCATCTTTACCCAAGGTATTTTGAATGACTGGCTTCTGAGCAGCCGACAATGTGTTGGCGTTGATAGTGCTGGTTTGGCAAGCAGCAAGAGTCGTTGCTATTGCTAAGGCACAGGCAAGACGTAGAGAGGCGGCAGGTAAGTGCGACGGTGATAAAGGCAGTGGCATGGTATATTCTACTTATATAAAATGGCAACTTGTAAATTGATCAGTGGTTAGATCACTCTCAATACTAGCGATAGATAGCAGGTTTTATAAAGATTTATGTGCCCCAACAATCACACTGGCTGTTGGCTTAAATTCTTGGGTGGTATTGCATCCTGTCGCGGATAGTACCAGTGTTGCTACTAATAAAGCTGCGCTGATGCTGATTGCTTTGTTACCGTACGTTTTGTCAGTATTAGATAGTGATGGCATAGATAATTCCTAAAAATGAGGGTTGAGTGAGCGATAGTGAAGTAATTGGTAAGCTTTGGAATAAGGCTTGTTCTACAATAAACTCTGGTAGAGTAGGCGAAGTTTAGCATGTGTAAGGTCAGATTTTTGTTGCCAAATCTTAAGCGAAACTTTCTAAAGGGATGGTATGACTTGCCAGATTTGCAAAAATTGACGATAGGCTATGATGGTAAGGTCTGAGCACAACTCGAATTATGATAAACTAGGCTAAAAATTGACTGTCGTGGGTCGTGGGTCATGATCCATGACAAAAACATGACGATATACCAACCCATTTAAAATAATCAAATAATTGACCGTGATAACTTTTAGGGCAAGCTTATGAATAACTCCAATAATAGCAGTCGTGTAATCATTAATCTCGATGGCAATCTTGATGACTTAGATGACGATGATATTACCTTACCCAGTCTGCCTTCGCAATCTGTGCCCATTATCGATGAGAAAGAAGATGCAGGCTCTATCAAAGCGCCCAATGATAAAAGCATCGAATATCAGCAACAAGACAGCACGATAAACAAAGATGTCTCAAGTGCTGATGCGGCACAAAACATTGCTTTGGGTGCGCCAATTGTGAGGACAGAAGAGCAAAGCACGTCTAAAAACGCCTCTGAAAGCTTTATAAGCGCTTCCTCAACTGATAACGATAATAATAAAAATATTGATACTAAGCTTAGCACTATTTCTACTGCCCCAACCATGCCATTACAAGAGCAACTTGGCGATAGCCCAAATGTCAGTCCTGCGAGTAGTGCGGTACAAGCGACCACTCAAGCAGAAATCGAATCTACAGAGCTGCAAGAAAACAAGAAAAAAGGCAGCTGGTTTAACCGCATGAAAACGGGGCTAAGTAAGTCACGTAAAAATCTTGCCGAAGGTATGGTCAGTATTCTGATCGGTGGCAAAGAGATTGATGATGAGCTATTGGAAGAAGTCGAAGATCAACTGCTGGTCGCCGATATCGGTGTCAACGCGACCAATCGTATTATCAAAAGTCTGACCGAACAGACAGACCGTGGTGATTTGATTTATGCGCATTCATTATATAAAGCGTTGCAAACTGAATTGGTTGATATTTTAACGCCAAAAGTCGCACCACTCATTATTGATACCAGCAAAAAACCTTTTGTGATTTTAGTCGTGGGTGTCAACGGTGTGGGTAAAACCACGACGATTGGTAAGCTTGCCAAGCGCTTACAAGGTGAAGGCAAATCCGTCATGTTGGCGGCTGGCGATACGTTCCGTGCTGCTGCTACTGAACAGCTACAAATTTGGGGTGAGCGTAATAACATTCCAGTCGTCGCTCAAGGTCATGGCTCTGATAGTGCCTCTGTTATATTTGATGCCATGCAGTCTGCCAAAGCAAAAAATATCGATGTATTAATCGCTGATACTGCTGGACGCTTGCAGAATAAAACCCACCTGATGGCAGAGCTTGAAAAAGTGGTACGCGTCATGCGTAAAGCTGATCCAAGCGCACCGCACGAAGGCATGATTGTCCTCGATGCTGGCACGGGTCAAAATGCGATTAATCAAGTAGAACTCTTTAACAAGGTCGTACCATTAACGGGTATCACCATTACCAAACTAGATGGCACTGCAAAAGGTGGCGTGGTCTTTAATATTGCTGAAACGACGGATGTGCCGATTCGCTATATTGGTGTTGGTGAGTCGATTGATGATTTACGTGCCTTTAGTCCAAAACAATTTGTCGCCGCCTTATTCGAGACCGATGATAAAGAGTAGCGCTCGATAGGTCATTTTAATAGATCATTTTAGTCGATGAACGATTTTTGAAAATATCATCATTTGAAAGGAAGTATCATGATAGTCACCACAGCCGCTTTTGGGGTACACCAGCTAACGTTAATTGCGAGTGTCAATGAGCATAGTAGCCCTAAGCTGGTAGAAGTCAATTGGCTGCTAGCAGGTGACTCTTGGGATAGCTCAAAATCCATTCCCAAACTTAAGAAACACTATGGGCTTGTCGATCAGAGCTTTACGTTTATCAATGAGGATAGCCTAAGCGAAAATGAGCCTGCCCAAGCGCTACTCATAGAGACTATAGCGCAATTAAAATCGTATTTTAAAGGTGATCGTCAGGCATTCGATTTGCCATTAGATATCAGCTTAGGAACCAAGTTTCAGCAACGAGTTTGGCAAGCGTTACAAGATATTGGCTATGGCGAAACAATAAGCTATGCGACACTGGCACAAAATGTCGCTAGTCCCAAAGGGTTTCGCGCGGTTGCTAATGCTAATAGTAAAAACCCTTTTAGCATTATCGTTCCGTGTCATCGGGTCATTGCTAGCGATGGCAAGCTTGGTGGCTATACAGGCGGACTAGATAAGAAAACATACTTGCTAGCGCTTGAAGGTGTCACTTGCAAAACCTAGTAGGAGCGAAGCGTTCGTCACATAATGCTAAACAAAAAAAGCCAAACATTTAAAACGTTTGGCTTTTTGATGAGTGAGACATAAAGGGTTGCTGGATAAAACTATTGCTCAAGCTGGGTCATTACGTCAGCAGAAAAGTTCACATTACTATAAACCTCTTGCACATCATCGATATCTTCTAACATATCAATCATTTTCATGACTTTTAGTGCGTCATCGACATTGTCTATTTCAGCACTGGTAGACGGTGCCATGGTCACTTCAGCATTGTCAGAGACCAAACCTGCAGCATTAAGCGCATCTTTGACATGACCGAAATTTTCCCATTCTGTGATGACGAGCAAGCTTTCACCATCATTCTCGATATCAAGCGCACCTGCATCTAATGCCACTAGCATGACTTCATCTTCTAGGCTTGTATCATTAAAGATGATTTCACCGCGCTTATTAAATAGATAAGCGACCGAGCCAGTAGTACCCAGATTGCCTTCATTTTTGGTAAAGGCGTGGCGTACTTCACTGACTGTTCGGTTAAGATTGTCAGTCAAGGTTTCGACAAGTACTGCAACGCCGCCGATACCATAGCCTTCATAGCTTACTTCGTCCATATTGTCATTGTCATCACCGCCTGTACCACGAGCTACTGCACGGTTGATGGTGTCTCGTGTCATATTGACAGATAGGGCTTTTTCAATGACAGCACGTAGGCGCGGATTCTTGTTAGGGTCAGGATCACCTTGCTTGGCAGCAGAAACAATTTCACGAATAATTTTAGTGAATACTTTACCTTTTACCGCATCCTGACGGGCTTTACGGTGTTTAATATTTGCCCATTTTGAATGGCCTGCCATATAACATCCTTAAGTTTTGCGTATTATTTATTGTGCTTAAAACAAGTTTTAATAACAATCTTTTACTATGAGTGTGTCATGAATGAGCGTATTTATACATTTTAAGATTTTTCAATCTGCATGATGACACACCTCAGATCACCTGTTTCTATGATATAGCTTGCACTATCTCTTTGAAGTAACAGAGCTACCGACACGTTAACGATTTGTATTTTGTTGAGAGTGCTTTTTTGCTACACTGTGGCAACTTAGTGATTGTATTCACATGTGACCTGTGAGCAATATTATAAACCAATTTTATCTATTTTGACTAACTTGGCCTTATCCAGCGTATTTTAAATCATTGGTTGCCATCAAGCCATTGATTTTATATCGCTACTGACTCGATACTACTGACTATATGAAGCAACCGACGGCTGAAGCCATTACCCACCTGCGCAACCGCATTCATATTATTATTGAAGGCACAGATACCCGTTTGGGTAAACTTTTTGATATTGTATTATTGATTGCGATTTTGACCAGTGTGGCTGTGGTCATGCTTGACAGTGTGCTATACATGCGCCTGCAATATGGCACTATATTCTTTTATGCTGAATGGTTTTTTACTATTTTATTCACGATAGAGTATGCGCTCAGGTTGTTTTCAGCACCCAACCGCGTGCGTTACGTCTTTAGTTTTTTTGGGGTAGTTGATTTATTGTCTGTGCTGCCAAGTTACCTAAGCCTCATGTTTGTGGGAGTACAGTATCTATTAGTGATACGGGTTTTGCGTATTTTACGTGTGTTTCGCGTTCTCAAGCTCAAAGCCTATATGCAACAAGCGGGATTTTTGGCCTCGGCGCTTAAAACCAGTCAGCAAAAAATCACGGTATTCTTTTTGTCGCTGGTATTATTGGTCACGATTTTCGGCTCGATTATTTACGTGGTAGAAGGCCCTGAAAATGGCTTTACCAGTATTCCGCTGTCTATCTACTGGGCAGTCGTCACCATGACCACGGTCGGTTACGGTGATATGTCACCCAAAACGCCGTTAGGTCAAGCGATTGCGAGCATGGTCATGATTACGGGTTATTCGATCATTGCAGTGCCAACGGGGATTTTTACTTCTGAGCTGGCACGTAATATGCGTCCGCAACTCAATCCCGTTACCTGTCCTAATTGTGGCAAGTTCGGTCATGCCATTGCAGCAGAATTCTGTGATCGTTGTGGACACGCTTTACATATTTAGCCGTGTTTGTGCGTTGTCTGCTTTCTTAACACTCTATATTTTATATCGTTATACATCAATGTATTCACTAACGAGCGGTGATAAGTCAATTTCAACACCGAGGTTGACCAAGTTCCAGTATTGTCCTGACACTGTGCGATCTAGCATCATGGTGGTTGCAGAAGGTTGGAATTGACCAAAGTACTTCAACGACGTCCGCATTTGAGCAATGACTTCGTGATGAACCTGACTTTGAGCAAAATCAAAAGCGCCTTGTTGATAAGGTTGAATAGACAGAGGCTTTAGCCCAATGGATAGCCATTTCTCATAAAACTCTCCGGGGATATTTTTATCGTCATCACGGCGAATATCAAGAGCGATGAGATCCTGCTCAAGGGCAGTCACATCTCCTTTAATGGCATGCTTGGCAAAACGGCGGAACAATTGAACTTCGCTGTCACTATAGCTACGAATGCCGCCAAAATCATAAGCCACCACACTGCCATCTTTGCGAAAGGCGAAGTTGCCGGGATGTGGGTCACAGTGCATACGGTATAAGCCAAATAGTTGTCCTGCGGTAAAGTGGAACAGGCGCTTGGCTATGTGTTGTTTGATGTCATTGTCCCAAGTCGCCGCGACGGTTAGGGTTTCTCCCATCTCTTCTGTTAAGGTTAAAATCCGTTTAGAAGAGTGGCTGCTAATGACTTTAGGAATAATAAGACCTTTGTCTTCTGCATGAAATGCGCCAAACACTCGTAAGTTATGCGCTTCTTTAATATAGTCCAATTCATCATGTAAACTTTGGCGAATCTCGTTGAATAGTTGCTCTTGCAACTGTTTGCTCATATTGAGCACACCCGCAATTTTTAGTGCCATGCGTACTTGTTTGAGGTCACTATCACAGTTTTCATCGACATCAGGATATTGGACTTTAACCACCACTTTTTGACCAGATGGCAAAACGGCTTTATGCACTTGACCGATGGAAGCCGCCGCAAACGGTGTTTCATCAAATTCGCTAAATAATTCTGCGACAGGCGCTTTAAGCTCGCGCTCAATTTGTGCGCGTATCTGTGCATAGGGCATGGGCGGCGCATCTTTTTGCAGCTTTTCTAATGCTGTCGCCACTTCTGGTGGGAACACATCTTTATATTGCGAGGCAATTTGCCCGACTTTCATCACCGCGCCTTTCATTTCACCCAACGTTTCGGCTATCTGAATGCCCACATCTTGCATCAGCTCTGAGCGTGCTTGCAAACGTTTTTCTTCGTCACTTGAGAGGTGCTTAAATGAGTTTTTAGCTGCTTTGCCGGCAATGCTTGCTGTCATGCCAGCCAATTTCATAAAGCGCTTTCCAGACGATTTTGCCATTCATATCACCATATAGTGGGTTGTTTGCTCAGCCATAATTTTAGTATTTTAGTCAAACAATTGCTGTTTAACTCGTGTGCTATTGATAAAGTATAGTTATACAATTCATGATTTTCGGTTATCAGAATTAAGCATTAATCGCTGATTGTGACAGAGTAGAGGCTATCAAGCCAGTAGGACAATGCCATTTGATAACCCAGATGCCCCAAACCACAAATAACACCAACAGCGACGTCGCTTAGATAAGAATGATGGCGAAAAGGTTCGCGTGCATGCACATTGGATAAGTGTACCTCTATAAACGGTTTTTGTGTGGCTAAGAGCGCATCACGTAACGCAACCGAGGTATGAGTAAAGGCGGCGGGGTTAATGATAATGGCATCTACTTGCAGCGCGGTATCCGCTAAAAGTCCATGATATTGAATGTCATCTATCAGTTTACCTTCATGATTGGATTGTATACATATCAATTCAATACCGTGCTGAGCTGCGCGGGCGATCAGACGCTCCTCGATATCTGCTAGTGTCGTATGACCATAAATCTCAGGTTCGCGCTTACCCAATAAATTCAAATTGACCCCATTAACGAGCAATAACTTATGAGTGAGTGTTTTATCGGCATTTTGCTTCGAAGGCGTGACGGTTGGTATAGACTGAGAAGGAGAGGTCATAATGGTCTCTATAACGATGAAACGAGGTTGAGGATTTATTATTTGTTATAAGGTTTAGATACTATATAAGCATAAAATGGCATAAGCGTAAAATTGCACAGTTTAATCAAATCTTTCTCTTTATGATAACAGCTTGATGGCGAGGTTATAAAAAAATTACATGAAAAATAAAGCTAAAGGTAAAAAATCATGTTAAAAGTCTTTATGTTGCTAAAAACCCGTGCTATGATATTTTTTATGCAATAATTATTGCAAGTTTGTTGCTACTATCGAAGTAGAGCAATCAGTAAGACGGTCGTTATTTTTGTAAATACTCACTGTGTTGCTACATACCATTATTTGCTATAGATGCGGTATGTAGGTGATAGTAGTGAGGATAGTACTCTTAAGTTTTTGATTTCATCATCTTAGATCCCGTTTATATGCAATGTTGCAAAGGAATTTGGGGCTAAGCGGACTTTTTTAGGAAGCAATATTATGTCAGCTCGTGAGCAAGGTATCGTTAAGTGGTTTAATGACTCAAAAGGCTTTGGCTTCATTCAACGTGACAGCGGAGAAGATATTTTTGTCCATTTCCGCGCGATTCAAGGTGATGGCTATCGTTCTCTAAAAGATGGCGAAAAGGTCGAATTCAGTGTGGTAGAAGGTGATAAAGGTCTTCAAGCTGAAGAAGTCAGAAAAGTAGAAGAGTAATCTATCCAGTCATTAGAGCGGTTTAGCTATAATGTCTGTAGACACTACTGATATACTACTGAGTCAAGCCCGTTTTATCTTACCCATGTTGAGTCAAAATCAGCATGTTTGGTGGGATTAGGCGTTAGGCTTGGCTTTTTTTATGCCCGTATCTCAGTCAGCTATATATAGATTTCATATTGTTGCTGCTTAATTTAGATAGCAATATAACGGGTTATCATGAGCCTATTTATCATGAGTCTACTTATTATTAGTAATGAACAAGTGATTAATTTAAAAGGATATTTTTTTTGAGTAATTTTACCACGTTTACTGATTTACCACTTTCAGCACCGACCTTACGTGCCGTAAGCGATCTAGGTTTTACGGCATTAACGCCCATACAAGCACAAATATTACCGCATACGTTGGCAAATCAAGATGCTATTGGACAGGCGCAGACGGGTACTGGTAAGACGGCAACCTTTCTATTGACTATTATGGAAGCCTTGCTTAAACGTCCTTTTACTAATGATGAAGAGCGTTATTTGGGTGAGCCACGTGCCGTTGTTATGGCGCCCACTCGCGAGCTTGCTCAGCAAATATTTGATGATTGTATCGCTTTGACCAAATATACTTCGCTACACAGCGTTTGTATTATGGGTGGCACCAATTATGAGACTCAGCAGCATGAGCTTGAGCGTCAATATGTCGATATTTTAGTAGCGACACCTGGTCGTTTGATTGATCTTGCCAATAAGGGCATGGTTTATTTAGATCGAGTGGAAGTACTGGTGTTAGATGAAGCAGATCGCATGCTAGATATGGGTTTTATCCCTGACATCAAGCGTTTGGTCGGTCGGATGCCAGCCAATACAGACCGTCAAAGCTTATTGTTTTCTGCAACTTTTAACCAAGATGTGATGAATCTAGCCTATCGTTGGTTACATGAGCCACAATTTGTTGAAATCGAGCCAGAACATAAAACTAGTGAGTTGGTCGATCAGCACTTTTACTTACTGACAGAAGATCAAAAATTAGAAGCGTTGCAGCGTATCATCAGTGATACGGCAGTGGATAAAGTGATTGTCTTTGCCAATCGTAAAGACCAAGTCAAGCGTCTCTATCATAAGCTGCGTCAAGCACATAAAATTGTGATGTTGTCAGGCGATGTCATTCAACAAAAACGCGAAAAGTATTTACAGCGTTTTAAAGATGGTCATGCTTCTGTCTTGGTGGCAACTGATGTCGCAGGACGCGGTATCCATGTCGATGATGTTAGCCACGTGGTTAATTATACTTTGCCTGATCAGCCAGATGATTACGTGCATCGTATTGGTCGTACGGGTCGTGCTGGACAAACAGGTATCAGCATTAGTTTTGTGAGTGAAGATGATGCTTTTAATATACCCGCGCTAGAGAAGCATTTAGATACTAAGTTTACCCTTGAGCAGTGGCAAGAGTAGTGATTTATAAGCCGTCAGTTCTACTATAGTGTACAGCTGTCGGAATCATAAAAGCCCTCAACGTCATGATTGATGTTAAGGGCTTTTTTATATGGCAGATTTTGATGTTAAATGATTTTATATTTTAACAATATCTATTGTCGATGATTCTATTGAGCTTGTTCCATCATTTCAGAATGTTCATCGTGGTTCATGTTGATCGCGCCATCACTCATATCATGCATACTATGATCCATACCTTGGGGAGTTGTGCTGTTATCAGTTGGCATCATATGATGGCTGCTGTGATCCATATTTGTATCCATCGGCATATCCATCATTTGTGAATCGCTCATTTGCATATGATCGCCTTGCATATTGGACATATCATGCCCACCATGCATGCTAGACATTGCTATAGGGACAAACACAACGGCTAAGCCAGATAATACCATGACAGCGCCATTAAGCTGTCTCAAGCGAAAACGTCCAATCTTGTCACGTAACCAGCCAACGGTTTCGTGCGTGGCGACTAGCATCGGTACGGTTCCTAAGCCAAACACAAACATGAGTGCTGCACCGCTTAGTGGATTGTGAGCGACTACTGCAATCAACAATGCACCGTAAACCAATCCGCAAGGCAAAAATCCCCAAAGCAGTCCAGCCGTTAAGGCTCGAGGAAAGGTATTGAGTGGAAATACTTTTTGACGAAGTGGGCTGAGATATTGCCAAAATCGCATACCAAAACGCTCAAGATTTTTTAAAAATGGTGCGCCAAGCATGGTCACGCCGACGAATACTAACACCAAGCCTAGCAAGATACGTGGCGTACTGTTACCTTTCATTAAGGGTTCTAGCACAGTGGTGCCAATCAGTCCTGCCATCAAACCCAAAAATGCGTAACTGGTCAAACGACCTAAATGGTAAGTTGCCACAAGAGCACGGCGTTTGGTAGGGCTGACGTCTTTCATCGATAGCCCAAATGCTGTCACCAGACCGCCACACATGCCTAAGCAATGCGGTGAACCAAAAAATCCCATCAGTAGTGCCGCAATAAGTAAAGCGGTGGTCATGGGGCGATTCTCCTAAAAAATGAAAAGCAAACCTACGCATGCAATCGGCATTTAACCAACACTTAACAGTAGGTTGCGCAGATAGTACAAGCCTTGATAAATGGTTATGGCATTCACCTCGTTCAATGTACTAAGTCGTACTATTTGCGCTCGGTTGCCATATATTCACACTTTCAATAGCTTCTACTATAGATAAGGTAGCTCAATGCTAGATTTTTGGCTGTTTATCAAGGTCAACATGATCAATTGAGTCTATATCAATATGGCTCACCTTATCATCAGCGACTATATCAGTCACTGTGGTATCGTCATTCTGCGAAATAGGCGCTGAGTAATCATGAGCCTGTATGGTTTGCCGTCGCTCTTGGCGATCATCCAATATGATGCGCTGTGATGCATTGTCCAAATCTTCAAACTGGTTTGATTTGACCGCATAGCGTACCGCCCAAATGGCAACCACAAACAGCATGAGACTTAATGGAATTAATAAAAATATACTGAGCATGGTAACTCTCTTAAATAGCATTTTCTTTTATTATTATACACTCATCACAAGTATAGTGGATGACCGGTAGAGATTAGCGTAAGTTCTTAAAAGATATTGAACTGGCTACCTGCTTGTATTTAGCTTTATTCATCAGGTTTTTTTGCTGCGTTACCTCTAGGGGTTAACAGCTGCTGTGAAGTCACGTCGTTGGCATGACGACAGTTCATTTGAGGACGTATCACATCGCGTAAATAAGCGGCAACTTCATAAACAGCGCGTCGAGAATGACTTAAGTTTTGCGCAGGTTTCATCCAGTCACGGCTCACTGGTAAAGGGGCGCTAAGTGGTGTGCTATTGATACCGTTTAAGGCAAACTGTCTACGAGCACGAGCCATATGGTAGCTGTCAGTAATGAGATACACATGACGCAGTGGAATACGTTTGGCGGTAAAACGCGCATTTTCGCAGGTATTCATACTGGCATTTTCGCTTATCAGCCCATCAATACCATGCTCAATGAGCCATTGACCGAGCCACGGCGCTTCAGCACCGCTTAGTACAATAGGTAGGGGTAAGTCGTGATAAGCGCTGGCAGCGGTACGAGCACGGTTGAGGCTGTAGCTATTAAGAATAATTTGATTGTCATGATCATTGGTTAGTCCGCCGCCTAAAACCACATAAGCGGTAGGCGGTGAACTCAAGGCAGCAGCGGGTAGGCTGGGCAATGGCAAAAGCGTAAATAGATAAACAATCGCTTGGGAGAACAGCGGCGTGAATAGGCTGATGAGTACTAAAATAACAGTCGTTGAACCAAGTAAAAAGGTAATATTAATAATACGAAATAGCTTTATCATACGCTCAGCTGAACGCAAGTAATAACGCCATAGTCGCTTAGATAATAGCCGCTTAGACCACATGCTCATCATACCCAATAGAGCCGTCAGTATTTACCCAAACTGGCTCACGCGCTAACTGAATCGCAAATTTTTCATAGACCGTATCGACGATATATCGTTGGGCATCTGCTACATCATCTTGAGTGGCGTGATAAGGGGCATGATTGGTCAGCACCAAGGCTTGCTGCTGATGGGTGAAAATCGGTGCAATACCACCACCTTTCAAGCCTGTCTGTTCAATCAACCAGCCTGCCGCAACCTTTACCATGGCATCAGGCATAGCGTAGCCGACGATAGTAGGGTAGGTCGATTGTAAAGCAGTAAAGTGCGATTGAGAAATAATGGGGTTTTGAAAAAAGCTACCACAATTTGGCAGCTGCTTGGGATTAGGGAGTTTTTGTTGACGAATATCGATAATCGCTTGCATGATATCCGCAGGCACTGGCTGCGTACGATCGTCTTGCTCGGCATAGCGTTGTGCAACGGTTTGCACATCACCATAGCTGGCTAGGATTTTGGTTACATCGGTATGTAATCTGAATCCAACACAGCTGATTAACCAGGTATTAGGCGCACGTTTAAAAATGCTGTCACGATAGCCAAACTCGCAGTCGGCGGCTGTGAGATGATGCCAAGTTTGAGTGGGTAAGTGATAGGCTCGTACATACTGTAAGCAGTCTTCTAATTGGACACCATAAGCACCGATATTTTGTACGGGTGCCGCACCAGTTAGCCCTGGGATTAGTGCCAGATTTTCTAGCCCATACCAACCTTGACTGACCGTATATACCACCAAGTCATGCCAGTTTTCGCCTGCCATCACTGCGATATCGACGTGGCTATCTGTTTGAGCGGTTAGGCTGATACCGCGCATTTGGGGCTGCAATACGATAGCATTCAAATGCGCTGGTAATAACACGTTACTACCGCCAGACAACACAAATAATGGCTTATGTTGCGCTATGTCTTTTTTATAATTTGCCATAAAATCGTCAAGCTGTGCTTCAGACGTCAGTGTCACGACAGTATCCGCGACACAGGCTAAGGCCATGGTATTACCATGTGACAAATCGACTAGTTTACGGGTCAATAAGCTCGCTGGCAAATCAGTGGTCATGGCAAATTGAGTACTAGAATCCAAGTGTGAAACTGAGGTCATAACATAGCCCATGTGGCAGATAGATAATGGATTACACAGTGTTTATTATAAAGGATGAAAGACACAAAGGTGGCAGAAAGTTAGCTTTATCGTTAGCAAGCTTTCCAGCTTTCAATCCACGCTTGTGCGCTTGACTCAATACGCTCAATCACCTCTTCAAAGTCATCACCATCGCCTTTATAAGGATCTGGCACATCGTCGCCGCCATAAGTAGGATCTTCTTCACTAAATAAAGCCAACTTGGGTAAATTGTCTTCTGTCTCTATCAAGCTGTCTTTGATGGCTTGTAAATCAGCTAAATTCTGTGTATCCATCGCTAGAATTAAATCAAAATTACGAAAGTCATCGGCACTGACTTGGCGGGCGACCAGTTTATTGATTTTATAACCATGCGCTTTTGCATGGCGTTGCGAGCGAGTGTCGGGCGCATGACCAATATGCGAGTCACTCGTTCCCGCTGAATCTACTTTGATTGACAATCCAGCAATCGCTGCTTGCTGACGAAAGACTTCTTCAGCCGTTGGCGATCGGCAAATATTTCCCAAACAAACCAATAATACAGAAGACGGAGTACAGGTTTTCATCAGCATAATATGACCTTGTATAACAAAAAAACATGCTATAAGAAACCGGCATGTTAGTGCGGCTTTTATTAGCATGCAATTAATTAAGTAAATCGGCTGTCAGCGTAACGGTTAATGCCTTGAATGGCAAGAGTAGAAGCTAAACAATACGGTCATATGTTCACGAATTTTCGATGATATTATTTATAATCTAAGGTCGTGCTTTGACCAGCTTATTCTTGTTTGTGCTTAAAGCGTTGAAGGTCACGGCGCTCTTTTTTGTTGGGTTTATTATCGGGCCGTGCAAGATTGGCAAGTTTGCGCTGCTCAGCATGATAAGCGCGGCGCTCTTCGCTTTCTTCAGTTTCTGAATACAAAATTTCAGCAGCGAGCGCATTACCACGTTGCGCCGTTAGTGCTTCAACGACCACGGTCTTTTCAGTCATAGCAGTGGCTGAGCCTTGACGAATCTGTAGTTCATCACCAACCATAATCTCTTTACTGGTCTTTACGCGGCTACCCGCATAATGTACCCGTCCGCTTTCGATGGCTTCTTTGGCGAGATTACGTGTCCGATAAAATCGTGCTGCCCACAACCACTTATCGAGGCGCATACGCACGACATCAGGTTTGCTATGGCTAGGCTGATTGTGGTTTTTGTTGTGTTTACTCATCAAAACCTCATCGATATCCATAAAGTAAGATAATATTAATGGAGCTTTTTTTGCAAATTGAAAGAGCACTGCGCTATCAAAATGTTCAAAAATAGATTTTTATGGTGAAGAGCGAAAGTCTCGTCTTAGCCATTATTCTGATTGGCAACTTTCATCGCCATTTCTGCCGCATCATTTGTCTTTAACTGCGCTAAACCATTAATCACACCCGTGATATTTTCTACGGTTTTATTTTGGCTTAATTTAAATTGGGCTTGTATAGAATCGATGGGCAGCTTAAAGCCAATAATCCCTCGGCACATAGCATCGATATAAGTAGCAGGTGCCTCATCTAATGACCAAGGATTGTCGGATAGCACCTCTTGCTGTGCAGTCATGGTTGCTAATATCCATTTCAGCGTCTCGGCGTCTTCAAGCAGTTCAATTTTGGATTGAATATGGACGCTTTGATAGTTCCAAGTGGGCACTTCTTTATGGGTTTTCGCTTTGCTAGGATACCAGTTGGGGCTGATATAGTGTCCAGAATCTTGAAAAATAATTAACCACGCAGTATCTGGTAAGGTGTTCTGATAAATAGGGTTTTTACGACCGAAATGACCGTAAAGATAGCCGTGTTGAGCATTAGAGTTAATATCAGAACCAACACCAACACCAACACCAACACTAGCATCAGGCATAAAGTTATCGTTATGCCAGAAAAGCGGTATATGGCAGGCTTCGATGCCATCTTTGGTTTGAGCAATCAAAGTCGCTAAGGGGTTGGCTGCGATCAATCCAATGATGTTTTCTAGGTTTTCTTCGGCAAAAATAGCAGGAGTATGCATGCTGTTCTCAGTTTATATTTGATATAAAATCAGCGACACCACTGCTGCTCACATGGGATACCATCATTGTTACCATCCATTTTGGTATTCGGGCAGTGTTGTACGAAGTAAGTGGCTTCTGCGCATGACGTCATCTGAGAGCAATGCTTTCTGCCATCACAGGTAAAGCTTGATGCTGATGCTGATGCTGACGACGTGAGTACTGGTTTTACTGCCGAGACTGATGTTGACGTTGCATCTGAGTCGACGTACGTTGGAGGTATATCATCCAGATCAGTTGAGGTAAAAGCAGCGTCAACTGGAGTATCAGTCGCAACGTCAGCAATAGGGTTATTGGTCGTGTTTTTAGGTTGCAGCATCTTATAACCCAAAAGTGCTAAAACCAGTAATAATACAAAGATCAATATCTTTTGAGTCACGGTTTACCACCTAATCATGGTCGCTATGAATTAAGGAAAGCTACCAATGCATAACCACTATTCATTCATCAATGGCGGATTTTTGATGATTAACAAACAGCCATTGATGGATTGATAGTCTATTTTTATTTCAAAAATAATTGATAACCAATATTGTCATTGAGCATGGTGCAATCATAGCCGATATCGAGTAACGCGTCTTGTAATTGACGAGAGTTACCCTCAGACGCTTGCAAACCGACCAATACGCGACCTTCGGCGGCACCATGATTGCGATAATGAAACAAAGTGATATTAAAGTCATCACCCAGTTTTTCTAAAAACTTCAGCAATGCCCCTGGACGTTCAGGGAAAACCACACTTAGTAATTGCTCGTTTGCGACATGCGCATGACCACCAATCAAATGGCGGATATGTGATTTGGCAATATCATCATCGGTCAAATCATGAGCTGTATAGCCATCAGCTGCCAATTGAGTACGAATGGTTTTACGCTCTTTGTCGCCTTCTTTTAGCGCTATACCGACAAATATTGATGCAGGTTCCATAGAGTCAGGTGATTTTTTACTATCGGCGCGATAATTAAACTCAGTAATATTGCGTCCATGTAAGCTACGACAGAAATTTAAGAAAGCGCCTGTCTGCTCAGGAATCGTCACACCAAAGATGGCTTCTTTTTTCTCACCAATCTCAGTACGCTCAGCGATATAACGTAGGCGGTCAAAGTTCATATTGGCACCGCAAATGATGCCAACGCAGTTTTTACCTTGCAGATTATGGGCTTCGATATATTTTTTCATACCAGCAACGGGTAACGCGCCCGCAGGCTCAACGATACTGCGATTTTCTTCAAAGATATCTTTAACCGCCGCGCATACTTCGTCATTGGTACAAGTCACCACTTCAGGCTCGACTAAAGGACCTGATTTATCACTCTTTTGCATGCGGACAATTTCAAATGGCAATTCGCCGATTTGAGCAACTGCCACGCCATCGACGAACAGTCCAACTTGCTCAAGCTTAACGCGCTCATTGGCTTCAAGCGCCGCTTTAAGAGAAGCTGATTGCTCTGCTTCCACCGCAATCACTTTGACATGCGGCGCAACTTCACCTAAGAATGCCGCGACACCTGAGATGAGACCACCACCACCAACCGCAACAAACACATAATCCATGTTGCGCCATTGCTGAGTTAGCTCAAGACCAATGGTACCTTGTCCGGCAATGACCAACTCATCATCGTAAGGGGGGATAAAGGTCAGACCTTCTGTTTCAGCGCGATTGATTGCGTAACGGTTGGCTTCATCGAAGCTATCACCATACAAATCGACATTACCGCCCAGTGCTTTAACGGCATCGACTTTAATGTCAGGTGTGGTGGTCGGCATCACGATGATATTGTTTAGGGCAAGTTTACGCGCAGAATAAGCAACGCCTTGGGCATGATTACCTGCTGAGGCGCAAATGACGCCGCGTACTTTTTGCTCATCACTTAATTGACTAATTCGATTATAGGCACCACGCAATTTAAAGGATTTGACCGGTTGCAAGTCTTCGCGTTTAAAACGAATGTCATTAGCAAAACGTTGGGTCAGCTTGGGCGCCGCTTCAAGTGGTGTTTGAATTGCCACGTCATAGACGGTGGCTTGCAAGATGGCTCGTACCCAATGTGACAGCATAATGATCCCTAATAAAAAGTGTGGATGAATAGAAAATTAAATAGATTAGCCTATGCTGATTTTAACGGTCTTGCAAGACCCTATTGCAGTTTTTGCAGCGATTTCAATTTTTGATGAAATATAGGGTGGTTTTATCTCAATATTTTTTAAATAAAATATTGAATTGTTTCCATATGTCTGTATTATTGGACATATGGAAATAATAAATGCTATCGCAAGCTTTGCTGCGCTCTCTCAAGATACTCGTCTAAAAGCTTTTAGGTTGCTTGTCAGCCAAGAGCCCGTTGGTCTGCCAGCAGGTGAAATTGCTCGCAAACTGTCTGTGCCGCACAATACCATGTCAGCTCATCTATCCGTGTTGGCACGGGCAGGGTGGGTGGTGTCTCAACGGCACAGTCGGCAGATAATTTATCGCGCCTCACTATCACATATGGAGGAGGTTATTCAGTTTCTATTGCAAGATTGTTGTGCGGGACATCCAGAATTGTGTGCGTCTCTTATGGACAGTTTAAGCGGATGTGAGCGTGCTAAACCTGCTGATGCAGACAGTCTTTCAAACCATCAGTAAGCCCATAACTTATTTAACAAACCTCTTTATTACTAGGGCGTATCCTCATTTTTAGCTCATTTAGTCAATTTTTTTAAGATTGAGGACATATCCTAAGCATATTCATAAATATAGGTAAAATTACTATGACATCACTAATTTTTCACAATCCAAAATGTGGTACGTCTCGCAATACATTGGCCATCATGAAAGCATCAGGCGAAAATCCAGAAGTAATTGAATATCTTAAAACCCCACTAAGCCGTGATTATTTAGTTGAGCTATTGGCAAAAATGCAAATTTCACCAAGAGAGCTGTTACGAAGCAAAGAGCCTGTCAATGATGAGCTAGAATTAGACAATCCTGAATTGTCTGACGATCAAATCATTGATGCGATGATTGCCCATCCTATTTTAATCAATCGTCCTATCGTGGTCACCACTAAAGGCGCGGCATTATGCCGCCCATCAGAACGCGTGTTTGCATTACTAGAGAATCCTGTCAGTAGCTTCACTAAAGAAGATGGGGAAGTGATTTATCATGGCAAATAAAACAGCAGATTTAGATGTGATCGATTTGTGTGATTTGCCCAATATTGATGCAGACAGTATACAGCCTATCGATATTGAGTCTTTAATTGGAACAAATGACCCGCGCCATGCGCCTAAAATATTGGTGCTATACGGCTCTCTACGCCAGCGCTCATTCTCTAAACTGGCCAGTGAAGAAGCGAGCCGTCTATTGCGTTGGTATGGTTGTGAGGTTCGAACATTTGATCCGACGGGCTTACCATTGCCTGATGCTGCTGATGCAGATCATCCAAAAGTACAAGAGCTACGAGAGTTGGCGCAGTGGTCAGAAGGTATGCTGTGGGTGAGCCCAGAGCGTCATGGCAGTATGACCAGTATTATGAAAGCACAAATTGACTGGATTCCATTATCATTAGGTGGTGTACGTCCAACCCAAGGCAAAACTTTGGCAGTGATGCAAGTCAGCGGTGGCAGCCAAAGCTTCAATACGGTCAACCAATTGCGCATTCTAGGGCGTTGGATGCGGATGATTACCATACCCAATCAGTCCTCTATTCCTAAAGCTTTTTTAGAATTTAACGACGATGATCGTATGGATAAGTCTCCTTTATATTTGCGTCTCGTGGATGTTTGTGAGGAGTTGGTGAAATTCACTTGGCTGACTCGTGGACGCTCAGCCTATCTGACTGATCGTTACTCTGAACGAGTAGAAAGCGCAGAGGAGCTGTCGCAGCGCGTCAATCAAAAATCACTCTAATGTATCCTCTCATCATTCATTTTCTAATACTTGCTCTTACATAATTGTTCTTATAATAATTAAGCCTAAAAAGGTTACTCAATGATCGCATTGATTATATTTATCGTGACTTTGGTTTTGGTGGTATGGCAGCCCAAAGGGCTGGGTATTGGCTGGAGTGCAATGGGCGGTGCATTGGTCGCCTTGGCTTTTGGCATGGTAAAGCTCTCCGATATTGGTATTGTGTGGGACATCGTTTGGGATGCAACTTTTACCTTTGTGGCGCTTATCATTATCTCGCTTATCTTAGATAAAGCAGGATTTTTTGGGTGGGCAGCACTGCATGTGGCTAGGCTTGGCAATGGGCAAGGACGTTTGCTATTTCCTATGATTGTGATTTTAGGCGCGTTTATCTCGGCATTGTTTGCCAATGATGGAGCAGCATTGCTACTGACACCGATTGTCATCGCTATCTTACTACGTCTTAAATTCTCACCACCATCCGCTTTGGCATTTATCATTGCGACTGGCTTCATTGCTGATACGGCAAGCCTGCCGTTAGTCACTTCTAATCTGGTCAATATTGTTAGTGCCAATTATTTTGACATTGGATTTGGTCGTTATGCTGCGGTTATGGTACCGGTCAATATTGTTTCTGTATTGGCGACGCTCGCCGTATTATGGGTGGTCTATGCGCGGCACATTCCAAAACACTACTCCATTGCTGATTTGAGTGCACCAAAGTCTGCGATTGAAGATCCGCTGGTCTTTAAAGCAGCCTTTCCGCTGCTCGCGTTGCTACTTATTGCCTACTTTACGACTGAGTCATTGGGCATTGCCATCTCCTTGGTGACAGGAGTGACGGCATTAATATTAATGGCAATTGCAGGACGTTGGTGGCAAGGGGGGCGTGATGCCGTTGTTTCTGTATCTGATATCCTGCGTCAAGCACCTTGGCAAATCGTATTATTTTCCATCGGTATGTACTTGGTTGTTTATGGCTTGGGCAATGCAGGATTGACTGCCTATGGTGCTCAAGTTTTGAATTGGCTAGGGCAGCAGGGTACGGTCATCGCAACAGTAGGAACGGGATTCCTCTCTGCTATTGTAGCCTCTGTCATGAATAATATGCCGTCTACTTTAGTAGGTGCACTGGCGATTGATAGTGCGCAAGTACCTGATGCCACTCGAGAGCTCATGATTTATGCCAATGTGATTGGTAATGATTTGGGGCCGAAATTCACACCTATCGGTAGCCTTGCAACTTTATTGTGGCTCCATGTATTGGCAGAAAAAGACTATAAAATCAGTTGGGGGCAGTATATGAAGATTGGACTGCTCATTACCCCGCCCGTACTATTGGTCACGCTACTGGCTTTGGTTGTTTGGTTGCCTTATCTGTCTTCATTTTAAAATTTGAGTGAATGTCTTGCGATTAGCGTGGCTATTACGCTGACATCCATTAAGCTCATCGGGTATAATGGCGGCGCATTTTACCTTTTTACCCTTTACTTTTTTTAAAGCGATACGTTTATTTTGCCAAGGATTTATGATGAGTGATCAGCAAGCACAAAAGCAAGCCGCAGCCAAAGCGGCTCTAAGTTATATCGAAGATGACATGATACTTGGAGTAGGCACAGGCAGTACGGTCAACTGTTTGATTGAATTATTGCCAACTGTAAAGCTTGCTGGCGCGGTGGCTAGCTCACAGGTCACTGAAGACAAACTTCGTGCCCTTGGTATTGAAATAGTTGATTTGAACTTTGCTGGTACGCTTGATATTTATATCGATGGGGCAGATGAGGTCAATGAGCATTTGCAATTGATAAAGGGTGGCGGCGGCGCGCTCACTCGTGAAAAAATCGTGGCAGCGGCTTCTAATAAATTTATATGCATGGTTGATGAGAGCAAAAGCGTTGAGGTGCTAGGTCGCGAGTTTCCTGTTCCTATTGAGGTACTGCCGCAAGCACGTTCTTATGTCGCACGGCAATTAGCCCGTATGGGCGGTGAGCCAGTTTACCGCGAAGATTTTGTGACTGATTATGGTAATGTTATCTTAGATACTTATGATTTGGATGTGAGTAATCCAATAGAGCTTGAAAAAGAGCTGAATAATATTGTGGGTGTGGTGTGTAATGGTATTTTTGCGGCCAATCAAGCTGATGTATTGCTGAAAGCAGGTAGTAATGGTGTGACGACACTTATTCGTTAAAAAATGCTTACTCGTTAAAAATCGGTTAAGCAGTGGCTTATTATTAATCAGAAACGAAAAAGGCAGACCACATTTAGTGTGACCTGCCTTTTTCGTACTTACTCTTCCATAAATAGATTATGGCTACATTTTTTAAAGTTTGATTTTGTCTTTTAGCAAAAATTCCATCAAGGCTTTTTGCGCATGTAAGCGGTTCTCTGCTTCATCCCATACCACTGAGCGTGGGTCGTCAAGCATATCATGAGAGATCTCCTCACCACGATGCGCGGGCAGACAGTGCATAAATACCACTTCAGGATCGGCTTTGTCCAATAGCGATGGCGTTACTTGATAAGCGGCAAAACGGCGCGCACGAGTGTTTTGTTCAGACTCTTGTCCCATGCTTGCCCATACATCGGTGACAATTAAATTTGAATCTTTCGCGGCTTCTTGTACATTTTCGACAATACTGACGCAATGCGAGAAGCGTTTCATCAGCTCAGGGTCAGGCTCAAACCCATAAGGTGCAGCGACGCGTAGCTCAAAACCAAACTGATGGGCTGCTTGCATATAGGAGGCGCACATATTATTACCATCACCGACCCAAGTGACGATTTTATTTTCGATACTACCGCGGTGCTCATAATAGGTTTGCATATCAGCCAGTAGCTGGCAAGGATGAAATTCGTCAGTTAAAGCATTGATAATAGGCACGCTTGAGTATTCAGCAAAGGTCTCAACTTTTTCGTGACCAAAGGTACGAATCATGATGATATCGACCATGCTCGATATGACACGGGCAGAGTCTTCTAGCGGCTCACCACGCCCAAGTTGGGTATCATTTGGCGACAAAAAGATAGCACTACCACCAAACTGACCCATACCCGTCTCAAACGAGATGCGCGTACGGGTTGAGGATTTTTCAAATATCATGCCAAGCGTACGACCAACAAACGGCTGATATATCTCGCCTGCGTGTTGCATTTTGCGCAATTCGCTGGCACGCTTTATAAGGTTTTCTAGTTCTTGTTTGGTTAAATCAGATAAGGTCAAAAAATGGCGCAAACTCATAGTAATCCTAGCAGTCGATCGCAGTCAGTGAAACGTTATCAGTCTTTAATAGCATCGCGTCAGTGCGTATGCTGGGGTGACAACAAACTTTTAGTATAGCGCAATTAGGCTTAATGTAAATGTCCAATTTGCCGTGATTTATAAGTCTGGCAAACAGACATTACCTGAATAGTGATGAGGTCAGCATAATTATACTTGTATGCGATTTGGGCGAATGCTTAGGCGGCATAGTAGCTCGTAGCTAATCGTACCAGCATGTGCGGCGACTTCATCGACGTGCGGGGCATCACCCCACAGTATTACTTTGCTGTCTAATGCAATGTCTTCTGGTGCGGTACTGACATCAATGACAATCATATCCATTGCCACGCGTCCAATGACTGCGCATCGGTAGCTTTTATCGTTGGTAGTATCTATAACAGTGACATAGGCTTCATCGCTGATGACACGAGGGTAACCATCACCGTAGCCGACACTTACCAGCGCTGTTCTAGTGTCTTTCTGCGCTGTCCAACGACTGCCATAGCCAATAGCATTGTCTGCCTGAACTGTTTGCAGAGCGATAATTTGTGCGCTGAAATCCATCGCTGGCTGTAAGTCTAACTCATGCGCGCTTTTATCAATGACAGGGGCGCTACCATATAAAATAATGCCGGGACGTACCCAATCATAATGATGCTCTGGAAAATTAACGATACCAGCTGAATTGCATAATGAGCCTTTGATATCGTTGCTAACAGTCTCTTGCAAAGTGCTTAATACATCTGAAAAACGCTGAATTTGCATTGAGTTTAATGGATGAGTGCTGTCATCGGCATTAGCAAAATGCGTGGCTAGTATCAGCTGATATCCCACTTCATGCAGGCGCTTAGCCGCTGTCATAATACCTTCAGCGTTGAAGCCTAGACGGTTCATACCAGTATTATATTTAAGCCAAACCACTCTGGTCGCACTATTGGCTGGTGGGATATTGTCGAGTGCCCACTGCAATTGCGGCGCATGGTGAATCACGCAGCTAATATCATGCTCAATGGTTTGCTGCCACTCATCAGCGCTAAATGCCCCTTCAATCAAACCAATGGTTTTGTCCCAGCCTAACTGCCGAGCTTCTAGCGCCTCAGTCAAGGTTGCAACACCAACACCGTCTGCTTGTTGCAATGCAGGCAATACCGCTGCCACGCCATGTCCGTAAGCGTTAGACTTGACCATGGCGAGAACTTTAGAGTTTGCTGCTATTTTCTTAACTTGGTTTAAGTTGTGAGTAATGGCTTGTGGTTTGATTATGATAGTACGCATAATTGGCTTCTTTATAAGTAGAATTATGAAGTTATAAAGCCAGTACTGCATCAATTGGGCTAATGCAGCACTGGCTATTTTATTAAAAACTATTTGTTCGCTTATGATTAAGCTTCAGTCTTTATCAGGCTTAGCTTTATTAGGCTAAAATTTTATAAGATTGATTACTCGTCGTTCTCGAAACTGACATTTTGATAGTATTCTGGCGTTAGGTTAATAAAGCGGGTAAATTGCCCTTCAAAGCCCAAACGTATGGTGCCGATAGGGCCGTTACGCTGCTTACCAATAATGATTTCAGCCACGCCTTTGTGGTCTGTATTCTCATTATAAACCTCATCACGATAGATGAACATAATCAAATCGGCATCCTGCTCAATCGCACCCGATTCACGCAAATCCGACATAATAGGGCGCTTGTTAGGGCGGTTTTCTAGACTGCGGTTAAGCTGCGACAAAGCGATAACAGGGCATTCAAGTTCACGTGCTAGCGCTTTCAAACTACGTGAAATCTCAGAGATTTCCCCAACACGGTTGCCATCTAGGTTTGGCACTTTCATCAACTGCAGATAATCGACGACGATGGCGCCAAGCTTGCCATCATGGTTTTTGGCGATACGGCGGCAGCGTGAACGCATCTCAGAGGGTGGCAAAGCAGTACTATCATCAATATAGAGATGTTTAGATTGCAAGTGCTGAATGGCGTTCATCATTTTTGCCCATTCATCTTCATTCATTTGCCCAGAACGCAGATGCGTCTGATTAATCGCGCCCCATGAGGACAGCAAACGCATGACGATAGACTCAGCAGGCATCTCCATCGAAAACACCACAACAGGCAGATCTTCGTTAAATAAAATACCTTCTGCCAAGTTCATGGCAAAAGTGGTTTTACCCATAGAAGGGCGCGCAGCTACAATGATTAAGTCACCTGCCTGCAAGCCTTGGGTTTTATTATTCAACTCAGCAAACGGCGTCTGTAAACCAATCATGCCATCGGGATTGGATTTTAGCTCTTGAATCTTATCAATAACGTTGGTCAAAACAGCCGTGATACCCACAGGTCCACGCTGTTCGGCGCGTTTATTATGCTGCTCATTGATACTAAATATCTTACCCTCAACACTGTCTAAAATATCACTGACGGTCTGGTCTTTAGGATTATAGGCGAGCGTAAGCATCTCATTGCCAGTCGTAATCAGTTGGCGTAGAGTAGATAGTTCACGAACGCGCTGAGCATAGGCGGTCAGGTTAAACAAGGTCGCAGGGCTTTGGCTCAAAATATCTGCCAAGTAGCTATCGCCGCCTGCACTTTTAAGGAGTTTTTGTGCTTCTAGCCAGTCGTGTACCATGACCGTATCATAGGGTTCGTTGACTGCCGCTAAATGAGCAATAGCATCAAAAATATACTGATGTCGCCCTGCATAAAAATCATCTTTGGTAACGATATCAGTAATCTTGTCGTACGCCTCTTCGATACTCATTAAGGACGCGAGCAATGCCTTTTCAATATCGATATTGTGCGGCGGTGTCTGATTGAGTAAGTCGTCGGTTTTTTCGTTGTCTGCCATGATTGCCTAATGTGTCAAAAGTCGATATAAAAGAGGGTATAAATGAGTGTGTGACATCAGGGTTTTATTGGGTGCTGATACAGCAAATAAAACGCCAAATGTCACTATAATTGAAGTACCAAAACCTGAGCTCGGTGTTGACTGGTAAATGCTATAATGAAAAGCGAAAGTTTAACACATAATAGGCTTTTTTCGGCACCCATAGACAACTATCTATTCTAGATGACGGTTGTAATAAGTAAAAAATTATCTATACAATATAAGTGTCAGTACTTATTTTTCCCATAAAAAATACAATAAAATTCACGACTCAATATAAATATAAAGGCGTAGTTACGATGCAAGATATACAAAAAAAATTGCCATTATTAATCACAACTGGTGAGCCTGCTGGTATTGGAATGGATATCGTGCTGCTATTAGCGGCTGAGGGTAAATTGCAAGATTTTGAACGCCCAATTTGGGTCACCGCCGATAGCACCGCTATGACAAAGCGTGCAGATGAGTTGGTTACAGCTGATGTATTGAAAAACCTTCCCATCTGGCAAACTATTGATATCGATACCGATGACTTTAATTTTAACGTTGTAGAGCAGATGTCGCAGCCAGATACTGACGTGGATAGTTCTTTTATTCTGCTTAATATATCTTGTGCTGAGCCAGTAGTCTGCGGACAAATTAACACGCGCAATTCGGCAATGGTTGCTAAGCAGTTAGACGTTGCCCATCAGTTGGCAACCAACAAAATAGTGGCCGCTATCGTCACTGGACCATTGCAAAAGTCCGCACTGATAGAAGCTGATATTAAGCTATTAGATGGCACAATGTTTAGCGGTCATACAGAGTTTTTTATGCAGCAAAGTGGCTGTGATAAAGTGGTTATGATGCTCGCCAATCAAGCCATGAAAGTCGCGCTTGTCACCACTCATTTACCACTAAAAGATATCCCTGCTGCAATCACGTCTGACAATGTACGCCAAACGGTACAAACTGTCGTCGATGAGATGAAAGCAAAATTTGGCTTAACGCAGCCACGTATTTTAGTCTGTGGTCTTAATCCACATGCAGGCGAGGGTGGGCATCTAGGTATAGAAGAGATTGAAATCATCAATCCCGTATTACATGAGTTTATCAAAGCAGACGTCGATATATCAGAGGCAATGCCAGCGGATACGTTATTTACACCCAGACATCTAGCCAACTGTGATGCGGTGATTGCGATGTATCATGACCAAGGGTTGCCAGTGCTGAAATCACATGGTTTTGGTGATACGGTTAATCTGACTTTAGGTTTGCCTTATATTCGCACCTCAGTTGATCACGGTACGGCGCTTGATTTAGCGGGACGCGGCGGCGCAAGTGCGACTAGCTTATACCAAGCACTATCAATGGCAAACGAGATGGCGGATAAATCGCTTATTAATAGACCTCTTGCATAAGTCGGTGCCTTAGCGACATTTATCACGCAGTATTGGGTAACTTTAGTTTGAATAATAGACCTCTTGCAAAAGTCACAAACCAAGCTCTAAATTAACAACACTGGCGAATAGCTTCATTCTAAGATCATAACGCTGACGACGGTTGCGATACTTATGAGCCACGATTTTGAACAACTTGATTAAGCCTATTTTGTGCTCAACCATAATACGAAACTTAGCCAGATAGTGATTGGCTTGTTTGCAGAGCGCTAACAGCTGACCACCACGTGGCTTTTTAAAGGGGGTGAAGCTTTGTTCATGTAACTTTGCAATACCCTGATAGCCACTATCGGCTAATAGTTTAGTGTCACAAGGAAGCCAGTCAGGACAAGTATCTTTATACAGCTTAAAATCGTGCACTGACCCTTTGGACGTTTGAATATCTAATATTAAGCCTGTTTTCCAGTGGACGATCACTTGCGCTTTTAAGGTGTGTTGTTTCTTCTTGCCGCTGTAGTACTCTCTTTGGTTTTTTTTGGACGCTCAATTGGGGTTTCAGTGGCATCGACGATGACGACTGTCCAATTAATATCGTCATCGACTCTACTAGGCAGCTTTTTAGGCAGTTCAAACTTGCCTGAATCAATAAGAACATCTTCTACTTTACGAATGATACGACTGGCAGACGATTCATGAATGCCAAAGTCCATACTGATGTGGTACAGCGTTCGATACTCACGCCAATAAGTAAGTGCTAGTAGTATTTGTTCTTCAAGACTAAGCACGCTTGGTCTACCTGATTTAGTCTTTTGTGCTTCACATTGCTGCATAGCATCCAGCATTTCATGGAAGGTCGCTTTATGAATGCCTGTATAGCGTTTAAAGCCTGCATTATTTTTTTTGAGTAGTTTATCTATGTTTGGCATGGTTCCTAGCCAGTTGTGGATGTGTTTCTTATATTAAATCTCTTTGCTACTTTTGCAAGAGGTCTATTTACTATAACGTTTCTTTATGGAAATAGGCATGGTTCCTTAAGAAGGGCTTGAACATCCAACTCTATGGTTCAAGTAATAGGTTATCAATTTTAATCATCAATAGTTTTCTTCAACCCAATCATAATTTGGATCGAATCCACCATCATTTATAACTTTTATAATAAAACTATGTTCTTGAAAATCATTATTACTAACCAATAACCAACTAAATAAACGGACAATTGCATCTATAGAAGGGCGATTTTCACCCTTTACTGATAATAAGTGCTCTAAGATTAGTTTCAAACCTAAGGAGATATTAACATCGTTTAGGTTTCTTTTACATTCTATAGGGATATTAGACCTCTTGCAAAAGTAGCAAAGAGATTTAATATAAGAAACACATCCACAACTGGCTAGGAACCATGCCAAACATAGATAAACTACTCAAAAAAAATAATGCAGGCTTTAAACGCTATACAGGCATTCATAAAGCGACCTTCCATGAAATGCTGGATGCTATGCAGCAATGTGAAGCACAAAAGACTAAATCAGGTAGACCAAGCGTGCTTAGTCTTGAAGAACAAATACTACTAGCACTTACTTATTGGCGTGAGTATCGAACGCTGTACCACATCAGTATGGACTTTGGCATTCATGAATCGTCTGCCAGTCGTATCATTCGTAAAGTAGAAGATGTTCTTATTGATTCAGGCAAGTTTGAACTGCCTAAAAAGCTGCCTAGTAGAGTCGATGACGATATTAATTGGACAGTCGTCATCGTCGATGCCACTGAAACCCCAATTGAGCGTCCAAAAAAAACCAAAGAGAGTACTACAGCGGCAAGAAGAAACAACACACCTTAAAAGCGCAAGTGATCGTCCACTGGAAAACAGGCTTAATATTAGATATTCAAACGTCCAAAGGGTCAGTGCACGATTTTAAGCTGTATAAAGATACTTGTCCTGACTGGCTTCCTTGTGACACTAAACTATTAGCCGATAGTGGCTATCAGGGTATTGCAAAGTTACATGAACAAAGCTTCACCCCCTTTAAAAAGCCACGTGGTGGTCAGCTGTTAGCGCTCTGCAAACAAGCCAATCACTATCTGGCTAAGTTTCGTATTATGGTTGAGCACAAAATAGGCTTAATCAAGTTGTTCAAAATCGTGGCTCATAAGTATCGCAACCGTCGTCAGCGTTATGATCTTAGAATGAAGCTATTCGCCAGTGTTGTTAATTTAGAGCTTGGTTTGTGACTTTTGCAAGAGGTCTATTAGTTTTGGGCAAAAAATTCACTATGTCGATTGCGCTAAGGTATGAGCTGTTTATCGATAAAATGTCTCAAAAATACAGCAAATTTACGAGCTGTGGTATAATTTCGTATTACAAAACGAGCCAATAAAAGCGCCTATAAAACCAGCACATTGCTGCCATAGCGCTATAGCCCATTTATCTTTTACCCATTAAGACTTTTTTATGTCCAAAATTTCGTTTGATGCTCAGTCTATTACCAACAGCCTACGCGCTGCCAAACACCAACCGCGTAAGCGCTTTGGTCAAAACTTCTTACATGATCGCAGTGTCATCCGTGAGATTGTTGAGAGCATTCGCTTAGAGCGCGATGACAATTTGATTGAGATTGGGCCAGGGATGGGCGCATTGACTGAGCCATTATTGGCAGAAGTAGATGCGATGACTGTGGTCGAGTTGGATCGTGATTTGGCAGATAGCCTGCGTATTCGTATCGGTGCCAACAGCCATCCAAACTTTACGATCATCAAAGACAATGCCATGCATGTCGACTATCGCGAGCTGTATAGCGATGAGCGTGGCAAGCTCCGTGTGGTTGGTAATCTGCCGTATAATATTTCTACGCCTATCTTATTTCATTTGCTCAGTTACGCCGATGTGATTCAAGACATGCACTTTATGCTGCAAAAAGAAGTGGTCGAGCGTATTACGGCAGATGTCGGTAGCAAAACTTATGGTCGCCTATCTGTCATTATGCAGTATCACTGCCATACCGATTATCTACTGACCGTACCACGTGGTGCTTTTAATCCGCCACCAAAAGTAACCAGTGCGGTTTTTCGTTTGACGCCGCATATTATTAAGCCAGTCGTCGCAGAGGACGAAGAGTATTTCGCGCTAGTGGTACGTGAAACCTTTAACCATCGTCGTAAGACGCTACGTGCCATCTTTAAAAAATCAACATTGCTACCGACATTGAGCGAAGAAGATTTTGCAGCGTGTAGCATCGACCCACAAGCACGTCCTGAAGTCTTAAGTGTGAAGGATTTTGTGAATTTGAGTAATCAAGCGCGTAAAGTAGAGGTTTAAATCGAGTTACTGCCGATTCGTCGTCAAAGACATTTATATGGAAATGACGATATAAAATTTTCACATAAAAATATCACGTAAAAACACTGAGGATTTATGAGATTTCGCCATCAGTATGTCATCGGTGACCTGCAAGGTTGCTATGCGGCGTACCTTCATTTACTTGAAATATTGGATTTTGATCCTGCACAAGACAAGCTATGGTTTGCAGGGGACTTGGTGGCACGTGGTGAAGACTCGTTAAGTACCTTGCGTCATGTCAAAGCACTTTGCGAGCAAGGGGCAGCCGCGACAGTACTCGGCAATCATGATATCAATTTGATCGCTGTCTGGCGCGGTGCGGCAAAGATTAAAAAAAAGGATCAGACAGCGCCTATTTTTGCTGCCGATGATTGCGATGAACTGCTTGAATGGTTACGTCATCAGCCAGTATTGGCTTTTCCTGATGAGCAGACGGTATTAGTTCATGCTGGCATTCCACCGCATTGGACGGTTGAGGCGGCAGCAAATTACGCGCAGCAGTTAGAGTCACAATTGCAAAGTAGTTTAAAACAGCTGGATCGTCTATTGCCGAATTTATATAGCAAGACTGCTGATGACTGGCATCCAGATATTAGCGGCTTTACCAAAATGCGTGCAATTGCCAATTATTTCACTCGTATGCGGCTGTGCAAACAAGACGGCACGTTAGAATTTAGCTTTGCAGCAGGGTTAGAAGCGTCTATGCCAGAGGGGTTTTTGCCTTGGTTTGAATGGCGAGTACCGCGGACTCGCAAGGTATTATTTGGGCACTGGGCAGCGCTGAAAGGTGAGGTAGACTTACCGTATGCGCGTGCACTTGACGGCGGCTGCGTTTGGGGTAATGATCTATTGGCTTATCGCTTGAGTGATGGAAAAATCATCAGGTCAAGTGCGCACTGCTTACAGCCAGAAACATAATATTAGGGTATGGACTCATTTCTATCTCCGTTTTTAAAATGAGGTCACGCCCCAACTATTTTACTTATCCAAACGATTTATTGAACCACCAAAACCTTCCCATTAGCTGGGTAGGTTTGGTGGTTTTTTGGGTTTAGGTAGTGAGGTTTTAGCATCGCCCGCAGCCTTGTTTTCAGGGTTGCTGTTATCGCTTTCAGGATGGGCAGTCGTCTCATTACCCTCAGTAAAGGCGTTATGCGATTTATCATATTGAATATCACTACTATAAGGAACGCTATTGAGCTCCTCATCTATCAGCCCATCATCGAGTTCAATGGTTTTTTTGGTACTGATATGATTGGTGGTGCTGTGTGTTTCCCGACTTTTTAGCGCAGCGTCAGTGTCAGCATTTGAGATGTTATTATCGTAATCTATGTCTGTGATAGCCTGTTCATTTTGCATGCTTTTTTGCTTGGATTTAGGTAGGATTTTTACATCAGACAAACGCCGCACTACATAATTGTTGGGAATAGTTTGTCCCCCTTTATGAGCGCTGGTATCGTCAAAGATCATATGTCCTTGACTGTCGATACGAGCATATTTCATTGGCTTATCACGTGGCCAGAAAAAGTCTGAAGGATGGGTAAGCATATGGCTGAAAAGCTGTTTGGTTAAACGACTCCACTCCATAAATTTGACTTCTTTAGAGCGCAGTGCCACAAATAAGGCGAGCGAAAAGCTGACCATGAGGTTCACCATGCCGATAAGGGCAACGCCTAAAATAGAAATAAACACAATCTGCCAATCCCACTGGTTGGCAGATATATTAAACAGTCCATGCGCCAAATTCGCCGAGGCAAACGCAATGTGGCGAATATCAATCGGTAAGCCAAATAAATAGCCAATTGTTGCAGTACTACCTAAGAACACCCCGAACAAGAAATTGCCCATAATGGCGCCAAGGTTGGCTTCTATAAAACCGCCTAAACGCTGTAACCAAGTTTTTGGTAGTAGGTATTGAAGTAGTTTGTGGCGCTGAATACGGGCACCGATTTGGTTGTAGACCGCCAAGTTATCGTAGTAACCAGCAATAAGACCCGATAAAAATAAATACACACCAGCAATGGCCGCGTGGGGCAATGCCAGTGAGTGAAAGGGGTCAAGATCATGCAGTAAGTGTGCAGCCTTATCGGTATTGATCATCGGCGCACCAGTATATTGTAGCCATGCAAAAGAGATAATCAAAGCGACTGGTATCGCTAGCATAATATTACCCATAATTGCCACAAACTGGGTACGTAAAATATCGACCACCAATTCTGATAGTTTATTTAACTGATGTGACTTTTTGCCAGAACTGTCCGAGATAGTAGAGGCAATTGCCGCCGCCGTCATAGCAGGCTGTTTGGTAGCAACCGTACCATGAACGATATGGATAAAGACAAAACCCAATCCATAAATCATACTATTTACAAAGGCGCGTCCCATCGGTGCAAGGGCTAGGTTATAGGCTAATATCTTAAGCGTTGCCATAAAAGCAATAATAAAACCACCGATAGAGGCTTTCTTGAACATTTTTTGATAGCCCGATTTATCGGTACTAATATAATGTTCACCCACACGGCTGGCATTTTCAGTGACTTTGCGTGACAGCAGCTTGGTATTATTATCAATTAAGTATCCAATACTATAACGGCGGCTCGCAGTGGTAATCAGCGCTTGAATCAACTCAATGAGCGCCTGATCACGCTTATCATAATTATCTGCTACCAGTTCAGTTAAGATGCGCATACGCTGCAAGCTTTGGTCTAAACGCAGCATCATGTTGGTCAGGCGAATAGAGATTCCCGTTTTATAAATGCGCTTGCGTATGGTGGCAACGATATCTTCGCATTGTTCAATCATGACCAATAACGGCGCAGGATCTACCGCTTTTTCGGGCGTGATATCCGTTAAAGTATCAAGCTCATGCGCTTCTCGGTACTGATTGACGTATAAGACCGCCTCTTGATTTTGTGCCACAAATGACGCTGAATAATTCAGCATTTGCGGATAAAATTCCATCAAATCTGGATGCAAGCCAATACCGCTGATACGGTATGACAAAATGATGATCGCGTTCAAAATACTGTTTTTTGCTGTCGCAACTAAGTTTAAATGCTGTTCATCGACTTTGAGTAGCTCAACCAGCTCGTCCCATTTATCTTTTTTAATATTGGCAAGCCAGCGTTCATCAGAGCGTTTATCAAATAAATAACCGACCAATTCTACGACAGAATCTTCTTGTGGCAATAGCGGTAAAAAACGGTGCCCGATAAGGCGACGTAGACTATTAAAAAAGCCCTGATCCGACATGATGCCGGTATCGGTATATAAAGCAATTTGGCGATACTCAATAATCAGTTTTAAGACGAAACTTGACAGTCCATCTGCATATTCTGGATGTTGACGTAAAATATCAATCAGCTCTTGAATGTTTTGATTGGCTAACGTGGGCTCTTTATCACTCACTCGTAGCTCATCGATTAGGCGCTTGAGTACCGCAGGATCTGGCACATCACTTAAGGCTGTAATCTGTTGTAAAATGTGTTTTATTTCTGACACATTGCATCCCTTGTGGTGGTTATTTCAGTCATTGTTATTATTGAGTATGAGCAAAGATATAGGTGTTTTGAATGACTATATTGGTTATCAATGTCGCGATATCTACCACTATTGATGGTTAGGTTTCTAATTTACAGCTCACTAATTTGGAAATTATTAGCTTTAAGCTTATTGATTTAGGCATTAAAGATATTTGTAGCAATCTTAATGTTGTGACTTTGCGTTATTTTAATCGTAACAATGCCTGAGCGGTTAATTATTTTGTTAGCAGTTATTTTGTGGCGCTCATTATATCGATTGTGGAAACCATCACTGTGATGATATTTTTGGCAAAAAAAGGGACAGTAGCGTGACTGTCCCCTTATCGTAGTGCGGTATGGCTTACTTTATTATAAAAGTAAGAAATTAGCTAGCAGGTACATCAAAGTAGCTAAGATCAAAGTTCATCATTGGATCACTACCAGCTTGAACCATTTGTGCATGAGCATCAATGCGTGGCAAAATACGCCCGACGAAATAATCGGCAAGCTTGGCTTTATTGGTATAAAACTCACCTTCTTTACCGTTAGCGGCTTCTACCATCAACGCAAACATATACGAATAAGCGAGGTAACCAAAGGCATGCATGTAGTCAACGGCACAGCCATTGACTTCGTTTTTACGCTCGCTAATGTTACTAAGCACAGTGTTGGTCAATGCTTCAATCGTGTCGGCAGCATCTAGCGTTGCTTGCTTGATACCATGATCTGCTTGCATGTTATTGACGAAATCACGAATTTCACCTAAGAAGTGGGTGACGTATTTGCCGTTATTTTTTGCCACTTTACGACCTAGTAAGTCAAGTGCTTGAATACCGTTGGTGCCTTCATAAATCTGTGCAATACGGGTATCACGGACGATTTGCTCCATACCCCATTCGCGGATATAGCCGTGACCGCCAAATACTTGCTGGCAATCAATGGTCGCTTCTAATGCTTTGTCGGTCAAGAAAGCTTTGGCAACTGGCGTTAGTAGCGCAACGCGTGCTGCTGCTGCTTGAGCGGCTTCAGGGTCGGTGCTAAATTTCTCTTCATCAAGATTTTTAGCCACGTACATCGCAAAGCAACGTGAGGCTTCGGTATTGGCTTTGGCATTTAATAGCATACGGCGCACATCGGCATGATGAATGATGGCATCCGCTGGTTTTTCTGGACTTTGCAGTTGGGTATCGCTACGACCTTGACCACGGTCATTGGCATATAGCGCTGCGTTTTGGTAAGCAAGCTCAGAACCACCAAGGCCTTGCAGACCCATGGTGACACGCTCATAGTTCATCATAATAAACATTGATGATAAACCCGTGTTTTCGGCACCAACCATCCAGCCTTTAGCGCTGTCAAAGTTCATGACACAAGTGGCTGAGGCTTTGATACCCATTTTATGCTCGATAGAGCCGACTGCTAGTGTGTTACGCTCGCCTAAGCTGCCATCTGCATTGACCAAAAATTTTGGCACAACAAATAACGAAATACCTTTTGAGCCTTCTGGCGCGTTAGGGGTTTTTGCCAATACCAAATGAATGATATTTTCGGTTAAGTCATGCTCGCCGCCAGTGATAAAGATTTTGGTACCTGAGATATCATAGCTACCGTCATCATTAGGGATAGCTTTGGTTTTGATGATACCTAAGTCAGTACCAGCATGTGGCTCTGTCAAGCACATGGTGCCCGCCCACTCGCCGTTGTACATTTTTTCTAGGTAGGTTTGCTTTTGTTCTTCAGAAGCCGCTGCGTTTAGGCACAGTGTTGCGCCAACGGTTAGGTTAGGGTAGAGGGCAAACGATTGGTTGGCAGTGAATACCATCTCTTCAGTCAGCATGGTCACCATTTTTGGGAAACCTTGACCACCGTATTCAGCGTTACCGCTTAAGCCAACCCAGCCTGATTCAGCATACTGTTTATACGCTTCTTTAAATCCAGTAGGAGTCGTGACGACGCCATTACCTTCAAAGGTTGCGCCTTCTTCATCGCCGCTGCGGTTGATTGGCAAAAGAATGTTCTTTGACAGTTTTGCCATTTCTTCCAAAATCATATCGACTGTTTCCATATCGACATGAGCTAAGTTTTCGTTGTTTTGCCAAAATTTAGGCGCGTTAAATACATCATTTAAGATAAAGCGCATGTCATTCAGAGGGGCATTATAAACAGCCATAAACATTCCTTTGGTTCAAATAAATAAAATTAAAGTTGTTAAAGATATCAATTGTTCTTTTGGTCTAACCTTAGCGGTTAATAATCAAAGTTTAGCAAATAAGCTTGCGCACGGGTGTGTTTCTTCGTGAATTGTGCGTACACCAAAAGTATTGATAAAGGATAGCCTTTATAAAAGGTTAGATTTTTGAAAGTGTTGACTCTACTCGTTATTAATTTTAATAGCGCTAAGAAAATCGGCAACACACCTGAGTATGTTGCCGATAAAAATACAGTATTAGCAGTATTTAACGTCTAATTAAAAAGCGAACTGATCAACGTCCATGCTCATGTATGGTTCAACACCAGTGCTGATACGCTGTACGTGAGTGGTGGTACGTGGCAATAGCTTAGCAAAGTAGAACTGCGCGGTTTTTACTTTCGCGTCGTAGAAGGCTTGTTCGCTAGTACCGTTAGCAAGTTCAGTTTGTGCCACTAATGCCATGCGTGCCCATAAGTAGGCTAGCGTCACATAACCGCTGAAATACATATAATCAACCGCAGCGCCGCCAACCGCATCTGGGTTTTCAGTGGCTTGCATGCCGATGCGTGCAGTCAAATCACCCCATTCTTTAAGATGCTTGGCAAGTGGGCGAATAAACTGACCCATCTCATCGTTTTCTTTATTTTCTTCACAGAATGTTTGGATGATTTTAACGAAGTTTGCAAGCAGTTTGCCTTGTGAGCCCAATACTTTACGACCTAATAAATCAAGCGCTTGGATTTCAGTGGTACCTTCGTAAAGACACGCAATGCGCGTATCACGCACGTTTTGCTCCATGCCCCATTCGCTGATAAAGCCATGACCACCATAAACCTGTACGCCATGGTTAGCCGCTTCTAGACCAGTTTCAGTCAAGAACGCTTTAGCGATCGGTGTCAATAGTGACAGCATTTGATCAGCAAATTTAAGCGCATCGCCTTCGCCTTTTGCAACAGTATCGGCAAAATGTGAGAGGTAATAGACTAAAGCACGACCACCTTCAGCAAAGGCTTTTTCAGTCAACAGCATGTTACGAACCGCTGGATGAACGATGATAGGATCAGCTGCTTTTTCAGGGGCTTTAACACCAGATAATGAACGCATTGCTAGACGATCTTTGGCATAAGTCAATGAGCCTTGGAACGCATATTCTGCTGCTGTTAAACCTTGAACGGCAGTACCAATACGCGCCACGTTCATAAAGGTAAACATGCACTGTAGACCACGGTTTTCTGGGCCAATCAGATAACCCGTTGCGCCATCAAAGTTCATCACGCAAGTGGCTGAGGCTTTGATACCCATTTTGTGTTCGATAGAGCCACAAACGACGTTATTGTTTTCACCTAGGCTACCATCTTCGTTGACCGTTACCTTAGGAACGATAAACAGTGAGATGCCTTTTGTGCCAGCAGGCGCGCCTGGTAGACGAGCCAATACAATGTGAATGATATTGTCCGTTAAGTCATGCTCACCCGCTGAAATGAAGATTTTTTGACCAGTGATGCTATAGCTGCCATCTTCTTTAGGCTCGGCTTTGGTGCGGATAATACCCAGATCAGAACCTGCATGTGCTTCAGTCAAGCACATGGTACCTGACCATTCACCGCTGATCATTTTTTCTAAATATATGTCTTTTTGCTCATCCGTACCGTGATGCTCGATGGTTTGAATGGCACCATGCGATAAACCAGGGTACATAGAGAATGACCAGTTAGCCGTACCAACCATTTCATTAATGACGGTCGATAATGAAAACGGCATGTTTTGACCACCGAAGTCTTCTTCAGCAGATAAGGCTGGAAAACCAAGCTCACAATACGCTTTGTATGCTTCTTTAAAGCCTTTTGGCGTGGTGACTTGACCATTGTTAAACTGGCAGCCTTCAGCGTCACCACTTTGATTCAATGGTGATAGCTCATTTTCAGCAAAGCTTGCCGCCATTTCAAACAGGCTGTCCATTAGCTCGCGATCCGCTTCTTGGAATGCTGGCAGGGTTTTATAATGGCTTTCGCTGTCGAGTAACTCATGCATCACGAATTGAATGTCACGTAAGGGCGCTTTGTATTGCATAACTTCCTGTCCTTTTGAGAATATAACCAATCATCATCAAGGGTAGGCACATGACTGCACTGTTATTTAGTGCACAAGTCCAGCCCATATTAATCTAACGAGCCCAAATAAATGCTAGGCAATAATGCAGATTGACGATGTTGTCGGCTATATAAAATAGTATTGAAAAGAATGGCGATGGTCAGAGTAAGCTTGAAACTTAATAAGCTCTAACAAATTCACTATAAAAGATAGGCTTTCAGAGGGGATTATACAAGTTTGGTGACAGCACTGATAAGTCATGAACCTATCTTGCATCGGTTATACAATCGACGTTAGGCGTTAAGAGGAAATGCGAATAACCATATGAAAATACTAATGATACTGGATAAATAAACATTCGTTAAATGGGGTTTATTTGGCAGCGTACTGCTGAATCAACATCTCAGTCGCAGCCTCTGCTGGCACTGGTTTGCCAAACCAATAGCCTTGACCCTGTTGACAGCCCATTTTTAGCAACACTTCGCGCTGTTGTTCGGTTTCGATACCTTCGGCGACTACCTGCATATCAAGTGCCATTGCCAAGTCTAAAATAGCTTTTACAATGGCATGTTGGGTACGATCGGTGTCGATGTTGGATATAAAACTTTTGTCAATTTTAATGAAATCAAACGGATATTCTTGTAAGTAACTCAAAGAGGCATAACCGGTGCCAAAGTCATCCAACGCCAGACAAATCCCCAGCTCTTTGAGCAAATTAAGCTGTTTTTTGACATTTGCATGACGCTGAATTAAGGATGACTCGGTGACTTCAATATGTAGCTGATGCGCAGAAATACGGTGTTGCACCAGTAAACTGCTCACCATCTCAGAAAACTCAGGGTGGCTAAATTCGGCGGCATCTGCATTGATACAGATATGTTGACAAAATCCTTGCTGTTGCCAAGTCGATAACTGCTTAGCAATTTGAACCGCCATGTGCGAGAACAACTCAAACGACAGTTTATGAGTGATAATGGCATTGATAAAATGTATCGGCTTTAGCAGTCCGCGAGTCGGGTGTTGCCAACGTACCAGCGCTTCAAAACCAATAATGATGCCCGTAGCCAGCTCAAACTTTGGTTGATAATAAGGAACAAACTGATTTTCAGTGGTAGCGGCTCTAAGTTCCGCCTCTAACTGCAAGCTACCTGCAGTGGCTTCGTCAATGGCCGTATCATACCAGCAAATGTCATCACCGCCTTGCTGCTTGACATAATGCAGCGCTTTTTCAGCCTTGGTCAATAATCCTGTCACTTCGTCGTCGTTAGTGGGGAAGTAACTGACCCCGACGGAAATATGACAATAAATCTTGGCATCTGTCGCAGTGTTTTCATCTAAGGAGAAGGGGCGTTCACACATTTGCATTAAGCTGTCTAGCTGATGACGTACCATATTAGCGTCATTAAATTCGAATAATAACGCAAAATCATCGCCGCCAAAATGAGAAAAACAATGTAAATTATCGAGCTTGAGGTTCTTCAGGCGTGTGACAAAGTTTTTTACCAAAGTGTTGATGCCGTCAGGGCCAAGCAAGCTTGCTAGATTGCGATAACGGTCAATATTAAAGCGCACAATCACGACTTCTTGATAGCTGTCCAACAATAGGTCGCTTGTTTGACTCAAGAAAACCTTACGGTTTGGTAATCCAGTCAATTGATCATAATTGAGCAAATGCGCCACTTGCTTTTGATCCTTGACGACCGAGGACATATCACGCACCATACCGATATAGTAAGTCTTATGATTGACACAGATTTTGCGATAAGTCATGTGACAGTCAAGTGTTTGTCCATAACGGTTCAGCATCGAAAAGTCGTTTTCATAAAAACCATTGCAGTCTAAATGGTCAGTGATATCTGCTAAAACGGCCCTTTCCTCATCTGATAAAAATTCTGCTGCATAAACACCAAGTGGTCTGCCAAGCAAAAATGACTCACTGTAGCCAATGATAATCTCATAACTGGCATTGACCGATAGATAGCGTAAATGGGCATCCAAGATGAATATTGCATCATCAAGCTGCTCACATAACTCGGCCAGCAGTTGCTGCTTGTCTGCGATGGAAATAGGGGCGAAAGCTGTCATAGTTGGACTCATCATATCGAAATAGAGCAGCAGTTAGGATTACGCATATGGTATTTACTCATAATAGCTCAAAGCATGCAGAGTCGCCAACGCCACCACGGGTGCGGTCTCGGTGCGTAAGACTCTTGAGCCAATTTGCCAAGGTTCAAAACCAGCTTTGGCTGCTTGCTGGCATTCATCAACACTCAGACCACCTTCAGGGCCTATTAGCAGCTCAATATAAGGAGACTGTTGCGTTAAGACTGCTGATAGCGACTTAGGCATTGCTGGTTGTCCTGCAGCTGGTACGCTCAGTTGCAGACGCAAATCTGCTGGTTGTTGTAATATTTGATAATAAGGGTCTTGGCTAAGGGTTGTGACAATAGTACTGGTAGTAGGAGGGCGAACGTCTATTTGCGAATCGGCAGAGTGAGTCACTGATTGTTGTAACCAGTCATTTATGGACACAGGCGCAATAATAAGCGGTGGACGGTTAAGACCGCATTGTTCACACGCGGCAATGGCAACTTGCTGCCAATGTGCCAGTTTTTTTTCTACTTGGGCAGGCTTTAGATTGACCTCGCCATGATGGCTACTTAGCAATTGAATAGCAGTGACACCAAGCTCGGTGGATTTTTGAATCGCATAGTCCATGCGTTCACCGCGGCTCATCACTAAACCGATTTTAGTGAAGACAGCGGCACTTCGGTCAGTATCTACATGTGCTAATAATGTCACAGTGGCGTGTTTTTTACTGATGACCTGTAGCTGCACTTGATACTCGCCGCCAAAGCCATCAAATAATATGCCTTGATCGCCAATATTGGCACGTAATACACGGCACCAATGATGTACGATACTCTCTGTTAATTCGGCACTATCCCCAATAGCCAAGGTGCTAAGTTGAGGATGGAGTGAGCTTCTTTCATCACTGATGTCATTGCTGGTGTCATAAAAAAAACGTCGCACAGTTGCTTAGTCCTATTGTTTGAATAATATATTTCAAATATCTTAGCAGAATATCGTTTGAGAGGGTAAAGGGATTATCTTTAGTAGAATTTGCATTAGTGCAATTCTTATACCAAAAAGACTGGCGCTCCTAGGAACGCCAGTCTTTAAAAAATACATTTAATAAATACGATGAGCAATTAAGCTAAGCCGAGTGCTTCAACCAAGCGCTTGTTTGGCTCGACCTTATTCATGCTATAAAAATGCATGGCAGGTACGCCCTCAGCAATTAAGCGCTCGCATAAACGATAGACGACATCAAAACCAAATTCACGAATAGCTTTGCGGTCATCGCCAAAGTCAGACAATTGCTTACGTACATAACGCGGAATATCAGCGCCACAGCTATCGGCAAAGCGTACCAAATTACTTGAGTTAGTAATTGGCATGATACCAGCGATTAAAGGCTGAGCAACCGTATCGATACCACGCTTCTCTAAGGTATCTCGCAAATATAAGTAACTATCAGCGTTATAGAAAAACTGGGTAATCGATGCATTAGCACCCGCTTGGTATTTATTGACCAAGTTGTCAACATCAAACGCAAAGCTACGCGCTTGTGGATGCATTTCAGGATACGCTGCGACCTCGATATGGAAATGATCGCCTGAATATTCACGGATAAACTTCACCAAGTCTAACGCAAACGGCAGCTCGCCCATACCGACTTGACCTGACGGTAAATCACCACGCAGGGCGACTAAGCGCTTGATGCCCAAACCTTTATACAGATCGAGCAATTCAGCGATTTCCGCCTTATCATCACCGATACAAGATATATGCGGCGCAATGTCAGTATCGCCGCGTGCGCATAGTGCTTGGACGATATCTAAAGTGCGATTTCGGGTTGAACCCCCAGCACCGTAAGTCACCGAAAAATACGCAGGTGATAGCTTATTCAACTCATCATAAGTACTGAGTAGTTTTTCATGACCTAGCTCGGTTTTGGCAGGGAAAAACTCAAAGGAGAAAGCAGGCTTAGTCACAGTCTGGCTCCTTTTAGTATTTATAAGCGTCAGGCTTAAATGGACCTTCGACAGGCACACCCAAATACTCTGCTTGTTTTTCAGTTAGCTTCGTTAGAGTACCGTTAAAACCAGCAACCATCGCCGCAGCGACTTCTTCATCGAGCTTCTTAGGCAGTACTTTGACGTATAAATTGTCAGTACGTGCGTCTGCTGGCAAGTCTGCGAATTTCTCGTCAAACAAATACATTTGTGCCAATACTTGGTTAGCAAATGATCCGTCCATCACGCGTGATGGGTGACCAGTCGCATTACCCAAGTTTACCAAACGACCTTCAGCAAGCAAAATCAAGTAATCGTTTTCATCGTCCGAGCGGAAGATTTGATGCACTTGTGGCTTAATCTCAACCCAGCGCCAGTTATCACGCATAAACTGTGTGTCGATCTCGGTGTCAAAGTGACCGATGTTACAAACAACCGCACCAGGTTTCAGGGCGGCTAGCATGTGACGATCACAAACATGGTAGTTACCAGTAGTAGTAACAATCATGTCAGTGTCTTCAAGCAGACGGGTGTTGATGTTTTCTGCGCCACCAGTGTTATCACCATTGATGTACGGTGATAATACTTCAAAGCCGTCCATACAAGCTTGCATGGCACAGATAGGATCAACTTCTGAGACACGGACAATCATACCTTCTTGACGTAAGCTTTGCGTAGAGCCTTTACCTACATCGCCATAACCGATGACTAGGGCGCGGCGACCAGCAAGGAACATATCGGTAGCACGTTTGATGGCGTCATTTAAGCTATGACGGCAGCCGTATTTATTATCATTTTTAGACTTGGTAACGGCATCGTTAACGTTGATAGCCGGCACCTTTAGCGTGCCTTTATTTAGCATTTCGACTAAGCGATGGACGCCTGTAGTCGTCTCTTCAGAGATACCATGAATGCTATCAAGAAGCTCGGCATAATCATTATGAATCAATGCAGTTAAATCACCGCCGTCATCCAAGATTAAGTTAGCATCCCAAAGCTGACCTGACTCTTCGCCGCCAACGTGGATTTGCTGACGTAAGCACCATTCGTACTCTTCTTCGGTTTCGCCTTTCCAAGCATAAACAGAGATACCAGCAGCGGCAATTGCAGCAGCAGCATGGTCTTGAGTTGAGAAGATATTACATGATGTCCAACGTACTTCAGCACCTAGCGCGACGAGTGTCTCGATAAGAACGGCAGTCTGGATGGTCATGTGGATACAGCCAGCGATTTTCGCGCCTTTAAGCGGCTGATCGGCTTCGTAGCGACGACGCAAACCCATTAGGGCAGGCATTTCGGCTTCAGCAAGAGTGATTTCACGGCGACCGTAGTCAGCAAGGCTGATGTCGGCGACTTTATAGTCAGTAAAAGAGGGATCGATCGTATGGGCAGATGGGGTATTAGACACTGCGTCCATAATATGCTCCTATCAGTGGTTAAGGTATGATAAAAAGAATAAAAACGCAGGTGCCGTTATTTGCGCTGTCAATAATCAATGAGATGATTGTTTAACAGTTACCGAGCCTAACATGATGACTGATTAGCAGGGCTTTAAAGCCTAAATGCACTATCAGATATTATGGCGCAACACCTCTCGGAGGTCGTTATTGTAATTGATGAGTCATGAATTGTCACCTGTTGGATAACATAAATAGCTGACGGTATAGGCACGTAAGAAGGCGAGCGGTAATATGTAGCAATAAAAAAGGCCATCGATGGATGACCTTTTTTATTCTCAGTTCAGACAGTTTAAATAGTACTAAGAGAAATTAGAGCCAGTTATAGGTTAAAGATGTGAAGAAGTTGGTGCCGTCTTGATTGTAACGCGAAGCATATTGACCAAAACTCTCATTAGTTGAGTAATCTACGTTAGTCAAATTGTTAATACGACTTGTCCATGTCAGATTTGGACTCAAGTAATAATTACCACTGATATTGAATAACGTATAGTCCTCTATAAAAGTGCTATTATCTGCAACATTATAGGTTTTACCCACATATTCTGCTTCAGTACGAATATCGAACTCTGCAGCTTGGTAACCTATATATACCAGGCCAGTATTTTCAGGGCGATACACTAATTGTTTGCCTTTGTTAGCTCCGGAGTCCTCTTCAGCATTGGTGCGAGTGTATTGACCACCAAATAAAATATTACTGAGCTGCCAGTCTGAGGTAAAGCTATAACCTGACAAGCTTGCTTCATCAATGTTCAGTGCTTGATATTTATCAATACTACCATCGTATCTGTTATCAATAAGATTGTCGACATTACTATTAAAGGCAGTCAGGCGTGTATTTTGCATGGTGGTATTAGACTCAATAAACACTTCTACATTTTTACTCTTTTCGACTTTTAAATCTTCATTTGGAACATAGTAAGCGCTCTCGATGTATAAATCATTCAGAGTAGGCGCTCTATAGCCAGTAGCGAAGCTAGTACCTAGGCGTAGGCTAGGCGCTAGCTTTACAGCATAACCAAGACCAAATGTAGTTTCGTGACCAAATTGTGAGTTATCATCGAAACGAACATTGGCTTGAAAATCGTAAGCATCCTCATTTACTTGATAACCAGCAAAGCCACTCTTAATATCACGGTCATTTATTTTATAGCTGTCTTTACCACCAGCGCTAGGAGTATTGTCCGTAAGCTCTACTTCCTGCTGCAACCATTCGGCACCCGCTTGAAATTGTCCTATAGGTAATTTATAAGTGCTTATCAAATTCGCCTGTTTCTGCTTGGTTTCAAAGGCATCGCCCACTTTGTTATCAATCTTATCCAAGCTCTGACCCGCTGATAGTCGTACTGTCAGCTTATCGTTTTCGTATTGTGAAAATGCTGATACGGCACCATTCTTTTGATCAATCTCTGCATTGGGACCTGGTCCAAAACTAAAGTTATCAAACTCTGTCGTTGACTTAGAGAAAAGTCCAGTTGCGCCAACGCTTATATTTTGAGTAATAGGCATACTAGCATTTAAGGCAAAGTTATTGCTCTCAAAGCCATCGTCATCTTTATCATTGCCTGTTCGGTTGTCAAGCGCGCTGATACCTTTGGTTTGATTCCGACTAGCGGAAAGACTCAGTTTTGCGCCTTGAGCATTTGTAAACTGCGCTGTTGCACCATAAACATAGTGGTCATGTGAGCCAACACCTGCGGTCACAGAAAAATTAGTTTGATCGACGTCACTGCCTTTAGTAAATATTTGAATGACGCCGCCCATAGCATCTGAACCATAAATGCTAGAGCCTGAAGCACCGTATAAAATTTCAATACGATCAATTTGATCGGTCGGTAATAAGGCTAAAGCGGGCTGACCTGTTGACATTGAGCCATAACGAACACCATCTATTAGCACTAATACACGCTTACTATCATAGCCGCGAAGATAGAAATTACTGCTTTGACCCATACCACCATCTTGTTTAATGCTAAATCCTGGCTGCCGTCTAAGTACTTCTAAAACTGTCTGACCTTGAAAGCGTTTTAAATCTTCTTTATCTACAACCCGAGTTTGTGCAATCACATTGCTGGTTTTAGTGGGGGTACGGGTTGCTGTTACGATGATTTCATCAAGCTCAACTTGTGGTAGCCCGCTATCGTTAATAGTAGCAACGTCAGGTGTCACTGCCATTGCTGTGTTAACCGCAAGTAAACCTAATGCGCTTAAGATACTCAAACGAAGGTAGGTACGTGAAGATGAACGTGATAAAGACATAGTCAATTCCAAAATAATCATATTAAAAAATGCAGGAAAAAAAGTAACCATACTGACGTTAATATGGCTAAAAATTACAAAAAACAGTAGACAAGCAAAACTGCGTTCATTATCTACAAAACAGACCGCTTTATAAACCACTTTAACCTAATGTTTATTCACGGTAAGCTGAGTAGTTTTCATGATAGATTGCGGTTTATTCATTTAATGATTGTCACTCTCATTCATAGTAGACATTGAGAAGGAGTGTCGTGAAAGGTAAGAAAAAATTAGCAGTCATAAGCAAAGGTGAGAGCAGATAACTCACATAGATGACCATAAAAACGTGTAATCAAAAGCACTGCTGTTATAAATAATTGCTATTATAGGGAAGTGCTCATTTGTTCTTCGTTGTACCATTCATAATGCTAAGAGGTTTGTTTTGTCTATTAAGTATCGCCTGATTCCTATGATTCCCAGTCCCGAGTTGTCTTCACCATACTCAATCATCAAAATGCCACTAATGGCAATTTTATTTTTGCTTGTGATGCTGTTGAGTGCGTTGTTACCCAATAATGCATTTGCTGCTGAAGCTAGCGCACTGGGAATGGGTGGCAGTACCAGTGAGGAGTCGGCGAGTACGCCGATACCAGATTCATTCGGACGCGATACACCGCGCCATACCGTACAGGGCTTCATCAGTGCGTTAGGTGAAAATGACTATCTGCTGGCGAGTAATTATTTAAACTTATCAAAGTCTGACAATCCAACCACAATCGTTCGTCAGTTTAAGCAAGCGCTGGATGCAGGTGGGCGTTTTCAGCCTGATTTGCAGATTAATAATACGCCGGAGGGCAACCTAACTGATCAGCTACCGCCAAGCCAAGAAAACGTCGGTGCGATTAATGTGGGCGAAAAAAGTGTGCCACTGATACTTGAAAGAGTGGTGTCTAAGCAAGGAGAGCAGTACTGGCAGTTTTCTACGGATACGCTCAGCTCAGTACCAGAAGTCATAGAAAATACCGAACCAACGTTAGTGTCTCGCTATACTTTTGATTCCTTAGAAGGCAAAAAGCTGTTTGGTTATCAAGTGGCGGATTTAGCCGCAGCGTTAATGATGACTGTCGGCAGCTTTGTGTTTACTTATATCATGGTATGGCTGCTGTACCATCTATTACGAATCCTCTATCCTCGTGTGCGCGGCGTACCATTGCCATTACCTGATAAGGTCGTATTGCCGCTGGCAGTGGTCATCATGGCGCTGATATTGTCAGAAGTGATGGTGTATGCAGGCGTGTCGGTGACGCTACGTGAACCGATCAATCGTTTTACCGAGATTGCATCTTGGCTTGCATTGACTTGGTTGCTGTTACGAGTCATCGATGCCATATTCACTCGTGCGGTAAATTTAAGTTATAAGAAAAATTATACTGAACGTGTCTCTATCTTGGGGCTGCTACGCAAAGTGGTCAAAGCGTTGCTGCTGATCTTTGCCGTGATTGTTATCTTCGGTAATTTGGGTTTTGATTTGACCACGGGTATTGCCGCCTTGGGTGTGGGTGGTTTGGCATTAGCACTGGGTGCGCAAAAAACCATCGAAAACCTTGTTGGTAGTGTCGTGGTCGTGGCGGATTCGCCCGTACGTATTGGTGATTATTGTAAGTTTGGCACTTATGAAGGCACAGTCATTGATATTGGTATTCGCTCATCACGTGTGCGCACCTTGACGCGCACTGTTGTGACTGTACCAAACGGTGATTTTTCATCGATGCAGATTGAAAACTTTACATCCCGCGATATGTTTCGCTTCTTCCATCAGTTATATATTAAACGTACTGCTGATATTGATGTGGTCTTTAAGATGGTCAAGGACTTGGATGAGTTTATAGATGAGCATTATTTGACCAACCAAGAATGGAATCAGGTCAATATTTTAGAGCTACGTCAAGACTGCTATATCATTCAATTACAGGCGTATGTTAATGCTAATGGCGTGACTGAGTTCTATGACAAACAGAACGTTTTGTTTGTTGATTTATTGAACCAAGTGGCGAAATATGATGTCGAGCATGCCTTGCCAACGCAGCAGCTTATTGTCAATCAAACCGAGCTTGAGCATCACATAGAAAACGAAATTGAAGATAAGAGTAAGGAAGATAACGTCGCTGAAAGGACAAAAGACATGTCAAATGATGACCATGCTGATGATGATGCTAGCCACAATAAGGATAACAACAACGATGATAAGCATGCCGTGGACTTGAGTAAAGGTAAAGATAACGTCAAGACAGATGAACAGGGCAGTCAGCAAACGACTAAACCCGCAGAGAGTAAAAAAGACAATGCATTAAAAGCATTGAGAAATAAAAGTCGTATGATAAAGAAGATCAAGTTCAAGTACGCAAAAAGAAAATCTGGCTTTTCTATATGGAATCAGCCATAAAATTATGGATTAAAAAATGTATAAGATAAGCACTTGAGGTAAGTATCAAGCGTTTATCTTATGCCATTCATAAAAATTAGAGCAGCAAAGGAAACGAGTGCTAGACTAAGCGTAAGCTAAGCGAGTTTGACATAGTGAATTGTACTTTGGTGTTTGGCCTTATAAAGGGACAGCGGTTTGATTACGTAATAAGCCGTAGTATGACCATAGCAACAGACTGGCAGCGCTGCGATGTGGTGACCAATCTTGAGTTAGATTCTTTAACTGTTTCGGTGTTGGGCATTCCGTTAAGCCTAATAACGCCATCGCCGCTACTTTAATCGCTAGATCATCGACCGCAAGTACGTCTGCACGTTTCAGTGAGAATAATAAATACATCTCAGCCGTCCAGCGGCCAATACCAGTAACGGCCGTCAGCACTTCTATTGTTTCTTCATCAGGCAAAAGTTCTAACGCAGCAAAGTCTATATTATGATCGATTAATGAGCGAATATAACGGGTTTTTTGTTTAGATAACCCTTGCGCTCTTAAGTCCTCATCTGTTGCTTTGATAATCGCCTGTGGATTCGTTAAGACGGCATCAAGTAGTCTTTGCCAAATACTGGCTGCTGCTGCCACAGACAGCTGTTGACCAACCATTGCTCGCATCAACTGCTCAAACCCACCGATATTATGCCGTAGACTGGGCATGCCAACTTGTTCATAGATAGACAAAAATCTTGGCTCGATAACAATCAAAGCCATGATATGTTCATGTAGCTGTTGTGTGTTCTCAATGGTCTGTATGCTCATAAATGCTTATCCTGATTTATGCAAATATCGCTATCGCTATCGCTAGATGTTAAATGTAGGGGCTATAGTCGATAAAGATTAAATAATGATTTTATGAGCATAACAAAAAGGACTGCCAATAAGCAGTCCTTTTGATTCTTCATACTAACCCTAAAAACTATTCACCATCAGCTTTAGATTTTTTGAGCAGTACCAATACTGCACCGTTACCACCATCTTTTGGCGGTGCAGAGCAAAATGCCAATACTTCTGGTAATTGACGTAGCCAACCGTTGACGCAGGTTTTTAAAATGGCCTCAGAGCCTTTACCATGGACGATTTTTACCATGGTCTCATTTTTCTGTTTTGCTTGGCTTAGGAGTTGAGTCATTGCCACGCGTGCTTCTTCGATGGTACAACCATGAATATCTACGGCGTCATACCAACGTAGTTTGCCTTTTTTAAGCTGATCAAAGATTTTATTCTGCAAAGTCGGCTGTTTGTAAGATAAATAGGCTTCAGCAGCGACAGGGTTGAGTAGTGCTTGCATATCTGACAAGCCAGCTCCCAAATCACTCGCTTCACTACCTTGCGCGGCAGCACGTTTAGACAAGGTAGTCGCATCAGGTTTGCCCGCTTTGCTAGCATTGGCAGGTGAGCGTACGTTTTTGTCTTCAAGCTGATTGACGCCATGCATTGCTTGCATAAACAGCACTTTGTCATCGTCAATATGCTCGCTAGCCATTTGCTTGACAGTCTTGTTTACTTGCTTTTGCGTGGGCAATGAGACAGCCTCAGTAGGCTTTTGGTTTTCATCTTCGGGCGAATTGGTATCGCGACCTTTGCTAAGTTGGCCTTTTAGCTCTTTGAGCTGGTCTTGCATTTCTTTTGAAAATAGAGAGTTTGACATAGAAGTTAACGTATCGTTGGTTGATGAATGATGGATTGATTTAAACTGTTCAGTAGATTTAAGCCACTTTACCTGTCTGCTGCGACGCCCGCAAGTAAGGATTGTAACGCTTGTCCAGGATGGTCAGTCTTCATGAACTGCTCACCGATTAAAAAGTGCTGAGTATCGTGCTTCAACATCAAACGAATATCAGCGCTATTATGAATGCCACTTTCGGTGACGATAAGCGGTTTAAGCGTGCTATCCACATCAGCCGCCAGTGCGTCGATTAAAATATTTTTTAGATCCAGCGTAGTTTGCAAGTTGACATCGAAAGTATTCAAATCACGATTATTAATGCCGTAAATATTATGTGCTGAGCGCGGTAGCTGTAGCGCACGTTCAAGTTCGGCTTTAGTATGGACTTCTATCAATACATCCATACCCAATTCGATACTTAGCGCATGCAGCTCTTGTACTTGGGTGTCGTCAAGGCAGGCCATAATGAGTAAAATACAGTCAGCTCCCATCAGATAAGATTGATAGATCTGGTACACATCTATCATAAAATCTTTACGCAGTATCGGTAGGCTTACCGCATTAGCTGCTTGAATAAGATAGCTATCATCACCTTGAAAATAATCGCGATCAGTCAATACAGACAGACAGCTGGCGCCCGCTTGCTCGTATTGCTTGGCAAATAGGGCTGGCGCGAAGTTGTGATTGATAACGCCCTTAGAAGGAGAGGCTTTTTTAATCTCAGCGATGATACCAATACCATGCTCTTTAGTGCTAGCCGCTCGTAGCGCCGCCGCAAAGCCACGACGTGGTTTGTTATCCGCCGCGACTTGCGCTTGTAAATCTTCAAGAGATAATACCTCGCGTGCGTCATTTACTTCTTCCACTTTAGTGGCGACAATGCGTTGCAATACGGAAGGAATATCTGTCTTGGTTTCTGTATGAGTCATGCTGGTATCCGAATATCGTTGAATGTAAATAGACAAAATAGCTAGAGTGCACAGTAATGGTGCTTAGCCGTTAAGCAGGAGTCACTAGTTGCTGCGTGTATGTGGCGAGAGACTCAAGCTTGAGTAGAGCATCACCATTCTGAATGACTGTTTGTGCCCGGCTCACACCATTAGCATAGTTGCTGGCAAGTCCTGCGGTATATATGGCCGCGCCTGCATTTAGTGCAATCATATCACGTGCTTTAAGTACAGCACGTTCTTGAGAGTTTTCTCCTGATAGAGCCGCGCGAATAAGCTCAAGACTTTGCGCTGGAGAATCTACATCGAGACCGATAAGGGTTTGTGACTCAATACCTGCATCTTCTGGCATCATCTCATAAACAGATATCTCACCGTCTTTTAATTCAGCGACAGTGGTTGAGGTAGCGAGACTGATTTCATCCAAACCGTCTTTTGCGCCCACAACCATGACATGACGTGCGCCTAAGTTTTTCATGACTTTAGCGATAGGCTCGCACAGTTGAGCCGTAAAGACACCGATTACCAAATTGGGTGTGCCAGCAGGGTTGGTTAATGGTCCTAAAATATTAAAGATGGTGCGCGCTTTGAGCTCGCGGCGTACTGGATTGGCATAACGCATCGCACTGTGATGATTGGGCGCAAACAAAAAGCCGATACCTTGGTTTTCGATACATTCTTTAGATTGCTCAGGGGTAAGCGCCAGACTGATACCTGCTTGCTCAAGCAAATCTGAGCTACCAGAGTTGGTAGAGACACCGCGGTTACCATGTTTTGCCACTTGAGCACCAGCGGCGGCAGCAACCAATGCTGATGCAGTAGAAACGTTGAATAAATTGGCACCATCACCGCCAGTTCCGACGATATCGACTAAGTAATCACAGCCCCGTGGTTCGATATTGGCTGCTAACGCACGCATCGCACTGGCAGAGGCAGTAATCTCATCGATGGACTCACCTTTCATACGCAGACCAGTCAAAATAGCACCCATCATGGCGTCGCTACATCTGCCTTGCATGATAATCAGCATCACCTGATACATCTCATCAAAGGTTAAATCAATGTGCTGAAAAATTCGCCCCAAAGCCGTCGTCAGTAGCGTATGTGTCTCTTCATCAGACAGTTGAGCAATGTTAGCTGGGGTAGGGCTTTCATTTGTTTTTGTTGTACTCATTATGATCTCTCTTAATATTTAATATTTAATATTTTTATACATTAATTTTAAATTATCAATAGAATAGGTTTTATTTTAATTTTGTTATTAACGGCTTTTTTAGAACATGCTTTAATAAACTGTTAGCCGACTTGTGGTAGTTCATCTGAGGTTAGGACTGACAAATGATGCGTTTGCAAAAAACTGTTGAGCAGCTGATAACCTGCTTCGCTTAAGATAGACTCAGGATGGAATTGTACCCCTTCTACCGCAAACGCTTTATGACGGATACCCATGATTTCTTCAATACTGCCATCACTGTTTTGTGTCCATGCGGTCAGCTCAAGACAGTCGGGCAGGCTGGTTTTATCAATGACAAGCGAATGATAGCGCGTGACTTGTACGGGATTAGGTAAGCCTTCAAAGACACCTTGGTCAGTATGATAAACGGCGGATAAGCGGCCATGCATGACTTCACCAGCCTTGACCACTTGTCCACCAAATGCTTGTCCAATTGCCTGATGTCCTAGGCAAATACCTAGTATCGGTATCACGCCCTGAAAAGTCTTGATAGCTTCTAGAGAGATACCAGCCTGATCAGGATCGCAGGGACCGGGGCCAATGACGATCGCATCTGGCGCAAGGGTTCTAATGTTTTCAATAGTGGTTTGATCGTTACGCCAGACGGTGATGTCCTGCTGTAATTCACCGAAGTACTGTACAATATTGTATGTAAAGCTATCGTAATTATCGATCATCAGAATCATTAGCGTTCTACTTATTGAGTTCTACTTATGGAGATGGTTATATAACGCCGTTATCTTACCACTATTTTGCAGTCTATCAAATGTAGGGTGTAGGCGACCCAAATAAGTGGTGAATAACAATACATTTTGCTTGTTGGATGACATTCGTTAAAGTCTCGAACGCACTAAAAAAGTACATAATTTTTATTTATACATTCAATATGCACTAATTTAGTGCATAAGTTAGTTATTAATGACTCTGGATAAATAATTTGTATGACACCATTGACGATAAATCTACGGCTGCAATAGTTTCAAAGGTATTATAAGTTACTGTAATTATTATTAATAACTATCCTTTTATCCTCTATATTTTCATCGTTATAAAAAACTGGCATAGCCTTTGCATTATTACTGTTATGATTATCTTTGGTGATAAATTGGTTCAATAATTATTATTAACGAGTGCCTGAAGAGTTCAGCATAATGAGTGATATGTTGTTAGAATAATATCGAACCAAAACACTGGCGAGTCTTACTAAGCGCATAACTCAGATGGCTATCTTGACTAATAATATTGACAGTGCTGAGAATAAGCATAATATTAAACAGGATATTTAGCGCTAAACGCAGCGCTGACTGTTATCAAACCAGAGATTTTTAACCAACAGATTGTACCTATAATTTCAAATCGCAATAACCTAATCAACACAACGGAGACTATTTATGTCGAACAAACTACTAGATCTTATCCAATCCTCTAATGCTAAATGGGTTGATTTTCGCTTCACTGATACACGTGGTAAAGAGCAACATATCAGCTTTCCAGCGCATAGCGTTGACGAAGAAGTGATGGAAGATGGCAAGATGTTTGATGGCTCATCTATTGCTGGTTGGAAAGGTATCGAAGCGTCAGATATGATCTTGCGTCCTGATCCAGAGACGGCTTTTCTTGACCCGTTCTTTGATTCACTTACCGTAGTTGTTACTTGCGATATCATCGAGCCATCAACGCTACAAGGTTATGATCGTGACCCACGTTCTATTGCACGCCGCGCCGAAGAGTACTTGAAGTCAACAGGCATTGGCGATACTGCTTATTTTGGTCCTGAGCCTGAGTTTTTTATATTTGATGATGTGAAATGGTCAATTGATATGTCTGGCGTTAGCCACAAGATCACAGCCGAAGAAGCGGCATGGTCGACTAATAATGACTATGAGTGGGGCAACATGGGACATCGTCCACGTGTTAAAGGCGCTTACTTCCCAGTACCACCAATCGATAGCTCGCAAGACATGCGCTCTGTTATGTGTGAGCGTTTAGAAGAAATAATCGGTGAAGGCTGTGTCGAAGTTCATCACCATGAAGTTGCGCCTTGCCAGTCAGAAATTGGTGTCGCTTTCAATACGTTAGTCAAAAAAGCCGATGAAGTACAACAGTTAAAGTATGTTGTACATAATGTTGCGCATCAGTTTGGTAAAACGGCTACCTTTATGCCAAAACCAATCGTTGGTGACAACGGTTCAGGCATGCACGTGCATATGTCAATCTCCAAAGATGGTGTCAATACTTTCTCAGGTGATGAATACGCTGGTTTGTCTGAATCTGCACTGTATTTCATCGGTGGTATCATCAAGCATGCGCGTGCGTTGAATGCGATTACCAACCCATCGACTAATAGCTATAAGCGCCTAGTACCGCATTATGAAGCGCCTATCAAACTTGCGTACTCAGCGTCTAACCGCTCAGCATCTATCCGTATTCCACATGTTAGCAGCCCAAAAGCGGTGCGTGTTGAAGCACGTTTCCCTGATCCAGCGGCCAACCCATACTTAACATTTGCAGCGTTACTAATGGCAGGTCTTGATGGTATTCAAAATAAAATACATCCAGGTGAGGCGGCTGACAAAAACTTGTATGACTTACCACCAGAAGAAGAAGCACTCATCCCAACCGTTGCGGAGAGCTTAGAAGTTGCATTACAAGCCTTGCGTGATGATCATGAGTTCTTATTAAAAGGTGATGTATTCACTGAAGACATGCTAGAGGCGTTCATCGCTTTGAAAGAAGAAGAAGTGCAACGTGTCAATGTAACCGTGCATCCAGTTGAGTTTGACTTATACTACAGCTGCTAATTTATAGCTAAAACACTCAGTTATTTTGAGTGATAAAAACCAGCTAAGTTATTCTTAGCTGGTTTTTTTTACGTCTCAATAATAATTTGCTAAATCAACGGATCTGTCCTCTTTGAAATTATTACTGATTTAACACCCAAAGTATCGCATAATAGATATTCATAATATTAGGTACTCATTAGGTTGACTGACTATGACTTCATTATCAAAACCGGTTTTTTCAAACAGTAAGTTAGGGTTAGCACTGATTGCTGCTACGATGATTAGTATGGCAACTCTCTACGCCCCTTTGGCAAATGCTGCGCCTATTTATAAAGTTATTGACGAAAAAACAGGTCAAGTCACCTTTACCGATCGCCCGCAAAATTATGAGCCGAAAGCAGGTAAACAAATCAGCCAAACGGGTGTCACGACGAAAGAAAGTCGCGTCAGCTCAAGTAACAGTGATAACGCGAGTAGTACGCCTCCTTCTAGTAATGTTAATACGACTACGCAAAATACGGCTGCTAAAAATAGCCCTGTCGCCAAACCAGTTGTCAATTACCAGCTTGCTATTACTGAACCAAGCGCAGAACGTGCATATCGTCGCCCAGCCCAAAGCATTGATATCAATGTGCAAGTGAAGCCGGAGTTACAAGCAGGTGATAGTGTCAGTATCTATTTGGATGGTAATGAAGTCGCGCAAGCTCTCAGCGCATCGATTGCAACGGTAGATGTTTTACCAGGATCGCATAAGATAAAAGCCGTGTTGAAAAATGAGAAAGGTCAAACACTCAAACAAGTAGAGCGTACGGTTTATGTGATTCAAAACAATACAACATTGCAAAATAATAAGAAAATCGCGCAACAGCTTTTAGCTTATCAGAATCTACCTTGGTATCAAAAAGTGCTGTTAAAAATGCGTCAAGAGGGCAAACAACCGAATATGCAATCATTTACTAAGCCTATAGTGGATAAACCCATGACGCTTGAGCAACCAGTGACAAATTGACTTGTAGTTAATGTGTCAATCATGGATAAGTATAAGAACCCATACAAAGTAGAGTAACTTTATAAGTTAATTTCTTCTGTATAAACATAAAGGCAAGCGCTGATTGCAGCGCTTGCCTTTATGTTTATAAGGATATTTATTAATTCTATGTATTTACAGCTTATTTAGTCAATTCAATCGTACCATTAGCAGTCACTGAGATAGTGCTATTGCCAGATTCAAAATTTTGGCTAGGTACTGATTCGTCTGCTGCGCCTGCTTTCATACTCATAGCACTATACATCGGACGTGGGTAGTTGCTACCTGTATTTAGATTCACATTGACCACACGATAGCCACGAGCATCCCAAGCGCGTGTTAGGTTTTTAGCTTGTTGCTGAAAAGCACGAGACGCATTGGTCATCAGCTTTTGCTCAAGCGCATCCTTTTTGGTATCTGAGACACCAAAGTTCAGATTGTCCATCACCAACGTTTCTTGTAGGTCAGCGATGAGTTGGCTGGTGGCTGCAAAGTCGGTACTTTTTAAATCGATGTTTGCTTGTCCTGTCCAGCCAATGATTTTGTCATTTTTATCATAGCGAGGGTAGGTGCGCTGTTGTCCGGTGCTCACGGTGACCGTTGGATAGCGCTTAGCAATTTTCATGGCATTATTAATTGAGGTGTTGAGCGTTGTCGCTAGAGTTTTAGAATCCGTTGCCTGCGCTTTTTTATATAAGCTGGCTCGTACTTCATCATTCTGGATTTCTTCTTTTACTTCTGTCTGAAAAGTAAGCTGATCGTAGCCTGTTGGTTCTGCATGTGCGCTACCCATCATGGCTGTGAGTAGAAATGCAGTACCAGTCGTTAGAGCGGCTTTATTAAGTAAAGTGGTTTTCACAATGATCTCCTGAGTGAGTTATATCAATAGTATTTAGGTGAGCCATACAATAGGTAAGACTCGCCTTTATATGAGAAGCTGTCCATTTTAGTTATTAGTTGATACCGAGTATGCTCAGCTTCCTCAACTAAAATAGCAAAATTTAACAGGCTTGCTGTGAGAATTTTGTCACCTAAGTTACAGGGCGTTTTGAGGTTATAGAAAGAGTTTTACGATAGGGGTTGTAATATTTAAAAATTCTTGTATAATTTGCAACTGGTGGCTCCATTGGTAGCCTCGCAACATTGTTCTATGAACCCCGCCAGGACCGGAAGGTAGCAACGGTAATAGTCACAGTGTGTGCCGAGGATTTGCTTTTGGAGTCGCTTTTTTTTGCCTAAAATTTGATGCTTGTTTTGATATTTAATCAGAAATGCTCGTTTGATCTATTAAGCCCTTCATTGTAAAGGGCTTTTTTTCGACCTTTTTTTGTCCGATTTTGACCTTTGATTGATTAAGATAGGTTAAAATACAATGTATTAACTTTTATTAACATTCTGGACACTTTAGGGTTTTCTTATGAAGATGTTTGTTTGGTTGTTCATTGCCTTCGTGCTGCTAGTGATTGTGTTTGGCGTATCTATATTTAATAAGTTGGTACGCGCTCGCAACCAAGCGAAAAATGGTTTTGCCCAAATAGATGTGCAACTGAAGCGCCGTCATGATTTGATTCCAAATTTGGTTGAAACCGCTAAACGCTATCTGACGCATGAAGAAGAGACGCTGACCCGTGTGATTAGTGCACGTAATCATGCCCAGAGCTTGCAAGACTCCAATACACATCAGCCAGACTCGCTTGAGCATATGGCGCTATTTGCCAAAGCTGAGAGTATGCTGTCTAAAGCGTTAGGGCAGTTTTCAGCGGTTGTGGAAGCTTACCCTGAGCTAAAGGCGGACAGCATGATTAAAGAGTTGATGGATGAGCTGACCAATACTGAGAACCGTATTGGCTTCGCCCGTCAGCACTATAATGACAGCGTGATGTTCTATAACAATGACCGCGAGGTATTTCCCAACAATCTTATTAGTACGACTTTTGGCTTTCGCCCGTTAAGCCCGCTAGTTTTTGAAGACAGAAAGGTGATCGCTCAAGCACCTGTCGTCAATATGGGCTGATATTGAATTATATTCATATGTTCAGATGCGTTTAGCTATTTTTAAGTCAGGCATATAGATGGATTTTTTTGGTGAACAACGCACCCGTACCCAGCGAAGTCTGTTGCTCTATGGGCTATTTTTTCTCATTGTCTTTGCCCATCTGGCAGTAGCGCTGGGTATCATGGCGCTGCTGCTAACGATATTTACTGGTGGCATTTATCATTGGGTGTTGATACTGGTTGCTATCTGGACAATCGGTAGCTTTGTGATCGGTAGTTTTTTAGAGTACAGACGTTTAGAAGCGGGCGGTCGCGCTATTGCTCAGCGTGTGGGCGGGGTTCGGCTGTTTATCGACCACAGCCAAGATGCGTGGGAGCATAGTCAAGGGATTGCCCATCAGCATGAGCCTATACCAAAGGTTCGTTTCAGCGCCCACCATATCGCAGTACGTAATGAGCGAGATTTTCCGCCTGTCTACCGTCGTTATTATGAGATTGCCCAGCAGCTAGCCATTGCTTCGGGTGTACGTATGCCAATTCTCTATATACTGCCTGATGAGCAAGGTATTAACGGCTTCGTTGCTGGTCGTCATAGTCAAGATATGGTGTTGGTCGTCACTCAAGGCGCGCTTGATAAGCTGTCCGATGAGGGGCTGTATGGGCTGATAGGGCATGAATATGGTCATATCTTGCATGGTGATGCGACGTTTAATTTGCAACTGATGGTGGTGCTGGCAGGCTTGCAATTACTCTATGACTGGAGTGATTCTATTAATAATTTTGGCGCTGGTAATCAACGCAGTCATCAGAATAGCCATCACAATTATTTTGATGATGCGGTCAATCGACGCAATCTCTTGTCACAAAGAGTCGTCGATAGCCATGCGCGTAGCACTGAAGCTCAAACCGCCAATTTTACCACCCATAGTGAATGGGTAAGCTATTGGCAAAGTCAATCACAAAGCCAGCAGTCGTCAGCTAAGAGCAAGTCACGATGGCTACAAAATAATAATAAGTTCGATAGTCAAGCACCGCGCAATATTTGGACGTTGTTAATACATGGATTGAGTTTTTCGAGTATGGCCAGTGCGCAACTGATTAAACACAGCTTTAATCGCCAGCGTGAATTGCTTGCCGATGCCACCAGCGTGCAGCTGACACGCTCGCCGGCTATTATGGAAACCTTACAAGCCATTCATCAAGATTCGCTTGGTTCGCGCTTAACCAGTATCGCCGATATTAATGGTCTTAGTCATTTCTTCTTTGCCAGTAGTGGTGCTGATTTGGGTGACGTCTCTTGGTTTGCCACCCATCCGAGCTTGGCTGAGCGAATGAGTGCCATTAATGCCAACGCTTATCATGATTTTGCGGTACAAGTGGCTAAAGAAAAGCGCATAAATCAACAGAAAATAAAAGAGATATATGAGCAGCGGCGATTAGGGGATTGGGGCGTCATAAAAGCAAATAGCCTAAGCAAAAATAAACAAGAAAAAAATAGCCAATCATCAATATTTGAAACTCAATCAGCGTTAAATAACAATGAAAACGATAACGATAAAAGCCTTACTAATAACAGCAATGATGTTATAGACAAAAAAATTACTGCTTTTCCTGCAAATGAAATAAAGAATGAGTTGGACGAAGATAAGGGGCTAGAGTTTGTTATCGAGAAAGATGTCGTTGTTGCAGGACGTTTACAAGTTCAAGCGCAAAATACCGGTATTCATCAGTTGCTCAAGCCATGGCAAGCAAAACCTGATAGCGATTTGCCATCGGATACATTGATTGGTATCGACGATAGACAAAAAGTTTCACTGCCGCAGTATATACTCAATCACAGTTATCACCCGCTCGGGGCGCAAGCTTTGATTGAAGCAGTTATGTTGTGCCATCAAGGTCGTATATTAGCAACGACTGAGAGTTATGACTTGAGTGATATCTGGCTTGGAATTGCTAACGATAAAGCGTCTGCTGCTGAAATCAATAATAACGCTAGCGCTAATATTAGCAGCCACCCCCAATTTTTAGCGCATACGATAGATCATAAATTATTAGCGGCAGTGGCACATCTTGATAGGCGTTTAGACAACGCATTGATTGCATTGGCAATCAAGCAACTGAGTCAGCATGACCTGTCAGAAACTGCTATCAATGAATCACGCTTCAGATATGAAACGAGTCATAGCAATCAAGAACATCAACATTATGTGCAGCAAAAAAAGTGTCGTACAATGCTGATGCGCTATCAACAGGGTATCATTGAGCTATTTGAACACTACCTCACGGCGGATTTAAGCCAAAATATCGCCGATAATATAGATAATGATGATTCTATTGATAAGCCTCAATTATTATCAAATCCTTTAGAAAATACCAACTCTCGGTTGCCATCGATTTTATCATTATGGCAAGCGCTACAGTTGCAGCAACTATTACCGATATTGTCTACTGTATTGAACGAGATACACGTGCATGCTCAGCCTCAGCTATTATGGTTATGGCAGCAAGCATTGCAAGCGGGTAGAGATGATATTTATGACCAGCTTGACCCTTCAGAACAGGTATTTGATGGTCTCGATGTTGCAGCGAGAACCATGCTTGTTTTATTGGCTTATCGCCTATCAAAAGATGTCAAGGGTCAGGTCGTATCAGCACTAGATAACTCAGTACACGTTTCAGCACCTATTTTAGCACTCGGCTATAATAATGACAGTGTTGCTCACTATATCGTGGATTTGCGGCGTCATGCACGTTTGATTGATATTGACTTAGCCGCTGTTAGTGACGCAAATTTGCAATGGCTACTATTGACTGTGCAAAATATAAATAGTGTCCAAATATTGGCAGTGATAGAAGCGGTGCCTATTTTTATAGCGCCTGCCAGTCAATCATCTAGTTCTAAAGCCAAAGGTGATGATAATTATAGACAGAGGCAACAGGGCGGCGATCAAATAGATTATAATGCTCATAGACAAGACGTCAACGCAGGCAATGACAGTCATTCTTATGCTTATCATACTTACCGGCAATGGCTGAGCACATTGCATACGGTGATGTTACACGATACGATAGTCAGTCAAGATGAATATGATTGCTTGTCCATGTTAGCCAATCATTGGTTAGGCGTTCGGCAGCTTTTTTGAGCAATTTAGTTGATGGTACTTAAGTAATTGTTTTGCTGGCAAGAAACGATATGTTCTTGACCTTTTCTTAATAGCATTTCTTTTGATAGTAAAAGCCTGTAAATTCATTTTAGATAAGTAGGATAGTAAATAAGCATGAGTGATATCCAAGAGCCGCTAATTGTATTGCAGCAGCGCATGCAGCAGCGCCAGATTTTAGCGATGATGGGTATCACTCAGTGGGTGCAGCCGAGCTCTGAAACCATGAATATCGCAGATATTTCTGCGCCTACTCTGCCTGATCCGGCTACCACTAACTCGACTATCGTTAATACCAGCACGACCTATATTTCTGCTGCTGCGACCACTGAACAGCCAAGTGTTAAGTATCCCAATGGTGATGATATAAGCGTTGGGATGTCGCATTCAGCATCTGCTGATTCGCTATCAGGTATAGTGGATGATGAGTCTGCTAATCACTATTATGATGCTAATAAGATAGGTTTAAACCATTCTGACCAGCAAAGCCCTGTTACTTATAGTTTTGACTCGACTGCTCCTAATGCCCTTAATATATCTAAGCCAGCCGTTACCTCCCTTGTAGATACTGTTGTACAGCAAACTTCTATTGTTGATATAAATGACGCTTCGAGCTTTGAAGATGGCGGTTTTAAAGAAGAGGAAAGCTTTAAAAAGGTAGCACCCTTTGATTTACAAGGTGGTCGCTATGGCGATTGGGTGATTTTGGTGGACATCCAAGCACTTAATCATGACAGCCAAAAACTGTGGCAAAATATCACCCAAGCGTTATCCATCAGTTGTGAGACGACATCGTTCCCTATCTGTGAAGGTATGGATACGGCTGAGCTTGCCAATGCCAGTCTTGCTGGATACGTCTTTAAAATCGGCCGTAGCGAAGAGATAAAAATTGCCGCATTGACAGTGTTGCCTGACGGTCTTGAACATCCTAGCGTGACTACTGTGCCCACACTCGATGAGATGCTTGCTGATAGTAGCCTTAAACGTCAGCTTTGGGAGCAGTTATCGAGTCACAGTTAAAGGCTTACCACTTACTATGATAGAGATTAAAAAATAACGATAAAATTCACCTTCAACATTCAACCTTTAATAACCACGATGACTTCATCATATTTAGGATATTGATTATGACCACTAAAGCCGCTCCTAACCGCGTACCCAATTTTTCAGCGGGACCTGCCACCATACCGACGGCCGTATTATCACGCGCTCAAGAAGAGTTGCTTGATTGGCAGGGACGCGGCATGTCGGTTATGGAAGTGAGTCACCGTAGTAAAGAATACATCGCCATTACCGAAAAAGCCGAAGCCAAATTGCGCTCGCTAATGGACATTCCAGATAACTATAAAGTTCTATTTTTACAAGGTGGCGCTAGCTTACAGTTTTCAGCGATCCCATTAAACTTGCTAAATGGTGGGCGCGCAGACTATCTAACGACGGGTGCATGGTCTGGTAAAGCGGTCAAAGAAGCACAGCGCTATGAAAAGCTTGGTCTTGGTGAAGTGAATCAGGTCGCAACGGGTAAAGACAGTAGCTTTACTGACGTACCAGCCCAAAGCGAATGGAACCTGAGCGAAGATGCCGCCTATTTCCATTACTGCGCTAACGAAACCATTCATGGTTTGCAAATATTTGAGCCGCCACAAGTCGATGCACCAATTGTCGTCGATATGTCTTCTTGTATTTTGTCACAGCCCATTGATGTCTCTAAATTTGGCATGATTTACGCAGGTGCGCAAAAAAATATCGGGCCAGCAGGTCTGATTATCGTGATTATCCGTGAAGACCTATTGGGTCAAGCGAGTGAATGGTGCCCACTGCTGATGAACTATGAGCACCAAGCTGAAAAAGAATCCATGTCAAACACACCAGCGACGTATTCTTGGTATTTAGCAGGGCTGGTGTTTGATTGGTTAGAGGAGCAGGGCGGCGTTGCTGCTATTGGCAAAATCAACCAACAAAAAGCTGATTTACTCTATAAAACGATTGATGATAGCAGCTTTTATAGCAATCCAGTTGATCCCAAATATCGCTCTATCATGAATGTGCCTTTTACCTTAGCCGACAGCAGCCTTGATAAAGTATTCTTAGAAGAGTCGGAAGCGGCAGGCTTGATGAATCTAAAAGGTCACCGCGATGTGGGCGGTATGCGTGCCAGCATTTACAATGCAGTGTCATTAGATTGGGTGCAGCAGTTGGTTGACTTTATGATTGCGTTTGAGAAAAAACACGCATAAATTAGCATGGATTTTAAAACAAAAGACGCAGCTTATAAAAGTTGCGTCTTTTGTTATACGCGTTAGTATTCTTTTAAGATAAATGATGCATCATGTAGCAACTCTAACGCTGCAAATCATTAGGTTAAAAAACCTAAGTTTGTTATGATAAAATTCTGCAGCACTTACGATACGTCAGATACGACATATTTTTTTAGATTTTATTTCATAAGCGGTCATTAGCCTTTAGTCACTGGTTAAATGTTCAATATATTCATTCGGTCTGGCAAAGGGGTTTGTTATAACTTTATGATGCTAAAAAATACCATGCTAAAGGCCGTCTTGCTTGCCATTACTATTAGCTGGATACCAGCCAGTATTGCGGTGCCAATCACCATTACTGCGCTTGGTCATAATAGTACCACTGAGTATATCGATGTGCCCTTTATGCCTTATGCCAACCCAAAGGCGCCCAAAGGTGGTACGCTTTCACTGGATGCACGCGGCACCTTTAATGCGGCCAATAAATGGATGACCACAGGTGTGGCGATGGTTGGCACCGATTATCTATATGACACCTTGATGACTGGCTCATTAAATGAAGCTTTTACCATGTATCCGCAGCTGGCGAGCAAGGTCACTTATGACCCTGATGATACCAGTTGGATTATTTATCATGTTGATACTGCTGCCCGTTTTTGGGATGGCACGTCGGTCACTAGTAGTGACGTCAAAGCGACTTATGATGCGCTGTTAAATAAAGGTCCGATGTATATTCGCAGCTATTTGGGTGATATTAAAGACATTCAAATTATTAATAAGCAGCAAGTGAAGTTTATCTTTGCCTCTAATGATAATAAAGAAATCTTGCTAACTGTCGGACAGTTTCCTATTTTTGCTAAGTCCTCTATCGATACGTACTTTGAGAAAATAACGTTGACACCGCTCATGGGCAGTGGTCCTTATAAACTCGGCCGCGTCGATGCAGGGCGCTCGGTCAGCTATGTACGTGATCCCAATTATTGGGGTCGTGATTTGATGGTCAATCGCGGTCGTTATAACTTCGATATGATTAAGTTTGTTTATTATCAAAGCGATGAGATTGCCTTTGAAGGTTTTAAGTCTGGTCAATATCGTTTTCGCCCTGAGAATAAAGCGTCGAACTGGGCAACGGGTTATAACTTCCCTGCAGTCAAGGCAGGTCTTATCAATAAAGAAACCATAAGCAGCGAAAACCCAGTACCAATGCAAGGTCTGGTCATGAATATGCGACGTCCCATCTTTCAAGATATTCGTGTCCGTCAAGCATTGAGCAAGGCTTATGACTTTGAGTGGATGAATAAGACATTGTTTCATGGGCAGTATGAACGCTTGCAAAGTTTCTTTCATGGCTCCGAGCTTGCTGCAACAGGGATGCCATCTGCTGAAGAGATGCAGGTGCTTACGCCTTTATTACCCAAGCTTGAACCGCTGCAACGTCAAACCGTATTAATGGAGTGGCAATTGCCGACCAGTGACGGTAGCGGCTTTAACCGTAAAGGACTGTTAGAAGCGCGGCAGCTGTTGCTAGATGCAGGGTTTTATTATAACGATATGAAACTATATCAGCCCAATGGACAACTTGCTCAGATTGAGATATTGATGACAGGCGATACCATGGGTCGGGTGTTGCTGCCATATATTCGAAATCTAAAGCGCTTGGGCTTTGATGCCACGTTACGTCAAGTTGACGGACCACAATATTATGAGCGGGTACGCCGTTTTGACTACGACATGATAGTTGATAAATTTGCTCAGAGTTTATCCCCTGGTGCGGAACAAGTTGGTTTTTGGGGTAGCTCAGCGGCCGACCAAGCGGGCAATAGAAATACTATCGGCATCAAAAACCCAGAGATTGACGCGGTGATAGAGCAGCTTGGTAATGCTAAAACTCGCGACGATACTATATTATATACTCAGGTGCTCGATCGCCTACTACGTGCTGGTCATTATTTAGTGCCTTTATACGGTAAATCAGCGACCAATGTCGCCTATTGGGATCAATATCGTCATACTGAAAATCTGCCCTCTAATGCCATCGGTATTGACTACTGGTGGACGGACAAAGAAGCAGAAGCACGTGTTAATCAGTACTTGAAGCAATAATTTAGAACAATAAAGGAAATAACGCTGCATCTTAAAATTTTATTTGGTTCAAAAAAAACCATAAAAGACATCAGCAATAAAGATAACTACTGGTAAGGATTTAATATGACTATTCGCATTCACCCAATCAAAGCGTTCAATGATAATTATATTTGGACATTGATTAATGAAAATAATAAACAGGCGATCGTTATTGATCCTGGTCAAGCTGAGCCTGTCATGAGTTATTTGGAAGAAAATAAATTAGAGCTGACGTCTATCTGGACGACTCATCATCATCATGACCATATCGGCGGTGTCGCAGAACTGCAAGAGTCTTATCCGATGACGCATCTGGTTGCGCATACTGAGCATAATGTCGATGAAGATCAAACCATCAAAGATGGTAGTACCGTCAGTGCGTGGGGCTGTGCAGCACAAGTATGGGATGTGTCCGGTCATACTGCTAGCCACGTGGCTTATGTTTTGGATATTGACGGGCTTAAGCACTGCTTTTGTGGCGATACTTTATTTAGTGCTGGATGCGGACGGGTATTTACGGGGACGATTGAGCAATTACACAACAGCTTTAAGCGTTTAAATGGTTTACCAGCTGACACGCTACTATATCCTGCGCATGAATATACTGCCAGTAATCTGCGCTTTGGACTATCTATTGAACCTAATAATGAAGCAATGCAGCAAGCACTGATTCAAGCAGAAGAAAAAACCACCCAAGGTATTCCGACGTTGCCAGTCACTCTAGAACATGAACGTGCAGTCAATGTGTTTTTACGGACGCAAGAGCCGAGTGTGATAGCAGGGGTGAAGTCTAAAGCAACTATCGATGATGATAAATCTTTGGCTATATTTGCTGGATTACGTGAGCTTAAAAATAGCTTCTAGTTTCTAACTTTTAAAGCTTAAGCCATAAGTTCTAATCAATGCTTTAACAAATAATAAGTCGATAAGTGGTCGCTCCTCATTTTCTCTGTTGTTATGTTTTTATCTTAGGAAGCCGTCGTTATGGGTCGTTATATCTTGAAAAGGTTACTGCTGATATTACCGACGCTTTTTTTGATATTGTTGGCGAATTTTGTCATTGTACAAGCAGCGCCTGGTGGTCCTGTCGAGCAGCAGCTGGCGCTTATCGAGCAAGGGGCAAAAGACAATGCGCTTGGCGGTAATATTGGCGCGGGTAGTGCGGGAAATAACAGTACCTATCAAGGTACGCGTGGCTTATCTGAGGAAATGGTTGCAGCGATTAATGCCCAATACGGCTTTGATAAATCGGCACCTGAGCGCTTTTGGCTCATGTTAAAGAATTACGCTCAGCTAGATTTTGGCGAGTCTTTTTTTAAAGGACAGTCGGTAACGGATTTGATTATCGAGAAATTACCCGTTTCTATCTCGCTTGGACTCTGGAGCACGCTGCTGATTTATATGATAGCGATTCCATTAGGTATCTATAAAGCCATGCATCATGGCTCGGGGATTGATAAAGCCACTGCCATGCTGCTTGCTATCGGGCATGCAATACCTGTTTTCGTATTTGCCGTTATATTACTGGTGTTTTTTGCAGGTGGTAGCTACTGGAATATCTTTCCACTGCAAGGCTTGACCTCTGAGAACTTCGATCAATTAAGCACGCTGGGCAAAATCAAAGATTACTTTTGGCATTTGGCGCTACCACTGCTAGCAAGTACGGTTGGTGGTTTCGCTGGCTTGACTTATTTGACCAAGTTTAGCTTTTTGGAAGAGCTCGGCAAGCAATATGTGCTTACTGCTCGTGCTAAAGGTTTGGCTGAGCGTCAAGTGCTATACGGACATGTGTTTCGTAATGCCATGCTGATTATTATTGCAGGTATTCCAGCGGCTATCGTTGGCATTTTCTTTGCCGGAAACTTCTTAATCGAGATTATTTTTAAACTTGATGGTTTGGGACTGTTAGGTTTCGAAGCCATTCAGCAGCGTGATTATCCGGTGATATTTGGCACGTTGTTTATTTTTACCTTGGTCGGACTGTTATTACAGTTAATCAGTGATTTGAGTTACCACTTAATTGATCCTCGTATTGATTTTGAGGGGCGCTAATGTCAAGTTGTCCATTACCTTCAACGCCTTCATCTGCATCTCCTATCTCTATGCCAAAAAAACGTCGCCTAAATCCTATCTGGCAGGCGCGACTTAATCGCTTTCGCCGTAATCGTCTAGGCGTCGTATCATTATTCATTTTTGCACTGATATTCGTCATTTGTATGGCAGCCAATGTGATTGCCAATGACAAGCCGCTACTGGTGCAGTATCAAAGCGATTATTACTTTCCTGTCCTAAAAGCTTATCCTGAAACGACTTTTGGTGGGGTGTTTGAGACCGAGACCAATTATAAAGACCCTGCGGTACAGACGCTGATTGATGAGCAGGGTTTTTACATTATGCCGCCGATTCCATTTGCCGATCAGACACCAAACGTTGAGCTGGGTATTCCATATCCAGCAGCGCCCAATAGCCAGAACTGGCTTGGTACTGATGACTTGGGTCGCGACGTGTTGGCACGGATACTTTATGGCATGCGCGTGTCATTATTGTTCGGTTTAGCATTAACACTTGCTGGGGCAGTGATTGGTGTTATCGTCGGTGCGATACAAGGCTATTACGGTGGTTGGATAGATTTGGCAGGGCAGCGCTTCATGGAAGTATGGGGCGGTATGCCGCAGCTGTTTATGATTATTATTTTGGTCAGTTTATTCAGCCCCAGTATCTTCATGCTATTTGCAATGATGTTATTATTTGGTTGGATGGGACTGGTTGGTTTGATACGGGCAGAGTTTTTGCGCGCGCGTAACTTTGATTATGTGCGCGCTGCCCGTAATCTTGGGGTATCGGACAGTCAAATCATGCTAAGGCATATCTTGCCCAATGCCCTAGCGTCAAGTTTGTCACAGCTACCATTTATATTGACAGCTAATATTATCGCTTTAACAGCATTAGACTTTTTAGGTTATGGCTTGCCGCCTGGTTCACCATCGCTTGGTGAGCTTATGGTACAAGGGAAAAATAATCTCGATGCACCATGGCTTGCGCTATCAGGATTTTTTAGCTTAACATTCATTTTATCACTGCTAATATTCGTTGGCGAAGCGCTGCGTGATGCGTTTGATCCGAGGCGTTCTTAAGATGACCATGATTGATACGCAAACTGACAGCCTAAACGGAAATTATAGCAATACACAGCAAAAGCTAATGTTGAGTGTCGATAAGCTTAGTATTCTTACCAATAACGGCGTAACGTTAGTCGATAAACTCTCTTATGAGCTGCGGCAAGGACAAACTCTTGCTATCGTAGGTGAATCAGGCTCTGGCAAATCTATTGCAAGTCTCGCGCTATTAGGCTTATTGCCAGACAGTTTGACCGTTAGCGGTGAGGTGAAGCTGGCAGGGTCAGCAGGTTTGACTGTGCTACCTATAGCCAATGCCAATGTTAGTGTTAAGGCACGTAACGCTGCGCTGCGCTCTATTCGCGGACAGCGCATCGGCATGGTGTTTCAAGAGCCGATGACAGCGCTCAATCCACTACATACGGTCGGCAAACAAATTGCTGAATCACTACGTCTAGTTGGTGTGCCCAAGAAACAATGGCAAAGCCAAACAATCGATTTACTAAATGATGTCAATATTACCAATCCGATTGATAAGCTGAACCGCTATCCGCATGAGCTATCAGGCGGTCAACGTCAACGGGTCATGATTGCCATGGCATTGGCACAGCAGCCTGATATTTTAATCGCTGATGAGCCGACCACCGCGCTTGATGTGACTCTGCAACATGAGATTCTCGCTCTATTAGATGATCTTAAGCGTCAGCATAATATGGCGATGGTGCTTATTAGCCATGACCTCAATCTGGTCAGGCGCTACAGTGATGAAGTAATTGTCATGCGCCAAGGTAAAAGGATTGAGCAAGGGCAAACCATAAGTGTGTTCAATCAGCCTAAAGCCGAATATACCCGCTCGTTAATCAAACAAGACTTTGGCCAAGCACTGAACTTCTCTAATGATGATCAAAATCATCCACCAACCGTATTGCAAGTCAGCAATTTACAAGTACAGTTTCCCATTGAAAAAAGTCTGTTTGGTGGTACTAAGCGCTGGTTTGATGCGGTAAAAGATGTTGATATGACGCTACAGAAAGGTTGGGCGTTAGGCATTGTAGGTGAGTCAGGCTCTGGAAAAACCACGACAGCGCTTGCGTTAAGTCAATTACTTAGCAATCAAGCACGTGTGGGTGGCGAGATAATGGTTAATGGACAAGATATTTCAGTATTGTCCAAGGGTGAGCTACGTCAGTTTCGCTCGCAAATTCAAATGGTATTTCAAGACCCATTTGCCAGTATCAATCCACGTATGACAGTGATGCAAATCATTGAAGAAGGATTGCTCGTACAAGGCGTTGATAAGGCAGCACGGCAGCAGGCAGTGATGGATAGCCTTGCTACCGTGCATCTGCCAGCTGAGTTTGCGCATCGCTATCCGCATGAGTTGTCAGGTGGTCAGCGTCAACGGGTAGCACTTGCGCGCGCTCTTATTATGCAGCCGAGTCTATTGATATTAGATGAGCCGACGTCCGCGCTTGATAGTACCACGCAGGTGACCGTCGTTAATTTACTACGTGAAATTCAACAGAAACTACAAATCAGCTATGTGTTTATTAGTCATGACTTAAAAGTGGTGCGCGCCTTATGTCAGCATATTATGGTGCTTAAAGATGGCATGTGTATTGAGTCTGGACGTACTGAAGATGTTTTTAATAGCCCACAGCATCCCTATGCGCAGCAGTTGCTGCAGGCGAGTATGATTTAGCTTAGCCAAAAAGAGTTAAGCAGATAGAGCCAAATAAGCAGAACATGGCAGTTCATACTAATTGCGATATCCTAAAAATAGCAGTGATACAATAAGTTAAACAGACGTTGACTTTAGTTAGAGGCTTAAATTTGTTTAATTTTTAGTTAAAGAGCAGTTTAAATTGCTGCTTTAAAGGATTGTCATCGCTATTATTACCATCATTAAAAAGGATTTTTACTTATGAAAAAACAAAATAGTATTGTTAAATTAGTAAATAACAAGTTAGTAAATACCAATGGATTGCAGAATGTCGGTTATTTAGCCGTTGCTAAAACACGCGCTAAAGTCTTAAAAGCGTTCGCTTATGTTGTTCCAATTAGAAGACCAATGCTATTTGTCGGTGAGACCTCTTGTGAAGAGCTATGTGATATGGCCATCAACGAAGGCAGCACCAATGTATTTATCGTCACTGATGCCGTGCTTAATAAGCTAGGCATTCCAGCCAAAGTGACTGATTATCTAGATAGCAAAAATATCAGCTATACCGTTTATGACGGCATTACCCCAGACCCTACTTTTAAAGTCGTCGAAGAGGGACTGCGCAAATCTATCGATGCTAAGTGCGATTCGATTATTGCCATCGGCGGCGGCTCTGTGATTGATGCGGCTAAGATGATTGCGATGTCACAAGGCAATAGCTGCAAGCCGCAACAGCTTATCGGCATTCTTAAAGCCAGAAAGCCTTCTATGCCGCTCTATTGTATTCCTACCACGGCTGGAACAGGTTCAGAAGCAACCCTTGGTGCAGTAGTATCAGACGATAAAACGCATCAAAAAGCGCTGTCTATTGACCCAAGAATGGTGCCATTAGCAGCGGCTATTGACCCTGTTATTATGAAAGGCATGCCTGCTCATATCACAGCGGATACGGGTATCGATGTTTTAACGCACGCGCTTGAAGCTTGGATGAGTGCTAATGCGAGCGTAGAGACCGATTATTATGCGGCTTCTGCGGTCAAATCTGTGATGCAAAACCTACCGCTGGTTTATAAAGACGGCGGCAATCTTAAAGCCAGAGAAGCAATGGGTATTGCCGCTCATTACGGCGGTATTGCCTTTAATAAAGCGGGTCTTGGTTACGTTCATGCTATCGCTCATCAGCTAGGGGCGTATTACAGTATTCCTCACGGTCGTGCCAATGCCATCGTGCTGCCGTATGTGCTTGATGTCAATCATCAAGGAAGTAAAAAAAGACTGGCAGAGTTGGCTAGAAAAACAGGTATGGTAAAATCAGGACAAGCTGGCAAGAGTGATGCTGAGATTGCCGACCACCTCATCGCGCAAGTACGCGAACTGATTGCCGCCTTGAATATCGATCCAACGGTGAAAGGCATGCAAAGCAGTGATTTTGATAAAATTGCCAAAGCAGCAGCAAAAGAAGTCAGTGATACTTATGCCGTACCGACTTATCTATCAGCGTCTGAAATCAAGGCTATTTTAACCAAGATTCAGCAAGCCAGTGATGAGTATACTGCTGGAAAATGAAAAAGTAACTAAGCTACATAAGCTACATAAGCAGCCTAAGATATATTGATGTAATATAAAAGAGCACACTACGCTGTCCGTAATGTGCTCTTTTTTAATTATCATACTTTGTATCAAACTTATCTTATTAAGAAATTGTGTATAATTCAGAATTTTACTGTTTAATTATATTAAATAATATCTAATTACTGTTAAATTTTTATCACAATTTAGGTATAGTTTAGTGAGGTCAAAGAGTTACCATGGTTATATTATATTACTTTTAGGAGGTATCGATGAATCATAAATTAAAGACGGGCGCTATTGCGATGGCTGTAGCAGCCATCAGTATGGTTTTCGTTGGCTGTGCTGCCACCGAAAATACGCCCGCTGTGAAAAATACTGCCATCGATAATCCTTATGCGCCAACAGACCCAAATCTCGCAGTCGCTACGGTCGCTGGCGGTTGTTTTTGGTGCGTGGAAGCGGGTTATGAAAAAATACCTGGCGTTGTAGAAGTGGTCTCTGGCTATACCGGCGGTCAATCGACCAATCCAACTTATAGCACTGTATCAGCAGGCGGCACAGGGCATACTGAAGCGGCTCAAGTCTATTATGACCCGACGAAAATCACCTATAATGGTATCGTTCAAGCGTTATGGCGCATTGGGGATCCTACCGATGATAAAGGTCAGTTTGTAGATCGTGGTACTCAGTATCGTCCTGCTATTTTTTATAGTAATGCACAAGAAAAGCAGATAGCGGAAGCTGCTAAGCAATCACTGCAAGACTCTGGTATCTATAGCAAACCAGTTGTGATTGAAATTGTTGCTGCTAGCAAATTTTATCCTGCTGAAGAGTATCATCAAGATTATTATAAGAAAAACCCAATCCGCTATAAGGCCTATACCTTTAATTCTGGGCGCTATCAATTTATCGAAAGTGTCTATGGTAAAGACTACGAGCTGGATTTTAGCCAGTTTAAACCTACGGCGGCAGGTAGCGTACAGGCAATATCAAACAATGCGTCAGCTACTAAAGCTAGCACAGGATTCAATCCAGATACCTTTGTGAAGCCTGCACAGGATGAGCTAAAGCAGTCGCTCAGTGACATTCAATATAAAGTCACTCAAAAAGACGGCACCGAACGCGCTTTTGATAATAAATATTGGGATAATAAAGCGCCTGGGCTGTATGTCGATGTGATATCGGGGGAGCCACTATATTCCTCTCGTGATCAATACAAATCTGGCACTGGCTGGCCAAGCTTTACCCGTCCATTGAGCACGGATATGGTCGTTGAGAAGGAAGACCGAGGGATATTCGGAAGCCGTACCGAGATTCGTAGCCGCTATGCAGACTCACACGTCGGTCATGTATTTGACGATGGTCCAGCACCGACAGGCAAGCGCTACTGTATGAATTCAGCGGCAATGCGTTTTATTCCACTGGCACAGATGGAAGCAGAAGGTTATGGCAATTGGATTGATGAAGTAAGCTAGGTTAGTTAAGCCTCGTTATATTGCAATCAAGGATTGATTGCTAGTTATTAATGATAGCTATATTGAAAGGTACGCATTAAAAAAGGATACTTAAGTATCCTTTTTTTATTATCTATTATTACTTGAAGCGTTAGAATGCAGGTTGACGTCTAGGAATCGCACTCAAAAACTCATTGCGCGCTTGGTTATCATGGACAAATTCACCCAACATCGATGTTGTACGTGTGGTGGAGTGCTGCTTATTTACGCCGCGCATCATCATACACATATGTGCTGCATCCATCACTACTGCTACACCGCGACAGCCAGTGACATCCATGATAGTTTGTGCCACTTGTTCGCTTAAATTTTCTTGAACTTGCAAACGATGGGCGAACATGTCGACGATACGGGCAAATTTTGATAAGCCCAGTACTTGACCATTGGGTAAATAGCCTACATGAGCGATACCATGAAAAGGCAGCATATGATGTTCGCACAATGAATAAAATTCAATATTTTGTACCAATACCAGCTCGCGATTGCTTGATGGAAACAGGGCGTCATTGACGACTTCATCCAAGCTTTGATGATAACCTTGGGTTAGATGTGCAAAAGCTTTCGCGGCACGCATCGGCGTTTCTTCAAGACCGGGACGCTGTAAGTCCTCGCCAGTTGAGAGAATCAGTTGACGATAAGACTCAACGCTTTCTTGGTAATTTGATGCTATTGTTGGGGTGTTACTCATAAGTTTGGCAGCCATCCAAAATGTGGGTGTAGCTTAACGCTAAATCCCTAATTACGAACAGTCACAAATAACTGTGGTAAAGGATTTTTATAAAAATTGTGCAAGCTGGGAAGGGCTGTGATTATACTTGAAATCTACTTAACTTCATACTGCTGTGGCGAGCAGTTGGGCGTTTAATCAATATTAGACGCCATTATAAGGGAATACAGTTTACGACTGTTTACTTAAATTAATTCGTGTATAATGACTTATTTTATAATTTATGCTTTTTACGCTGTGATATTCATCGTATCTAATCACTCTAAATAACCTAATATGATTAAATAATTTTGATCGACCCAAAAGGAAATATTATGCTACTACAAGGACAACGATTTGTCGTGACAGGCATTGCGAGCAAACTGTCTATCGCTTGGGCTATCGCTGAGGCACTGCACCGTGAGGGTGCCTCATTAATTCTCACTTATCCTAATGATAAGATCAAAAAGCGTGTCGATATGGCAGCGGAGAAATTCGAAGCAGATTTGGTACTTGAGTGTGATGTGGCGTCTGATGAGTCTATCGCTGCCTGCTTTGAGCAAATCACTGCCCATTGGGGTGATGGAATCGATGGTGTGGTACATGCGATTGGCTTTGCGCCGATGGATCAGCTTGATGGCGATTTTGTTAAGGCAACGACCCGTGAAGGTAGTCAAATTGCCCATGATATCTCAAGCTATAGTTTTGTGGCATTAGCCAAAGAAGCCCGTGCTTTATTGGCCATGCGTCACGGTTCGATGCTGACATTGACATATGAAGGTAGTATCTCGGTATTGCCAAACTACAACGTCATGGGTATGGCAAAGGCCAGCCTCGAAGCCAGTGTTCGCTATCTTGCTACCTCTATGGGCGGTGAAGGCATTCGTGTCAATGCGATCTCAGCAGGTCCTATTCGCACGCTTGCTGCCAGTGGCATCAAATCATTCCGTAAAATGCTCGATATCAGCGAAAAAATCGCGCCGCTACAACGTAATATCACACAAACCGAAGTCGGTAATGCGGCGCTTTTCTTGCTATCACCTTGGGCATCTGGTATTACCGGCGAGATCATGTTTGTTGACGCAGGTTTTAATACTGTGGCTATCAGTGAGCAACTAATGATGCTTGATGAGCCGAAATAATCCACTTCAATAGTCGGTTATAGGGTTCTATAGATCAGGAAGGCAGCCAATAGGTTGCCTTTTTTGGTTATAATAGATGCTTTTTGGTGATAAGCCATTAGGCGGCGAATATGATAACCAAATTACCAAAGTGGATATTGTGGGGCGGGGCAGTACTGGCATTCAGTGCTGGCTGTGTTAACACTGCTGCGTTAATGGGGTTTACCAATCTATCGGTTTCTCACGTCACTGGCAACGTAAGCTTATTTGCAGCGGCTATTGCTTACTTGGATGTGCGTAGTATCTTGTATATCGGTGCGCTGCTATTGTCTTTTTTGGCAGGTGCGATACTGAGCGGTTATGTGATTGGGCAGACATCATTAAAGTTAGGTAGGCGCTATGGTAGTGCACTATATATCGAGGCGGCACTGTTAATGGTCAGCTACTGGTTGTATCAGCAGCATGATTATTTAGGACAGTTGGCAGCGGCAATGGCATGCGGATTACAGAATGCCATGGTAGCGACTTATAGTGGCGCGGTTATTCGTACTACCCATTTGACGGGTTTGACATCAGATATGGGCGCAGCGATTGGCAACTGGTTGGCGGGTCGATCGATTAGCAAACCGACATTAGGGTTCCAAGCCATTATTTGGTATTGCTTTTGCGGTGGCAGCGCCGTTGGAGCATTTTTATTCGCCAAGGTTGGCTATGAAGCGCTATTTGTACCCATTGCTATCGTTTTAACAGCAGCATTTATATATAACTACGTCTCAGATCGCTTGCCAGAAAAAAGAGAGCCAAAAAATAAAAGGCACTCATCATAACGATCAGTACCCTTTATTTTTTGCTTTGAGGTAATAATAAAGCTGTGATTTAGTTTTTACCTTCTTCCTTATGGTCTTCATGTTCATGCAACCCTTGCATCATATCGAGTGCAGAGTCATCGGTACGCTGCTGATCTTTTTTAGCCAAACTGTCTTGATTGATATCTCTCGGTGCCATTTTAGTGGTTGAATCTGTTTTATTTGCATCTGTCATAAAGTGCTCCTATTTATTGTTATTCATTTTCCGATATAAATACTAATAAAAAATAGTTGTTAAACTATTACTGGTATTAGAAATTTATTTTGACTTATTTATTATGAGATAGCACCATACGCTTGTACATACTAAGTGTACGCTTGTTTAGTGACGATGTGTAACTGCAACTCACAAGGCTTGCTGTTTAATTAGAAGCGATTACTTGGTTATAAGTTGCTCTCACTCACTCTCGGCGTTCGGTTCAAAAATTAAAAACTCATGAGATAAAAGTCATCTCTATAAAGTACCGTTTTAAAGTACCTTTCCTAAAACGCATTAAAGTAATTCTTTACTTGTGAAACAACCATATTTATTGCAAATTTTATAAGGTTTTTTTTATAAAGGCTTTGTTGCATCAGCTTTTTGTTATATATCTGTTATGATAACGGCGTATTTTTTGTGGTTGCTGGTTGAATAACCATTAATCGCTAACATGCGTTTTTATTTTAGCGTCTTTTTACACTGTCTTTGGGAAAATAAGGACATTTTATGTCAGAGCAAAAACTAGATAGCCATCTTCCTGATGATGGCAATGAGTATTTATTTACCGATACCTTTCCAAAGGGTACTGGTAAAGGGTTGATAGTGGTCGCTATTGCGGCGGTTATCAGTATGATTATTTATAATGTATTGCCATTCGATATCAATGCCAATAAGGGTCTTGCATTATTGTTCTTCATCGGCGTATTGTGGCTAACGGAAGCGTTGCACGTCACGATTACGGCACTATTGGTAGTCGTGGTTGGTGCCCTAGTAGGTATACCAGAATTCGATGCCGAAATAGGCTTACAAAGCTTTGCCAATCCGACCATTTATTTGTTTTTTGGTGGTTTTGCTTTAGCGGCAGCCTTGCATGTGCAGCAATTGGATAAAAAAATTGCCCTGAAGATTTTATCGATGTCAGGTGGCAAATTAAGCACAGCGGTATTTTTGATATTTGGCGTGACCGGATTTTTATCGATGTGGATATCGAATACTGCGACGGCGGCGATGATGTTGCCATTAGCACTGGGTATTTTAACGCAAGTTGACCGTGAAAAAGACCGAGGTACTTTTGTATTTGTACTATTAGGTATCGCTTATTCAGCAAGCCTTGGTGGTTTAGGTACGATCGTTGGTTCGCCACCAAATGCTATCGCTGCAAAAGCGCTCAATATTGCCTTTGTGGACTGGATGAAGTTTGGTGTGCCGATGATGCTGGTATTATTGCCGCTATTGTTAGGTGCAATGTATGTGTTTTTGAAGCCCAACCTGAACCGTAAAATTGTACTGGTTGAAGATGAGCCTATTGTATGGAATAAACCTCGCGTAGTGACGATTATCGTCTTTATTGTCACCGCATTGAGCTGGATTTTCTCCAAAAAGATTGGGGCTGCGCTTGATATTACGGATACTGATGCAGTGATTGCCTTATCAGCTGCTGCTGCTGTGGTCAGCTTAGGATTGGTATCGTGGAAGCAGGTGTCTGATAATACCGATTGGGGTGTACTCATGCTGTTCGGTGGCGGTATCGCCCTATCGACGATTTTGAAGGTATCAGGTGCGTCCTTGGTTCTAGGGGAGACGGTCGCTAATGCCTTGTCTTCTGCACCGCTTATCGTGGTGATGATTGCGGTATCAGCATTTATTATTTTCTTAACGGAGTTTGCTTCTAATACCGCTTCTGCCGCACTGCTGGTTCCCGTATTTGCTGCCATTGCAGAGCAGATGGGTTTACCACACGAAGTGTTGGTATTGGTCATCGGTATTGGTGCATCTTGTGCCTTTATGCTACCCGTTGCGACACCGCCAAATGCGATTGTCTTTGGTACGGGATTGATTAAACAGAGCGAAATGATCCGTACGGGTGTCATTCTTAATATCATTGCTACCTTTGTCGTCGGATTGTGGGCTTATTTCTTCTTAATATAGTTTATCAATCACATTAATCATAATTTATGAAACCCAATGTCTCAATGATCACGAGCCATTGGGTTTTTTGTTTCTCTTTTCTGTTCCTTTTTACGGTTAGTCGATGTATAACATAGTGATTTGTTAGGAAAATAAATAGGATGGCGCACTCTAACTCCAACTCTAATAACAAGCAATTAAATACTATCGCAGCTATTTCCGACATTCATAGTAATGTCTTCGCGCTTGAAGCCGTGCTGACTGATATTAAACAGCGCGACATTGATCAAATTGTTAATCTGGGTGATATTTTATACGGACCGATAGCCCCCAAAGATACCTATGCGCTCTTAATGGCACAGCAGAACGATATCATTATTATTCGAGGTAATCAGGATAGACAGATTTATGAAGCGACAACGGCGGAGATTGGCAACAACGCAACCATGGCTTTTATCATAGAGGACTTGCCAAAAGCAGCGGTTAAGTGGCTGCAGAATTTGCCGTTTGATTGTCATTTGAGTGAGAATATTTATCTGTGCCATGGGTCACCAACCGATGACATGGTCTATTTGTTAGAAAATATCGAGACGGGTCAGCCGACCTTACGTGATAATCTAGACATTTTGGCACAGCTTAACGGTATTGGCAGTTCAGTGATCGTATGTGGTCATACTCATATTCCACGTACAGTCACGCTATCGACAGGTCAGATAATCATTAATACAGGTAGTGTTGGTTACCCAGCCTATGAAGATGATTTGCCTATTTTGCATAAGATGCAAACCTATTCGCCCCATGCCAGTTATGTGCTTATTAAATGTGTTGATGCTGAACAGGGTAAATACTGGCAAACTGAGCATATCAAGGTGCCTTATGATTATGAAGCTGCGGCTAAACTGGCTTCAATGAATGGTCGCGAAGATTGGGCGTTTGCATTAAGGACAGGGCGAGTATTGTAACTGTAAAATGGTCGAAGATTCTTTAGTGTAAGCTGATAATATTCATTAGACTAACCATGAGTTTTATATCTTAAATAAGGACGTCGTAAAATGCCAACACTCTTTATGGTGCAGCTTGGTGGTCGCCCCAAAGGTCGTTTGATTGAGCAGCATGATATTTTCTTTGGTGTAGCCAATCAGGTAAGCGAGCTAATAAACGATATCAATAATCATTGGCCGGAAGTCAACAATAAATGGCATATTGATTCATATAGAGCGATTACCAAAGTGGGAAACCATACTGTTAAATTGATTGAGTCAGATAACCAAGCTGCGAATGATAATGGTTTAAAACTGTTCTTTATTAATTTAGGCGGCTATCAGCGAGGGAGTTTTGAAGAGTTTCATCATAAGCTACTTATCGTTGCTGCTACTCAAGCAGAGGCTATTAAACAAGCCAAACAAAGTACATTTTATAAAGAATTTACTTTTAAAGATAAAGACTCACCTTTTAATGCCGCATCGCATATTGATGATAAATTTGAAGTAGATATCGATGATATATACAACGTCAATGATCTTATCTCAAACGTACAGATTTTAATTGAGCCTACGATTCATAATAGTCACGAACTTGCAAATGCTGATAAAGATAAAGATTATGTTGGTTATCTAAGTATCAAGAATTTAAGGAAGTTACTTTAGGATTGTTATCAATTGACGAGACTAGAGTTTAATGTACTAAAAGCGGTTATATCTCCGTCACTCTTTGCAAGTTTTTAGACAATATATTTACATTTTCTGCGAAACCTCCTTTGACTGACAAGAATTTATTTCATTTTTAGTTTCATCATTTAATTAAGGACACACCCTAATATGGCTTTAAATATGTACTATAAAAATGGCATGATTCGCAAATCGCGTTGCCAACTCTCTGATGAGCTATTACCGACCCTTTATCAGATTCATGATAATGCTAAGTTTCCACAACTCACTTGGCTGATTGATAATATGTATGAAAATCCGCAGATTCAACCCGATGTCGCACAAGCCTTAGCTGATGAAATGGTAGCGTTTGAGAGGTTAATACTTTCGCTGCATCTGCCTTTTCCTAGGCTGCCATTACAAAAGTTGCAGAATTTCTTTATGGGGGCTGCTATTCGTCAACAGATTATTTATACAAGTAGCATGTGAGCTTACAAATAATTTATTCACAGAAATAAAATAGGACTGGCAGGTTTGAGAAATTTGATAAAAGGATTTGTTAAGTGGGTTATCGCAGGTATTGGTCTTGGGATAGGACTTTTTATTGTCCTAGTGGCTATAACACTTTGGGATAAAAAGGATAAACAAGACACATCGGACGACACTACAGCGGTATTGAGTAACGACACTGACAATGCTCGAAAAGAGAATAATGAGTCGTTTAACCTCCAGTTTACGGTCGAAGATCAAGACGTACCAGCAGGGTATAAGTTGACTGAGGATGGAAGCCTCATGTTGGATGCGCCCATTATGGGCATGGAGTGGGAGAGTATAGTGGACGAGAATGTCACTACTGAACCACGAATTTACGAACCTTTTATGATCTATCAATGCATCACAGAAGAGGGTGAGCATTTACGTTTGGATGTGATTAATAGCGATATTGGTTATATGCTCAAGTATTATTTCGCCACCCAAGGCAATCCTTTAAGATTAGAGGCGCAGCAAGCGACTGAGGATACCTATTATGCGATTCTTTCTAATGGTACTAATCTCGTTATGCGGGATCCGAATAATTACTATGAGATGACACAGTTTGAAGATAGCGATACCTCTTTTTATATTATTAATGCCATTACTGGTCAGGAGATGAATCATTTTTCTTGTGAGAATAACTCGATTGAAAAGGATCAGTATGCTTTGATTGCTCAGATGGAGCCAGAACATTTTAAATTTAAGCCTGTGACTAATGAGCTTAGAAATATTTTGACTGAGCGTTTTGAAAATAGGTAATAGCCTGCATAGTTGCTAGGCAAACACTACAACTACCTTGAATCACGCCCAAATTACCCTCATAATCTAACCACTTCCAAACAATAAATAGCCTAAGTGAATATGCCGAATACTTTTAAGAGTACCTCAAATATACCGACTGAAAACAATGCCAATGGGTTTAAATCCGATGAATTAAGTAAGTTAACAAACCCAAATAATGATAATTCAAATATGACAGAGAACAGTAATAAAGCGTCTTCACAACCTGATATGGTTGCTGATTTACCAGTACTCGCTAAAGACAGTTATTATTTAAGTCGTCTCGAGCGTGAGCTGGCAAGGGCTGCTGTGGCTAAAAATAAAAAAGATTTTGACGATAAAGCCAATGATGGGCTAACTAAAAAACGTGCGCAGTATGAAAAAATCAAGACACGCTCACAGCAAGCGGTGCAGGCACGTATGGATAGCATTCCAGAAAAACTGGCAGAAAAACTGAATCTTGATTTGCCCGTCAGTCAACGTGCAGAAGATTTAGTACAGGCAATTATTGATCACCAAGTCATTATTGTTGCAGGGGAGACGGGTTCTGGTAAGACGACGCAATTGCCCAAGCTGGCAATGCTGGCAGGTCGCGGTATCACTGGGCAGATAGGGCATACCCAGCCTCGAAGATTGGCCGCGCGCAGTGTGGCAAACCGTATCGCTGAAGAATTGGGCGAGCAGCTCGGTAATACTGTCAGCTTCAAGATTCGCTTTAATGAGCAGGGTACGGCGCAATCTGTTGTTAAGCTCATGACCGATGGTATCTTACTGGCTGAATTAGGTCACGATAGATTCTTGAGTAAATACGATACCATCATTATTGATGAGGCGCATGAACGTAGCTTAAACATTGATTTCATTATGGGTTATCTGAAAAAGCTACTGCCCAAACGTCCTGATTTAAAAGTCATTATTACCTCAGCAACACTAGATACTAGACGCTTTAGTGAATACTTTAGTCGTTATGATAATAAGCTCAAGCGCAACGTACCTGCACCTATTTTCAATGTCGAAGGTCGTAGTTTTCCAGTGGAAGTTCGTTACCGTCCCCTCACTGATGAGCCAGTGAACAGCTCGGATGATGACAGCTACGATGACTTTGAAGAAAATCTGCCACGTGCGGTCGTTGCCGCCGTCGAAGAATGCTTTGGCGATGCACAGAATAAAGGTCATGCTGACCAAGCAGACATCTTGATATTTGCCGCCACAGAAGCGGAGATTCGTGAGCTACAAGAGGTGCTTGAGCGTCATGGGCCAAAGCATACAGAAGTATTGCCACTATTTGCACGGCAGACTTATGAAGAGCAGCAGCGTATCTTTCAGCCCTCAGGTCGTGGTCGGCGTATCGTTATCGCGACCAACGTTGCCGAGACTGCGCTGACCGTACCGGGTATCCGCTATGTGATTGATTTGGGTTTTGCGCGGATTTCTCGTTATTCGTATCGCTCACGCGTACAGCGTCTACCCATTGAGGCAATCTCGCAAGCGGCTGCCAATCAGCGTAAAGGTCGCTGTGGTCGTGTCGCACCAGGGGTTTGTATTCGTCTGTATAGCGAAGAGGACTTTACCGGTCGTCCAGAATTTACCGAACCTGAGATTTTACGGACCAATCTTGCATCCGTTATTTTACAGATGGCCAATCTGCGCTTAGGTAGTGTTGATGATTTTGCCTTTATCGAGCCACCCGATAGCCGCTTGGTTACTGATGGGCATAAATTGCTTGATGAGTTAGGCGCGATTACCTCTAAAAATGAAGTAACTGCTGCTCATCAAAACAATAAGCCAAAACCAAAAAAAGGTCTCGACCATTTAAGCCTGACGCCAACTGGACAAAAAATGGCGCGTATGCCAATCGATCCAAGGCTAGCACGTATGTTGGTTGCGGGCAGTGATTTTGATTGTATCCGTGAGATGCTGATTGTAGTAGCGGCTCTTGCTGTACAGGATCCACGCGAGCGTCCTGCCAATAAACGTCAGCAAGCCGATCAAAAGCATGCGGAATTTCGTCAAGATGATTCTGACTTTTTATTCTATTTGAGTCTGTGGAAAGCATTATTTGAAAAAGATGAAGATGGCAATAAGCTGTCTGGCAATCAGCGTAAGAATTTTACCAAGAAAAACTATCTGAGCTTCCCGCGTGTACGTGAGTGGAATCAAACCCATCGTCAGTTAGTACAAATGGTCACAGACCTTAAGCTGACGGATGTTAAAGAGGCAAAAGCTTCCGATAAAGGAACCGATAAAAATGCTTCGTTAGAAAACATGACCAGCGACCCTACCGCGATCGAAGATGAAGAACTTAAAGCGGTTAAATATGCCAATTTACACCGCGCATTATTGACAGGTCTATTGTCTACGATTGCGCATAAAACTGAGAATCGCGGTGAATACTTAGCGGCTCGCCAGCAAAAAGCCAAAATATTCCCAGCCAGTACGGTATTTAAACAAGTACCACCTTGGGTCATGGCTTTTGAAGTGGTTGAAACCTCACAAGTCTTTATGCGCACTGTTGCCAAAATTGAACCAGAATGGATTATCTCAGCGGCAGGCGACTTATTAAAATACCATTACTTTGAGCCGCATTGGTCGAAGAAGACTGGACGAGTGAAAGCCTATGCGCAGATTAGTCTGTTTGGGCTGATTATTATTAGTAAACAGCTGACGAACTATGAGCAAGTGAACTTGGCTGAGTCGCGAGAAATCTTTATCCGTGATGGTTTGGTGACCGGTAATTTAGGGCGTCAAGCGCCATTTTTACAGCATAATATGGATAAAATTGCTGATATTGAACGCATTGAAGATAAGTTACGTCGCCGTGATTTGTTGGTTGATGAAGAAGCGCTGTATCAGTTTTATGATAAAAAAATACCTGAGCATATTGCCAGTCGCAAAGCCTTTGAAGATTGGCGTGCCGAGGTTGAAAAAACCGATACCAAATATCTATTTTTTACCGATGATGACGTGCTCAATAGCCAAGCACCGACCACAGGCGATTTTCCAGAAGTGTGGAAATTAGGTGATCTAAAACTACCGCTACGTTATGTCTTTGATCCGTCCAGTGAGGATGATGGCGTGACCATTCGTGTGCCACTTGCCGCGCTACCGCAGCTTGATGCGATTGAGCTATTGTGGGGTGTTCCTGGTTGGCGCTATGAGCTGGTATTGCAATTGCTCAAGTCACTACCAAAGGATATCCGCCGTCAAATTGTACCGATTCCTGATATAGCCGATAGCTTGTTTGATGAACTACAACCTGCTGGTGGACAAGGATTGCTCAAGCAGCTTTGCCAAGCGCTCAACCGTCGCGGCGTTATGTCAGTGACGCCTGATAGCTTTAATCCCTCTAGCATTGATCGCTATTTGCAGCCGCAAATTTGTGTGGTTGATGACAAAAACCGCATTATCGAAAAGGGTCGTGACCTGCAAACCCTACAGATTCGTCATGCTCAAGAGACCCGCCAAGCGGTGAATGAGCAGCAAGGTACGCATACTGAATTCCCTGAGCATTTTGCCTTTAGCAAAAATCATCATAGTGCAGGCGTGGTGATGAAGCAGTTTGCTGCGCTCGTAGCAGATGCGTCAGGTGAAGCGGTATCTATCCATCAATATACCGATGTCAATGCAGCGTTACAGGCACACCGTATCGGGGTTTTGACCTTGATAAAAGGTAAGCTTGGTGCGAAGAAAAAACAGCTGACCAGCCAAATTGATAAGATATTCAAATTGGCATTTGCACCACTTGGTGATATGGAGAAGCTAAAAACCATCGTCATCGACGCGGCATTGGACGCGTCGCTTGAAGAGCATTATGTGTTATTTGACCACAGTGCTGATTTGCCTGAAAGCGCTGATGATACTGCCGTAGCGCTTGCTGAAGAATTACCCTTTACGCCAGAAGAGTACGAGAAAACCTTGGAAGTGGTGTCGGTTAACTTTCTATTGACGGGGCAAAACGTTATAAAAATCCTTAAAAATGTCTATACTCGCTGGCAGCGTATTCGCCAAAGCTTACTCATGCTCGATCGAGAGGTATTTGGTGAGTCTATCGAAGATATCGAAGACCAATTAGAAGACTTACACTTGGCTGATTTTGTTTATCGCATGGATTATAGCCATTGGCAGCAGTATCCGCGCTATCTCGAGGCGCTGGAGATTCGTATTGAACGGCTTGAGCACAATCTCGAATCTGATCTCGAAGGAGTATACGCGCTTGATGTGCATATGGAGCGGTTGGCAAATCGTGCCCATGATAAAGCCATTAGTGAGTACCGCTGGATGGTCGAGGAGTATCGTATTCAGCTATTCGCGCAACCGATGAAAACCCGCATGGCAGTGTCACCGAAGCGCCTAAGCAAGATGTGGGATAAAATGAGTTAAGGATCGATTTGAGTTTTAAAACTTGCTAATTGACAATTGTCTTGTATAACTCTTTTATTTAGTCGATAATATTTGATTAAATCAAAGAGCTATTATTTTTTATACCAGAGTTTTTTGGTCGTTACTTAATATATTGATGTAGGTTTTTGAGCAGGATAAAAAATAATGATTAAAGGTAGATTGATAATATTAGGATTTGCATCAACTATATTTATGAGTACGGGCTGTGATGAGACACAAGCCAGTAATAATGAAAATGTGAAGGTATTCGCGCCAACAAGCGTAGAAAAAGAAGTGCAGTTACGCGGTAAGTTTAAAAGAAGCTTTGAGGTTCATGAGTTCGTTTCTGATAACATCATTTACTATGTATCAGATCCACAGCAGTTATTGATTGAAAATTCGAAAAGTCTCAATCAAAAAGGTTATTACAAATATTTCGAAACTTGCGTCATTGGTAACATTAGCCCCATCGGTCAATACGGGCCTCTAGGCAAATATCAAAATCAAATAACTATTCGTGAAATTTGCTCGTAGCTTTGATAGAGTAGGTTATCGTATGGATATCCTACTGATTTTAAGTAATTAACCCTCACTCACTATCGATAAAAAGTCTGGATTAGCAATTGCTAACTCAGCCTTTTTTTTGAGTGTCATTGTTTTTTTGCGATGGATAAATCTTTTATGAAACAAAAAAGCGAAGGTGGCGTCATATGACCTTTGCTCTAAAATTTAGCACCTGAGTAAAATTAGTGACTGATCTTTTCTGTCAGCACACCCATACTATAAAGCACGAATGCTATAACGGTCAGTGCTACAATAAATGGCGTGAGTATCCAAATCACCACGTTGATCAATAATGAGGGCAATAATCCATTAAATAATACCGTGTTTGGTGTAAAAAGTCCGTCATGACATCGACTGAACGCTTAGCTACGGGGAATAACAAGGTGCTTAGTGCCAGCATATAAATATACTTGCTAAAACCAGGGTCGCTCATGACCACCATAAAATAAAATACCAAAAAGTAAGTGACACCCAATGCCCAGCATTTGAGAGTATAGCTTAAACGAATCATATTAGTGCCTCCCGAAATATTCTGACGATCACACGTAGAAAAATTATCATAATAGTTGCAAAATTATGAATATATAATATATGTTATAATATGAATATATAGATCAAGTCAACTGTTTTTTTCTTGAGTAAGATATTTCGTCGTTTGTTCGGATGGAAAGAGGGAGGGTGTAGGAATCTGCTAAACAGATAATTACATTGTGTACGCAGTTGCTTATGAAGCTGTCAAGGCGCAGAGGAATTGCTTTAGTCAGAAACCATTATAGTAGGGGCATTATGGTAGAAGCATCATGTTAGACATTTAACTCACTGCTTGGATTTACTCCAAATAACCGCTTATATTCACGGCTAAATTGGCTGGGACTTTCATAGCCTACTTGCATGGCGATTTGCGATACTTGTGCCTCGCCGAGTTGAATCAGCTGCCGCGCTTTCATCAATCGTAGGCTTTTTTGATATTGAAGCGGGCTTAGTTGAGTGATTTCTTTAAAATGTTGATGAAATCCCGACACACTCATACCGCATCGACTGGCCAAATCTTCTATGATGACGGGCTCTTCTAAATGCGCTTTTAGCCAATCGGTAGCTTGGGCAATACGGTGGGTGTGACTGCCGTTAACCACCAGTTGCCGAAACTTATGACCTTGCTGTGCTGCGAGTAGCCGATAATAAATCTCTTGCTGGATTAAAGGTGATAAAAAATCTATGTCACTTGGATAATTAAGCAAGTCTATCAGCCGTTCGAATGCAGTTAATATGGTGTCTTCTAACGGCCATTTTATACCTTGATGCTCATAATCGGCATTTTTCTGAGGTGGTATTTGTGCCATGACTTCACGAATGAGCGCTAGATTTAATTTCATAGACAATACGATGACAGGCTTCTCTACAGTGGCGTGTTTGATATGCATGCTTATAGGAATATTTACAGGGCAGAACATCAGGCTGCTGTCATCAAATTTCTGGCAATCTGTACCTAAGTAAATTTCACGCGTGCCTTGTAAGACGATACATATACTAGGGTCTTGGATATAGCTGATAGTCTTTCTTGGTCTGTCGGCACAATAAAAAAACAAGCCTGAAATGTCTGATTCGATGGTTTGGTTTTTGGGTAATATACTAAGTAGCTGCTCAACCGTTTTTGTTTTCATGATTTCTACTTACTTTATAATTTGCCTAATAATATAAATATTTATAGGAATAGGCAAGGATGCTGGAGTAATGCTCTACCAGATTAGCGTGTTCACTTTTATAATGATGGTACCAAAACGCAGTAAGATTGATTTGCAGCGTATTGCCCAATACCAATAACATGCCAATCCATAAGGAATATATGATGAAAATTTTCTATAAAACGCGCGCAACGGCAACGGGTGGTCGTTCTGGTCATACAGGTCTTGACGATGGTTCGCTAGCTTTTGATCTGGTCTCTTTTCAAGAAACAGACAAGGAAGGTGTCAATCCAGAGCAGCTTTTTGCAATGGGTTACGCGGCTTGTTTTGATAGTGCTTTAAATCTGACCGCCCAGCAAATGAAACTGCCAATCACTGCCTCAAAAACCTCGACCCAAGTGGGTATTGGTATGAAAGCCGATGGTAGATATAACCTAGATATAGATTTGTATGTTGAATTGTCGGGTATTGATGAGGTTCAAGCGCAAACACTGGTCGAAACAGCTCATCAAGTTTGCCCATACTCTAATGCTACTCGCGGTAATGTCGATGCACGTTTGCATGTGACCGTGGTTTAACGGTCAGCCGTAGTTAATACCTAACGACTGATTCAACAGCTGTTTCTAATAACTATAAACAAATATAAAAACGACATGATTTTCAACTGCTTGGGTACATAAAGTATTCAGGCAGTTTTTTATTGAGTGATTCAACGTTGATCATTAAGATTAAATTATCAAGCATAAAAAGTTAAGCATAAAAAAGAGCCAGTAGTTTGACTACTGGCTCTTTCGTTTTCAATAGATTTGAATAAAAACATGGGTTTTATTCAAATAACCACCACGTATTATTTACGCTTGTTTCTAGGGTTATTATAGTTGGCAGTTCACTTGGTATTGTTGACCATTGTCTGATTTAATAGTCATGATGCCGTAATCCGCTTTGGTGTGCCAATCGTAAGTGGTTTTAGGGTTAACATTATTCACATAACGAGCGCCAGAACCTGATACCGCTTGCTCCATAGTGATTTTTGCATTGGTCAAGCCAACTTTAGGCAAGGTCACGTTTAGGTTAGCAGTTTGACCATTTGCAGTGTAAGCAGCAGTGAGTTGACCGTTGTCTTCACAAGTGAATGATTGGACTACTGGCTGAGTATTGGTCTCTGGGGTCGTAGTAGTTGGTGCATTAGTGGCGCAGGCAGACAATAATAGAGCAAAAGGTGCTACGGCTAATAATTTTTTCATAATATGCCTCAAAAGTATCGGTAAAAGTAGGTTGTTACTTCAAGCAACATGATACCGTAGAGAATGTAACTTCATGTTGTGTTTGAGGGCTATGGTAGTAATCTTATCTGTCTTTTTTATCACTAAGCCTCTATTAGCCTATTTATATTAAATAACGAATGAGAATATTTCACGTAGGGGCTTTTTCTCTATTTAAAGTAAATACCAATACTGCACCCAAGATAACCGAGCTTGCTATAACGAATGGCACGGTTAGTTGCTCAGATAAAAACACCACGCCTAATATCGCAGCCAGTATAGGTACACACAGTTGTACAACTGCTGCTTGGGTGTTTTTTAACAAAGGCATGGCCATATACCAGATGCTATAGCCTATACCGGATGCGATCGCTCCTGATGCACAGGCCAAAAGTACTCCCTTACTAGTGATGTCACCTAAATTGATGTTTTCCAAGCCTATATTGTCTAGATAAGTCATGCCTATCACTAACAGTATGGGCGCTGCTATCAGACTCCGAATGAAATTAAAACCTGTGGCTCGCAGCGGTGACACGCATGATTTGCCGCGTATGCTATATATGCCCCAAGCAGCACCACTGATTGCCATAAGCTCCGCCGCTAGTAACGAAGGCACTGCTGCTGAAGGTAGCATCAAATAGACAAACCCTGCTACCGCTACGATAAATGCCAGCCATTGTAAGCCGCTCAATTGCTCTTTTTTATAGATGCCCCAACCAATCATCGTCAGCTGAACCGCTGAAAATAGAATCAGCGCTCCTGTACCAGTATCCAACTCTACATAAGCAATCGAAAAGCATAGCGCATAAATCACTAAGCTCACGCTGCTTAACCAACTGCCTTTATCGTTTAAAATAGCAGCGTGAGCAATACTGTCAGGATCTCGCGCATGCTGTCGTAACCGATAAGCATGAATGGTCATGATAATACCTAGGCAGACAGCAGCGCTCAGCAGGCGCAGAATGGTAAAGCTCCAAGCATCTATATGACCCTCTGCTAACGCCATCCGGCAAAAGAGAGAGTTTGCAGCAAAGGCAATTAATGCAATAACGGTGTACAAGGTGGCTTTCAAAAATAATTCCTACAATAAAGAAGTTGGTTTTTGAATAAAATAGGCAAATTCGACTTTTAGGGATGTTGTTATTACCGCTTTTTTACCAGCAAAAATACTGGCTGAAGTGCGAAAACTGAGTTGCTAGTTGCTAGTTGCTAGTTGCTAGTTGCTAGTTGCCAATTGGGAGGTTTCTCACAACAGACCATATTTTATTGCACTCGCAGGCGAAAGTGTTTTTTAAATTGGACTGATGATAGTTGAATTAACAATAAAGGCCGACTGCAAAAGTGATGTGATGTGGATCAAGCGCATACTCAGAACGATTGCTTAAATGAATCGTCATAAATCAAATAAAAACAATAGATAGGAAAAAGTAATATGGATTGGGCAAGTATCTTTATTCATGACACCACTTGGGCATTTGCGCTTGAGATATTGGTGCGTGTCAGCGTCATGTTTGTGCTGATTATCTCGTTTTTGCGTTTGACGGGCAAACGCGGCGTCCGTCAGCTGTCAATCTTTGAGTTGACCATTATTTTATCATTGGGTTCTATCGCAGGTGACCCTATGTTTAACGAGGATTTGCCGATTATTCAGGCGGTGCTGGTCATGAGCGCCGTTATCCTGCTTTATCGATTGTGCACGTGGATTATGATGGAATTCCAACCTTTTGAAGATTTATTAGAAGGGAAGTCGCTCTATATTGTAGAAGACGGAATGCTGGTACTCGATAAGATTAAAAAGGGTAAAATGTCTCATGATGAGTTTTTTACTGAAATGCGCCAACAAGGGGTTGAGCATTTGGGTCAAGTGCGTACAGGCTTGCTAGAGACAGACGGTAATTTTAGTATATTGTTATATCCGCCTGAAAACACTGGCTACGGTATGCCGCTTTTCCCTAAGCAGTATCAACCCGTCGAAGAGATAGAGTCAGAGACGTATTATGCATGTATGCATTGCGGCTATGTCGATCATATATCTGACCCAAATCAGCTCTGTGAACGCTGTGAGAATGGATGTCGAGACTGGGCAAAGGCCTTGAATAGTGAGATCATTAGATGATAATAAATGAGATGATAGCTATATGAACTATCTATGAGTAGATCGAGCGGTCTTATGTGGGCAGGCTTAATAATAGCCAATGATACCAACGTAAGACAGACAGCCCTAGGCTAAACGCTTTTAACATGTCCTATCTGAGTTAGGCAATTTTATACCAATCAATTTTACGCGTCATGACCATCACGCAAGCGAGTAGCACAAAACAGAAGACAGCACCAAGCAATAAATTCATATCTTCGGTGGTTAATATGCCGAAAAACGCCGCATACAATCCTGCCAATGTGACAGTGAAAATCGCCGCTCGCTTGACGCCGCCCAGTACATAATAAGTATACCAACCAATGAGTCCAACACAGGCGCTGGCAGCAATGGCATACGCTTTCCAAAAGACAATTTGCTCAGCAAGTGGTAATAGTAAAACATAAAACACAAACAGCGCACAACCGACCAACAGATATTGAATAGGGTGAATACGACTGGATTTAATGACTTCGAATAAGAAGAAAGTGCCGAATGATACTAAGATTAATAATAAGGCATATTTCATCGTTCGTTCAGTTTGTAAATACACATCATTAGGCTCAGCAAAACTCACACCAAAGCTGTTTAGGCGCACCTTTCGATAGCTATCAGGTATGGCAGTGGCTTCTGCTGTAGCAGCGCCTTCCATTGCTATAAGCGCATCACCAGAAGCCATTGACTGGCTGTTGTTATCGAGAGTGGCCTGACTGGTGACGACACATCGGTTGTTGGCTATGCTGACACACTGCGACAAATCTTGATTGTTGGCTATTGTTAAATACTGATTTTGCCAACTGGCTTCAAAACCTTTAGCGGTAAGTTTCTTGGCATTGGGGAGCGCCTTACCAATAAAGTTTGGCGCATGCCAATTACTGCGCATCGTTAAGTTAAAGTTTTGTCCAGTCGGCACGGTGCTTACATTGCTAATACCAGCTAACGGTAAATCAATGACGATTTCTGTACTGGTCAATGACTCGCTAGCACCGTTAGTAGCAAGGGCGTTATTGCCATTCTGCTGGCTCGTTATATTTTTTATTGAACGCTGTAATATATCTTGCGAAATAGCTACTTCTACATAGGTCAGATTTTTCAGCAGCGCTGTCTGAGGGTAGGTCGCTTTTATCGGTTTTTTATCAATGGTCACCGTTGGTAGCGTCGCCACGCCGCGCAGATCTGATACTGGAATAATCAATTTTGCTGCATTCCAGTGGATGATGGTTTTTTCGGTCTGGGTGTTATTTTTATTGGTGGGTGTGTTGATGGAGCCTTGTGCGTTACTAGTTTTGCTCGTAGTGTCATATAAGCTGCTGATGGCTTGATCAAATGTATAGCGCTGGTCAAATGTCAACGCACCATCATAACTAGTCGCATGATAGATGCCACGTTTGTAGGTATCAGTGCTGACTTCAAGATTTTGTATGGCTTGGGTCTGACTGGCAAAGATAATTTCATTTTTTAAATAGGATGGTGCACATTTACTGGTTGTTTCAGGTGCTGTAATCTGACATTCAGGTGTAATTGTGGTAGGGATGATGATAAATGGGGTGATGACTTCTTGCGGATTGACGTGCTGCTGGGCAATTTCTTTAACCACCGACGCGGCATAATTTTGTCGTTCGTAGATGACTGAGCCAATCATACCGAGACCGATGGCAAAAATAATACAAAGCCCGGCGATGATGGACAATTTAGTCAATAGTGTTTTTTGCATGAAAGCTCCTCATATGAATCTTTAGTCCAAAACTGTGCATATAACAGTCAGTAGGTTCAAAGAAGATCATAGAGGAGAGATGAAGAAAAAATATGTAAGAACGATGGAGAGTGTGTGAAAAATAAGCCTTAGTGTTTTCTGGCATCAGTGTTTTTTAGTATCACCAACCACTTTATCCATAATAGCAAATAATAAACCAGACAACACAAAAGTCATATGAATGATGACTTTCCACATGAGTTTGTCCGCTTCACCCTCACTCAATTCATTAGGAATATCCATAAACGATTTTAATAGATCAATCGCAGAAATAGCGACGATGGCACCGATGACTTTTAGTTTTAGACCAGAAAAATCTACTTTGCCCATCCAACTAGGTCGATCAACGTGATCACCAGTGTCAATTTTTGAGACAAATATTTCATAACCACTAAATATGATAATTAATAATAAACTGGCTACTAAGGAGAGGTCGACCAACACTAATATATTAACAATGACGTCTGATACAGAAGCGCTAAATACAGTATTGAACATCATGACTGTTTTTTGAATGAACTTTATAAATAATAAAATAATCCCTAAGACCAGCCCTAAATAAAAAGGCGCTAATATCCAGCGGCTGTTAAAGATGGTTTTTTCTAGGTATCGTTCAATGTTTTTTAGCATGGAGATCTCTTAAGGCTCTTAAAGGTAAGGTTGTAGGTCATTTATTTATAACGTGGTATAGGATGGATTTAAGAAAGCCATTCGAGCACTTGTTGTACCCGCTCATCTCTATCACCACCTATGCGATGAAATGGCTTTTGGTGACGGGTCAGCTGACTTTCAAAATAAGCACTGATTTCATCACGTTGATGGGGGCTATCACGCAAATCATCGGCGACCCACGGAATATCAACTTCGGTTAATAAAATCAAGTCATAATGATGTGTTAACGCCGCTTGGATAAGTGCATCAGGGCAATCACCATAATACCAATTAGAATAAACCATTAGCTCAAATAAACTGGTGTCACAAAACAAGTAGCTGCTATCGGAATTTTGCGCGGCTTGTGCGGCGAGCTTATTTTCTAACTCAATTTGACCTTGTGCAATAGGGAGTAAATCCTCCCAAGTGCAAGTTAAGTGTTCCTTATTCCATTTCGCTTGTAGATAGGTGCGCATGTATTCTGGCACCCAAGGGCAGCCAAAATGCGCTGCCAAGTCGCGACATAGCGTGGTCTTACCAGTGCTCTCTGTCCCTAGGATAGCGACATTGATGACCGATTTAGGCGTATGCTGCTTTAGGTTGCAAGCGGTAACGTCGTTGCCATTCATAGTAAGCCCAAATTGCGATAAGAGTGAAGACTACGTATTGTAGCGCAGTAAAAGTGAGACCTTTATAAAAGTATAGCGGGACTGAAATAGCATCGGCGATTATCCAGAGTATCCAATGCTCAATTTTGCGCCGCGCCATCAGCCACATCGCCATCAAAAACAGCGCGGTGGTCAGCATATCGGTGTAATCGACCCACGTAAATAAATGCAAACCTAATACCGCGCCATCAAAGCTAAAGTTATTATTGATGACTGGTCTGAAGTAATACACTAACGCGACAAAGGCAATAGTCGCCGAGGCTAGTAAGGCGAGTATTGGCACATCTTTTTTATCGAGATGTTCTACTTGAATAGCATTCTGGGCGTTAGTCCTTGCTAACGACTCATTTTGCTGCTGACCAGTAGGGTTGATATAGTCTTGCTGTTTTTTTATGGCTGTGTTTTTCTTACTCTGTGTCCAATTGATCCAGCCATATAGACTCATCACCGTATAGTAGGCATTGATAAACATATCGCCAAATAATTGCCATTTCCACAATAGATAAACAAATATAGCGGTGCTGACGAGACCGATCGGAAATACCAAAATATTGGTTCTGCTGGCGAGTAAGACACTTGCTACCCCAAATATGACAGCAATCAATTCAAGAGCAATAAAGACAGTGGGATAGTCAGCGTATTGTCCAAATAACCAGTTAAAAATTTCTACCATGAGTATTCCCAAATATGAGCGGGTTTATGTCTCGCAGTTTTATGCGCTCGAACTGTGAACGCGTCGCTAGCAAAATGCGCCAATTATAACGTAGCTGCTCCAAAATGAAGTCAGGACTTTGCTTATTTTTCGCAACAAACAGATTATTTGTAACAAAGTATTAGAAAAATAATTATATTCAGGCATAATAAAGGCTCTGATTTTAAGTTTACAGTTATTCACTGAAATCAAACGACTGTTATTTTTCCACTTTTATGCTTATCCCAAGCCCTATAGTAGTAGACAAGGAAGCTTATCATGACGACTTGTATCACAGGCACTGGCCTGTATATTCCGCCTTATAGCATCAGTAATGAAGAGCTAGTAGATTCATTTAATAAGTATGTTGAGAATTATAATGCAAAGCATGCTGACGAGATAGCAGCAGGAACTTTGACTGCCCTAGAGCCTTCTTCAGCGGCCTTTATCGAAAAAGTATCTGGTATCAAATCACGTTATGTGATGGAAAAGGATGGTATTTTAGATCCTGAAATCATGGCACCAGTGATTCCTTATCGTCATTTAGGTGAAGAGCTGTCTATCATGGCAGAAATGGGTACTGCGGCTTTGAAAGACGCGCTAGCAGATGCAGGTCTTGAGGCGAATGACCTAGATGGTATCATTCTTGCCTGTTCAAACTTTCAGCGTACTTATCCTGCGGTCGCTATCGAAATTCAAAATGCAATCGGTATGATTGGTGGTTTTGCTTATGATATGAACGTCGCTTGTAGTGCCGCGACTTTTGGTCTATCGCAAGCACATGGCTCTATCGTTTCTGGTCTGGCTAAGCGCATCGCTGTGGTCAACGTTGAGATTACCTCGGCGCATCTAAACTGGCGTAACCGTGACAGCCACTTTATCTTTGGCGATGTCGCAACAGCATCTATCATCGAAGAGCTAGACACGCCAAAAGGTTATGAGATTCTTAACTCTAAGCTATTTACCCAGTTTTCGACCAATATCAAAAACGAATACGGCTTTATGGATCGCTCAGAGTTCTTAGCGGCACAGACTGAGATGTATCCAGACATTAAAGAGCCAGTCACCGACAAGCTATTCTTACAAAATGGTCGAAAAGTGTTCCGTGAAGTCTGTCCAAAGGTTTCAGAGGTCATCACTGAGCATTTACAAGAAAACGATATCGCAACGTCTGATGTTAAAATGATGTGGCTGCACCAAGCCAACGCCAATATGTTGGATTTAATCCTACGTACGGTCATCGGTAAAGAAGCGGATAAAGCGATTGTGCCAAGTGTCATTGCTGAATTTGCTAACACCAGTTCAGCCAGTCCGATGATTGTTTTCCATCGCTATAAAGATGAGCTGGCATCAGGTGATTTGGGTGTTATCTGTTCATTTGGTGCTGGTTACTCTATCGGTTCAGTGTTGGTGCGTAAGGTTTAATTTTTAAAGTACAATCTGTTACTAGAGGGTGTCCTCAATTTTATCAGCACTTTCAAAATGAGGACACGCCCTAATAAAAAATAGCTAAGAGCAATCTTAGCTATTTTTTTGTCTGTTATTTTTATTATGAGCATTTAATCACATTATTTAAGCAATATATTATTCAAGAATGAGGCGCTATTTGAGAATATAACGGGAAGAATGCTTAGAATATCGACAAGAATGCGTAGAGGTTTTAATTTATCCCGAAAAATTTGCTATAATCACGGTCTTATTCCTCTCATCCAATTAAAAGTCCTTTTATGAAAGAATCCTTACGCCTGCGTTTAGACCAGATGGTAGACCGTTATGAAGAGGTCACCGCCTTATTATCAGATCCTAGTATCATCAGCGATAATAATAAATTCCGTGAATTGTCTGTCGAGCACAGCGACTTGATGGATATCACCACTTTATGGCAGAACTATGTGCGTGCAGAAACGGATCAGGCTGATGCAGAGGCTATGCTGGCTGATGCATCAGATCCTGACATGAAAGAGATGATGCAAGAAGAGATTGATAACGCCCGCGAGACCATCGTAGAGATGGAAGAGGCGCTCAATGTCATGATGCTACCAAAAGATCCAAATGATAAAGTGCCAGCATTTTTGGAAATTCGAGCGGGTACAGGTGGTGATGAAGCCGCGATTTTCTCTGGTGACTTGTTCCGTATGTACCAAAAATACGCGCAGACACAAGGCTGGACAGTGGAAGTGCTGTCGGCAAGTGAAGGCGAGCATGGCGGTTATAAAGAAATCATCACTCGCGTATCAGGCAACAGCGTGTATGGGCGTTTAAAGTTTGAATCTGGCGTACACCGTGTGCAGCGTGTGCCTGAAACCGAAAGCCAAGGTCGCGTGCATACCTCAGCTTGTACCGTGGCGGTGATGCCTGAAGTTGAGATTGATGATACAGTGGATCTAAACCCAGCCGATATCCGCTTTGACACTTTCCGTTCAAGTGGTGCGGGTGGTCAGCACGTTAACACCACTGACTCAGCCGTACGTTTGACCCACATTCCAACGGGTACCGTGGTAGAGTGTCAGCAAGAGCGTAGCCAGCACAAAAACCGCGCGCAAGCGATGAAAATGCTGATTTCAAAGATTCAGCAAGTCAAAGTACAGGCTCAAGTTGATGCCGCAGATACCATCCGTCGTGATTTGGTCGGTAGTGGCGATCGCTCAGAACGTATTCGCACTTATAATTTCCCACAAGGTCGCATGACCGATCACCGTATCAACCTGACGTTATACAAGCTTGATGCCATTATGGAAGGCGACTTGGATGAGATTCTTGATGCACTGTTGCGTGAGCATCAAGCTGATTTGATGGCGAGCATCGGCGGTGGTGATTAGTAACCATCAGGATATTAATGACTGGAGGCTCAATAGCTGGTCGTGAATCCATTAATTCATAAAAGCGTGACACTGTCTAGATGACAGTGTCTGTTTGTTTATAGCTGTTTTTTTTACGGCTATCGACCATGATAATAAGTATAGATTTAATTTTGCAGTTTTCGTTTATTTCATTTAATTACCTAACAATATTGAGAGTGTTATGTCAAAGCACAATAATCAGAACCAAGACCAAACCCCAGTTGTAGAAGACGCTAACGAGCTGATTGCGCAACTGCAAGCCAAGCTAGACGATATCAGTGCTTCAGGCAAACAGCCGTATCCAAATACGTTTAAACGTACTGATTATGCGCAAGATTTGCAAACTGCTTTTGACGGCGTCTCAAAACAAGAAATTGAAGAAAAAGCGGCGAATGGCGAAAAAACACAGGTCAACGTGGCAGGTCGCGTCATGCTGAACCGTGGTGCCTTTATTGTTATTCAAGACATGACGGGTCGCATTCAGTTATATGTTGCACGCAAAGAGTTGGATCCAGAGACGTTAGCGACCATTAAATCATTAGATTTGGGTGATATTGTTGGCGTATCAGGCTATATCGGTCGCTCAGGCAAGGGCGACTTATATGTGCATATCGAAGAGTTTCAGTTATTGACTAAAGCGCTACGTCCAATGCCAAACAAGTTCCATGGTTTAGCTGATGTCGAAGCTCGCTATCGTAATCGTCATCTTGATTTGATGACCAATGAGACGACTCGTGATACCTTTATGATTCGCAGTCAAGTCATTAGCGGCATTCGCAAGTTTATGTTAAATGAGCGTTTCATGGAAGTTGAGACGCCGATGATGCATCCTATCCCGGGTGGTGCGGTGGCGCGTCCGTTTGTGACGCATCATAACGCTCTAGATATGCCTTTATATCTGCGTATCGCGCCTGAGCTTTACTTGAAGCGCTTAGTTGTTGGTGGTTTTGAAAGAGTGTTCGAGATTAACCGCAGCTTCCGCAACGAAGGTGTATCAACTCGCCATAATCCTGAATTTACCATGATTGAATTCTATCAAGCGTATGCTGATTATCATGACTTGATGGATTTGACCGAACGCTTATTTAATGAATTGGCGATGGATATCTTGGGCACAACTGAGATTACTTATCAAGAAGAAGCCATCAGTCTAAAAGCGCCATTTATACGTTTGTCTATGTCTGATGCAATTGCAAAATATGCCGAAAATTTCGATATGGCACGTATCAATGACCGTGACTATTTGGCAGAGTACGCTTCGACAACGCTTAAACAGCAAGTGAAAGAGGTGTTTGGTGTGGGCAAACTACAGACCATTATCTTTGAAGAAACCGCTGAACACCAATTGCGTCAGCCAACTTTCATCACTGAATATCCAGCGGAAACTTCACCACTGGCACGCCGTAGTGATGACAATCCTGAAATCACCGATCGTTTTGAGCTATTCATCGGTGGTCGTGAACTGGCAAACGGCTTTAGCGAGCTTAATGATCCTGCTGATCAGGCAGAACGCTTCCGTGGACAAGTCGCTGAAAAAGACGCTGGTGATGATGAAGCGATGCATTTTGATGAAGAATACATCGAAGCGCTGTCTTATGGCTTACCACCAACCGCAGGCGAAGGTATCGGCATTGACCGTTTAGTGATGTTGTTTACCGATTCTGCCAGTATTCGTGATGTGATTTTATTTCCGCATATGCGTCGCAAATTAGAAAGCTAGAACTGGTTTACTTGCCATAAATCCATGCTGGGACTAAACTGAACATAAGAAAGCTCTTTTGCTTTCAATGGAATGGTCCCAGATTCTTTATGAGACCTTATTTATAGGGATATCATGGATACTCAGCACGCGTCACCCTCACTTTGGCAACAAATGATTCACCAAAGTTTCTTATCTTTGTATGAGTTACCAGCAGATAAAACAACCAATCCTGAGCAGTTTCAAGGTTATGATTTTGTTTTTGAGTTTTCTAGCGCTATCATTTATTTGATCGTCAATGATGTAGTGATGCGAGCGAGTAGGCAAAAAGTAGACAGCGCTCAAGTTCGTGAGTGGAGAAAAGAAGTCGTCAACCAACTAATTAAGCGTCACGCTCAGCTTTATCTAAAAAACGATAGGTCGATGGCAGAAAGTAATACCTCGACAGCTGGTAAGGATGTTTATTTTATTGGTTTGACGTCACTGTCTGTCGTGCATCAAGATGATAAACCACAAGCATCCTCGCATACGGTTGATTATGAATATGGTAGTCAGTTTTTTGCTGAAGACTGTGTTTTAGATCTGGATGATGAGCAGAGTGTTTTACAGGTATTTAGCCATCAAAACTTTGTCGATATCATCAGCCAATTGGTTACGCCAAGCGATTTGTCCGCATTTTTAGACTTTCATCGCAGCCAGCTGACAGGGTTTGAGTCATTCCAAGACGAATCGACATTACTTACCCAGTTTTTACAGTCGCCTGACTTTCATCAAAGAGCGATTAGGGTGCAAGAGCAATTGATTGACAATCAGTTGATCGATCAGATTGAGCAACGCTTGCTCAAAGCTACAGAACCAGATCAGGCAGTCTTTGCCAAAGCACTCATGGCTGAGATTCAGAAAAATACTCGAATGTGGTACAAGCTGTTTAATAGTTTGATCAAAAATTATTATGAGGCAGGTCAACCACTACCAAAAGAGCCAGTCGATATTTTAGTCGATGAATCAATGTATACTTACGCTTGTTTGGTTGAAAAAATCTTAGCTTACAAAACGATGGATCAAGACTCTCGCTGGAATGGTTATGTTTGTCATGAGCACTCTTATCACGTGTTTGGGCGCCATTATCTGATGGTTTTCTATGCGCAAGATGATAATAGTTCGCTGAGTGCTGACAAGGTGCGCACGTCTCAACAAGACTTGTTATTGGAGCTCAATGCTCAAATGCAGGATCCAGTGATGGATGATTTTTTTTTGATTGGCGTAGAGTTTAGACCTTGTGATGATAGCGTCAATACAGAGGTGTACTTGGATGCCTTTTATCAAAAAGGCTCAGTGATTGACGCCAATACTCAGCGCTTATACGAACGTTTAGCACAACTTCAAGCGCAGTTATAATCTAAACCTAATATAGCCTACTGGTTTGACACTCCATCTATATTTGTATTATTCACATTGGCATTTATTATGACGCAGCAATATCAAGTTTTAGCGCGCAAATACCGTCCCAAAAACTTTCACGAGTTGATTGGGCAAACGCATGTTTCTCAAGCACTGATTAATGCGATTGATTATAACCGTTTGCATCATGCTTATCTCTTTACGGGCACACGCGGTGTGGGTAAGACCACGATTGCGCGTATCTTATCTAAATGTTTGAACTGCGATACGGGTATCACTAGTACGCCTTGCGGTGTGTGTGATAACTGCGTGGCCATCGATCAAGGGCGATTCATCGATCTTATCGAGATTGATGCGGCATCCCGTACCAAAGTAGAAGACACACGTGAGTTGCTGGATAATGTGCCGTATGCGCCAAGTCAGGGGCGTTATAAAGTGTACCTGATTGATGAAGTACATATGTTGTCCACACACAGTTTTAATGCGCTTCTTAAAACTTTGGAAGAACCTCCTGAGCATGTAAAATTCTTACTTGCCACGACTGATCCGCAAAAATTGCCGATTACCATTATTTCGCGCTGTTTGCAGTTTGTACTACGTCCGCTACCGCAAACGCTACTCAGCGAGCATTTGGCAAATGTTCTTACCCAAGAGCAGGTAGGCTATACGCAACCTGCGCTCTGGCAATTGGCCAGCGCCGCCAAAGGCTCGGTACGTGATGCGTTGTCATTGACCGATCAGGCCATTGCTTTTGGTCAAGGTGCGCTCGACGATGTCACTGTAAACGCCATGCTTGGTTTAATTGATGCGGCTGATCTGGTCAGTTTAATTACTGATATCTATAACCATGACAAATCTGCTGTCGCGGCTCATATAGAACAGATGCGCGCGCAAATGGTTGATGCGACGAGTATGTTTGATGGTCTTACTGAATTACTGCATCAATTGGCGTTGACTCAGCTGTTGCCTGAAGTGGCATTAAATGTGAATGAGGCACAGGCGCAAGATATTAACACGCTTGCGCAGCATATGAGTCCAGACGTTCTGCAACTGTATTATGAGATTGTTGTGCAAGCACGTGAAGGTGTTAAGCTTGCGAGCACACCAATGCAAGCGCTGGAAATGTGCATTTTACGTCTGCTGGCATTTCGTCCGTTGCCAGTCGATGAGATATTAAATCATACTTATGCTGGCTCTGTATCACCTGAAGTACCAGCTATAGAAGATGGAACATCTACACCTTCTACACAGTCATCGAATAAGTTATCAAATAGCCACTCGGCTTCTGCACCGCCATTACAGTCTTATGGCATTGATTATCAAGCACGAAATAATGATGATTTGCAAGTCGAGACCTATGACAATATTGAGCCAAGTTTGGCTCAAAATTCTGAGAAAAATCATGATGTATTAGTAACTAACCCTGAACCCGTTGTTGAGCCTGAACCCGTTGTTGAGCCTGAACCCGTTGTTGAGCCTGAACCCGTTGTTGAGCCTGAACCCGTTGTTGAGCCTGAACCCGTTGTTGAGCCTGAACCCGTTGTTGAGCCTGATGCAAATAATTCTCAGTTAACAAGGCAACTTGATGATCCTCGTACTTTGCTGCGTTGCTCACCGCAAGAACTGCTTGGTGAGTGGACACCAGAAAAATGGGATTATTGGCTACAAACGGCTCGTGAAGCGGAGATATTGGCTCAAGACGAATTGGCACTTGCGCGTCAAGGCATGATGACGGGCTTATGCGATGGCAAGGCAATATTTATAACAAGTGTAGATAGTCGGCATTTACAAACCACTTTTCAGCAATTAGCGGCTAAACTGCAACAGCAGTTCACCCAAGCAGAAATTGACTTGCAAATCGATGGCAGCGTCATGCAAGCAGAGGATAAGACGCCTGAGCGTCGCCAACAAAAGCGCTTGGTGCAAGCCAAAACGGTTGCAGAAGCAAGACTGCTTGCTACGCCTGTGATGCAGTATTTGAATGAGCGCGGTGAAGGAAAAATGGGTAAGGTTCAGTTGTATTAAACAGTCAGAAAAACTGTTGTTAAAATTATTTAAAAGTCTATATAGTTATTAAAGACAACTTTCATATAAAATATCAAGGCGATGTTGTACTATCGCCTTGATATTTTTGTTTTTATTGCAGATTAAATGGGCTTTTTTAAACAAGAGAGAAATATTTAATAACGATAAGATAAATTAAGATTCGTTATAATGGTTAAGTTATATTAAAAACTGAAATGAAGTTTAGGTGAGAATATGTTGGATAATTTACGCGGTATGGCTGTGTTCGCCAGTGTGGTTGGACATGGCTCTTTTAGTGGCTCTGCTCGTGAGCTTGGCATTACAACCAGTGCCGTCAGTCAGCAAATCCGCTCATTAGAAAATGAGCTGGGCGTCGTGCTATTACACCGCTCAACTCGTAAGCTGAGCTTAACAGAAGCTGGCGAAAGCTTTTATGAAGCCGCAAAGGATGTGGTAAGTGCTGCTGAACAAGGGCGGATTAAGGTCAATCAGTTGCGTGATGAGTTGGCAGGCAGCTTACGAGTGGCGACAACACCGGAGCTTGGCGTTAATCATATTTTGCCGGCACTCTCTACGTGGATGGCGGCACATGATGATCTTAGCATTACCTATCTGGCAGACAACCACTATATTGACATGATTGATGAGCGGATCGATATTGCGATTCGTATGAGTCCATCGATTAATGATTCGAGCCTCAGCAGTCATCCATTGACTGATGTGCGCCAAATGTTGGTTGCTTCACCGCAGTACCTACGTCAACATACCAAACTGCAGACGCCTAAAGATTTGGCTGACCATCAGCTGATTTGTATTGAAATCATGAAAGATGCCAATCAAATTGACCTCATTCAAACAGAAACGGGTAAAAAGACGCGTACGAAAATGAATTCACGCATTTATACCAATAATGTCTTTATGGCGACCACCTTGGCAAAAGAAGGTCATGGTTTGGTTAGAATGATGGAAATGGACATCAAAAAAGAGCTTGAAAATGGTGATTTGGTCGAAGTGTTGACCGGTTATCAATTACCAAGTTTTGTACTATATGCTGTCACCTTAAACCGTGATCAACAGCCAGCCAAAATCACTCGCTGTTTAGAGGTGTTAAAAAAGTACTTCCATGCCAATTAGGTGACGTTTGAATAACGCACCGTAGAGAGGAGTTTAAAGCCTCCAAAAGCAAAAAGCCTATAGACATATTATCTATAGGCTTTTTTAGTGTTAGCGTTTAGTGTGACTAATCATTTAAAATGATGGTTTTAGCAAGTCAATCAAACGCTCAGCCACTTGTGTGCTCTCATCGCGGCTCATATTAAGCGGCGGTAGCAAGCGCACAACATGCCCACCAGTGACATTGATGATTAGCTTTTGTTCATCACGTGCACGCTCAACCAACTGACTACAGTCCATGTCTTCAGGCAAAGAGATACCAATCATCATACCTGCACCACGACTGCTGACTCCATATTGTCCTAGTGTATCGACCAGCGTCTCTCGAATAAACAGCCCTTCGGTCACGGCATTGGTCATGATATCACTGTTAGCCAATACGTCATATACGCTATGTACCACACGACTGGCTAGCGGCGTACCACCATAAGTAGAGCCATGACTACCAGCACCAAACAGGCCATTAGCGCGGCCACGTACCATACATGCGCCTACTGGAAAACCGTTACCCAAGCCCTTAGCCGTCGTCAATACATCAGGACGCGCATTACTATGTTGATAAGCGAAGTATTTACCCGTACGGCCATTACCTGTTTGCACTTCATCCAGCATAAATAGCCAGTTGTGGGCTTCACACTCTGCTTGTAGTTCTTCAAGATACGTAAATCCGTTGGCAGCAGTATTTAAACCCCCTTCACCTTGAATAGGTTCTACAAAGATGGCGCAAATTTCATCATGATCTTGCGCGGCTTGCTTAATCGCGGCAATATCGCCAAAGGGTACACGGATAAAATCCTCATCTAATGTATAAAACCCTTCACGGGCTTTTGGGTTGGCGGTGGCTGACAATGATAATAAGGTACGACCATGGAATGACTGCTCCATAACGATGACTTTTGGGCGTTTAAAACCTTGCTGATAGGCATATAGACGCGCCAATTTAAGCGCCGCCTCGTTAGCTTCAGCACCACTATTGGCAAAGAACACACTGTCCATTTGGGCGGCTGTACATAGTACTTCACCCGCACGCTCTTGCCAGTCGATACCGAATAAATTACTGGTATGTACTAAAGTCGCTGCTTGCTGCTGAATGGCGTCAGTCACTTGCGGGTGGCAATGTCCTAAACCGCATACGGCAATACCAGTCAGCGCATCTAAATAAGGCGTGTCATCTTTGGTGTATAGCCAGCTGCCTGAACCGCGTGTAAAGCTGATTGGCTGACGGTTATAAGTGGGCATCAGATAAGTAGCAGACATATAAAACATCCTTAAGATGATAAATTAGTTAAAAGAGAAGGTGTTGATTATAGCTCGTCAGAAAAAGGCGTGGTTTCTGCAGGTAAGGTATAGTCTTCATTTGCCCATGCACCTAAGTCGATAAGTTTGCATTGACTGCTACAAAACGGCTTGTATTTATTGTCTTGCCATGCTGTTTTGGTACCACAACGTGGGCAAGGATAGGTTGTAGGGGAGGTTTGGGGGGTAGATTCAGTCATGATAGGGGTGGGAGTATCCTCAATTTATTTGTATGATGAACATCATTAGCGAGCGGCAGTCGGTAATTGCATCTATTTTCATCTCGTATGCGCTTGATAGACTACGATAGCGCGTTACTCGCTGTCGCCATATTACTATTGAAGTGGATTGGCTATATAATAGCATGCGCCTGAATAATGGCAAAAGACAAATACTTTAAGGATAGTAGATGACCGATAATATTGAGCTTACACATCAGCAACAGCGAGCATTTCAACCAGAAAAGCTTTCAGCACCACGTGATTTTATTATGCCAAATATCATTCATGACAATAAAAGCGCTGTTCCTTTAATATTAGAAATTGGTGCAGGGAAGGGTAAGCATGCGCTTGGTTTCGCTGCGAAAAATACTGATAAGCATCTGATTGCGATCGAACGTACGCGTAATAAGTTTGACGCTTTTGCCAAACTGGCAGTGCTACAAGACTCGCCGAATTTAACTGCCATTCATGCTGATGCGATCGCATGGATTGTGCATGCCATTAAACCCAATAGCGTCAGTCAAATCTTCATACTGTACCCCAATCCTGAACAGCAAAATCCCAACCAGCAATGGCTAAACATGCCTTTTTTCGAGTTTCTATTGTCGCGATTGCAAGTAGGTGGAGAGGTGGTACTAGTAACCAACATTGAAGCCTATATCAATAATGCAGAGCAGCAAACAACCGAGATATGGTCGTTGCCTAATGAGCGCTATCAAGTCGCTGATGACAGTCAGCGTACGCATTTTGAAATAAAATATTTAGCCCGTGGAGAGGTATGCTGGGAGCTTAATGTGCGTAAGCCGGAGGGTTATAAAACTAGGTTTGATGAGTGGCAGGCAGATATTGTGAATCAAGTTAAATAGCCTAAGTAATAAATCAAAACCAATATTGCCAATAATAAGTGCTAATTTGTAACATATAAAATAGCCTAAGTAAATAAAATACTAAAAAATAAAACCGCCAAAAAAGGGCGGTTCAAAAATTACTTGCTATTGGAAAAAATTTTCTTCAATCAGAATTACAAATAAGGTTTTACTAAAGTATCCGAATCGGTATAAGCATCAAGCACCGTCAAAAAGGTGTAAGCACCAATAAATTTTCGACTAATAAACATAAATTCTTTTGGTGGTAAGTTAAACTCAAAAGACTGCATCGCTTTTGTAGCTTGTGTTGAGAGGCGAGAGTGAAGTTTGCTGTTCGCCCAAATATAACGGTGGTCCTTATCTAGACAATCGCTAGGAATATCAGGATTGGTCGCTGGATCACTAAACGGTTCGGTTGCCAATAAAAATAGTGACGCCATATCAGAGCGTACTTTATCACTCATACTATCAAAGAAGTCATAACCCGTCATCGCAAGCATCATCGCCTGATGGTCATGGCGGTAACCAGCTTTTAGTAAGCCATGCGCAATGGTCAAAAGGTTGTTATCAAATTGACGAATAGCACCAAAATCTAATAATACTAATTTATCGATATCGCCTTCATTTTCACTGACACGAACCAGATAATTACCAAAGTTGGGGTCCGTCTGCATTTCACCCCACACAAAAATTTCCTGCATCATGATTTCGATGGCTGCCTGACCAATAGCGTTACGACGCTCATGAGGTAATAATTGTAATGCCTCAGAAACTACGGTAATACCTGGCTCATAAGACATACAGAGTAGGCGTTTTTTGGAATAAGTGCGATTAATCTTGGGAACTATGTAACGCGGATCATTACTCAGGCGGTCATAAAACCGTTCTGTCGTCGCGGCTTCAGCTTCATAGTCCACTTCATGATGGAGTAGGTCACGTATCTCTTCGAACCAAGCATCGAGCGAACGGGTCTGCGGAACGATATTACTCACTCTTAATAGTTGCTTAAATAAAGCAAGATCTGAATTGATTGCATCAGCAACACCTGGATACTGAATTTTTAATACAACTTGCTCGCCAGTTGCAATCACGGTGGCTCGATGAACTTGCGCGAGCGATGCGGTACCTATAGGAACCGTATCGACATCTAATTCATGTAATTTTTCGCCCAATAATTGCTGCAGCGTTTGTTGCATGGTTGGCCATGATAACGTAGCGGTATCGTCATTGAGCGTTTGCAAGGCACGGGTGATTTCTGGTGGCAAAATATGTTCGCCATAAATCGCTAGCATTTGACCAATTTTGACGACCGAACCTTTTAGCTTACCTAGCTCTTCTGCGAGGTAGTTTGCTTGGGCTTCCATAAATACTTGGTTACGTGCTGTGCGAGCTTCTTTATTTAAGAACATGCCAGACACACTATTACCCGCCCAGCGGCGACCAATATTTAAGGAGGTTTTAGCAATCGACATTCGTCTATCAAACCCTGAGGTTTTTAAGTTATCGATGGATTGCTTGGTGCTAGAAGGTTTAGACGTATCATTTGCCATAAATATAATCATTCATCCAGTTGGTATTGATTTGTGGGTTCAAAACCTACAATACAAGGGAGATGCGATGTACGGGTACAAAATTGTATCATATAAAGCACATTTGGTTGATGAGCCTAAGCTTGCCAATAGCAGTTACTTTGTAAGCCGCAGTATATATTTGCAGATTATAACTTCGTAAAAAATAATATCAAAAAATAAGACCTAGCATGATGCTAGGTCGAATCATAAAAGCTAAGAGTAATTTGGTGTATCAGACTAAAACTGCGAAAAGCTCTCGCCTGAGTAATATTGATTTTTAACTGTTTTCACGAGCAATGGCATGATGACCAATATCACGGCGATACTGTGCACCATCAAAACTAATCGCACCTGTTACCGCAAGTGCCGCTTGCTGAGCATCTGAAATACTATCTGCAAGAGCAGTCACGCATAATACACGTCCGCCATTCGTCACCACTTCTTTTTCACGGTCTATGGCATCGCCATCAGAAAAAGCAGTGCCAGCATGGAAGACTTTGACAGCGTTGTCATTATTGTCATCTAGTTCTGGCAAGCCAGCAATCACATCACCTTTTGATGATGTTTCAGGATAGCCTTTTGAAGCAATGACGATACCGAGGGCAGGGCGGCTGTCCCACTGAGCATCACTGGGCAACTGTCCTGCTAGACCTTGTGCCACCAAATCTACCATTGATGATTGTAAACGCATTAAGATAGGCTGAGTTTCTGGATCACCAAAACGGCAGTTAAATTCGATCACATAAGGGTCACCTGCTTCATCAATCATAAGACCTGCATATAAAAATCCCGTATAAGGGTGACCAGCATTATTCATTGCATCAACCACTGGTTGAATGACTTGGGTCATGACTTTTTCATGGACATCTTGAGTGACCACTGGCGCAGGGGAGTATGCTCCCATGCCGCCTGTGTTCGGACCTGTATCGCCTTCAAAAGCCCGTTTATGGTCTTGGCTCGTTGCCATTGGCAAGATATTTTTACCATCAATCATGCAGATAAAGCTGGCTTCTTCACCTTGCAAAAATTGCTCAATCACCACTCGGCTGCCTGCATCACCAAACTTATTGTCCGCAAGCATGTCATCGATGGCCTCATATGCCTGTTCGATGGTTTCTGCAACGATGACCCCTTTACCAGCGGCAAGGCCATCGGCTTTGATAACGATGGGTGCACCTTGTTCATCGATATAAGCTTTGGCAGCTACCGCTTCGGTGAAGCCTTTATAGGCTGCGGTAGGGATATTGTTTTGTTCCATAAATTCTTTGGCGAAGGTTTTGGAACCTTCTAATTGCGCACAGTATGCTGTTGGTCCCCACGCTTGAATCCCAGCATCGCGGCAAGCATCAACGATACCAGTGACCAAAGGCGCTTCTGGTCCAACAATGACCATATCAATGGCATTGTTTTGGCAAAAATCGATGATTGCACTATGCTCACTAGCGTTCTCGTCAGTAGATATTAGTACAACGTTTTGGCATTTAGGTTCAAGCGCTGTACCAGCATTACCAGGCGCGACGTAGACATTATTGACCTTATCGTCTTTTGCACATTGCCATGCTAGCGCGTGTTCGCGACCACCTGAACCAATCACCAAAATATTCATCATACGTCTTGCCCTTAGCATTAAAGTTAATTATGAGTTAGCCACACACTCTCAAATATACTGGCATATTCTAACAAAAAAGTCGTACCGATTGCCATGAGTATCCACTTGCCAGCAATTAATCATTAATAAACGGAAAAACCTGTCTCATGAGCAAATGTTATCGACATGTTGCTGATTCATGAAATGATGTTGTACGCTTTAGCTGGCGCGCTATGTACGTTACACTTCACTAAATTAATGGTATTAAATCCCAATTGCGACATATTCCTAAAAATAAGGGTTAAAAAAGGAGAGAAACTTAAAATATCAAGAAAAAACAGAATAAATTGCGTAAATGGATATACTGCTCCGCAGCACCAATAATGTTTCACATATTTATGCGCTGCCATTAGTTAGTACGAATTAATAAACTTAAATAAATGATAAATTAAATCTATAAAAAAGGATGAAGGACATGCCAAACTCCCTCAGTATCGCAAAAGAGCGCATCAGCCAGATAAGCGATATTGCTACCAGTTATGTACAAAAAGACAAATCATTATTTGATCATTTTATTCATAGCTATTATCAGCCATTGCACGCAGAGGCAGCTGAGACTATCAGTAATGCTGACCTAGCGGGCATGGCATTACATCATTTTACGTTGCTTCAAGCCTATGATGGTAGCAAGCCACAACTGAAGGTGCTAAACCCCAAAGCAGAAGAGCAGCATTTTCATAGCTCACATACGGTTATTCAAATTGTTGCCTATGACCGACCGTTTTTAGTCGATACGATTTTGATGAGTCTTGAGTCTGAAGGTATCGATGTTCATCGTACTTATAACATCATTGTCAGTGTTGCACGTGATGATAATGGTCATATTACTCATGTCGAAGGCGCACATGAAAGCGCGACATCTCATTTGTCTTTGATTCATTGTGAAATTGCCTATCAAGATGATGAAGATCTGGCTGCATTACAGCAAATGTTATTGGCAAAAATTGATACGCTAGATACAGTCGTTGGCGATTGGAAGCAGATGCGTGCGCAGTTGACGGATATCAAAGCTGAGCTATCAAACAAGCCGCTGCCAGAAGTTTTTTACTCGCAGCAAGAAATACAAGCATTTTTAGATTGGATATTAGACGATCATTTTATATTCTTGGGTTATCGTGAATACCGTTTGGAAGGCGGTCAGGCTGTCGAAGTGAATGCTGAACCTGCTGATTTAGATTTATTCGCCATTGGTAATAGCGGTCTTGGTCTATTACGCGGTGCTGAAGAAGATAAACTGTCAGAAAGTTTTAGCCAATTGCCAAAAGTATTAAAGCAACTATTGACTGAACCGCGAGTGTTGATGTTGTCCAAATCAAGCCGTGTATCGCCTGTGCATCGTCCCGTATATATGGACTTTTTGGGTATTCATAAGTTTGATGACAACGGTAAACTGGTTGGTGAATATCGATTTATTGGTCTATTGACCTCACAAGCGTATCAACTAACAGTACAGCAAATTCCGCTATTACGTGACAAAGCCAATAAGATTATGGCGATGGCAGAATTGCCGCGTGACGGTCATGCGCACCATAAAATGATGCATGTGATTAACACCTTACCGCGTGACGACCTCTTTCAAGCCAGCGTTGAAGAGCTATATCCTATTGTTTCTGGTATCAGCCAGTTGCAAGATAAAAAGAGCCTGCGCCTATTCAGCCGTGTGGATCATTATCAGCGCTTTGTCTCATGCTTGGTCTATATCCCGCGCGACAAGTTCAACACCGAGCTACGTATCAAAGTACAAAATGTCCTAAAAGAAGCCTACGGTGGCACATCATCAGGGTTTACCACAGAATTCAATGAATCAGCTCACGCACGTGTGCATGTCCATGTGCGTACAGTGCCAGGTCAAGTGAAAGATGTCGATACTGCTGCACTTGAAGCCAAACTATCTGCTTTAATGCAATCATGGAGCGACAGCTATCAAAAGATGCTGCTGGATAATGTGGGTGAGCAACAAGCCAATGCTTTAAACCGTCGCTTTTTAAATTATATCCCTGCGGCTTATCAAGAGCGTTTTGATGCCCGTACTGCGGTTGAAGACACCAAGCGTTTGGCTGTATTGACAGCAGAACAGCCGATGATTTGGCATTTATACCAATCAACGGGCGACGCAAGCAATCAATTACACCTAAAACTGTATGGTCGTGAACAGCCTGTTATTTTGTCTAAGGTCCTGCCAATCCTTGAAAACTTTGGTGTGTCTGTCATTTCAGCACAAACCTATGAGTTTGATTTGCCAGAGCAGCCCATTTGGATGCAAGAGTATGAGCTAACACTAGAGCATGTCGATACTGTCAATATGCAAGTGGTGCGTGGTCAGTTTGAAGACAGTCTCAAGCAGATTTGGGCGGGACATGTTGAGAGTGACTCCTTTAACGAGTTGGTATTGACGACCAATTTAGACACTTATGATGTGGTGGTACTACGAGCATTGTCACGTTATATGATGCAAGCGAAAGCACCATTCTCTAGTACGTATATTCAGCAAACGGTAGTAAAAAATAGCGACATTAGCGTGGCGCTAGGTAGTCTGTTTGATGCCCGTATGAACCCTAAATACAGTGAAGATGAACGCACAGAAAAAACCGCGCAGATTCAACAGCAAATCACGGCGGCATTGGCAGGTGTGGATAGCTTGGATGAAGACCGTATCTTGCGTTGGTATTTAGATTTAATTAACGCCATGGTACGCACCAACTTCTATCAAACCGATAGCGATGGTCAGCGTAAAGATCGTTTATCGTTTAAGTTTTTGGCAGCAGATATTCCTAATCTGCCAAAACCAAAACCGATGTTTGAGATATTCGTGTATTCGCCGCGTGTTGAAGCCGTGCATTTGCGCGGTGGTAAAGTGGCTCGTGGTGGTCTGCGTTGGTCAGATCGTATGGAAGATTTCCGTACCGAAGTGCTTGGTTTGGTCAAAGCACAAATGGTTAAAAATGCGGTGATTGTTCCTGTTGGTTCAAAAGGCGGTTTTATCGTCAAAACCAAAACCATGGCAGATGGTCGCGACGCATTCCAAGCCGAAGGCATTGCTTGCTATCAAGCATTTCTACGCGGCATGCTCGATGTGACGGATAATATCGTTGATGGAAAAATTGTCCCGCCAGCCAACACCGTGCGTCATGATGAAGATGATCCGTACTTAGTGGTCGCGGCTGATAAAGGAACGGCTAGCTTCTCTGATATTGCGAATGCCTTGTCTGCTGAATATGATTTCTGGCTCGACGATGCCTTTGCTTCAGGTGGCTCGGTTGGTTACGATCACAAAGCCATGGGTATCACTGCACGCGGTGGCTGGGAGTCGGTCAAACGCCACTTCCGTATGCGCGGCATGGACATTCAAAACCGTGATAACTTTACCGTGGTTGGTATTGGTGATATGAGCGGTGACGTATTCGGCAATGGTATGCTGCTATCAACCCATACCCAGCTGGTCGCCGCATTTAACCATCTACATATCTTTATTGATCCTAATCCAGATGCTGCTGCTTCACACGCAGAACGTGCCCGCTTATTTGACATGCCGCGTTCGACGTGGGATGACTATGAAAAGTCGCTTATTAGCCAAGGAGGTGGCGTTTTCTCCCGCCAAGATAAGAGCATCACGCTCAGTGCTGAGATGAAACAGCGTTTTGATATCGCTGAAGATAGCATGGCACCCAATGAGTTAATCAGTGCGTTGTTAAAATCGCCTGTTGACCTTATTTGGAATGGCGGTATCGGTACTTATGTGAAAAGCGTGAATGAGAGCCATGCTGATGTCGGCGACCGTGCCAATGACGCAGTACGAGTCAACGGCAATGAGCTACGTACGGCTATCGTTGGTGAAGGTGGTAACTTAGGCTTTACCCAGCAAGGGCGTATCGAATATGCACAAACAGGCGGGCGCATTTATACCGACGCTATCGATAACTCAGGCGGCGTAAACTGCTCAGATCATGAAGTCAATATCAAAATTCTACTTGGTAAAGTGGTCGAGCAAGGCGACATGACTTTAAAGCAGCGTAATGAGTTGCTTGAGAGCATGACTGATAGCGTGGCAGAGCTGGTATTGCGTCAAAATTACCTTCAACCACAAGCCATTGAGCTTAGCCACATTCGTGCGGCGGCTAACTTAAGCGATCATCAGCGTTTTATTCAGATGTTAGAAGGCGAAGGGCGTCTTGATCGGGCGATTGAATATCTGCCATCAGATGAAGAAATTGCCAAACGTCAAAAAGCAGATACTGGCTTGACCAACCCTGAGCTGGCAGTTGTCATGGCTTATGGCAAAATGTGGGTGTATGACAACTTGTTATCATCAGACTTGCCAGATGATGCGTACTTTATCAATGAGCTGCGCAAGTATTTCCCTGATGAGCTGGCGACGCGTTTCTTTGATGAGATGACTGAACATCGCTTACATCGTGAGATTATCAGCACCTATTTGACCAATAGTGTGGTCAATCGTTTGGGCATTGAAGCACTGTTCCGTCTTTATGAGGAAACAGATCAATCGCTGGCGACCATCGTACGTGGTTATGCGATTAGCCGTGATGTCTTCAATGTATCAAAAGCTTGGAACACGCTTGAAGCACTGGACAATCAAGTCGATGCTACATTACTGCTAACTCTTGAACTACGTCTACGTGACGCGCTTGAGCAAGGTGTGGTTTGGTTTATCAATGCCTTTGGTCAAGAATTACAAGTCGCTGACATGATCAGTCGCTTTAGCGATAGTGTTGAGAAATTAACCAAATCAGGCGGCTTTATTGAGCAACAATTTGCAGAATACTTGCAAGAAGATACTACTAGCCTGATGCAGAATGATCTGTCTAATAGTGATGCCGCGTTGTTTGCGATGCTGCCTTATCATGTTGATGCACTTGATGCCGCACTGCTCGCTGAGCAATATGAGCGTCCTGTTGATGAGATTGCAACGTTGTACTTTGATGCCTATCACGTCTTGCAGTTAGATTGGATGATGGACAACATCGCAACGTTACCACAGCAAGACTACTGGGATCGCCGCGCACGCCATGCGTTGATGAACGAGCTGTCACGTAGCCTACGTCTACTGATGGATGCCATATTATCTAAACCAGATGCAAAGCAAGCGTTTGGTGAATGGCGTTCACGTCACTTGGATCATCTGGAGTCTGTCACCACAGAGATGAGCAAGTTAGATAATCTGCATAGCAATGATGAAAATGGTCAAATTGGTCTTTCAACGTTGTCAGTATTGATGAGTGAGCTAAGCAGTTTGGTAACCAAGTAACTAAACTAAGCAACTAATCATTCAATAAACAACAAGATAAAGATCTTTTCAAAAAAACCACCGTTAATTAATAACGGTGGTTTTTTATTGTCTGGCTAAGCGTAATAAGCGTAAAAAGTAATCAACGGCGTGATGCATGCTCGACTCTTGATGACCGCTTTAAATTACGAGGCTTTTTCATTAGTAATATTGACCACTCGGCGACAGCCTTGGCCACTGATTTGACTGAAACCACCCGAGATTTTTTCAACCTTGATTTGAGTCAAGATGCGATCTTTTAAAGCCTGTACGTGAGAGATAATACCAATAAGCTTACCTTCTTGTTGTAAGCTCGTTAAGGTATCGAGCGCAATATCAAGCGACTCTTCATCAAGCGTACCAAACCCTTCATCCAAAAACAGTGAATCCACGCGAATGTTGTGACTCGCCATCTGCGATAGCCCAAGGGCGAGCGCCAAGCTGATAATAAATCCTTCGCCGCCCGATAGGTTTTTGGTACTGCGAATATCACCGCCTTGATAGTTATCAATCACATTAAGCTCAAGCGGATTACTGTCATCATGAATGAGCAAATAGCGGTCACTCATTTTTTGCAGTTGCGTATTGGCATGGCTAATCATGACCTCAAACGTTAAGCCTTGGGCAAAGGTACGATATTTTTTGCCATCAGCAGAACCAATTAACGTATGTAGCTGCTGCCAAACTTGTAGCTTTTGTTTTTGTTCATCGATTGCAATCAGCTGTGTCGCCTGTTGCCCTTTTTGGCTGTCGTTATCCTTAAGCTTTTGGTCAATCGCGCCGATTTTTTGACTTAACTCATCGATATCCGTCTGTATTTGATGATGCTTGCCAGCAAGTGTTTCTCGGTCTTCATCTGTCATAGGTGTGGCAAATTTTTGCTCTAATGCTTGCTGGGTACTATTTAAATGCAACTTAGCCTGTTGTAGGGTATTATCAATCGCTAGTTTACGTATATGTAATGCCTCACGCTCTTCTTTAGGCAGACGCGCACTCAAAAAATCTGCTTCATCGGCGAACTTTGACTCTGCGAGTAAGTTAGTAAAAATACTGTCCTGTGTATTTACGGTAGTAGTCGCCAACTGTCGCTCTTTGGCTAGCTGTTGCTCTCTGAGCTTTAATTGTTCTAAAGATTGCAGTACAGAATCTAGCTGTCTTTGCGCTATGATTTGTTTGGCTTTAGCCTCATCAGCAGCGCTGCGTAACTGGTTTTCTTCATAATCTGTATCTTTATCTGCGAATAGCGCTTTTCTAGCTTTCTTTAATTGTTCGATATCATCAGTTTTATTATCAATTAATGTCTCTAATTCATTGAGTGCTGTCTCATTATTGGCGAGCTGTGCTTGCTTACTCTCAATATTCGCAGTCAGGCTGCTCAGCGTATTGGTGAGTTGCTGTTGGCAGCTACTTTGCTCATGATGATATTGCTTTAACTGCTTCAAAGCATGACGTTGTGCCCGCAATTGGTCAATATGCTCATCATAATTTGCGCTTGCTAATACTGTTTGCTTATGAGTACTTTCAATGAGTTGCTGCAGTGCGCCTTGAACGTCAGTCGCTTTGAGCGCTATCGTTAAATGCTTCTCGTATTTAGCCGTTGGGTACTTACTCACCAAAGATGAAATATTGGTCATTATGGGTATGAGTTCAGAAAAATTAGTGGCAATCTTATCTTCGACACTTTCAATTTTTTGAGCATTTAGCTTGATATCAGTCGTCAGATTATTAATGTCGCGACTAAGTAGCTGTTGCTGCTGTTCATCGGCTTCGATGGCAATACTGAGCGTTGCAGCACTTTCAGCTAGGTTGTCATATTTGACGACTATCGTTTTAAGAGACTGTTTATGCTCAGTCAGTTTGTGTTTGATGATGCTTAATAAGGATAAGCCCTGATCAATATGAATATCAGTATCGTTGTTAATCTGCGCAAGTGGATCGATAATTGCCACAGTCGATTCCGAATAACTATTTTCAGTGTTAAATAGCGAGGAAAGGTTAGACTGAATATCAGCGTGTAAAATTTTAGATTGCTGCTGCAAGGGCGCTAACTGCTGCTGTTGATTATTGATGGCTTCTTTTTTGGTGGCATGGTCGATATGATGTTTAGATAAGATCTGCTCAAGATTATCAATAGCGATCTCTAATTCAGCTATGTGCTGCTGAGTTAATTGCGCCTTAGTCTGTTTTATTGTGGACGACTGGTTTTGGTCGTCATTGGCGTCGGTATTATTATTTTTGCTACTAGGGTCTAATAACGGATGCTGTTTACCATAAGGATGCTCATGTGCGCCGCAAAGCGGGCAGGGCGACCCATCCTCTAGCTCTACTATATAATCTTCAAGCTTAGCGACCTTTTGTAGTAGATGTAGATGCTCTTGTTTCTCTTGCCTCTTGAGCTTAGCCTCTTCAATATTTATCTTGTGACTGTCAATCAAACCTTCTAAAGTCTTAAGCTCTTGATTCAGTTTGGGTAACGTTGCATTGATGTCTTTAATTTGGTTGGTACGCTCAGACAGCTGTTCTAGCTTACTATGGGCTTGCGCAATCTGAGTGCTTATTTGATCGATTTGCTCTTGCTCGCTACGCATATTAGCAATGGGCTGGTTTTGAATGAGTGTGGCTTGCTGCTGTTGTACGCTGGCAAATTGCTCGCGCTGCTGCGTTATCAATAATTTCTCTGCACCTTGCTGCTTATATAACTTATCAAAATCAGTCTGTAGCATGCGGGCTTGATTACTATAAGCAAGTTTATCCGCTGTTAGATTGGCATTATCTTCCAACAGCGCCATTAATTGGCGACAGCTGTTATCGAAGGTCACCATATCTGTATCGAGATCGTTTAGCTCTTGGTAATCGCGAAAGTACTTTTCTACATTGCTAAGCTGAGTCTGAGTCTTTTGCTCTGTTTGTTTGTAGTCAGCTATATCTTGACCTAATTGTTGAGTGTTACTAACTAATACCTCTTTACGCTGATTATCGCTCGCTAAAGAATAAGAGTGCTGTTTTATCTCAGTATTCAACTCACGCGTCTTTTTGATAATAGGCAAAGTAGCATGTAGGCTATCTGTGGCTTGCTTTGCAATGGTATTGATAGAGTTTAAATGGGTATTGGCGTGTGCCAGCGCTTCTTGCTGAGTTGGAATCTTATTAAGCAAATCTTGCTGCTCAACCTCTAACTGCTTAACCAAATTTCGGCTGTAGCTAAGCTCACGGAAATAGCTATCAATCTCTAAAGCCTTATTAGCGCCATCTAAACACTGCGCTTCTGGAATAAAGGTTTGCTGCGTATGCTGTGCCGCTAAAAAATCGGTCTGATAGGTCGAGAGATTTTGCTGTAGCTGCTGAACGCTATCCAGCCATTGTAACTGTTCACTCAGGGTTTTAAAGGTTTGGCGCTGTGCGCTCTGCTGTTGGTTAAAGCGCTCTAAATCTGCTACCAGTAGTTTTTCGTCTTCAATATTTAATAACGACAAGCTATTCACGCCTGCCTGTAGTTTGTCAAGCGCTTCTTCCTCAAAGCGTTTCTTTTCATGAACGTTTAACGATATTTTGGCATAAATAGCAGTACCCGTTATTTTCTCTAAAATCGCGGCTCTATCGCCGATATCAGACTTTAAAAACGCGGCAAAACTGCCCTGTGCGAGCATGATGGAGCGAGTAAATTGATTGAAATCCATGCCGATGAGGTTTTGTATATAGGCAGAAGTTTTGGACTTCTTCTCTTCTAAAATCTTGCCGGTCTGCACCTCACTAATCTCATGCTTAATTGGTAATAAATTGCCCTTGGCTTTTTTGTGGGCACGATGTTGATACCAGTAGCATTGATAACGCTTGGAATCAATCTCTATAATGACTTCTGCTGAGCATTCACCTGTACCTTGAGTCATGATCTCATTCGTTGAACCAGTGATATCACCCAATCTCGGCGTTTGGCTATAGAGTGCTAAGCAAATCGCATCCAATATGGTCGTCTTGCCAGCCCCCGTTTGCCCAGTAATGGCAAAAATACCTTCGTTAAGAAAAGCGGGATCACTAAAGTCAATGTGCCATTCGCCTTTTAAGGAGTTGAGGTTTTTAAGTCTTAGTTCTATTAGGCGCATGGCAGGGTCTTATTTTTTATAGGTAGTAATAAAAAGGGCAATAATGAGAAATGAAGCTATTATTCTAGCTAGCTTCGATCAACAGCGTTTATGATTACATAATGCTATTCAGCTTGAGTATCTTCATGACGTAAGTTATAAACGATTTGATCATAGGCGTCACGCAAAGATGATTTTTGCTCATCAGGAATATCATGAGCAATCAAGCAACGCTCGAATACTTCTTGCTCATTTAAATCTTGTAGCGTCTCAGAGATCTGTTGTTGATTTAGTACTTTATTATAGGTACGAGTGTTTTTGATTTTTAACACCTCGCACGGCAAATTATCTACCATCGTTTGGATGTGCTCACGTAACTCGCTGATAATCTCCTCACCCGTATAAATAATTTCGAGCCATACAGACTCTGTTGCATCAAGAGATTGAATGACTTTATCTATAGCCTGATTAAGGCACTCCAAATCACCTGAAACTTGTGCTAACTTTTGAAATTTTGGAATAGGGAGGGAGATTACCTGCATCTGCGTCAAATTATCGCGATGCAATATTTTGTTGGGAGTATCGAGACTGTTAGTCATTGATTGGTTGTTTTGATCCCGTTGATCAGGGATGTTTTCTGTAGCAGCAGTTTTGGTCACCTCATTATTTTCTGATTGCTCGTCAAAACCAAACAAGTCATCCATAAATTCCGTCGTCTGACTGGCTGCTTTCTTAGCAGATTTTTCAATCGGGGTAACGGTATTGGTCAGCTGAGGAATACTGCTTTCAATTGTATTGTTTGAGGCTGACTTTTGACTGCTAATGTCATTTGCTACTGCACCAAACTGTACCAGTAATACTTGCTTTTGTTGCTTAGCCTCACCAAATCCCATCGCGATTGGCGAGCCTGAATAGCGAATGCTCTCACGACCACCGACACGCTGTGGCACGTGCAAATGTCCAAGTGCAACGTAGTCAAAACTTTCATCGAACATGTCAGCAGAAATCTTACCGAGTGAGCCGACATAAAGCTCACGTACACCATCGTCTTCAGTAGTGGTGCCACCGGCTGCAAATAGATGCCCTGTAGCAATGATGGGAATGTGACGCTGGTATACTTCAACTAATTTAGCTTTCTTCGCTTTGGCAATGCTAGCCACTTCATCGTAATGAGCACGAATGCCTTTAATGACATTGGCATCTTTGCTATCAGCCGACTCGCCAGCACCACTACTACGGACATCACGATCACGCAAATAGGGGACAGCCGCAATAATACAATGCGGGTTTCCATTTGTATCGTCTAACACCAATACTTCATCGTTTAAGTCTTCACAAGCGGTACCGATAACATGGACGTTTAAAAACTTGAGTACATTGCTTGGGGCATCCAAAAATGTCGGTGAATCGTGGTTACCTGCGACGATGACGACATGTTGACAGCATGATTTTGAAACTTTTCCTAAAAATTCATAATATAGCGCTTGAGCTCTATTACTTGGGGTCATGGTGTCAAAAATATCACCAGCCACGATTAATATATCCACTTTCTGCAGGCTAATGGTGTCTTGCACCCAACCTAAAAACGACTCAAATTCGTCATAACGCATTCGCCCATAAAGCCTGCGCCCCAAATGCCAGTCGGAAGTATGGAGGATAGTGAGAGGTTTGGTAGTAGATACAGGCATAATTGAGTTTCATGATGGATAAAAGACATCGATTATTCTAGCAAGAATTGGTGCGATTTGCTTTGCTATAAACTTACCAGTAAAGCAAAGTAGATACGAATGGGTAGTGACATTTAGCCGTAAATGAAACGATGATCGTTTATTAAAAATAATGGCTATTTAAAAAGGCTGATTAATAAAGCGCGTTGTTAATAGTATTAAGTAACAAATAAATGGTACTAGAAAAGGTCCATATTTAGTAACATCCAAGCCATTATTAATAAGGGTATGTTATGTCGTTTATCAGATTATGTACATTGGCTGTAATTGCCACTTCCTCTTTGGCTGCTTGTAGCAGTTATGAGCAAGCAAATATGAATAATAAAACCAGTGTGAGTCAAATAAAAGATAGCACCGCGTTTTTCCATTCGATCAAACCGAGTCATTCTGACGCAATCATTGGTCAAGTGATTGACGTCATCTCTCAAGACAGAGAGCAGCAAAAAGTCACTATCGTCGCTCAGGATGGACAGACGTATACCGCAGAAATCAGTAAAGCCAACTTTGCTCAGAAAAACGCCCATCAAATGCAGAAATTAACCATAGGCGATTATGTTGAAGTGATGGGAGAGCAATCGACATCACAATCAAAGATAGATAGTAAGCGCCACATTACTGTCCATGAGATGCCTTATATTTTGCGTAAAATTATCATCGCTGACCATCAAGTAGACTGTGTCGGTGTTGCGCCGCAATCATGCTTACTGACTAAGCCTGCTGAACAAGCTAACGCCGACTGGGAGTATCGATATAGTGGTATAGAAGGTTTTGATTTTGAACCTAATTATGAATACACTTTGCTCATCAAGAATACACCGATTAGCAATCCGCCTGCTGATGCATCATCAATTCATAGCACGCTAATAAAAGTCATTGAGAAACGAAAGACCAAATCTTAATTGTTAAAAATGAATAGCTCATAAAAGATCAATAGCGTGATACTCAAAAGCCCTGCTAATCTACTGGCAGGGCTTTTTAGAAATTGAAAATCATACTTCAACCAATCACTAACTGCTCCAAACCATCATCAGCCGTTGCTAAATTGGCCACCATTGATAACGCATGGGCTTGCTGGCTGGTATGATCTGCCTTTGGTGTAGCCGCTGTGCCACCACGTAGCCAGTTACTAGCTGTGGTGTCACTATTGTTGTTGTTCTGCTGATTTTGCAAATTATACCAAGCCAAATCATGATGGAGTGCGACCACGTCTCCCATAATGAGCAAAGCTGGCGTGGGTAGCTGGTTTTTTTCTTGCAACTCAACGATGTCGGCAAGCGTTCCCGTTAATACCTGCTGATTGGGCATACTGGCATTGGAGACTATAGCAATCGGGGTATCACTACTGCGCCCTGCATCAATCAAGCCTGTCGTCAAACGCGCCAGCGAATGCAACCCCATATAAAATACGACTGTTTCATCCGTATTCAAAAAGCTCTTAAAGTTATTATTGGGCGCGCCAGCCTTTAAAAATCCAGTGACAAAACGTACCGACTGCGAATGGTCACGGTGAGTCAGCGGAATGCCAGCATAGCTTGCGGCGGCATTGGCAGCGGTAATACCAGGTACGACTTGATACGGGATACTGTGCGCACGCAAACTCTCAATTTCTTCGCCACCACGGCCAAAGATGAAGGGATCACCGCCCTTTAAACGCACCACACGGCGACCTTCTTTAGCGCTATTGACCAACAATTCATTAATGCCCAATTGCGCCACAGCATGATTGCTGCGTTTTTTGCCAACAAATACTTTATCAGCATCACGGCGGCATAAATCCAATACTTGCGGTGAGACGAGCGCATCATAGTAGACGATATCCGCTTGTTGCATCAAACGCAGCGCTTTAAAAGTGAGCAGCTCTGGGTCACCTGGGCCTGCACCAACGATATAGACTTCGCCTACATTATTTTGTAGGGTTTGAGGTTCTGTGGATATATCATTCTCTGTATGTTTTTCAGTGATAATTGATGCTGTTTTATCTAAATCGGCTTGTAATTGTGCCGACGCTTCAGCTTCATTACCAGCAAACATCAGCTGACTGACTGGACCTTCAAATGTCTTTTCCCAAAACTGCCTGCGTCCTGTCAGCGTAGGTATTTTAGTTTTCACTTCGCTACGAAAATCGCCAGCAAGCTTTGCCAATTTACCATAGCCTTGTGGAATCAAGGTTTCGAGGCGAGCGCGTAATAGACGTGCCAACACTGGCGCTTTGCCGTTTGACGATATGCCAATCACGATTGGATTGCGATCAACAATCGCAGGGAAGATAAAATCGCATAAATGCGGCGTATCGACGACGTTTACAGGGATATTTAATGCCGTCGCATCGGCATGTACTTGATGATTCAGTGTTTCATCGTCAGTGGCAGCAATGATGACGCGTGCGCCTGTCATATAAGTTTTATTATAATTTTCATAAATCAGTTGGTGCTTGCTATCACTGAGCAAGGCTTGTAGTTCAACACAGATATTTGGCGCAAGAACAGTGATGCACGCGCCAGCACGGCTGAGCAAATCTGCTTTACGTAGCGCCACATCACCGCCGCCAACAATGAGTACTTTACGGTCTTCTAATTTAAAAAATAATGGAAAGGTGTTCATAGGATTACCTGTAATTCATTCAATGTAAGGTATGTCGCTATTATGAGGTATCACAGGCATACGCTCACGTAGCGAATTGGCATTAGCATATTCGTTTTTGTCATGTTGGTGATGGTTTTTGGTGGGATGTGGAATAGGTGAGGAGAGATGAAATGCAGAACTAGAAAAGCCACAGGCTTACGTCAAAGCTTGTGGCTGTCATGTAGATTAGATTTTTGCATTAGATATTAGCAATAACGAGATTTGACAACGTACAAAATCTACTCAAATTCACTCAGCATCTTAGTCATACGGGCATCTTTTTGTTGCCAGATATCCTCTAACCAATCAAACATCATTTTTTTAGTGGTTTCATCACGGTCATAGCCGCCGTCCATGATGGCAGCAAATAATTCGTCTGGTATCTTTAAGCGAGTCACATCGACGCCCAAACGGCGAATATTACCTTTCCATAAATCATCATAGTCAGGCGCGCCGTCTGGGTAGACAATGGTCACGTCCAAGATAGAATCCAACTCATTGCCTAACGCATTAATTGCTAATGACAAACCGCCAGCCCGTGGTTTTAACAAATGCTGATAAGGGGATTTTTGTTGGTCATGTTTTTCTTTAGTAAAGCGCGTGCCTTCCAAATAGTTTAATAGGGCGAAAGGTTTGTCCTTTAATTGACGACAAGCACGCTTAGCCTCAAGCAGGTTTTGTTTTTTAAGCTCTGGATTTTTGGCCATCGCTTTGGCAGAAAAGCGCTTCATCATCGGAAAGTCTAAGAAATAAAAGGCTTGACCGATAACAGGAATATAAATCAGATTAAACTTGGTAAAAAACCGTGTCAGAGGCAGCGTATCTTGGCTGATATATTGCACAATGCTGGTATCAACCCATGATTGATGGTTGCTTACCAATAGATACTGCTTGTCTTCGCTCAGGTCGTCAGGCAGGTTAATGCGCCAGTCTTTGTGAGGTAGCGCATGATCAATGACGGCGTTATTACTATTAATCCAGTATTTGGTAATCGCAATCAGCGCATCATCCGCAGCTTTCGCTCCTGTCAATACTTTTGCCGCTCCCAAAGTCCAGATGGGCAGACCCACCATCGCACTATTGGCAGTAAGAACACTCGTACCAGTTAAAAAAGAGGCAGTCTTGCCTACCGCTGGTAGCTTATCGTGCAGTTTTTCATAGAGTGAATCGATTTTTTTTATAAAAGACATAATAAATATCCATATTGATGAGCGCGAGTGCCTATAAGGAAATAAAAAAAGATGAGTAACTTTGTCCATGATACGGCTTTATAGCGTCGGTTTAATGCCGAGCAGCCACTGAGGCAAGCCATAGAATACCGCAATGTTAGACAATAAAACGTTCAAGAAACGTTAATTATTTAAACGCTGACTTCTTTATACAGATAGAGATATTCAAAAGTAATAGAAAATTGTCTATTAAGCGAACTATTTGCTATAGTTTGGCGGCCTCTAATGAATACTTTATATAATAAGCTATTGTGAGGAATAGGAGTATGTATGTCATGGTTCACCATAGCGTATTAAGCGAGCTGTTAAAGCAATAAACGGTAGTCAATATGATTGTAGTGCTAATCTAAGGTGTTGAAAATTATTCCGCGTGGCGCCGCGCTGAGTTTAGCGTCTGCTTTGTTTGGCATACTTTTATTATTGGCTTTTGTACTGACTCATCAAATAAGTTGGTCAATTTCTGGTATCTATCGCTATGATCTGTTGTTGGCTTATGCTTTGATTATTCAAGTCTTTTTGGTTTATTTCAAATTAGAAACGCCGCGTGAGGTATGGGTCATTGCTATTTTTCATATCATGGCCATGGCAATGGAGTTGTTTTTAACCCATCCCAAAATTGGTTCTTGGTACTATCCTGAACCAGCAATTTTTAGAATTGCCACTGTGCCACTTTTTGCCGGTTTTATGTATTCGGCCGTAGGTAGTTTTTTAGCGCGTGGCTTAAGATTGTTTAATGCCTCTTTTACCGACTTGCCACGTTTACTATGGGTGAGTGTATTGGTTATTTTTTCTTATGCCAACTTCTTCACTAAGTTTTTTGTCCCTGATATTCGCAATATATTGTTCATCGCTTCAGTAGTTTTATTTTGGAAAACCAGAGTATTTTTTCAAATCCATCACAAAAATAATCTTCAATTGCGTGATACCAAGCAATATCAATGTCCATTTTTACCATTACTGTTGTTCCTCGCTTTTTTGGTTTGGTTGGCAGAAAATATTGCTACTTTTACCAATATTTGGCGTTATCCGTCACAAGCGAATGTATGGCATATGGTAGGTTGGGGGTAGCGCTTGAATGATATATTCAAATTTTGTGGGACTGAATATTGAATCTACTATGACAATAAAAAACACCTCTTATATCTAAGAAGTGTTTTTATCGTAAAACTACGAAATACCTAAAGCTGCGTATGTAAACCACACTCACGGCTTTCTTCTACTTTCGTTGGATCAAAGTAATCAAATTCATTTGGTAGATTATGCTCTTCGAGATAAACATCTAAATCAGCGTCAGTGTTTTCAAACAATGGCGCTACTTTCAATACACCATCTTTTGACAAGCTAAGCACATCAAGACCTTGGCGGAATTCGGTTTGATCTTTACGAATGGCATTAAACCAAACATCTGGCTTTAGCTCATCTAGCGCACGGCGGAATGGCTCCAGTTTTACTTGGTCAGTGAATTCATCATGCTGTGGGTTGTCGATACCTGGGATACCGTTCATGGTCGCGTCACGATACGCTGCCGTTTGCTTAGGAATATAGGTGATGACGTTTAAATTTAAATCACGGATGACTTTATTGGCAAATTGATAAGTGGCATTAGTATTGTAGCCTGAGTCTACCCACAATACCGTGATGTCAGGGCGCTGTTTGGCAACCAAATGCAGAATCGCTGACTCGTATGGGCGGAAGTTAGTCGTGATGATTGGGTTTTTCGCTTGGCTTAATGCCCACTCAACGATTTGCTCAGGCGACTTGCCTTGCAATGCTTGGTTGGCTTGGTCAAGATCTAGGTTCGGATGTAATTGGCTCATAATACCTTCCTTAATGATTGTTAATATAAAAGTGTCGATTAAAAATTAAAATTTATGGTCAGTGTTAAAACTAGGCGATTAAGGGTTCTGACGGTTTAGCAAACATCGGTAAATCCGAAGCACTTTGTCCATCATAACTACTGGCAAGGGCAGTAAATGCTTGCTCAATACCGAATTTAGAGTCTGGCTGCATGTCATGCTCGCTCAATACAAAGCTATCAACGCCCATGCGCAGTAGATACGCGATTTGATCACGGCCAAACGCGCCAGCCACCCGAATCTCACCTTGGTAGCCAATTTGGCGTAGGGTACGTGCAAAGCTAAAGTTGCGACCATCAGCGAATTTAGGTACATCAATCACGATAAGCGCCTGCGTTGATAAGAATTCACTAATACCTTCTAACGCATCAGCATCGGTGTCAGCCGTCACCCACAATCCAAGTCGACTGCTATGCTGAACGATCAGCTCATAAACCTCTTTGATCAGACCACCGACCTGCGCGCCTGATTCGTCTAATAGATCAGCGAGCGGTACAATCACATCGGGCTTTTCTTGTCTTTGTAGCAGCTCAAGCAAAGTGATGTTTGTTGATACAATACTCTCTGGTAGCGCGTCCGTAGTGAGCACATGCCATGTATCTTGGCTGCCGATATCTACGCCATGACTGTCCAAAATATGGTGATTAGCCATAGACCTTCTCCTTAAATGGATCAATACCAACGCGCTCAACCAATTGACCAAAGCTTTCGACATCATTGTCGGTGCTGGCACGCAAGTCTACATAGACATCGACGATCTGCTGTATGGTATTGGCAACCTCAAGAGCAGGGACAGATTTACCTAATATTTTGCCAAGTTTGGCATCGTCACTGGAATTGCCGCCAATGCTGATCTGATACCAATGCTCACCTTTTTTATCGACGCCCAAGATACCAATATCGCCTGTATGATGGTGCGCACACGCATTGATACAGCCAGACATGTTTAAGCGAATCTCACCCAAATCATACAGATAGTCTAGATCATCGAACTGTTTTTCGATTTGTTCAGCGATGTTGTGTGTCGTCGCATTAGCAAGCGAGCAGTAGTCCCAACCTGGGCAGACAATCATATCTGTTAGGGTATTAATATTAGCGCGTGCTAAATGCAACTCTGCTAGCTGCTGCCACAACTCATAAAGGTTATTGGTTTGCACATCAGCGAATACCAAATTCTGCTGATAAGTACCACGCAGTTCACCAAAGCTGTATTTGTCAGACAGATCAGCCAGTGCATCCATCTGCGACTCGCTGACATCACCAGAGGGCACATATTTGCCATCGACCAAGCCTGCTTTGAGCGAAATCACAACCGCACGATAACCAGCGACTTTATGCGCCACCGTGTTTTGGTTGTACCAATTGGCAAAGTCTTTATCAGCGTTTAATTGCTGCTGTAAGTCCGACTGTACCTGTAGCGCATCAAACGACACATAGTCAGGCTCACTAAAAAAGCTGCTCGCCGTCGCAAAGTTCTCATCAGTTAAGGTAAGCGAACCATCTTTGGTGTGGGCTTCCCACTCAGCATTGACCAGTTTGGCAAAGGCAGGGCCGCCCATGCTCTCGACCAAAATCTTGATACGTGATCGGTATTTACTGCCTTTATCACGGCGACCATGCAAGTTATAGACACGTAAGATGGCATCTAAATAGCTAAGCAGATGCTGACGCGGCAAGAACTTATTGATGACTTTACCAAGGACAGGAATACGCCCAAGACCGCCACCGACCAATACTTCAAAGCCAATTTCACCTTCATCGTTGGTTTTGATATGCAGACCCACATCGTGTACTTGGGTTGCCGCGCGGTCATCATTGGTCCCGATGACAGCAATCTTAAATTTACGTGGTAAAAAAGCAAACTCAGGATGGAAGGTTGACCACTGACGGATAATCTCACAATAGGGACGTGGATCAGCGATTTCTTCTTTATGAATACCAGCATAGGGATCGGTGGTTGTGTTACGAATACAGTTGCCCGAGGTTTGGATTGAGTGCATCTGTACTGATGCCAGCTCTGCCAAAATATCTGGCACGTCTTCTAGCTTTGGCCAATTCAGCTGGATATTGGTACGGGTCGTGAAGTGCCCATAACCTTTGTCATATTTACGAGTGATTTCAGCCAATTTTCGCAATTGGTAGCTGGCAAGTAGCCCGTAAGGAATAGCGATACGCAACATCGGGGCATAACGCTGAATATAAAGGCCATTTTGTAATCGCAGCGGCAAAAATTGCTCTTCTGGCAGCTCACCTGCCAAAAACCGTTCGGTCTGGTCGCGAAACTGAGCGACTCGTTCTTCTACCAAGGTTTGGTCAGCGTAATTATATTGATACATGACGTAATCTCAATTTTGTTTTTAGTCTTAAAAGCAGTGACGAAAATGATTTGCGTGTGTAATCGGTCTTATTGCCAGTCGCAAGGTAAACCATTCAGAGTCACATCATATAAGCTTGCGTCTATAAACATAAATTCCTTTAAGACATATGTATATCCAAACACAGCATAAATTTTCATAACGAAAGTTAGGTAGCCTATGCTTATCAAATTTATCACTACCCATAAAGGTTATAAATCAATATGACATCTATCACCTCTAAGCAACCATCAAAACTTGTTCCGCCGCATGGCAGCACTGAGCTTAAGCCATTACTATTACAAGGTGAGGCGCGCGCTCAAGCATTGAAACTTGCCAGCACATTGCCGACCATTACTTTAAGCTCACGTGAGCGCGGCGATTTAATCATGTTCGGTATTGGTGGCTTTACGCCATTGCATGGCTTTATGAATCAAGCAGACTGGCAGGGTGTGGTTGATGATATGCATTTGCAAAGTGGTGAAAGTGCGGGTCTGTTTTGGCCAATTCCCATCACCTTGTCTGCACCAAAAGCGACTGCAGATAGTTTGAGTCAAGGCGATAAAGTAGCATTGGTCGCAAAAGATGGCGAAATCATGGGTATCTTGACGGTAGAAGAAACCTATACCATCGATAAAGCGCATGAGTGTCAGCAAGTATTCACCACAACAGACCCAGAACATCCAGGCGTACAACAAGTTTTAGAGCAAGGCGAAGTCAATATTGCAGGTAGTGTCGAGGTATTGAGCGAAGGCGAGTTCCCAACGTTATATCCAGAAATCTACAAAACGCCAGCAGAAACGCGCGCAATCTTGGATGCTAAGGGCTGGAAAACGGTTGCCGCTTTCCAAACACGTAATCCAATGCACCGCTCACATGAGTATTTGGCAAAAATTGCAATTGAGATCTGTGACGGTGTATTGATTCATTCATTGCTAGGGGCATTGAAACCTGGTGATATCCCAGCCGACGTCCGTCAAGAAGCCATTAAAACGCTAATTGATAACTACTTTAGACAAGATACGGTTATTCAAGCGGGTTATCCGCTAGATATGCGTTATGCTGGTCCACGTGAAGCACTACTGCATGCGGTATTCCGTCAAAACTACGGCTGTAGTCATCTAATCGTTGGTCGTGACCATGCTGGTGTCGGCGATTATTATGGGGCATTTGATGCACAAACGATTTTTGAACAGGTTGGTAAAGATGATCTTATCACCCAACCACTAAAAATTGGCTGGACGTTCTGGTGTAATGCTTGTAATGCTATGGCTTCCGACAAAACTTGCCCGCATGAAGCGTCTGAACACGTTAAAGTATCAGGTACCAAGCTGCGTAAAGCGCTATCAGAAGATGAAGTGGTGCCAGAGAACTTTAGCCGTCCAGAAGTACTACAAATTTTGCGTGATTATTATGCTGGTATCGCAAGAGAGGAACGTGCTGAAGTGAAATTAGTCGGTGCCTCTGCGGTGTGAACCAAGATTATCAGCATAAAAATAAGTATCAAAAAAGGTGTCAGACTTATCGTCTGACACCTTTTTTTTGATAATGGTTTTCAACGCCTGTTACTTAAGCTAGCGTTCGTTATCTATTAAATCTCTAAATCTGTTGTCAGCTTTTGATACTCACCAACCAATGTGCCACCGCCAGAGCAGAAGTAGTTAAGCGCGTATTTATCTTGACTATCAATAGTCAGTTTATCGTCCTTAAATTGAAAGAATGCCGTACTGTCATTGACTTTGCTTTGGAAAATAATGCCGTGCGCGTCATCTTGACCCATTAATGTCGCCTTGCCATCAAACTGGCAACTGGGCTTTTTAATATCGCTACGGGCGCGAACCTTTATGTTGATTTGCTGATCACTCTCTGCCCGTACCATGACGCCAACCCAATCATAGCCTTGCGCGCGCTTTTCATAACCTTCATCAGCATAATCTCCAACGACTGCTTGCACAGCTGGCATGACATCGGCTATCGGTTGTTTTATGGCTTGGTGATTCACGCTAGGTGTCACGTTATTACAGCCACTTAAGGCAAACAGAGCCGCCGATGTGGTGAAAAATACCGAAAAAAAGCGTGAGTGACGAGGTGGAGACATGATCATTTAAGTACCTTTGATAAAGGAGTGATTAAGAGGAATGGTCGTTATCTAAACGCAACGCCTAACAGCGTGGCTGTAAGGATATTAGAGATAGTATCGTTTACATAAAGGCTCGTCTATATAGTAAGCAATACCATTACTTACTCAAAAGTGTCTGCTCATCACTATAGCGCAAAATACTTAGAAAAAATAAGCCTTGTAAAATAATTAATAAAATGACTTATGCCAAGTTAACCACTCGATAAGCGCATTTGTCACTAAGCATTTGACTCTCATGCTGTTAGCATATTTCTCATTATCCATAGAACCGCATCCAAAGAATTATGAGCATTAATAAGATTGTTAATGCTGTGGAAAACGCTTCTATCAACATTATCGAGAGCACCCATGCAACCAGATAACAAAAGTATTCAGCAAATATCTCAAAAGCATCATTTTGCTAACCTCCATACACTTATTAAGGATAAAGAGACGCCAACGCCGCTCGCCAATATCAGTGTTAAAGTTGGTAGCGTACTAGCCTTTGCCATGCTAATGACAGGCTGTAATCCTACCGAAGCCACTCAACAAGACGGCTCGAACGCAACGGGTGATGCAAAAAATATCAGTTTATTAAATGTCTCTTATGATGTATCACGCGATTTTTATAAAGATTATAACGCTTTATTTAGCGCAGATTATCAACAAAAGCATTCAGACGGTCAGGTCAATATCAACCAATCACATGGTGGCTCAAGCAAACAAGCATTGTCGGTTGCCAATGGTCTGCAAGCAGATGTAGTCACTTTAAACCAAGAAAGTGATATGAATCTGTTGGTTGAAAAAGGCTTGGTTGCTTCTGATTGGCAGCAAGCATTCCCGAACAATGCGGTGCCTTATACCAGTACCATGGTGCTATTGGTACGCGATGGCAACCCCAAAAACATCAAAGACTGGTCAGACTTGGCGCGTAATGATATCGACGTGGTGATACCAAACCCGAAAACCAGTGGCACCGCGCGTTATGCGTTTTTGGGTGCTTATGGTTACGGATTACATCAATTTAAAGAAACGGTGCAAAGTCCTGCCAAAACGGATGATTTTATCAAAAAACTACTGGCAAACGTGGTCACTTATGATAATGGCGCACGCGCCGCAACGACCAGCTTTACTCAGCGCGGGCTGGGCGATGTGCTCATCACGACCGAAAATGAAGCGCATTTAGCCGCCAAGCAATTTGCCAAAGGACAGGTCAATATCGTTTATCCCAGTTATTCTATTGTGATTGCTAACCCAGTGGCGGTCGTAACAGCCGTTACTGACAAGGGCGGCAAGACGGCAGCGGCGAATGCTTACCTAAAAGGCTTATGGGACACTCCAGCACAAGAGCTCATGGCACAGATGTATATGCGTCCCAGTAACCCACAAGTGCTGGCAGCTCACAAAGCAACCTTGCCTGATATTGAGACTTTTGAGCCAGTAGCAGTATTTGGTTCTTGGGAGCAGATTATGGACACTTTCTTTGTCGATGGTGGGCGTTTCGATCAGCTAGCAAGAGTGAAGTAGGGGGTCATTTTTCAAGAGATTGTCAATGGGCTGATACATGCTCAAAGTGCTCAATTTGTATGAGCCAGAGCGGGTAGTTAGTAGGGTGTCAGCGTTATGTATTAACGATATTATTTAAGTGATTGATAACCTTGTATTTATACCTTTGTTATTCCATTTTGGCAATAACATACGCATATTCATCATTAAACATAATAACATGGCACTGTTAGCATACTTGCATTACTTAACAGATACCTTTGAGGGATTTATGACATACGCTTTGCAATATCAACAAAAAAGTAAAAAACGTCACGTCTTGAGCATTGCAGGCGTTGCATTAACCTTGGGGCTGGCTGGCTGTAGCAATAGCGAGACAGAGACGACTACTGCTAATGCAGATGGCACAGCAGCCGCTGAGGGTCAAAATATTGAGCTGCTGAACGTCTCTTATGATGTGGCACGTGACTTTTATAAAGACTACAACCCATTATTCGTTGAGCATTATAAAGCTGAAAATCCAAACAGCAATGTTCTAATCAAGCAGTCACATGGTGGCTCAAGCAAACAAGCGCTGTCAGTTGCCAATGGTCTGCAAGCAGATGTTGCTACCATGAACCAAGGTTCTGATATTGAGCTGCTTGAGAAAAAGGGTTTGGTTGAGTCAGATTGGGAAAGCAAATTCCCAGACAATGCCGTCCCTTTTACCAGTACCATCGTATTCTTAGTCCGGAAAGACAATCCAAAAGGCATCAATGACTGGGAAGATTTGACCAAAGAAGGCGTTGAGATCGTCATGGCCAATCCAAAAGTGACGGGTAATGGTCGTTATGCGTTCTTGGGCGCTTATGGTTATGGCTTACATGCTTTTGATAAAAACGAGACCAATGCCAAAAACTACGTGAAAGACATGCTCAAAAACGTCAAAGTTTATGAGAATGGCGGGCGCGCCGCGACCACTACTTTCGTTCAACGTGGTATCGGTGATGTCCTAGTGACTTTTGAAAATGAAGCCAACTTGGCAGCGACTGATTTCGGTGCGGGTAAAGTAGACATCGTTTATCCTAAATACTCTATTAAATCAGAAAGCCCTGTTGCGATTGTCAAGTCAGTGACAGATAAAAAAGGCACAACGGATGCCGCAAAAGCTTATCTTGACTACTTATGGAGCGAACCTGCTCAGCAATTGGCCGCGAATCTATACTTGCGTCCTAGCGTAAAAAGCGTCCTTGATAAAAATGGTGATAAATTACCACCAATCGAAACATTCCGTCCAAATGATACCTTTGGTACGTGGGATGAGATTATGGGTACTTACTTCAGTGATGGCGGTGTATTCGACCAGCTCGCCATTAACGCCCCGCAGTAATCACTTGCTAAGTGCATGAGAGAAGCTACTGCGCTAGCAAATGTAGTCATGCAGAATCTTATAAAGGACATGGTCATATACGCTATGTCCTTTATACCGTAAGCACACTAATAACTACCTGATAGCATGGTTTTATGGACGACATCATCGTTAAATGCTTTCTGTTAAGTGCTCTTTTTAAGTATCAATAGTGAAAACCCACGTTAAGCAATAACAATAAATAGTAATCATCGCTAAGTACGATTGGTTAGGCAATAGGACATCATTATGAGTGCAAAAACATCTCCTGCCAGCAAAGCCCCTGCAAAAAAAGGGTGGTTAACACGTTTGCGCCAACGCAATGTGCTGCCAGGTTTCGGCCTGAGCATGGGTATCACGGTCTTTAGCTTGTCGCTATTGGTGGTATTACCGTTTGCCATGATGGCCTACACCACGACTCAGATGGGTTGGACTGGATTCTGGGAGACGATTAGTCAGCCGCAAGTCACTGCTGCTATCAAGCTAAGCTTATGGATGTCGTTTTTGGCGATGCTGACCAACATGGTGTTTGGCACATTGGTCGCTTGGGTACTCGTACGCTACGAGTTCTGGGGTAAGTCGTTGATTAATGCGCTAGTTGATTTACCATTTGCATTACCAACGGCGGTCACGGGCATTTCGCTTGCGACCCTTTATGCGCCTAATGGTTTGATTGGTCAGTGGTTTGATAAATTTGGCATTCAGGTCGCCTTTACACCTATAGGTATTTGGCTCGCATTGGTTGTGGTCAGTTTTCCCTTTATTGTCCGTGCGGTACAGCCTGTACTCGCTGAGCTATCGGTTGAATTTGAAGAGGCAGCCGCGGTATTGGGCGCCAATCGTTTCACGACGTTTCGCAAAGTAATTTTGCCAGAGCTTTTGCCCGCTTTACTCATGGGTGCAGGCATGATGTTTGCCCGTGCCACTGGCGAGTACGGTTCGGTTATCTTTATCGCTGGCAATATTCCCATGCAATCAGAGATTTTACCGCTCATTATTATTAGTAAACTAGAGCAGTTTGATGTTCAAGGAGCTTCTGCGGTTGCATTATTTATGCTACTGATCTCATTTGTGATCTTATTGACCATTAACATTATGCAGTGGAAACTGTCGCGCCGTGTAGGAGCTCGCTAATGCAAATATCTAATAGCTACGACTACCAGAGCAACGCAGCGACTAAAGATACGCCATGGATACGCCTTACCTTTATCGTCATCGCAGTGCTATTTATGGTCATCATGTTGGTCATTCCTTTACTGGCTGTGTTCTATGAAGCTTTTAAAGGTGGCTGGCAGTTGTATATTGCCTCGCTGGTTGATCCAGAAGCCCTGCAAGCCATTAAGCTGACATTAATTACCGCGGCTATCGTCTTGCCGATTAATATGGTAATGGGTATCGCAATCGCATGGTTAGTGACGCGCTATCAGTTTAAAGGTAAGCAGCTGGTCACCACTTTGCTTGATCTGCCATTTTCAGTATCACCCGTCGTTGCAGGTTTGATGTTTGTTTTGCTATTCGGACTCAATTCCACCATTGGCGGCTGGCTTGAAAGCATGGGATTCCAAGTTATTTATGCGGTTCCAGGTATCGTATTGGCAACGCTGTTTGTTACTTTTCCTTTTGTAGCACGTGAGCTGATACCGCTGATGCAGACGCAAGGCGACTCTGAAGAGCAAGCGGCATTGACCTTGGGCGCAACTGGTTGGCAGACGTTTTGGCATGTGACATTACCCAATATCAAATGGGCACTACTCTATGGTTTGATTTTGACCAATGCGCGGGCAATGGGTGAGTTTGGGGCGGTGAGTGTGGTATCTGGTCATATTCGCGGCGAGACCAATACCATGCCACTACTGGTTGAGATTGCTTACAATGATTATAACTTTACCGCCGCTTTTGCCTTATCAAGCCTACTTGCAGCGCTGGCGCTCGTGACGTTGCTTATTCAACAAGTCATGACTAAGCTACAAGAGCGCAAATTTGCCAAGTCCGAACGGCTGGCAAGTGTGCCTGAGTTACTGGTAAATACCAACGCTACTAAGGCTACCAATACTATAATTTCAGATAAGTGATAAGCAAAACTATCTACACTTGGTCTGCACAAGGACTGGCATTAGATTTAATTTAATAATGTAAATGCGGTAACCAAAAAATCTGCCACGATACCAAAGATATAATAAGAGGACCCATTATGAGCATCGAGATTCGCAACGTTAATAAAAAATTCGGTCAGTTTACCGCCTTAGATAATATCAATATCACCGTGCCGACTGGCAAGCTGACCACTTTGCTGGGACCATCAGGCTGTGGCAAAACGACGTTGCTACGCATTATCGCCGGCTTAGAGTATGCTGACTCAGGGCAGATATTGTTTGATGAGATGGATGTGACCAATACGCCAGTACAAAAGCGCCATATTGGCTTTATGTTTCAGCATTACGCATTGTTTCGTCATAAAAATATCGCCGATAATGTCGCCTTTGGACTGACCTTGTTACCAAAGAATGAGCGACCGAGTAAGGCAGATATCAATAAGCGCGTTGCCGAGCTATTAGACTTGGTGCAGTTACCACAAGTTGCCAATGCTTATCCGCATCAATTATCAGGCGGTCAGCGTCAACGGATTGCGCTGGCACGCGCCTTAGCAGTGAAGCCAAAATTATTGTTGCTCGATGAGCCTTTTGGTGCACTCGATGCCAAGGTACGTAAAGAGCTGCGCACGTGGTTAAAGAACATCCACCATGAGCTTGGTATTACCAGTATCATGGTCACTCACGATCAAGAAGAAGCCCGCGCCATCTCAGATGAGATCGTGGTCATGAATCAAGGGCGGGTAGAGCAGGTAGGCACATCGGAGGAGCTGATACACCAGCCAGCCAATGCGTTTATCAGTGATTTTTTAGATTTGGCATAGTGAAATTTGGTGCAGTTTTTCTATTATCACCCATAAAAAAAGACCTATTTATTGTAGGTCTTTTTTTATGGGTTAAAGCAGGTCTCAATTTCATTTGGTATCTAGCATTATTGAGATCAAATGTTGATAGCAATAATGCTAGATAGTCATCATATCTCAGCAGGCTTGGACATATCGAGGTCTTTGCTAGATATTTGCTTATAAGTAATATCCAAAATCTCTTGGCACCATTCTGGCAAGTCGTCAGCGACTTCATACCACATCCACGTACCGTCGCGAACACAGCTTAAAATACCGAGTTTCTTTAAATGGTTCAAATGACGCGATATCGTTGGCTGTGGTTGATCTAGTATTTCTACCAACTCACCAACACAGCGCGATTCTTTGTTAAATAGAATTTGAAATATTTTTAAGCGCGTCGGGTCAGATAAGACTTTAAATAACTCGATAGGTCGTATCGTAAAATTATTATCAGACATAGAACAATTCCAATTGGGCTTTGTTAATAGGGGTTCAATATAACAGCAGTTATCTACAAAATCGATTAAAAAATGGGCTAAATTACAGTTCGTCGTTAATTTACTACCTTTCATCATATTCGGTTACACGCACGCTTATATTCACTTACATCAATTAACTGTGTGCAATATAACTCTACTTTGATGACTGTACTTTTATACCAATAATATATCAAATGCTATTGCAAATGATAATAGTTATCGTTATTATACATCAAGCCATAAAAATGACCGTGAATATCAAGACAAACACTCTACTCACCATTTTTATCATCAATGCACTAAATTTATGAGCAATAAAAGCAGTTACCGAATAGCGGTATTCAGAGGAGCCAGACCATGTACGTATGCATCTGTAATGACGTGAAAGAAAAGCAAATCAAAGCAGCCATTGCTTCAGGTATCGATACCCTTGACGGTCTAAAAGATACCCTCGATGTTGCGACTTGCTGTGGCTGCTGCGAACCGATGGTTAACGATTACTTAGATGAGCATCATGCTAGACTCGATGTCTTGGCTTACGCTGTTTAAACGTTATCAAACCAGAGATTTACTACCCAGCTGTTCATCACCTCATTACACCAATATCACTAGTACGCCTCGATACCACATACATTCAATATTCCGCACTTATCCTTTGGTCATTATACATAAAGGGTAAGTTGCGAGCGTCCATATAACTTTACCTATACACCTACTTCAATGATATTGAGCATCATTAGCAGCCATTGTTGCGATAAACCAGTGGTTACTAAAGCTAGCTAATTATGATTCTCAATTAGCATCTTATTCTTAGTTCATAACATTACAAGCTGTATAGAGCCTATATGCTACTATATCTGTCTCACGTTGTAAGACGTTTTGTTGATTTTGATCTTTACTGATCAGTTTACCAATAGTACTATCCTTATATGGGTAATTATGAATGTACGGTGATCTGTAAAATATAAATAGGGGAGTATAGGTTATGATAGGTAGCCCAAAAGTCATTGATTATTTGAATTTTTTGTTAGGCGGTGAGCTTGCTGCCCGTGACCAGTATTTTATTCACTCAGAAATGTATGCTGAGTGGCATTATGGCAAATTGTACGACCGTATCCATCATGAGATGGCAGATGAGACGCTACATGCCCAATCTATTATTCGCCGTATCCTAATGCTGAGCGGCACGCCGAAAATGACGGTCAATGCCATCAATATCGGCGCGACAGTTCCTGAAATGCTGCAACTTGACCTTGAGCTAGAGTATCAAGTACAACAGCACTTAAAAGACGGTATTGCTCTCTGTGAAGCAGAGCGCGATTATGTCACGCGTGAGATGTTGGTAGAACAGCTAAAAGACACTGAAGAAGATCATGCGCATTGGCTTGAGCAACAGTTGCGCTTAATTGAGATGATCAGTCTGCCCAATTATCTACAAAGCCAAATGGCTGAAGTCACTCCCAATCTTGTTTAATGTCACGAAGATATGAACAATAACCATAGTATTTAGCATAAATAACGGCATGAAAGGGAGAGAGATAATGAAAGGGGATAAAGAGGTTATTCGCGCTTTAAATAAAGTGCTCGGACAGTCATTGATTGCCATCAACCAGTACTTTTTACATGCGCGCATTGCGCGCCATTGGGGATTAGAAGCCCTTAATGAAAGTTTCTACAAACAATCCATCGCTGAGATGAAATGGTCTGATGAGCTGATTGCCCGGATTTTATTGCTAGGCGGTTTACCAAATTTGCAAGATTACGGCAAGATGTTCATCGGTGAAGATGTGCCAGAGATTATCGAATGCAATTTGCGCCTAGAAAAACAAAAATTCGAGATCATTACCGATGCCATTACTCTATGTGAAACAAAGTCTGACTATGTGTCACGCCAGCTATTGGTGACGCTAAAAGATGGTAATGAAGAGTATCAAGACTGGTTAGAGACTCAAGAAGACTTGATCGAAAGCATTGGGGTTGAGCGCTATATCCAATCACAAATGGATGATGACGCGCCTTAATGGTTCATTGTTGATGCAATGAACCGTACTATGCTCTAAAAATGCCAGCGTGTCGTGTGGTTTATAATCACTCACAGGCTGGCATTTTTATGTCTCATATTTGACAACACGTGCTATCTGCACTGCTGACAAAACCAACGCTTAATCAATATTTTTTCAAATTCTTTATTCAAAATTCAAATATCAGCGGCTCAGTATAAGCCGCGCCCATCTTCAGGCTTAAGTCGTAAGAAGTACAGCCCCGAGAGAATGGTCAAGACCCCAAGTATCCAATAGGTGGTTTGAAACGCTGTCAGCGTATCCATTTGTAGGCGTTCACGTAACAGCGTCAGTACCGCTGCCCCAAAAGCAATACCGAAACTAATCGCTAACTGCTGATTGACCGCCATCAAGCTATTGCCACTACTGGTTTGAGCACCTTGCAAATCACCGATAGTAATCGTATTCATCGCGCTGAATTGCATAGAATTACAAGCGCCCATTATGGTCAAAATAGGGATAAACCATAACCACTGTGAGGCATCGGTAAACTGTGCCAACACAATGATGAGCGTGCCCATCAAAAACGTGTTGAAGACCAGCACTTTGCGATAAGTATGACGCTGAATAATTTTACTGACCCAGGGTTTAATCCCGATAGCACCGACCGCGATGGGCGCGAGGAGCCAACCTGCCTGCGACGGTGAATACTCAAACACCACTTGCAGCAACAGCGGCAGCAAAAACGGTACGGCGCTGATGCCTAATCTGGTAAATAAGTTACCAGTGATGCCAATACGAAAGGTGCGAATGTCAAACAAACTCAAGGGGAACAACGGTGCTTGACGACGCTTGGCGTGCCAGATATAAGCGCCTATCAATAAACTGGCCACCAAACTCAGCAGCAACCCATAAAATCCTCGACCAGTCTGTGAGCCGAACTCTACAGCAAGCGTAAACCCACAAGCCGCTGCCGCAAACAATAAAAATCCTGTCCAATCAAGCCGCTTGGTATCCTCAAATAAGGCAGGGACCAGTTTTTTGCCCATGATAAAGCCAAAAATACCCATCGGTATATTGATCAAAAATATCCAATGCCAACTGGTATATTGTACGATATAGCCACCTAAGACCGGTCCTACTAGCGGTGCTACCAAAGCAGGAATTACCGCAAAGTTCATAACGGTCAGCAGCTTATTGCGTGGGTAGGATTTGACCAAAATTAAGCGAGCCACAGGCGTCATCATTGCCCCGCCAATACCTTGTATAACCCGTGAACCAATCAAAAAATCCAACGTTGGTGACGCAGCACATAGCAGTGAGCCAATACAAAAGATAATAATCGCTGCCAAAAACACTCGGCGCGTGCCGTATTTATCCGCCAAAAAACCACTGATGGGAATAAATATGGCCAAAGTTAGCGCATAGCTAATCACCGCCCACTGCATTTTTAATGGAGACTCACCCAGCGCCTGTGCCATCTGCGGTAATGAGGTATTTAATATAGTGGCATCCAAAATTTGCATAAATAGCGCCACCGCTAGCACATAGGGCAAGTATTTATCTTGTGTCGGGGTTAGCGTTACCATGTAAATCTCATTAGATATCCCATCATAAAATGAACAAAATAGTCTATTGACGACTAATTCGCTATACCAACCGAGTAGTATAAGAAAGACTCAATCATAATAAAAGGGAATCAAAGTAACGGCTGGCGGTTGAGGTTATAGAATTCTGTGTTTAGAGGTAATAATATTAATACTGCTTACAAGAGAGGACTTTAATATCAGGGTTGGTTATCGTTATAGTAAACCCTCGCTAACGACTTAAGCCAATAAATAAGCAGTATAGTCAATCTCATATGATTGAGATGAGATTGACTATACTGCCGAAGATATAACTAGAAGCATCAACAACATGATAAAGATAAATTAAGGATATATTATGAGTCAGGAAAATAACAAAGCTTGCAATCATACTGATGGGCAAAACGATAAATATGTTCCGCCAAAGGTTTGGACGCAGGACAAAGAAAACGGTGGTAAGTTTGCCAGTATCAATCGTCCAACAGCGGGTGCGCGCTATGAGAAAGCGCTGCCAGTAGGCGATGCGCCATTACAGCTGTATTCATTGAATACGCCAAATGGCGTCAAGGTTAATATCCTGTTAGAAGAGCTTGCCGAGATTGGTGTTAAAGGTGCTGAATATGATGCCTATAAAATTGATATCTCTCAAGGAGAGCAGTTTGGTTCTGGCTTTGTAGCAATAAACCCTAACTCAAAAATTCCAGCCTTGGTTGATCATTCTGCCGATATAGCTGGCGAGCCGATAGCACTTTTTGAGTCTGGTGCTATCTTGATGTATCTGGCAGAAAAATTTGACCAATTTATGCCTTTATCACTTGGCAAAGCACGGGCAGAGTGTTTGTCTTGGGTCATGTGGCAGATGGGCAGTGCGCCGTTCTTAGGTGGCGGCTTCGGACATTTTTATGCTTATGCGCCTGAACCGCTAGAGTACCCGATCAACCGCTATACCATGGAAACCAAACGCCAGCTCGATGTGTTGGATACCCATCTAAAAGACAGCACATATATGTGTGGCAACAACGAAGCCGATTATAATATTGCAGATATGATTATTTGGGCATGGTATGGACAATTGGTGCTTGGAAAGCTTTATGACGCCGCCGAGTTTCTACAAGTTGATGACTACAAGCATGTGAAGCGCTGGGCACAGGCAATTGCTGAACGTCCAGCCGTTAAGCGTGCCGTAGACCTGTCATTAAAGCCTATTGACTAAACCTATCGATAACAGACGCATTAATAAAATCAAGGCTGATAGGCTATTTGCTTATCAGCCTTGATTTTATCCGACATCTTGCTATTCTATATTCATATATGGTTATATTAAAATAGAGATATACTTACCTGTTTACACAATGATACATTAGTACAACAGATAGAAACCTTAGTACGTTAAGATAGCTTGAGTACCTCAAGCAGATAATACCTTAATAAGTTGATATTTATAGTGCTTATTTGATTGGTTTAATATTATTGGGATACCAGCAAGGCGAATAAAGCCACTTATTATATACTGAATAAATCAGACAACATATCTGATTGAAATAAGATTGACTATATTGATGGATAACGATTATGAAGGATGATAACCGTAAACGGATCAACTTCTCACGACAGGCGATGGCTAGCGAATTAAAAGTTATCAATACCAAACTCAGCGCCATTTATAATGATCAACAGATAGATGCTGATCGATACTCAATATTGCAATACAAAGCCAACTTAACCACCCATCCTAAAAAAATAAAAAAGATACTCTTATTGATGATAAAAAATAAAATGCGATTACCTATGTTTGCTGCTATCAGCGCAGCTTTATTTAGTACAGCGACGATGGCCAGCAATGGCGTTGAATTTACCAATCAAGACTGGCAGGTAGTCTGCGACAATACCCGTACGTGCCGGCTGGCAGGCTATCAAGCAGAAAACAATAGCGAATTTCCTATATCGGTATTGCTCATACGCCGTGCAGGCGCAAATGCTGGTGTGGATGGCAAGGTAAAGCTGGGCGGTGCTAAAGAAAGCTCATCTAAAGCCTTGATGCAACTTGGCAATCGTCATCGTATATCATTGTTCATCAATGGTAGAGACTATGGCGAAACCAAGCCGTTTTCAACTGCAGCAGGTAATGCTGATCTGACCCCAACACAAGTCACAGCGCTACTAGAGGCACTGACTAAGTCAAGCAAAATTGAGCTAGTGCTACGTAACTCACGCTGGCAACTGTCTGATAAAGGGGCTAGCGCCGTCATGCTCAAAGCAGATGAAGCCCAAGGTCGAGTAGGGACGTCATCTGCCTTTATCAATACTGATGGTGCCGCCAAATCAAATAGCACTGTATTGTCACCCAAGTCCGCACCAAAACTTCGCTTTGTGGCGCCCAATCCGAAAGCCGTCGCTAGTAACAATAGAAAGTTTGTGATGAAATCGTCGCAGCTAGCGGCGCTGATGAAGAGTACAATGAAAGATGCGGATAGCGACTGTCCCAATCTATCAGACAAATCACCATGGCGTGTGAGCCGACTGAATAGCTCACAGCTCTTGGCACAACACGATTGCTGGACAGGTGCTTATAATACTGGTGCAGGTATCTGGGTCATCAATGACAGTAAACCTTATAAACCGACATTGGTAACCACCAACGCCACTGGCTATGATAAGGGTAAAATCACTTCCGTACAAAAAGGTCGCGGCATCGGTGATTGTTTAACCAAGACTGATTGGGTATGGACAGGTAAGGCATTTGAAAAAAGTCATGAAAGTACCACAGGGCTTTGCCGTATGATTGAAGCGGGCGGTGCGTGGCAGCTGCCGACGTATGTCACCGAAGTTAAAATGGTGCGATAGCCGCCAATAATACTGCTGATTGTCTTATTACTCAGCATATTGAACGCGTACATCTATAAGCCAATTTGTTTTATTTACCGAGAAATTTAATAAATAGCTACATATAATATTTTATTGTGCTATACTGCGTCGCCACGTTAGCTTAGGCTTTCGTGAATTATGAGATTGATAACATCGCCTGCGATTTTGGGTCTAGGATGACCATAAGTAATTGTTGCCGATGATTTTGTGTACTTAAATAACCTGTAATGAAAATAGCAGTTATTTTTGACTCATATCTTATCTACCGAACCATAAATGTGGTTTAAATTGGTTGTTATTCGCGATTATTTGCTTTGGACAAAGCATTAATAATACGCTGATATCAAACAAGGATGAGACACTCGGCACTACCACCAAAATACGTCAGACAGCACGAACGCATTTATTGTAGAGGCTCTAAGCTTTATTGGCTTGGCTTCTGATTATCGACACTTACATGTGGTCCGGTAATTCTTTAATAAAGGCAGCGTGGTGAACGGTTATCAGTGGTATGCATCAAGCTTGCTGAATTTACAGCAACTTATACTTACCAAGGATTCTCATGACTGATATTTTATCTGCAATCGCCGCTGAAAACGGCATCATCGAAAACACTGACACTCCAAATACTGATACTAATAATCAAGCGGCTACTACTGACGCGACTGATGAAGATCAAATTACCTTTGCTGAACTAGACATTGCCAAGCCGATTTTGACCGCGCTTGATCGCAGTGGTTATACCAATCCAACACCTATTCAAGCACAAGCCATTCCTTTTGCACTAGCGGGCCGCGACTTACTATTGTCTGCGCAAACCGGTAGTGGTAAAACAGCGGCATTCGTTATCCCTGTACTTGACCGTTTAAGCCGTGCCACTAGCTTTGACAAACTAACTAAAGCCCTTATCTTAACGCCAACGCGTGAACTTGCTCAGCAAGTACATGATAGTGTACGTACTTATTCTAAAGACATGCGTGGCCTATTCTGCGTACCTTTAGTTGGCGGCGCACCATACAACGGTCAGATCACTGCGTTGAAAAAAGGCGTTCAAGTTATCGTTGCGACCCCAGGTCGTCTACTTGACCATATCAATGCTGGTCGTGTTGATTTATCAAGCCTAGAAATTTTGGTACTTGATGAAGCTGACCGTATGCTAGACATGGGCTTTGCTGATGACATCAGTGATATCCTTCGTGCCGCACCAATTGATCGTCAAACGATTATGTGTTCTGCAACTTGGGATGGCCCAGTAGGTAAAATCGCTGCCAGCTTCACTAAGAACCCTGAGCGTGTATCAATCAAAGTAGAATCTGCACACATCGAAGAAAAAGTGTACTACTGTGATGATTTTGATCATAAAAACCGTTTACTTGACAAAATCGTTTGTCAGCAAGATATGGAACAGATCATTATCTTTGCTGCTACCAAACGTAGCACTGAAAAACTGGCCAAACAGCTACAAGAAGCGGGTCATAAAGCCAGCTTCCTACATGGTGATTTGCCACAAAGCAAGCGTAACCGTATCGTTCAAGACTTGCGTAATGGTAAAGTTAAAATCTTAGTAGCGACTGACGTTGCTGCTCGTGGTCTAGATATTCCAGCAATATCGCACGTTATTAACTATGACTTGCCACGCCAAACTGAAGATTACGTCCATCGTATCGGTCGTTGTGGTCGTGCTGGTCGTACTGGTATCGCTATCAGCTTATGTAGCATGGATGATCGTCCACAGCTAAACGCTATCAACCGTTATTTAGATCGCAAAATGGAAGTATGTATCATCGAAGGCATGGAGCCTAAGAAGACTTATGTACCTAGCGAAAATAAAGGTAATGGTCGTGGTCGCGGTCGTGGTCGTTCAAACGGCGGTGGTAATGGTCAAGGCCGTGGTCGCGCGGGTGGTGGTTATCAAGGTAATCCTGCTAATGCTCGTGGTCGCTCAAGCGACAGCTCATCAACTGGTCAACGCGCTAGCAATGACAGCGGTTATCAAGGTAAGCCACGTGACACGTCAGGCAAGCCAAATGAGCGTTCAGGTGGCAAGCCGTATCAAGGCAAGCGCACTGGTGCTCCTAGCCGCGGCGATAGCACTGGCGTTCCACGTGGTGAGCGTGCTGCAACAGGTCGTGGTCGTCCAAGTGGCAGCCAAGGTCGCCCAGCAGGTCGTTCTGACAGCCGTGGTCAAGGTCGTCCAAACGGCGGCAACCGTGGTAACAACTCGTAATACTGTTATATTTGGTGATTAAAGTTATTAATTGCTTGATCGCCTAAAGATAGCACTAAAAAAGCCAGATACTTGTTATCTGGCTTTTTTGTGTTTATTCGATCGCTGCTTGCGCGTTTTTTTCGCCTTGTCTATACTAACAAGCTTTTATTCATCGTGTGCTGCGGAGCTATTTGATGCCCGATATTTCTCATTTAACCATTGATAGCCTGCCATTGGCTTTTGGCATCATTATGACCATTATCGGTTTGGTTTTTTATACCCAAGGATTACCCGGTAAATTCTGGCAGCGCTTTTATGCGGTATTGCCGGGTATTGTGCTGTGCTGCTTTATACCTGCAACGCTTAATAGTTTAGGCGTCTTCGCTGACGGTATCGGCTCACAGATTTATGGCTTTACTGCCACTTATCTGTTGCCAGCAAGTTTGCTGTTAATGACCTTGTCGATGGATGTACCAAAGATATTGGGGCTAGGCTGGAAAGCCATCGCCATGTTTTTCGCCGCCAGTATCGCGATTATTATTAGTGGTCCAATAAGCTTAGGTGTCGCTAAATGGGTATCGCCTGAAATGTTTACCGATGACACGCTATGGCGCGGGTTTTCGGCGGTGGCGGGTAGTTGGATCGGCGGCGCGGCAAACCAAGCGGCGATGAAGGAGCTATTTGGCGTCAGTGATGATTTATTTGGAATGATGATTTTGGTCGATACCACCAATGCTTCATTATGGTTATTGGCTATCTTGGTATTGGCGAAGCATAGCGATAAGATAGATCGGCTATTGAGGGCAGACACCAGTAGTATTGAGAAAGTGATTAAGGCGGTTGAGAGTTATGAGCGTGACAATGCTCGTCCAGCCACTTTAAATGACTTGATGGTGATGTTTGGCTTATGCTTTGCTATGGTGGGTGTCGCACACTTTATTGGTGGTCAAATTGCAGGGTTTTTTGCGCCCTATAGCTGGGCAGTACAATACAGCTTTGCCAGCTCGTTCTTTTGGATGGTTGTGATTATAACCTTGATAGGGGTAATTTTTTCCTTTACCAAGATACGTCGCCTTGATCATGTGGGCGCTTCCAAAATTGGTACGGTATTCATCTTCATCTTGATTGCTGCTATTGGTATGCAAATCAATCTTGCGGGTATCGTTTCGCAATGGCGACTGCTCCTTATTGGTTTATTATGGATGAGCATTCACGTTGTCATTATCTTTGCTGTGGCTAGGATAATTCGTGCGCCGTTTTTCTTTTTGGCAGTCGGATCCAATGCCAATACTGGCGGTGCCTCATCAGCACCCATTGTCGCAACGGCATTTCACCCATCACTCGCGCCAGTTGGGGTGTTTTTGGGTATTCTCGGTTATGCGGTAGGTACTTTCGGTGGCTATATTAGTACCCAATTGATGCGCTTGGTAGTAGGGTGAGCTCGAATATAATGCTCAGCATTGGTAACGCTAGACGCTTCTGTAGTAACGCTAACTAGTCTGCGCTGTTAATCGCTATAATATTCATATGAGTCGGACTGGTTAGTATTGGTTGATAAACAGCTATGTTGACCCATCATATCTCTACAGAGAGAAAAACTTTCAATTTATGCCAATTTAATAACAAAAAGCCGACTTCACCGTCGGCTTTTTACTTGTAGTATCAATACATACCAAATTGAGCAAACATTCAAATTTGATATTAAATATTTTTAACTCAAAACTATAAGTATGAAAAAATGCAAGCAAACTACAACCCAAAAATCATTGCTGGTGCAACATTCCCCAATATAGAAGTACCCACTTATAATGGTGACATGACGCTATTGGGCAAGCCCGAAAATGGTCATGACTGGAAAATGGTGGTTGTTTACCGAGGTCAACACTGTCCCATTTGCACCAAATACCTCAATCAGTTAGAAACATTAAAATCAGCATTTAATGAAACGGGTGTCGACGTCATCGCTGTTTCAGGTGACAGCAAAGAGCAGGTAGCAAGTCATTTGGAAAAAATAAATGTAAGCTTTCCTATCGCCTATGATCTGACCGTTGAACAAATGAAAATGCTGGGTCTTTATATCTCCAACCCACGTTCAGAGAAAGAAACCGATCATCCATTTGCAGAGCCCGGCTTGTTTGTTATCAATACAGAAGGGAAGATTCAGATTGTAGATATCTCCAATGCTCCTTTTACTAGACCTGAGCTGGAAGCCTTGGCAAATGGTCTGGCCTTTATCAGAAATCCAGAAAACAACTATCCTATTCGTGGTACACACGATTATGCTTAAGACTGTATTATTGACGACGGCATTTTTTCTTGATGTCAGACATTTAATACGCTTAAGTGTGGCTGTAAACTCAAAACTAAACTAATAAATAGTCAAAGACGTAAATTCATAGGGCAGTGCATCATAACCGATGCATTGTCTTTTTTATTGCAAACGCTCTTTATTGTTAACATTCTCTCCAAAAGCTGAAATCACAAGACTTATTCATACAGGTGTGCACTCACAGTCAAAAACTCTGCACTGTCAGTCAATCTATTTGCTAACAACCTCGCTATAGTAAAAAAGCTTCGTCATTAGGATGGATGACAGCCATATAAAGAATGAGTGTAATTGTTAAGTATTGACGGCCACATTGGGCGCTATATTTTACAGAGCCACTCATATCTTCTGATATAAATTTCTAGACAGGGAGTCTCACATGAGCAACGCTCACACTTCAATTGATCCTATTACCTTGTCCGTCGTACGTGGTGCCTTAGAAACGGCGCAGCGTGAGATGACGACAACCTTAGAAAAAACCGCACGCTCTAGTGTCTTTAACTTAGCTCACGATTATAGCAATGCTTTGTTTGATCATTTGCCTGAGATGATTTTACAGGGTCAGGATATTCCTATTCATCTAGGCTCGCTCATGCCAGCCATGAAAGCCGTTGCCGAATATTATGGTGATGACATTCATGAAGGAGACGTTATTTATCACAACGATCCCGTGATGATGGGCAGTCATATCCTAGATTGCTGTATGTATAAGCCAGTGTTTTATAAAGGTGAGTTGGTATTTTGGACAGTATGCAAAGGTCACGTCACTGATATCGGTGGTCCAGTACCGGCAGGATATAATCCAGACGCTAAAGAGATATACGCCGAAGGGTTGCGCATTCCGCCTATCAAAATATGGGAAAAAGGCGTTAGACGTCGTGATGTCATTAACTTAATTCATAGCAACATGCGCTCTCGTCGTAACCAAGAAGGCGATCTCAATGCTCAGTATGGTGCGTGTGCAGTCGGTGAGCGTAACATGATTGCGCTATTAGACAAGTATGGCGTAGAGACCGTCCGAGCAGCGATTGAAGAGCTGAAGAATATGGCTGATACCCATATGCGCTCATTAATTTCATCTATTCCAGATGGCCAGTATCATGGTGAAGCGGTATTAGAAGATTCAGGTCATGGTTTGGGTGATTTGACCATTAGCGCTGATATTGAGATTAAAAATAGCGATGTACATATCAAGATTACCAGTCCACCGCAAGTACCTTACTTCATTAACTCCTATGCAGGCAATTCGATGTCTGGTGTTCTCCTAGGGCTGATGATGTTTGCCCAAGTAGACCCACCGTACAACGAAGGTTTATACCGCTGTGTCACGGTAGACTTGGGCGAGCATGGCACACTATGTAATGCCAAAGAACCTGCCCCTCATGTGAATTGTACTACCACACCGATGGAAACCTTAACGGATGCCGTGCGTATGGCATTTGAAGATGCCGCGCCAGATCGTGTGATTGCTTCTTGGGGTCATGCCTCTGGTATCAACATCTCAGGTATTGACCCAAAAACAGGGGAACAGTACGTCACTATGATTCTAGCTTCGATTATCTCTGGTGCTGGCGCGACTCAGCAGATGGACGGCTGGCATGCTTGCGGTCCTTTATGCTGCTTTGGTGCACTAAGCTCCGGTGATATCGAGCTACTAGAGTATCAATATCCTATTTTGATTCATAAATATGGATTGGCAGAAGACAGTGGCGGTGCTGGTGAGTATCGTGGCGGCTGCGGCACGGTATGGGAAGTTGAACCGTTGGGTCATGAGATGACGGTAGTTGCCTTTGGTGAAGGCCGTGAGCATCCGACGATGGGTGCCGCTGGTGCGGAGCAAATCTCACCTGAACTGAAGCTAGGTCGCTTGGAGATTATTCATAAGGATGGCGTCACTGATCTTCATAAGAAAAACATAATGACTGAAATACAACCAGGTGACCGTGCGCGTAATACCAACCCTGGTGGTGGCGGCTACGGCATCTCGTTTGCACGGTCGGTACCCGCAGTGTTAAAAGACGTCGAAGAAAGAGTGATATCAGTGGCAGCAGCTAAGACTGAGTATGGTGTGGTTATTGACCCACAAACGCTGGCGGTCAATGAAGCAGAGACGAATGCTTTACGTCGTAAGCTGACGGCATAAAACCCAAAACTAACTGATGATATTAAATAATTTGAGTTAAGGATGACTTATGAAAAATGATTTCCGTATTGGAGTCGATGCTGGTGGGACGTTCACTGACTTTGTTCTGGCCGAAAGAAGTGGCCATGTACATCTATTCAAAGCACCTTCTACTCCCGAAGATGGCACTTTAGCTATTGCCAATGGTCTACAGCAAATAGCCACGCAGTTTGACCGTCCTATTGAAGAGATTATTCAAGCATGCGACCTATGTATCAATGGTACGACCGTTGCACTAAACGCTCTGATTCAGATGAAAGGGGTGAAGGTCGGACTATTATGTACGGCAGGTCATGAGGACAGTATCGAGATACGTTTAGGGCATAAAGAAGAAGGGCACCGCTATGATGCCAGCTATCCGCCAGCACCGCAAATCGCCACCCGTGATCGTCGCTTTCCTATTCGGGGTCGTATTTTAGCTGATGGTACTGAACACGAGCCGCTAAATGAGCAAGACGTGCTCGATGCAATCAGAGCACTTAAGGAAAAAGACGTTCAAGCAATTGCTATCTCTTTCGTCTGGTCTATTCGTAATACTCAGCATGAGCAGCGTGCCAAAGAGCTGGTTGAGCAGTATATGCCAGGGGTATTCGTTTGCTGTGGCAGTGATGTCTACCCGCAGATCAAAGAATATACTCGCACCTCAACGACCCTAGTAAATGCTTATTTAAGCCCAGTAATGGCTTCTTATGTCCATAAAATTGACGACTACTTTAAGGCGTTAGGCGCTGAGCAGCCAGTACGTTACTTCCAGTCGAATGGTGGGCTTGCTGTCGGTAGCATCATGCGAGAGCGTGCAGTAAATGCCATTAACTCGGGGCCAGCATCTGCACCACAAGCGGGTCTGTATATTGCCAGTCCTTTTGGGATTGACGATATTATCACGGTCGACATGGGCGGTACTTCTTTTGACATCACCATGGCGAAGGCAGGCAGAACCAGCCTCAACCGCGATATTGATTTCTTACGTAATCGTATTGGCGTACCTATGATTCATGTAGAGACATTAGGGGCGGGCGGTGGCTCTATTGGGCATGTTAATACCTTTGGTATGCTAGAGGTTGGCCCTCAGAGTGCTGGCGCGACGCCTGGACCGGCATGTTATGGTAAAGGTGGTGACTTGCCAACCGTCACAGATGCAAACTTAGTATTGGGCTATCTACAGCCGAATGCGGTATTAGGCGGTAGTGTGACCTTAGACAAAGACAAAGCCGTACAAGCGGTGCAAACACACATCGCTGATCCGCTAAACATCGAGTTAGATCACGCCGCATTTGGTATCAGTGCTATCGTTAACCAAAACATGTCTAATGCCATTCGTCGTATTACTATCGAGAAAGGCTATGATCCTCGGGATTTTGCGCTAGTATGCGCAGGCGGCGCAGCTGGCATGCATATTATTGCTCTGGCTGAAGAGATGGGGATTGGGACTATTTTAATACCGAAAATCGCATCTTGTCTCTGTGCTTTTGGTCAAATTATCTCTGATATCAAGTATAACTACTTAGCGACACAGATGATGATTCTAGCGCGAGATGTAGAGTTGCAATCACTCAATGCCAAGCTACAAGAACTTGAAGAGCAGGGTGTACAAAAGCTGCTAGAAGATGGCTTTACAGATAAAGATATCAGCATCGAACGTACCATGGAGATGCGCTATGTTGGTCAGGTGCATGAATGTAACGTGCTTATACCGAATGGTAAGCTCGATGCTGAAAGTGTTAGCACCATCTTAGAGTTGTTCCATCATCGCCATCGTGAGCTTTATACTTATGATGAGCGTGATAGTCACGTCGAGCTGGTCAACATTGAGGTATCGGTAATTGGTAAAATCAGTAAGCCAAAACTACCGAGCCTTATACCGCAGCAAGGGGATATCAGTAATGCTAAAACGGGTAGCCGTGAGATGCTGTTTGATCAGTCCTATGACTGGATTGATACGCCTATCTATGACGGTGAGAAATTCGGTGCTGGTGCTATAGTCACAGGTCCTGCGCTCATTCAAGAGCCAACCACTACCGTGGTCATTAAAAATGGCTGGCAAGCAGAGCTGCATGAGACTGGAACCTATAAGCTGACTCGAGCAGCATAAAGCAAGTCTATAAAAGCAGGTTATAAAGAAAAATCAACTCAAGGCTTTAGGCATTAAAGAGCACTTAATGCCTAAAGCCTTTTTTATTTTATGATATAAAAGAGGATTATTGATGAATAACTGATAGGATATCAGTACAGTTGTATACCATATATTGAGTGTTCAAGGATGAATGCAAATCAGAAGCCAGACCATTATCAAAATACCTCTCATCAAACCTTACAGTTGCAGGCAGGTCAGACAAACGATACCTCTGCACATGATTTGTCAATGAATAAAAATCTTCTAAGCCCCTCAGGGTTAGAGATGCCAGCAACGGATAGCATACAAACCTTAGGTGCCTTTGACTGGAAACATACCATCAACGAGACTTATTTTGATCTTGATGTTAGTTTTCGGCAACCGAATAAGTTTTCTGGTTTTTTGCAACATGCTAAGCTTCTAGAGATAGGTGTTTCGCACTATCATGCTAATACTGTGCACTATAATCGCGGCAGACAGAGCTCTGGCTATATTGATGACAGTATTTTAATTACTTTTCCTATGACAGGCGACGTCCGTTTTACCCAAAAAGGACGGCAGCTGACCTCTAAACCCGGTCAATTCTTTATTGAACTGTCCAGCTTACCTTATGAGTTTTATCATCTGCATGAAGCATCATTGTATGTGATTAAAGTGCCTTTAGCGCTACTAACCCCGCAAATGGGTACTATAGAGCGGCAGTTTGCCCGCAGTCTATCTATTGATGAAGGGGCAGGCAGGTTACTGGTATTTCAAATTGGTCAAATACTGGCGCTTATTCATAACAATCATCTGGGTGATTTAGAGATAAAAATATTAGAGCAGCAGCTGCTTAACCTTATTGTATTGACATTGATCGCCCCGAAAGAGGTGATGATGAGTACCAGCTCGTCCATACAATCGGTGCACTTAAAGCGGATAGAACACTATGTAAGTCTAAACTTAGCAAGCTCTGACCTTAATCCTAAGACCGTCGCTGCTGCTTGTCATATCTCTGCCAGATACTTACACAAGCTGTTTTCCGATCTACCTTATACTTTTTCAGACTGGGTCAAGGAATTGCGTTTAAAGCAGGCCAATCATATTTTAAAAACCAAAAGCTATGTGACCATCTATGAAGTGTCGCATAGGGTCGGTTATGGCGACCAAGGTTACTTTTCACGCATTTATAAGCAGCATTTTGGTTATACGCCGCGGGATACTCCAGGCACAGGCACAGGCACAGGCACAGGATAGTCATTGTTATGTACTCTGTTATGCAGTCGCTGTATGATTTATACATTGAGCATTAGCGCATATATTTATATTTAAGGAAAAACTAAGATGACTGGTGCTACGAATGATAAAACAGCAAAAGTAGAGATATATGAAAGCGCTGATGGGAAGGCGCAGATAGAGATACGCTTAGAACACGACACACTATGGCTCTCACAAGCCCAATTGGCGACGCTGTTTGAAAAAGACTCGGATACCATAGGATTACATCTAAAAAATATTTATAAAGAAGGTGAGTTAGACCCAGAAGCAACTACCGAGCAATCCTCGGTAGTTCGTCAAGAGGGGAATCGGCAGGTTCGACGTAACATTCGCTTTTACAATCTAGATGCTATTATTTCTGTGGGTTATCGGGTTAATTCTAAAAAAGGTACTCAGTTCCGTATATGGGCAACGCAGCGCTTACGTGAATACTTGGTTCAAGGTTATACACTCAATCAAGAGCGCTTTGATAAAAACTCAAGCGAGCTACAACAAGCTTTAAATTTAATTCGAAAAACCGCGCAAAGTCCCGAACTTAACACCGATGAAGGACGCGGCTTGGTTGAAATTATCAGCCGTTATACACAGACATTCTTATGGTTACAGCGTTATGATGAAGGCTTGCTTGATAATCCCGCAGGGGAGGATGGCGGTATCTTACCCAGTCCGACTGAGGCGATGGCAGCGCTGACGGATTTAAAATTGCAGCTGATAAATAGAGGCGAGGCGACTGAGCTATTTGCTAAGCCTCGTGGTAATGGTTTGGACAGCGTACTGGGTAATTTACAGCAAACGGTGTTTGGTGAGCCTGCATATCCGACCATCGAGAGTAAAGCCGCGCATCTGCTATATTTCATGGTCAAAAATCATCCTTTTACCGATGGTAATAAACGCAGCGGTGCTTTTTTATTCGTGGATTTTCTGCATCGTAATAATCGACTGCTCAATGATAAAGGTGAGATGGTTATTAATAATACGGGGCTTGCTGCATTGACCTTGTTGGTTGCCGAGTCTGATCCCAACCAAAAAGAAACCTTGATTAAGCTGATTATGAATATGCTGTCATTAGAGGGTTGATAAACAGGCTTATTGTCAGCATTATTTAACATCATAAAACGCATAACGCTAATAATAAAAAGCACAGTCCAACGATAAAATTAAAGGAAATTCAATATGTTTAGCATGATAAAAGACTGGCGCGAGCAGCGCATACTGGACAATAGCGAGTTTACCCATGCTGACTGGCTGCAAGCGGCTCAGCGTATTGTGATACTTGATCGGTTGAACGAAGACGAGCTAACACGCTTGTTTGAGCTGGCGACGCTGTTTTTGGCGGATAAGTCGATTACTGGCGCGCAGGGTTTCGAGATTACCAATGCGGTGCGGCAATCCATCGCCTTACAAGCTTGCTTACCTATCTTAAACCTTAGCCTTGAGTGGTATGCTGGCTGGTCAGCCATTATCATTTATCCTGGTTCCTACAAGAGCGAAACTACCACTGTCGATGAGCTGGGCATTGTCCATGAGGGCAGTCAGCACCGTAGCGGCGAAGCATGGCTGCGCGGCCCCGTTATTCTGTCGTGGAAGGATGCCAAACACTCAGGGGAGCGCGATGGTCACAACGTCGTCATTCATGAGTTTGTACATAAGCTTGATATGTTAAATGGTCGTGCCAACGGCTTTCCACCACTGCAAACCGATATGGATCCTGCGCGCTGGACTGAGATTATGACACGAGACTTTGAGGATTTTCAAAGCCATCATAAATCAGGTCTTGATCGTTATGGCGCGACTAATCCAGCGGAGTTTTTTGCGGTACTCAGTGAGGTATTTTTTGAGACGCCGCAAAAGCTGATCGATGCTTACCCAGATATTTATGAAATTATGGTGAAATTTTTTCGCCAAACACCACTTTAATCAAAATCATTAATAGTCACTATTAATGTTCGATAATGAATATATAGACATGAAAAAGCAATAAAAAAGGGCAGTGCATGGGTTTCATGACACTGCCTTTTTTTGGCTTATTTTTCCTTTAAGTCTATGTTTTTATAGATAAAAAATATTTAAGTTGTCCATTGCTCATTCACAATAGCGACCAAATAGCGTTTACCTTCATACTCTTCAAACACTAAACGCATGATGCGCCAATCCATACCAGCGTATTCCTCCGAGCCTTTATGATAAAACTCGACAACCTCTGAATTGGGATAAATTTTCTTTAGGTTATTAATCATATTCCCACTGTGTTGGAACTCATTAATACTGATACTGGCATTGTTAAATTTGCTAGCATCAATCCACGTGTCTAAATATGTAGGTAGTGGCGTGACGAGTAGATCGCCCGTACCGTCTTTTTCACCCCAAGTAAAACGAATTTTAGACTGTTGCAAATATTGGGCGAATTGTTCACGGCTAAAGACTTTATCTGTCTCAGGACGCACATAGGCATACATCGAAAAACGGACGCCACGGGTCGGATGAATATCATTGGTAATGCGAGCAAAATCTTTATTCGCAAGCGCGCGCTGAATACGTAAGGCTTGCTGCTTAAGGGTTTGCTGACTGATATCGGAGACAACGGGCGTTGATGAATGGCCGTTAGATTGATTTGGAGTGGCTATATTGGATTCAGCAGAAGATTGACAGCCAGTTGCTGCTAGCGCCAAAGCCAATGTGCCGCCAACGGTTAATTTAGATGAACGGTCTTTGAAGGTAGATAATAGGGTCATGAAGCATCCTTATCGCAGTGGTTAACGAAATATACGTTACTGTGAATATAAATGAGAAAATTTCACAAGATTACTGAGCAAAAATTTATTATTTAAAAGTTACTAGGGTGTGTCCTTATTCTAAAAATGGTGATAAAAATGAGATAAATTGCCGTCAAACAAGGAAAGTAGCGCAAATAATATCAAGATATTCATAAGCTATTTAACGATGTTTGGCAAAATTTAGCCATTTTTAGTCCATTTAGATAATAATCGATTGAATTGAGGACACGCCCTAAGTAACAGATCGTTTTTAGTAGATAAACCGGAATGATACGATAATACAGCAGAGTCATAATATGGTTATGATGTAATGGTTTATAACACTTATATCATTGAAGCTCGTAGAGAACGCCATGCCAACATATTATTCACTGACGCTGCTAGCTATGGGACTGATAGCAACCAATTCTGCTATAGCTGATATAGCAGAGTCAACTCAGACTTATGCAGCCATAAAAATAGCGACCATTAGCAACATGTATCAGCAAGACGTCAGCAATCAAGGCATGGATAATCCGGTCGTATTGCAACAGTATGCCGACCCAGATCTACAAGCCGCGATGCAGATTGAGCAAGACTATTTTGATAGAGAGCAAATATCTTGTCATGTTGATTATGATGTATTGTGGGATTCGCAAGATCCTGATTATACCCAAGACAAACAGTTTTCGATGACTGACCAAGGATTGGTGCAAGTGAGTTTGGCACATGGCAGCAATGTCTATTATGAGTTGTCATGTAATGGTACCGATGACGATGCTAATTGCCGAGTAGCAGATGTGATTTTAGATGAAGATGGCAAGTCTTTGCGCAAGCATTTACTAGAAACCTGTCGCTAGTAAATGTTGAGTATTATTTTTATTAATATCTAAATATAAAAAGCTATAAACCCTAAATAAGAATCACAGTACCAATCATGAGAGCTTATAAATGGCACTGTATAAAACTATGAACCTAACTTCTAAAGCCATTGGTTTGTTTTCGCATAATGTATATTATGTTAAATAAACAGTATCTGATAGTAAATTCATGGGGGTTATGTTATGCATCATAAACAACTAGTTAGTTTAGTTAATAACCGTTTCAAATGTATTGCAATCATCACTATAGTAAACCTTAACTAAATCTTCTTTATCGCTTATCGAAGCTTTAAAGCTAAACTGTTTGATGAGCTCGCTCTATGTATCACCATCATACTGGCTACATCTGCCAGAATAGCCAATCAGCACTTTATCCAATTCCTCATTCCTAATCATCACCCAACAGCCAAATTCACTATCATTCAATTGTTAGCATCTTAATCATCTGGCTCTTTGGTAAGAATGCTTTTGCAATACGTTAGGCATATAAAGATATCACTACCTATAGATTATTAGCTTAGCTCAAAAATCATCACTCTTTTGGTTATCTGTTATTTCATATCAGTTCTAATAGCGCAGGTATGATCTTACAATGCTCCTACTTAGCCTGTCTGCAAGTCTGGTTTAGATCTACCTTATAGTGGCAAATATCATGACCAACTAAGCTGTAATACTTTTTGCTTTAAGTTATCAAAAACCCCTTCACTATTCGTAATATAATTCCATCTAAAGCACTGAGTTAACAACCGCCAAATTTGCACAGAACAGTACTATGCCCCTAATTTTTATATTCTGTGCACGTACAGGAGCATGGTTTTTATCGAAAATATGTTCAATCAAATGCTAGGCAAAGCATCCATCTTATATTAAATCCAATTATTTGACCAAAATAACCAGTAATAACAACCTACAGCTCAATAAACGCATAGCCTACTCCTCCTTCAGTCGTTATACTATAATCATCCCCAAGTGAAGGTTGGGGATGATTATACTTTTTAACCTTATATTTAAAGGGTTTTGTAAACTCACTAATGAATAACAGTGTCCATGTTAGTGTCCAATAGCTATCTACGTTTCCCAGAAGACGCTTTTCAGGATTTATAAAACGTGCGCAAAGATTGCTCTAAATCTAAGTATAGAGATAATAGATTAACATTCACAATTTACCTAGCTTATAAAGCTGACGGATGTACATCATGGCTGTCGATAATTTAAATGATATCAATAAACTTGAATGCCGAGATAAAGATTACTCTGTCAGTGTCTCAGGTATCGCGGGTTTAAGTATTCGTATTTATCCAAATGGTAAAAAGGAATACTACTTACGGTACGCTCATCCCCATATCGATGGTAAGCGCCCTAGAATAATGCTAGGTAAGGTCGAAGATATCAGTCTATATGAAGCTAAGTATAAAGCAGAAACTATACTTAGCACGGTCGCACAAGGCTCCGACCCTAAAGCCATTCAAAAAAAAGAACAAGTCAATAAGTATGCTCATCTAAAGAACGCCACATTTGCTGATATTACACAAGTTTGGCGAGACCACAAAACATCAAGTCGTCATCACAGTAAATCCAGAAAGCGCGCGTTTAGTGAATCGACCCTTAAATTTTGGGATTTATGTCTAGGATATATGTGTCGCGAGATTGGCGACTTAAGAATGAACGATATCACGAGCGAGATGATATTAAGTGTGTGTGAGGCGATTCAGAATAATGAAAATCAAGCAACCTTCGTTGGTGCCAGCACTCGGCTTTATACTGAAAAGGTCTTCTCATTTGCTGTCGCAAGAGGATTATGCGATAGAAATGTAGCTATTGATACACGTGGTGAGCTAGCACCTGCCAGTTCAGGTAACCACTTACCAGCCATCACCAAACCTGATCAGTTTGCCACTCTCCTAAACGATATGTCCAATTTTAAAGGCGCAAGTAAAATCACATTAGAAGCGATGAATTTACTGCCATATGTCTTTGTGCGTAGTATCGATTTGCGGTCTATGCGTTGGCAAAATATAGATTGGGATAATAAGCTATGGGAGTTTTCCCCAACAAAAGGCGAAGGTCGTGATGACATGGTATCGCACTTAGTTGTACCACTAGCCACTCAAGTAATTGAGCGCTTACGAAAAATAAAAGCAATCACAGGTCACAAAGAACATGTATTTGCATCGATACGTGCCTCAAGCAATCCTTATATTAGTAAAGCAACACTAGTACAAATATTTCATAGGCTTGGCTACAAAGATATTCAATGCGCTCATGGATTTCGAGCATCAGCTAAAACCTTACTTATGGAGCAACCTGAACTGCGTTATTCAGATATCGTGACCGAGCTGCAATTAGGACATCGAATAAAGGATACGCATGGCGGCGCTTATAACCGATTAGATGAAATAGATACTAGGGTACAAATGATGCAAGATTGGGCTGACTATATAGATGAGCTCCGGTGTTCAACGTAATGATTGCTTTAAGTTGAGGTTATCGTTCAACAATAATATGCCTATTACCTTCACAATGCACAATAAGCCCTTTTCATAGCATCTCATTCCCAGTCATCACATAACAACCAAAACACCCTAACATTCGATTGTTGGTAGCTTAGATATTGGAATTTCTGCAACCTCGCGCTTGTGATCAACGACCAAGCCGACGGCTTCTAAGCTCCGGTATCTTATCTGCAATAGCTCACTTCTTGTACTGACAAACTCTATAGCCTCGGTTTAATTATCCAGTGTTACCAAACAGTCAGAATTAATATCAGCAATCGTTTTGGCACCAGTCAAGGTCATTGCGACGCGTATTTCTTTATCTAACAGTTCTAACAAATTGCTTACCCCTGCACCGCCATCCGCTGCTAAAGCATAAATAAAGGCGCGCCCTAGCATGCAAATATCAGCGCCCAAAGCCAACATACGCACAATATCTAAGCCATTGCGTATGCCAGAGTCGGCTAAGATTTTAATCTCTCCTTTAACCGCATCGGCAATAGGAGGCAGCGCCCGTGCACTGGATAAAACACCGTCCAGCTGTCGCCCACCATGATTGGATACGACTATGCCGTCGGCTCCAAAACGCACCGCATCTTTGGCATCTTCTGGATCCAAAATACCTTTGATGACCATAGGTCCATCCCAGTATTCCCGAATCCAATCTAAATCTTTCCAAGAGATAGAGGGATCAAAGTTATTACCTAGCCAGCCTATATAGTCTTCCAATCCTGTTGGCTTGCCTAAATAAGTAGAGATATTACCCAGATCGTGCGGACGGCCATTCAGTCCTACATCCCATGCCCATTGCGGATGCGTCATAGACTGTAAGTAACGGCGCATAGCGGAATTTTTACCGCTCATACCAGAGTGCATATCTCGGTAGCGTGCGCCTGGCACCGGCATATCCACCGTAAAAACCAAGGTCGAACACCCCGCAGCTTTGGCACGCTCCAGTGCATTTTTCATAAAGCCTCGGTCTCTCAACACATAAAGCTGAAACCACATCGGACGGTTGATCTTAGGCACTACTTCCTCAATCGGACAAACCGAAACTGTCGACATGGTAAACGGAATGCCTTTTTGATCGGCTGCCATAGCGGCCTGCACTTCTCCGCGGCGGGCATACATGCCTGTCAGACCCACGGGTGACAACGCGACAGGCATAGACAGAGTTTCATTAAATAACTGCGTCTCGAGACTAAGCTGTGACATATCATTCAGTACACGTTGTCTAAGGGCAATTTTTGATAAATCTTCAACATTATGTTTTAAGGTATATTCCTCATAAGCACCGCCATCTATGTAATGAAATAGAAATGGTGGCAGTCGGCGCTTGGCAGCAGCCCTGTAGTCGTTTGGAGATGAAATAATCATACGCATGCCCTTACTCTGTTAGATATCTACGTAATATTTTTGAATCTCTAATTATTTATTGATTAGTGCTAAACGATGGATGCAATTGGCTTATTTTTGAAGCGGCAAGCTCAACCCACACTCACTATTACACACAGCAAGAGCAATTACGTTTGGTTTTCGACATTTTACCGATGCCGGGATTAAAGCTATTGGTTGGGTCTAGACTTTTATAGAAATTCTGCAAATCAGGCTCTGCTTCGTATAGATGACCGACATTATGCTCAGCAGGATATTTGGCTCCGCGTGCGCTCAATAGCTCTAACATCATCTTTTTAACAAGCTTGGCATCACTGCCCTTCTTTAAAATATAATCTTGATGAAACACATAGCAAAAGAAATGTCCGTAATACAGCTTCATCTCTAAGTGCTTTTCAATTTCTTCAGGCAAGCTTTCAAGCCACTCTAACTCGTTACGTGGTATGGCAATATCCAGCGCTAATATCTCACCGACTTCTTTTTCATGTATGACTTCATAGCGTAATGCGGCACCGGCTGCGGCAAAACGATTTAAAAGTGCGCTTTCTGATTCTTCCTGACTACATTCAAAATAGTTACCCGTATCCGACGCATCAAAAAACGTCTTCAGAAAATCTTGAGCCTCTGCTATACCTTCATCACTCATTTTTATGATGAGGTGATGCTCGTATTGATTGCGGTACTCCATCATGCGCTTGGGCAAATGCTTTGGAAATAGAGTAGCGATAAACTGCATGACTTTGTCAGTGAAATGCTTTGGCATCCATGACCATTTATGGAACTTTGCGTCCATAGCGCCTTTGATAGAAAACAATCTAGGTAAGGCATTTGTACCGAGATGCTTAATACTCAGGAACGTGTCCTTGCCATACTTAGCAGATACATCAAATATATCACGATGCATATACTCACCCACTTCAGGGATATTGTCGAAGCTTGATAGTATCTGCCTTCTGAGCTGTGCAAGCTCACTCACACTGTTAGTGCCTATGTAGAAGGTTTGCTCTTTTGCCGCTATTGGATAAGTGTCAAGACGTACTGCAAACACAGCAAGCTTGCCAGCACAGCCACTGGCTTCATACAGTCTGCGCTTGTCCGCATTAAAGCGACTGGGCGTGCTTGCATCAACATCTTTTACTCGGGCGATGTACTCTCTGTCAGATGCAAGCTTACCAGTGTCAGGTAATTCTTTTTTATCAAAATGACCGTTTTGCAAATTTGTTAATATTTCTTCAGGAGTATCACCCAACTCGACGTCTAGATGATTGACTAGCACCAGTTGACCGTGTTCATTTATTTGGGCAAACATAGCAAGCTCGGTGTAAGCAGGCCCTCTTTTAACCAGCGCCCCACCAGAGTTATTAGATATACCACCAATAATAGACGCACCTAACGTCGAGGAACCAATGACGGAGTGAGGCGCTCTATTGACAATATTAAGCTGACTTTGCAACTGATGCAATGTCGCCCCAGGCAAGCTAATCACTTGCTCGTTGTCATTCACCAAATACAACTGGTTTATGGCAAGCGTATTAATCACCACAACGGGTCTATCGTAGTCATTACCGCTCGGTGTTGATCCTTCAGTCAGGCCTGTTTTTGCCGCTTGCATAATGATAATACAGTCGCCTTCAACGCACACTTCTAGGCTACGCCAAATGTCCAGCAATGTTTGTGGAAACAAAACCGCTAAGGCACTGCCGCCGCCAGAGCGCCACCCCATTCTATAGTGCTCATTTTTCTCTGGATCAGCCTGTACATTACTCGCGCCTAGCAAGTTGGTTAGTTTATCTAGCACCTGATCAGGACTGAGCATGCCTTGAGAAGCGTGATTTGACGAAGATATATGACGCTCCTTATTTTGTAATGGTGTGTCATTCATCATGCCAAGGGACCTTGAAAACCAAAAATGTAAATGGCGGCCATGACGATGATGCCACAGAACAACACATAGTATATGGTGGGTAAAATAGTACGCCTAAGTGTGGCGCCCTCCATACCAAGTAAACCCACCGTTGCTGATGCAGCAACTACGTTATGTATGGCAACCATATTACCGGCTGCGGCACCAACCGCTTGCGCCGCGATGATTAGAGAAGGTGAAATATGTAAGCTCATGGCGGCTTCATATTGGAATTGACTGAACATCATATTAGATACGGTATTAGAGCCGGCGATAAATGCACCTAAAGCACCGATGGTTGCACTAATCAATGGAAAAATATTACCAAAAGTACCTGAAAACAACTCTGCACTGGCGACTGGCATACTTGCCACATCTGATAAGTTTATGCCTGAATTAATAAAAATCCTAACCATTGGGATCGTAAAAATAAGTACAAAACCTGCCCCTAATACGGTCTTACCTGATTCTTTAAAGGCATTATTTAGGGCGCTGACGGGCTTTCTAGTTTGAAAAGCGGCAGCAACCAAAGCACTAATTAGTAACAAGCCGCCTGGTAAGTATAAAGGACTAAAACTGGCACTGATATCTGTCTCACCTAAAATCGAGGTTAGGTCTACTGCCACACTGTTAAGTAAATACTGAAAGCCTGTAAATACTCTTGAAAACACCAGTAAAAGGGCAACCAGTAAATAAGGGAACCATGCCATAAGGGTGGACATCTTCTTATCACTCAAGGTCAGCGTAGTATCTTCTTTACTAACCACTAACTTACCAAGCCATTCACTCGGCCAGTTTTTTTGCGGTTCAAAATCCCATGTGGTTTTTGGTACCAAAAACCCTCTTTTAGCAGCATTAACAACAATAGTAATACTGACCAAGCCACCGACCAGTGACGGAAACTCTGGCCCTAAAAAAACACCAGTTATCATATAAGGGATTGTAAATGCCAAGCCTGCAAAAATCGCAAACGGCCAAATCGCAAAGCCTTCCCGCCAGCTTTTGTTTTTACCAAAGAAGCGAGTGAGCATCATCACCATAAAAAGTGGCATAAACGTACCAATGACACCGTGAATAATGGCGACTTGACTGGTAATCAGTTGTAAAAATTCGCCCCACTGTACTCCTTCTTGTGCCAGTTGAGCGCTAATGGCAGCTTTATCTAACCCATCATTTACCCCTATCACAATAGGCGTACCGACCGCACCAAATGATACAGGTGTACTTTGTATCATCATTCCCATCAACACCGCACCCAGCGCCGGAAATCCTACTGCCACCAGCAAAGGCGCTGCAATAGCGGCAGCTGTACCAAAACCAGAGGCACCCTCAAGAAAGCAGCCAAAGCACCATGCAATAATAATGGCTTGCACACGCCTATCTGGCGATACATTAGTAAACCCAGCACGGATAACAGCGATTGCACCAGTATGTTTTAATGTATTCAACAAAAAAATAGCCCCAAAGACTATCCACAATACCGAAACCGTAATGACCAAACCCTGAATAATAGATGATGACACTCGGTTAAGCGTCATATCCCATATAAAAATGGCAAGCGCAGCGGTAACCACTAAAATGATTGGCGTTGTTTTTTTAGCTGACCATTGCAAACCTATCAGAAAAATACCACAGAGAACGATTGGCAGTAATGCCAAAAGCCCATATATTGTTTGATTCAAAATTACATCCTTTTGATTGTGTGATCTTCCCTGAACCAAGTCATCGAAGCCTTTATTTTAACGAACCCATGATGACTAAGTTGTATTAAATATTCACAAATAGGGATTGCTTATTTACTAAATCTGTCTTGTAGACAAAGCTGAGCACGACTTGCGACAGTTTATGTCCCAATGTTAAAAATGCCCTGAAATAGTCTACGCCTTGTTAATTCATTGATATATTGCATCAATGGACAATGTTATTTTCCTTTTTTGCTATAATTAGAAACACATTACTACAATTGGAGAACAAGTGTGACCAAAGCTGACGACATGATTTTATTCGTTCAAGTTGTCGAAGAAGGGTCATTCTCTAGAGTCGCTGAAAAATTATCATTGACGAACTCGGTAGTGAGCAAGCGCATTGCGAGATTAGAAGAGAACTTAAATACACAACTGCTTTATAGAACCACTAGAAAGTTGAGCTTAACCGATGCAGGCAGGGCGCTTTATAACAAAGCTAAAATTGCTAAATCCGCCTTTCAAGAAGCTGAAAATGCTGTCACGGGTTACGGCGAAGATATGAAAGGCCATATACGTATAACCATGCCTGTGGTCTCTGCGAATTTCATATTTAGCGAATCTATTGCCGAATTCTGTAAACAACACCCTGAAGTATCAGTAGAGTTACAAATTACCAATCGATTGGTTGACTTGATAGAGGAAGGATTTGATTTGGCACTAAGGACCGCTGTGCTTGAAGATTCTTCACTCATTGCAAGGCGCCTTATAGATAGCCAGTGGATTATATGCGCGACTCCAGCCTATTTAGAGCAACATGGTGCGCCTCAAACTCCTGAACAGTTACAAAATCATGAGTGCTTGGTTTATAAGTTTGATAATACGGCTAACAGTACATGGCCGCTATATATAGACGGCAAAGAGCAATTAATATCTGTCCCTGGTCGGTTTCATAGCAATCATCTGAGTGCAATTAAACAAGCCGCGCTTAGCGATTTAGGTATCGCTTTTTTACCACAAGTGTTGATCTATGAGGAGATACAGAAAAATACACTCACGCAGATTTTACAATGTTTTACCAGCAAGAAGCTGGGGCTATATGCGGTTTATCCTAAGGCCAGACAACCGGATCAAAAGTTAAAACTGCTCGTTGCACATTTACGAGACTCATTACATCAAAAACAGGCTTACTACTACTAAGTAATAAGCCTGTTTTTGATGTATATAAAAAAACTAATAAAGCGGTCTTAAAATTAAAGAGATAGTGAAGAGTTTTTTATGGGCAATAAAAACTGGTCTGATATTATTTTTAATAATCCACAGTGTAGCTCAACCCGTAAGTTGTACCCGATGCAGGCAAACGATTCAAATCGCCATAGGTTATTTGATGATAAACCGTTAGATAATCCTTATTGAGTAAGTTATAAATCCCATAGTCTACTCGACCTACCGGCATTTTGACTTGTCCTAATACATCAAGTGTCATATAACCTGTGACTGGTAATGCACTAGAATCAGGATCTTTTTGTTGATCCTTAAAGGCTTTATTATTACCGCCAATTGCTAATGCTTGTAGACGTACATTGCTGCCTTCATCGAAGTTATATTGTGTAAATGCCGTGCCTTTAAGGGGTGTCAAGCGTACGGCATCAAGCTCCAACCAATCACCATCTTTATCATACTGACCACGAGTATAGGCAACACTGCCACCCAATTGCCATTGATCATCAATATCATGGCTGAGCGAACCTTCTATTCCGTAGACGCGCTCATCAGTATCGACCACTTCTACCGTATAGTCATTGGTAAAGCGTACCGTTTTATCTGATTTATTATAAAAACCGCTCAATCGTGCAGCAGTATTGCCATGCTTGCCCTGCCAGCCCAACTCGTAATTGTCGATTGCGATAGGTTGTACATTGTCTGAGTTGACGACAAAGCCTGCCCGTACATCACGTAGCGCACGCTGAATGTCAGCAGTGGTAAAGCCTTGTGAAAAATTGGCAAATACTTGGTCATTTGGGGTTAATTGATAGCTGGTACCGATATTAAATAGGGTTTTATCGTGGTCTGTATTGCCCTTTTCCACTTGACCAGCCTGATAGTCAATGCCATAAGCATCGCTGACACCACTGATGCGAGGATCATTAAAATACTCTTCGAGCAATTGCTCATAAATGGGCGTGAAAGTAGCCGTTTCTGCTTTCAATTTTTGATAGCGCACGCCAGCACTGGTATGCCATTTATCAGTGATATCTATATCGGCATTGACAAAAGCGCCCCATTTATCAATGGTGGTATCTGGTCCACCATTATAAGATAGTCCGTTGGTTTGAGCGCTCAAACCATTACTAGCAAGAAACGTGTTTAAGTCTTGCCCTTCATAGGTTTGCTCACTTTTTTCGCGTTCAAAATCAGCCCCATAGCTAAACAGTGTCTTTTTACCCGCAATTTCACTATCCGTTTGCATAGCGGCACGCAAACCCATCACCTCAATATCTGCTTCTGATTGAGTGACGAATGTTGCTGCGCTCAACAGCTTACCTAGTGTGTCTTTATCAGTCAGACCATTGGCAGCCCAAACTTCAGCTGCTTGGTCTGCTGCACTTTTCCCAGAAGGGTAAAAACGGCCTTTTTCGTCTCGATAGTACCCTGTGACGCTCAAATTTGAGCCTGCAATATCATCATTATTATAGTTAAGGTTCACTGATGCTTTGGTGGTATAAGGCTCGTTTTCTACATTGGCACCATAAATAGCCTTTAAGGAGGGTTCTGCGCCAAATAATACTGCCAAACCATCACCATAGTCTGGACCATAGTCAGTATCCTGCTCATCATTATAGTAAGTCATTGCTAAATCAAGACGTTGGCTGTCAGTGAGCTCTATACCCAAGCTACCATTAATACTTAGCGACTCGGTATCTTGTTGGTCAGTTTGATTGACGTCTGGGCTGATGCGATTATCATGACTATCGAATTTGCCGCCCTTACGATCATAATCCAAATCTAGGCGACCATAGACTCGCTCACCGCCATAACCTAATGTCTGCCCCACATGATAACCCAATGAATCTGAGTCAACATTACGACTGCTACTGACGCCGACTCTGGTTTGTCTGATAGAGCCATAACCCACCATAGATTTTGTGACGAGATTAATCAGACCACCAGCCGCGCCAGCCCCATAAATACTGGTCGCACCAGAGAGCACCTCTACCCGCTCAAGCTGCGCAGGGTCGATACTGTTTAGCTCGCGTGAAAGGCTGCGTGAGCCACTCAATGGCACACCGTTCAGCAAAAACTGCACGGGACGGCCATGCATGGTCGTGCCATAGTTACTGGTTGAGCCGCTGCTTGCCCCCAAACTTGGAATCAGCTGAGCCAATATATCTCCAGTAGTACGATTGCCTGTCGCCTGCATCTGCAGCTCATTTTCGGTAATTACCTGTGTGACGGCAGGCATCTCACTAATTTTTTGTGCCAAAGCCGTTCCTGTTCTTGCTTTAGCAGTGACCGTAATGGTATTTAAAGTCACGTTTGGTAACTCACTTGAGGCGGCGTTGACAGCTAAGTCTTCTGAAAGAATCGTATTTGAAGCGATGTCCATAGCATTGACATTGTTTTGTGCATATAGTTGCTGGCTGATACAAAGGGTAAGAAAGGATAGAGCAACTTGATGGTGGCGTTTCATATTCACTTCACTTAATTGGAGGATCAAAAAGTGGTAAAAGTTATATTTAGCTAATAATGCTGTGTGTACTAACTTTGTGAACAGTATTGTAAATGATAATCATTGTTGTTTCTATAATTATTTACAATGTTAAAAACCCCTAGTGCTTCCAAAAAATACTGCTCCATCGTCACTCAAGATTCAATATTTAAGCGGTATCCATAACTTAATTGATAGCTCTCTATATGGCTCAACACTGATATATTGTTCATATCACCGAAGCGCCTGAACAAGGCTTCTTAGAGCATATGATGGCCTTGGTAGAATATAAGGTGCCAAACGTACCAGAACGCCAAATGAGATTGAACTGACTATATTGCCGTCCTCTCAAAATGCAAACTCATTGCTATTTTTATTTCAGTGGCTTTGTTAGTTTGCTTAATTTCGACAACGATTGGCGTAGTAGTCATGAGCTAGATGCTCAAGCTAAGGTGATTGTGATCTTTGGACGAGCGGTGGAAGCTGCTGGCGACGTCGATGTACTATGGATTCAGAACAACAATTACCAGAAGTGGCACGCCGTGGTAGTACGCTACTGCTGGTTGCAGATGGTCAGCAGATATTAAGTGTCATTGAAATTAAAAATATGGTTAAGTCCACTATCAATTAGCATTAACCAAAGTGACTGTTAGCCTATAAACTTGATTATTTTTCCTCACGGTATAAGATATTTTTTGCTTCTACTCTAAAATCTTCATGACTAATGGCAGGCTCAATGCTAGCTGTATTTAGGTTCACACGTGAGACAGACGCTTCTGCCTCACGATATAAGATATTCTGTGCTTCCTGTCTAAAATCACCATAACTAATAGCATTCTTGGCTTGAGCATGCTTAGCTTCAACATTAGCCTGATTGTGATTATTTTTAACTTTTGCTAGCTGTGAACTATCTGCTGCCGTCTCGTTGATTTGATGAGTAGCTACCGTAACAGGTACATGAACACTTACCATGGATGTTTGAGGGATTGTTGAAAAAAAACGAGCCGACACAAATATAGTCATTAACAACAAGACGCCCACTATGGCAAACCATTTTACATGACTCAGCAAACTGCCTTTTGCTAGCTTTGCTGTGTCGGTTGCTAATAGAGGCTCGTTATTAGAGTTACTGGATAAGCCAACACTTTCATTGATATCATTTTTATTGTCTGAGATAGTCATAATTCAATACCGAGTCAATCCATGTTATGAACGGCCTATCACCGTATCCTTGATCTCAGGATACGGGCTCTCGGGTATGTTGCAATGATTTTTGGTATGAGCGATAGAATTGACTGATAAGCGGCTTGAAAGCACTATTATTGTATGGCTAGTTGCTGATGAGTAATTTGAGAAATGGTGATAAAAATGAGATGAATTGCAGTCTAATAAGCAAAATAGCACAGGTTATCTCAAGGTATTAAGCAGATATTTAACGCTGCTTGGCATAACTCAGTCCATTTGAATTGAGAATATGCCTTAGATTGAATGACTAGTTGAAATTATGAATGTGCAACAGACCCTAATCATTGGTCTCACGATACAAGGTACTTTGGGATTCTTCTCTAAAGTCATCATAAGTGATGGCTGCCTCAGCTGCTGGCATGGTCGATGGGGCTTCAGTAGTCTCTACCCCATTAGGATTAGTGTCTGGATTTTCAGTGGGGGATTCATCTGGTTGCGACATCACTGTCGATTTGTCTATCGCGCCTGTATCAGCAGAAGGTTGGTTATCATCGGTTACTACTACTTTGCCAGTGCTAACAGCTGGTGCTGCATCTGTCGTTGTTGTTTTCGTCTCTGTACTATCAGGTGCCATCGTTTTCGTTGAGGTCGATAGAACGCCGGTGAAAATTAGTGTTGCTACAATAATAGCAATCAATAATGAGCCAAAGATCATGCCAATAATAAGCGGTTTTTTGCTACTTACTTGCTTTTCCTTTGACTTTACTAATTGTTTAGCAATGGCACTGTCATTTACAGCGTCGTTATTATTAGATAGTTGTTCGTTTCTAACTTTTTCAGCTGCTAATCTTTCTGAATCTTGACGTTTTAAATCATCAGCATTTGCGCTGTCAGCGATATATAAAGAAGATTTACCATTATTTGCATCAGAATCTAAAGAGTTGTCAGTATTAGCTATCGGTGCATGATTTGTCGAAAAACCCTCGTCTTTATCGTCATCAGAAAAATCTACATGAATATCTGTGCTCACGCTTTCTTGCTCTAAATTAGCAAATAATTCTAGCTCTGTGGCGCTTAATGGCTCATACGATGAAAGATGATTGGTGTTTTTTAGTGGTTTTAATGCATTTTCTTTGAAAGTAGCGTTATCCTCATTACTATCGACATTTTCGACACGTGTGATGAAACGCTCGTAGATATTATCTTTACGCATACGCTTACGTGGCTTAGTATTAGCAATTTTGGCTAAATTTGCCTCTAACTGCGCATTAGGGCTATTTTTTTTGTCGCTCATGAAGTAATACCAAACCAGTTTTTACCGCGGAAAAGTAGATGACGGCTAGAATTAAGAATAAAGTTTTTATTGTTTGCTAAAGTGTAACACTAACGTTAACAAACAATATAGTAGCTCGCCTCGTTCGCTTCAAGCATAATTTGTCGCTTGCTGCTCTTATTCGGATAAAATAATCAAAATAGCCAAAAAAATAAGCCACAAGCAACGATGACATCATAAACAAGTGAGCATAAAGATATGGATTTAAAACAGCTCAATGCTTTTATTGCTATCGCAGATTCACGGAGCTTTAGTGCCGCAGCGACTAAAACTGGATTGTCACAACCAAGCTTGAGTCGTCTGCTTAAACAGCTTGAAACAGATATGGGTGTGGAATTGGTCGATCGCTACCATAGACCGCTACATCTGACCGAAGCTGGTACATTCTTTTACGACAAAATCAGCGCCATATTGACAGAGATTGATACCGTCACCAGCATGACGCAGCGGCTATCGACGCCCAGCAGCATGCTGAATATTGGCTTTGTCCCATCCGTGCTTTATGGATTGCTTCCTGAAATTATTGCCATGCTGAAGCAATCCAGCCCCGATATCGAAGTCAATCTCAAAGACATCAGCTCATATCAACAAATAGAGGCGCTCAAATCTGGTGAAATAGACATCGGTTTTGGGCGTTTCCCTCATCAAGATCCATGGATTCAGCAAATACTACTGCGTCATGAGCGTTATGTCGTTGCCTTACCGAAAGCCCATCCTTTGGCGCATGTAAAGGAGCAACGGTTGATAGACTTAGCAAACAATCGACTGATTCTCTACCATCAAACCCATTTACCGATAGCGACTAGCGTAAGATCAACAAGTGCAAAGCTGGATAGTAATACAAAATCCAGACGCACAAGCGCTGAGCAATCCACACTTAGCGCGCCTATTACGGAGCCGTTGCTACACTTATTCGCACAATACGGTATTTCGCCTTTTATGACTACGACGGTGAGTGACTTGCAAGTAGCGCTAGGATTGGTGGCGGCTGGCGAAGGCATTACGCTTGTGCCTGCTAGCCTAAAGACTGTGCGTACCGACCAAATCAGTTATCAACGTTTAGTACACGAAAACGTCACCTCCCCTATTTATCTACATACACTCAAAGATTTCGTTCATCCCAGCATTTCTGATTTACTGAGCGCCACCTATCAGGTATATGAGCAGCGCGGCATCACTTATCGGCAGCAAAAATTTGTGTCACAGCCTTAAATTATCAGATATTGAATGGATATTGTGTTATAAAGAACCGCTAAAAAATAATCAGCCTTAATGCTTGATATTAGCAACTGATTATGCTAACTAAAAAGAATGGCAATGCAAACAAATAGTAATAACAACTAGAATAATCATTCTCTTGACTGGCTTCGGTGTGCTAAAGTCGATACAAGATGAATCGTTTTATATTTAAGCAGTTTATAAAGCGCTTCTCTCATGATCATTGGCAAGCTGACACAGGTAAGTGATAATTTGCCGTTTTAACCATTTAGAGGTATTCATGACCACACAACCACTCAATAACCCACGCACCAACCCAAATGCCACTGACGATACTGCGACCTCGCCGCAAGAAGGCTTTAGCTGGCGCATCTTTGGTCCCGGTATTTTAATGGCAACCGCTGCTATCGGTGGCTCGCATTTGATTTCATCGACGCAGGCTGGCGCTATATATGGCTGGCAACTGGCCATTATGATTATTTTAGCCAACGTTTTTAAGTATCCATTTTTTCGCTTTGCAACCGACTATGTCTATGACACTGGCGAGAGTTTGATTGCAGGCTATGCCAAACGCTCAAAAGTATATCTGTGGGTATATTTTATACTCTCTATCCTATCAGCTGTCATTAGTACGGGTGCGGTCTCGCTCATCGCGGCGGTGATACTAGGCTTTATGCTACCCGCCTCCCTTGGTCTTTCGACGATGGCGCTGTCATTGATTATCGTGGCGGTCTCTTGGTTCTTTTTGATTGCAGGGCATTATAAATTGCTCGATGGTGTGACCAAATGGATTATGATTGCGCTGACGACTGCGACCGTCGCTGCTGTCATCATTGCTGCTGGCAAGCCGACAGTCATGGCTGCTGACTTTGTGGCCGCCTCTCCTTGGAATTTAGCAACTTTAGGTTTCATCGTGGCACTCATGGGCTGGATGCCAGCACCGCTTGAGTTTGCCGCCATTACCTCGATGTGGACATCTGCCAAAGTCAAAGCCGATCACACCACCCATCGCCAAGGTTTGTTAGATTTTAACGTCGGTTATGCCGTCTCAGCAATTTTGGCATTGTTCTTCTTATCGTTAGGTGTGTTTGTACAGTATGGCTCAGGACAAGAAATTGAGCTGGTCGGTGGCGCTTATATCAATCAGTTGATCAACATGTATACCGCAACCATCGGTGAATGGTCACGTCTATTGGTCGCTTTCGTCGCCTTTATGTGTATGTTTGGCACGACGATTACCTGTGCAGACGGTTATGGCCGTGCCAACGCTGAGTGCTGGCGTCTAATAAAAGGGGAAAGCGAAATCAACAAAAAGCAAATCGCTTTTTGGACGACCTATGCTATCGGTGGTGGGTTGATGATTATCACTTTCTTTACTGGACAATTAGGTACTATGCTTAAGTTTGCCATGATATCGGCGTTTGTCTCAGCGCCTATCTTTGGCTGGTTAAATTACTCACTGGTTAAAAACCATAAAAAACTGTCTTTTGGCATGAATGCACTCTCTATCGCGGGACTCATCTTCTTAACGGGTTTTGCGCTGTTATTTTTAGCCAATCTTGCTGGACTATTTGGCTAGGTATCGGTTTTAAAAACATCTATTTATATCATAAAAGCCCTTTTAGCTTAGCTATTAGGGCTTTTTGATAAGCTAAAACCATGAATCGATAAAAATAAGCGCAACCGCTATTGTAAATAAATGTAAATAATGGGCTATACGTGTCTTTGTGAATTCAGCAATATGAATAATAGTTTGAGCAAACCATTACTTTATAGATAATGCTATTCATATAGTGAATAATATTAATTTTAATAAACTATTTATTTAAATTATTTAAATAAAGATGCTCAAACAATGCTTTTCACTCACTGATTATTGAGTATAATCGAACACAATAACGATAATACTATTTCTCTATGCAAGGACACTCACATGACTTTATCTTCAGCAGGCGCACGCTTTCGCAGTGCCCTCACTCAAAAAAATGATAATAACCAGCCACTACAGATTGCAGGTGCTATCAATGCCTATACAGCGATGATGGCGACCCAAGTCGGTCACCAAGCGTTATATCTCTCTGGTGCTGGTGTGGCAAATGCCTCATTTGGTCTTCCTGATTTGGGTATGACTAGCCTTGATAATGTACTAGAAGATGCACGACGTATCACTGACGCAGTTGATACGCCGTTATTAGTAGATATCGACACTGGTTTTGGCGGTGCATTCAACATTGCCCAAACCATCAGAAAAATGGAAAAAGCGGGCGTGGCAGCGGTACATATCGAAGACCAAGTGGCGCAAAAACGTTGTGGTCATCGCCCAAATAAAGAAATCGTCAGTATTTCAGAAATGGTTGATCGCTTAAAAGCGGCATTGGACGCAAAAACTGATCCTGATTTTGTGGTCATGGCACGTACGGATGCGCTATCGGTAGAAGGTCTTGATGCTGCTGTCGAGCGCGCTGTTGCCTTCCAAGAAGCAGGCGCAGACATGATTTTTGCCGAGGCGTTAACCGATATCGAGATGTATCGTAAATTCACCGATGTACTAGATATTCCAGTACTGGCAAACATGACAGAGTTTGGTCAGACCGACCTTTACACCACTGACCAGCTATATGGCGTGGGTGTCGAGATGGTGCTCTATCCATTATCTGCCTTCCGAGCGATGAACAAAGCGGCATTAAACGTTTATCAGCATCTATTGACTGATGGCACCCAAGAAAAAGTTGTTGATACCATGCAAACCCGCATGGAGCTGTATGATTTCTTAAATTATCATGAGTTTGAGCAGACGCTAGACAAGCTATTTGCTAATAAGTAGTTAGGCATTCTTCATTGGCAACACTGAAAAGATAGCTCACCTTTGAGTGTGTTATCTTTTCGAAATCCGTCTTCATTTATTTTTAGGTTATTTATGCCATTTTTTACTGCTAATACTGCTCTTAGAACGTCACTACTGAGCAGCACGATTGCGGCGCTATTATTCATGACGGGCTGTGATAAAACACCAGAAACCGCCGACGATACGACCAGTGGTGCAAGCACTGCTGAAGTTGATGCTACCAAAGAGGCTCCTGCACCTGTCACTCAAGATGATTTGGTCATGACAACGATTACGCTAGATACCGTCGACAGTCTATTGTTCGCACCAGTTATCAATAGTGGTGCGCTCAGTGCAGAGCAAGTCAGCTGTCTCGAATCACGCGACAAAGACTTGGGTAAAGCCGAAGTCGATCGTTTCTATAAGAGTCAGTTTACCGGTGCAGAGTTAAAAGAGTTGGATAACTTTTATACGTCAGAGGTAGGGAAAAAGCTGATTACGTTTGGTAATGAGCAACTGCGCGTCATGAATGGTGAAGAGATTGCAACGCCAATGGCTGACCCTACTCCAGAAGAGATGACTGAGATTCAGACGTTCATGGAATCACCACTGGGTGTCAAGTACATGAAAATCAATAATGCAGAAGGCGAAGGCAGCGCAATGGAAGTCTTAAACGGCCCTATCGAAGCGGAGTTTGAGCGCTGTAATGTCGATTTAGATGGTCCACAGCTTGAACAGCCTGCGTAACGCTATAGTCAGTCATTAACCAATAAATTTATTATTAGAAACTTAGAAACTTAGAAACTTAGAAACTTAGAAACTTAGAAACTTAGAAACTTAGAAACTTAGAAACTTAGAAACTTAGAAACTTAGAAACTTAGAAACTTAGAAACACCGTTTTTCACCCAAAAAGCTACCCACAAAAGGAATTTTATCATGGCAGCACAAAACCCATCAACAAAAGTATTGTCAGGCGCAGGTCTACGCGGACAAGTCGCTGGCAAGACCGCTCTATCTACCGTCGGAAAATCAGGCTCTGGTCTGACGTATCGCGGTTATGACGTGTCAGAGCTGGCAGACAAATGCATCTTTGAAGAAGTCGCTTATCTACTGCTTTATGGCAACTTGCCAAACCAAACTGAGCTTAATGCTTATCAAGCCAAGCTCAAAAGCTTACGTGGTCTACCACAGTCATTAAAAGACGTGCTTGAGCGTATCCCTGCCGAATCGCATCCAATGGATGTATTACGTACAGGTTGCTCTATGCTGGGTAACTTAGAAACCGAAATGAGTTTTGATGAAGAAAACGACCAAGCAGATCGCATGCTTGCGGCATTCCCTTCTATCATCAACTACTGGTACCGCTTCACTCATGACAACGTGCGTATCGAAACTGAAACGGATGATGCGACGATTGGAGGTCATTTCTTACATTTGCTTAAAGGTGAAAAACCAAACGAGCTACACACAAAAGTGATGAACGTCTCGCTTATCTTGTACGCAGAGCATGAGTTCAACGCCTCGACCTTTACCGCTCGTGTGTGTGCTTCTACGCTATCTGATATCCATTCTTGTATCACTGGCGCAATCGGTTCACTACGCGGTCCTCTGCATGGTGGCGCTAATGAGGCGGCGATGGATATGATTGAAGGCTTTAGTTCACCTGATGAAGCCGAAGAAGAAATGATGGGTATGCTGGCGCGTAAAGACAAAATTATGGGCTTTGGTCATGCCATCTATAGCGAATCAGATCCACGTAACGTCGTTATTAAAGGTTGGGCTGAAAAACTGGCAGCAGATGTCGGTGATGAAGTGCTATATCCAGTATCAGTACGCTGTGAAGAAGTGATGTGGCGTGAGAAAAAACTGTTCTGTAATGCTGACTTTTTCCATGCCTCTGCTTATCACTTCATGGGTATCCCAACCAAGCTGTTCACACCAATCTTTGTTTGCTCACGTCTAACAGGTTGGGCCGCACACGTGTTTGAGCAACGTGCTAATAACCGTATCATTCGCCCAAGTGCGGAATATACCGGTGAAGAATTGCGTCCAGTACCAGAGATGAGTGCGCGTTAGGCTTAATTTAATTTAAATTTTAGAAAAGTTTTTCTTATAGCTAAAATGAGCAATTCTGATGTTAGAAGCTTGTCTTGGCTATTTTTAAGGCTTTTCTAAGTTAATTAGAATACATTTCATACTGATATGAGTTTTAAATAATGAATGACAAGAAAAATTTATCTGTTGAGCAAGTTTTGGAAGACATAATGAATTTACTTCCACTTCCAGAGGCAGCTAAAGAGTCATCGAATGAGTTTATAAAACTACGAAAAGAAATGATTAAAGAATCTGATAGGGGATTAGCATTATATGCCACTGCCCATATCGATAATGAGCTTGAAACTATTTTGAAAGATAAGCTTGTTGGAAATGCCAATCATTTGAACGATGTTTTTTCTTTCAATGGTCCACTTGGAACATTTTCATCTAAAATTAAATTATCTTATTCTTTAGGTTTGATTAGTAAAATAACAATGAATGATATCAATACTTTAAGAAAGATAAGAAATGAATTTGCTCATTCTAACCAGCCGCTTAGCTTTGAATCTGAAAAGATTAGAAACCTATGCGATGGTTTACAACTAAATGTTCAACCAGAAAATTCATCCTCACGCATTAAATTTATGAATGTAGTATCAGGAATTTCAGGACTTCTATATGGAGCGAATATTAAATTTGAAAAATTTGAAGAGTTAGAAAGTATCAATCTAGAAGAAAGAAAGACTGGTTTTGATTCACTCTTAAATTATTCAAAAAACCTGCTACATCCGACGACTGAAAATAATCTTTAAAGTATTCCAACCAGCCAACAGCTAAAGGTGACTTATGGACAACGCCCTTGTACAACCGATGAATGAACCCTTTAAAAAGCCATTACCTGGCACAGATTTATATTACTTTGATACCCGTGAAGCCATCGAAAACATCGAAGCTGGCGCGTATGACAAGCTACCGTTCTGCTCAAAAGTATTGTGTGAAAACTTGGTACGCCGCTGCCCACCAGAAGATTTAACCGCAGCGCTTAAGCAACATATCGAAGGCAAGCAAGATTTAGATTTTCCGTGGTACCCTGCTCGCGTCGTTTGTCATGATATCCTAGGTCAGACTGCGTTTGTTGACTTGGCAGGTCTACGTGACGCCATCGCTGAGCAAGGCGGTGACCCATCAAAAGTGAATCCAATCGTCCCAACGCAATTGATTGTTGACCATTCACTAGCCGTTGAGCATGCAGGTTTTGAAGAAAACGCCTTTGAGAAAAACCGTGCTATCGAAGAGCGCCGTAACGATGACCGTTTTCACTTTATCAACTGGTGTCAGTATGCCTTTGATAACGTCAACGTCGTACCGCCCGGTAACGGCATCATGCACCAAATCAACTTAGAAAAAATGTCACCGGTTGTACAAGTGGTACAAAACAAAGCCGGGGAACAAGTCGCTTTTGCTGATACCTTAGTCGGTACTGACAGTCATACACCAATGGTTGATGCTTTAGGTGTCATCTCAATCGGTGTTGGCGGGCTTGAAGCTGAAAGCGTGATGTTGGGCAATCCATCATATATGCGCCTGCCTGATTACGTCGGCGTTAAGCTAACGGGCAAACTGCAAAAAGGCATTACTGGCACCGATTTAGTACTCGCTATGACCGAGTTCTTACGTGATGCTGGCGTAGTCTCTACCTATATCGAGTTCTTTGGTGAAGGTGCACGTCAGCTGAGTGTCGGTGACCGCGCGTCTATCTCTAATATGACCCCTGAGTATGGCGCAACGGCTGCGATGTTCTATATCGATGAGCAAACCATCGATTACTTACGCCTAACTGGTCGTAGTGAAGATCAGATTAAACTGGTTGAGCAGTATGCCAAGCAAGTGGGGCTATGGGCTGACGGCATGGAAAAAGCCGAATACGCCCGCGTCCTAGAGTTTGACTTGTCCGCTGTTGTCCGTAACATGGCGGGCCCTTCACGCCCGCATGCTCGCGTATCAACCACGGATTTGGTTGCCAAAGGCATTGCTCACGGTGCTGATGAAAAACTACCAGAACCCAAAGACGGTATGATGCCAGATGGCGCAGTGATTATCGCGGCTATTACCAGCTGTACCAACACCTCAAACCCACGCAATATGGTTGCTGCTGGTCTGGTTGCGCGTAATGCTAATAAGAAAGGTTTATTACGCAAGCCTTGGGTTAAATCGTCACTCGCACCCGGCTCAAAAACGGTCAAAATGTACTTAGAAGAAGCAGGACTGATGCCTGAGCTACAGGAAATTGGCTTTGACGTGGTTGGTTTTGCTTGTACCACCTGTAACGGCATGAGTGGCGCGCTCGACCCTGATATCGAAAAAGAGATCATCGATAACGATCTGTTTACCACTGCGGTGCTATCTGGTAACCGTAACTTTGATGGTCGTATCCATCCGTATGCCAAGCAAGCATTTTTGGCATCACCACCATTGGTGATTGCCTATGCTATCGCCGGTAATATCCGTTTTGATATCGAAAAAGACTCGTTAGGCAAAGACCAAAACGGCAATGATGTTTATCTAAAAGACATCTGGTTTGACGATGATGAAGTCGATGCCATCGTGGCAAAAGCAGTGAAGCCTGAGCAATTCAACGCCGTTTATATTCCGATGTTTGATGAAGCTAAAAAAGACACAGGTAAAGCATTAAGCCCACTCTATAACTGGCGTGAACAGACGACTTATATCCGCCGTCCGCCGTATTGGGAAGGCAAAATGGCAGCGATGAATAAGCTAAAAGGCATGCGTCCATTAGCGGTGCTTGGTGATAATATCACCACTGACCATTTATCACCGTCTAATGCGATTTTGGGCGATTCGGCGGCTGGCGAGTATCTTGATACTATGGGCTTACCTGCCGAGGACTACAACTCGTATGCAACCCATCGCGGCGATCACTTAACCGCGCAGCGTGCGACCTTTGCCAATCCTAAGCTATTGAATGAGATGGTACGTGACGAGAAAGGTGAGGTGATCCAAGGTTCACTGGCTAGAGTAGAGCCTGAAGGTAAAGTCATGCGTATGTGGGAAGCCATTGAAACCTATATGAACCGCGAGCAACCGCTTATCATCATCGCAGGTGATGGCTATGGTCAAGGATCAAGCCGTGACTGGGCTGCTAAAGGCGTCCGTTTAGCAGGTGTAGAAGTGGTGGTTGCTGAAGATTTTGAGCGTATCCATCGGCAAAACTTGGTCGGTATGGGCGCGCTCCCTTTGCAGTTTAAAGAAGGGGTCAATCGTAACACCTTAAATATCGACGGTACTGAGGTATTTGATATCGAAGGCGAAGTCTCCGCTCGTGGTGATATGACACTAGTCATTCATCGTACAGACGGCACTGTCGATAAAGCGTCTGTTATCTGCCGTTTAGATACCGCTGATGAAGTCAAAATGTATAACGCTGGCGGTATGCTACAGCGCTTTGCCAAAGAATTTATCGATGGCACGTTAGATATTGCGTAAATGACATGAGTGTTAAATAAATAAAGAGCCGATGTTGTATAGATGATACGGCATCGGTTTTTATTTGCTTTTGTATTCTATACCTTGACTTCTCTTACTTACATCTAAGTGTTGGATAATAGTAGCTAAATATTGAGCTTCCTTAACCAATGGCGTAATATGTACTATATATTGTACAAGTTATAAATACATCATAAAAGGAGTAAGCTATGAGAGTCGTTAGTTTTTCAGAAGCCAGAAAGCATTTAAAGTCCGTTCTAGATACGGTAAACGATGATGCCAACGCCACTATCGTAACCCGCCGTGACGCTGATGATGCGGTTGTAATGTCACTTGATTATTACAATAGCCTGATGGAAACCGTCTATCTACTGAAATCTCCTGCTAATGCAGCACACTTAGCGGAATCTATTGCCCAATATAAAGCTGGCAAGACTGTGACGCGTGAGTTAATGGATACAGCAGAAGACAGTGATAAAAGTGATGGTAGCAGCGATGACAATGAGCATACGGATAGCGACATTGAGAATGCTTGAACTCAAAGGCTTTAATCAATCCAAAGGGTCTAATAATGAGTGAGCAATTAGCGTGGACAGATTCTGCGTGGAAAGACTATCTGTACTGGCAAACACAAGACAAAAAAACCCTCAAACGTATTAACAAACTTATCACTGAATGTAAGCGTAATCCGTTTGAAGGCATTGGTAAACCTGAACCTTTAAAAGAAAACCTATCTGGATTTTGGTCAAGACGCATCGATGACGCAAATCGGTTGGTATATGCCGTCGATGATAATTATCTGACGATTATCTCGTGTCGTTATCATTATTAATAAGCATTTTTAGTTGTTCGTATTTATTTATCAATCATACTATTTCAACCCAATTTTATAACAATATAAAAAGGACTTAATACAGTGGCCCAAACCCATTCTAAATCAACACCCTCTTTTGCCCCACAAATCTCTGTTCCTGCTACCTATATGCGCGGCGGTACATCTAAAGGTACATTTTTTAAACTATCTGACTTACCAGAGCGCTGCCAAGTTGCTGGCAAGGCGCGCGATAATTTTCTATTGCGGGTTATCGGTAGCCCTGATCCTTATGGTAAGCAAATTGACGGCTTAGGAAATGGTAGCTCTAGCACTTCTAAGACAGTCATTCTATCTCCAGCAGATGATGATAGCCACGATGTGAACTATCTTTTTGGACAAGTTAATATCGCCAAGCCCATGATTGATTGGGCGGGAAATTGTGGTAATTTAACCGCTGCGGTAGGTGCTTGTGCCATCAATATGGGTTTGGTCGATGCCGATAAAGTTGCTAATAGTATTAATAACAGTACGGATAACGGCATTTGCGAAGTTCGTATTTGGCAAGAAAATATCGGCAAAACCATTATTGCCCATGTGCCTGTTTACTTAGACGCACAAGGCAAGGTACAAGTGCAAGAAACCGGCGATTTTGAACTAGACGGCGTCACCTTCCCAGCAGCGGAAGTCAAAATCGAATTTATCGATCCCGTTGATTCATCAAGCGACATGTTCCCGACAAATAATCTAATCGATGACTTTGATGTATCTGGCTGTGGCTTAGCTGCTGATAGTGTCAAAGCAACCTTTATCAGTGCAGGTATTCCAACCATCTTTATGAAAGCAGAAGATTTAGGCTTTACTGGCACTGAGTTGCAAGGTGATATTAATAGCGATAGTGAGCTACTTGCCAAGCTTGAAAACATCCGTGCCAAAGGCGGCGTTGCTATGGGGCTGTTTAAAAATGAGAGCGAGGCGCAAACCAGCCAACATATTCCTAAAATTGCCTGGGTCGCTCCTGCGCAAAGTTATGACGCCTCTAGTGGTAAAGCCGTTAATGCCAATGATATCGATCTCGTTGTACGTGCGATGAGTATGGGTCAATTGCATCATGCCATGATGGGTACGGCAGCCGTTGCTATAGCAGCAGCAGCGACCACGCAAGGGACATTGGTCAATGAAGCAGCAGGTGCAGGCAAGCTGACCGAGGTGCGTTTTGGTCACCCTTCAGGAACATTACTCGTGGGTGGAAAAACCGAGCAAGTCGATGGACGCTGGCAAGCAAAAAAGGTCTCAATGAGCCGCTCGGCACGTCGTATTATGGTTGGTGAAGTTTTTGTGCCAGAAGATGCTTTTTAGTTTTGATAATATTTTTCTATAATATAATTTAAAGCTAAAATAGTTAGATTAATAAAATAAAGGCTAAACTCATATGTTATTTCATGAAGTCATTGAACGAATGAACTTGTTTACACTTTCGGCGGTAAGAACATCAGATTTAGCAATTTCAGCAAAAAAAATGATGAATTGGGATAAAGAAGCATGGTCTACCTCTCCTCGTTTGGCTACTGCAGCTAATAGACCAGACCTAGATGAAAAACTATTACCGTTAGTACATGATTTATCAAATGAGTTAAGTGTAACTATTTCTTTAATCTTTAGAAAACCTGAACCATCTGATATCTCAGAGCATGGTGGTGTAAAATTTGGTCATGAGAAAGAATTCACACCTATTGAACATATAGTAGGTACTCAAATAATTCTATACAACTTTTGCCTTCTTGAAGCATATGAATTCGACTTGTATAAACAATTATTAGATAAAAATAAGGAAAAATTTTTAGATGAAAAGGTTTCTTTAAAAGACATTCTTAATAGGGGTTCGGATAAGTTACTTGCGGGAATTCTTGAACGTGAGCAAAATAAACATGAGAGAATGGGAGTAAGAAACAGAGTTAATAACTGGAATAAACTTGGTGTAGAACCTATACCCGAAGAATGGATAAAAGCATATGAAGATATTTCAAATAGAAGGAATACACTTACTCATGAAGCTCATCCAGATGATGTAACTTTAATTGAAGCAATTATTTGTTTCCATCGCATGAGGTTAATAGCAAGGAAAATTGCAGTACATTTCGAAGACGATACCGTAGCCCTTTGTCAAAGTCCTTTAGACGATTATCTTGAAATTTAGGAAAAATTTAAAATGAAATTATTAAACTAATTTATGTCACTTACCCAACCAAGCCAATCGTCCTTCGTTAAAAAGCCGCCACTCAAAAAAACGGAGCGGCGCGCTTTGTTATGGGATATCCTCAAAAAGCTTGCCGTTTTTGCCGCGCCATATAAAGTTTTAATTATTGCCACACTGATACTCACAGTACTTGGCTCGTTTACAGCGCAAGTTAATGCCTTTGTGCTGCGCTATGCCGTTGATACCTTGACCGAAATCGCTACCCTCGCTGAGCCTTGGGAAGCTGGCGTGCGCATGCTGACCATTATCAGTGCGGTACTCTTAACCAAAGAGATATTGTCGATATTCATCTCATTTGGGCAACGCTTCTTTGGTGAAAAGATTCGTATCAATCTCTCGCGTGATTTATCGCAAAAAATCATTGAGCGTATCTTAACCTACCGCATGGCATTTTATACCAGTAGCGAAAACGACAGCGGCAAGTTGCAAACGCGTATTGATTATGGGGTCAGCAGTTTAACCAGTTTAGTGCAAAACTTCTTTATCGATATGCTACCGCTGTTTGCCAGTGCGATCGTCTCACTCATCATTATGTTTTCGACCAATTTTTGGATAGGCTTGGTCGGTCTTATTATCATTCCCATTTACTTTTTCATCAGTCAAAAACAAGCGCGGCGTCTACAAGGATTCCGTCGGCAGATGCGTGGCTATCGAGAAGCCAAAAGTGGCTTGGTTATCTCCTTGATCAACTCTATCAGCGTGGTGAAATCCTTTGTTCGTGAGTCGATAGAAGCGGAAAAGCACTTAACCATTCAAAAAGACATGACTGACAATCAGCTGCGTATTCGCAGTATTGGTTTTATTTATGATGCGATAAAGACCTTTATTGAGCAGATTGGCGTGGTGGTAATCATTCTGCTGACGTCCTACTTTGTTTTAAAAGGCGAGATGACCATCGGTATGATTTTATTCCATGTCATGCTGTTTCAAAATGTCGCCGCCCCTATTCGTCAATTGCATCGTATCTATGATCAAATCAACAATGCTCTGACTTATGCTGAAGGCTTCTTTGATATATTAGAAGATGAAAGCCAAGTTGAAGATATCACGGGCAGAAGTAGTGAAAATTTAAAAGGTCATATTGAGCTGAAAAACGTCGATTTCACATATCCGAATGGCACGCAAGCGCTAAAAGATGTCAGCTTTACTATCAAGCCCAATCGTATTACTGCGCTGGTGGGTTTAAGTGGTGCTGGCAAGAGTACGATTATCAGCTTATTGGTAAAGTTTTATGCGCCAGATAGCGGCACTATATGGCTAGACGGACATAATTTAGCTGACTGCGATACTCATGAATTGCGTCAAAATATTGGCTTGGTACTACAAAGTAATCATATATTTTCCGGTACGATTAGCGAAAATATCCGCTATGGTGATATGAATGCGACAGATGAAAATATTATCATTGCAGCAAAAAAAGCCTCTATTCATGAGCAAATTATTAATTTAGCAGAAGGCTATGAGAGTACAGCAAAGTCATTGTCTGGTGGTCAGCAGCAGCGTATCGCGCTGGCACGGATGTTTTTAAAAGATCCACCCATTGTGTTTTTGGATGAGCCAACCGCTAGCCTCGATGCCATCGCCAGCCAACAAGTGAAGAAGAGCCTAGATCTCATCAAAAAAGATCGTACCGTGATTATGGTCTCGCATAATATTGCCCAAATTATCGATGCGGATGATTTGGTCGTGATAGAAGATGGTCGCGTGGTTGAAACCGGTACGCATGAAGCGCTATATGAGAAACACGGCAAATATTTTGAGATATTCAATGCCATGTCGGATAGCTTAAATTTGGATAAAATCAGCCAGACTCTAAAGGGTTAGGAATGGTTAATGTGTGCCTAAATCGTTATAATGCCAATCTTTTACCGCCTATTTCCAGAAGCTAGCCCACTATGACTTGTGAATTTTCTATCAAAACCTTTGATGAGCTGACCTCAGTTGATCTCTATCATATTTTAAAAGCCCGATCACAAGTGTTTGTGGTTGAGCAAAACTGCGCTTATCAAGATATGGATGAGGTGGACTTTGATTGCCTACATCTGATCGCGCATCAAAACGAGGCGTTGGTAGGCTACTGCCGTATCATTCCGCCTGAATTTAATAAATTAAAATCCAATCTATCGGTCGCTGACCCTACGATTAAGACCAATCATACTGCTATGCCTGCCATCGGTAGAGTGCTGGTATTATCAGAGCACAGAGGTGAAGGTATAGCACGGCAGATGATGATTCATGCCATAGCGCACTGCCGTAAAAAATATGGTAAGAAGCGCCCGATTATACTCTCTGCACAAGCCTATTTACTCAGCTTTTATGAGTCCTTGGGGTTTGTCCCTGAAGGCGATCATTATCTCGAAGACAACATAGAACATGTAAAAATGGTTCTATACGTTGCCAAGAAAAACAAAGTACAAAAAGAGCGTACTGAGTCTGCCTCCACAACGAACAAAGTATTAAGTTTTCTGCTGTTTATCATGGCGGCTTTATTTGTGTTAGGTCTGCTATATTTGATGATTTAAGCGCGCCGCAAGGTTTTAATTTTTAACATAATTCAGTTTGGTTGTTTCATATTGAGTGTGCTACTTTTAAATGATGGCTAATTTAAAAAAATGACCGAGATAATGGGTCAAGAAAGTAGCACACTCAAGGAAGAGGAGACAACCATGTCAAATGATAATTTAGATACAACACATTCAAATAAAAATGATGCCACGGTAGAAAGCAATGTCCGTCCAGAATATGACATTGAGATTCAAAAGATTGCTGATTATGTGCTTAATTATTCGATAGATAACGACTCCCCCAATAGCGCAGATGCTTGGAATACTGCGCGTCATTGCTTGATGGATACGCTTGGTTGTGGTCTGCTTGCGCTACGTTTCCCTGAATGTACTAAGCATTTGGGTCCTGATTGTGCCGATCAGCTTACCCCTAATGGCGCGCGCGTTCCGGGTACAACCCACAGACTAGATCCTATCAAAGCTGCCTTTGATATCGGCTGTATGGTGCGCTGGCTAGATTATAATGACACGTGGCTGGCTGCTGAATGGGGACACCCTTCGGACAATTTAGGCGGTATCCTAGCGGTCGCCGATTATATTAGCCAACAAAGTGTCAGTCGCAATCATCCGCCATTAACCATGCGTGAGGTGCTTGAGGCTATGATTATGGCGCATGAGATTCAGGGGGTAATTGCACTGGAAAACTCATTCAACCGTGTGGGTCTTGATCATGTGTTTTTAGTTAAATTGGCCTCTACTGCTGTGGTCGCCAAGCTCTATAAATTACCACGTGAGCGTATCATGGCTGCCATCTCGCAGGCGATCGTCGATGGTCAGGCGTTGCGTACCTATCGTCATGCACCCAATGCCGGTAGCCGTAAATCTTGGGCGGCAGGCGACGCTACCAGTCGTGCGGTACGCTTGGTTGACATTACTCGTCGCGGTGAAATGGGTATCCCTGGGGCACTCTCTGCACCGCAATGGGGGTTTTATGATGTATTGTTTAGCCATACCAATAAAGACTTAGCCCTTAAACCTGCAAACGAGCGCCGTTTTACTTTCCAGCGTGAGTTTGGCAGTTACGTGATGGAAAATATCTTATTTAAGTTAAGCTTTCCTGCCGAGTTTCATGCGCAGACTGCTTGTGAGGCTGCGGTGATTTTACATCCACGCATTGATGACAGAATCGATGATATTGAAAAAATTGTCCTGATGACTCATGAATCCGCGATTAGAATCATCTCTAAAGAAGGCACATTGGCCAATCCTGCGGATCGCGATCATTGTTTGCAATATATGGTTGCGGTGCCTCTGCTCACTGGCGATTTAATGGCAGAAAATTATGAAGACGATTATCATGCACAGCACCATGTTTTGATCGACGGTCTACGCCGCAAAATGATCGTAGAAGAAGATGTGGGTTATTCAAAAGATTACCATGACCCAAGCAAGCGCTCGATTGCCAATGCCATTCAGATATTTTTTAAAGACGGTAGCAGTACCGACAAGGTTGTGGTCGAATACCCTATCGGACATAAGCGCCGCCGCAAAGAAGGTATCCCTGTATTAGAAGCCAAGTTTCGTGCCAGTTTGGCAACGCGATTTATCGACAGTCGCTGTCAGGATATTTTTGCGCTTTGTAGCGATCAAACACGCTTAGAGCACACACCTGTACATGAGTTTATGGACTTGTTTATGGCGAATTAAGCATGTGCCTATTTAAAAAAACCCTTATCTTATCAATAAAATAGGGCGTGTTCTCATATTAAGGACACGCCCTATTTTTATCTCTTGAATTGGCTTTGTGAACGTTTCAATCATTTAGAGCTACCAAGGTATGGATTCCCCTGCCCAGTCAACAAAGCTTCCTGATTGCACCGCCGTCATACGGTTAAGCACTTCTAATAAGCACTCCGCACTGTAGGCTGGCGAAAACAACTGACCTTCGACCACATTACCTTGAAAAGGGGCTGATAGTTGCGTATTTACCGTTCCTGGTTGCATGACAACCACGCACCCGTCTTTAAGCGAGCGACTCCATTCAATACTCAGGTTTTTCATGCCCATATTGAGTGCCGCTTTACTCATACGATAGCTATACCAGCCGCCCAGTTGGTTGTCACTGATACTGCCAACGCGCGCGGATATCGTCGCAAAGATCGCGGGCTTGTCATTACTACGCGCAGATTTGGCTAATAGTGGTCTAAAATGCTTGGCAATGAGCAAGCTAGCTAAGGCATTCACTTGCATATTTTGTAAAAAGAAATCAGTCTCAACCTGACGCAGCGCTTTTTCTGGCTGCTGCGTCGCCGTATGTAATAACCCTGCACAATTGATAATCCAATCAATATGAGGGGTTTGCTGCTGAATAACCTCGGCTGCTTGCTCGATACTCTGTTCGTCGCAGAGGTTCATGGATATCCAATGCAGATTGTCAGCCTCAAAATCAGGTACATTGCGATGATAAGTCGCAAAGACATGAATACCCTGTTTTCCACCATTATCGGTATTCGCATTCTCATCCTTATTGCCACTGGCAGTGCCATCTACTAATTGCTTAATCATCGCTCTACCAATGCCGCCTGTACCACCAACGATTAGATATGTTCTGTTATTCATGATGATTCCTTTTTTGGATTCCCTTTAACAGCGTTTGTTCACCCTCTGTTTTTTTACACTATTGTCATTATCATTTTATTCATTATTCATTTTGGCTGATTTTTATTGTCTTTACCATGATAAAAATGCTTAATAAATGTTCATTTTTTAACATTTGGCGAAGGCGTGTCCTCATATATACGCTACAATAATCAAGAATTATCTCCTACAAAAACGCCTTTATATGGATGTTATCGCATTATGCTATCACCCCAAGATCAATTGACTGAGTTGGTACGCACGCTTGAGACTCAGCAACATGTCTTTGCCACTGACCCGCTACTTATCACGGAAAAACTACAAGGTGAGGATGGCAAACCCATTCAAAAATTGCACCGCCGAGCCTCACGCATCGATAGTAATGGTGCGTTGGCACAAGTATTAGGAAAAATTGACGGGCGTATTAAAGGCATCATGGTGGTCATGAGCGTGGTGTGGTGTCTCTCGGGATTTTTGGGATTATTCACCTTACTACAGACCAATGTGGTGAATTTCTTTTATGTCTTGGTTTGCTTACTGGGTTTTCATACCATTATGCTGTTAGGCTGGCTGGTGATGACCCTGATTAATCAAGGCAAGCAGTCTTCGAATTGGTTTGCCAATTTTGTCAGTCCCAGTTATCTGATACGTGGTAAAGACGATGTTACCAAGGCGGCAGTCGACTTGTACGAGCGCCAATTACAGCATAGTGGGATGCGCTGGTATTTGGGGCGATTTAGTCATCAGTTATGGCTGGCAACGTTGACGGGCATGCTGCTGGCGATTATTTTCCTATTGATTGTGCGTCAGTATAGCTTTAGCTGGGAGTCGACTTTACTATCCGATCAAGCGCTAATTACTTTGACACAGGTACTTGGCTGGTTACCAAGTATGGTGGGATTCGATGTGCCAGATAGCAACGCTATTGTACAGAGTCGCTTGGTGACTGATGCGATGCCATTGACTGTCGCGCGGCAATGGGCAGGCTTATTGGTTGGTAGCTTGCTGATGTACGGTATTGTGCCAAGAGCGATTGCTTGGGCGTTTTGCGCATTGATGTTCCGTCGTAAAAAGATGCGTTTGGACATCAAGCAGCCTTATTATCAAAAGATAATAAACTTTTGGCAACGTCAGGTGGTAGATGCTGATGACTTTAATGAAGTGCCCGTTCCTATTGCGCCAAAAGCAGCCGTCAGCGCTGGCAAGAAGCTGGTTGCTTTGCTTGAGTATCCAGCAGAGCAGGATAACTGGTGGCTTGAAGGTTTGGATGCCAATATTAATAATAGTGAGATAGAGAATTTCGGTATCGTTGATGACCGTGACGATATGGCACGTCTGAAGACGTATTTAGACAATCATCCAGTGCAGGTCTTACTTGGTATTCATCATAAATCCTTACCTGACCGTGGTACATTGCGTAAACTTGATCAAATCGCTGCTCACGCCAAAAATGGGCTAATTGTGCAGCTGCTGAGTGATTCAAGCGCTTTAGACTTAACCAAGCAGGTTGCAGACTATCAAGATGTCCGTTATCAGCAGTGGCAAACCGCACTCTCTGCCCGCAACATTGGTCTAGTGAATAATTGATTGACTAGCCAAAATGGGATTATTAGTTACTTAAGACAAATGGTTAGTATTAATACCGAAATAGCACATAATTTGTTCTACAATAAAAGTCACTGTATGTTTTGATCATTAATAAATATAAGACGATATTATGAATAATGATAATAAAAAAGAGAATTATGAACACAATAAGCCTGCTGGTCTCTTTGCAGATAAGGCTTATGAGGTAACCCCTAACCCTAATACCGCAAACAGCACTTTAAAATCAGTTGTAACTCAGTCAGTGGAAACTCAAGACAATCAACCTTTATCAACTGAACCATTAACAACAACGACAAGTATGACAAGGAAAACCATCGCCAGTGGTGAACCGCTAAAATTGGCCGTCGTTGGTCATACCAATACGGGCAAGACATCCATACTGCGTACACTATTGCGTGACGTCTATTTTGGTGAAGTCAAAAACGAAGCCGCAACTACCCGTCATGTAGAGCAAGCCAAATTAACAGATAGCCAAACGGGCGAAGTGTTGGTGGTATTGTATGACACACCGGGTTTAGAAGATGCTTCAGGATTGATGGATTGGTTAGAGGACAATACCGCCAGTCGGCGTGATGGCATTGAGCGTTTGCAACAGTTTTTGGCAGCAGACATTGCCCAAGGTGGTGATGCGCTAAATAGCAATGAGGACTATAGCCAAGAGGCCAAAGTGATTCGGCAGCTGCTGGCAAGTGATATGGCCATTTATGTCGTCGATGCACGTGAGCCAGTACTCGGTAAATATAAAGACGAGTTAGCTATTTTATCTTGGGCAGCGATTCCTGTCATGCCTGTATTCAACTTTACGGACGCTCAGGATGCCAATATAGATGAGTGGCAGACGATGCTGGCAAGACGTAATTTGCATATTTCTACACGCTTTGATTCGGTCGCGTTTGAATTCGAAGATGAAATGCGCTTATGGCAGAATTTAGCCACCATGCTTACCCACTCTGAGATGCTTGAGCAGTTGATGGCACGTCGTACTGAAGACTGGGCACAGCTAAATGACGAGGCCAACATTATCATTGCGGATTTTCTGTTAAACGTCGCGGCTTTTGTTCGTGAGATTAGTGAAGATGACGACCCAATGCCAGTATTACAGCAAATGCAAGAGGCCGTGAGGCAAAGTGAACGGGCGATGCAGAACAACTTGCTCAATTTATATAAGTTTTATGACAATGACGTAGCGGCAACCCCGCTTGAGCTAAAAGCCTATCAACAAGATCCGTTTGACCCTGAGCTGCTAAAAAGTTACGGTATTCGCACCACTTCTGGCGCGGCAGCTGGCGCATTATTAGGTCTTGGCATCGATGCTGCAGCACTTGGTACAACCTTGGGATTGGGTGCAGCGATTGGCGGTATCGCAGGTGGGCTGTTATCTAATACCAGTAGTATTGCCGATAGAATCACTGGGGTGAAACGTTTGTATATCGATCCTGCTACGTTGACACTACTGGCCACTCGCTCGATAGATTTACTCACGGCACTACGTCATCGAGGTCATGCTGCAATCGATGCCACGCAATTGCTGTATAAAGGTGAGAAATCCAGTATTGAACAGTCGTTAGATGACGAAAGCACCACTGTCACACCATGGCCGACACATAAATTGCCAAGTGAGCTCAAGAAAGCTCGTGGCAAACCGCAGTGGTCATCACTCAGTAGTGGCAAGTCTGAACAAGCGCAGCTATTACGCGCAGATATGGCATGGTCGCTTTCAGTTAAATTGCAATAGTACAAGCGTGAGTAGCAATCTATTTTTAAAAAAATATTAATTATTTGGATAGAACTTATATGAAACATGAAGATGAACTTTTCGAACTAGAAGACCTTCAAGTAGAAAGTTTAAAAGCAGCTCAGATTGATAAAGAAGTATTGGTACATATATATAGGGATTACATGAGCAATCAGGTAATGCTCATGGAACAAGCACGTTACCTTGGTAATATATTACAGAATGGGAATAGCATAAATTCCGTGAAGCAGAGAATCAAAGACCCTCTTCATTTACTAACTAAAATAGTAAGAAAAAGAAAAGAAGCTCTAAAAGGGAAGGCTGATGTTAAATATTTAAATGTTAACGTAGATAATTATAAAGATATAATCAATGACTTAGTTGGGATTAGAGCTATATACCTCTTCAAGGATAACTGGGAATGGGTTAACGACTTTGTTCTAGGTAATTTTGTCGTATGTGAAGACGAATGTATAACAATCTACCATGCTAACGATGATGATCTTAGTTTATATCCAGAGCATGAGACTACGCATAAAGGATATAAATATGTATTAGACACAAAACCATCCCGCTATCGATCTACGCATTACATAATTAAAGGTATTCCACCTTATGATTTTAAATTTGAACTTCAAACTCGAACTATCTTAGATGAAGCCTGGGGTGAAATCGATCACCATATTCGTTATCCAGATTTCCAGAATAATCTAGAACTAGAAAGAAAGATGTCTATCCTTAATGGCGCTCTTAGTGGATGTGAGGAACTTACCTCGACTTATTTCACTCATTTCAATGAAATAAGAGCTAAGAATGAAGAAGACCTATTGGAAGCAGACGAGCAAGGGTTAACGCTTATGCCTAGACAACAAGCCTTAGATTTAATTTCTGATAGTGCTAAAGTAACAGACAGTACATGGGATCAAATTATATTAGATTTAGCTTTAACAAGAGAAAGAGAGAGAGTGGCAACAAGTCAGGAGATCCTTAAAAATAAAATGTACTTCGAAAAATTCAATATTCAAAAGAAATAGATGGAGGATCTACTGCTTCGTGGTGCAATGAAGAAATTAGAAAATAAACAAGTGGCTAATAAAGAAACAGACTCATCAAAAATTTCACAAAGAGAGCTTCAAATCACTAAATACAAAAGTGCTTTGAAAGGAGTGTCTGATCAAGTACCTATGATAAATATCAAAGGTGAGGACGAGAAAGACACATAAATTATTAGCATTGTATAATCCTATATGTCTAAAATTTTTTATAGTACTGATTTTAACAACTCACTCAATGCATCAGTGCCGCGTACGTCCGTTTGTTGCAGATATATTGGGTATAGCGGATACTTGGGAAAGCTTTGCTCAATATCTTGCATTAATTGCTGTTGGCGTTCAGCTCGATGACGCCAAAACGCATCAGACTGGGTCGGTGCTATCAACTGATTGATCACGATGGCGGCTGGCATGAGCTTACTGTCTTCTAACTGAGCTATCGCTCGCTTTGTTTCAGCCAGTGGCAATACATCAGCCGTCATAACCAATACAATGGCGGTTTGTGTACGGTCATGCAGTAGCAACCCTGCCTGACAAAACAGCTGTTTGCGTTTTTCTAGTACCGATACTGCTTGCTCCCAGCGGTCGGTTTTTTTTGCGGCAAATGGATTGGCTAAGTCATTTTTGTTATTGTGTTGTTCATGACTGCCTAAATGATTTGCCACTGAGCGAAGTTTTGCTTGCCTTCGCTGCTGAGCGAGCAATCCATCCGTCCATGCCCCCATCATTTCAGGCAGCACTAATAAACGCAGTGTATGTCCCGTCGGTGCGGTATCAAAAATGATGTGCTCATAACCGGCATCTGCTGCTGCAACCAAGTGCTGGCACATAGATTCGAGCATCGCGGCTTCTTGTGCGCCAGGTGCTGATTTTGATAGCCGTAGATGTTCGCGAATTTTTGGCATCATGTCTGGATTGGCATAAGAGGTGATGGTGCGTTCAACTTGGGCAAAATGCTCATCAACGATGATATCAGGGTTTAATTCAATAGCATCTAGATAAGGAGTTACGACTGTTTTTTGGTTTTTGAGCGGGACGTTTAACACATCGCCCAAGCTGTGTGCTGGATCGGTCGAGACAATCAATGTCTTTTTGCCTTGATTGGCATAATAGCTGGCAAGTGCGGCGGCAGTGGTGGTTTTACCGACACCGCCCTTTCCACCGATAAATATAATCGGCTGCTTTGCCAGTTGCTCTACCAATGCGGGTAAAGGGTGTAATGCCATACTTATATCTCATTTTGATGAATTCAAAGGAAACTAGCAGCAACCTATGTGGTCAAAAGGGCATCTATCCATGCCCATACGTGTATGCCATTCATGGAAGTTTTCTAAAAATAATGGCTGCAACTCTAGCGTATAAAAGCTGGCCGGATTGTCGATACCTAAGCTTTCTGCGAACATGAGTAGCATAAAAAAATCTTCTTCATCACGCGCGGCGCGTGCCATTGTCTGACGATAAGGTGCATGATAAAACTCATTTAACCCTGCCGCAAATCTTTGCCACCATGGCTCAATATTTTTTATAGGTTTTGTTATATCCGTGTTTTCCATAATCACTCTTCTTTTGCGGATGCTTATTAACTATCATGCCTATATGAGACAAAAAACGCCAGCAATTGCTGCTAGCGTTTTTTATACATTTTAGTAAATATTTAACTAGGCATTCAACATGGCTTAGAGGTTACTTTTGCCTCTGTGTATTGACCATTCTTTGCGGAGTACCGATAGACTCTCAAACGTCACTAAAATCGTGGCTATTAAGATAATGATATCCATAATAATAAGCAGCCAATTACCATCATTGAAAAAGGTTTTTAGCTGAATCAATAACGCAAAAACCGTCATGACTAGTAAGAATGACAATGGCCCCAAGGTATACCACACAGGTCTGCCTTTACGTAACAAGATAACGGTGACAATCATCAAGGTTAATGCAGCCATGAGCTGATTCGTCGTACCAAATAACGGCCAAATAATCATACCGCCAGCACCATCGATGCCACCAGCACCAAAGGCTAACAACAAACAGCTACCAACGGCAAGCAATGTTGCCACCACACTTTTATTCAGAACAGGCAGTTTATAAATTTCACCAAACTCTTGGAAGATATAGCGTTGCAAACGTACCCCAGTATCCATCGTAGTACCAGCGAACAATGCTGCCATTACCGTCAGCATCGTCTGCGATAAAACCATATCAATACCGACGCCTGCATTCAGTATGGTCGCACCGCCATCAATAAAGGCACCAATAGAGCCATCGCCAAATTTTTGATAAACAGCTTGCCAGTCGCCAAGGGTTGCAAAGCCTGCCGTTGCCGCAAGTATCGCACCCAGTGCCAGCATTCCCTCACCCATGGCACCGAAGTAACCAACGAAACGCACATCTTCTTCTTTATCAATCTGCTTAGATGTCGTACCCGTTGCCACCAAACCATGAAAACCTGAGATTGCACCACAAGCAATGGTGACAAACAATAAAGGCACCATAGATGGTGTACCGATTGGCAATGCCGTGTTTATCGCTGGCGCGACAATATTCGGCGTCGCAATAAAGATGGCAGCGTATAACAAAATTAGACCGACAAATAACTGTAAGCCATTGATGTAATCGCGCGGCTGCAAGAGCATCCAAACCGGTAATAAAGAAGCGATTGCCGCATAAGCAAACAAGATAATAATCCAAACAGCATTGTCAGGTAAGCCTAAGAATGTCTCAGGCAATACAACAGGGAACATAGGACCAAGATAGATAAGCCCATATAAAGCCGTGACCCCAATGATTGATACCCAAACCAGATTCATCTTATAGCGATAAATACACTGACCGATAATAAAGGCGACTATCAAAGCCCCCCAAACAGGTAGCACAGCGGACGGGGTTTTTATCATCATATTAGCAATAGCAACACCAAATACCGCATTCACCATGAGTAATAATAAGAAGATAACGATCATCATCAAGCTACGTACACGTGTACCCATGACGGTACCGGCAATCGAACCAATCGACTGACCTCGATTACGCGTACTAGCCCAAATGGCTGACATATCGTGGACACCTGCCATAAAAATCGTGCCCAATACTACCCAAATGATAGCAGGTACCCAGCCCCAAATAACTGCAATGGCAGGGCCAATAATCGGCGCCGCTCCTGCGACTGAAGTAAAATGATGTCCCCATAACACATATTTATTGGTGGGGATATAATCCACCCCATCTTTCATAGTATGCGCTGGCGTGGGGATACTGTTATCCAATGCCAAGATTTTAGTAGCGATAAATTTTGAGTAAAACAGATAACCGCAAAGCATCGCGGCAACAGCAAACACTAGCACGATTGCACTATTCATCTTATCTCTCCTTAGACAAGTAATAGGTAGCCTTATAAGTTCAAGCTTTTTAATTTAGAATATAAAAAATATGTTAAATTAGTCGGCGACTAGTGACTTAGCGCACCTGTCCAAAGGCTGTTTATAGAAGTACTGTGGTATCATCATCCATTAATAAGGCTTTGCATTCTATCGTTAGCACATGTCACTAGTCAGCATATGGTGAGTCTTTGACTGCAACCCATTTAGATACTAACTGATTTAACGACAAATGTAACGCTGGTTAAACATGAAAAACAACAAATAAAGGAAGCACCATGGCGCATTATTTTGGGTTTGTACCTTCAGATAAATTGAAAGCATTAATCATTGACGCTGAGCAAGTGATTGCCTCAAATGAGGAGGTCGAATACTACCCATATCGTGATGCCTTGACGCATCAAACAGCACGTGATCTAATCGACAATTTGTTGATTGGATTGGTAGATATTATTCCAAACCCTGAACGTCAAGCTTCAATGCGCAAAATTGTTGGCACAGTTGAAAAAGCAACAGATACGCTGCTTAACATCTTACTCGGTAAAGAGAATAACGAAGAAGTGATGCCAAGCTTTCATTTCTTGAGAGATCGGGCGACGTTTATTGATAATGAAGGCGTAAAACGAGTGGGTTTCAAATTATCTGATGCAGATGCGCAAACCATCGAAAAAGGCTTTGCTGCTATCACACCTGAGCAAGTAGACATGAAAGCATTTAAAACAGCGCTTGAAACCATGAATGAAGAGACATTGACTCACTTTATCAGCCGCTATGCTGAAACGCTGAAACTTGGCGTGATTAAACGCAAAGCTGTCCCAGTTGCCAAAGCCGCCATTGATAAAGGCATGAGTATGGCCTTAAATAAGTTGCTACCCGACCTACCTGATCGCTCTTTAAATCGTTTAGCAAACTATTACCGCCCTTTCATCGTAGAAAAGCCGGAATAAATGCCAGTATTTGATTAATTTTGCCTTAAAAGACAGATGGCATTGGGCAAATTCACTAAAATTTGCTAAAATAAGCGGCACTTTTTACCGAAGGCGCACCCGATGACCCAAATCAGCAACCAAGAAATTGAAAAAACATTACGCAACTCAGAGTGCCTTATCAGTAGCATCGAAGTAGCCGCTGCTTATGAGCGCCTTGCCGCCCAACTCAACCTACATTATGCTGGTTTAAACCCAATCGTTATGGTTGTTATGAATGGTGGACTTATTCCAGCTGGTCAATTATTGACTCATTTGACGTTCTATCATCGCATGCATTATATTCATGCATCACGCTATCGTGATAATGCAGGCACCAATGAGCTAGATTGGAAATTCAAACCTGATGTTAGTATCGAAGGTGAGCATGTATTGCTGATTGATGATATTTTTGATGAAGGTATCACGCTAAAAACAGTTGTCGAAGAATTAAGCAAAGAAAAACCTTTATCACTTGAATGTTGTGTGTTGCTTAATAAAGAGCATGATCGTAAAGTTGAAGATTTTGATGTTGATTTTGTCGGTATCAATGTTGCAGATCGTTATGTCTATGGCTGTGGTATGGATTTCCATGGTTACTTGCGTCATCTGCCTGGCATCTATGCCATCAAAGAAGACAAAGTTTAAGTTCTATATTTGAGTTCAAAAAAAGCATCCAATTTGGATGCTTTTTTATTGCTTAGATTTTGCACTTACTGTTAATTTTTCTACTCATACAAAGCCCGTATTTTTTCTGTAGGCAGTATGTTTGTACCAGTCACCACGAAGAAATAATCGAGTTGCCAATTCTGTGTCTTCTTAGCGGTATTACTGATTAGCTTATCCCAGCTAGGATACACTCTTATACCCATCCTACCTTTTGTAAAATGAGACTGAAGAATATTATGTCTAAGCAAGACATTTTTTGGAAAAACAAACTGCCCAAATGTATGCTTATCTTTAAATGTCGTGATTACTAACAAGTCTGGTGACGAATCATATTGAAAAGGTTGATTAATACCTTTGGAATCTTTTTCCCAAAAGGTAACGAACTGCCCTACTTTGGTAGGTGTTTGTTTAGCTACTCTGAATCTAACTGTCTTGACAGTCAGTCTGTTAATTAATTCAAATGTACCAGCAGTATATTCTAGATTTTGTTGTTCTTCCTTAGTTGAAGCAATAATCAATTGGTTGGGCTTATAAATAATTTCATTAATATGCTCTAGCACAGTATCAAAGGTATACAACTCTAGTCCTCTTTTTATATTTCTGAGCATTTATCTGTTAACGCTGAGAAAACTGTAATGCCAAACCTGTATGGCGCTCAGTAGGTGTTTGAACAGCCTTTTCAAAAGCAGATTTTGTACTATATATAGTTACCTGTTTCTTAGCACGGGTCACCGCCGTATAAATAAGCTCTTTGCTTAGCAATCTAGCATGATTATTATCAAAAGTAATGGCAACGTGCTCAAACTCAGATCCTTGCGATTTATGAATGGTCATCGCATATGCGGTGGCAACTACCTCTTCGTTTAGCAGATTGACGGGAATCCCCTGTGTTTTATTCTCGAAAAAAACTTCTAATCGACTTCTTTCATCCGATGTTTGCAAGCAGAAACCAATGTCACCATTAAATAATCCTAGTTCATAGTTATTTTGTAAAACCATAACAGGACGACCATGGAACCATGTGTTTTGGCCCAGTGGTAGCTTTAGTTCAGTTAGGTGCCATTGAGTAAGATAGTTATTAATGTAGTGATCGCCCCATTCACCATTATGACCAGCACTGAGGATTCTAAACTCATTAAATATCTCCATTAATGATGTAATCGTATTCTTTACTGATTCTGGCATGGATTTTTCTATCGGATCTTTCAGGAGTTCTTTTATTTTATTTATATACTTAATATATTTTGATGATATTTTTGGAATAATTTTTTTATCACCTAGGCTATTCCTTGTCTTATTATCTTTAAGCTCATTTGTTTGCAGCGTATTTACATACTGAAAACTCAAGACTTCATCCTGCCTTAACAGCTGCCAGATGGCTTGCGTATCTATCTCTGCCTGATTAATTTGGTAGGCAAGTTTGCCAATACCTGATTCTGCGCTGAATCTGCGGCTTTCGGTTAACTCTGCATGAATGGGTTGTAACAGTGGGATATGGCACAAGTCAGCCAATACTGCTCCTGCATCGACTGCTGCCAATTGGTTCGCATCGCCTAGCAATATAAGCCTTGCACCTGGTTTCACTGCACTTACGAGATAATTAGCCAACTCGACCCCGAGCATCGACGCCTCATCAACGATGATAATATCTTCGCCAAGTGGATTGTTAGTATCGTAGCGCGGTCTACCCGTACGACCAATACCTAACAAGCGATGGATGGTTTTAGCTTCTTGTAACTGTAGATCAATATTTGCTGCATCGAGAGCCGCCTGTAAAGATTCTTGCATGCGCTGGGCGGCCTTACCAGTTGGTGCTGCCAAAGCTAGACTGGCACTGTCCGTACTGAATCTAATATTTTCAGCCCCGTATCCCCCACTCTCTGTCGCTTGTTGCAGCGCAATGACTAACTGCGCCACGGTATAGGTTTTACCTGTACCTGGACCACCAGTGATGATGCTAAATGCATTATTATTAGCCACATTAATAGCTGCTATCTGCTGATCGTTTAAATTTTTGGGTATTGATATATTTAGAGGGGTTATCTGTTGATTTAAAATAGTATTAATGTGCTGTGCTAAATTAAACTCGGCTTGCCATGCACGATGTAGCCAAAAAGTTAGTGCTAGCTTTGTTTCATTATTAGTCTGACTTTCTCGAATTTTATATATGATAGGTTTATTTTTGCTTAGGCTATTTACTTTATCGTTATTATTAATGCTAGTATTAACCTCAGCAAACAAATCGTGTTCATTAACTAGGCGTATAAAAAAATTTAAGTCCGTATTTTTCAATAATTGGTATAGCATAGCAATCATGTCAAAACGCTTGGTTAGCACCTCTTTTTCGTGGTTGCTAAGCGCCAATTGCATCCACAGCTGCTCTTTCTTATCAAATAGCGTGTCTAGCAATACGAATAGCGACCTTTCAGTTATAGAGTCATCTTCTGATTGCGTATTTAGTTTGCTATCTATTAGCGCAAAGATTGGCATTGCTAGCATCTCTAATAACTGTTGCTGCCAAGCATATAGCGTAACTACCTCATTATTGATTTGACCTTGCAATGCTTCTTCATGCTCAGCGTCCTCAATGGTTAATACGGTATGTCCCTCTTCCAAATGAGTCGCTAACATAACGAATAAAGCGGTGAATAAATTACTTTCTTCTGTTTTAGCGACTTGCTTGCTATCAGTATTAGCTTTTGCCTCTGTTGCGTTATAGGCTAAATACGTTTGCTCGCGGCGTAGCAATATATAATCACTGATGTTACTAGCCCAGCTTTGTTGTAGCCCAATTACTGCCTTACTCTCTTTTTTATTATTACTCATAGTATGCTTATCTCTATATTAAAATAGTTAATCGATATCATGTTTTTTAGCATTTAATCATTACTTATAGCCTACTAATCGGGCATGCCAAACAACGCATCCAAACCTTTAATAAAATCGATTGGAATATCCCACGTGACTAATCCATAGCGGTCGTTGTGCATTGAGTGGCTATTATCAGCCTCTTTAACATGTTGTGATAGATCATCAGCTGCTTGAGAATTGGGACTATACACACCTCGTAAAAAGACATACTCCACAGCGCCTAAGTACTTATCTTCATTGCCTGTATAATCATGGATTCTCATTGAAAGGAATCGATGTAACGCTACTTGATAAATCGCTGCTTGTAGCCAGTACCCTGCCTTGGACATTGCTTGCTTAAGTGTATTTTCATTATAATCGCTTAGGCTATTTCCTAGAAAGTTGCTTTTATAATCGACAACGTAATACTTGCCAGCATGTTCGTACACTAAGTCAATTTCGCCGCGCAAATAACGATACAAATGCGCTTTGTTTTGCGGAATAAGAGTGACGTGTTTGTCCATCTCATTAGGGAGATGCTGTTGGAAGAGTTTACTGATATCCTGTGCTTTAAAGTTCTCTGACAACCCCATATTGAACTCTAACTCAGAAAATCGATGACCTGCATCAATAGAGCGCAACGGCTGCTTGGAGGCCAATAGCGGCGCATCTAGTACCTCTTCAATCCAATTGATTAGTGCCTCATGCTTGGTAGCATCTATTGAAGCAAGATCAAGTGAACTAGTATTGAATGAACCGTCATCGCCTTGCTCTTGCTTCTTCGCTTGTGATCGACGGCCTTGCTGCTCAGCACTGCTATATGCCAGTGGCAGTTGATAGCTGCTGATAGCTCTATCGATAACCTGAGACCACTGCGCTTTATTGTTGAAATCAATTTTTTCAAATATCTCATGCAAAAACGTACCCGCATTGGCTCCTTTCACAAAAGTAAAGCGGATATCATCCTCTGATTTGAGATTTAACCCATCGACTTTTTCAAGAGACGCATCACTATTAAGCAAATGCTCAACCGACACTGAAGTGTCTGCCATATCAATGTCTATAGCATCATCAATACGCTCATCCACTATCGCCATTGCTTGTGTAGATTCATCGAGCTGACGAGCCAAAGCGGTAAAGCTAGTCTTAGCCCAACCATGAAAATAATTGGTTTTCATAACCTCTGCAAAAGGCGCGTATTCAATAGTCTCTGTGGCAGGCTTATGAGCATCTAACTTGGTTGCGGCTAACTGAACATTGTCATTTACGCCTGCTGATTTAGCAGCATTACTTGCGTAATTATTGTCATAAAACTCATTAACCTTATGCCCTCTGAGCATGCCTATGGTGCCTTTGAGCCTATCAGGTAGTTCAAACTTTGCTTCTGGCGATTCAAACCAATAAAACACTGGTTTTCGCTTCATATCTCTTGTGTCATTAGGGTCTCTCAGAACAACATAAAGCTGCTCACTGGCACGGGTAAAGGCCACGTAACCTAGTCGTCGCATCTCATCGAAATCTTCCCGCGTTTCGATATCGGTGTAGTAGTCGTCTGTGGTAGCAGAACCTTGTATCGGTGAGAAGCGGCGTTGATTTCCTGTTGATTGACTATCTAGTGACTGCTGTACTAATGCTGAAGGTGCTTGATCTGCGTTATATTAAATACAGGCCATACTTCTCATTGGTGCCTGACCTCCTACTGGCATCACCCATTCCCAGTACATAGACAATGGGAAACTCAAGCCCTTTGGATTTATGAATGGTCATTAGCTGCACACCAGACTCTGTCGGTAGCGGATATTGCTTAGCCCAATCGCTATTGGGCGCTGCATCTATATTTTGTCTAAACCAAGCCAATAGTTCATGCTCACCCATACCTAGGCCATACTGCGCCAAGATATCCATCACATGACGCAAATCCATGATATGACGATCGCCTTCTGGATGAGCCGCTAGCGCTTGCCAAACGCCTTGCGGCTGTATGGGATTTTTATCTAACAAGTAATGCAATGCTGACAAAATACCAAAGTGCTGCCAACGCTGTGCGCCTTCTTTTAGATAAGTAATAAAAGCTTGATAACTTTTTTTATTATCAGTAGCCTCATTAACTGAGGTATCCTTCGAATTAGAGTTGTGTGAATGGGCGCTTGTGGTACTGCTGCTATCAGTAACTCCTGACTCATGATCCGTCATCATGGCTTTGATGTTTTTAATACTCAGTCCATACAGATGACTTGTCAACACCCGATTAATCATGTCATGACGATACGGATATAGCATGGCACTCAGCAGCGCCGCCACATCTTCTGCCATGATGGTTTCAAAGATACTGACATCACTAGTAGTCAAGGTCGGTACATTAAGCTTAACCAACTCATCCTCAACCCGCTTTAAGTCTTTTTTGGTACGTGCCAGCACGCCGATATCACTGGGCTGAATAGGCTTGCCTTTTAAGGTCTGACCACTATTGAGCAAAGTCGCAATATGACGCGCTGTGATTTCATACTCATCGTACTCAAGCTCTTTGTTTTTATCATAAGGCAGATGTAATACGCTCACTGGCTGAGCAGAGAGCACCTCAGTCACTAAAGTAGTGCTGTGAGCGTCTGGTTCATTAAACCAAGACAGCTGATTTTCTGGTTTTGCCGCTTTAATATGCTGATAGTAAATACCTGCGCCTAATTGAGCTAACTTATTCTCAACAATGGTTGCATCAGCCATGCCGAACCAACAGTTTAGGGCATTAATCACACCAGCATTTGAGCGTCGGTTAATATCGAGCGTCCAAAGCGTGCTTTTATCAAATTGGGCTTTCATGTAGTTATAGTTGGCCACATCGCCACCACGAAACCCATAAATAGCCTGCTTGGGATCACCAACCAATAATAAAAATTCATGACTAGATTTTTTAGTAGCTGACTGTTTATCATTATCAGCAACCTTGCCCTTTTTCTTTGGTAAATAGATACTTTCAATCATAATAGCTTGCGCGCCATTGATATCTTGCGACTCATCAATCAACGCCACAGGATAGTGATGACGAATATAACGCGCCAGCTTTTCGCCTTGCCGACCCGTTAATGCTTGGTTTAAACGCACCATTTGCAGGCTAAAGGTCGTCTCACCACGCTCTTCCAAAATAATTGGTAGCCTGTCACGTACCGCAAGCACGATATGACGATTAAGATTGGCTAAAACAGTCACTATATATTCATCGAGCTGTTGGATATAGTTATATAGCATGAGCAACATCTGCACTGATTCAGTATTGACGAATCTGATTCTTCCTTGCTCTTTATCTTCTAAAAATCCAGAATCTTCTGAATCATCGAAAGTTGCTTGAAGCTGTTTTAAGAAATTCGCTTGCGGGGTAGATAAACTTTGATAAAAAGAAAGCTGCTTCTTTTGAATAAGGCCTTTAAAATCTTCATAAAAACATAAGTTTTTAGCGACACTCTTTCGATTATTAAATCCTTCTTTTTTTCTAAAGCTCAGATCTAAATAAGGTTGAAGATCATTAAAATCAAAATCACAGAACTGAACTAAGAACTTTTCATAATTTTGAATACTAAAGTCATTTACTACAATCTCATCAATTGGCGCAGAAATAAAATTAAGCGAGCGAGTCACATATTTTTTATGATCACTCACGGCAGTCAACTTGCCTTGCTGATCCATAAGCGCATACAGTTTAGGCTGCTCATGATGTAAGCGGCTTTGAAACTGACGCAGCTCATCATGAATAATACTATCGGTCACCTGCTCAATACTGCTCTCTTCGATAATAGCCATACCTTGCTGATGACCTGTCTCGCTACTGTACTCCTTCAGCCATTTTTGTGCCAAGCTATCGAGCGTACCCACAAACAGTTTATCCAACGTGGTTAAAACCAGTGCGGTACGCCTGATAGCTTCCGTCATTGGATAGCTGTACACGTGATCCAGCAAATAACCAACGAGATGCAGGTTAATGGGATCTTGCATGATGCCATCCAAGCGCACATATTTAGCCTGTGCTACCAACCAATCTTCACGGTCTTTTTTTGCTTGCGCACGCTTTGTGGCAGCAGCTTGCTTATCAGTAGCAAGGTCTTGGTTTAACTCATCAGCGCCTATCTCAGTATTTAAATCCGTACTTGATTTTTTGCCCTCTTGTTTATCCTTATCGCTTTCAGGCATCACCTGCAATATATTGGGATACAAAGCCTCCTTATTACTGATGTCAGCACTTAAACTGTTGACCCACTGCAATAATTGATAAAAATCCACCAAACGATCATGAATACGCTGACGCATCTCAGCGGCAGCGGCTCGCGTAAAGGTAGTAGCAATAATTTGCTCTGGCGCACGTCGTGCTTCAATTAGCAGGCGCAATACAATGCCTGTTAGCGTCCAAGTTTTACCAGTACCAGCAGACGCTTCAATCAGGTGCTTGCCCGTTAGGTCAACATCAACTGCTGGTATCACATCAGCCTTACGCTCACTCATAGGATCTGAGTGAGGCGCATCTGAGTGCTCATCGAATAAATGTGGCTGTGTAGAAAGTTCAATGATATTGGTTGGATCAGTCAAGTCTGTCATATGGGCGCATACTTTTAATTATTATTTATTAAAACAAGATAGCAAAAATTAATTAGAGGCTGTTCTAGATAATGGGCTAGCCATCTAAGTCAATTAACGCAGTAAACATCGGCTCGTACAATGGTCGCGCCAAGGTGGTCAACGCGTCTGACAAAGCCTTAAATCCATCTTGATCACGTAGTACATATTGCCAAATGGCATGCTGAGAGCAAGTATCATATACTGTGTCTGTATGATAGCCAGACCGTAGCCAATCTGAAAAGTCTGCTCGTTTTGGCCAATAACTGCCGCCTTCACTATCTTCAGATTTTGAACACTGATCAAGGTAATTGAGTGCATATTCAGGCAATAAAGTAATAGGCACTTGCCCAGATAACTTGGAAAAAATCGCCCATTTTATCAGCTCAATAACAGCGTCTTCATAGACAATGGGGCTTAGTTTAAATGCGATTACTTTGTCATACTTTTTGACTTGTGAGCTAGGCTTATTAAAGCGCCAAATACTCACCCCATCATTGAGTGCCACTTGCTCAGCAGTGGTACGTCTGGCCACTTGCCAATACAAATGTGATAACCAAAATTTGAGTAAATGCCTAGGACTGGCAGAATTGGGCAATATGTTTAACCACTGCTTGGGTGATTGCTGAGCATAAGGCATGCCCGCCTGAATATGAGAGTGGCTATCATGCGCATCTATCGGCACTGCTGTTGGTAATGATACTGGTGCTAATATAGGTACTGAGCCTTTGATCTTAATGATTTTCGGCAACAGCTTAAGCAGTGCTTCTATCTCGTTAATATCTGTCTGGCTGTTTGACCCGTTATCAGTGTTATTCAGTATATTTTTTAGCTCTATCTGGACAGGATGCTCGGCGGTTGGCGTTAGTAGCTGCAAACCTGTCGTACCCTCTATCCCATCTTCATTGGGTACAATATTTTCGCCAAAACCATTAGCTATTAACTGCTCTTTAAATTCCAAACATTGCTGTTGCAGTTTTTGTTGTTGATTGGGTAGCGTGGTTTGGCGAGCCACACCTGCTGGCATGATTTTTTGATACATCAGGATTGGAGTAGTGGTTTCAGCCGCTGCATTACTATTATTCTTACTCTCATCAGTAACCAACTGTTTAATCAAGTGCTCTTTGATTTGATAGGTAGTCAAACTGTTTAGAAATAATGGCTCTTGATGCGACAGTGCTTCTTCACCTTGTACCACATGCACCTTTTGAGCCCGTAAGAACGCTTTGGCAGGATGGCGCACTTGGTAAGCCAATGCACCTTCAACATCTATCTCCCCAATATTAAATATGCTATCAGATACAGCTTGGGAGAGCACCTGAGTCATATCACTGATATTGCTAGTATCAACAACAGCCTCTAATGCCAATAGTTCAACCAATGCAGACAAGGTTTGAGTGTTTACTTGACCGAGCTGACCCAAGCCTTGACCAAGCATCTTAGCGATTGCTTCGTACTGTGTCTTTGTGGGCAAGCCAACCAACTGTACCTGCTCACTAGACACTCTGCCCTTTAGTGTATCAAACACCGCTTGCCAAAGCGGCGCAGGCGGAAATTGCTTTTTTTGCGCCAATTTGGTTTTGCGCATGGCTTTACTTAAGAGAATGTCCAGCTCATCAATCATCTCAACAGGGCTGGAATCCTGAGCATTGATATTAATGTTGGCATTAGCATTGTCATCAATATCAGAAGACGCTTGCTCAGAAACATTCGTACCTTCAATTTCTGTTTCAAACAGACTCTCATGAAAAGGCAGAGCAGGATGCTCAGTCACCAACCACTGCTTAATCAATTTAGGCAAATAGCGCTTGAGACTTTCGGTGGTTGGGTCAACATCCTTAGGTAATGTCTCAAGCGAGTTCACCTGCCATTGCACTTCGCCTTGCAAAAACTGTAATAGCTCACTCACTGGATTGGCTGGCAGATGCTCATGAGTGTCCGTCAAGCTTTGACCGTTGTAGAACATCCAGCATGCACTGCGCGCGCACAGCAGGGCATCTAAAAATGCACCGTTGTCATCGTCCTCACTGACTCTGTCACCGCGGCGAGCATTGGTCGCTTTCATCAAATCATAGCGGTTGTCACGATCACGCCCAGGGAACTCTGAGAGATCCATGTTGAGCATGACCACCAACTCAAAAGGCACGTTCCTTAAAGCACCAAACTTACCAAAGGTAATAACACCAGTAGGCTCAGCACTGACTTGCTGACTTTCAAGCTCGTTTTCAATACTGTCTAGCATAAAGCTCAACTTTAGTGGCAAGTGCTCCACACCTGCCAGCCTTTGCTCCACTTCTCTGTTGTCGACATCACCACTCGAGTACTGCCTATAGTGACGATTGGCTCGCAAACTTGATTTAAAGCCATTCATCGCATTGTAAATGGCGCGCATGGTACGCGTTTGGTCCACATCGCCAAAGTAGCAATGAATCACTTGTCTCTCAATCTGATCGAGCCAGTCTTCCGCTTTCATTTTTTTTGTATGGTCATCCCGTCGTGCGACCAAACCGGTATAAATGCGGCAAAGCGCTTCAACAATCAACGTATCATTTAAGCTGACTTGTGGTAGCGGTAAAGTCATTTCTGGTAAGGCAGTGCTTGGACATTCATCCTCATCTAAAGGATACAAGCAGTCGCTCAACTCAGCCTCTGGCATGACCAGACCTAGGGTCAATCTGTCTAACGCTTGCGCAAAGCTAAAGCGATAGTCGTAATCATTACTATCCAACGTTTGCTTAAGATGCAGCTCGTCAAAACCGCGAATAAAGCCCGCCTCTACCAATAAATCACAGCCACGGCTCATTTGCTCATGAGTCAGTCCAAAGCTTTCAAACAAGGGCGGCAACATCAACCAGTCTAAGACTTCAGCTGCTTCAAAACGGGCGCTATGGCTACCCAATAGTTTGTAAAAACCGATAATCGCTTCCCATAACTGCCGAATGTCGGCATCAACAACACCAGTTACCTTAGCAGGCAAAGTCAAACCATCTTGACCTCTGCCACTGACAAAGATAGAGCCAATCAGTGCATGATGACGCTCAACATCGGGTAGCAACACAACAATATCGGATATGTGGCGTTTTTTCTCACCAGATTTGATAGGCTCATTTAGCCAACGACCAATCATGATACGCAGCACTTCAAGTTGACGCTGCAAATTATGACATGAGTGAATGCTTAGGCTATTATCTTGCGAAGAGATTGCCCAAAAACGGTCTTTCTCAAAGCGCTTCTTCTCCAACGCCTCATCGTCATACCAAGCCGTTGCTTGCTTATCCTCATCAAGGCTTGGCGCTATCTGCTGACTCACTGCTTGCGAGACTGTAGCAGCCGTTGCTTGCTGAGTCGATTGCTCATCAAGCATTAACACATCGTTCTGTAAACGCTTTAACAAACTTGGACTATTCTGAGCGCTACTAGCATCATAGATATACTCAGCAGCAACCCCATTATTAGAACCAATGCTCAGCGTATCATCAAAATTATCTTGCCATTCAACCAGTGCATCGTCGTATTGCTCATTACCTGAAAGATTGGCAAGCATCGCAAAAGCATCGCGCGACTGTTTGCCCAAACGTGATAGCAAGCTATGACCATAATCACGCAAAAATACACTCTCAGGGTTAATAATCTGCTGGCGTTGTAACCAAGATTTATCAACAATATCCGCCCAAAACAGCTTTGATGGGTTGTAATGCAATAACATGATATTCATGTATTTTGACAAGCGCTGTAAAAAATCAAGCTCGGTCTGTGGCAACTGCTGAATGGTAAAAATGCGCAGTACTTTGGGCAACTGAGCACGCTCATTCGCCTTGTTGTCTTTTAAGGCTGACCAGAAAGCATGCTCCAGTGCCACACGGTGTAGATGAACGTCAGCAAACAAATGCGACCACAAAAATCGTTGCGCCGCCTCTAACTCAACATAATGCTCAACCAACCACTCAGGCGTGCCGCGCGTATATTTATCAAAGCGCAATGACAATGCATCTTTGTCTGCTATCAACTCATTCACATTCAGCGGTTTGTTGTACGACCATGAATCTAGCCAATCCTCACGGTGTGTTAAGTAGCGGTTAAACACTCTTGCCAAATCGCTTGCTAACTGCCAGATACGGGCGTCTTGTTGTGACTTGTCCTTTATAATGTCCTGTCGCACATTGTCTTGATGAGTATCTGCCTGCGGCTCATCAATCAAAGAAGCTAATAGTGGATTAACTGGATGCTTCTCATCTGTGACAATCGCCTCTTGATAGTAGGTCAAATAGCCAAACAATCGCCACTGCATGACCGTTGGTGACAACACCGCCACTTCTGGTACATTAAGAGTTTCCGCTTCAGGGTTTTGCGCTAGCAAAGAAGCGTTATGGCGGGTTAATACATCCTGCATGAGCGTCCATTGATACTGACCCCAGAACTTAGTACGCACCAAGGTACTAATACCAGCACGGCTGGCAATGGTTTTGTCCAACCAATCGCCCAATACCATTGAGGGCACAATGACAATAAAAGGCTCAAAAACAGGCTGATCCTTAGACTGATATTGCACAAGCAGTTGATCAACAAGGTTTTCGGTGCGGTGCGATTGAATAATGGTAAACATAGAGGATAGTCTGATTGAAGTTATAATATGAGTGATAGTGTGATGTAGACGGTCGTGAATGCCTGAAATGGAATAGCATTTGCGTTAACTTTCTAATGCATATTGATGGCTGCTAAGGAATACCACGAAGGATACTCACCAATCTATGTTTCGCGGTCGTTACTACAATGTATTTCTGCTAGCATGGCTGTCATAAACACGATGCAAATGACAACAACGATTAACTATCCTTGTATCATCAGTGATTATTTATAACAATCATAAAACAGGCTGCTGATTAGTGTGCCATCGATAGCTATCGTTTACTAGTATATGTGCCACTATTATAATATCTTACGACAGATAGTGTCGCATTGATAAGTCTCATATTTATGAATAGAGAAGTCAGTGCTGCTGTCAGATTAATTGCTGTAATTTTTATGTCCATAACCCTTTTTTAACGGAATAATTTAATACTATGCCCTTGCGTCCCATTGATGCCATTTTCGTTCATCCTAAACGACGTTTATATGTTGTATACTATCGCGGTGAATTGTGGCAATTGCCACGTATGAAAATTGACGACAGATCGTGGCAAAATAGACAGCCCTATACTGATGATAGTCGCTCGCTTTATTTGAGCATCCATCAAGCCATTAACGACCCCATACTTGCACAAAAACTGCGAACATTGAATCTGCCTATCGCGGTGCGTGGGAGTACGCTGCCACGCTTTGAAGCATGGTGGGAAGCCCATGGTTTTGAATGGCTTAAAGACAAGCTTACGATGGGCGAATCGCCATTGGCTGCACACCAAATAAAAGCCATTGACAATGATGTTACCTCCCCCTCAAACGATCAACCTGTGCTATCCAATCAAAATAGTACAATGGGTCATAAGAATAATAGCGAGAAAAAACTTTTACCTGATTCAAAAACCGATATTTTTGCAGATATGCTTGCGGACTTAGCAGATGAAGTGTTACACCAACAGCTTTAAAAATAATACGTCATACACCGCATTTTATGTAAACTTGACACAAACCCATTAAGAGAAGAGCAGTAACATATGAGAGACTACAAGCTGCTACTGGCTGGGCTAATTTTACTGCTGCTGATAATCTTTATTGCAATCTTTACGTGGTTATGGAGCAATAACCGTAAAAATATAGATCCCCTACCGATTATGGCAAATGCAAATGAGCCGTCAGCCACCACTCAAGACGAGGTAAATACCCTCACCGACAGTACGCTGTATATAAAGGCAGAAGAGGATTTACAAGCACCCTTGGACGATATCATCGTTAGCTTCGAATCTCGTTATCCTCATGTGCAGGTTGTGCCAAGTTATGTACCTGCCAGCGACCTCTTAACATTATCAAACGCCAATCCTAGCCATGATAAACACTCTGAATTTGGCGCTGATATAGACATGATCATCGCTAACGACAGCCTATCTGCAGACCGTCTGACACCGTTACAAGCAGAGCTAAAAGCGGCTCAAGATAAAATAAACCAAGACAAAGAAAATATCAGCAATACTGATGATAAAAAAGTAGATACTGCTGAGACTGGTGCCATTGAGACTGACAATGCAGAGGCACGTACCCTAAATTCTTTCAGCTATGCATTGAGAGACAAGCAAGCGCTTGAAGGGGTTATTTTGACAGAGAATACTGCTGCTATTAACTTTCGTAATTTTTTACTTTCGAGTACCGGACAAGATATATTAGAAAAGTACGATTATTATAATATCGAAGGTTATAAAAACAGTGTAAATGACTTGTTTAATCCAACATCACGTGCACAAAAAGCAGCAAATGCCAACACTGTGAATGTCGCTGACGCCTTGAGTAATGGCAAGTAATGATAAAATCTTTATATTTTGTTGATTGCTTTTATGAGCGATTTTTCCTACAATGTTATTCCAAAATGCGCCTATAGCTCAACAGGATAGAGCAGTTGCCTCCTAAGCGATCGATCCGAGTTCGAGTCTTGGTGGGCGCACCAATCATTGTATTTAGACATAACCTCGCATTACCTCAATCCCTTTAAACACCTATCATACCTAGTTATCAGTCTTTATTAAACACTTGTCATTACCTACTAGGGCGTGTCCCTAATCTGTAAAAGTAAGTATAAAGGCTTTAAAATAAAGAGACTATTTCAAACAGGGCTCTCTAAATTATGGCAAGAACAGTGCTCACCGATAATACATGGGAACAACTCCAAAGTACCATGAAGGCTCATGGCTGTCATACTTGGAAAAACGACAAACAAGTCATGGAAGCCATATTGTGGAAACTTCGTACAGGCGCGCCATGGCGTGATATACCGAGTGAGCTATGCCCATGGAAAACGGCCTACAACCGTTTTAATAGGTTGTCAAAAAAGGGGTTGTGGGAACAATTTTTTTGACCTACGAGCAAGTATTGATGAAGAATGGGTATTCGCAGACGGAAGCTATATCCGCTGTCATCAGCATTCAAGCGGCGCAAGACGAGGAGAGCTTCGAGCCACTGGAAAGTCACGAGGTGGAACCACTACCAAGATTCATCTCGCCGTCGATTCGCATGGAAACCCGATTGATTTTAAAATCACTGGGGGTGACGTCCACGACAGCCAAGCGGTAGATGATATTATAGAGATGCTAACGGATGCGACCTACTTTATTGCTGATAAAGCTTATGATTCTGAAACCATTAGAACTAGGCTAAAGCAAGATAACATAAGCCCTGTCATCCCTAAAAAAAAAATGCTAAACAACCAGATGTAGCGTTTGATCACTATTTATATAAGCTACGACACTTAGTTGAAAACACGTTTGCAAGGCTAAAGCACTTCCGTAGTATTGCGACTAGATACGAAAAATTGGCTCGTAATTATAAGTCTATGCTGTATCTAGCTTGTACTATGATTCATTGCAAACTGAATTAGGGACACGCCCTAGTAAGCTAGTAGTTCAGTCAAAACTATTTAATATCTTTACTTTCATATCATTAGTTAGCAATCACACGGATTACAACTACATAAAAAGGATTACTAGTTATTTTATACCCCTTTCCGATGTGTAGTGGCGCAATGGCTTACAAATGTCACAGTTCCTGAAGAATTGTAACGATATAAAATTATTATTTACTTATCAATTAATTTTGCATAAATCGAGGGTAATTGAACAATAACTGTGCAAGGTAAGGATTCGCAGTTAAATAGTCTGAGCAGATCAATGTAACTGTCTCTAGCTAGCAAGTACAAAGAAGAAAACTAAATGGGGCAGCTGTAATATCAAGGAAGGGCAAATATTACTTAATCTTGAATTGGCTAAAAAGCCCCTTCCCTGTTTAGAGTATATTATCGTGCATGAGTTATTACACTTTAAAGAATGACAACATAACGATAGGTTTAAAGCTTTATTGTATACACACATGCCTGACTGGAGATCAAGACGTGATGTACTTAATCACATGACCTTTAGGTCTAGAGGGCTGGAAACAGCGGGGGTAGTATCTTATTGTCTGATCAGATATATATGTTGGCCACTATTAAGCTAGATAAGTCATTTTATTATACGAATGAAATGACTTATCTAGCTTGACTGATACTCAAAATCTTCTCTATCTTTAACTAAGTTTAACGCTATAGAAAAATCACTTTATAGGCTGGCTTGATATTTGTCAGATGCCAACTACTTCGTTAGTGTGGGTATAAGAATATCAAGATCATAAATTCATATACGGTATGAATGATTTTGATAGAAGTAAAAAAGATTACCAACACTATACTAGGCATAGTGTTAACAACCTTTCTTTAGTTAGCATTTTACTTAGGTGATGTGCTTAATATTGGGGTTTGAGAGGGTTGGGATGCCAGCTTTGGTGCTGCAAATAATCACTGGACTTTGGATGGCCTACCAGCTATTACCCAACATTGCTGCATGGTTTGAACTTGATAATGATTTTAGTATTCTTATTAGGGCGTGTCCTCAATTCAATCGATTATTATCTAAATGGACTAAAAATGGCTAAATTTTGCCAAACATCGTCAACTAGCTTATTAATATCTCGATATTATTTGCGCTACTTTCCTTGTTTGACGGCAATTTATCTCATTTTTACCCCCATTTTTAAAATGAGGACACGCCCTAGTCTCAAATCACTATTATTGCTAATGACTGTTCTGGTTGCTTTACACGCTCGTTTCTATCGGATACCCAGACTGTCTGTTCAGACCCTGAAAGGGTTTTCAATCAATATCATATTGGTCACTTTGTTTTCTGTCGCCTTTGTTGTCGTTGGTACGCTCTTTCGCACAGGGTTCGTCTAGTGATTCGATATTTTTTGTTATGAACAGAATCTAATCGTACCTCAATATTTAAATTGAACCATAGCGTTAGCAGTTTTCCAAGTAACCGGCCTAGTGGTATCTGCATGTTACTAGCCCATAACCGCAGTTTTTTATCTGACCACTGTCATTTAGTCCAATCTATATTTTCATGAATATAAGGCGACATGCTTCATAAATACGAGACAACCATTTTTTTGATGATAAAAATATTATTTTTGGCTTGATCGACGCTAGAGTGGAAGTCAAAATACTATAAATTATAGTTCCTAAACTAAATAAAGACACAAGCGAGTAGTAATACCTCTGAACACTTTCTACCAAGTGGCGACAGCCATATAAGTACCAGTTTAGCGTATTGTTGTTGCGTTTTTAATTTGGCTTAACGAGCATTCACATCTCTCAAAGATACAATCTCTTACGTCGCTACCCGTCATAGCCTTTTTCTTTGTTGTGGTAAACAAAATTGTAAGACGTCGCGTATTTTTTTCAACCACTTCCCAATCCTACAAAGTCCCTAAGTTACTTCAAGAATTTTCGACTGGACGGTATCTATACTAAGGCGTGCCCTCAATCTGAACAATAAATATTTGCCAAACTGTGTCACGTAGCTTGCTAATATCTCGATATTATCTGCACTACCTTTCTTGACCTATGCCGTCAAATCCGTATAGATAAACTTGGGAGATTTTAGTTACGCAGCTTGACGATAATAATCAAACCACACTTGTCTTGGCGATTTATAACCTAAAGCCTTTCGAATCCTAGTCTGACTATAATACAATTCAATATATCCAATGATACTCAGCATAGCCAAAAAAACCCATAAGTTATCAGCTTATGGGTTCCCTTCATTTATTTTACAAGCTAAACAGTATTTACATGGAGTCGGATTTAGATGTCCGACTTAATATGTAATTTATACATTGTCCTCTTTAATCATATCAGCTGCCTTTTCTGCTACCATAATTGTAGGTGCATTGGTATTACCAGCCATAACGAACGGGAAAATAGAGGCATCTACCACACGCAATCTTTTAACACCTCGAACCTTTAATCGTGGTGTTACCACTGCCAAACTATCAATTCCCATTTTACAGGTGCCATTTTGGTGATGGTAACTGACAACTGATGATCGTGCATACTCTGCAATTTGTTCATCTGTTTTAACATCTTCACCTGGATATATTTCTCGACCACGCCACTCCACTAAAGCTGGTTGGTTTGCGATATTGCGCATCTGTTTAATCGAAGTCACTAATGTATCGACATCATATTGTGTATCAAGTACATTGGGATCGATATTCATCTTATCATCAGGATTAGCACTGTTTAGTGTAATCCTGCCGCGTGAGGTCGGTCTAACTCCTGCAGCTACTAGAGAGAATGCATTTTGAACGGAACTATCTTGACCAGGTGCGTAATAAGGAACATGGAAAAAAAGTGGCTGCATATCGGCCCCTAGTAGAGCTGTCTGAGTTTTTGCAAACATATGAGCATGCAATACTTGAATAGACATGTCACTTGGTGGTGGAACCTCTTTCTTTCCTTCGTATATTACAGGGCTTAAGTTATGATCGTGGAGGTTTTCACCTACACCGGGGCTATCGACAACCACATTAATACCAAGCTTTTCTAACTCTGATTTTAACCCAATGCCTGATAGCATCAAAATACGAGGAGACTCAATAGCACCGCCACATACAATCACTTCTTTTTTAGCTTTGACTGTTTTGATAGTGCCTTCTTGACGATATGTAACACCTGTTGCTACACCCTTTGTTATATTTACTTTATGGACACGTGAGTTAGTTATTAATGATAAATTAGGACGATTGAGAGCTGGACGTAAGAAAGCGACTGCTGTGGAGTGTCTCTTCCCATCTTTCGTATTTAAATCAGTATAACTGACCCCTTCTTGTGTCTCCCCATTGCTGTCATCATTGAAAGGGATACCAGACTCTATAGCAGCATCAACTATCGCTTTCGTGACTGGATGAGGAGTAAAATCTGCAGTAACATGAAGTAGCCCGTCACCGCCATGATAGACACTTGGACCACGTGAGTAATTTTCTGACTTTTTGAAATATGGTAGTACATCACTATAAGACCATCCATCACAACTTAATTCATTTGCCCAATGATCATAATCAGATGCATTACCTCGCACATAAATCATGGCATTTAATGAAGATGACCCACCCACTGTTTTACCACGTGGCCAATTTAAGATACGATTGTGTGCATTTTTTTGCGGTATAGTTTTATAGTCCCAATCATATTCGGTACCCCATAGCTCAATTAAACGCATGGGTGTTGATATCATTTCACTGTTATCAGGACCTCCTGCTTCAATAATAAGTACTTGACTACCGTCTTCAGTTAGACGATTCGCAAGTACGCAGCCTGCTGAACCTGCGCCAATAATCACATAATCGAATTCCTTACTATGGCTATCTATAGGATTAATACTTGCACCTATAGCACCTTTAGATAACATAAGCACACCTGAAGCAACTGCGGTGTATCCTAAAAAATTGCGACGTGAAATACCTTTTGATTTATTTTTAGTAGACATGAAAACTCCTTTTTACTGTCAACTATATTCTTTTGTTTTAGATGAGCCTATTTCAATTAAAATAACTAACCATATTCAGATAACTGATTTTTTCTACTAACAACCATGTAATCTGATGCTTTTAGCATCTCTAAAGATAAGTACTCACTACCTGTTCTACTTCAGCCATATTTTTTGCATTTAACTAGCGGTCACTAGATGCTTGCTATGTAATAAATATCTATCAAGATTTAAAAATTTGCATGGTCTGTATAGAAGTAAACTCTTTAAGACCAGCTTCTCCGAACTCAATACCAAACCCAGAGTCTTTAACACCACCAAACGGAGCATCGGGTTGCACCATGGCATGATTATTAACCCACACAGTGCCACAGTCTAAACGTGAGCCTATACTCTGTGCTTTTTCGATGTCTGTTGACCAGACTGAACCGCCAAGTCCAACAGATAAGCGGTTGGCACTGGCAATCGCCTCTTCGACATCGCTAAACTTAATAATCGGTAGAATCGGTCCAAACTGTTCTTCATCAACCAATCTTGCGCCATCATTGATATGGTTCACCAGCGTTATGGGGTAAAAATAGCCGGTCTCGTCTACCACTTCCCCGCCGCATAAGAAGTTTGCACCGCGCTCTTTGGCATCTTGAGCAAGCGCTTTGACAATATTCAATTGTGCCTTATTTTGTAGAGGTCCAAAGTCGGTGTCTTCATCAAGCCCATTACCTGTCTTCATACTTTTGGCAATCGCGGTCAAGGCTGCACACAACTCATCATGCACGGATTCATGCACATACAGTCGTTTTAGGGCGGCACACGTTTGGCCATTATTGATAAAAGAGGTTGCAAAAATCTTACCCGCGATGGCTTCAATATCAGCATCCGCCAGTACAATACCAGCGTCATTGCCACCTAACTCAAGCGTTAAACGTTTTAAAGTCACCGCAGCGCTTTTCATGATGGCCTTGCCCGTTGGGGTTGAACCTGTAAATACAATCTTTTGAATGTCCACATGTGCAGACATCGCCGCACCAATATCACCTTTGCCAGTCACCACATTCAATACGCCTGCTGGCAAAATATCTTTAGCAATCTCACCAAAGCATAGTACGGTCAATGGGGTCATCTCAGACGGTTTCATGACGACGGTATTACCAGTGAGCAAAGCAGGAATGATGTGCCAAATACCGATGAGTAAGGGATAATTCCATGGGGTAATTGAGCCCACAACGCCCAGTGGCTTACGATGTAACTCTATCCGAGCCAAGTCATTGTCTTGAATGGTTTCTGGCTCTAACGCCATGTTGGCAGTCGCACGTATCCAAGCCAATGCACCACCCAATTCAAAGCCTGCACCCAAATCGGCAAAACCTTTTGTGGGTTTGCCTTGCTCTTTGGTCAGCATCGTCATAAGCACATCAGCACGAGCTTCAACCGCATCAGCAAGCTGCATTAAGTGGTCACGGCGCTCTGCATAGGTGAGTGCTGACCAACTAGGGAACGCAGCTTTGGCTGCTGCGACTGCTTCATCTAGTTGAGCCACACTGGCCTTTGGGCAGCAGGCAATAACCGATTTATCAGCAGGGTTGATGACATCAAAATAATCGGTAGTGGCAACGCTTTTACCACCGATAATTAAATTAAAAGATTCCATTATTCATCCTCTTATTGTTAGGATCTATTGTCTATAGAGTTGACCCGAATGATTTAAAAATAGTAGATTTAAACAATTGGCTTTAAGAACGCTAAAAATAATGGGCCTTAATGCAACAATATGAGTGCCACATTAAAGCCCATTATGTTAAAAACACGTCAGGTTTACTTACTATCGTCTTTACTTTGATTAAGATTTAATGAAGGGGTTTCATCAAAGAAGTTCCATGGTTTCAGCAGAATATTCACCCACTCTGTTGGCATAATAGGCCATTCTTCAGCCCGGGCTATATGTGTAGTGCCCGTGGTTAGCCACACCACTAAATCTTTGTTATGAATGTTCTCATCATCTGCAACAAAGGCGCCTAGCCCCGTATCTTTATCAGAGCGATTGGGATAAGTACCCTCTGGATATAGCTCATTCGTCTTGTATTTTGTCACCCAAATTTGTTTATCCATAAAGCTAAGACGATTAAATAACCACTCATCATCTGCAAAGTTAGCGCCTTTCGCAATGGGGTGAGTGGCACCTGCAAATGGGATCATCTGATAAGACACTGGATTGCCCATACGATTTTCTTTACTGGCATTGCTGATTAAACGCACAGTAGTAGGGTCAAAATTCTCTTGCGCCTTAGTTTCTGTCACTACTGTCGTCTCGCGAGTCTCCATTGCACTGGTACGAGGGCCACTGCGCACATTGGGTACGACGACTGGCTCTATACGTTTGATGTTGTTGGTCTCGCCATCAACATCCATATCCAAGCGGAAATTATAGATGTGCTGATGCGTGGTGCCAACGATGTTATGGTCTATCAGTGTGCCGTAACGTGTGTCTTCTTTAGCACTTGGATCATGCATGGTTTTTGCAATAACACCTTTGACCGCCTCGATACCAGTAGCACCAGCATTAATACCAATGGTACCGTTTGGCTGAAGCACCCAGTCAAAAATATAGTCATAGTTGCCGATGGTGCTGATCCAGCGTACGACCAGCTCACGACGCTCAGTACTGACATTTTTCTGTCCCATTTCTTGGTGTTTAAACTCAGGGCCTGCATAACGTTCAAACACGGCGATGGCATTCGGAATGGTATAAGGATTGCCTTGGTAATCTGCAAGCACCGCATCAAGGAGTACGGCATTTTCTGGTGCGTCAACGTTTCTTTCTAGCGGGGAGGTTAAGGTGCCCATGCCATATTCGCCAGAGTCTAAATAAGACTTAAAGTACCAACCCATATCGGGGTCACCATAAGGGACTACCATGCCGCCTAAGTTGCCTTGATACATGATTTTACGGTCTACGCCTTTGTCGTTAAAGGTCACGGTGCTGAGCTGTAAACCGGTACGACTGTCTAGACCAATATGGAATTTCCAATTGTTCCACTCAATGTTTCGACCAGTAATGGTATAGTTTTTCCCTTCTGGTTCGATAATGTTCAGTGGTTTATTGGTCACAACCTTTTTATCGCGACCATCAATTGGGCGCGGGGTCATAGGTACCGGAATAACACCGCCTTCTTCGATTTTAATAATCTTGTTCTTATCTAAATCGACAACGGCTACTAAGTTTTCGATCGGATGTGCCCAATAGTTGCCATCGCCGACATCTAGGTAAGAGACAATTTTTAGAATCCTCTGTTGCTGATCTAAAAGTCCATCTTTTCCCCCAAAATAGCCGACAGTCAATGGTGTTCCAACCACTTTTGTCACGTCATCAACGCCCCGTTTTTTCAAAGCGGTTTTATACTCTTGGCTAGTTTGAATAATGTCTTGTATGGCCATAAAATCATCGACTAATACCATACCAAATGTATTTTCGAGCGTTTTCCAGCTGGTAAGTGACTTGGTGTTTAAATCCACCTCACCTTCAATGACAGTGTTACCCTTTAGAATTGTAAAAGTGACTACACGATCGCCAACATAAGGTTTTTTATCAATTACGTTACGCCACACGGCATCTTTGTCAGGTTGCTTTAGACGAATATCGGCAAACCTTAAGTTGGTTTCTTTCGGTTTGGCTTTACGAATAATAGCGGTCGCTTGCTTAATTTCATCACTGCTCAAAGTATTGAGTGGATGCGGTATGCTCTCTACTTTAAAGGTTTGGTCTAAATTGGATTGGAGTATTTCATTGGCCAAGGTATCGGGCACCAAAGCTTGACCATCTTTCATAACCAGTGGGTTGGTGATTTTTAAGGATTTTCCATTAACCATGGCAGTTGCGCTACTGGGTTTGATTTGTACTCGTGTAGAGTTCTTGGTGATGGTATACATATCAGCATAACTGTCATAGGTGACCTCTGCACCCGCTGTAGACATTGCTTCCTCAATCGGAACCATATGCACCTCTCCACCATGTGCCAGTGCTTGACCACTATAAATAAAAGCTAAGCTGGCGACTAGCGCCGTTAAAGTAGACTTGAATGTGATATTGTGATGAGATTTTTTACTGATTGTAGCGTTGATTTTTTGGTGATGGCTTGAGTGTCTCATGAATAACTTCCTTGTTATTGTGGATGGATATAGATTTTACTTTTTGAAATAGCCGCTAAATATTGATGGCCTTTGTTATTAAAGTTCTGATTTGATATGATGTTGGGCATTAAATTGCTCATGTGTTAACCGCTCGTCTGCATCCATGGTTAAAGGCTTAACTTCCTTTAAAGAGTGCAAACAACGTTTGGTAAGATCTATATATTGCTGAGTACCATGAGCTTTCCAAGCCAATTCCTTTTCTTCAAGTTCTCTTATCACTTTTGCAGGGCTGCCAAATGCAATGACATTTGGCGGAATAACCATCTTCGCTTTGACGGTACTATTAGCACCAATAATGCTATTTTCACCCACTTCTGCTACGTCTAAAATGACACTATTCATTCCGACTAGTGCATTCTTTCTCACAATACAGCCGTGTAGAATGGCTGCATGTCCAATATGTCCATACTCTTCGACTACCACTACATGGTTAGGAAAACCATGTATAACGCAATTGTCTTGGATATTGGCGTTATTTTTAATACGAATACCACCAAAATCAGCACGTAATGAAGCGAACGGACCAATATACACACCTGCTTCAATCACAACATCGCCGATGATCACGGCAGTTGGATGAACATAAGCATTTGGGCTAATAACCGGTATTACACCGTCAATGGCATAGCAAGGCATCATCGTTTCCTTATCAAAAAATATCAAAAAAAGTTTACAGCCATCATTCGCTTAAGTTCCTTCAGCAAGCTTTAACCCGCCGAAGCGTTTATAAAACTGTGGCCGTGCTGCCGGCATAGTCCCCTCAGCAGTGCGAGCAATGTTAAGAAAAAACTCTTCAGACGAACTAATAATCATTTGGTACACATTACTGGTCAAATTACGCGCGGTCAGTGCCAGCCAATCCGATGGCAATAGTTCTAGAGGTAAATTCGGATCTTTTAATAATATACGTCGGTACTGGTGAATCAGTAGAATGCGAATTTGAAACGCTTGTAGTTCATTAAGATCACCATCTTCAATGAGGCTTAAAACATTACGAAAATCGTTAATAAATTTATCATAGCGTTGGTGCAGCTGCTCGATGGGCCAGTTCACCTCAATCATACGCTTAAGTGTTGGGTATGACTCTTGCCATAAGTGCAAGGCTTCAGCACGAAACACTACCACTTGTTCAGTCATATTGAGCTTAAACAGTAAGTTTTGCAGCTGCAGTTCATCACAGCTAGGATAGGCCATGAGATTGGTGGTAATATTGGCAAACCCTAACCACTCCAATTCTTTTTTGAGGAGGGTTTTGTTTCCAAGCTCAACCGAACTTAATAACACCAAGTCCCATTTGTGATCCCACTCACACTGATTTAAACCATAAATTTTTTCATGGGCGGCAGCAAAGCGTTCACGGCTGACTTCTGTAATGCGGTAGTAACTGGTACGTCCGATTTTTTCGGAGCTTAACCAGTCATTTTGCACCAAGCGAAACACCGCAGTACGCACGGAACGTTCGTTGAAACCGAACACATCCATGAGTTGAATCAGACTGGCTAAACTAATAACCCCTCCTCGTTGAAAGATACAATCACCAAAGATTGACATAATTAACGAGGTGCCACTTAAGACGTCTTCACAAATAAGCTCATCGATATATTGTTTTAGTTTAGCGTTCATGTCATTTATTCATTATTTAAAAAGCACGCAACAATACCCAAGAGACTATCGCGCGGGGTTAACTACATTAAGCAGGCACAGCGATATTGCGTAGGTCAACAACACGTTGAGCCTTACCCTCAGAACGAGGTAACATACCTTGTGGTAAGACGTCTATCTGAACGCTGATACCCACCATGGTTTTTATTTTTTGTTCAAGTTTTCTGGCCAATTGCATCACTTCAAGATCACTGGCATCACTACGTGACTCAACATGGATACGTAGGGTGTCTAAGTGGCCGTGCTTGATGATATGAATTTGGTAGTTTGGCAGTAATTTTGATATTTGTAAAATTTGTTCTTCGATCTGCGAGGGAAACACATTGACGCCGCGGATGATCATCATATCATCACTACGACCAACAATCTTTTCCATACGACGCATGGTGCGTACAGAGCCTGGTAATAAGCGGGTCAAATCTCGGGTACGGTAGCGAATGATGGGCATACCCTCCTTAGTAATGGTCGTAAACACTAGTTCGCCAAGCTCGCCGTCTGGTAGCACCTCCCCGGTCTCAGGGTTGATGATTTCTGGGTAAAAATGGTCTTCCCAAATGGTTGCGCCGTCTTTAGATTCTAAGCATTCCATGGCGACACCTGGGCCCATGATTTCTGACAGACCATAGATATCTAACGCATCAATACCCATGCGTGCTTCGATTTCTTGGCGCATGGCGTTAGTCCACGGTTCGGCCCCAAAAATACCGGTTTTGATAGAACAGTCTTTAGCTGTACCAAACTTCTTCTCTAATGCTTCAATAATGTTCAAGCAGTAAGAAGGGGTAACCATTAATGCGGTTGGTTTAAAGTCATGGATTAGCTGGGCTTGGCGGTCAGTTTGGCCACCTGACATTGGGATAACCGTTGCACCTAATCTTTCAACACCATAGTGCGCACCCAAACCACCAGTGAATAGGCCATAACCGTAGGATACTTGGATGGTATCTTTGCTAGTAAGACCAGCCGCACGCAGTGAGCGTGCTACGACATCCGACCAAGTCACGATATCTTGCTTGGTATAACCGACCACGGTAGGTTGGCCAGTAGTACCTGATGATGCATGAACACGGACGATCTGTTCACGTGGGACGCTAAACATACCGAACGGGTAATTGTCGCGCAAGTCTGATTTGGTGGTGAATGGGAATTTGGCTAAATCTTCTAATGATTGGCAGTCTTCTGGGTGGATACCTATTTGATCAAATTTCTTCTTATATACAGGGTTGTTTTCGTATGCGTGTTTGAGTGTTTTTTTCAAACGTTTCAACTGTACGCTACGCAATTCGTCTACTGACGCGGTTTCGATGTGTTCCATAACGTTATGATTCATGTAAAACTCCTTTTCGTAATCATCCTGACTACATTTCCAATTAAAAAACTCGGTTAAAGCCGTGATCAAACGTTTTCTATCACCATTGCCACGCCTTGACCCACACCCACACACATAGTGCATAACGCATACTTACCGTTACGACGTTTTAATTCTTTCATTGCGGTGATGACCAAACGCGTACCACTCATTCCTAGAGGATGACCTAGCGCAATGGCCCCACCATTTGGGTTGATACGTACGTCATTATCGGTAAGACCCAGTTCGCGAATCACGGCAAGGGATTGCGCGGCGAATGCTTCGTTAAGCTCGATAACATCCATCTGGCTTAATGTTAGTCCGGTTTGCTCAAGTACTTTTAGTACTGCAGGCACAGGACCAATACCCATATAGCGTGGCTCGACACCAGCACTCGCCATACCAACAATACGCGCTTGCGGCGTTAGATTGTGTGCTTGACCAAAGCGTTCGCTACCCATTAGCACACAAGCAGCACCGTCATTGACGCCTGATGCGTTACCCGCAGTCACTGAGCCGCCCTCCTTGCGAAATGGGGTTTTAAGACTAGCAAGAGCTTCTAAGCTAGAATCGGCACGTGGGTGTTCGTCTTGGTCAACAATCACGCTGCCTTTTTTCGTTTTGACTTCAACTGGTAATATCTCTTCGGTAAAAAGACCCGCCTGTTGGGCAGCGGCAGTTTTCTGTTGGCTGCGTAGCGCGAATAGATCTTGGTCTTCGCGGCTGATCTGATATTTTTCAGCCACGTTTTCGGCAGTTTCTGGCATGCTATCAACACCATACGCTGCTTTCATTAGTGGGTTAATAAAACGCCAACCGATGGAGGTGTCAAAAATCTCTGGTGCGCGGTGAAAGGCACTGGTCGGTTTTGATTGGACATAAGGTGCGCGGCTCATGCTCTCGACACCACCAGCCAATACAAACTCGGCCTCACCCGTTTTTACCAAACGTGAGGCGATGCCAATCGAGTCCATACCAGAGGCACAGAGACGGTTAACGGTGATAGCAGGCACCTTATCAGGCAAGCCTGCAAGTAAAGTTGCCATACGCGCTACATTACGGTTGTCTTCGCCAGCTTGGTTAGCACAGCCAATGACTACCTCATCGACCTTATCCCATGGCAAGTTTGGGTTTTGAGCTTTTAGGTGTTGAATAGGCAAGGCTGCCAAATCGTCTGTACGAACACTACTCAAGCCACCGGCATAGCGCCCGATTGGGGTGCGAATGGCGTCATAAATATATACTTGTTGCATCATAGTTTCCCCTTACAATAAATTAATAAGCTTAAGCGCTCGCCGTGTGACAGGTGACGGCTTTTTTTACCAAATACAGGCTGGCACGGTAACGTTCTTCACCATAAATACGTTGTAAGTTATTGAGCGTGTTAAGCACGGTGTCGTAGCCGAGCATTTGTGCCCATTCAAACGGACCTTGGGGGTAATTCACGCCGTACTTCATGGCCGCGTCGATGTCTGCTTCAGAGGCGATGTTATGTAACACTGCTTCACAGCCTTCATTAATGAGCATAGCAATGGTACGTAAAACATATAAACCAGGATGGTCGGCAGTCCAAATAACATGCACGTCAATACGGGCAAAGGCTTGCGTCACCAGCTCACGTTCATCATCATTACAGGCCATAGAGGCAGCCAATACAACAGCGCAGGCTTGTGACCAGTCCGCATGCCAGTCCATCAGCATGACTTTGGCATCACCATGATCAATCACCACGGATTCACCCAGTGATAAACGGATGCTAACATCACCAATTTCGATACTGTTCTGGTCTGCATTTTCAAGAGTCACCGTGAGGCTATCAGCAGCTTGTAAGCGTTCAACCAAACCTTTGGCATAAAGCCAATCACCGCGTACGATAATGGTAGGCAGCTCGCCATCGTTTGCTTCAACGGTGGGCAAGGTATAGGCAGGGGTTGCTAGGGTTTGGCTATACTCATAGAATCCTTGGCCAGATTTACGGCCGAAGCACCCTGCATCGACCAACTCTTTCTGTACCAACGATGGACGGTAACGTGGCTCATAGAAGAAAGCTTGGTAGACGCTTTGGGTCACCGAGAAATTGACATCTTGACCAATTAAGTCTGTCAACTCGCATGGCCCCATAGCAAAACGACCTGATTCACGCATGATAAAGTCAAGCTGCGCAGGCGTGGTCGCGTTCTCTTGCAGTGCGCGAAAACCTTCGGCGTAGTATGGACGCGCTACACGGTTGACGATAAAGCCTGGGGTAGACTTGGCGATTACTGGTACCTTTTTCCAAGCACTCATCAAGTTAAACAAGCCATCCGTAATCTCAGTCGCTGTTCGTAAACCGCGAACAATCTCAACAAGCTTCATCACTGGGGCTGGATTAAAGAAGTGTAAGCCCACCACACGCTCAGGGTTTGGTACTGCTGAGGCAATCGCTGTAATCGATATTGACGACGTGTTTGATGCAAAAATCGTATCATTAGCACAAATATCAGCCAATTGGACAAAGAGCTGCTGTTTAATGTCTTGACGCTCAACAATCGCCTCAACGATCAACTGCACCGCTGCCATCTCATTAATATCTGTAATAATAAATAAATGCTCTAGGGTGCTATCAAGTAGCACTTGGGACATTTTGCCTTTTTGGACCCGTTTGGCAAGTTGGCTTTCCAGACTCGCTAAGGCGGCTTGACTTTTGGCAACATCTACATCAAAGAGATAGGTCGTGTGACCGTGCATGGCGGCCAACTGGGCAATGCCAATCCCCATCGTGCCTGACCCAATAACGGCAATGGTTGCGTTTGATAAATCCCTCGTTTCCATGATTAACGTCCTTGGTAAATTGGGGGGCGTTTTTGCATAAAAGCTTGGACACCTTCTTTATAGTCGGCTGAGCGGCCAGCAAGTCGCTGCAAGTCCCGCTCTAAGATTAGCTGATCTTCTAGGCTGTTGTCCGCGGATACATTGATGGCTTTTTTAATGAGGCTTAGGCCATAGGTCGGTTGGCTGGCCAAGTGTTCGGCCAATTTACTGGCTTCGCTACGTAGCGCGTCATCTTCGACCACTTGCCAAATCATGCCCCATGCCATCGCTTGTTCAGCAGATAGCTTATCGCCTAATAGGGCTAAGCCCATCGCACGGGCGCGTCCGACAACGCGTGGTAAGAACCATGTACCGCCTGAATCGGGTACAAGCCCAAGACGACAAAACGCTTGGATAAATGAGGCTGATTTGGCCGCCAATACCAAGTCACACGCCAAAGCGATGTTCGCGCCGGCACCGGCAGCCACGCCATTCACCGCACAGATCACAGGCTTTGGCATGTCAGTAATCAGCTTAATCAGTGGATTGTAGTAAGTCTCGATAGATAGGCCCAAATCTGGCGCATCAGCATTCGGGGCAACTGCACGATCGCCTAAATCTTGACCTGCACAAAAACCGCGACCTTCAGCAGAGAGCACTACAGCGCGAATAGTACTGTCTTTTGACCATGCTTTTAGCACGCTGACCACTTCTTTGTGCATGGTTTCATTAAAGCTATTAAGCTGTTTTGGGCGGTTTAAGGTAAGATAGCCGACGGTATTTTTTTCTTCGACGAGAATCGTTTGATAGTCCATTACATACCTCTAAAAATTGGTTGACGTTTTTCTAAAAATGCACGGATGCCTTCTTGGCGATCTTGGGTGGCGGCAAGCCAAACAAATAGCTGACGTTCTTGCTTAAGGCCTTGGCTTAAGTTCACTTCGTGGATGGTTTTAAGTGACTGTTTGATGGCGCGAATGGCCAAAGGGGCTTGTTTGGCGATTTTGGCAGCCAGATCAATGGTGTATTGTACGGTCAACTCGGTTGGGCAGATTTGGGTGGTAATCCCATGTTGTTGCGCGCTCGATGCACTAATCCGCTCACCTGTCATCGCCCAACGCATGGCAAGCTGCTGACCTACTAGGCGAGCGAGGCGCTGGGTGCCCCCTGCCCCTGGTAGCATGCCCAAGCCAATTTCAGGCAGCGCAAATTGAGCGTTTTCGCCCGTGACCACGATGTCACCATGCAATACCAGCTCAAAACCGGCACCGAGTGCATAGCCATTGACTGCTATTAATAGTGGCTTGCTAAATTCATCGATTCGCTTCCATAAGGTTGGGCGAATATCGGTTTGTAAGCTAACGGTATCGAGTTGAATAAGTTCATTAAGATCTGCACCCGCAGCGAAGCATTGGGTGTTGCCAGTAATGACGACCGCTTTTATATCAGTATCAGCGTCATAGGCTTGAAGCTGTTCAACGATTTCTTGCAAAGTGGCGTTATTTAAGGCGTTGCGTTTTTCTGGGCGATTAAGCTCAATCAGTGCAACGCCTTCTTTTGGGCTGGAGGTTTTAATGTAATTCATCCCTGAATCCTAATAAAAACAATGAAATAAAACAATGAAATAATGAGTTTTGCCAAACCCTACTTTGGATATAAAAACGATAGATAGCTGGGTTGCTAGTGTCTCGCGATTACGCGTCAAAGCTTAATCGTATGTTGGCTGATACAGGTAATGCTTGGCAGCTGAGTACGTAGCCTTTATCTAACTCTTCTTGCTCAAGGCTATAGTTAACGGCCATCTCGACCTCACCTTCAATCACCCTACACTTACAAGTGGCACACACACCGCCTTTACAGGCGTAGGGTAAGTCAGCACCCGCACGTAATGCGGCATCTAGGATGCTGTCATCGTGTTTTGACACTTCAACGATCAGTTCACGTCCGTCCAAAATGATATTGACGCGCTCTTCGCTACGTTTTTCGATTTGCTGGGCGGTTGGTTTGTTGACAGTCCCCGTGTGGAAACGCTCGGTATGGATGTTGTTGCGATCGATACCAAAGTTTGGCAATACGGTCTCAACGGATTCCATCATCTCTTCTGGGCCACAGGCAAAACAGTGGTCCACATCAGCACTGATAAGTTGGGCGTCAAACAACTGTTGTAGTTTATTCGCATCGATACGGCCATTAAAGATCTCGCTGTCACTCATCTCACGTGAGAAAATATTGACCAGTTGTAGGCGTGTTTTAAAACGGTCTTTAAGGTCCATGATTTGCTCAGAGAACATGGTTTGTTTCCATGACTGATTGCCGTATACCAAGGTAAAATTGGCATCTGGTTGGGTATTTAACACCGTTTTGACGATGGATAAAATTGGGGTAATACCACTACCAGCAGCAAAGCTTAGGTAGTTTTGACCACCAGTTTTAGCGGCTTTTTGAAAGAAAACTCCTTGGGGTGGCATGACTTCTAGGGTATGGCCTACTTTTAGGTGTTCGTTTGCCCAAGTAGAAAATTGACCTTGATCAATCTTCTTGATGGCGATGCTCATGTCTTCTCGCACATCACTACAGATTGAGTAGCAGCGACGGATTTCGCCATTGTCTGTCATGTGACGGATGGTCAAATGTTGACCTGGTTGGTACTTAAAGGTTGCCGCGACTTCCGAAGCAAGATCAAATGCAATGCAAATCGCTTGCTCAGTTTGTGGCTGAATAGACTTGATAGTTAGTGGCAAAAATTGACTCATGCGAAAATCCTTATTTCATATTGCTTAGTTAGTGAGCTGACTGTCACGTGCGGTCTCGCGACTACCCCTACCTTAGATGCATTTAAAATAATCAAACGGCTCAAGGCAGTCGAGGCACTTATACAGCGCCTTGCACGCAGTTGAACCAAATTCGCTAATCAGTTGGGTTTTTTGACTGCGACAATGGGGACAGGTCACACCATCGATTAGCGCCACGTGGGTACCACAGCTGTGTGAATCGCCTTGCGGCGGTGCAATGCCATATTCTTGCAGCTTTTGCTTACCTGCCTCACTCATCCAGTCGGTCGTCCAAGCTTCAGACAAGTCAATCACCACCTTTACAGGGGTCAGCCCACGTTCGGTAAACGTGTTGGTAATCTCATCTTTTAGCATATCGGTTGCTGGGCAGCCGCTATAGGTTGGTGTTAAACGCACCACGATTTCGTTATCTGCGTTGATATCAACGCCCCGAATCATGCCTAAGTCAAGCACGGTCAAAACAGGTATTTCTGGATCATGAACCTGATTAAGGGCTTGCCAGCAGGCATCTGTGACTTGTGGAATTAACCGCATACTTTGACTCCCTGTCTTGTATGTTTACCAATTCATATTTGGGTAAGCACGTTGCATGTACTGTAATTCTGCCAAAATATAACCCAAGTGTTCGGTATGAGCGCCTTGTTTCGCACCACGGCGGTATGCGCCAATCTCAGGCAACGTTAAGTTCAAACGTGTCAATCCACTTTCAATCTGCGCTAACCATTCAGCTTTTAGAAGATCAAGTTTCGGTAAGACACCACTATCAATCAAAGCTTGTTCGTCAGTGGTGAGTTCAAACAATTCAGCAGTAAAGCGCCATAGGTTGTTCATCGCTTGTTGCGTTTTGTGGTGTGCCTCATCGGTACCTAGGCTTAGGCGTTCCATCCAAGCGCTTGAGAAACGTACGTGATATTTTGCTTCTTTCAATGACTTTACACCAAAGGCTGCAATATCTACGTGGCTGCTTTGGCTTAACGCGTCAAGTAACAATACATGGTAATGATCCATCAACCATTGACGCGCCATCGTTTGAGCAAAATCTCCATTGGGCTGTTCACATAGCAATAGGTTGCGATATTCACGTTCGGTACGTAAAAAAGCCATATTATCTTCATCACGGCCCAAGCCTTCAATTTGTCCGGCTAGACTCAGCACCGTACGTGATTGGCCTAATAAGTCTAAACCGATATTTGACAAAGCAATATCAAGCTCAAGCTCAGGGGCATGTCCACACCACTCAGACAAGCGGTGTGATAGGATCAATTGGCTATCACCAACATGAAGTAAAAATTGTGTTAATGCTTGGTTATTCATCGATTATCTCCTACCTTAAATATGTCCAATACCATCTGGAATTTGATAGAAGGTAGGATGACGATATACCTTGTCGAGTGATGGCTCAAAAAACTCTGGTTTTTCCTCAGGTTGCGATGAGGTAATCAGCTCTGATTTCACTACCCAAATGCTCACACCTTCGTTACGACGAGTGTAGACATCACGCGCGTTTTGCAGAGCAATTTCATCATCTGGCGCGCGCAAGCTACCAACATGACGATGGCTTAGACCTTGCTTGCTACGGATAAACACTTCGTAAAGTGACCAGTTGTTTTTGCTTTCCATGGCTAATTTTCCTTTAAAAAATATTAAGCGACTTTTTGAGTATTGGCGTGTTGTTTCTGTGCATAGACAGCAGCAGAGTCACGAACCCATTTACCCTCTTCCCAAGCTTTACGTCGGGCTTCGATACGCTCATGGTTACACGGGCCTTTACCAGCAATCACGGCCAAGAGTTCGTCCCAGTTGATTTCACCGAATTCATAGTTGCCCGTTTCTTCGTTAAACGTCAAATCTTTGTCAGGAATAGTTAGACCAAGTTGTAACACCTGTGAGACGGTGTTATTCACGAATTTTTGGCGCAACTCATCGTTACTAAATAGTTTGATTTTCCAATCCATGCTAACAGCACTGTTGGGTGAATTATCATCACTTGGACCGAACATCATAAGCACTGGCCACCAGAAGCGATCGACTGCATCTTGTGCCATAGCTTTTTGTTCAGGTGTACCATTCGCCAACACCATCATGGCTTCGAAGCCTTGACGTTGGTGGAAACTTTCTTCTTTACAGATACGAACCATAGCGCGAGCATATGGACCATATGACGTCCGGCAAAGCGCCACTTGGTTGACGATAGCGGCGCCGTCAACCAACCAGCCGATAGCAGCGATGTCAGCCCAGGTTAAGGTTGGGTAGTTAAATATTGATGAGTATTTCATGCGGCCTGCAACGAGTTTATCCATCATATCGTCACGATCTGCGCCTAAGGTTTCAGCAGCGCTGTATAGATATAATCCATGACCTGCTTCATCTTGGACTTTGGCCAACAATACGGCTTTACGCTTGAGTGTTGGTGCACGCGTAATCCAATTACCCTCAGGTAACATACCAACCACTTCTGAATGCGCATGCTGACCAATCTGACGAATGAGCGTTTTACGATAAGCATCTGGCATCCAATCTTTTGGCTCAATTGAAATGTCCTTTTCAATCTTGTTGTCAAACAATTCTACTTGCGTGTTCATTTGATACCTCGTCCTTAACAAGCGTTAGTGTTATCTAATCTAAAGCGATACTATTTTAAAATCAATACCTATTTTTATGTATCGTTTTATTTTTTAGCCACTTTTATTATAAGTTATTGTTTTTAATATCTATTTATAATAAAATTTTTAAAAAAATATTAATGATGTTAAATACGCTTGACTTCTTAGTGATTTAAATACAGATTATGACACGTTGAGTTTTTATTTTTATCTATAATGTATCGTAAAAGGAGTTATCATATGTCAGACATTAAAACTTTAAGCTCACTCATTCTCGGTAAAGCCTACGTTGCACAAAGCGATTTTCGCACCGTGCATCATGCGGTCACCGGTGAACCAATTTATCAAGTCAGTAGCGCTGGTATCGATACCAAAAAAGTGGTTGAATACGCCAAAGAATATGGCTCAGCGATTGCCAACTGGACATTCCACCAACGTGCTAATGCACTAAAACTAGTCGCACAATACCTACTTCAACGTAAAGAAGAATTTTATGCATTGGCCAAGGCAACTGGTGCGACACGCAAAGATGCCTGGGTCGATATTGAAGGAGGTATCGGTACCTTATTTGCATATTCGAGCCTCGTGCGCCGTGAGCTCAGCGATGAGACTGCCTTAGTCGAAGATGCTTGGATTCCTCTGTCAAAAAATGGTACGTTTGGCGCTCAGCATATCCTGAGCCCGAAAACGGGCGTGGCCATTCATATTGATGCGTTTAACTTCCCCATCTGGGGCATGTTAGAAAAAGTCGCACCGACTCTATTAGCTGGTGTCCCTTGTATCGTCAAGCCTGCAACCGAAGGCGCTGAGCTGACTCATGCCGTGGTAGCCGCGATTCATGAAAGCGGTCTATTGCCAGAGGGTTCATTGCAGCTGATATGTGGACAAACCTATGACTTGTTTGACCATCTGAATCCCCAAGACACCATAACCTTCACAGGTTCTGCAGTAACGGGTCAAAAACTACGAGCCCATCCACACTTAAACGCTTATTCAATCCCCTTCACCATGGAAGCCGATTCGGTGAACAGTGCAATTTTAAGCCCAGCTGCCAACGATGAAACTATCGATTTGTTTGTACGCGAAGTTTTCCGCGAAATTACTATCAAAGCCGGTCAAAAATGTACTGCAATTCGTCGCGCGTTTGTCCCTGCCGCCTTGCTAGAAACAGCGCAAATTCGCCTAGTTGAAAAACTACAAAAAGTCGTGGTCGGTGATCCAAGCCGTGAAGACGTGACCATGGGTACATTAGCTAGCGTGAAGCAAAAACTTGACGTCACAGAAAAAGTCGAGCAACTAAGCCAAGAAGCCGAAGTGGTATTCGGTAGTCACTTACGTGAAGACTTCACTCTACAAGTAGACGACGCAGAAAAATCAGCCTGTTACCCACCAACCGTATTGGTCTGTAATAACCCAAGCCAAGCCGAAAATATCCATCGCATCGAAGCATTTGGTCCAGTTGTCACCCTAATGCCATACGGCGACCTAGATGAACTCGGTGCACTTGTAGCACGTGGTGAAGGTAGCTTAGTTGCCTCTATCGTGCGCAATTCGGACGAAAATATCGAAGCCTTATTGAAAAAAATTGCCCCTTGGCATGGACGTGTACATATCCTAGATAGCGAAAGTGCTCGTGAAAGTACGGGTCATGGTTCACCTCTCCCATTACTTGTACACGGCGGCCCAGGCCGTGCCGGTGGCGGCGAAGAACTTGGTGGTCTGCGAGCTGTTAAACACTACATGCAACGTACCGCAATCCAAGGCTCACCCAATGCCATGACACAAGTCGGTCACAGCTGGACAGCTGGTGCACAAGTGTTCGAAGATCGTGTCCATCCGTTCAAAAAATCATTCGATGAACTTCGTATTGGTGAGCGTCTATTGACCGCACGTCGTACAGTGACGGAGGCAGATATCGTCAACTTTGGCTGCTTAAGTGGTGACCACTTTTACGCTCATATGGACAAAATTGCGGCGGCAGATTCGTTCTTTGGCGAGCGTGTCGCCCATGGTTACTTTATCGTATCGGCGGCCGCTGGCTTGTTTGTTGACGCACCAGCTGGTCCAGTTATCGCTAACTACGGTATGGAAAGCCTACGCTTCGTTGAGCCTGTCAAGATTGGTGACACAATTCAAGTTGAGTTAACTTGTAAACAAAAGACGCCAAAGGCACAACGCGACCCAGCGGAAAAAGCTCACGGCGTCGTAGTATGGGATATCAAAGTTAAGAACCAACGCAACGACTTGGTCGCAACTTACGACATCTTGACCTTAGTTGAGCGTAAGGCTTGATAGCTATACGGATTTGCGAAAAAGGAGTCGTCATGACTCCTTTTTTTCAACTAAAGTAAACTTTATTGATAAAACATATTGACGCCAGGTTGTAAAATAGCTAAATTATAAATAAAATGATACATAATTTTTTTTAAAAAAATAAAAAGTATCACTAATTTATATTGAGTAATGTTTAGCTAGGATAGCTAAGCTGTCGAGTCGTTTCTAGGACAATATATAGACAAGGAGTCACTAATGACAACCACCACCACGATGGCTGAAAACGCCTCGCTTGCTATACATCAGGATAAAAAAGTACTCACTGCCACCCTAGTTGGTACTGCGATTGAATGGTATGATTTCTTCATCTATGCACAAGCCGCAAGTCTCATATTTGCTCCCCTGTTTTTCGCTGAAGTCAGCAAATCTAACCCTATGCTAGCTCAAATCATCGCTTTTGCTACCGTTGGTATCTCATTTCTATTTCGCCCATTAGGTGCAATCGTATGTGGTCGTTTGGGTGACAAATACGGTCGCAAGATGGTATTGGTAACAACCTTGATTTTGATGGGTGCATCAACGACGTTAATAGGCTTCTTGCCGACTTATGCGCAAATTGGCGTATTAGCACCCTTGGCTTTGGTATTTTTACGTATTATCCAAGGCTTTTCTGCAGGTGGTGAATGGGGCGGTGCGGCATTGTTATCTGTCGAGCATGCACCCCTTAACAAACGCTCACTATTTGGGGCTTACCCACAGATTGGTGTACCCATCGGTATGATTTTAGCGACTGGTGTCCTGCTACTTTTAAATTTGATTTTGGGTAAAGAAGCCTACCTCGAGTGGGGTTGGCGCATTCCATTTATATTATCGATTGCATTGATCATCGTGGGCACCTTTATCCGTCGTTCGGTTAAAGAATCACCGGTGTTTGAAGCCATGCATCGCCGTAAAGCAGAAGCCTCTGCACCATTATCATTGTTATTCAAAAATCATACGCCAACAGTTCTTAAAGCGGCTTTAATCTTTATGGGAGTGAATGCAGGTGGTTATATCCTTATCGCTTTTATGGTGGGTTATGGCCAAAAAGCCTTAGGACTTAGCCCTACTTTGACCATGCTAATCGTAGTTGCGGCTGCTTTTTCTTGGTTAGTATCAACCCTTTGGGGCGGCATATTAGGTGATAAGATTGGTCGTCTAAGGATTTTTAAGTTAGGCTATATCTTATTGTCGTTATGGTCGATTCCAATGTGGTTTTTGATTGATACCAAATCTCCGTTTTTATTTATGCTAGCATTGGTGGTTTGGGCTATTCCCTTAGGTTTTACTTATGGTCCATTGTCAGCTTTATTTGCTGAAATGTTCCCTGCAAAAGTACGTTTTTCAGGGGTATCCATCAGCTATGCATTAGGTTCCATTATTGGTGGTGCGTTCGCTCCGATGATTGCGCAATGGATTATGGCAACTTATCAACAGTCATGGATGATTGGTTTGTATATTACTATCGTCTCATTAATTTCACTATTCACACTTTACACGATTAAAAAAGACCCACAAGGCGTTGATCTATCTCTCTAAATAAATTTAGAGGGATAGTGGAAAATGTCACCATATAAATGGTATAAAAATTTTCTCAGCATACGACAAAAAATCAGCCCCACCTCACCTTTAACGGTTGAAAAGCTGACTAACTATCGAAATACCTAAGTTTGTCGTATTACTATATTTGGTTGACATACATTGACATGGTAGAGGATGTTCTAATTCATTTTAAAAATTAAATAGTGGATTATATTAACTACTCTACGTTACAAACTGTCACGTGTTAAACCTCTTATTTTCAGATGATAGAAAATACAAATTATCGTGATTAAACGGTATCACCGTCACGTATTTCATGGATAAAAAAACACCCTTTAAACTATGTTTTATATAGTCTGAAGGGTGTTTTTTTATCTGTAGCCCTATGCGGTTGAGTCGCTTAAAGTTAAGGTTGGTCTAAAAATACAACGCCCTCCCTTATTGATAATTTGCCAATACTATCCTGCTGTGCGTTGACTCTGAACTCATCTGGTTTCGAATGCCACTAAAAACTTTACCTACTAAAAACAGGGTAATGCTAAAAGACTTTCGTTAGACAAACGATCGTTCATCATGTCTAGAGAATAGCTGTTTTTTTAGTCGCTATAATGAACTCAGCAGCAAAAAATGCAATCATTCCGGCTCAAGTTAAAAAACCATAAAAGGACATATCAATGAAATTCTCAAAAATACTCATGGCGCTTCCGTTGTCACTACTCTCTGTTAGCGCTATTGCAGGTATGACCGATATCAACGGTAGTACCAAATGCACCATCGTTGATTCTATTATTAAAAATAAAGCCATCGTAAAACCTTGTACTTACGAGGGTTCCGTAGGAGGAAGTATGAGTTATGCTATTAGTCAGCTGAATTTCAAACTCTCTAATGGCAGTATCTATCGTACCGTGGATGATGCGACGTTTGACTTTAATACAAGTGGAAAAATACAAAACTTAAAAGAGACTGTCTCACTCAATGGTAAGACAGCCGAGGTTGTAAGACTCCATCATAAAACATTTAAAAAAATCTCTGATAAAGACATAGAAAGTCGCTATGAAAGCGTAAAACCTGACTTTTCTGATGTTCTACAGTGTTTCAAATACGTTAAGCAAGACGCTGCTTTCTGCGTGTCTTATGAGTTTATCAATAGAATCTCTTAATCGTTATTTGGCCACCGTTTGTTCAGTACGCTATACATTAACCAGAGACACTCATCTATTGGAGTCATTATGAAATTAATTCACCTACCCTCTTTGGCGTTGTTCGTAACTGCGTCTTTATTGTCTGCTAATACACTGGCTGCACCTGAACTCTCTAAGAGTCTCAGCAGCACTACGAGCAGTGATATGGTTCATATATTTGGCTGGATGGAGGATGCTTGTGATGGTGAACAGCCACCTTACAAACAGATTTATGATAAACATGCAGTATTTATAAACAGTATTAGAGGTCAAAGACCTTATGAGGATTTCATCAAGCCAAAAGCGCAGTGGTCGTCAGAATATCGTAATACGATAAAAGAGGTAAAAATGAACGTCGGTGATATCTACACTGAGTATCGAGTCATTTTTAATAAAGGCGTCACTTACCGTGGTCAACCTCTAAAGGAATATATATTTAGTTTTACACCTGAATCATCAGGTGGTCAAAATATTTTAAAGTTTGCATCCAATGCCAATGTATCTACTATTATGTCGAACTTTCAAACTCGTCAGGTGGAGTACTGGGGTGAAATGGAAGATCGAGGTGCTATCTACAATCCTAAAAATAAAATGGTGACCTGTGAATTTTGGTAAAAATATCTTTGTGAACAATGATGACCCGTAGCCTAGTGCGTGTCATCATTGTTATATTAGGCCCACCTGCGAAGCATTACTGCGAAATTAGCTCGAACACAGAGCCGCTATCTGCTGCTAAGACAAATTATCTTAGGTAGCGATGGCATCATTTTTATGGTGGCCAATATATCAATATTACATAATCTATCTGAGAGACTAACGCCATAAAAATCTTCAAGCCATACTATATATGACGTATAGTTTTCTCAAGCCTTTATTATTCCCAGGTGAGCTTGTCAAAATCGGGGTTTAAAACAATACTGTAACAGTATTTATAAGGTTAAACAATAATTCATTCTAAGGTACAGTGTGTCAGTGGTTGGCGCGGCTTTATCATTAACAACAACGCTGATATGCTCAATAACGCCGAACCAAATCAGAATCTTAACATCCATAAAACACTGATAGCATGCTCAGATATGCCCATACATAACAACAAACGACCATAGCTGAGAATAGGTCACTAAATATTGCCGGTATCTGCATCAACAATAATTTCTAACAGATAACAGCCCGATGCATTGACCGCTTTATGGATTGCTTCGGGCAGATTTTCGTGCTCTTTGATACGAGCACCTTCACACCCCATACTATTGGCCAATTGCACAAAATCGATATTGGGTAAATCAAGCCCTGGTACAGACTGACTCTTCATAATTTTGCCAAAAGAATGCATGGCACCATACCCAAAATTGTTTAGCACAATAAATGTCACCGGCAAATTCAACTGCGCGGCCGTCCAAACAGCTTGAATGGAATACATAGAAGAGCCATCACCAATTAAGCACACAACCCGTTTATTGGTGGATAACGCGACTCCTACTGATGCTGGTAGTGCATAGCCAAGACCGCCACTGGACATCGTAAAAAACCCTTGCGCTTGTGTAATGGGCAAAAAACGTTGAATGACAGATCGGTGAGAAGGCGCTTCTTCGACGATAATAGAGTCAGATGGTCGTGCATGCGACAGCAGATCAATGGCATATTCCACTGGAATAGGGGTCGCTCCAGTTACCTTGGGCGCAGCAGGACGCAGTGGCATGACAAATTTGTCACTCTGAGAGTCAGATAAAGGAAGGATTTTATCCAACATGGCACTAATACTGTGATTGATTGAACCGAATAAAGTGGTGGTTGCAGAAGCAAATGCCGCATATTTTGGGTCATCGGTAATTTGATATATTTTGACTGCTGAATCAAATATCGTCACGTCCCCTGCAATATGTAGCGTAAACACAGGGGCGCCAATCACCAGAATCACATCATACCCAGACAGTTTTTCTGACAACTGCGCAGGAAGCGCAGGTAGAAACCCTGCAAATTGAGGGTGGTCTTCTGGAAAACTGGCTCGACTCGAATACGGCGCTGCCCAAACATGTGCTTGTAACCGCTCAGCCAGTTTAACGGCAGTATCAAATGCACCTTGCCTATCGACATCTGCACCCACAACTATGGCTAAATTTCGACTGTTTTTGAGTACCTCTAACAGTTGATCAATAGCTGCTGCCGTTGGTATAGTGCCCTCAATCACTTTTGAGTAATGAGGCATATAGGTCGTTTTGTCCCAATCATCAGAGGGTATCGATACAAAGGTTGGACCACGTGGATGCTGCATCGCAATATGATACGCTTGAGCGATTGCCAACGGCACATCCTCAGGACGCGCAGGCTCGATGCTCCATTTAACATACGGTTTTGGAAAGTCAGCAGCGTGATCTGCGCCAAGATAAGGTGCAAAAGGTAAGATACTACGAGATTGCTGGCCTGCCGTTATGACCAAAGGTGTGTGATTTCGATATGCTGTGAATATGTTTCCTAACGCATGGCCAACCCCTACTGCTGAGTGCAGATTGACAAAAGCGGCATTACCAGATGCTTGAGCATAGCCATCGGCCATCGCCACAACAGATGACTCTTGTAAGGCCAATATGTATTCAAAATCTTCAGGAAAGTTATTCAAAAAATTAAGCTCAGTAGAGCCGGGATTACCAAACACTGTCGTCATATTAAGTTCACGCATCAAACGAAACGTCACTTGTTGCACAGTATCTGTATGCTGGATAGAAGACATAAAAAACATCCTTGTCACTAATTGCTTATTACTAAGCGTTGATTGTCAAAATTATTAATACTAGGGCGTATCCTCATTTTGAAAATGGCGATAAAAATAAGATAAACAGCAGTCAAACAAGGAAAGTAGCGCAGATAATATCGAGATATTAGCCAGCTACTTGACGCAGTTTGTCAAATATTTAGCCATTTTTAGCCCATTTAATATTTATTGTTCAGATTGAGACACGCCCTAAGGTCTGTTGAATATTTAACTGCTTTACAGACCCTACTATCGGAGCAAGCGACCTAGCCATTAAGACTGACAAGCGGCACTGGCTTTTATGGTTTTTTGATAAGCTGTTTGAGCATCCAAACCCAGCTTGGCAAGATCTGTTAAATATTTTTGTGTGCCCGCTTCTACAGGCTTTTTCCATTCAGGGTTTTCTAGTGGATTGGGAATATCTATGATTGAATCACCCTTGGCTTTAGCTTCCGCCATATGCCTTGCGTCATCTTCATCGAACACCTTGCCCGCTATTTTGGCCATCGCCTCACCCGAATTATTATCGATGACTTTTTTAAGATCATCTGGCAAGCTTTCATATTTATCTTTATTCATAGTCACAACAATCGGCGAGCTATAAAAAGGGATATTGGTATGAGTGTTGGTTATCTCTGTCAACTTAAAGGAACCCATAGCATCCCAAGGCAAGCTTATGCCGTCCAATACACCGCGCTGCAAAGAGGTATAAAGATCAGTCACTGGCAACCCCACTGGCGTGCCACCTGCCGCGTCAATGATATTGCCGGTTATTGCTGAAGGACCTCGAATACGCATTCCGGCTAAGTCATCTGGTGTGCGAATCGGCTTGTCAACTGTGTGAAAACCACCAGGGCCGGTACCCATCATGAACAACACATGAGTGTCTTGATACTCACTTGCAATCACACCATCGTCATATAGATTATGGAGCATACAGTTTAGTTGTGTTGCCGAGTTTGACAGCCCTGGTAACTCAGTAATTTGAGTCAATGGAAAGCGGCCATTGGTATAGCCTTGGAGCGTAGACCCAATATCGACCACACCATTGGCAACTGCATCATAGGTTGCGTTTGGTTTACTGAGTGTTGCAGAAGGAAATATTTCAATTTTAATTTTTTCTTTAGAGTCTGCCTCTACTTTTTTTGCCCAGTATTCAAATATTTCTGTGTTTGTGGTCGAGGTGGCTGGCCAAAAATGTGAGAAACGCAGAGTGGTGACTTCTTGAGCACTTTGAGTGGTGCTGTCATCTGATGGTGAACAAGCCGTCAGACCCACTAGAGCCGCCAACGCTAAGCTAATTGAAAAGGTTTTACTCATCATGAATTCCTTTTTTTGATGGTAGACAATTATTGTGATAGATAAATGGGCATAGCTTCCAATCTATGCCGCTCTCATATGCCTGAATGATTAGTAATAAGAATCTTAGCGCGTGTCTTCAATTCACTCGATAGTCATCTCAATGGGCTAAAAATGGCTAAATCTTGCCAAACATCGTCAAATAGCTGGTTAACCCCGATATTATCTGCGCTATTTTCCTTGTTTGACGGCAATTTATCTCATTTTTATCACCATTTTTGGAATGAAGACACGCCCTAATACCTATATTCTTAAGTTCAAAATCACTTATTGATAGTTAATTATTAAAAATTACTAAACAGGATATGGACGCTGTTCAGTTTGTACCGATACCCATTGATAAGTCGTGAACTCATCGAAGGTAATGTGACGACCGAAGCGGCCCACCCCTGATGCTTTTTCACCACCAAAGGCAACGCGCGGCTCATCATTGACACTTTGATCATTAATATGAACCATGCCTGTGCGCCATCCTGCCGCAAACCTTTGTGCTCGGGAGATATCTGCAGAATGCACAGCACCGCTCAATCCAGCATCGGTATCGTTTGCTAAGCGTAAGGCATCAGCATCGCCTTTGTGTGAAATCAAGGTCACGACAGGACCAAACATTTCTGTACGTGCAGAATAAACGTCATTACTGCCCTTTAGGACATATGGATAAACGAGCGCACCGTCACGCTTACCTTCAAGAAGTATCTCAGCACCTTCTTGCACGGCCTTTTGTACGGCCTGCTCTACCCGCACAGCTTCACGCTCATCAATCAAAGGCCCCACCAACACATCAGGTCTTGATGGGTCACCAACGTTCAGTCCTTTTGTATATTCGACAAACTTTTCGGCAAACGCATCAAAGATAGACTCATGAACAATGACACGGTTCACTGACATACAAATCTGACCACTGTGTAAGAACCGACCAAAGACTGCAGAACGTGCCGCATAATCAATATCGGCATCGTCAAGCACTACAAAGGCATTATTGCCACCAAGCTCTAAAATAGAACGCTTGATTTCACGGCCAGTCATCTCTCCTATGCGCTGACCAACCTCAGTAGAGCCAGTGAACGAAATCACACGAGGAATCGGGTGTGTATATAGCGCATCGCCAATCTCAGAGGTTTTTGGCACAACCACTGTCAACACACCTGCGGGCAAGCCTGCCTCTTCGAAGATTTTGGCCAGTAAGATACCGCCAGTAATGGGTGTGGTAGAAGCAGGCTTTAGTAATACAGTGTTGCCACTTGCCAAGGCCGTGACTACCGATCGCATGGCTAAAAACATTGGAAAATTAAAGGGGCCAATAACCGTTACCACACCTACTGGCTTACGAATAATGTGATTTAACTTATTGGGAATGGCTGAGCGTGCAACCGTAGTTTCTAATAAAAACGGGTACTCGGCGGCCACTTTAATGACCCCAATACAGGCATCAATCTCGATATTGGCTTTCATCACGGTAGAACCAGACTCACGCACCAGCAAGTCAACCAACTCGTCTCGGTGATTGCTGATTACTTTTGCCGCTTGCTCAACAATCTGGCTCACAGCATAAGGGTTGGTCTGACACCAGCCTTGTTGTGCTTGCTCTAGTGCTTTATAAGACTCATTGATATCATCTAGACTGGCAGCTTTAAACGTAGCGATATCTTCACCAGTGAACGGGTTACTCGTGACAATACTGTGGCTCGACCTACCATCACGCCACTCGCCAGCCATATAATGGTAATGTAAATCAGTATAGTTAGACATATAAACTCCTTATTAAAAACAATGATCTAAACAGCGCCTTACGATTACAGCACAAACAGCTTTTGCTTGATGTTCAACATAATCATACGCTGTGTCATGAATCATGCGAGGTACTCAGACGACAAGGTCTAGCTCAGAAGTACCAAAGATATCGCTGGGAAAGCAATTAAAACCACCAGTCGAACCAAGTCCGATACAATAAAGGGGGCAACGCCGCGAAACATATCAGCGAGCTTGATGTGCGGTGCAGCCGCCTTAATCACAAAAATATTCATGCCCATTGGCGGGGTAATCAGCCCAAGCTCTACTGTCAATACAGCAATAATACCGAACCAAACTGGGTCAAACCCCAATGCCAAAATAATCGGGTATACCACAGGAATAGTAATAACCAGCATGGCCAAGGCATCCATAAACAGTCCAAGCACAAAGTACATGAACAAAATACAGATCAAGACGACCATAGGACTAACGGCTAAACCGCCAATCCACGATGCCAACGTATTAGACATCTGTGACACAGAAATAAAGTAACCTAGCGCTTCTGCACCTAGCAGCATAAAGAACACGACTGCAGATAAGGCCAAGGTTTCTGTTAACGAACGCTTTAACCCATCGATTCTCATGCCTTTAACAAAGGCGTAACCCCAAGCAGCAAACGCGCCAACCGCAGCCCCTTCAGTAGGCGTAAATATCCCAAAGAAGATACCAGCAATAATGACGATGAAAATAAAACTAAAAGGTATGAGACCCGTCAATGATAGTATCTTGGCTTTCCATGGCGTTCGTTCGCCGCGGGATGCCAAATGTGGCTTCCAACGCACCATAATCATGACAGTGATTGAATACATGACCATGCCTAAAATACCAGGCAAAAACCCAGCGATAAACATATCACCGACTGACTGCTGCGTTAAAATCGCATAAACCAGTAGAGCAATACTGGGCGGAATCATGATACCAAGCGTGCCACCTGCGGCCAAAACCCCACAAGCAAAGCCTGGCTGATAACCGTATTTTTCCATTTGCGGCAATGCCACTCGCGCCATTGTCGATGCGGTTGCTAAAGATGACCCTGAAATCGAGGCAAAGATACCCGATGAGCCAATACCTGCAATACCAAGGCTGCCTCTAACACCACCAAAAATAGTTCGTGTTGAATCAAAAAGCTTACCTGCCATACCAGAATGTGTCGCAAACACGCCCATCAAAATAAACAGAGGAATGGCACTAAAATCATATTTTGCCAACACATCAACAGGGATGTCTTTTAGCATCTGTAGAGCGCCACTTGGTGCAGTCACAGCACCAAATCCTACTAACCCAACACCTAGCATGGCAAGTGCCACTGGCACTCGTAACATCACCATCACAATCATGCACAACAAACCGATCGCACCAATAATTTCTGGACTCATGCGCCTGTCTCCTCGGCGTCATAAAACTCGCCAGTTTTAAAAATAGTAATAGATTCGATAAGTGCACGAATGGCGAGTAAAAGACTCAAAAAGGCACTGATAAGATAGATGGGCATCATAGAGACTCGAAGGTCTTGTGTTACCTTGCCGTACTCTAACGCATCAAAAGCACTCTCATAGAGCCCCCATGCAAAAACGAGACCTATCAAGAAAAACCCCATCATAAAAGTGCCCATCATGTAGCCTTTGATAGACTGCGGCATTTTTTGGGTAAAAATATCAACAATGATTTGAGAGCGTTCGACATACGCGGCACAAGCGGCCAATAAAGAAAACAGCATGAAATAAGAGACAATCTCTACGCTGCCCTTCACCGTGAATCCAACCTCACCACCAGTGAGCTTGAACACATAGCGAGTCACCACGTCTATCATAGTGGCCAAGACAATGATAATAAGACTGATGCCGCCAATAAATTGACATAATTTAGAGATTCCCTGACTGAGCTTTACCAATGGTGTCATTTGATACCTCCTAGCTCGCTACGTACTGCCATGCTATGGCCAGAGAAATTAGAGATCGCAGGCAATAGCGCCTGCACCTCTCTAAAAGAGAGATGATGATTCATCATTGAGTCCTTTCTTGATGGGTAAATATTTTTGTATTGGTAGACTGTAATCGCGGGTTTTTTGGTACTAACCTATGAGCTTCGCACCTGTTTTGGCTTGTAGCGCATCAAAGGTCAGACCTGCCACCATCTCACGGACAACCAAGCCTTGCTCAGTCACATCAATGACGGCCAAATCGGTATAGATTCGATTGACGCATCGTTCACCTGTGATAGGTAATTTTAGAGTCTTGACAATTTTTGGCTCACCATTTTTGCTGACATGATCCATGATGACGTAAACTTGTTTGGCACCAACGGCCAAATCCATAGCGCCGCCAACAGCCGGAATGTCATTTTCTCGACCCAAAAACCAATTGGCAATATCACCGTTTTCGGCAACTTCAAACGCGCCTAGCACGCACAGGTCAATATGGCCACCTCGTATCATGGCAAAAGAGTCGCCATGATGAAAATAACTGCCGCCTTTCAGCAAAGTTATGTATTGCTTACCTGCATTGATGAGATCACCATCCTCTTGACCCTTTTCAGGGGCAGGGCCCATACCCAAAACACCGTTTTCACTGTGCAAAAAGATATCTTTGTCTTTTGGTAAAAAGTCAGCCACTCGGGTTGGTTGGCCAATACCTAGATTGACATACATTCCCTCTTTGATATCTTGGGCAACGCACTGAGCAATCTCATCAACGGAACGCGGTTTATACTCACTCATGATGCTTCTCCTTGAATACAAACGACTTCATGTACAAAGATACCTGGGGTAACGATGTGTTCAGGGTCAAGTGCGCCCAGTTCCACCACTTCACTGACTTGGGCAATCGTGTGGTGTGATGCAGCTGCCATAATGGGGCCAAAATTACGTGCCGCTTTGTGATACGTTAAATTGCCCCAGCGGTCTCCCTTAAAAGCTTTGATGAGGGCAAAATCTGCTTTGATGGGGTATTCTAGTACATAGTTTTTGCCATCAATAACCCGAGTCTCTTTGCCCTCGGCCAGCAGTGTTCCGAATGCGGTTGGTGTGTATATTGCGCCAAGGCCGCTGCCTCCAGCTTGCATACGGGCCGCCAATGTACCTTGCGGCACTACTTCTAGCTCAATTTTACCTGCTCGGTATAGATCATCAAAAATATGTGAGTCGTGCTGGCGCGGAAAAGAGCAGATGATTTTTTGTACACAGCCTGATTTTAGTAATAAGGCCAATCCTGTTTCACCGTTACCTGCGTTGTTACTTACAATCGTTAGATTTTTAGCATTACGGGCAATCAGCGCATCAATCAATTGCGCGGGCTGACCAGCCAAACCAAAACCACCGATCAAAATGGTTGCCCCATCATTGATATTGCTCATGGCTTCGATGGCAGAATCTGTCACTTTATTTAACATTGCATCGTCCTATATAAAAGAGTTGAATCGCTAAATCAGACAGGTTTACTCTAAAGGCTCAACAGGCAATCCAACGTAGTTTTCAGCGATAGTCGCCTTCCCTGCTTCTGAGTTGATAAAGTATTCAAACTCAGCCTGTTGTACGCGAAAATCAAAACGTTCGCTGCTTTCGAAACGGTGTAACAGCATAGTCATCCACCATGAAAAACGGACCGACTTCCAAACACGGGCTAGACAGATTTCTTGATAGCGTGGAATCAGATCAGTCCGCCCTTCTTCATAGATTTTTACAAATAAACGAAACGCTGTTTCTACATCACTGGCGGCAAGGTTCAAGCCTTTAGCCCCTGTTGGCGGTACGATATGGGCCGCATCTCCCAATAAAAACAACTTACCGTATTGCATGGTTTCACACACATAAGAACGTAGTGGCGCAATGCTCATGTCCAGCGCAGGACCAGTCACTAGACGTTCTGCCATTTTTGGTGGAATACGGCGCTTTAGCTCATCCCAAAACATCTCTTCAGTCCAATCCTCAATTTTGTCGGTATTTGGCACTTGTATGTAGTAGCGGCTTCTGGTTGGGGAGCGCATAGAACAAAGCGCAAACCCGCGTTCATGAGCGCAGTAGACCAGCTCATCGTTAACGGGCGGCGTCACTCATCAGTCCCAACCAACCAAATGGATAAACCTTTTCAAACTCTTCTAGCTTATCGGCAGGAATAGATTTGCGTGAGACACCGTGGAAGCCATCACACCCAGCTATATAGTCACAATCTAAGCGGCATAATTGCCCATTAAGCTCATAGGTGGCATAAGGATTGTCTGATTCAAGATCGTGCAGCTCGACGTTGTCAGCCTCATAGACCGTCACACCGCCAACCGTCTTACGCGCCGCCATCAGATCACGAGTCACTTCTGTTTGACCATATACCGTGACATGTTTGCCGCCACTATATTTTTCTACATCTATTTGATGATGCTCACCTTGAAAGCTAAAATCAGTGTGCGTATGAATCAAACCTTCTGCATCCATACGTGCGCCAGCACCTGATTCACGAATCAGGTCAGTCGTCCCCTGCTCTAGTACTCCCGCACGGATACGGCCTAATACATACTCTGCTGTTTTACGCTCTAAGATAACGTTGTCGATGCCAGCCTTGGTCAGTAGTTGACCAAGTAATAACCCTGATGGCCCTGCGCCAATAATAGCGACTTGAGTTTTATAATTCATGAAATCCCTCTCATTACTGCATACATTGCGATTGTTGATTGAATAAATTGACTGTGTGTTATTCAGTGCACCGACTTAAAAGTCAAAGAATACGGTTTCACCATCCCCTTGCAAATAGATATTAAAACGATAGCGAGGTTTGCCAGCGCTTGGCTCTTTCTTAGCGATTAAAGTTTGACGGCGCTCAGTAGATGGCACACTGTTTAAAATGGGGCAATTGGCATTGGCATCTGGCTCATCATCAAAATAAGCACGGGTTTGCAAATGTAAGTTGATACCACGCGCAAAAATAGCGATATTAATGTGCGGTGCCATGGGTTTGCCATGCTGACCATCAAAAGCCACTTGTCCAGGTTTAACCGTATTGAAATGAAAATCGCCATCTAATGCACAAGCACTACGGCCAAAACTGGTGAATGGTTTTTTATTGTCAAATTCACTAATGTAGTGGCCACTGCTATCTGCTTGCCATATTTCGATGAGCGCATCGCGTACTGCATCACCATTGCCATCGTACACATGGCCAACCAGCTCAATGTGCTCACCGACTGCATCTGCTTTGGCCAAGTCTTGCCATATTTCATCTGAGCGCGACTCAAACCCGGCGATTTCTAATGCCAAACCAATATGAACGAAAGGCCCTGCTGTTTGGGATGCGGTCTCGCGCAGCAAACCACTGTCATCTTGCAATTTGTATTGACTGTACATGGGTTACTCCTCAAAGTAGGTTTGTAATGCGCCGCGGACCACAATGTCAAAACGGTACGCTAAGCAATCCATTGGCTTACTCATGGTCATATCTAGACGGGCAATCATCGTCTCGACTGCTTCTGGGTCTTTTAACACTTGTACAATAGGACACAGTGGAATAAGTGGATCACCTTCAAAGTACATTTGGGTAATCAAACGGGTTGAGATTGAAGGTCCCATGACTGATACGTGAATGTGTGCTGGACGCCATGTATTAATGCCGTTTGGCCATGGGTAAGGGCCTGGGCGCACAGTGCGAAATCGATAACAGCCATCTGCATCTGTGATGCATCTGCCGACCCCGCCAAAATTAGGATCTAATGGTGCCAAATAACCGTCTTTCTTATGACGGTATTTGCCGCCAGCATTTGCTTGCCACATCTCAACTAAGGTATTTGCAACTGGCTTGCCAAACTGATCAATCACACGGCCGTGCATGATGATACGCTCGCCGATAGGTAGACCGACTGGTGCACCTTCTGTCCTAAAGTTCATGAGTAAGTCGTTGTCATATTGACCAATCTCTAGGCCATTGAACACAGGGCCACTGCGCTCAGAGACGCTAGATTTTTGGATACTGACAAATGCTTGGCGCGGTGAACGTGCCACCGATGTTTTGTAACCTGGGGTATACTGCGCAGGTTGCCATGTCCGATCACGCGGTAAAAAAGAAGGATATTTATGGTTCATTGCATTGTTCTCCATTGCGATAAAGCAAATTTATCAATAACGTGTGCTTGTTGATTTAATGCTGTTAAATGCGACATTAAAGAAGCGCATCGCCCCAGCCATTATCTTTGGCCATAGAAAATGCATGATTGGCCGCAGGCACACCGCCATAAATCGACACATGCATAAGTACTTGGCGCAGCTGATTTTCGTTAATGCCCAAACGCTTTGCCGTACGCAAATGTAACCCCAGCTCGCCATCACGGCCAAGCGCCGCCAATATTGCAGTGGTAATCATGCTGCGTTGTTGCACTGTCAAGCTGCTATCACCCCATAGCTCACCCCATGCCGTACGGGTGATAAACTGCTGAAACGGGCTATCTAAAGTGTTGGCATTTTTGGATGCTTTTGCCACATGCGCCTCTCCCAAAATGCGTTTACGCTGCTTCAAACCTTGCTCATAACCAATGCCAGTTTCGCCAACCGATGTACGCTCTACATTACGCTGCATATAGTCAACCAGCTGCTGCGATGCTTCAACAGATGGCACATGACCCACCTCTTCCAATATGGTCAATGTTGCAGTAGTAAATGCTGTTTGTAGCACTTTGAGCGTGGCAGGCGGTGTCGACACATCTTGAGCGCCGCCCAACAACGCAACCATACCAGCATAGCCCACTAGGTTGTCACGGTTATCGACTTGTGCCAATGCCTCACAAAGTTTGGCATAGCTTTCATTATCATTGCGTGATAACTGTACTTGCCATCCTTGTAACACCTCAGGGTTTTGTTCGACATAGCTTTGTGAAAACCAGCGCGGCGTAATCGCTTCTGCCATCTCAGTCAGCCCCAAACGGCGAACATTGTCCGCACGCTCAGCCCATGCCTTTTTAGTACCAATCACCGCGCCCGTATTGGTCAGCCATACTTGCTCTAAACGCTGTGGCGCTATTTGGCATAAGTGTTGACCAATGACGCCGCCAATGGAGGTACCAATAAAACTAAAGCCTTCAATATCTAGGGCATCTGCTAGTGCCAGTGCATCATTGGCAAGCAGCGCTATTGATAAGTCTTCTGTCGCCACACCACTACTGCCATGCCCTGGCAGATCCCAACGCACACAGCGATAATGTCCGTGTAATTGGTCACACACCTCATCCCATACTGCATGGCTCATGCCCAATGGATGCGCCATCAATAAGGCGGGTAAGTAGGTTTCGCCACTGTCTTGGTAAGCAATGAGATGCGCTACTGTTGCTAAAAATGCCATTATTCTGCTCCTACTCGTGAAACCACCAAGGCAATTCCCTGCCCAACGCCAATACACATGGTACAAAGTGCACGGTCTTTTTTGGTGTGCTGTAATTCATGGATAGCTGAAATCAAAATGCGGGCGCCTGATGCGCCAAGCGGATGACCCAAGGCAATGGCACCGCCTCTAGGGTTGATACGCGCATCACGGTCATCAAGACCCAACTCGCGTGAACATGCCAATGCTTGCGCAGAAAACGCTTCGTTAAGCTCAATAATATCAATATCATCTAAGCTAAGATTGAGACGTTTGAGCAATTTTTGAGTGGCAGGCACTGGGCCAATGCCCATGATAGTCGGTAACACGCCAGCGGTTGCCATGCCCTCTATTTTTGCAACAGGCGTTAAACCGTATTTTTGCACGGCTGCTGCACTTGCGATAAGCATGGCAGCAGCCCCGTCATTAATACCAGAGGCATTGCCTGCGGTAATCGTGCCGTTTTCGTATATGGGACGTAGCTTTGTTAATGCTGCCATATCGGTATTGGGGCGTAGGTGTTCATCAGTATCAACAATGAGCGGTGTTTGCTTACGTCTTTCAATAGTAATGGGGGTGACTTCAGCGTTCAAGCGCCCGTCACTCTGTGCTTGGGCAGCTTTTTGCTGCGACCATAAAGCAAATGCATCTTGGTCGTCGCGTGAGATGTTGTATTTGTCTGCTAGGTTTTCTGCGGTACGCGGCATTGCTTCTGTGCCATACACGGCATCAAGCTTTTTGTTGATAAAGCGCCAGCCCATGGTAGTGTCTTGTAGTGTTTTACTGCGGTCATAGGCTTTTTCGGGTTTACCAACCACAAAGGGGGCACGGGTCATCGACTCCACGCCACCTGCGAGGGCCAACTCCATCTCACCACTCACGATTGCACGAAAGGCCGTTCCCACTGCATCAAGACCTGAACCGCACAACCGATTGATGGTGGTTGCTGGTACTTTTTCTGTCAAGCCTGACAACAATCCACTCATACGTGCAACGTTACGGTTGTCCTCTCCGCTTTGGTTAGCACAGCCCATAAAGCTGTCTTCAATGGCACTATGGTCAAAGTCAGGCGCATCTGCCAGTACTGCCTTAATAACTTGTGCCAACAAATCATCAGGGCGAATATCAGCTAGCGCACCGCCGTAACGCCCAACCGCTGATCGTTTTGGATGACAAATATAGACTGCTGTCATGGCTCTCTCCCTAGAGATAAGGTTAATACAACTCATCGTTATGATTTAACAAATACTATTTTGTTCTATATCAGAATTATTGTTCGTATAGTGAATTAATTTATACCTTTTGCTGGTATCTGTCAATATCAAGCACTGGTTTTCTTAAAATAAAAAACCCATGCATTACCATGGGTTTTTATCGCCATCAACACACTCATTAATAGGCATAAACTGATAGCACAGTGCATATCAATAAGAGGGTGCTAACGTATCCAGTTAGTGTCCATCCGATTCATCAAGCGATAGTATGCAGGCCATTCGGGCAATCTAACCTGAGCGCCCGCTTGCGCCTCACCCCCCTCAAACTGCTCTCTTGTTTTGCTCATGGCGTCTGCACTCGCTTGTAACAACTCGCCACCAGAAGCCATGGCTTTCAGCTGAACCTGACAAGCTTGTATCATTTGGTACATTCGCATAAATGCCCATGCCACATCAGGACCAGTGGTTATAACGCCATGGTTATTAAGCATGAGCGTGTGGTTCTTTGTGCCAATAGAATCTACAAGCCGCGCCTGCTCCCTCTCATCGAGCACAATGCCTTCGAAGGGATGGTAACCCACTCGCTCATGAAAGATATAAGCTTCTTGAAACAGTGGTATAAAACCACATGCCAATGCACTTACTGCCTGCACATCAGTGTTATGTGTGTGCATCACACAATGCACATCGGGGCGACCTTTATGAATGGCAGTATGAATCACATTGCCCGCTTTATTGACAGGATATGGCGAATCATCAAGCTTGTTACCATCAAAGTCTATTTTTACAAGATTTGAGGGCGTGATTTCACTATATAAAAGGCCAAAGGCATTAATCAGCAAATGCTCTGTGCCAGGTATGCGGTATGAGATATGATTATAGACCTGTGTTGTCCACCCATAGTAGTCTACCATTCTATAGCATAACGCCAGTTCTATTCTGGCTTGCCATTCAACATCACTGTAACCTATAGGCGTTACTATCGAGTCAAAAATATCTTTCATGGTGTTATCCTTTTATTGTGGTTTTTCGCCCATGACGACAGCACGATACATCTCTCTTCTGTGACCATCATAATCATTAAATGCTTGATGCAGACAGATTCTGTTGTCCCACATTATCACCGTATTGTTATACCATTTTAATCGGCAGACAAAAGACTCTTGCGTGGCAAAACCAGATAAAAAATCCAACAAAGGCCGTGACTCTTCTTCTGTCATGCCCTCTATGCCACAAGCATAGGTTTTATCGACATATAGCGATTTTTCTCCTGAGACTGGATGGGTTCTGACCAATGGGTGATAGGTACCTTCTATCATCTTTTGGGTATCTACATCCAGCTCAAGGCTACCGAGCTCACTCGCTTTTTTTGATTTTCGCTCAGCCTGCATAGAGGCAACCACATGTTTGGCACTCATCCATACTTTGAGTGGGTCTATCATTTTTTTCATGGCGGGGCTTAAACTGTTATACGCCAATACAGAGTTCGCAAATAGTGTATCGCCGCCATAAGGAGGCATGTCTTTACCATAGTTGATGGCAATGGCAGGTGGACGGTCTAAAAAAGCAGAGTCTGTGTGCCAACCACTACCGAACACCATTTTGGTCTCAACTGTGGCCTCTTTGATGACCGGTTGAATGTTCTCGTGACCAACTACCCCTTTGGTATAAGCATCTGTACCAAACTCACCAAACCTCAGGGTTACATTCTCATGATCTGTAAAAGAGAGCGTTTGATCTCTAAAAAAAATCAGCTTGTGTCGATACAGCGCTGCTTCAATTTCGGCAAAAGCCTCATCTGTTAGATTGCTTAAATCGACACCTTGTATTTCCGCCCCCATCGCAGCTGCCAAAGGAACTGCCGTAATATGCTTGTAGTCTCTTGCACTGTTATCAAAGAGACCCGTTGGGTGTGTGATGTTTTTCATCATGTTAATCCTTTAAAATTTAGTAAAAATTGATAATAGGGTTGAGATGAGTATAGCCGTCCTAAGACTGAGACCCCGATAGGGTTCACAGTCATTATGACCACTCACCTAGTCATGAATTAAACATTGCAGCTCTCACTGACGGTTTTTACTTTTTCGTACACACCATCAGCATCTAAGCCCAAAGCCTTAACATCTTTCAAATATTTTTGAGTACCTTTCATTAAAGGGCCTCTCCAGTCAGGATCATTCAGCGGATCAGGGATGTCAATCATCGTATGCCCGGCTGCTTGTGCCTCTGCTCTAAATTTGGCATCTTCTTTATCGGTAATTTTACCCACCAAATCGGCCATGACTTTGCCTGAATTGTCATCTAAGACTTTTTTGAGATTATCAGGAAGGTTGTCATATTTGTTTTTGTTCATCGTCACCAGTAACGCTGAATTATAAAAGGGAATGTTGGTATGGGCTTTGGTTAACTCTAGCAGTCGAAAGTCACCGGTTGGCTGCCAAGGAAAGCTGAGGCCATCGATCACGCCGCGTTGTAAGGACGTGTATAAATCATTTGCTGGCAGGCCGACTGGTGTACCGCCTGTGACTTCAATGATATCACCTGCAATGGCAGAGGGACGGCGGATACGCTGACCTTTCATGTCAGCAGGGACACGAATCGGTTTATACACTGTATGAATCGCTGCAGGGCCTGCACCCATCATAAACAATAAATGCGTGTCTTTATATTCACTGGCAATGGTGCCATCATCATAAAGCGTCTGTAGAATGCAGCCCATTTGCGTTGCAGAATTAGAAAGCCCTGGAAGCTCAGCAATTTGAGTCAACGGAAAACGACCAGCCGTATACCCATGTGCTTGAGAGCCAATATCAATGATACCTTTAGCAGCAGAGTCATACATGGCTTCAGGTTTACTCAATGTGGCTGACGGATAAATCTCGACCTTCAGTTGACCATTGGATTCAGTTTCAATTTTTTTGGCCCACGGTTCAAACACCTCAACATGCATCGCAGAAGTGGCAGGCCAAAAGTGTGAAAACCTTAACACAGTGGTGTCAGGTTTAGCACTTGTGTGATCTGCTTGACCCGAGCAACCTGCCATACCTAGTGCTAATGCAATTAACACAGACATGCCTTTGATCTTGAATTTGCCTTTCATTGCGTTATCTTCCTTGAATATAAATGATACGTCAGTCAGCTTGACGGCTATTAAAGCAGCACTGCCATCCTTGGCTTTATGATCAATAATTAGTGTGTTTATTAACAGTTATTCATCTTTATAAAGCACAAAGATGAATAACTGTTAATAATGACGCCTATGTATTCTACGAATATGATATATTGTTCTTAATTAGAATTAGTGTTCATATTATGAACTAAGCTATACGTTTTTTATTATAATGTCAATAATTTATTTTTTTGGCGCTTGCCATTGTTTTGAATGAGAAAAATCAGCCTATTAAGGCTAAATTTTCTATGTTTCACTTAAGTAAAAAATAAAAAAAGGCTGTCAGCGCTTGATATCAAATAGCGTTGACAACCTTTTTCTAATGACGATCTAATATATTTTCTATACTAGATATAGTATGTTTGTATTTTTTCGGCACAGTCACGTAATAGTGGTAAAAACGTTTCAATCAAAACGTCTTGAGAGATACGCATGGCATTAGTACTGATATTAATCGCCCCGATCAGCTCATTGTTTGATTTATAAACAGGCAGTGCCAGTGAGCGCAAACCTGAATCCAACTCTTGATCGACAACCGCATATTGCTGTTTTTTGGCGTCTTTTAGCATTTGTGCAAATATTTTAGGATCAGTAATGCTGTTGGGTGTGTGTGCGCTTAGCTCAAGGTTACTCAGCTGCGCCTCAAGCTCTTCTTGAGGCAAGTTGGCAAGGATAATACGCCCCATAGACGTATAAGCAACGGGCAACCTTGTGCCAATCGCTATAGCAATAGACAACAACCGATGCTGAGCAGCAGAACGGGCAATATAAACTATTTCATCACCGTCTAATACGGCAAATGAACAAGACTCCCCTGTTTGTTCGGTCACACGCTCTAAGTAAAATTGAATAATGTCGTGATGATGCACACTGCTCAAGTAGCTGGCGCCAAGACTCAGCGTTTTAGGTGACAATTTAAACTGGCGCTTATCTTTATGGACGTAACCAAGGGCATGCAAAGTCAACAGATAGCGTCGTGCTTTTGCTCTATCCATATTGGTGCGTTCAGCCACTTCGCTCAATGTCATTGTCGAGTGGTTTTCATCAAACGTCAGCAATACGCTCAGACCACCTGCAAGAGAGGCGACGAAGTCTGGACTATCAGAAGATATTTTCTTATCTTGTTTCATAGGCATACTATTTTATACTTACCAAAACTAGGGATTTTAAATGAAAATCAATCGATTAATCAATCAGCCTTTTGTACACCCCAGTATCTCTGACGACTTATCTGACCGTCTGTTCATCCAAGCGATGCTAGATTTCGAGCTAGCCATAGTCTCGGTGCGAGAAAAAAACCACCTAGTACCGCACAATACACATCAGCAATCTAAGCAGGCATTGGCGTTGGATTTGTTTGATATCGATGTCATCAGTGCGCAAACTTATTTAGGCGGCAATGCTGCCATTCCCTTTGTGGCTCAAGCCAAAGCCTTATTACCCTCAGATATAAAGCCCTACTTTCATCAAACGCTGACCAGTCAAGATGTCATTGATACCGCGATGATGATGATGTTAAAAACTGCTTTTCAACGTATTAACCAAGATTTGATAGTAGCGCTTAAAGCTTGTGGTCTTTTGATTGAACGGCATGATACAACCCCTATGTCTGGCAGAACACTGATGCAACAAGCGTTACCCATCACTTTTGGGGCAAAAGTCTCACAGTGGGCAGTCTCCTTGATGGCAGTCGTTCCCAATTTACAGAAAATAGAGCAATCGGGGTTTTATTTGCAATGGGGCGGTCCTGTTGGCATGAGTGACGAACAAAATGAACAGCATGACTTGCCGCAGCAAGTTGCCGCATTGCTAGGCTTATCCGTACCGTTACTCCCTTGGCATACCAATAGACAGCCTATTCATACTATCGCATCTACATTAGATGCCTGTGCAGGCGCAATGGAAAATATCGTCGAAGACATTGCTCTTATGTGCCAATCTGAGCTGGGTGAAGTATCCGAGCCTGCCATTGCTGGTATGGGAGGGTCATCGTCAATGCCTCACAAACGAAACCCAGTATTATGTGCCTTAATCAAAGCAGCGACATTAAGAATGCACGGGCATATGAGCGTGATAAGCAATACAACTGCACAGCCCTTTGAGCGCGCATTAGGACAATGGCATGCCAGCTGGGTTCCTTTAACCGAAGGGGTTGCTTTGGTGGCAGGTGCTGCTTCTTATCTAAAAACACTGTTGCAGGATTTACAAGTCTACCCTAAACGCATGGATGCCAATTTGGATTTAAACAGCGATGCCTACCTCATCAAAAACTTGCAGCACCATTTTGAAGCAAATGAAGATCAAATCTATCCATTAATCGCACAGGCCAGTCATAATGCACACCTTTATCATCAAGGGTTTGTAGCAAGTTTTTTGCCACTACTAGCAGCAGCGTCACCGTCTTTGCATGATGACCCTGCTCTACTGAATGTCTTATCTCCGCTAAATTATTGCGGTGCAGCACATAGGCAATGTCAGGTAGTCATAAACGCTATTGAAAAAATACTATCAGATACGAATTTAATAGAGTAAAAACCAAAGCTGCAATCTGATTGACAGCAAAGTAAAAAAAGCGTATTTTAATTCACAATGCGAACATAAATTCTTATCTAGAACAAACATCAAAAAAGGACCTTATGATGACAAAGATGCTCCCAATCAGTTTGGCACTGACCGCAATGATTGGTTTCACTGGCTGCTCGCCATCAAACGACTCGGCAACAGCAAATGCTGCTGAAACGACCACTTTGCGTTTCTCGCATTTTTGGCCAGCCACAGCAGCGACCCATACAGAAATCTTTGAACCTTGGGCCAAAAAGATTGAGCAAGAATCAGGCGGTCGGATCAAAGTTGAGCTTTATCCTTCAGCAACACTGAGTAAACCTGATGCCACCTATGATGCCACTGCCAAAGGCACTGTTGATATAGGCTCCCAGCTTCAAGGCTATACCAATGGACGCTTTCCATTGACCCAAGTGGCAGAACTACCAGGGCTTTCTAACTCAGCAACCCAAATGAACTGTATGCTCCAAACTTTATATGACGATGGAATGATAGCGGATGAGTATAAGGACACCCATCTATTGTTTATGATGGGTACAGGCCCAGGCGGCATGCACACCATTGATAAAGCCATTCGCACGCCAGATGATTTAAAAGGCTTGCGTATGCGTCGTCCCTCTGCCATTGCAGGCGATATTATTGAAGCGGCAGGCGGCACGCCAGTAGGCTTACCTGCGACGGATATTTATACATCATTGCAACGCGGTGTGTTAGATGGATTAAGTCTGCCGTGGGATGCAACAGGGTCTTTTAGACTGATAGAGCTAACCAACACTCACACTAATATCCCTTTCTATAGTTCCGCTATTATGGTGACGATGAATAAAGACAAATATAACAGCCTACCGGACGACCTCAAAAAAGTCATTGATGACAACTCAGGCATGCAAATGGCAGCAGCGGCAGGCAAAGTATTTGATGCAGAAGATGCAAAATATATGGCAGAAGCCAAAGCTAAGGGTGACACGATGATAGACATTCCAGACCCATTAAACGATCCAAAATGGAAAGGTCCGTTAGAAGCGGGTACTCAAAAGTACCTAAAAGATGTCACAACGCTGAATTTAGACGCACAAACAGTGTATCAAAAAGCCAAAGAAGCCAGTGCTGCTTGTCAGTCTTAATCGCTCCACATTATTTTCGTCAATATTGCTATTGTTAATAAAAACCGAAAAACGTATGACTCTAGCATCTTTAACCAGTAACTCAGAGGAATCACCATGACACAAACAACCCATACTAGCTACACGGCAGCAGTGATTCGCCAAAAAGGTGGGCCATTTCAAATTGAGCAAGTCAAAACGGCTACTATACAAGATGATGAAGTGTTGGTACGTGTTGTTGCAACCGGCATGTGCCATACTGACATGATCGCCCGAGATCAAGTTTTCCCTGTTCCGCACCCAATAGTACTGGGGCATGAAGGCTCTGGCGTTGTTGAGTCTATCGGCAGTAAAGTAACAGACATCGCTATTGGCGACCATGTTGTTATGACTTTTTTAAACTGCAATAAATGTAACTCTTGCCATGAAGGTCACCCTGCTTATTGCGAAAACTTTAATCAGTATAATTTTTCTGGTCAAAGAGTTGATGGTTCTCATGCCTTAATTGCAAGCAACGATACCGAACTGAATGATCGATTCTTTGGTCAGTCATCGTTTGGTCAGTATGCTGTAGCAAATGCGCGCAACGTTATCAAAGTTCGCAAAGATGCACCACTTGAACTACTGGGACCTTTAGGCTGTGGCATTCAAACAGGTGCAGGCACCGTCATGAATGCACTCAAAGTAACAGCTGGTTCTAGCTTCGTTGCGTGGGGCGGCGGTGCCGTTGGGCTATCAGCAGTAATGGCAGCCGCAGCAATCGGTGCTACGACGATTGTCGCAGTTGATATTGTGCCTTCACGATTAGAGCTGGCGCTTAAACTGGGTGCTACCCATGTTATCAATAGCAAAGAGGAAGACGCAGTCGCTCGCGTTCAAGAAATAACCGGCGGCGGCACACAGTTTGCGATGGATTCTACGGGTATTGGTCTACTAGTCTCAAATATGATTACCTCATTACGCCCTCGCGGCATCGGAGCTATTGTTGGCGCCTCAAAGCCTGGCACAACAGCCACGTTAGATCTGACCGATGTCATGCAAAACTGCAAAAAGCTGATTGGTGTGGTTGAAGGTGACAGTGTGCCAAGCACTTTAATACCAGCGCTGGTAGATCTTTATATGGCGGGTAAATTCCCGTTCGATAAACTAGTTAAATTCTACGATCTCAAGGACATTAACCAAGCAGCAGAAGACAGTGAGAAAGGCATCACTCTTAAGCCTATCGTTAGAATGCAGTCAGATGATATTCTTACTACAAGTCGATGAAACAGATTAGATAATCCTATTCTATGATTTAAACGCTTTTACTCTATAACAATATTACTCATTCCAAAACACTTGAATTAAACTTGGAATAGGTATGCTAATAACTAGTTCTGAATGAGCGGGTTCAGGCATTTCTGTTATTCATGATGGTGAGGCATATTTATTTGATATAAGACAAAGTACGGTAAAACGCGCTATTTAGTGCTTGGAAAACTATAGCTGCATCTAACACGGTCTATTCATCATCGGATTACTCAGACAGTTGATTAAAAACCTACTCCTACACTAAATATTTGTATTTTTGATCTGTTTCTCAACGACTGCAATATACGAGCCAGAACATAACTGCTTAGGTGATGATGACTTCGCTATCGAGGGACTGAAAATCTGATTATAACGAACGTATAAACTTACTTTTAGATATTAAAAACATAAAAAAAGGTTGCCAATGCTATACCAAATATAGCCTCGGTAACCTTTTTTAATTTGGAATTTTACTTAGGTGGTATTGTTAACATTGGGGTTTGTGGTTATAAGATAGGTATAACAAATCGTTGTGCCAGGTTGGATTGTCTAGTGATAGCGTGACATTACCTTGATAGACAGCTGTACTTTCCTGCCCTGAGTCATCAACAGAGGCAGACAGACGCCAGCGCTTGTCTTGCTGCCATTTGACTTGGATATCACTGTAACCAGGCTCGCTCATTCGATTGCTAGGTGCAATAGAGAAATCTGTGTCAGCGGTTGGTACGCGCTTAAAGTTTTCTAGTGACTGCTCGATATCACGGACATTAAGCAAATCACCAGACTGCATTGGCATGGCAGGGGCAAAGTTGGCGGGGTTGCCGCTATTATCAATATAAACAGGACGACTGGCTTGAACATCGACAGCGGTGATTTGATCAATACGACCGGGAATGAGGGTAAGCGTCAAGTCACCAAATTTGAGGTTTTGGTTTTGTACCAAAACGCGCGTGGTGACGTAACCTTTTTCGATAATCCGGTTCTGTACATTGGTGACCAGCTGGTTGATATCATTGACTGATAGACAGCTACCCAGTAGGGATGATTTGCCTTTGGTATAAGGCATGAGTGCGAAAGTAAATTTTTCGCTCAGCTCACCTGTTAGGTAAATATGGTCGATATCGAAACAAGGGGTTGAAGCGGCATCAGCGCTCTGAGAACTGGTTGGTGCTATAGAAGTGGAAGGTGCTTGTTGATACGTATCGGTATTTATATTGACATTGGGCTTAACCAATTGTTGCTGTTTTAAGGCTTCACTACGCTGCTCTTGGTACTGTTCAGGCGTAATCGCATTGGCATTGACACCCATACAAATGCTGATAATACTGACCGTTAAAAGGCTTAAAGTGTGGCCAGCTATATCTTTTCTCAAAATATTTGTATACATAAGTCCACTATTTTTATAGTAAAAGAATTACGTATAGGACAAGTACTTATTGCAAGTATTTTTTTATAATTATTAGATTTATAATAACAAGCATTCATATTTGAATTATTAAGTGCTAAAATAGTAGTTTAACACTCTTATATGATCGATTAAACTATGGATATAAGGTTTGATTTTTATACGCCAAGTGAAATCTCCAAAATTTTAGGTGAACGCTTAAAAACGCAGCGACTGGCATTAAACTTAACACAAGCGGCTCTAGCAGATAAGGCTGGTACTGGCATCAGTACGGTTGCTCGTATTGAGTCTGGTCAAGGCGGTACACTAGATAACGTGATTCGACTCGCTATGGCTCTTGGCATGGTAAATCACTTTTCTGAATTGTTTGATGTATTACCTACCAATATAGAAGATGTTATCGCTAAACAAAATCCACGCTTGCGCGCATCAAACAAAAATGGCGAATGACGCTATGTATCAACCGATATCAGTTGTCAATATTTACTACCAAGGATTTAAAGACAAACGCCTTATCGGTAAATTAACGATGGATGGACGACGCCCTACCTTTGGCTATGATGCGGCGTGGCTGGCTGATGGACTGGAGCTGTCACCAATTGAGATGCCCTTACGATCAGCGCCCTATTATGGTGCTCATGCGTCCAGTCATTACCTATGCGGATTATTGTCAGACAGCTTACCTGATGGTTGGGGAATGCTGCTAATGGATAGGTTCTTTCGAAAAACAATGCCTCATGCTGCGCCAATCAATGTCTTAGATCGCCTCGCTTATATTGGTAATTCAGCAATGGGAGCGCTTAGTTTTGAGCCGCAACAAGATCTATTAGACGCTGATATCGACATCACTGATTTTACTTTAGCCAAACTGGCCGCTGCCAATCAATCGATTTTATCTGGACAAGATAGTGACATATTGGCTGAGCTCATCGTCATCGGTGGCTCACCACAAGGTGCAAGACCAAAAGCACTTATCCTATATGATGAAGCAACCGAGTTTATTGCTACTGATTTAACCAGCGAACAGCCATCCGCAACGCCGTGGCTGATCAAGTTCCCTGCCCAATCTGAGCATAAAAGCGTTTGTCTCTTAGAATCACTTTATGCTGATAGGGCTAAGCAAGCAGGCCTAAACATGCCTGCGCATCATTATTTTGATATCGGTGAAAAACATGCTGCTTTTGGGGTTGCGCGTTTTGACCGCATCGGCAATCAACGCGTTCATACTCATACGCTAGCAGGTTTATTAGACATTGATTTTCGCATCCCATCACTAGATTATCTGCAGTATTTACGCTGCGTGCGTATGTTGACCCAATCACAAGTTGCTGTAGAATCAGCTTTTAAACATACAGTATTTAACGTCATCTTTAACAATAAAGACGACCATAGCAAGAACTTCTCTTTTATGATGGACAAGGCTGGCAGGTGGTCGTTATCGCCCGTTTATGATCTCGCTTATAACTCAGGTATGAATGGTTATCATCAGATGGACATAGCAGGTGAAGCTCAGCATCCTACCCTTTCATACTTATTAAAGTTGGCTAAACTTGCTGATATTAAGCAAAATAAAGCACAAGCTATTATTGATCAGGTAGCATCAGTTGCTGAAGATTTTTTGACTGTTATTAGAGACCACAACATCGAGAAAGAATTATCAAATCAGGTCATTCGTGATATAAAAGCCAATATCAATCGGATGGCAAATCAATAGACCATAGGAAGTTGTTAAATTTGTTGTTAAAATTAATACATACAGACCAAAAACCCTTATACAAAAAGACTTTTAATCAGTTAGTCGTTGCGTGGTGGGCGCACCATCAAACATTGTCAAAAGTAATCAAAAGACCTCACAGCCTATCAGTTGTGGAGTCTTTCAATGTCTTATCGCATCATAACATTGTATAACTTACGATGCATTTTCATACAGCATACCTTCAACACACAAAAAAGCCTTTCAAGCTATTAAGTATAAAGCTTGAAAGGCTTTTTCGATCGCATATTTTTATCTAGGTAAGCGTTTTAATATTAGGATTTGCTTACCGTTTAGAGCCGCTCTTACTCTATGTTCAACATCGATTTTGCCACGGCTTCTGCCACTTTAATACCATCAATCCCTGCTGACAATATGCCACCTGCGTAGCCAGCGCCTTCGCCTGCAGGGAATAAGCCTTCAGTGTTAATGCTTTGGAATTCTTTATTACGTTTAATGCTAATGGGTGACGATGTTCTGGTTTCTACGCCAGTGAGTAACCCATCATCAGATGAAAATCCTTGGATTTTTTTATTAAACGCTGGAATGGCTTCACGTATGGAATCCACGGCAAAGTCAGGTAACGCTTTGCTTAAGTCAGTTAAAGTAATGCCCGGTGTGTACGAGGGTTTTACATCGCCTAACTCTGAGTCTGGTTTGCCTTTTAAGAAATCACCAATGGTTTGCGCTGGTGCACTGTAGTCTTTGCCGCCTAATTCAAACGCTAAAGTTTCTAGTTGTCTTTGTAATTCGATACCAGCAAGAGGATGGTTTGGGTAATCTCGCTCTGGGTCGATGCCTACCACAATAGCACTGTTGGCGTTACGCTCATTTCTTGAATATTGGCTCATGCCGTTAGTGACAACACGGCCTTCTTCTGATGCTGCGGCAACCACGGTTCCACCTGGACACATACAAAAGCTATAAACAGAACGACCATTTTTACAATGATGAACCAGTTTGTAATCCGCAGCGCCAAGTATCTCGTTTCCAGCATTGTCACCAAAGCGTGCTTGGTCTATGGTTGACTGTTTATGTTCAATCCTAAAGCCAATCGAGAAAGGTTTTGCTTCAATATACACGCCTTTATCATGGATCATTTGAAAGGTATCGCGGGCGCTATGACCAACAGCAAGAACAACATGGTTAGTTTTTAATATTTCGCCAGTATTAAGTGTCACGCCAGTTACTTTTGAGTCAGTGATGTGCAAGTCGTCTACGCGAGTAGCAAAACGGACTTCCCCACCGAGTGCTATGATCTCGGCACGCATTTTTTCTACCATAGTGACTAACTTATAAGTACCTATGTGCGGCTTACTGACAAATAAAATTTCCTCTGGTGCACCAGCTTTTACAAATTCAGTCATAACTTTACGGCCATAATGATTGGGATCTTTCACTTGGCTATATAATTTACCGTCAGAGAAAGTACCTGCTCCGCCTTCACCGAATTGTACGTTAGATTCTGTGTTTAATTTACGCTGACGCCAAAAGCCAAAAGTGTCTTTGGTGCGTTGTCTGACTTCATTACCACGTTCAATGATAATGGGTTTAAAACCCATTTGAGCAAGGGTAAGTGCTGCTAATAAACCGCAAGGTCCAAAACCAATAACAACAGGACGTTCAGTTAAATATTTTGGCGCTGTACCTACATATTTGTAGCTGGTATCAGGTGTTGCTTTAACATGGTTGTCTGACTCAAATTGAACCAGTAAATCATTGGTTAAATCTAAGTCGGTCAGTGTGATGTCTAGCGTATAAATTAATTGGATATTTCTTTTATTACGAGCATCATAACCGCGTTTAAACATCACAAATGACGCCATTTGCTCAGCAGAAATTTTAAGTTTTGTCGTTATAGCCGTCGTTAGATCTTCAGGTGCATGATTTAATGGCAATTTAATTTCAGTTAAACGTATCATTGGTTACTCATAAACTCGTGTAGAAAACAGTCTCGCATTTTACTGGTACTGATACAAATAAGCGAATAAATATTTTACTTATGCAGGCTAAATTTACGGATTCTTCAGCATAGATCAGTACCCTATTATAAAAACTAAATGTCTGACCTCACCCCAAGCTAGCTACCAAGCCTAATGGCTAACGTGCTTTAGTCAAAAATAAACCCTACCTTTAGTTGAGTTAACATCATTTAGTACGTTTGCTTCTTAACTTCCTTCTGTTCACACTTCCTGACCTCAAAAAAACATCGCTTCTAATGTCGTCATTTTTTATACCGCTTTAGCATTTCTTAACCAGACATAAATGGTGCATAGAGCAACCTAAAAATCAATTATGGTGCAAAAAATCACCATAGCTCCTGATAAAGACCAATATTGGTGCATTTGTCTTGTATTTTATATTGGCATAGATATTGAAGTATTAATCATAGTTAGGAATGGCTCGTTCACTCGGCCTACCAGGCTGCTATTTTATCTTTTTGGAGAAATATATGTCTTTATTGCCAACGCTTATCACTGCTACTCCTATAAGTACAAATTATCGTATCGACTCAAAATTGACGTCACGTTTGTCTCTGCTAGCAGTAGCTGTTGTCGGCAGCTTAAGTCTTATAGGTTGTCAAAAACCTGCGGAAACCAGTGCAGAAACCAATTCTACAGCCACAAAAACGGACACCTCTGAGACGGCTGCTACCTCTGTGGCAGATGGTGACACCATCAAAGTTGGTATCTTGCATTCTTTATCTGGAACGATGGCCATCTCTGAAACATCATTAAAAGATACTGCGCTAATGACCATTGATGAAATTAATGCCAATGGCGGTGTGTTAGGTAAGCAGCTAGAGCCAATCGTCGTAGATCCCGCTTCTGATTGGCCGTTATTCGCTGAAAAAGCACGTCAGCTATTAACTCAAGACAAAGTGGATGTGATATTTGGGGGTTGGACGTCGGTGTCACGTAAGTCAGTGCTGCCTGTCGTTGAAGAACTAAATGGTTTGATGTTTTATCCGGTGCAGTACGAAGGTCAAGAACAATCAGAAAATATTTTCTACACTGGTGCTGCACCTAACCAACAAGCCATTCCTGCCGTTGAATATTTGATGAGTCCAGAGGGCGGTAATGCAGAACGCTTCGTTTTACTTGGAACAGACTATGTTTATCCTCGGACTACTAACCAGATACTGCGTGCTTTCTTAAAATCTAAAGGAGTCGCTGAAACAGACATCATGGAAGAGTACACCCCTTTCGGTTTTAGCAACTATCAGACAATCGTTGGCAATATTAAAAGCTTCTCTACTGGTAAGAAGACGGCGGTTATCTCTACCATTAATGGGGATTCAAACGTACCCTTTTATCGTGAACTTGCCAACCAAGGTATTAAAGCCTCTGATATCCCAGTCATGGCATTCTCAGTAGGAGAAGAAGAGCTTCGCGGTATCGATACCAGCTTATTGCAAGGGCATTTGGCGTCATGGAACTACTTTATGTCGGTTAAAAATCCTGTCAACAGCGACTTCACTAAAAAGTATAAGAAATATGCGCTGGATCATAAGCTACCCAATGCTGACAAAGTCGTTACCAATGATCCTATGGAAGCCACCTACGTGGGTATCAATATGTGGAAACAAGCAGTCGAAAAAGCTGGTACTACTAATGTCGATAAAGTGCGTATTAGTATGGGAGGTCAGACTTTTGACGCGCCATCAGGGTATACATTGAAAATGGATGAGGAAAACCATCATTTATGGAAGCCTGTCATGATCGGTCAAATCCGTGCCGATGGTCAGTTCGATGTGATCAGCAAAACGCCAAAAGTCATTCGTGCTGAGCCATGGAGTCAGTACATCCCTAAATAAGGTTGTGGTCACCTAAGCCGTAATCCTTAGCCCCTTAATGGTATCAAAACCAGCAACCCTTTAGCTCCTCTACTGATAAAACAGTTTTTAGTAGAGGTTAAAGGAGTGTTGACTGCAAAAAAGGAACCATCATGTCACATTACCCTTCATATTATAAAAGTGACGCGCAAGCCAATTATTTTAACAAGACTTTTATCATCGCCTTACTATCTTTACTCCTCCTCATTGCTATCACATCGCCTGCTCATGCTCACGAGATGCCAGTAGTACACAGCCACGAGCGCGATGAAGCAGTATCTACTAATACTGTGGCAGCGACATCCACTGCTATAAGTGAAGAGACCTTACTTGCTCAAGACGACACCTTGATTGCTCAAAACAAGCAGTCTCTGGCTACGCCTGCTAATCTTGCGATAAGTAAAAGGGATGCTATCGAACAGTTCGTTGCTGCTGACTTCACCAAGCGCCAAACCATGCTCAACCAGTGGCCGGGGTCAGTTGAGAGTTTGGATACTTTGGTTGAGCTTATAAAAAACGATGAGCTATATCAAGGCAATGGTGGGCAAACCTACCTACTTAACAGCGAAGATGAGCTATTTACTTATCCTGCTAAGCAGCTGACCACCGAGTGGCCGAGTGACTTGGCGCAAGTGACTTTGACCAATACGCTACGCTCAGCCTTAGTATTTGGACAAGCCAAGGTTAAGCTTGAGTCAAACGATCCTACGCAACGTATGCAGGCAGTTGCCATCTTAGCGGACAATATCGAACAGCTAGATCCAGCACTCATAAGTACTGCTGCCGCTACTGAGCAAGACGACGACGTCAAAACGGCGTTGAGTACTTTACAAGCGAGGATTGATTTTAGAGATGGCGACGTTACTACCCAAATTGCCGCGCTTACCGTGCTTGCTGATAGTGATAGCCCGCAAGTCTTAGTGGATGTCAAAAAAGCATTGGCGGCAGATGATATCGACCCTGTACTCAAATCCACGCTGTTAGACGCTGAAGAAAGTATTGAGCAGCGCATTACCCTCAGTACTTGGATAGGTCATCTGTTCACGGGGCTTAGTACGGCAAGTATCTTACTACTGGCGGCATTAGGGCTGGCCATTACTTTTGGGCTACTGGGTGTCATCAATATGGCTCATGGTGAGCTCATTATGATTGGTGCTTACGCCACTTATATGGTGCAAAATCTCTTTCAAGCGTATTTTCCTAGTATGACTGGATGGTATCTGGTTGCTGCTATACCCGTTGCTTTTTTAGTTAGTGCCATTATTGGCATGGTTATCGAACGAATCATTATTCGCCCGCTTTATGGTCGTGAGCTTGAAACCTTACTGGCAACCTTCGGTGTCAGTCTGATTCTCATGCAGTTGGTTCGGATGATATTTGGCGCGCAGAACGTCGAAGTCAGCAATGTCGACTGGTTGAGCGGTGCCTATCAAGTCTCCTCGAGCCTTGTGCTTCCCTTCAATCGTATCGCTATTATTGGCTTTACCATCATTATTCTTATGCTACTGGTGTACTTACTGAACAAGACTCGTTTCGGGCTATTTGTGCGCGCTGTGACTCAAAACCGGCAAATGGCACGTGCAGTTGGTATCTCCTCTGCTCGCATCGACATGTTGGCTTTTGGACTTGGCTCGGGTCTCGCAGGTCTCGCTGGCTGTGCCTTAGCGCAAGTAGGCAATGTCGGACCCGACTTAGGTCAAACTTATATTATTGATGCGTTCTTAGTCGTCGTGGTTGGCGGTGTTGGACAAGTATGGGGCGCGGTATTGGCATCTTTAGGTCTTGGTATCAGTGGTACGGTGCTTGAAATTGGCATTGGTGCTGTGATGGCTAAGATTGTGTTACTGGTTCTTGTGATTTTGTTTATTCAAAAACGTCCACAAGGTTTGTTCGCCCTCAAAGGCCGTTTTGTGGATTAAGGAGAACCTCATGCGTTTCGCTCAATTATTATCTGATTCCCCACGTAATGCCATTCTGATTGGTTTGTGTTTTTTAGTGCTACTGATATTGCCTTGGCTCCATTTACTACCTGAAACCTCTAGTTTTCACCTGTCTGCTTACTGGATAACTTTGATTGGTAAAATAATGGCGCTCGCCATGGTGGCACTGGCTTTAGACTTGGTCTGGGGCTATGCCGGTATCTTAAGCTTAGGTCATGGTCTTTATTTTGCGTTAGGGGGTTATGCTTTTGGTATGTACTTGACGCGTGAAACTGCTGGCACGGGCTTGCCAGATTTTATGCGTTTTTTGAGTTGGACCGAATTGCCATGGTATTGGGCAGGCACTCAACATTTCTGGTGGGCGATGGCTCTAGTGGTGCTAGTTCCCGGTCTAGTCGCTTTTATCTTTGGCTATTTTGCTTTTCGCTCAAAGATTAAAGGGGTTTATTTTTCGATTATTACTCAGGCCATGACCTACGCGGCAGCTTTACTGTTTTTCCGTAACGAAACAGGCTTTGGTGGTAACAATGGCTTCACAGGTTTTACGACGCTATTAGGTTATGACATCACGGCCTCTTCAACGAGGGCTGTGCTGTGCTTTACGACTGCTTTGGCGCTGCTACTGTCCTATCTTGGACTACGCTATCTGATGAGCCAGCCTTATGGGCGCGTGCTTGGTGCCATTCGTGATAGTGAAAATCGTTTGCAGTATTTAGGCTATCGCACGCTTTGGTACAAGCTTTCAGCTTGGGTATTGTCTGCAGTCATTGCTGGTATCGCTGGTGCTCTATATGTACCGCAAGTTGGTATCATTAACCCAGGCGAGATGAACCCCGTCAACTCTATCGAGATGGCAGTCTGGGTGGCTGCTGGAGGCAGAGGTTCATTAATCGGTGCCATTGTAGGCGCTGGTACAGTCAATGTGATTAAAACCTATTTTACCGTCGCCTACCCAGAGTTCTGGTTACTTATTCTAGGCGGATTATTTGTGGTGGTTACTATATTTCTCCCTAACGGCATCATTGGTGTACTCGATCGTTTTAAGAAGGAAAAAGAATAATGTCAATAATATGTAATAATGCTGCTTCCCAAAAAACAGCTAACGGTGCGCTTATTAAAAATCAAAATGATCCTAGTATACATAAGCCAATGGGAAGTTTTGACAATACAAATAACATAACGATTGCAGAAACCACGCCTACCCGACCAGTCACTAGTTTGGCTGAAGATTATGGAGATAGCGGTGGCTTAGCGCATCCTGTTTCTAAATCAGGTCCAGATATGAGACATGGGATTGCGCTGTATTTAGAAGGCGTTAGCGTGTGGTTTGACTCGTTCCGCGCACTCAATGATTCATCTCTATACATTGAGGCAGGCGAGCTGCGCTGCATCATTGGTCCTAATGGTGCAGGTAAAACCACGTTAATGGATGTCATCACTGGTAAAACGCGCCCGACCACAGGCAGCGCATTTTTCGGTCAAGTACATAATTTAGCCAAACTATCTACCGAAGAAATAGCGGAAGCAGGCATTGGCCGTAAGTTTCAAAAACCCACCGTATTTGAGAAATTTACCGTACTTGATAACTTAATGCTGGCTGCACCAAAGGACAAACGGGTATCAAAAAGCTGGTTTACTAAAATTGACGCAGAAATCCAAGATACTCTTGACTCAACGCTTGATCAAATACGCCTAAAAGAGCTGATTAACAAGCCAGCAGGACTATTATCTCATGGTCAAAAGCAGTGGCTAGAGATTGGAATGTTACTGATGCAAAGACCAAAACTTATCTTACTTGATGAACCAGTAGCAGGCATGACAGATGCCGAAACGGAACATACCGCTGAGTTATGTCTGCGCCTTAAAGAGAATCATACCTTAATCGTGGTTGAGCATGACATGACCTTTATTGATGCCATAAGTGAGAAAGTAACGGTTTTGGCAAATGGCGCTATTTTGGCTGAAGGGACGTTAGCTGAAGTGCAGAATAATGAAGCCGTCATTGAGACCTATCTAGGTCGATAATTGATAGTAGTGCTTAGAAATAGACCTAAAAAATAGAGGTGCTTATATGTTAGAAATTAATGCCATAAATCAATATTACGGTGGCAGTCACATCTTACGTGATGTCACCCTCGCCGCCCCTGTAGGAGAATGTAGCGTGGTACTGGGTCGTAATGGCGTTGGTAAAACCACCTTGCTTAAATGCTTGATGGGCATCCTACCAATAAAATCAGGTGAAATTTTATTAGACGGTAAGGATATTAGTCAGATGACGCCTGAGCAACGTGTGCGCACAGGACTCGCTTATGTGCCGCAAGGACGCGATATATTTTCTACTTTGACCGTTGAAGAAAACATTCTGATTGGAATGGCAAAATTCTCTCAACGTAAAGCAAGTAAAGTACCCAAACACTTATATGATATATTTCCAGTGCTGGACGAAATGAAGCATCGCCGCGGTGGTGATCTATCAGGCGGTCAGCAGCAGCAACTTGCTATTGCTCGTGCGCTTGCATCAGAGCCTCGAGTACTAGTACTTGATGAGCCGACTGAAGGTATCCAACCGTCCATTATTAAAGACATTGGTAGAGTCATTCGTAGTCTTGCTAATAAAGGCGATATGGCAATTGTTTTAGTAGAGCAGTTTTATGAGTTTGCAGAAGAGCTTGCCGATAACTATACCGTGCTTTCTAGAGGACAAGTGGTAGCTCAGGGCGCTGGATGTGACATGGCAAAAAACAATATTCAAGAGTTGGTGGCAATCTAAAAAGACACTTTATAAAAGGGAATACAATTTTGACTTGGCAATCCTCACTACAGCTCCATTTCGACTGCGCCTCTACTGCTGCAAAAACTCGGCTGTATCATCGTGCCCATACTGGCGCACTCATGGTGCAGCGCGCGCTGTATCCTGAGCCTGATAGTACTGACAACAGCCAAGCAGGGATTTGCCATATCTATGTGTTGTATCCTCCTGCTGGCATTGCTGATGATGACCGCTTAACATTGGAATTTGACCTACACTCTAATAGCCATGCGGTGATTACTACTCCTGGAGCTGGAAAATGGTACGGGCAACGCAAATCATTACGATCTTCTAAACCCAACGATTTATCAAAATCTACCGAGGATACCCAAGCGACAACTAGCAACGACTTTGACCATCCTCTCGACAATAGCTCCTGCTCCCATTTTATCGACAATACTTTAAACGATGCCGTCAGCGCAGAACAATATATCGATGCCCGCCTCGATGACCACGCTGTCCTAGAATGGCTACCTCAAGAAAGCATTTATTACGATTATTCCAACTCTAATGCGAATAACCGATTTTATTTAGCTAAGACAGCAAGTTTATTGACTTGGGATATTGCGGTATTTGGACGTCAAGCGTATCAAGAGACGTTTGCTAATGGTCATTATGCCAACCGCTTAGAGATATGGCGTGAGGGCAGTTTATTGGTCAGTGAATGCACCTCCCAGCCAGCAAATACACGCTGGTTTACCTCACCATTAGGACTGAACAACCAACATGTGCATGGCTCTTTTTGGGCAATACCTAGCACAGAGATCATTGCACCTGAGTTACAGAATAATCCGCTCAAGCTCGGCCAATATTTAGATACCACTATTACCGAGCTACGCCATCTCATTGATACGCAGTCATTACCTATTCACTGTACTCACAATTTTCAAGGTATCAATTGCCGTTATTTAGGGGCAGATGTGCGCGCCTGCTTTGAGGATTTTTACCAAATTCGCGAGCTTATCAGGTCTAAATGGTACGCGCTTGAGCCTCATCGACCAAGGATTTGGGACACTTAATATCATGTGCTCCCACTTAATCTCATCCTTAAACAGTGCTGCATCAAACTAGAGTGACTCTACTTATCCTATTTACTTTATAAAGATTAAAAACGAATCATAGTCTTCAAAAGACAATAATTATTAAGGAAGTTTTATGCAGTTAAATCCTACCGAAAAAGATAAACTCTTACTATTTACCGCCGGTATGGTGGCGGAACGTCGTAAAAATCGTGGCGTCAAGCTTAATTATCCTGAGTCTATCGCTTACATTAGCATGTTATTAATGGAAGGCGCGCGTGATGGCAAAACCGTGGCGCAACTGATGAGTGAAGGAGCCACTTATCTCTCTGCCGATGACGTCATGGAAGGCATTGCAGAGATGATACACGATGTCCAAGTTGAAGCCACTTTCCCCGATGGCACTAAGCTGGTGACGGTACATAACCCCATCGTATAGCTTGCTTGTTGTAAAGCCGTATAAAACGATATTGAACGAGAGCCATTGCCGTAAGACGATTAAGGATAATAAAAATGACGATAAAAGCAGGCGAATATAATATTAAAGCAGGCGATATGGCTTTGAATACTGGTCGATATGTTCAAACCATAACGGTAATCAATACCGGCGACCGCCCTATTCAAATCGGTTCTCACTATCACTTCTTTGAGGTAAATGCAGCACTGAGCTTTGATCGAGAGTCGACGCTTGGCTATCGACTCAATATCCTATCTGGCACTGCGGTACGTTTTGAGCCAGGACAAGCGCGCGAAGTGGAACTGGTTGCCATCTCAGGTAGACAGCACATTTATGGTTTTTCAGGCGAGGTTATGGGCGTTGTAGACCCTAAAACCTCTCAAAACACCTCGAAAAAACGCATTGACCGACGTATCTATGCCGAGCATTTTGGCCCTACCACAGGGGATAAGGTACGCTTAGCCGATACAAATTTATGGCTTGAGGTTGAATATGACTTGACCAGTCACAGTGGCCAACATACTGATAGCATCAGCATTGGTGAAGAGGTTAAATTTGGTGGCGGCAAGGTAATCCGCGATGGTATGGGTCAATCACAGCTGCTGGGTGACCAAGTTGCCGACACTATTATTACCAATGCTTTGATTGTGGACTACAGCGGTATCTACAAGGCAGATGTCGCTATTAAGGGCGGTCACATTAGCGGTATCGGTAAAGCCGGTAACCCTGATATTCAGCCTAACGTGACGTTACCTATTGGCGCGGCTACCGAAATTATCGCAGGAGAAGGTAAAATTTTGACTGCTGGTGGAATCGATAGCCATATTCACTTCATTGCACCTCAGCAATGTGAAACGGCGCTAATGTCTGGTGTGACTACGATGTTAGGCGGTGGTACGGGACCTGCTGAAGGTACTCTTGCCACCACTTGTACACCTGGTGCTTATCATATTCATAGTATGCTAAAAGCCACTGATGCTATTCCGATGAATATCGGATTCTTAGGTAAAGGCAATGTTAGTCTACCTGCCCCCATTGTAGAGCAGATTGAAGCGGGTGCTATCGGGCTTAAGCTTCATGAAGACTGGGGCTCCACGCCCAAAGCCATTGATAACTGCCTTAGCGTGGCTGAAGAATATGATGTGCAAGTGGCTATTCATACTGATACGTTAAATGAAAGCGGTTATTTAGATAGCACTCTAGGCGCGTTTAAAGACCGCTGTATTCACACCTTCCATACCGAAGGCGCTGGCGGCGGTCATGCCCCAGATATCTTAAAAGCTATTGGCGAAACCAATGTTTTACCCTCATCAACCAACCCGACGCGCCCTTTCACCATTAATACCATTGACGAGCATCTAGACATGCTCATGGTTTGTCACCACTTAAGCCCAGCCATTGCTGAAGATGTCGCTTTTGCAGAAAGCCGTATTCGTAAAGAAACCATTGCCGCTGAAGATATTTTACAAGATATGGGTGCTATCTCTATGATGAGTAGTGATTCGCAAGCGATGGGACGCGTGGGAGAAGTCATTATTCGCACGTGGCAAACGGCTGATAAAATGAAAACCCAACGTGGTCATCTGGCTCCTGATCAATCGGCTAAAACTGAGCAAGCATTAGAAAATATCATACTAAGTCCCACTGACTCTGATAGCAGCAATGATAATTTTCGTATCAAACGCTACCTCGCAAAATACACCATCAACCCTGCCATCACTCATGGCATTAGTGACGAAGTGGGATCCATTGAAGTAGATAAATGGGCGGATTTAATTTTATGGTCGCCTGCATTTTTTGGCGTAAAGCCCGACCTTATCATTAAAGGCGGCTTGATTGCGGCAGCGTCCATGGGCGACCTCAATGCTTCCATTTCAACCCCGCAGCCTGTGCACTATCGCAGCATGTTTGGTAGCTTCCCCAAAACAGTGGCGCAGACTTGCATCACCTTTATGTCAAGTGCGGCTATTGATAAGGGTGTTGATAGGCAATTAGGATTAGAAAAGGTCATTAAAGCGGTACACAACATTCGTAAGGTACGTAAACAAGACATGAAGTTTAATAGCTACTGTCCTAAGATGGAGGTCAACCCAGAAACCTATGAAGTGTACGCCGATGGTGAGCTGTTGACCTGTGAGCCTGCCGACTATCTACCGATGGCACAGCGCTATTTTTTATTCTAGCTGCTTTTTATTGTCGTGCTGATAATCCACCATCAGCTGTCAACCATCTACTTTAACGGACTATAAACATAATTATGAACATTTATACGCAACGTCTTGATCTATCAACCCTTAGCGCTGAAAAACAAGCGATTATTGATAGGCAAAAAAAGGCAGAAAACTTTTTATATTTAGATTTCGATACCCGTCAACGTAGCCGGTTTAAAGCAGACACTCAGCATCAAGAAACCATTGGTGTCGATTTGCCACGTACAGAAACCATTAAGAATGGCAGTGTACTGGCAGACCATCAAGGCAACTTGATACAGATTATGGCCGCTAATCAAGCCTTAATCGAAGTGACTGCTGATAATGATTTTGACCTTATGAAAGGCGCTTACCATTTAGGCAACCGCCATGTGCCTTTAATGCTGACACCTAAGGCACTCTACTTTGAGCCTGACCATGTTTTAGAAGCGATGTTACATCAACTTGGCCTACATACCCAAGCCGTACAAGCGCCATTTGAGCCAGAAACGGGTGCGTATAAAGGTGAGCACGGCGGACATTCTCACTCTCATAGCCACAATCGTAGTCACAGTCATGGACATAGCGATAATCATCAGCATAATCACTCTGACGCTCACAGCCATAGCTATGAGCATACTCATGACTAATCACACCACACACTCACAGCAGACTACCCGTACCGCACAAGGTATAAATGATCTGAATAATACAGAGGTAACTGGACGTTTGCTCATGCTGGCGTCAAGCAACTTACCTATTGGCAGTTATACCTACTCGCAAGGCATAGAGCCTGCTATCGAGTCAGGGCTTATTCATGATGAAAGCAGTTGCTTAACATTTATGAGTGACTACTTGGAGCTGGCATTGTGTCGTTATGAGCTACCATTATTGGCGCTGATGATAGAGGCACTTATGATTAATGATGTGGCGCTGACTGATGCTTTAGGTGCCGATTATCACGCTAGCCGCGAAACCAAAGAGTTCGTCTATGAGTCAAGTCAATTGGCACTGTCTTTATCCGCATGGCTTGATAATGTCCTTGAGCTCAATGTGCCTGATAGCTTACTCGCTCATGGGTTTTTGCCACTGTTTGCCCATATCAGCTCGCACTGGCAACTTAAGCCTGTACAAGCCATGACCACCTATGCCTTTGGTCAAATTGAAAACATGGTGCTGGCTGCGGTTAAGACCGTACCGCTTGGACAAATGGCAGGACAGCGCATCATTTGGCAGCTGCAACAATTATTAAGTCAGCAAATACAGCCACTGGCTGCCAACGTCCAGCAAAAATTTTCGCACGTTCAACAGATCGCGTTAATGACGGATAGCTCTGATATAACAACATTTAAGCTAAATCTTCTCTATCAACAGCTACATATGTCCGCCAACCTACCAAATTTAGCCATACTGTCTTGTCAGCATGAAAGGCAATACAGCCGCCTATTTCGCTCTTAATCGCTAATAAACACAACTCTCATCAAGGAACTTTATCTATGGCACTAACACCCAAAGTCGAAAACAAAAATTTAGAAACGACGCTCTCTCCGCTACGTTTAGGCATTGGCGGCCCTGTAGGCTCAGGAAAAACGGCGTTGACGCTAAGACTATGTCAACGCCTGCGGGATGATATCAATATGGCCGTGGTAACTAATGATATTTATACCAAAGAAGACTCTGAATTTTTAACCCGTCATGAGGCGATGCCAGCTGAGCGCATTCGCGGTGTTGAAACCGGTGGCTGCCCGCATACTGCCATCCGTGAAGATGCCTCAATTAACTTATCTGCCATCGCCGAATTACAGCAGCAATTTGCAGGTCTTGAGCTTATTATCATCGAGTCGGGTGGTGATAATTTGGCAGCAACTTTTAGCCCTGAATTGTCCGACTTGACACTATATGTCATTGACGTGTCTGCAGGCGATAAAATTCCTCGCAAAGGCGGCCCTGGTATCATGAAATCGGACTTACTTATTATCAATAAAACCGACCTTGCTCCTTTCGTAGGCGCGTCACTTGAGGTGATGGCACATGATGCCAAAAAAATGCGCGGTGATAAGCCTGTGGTATTCAGTAACATGAAAACAGGCGAAGGTCTTGATGACATTGTTGCTTTTATCTTAGATAAAGGCATGTTAAGTGTGGCGTAGAATTCCTTAGGTAATGGCATTAATAAGTGCTCTACAAACCGCTGATGGATCAGTGGATTATCAGTCAGTTTTTATATCGATTTGTTTATTTATTAAGGATTTATCATGACAACATACACAGCCAAAACGATGACACGCAAAAACCTCTTCCAAAAAACCACCATAATCAGTGGCTTAGCATTGTTATCGTTGCTACCAACACTCGCATTTGCTCACCCTGGGCATGAGTTGATGGCAGCAGATGGCTCATTTAGCCTTTCAATATTGTCTGGTATGTTGCACCCTTTGACTGGGTTCGACCATCTGATGTTAGCGCTGGGCATGGGCATGCTATTTACTCAAATGCACAGCTTTAAAAAAGGCTTTGTAGCACTGTTAATTGGTCTAGTAACAGGATTTGTACTGAGTTTAAGTGTGAGCTTGAATAGCCTATTTATTGAATACGGTATTCTACTCTCTATCGTACTACTGACCATGGCACTTATGAGCCGCTACTTTAATGTGGCATTGAATCAAGGCCACGAGATGTCCGTCAAAACCGTGTATAAATTCTTAGTCATTGGCTTTGGTGCGCTTGCTATGTTCCACGGTGCTGCTCATGCAATCGAAGTGCCTGCAAACAGTAATACCGCTGGCTTCTTTACGGGTATGATTGTTGCCATGCTAGGTCTATATACTATCGGCAAAGGATTTGCCACTTATCTAAACACTCACCTGCAAGACAGTTTGATTATTCAACGTGTTATAGCTGTTGTCGGTTTATGCGGTGTGCTGTTAGGGTAACTTTGTTAATTTATACACAGAGTTATTTAACACGGTAGTAAGTTGAAGTGTAATGCATGCAGATGACATCTGTATAAATTGCATTGTGACATTGCCTTATGACTCTAAGCTTATGGCAGCGCTTAAAGAAACTCTTAAAGAAATAAGGCCGCTCAAGCGACCGCTTAGCTCACAGCAGGATTAGCATTCAAAAAGGTTTGGGCTATAAGAAGCTTTAGATAATAAGTATGAAATGGTCATCAGAGAAAAAGAACAAATTAATGTCCTTTTTCTGGCTTTTGGTTTACTTAATGCTTACCAGCTAAAGCCCATACCCATGCCACCAGAGTTCTCATCTTTTGTGAAAGCACCACCGAGACTAAAGCTGGTATTGGGATTAATGACACGCTGATATCCTAAGGAAACCGCTTGCTCGGAGCCCTGAAAACCTGCGCCCACGCCTATACGGTTCTTACCTTGTAGACCTGACGTGCTGGTTGCCATGTTTAACATCGCAGCACTCATCGCACCTTGACGATCAAAACGATCATCAATTTCCTTAAAACGCTGTCCATTGTCTTGCAGATAATTGTGAATAGAGTCATTTAGAGTATTAAATTTAGTATCAGTATAAGTGTTCGAGGTTTCGATAGCGCTTGTTTTTGCGTCTTGTAACTGACTGACATTGACTGCATCATTATCAGCGGTACCATTAGCAACATTGATAATCTGACGCTGGTTAATATCCGAACCAACCGACACTGTGTTTTCACGGTTAGAGCTAGAGTCATTGCCGAGTACCACGGCGTTTTTTGCAGTAGTATTAACATTATTGCCGAGCACAAAAGTATTGTCGCCAGACAAGGTATTATTATTGCCTATACTATAGCTGTTATTGCCACTGACCGTACTTGGATCGCCAATCGCACCTGAATGATTTCCAGTCACTTTATTACCAGTACCAATGCTAATAGCTTGCTCACCGATTGCTTGGGCTCCATCTCCCATTGCAATAGATTGCTTGCCCTGCGCCGCCGCATTAGTGCCTAAAGCCATTGCGTTGTCTCCACTAGCAATCGCTTCTGCAGACGTACCACCATTGATGCTTAGGTATTTATGCTGTGCAGCAATCTCCTGTTTAACGCTCAATACCTGATCATTCGTATAACTTTGTGACGATGCTAGAGTCTCGGTTGCTTTGTCGTCGGTATAGCCTTTTGAGGCGGTTAAAGTTTCAGTTGCTTTACCATCGGTATAGCCTTTTGAGGCGGTTAAAGTTTCAGTTGCTTTACCATCGGTATAGCCTTTTGAGGCGGTTAAAGTTTCAGTTGCTTTACCATCGGTGTAACCTTTTGAGGCGGTTAAAGTTTCAGTCGCTTTGCCGTCGGTATAGCCTTTTGAGGCGGTTAAAGTTTCAGTTGCTTTGCCGTCGGTGTAACCTTTGGAGGCGGTTAAAGTTTCAGTTGCTTTGCCATCGGTGTAACCTTTTGAGGCGGTTAAAGTTTCAGTTGCTTTGCCGTCGGTGTAACCTTTTGAGGCGGTCAAAGTTTCAGTTGCTTTGCCGTCGGTATAGCCTTTTGAGGCGGTTAAAGTTTCAGTTGCTTTGCCGTCGGTGTAACCTTTTGAGGCGGTCAAAGTTTCAGTTGCTTTGCCGTCAGTGTAACCTTTTGAGGCGGTCAAAGTTTCAGTCGCTTTGCCATCGGTGTAACCTTTGGAGGCGGTTAAAGTTTCAGTTGCTTTGCCGTCGGTGTAACCTTTTGAGGCGGTCAAAGTTTCAGTCGCTTTGTCGTCGGTATAGCCTTTTGAGGCGGTTAAAGTTTCAGTTGCTTTACCATCGGTATAGCCTTTTGAGGCGGTTAAAGTTTCAGTTGCTTTGCCGTCGGTATAGCCTTTTGAGGCGGTTAAAGTTTCAGTTGCTTTACCATCGGTATAGCCTTTTGAGGCGGTTAAAGTTTCAGTTGCTTTACCATCGGTGTAACCTTTTGAGGCGGTCAAAGTTTCAGTCGCTTTGCCGTCGGTATAGCCTTTTGAGGCGGTTAAAGTTTCAGTTGCTTTGCCATCGGTGTAACCTTTTGAGGCGGTTAAAGTTTCAGTTGCTTTGCCGTCGGTGTAACCTTTGAGGCAGTTAAGGTTTCAGTCGCTTTGTCGTCGGTATATCGTTTATTTACCGCATCTGTATCATTTATTGCATCTGCCACGTTAGTGATACGTTTTTCGAAACCCTTGCTACCAACTGAAATCGTATCTCTTTCATCTGCAATGGAGAAACTACCGATGGCGGTTGCGCCTGTCGCAGTGGCTTGGCTATTACTGCCAAACACGCTGCTGTCTTTACCTGATGCGGTATTCTGATAACCAACTGCAACACTATAGTCACCCTCTGATGTATTTTCAAAACCGACGGCACTACTGTCTTTACCTGATGCTTTATTATTATAACCGACGGCACTGCTATTTACATTCGAGGCGGTATTTTTATAGCCAATTGCACTGCTATTTATGTTCGATGCCGTGTTGTTATAACCAAATGCACTACTATAACCCTCTGAGGCGATATTATTAGATCCTACCGCACTACTATTGATACGCGATGCGGTATTGTTATAACCAACGGCACTACTGTACTTAACTGATGCTTCATTATTAGCACCTAACGCACTACTATAATCACCTGATGCTACATTAGTATAACCAACCGCACTGCTATAACCACCCGAAGACTTATTGAAAAATCCCACTGCATTGCTAGAGTTACCTGTTGCTTCATTTGCATGACCTAGCGCACTAGTCGCTTCATTTGAAGCTTTATTGTCAATACCTAAAGCACTGCTATTGAGACCGTCTGCTGCATTATTTATTCCACAGGCTAGTGCAATTACACCTGTTGCTGTACTTCCTCCAGAGACAGGATCCGTTACGCATACCACGCCTGCCCACACTGTAGAGCCACTGATCGCTGCGATACTGAAGGCAAGCCCTTTCACAGTCAACATCTTATAGTCATTTGAGCGAGCTATCTGGGCGATAGTGCCAGTCATGCCACTGGTCTTACCAGCGCTCTTAGTATTTTCAGATACCACCACTATACAACCTAGTGATTGACTCCAAATCTTTTTAAATACTTTATTCATAGCTCGCTCCATAAGTCCAAAAACTACTCGTTGATAAAATCAAGGCTATCTATGCCACTTACATTAACCATGCTCGTAAATGACAGCTGTCACTTATTAAAGCACAAAGCTAACATACCTGTATATTTATATTAAAGGATGTTTAATCTTCAAGGCTGTCTTAGATAAGCAAAATAATCTGGGATAGTTTTATGGGAAAATAGCGTTATGAGTAAGATTCACCCACCCAAATGCTCACTGCACAGTGAGTATAACGATTGTTATATCGGTAAGAGTGAGCGCGTCTGGTAGGATTACAAGTGCCGTTATGGCACTCGCAAGGTCTGGCAGCAGATCAACCTGATGGCGTATCTAAGGAAATTTGGCATGGCAAAGAGAGTGTTGAACAAGTAACCATTGAGTAGATGGACTGATTTCATAACCCAAACAATCTACCTAAATGATTCACTCACGTAAATCATCCACGACCGCCAACATAGCCACTAATGAAGCTTCCCCTAATTTCATAGAGCGCTCTGGTGACCAACCCGTATCCGCATCGGGGACATTATTGTTGTCTATAAATGGCATCTCCAAGGTATTGGCAAGGCAGTCAAAGCGTTCGGCAACCCAGTGAGTGGCAAGCGTCATGTTCGCAGTGCCCGGTGCATCAACGTCATAGCCCTCTTCCGTCTGAAAGTCGGCACTGGCGATCTTTAACACTTCTGAGAATCTATCGCGTAGACGTGCGAGGCGGTCGCTATAATTTGGCGTACCCTGCGAGCCAGCAAGGAACACAAAAGGTATTTCTTCATCTCCGTGTACATCATAAAACAAGTCAACGCCCGTTTCTTCCATTTTATTAATGACATGAAAGACTTCTGGGCTGGTTTCCAAACTTGGATTTGACCAAGCACGGTTTAGGTTAGTCCCGACTGCGTTGGTACGCAGATGCCCGCGCATGCTGCCATCTGGGTTCATATTGGGCACGATGTAAAAGTTAGCTTTATCTAATAATAATTTACCCGTGGCATTATCACCATCTAATAGGCTATGCAGTAGACCATCGACCAACCATTCGGCCATCGTTTCACCAGGATGTTGACGTGCCGTAATCCAAATATTGCGTTTAGGCGCATCGTTATTGCTAGCGCCATCACTAATTTTGACTAAGGTTAAATCGCGCTTATCAAGGGTCTCCCCTAAATGCTCTAACGTCACTAATGGATGCATTTGTACTGCTGCTAATAAATCTTGATGACGCTCATCACTGTAAGGAGCAAAAAAAGCAATTTGAATGGTTTCACATTCCAACTCTGCCGTTATGGTTAGTTTACCGTCTTTATAAGAGGTGGGCAGACGAAACCAATAGTCGCGATCGTACGATGCCACCGCTTGGTAATTCTCCCACCCTGCAGGAAATGCTGCATCCCCTGCATTCATAATATTGAGCACATATTGTTCGCCAACTTGACCTGTCAGGCGAAAATTAAACCACTGAAAAAACTCGCCACCGACGTCCGGACGAATAGCCAATTGGATATTTTTTTTATCTTCTAAATTAATAACCTCAATATTACCAGCATCGAAATTAGCAGTGATATGCATAAAATTTCCTTAATTATTTTTTAGATATCTTAGTGAGTATTTGTAAAGCACCTGAGCATAAACGATTAAAAACAAGCAGGATAGAGACGCTAACAAATCATCTTAAAAAATAGTAAAAATAATTATTAATAATTGTAGCACCGCTGCTTTTTTTAATTAAAATAACGTAAAAACATTCCAAGCACTATGACAGGCATAGCATTAGCCAATTTTTTATATTTATCACATTACTGAATGAATGTGTCAGATATTGGATATTATAGCTCATAATCCTATATAGCACTGTTCATCATATATAGTACTATTCTCTATAGCTACAAAAACCACTCAATTGGTAGCCATCCTACTACTGTTAAAATAATGTTAAGCAGGGCACTTTGCCCAGGCTCCGAGACGCTCATCGATCCAGACGAGCCTTCCATTACACTGCTCTACTCGCCAAGTAAGGCCAACCATGCCTTGGTCAAATGCTTCGTTCAGTTTCTGTGCCATCTGTTCACTGTTAATCATTAAACCCATTTCGGTATTGAGCGCAGTCGAACGGGGGTCAAAATTGAACGAGCCAATAAAAATGCGCTTTCCATCTACCGCAAAGGTTTTCGCGTGAAGACTGGCTTTTGACGATCTGAACGGTCCTAGATGGTCAGCGGGTGCACCAGACGCAGCTTGGCTACGTAGCTCAAAAAGGCTGACGCCACTTTCAAGCATAGCCTTGCTTTGTTGTTATTTTATTAGCTAGCGAGCTGAAGATTTTTTACGTTACCCATAAGTGCGCTAAGATTTTTCTCAAGCTTACTTTTTTCTAGCTTCATTCTTACGACAACCTTAATAATCTCATCAGCTATCTCCTTATTGCCTTCAGCCACTGCCTGCTGCAATGCTAGGCCTTCACGCATAATAGCAACCCTTAAAGGCTCGATCTTATAAATAATACGATTGATAGATTTATGCAGATCCGACTGTCTATAGCACTCTTTTACCTTAGATGATTTATATAAGAGACTGTTTTTATCACTTTTTGCGCGGGCTAACGTCTCGATATAATCAGCCGCTATCTTGTCAGCATAATCATCTTGAATACCAATCTCTAAAATATTTTTTACTAATATGATATCGATTTTTTCTAATTCAGTCTCTTTAATGGCACTTTTTAACATTTCAAACAGTCCTTCGTAAATGTTGGGATTAGGGGTGAATTAAGTGGTTATCGCGTATAAAAAGCAAAGCTATCGGCGTCACTATAATTAGCACGTGGATTCGTTGTTTGCGCACTCTTATATTCATACTCGTATAAAAGTTACTTTAACAACCATGCGAATCAATTCGTAATTGAGCTCACTCAAGAATATTTATATAGTGATACACTTATGTTCATTCTAACCTAAGAGTACAAGTGTACACAATAGGCACTCAACCCTTTTGATACAAAGGTTATGAAAAGCGGCTATCAAACCGCCATAGATTGATATTTATTTTGAGAATAGTACTGTTGAGGTCTATCAAAATGATGAGGGTAAACAACTCCCTCACTATTAGGAATTGTTTAATGACGCGTGGATTCGTGCTGGACATATCTAAAATAGATTGATGAAATATTTACAAAGCAATGAATGAGCTACTTTTACTAAGAAGGGAAAATCACTGGCTCATCGCCATCTTGCCAAGGTTGAAACTTGGTCATGGCTTGTATGAATAATGGATGCGCTAGCCAGTTTTTTAGCCATATTTGCAGCTTCGGATAAGGCAAACTGTAAAAAATGTCACGATCTACATGAGCAAATTGGCGGACAAATGGCATAATACCGATATCTGCAATGGTCATACTATCTCCTAGCAAATAAGTATTTTTAGTAAGCAGTGCTTCTAAAATCTGTAGAAATGCTTCACCTTTTTGCCGATATTCTGTTTGAGTCATTTCAAGATAACGGTCAGCATATTTATAGCGATCTAACCAATGCTTAAACTCCTGATCGTTTTGCTCAATTAACGTATTACCTTGATGCAAAGTCTTAGGGTTCAACAGCTCTTGTGGATCTTGCTGTTCAAGCGCCCACTCCATTATGTCCCGACTCTCTTCGATCACAACACCATCAGCGAGCTGTAAAACGGGCACGGTGCCTTTTGGGCTAATCGCTAGCATGTGCGCAGGCTTATTTTTTAGCGTTATCTCCCGTAGCTCTACCGGCAACTGGGCAAACAACAGACCGAGACGCGCGCGCATGGCATAAGGACAGCGACGAAAAGAGTAAAAACAAGAAAGGGAGTAAGCAGTCATATATTTTTTCACAGTTAAAACGAGATCGGTAGGCTTAGAGTCACTGACATCAAGACTCATTTAGTTTCGTTACTGATCTCTATTAAGGGTTGGTAAAATTAATACTTCAAAGCATTGAACAAAGCCAGTATCATAGCGGCATTGAAAAACCCTTACCTTATTTATTATAAACAAAAGGAAGATATAGTGTCGCAGGCTCAGACAACTATCACAGAAACACCTAATCTCACAAAAGATCAGAACTCTGTATTAAAGATTCTTACGATCATGGGTTATTTAGAAGGTACGTCCTTTTTATTATTACTTTGCATCGCCATGCCGCTAAAGTACATGATGGGTATTGCAGAAGCGGTCACCTACATAGGGATGGCTCATGGCGGATTGTTCATCGCGTATATTTTAATGCTGTTGATAGCCACCACCAAAATCAAAATGCCGCTTTGGGCGATGCCAGCAGGGGTACTCGGATCCTTTTTACCCCTTGGTCCGTTTATATTCGATCATTTATTAAAAAAGAACTTGAATAAAAAAGCTTAAAGCCCCTTAAAAGTAATGTCAAATGACTTACTGAATATGACGAACATTGGTGATTTTAAGATATAGCGCTATTTAAGCGCTGGACGGTATGTATTAATGACTGCTTATGATTATTCGTCAGTCATTAATTTTCCCATAAAAACTATCCACTTACTGCGACTGGCACTTTACGAATCAGCCATAAAAAGTACGCCCCGCCAATGATAGCCGCAATCGTACCCGCAGGCAGCTCATAAGGGAAAATGACATAACGCCCAATCCAGTCTGCTATTACCATCACCCCTGCGCCTAACAAAGCCGCTAATGGCAATTGGCGCTCAAGCCTTACCGCACCGAGTGACGTCGCCAAATGTGGCACCATTAGACCAATAAAGCTCAATGGCCCAACCGCAAGCGTACTGGCAGTACTTAGCGCCGCCACCAACACCAATAACGCGAGTGTCACTGGTGTCACTGCCACCCCTAAATTACGAGCGACCCCTGTACCCAAACCAAGCACTCTTAAGGGTTTGATAAGCAATAAGCTGAGGGCAAATAAAATGAGGGCAATGCCGATAAGATACCACACCGTACTAGGCTGAGCGCTATAAGTCGTTCCCGATAGCCAGCTAAGCATTGCTTCTAGGCGTGGATCACCAGACAGCTTGACCATGTGCATCACCCCATCCATCATCGCGGCAATACCGATACCGACCAGCAGCAGATAGCCAGAACTTACCTTGCGGGCCAGCCAAATCACCAGCAATAACACAGCCATCGCTCCTGATAATCCTGAGATTAATAAAGTACCAGCTCCGGCAGATAGCCCTAAGCTTGGTAGCAGTAAAAACCCTAAGATAACCCCAAGCGCCGCGCCCGAGCTCACACCCAACACTTCTGGACTTGCCATCGGGTTGCGGGTGAGCGTTTGCAATAATACACCAGCGATGGCCAACATCAGACCTGTTGCCGCAGCGCTCAAACTGCGCGGTAGCCGATACTGCTGGGTGATCGCCCAATCGGTACTTAGTCCCCAGCCACTGACGTCTTGGACAAAAACACAGGCAAGTATGATTATCATTACCACGCCAATACCCCAGCGCCACCATGCCACAGGTGTATGCTTGCCCGTTAGCATCGGGGTTACTGTTTCTATCCGCTCACGGCGCTGACGCAAAATCAGCCAGATAATCAGTGGTGCACCAAGAATACCTGTCATTGCCCCTGCTGGAATTTGCATATTTAGTATGGGTTCAAGCAATAGAGCGACATTGCTAGTCAACCATAAAAGTAGTGCCCCTAAGACAAAGGCTGCAAGCAGACGTTTGCTAATAGAAGCGACACCCAGTGCATTAACCAGACTGGCAGCGCCAAGACCGATAAAACCGATTAGACCAACTTCGCTGACCACCAAAGCGGTAACGACCGCCACAATAAGCACCACTAATGCACGTATACCGTTAATCGGCACGCCCAAGCGCTTGGCTTGTGAGTCATCGAGACTCATCAAGGTTAATGGTTTTAACAAGGGTAGACAGACAACCGCCATCATGACGGCCGTTATCGCTAGCATCGTACTGGTATGCCAGCTATTCTGTGCCAAAAATCCCGCCGCCCACGACAGCATACCATTACTACGTTCAGCAAAAAACAACACCAAAACATTGGCAACGGCGGCAAGTAGAATGTTTACCACCAAGCCTGCCAATATTAAAATGAGCGGATTAAAACGACTGGGTGCTGACAATACAAAGACCAGTCCCATACTAATAAGCGCGCCGACAAAGGCCACATAAAGTCCGCCATAAATCGCTAAGCTTGGCAAAAACAAGGTCACAATGAGCATGGCCAATTGTGCACCAACACCGACGCCCAATGTGGTGTCTGACGCTAATGGGTTTTTGACCAATTGCTGTAGCAAAATACTGACAACCCCAAGCAGACCACCTGCCAATAGCGCCACTATGCTGGTCGCCACTATATGCAGCTGCGTCGCAAGACTGATAATATCCAATTGCGAGCTTGGAATAAACAAATCACTGATTGGGCGTGTCCACTCCTGATTGATTAATAACCATGTGCTCCATACTGACAATACTACAAGGATAATCATTACTGCCCAGATGCGCCATGTATCTGCAAATACCGAAGGTGGTTGCCGAGGTAATTTTGGTGCTGGATTGGGAGGTTTTTGCATAAGCTTGGAGTGTTGCTCTGATGGTGTTTTCAATGTGGGCGACTGAGACGCTGCAAGTGAAGTCATAGGTTTGACATAATCAGTAGTATTATTGGTATGAGAGTGATGAGTCTGTTCGGCAGTATTGATAGTCATGATGCTGCCCCACCTTTTAATGTCACTGTTGATAAATTATTTGCCAAGCCGACCAGTGACGACATGCCACCATAAATCCATATGGGTGGCAGCTCACCCACGCAGCGCTCATCGCCATAGCCTAGACGCTGCCAAACCAAACTGTCTTTAATCTCAGCTCGGGTTATCGGGCTTAAAGGGTCGATGATTAATAGGCAGGTCTCATTATCCAATTGAGCCAAGTCGCCCATTCGAATGGGGACAAACCCCCATTGATTGCCTTTTCCTAATACATCCAGCTCTTTGCCCATCTCTTTTAGCACGGGCTGAAACAAACTATTTTTGACATACATGCGCATGTTATTGGCATCAGCAAACTGCACAACGGCAAATCTCTTTACTTTTGGATAGCGCTGATGCAGACGCTCACTTGCCAGTTTGATATCTGTCTGACTTTTTTTAATATAGCTTTCAGCCAAGGCTGGTTCATCAATTAGCTGTCCCAACTGACGAGTTGGCTCAGTATAATCTGCCCAAGTTGCAGTATCACCTTTAGCGGCGAACATGACTGACTCAGAGGGCACATCTCCATAGAGATTGCGGGCATGCTCATAAAAAAAGTTATCGACGACCAAATCGACAGGCAATTGGGCAACCAATTCCGCATTAGGCTGATAGCGAATACCCAAATCAATGATTGAGGTTGGCAATTCAGGCGTACCTACCCATCTGTCCCACACCCTCACATCACCCGTCGCTATCGGGGGATAACCCATGGCGGTCAAGGTTGCCGCATTGCCCCAATCAGGTGAGACTATATTGATGTTAGCGTTATCTGCATTGCCCACTTGAGCGTCTTTTTGCGCCGTTATTGGTTGGTGACAGGCAGTCAGCACGGTGGTCAGTGTTAAGCTTGCTATGAGCGGCAAACACTTATATTTACTGATAGTGAGATTTGAGCCAGCTTTTATAAAAGGTTTTATGAAAGATTTTATGGCTATTAAAGAGAACAGATATTTATAAAGAGCAGGAAACATGGCGGCCTATCTTTTGCGCGAATAAGAGAAAATAAGAAATTAAAAAGATGAGGCAAATACTAGGGCATGCCCTCATTTTAAAAATGGTTATAAAAACTTAACCATTTTTAGCCTACTTATTCATTTTCGTTCAGATTGATGATATGCCCTACTAGGCAACGGCGACTGGCTGCCCCGTTATAGGATGACTAAGCAGCTGCATATCGACGTTAAAAATCTTGTGCAATACTGTCGGTTGCATGGTGCTGCCGATATCACCATTATGGCAAATACGGCCGTTTTTTAAGGCGATAACTCGATCGGCATACTGCGCGGCCAAATTGATATCATGCAAAATAATAACCACACTCAAGCCCTGCTCATCCACCAAACGACGGATAAGCTGGATAACTTCAAGCTGATAGTGCATATCAAGCGCGGCTAATGGCTCATCAAGTAATAAATATCTGGTGTCTTGTGCCAGACACATAGCAAGCCAAACGCGAGCACGCTCACCACCTGAAAGCGTGGCCGTAATGCGGTCAGCGAACGCCTCTGTTTGGGTGATGCGCATGGCTTCTATTACTTTATCTTTGTCCATTTGGTTGGGCTTTTGCAGCCATTTTTGATGCGGATAACGTCCTAGCATGACCAGCTCACGTACTGAAAACCCAGCGGCTTCTGGTAGTTGCTGTGGCAAATATGCCATTTGTCGCGCCAGCGCTTTGCTACTGTAATCACTGATACGGCGCTCATCCAAGCTGATGCTACCGCCACTACTCATCATCTCGCCTGCCAACGCTTTGATTAAAGTCGATTTTCCTGAACCATTATGTCCAACCAAAGCGACCAATTGGTTGCTATCAATCTCACAGCTTACATTGTCTAGTAAGGTATTTCCTTGGCGACTGATGGTCAATTGGTTTACACGTAACATATCGGTACTCATCATTAATTTAAATCGTTGTGTTTATATTGGACAGCCAATAAAAACTGATTTTACTCGTTAATGATAATAAAAACAATTATCATTAACTTAAAATATCATTCTTTTTATTCCCGTTCGCTGTTGCTTGTAAGTATCTATACGACCCATTTTCTTTTATCTGTGACACGTAACCCTTAAATACAAGCGGACTGCTTTATCACCTTAATCATTTTTGAACTCGCACAAACCATTATTCAACTCAATGAAGAACACTTCGATGAGTTGAGACAAGCTGATTGGTTCTTTAGTATTTTTTATTTCTTTAATCACCGAAGAGCTGTCGAATACCAACGTCAGTAACGGCTATCTATGCCGAAGCGATGACTGTACAAATATTATTAAAAGACACAAAAAAAACGTCTGCTCAATCTCTTGAACAAACGTTTTTAATCCCCTGTACAGCGCCTACTACACAACTTAGCGAGCTGCAAATCTGGTATATCGTACTCAACACCTATCAGCTTGTCTTAGATAATTGTAAGCGTATAAATAAAAACTAGGGCTTGTTGTGTTGTCTTAGAAGACACAAGCCCTAGCGTTTTAATGCAGAGTTTAGAGACAAAAGTTTTTCGGGTCACTGACTCTTGAGTCGGCTGATGGTAATTCCCGTAAAACCAAACAATATCGTTAGTAACAGCGATAAATAACAGAAGAACGCATAAGGCAGATAATCAAGCACAGGCACGCCTAATGCTTGGCTGATAAACACGCCGCACACACTCCAAGGCACTAGAGGATTGATAACCGTACCTGCATCTTCAATGGTACGAGACAGATTTTTAGGATGTAAATTCAAACGCTCAAACGTCGGACGAAAGGCAGTACCAGATAATAAAATACTCAAATACTGCTCGCCAATAAGCACGTTAATACTCAGAGCAGACATGGCAGCGGCAAATATGGCGCGTCCTGATGTGGTCAATGTGTCTTTAATCCCTGATAACAGTGCTGGCAAAATACCCAATGCTGTGAGCAAGCCACCAAGACTGAGTGCCAATATCACAATCGCTTGAGTGAAGAACATACTCTGCACACCGCCACGCGATAGCATACCACCGACTTCACCCAGCTCTAAAGATTCAGCTGGTGCATAGCCTGCAAATAAATAGCCGCCTAATTGTCCAAAGCTCGGCGAGCTGTGCAAATAAGTAATAATCAATGCTGCCACAATGGTACAGATAATCGTATAGATGGCATTGACACGAAAAACCGCCAACCCAACCAGTACCACAAATGGCAATACCGCATAACCATGTACCAAGCCACTTTCAATCAACTGACCTTGCAATACGGTTACTTGACTCAAGTCAGAGCCTGCGGTCTGCCCAGAGAAAAACCAAAAAATAATGACCGTGAGTATCCACGCTGGTACCGTGGTATACATCATATTGCGAATATGCTCAAACAAATCAATACCCACCACCGATGAAGCAATGGTACAGGTGTCTGATAACGGCGACATTTTATCACCGAAAAACGCCCCTGAGACCACCGCACCAGCCGCAATCGCCACGTTAGCATCAAAGGCATTACTCATACCAATAAAAGCCACGCCCAATGTCGCCGCGGTGGTCAAACTACTGCCCAAGGCAATACCAATAATGGAGGTCAATACAAAGGCTGAAATGTAATAATACTCTGGTGAAATCAACTGAAAACCAAAATACATCAGCGTTGGAATAGCACCAGACATCATTAAAGCGGCGACCATCAAACCAATAAAGAAGAATAGATAGATCGCACCGATACCACGCATGACACCCGATGCCATTTGCGCTTGCATGTCATCAAAGGTCAAGCCTTTAAACAGACCAATGCCCAGCAAGACACAAATAGCGAGTATCAATGATAAATGCGGTACCCAGCCAAAACCTATCATGGTAACGCCCATAATAGCGATGACAATGGCAGAAATCATAAATGCCAGTTGAGGTGAAATTTGGGTTAATATTTTTGGAGGCATCACACATCCTTAGCTTGCCAGTCAAATCTGGCGTTAGGGTTGGCTTTGAGTCGGACAAGTTTAATGAGTTGCAATAGCGATTGCTACCCTCATTATTGATCCAGCAGACTATCGGTCTTAGCTGCCATGACAAAATCATTGCGATGCAGACCTTTAATGCTGTGTGACCACCACGTTACGGTGGCTTTACCCCACTCTACCAATATACCAGGATGGTGCCCTTCTGCCTCGGCAATGTCTGCTAATTGGTTAGCAAACTCCATCGCCTTGACAAAGTTTTTGAATTTATATTGACGTTGTAATTGCTTGATGCCATCAACCTCGATCAATGACCAATCTGGAATTTGCTGTAATAGCTCTTGCGTTTCGATGTCGCTGACCGTTGGCGCGCCAATGCGGCAGGCCTCACAGCTGGCTTGTGATAATGTCGTCATTATAATATCCTTTTATGTTAACTATTCATTTTTTTAATACTGTTATGTTTAATACAGTTACGTCCATGTTGACGCTGTCGTTTACGGCTACATCATTCAAATGATGCCGTGTTTCTCAACCATACGTTAGGCGTTTTTCACCGCATAACTAGGCTCAAACAATCCTAGCGACATGGCTTGTTTGACCATTCTCATGATATCGCTATTGACGATATCAAATAATGTATCCAAATCATCAATGACATAATAAATCGGCTGGATATGATCGATACGATAAGGGGTACGAAGTACATCAAGTAAGTCAAACGCTCTATGCTCTGGTTGATTTTGCGGTTGATGCTGAGGTTCTGCTTGCTGCTCAGAACCAGCATTGAGTGCATAAACCGTCTCAGACGGTGAGCTTAAGATGCCTCCGCCATAGATTCGGCGGCTGCCTTTATTTTGTCCCACCAAACCAAACTCGATGGTAAACCAATAGAGCCGTGCCAAAAACCACCGTTCTTCTTTAGTGGCATTAAGACCCAGCTTGCCATAAGTTTCATTGAACGTCGCAAAGGCAGGATGGGTCAAAAGCGGACAATGTCCAACGATTTCATGAAAAATATCAGGCTCTTCGATATAGTCCATATCATCAAATCGACGGATAAAAGTTGCCACTGGAAAGGATTTATTGGCAAGCAATTTAAAAAACTTACCAAAACTGATTAATGCAGGGACAGCGGCAGTTTGCCAGCCAGTCGTGGCTTGCAATACTGCATCAATATCTTGCAGCTGCGGAATACGCGTAGCGGGCAAATTCAGTTTTTTTAAACCGTCTAGATAGGCTGGGCAGGCACGGTTGGGTATTTGCTCGGCTTGACGCTCAAGCAATGCCTGCCACATACCATTTTCATCATCACTATAGTGAATATGACCATGGCTATCTGGCTGATGTGACACGTAAGGTTTTTTTTTAGGCATAGAATCCTGCTTATGAGCAGAATTATCGTGACTGGCAGCATCAGTGCCTAGCGTTTTGCAAGCAACGCTGTTGGCACCGATAGCTTTATTAACAGAATTCGTATGTGGTAGGCGTTCCATGCCTGTATTCCTTTTATTGCCATTGGCGCTCTGATTTTTTGCTATTCGTTTTCAATAATGACTGAACCATAGCTCAGTCATCACATTGAACACACGGCATTACAGAGCGCAGTGGTTATTAAGGACAAGACAAACTCCTTTTGCCCTGCCCGTTTATTTTATGGATTTTTCCCTAAATGTAGAGGCGCTTACGGTGTTTCAGTTTCTGGCTGACCAACCGTGCCACGACGGACTTGATCGCGCTCAATGGATTCAAATAGGGCTTTAAAATTACCTTCACCAAAGCCATCTTCGTAATCACCTTTACGCTGGATAAACTCGAAGAAGACAGGGCTACCTAAGATAGTTTCAGAGAAAATTTGTAGCAGCAGACGCGGTGTGCCGCCTTCAGTGGTGCCATCTAACAAGATACCGCGCATCTGTAGCTCAGAGACATTTTCACCATGATTTGGTAGACGCTCACTCAGCATTTCATAGTAAGTCGCGGTTGGAGCGGTCATAAGCGGGATACCCGCTGCTTTTAATTTATCGATGCTGGCAAACAAATCATCGCTGGCTAAAGCAATATGCTGAATACCTTCACCGTTGAAATGCATCAAGTATTCTTCGATTTGACCGCCGCCCTGCTTTGACTCTTCGTTCAATGGAATACGGATTTTGCCATCAGGCGCCGTCATGGCTTTACTGGTCAAACCCGTATATTCACCTTTGATGTCAAAAAAGCGGATTTCGCGGAAGTTAAAGATGCGCTCATAAAAGTTTGCCCAATAGGCCATACGACCACGGTAAACGTTATGGGTTAAATGGTCGATAACTTTAAAACCATGCCCGACAGGACGACGGTCTACATCAGCAAAAAACTCGAAATCGACGTCATAAATAGACTCACCATCTTTATAACGATCGATGAGATAAATCAGTGAGCCACCGATACCCTTGATAGCAGGCAGGCGCAGCTCCATCACACCAGTTGGTACGTCTACTGGCTGCGCGCCCATTTCGATGGCACGCTCATAAGCTTTTTTGGAATTCTGCACACGAAAACCCATGCTACAAGCGCCAGCACCATGCTCTTCAACGAAATAGCTCGCTTCGCTTTTTGGTTCACGATTTAGAATAAGATTGATGTCACCTTGACGGTATAGCGCCACATCTTTTGAGCGATGGTTGGCGACATGGGCAAAGCCAAGCTGTTTGAACAATGCGTCGACCGCATCCGGTTGAGGTGAGGCGAATTCAACAAAATCAAACCCATTTAGGCTCATTGGGTTATCAAATAAATCTGCCATTGTAATCATCCTTAATTTCAATTGGTGGTAAAAATGCGATAAAAAATGTCTTCAATCAATAATTCTTATTGACGATGTATTTATATTAGATTAGGTTTATTTATAAGACTAATTGTTTTTTATGATTTATTTATCAGGTTTACTTATGAATATCAGCATTCGCCAATTAACCGCTTTTATCCAAGTCGCTGACAATGGCAGTTTTACCCGTGCCAGCGATCAGATGCATTTGACCCAATCTGCCGTTAGCGGCTTGATTAAAGAGCTAGAGTCCAGTCTCGGTATTGTGCTGTTCGACCGTACTACCCGCCAGCTGTCGTTGTCGGTAGTAGGACGGCATTTATTGCCGCAAGCACGGCGTATCTTGAATGAGATGCAGATGTTTGAAAATGAGGCGAGCAGTTTAACGAGCTTGGCGCAAGGTCAAGTCCGGCTTGCTGTCTCGCAGTTTGCAGCCTCCTCTATGCCAGCGGTCATCGCCCAATTCTCCAAACAACACCCCGAGATTGGCGTATCGTTATTGGATTGTTCGGCAGAAAACTTACTCAGACATATTCAGGACATTGAAGTAGACTTGGGTGTCGGTACTGAGCTTGGTTTTATGGAGGCTGAGGACGACATCAATGCTGATTTGTTATATCAGCTGCCATTTTGTGTGGTGATGCCTGACAACCATGCGCTGGCACAAAAACATGAAATAACGTGGCAGGATTTATTAGACATTCCGCTCATCACGCTGCAAGGCCCTTTCATTGAACAAGTAACAGCCGAATTGGACGACCGGATCGCCAGCCATATCCAACAGGCACGTTACAAGGTCAATTTTATGTCTACCGCGCTTGAGATGACCCGTCAAGGCTTCGGCATTACCTTATGTTTGCCCTATATGCCCGAAGTCATCGACTGGGTTAGCGCCAACGGCTTACAAATGAGGCCGCTGGCACAACCCGTTAAAATGCGGCAATTTTTTATCTATCAGCGTTCTTCTCGTGCGTTATCGCCTGCTACCATTGCTTTCAAAGACTTCTTGCAGAGCTATTTTTCCAGTCATTTTAATGACTTACAGCATACTTAAGTATCGCTGATACAGACATGATCGGTGCTTAAAAAGCCTTGAAACACAATGGTTTCAATCAACTATTTTATTAATTATGCAAGATAATTGAATCTCATATTGAGTTAACCGTCAATTTGCTCTATGATTTTTGGCGGCTTGATTTATATTTCATAAGGAAACAACATGTTTGAACGTATCGACTATTACGCTGGTGATCCAATTTTAGGGCTGATGGAAAAATATACAGCAGATAACAATCCTAAAAAGGTCAATTTAGGCATTGGTATTTATTATGATGAAAATGGTGTATTGCCTGTACTTAACTGTGTAAAAACAGCCGAAGAACGCATTGCCGATCCTATTGCGCCGCGTCCATATCTGCCGATGGCAGGCTTACCAGGACATCGTAAAGGCTGTCAGGAATTACTGTTCGGTAAAGACGCACAGATTTTAAAAGACGGTTTGGTCGCTACTATCGCTACGATCGGCGGTTCTGGCGCGTTAAAAGTTGGCGCTGAGTTCATCCATGAATGGTTCCCACAATCTAAATGCTATGTGAGTGATCCAACATGGGGCAACCACATTGCTATTTTTGAAGGCTCTGACGTCGAAGTGGGTAAATACCCGTACTATGACAAAGCCAACAGCAGCATCAAGTTCGATGAAATGATTGCGTTTTTTGAGACACTGAACAAAAATGATGTGATCTTGCTGCATCCTTGTTGTCACAATCCAACAGGTCTAGATTTGACCCGTGAGCAATGGGATACCGTGCTGAACGTCATTCAAGCGCGCGAACTGATTCCATTTATGGATATTGCCTACCAAGGCTTTGGCGAAGACATGGACAGCGATGCTTATGCGATTCGTAAAGCTGTCGATATGGGCTTGCCATTGTTTGTCAGCAACTCATTCTCTAAAAACTTATCGCTATATGGTGAGCGTGTCGGCGGTCTATCAGTTGTTTGTCCAACGATTGACGAGACAGAGCGTGTCTTCGGTCAGCTGAATGCTACCGTACGCCGTATTTACTCAAGCCCGCCATCACATGGTGGTCGTGTGGTCGATATCGTTATGAACGACGAAGCACTACATAAGCAATGGGTTGGCGAAGTTTATGCGATGCGCGACCGCATCAAAGCCATGCGTTTACAGCTAAAATCAGTGTTAGAAGCCAAAATCCCGAACCGCAACTTTGACTATATTACCCGTCAAAACGGCATGTTTAGCTTTACTGGTCTAACGCCTGAGCAAGTCGAACGCTTACAAAGCGAGTTTGGCATTTATATGGTTTCCAACTCACGTATGTGTGTGGCTGGACTGAACACCAGCAACATCGACTATGTGGCCAATGCCATGGCAGACGTCTTGAAAGACTGAGTGAGCACGCATTAAAGCGGTGCGGTAGTCAGTAATAGCGATTCATAAAAAGGTTGAGCGAGTGCTCAGCCTTTTTTTATGTCCTGCGTTTTTCCTATTTATTTTACCAAAGAACATCAACGTCCCTAGTATCACGTCTATTTTAAGAAAACACTGCACAAAAACCCTTGCAATCTCCACTTTGATAAATTACATTATGCGTAAGTAGTTAATTATAACGTAATTCATTATATGCTTTAGCAAGGAGCAACCTATGTCAACGATTGACAACACCCTCACATCCTTTATCGATATCGCCGCTGATTCTGACTTCTCCATTCATAACCTGCCTTACGGTATTTTTAGTGATGCCAAAGACGCTGCTGATAATAATAAGCGCCGCGCTGGTGTGGCTATCGGTGAGTACGTACTGGATTTGGCTGTGCTCGAAGCAGAAGGTTTACTGAGCTTAGAGGGCGGTCCATATTTTGATCAACCAACGCTAAACGCTTTTATTGACTCAGGTCGAGACAATTGGACTCAAGCACGCACAACCATCCAAACCCTCCTATCTAGTGTCAGCGACGCCTTGCGTGATAATCAAGACTTGCAGAAAAAGGTATTGTTGAAGCAAGCAGACGTCACCATGCATCTGCCTGTTCACGTCCCAGGTTTTACCGATTTCTATTCGTCTAAAGAACACGCCACCAACGTCGGCACTATGTTCCGTGATCCAAACAACGCCCTACTACCTAACTGGACTGAAATGCCAGTCGGCTATAACGGACGCGCCAGCACCGTCATCGTCAGTGGCACTGAGGTGATACGCCCCTCTGGTCAATTAAAGCCAAACGCTGACGACCGCCCTATTTTCTCAGCCTGTAAGCGTTTAGATTTTGAGCTTGAGACTGCTTTTGTGGTTGGTAAAGGTAATAGCATTGGTCAACCAATTGCAGTAGACAGTGCCTTTGAGCATATTTTTGGCATGGTTTTGCTCAACGACTGGTCAGCCCGTGACATTCAAAAATGGGAATACGTGCCTTTAGGCCCATTTAATGCCAAAACCTTTGCTTCTGAAGTCTCGCCTTGGATTGTGACTATGGATGCGTTGGCACCTTTTAAAACAGCATGCCCGATTCAAGAGCCAAAACCATTGGCTTATCTAAACGAAAAAGACAGCAATAATAGCTATGACATCCATCTATCAGTTGAGTTATTGCCTGAAAACTCAGATAGCGCCACTGTGGTTTGTGAGACCAACTTCAAACATATGTATTGGTCAATGGCGCAGCAGCTCACCCACCACACCATCACTGGCTGTAAAGTGGAAGTTGGCGATATGATGGGCTCAGGGACGATTTCAGGACCAACACCAGATTCTTATGGCTCGATGCTAGAGATTGCTTGGAATGCGACCAAACCTGTCACTTTAAAAGGCGGCGAGACCCGCAGTTTTATTGAAGATGGTGACACAGTGATCATGAAAGGCTATAGCGAAAAAGACGGCATTCGTGTCGGCTTTGGTGAAGTACGCGGCAAAGTACTGCCCGCGCTTAACTTTGATTTTGACAAATAGTCTAGAAAAAATGTGAGCACTATTGTTTTGAGCTGCCAAGCAACCATCGACCTATAGTCAATCGGTACTGGCAGCCTATTACTCACTGCATTCCCTATCAAAAGGAGTTTGATATGAGCTTTAAAATTGAAAAAATCCATCATGTGGCCTATCGCTGCAAAGACGCTAAAGAAACCGTTGAATGGTATCAAAAACACCTAAACATGGATTTCATCCTTGCATTCGCTGAAGACCACGTGCCTTCGACCAAAGCCTTTGATCCTTATATGCATGTTTTTTTAGATGCTGGTAATGGCAACGTATTGGCGTTTTTTGAAGTGCCCAATCAGCCTGAGATGGGTTTTGATCCGAATACCCCGAATTGGGTGCAACACTTAGCCATGAAGGTAAAAGACCGTGATGCCTTAATGGCAGCAAAAAAGCATTTAGAAGAAAATGGTATTGATGTGGTCGGCGTGACCAATCACGGTATTTTCCACTCTATCTATTTCTTTGATCCTAACGGCCATCGTATGGAACTCACCTACGATGATATTACCTCAGAAGAAAAAGTCTCGATGATTACTGAAGCCATGAAGTATGAGATGTTAGAAGAATGGTCACGTACCAAACGCGCACCGGCGCATACCCAGTTTTTACATGCAGAGGAACTGGCTGAAGCAAGAGAAGTCGCGCCTGTCGGTGAGTGATTGACCTGTTATTGTGTTTGCTATCTCTTTTTATATGATTAATTAGGGCGTGCCATCATTTTAAGACCATTGAATGTATCAATATACTAATTGATGACACGCCCTAGGTAGCGAACAATATCTAACCATCATGAAAGGATTCAATGATGAAAATAAAAACCCCTTTAGGAATACTCTTCGCTGCCTCGATTGCGATGACTGGCTGCTCCAATAACGATCAAGCGGTCAGCGCTGATGTAGATACAGGCGATGTGACTACTCTAAGATTCTCACACTTTATGACTGCCAATGACAACATAAACACCGAAGCATTGCAGCCATGGGCAAAGAAAATCGAAGAAGAATCAAAAGGCCGCTTAAAGATTGAGATCTACCCTTCGGCTACTCTTAGCAAACCGGGCGCTACCTATGATGCTACCGCGAAAGGTATTGTTGATATTGGTATGCAAGCGCAAGGATATACAGCAGGGCGATTTCCTTTAACGCAGATTGTAGAGCTGCCAGGTATCACCAATACTGCACAGCAGCAGAGCTGCATACTTCATAAACTGTATGATGATGGTGTCATTAAAAATGAGTACGAAGATACTCACCTGCTCGCGCTGATAGGCACTGGGCAAGGTGCGCTGCATACTGTAGATAAGCCTATTCGCACGCCAGCTGATATGAAAGGTTTGCGTATTCGCCAACCTTCTGCGGTTGCCAGTCACATTATCGAAGCGACTGGCGCGGCGCCCGTTGGCATGCCTGCCAGTGATACTTATACTTCCCTTCAACGCGGTGTCATTGACGGACTTAGTTTTACTTGGCAGCCCATTCAAGCATTTAGTTTTGATGAGTTAATCAATACGCACACCAACATTCCTTTTTATAACTCTACTTTTGTTATCAGTATGAATAAAGAGAAATACGACAATTTGCCCGATGATCTCAAGAAAGTAATTGATAATAATTCAGGTGCCGAGATGGCAGCACGTGTCTCCAAAGTATTTGACGTCAGTAACGCCAAAGCAATGGCCGCAGCCAAAGAAAAAGGCGATATCATGATCGATATCCCTGACCCACTCAATGACCCAGACTGGAAAGGTCCATTAATGGAAGGCTCGCAGCACTATCTAGATGAAGTCAATGCCACTGGTCTAGATGCTAATAATGTATACGAAAAAGCAAAAGCAGCAAGTAGCGCCTGCATGGTCTAAAGGTTGAATATCATTAAATGATATTCAACCTTTACGCGATAGCCGGTCAATTTATATGATTAAAACTTATATAGTAAAAATACCAGCTACGCAATTTGATAACGCTGCGCGATTGCTAGAATTTGCTCAACCACGTTGTGTTGCTCACTCATAGGCAATTGCTGTGTCGTTCCAATGATAGTGATGGCGTATTCTAGTGGTAGTCCTTTGCTAGCAGTTTTGCCACTAACAGCCGATAGATTAACAGCGCTATTAACAAACGGCGGCACTATGACAGGAATCGTAATGGCATTAATACCCATGAGCATATCACCCGTCACTGTCGCATAGCCTTGGGTACGAATCTTGGCTTGCAAGTGACTGAAATTCTGCCATTTTTCTGTGATTATTGCTTCATTGTCTGTCTGCCATTCAGCTGTGACCAATGGCTGAATGACGGCATCTGGCTGATAACTGGCAAATAATTGCCCCGTCGCCGATGTCGTCAGCGGCATACGTGAACCGATACGAGTGATAATACTAATCGGACTATCTGGTTCAACGGACTGAATAATAATAGGACCTTCGCTAAACCATTTGGCAATCTGCACACCGCAATTCAGGGTGTCTTTGATTTCATTAGCGATGTGCGTTAGCCGCTCTAAAATATTGTTTTGACTAAACCCAGAGTGCCCCAATGCTGCCAATGTGTTAATCCTATCGCCTAGCCCGTAGCGACCATCATCAAGCTTACGCGCATAGTTTTTACGAATAAGACTGACCAAATAGCGGTGACACTTTGCTGGATGCATTTGCATCACTTGCGCAATATCTTTTAGCATCATCGGCTCGTTATGATCAATAAGAACGTCTAATACCGACAAGCCAATCTCCAGTGACTGGACGCCACTTTGACTTTTATTGGTTGTCACGGGATTTTCTAAAGGGTTTTCAGCTGCTGGCATGTTTTGCTCAATGAGTAATTTACTTGGCATATTAATCTAATATATTCATGAAAAACTGAAATGAAGAGGTAACGTCATAAGAGTTCTTTAATTGTATAACATACATTTCGTATTATTAATTATAACCGCTTATCTCATTCACAACCTACCATAATAAAAGGAATTCACAATGATGACACTTTATGGCTACTTTCGCAGCAGCACCTCGTATCGTACTCGTATCGCGATGAATCTCAAAGGCTTAGATTATGATTATATTTCGGTCAATTTAGCAAAAGATGAGCAGTTAGCAGATACGTTTAAATCACTCAATCCACAAGGATTAGTGCCTGTTTTACAGACTGATGATTTATTACTATATCAAAGCCCAGCCATTTTAGAATGGTTAGAAGAGGTTCATCCTAAAAACCCGCTATTGCCTAAAGACGCGGCTGGACGTATGCAAGTACGTGCCATTAGCGCTATGATTGGTTGTGATATTCATCCTATTAATAATCGCCGTATCTTACAATATCTACGCAATGAGCTGACGGTAGACGAAGAAAAAGTCATGGCGTGGTGCAACCGTTGGATGAGTGAGGGCTTTGCGGCGTTAGAAAAAATACTAGCAAAAGACAAAAGCCGTGGAAAATTTTGCTACGGTGACAGTCCTACTTTTGCAGATTGCTATTTGATTCCTCAGGTCTCTTCGGCGCGACGTTTTAACGTGGATTTAAGTGCTTATCCCAATATCGTCGAAATTGACACACATTGCCGTACGCTCAAAGCATTTGCCGACGCTGATCCTAGCATGCAGCCTGATGCGCCCAAGTCTCAATAAATAATCAAACAGGGTGCTTTCAGTAAGGGTGTTTTGCTATTAAATGATTAGAGAATTTAATAACAAAACGCCCTTATAATTTCTGGGCTCAGGGCTCAGACAAAGCAATCAAAGCGAATGACTGCCTGAAAATAGACAAAGCATCGATACTCTTAAGCCAAATACAGCATTCAATATTTCATCGAATCATCACTTCCACTTTTTATCTCAATATAATATTCCATATATTCAAATTATTGGTTGTATAGCAGTCAACTGTTGGCTATTCTTGGTATAGGCGTTGTTATATCTCAAATTTAGAATTAATTTTAGATAAACATACTGTTTTATTCATTAAAATAAGGTTGGATATTATGAGTTATACACCTTTATCAAATAACAAAGACGCTCTACCATCCCATGCCGCTCAAGATATTTATGATTTAGCCCTATCCGCCAGAGAAGAAACAGAAACCTGTAGAAAAATTGCACCGATAGTGGTCAAAAAACTGTCAGAGTTGTCGCTATTTAGGATGGGACTGCCAAAATCGTTGGGAGGATGGCAAGGCAATCCTGTGGAAACGTTAAAGGTTTATGAGACGCTGGCCAGTGCTGAAGCTTCAGTTGCTTGGATCGTTTGGAATAACCATCTGGCCTGCACATTTGGGCGGTTTTTAGACGAGCCTAGCATGCAGGAGATATATAGTGACCCCTCTCATGTCTATGCCAACTCAGCACGCCCTGAAGGGATTGCTAAACAAACCGCTGGAGGATATACGGTCTCAGGTCAATGGACATTAGTATCAGGTTGTGAATTGGCAGACTGGTTTGTACTGCGCTGCTTGGTAGTCTCAGAAGGCTCACCCACCACCCTTGGACCGGGTGCAAATTTAAAGCTGTTCTTTATTCCAAAAAAAGATGTGGAAGTGATTGATACTTGGCATGTTGGTGGGCTAAATGGTACAGGCAGTCACGACATCGTCATCAAAGACGCGTTTGTGCAGGAGCGTTATGCGGTCGATTTTGATAGCCCTGTCGCCATCGATAATGCATATAGCCGCCTACCAATCGGTTGTATTAATGCCGCTGGCTGTGCAGCGATGGCACTGGGTGTCTTAAAAGCGGCGACAGATGAGTTAATCCAAATTTGCCTTGAGAAAGTAACGCCCGGCAAAAGCCCAGATTTGCGTGATCGTGCAGCAGTACAAGCGACTATCGCTAAAAGCAAAACACTATTAGCGTCTAGGCGCGCACAACTACACAATAGCGTCGAGGTATTATGGAACGAAGCACAGCAACAGAATGCCTTTACCGATATACAGCTGGCTGATGTGTGGGCAGCAGCCTGTGAGGCAGCGAGAGAAGCCAGAGCCATGGTATCGGAGATTTATGCGGTCGCTGGTACGGTCTCGCTATATAAAAAACATAGAATAGAAAGAGCGCATCGAGACATTCATGCTATTTTACAACATGGTATCATGCAGCCACATTGGATGGAGCAAGCTGGCATGGCTTATGTCGGATTGACCCCAAATGCAGCCATGTTCAGAGTATAGAATTGCTTTTATAAAAATAAATAAGCCCTCATAGAATGAGGGCTTATTATCGCTTGGCTATTGAGCCAAAGAAAAACAAATCATTGGTAAAAATCATATAGTGACTACCAAATAGTGATTACCAAATAGTGATTACCAAATCATCACGCTGAAAACGTCTTCATGCTCATGTCGCAAAAAAGCAAGACATCTGATGCCTTGCTTTTTTATGACTAATTTTTATAACTAACAAATCACTTTACTTGATAGTAGGCTTGATTGCTTTAATCAAAATGGAAGCCTGCACCAATCGAGCCGCCAGCATTACCTTGGGTATCAGCGGTGCCGTTTACCTTCATGACCCAACGACCATCATTGGATAACTTCGAGAAGCCAATAGCAACTGCACTTTCCCCATTGTACGTTCCTATACCGCCACCGATTAAGGATTTACCAGCGATATAAGCTTGCGGTAGTGAAGACATTGCCATGGCGGCTGAGATACCAGCATTTGCATCGTCTTCGACTTCACCAATTTTATAACCTAGCTCATTCATGTTGTTGCCAAGTCTTTGACTAACAGCATCTAATTGACCCATATTCACAGCGTCTCTGGGCGCCATACCATCAGCCACATCAGTGATCTTGTTGCCAGCGGCGTTGATACCGCTTGCAGTCATACTAGGACCACCGACAATGCTGACGCCATTATTATTGATTGTCGTATTGCCAGTTTTGACGCTATCGATATTAATATCACCGTTTAGATCAAACTTAATACTACTGCCCGCTGCTGTTGTGGTGATGTTATTACCACCTGTGAAGCTGAGGACACTGCCATCGCCTACTGGTTTGTTGATGGTAGCACCGCTATCAGCACCAAAATTGAGACCCGCATCTATTTTATCCTTGTTCACTTTGATATTGGTCGTATTAGTGTCGATGTTTGCTTTATTCGTGGCAATATTCGTGGTATTGGTTTGGATATTGGTAGTGTTGGCTTGGATGTTTTCATTGATAACGACTTCTCCTTGCTTAATAGAAGCAATCGCACCGTCGATACTATTTTGACCAGTACCACCAATATTACTATTGGTAAAGGTACCATCTACAGGATTGTAGACTGTCTCACCGCCAATGATACTACTGATGCCACTACCTTGTGCATAGAGCTGACCACCATTGATGGCATCTTTGCTACCTTCAGAGACATCGCCATTCACAACGTTTGTAATCTTAGTGTCAGCAGCATTGATGCCCGCTTTGGTGACACTAGGTCCACCTGTAATAGTCAGCCCATTATTATTCATAATGGTATCACCCGTCGTTACGCTATCTAAATTCAGGTCTGGGTTTAAATCGAAGCTAATGTCATTGACGCCTGCCAATGGTGCAGCAGCACGTAGACCAGGGCTAACATTATTGTCCGCTGATCTAGACACTTTAATATTACCATCTGTGCTGTTTAGATCGATGGCGCTGCCTTGTTTGATCATAGTGGCAACATCACCCTGAGCCGTTAGTCCCCAACCTTGATCAAGGGCAAACGTCGTGGCATTCAACTGTCCGACAGTCGCCGCATCTGTATCTGCAATACCAGCAGCTACATTGGTGATTCTGTTAAAACCATTGTCAAGACCGCTACTGCTCAGTCTAACCGTTCTACCCGGACCATTATCGGTAAAGGTAAAGCCATTACTATTCATAATGCTATTACCAATCTGCATGCTACCCTCATTGCCTAAATTCAACTGGTTATTCAGTTTCACCTGAACACCCGTTGCCGAGGCCATCGTCGTAATGTTGCTATCACCAGTGACGTTGATGGTATCACCTAAAGCAAACTGCTGGTCGTTGGCACTATTGCCATCACCGATTTTGATGCCTTTGGCCACGAGACTATTGGTTGCTGACAATTGGTCGAAGTTTACCGCATCCTTACCTGTGGTCGCTTCTGCAACGTTAGTAATTTTATTGCCACCATTGTTCAGACCATTGGCTGAGATGCTGACACCGCTACCAAAGTTTGCGCTGTTAAGACCAGTTAAATCTTTCGCAAGTTTCACGGTCAATGTGCTGGTACCGTCAGCAACGACGCCAATGTTGTTGCCATTTGACAAGTCACTTGCCACGGTCGCGCCACCTTTGACTGTCAGCTTGTCACCAAGCTGACGATTAACGGTAGTACCCGTGTCACCATCGAAATCAAAACCTTTATCGATGGTCGTGGTCGTGGCTTGTAGTTGACCAAAGTTTACGGCATCGCTGGCTATTGTACCGTTAGCGACATTGGTAATTTGATTGCCACCATTGTCTAGCCCACTATTACTGAGTCTGACCGTTTGATTAGTCCCACCCATAAATGTGACACCATCAGCGTTGACGACTGTAGTTCCTGTGGTCAAGCTGGTTGAGACTAAGTCGGCAGCAGTAGCAACTTTGATACCGCCATTGTCAGCGGTCAAGATAATATTGTCACCAGTAATAAAGTTGGCTGTATTATTGTCTTTATCCAAAGTCTTGACATCAGCACCATTGATTTGTGTCACTACCGTTTGCATCGCACTATCGGCTTTTACCAAGCTTGCCTTACTACCTTCGCTTAGATCAACTTGATAGTCGGTGATATTGGTATCAGGATCTTTGACACTAGTGCTAACTGTTAGTGCATTAGCATCTGCAGTAGAAACACTGGCGCCATTGGCATTGACAGTATAGACATCCTGTCCAGTATCGCTATCGGTTGAAAAGTCAACACTGGCAACATTCGTACCTTTAACTACTTTGGTTCTCGCTCCTGCGGCTGCCATCTGTACATCACCGATGTTTGCTGCATTGGTTACTGTATTACCACCGCTTTTTACGCCCTTGATCTGGGTGTCGTTGGCATTGATACCAGTAGTAGAGATACTAACACCACCAAAATCTGCACTAGTGAGGCCCGTTAAAGTTGGAGACAGACCGAGAGCAATTCCATCACCCGTTGATAAGCCAGTGGTGGTTAAATTGCTGTCCGTATCAAACTTAATTTCTTCACCCAAGGCGAAGGTTTTTTTAAGAGTGCCGCCGCTACTTGCATCATTCACGTTAAACTTGATGCCTTTAGCAATATTGTCAGTATTGGTACCAATATTGGTGGTATTGGTTGAGATGTTGTTAGTATTGGTCATGACATTAGTATTAGTCGTTTCTAGCTGACTAAAATTCACCGCATCTTTTGCGTTAACCCCATCATCAACGTTAATAACTCTCTTATTACCCGCATTGACCCCGCTTTTGGTGATGCTTGGGCCATTTAAAATGGTCAGACCATTGCTGGTTAACGTGGCATTGGTAGGGTTAAATATGCTTCCACCCGTTACTGTGACACCTGTACCACTAACGGTAGTGACGCCAGTAAGTACGCCGCCAGTGACAATACCTAGACCATTGACCGTTGTACCGTTTAATAAGTTGCCAGTGCTAACGCTGCCTGTTGTACCTAGGTTTAGGTTGTCATTGAGCTCAACTTCGATTTTGCCATTTTTTACTCGGGTGTCGATGTTGCTGTTAGAGCCAACCACCTCTACAGCTTGTCCCAATGGTTTCTGTACTGTATTACCATCAGCGGCTTTTAATGCAAAGCCTGAGGTGGATACGCCAGTAATGGCACTATTCAAATCACCGATGTTTGCTGCATTGGTTTCTGTTGTGCCACCGCTAGCCACTCCTGAGATGACTTTATCACCAGCATTGATACCAGTAGATGAGATACTAACGCCGCTATTAAAGCTTGCACTATCCAGACCTGTTAAGTTGTTGGCTAAGCCAAGTTTGATTCCATCACCCGTTGATAAGCCGGTAGTGGTTAAATTGCTATCCGTATCAAACTTAATTTCTTCACCCAAGGCGAAGGTTTTTTTAAGAGTGCCGCCGCTACTTGCATCATTCACGTTAAACTTGATGCCTTTAGCAATATTGTCAGTATTGGTACCAATATTGGTGGTATTGGTTGAGATGTTGCTAGTATTGGTCGTGACTTGTTGGTTGGTATTAAATAACTGACCACCATTGATGGCGTCTTTGCTATTTAGACTGACCGTACCATTAGAAACATTGACGACCTTCTTATTACCCGCATTGACCCCGCTTTTGGTGATGCTTGGGCCATTTAAAATGGTCAGACCATTACTGGTTAACGTGGCATTGGTAGGGTTAAATATGCTTCCACCCGTTACTGTGACACCTGCACCACTAACGGTAGTGACGCCAGTAAGCACGCCGCCAGTGACAATACCTAGACCATTAACCGTTGTGCCGTTTAATAAGTTACCTGTGCTAACGCTGCCTGTTGTACCTAGGTTTAGGTTGTCATTGAGCTCAACTTCGATTTTGCCATTTTTTACTCGGGTGTCGATGTTGCTGTTAGAGCCAACCACCTCTACAGCTTGTCCCAATGGTTTCTGTACTGTATTACCATCAGCAGCTTTTAATGCAAAGCCTTTGTTAATAGTCGTGGTATTATTTCCGACCGCTTCATTGGTCGCATATAATTGACTACCATTCACTGCATCTGTACTAGCCGCAGTGACAGCTCCACCAGCGACGTTTTTGATCTGACGCTCAGATCCTACTACGCCCACGGATACTTGCGCACCCTCTCGTAGCATGCCCTTATCATCAATGACATTACCGGCGATATCATATACCACGCCACCAACTGTCATCGTCTTTTCAGAGCTTGCACTTGTTGCTGTTGTTGAGCCTGCACCTAAAGAGACTGAACCGTCTTTGCTCGCTGATGCACCAACACCGAACGCTGAAGAAGCCGTTCCCGAGGTATTGGAATGAACACCAACGGCTGTAGACAGATCACCTTTAGACAGCGATTTTGCACCAATGGCTATCGACGCAGCACCTCCAGCTTCGGTATTGACATCGTACTGATTGGTTTCTACCAGATCTTTACCTACATAGGATTTGAAAGCCTCGTTAACTGTGCCACTATTTAATGGTGACAATGGACTACCATCGATATTGGTTCTCGATGCAAAATTTAGATCATCACCGCCTATCGCGATCGAGGATGCCCCTCTAGACACAACATTAGCACCGATAGCAATCGACTGCTCACCACTTGCCATCGTCTGTTGCCCAAATTCTGAGCTACCAATCGCAATAGTTTGGCTGCCTGTGGCTTTTGCATTTCCGCCCAGCGCCATGGCGTTATAACCTGTCGCTCCGTCGTTATTAGCATTACCGACAGCAGCTGAGTCCACGCTATAATACTTGGTTTTATTATTAGCGACAGTATTCGACAGCCCCGTTAGCTGAGCCACATTGACAGCATCACTAGCACTACTGCCTGCTGCGACGTTTACAATCTGACGGTTGCCACCCGCTGCTCCTGTTCCTACAGAAACCGCGCCAAGCGTAACGCTGTCCGTCGCTTGGATGACTGAGCTATCTGCTCCTACTGGTACAAAACCACTGGCACCACCAGCACGATTTGCAATAGAGTTTGAACCTAATGCGATGCCATTTACTGCGTTAGATCGAGAGCCGACACCAAAAGCAAGACTGTTATCAGCGGTCGCTTTTGCATTACTACCAAAGGCAATCGTATCATTGCCAACTGCTTGAGTTTGTCCATTCGCTCTATAACCTACATTTGCTTGATCAGCCACTGTACCTGCATTTTCAAAATCAGTTGAACCAATCGCAATGCCACGTTTGCCTGAGGCAAGTGCTGAATGACCAACAGCTAAAGAGCCTTGACCCGTTGCTGAGGAGACATTACCAATAGCCTGAGCAAAGTCAGCAGTCGCTGCCGATTGACGTCCAAGCGCTAACGAGGTATTTCCATTAGAATACGCTGCCGCCCCAATTGCCACAGATGACCGACCAATGGCTTTTGCTTGAGTGCCTAGAGCAGTAGCGACGTCACCGGCTTCTGTCCCAGTGCCAATGGCGGTACTACCAGAATTGTTTTGTGAACCACCAGTCCAAGTAAACGACGGATTGCCTCTATCGACCAGATTGAAGTTTTGCCCAGCGTCCGCTTCACAGCCAATGGCAACCGAATAGCTGCCTTCAGCATTCGCTTCAGTACTGTTTGTATTACAAGAAGAAATTGCCGTACCAGATCCCGTACCACCGCCGACATTCACTTGCGCAAAAGCTTGCGGTGACATTGTAAATCCAGCCGCCAGCATCCCTATGGCGATCGTAGATAATCGGAAAAATTGGGTAGAAGAAAGATTAGAAGTCGTATTGATGGTCGCGTTTGCGCTCACGCTAGATTTGGAAGATTTGCCGCGCCCCTTTGCATATTCACCAACTGCGGTAAAACAGCTCAAGGCTTCATTCCATATTACTTTATAGATGCGGTTCATAGTGTGCACTCCCTTACAGACTGGTCAGATTTAAAAATCAGAGATAATATCCATCTTGCAGAGAGTCGATATCACAAAATAAAATACGTTATTGGCTGACAATGAGTAAATGTTTTTTGTTCATCATTTATCTTGTTAACCAACAACTAACACTTTTTATCTTGAAAAGCCCTAATCGCTCTCTCTATATATTAGTATTACCGAATATATAGAGAGAGACAATGCCGCTCATCGGGCATTTATTACCGTTCATCCAATTATATAACAAAAAATGAATATATAGATGTTTTTTGCTCCTTGCTTATATTGAATGCTCCCACTTTTTTGAAATAATCCGCTTTGAAACTTAATAAAACACACGCTTATACACACACTTTAGAGATGTTTTAAGCGCGTGTTCGCCACTTTATGCTGCTCTTAGTCCCCTTCAGAGTTAACAGGCAATGTTATTTGCATCACCAGCCCTTGGATATCATCTTGGCGATTATAGACATGAATCTGACCCTTGTGTGCCATTACCACGGCATGAACGATTGCCAGCCCCAACCCATAGCCACCCGTCTCACGATGGCGAGCCGAGTCAAGCCGTACAAAGGGCTGAAAAATACGCGCCAAGTCCTTATCCGCGATGCCACCACCCTCGTCTGTGATGCTGATTTGAAGTGCTGGCTTATTGCCTTCCATCTCCACTTTTTTAATGTCAGCAATGACTGTTGAATCAGAGGCCGTATGCATAAAAGCATTACGAATGACATTTTCAAGCGCACTATGCAGCTGTTCTTGATTGCCAAGCACTGTCCAAGGCGTTGTTGAATCAGTGGTAGATGAAGCGTCTGCCACCAATGCATGACTCGGCTGCCATTGCCAACGCACGTTTTTATGCTGAAACTCAAAACAAACGTCTTGTCCAATCTCACTGATGATGTCAGAAATATCAACTGCTTCGTTTTCTATATTGTCGATGGTATATTGCTGCATTTGTAGAGATTGAATATGAATGATTTGCTCAATCAACTCATTCATCCGCGCTGACTCTTTATCGATACGGTCGAGATAACGACTGGCATTCGGTGCAAAGTCGCGAGTCAGCTCAGTCGCCACATCAAGTCGCGCCAGTGGCGATCGTAGCTCGTGCGAGATATCACTGAGCATCTGTTTGCGTGCCAGCTCACTCTCAGCCAACCGTTTTGATAGTTTAGCCACGTCTTTTGCGAGTAAACCAAGCTCATCATCTCCCATTTTTGATAGGTCTGGGTGGGTCTGATAATCGCCATCAATCAGACGGTGTACGGTATTTTGTACACGGCGGATACGCTGAGTCATTGTACGGCTCAGCCAAATACAAACCAAGACGCTAAAAACGAGAATAAATAGCAAACGTATGGGAAAATTGCCACGTTGCAGCGCCATAACATCAGCAAAACGCAAATGCGGACGTAATTGTATAATGACAGACTGCTCATCTGGTAAGACGACCGTCACATCAGCCAGCTCAGGGCGACTGTCGAAATCAGCTAGCGTAGCGCTATTTGGCATCATCGGTTGCAGAATATGGTTTAAGAATGACGACTTATCATTCGACATTTTATTATTATTATCGTGAATATTAGTCCTGTTCTTGTCCACATTGGGCTGAGCTGCCATTGATTGCACTGATGATTGCATTGATAGTTGCCCTACTTCACGCCGACTACCCTGCATACCTTTTTGCCTACGCTCATCTCTATTGCGATAACGCGGAAATATAATCGCCCCTTCTTCATCGTAAACTCTTATCTGATTCATGAGTTGACGGTCCTGACGATACATCTGTCTCACGGCATCTAAGTCACCAACCTGTAACGCGGCAACCATGTCTTGACGCTTAACCAATAGACTGTCGATTTGCACATCCATGCGAGCCGTTAGTGCTTTTTCGACCAGCCAACGCTCCACCATGATCGATAAAATAGAGGTGATGATAATTGTTAATAATAGACTTAGAAACAAACGCCAAAATAGTGTGATTCGCACTTTAAACTTTGGGGTTTGCTTAAGCGTTTTATGGTTAATAGCTTTCTTGGAAGCGTTCATCGATAAGTCCGTCATTACAATACCAGCTGATAGCCTTTACCACGAACCGCTTTGATCGGCTCATCATGAAAAGGTTGGAGTTTTTTGCGGAGTCGTGAGACATGCACATCAAGGCTACGGTCGAACGGCTGTAATTCACGTTGTAAGACATGCTCTGACAGCCATGCTTTGCTTACCACCTCGCCTTTTTGTTTCAGTAGCGCAACCAACAAATCAAACTCTGTCCCCGTCACTTGTAGTTCTATGCCATCTATCTGACAAAGCCGCTGGTTTTGATCCAGATACAAACGACTGTCTGGTAGCGGCGTATGCTCTGATGTCGCTGCGCTGGTGCGTTTGATGACGGCATTGATACGTGCTAGCAGCTCTCTAGGATTGCAGGGTTTGGTAATATAATCATCAGCACCAAGTTCAAGCCCAATAATACGATCAATCTCCTCCCCTTTTGCCGTCAGCATGATGACAGGGATATCACTGATATTGGGCAATTGACGCAAGACACTCAATCCATCGATTTTTGGCATCATAATATCTAGCACCAGCAAATCATAAGCAGCAGCGCCATTAAGCACATTATTGCTCGCGGTTTTGAGTTTCTGTATGACAGCCTCACCATCGTGAACGCAGTCGCATGTCACCCCATGATTGTGCAAGTATTCTTGTAATAACTGGGTCAACTCTTCGTCATCATCGCCTAGTAGTATGTGTGGCACATCTTTCTCCTTAAGCGTTAGATCGCTTTATGAGCCATATTATCAGTCAATTGCTTATCGATTCGCTATAAACGTTACCTTTCTTAATACTTCATAAATGTTCGTAACCTTTAACTGTCGTAATATATCGTCTATCAGCGACAAATACTGATAACAAGCTGTGATGGATAGTGGCTATCCGGGGCACTTACTGTTCATAAGCTGATCAGATAAAAACTGACTTTTTCGCAACCAATAACGTATGCACCATAAATTAAGGTAATGATGATGAAAAAATTATTAATGGGCTCAGTATTAGCAATGTCTAGCATTTTCACCGTAACGGCTTGTACCAGTGTTAATGCAACCACTGATACCACACCAACGACCAGTAAAATGCAGCATAAAGATGGCATGAAAAAAGCCATGAACAAAGGCGGCATGAGAGGTCCAATGTCGCAGCTAGATCTAACAGCAACGCAACAAGCGCAAATCAAAGCCATCATGCAAGCACAACACGGCGATCGTAAAGCTGACCGTACAAAAAACAAAGCAGAACGGGCGCAAATGCAGCAACAGATGCAAGCATTGACCAACGCCAGCACTCTAAATACAGCCGCAGTTAATCGCTTAGCTGATCAGCAAGCGGCTAAAACCAAGCAGCGCTTCATTGAGCGAGTACAGACTCAACATGCTATCTCTCAAGTATTGACTGCTGAGCAACGCGCAAAACTTGCTACATTAAAAGCTGAAAAAATGGCAAAAGGTCATAAAGGCTCAGAGCACGGTAAAATGCATGGCAAACCACATCAAGGCATGTAATTCGTCATTAATAGGCTATTTTGCATTCATACTGAATGTCCTATAAGACTGATTATGAACACATAAAAAAGCGCATCGTATAAACGGTGCGCTTTTTAGTTTTAATGTTGGAGCTCACATTACTTTGATATGTTAATTAACTGTAAAAAGGCGCGCTCTTCAAGAATTTTGATATCTAAACCATTCTGAATCAGCTCTTCTACTTTGCGATGCTTACTGCTTTTTTCATAACCAGCAAGCAACGTTAAATCTTGAACACCAACCACAAGATAATCTAATGTCTTCGAAGCACCCGCTTTGACATTAAAACCATTTTTGGCTGCTATCTCAGCAATATCTGCTCGACTGATACTAAGATTGCCTGTAAAGCAGATATTGAGTCCTGCATATTGTCCTGACTCATCTCCAACTTTTGTGATATGACTGGGGTAACTTCTACCGTTTGCGCGTGGTTGCTGAGGATAATTACGACTGTATTGACTATCTTCTATCCAATCATGAATTGACAAACCATTTTCTCTAAGAATGGTTACGATTATAAAGCCACATGCTTTAGCATCTTCTAGCGCGTCATGATGGTCAAACCGATAATTCCATTCTCTACAGACATTCGCCAGATTATAACCTTTAACCGAAAAGCGCTGACACGTCTTACGTACCAATACCGTGGCATCGACCCACTGTAGCTCTGGTATTGGTAATTTGTGAAGCTCTAGACTTTTTGTCAACGCCCTTTGATCAAAGACAGTATAGCTAACGACAACATTTTTACCGATAAATTTTAATATTTGTCCGTAAATGTCATACATAGACGGCGCATCTTTTACCATACTACTGGTAATACCATGCACTTCTATATTTTGACGACTAAAAGACGTCTGCGGTAAAATTAAAGTGCTGTATGTATCGATTAACTTACCGTTCAAATATTTAGCCAAGCCTATTTGACAAATAGACCCTACGTCGCTGTTTGCAGTTTCAACGTCAATGGTCACAAAATTCACTAGCTCGTCCTCAATGTCATAGATTTAGTCTGATTTAGTTTTATTTATTCAACCGCCCCAAACTTCTCTTTAGCCATTGGCATGACACTAAACATCATTTTTCCCATTGCAGTACCATTGCCATCACGATAGTACTGCATCAACTCGCTACCATACTCGCGCATATCAATACTATTACTGGCATTAGGCACTTGCACATCACTTGGTAAATTGGGAAATACCATGTTTTTGGCGCTGATAGCGGAATACTGCTGCAAAATATCTATGACCATGTTCTTACTAGCGGCGGTTTCGCTCGGAAGCTCACTGCGCATATGCTGCCATTTGAGCTGACCACGCTTATCAAATCCATACAACTCTTGCTTCTCTGAATTTGATAACATTGCACTTTCTGCCGTCTTTTCTTTTGCCTCACTGCCACTATCCATACCACTTTTCATCATTGCTAGCATCTGCTGCACTAACGCTTTACTGGTAAATTTCTTAGCATTTGTGTCGCTTGCCTCGTAGGGCTCACTTTCTTTAACCAGTTCTGGATATCGCTGACTTAGCCGCTCGTAGATGATACGCATATAATCTTGATAAAACTGCTCATAACTCTCAGCACTTTGTACACGGCGAATGACTTGGTTACTTGCCAGCATGGCTGGTAGCTGATGCGCGGGCAGCTTGGGAGAGAGCGAGGCTAGCGTATTAGGGGCGACATAATCAAACTGGCTAATCGGTGCGGCATCAAATGTGGCGTCTAAGGCTGCAAAGTGGCTTTTTATCAATTCACTACCAAAGCCTTTGGGTAAGGTGCCGTCATCAATGGCTAGCTTTAGCCATTTGTTGCGCCACTTTGTCCCGAGCTTATCGTCTAACAGCTCTGAATTAAACATCGCAAAATTATCTGCCCATAGATAAATATTACCGTTTTTCAAATCCAGATAAATCGGCTGATTCATGCTGCTTTGATGATTGCGTGCTTGATACTGCATGCTCGCCAGCATCGTCGCCTTGCCAGCCATTGGCTGATAAATGCCTTGTGCATTGATAGACAGTGGCTTTAGCACATAAGCATCTAGCAACTTTGCTTTTTTGATATCTTGCGCTGTCGATCGGTCGTCGTAATTGTCAAATAACTGTTGGTAAAACGCTAGCACAGTGATTTCACTATCATATTTACTCTCTACCCATGCCTCATAGGCATCCGTACACTCAAGATAGCGGTCTTTGAGCACTGTTCGCTGAGCATCATAATCTGCCGCTAAAATGTCTTTATTTTGCGCTTCTGCTTGGGTAATTAAGGCGGCATACGCTTGATCATGTGTGTCTTCGCAGTATTCATCGATATAGCCTGAGGCGACTGGCGCTTTAGCATCTATTTCAATATTTATATCGCTAAACTGCTGCTCGTTACTAACCTCAAGATTGCTATGATAGCTAAAGGACTGGCGGCGCTGTTTCTGTAACGCAGTCGCCAATGCTGTCTTTGCTGCTACTGGCGTTTGCTTAGCAGTCATAGCATTAAATTGGTCAAGACTGGTAGATTGGCAGCCCGTTAATAATAGTGCTCCTGTTACCAATGCACCAGCAAATAGGCGATTGCCATTAAGAACTGACGCAAGGCTCGCTAACGAAAGACGACTTGCAATGATTTGATCTGCTTTTTTCATTTTTTATCCTTAATAAATATGGGCTTGAACATGACAAGATAGCGTTATTGATCATCTACCCTGTTGTCAGCATCGTCTTCGATATCAGTGTCATCTTGACTATCAGCACTGTCATATTCTGCTGCATCATAGCCGCTATCACCATCTGCATAATCGCTACCATAGTCATCATCACTGCTCCCACTATAGTCATAGCGGGCATCACGTGCCGTTTGCAGTCTGTCTTTTTGTTGACGCTGCTCTGCCATCCATGCATTGCCATCGATAGCGGCTTTAGCATTTGCGCCAAAAGACTCGGTTAATAAAGGCGTTAGTGCATGGTTATTAAAGCTGCTTTTATCATAGCGTATTTGGTTTAGCACGCTGGTTGTCGAACCCATCAAGTCGCCACCGATATTTACCCGCTGCTGCTTAGCAAGCAGGCGATCTGAGCGGTCTAAATAATAGTAATTTATCTGATTAAAAGATATTGGACCGATGGCTTCAATTAGCTGCAAAAGCGAACCTACATCCGCACTTTGGTAGCCTTTATTGTATAGCTGCACTTTCGCCAGCGCAGTTTTTAGCATAGCGCCATCAGGATATTTCTGTGGATTGGCATCGACATAATCCTGTAGCGACTTTGTCATGTATTTTAGGGTTTTGCCGATCATCTCACCACTTTGCTTGCTGCCAAAATAGACTTTTACCGCTCGGCTCGCACCGACTTCTTTGGCAAATGCATCATTATGAATATCTACAGCACTAAAGTGCTCGGGCGCAAGTTCTGCCATGCTGCTCTGTATGGCAGCAATGGCGGCATCATAAAGCACTGCTGGCGGTAGCTGTGTCGTAATACTCTCGGGCAACCCAAAACTAACGGTATGCGAGGTCTTTTGGTTAGGTAAAGGGGTGTTTTCAGGATTAACCAATGCTACGATAGGCATGATTGCTGATGGGTCTACCGTGACTTTACTATGGTTAAAATCGAACGCTAACGGTATCTGTATAGATGAGCTAATCGTTGGTGTCACATAATCATAGCTATAGACGCTTTGCAGTTGTCGCTGTTTGGGTTTGTACTGACTGACGCTATTGAACGTTAAATTTTGATATTGATAAGCATTTGACGCAGCTATCTGTTCCGGCGTGCGATGGAACATACTCAGCATTTGACCAATGACGCCCGTAGATGTTGCTGATTGGCTATCTTGTTCTACATCCTCTGGTTGTTGTTTTGCCATTTGTACGGCTTCATACTGCTCTATCATGCTTTTTGGGTTTAATTTTGATAACTTTGAAAAAGCACTGTCTGATTCATAATCATCGGTGTCATAGTTCCCTTCGCCGTAACTCTCTGATTGGTAGTCACTGCGACTATAACCGTTTTCGTCATAGTTAACATCCTCTACAACACAGACTTCATAAGCGTCATCGTCCTCATTGTCATTGCATTTATTCGACTCTGCACTTACCGCTGCTAACTCTGCCATAGCCTCAGTTTGCCTGTCCTCATAATCACTTTCATCATAGTCACCGTCAGGCTTATAAACATAAGCTTCTATAATCGTTCTAAGTAAGCTACTAGAACCGGCATCGATACTATCTGGAGCAATAAAAGGTACCGCTTGATAATTGGCTTGCGAGACTGCTACGTGTTCTGTTGCAAGATGCTGACGAATAGCCGCCAGTAAATGTGACTTTGCTTGATTGTCAGTATTGGGATATTTTTCTTGGTCAAATAATTGCTGATAACGCTCAGCTTTGGCTGTGAGGCTGGCATTAAACGCGCGGCGTTGTGCTTGGCTCTGCGCGCTATCAGCGGTACTAAAATCAATCATACTTTTTGATGCCGCAGGCGATGATACCGCTGGGCTTGATTGACAGCCCAAAAGAGCCAGAGACGTAGTGCCAACCAGCAAGGCGATAGACGTCAATTTACCTACCTGATATACATGGTCGTTATTATTGATAGACGAATGATGACTCGTCATCTCAGAGTAGCGCTGTCGATTATGATTATTAATATGATTTGATGACATAGTAATCTCTTTGTATAAATAGCCAGTCTATAATTAGTGTACATTAGTACCGTTATTTATATCACAATGCGTTACAATTTAGTAATATTAGAACCTATTTATTAAGAAAATATTTAGATTTTTTTATACAAAACAACTTTCTCACTATGGCTTTCTCGCCCAAGTAAAAAGGACTTTACAATGCCAACCTCTATATCAAAAAACAACATACGCACTGCTGACAATAATCCTCAAGGTAGAGCAAATATTAAAGCGGCTATTTTGTTAATCAGTAGCACATTTTTAGTAGCACTATCTGCTCACGCGCTTGAGCCGACAACCAATCCATCAACTACCATTAACCAAACATCGATTAATACTAGCGCCATCAATCTTGCGATTATGGCTGATAATCCTACTGTAATATCTGAAACTCAGCTTGTGACAAGAGCCAAAACCAATACTCTAACTTCCACGATTAACCATGCCAATGCCGATCAAGCCATCTATTCTGAAGATGCTATTCACCACCCTGTTTGGGCAAAGAACGGCATGGTCGCCACCCAAGAAGCCCTCGCCTCTGATATTGGACTCAAGATTTTAAAAGACGGTGGTAATGCGGTTGATGCTGGCGTCGCTGTTGGCTTTGCGCTAGCCGTTACCTTACCGCGCGCTGGGAATATCGGCGGTGGTGGATTTATGATGATTTATGATGCCAAGCAAGGCAAAACGGTGGCACTCGATTACCGTGAAAAAGCCCCGAGTGCTGCCACTCGTGATATGTATCTTGATGAGGAAGGCAATGCCGTTAGCGATTTATCACGTTATCACGGTCTAGCTGTTGGTGTACCGGGGACAGTAGCAGGATTACTTAAAGCATTAGAAGAACATGGCACGATGAGCCGCGGACAGGTGATGGCACCAGCCATTGCACTGGCTGAAAATGGTATTGAAGTTACCGCAGGCTTGTCCGAGTCGTTAGAAGCGTTGAGCGATCGCATGCAAAAATGGCCAAGTACCAAAAAGGTATTTTTTAAACCTGATGGTAGCGCCTATCAGCCGGGCGAACGCTTAAAGCAACCTGAACTTGCTCGCTCGCTAAAACTAATCGCTGCAAAAGGTGCTGATGGATTTTATAAAGGCGAAACGGCCAAAAAATTGGTAAAAGCGGTCAATGATGCGGGTGGTCGTATGAGCTTACAAGATTTAGCCAATTATGAAGCCATCGCTCGCGAGCCAGTCAAAGGCGATTATCGTGGTTATGAGATTGTCTCGATGCCACCGCCGTCTTCTGGTGGCATTCATATCGTGCAGATTTTAAATATCTTAGAAGGTTATCCGCTAAAAGACTACGGTCAAAACAGCGCGCAAACCATTCATTTAATGGCCGAAGCGATGCAGCTCGCTTATGCGGATCGCTCAGAGTATTTAGGTGATTCTGACTTTATCGATGTGCCTGCTAGCGGTTTAGCTTCTCAGGCTTATGCGGATAAACTACGCATTTTAATCAATCCAGACAAAGCCACACCAGCGTCTACCATCAAAGCCAACAACCCTCTACCCTATGAGAGTGATCAGACCACGCATTTCTCTATCGTTGATAAAGATGGCAATGCAATAGCCAACACCTATACGTTGAACTTCTCTTACGGCACAGGTCTTGTCGCTGAAGGTACGGGGATATTGCTCAATAATGAGATGGATGATTTTTCTGCCAAACCCGGCGTACCAAATGGTTATGGCTTAATCGGCGGTGATGCCAATGCCGTTGAAGCCAATAAACGTCCATTATCGTCTATGAGTCCGACGCTGGTCTTTAAAGACAGTAAACCATATATCGTCACGGGTAGCCCTGGTGGTAGCCGCATCATTACCACTGTCACTCAAATAATCTCGAATGTCATTGATCATGATATGAATATCGCTGAGGCCACTCACGCACCGCGTATCCATGACCAATGGCTGCCTGATGAGATTCGGGTCGAAAAAGCACTGAATATTGATACGGTTAAAAAGCTTGAATCAATGGGTCATATGGTCAGTCCAAAATCAGCCATGGGTTCGACTCAGTCGATTATGATCACGCCAAATGGTGTCTATGGCTCATCAGACCCACGCATCGTTGATGCGGCAGTCGTTGGTTATTGATTTAACTTTTACTTGATATGTATAAATAAAAAACGCTCTCTATCATAATAAAGAGCGTTTTTTTAATAGATATGAAAAGTATTGAAAGATACTATCAATACAACTTGATCTTGTTAAAGAAGTCATTGTCTAATAATAATTTCGGTCTGGCATTGACCTCTTTTAGACCCACCTTATGTTGCATCATAAGCTCTATAAGATTCATTTGATCGATGAGTATCAGACTGTGCGAATCCGTTGCATTGGCATATTCCTGCGCAGGCTTGGTAAAGCTTGTCGTAGTAATAAACAAGCCATGATGATTGGTTTTTTGTGGTGGATAAGCCCCTATGAAGTTTCTCAAATCGCCATTAGATATATTATTACCGGCACTATATAATTTGGCTTGAATGTAATAGTTATGCACCTCACCATCTGGGAAATCCTGAATAATCAGCCCATCAATGCCATTGTCATTCGAGCGTCCAGTATGACGCGAGGTCAAATTACTCTCAGGACTTTCAATCTCTAAAGATCGTTCAATCATTTTTAGACAAAACCACTCAAACTGCAAAGGTAACAAGCTTTCAAGCTGCGCCATAATCATATCAGGCGTTACTTTGACAAAATCATTGCCCACAGTAGCATCTGCATAATTGTTCATAAACATAGACGTTCGGCGCTGAGTTTCTTCTATCAAATGATTAATAAGTGCATCGCCATTTTTACCATAAGCCGCAATATTGACTTTTTGCAGATCAGCAAAGGCTTTATTATCAAAACGGGTCAAGTTAGCAATATAATCACTATTTGGAATGCCTTCGTTAATGTATTGAGTAAAATTGTTTCCTGCTAACCAAAAATAGACTTTGCCAAACGGGTCTAAACGTATGATGTTTTTAGGCGTTACTTTTTCATCAAAAGTAATAAAATTAGCAAAATTCTGATTTAAATTGGGTACTAAGCTGAACTTATCTTCTTTGACCAGCCCCATCGCGGACAAGCACAATAAAATTAGATCAACGATGTCATCATAACAGGGTGAGCCGTTATGACACTCATGGCGTATATCATAATTACTCATGTAATTGATTTCTTTATGATCATTGACAATTTGTGCCAACTTTTCAAACTCTCTATAAAATACCGTGCGACCAACGGTATTCCGCGTACTCAAATTTTTTATGGTTTGTATACCCGCATTTAACATGTCACCAAATGCGGGCAGCTTCGTAATGTTACTCATAATATTATCGTCTTTGTTTGATTACATGAACATTATTGTGTGAAATAAGGCGTCAAATGGGCTTTGTTTCGCAATAACTTAAGGACAAATGTTTATGCTACCAACTATTGAGACAAAACACAGCAAAATTTCACCTTTATAAATAAGAAAAACAAATCCTCTCACTCAGATTAAACCCTTTGAATCAGTGGCTGTCTACGGCAAATAATGCTATTATTGACGACCCCATTTAAAACGTATCAACATGGCTATCGAGGTCTTATTTACCTTTGAACATCAATATAAATAACGGATAAACATCCTTTATTTTATCGATAGCTTATTGCTTTTGATCGTACTAGTAAGAGTCTTTTATGGCATTTGTACACCTTGGCATCCACAGCGAATATTCAATCACTGATTCTATCGTGCGTATCAAGCCGCTAGTGAAAGCTGCGGCGGCTGACCATCAGCGCGCGCTGGCATTGACCGATTTGTCCAATCTGTATGCCACGGTGAAGTTTTATCGTGCCTGCCTAGGTGCTGGTATCAAGCCCATTATCGGCAGTGAAGTCATCATGGAAAATGAAGACACACGGCTCACCCTACTCGCGATGGACAACGAGGGCTATCAAAACATCACTCGTATCGTATCGCTTGGCTTTACCGAAGGGCGCGCCGACGATGCCAATCATGGTGTACCAGTCGTCAAGCGCAGTCATATTCTAGCGCATGCGGCAGGCGTGATTGTCTTATTTACTGAAAAATCAGATGTCGGTCAGGCACTGGTTGGCTCGATGCCAGAAAAAGCCGATGAGCTGCTAATAGAATGGCAAGCGCAGTTTGATGATCGCTTATATTTTGCCATCAAGCGTACCAATCGCTCAGGTGAAGACGCCTTTATTAAAGCGGCTATTCACTCTGGTGGTAAGCATCATATTCCTATCATTGCTCATAATGACGTGCGTTTCTTAGAGCAGGATGACTTCGATGCTCACGAAGCACGGGTTTGTATCGCAGGCTCCTACGTACTTGCCGACCAAAATCGCCCGCAAACTTATTCCGATGCGCAATATCTTAAAACCCAAGCGCAAATGCAGCAGCTATTTGCTGATATTCCGCAGGTTATCGACAATACTTTGCGCTTAGCAAGCCGTTGTAATGTGACGTTGACGCTTGGTATCAACGTACTACCTGACTTTCCTGTGCCTGAAGGTGAGACGATTGAATCGTTTTTTCGCGCAGAATCAATACGGGGTCTGAATAATCGACTAGATAAACTATTCCCCATCGAGAAACGTAGCGATAATTGGAGCGAGTTTCGCCAAAGATATGATGACCGCTTAGAGTATGAGCTAAAGGTTATTCTTTCAATGGGCTTTCCTGGTTACTTCCTCATCGTGATGGACTTTATCCGCTGGGCAAAAGCCAATGGCGTACCAGTCGGTCCTGGTCGTGGTTCTGGTGCAGGCTCGCTCGTTGCTTATTCGCTCAATATTACCGACCTCGACCCTATTCATTACGACTTATTGTTTGAGCGCTTTTTAAACCCTGAGCGTGTGTCCATGCCCGATTTCGATATTGACTTCTGTATTGAAGGTCGCGACCGCGTTATTGATTATGTCGCGCAAACCTATGGTCGTGAAGCAGTCTCGCAAATCATTACCTTTGGTACGATGGCAGCAAAAGCGGTTGTACGAGATGTCGCGCGAGCACAAAGTAAATCCTACTTCCTTGCCAGCAAAATGTCGAAACTTATTCCCAAAACACCGGGTATCACCCTCAGTCAAGCGCTTGAACAAGAGCCTCAGCTTAAAGACTTAATCTCCAATCCTGACAATATGGATTACGAAGATGCCACTGAAGTGTGGGAAATGGCGACTAAGCTTGAAGGTATTTGCCGGAACGTGGGTAAACATGCTGGTGGCGTATTGATTGCGCCGCACAGAATCACAGATTTTAGCGCGATTTATTGTGATGATGAAGGTCACCGTGTCAGCCAGTTTGATAAAGATGACGTTGAAGCCGTTGGGCTAGTAAAATTTGACTTCTTGGGTCTACGTAACTTGACCGTGATTGATGCCGCGGTCAGAAATATCAATCTGCGCCGTGCCAAAGAAGGCAAAGATGCGTTGGTATTAGAAGACCTACCGTTAGATGATAAAAAAGCCTACAAGCTCTTGCAAGATGCCAAGACCACTGCCGTCTTTCAGTTAGAAAGTATGGGTATGAAAAAGTATCTGGCGAAATTACAACCGACCAACATCGAAGATGTGATCGCCATGTGTGCGCTTTATCGCCCAGGCCCACTGGACGCTGGCATGGTAGAGATGTATATCGACCGCAAACATGGTCGTGAGGAAGTCATCTATGACCATCCCAATCTTGAGCCGATTTTAGAAAATACCAATGGCGTTATTGTCTATCAAGAACAAGTCATGCAAATCTCGCAGGTCATGGCAGGCTACAGCTTGGGCGGCGCAGATATGCTTCGCCGTGCTATGGGTAAAAAGAAACCTGAGGAAATGGCTAAGCAGCGCGATATTTTCATTACTGGTGCAACAGAGCAAGGTATTGATGAGGCGACGTCAGGTGGCGTGTTTGACTTGATGGAGAAGTTCGCCGGTTACGGTTTTAACCGCTCACATTCCGCCGCTTATGGCGTGCTCGCTTATCAGACCGCTTATCTCAAACAATACTACCCTGCTGAATTTATGGCGGCGGTATTAACTTCCGATATGAACAACACCGATAACGTGGTGTTCTTTATCAATGATTGCCGTGAAAACTTTGATTTAACCGTCGTTAATCCATCGGTAAATCGCAGTGAGTGGCATTTTGTTGCCGATACACCGACCAATATTATTTATGGCTTAGGTGCGATTAAAGGCGTTGGTGAAGGTGCGGTTGAGTCTATCGTTGATGCACGCCGCCGTGAAGGTCCGTTTAAAGATCTCTATGATTTTTGTCGCCGCGTTGATATTAAAAAGGTCAATAAACGCACTTTAGAGGGACTGATAAACGCAGGTTGTTTTGATGACTTTGCAGCCACCCTGCGACCAGATTTACCAGCCGATGAAGCGTACGAGATTCGCGGCGCATTAATGAGCCAGCTGCCAAGTGCCGTACAAGCTGCTGAACAAGACCGTCAGAACCGTGAAATCGGCATGATGGATTTGTTTGGTGAAATGGATGGTGTCGTCGCCGCGCCGCCACTGGTTATGACGCCAGAGCTGATTTGGGGTGATAAACATCGTTTAAAAGCAGAAAAGAACACGTTAGGATTGTATTTGACGGGTCATCCAATCAATGAATACTTGGATGAGTTAAAACGCTATACCTCAGGCACTCGTCTCGACAAACTGACTGACACGGGCTATAACGGTAGCTGTTATTTCGCCGGATTGATTATTGATATTGCCAACTTTGGTAATCGCAACGTCATTATCTTAGATGACGGCACTTCAAGGCTGGAAGTAAGCTGCTATGCCGAGCGTTTCAATCGTGTCAAAGAACAGTTGAAAATTGATGAAGTCGTCATCATCAAAGGCAGCATTCGTGAGCGTGATGGGCGTTTATTTGCCCGTCTTGATAGTGCCATGAGCATGGTCGATGCGCGCCTAAGATGGATGAAAAAAATCAGTATTAAAATTCATGGCAGCGATATCAATCTGCTGACGCGACTGCAACCGTTACTCAAGTCTGCACAAGCCAGCATTATTCCAGCACCAAAACTGTCTCATGACAACGAGCAAGACGAGCAAAGTGGCAGCTTTAATGGCAATAGTGGCTACGATGCTGCGATGGGCGGAAGTTTGTATGATGAAAATGGCAATGATTTATTGGCACTAGAAAATGACATAAATCAAAATAATGCTAATCAAAGCTATGTGAACAATGCTTTGAGCAATACTGACGCCTCCATTAATGATAATTGTCTGCCACTGGGACTGAGCATTTATGAGGAATTTGGCATCGCTAACGTAGGACTATCTGAGCACTGGCGCATCTATCCCAACGATGACAACTTACAGCAATTAAAGAATATGGTTAGTGAAGACAATTTACATTTCCATTATAGCTAGGGCGTATCCTCATTTTAAAAATGGTGATAAAAATGAGATAAATTGCCGTCAAACAAGGAAGATAGCGATGTTAATATCGAGATATTGATAAGCTATTCGACGATGTTTAACAAAATTTAGCCATGTTTAGCCCATTTAGAGAGTAATTGATTGAAATGAGGACACGCCCTAATACCTGAAGAACATTGACGTATTTATTACAAACCCTTTACCGTTTTAACTTTTAGAATTGGACATAAAACCATGGATGAAACCCCAAATAAAAATATGGCTCACCAAGCTGAAGAAATCATTAATCATGAGCAATTTGAAGACATGCGTGATTTGTTAGAAGAAGACTTTGCTGATTTGATACAAGTGTATATCACTGACAGTCAACAGCGAGTAAGTGCGCTGCGAGTCGCTCAGCAAGAAAATGACAATGCCAATGGTTTTGAGGTTGCTCATGCGCTAAAAGGGGCCAGCGCCAACTTGGGCACGACCCAATTAATGAACTTGAGCAGCCAGTTACAAGAGCGCTGCCGCGAGCGTCTTATCAGCGAGCAATCGGCACTGATTGAAAGTATCGCCGCCGCATTGCAACGCGCAGAACAAGAAATCAATCTAAGACTGGGGTTGTAATGAGTAATGATTCCACCCCTATATTAGCAGCATCTACTGTCCATCATACAGTGAGCGACTATTTGGCTTGTGTGCAAGTTGTCATGGTTAATACCACTTTGCCTGCCAATATTGGCTCGGCGGCACGCGCGATGCATACCATGGGATTGTCACGTTTGACGGTCGTTGATCCTAAACTGCCAATTGATGAAACCAGTATGTCTCATGCAGCAGGTGGAAGCGAGCTGCTATCATTAGCCTTGATTGCACCTACTTTAGAATCTGCTATTGCGGATTGCCAGTTGGTATTTGCTGCCAGCAGTCGCAGTCGTCATTTGCCCCGCCCTGTCGTGACACCCACGCAAGCTGCTAAGATTATATTTGATTTTATCGATAAACAGTCGGCGTCGAGCAAAGACGATAGCAATGCTGATACCCTATCGGCTGCTACTGCTAGTAAACCAAATATCGCTATCCTATTTGGGCGTGAAGATCGTGGATTGACCAATGAAGAATTGGCTTATGCCGATTATCATATCCAAATCGATGCCAACCCTGCTTACCCTGTACTCAATGTCGCGTCAGCCGTGCAAGTAATCGCTAGCTTTATTTTTGCTTACGCGCAATCACACACTCAGACAGCGGATAGTTTAGATACTGCTTTGAGCACTACTACTCAGCCAATGCTCGATGTACATTTACGTCAGCAATGGGATGAGCCCGCGATTACTCAGCAACAACTGCAACAGCTAACTCATCGCACCACTGAACTGATGGTTCAACGAGGTTTAGCCGATAGCGAAAACTTGAAGTCATTACCATCGCGGCTGTCACGACTGGGCTCACGCTTACAGCTTGATCAAAAAGAGTATCAGCTACTCAGTGCTTTGATTGCCAAACTTGCAAAAGACTAAAGCTTTTAATATGCCAGGTTTCTGGCATTGAGTTTCTGTTGCAATAACAGCAGTAGCATTTACAAATGCTATGATTTTAAAAATGATATGATTCAATAATAAAAAGGAATTGATGATGAATTGGAACGTTTATTTGTCCGGAGAAATACACACCGACTGGCGACAAAAAATCATGCAAGGCGCAAAAGACAAAGGTTTAGACATTACTTTTACCTCCGCAGTGACTGAACATGAAGCCAGCGATGCCGCCGGTGACGTACTCGGTAAAGAGGATAATGGTTTCTGGCGCGACCATCAGTCATCAAAGGTAAATGCGATTCGCACCAAAAACATGATTCAAAAATGCGATATTGCTATCATTCGTTTTGGTGATAAATATAAACAGTGGAACGCTGCATTCGATGCTGGCTACTGCGCGGCTTTAAGCAAGCCGTACATTACCCTTCATGCTGAAGATATTATCCATCCGCTAAAAGAAGTCGATGCTGCGGCAATGGCATGGGCGCAAACGCCAGAGCAAGTTGTTGAGCTGCTAAAATATGTTGTCAGTGATAGCTAAATCATAAATAATTGCCTATAGATAAATTGTCAATGACTGGTATTTTATCTATCAGCCGTCTGTTTTTATTTATCGCTCATCGCTATATTTTGTGCTGCAAAGCTGCTATAACTAAATTGATTGTAATCAAAAATACGATAGGACAATTTATGTCATTGCCAACTGCCTTATTCAAATCACTTTCACGCATCAAAAAAGACCTAAAAGAAGATATCGATGCGGTATTTAACCGTGATCCTGCTGCGCGTAATAGTCTGGAAGTCATCCTGACCTACCCCGGTATTCATGCACTTATTTTGCATCGCGGCGCACATTGTCTGTGGCAAAACGACCAAAAGCTGGCGGCGCGAGTAATTTCTTATGGCTCACGCATCATCACAGGTATTGAGATACACCCTGCTGCCAAAATCGGTCGACGGTTTTTTATTGACCATGGTATGGGCATTGTCATTGGCGAAACGGCAGAGATTGGCAATGATGTGACCCTTTATCACGGGGTCACACTTGGCGGCGTCTCTTGGAACAATGGCAAGCGCCACCCTACTTTGGAAGATGGGGTTATCGTTGGTGCTGGTGCTAAAGTATTGGGGCCATTTACTGTCGGTAAAGGCGCCAAAATTGGCTCAAATGCCGTCGTAGTAAAGGCAGTACCAGCAGGTGCGACCATGGTCGGCAGCGCCGCTCGGATGATATCAGACCATCATGATGAAAAGGGCAATCCAATTGTCAAAAAAGTCGATGATGCCAAGCAACAAGAAAAAGTGGCGCAAGCTGCTTCTACAGATAATGGCATAAATAAAAAAGCAGTAGATAAAAAATCAATAGATGAAAAATCCACCAATCATTTAGCACGCGAAAACGCGTTTCGGGCTTATGGCATCGACCCATCCTCACAAGATCCTGTGGCTGAAGCGTTTGCTAAAATGCTAGAACATATCCAACAATCAGAAAATCGCCTCGATCAACTACAAACAGCGATGTGCAAAATCGATCCTAACTTTTGTAAAAAAGAATATGACAAACTGTGCTTAGAGGATATCGATGTGATTGGCCGTGCCGATATAGATGAGATAGATGAGATAGATGAGATAGGCGCTGAGCAGAAGTAATCTTCTAGCTGTCGTCAATACTGAATAAAAAAGAGGCCAAACAGCCTCTTTTTCTATTTTAACCAATTGATAAGCAGCGCTTTATGGACTAGCTAGTTAACAGACAATATTTATAAAAAAGATGAGTCAGGCTGGGTCAAAAACGCTATTTCTTCGCTACTCGAAACCCGACCTAAAATGTCATTACGATGTGGATAACGACCAAAACGATCGATAATCACTTTATGTTTAAGCTCAGCATCCACGGTGTCTGCATTGGTATATTGCTTAAATAGCTTTTCTGCTTGCTGATGAATCAGTTTTGATTCGCTGTGCATATAAGGCATCAATAAAAACTTACGTTCATCCATCGTTTCAAGCGCCTCTAATGCACATGCAGCAACCGCTTCTTGCGCGAGCGCGAGACTCATCGCATGTTGGGCAAAAGCCGCTGGCGTATCACGGTAAATATTGCGTGAAAATTGATCCAATATAATAATTTCTGCTAAACGCCCTTTTATGCTGCTTCGCCATGTATAAAATTCTACGGCGGCGGCTTGCTCAAGTATATCACTGTATCGCTCTATTAATAATTGATCAAACGCTATATCTTTCTCAAAAAACTGCTCACTACCTGCCTCATCAAAACAGAAATTTAATATGTCGTTGTACATCATTTCCTCACTACATTATTTAAAAAAATCAGCCAAAAGCATTGTTCAAAGCTATGTTTAAAACTATCTTTTAAAAACATCAAGTATTGACTTTTGGTTTCATAATCACTAAGGAGTATTTAGCGATTCTGTCCTATACTCTTTCATTATTCATAACTAAAAAAAACAGGAAAACTTATGGCTCGTTTACAAGACAAAGTGATTATTATCACAGGTGCCGCTCAAGGCATGGGCGAGACTCATGCACGTTTGTGTATGCAAGAAGGCGCAAAAGTCGTCTTGACCGACATCAATGCTGATAAAGGCGACGCATTAGCAAAAGAGCTTGGCGATAGCGCTTTATTTATTAAGCATGATGTCACTAGTGAAGAAGATTGGACGCAAGTTGTTACAGCCACCCAAGATAAATTTGGCAAAATTGATGTCTTGGTAAATAATGCAGGTATCACTACGCACAAATCTATTTTAGATACGTCAGTAGAAGCGTATCGCAAGATTCTAGAGATTAATCAGGTGTCGGTCTTTTTAGGCATGAAAGCAGTCATTCCAACGATGAAATCCGCCAAACAAGGTTCTATCATCAATATCTCATCAATTAATGGCTTGGTTGGCGGCGCTATCGGCTATACCGATTCTAAATTTGCGGTACGCGGTATGACCAAAGCGGCAGCATTAGAGTGCGCCCCTCATGGCATTCGCGTGAACTCAATTCATCCAGGCGTCATTGCCACACCGATGATTATGCAAGGCGATACCAAAGATGCGGTTGAAGCATTTGCCAAAACTATTCCGATGAGACGTGTTGCTCAGCCAGAAGAAGTCAGCGGCATGGTGTTGTTTTTAGCGTCTGATGAATCAAGCTACTCAACAGGTTCAGAGTTTGTTATTGATGGTGGTTTGACCGCACAGTAGGCGTAATAGTTAAAATTTTTAAATGTGATATAGGCTGGGCATTTTGCTCAGCTTTTATTTTGAGAGGTTTTAAGAAAAACACTAGGGCGTGTCCTCAATAACTTTTACTTATTTAGAATAGCATTTGGGCTGCTTCATTTAACCTTTTAAGAAATGATCTTTCATCAACTCCTCTACCCCTGCTCTTTCATGCGCTTTGAATGGGTAACGATCTGCCATTACAATCCAATTAAACTCTTCAAATTCTTTATTACTGCTTAGGCTATTTTCATCAGAAACAACTTCTATTAATAGCGTTTCTATCAAGAGAATATCGATATCCATCGTAACTTTTTTTATTGGCGTCTGAGCTTCTGTTAGACGCTGCCTATGACAGTCACCTTCAAGATCTTTAAAAACCTGCTGTAACTGTTGCAGTGTCATGGGCTCTACTAAGCACAAATAAACGCACTGATTGGTATAATCGGGCTTTGGTTGCGCTTCGGTCGATGTAAAGTCAGGATTTTCAAACGCAGTAGATAACTGTATTTCCCCTAGCGCCGCTAGATCTTTTCGGACAAGTGGCAGATAATGCTCAGCTTGATAATTACTGCCTAAAGCCAATAATACTGCCGTCACAGACTGCGTTTGCAACTGTTCAGGCGTCTGCTTTTTTAGCGTTTCAAGACTCAAATCAGCCAAATTTTTATGCATATTATGCATCATCGTCTTTGCTTACAACTGGCTTATCTTCGATGACCGTTGCATAACGCGTGATCTGCACCCCAACCGAATCCGCTTGCTTGATGGCTGTCGGCTTGGCAACGCTTAACGTTATTTTATGACAGCTATATTTTGCAAGCAACTTATCAGCGATTTGCCCCGCTAAATGCTCTAGCAACTGCGCTTTAATCGCTTGGCACCACGCGCTCACATCATCGCAAACCGCTTTATAATTCAGCGCATCATTGACATTATCTGAGATAGCCGCACGGCTGATATCTGTTTCAAGTGCTATATCAATCAGCAGCGGCTGCGTGATTGCGCGCTCCCACGCGTAAACACCGATGACTGCTTCTACTGTTAAGCCTTTAACGAATACTACATCAGATTCGGTATGAAACATGCTCTCATCCTTGTTTACTAAATTTTAATTAGATTTTGAACTCAGGTTTTTTAATTGGTTTTCTGCAACGCCTCTTCACGTAAACGCGCAGCTTTTAGCGCTTTACTAGGGCGATGACGCCATAAATCAATGCTGAATAATAACAGACCAAACCAAATCAGACCAAACACTGCAAGACGCTGTAAATCAAATGGCTCGTTATAATAGAACACCGCTAAGAAGAAGATAAAGGTCGGCGTCAGATAATTCATAAAACTTAAAATACTATAAGCAACGAGCTTGGTAGATTTATTAAACAATAACAGCGGTATCAAGGTAATCGGCCCTGCGATCATTAGTAGCCAAATATTGGGACTAAACCAAAAACTCAATTGACTGCTGACCACATCTGCTTGCCAGAACCACCATAAGCAAATCGGCACCAACATCGTTGTTTCGACAAACATAGCATCGACTGCCGTCAAAGGTGTCTGCCGTTGAATGGTGCCATAAGTACTAAAACTAAAGGCTAAAATCAGTGATATCCATGGCAAGCTACCAATCATAACTACTTGAATGACCACGGATAATAAGGCGAAACCGATGGCAACCCATTGCAGCATACGTAAGCGCTCTTTGAATAAAATCATCGATAGCGCAACGCCCACCAATGGTCCGATAAAATACCCCAAACTGGCTTCGAGAATGCGGTCGTGATTGACGGCCCATACATAAGTGAGCCAGTTGGTGGCAATAATCAAACCCGATATAAATGAAAACGCGATCCATCTCGGATTTTTCTTTAAGGTATCGATCCATTGCCAGCGCTTGGTGACTACCAACACGATAAGCAAGCAAGCAAACGTCCAAATAATACGGTGACCGATAATCTCGGTCGCATCGTAGGCGGCCAATTGTTTAAAATATAATGGAAACCCACCCCAGATAAAAAAGGCAATGAGTGCGGTGATGATGCCACGTCTGGTTGTTTTAATGGGCGTAACTGGTTTTTTGATGACGTTTTGGGTGGTCATAGTACAGTACAACTTTTTAGAGCAAAGCGCACTCTTGCCCCATATTAATTTTTATATCAATTCAATGGCAAAAGCGCAGGGTCACTACAGATAGGATGCAAGTTAAAAAGCAATGTGCTCATGCCAATATAGGCATCAACACATTGCTAACGATAACAACTTTAAAAACAACATTTACATCAAGGCTAATGAGCAACTTTTTAGACTTTATGGAATGCTGTAGCCAGCATTTTACAATTCAGTACTTTAAAGCTCAACCTTGCAAAAGCCAATAATACTATTCAGCAAGTTAATATAGTTTTTGGTATTAAACCGCAGCATTATCAACTTTAATAGACATTCCAATGTGATTGGCAAGCTCTGCAAATCCTGGGAAACTGGTATTTACGGTCTCAACGCCTTCAATAGTAATTTGCTTGGATGCACGTAAGCTGGCAATGGCAAAACTCATAGCAATGCGATGATCATGGTGCGAGGTAATATGACCGCCACCAAAGACAGGCTGGCTATTATTGACCTTGCTATTTTGACCCTCAATACCTTCGCGTTCAATACCCTTACCTTCAATAATCAAACCATCTTCCGTCACTGTACAGTCAATACCCAGTGTTTGTAATCCTTCTGCCATAACTGCAATACGATCAGACTCTTTTACGCGCAGCTCTTTAGCACCAGTTAACACCGTACGACCTTGCGCACAGCTGGCAGCAATGAACAATACTGGAAATTCGTCAATCGCTAATGGCACTAAATGCTCTGGGATTTCAATACCTTTTAGGTTTGAGCTACGAATAGTAATATCTGCCACTGGTTCGCCGCCCACATGTGTCTCATTACTTAAGCTGATATCTGCTTGCATGAGTTTTAAGATATCGATAATGCCCGTGCGTGTCGGATTAATACCTACTTGCGTCAAGGTCAACTCACTATTTTGGCTGATCGCAGCAGCGACCATAAAAAATGCCGCAGAGGATATATCAGCAGGGACAGCGATATCACCACCTGTGAGTTGCCCGCCACCTGCCACACTGATGCGGTTGCCATCGACTGTTACTGGATAACCAAAAGCTGAAAGCATACGCTCGGTATGATCGCGGCTGACTTCAGGTTGAATAACGGTTGTGGTGCCTTCTGCCCAAAGTCCAGCCAGCAACAAGCAGGATTTAATCTGCGCAGAAGCCACAGGCATCTCATAATCGATACCTTGTAATGGCTTACCGATAGTCGCTCGACCAGTAATACTAAGTGGCGCCGTACCACTATGACCTGTACTTTGAATGACTGCACCCATCTCGCGTAAAGGTGCGGCCACACGCTCCATTGGGCGCTTGTTCAGGCTGGTATCACCTGTCAACACGCTGTCAAATGATTGCGCCGCTAAGATACCAGCCAGCAGGCGCATGCTAGTACCTGAGTTGCCCATATACAATGGTGTTTTACTCGGTTTCAGACCGTTCATACCCACGCCATGAATGGTCAATTTTCCGTTATCAGGCCCTTCAATGGTCACGCCCATATCACGGAAGGCTTGCAAGGTGGCAAGCGCATCTTCCCCTTCCAAAAATCCAGTGACATTGGTCACGCCTGTCGCAAGGCTGCCCAGCATAATGCTGCGATGCGAGATAGACTTGTCACCAGGAATGGCAATAGTGCCCAATACAGTATTGCTAGGAGTAATATTATAAGAAGCTGACATGGCAGAAGTATCCGTATAAGGAGTGCTGGCTAACATATGGCCAAAATGTCGCCGTGCGGCTTGCGCGCGGCCCAAAAGTCCCATCAGGGCGGTTGAATCTTTATCGATGATAAGCTGACGCATGGTCTGTAGGTAAACGCCATACTCATCAAGGGCGCTAACAATCGCGCTTTCGTTGGCAAAAAATATATCATGCCACATTTTAGGGTCACTGGCAGCGATACGGCTAAAGTCACGAAAGCCGCCCGCTGCGTAGCGAAACATATCTAAATTATCATCATGGCTCGCCAATTGCTCAACCAAATTGAAGGCAAGCAGATGTGGCAAATGGCTGGTGTGCGCCAATATGCGATCGTGGTGTTCTGCATCCATTGACATAACGTTTGCACCCACTGCTTCCCATAACTGCCGCAGCTTAGCAATGGCGCTATTATGGGTCGTTGGTAGCTCGCAGATAATGACACTATGATTAACAAACAATGTCGCACGTCTGGCATGATATCCTGAATTCTCAGCACCCGCAATCGGATGCGCTGGAACAAGACCTATAGGCAATGAGCCAAAGACGGCTTTGGCAGCGTCAATTATATTGACCTTGGTGCTACAAACATCAGTAATGATGCAATCAGTGGCAAGTTGTCCATTATCCATCGCTGCTTTGATATCGACAAATACGGCTTGCACAGCCTGTACTGGTACAGCGATAACAATCAAATCACTACCAAACACTACTTCGTTTAAAACAGCGCTACCAGCGTCTAATAAGCCGTGCTGAATGGCTTCGTCGATGCTTGGCGTATGTCTATCAACCGCCACCAAACGCTCACTTAAACCATTGTCTTTAATGGCTTGGGCAAGGCTTGCACCGATAAGCCCTAGACCAATCACGCAAATTTGTTTACATAACGGCGGCTGAGTATTCATACACTGCATATTATTGTTTTGATTGCTTATGTTTTGATTGCTTATATTGTTTTGCTGGCGACTCACGGCTTTTCTCGTTAAACAAACTAGCGTCAGAATGACTAAAACAAGCCGACGCTAGTGTCATGAAAATGATTAATAAATTATTTACTTATCCAAAACGACCTAACATACTTCTGATCAATTATCAGTCAAGATTGAGCGCAGTGTATCAATCAGGCGCATATTTTCTTCTGCCACCCCTACTGTGATACGCAGCCAATGAGGTAAGCCATAGCTCTCTAATGGACGGACGATAACACCCTGCTCTAGCAATGCTTGATGAATAGAAGCAGCGGTGATGTCTTCCATCTCAACGGCTATTTCTACCATAATAAAGTTGGCATGCGATTTAATAAAGCCCAATCCTAATGCATCAAACTGCTTTTCTAACCAGCGCATTTGCTCATCATTCATCAGACGAGTTTTTTCAATAAAGCCTGAGTCAGCAAGTGCCGCCGCCGCCGCCGCTAAAGCCACTCTACTCACGTTAAATGGTTGACGGATTCGGTTGAGTAAGTCCGCGACAGCCACTGAGCTAAGCGCATAACCGACACGTAAACCCGCCAGTCCATAAGCTTTGGAAAAAGTGCGCACGATGACGACATTATCAAATTCATCTAACAATGCCCGATTATTACTCTCAGGGCTATATTCAATATACGCCTCATCTAATACCACCAATACCGAGCTTGGTATACTAGCCATAAATGCTCGTAACTCTTGAGGTTCAAGCTGTGTGCCAGTTGGATTATTAGGATTGGCGATAAAGACTATTTTAGTATTGGGGTTGTCTTGAACCGCTTGACTCATCGCTTTTAAATCATGACCAAAGCGATGTGCAGGCACTTCTATACCTGTCGCCCCTTGTATTTTAGCCAACATCGGATAAACGATAAAGGCATATTGACTGTAAACGATAGCATCGTCAGCACCAGCAAAACTACGCGCTAAAATATCAAGCAAATCGTCAGAGCCATTACCCAAAGTAATCTGCTCCACACTGACATCATTGAAGTCAGCCAGCGCTTGTTTTAGATAGTAACCGTTGCCATCAGGATAACGTGCTAACTGACCCAATTGCTCAGTAATCGCTAGCGTGACGTGCGGTGAGCAGCCTCTTGGGTTTTCATTACTGGCAAGTTTTACCACATCTGAGACGCCATACTCACGCGTCAACTCTTCAATCGGCTTGCCCGTTTGATAAGGCACCAGCTCTAAAATACTATCGTAGGCAGGTACAAGCGGTGATAAATTTGACTCTACTGAATGAGATGACGGCATGATTTATCCTTAGATATGATTTTGGCAAGTGAGGTGACCCATTCGGCGTTATATCGTTGGTTCAATTTCAGAGCGAGTCAAGGGTAACCAAGGCAACCGAGTGCAGATGATTATGTGATACTTCACACGAGGTAAACGCCATGACTCTTTTACAGTAGAAGGACTATAGCACTGCTTTTGGATAAGAACCTAGAACACGCACATCTTTTACCAACGGACGGATATCAGCGATAGCAGCGCTGACGTTTGGCTCGTCAATATGACCATTCATATCGATGAAAAACACGTATGCCCACTTATTCGGACGCTCAGGACGGGTTTCGATACTGGTCATCGACACGCCATGATAAGACAAAGGCTTCAAAATCTCGATCAATGCGCCCGCTTTGTCATGTGCTGATACGACGATAGACGTTTTATCCTGACCTGATGGCGCAATCGCTTCGTGACCGATGATAAGGAATCGCGTGGTATTGCTCGGGTTGTCTTCGATATTTGAATATAACTTATGCAAGCCATATTCTGCAGCAGCCACATCACCGGCGATTGCCGCTGAATGCCATTCATTTTTCAAGCGGCGGGCAGCTTCGCCGTTGCTCGATACCGCCACGCGCTCGACATTGGGATAATTGACATCGAGCCAATGACGACACTGCGCTAGTGACTGCTGATGCGAGTAAATACGGCTTAAACCATCAAGTTTGGTATGTTCAGCGACCAAGAAATTCTGATGAATCGGCAGCTCAACTTCTCCAATTATCTTTAAGGTAGAAGAAAGAAAACCATCTAACGTATGGTTAACCACACCCTCAGACGAGTTTTCGACTGGCACCACACCATACATCGCTGTGCCTGCTTCAACTTCACGGAATACATCAGTGATGGTGGTCATTGGTACGGTATCAGCGGCTTTACCGAAATGCTTGAGCGCAGCAGCATGAGTAAAAGTACCTACTGGTCCCAAGAAAGCAATGCGCTGCGGTGCTTCTAAGTCAAGGCAGACCGACATAATTTCACGGAACAACCGCGCCATTTTGTCATCAGCGATCGGACCTGTGTTGCGTTCCATCACCGCTTTTAGCACTTGCGCTTCACGCTCAGGGCGATAAAAAATAGGATTGCTATTGTCGGCAGTCGGGTTATTGACAATGTGTTGTTTCTTTACTGCGGCCACTTGCTGAGCCAACTTGGCACGGTTATTAATCAATGTCTGGATTTCGCAGTCTACTGTATCAATACTTTGGCGAATATCGTCCAAAAATGCTTTTTCAGTTGCAGTATCGTTAGCCCCTGCGATGGCTTGATTTAGCTTATCCATGTTTTGCTCTGATGACTGCTCACTCATTACCGCCTATCCTTTTTCTAAAATTATTACTGAGTTTTTTTACTATTAGGTACTGCTTTTTTAACTTTGAAGGCTTTAAATATTGCTAATTATCGACAACCAATCATCTCATTATTGAATCAGCACTCAATGACGGTCAGGGGTGTCAAGCATACTAGCAATGATATTCGATAGAAATCACGCTAAATAGCAAGCAGCCTCTCAAAAGCACCCTGTACTGCGAGCGCTATCGTCTACTGTTGTCGCATGTTAGTCAGACACCAGCATGCAAATGTAGCAGCCAGATCGCTGACCCGCTCTACTATAACAAAAACTATCGACAGTGCCCATGTGTAAATGCGCGTAAATTCGTCAATATTGGCAAACAGAGGCAATATGGCAGCGATGTACGGCAAAACTATGAAGGAACATCCACTCAAAACTATGTTACAGTCTAAAACTGACAGCAAATAGCACTATAAACAAGAAAATCACCACGTAACTGAACACAATCTGTTTTTGATCAAAAAGGATATATGATGAGCGCATTACAACAGCTTCGTACCATGACCACCATTGTCGCTGATACTGGCGACCTTGCCGCCATTGCGCGCTTAAAACCTATCGATGCGACCACCAATCCAAGCCTCATTACCAAAGCACTCCTCCATCCTGACAACCAAGGCATGCTGTCAGAAACCATGAGTCGTCATAATGGCAATATAGATGCAGTGATTGACGCGCTGACCATTCAGGTTGGCTGTGATATTTTAGAGCTTATCCAAGGCCGCGTCTCTACCGAAGTGGATGCTCGTTTGTCTTATGACACTCAAGCGACGATTGATAAAGCCTTAGCATTTATGGAAGCTTACCAAAAAGCAGGGGTTAACTCAGATCGCGTATTAATTAAGATGGCCGCGACATGGCAAGGTATTGAGGCAGCACGCTATCTTGAAACCCAAAATATTCACTGCAATTTAACGTTGTTATTTGGACAGCATCAAGCAATTGCCTGTGCCGATGCAGGTGTGACATTGATATCGCCTTTCGTTGGTCGTATTTTAGACTGGCAAAAACGCCAACAAAATCGTCAAAACGTGCCCGCTTCTGATGATATGGGCGTTCAGTCTGTGAAGCGCATTTATCAATACTACAAGCAGCATAACTATAATACGCAAGTGATGGGCGCAAGCTTCCGCTCGACTGAACAGATATTGGCGCTAGCAGGGTGTGATCTATTGACCATCGCGCCTGACCTTATCGACGCGCTGGCAGCGATGGATACTGAGGTGATACAGCAACTGTCACCTAGCATGTCATTAGATGTAGCCGACATGAAACGCGTGAGTCTAACGCGAGAGGAATATAGTAGCGCCTATCAGCAAGACACGGTTACACAAGATTTATTACCAAAAGGTATCGATGGCTTTATTGGTGCTCGTGATGAGCTTGCTCAGATGTTAGCAGCGATGCGTCATTGATATGAGCGTTGAGCGATATAAACGGTGATGGATATGATCAGCACTTTACAAACCTCAGTCGCAGGTCATAAAAGAAATTTGCCTGCTAATAGTAAGTTGGCTATCATGGCTCACTTCTCACAACAAGAAGCAAGGCTTGATTATGAAACGGCTATCAGTGTTATTAGTGGGTGGTGTTCTAGCAGTCAGCACGCATGCAGTGAACTGGTCAAAAATATCAGAAAGTCCTACTGGATCAATTTTTAGCTTAGACTTGGACTCTATTGAAAGCTCCGACATCAATATCATAGACGAAAAAAATGTCGAAAACATCACCGTATCTATTCGTAGAACGTACCCTGCACAAAAAGATGAAACAAAAGTAGATAAGGAAGGTAAAGAAAAAGTGATTCATCATAGCGATCAGCAATTGCTCATCTCTTGTAAAGACGCCAGTTACTATAGACGCGCTTACGTTAACTATGATGCCAATAATAAGGTATTAGAATCTTGGCAATCAGAAAAACCCATATTAACCACCAAAGATTTTAAGATAACCAAGCCAAAAACGATCAGTCGCATGCTAATAGAACAGGCGTGTAAAACTTACCTTACCAGCAAGACAAGTAACGTACGTTAAGACAAAGCAAATACAGGCAATCAAAAAAGCGCGCTAAATTCATTCAGCGCGCTTTTTTGATTGCTTCATTCCACGCTATTCACTAAGCGTTGCCAGTTTTAAGCCTTTAAAACCGTATACACAGGCACTGGAAATTCGCCATGCAAATCAACCAAATCTAGCAATACTAACGCCCCCACCACGGTATGATCTGCCGATTTACACAGCTCATAAGCGGTGGTTAAAGTACCGCCTGTGGCTAAAATATCATCGACCAATAGCACGCGCTCAGGCGGTAGATTGTTTTGCATCTCAAGCGTGTCTTTACCATATTCTAGAGCATACGCTTTATTGGCAACGGGCGGTGGTAGTTTACCGGGTTTACGTAGCAAAATCATCCCTTTGCCCAATCGACCTGCAAGCAAACTTGCAAAGACAAAACCACGCGCCTCGACTGCACCTAGACAATCTACCTCATCCATCACGCCTTCAGGCAGTGCAGCGAGCAATGCATCTATCACCTCATTAATATGACTGCGCAGTAACGGCGTAATATCATAAAAATCAATACCGACTTTCGGGAAGTCTGGTACTGTGCGAATCACTTGCCAAAAGGGATGATCCGTATTGAGCTTATTAGACGACTCATTTTCGACATTTTTAGATGTAGCGGCAGCATTAATGCTCATGGTAACCCTTAGCGTATATGACTTAGATAATGTAATTTAGATAATGTAATTTAGATAATAATATATCAACGATAAATGATGGCTAATACTGTGAATTTAGCGGCGCTTATTATAACATAATTGATAGAAATATCGCAGTTGAGCACATAAGCGTACAGGTACTTACTGACAGACAGAAGACCTAAACCCCTTGATAAAAACCAATCAATCTCAATATACAAGTGTAAACTTAACGACGAAAATCACGGTTATATGCTAAACTATGTGCGCTTTTACAGTCTCATCTAACGGCTGTGATTGTAAATATGAACGTCAAAAACACCCTGTAACACGGATTATAAACACTGATAATGCTCGATAGGACTATTTATGAAACGTTATGAATGTATCGTCTGCGGCTGGATATATGATGAAGCACTCGGCTGTCCCGAAGAAGGGATTGCGCCAGGCACTAAATGGGATGACATCCCTGATGATTGGACCTGCCCAGAGTGCGGTGTGGGCAAGCTTGATTTTGAGATGCTTGAGCTGTAATAGACGACCCTCTAATTAGGACACTTCATGACAACATCGAATGACATCAAACCATCGGCAACCCTACAAGAAGCCTTAGGTGGCTACCCTACTCCTGAGTGGCAAAAGTTTGGCGCGCACCAATGGCGAGACTCTGACCTTAGCAAGCATCTGTATCAATCAATGATTGATATCGGCGATGGCATTGAGCTGTGTGTTGAGGCAGGTGGCAATCCTAATAATCCACCACTGCTCATGATTATGGGACTTGGCTCACAAATGATATTTTGGCCAGATAATTTTATCAAGCGCCTTATTGATGCCGGGTTTTTTGTCATTCGTTTTGATAATCGTGATATTGGTCTGTCTTCTAAAGTGCAGATTGATGGACTACCACGTATCAGTCAGCTAAAAATGATGATGCGCCTGCAAACCGGGTTGTCCAATAAAGGTACGCAAGTTGCTTATAATTTAACGGATATGGCAGAAGATACTGTTCGTTTGATTAAAGCATTGCAGTTGGGCAAAACCCATCTGATTGGGGCTTCGATGGGCGGCATGATTGCGCAAATCGTAGCGGCACGTTATCCAAGTTTAGTACAGCGTATGGCATTGATGTTTACCACGACCAACCGTGCATTTTTAAAACCACCAAAACCTAAGCAGCTATATACCCTAATCAATCGTCCTGAAAGTCATTCTGAGCGCGATATCGTGCGCCATAGCGTGTGGTTTATGAAGACAGTCGGTACGCCTGGCCATGTCAACGTACGTATGGTGCGTGAAATTGCCAAATTGCGTTATCAGCGCAATTTTCATCCGCTCGGCACTGTACAACAGCTCAATGCTATCTTGGCATCAGGCTCTATTAGCCGGTTTAGCAAGCAAGTCAAAGCACCGACTATCGTACTGCATGGTAGCGCAGATGGACTACTGCCCGCCTCACAAGGTCGCGTGGTTGCCAAGACCATTCCGAATGCCAAGTTTCATTTAATCGAAGGCATGGCGCATGATATTCCTGAATACTATCAACCTTATATGGTGGATTTAATCAGCAATCATTTATTAGACGAATAGTTTTAGTTGTCACCCAATCCATAAAAAAGAGCGTAAACCCTACTACTGACTCATAGGTTTTACGCTCTTTTTTATGCTGGTATTTTACCTAGGTCATTAGATCATGTAAGTCTTTAGATTTGGACGCGCCGCTTAATCACAGCCTACTCCTGTGCCCTCTTTATCGATACACATTTTATTGCCGTTTTTTAGATTGCCAATCCACGCTTTACCACCAGTAAAGGTAAAGGCGGGTTTGCCTTGATAAAAATCACCAGCCGACACACCGCTATTGGCAAAGCGAAAAGGAATCACCAACTCGCCACCAAGATTAACAAAGCCCCAGTTTTCATCGATGCGCACGCCAGCCAAGCCTTCGGCAAAGGGACGCACCTCGTCAAAAGAATAGGTAATCATGGTCACATTATTATCATCGATAAATCCCCATTTGCCATCTTGCTGACGCGGTTGTAGCATCGTAAAGCGATTGGGAAGTGTCTGGTTGGATGAGGATGCATTGCCATTAGCGCTGGCAGGTGCTCGTGGCGTCGTGGATTGCTCGTTGTTACTAGCATTTGGGTCACTGGTCGTTTTGCCGTTTTCATCAATCCAACTGATCGCTTGATTTTTACGTACACGGGCGACACCATTTTGATAATCATCAATGTCACTAATCGCGGACGAAAATGGCACGATGGTTTTATTACTAGTAGTAATGACCCCATATTTACCATCCTGCTTTACCACGATACGCCCGTTAGAGACGGGACGCGCCCAACCCTGTCCTTCTTTAAGCACATCATACATCGCAGGTACTACTTCACGACCTTGCATATTAAGATAACCGACATGACCATTGCGCAGTACAGGAAGTAAACCTGCCGATATCTTACTGGCATCGACTTTTTGATAACGTGATAAATCAACGACGCTTTTGCCCTTACTATTAATCAGAGCAACTGGCGCGCCGAAATCTTTTGTCGCCAAAAAATAGCCGCTATTTGCCGTACAAGCCACGTTTTTATAATAACTTTTTGGAATTTTGCAACTGGCCGCTTGTACGCTTGGCGCCATAAATAACGTAATAGCAAAGATGGCGATAGCAAAACCAGATATCAATGGTCGTTGTTGTAGGGATAATGAACGTCGCAACATAGATGAACCTAGGCTAATGATATTGAAGTACTTGATGTGAAGACTAATAAGAAATATCCTGTTTTATTGTGCCACTACAGTGATTATAAACCACTAGATTAACAAATAGTGATATCCACGCCAACATCGTTCCTGTAAGGATGTCTCCACCATATATTCGTATTGTTATAGAGATTTTCTTATATGAGAGAAGCTTAAGGTCATCATTGATTTTATACCTAGGGCGTGTCCTCAATTCAATCGATTATTATCTAAATGGACTAAAAATGGCTAAATTTTGCCAAACATCGTCAACTAGCTTATTAATATCTCGATATTATTTGCGCTACTTTCCTTGTTTGACGGCAATTTATCTCATTTTTACCCCCATTTTTAAAATGAGGACACGCCCTAGCATATACAGAGATAAAACCTGATACAGCAATAATAAATCAAACAATAAGCATAAATGATGGTTTGACCATTTCATTTTAGCGTCAAAACCTAGACAATACGGCTTGTATTAGCGTCAGTATTTATTGGCGTCATCGTTGATACAGTAAGATAAAATAATAATACGGATATAAGGACATTGTATGGCGATTGCTTCTTCACGCTCTGCCTCTACTGGTTTGGTCATTGGTTGTATTATCTTTGGTCTGGGTAGTTTGATTGTCGCTCACGTTGATATTGGCGGTTGGGCAATGGCATTTTGGCGCTTGGCTATTTCAGGTGTCGTATTCGCTGTATTGGCCAAAATCATGGGACAGCGTCTACCCCGCTCAAGGCGCGCTATTTTTTATGGTTTATTATCAGGTGTCTTTTTAGGCTTAGATCTGGCGCTCTGGCACGAGAGTATTTATGCGGTCGGCCCTGGTATCTCAACGTTATTGAATAGCCTACAGATTTTCTTTTTAGCCGCCATTGGGTTCTTATATTTTAACGAACGCCAATCTATATTGCAGCTCATCAGTTTGTTTTTAGCCATGTTTGGTGTGGCCATGATAGGCAGTCCTGAGTTTGCGCATAACAGTGCCGCCACTTGGGGGTTCATCACTGGTATCGTCTCAGGGGCAATGCTAGCGGCATCGATGACCTTTATCCGTAAGACCCATGATACTGAACCCACACCCATATTTATGCTGATGCAGCTGATTAGTATCGGTGGTGTATTGGCGATGATTGTTCCCATGTTTGTGTTTGATATGGGTCATATTTTGCCAAACACTTGGTCTGAGATTGGCTGGGTGCTCATCTACGGTACGGTGATGCAATGCTTGGCGTGGGGACTAATTGCCTATTCCATTCCTAAGCTGTCTTTAGCGTTAACTGGATTATTATTATTATCAGAACCCATTGCCGCATTGGTCATTGATTATAGCTGGCTGGACAAACCGATTAATAGCTTACAGTGGAGCGGTGCTCTGTTGACCATGTTTGCAATCTATTTGGGTTCACTGAAACCTAAGCCGCGCGCCCTACGACGTTATCGGTTTTTCTCAAAATTTTATAAGCGAGACTACAAGTAGCTTTTATTCTGCATTTTTATCGTGCACTTGTTGCCACTCCATAAAAAGCGCCCATGCTACCTATAGCATGGGCGCTTTTTATGGAATGATATACGCTATTACCGTCATTAACTGATAGGTATAAAACCTCAGCATAAACGCTGATTATTTGGCCAATGATTGATGAGCGGCTTTCGCTTCAGATCCTTGGTTAAATAACGCATTTAAGACAATCGCTGCCAAAGTTGCCGTACCGATACCGCCCAAATCAAAGCTGCCTAAATGCAAACTAAAGTTACCGGTACCCATAATAACAGTCACAGCCGCGATAATTAGGTTACTGTTTTTACTAAAGTCGATACGACTGTCTATCCAAATTTTGACCCCTGCAATAGCAATCAAACCGAACACCACAATGGACGCACCGCCCAATAAAGCGGCTGGTATCGTCTGAATGATGGCACCAAATTTTGGTGATAGCCCCAATAAAATAGCTACCACACCTGCCACGACAAATATTGTTGTGCTATATACCTTAGTCACCGCCATCACACCGATGTTTTCAGCATAAGTCGTCACACCAGTACCGCCAAATCCTGCTGAAAAGGTGGTTGCCAAACCATCAGCAAAAAATGCTCGACCCATATAAGGCGTTACACGAGCTTTGGTCATACCTTCGACAGCCTTAAAATGCCCTAAGTTTTCAGCCACCAAAATAAAGGCCACAGGCGCAATCAGAATAATAGCACTCATCTCAAAGCGAGGCGTATGGATACTAGGCAAGCCAAACCACGAAGCAGCTGCCACACCACTAAAGTCAATCGCCGTACCAAAACCCATGACGTTGGTCATGATAAAATAGGCAAAATAGGATAATATTAAACCAACCAGTAATAACAGACGACGCAGCATACCACGTGTAAAGACAGCCACACCACTGATGAGTAATACGGTCAACGTAGCCATCCAAGCATCGAACTGATTTGCAGACACCCCTTGAATGGTCACTGGCGCTAAGTTGAGACCGATAATCATCACGATAGCACCAGTAACGATAGGCGGCATTAAACGCTCAATCCAGCCAGTACCCGTTTTCATCACCAGCAGCCCGATTAACGCATAAATAATACCGCAAGCCATGATGCCGCCCAAAGCGACATTCAAGTTACCATTGAACCCTGCGCCTGCATAGGCTGTCACAGCGATAACAGGACCAATGAAAGCAAAACTTGAGCCCAAATAGCTCGGCATGCGCCCACCAGTGATCAGAAAGAACATCACCGTACAGATACCTGACATCAAAATGGCTAAGTTAGGATCAAAGCCCATTAACAGCGGCGCAAGCACAGTCGCACCAAACATCGCAAAAGTATGCTGTACACCTAATAGCACGCTTTTTGACGGTGGCAAATATTCATTGATACCAACCGGATCACGATCTAAATCGCCTTGATAAGGACGCCATATCGGAAACCAGCGTCCATTTTCAAAGTCTGGATTGTACGGAGGACTGATCGCCGCAGCCTCTAATCCAGGTTCAGCAGATGGTGCTTGAGCGCTGTTTTCTAAAGGCGAGGAAGGGTCTTTTTGAGATGGCATACACGCTTGTCCTATGTAAACTGGGCTAAAATAATAGACAACAGTAAATGAAAAATAAAAATTGAGTTAAATCAGAGCATCAATCGGCAAGAATATGTGGCTAGAAATTACGATAACGAGTAAAATCCGCATCTTTTCATTTATAATATGTCGCCCTGACTCATTCATTTATGTTGCAATATGGCAAACCAAAAGTATTATTTGGTATGATGACCATGTTTTGGTAGATGTATGTGGTCGGATATGTTTAACTAAAAAATGGTTATGGTCGCTTATGACTCAGTGTACTCTGCAGCGACAATCAACTTACAGGATGTTACATATCCATTAGCTCCGAGCATGATAGCGGAGTTTCAAAACAAATAAAAGTTATTATTCAATCACTATTTTTCCTCTTTTGCGTTAATACTTCCATGGGCGGTGCTTCCTCTACACCTTTGTCGGTGCTATAAGCGAGAGCTGCCTGTTATATTCTCAATGAAAGTGCCTAAAGCAGCTATACAACATGTTAGTGCACTTAAAAAACTTGGTAAGTTATTATGATTAGTGTTTTTGATTTGTTTAAAATTGGTATTGGCCCATCAAGCTCACACACGGTAGGACCCATGGTCGCCGCCAATCTTTTTTTGGGCTCATTAACCAAGCAAACAGAGCTGACGGCTATTACAGGTGTTGAAATTGAGCTTTATGGCTCTTTGGCAGCCACAGGCAAAGGGCATGCAACCGATACTGCTATATTGTTAGGGCTGCTTGGGCATGCTCCTAGTACGATCGATACCCGTTTGACCAGTCAATATTTGTCACCGATTTTTTCAGACAAACAGCTCAATATAGCAGGCACGCATGTTATTGCCTTTGAGACAGAGCGCGATATTCATTGGTATGACGAAACCGTTTTGCCCTACCATCCTAATGCCTTGACTATCCGTGCACTATTGACCGACGGCAGTCATTATCAACAAACCTATTATTCGGTAGGTGGCGGCTTTGTTATCAATGAAGAAGATGCCACCAATCCGGATGAAGATAACGCCACGCCGACCATTGACGCCATTCCGTACCCCTTTAATAGCGCCGCAGAATTGCTGGAGCAATGTCGTCAACACCACTTAAGCGTGAGTGAATTGGTATTGGCGAATGAATGTCATTACCGCAATCAATCAGAAGTTTTTGCTTACTTAGACTCTATTTGGGAGTCAATGCAGGACTGCGTGACGCGAGGCTGTCAAAACAGTGGCATATTGCCTGGTGGCTTGGATGTAAAGCGCCGTGCCCAAGCATTACATCTACAATTGTGCGCCGAGAAAAACCAACCCATTACCAAAAATGACAAACTCGCTGCCATGGACTGGATTGATTTATATGCCTTGGCGGTCAATGAAGAAAATGCCAATGGCGGAAATGTCGTCACTGCCCCCACCAACGGTGCAGCAGGTATTATTCCTGCGGTCATGCATTACTATCGCGACTTTTTATCAAGCTATAGCCAAGATGGTGCACGCAAGTTTTTGTTAAATGCGACTGCTATTGGCAGCTTAATCAAACAAAATGCCTCCATCTCTGGCGCTGAAGTTGGTTGCCAAGGTGAAGTTGGTTCTGCTTGTGCCATGGCAGCTTCTGCATTGGCAGAAATCTTAGGCGGTGATCCAGCTAAATGCCTTAATGCGGCTGAGATTGGTATTGAGCATAACTTAGGTCTGACATGCGACCCTGTAGGCGGTCTAGTGCAAGTGCCTTGTATCGAGCGCAATGCCATGGGCGCTGTCAAAGCTGTCAATGCGGCGCGACTTGCTTGCCGTGGTAATGGACAGCACTTTGTCTCTTTAGATAAAGTGATTGAAACCATGAAAGTCACTGGTGCGGATATGCTAGATAAATACAAAGAAACCTCACGAGGCGGTCTTGCCGTTTATGCAGACAATCGCATCCCTACTGCCACTCATGGCGTCAGTGTAAAATATAGTCAGTGCTAAAGCATTTCCTCAATTCAATCGTTATCCTCTAAATAGGGGTACGCCTTAACATAACGATTGTTTAATATAGCTTATCCTGACATCACATTCCCAAGTAGTTGCTAAAATAAAAAAGACCCCTAATTCTTCATTAGAGGTCTTTTTTTATTTCAGCAAATATGCTCGTTAACTAGACATACTCAATGATTCATTACTCAGCTGTTTTTGAAACCACTTCGTTTAGAATCCAAACTGGCTTAGTCATGTTAGTATTTTCATCCATCATGACTTCTTGGCGAACATCTAGAATATAACGATAGTTTGGCTCATAAGTGAAGCCCTGAATATTGCCGTTTAAAGGTGTGTAGTTTTTCTGATAAGTCTGGCGATACTGTAAGCATTCTGCTTCAACTTTAGTACCCTCAGCTGTTGACAGCTCACAGACGGCTTTCAGTGGTGCTACTTCTATCTCAAAACTTGGAATGTTAACCACTTTAACATTCATAGGTTGCCCATCGACAACCATGGTACGTTCGTTATCCATACCCATGGTAGAACAACCTGACAGGGCAAAGGCGGTCATTACTGCTGCAAGTACTAATTTTTTCATTATTAAATCCTCAGTTAATTATTATAAATACATTATTGATGGTTTGAGATTATTGTTTTGGACACATCATGCTGGTAAATATATATTTGAAAATATCAGTCAATTTTTGCGATGGGTGTAATACTATGTGGAGATTGAGCTAAGCAAGAGTATTCACCTGATTTAGCTTTACCAAAGAAACCTATTACGTCTCAATAATGTCGTCTATTGTTTGTTTACTGAGGTCAGTATAGAGCGCAACTCGTCTTCTGCTCTATAACTGCTTTGTAAAGTAACGTCAGCTTTTGCAACTGATGTTAATGGAACGTATGAAATAACAGGGTAAATTGATACATACTTATTGACATATACTTAATATACACAATAAAAAGCCAGAGCAATACATGCTCTGGCTTGATAATAAATAGACCAAAAAAATGATTGGCTTTAGTTTTTAGCTGCGATAATCCGCATTAATTTTGACGTAGTCATAGGACAAATCACAAGTATAAACGGTGTCACTGGCATCGCCGCGAGCAAGATCGATATGAATGGTAATCTCAGGGCGACTCATGACGGTCTTACCTGCCGCTTCCGTATAACTAGGGGCGACACCACCATTCTGGCAAATCATGGCTTCATCTAGATAAACATCCACTTGTTCCGTATCCAAGTCTTCGATACCAGCATAACCAACCGCCGCTAAGATACGACCCCAATTGGCATCGCTAGCGAAGAACGCGGTTTTGACCAACGGTGAATGCGCGACCGCATATGCCACATCGCAGCACTCTTGCGTGGTCTTGCCACCAGTGACGTTGACGGTCATAAACTTGGTAGCACCCTCGCCATCACGTACGATTAATTGCGCCAGACGAACAAACACCTCGGTCAAAGCCGAAAATATAGCCTGATAATGCGGATGTTCTGGACTATCAATGATATCTGAGCTGGCAGCACCCGTGGCGATCAACACACAACAATCATTGGTTGAAGTGTCGCCATCGACAGTGATGCGGTTAAAAGATTGTTCATTGATGGCACTTAGCATTTCTTGTAATAGGTCAGCAGCGATATTGGCGTCAGTTGCCACATAACCCAGCATGGTTGCCATATTAGGGCGTATCATGCCTGAGCCTTTCGACATACCTGTCACATGATAGCTGACACCCGCCACGTCGATTTTTTGGCTAGCAAGCTTCGGAATCGTATCTGTGGTGCGAATACCATTCGCCGCGGCAAGCCAATTATCAGCCCCCAGATTGGCAAGTGCATTATCTAAGCCCGCGATGACCGCATCGCTATTTAATGGCTCGCCAATGACACCGGTTGAGAATGGCAATATTGCATTACTATCCACGCCAGCCTTACTCGCCAGAGCGGCACAGATATCAACGGCTCGACGTTTGCCATCAGCACCCGTCCCAGCATTAGCATTACCTGTGTTAGTGACCAAATAACGCGGACTCATCTTGGCAAAATTCTCACGCAACACCCGTACAGGCGCAGCACAAAAGGTGTTTTTTGTGGTCACAACCGCAGTGGTCGCGGTATCAGCGATCTCAATCACTACTAAATCATCTCGGTCTTTATAGCGTACGCCTGCGGCAGTGGCGCTTAGCTTGATTCCTTCGATAGGATAAATAATATCAGGTACTGCAACATTTCCGACTGCCATGGTTCAATCCTTATTGTAAAATTTTTATCATTATTTATAACAGATGATGTGGTAAATACTAAGATGCGTTGAGCCTTCAACCATGACACTACTGCTGGTGAAGTATCAAACACGACCTATATAAATATTACCGTTTTTTTAAATCAAATGCCGACCAAATTGGCGCATGATCAGACGGTTTTTCCATCGCCCGTAGCTCATAACTAATCCCAGCATCAACACAGGCCTCAACAAGATCCGAGCTGCACAAAATATGATCGATACGCAAGCCACGTTTCGGCTCATCATTGAACCCACGACTGCGATAATCAAACCAGCTATATAGCTCTGTGCTTTCTGGATAATGTAAGCGATAGGTATCTGTCAGCTCGCGTGACATCAGCGCCGCATACCACTCACGTTCTTCTGGTAAAAATGAGGTCTTTCTATTTTTCAACCAGCGCTTAGCATTGACGTCGCCGATGCCAATATCAGTATCTTCTGGGGCAATATTCATATCACCCATGATTATGAGCGAGCGACCTTCTGCTTTTAAGGTATCGATATACGCCATTAAATCTGCATAATAAGCCCGCTTCATCGGGAATTTGGTCGGATGGTCTTGGCTTTCGCCTTGTGGAAAATAACCATTGAGCACATCAATTTCACGACCCTCAAACTCATATCGTGCATGAATAAAACGCTTCTGTGCCTCGACATCTTCACCAGGAAAACCCTTTTGCACAAATATAGGTGCAACCTTGGATAGTAATGCCACACCATAATGGGCTTTTTGACCAAAGTACTCTACGTGATAGCCCAGACTCTCTATGTTTTCTAGGGGGAATTGCTCATCATGTACTTTGGTTTCCTGTAGACCCATCACATCAGGATCGATCACTTCTCGCACGGCCTCAAGCTGATGTTGACGAGCGCGAATACCATTGATATTAAAACTGACAAAACGGGTCATAAATTATCCTATACTAATTGATGAAAATACGGTGCTAATATAAAGAAATGGGCTATGAAAATGCATAATCCACTATCATAACAGACGTCGACCGACCTAACTGTTGCGCGCCCTGATATCTTAAGCTAGAGTAGTTGTGGTTAATATGGCTGCTATCAAATTTTGGCCATCGAATCATGAACATCGAACAATATTTATTAAAACAATGACCGAGCATCTTTATGATAAAAAATAACAGCAAAAATACAAATACAGTGGCAAGTGTAGACGGCAAATATACGCCATTGTTTACCAAAAATTATAATGTCTATATTAACCATACTGATGCAGGCGGTATAGTCTACCATGCCAATCATTTGGTGTTTTTTGAAAACTGCCGCCGTGATTGGTTTGGGGAACTGAATTTAAATGGGTATTTTTTGCAGACTGACGATGGAGAAATCCAACATTTTGTCGTCAGTCAAGCAGACTTGCAATACCAAAGAGCTATTTTGTTAGATGAAGTCATCAGTGTGCGCATCGATAAAGTCGAGTTAAAACCTGCCAGCATTATCTTTTACCAGAGCATTCATCGTCACAGCCCAGACAGCCTTTCTTCTGATTATGCTAATAGCAATGCTAATGCTAGCAGCTTATTAAGTAGTGGCAAAATCGTCATTGCTTGTGTGCAAAACCAAGTCAAAACCAAACCGCTATCCAATAGTAAGGCAGATACTGCGGTTGCTAGTGCCACGCCCATGCGCCCTATTCGTGTTCCAAAGCATTTACGCGATGCCATTGAGCAAGCGATCCACGAGCAGCTGAATGCTTAGTGGCTGGATAATTAGTAGTTAGATACTTAATGATTGGATATTTAGTGGCTGAATAATTGGCGATAATGACTTATGCATCTTCATAATAATAAACCGATACTGATATTCGAGAATATTCAGGTACATAGTAAACGTACAGCCAGCATACCTGCCTATAATGATAACAAGGTTGGCGATAAAAGTATTAATAACAAAAATATGGAAGCCATAGAAGCCACAACATCTGCGCTATCTACCATTTATCAAAGATGGATCAGCAAACTAAGACCAAACACTGTCTCTCAGCCAATCATACCTGCTCATCAACGATTATTAATCGATGGCGCCACAGGCAAGCTGTTAGCAGGTCAAGTAACCGTGTTAACAGGCGCTTCTGGTAGTGGTAAATCGGTATTATTACGGGTAGTGGCTGGACTACTGCCCATGAGCGGTGGCAATGTTCGTTTGCGCTCTGATGACCAATCAACCAGTAGTGCTTATTGTAGTATCCATGATACTGCACCGATACAGTGGCGCACGCACGTTGCCCTACTCGCCCAGCACCCACAATTATTAGAAGGCAGTGTGCTTGAGAACTTGCAAATGCCTTATCAGCTACAAGCGCATCAGCACCTTGATTTTGATATCGACTGGCATATCGCACAGCTTGAGCAATTGCAACGCAGCGCTGACTTTTTACAGCAAGATGCCTATCATCTATCGGGCGGCGAGCGGCAACTGGTCAACACGTTACGCCTCTTACAACTGAACCCACGGGTGTTATTACTAGATGAGCCTACTGCGGCTCTAGATAGTGACACATCAGCCCAGCTCGTCAATCTACTCATGAACTGGTTAAAGGCAGATAAGCAGCGTACATTACTGTGGGTAACTCACGATACACAAGACATCATGCCATTAGCCGATCAGCATTGGCAGATGCAAGCAGGGCTATTAACTGAGATATTCTAACGTTGATTTAAACCTGTCATGTCACTCTTTAAAATGACTTTTCTTAACAAATTCGTATTAACGTCTATCTTATATTCGTCATTTTATATAGTGAGCCACTATGAGCGGTACAGATGACATACAAGTATTTTTAACTTACGGTGATATTGCCCTTGCCAGCAGCTTAATTATCATCGTTCTTATTATCTCTTGGCGGCTACGCTTACAGCTGACCAAAACGCTGTTAATCGCGGCTATCCGCACGGTGCTCCAGCTTAGTTTTATCGGTTTAATATTGGCATGGATTTTTGCTCGTGAACAGTGGTATGAAGTCCTGTTAATTTTGACCATCATGACCTTGATTGCAGGCGCTGCTGCCAAAAATCGCGTCAAACGTAGCTATAAAAGTTTGTTAACTGACACTTTGCTGGCAGTAAGCGCTTCGGCTATATTAGTCACTGCGATAGCCATCATGATTATTTTAAAGGTACAGCCTTGGTACACACCGCAATTCGTTATTCCTATATTGGGGCTAATATTGGGCAATTCGCTCACCGCTATCTCATTGACCAGCAACCAGTTGATTGAATCCTTTCATGAGCAACAAGGACGTATAGAGATGATGCTCAGCCTATCTGCTCGCCCATTTGAAGCAGTGCATGAACCAATACGCGCCGCCATTGTCAATGGCATGACTCCAACGCTGAACTCTATGCTAGTCGTCGGTATCGTTAGCTTGCCCGGAATGATGACGGGTCAAATATTGGCTGGCGCTGACCCCACTCAAGCGATTCGCTATCAGATAGTCACTATGTTTTTGATATGTGTGAGCAGTACGCTCGGCTGTACGATCAGCGCTTTACTCATTTATCGACGCTTTTTTAATCAAAACAAGCAACTGATATTACCTGAATAATTGGGCATAACTGCATTCAGTTGGAGTGCTGACAAATCTATAGTTGATATATTGATGTTGGCTATGATAATTTTTTTGTTTCACTCATTCTTCTATACTCATTCATTTCTATACTTATTAAGCGGCGAATAGCGTATCTTAAGTGACAAACAGCGCATCTATCTAATCACTTGAAATTCCATAAAAATCATATTTTTCAGCTTTATTTATGCACTGCTCAGTATTTCATACTAGTATAGTATTTGATGATATTCATGCTACTGTATTGCTTAAATGTATCATTATTTTCTGATACCTTAGTGTTAGATAACAGGTAGAGCTTATTTAAGAGCAAAAATGCTTTTACAATTAAGCGATCTTTTCGTTCAATTGACGTCATTATCCTTTAATAATGATTAAGTCGTTTTGTACGATAGCAATAAAACCTAGCAGCCAGTCAATAGATAAGGATATTATCACGCTCAGCGGCAAACGGTTTACGTCAGCGCTGATGTGTTTTATTGACACGGATATGACTGCTTTACGACAGAATTCACCCTATTTTAAACTTCAAGGACGCTGACTATGACGCCGAATAAACCTTGGCTTGCCCATTATCCTAATGGTGTACCAAAAACTATCAACCCCGATAGATATAGCAGCATCATGGAGCTGTACGAAGAATGCTTTGAGCGCTTTCGTCTGCACCCTATGAGTATCTGTATGGGCGTGACCCATACCTACGATGATGTTGATAAAGTTTCACTTGCCGTTGCTGCATGGTTGCAGGCGCAGGGGCTGCCTCAAGGCAGTGTGGTTGCACTTATGATGCCAAACGTGCCGCAATATCTGCCAACGATGATTGGTATTTTGCGGGCGGGTTATGTGTGTACCCCAGTTAACCCACTGTATACTGGTCGTGAGCTGCGCCATCAGTTGAACGACTCGGGTGCTCAGGTTATTTTTGTGGTTGATAACTTTGCTCAAGCGCTCGAACAAGTCATTGACGAGACCAATATTAAGCGTATTGTCCTCTCGAAAATGGGCGACATGATGGGCTTAAAAGGTATCTTAGTAAATACCATCATTCGTCAGGTCAAACGCTTAGTGCCTAAGTACAAGTTGAATGATCCTAAACACGAAGTGACCAAGTTTCCTGATGTGCTGAAGAAAGGCAAAAGCCTGCCGTTCCACAAACCAAAAATGCAATTAGATCAAAAAGCATTTTTACAGTATACAGGTGGCACAACAGGACTATCTAAAGGGGCTATCTTAACGCAGCGCAATATCGTCGCCGCTGCGATGCAATCAGAAGCATGGACCAAACCGATTACGTCAGAGATTAATGAGGTCTATATCAATATGGTGATGGCGTTACCGCTATATCATATTTTTGCCTTTATGCTCAGTCTACTCGGCATGCGCTCAGGCTACACTTTTATCTTGATACCTAATCCACGTGATATACCAGGATTTATTAAAACGCTGTCAAAACAGCCGTTCCATATATTGCCAGCGGTGAATACCTTGTTTAAAGGCCTACTTGATCATCCAAACTTTAAAGAGTTAGACTTTAGCTCACTACGCATCTCACAAGCAGGTGGCATGGCAGCAACTGAGCAGACAGCGGCACGCTGGTTAGAAGTCACTGGTTGCGCTATGATTGAAGGTTGGGGTATGACAGAAGGTGTCGCTGTAGGTACCGCTAACGTCATCACTGATCGCAAGTTTAACGGTACAATTGGCGTCCCTGTTCCTAGTGTCGATGTCATTGTCATCGATGATGAAGGCAAGCGCGTTGGTGTCAACGAAGCTGGTGAGATGTGTGTAAAAGGTCCTAACGTAACCTCAGGTTATCTTAACAGAGACAGTAGTGATGACTTTACGGCAGATGGCTACTTTCGCACTGGCGATATCGTCAGCATGGATGAAAAAGGATACTTTAGATTATTAGACCGCAAAAAAGACATGATTTTGGTTTCAGGCTTCAATGTCTTCCCAAATGAGGTTGAATCAGTGATGCTAGATTGTGATGGTATTATTGATTGTGCGGTGATCGGCATTCCCGATGAGCATCAAGGTGAAGCAGTCAAAATTTATATTGTTCCTGCCGATAACAATGTCACCAAGGAAGTCATTAAAGAATTTGCTTTGGACAATATGACTGGCTATAAATGCCCGCGTCATATCGAATTTGTCAGCGAGTTGCCAAAGAGTAATGTGGGTAAAGTATTACGTCAAAAACTGCGTGAAAAGCATATGTCGGACAACCCACAATTGTAAATAAATAAATCATTATCAAAAAGCGTTTTACATCATATGTAGAGCGCTTTTTTTATGTGAATCTATCATTCTTATACAGAAAATTATTCCTTTGTAACTATAATGTTAATGCTTTTACGTAACAACTTTTTTTACAAAATAGATGATTCGTATAATGATTCACAAATTTCCAAGGAAAATGCCGTTCGCACCTTGTTGCTAACCGCTTATCCTCTATGCTGTTACAACATATATTTTTTGCTTTATCAAACTTAATTATAAACTATCAAGTTCTTGTATAAAAATAACAATATCAATTGTAGTTATGTTAATGTGTTGCCAAAATAAGTCACGCTATTTTTTATTAGTGTGAGTCGATAGTCGTTCAATTCAGATCAGTTTATGAGCAAGTGGTGCTTTTCTTAGTAAGGATAATAGTAACCAGCTGTTTACTGTATTTAGACCACTGCTTTTTATAGTGAAATGAGCTTGTAGTTAAATAATTTATATAAAGGTCACCGTATTTTAGCAGTCTGTGAATCGATAGGATAGCACGCGACAATCCATTGCTCTCAAGGCGATGATTTATATTGTTGACAAGGATGTGACTACTCTTTTATAGAACCTTAACGTATCACAACATTTAAGGACGCTAAGTATGACAGTAGATAAGCCTTGGCTGGCGCAATATCCAGAAAACGTACCCAAGACCATTAGTCCTGATCAATATGAGAGCCTCATAGAGCTGTATGAGGAATGTTTCAATCGTTTTCGTATGCATCCTATGACTATTTGTATGGGTGTCACTCATACTTATGGTGATGTGGATAAAGCCTCACTTGCCGTTGCTGCATGGTTACAAGCGCAAGGCATTCCTAAAGGCAGTGTCGTTGCACTCATGATGCCCAACGTGCCGCAATATCTGCCAACGATGATTGGTATTTTGCGAGCGGGTTATGTGTGTACACCAGTGAACCCACTGTATACCGGTCGTGAGCTGCGCCATCAATTAAATGATTCTGGTGCTCAAGTTATTTTTGTGGTTGATAACTTTGCTCAAGCACTTGAACAAGTCATTGAAGAAACTGACATCAAGCGTATTGTCCTCTCAAAAATGGGCGACATGATGGGGCTAAAGGGGATTTTGGTCAATACGGTTATCCGTCAGGTCAAACGCTTAGTGCCTAAATATAACCTGAATGACCCTAAATACGATGTGACCAAGTTTCCTGATGTACTGAAGAAAGGCAAAAATTTGCCTATCCAATCACCAAAAACCACACTGCAACAAAAAGCAATTTTGCAATATACTGGTGGAACGACTGGTTTGTCGAAAGGTGCTGTTTTGACTCAGCGTAACGTCGTCGCCGCTGCGATGCAGTCAGAAGCTTGGTACCGCCCTATCACCTCAGATATTAATGAGGTCTATATCAACATGGTAATGGCGTTACCGCTTTATCATATTTTTGCCTTTATGCTGACTCTGTTAGGCATGCGCTCAGGTTACACCTTTATCTTGATTCCTAACCCACGCGATATGCCGGGCTTTGTTAAAACGCTGTCAAAACAGCCGTTCCATATATTGCCAGCGGTGAATACTTTATTTAAAGGCTTACTTGACCAACCAACCTTTAAAGATTTGGACTTTAGCTCGCTACGCATCTCACAAGCAGGTGGTATGGCAGCAACTGAACAAACAGCTGCTCGCTGGTTAGAAGTCACTGGTTGCCCGATGGTCGAAGGTTGGGGGATGACTGAAGGGGTTGCAGCTGGTACGGCTAACGTCATCACTGATCGCAAATTTAACGGTACGATTGGTATACCAGTCCCTAGCGTAGATATCATTGTCGTTGATGATGAAGGTAATCGTGTCGGCTTACATCAAGCTGGCGAGATGTGCATTAAAGGCCCAAACATCACTTCAGGCTATTTTAATAAAGACAATAGCAATGACTTTACCAGTGATGGTTACTTCCGTACTGGCGATATCATCAGTATGGATGAACGGGGCTATATCACTTTACTTGATCGCAAAAAAGATATGATTTTGGTTTCAGGCTTTAACGTCTTCCCAAATGAAATCGAGTCAGTCATGCTAGATTATAAAGGCATCATTGATTGCGCAGTGATTGGTATTCCTGATGACCACCAAGGCGAAGCAGTCAAAATTTATATCGTCCCTGCTGATAATAATGTTACCAAGAGTGATATTAAAGAATTTGCTTTGGACAATTTGACTGGTTATAAATGCCCACGTCATATCGAATTCGTAAGCGAGTTGCCAAAGAGTAATGTGGGTAAAATATTGCGTCAAAAGCTACGTGAAAAGCATCTGTCCGATAACCCTCAAACCTTGTAGTGCATAGATTTTAGATTTTTAAAAAGAAGACAATAAAAAACCCTCAACCTTAATGCTGAGGGTTTTTTATTGTCTTCTTTTTGACTTCATTGCTGTTGATACCAAAGCAATGAAGTCAACTAGTTACTAATTAACTTTATTAACCACTTGCAATGGTAAATGCTTCATTGCTTGACCGACAATAGACCACGGTAGACTTGGTACACAAGCTTCATCGACTCCAGCCTCAATCGCTGCAACGATGGATTTGGTGCCCATATCTGCATCCACTTCAAACGGTAATGGTTTGGCATTTGCATTAATTTCAGTACGGATATAACCTGGATAAATGGTCGAGACTTTAATGGGCAATTTGGTTAATAACATATCAGCACGAATGCCTTCTGCCAGATGAGCCAGACCCGCCTTACTTGCGCCATAAGCGGTCAAATGCTTAGGCAGTCCACGCATTGCTGACATGCTTGATATCACCACCAGATGACCGCTGTTTTGTGCGCGGAATATATTCATCGCTGCTTCACATTGCGCGAGCGCAGAGACAAAGTTAATCTCAACGGTGCGTCGGTTGGTATCGAAGCGCCCTTTACCAATACGGCGACTATCCCCGACGCCCGCATTGACCACCACACGATCGATATGACCAAAGTCAGTTGCGAACGCATCAAATACATCGAATATGGCATCATAGTCGCTGACATCTAATGCTCGATATTCAACACGAATATCAGGATACGCTGCCATCAACTCTGCTTGTAGACTTCCTAGACGGTCGGTACGACGCGCGCAAATCGCTAAATTATAGCCAAGCTTGGCAAACAATCTTGCCATGCCTTCGCCCAGTCCTGAGCTGGCACCCGTGATTAATACTGTTTTACCACGACCAATCTGCTGCTTATTTAAACCTTTTAGATAGCGCGCAGGCTGAATCGCGCTAAATAGCTGATTTTTACTTTGTTTAGCGCTTTTGGTGACTAAATTGATCAATTTATTTTGCATAGAACGTCCTGTTTACATCCATATTATATGAAGCTGACAGTCTATAATATCGCAAATTGATAAGTGCGGCTTGTCTGTTATAAAAATACACAAAAAGTACTCAACAGTTATCATAACTGATTCTAATAACATAAAAATCGGCTACGTGTTTAGAGCAGCCATTTTATCCTGATGTTAATCACGGCTTAATTATGACCTTGATATCTCACCGGCTATCACATGCTATGTTATCGCCACGTCACGAAGCGTTTGCCATCAGCAAATAAGTGACTGTATTCATTTAAAGACAATAGCCGTGTACTCTGCGCTTCTAAAGTAATAGACGTCACGCCCGTATTAACCAAGCTTTTATTAATTTGATACGCAGTCTGACTGCCTTGTTGTAATAACTGCGCGGTAATAGCCGAAATAATGCCGCCCGAAGTAAACACCAGCACCGTACTATCACGCTCTAAATTCAGATTAGCCACTTGCAAACGCACTTGCTCAAGCGCTTGTTTTGCCCGCTCATTAAATTGTGACCAGCTCTCAATATAATCAATGTCATTGTCACCTGCATGCCAGCGCTGCATCGCAGCATCAAACAGCTCCGCCAAACGCATAGATGGCACTTCTGCTTGCGCAATCTCAGCCGCAATAGCACCTTTACTCATGAAAGCAGGATTAGACTTTATAAACACGTCTTTATGATTAAATTCATCAAATTGTGGCAGTACATAGCTATCCGGCGCACTTATATCGATCGCAGGCTTACTAGAGATATCGCTATCAAAAAATGACTGATAACGCTGCCAAAAATGATGTGCAGAGTCTTGCTGCCTAACCAAACTACCAGTAAAAATCGCATCGATTCGACGCTGAGTCGTCGCGTAATGCTGACCTAGCATCTGCGCTTGCTTGCCACCCAGCTCTGAGAGTTGATCGTAATTCTCTTGTCCAAATGACGCTTGACCATGACGGGCCAAAAGTATGGTTGTCATAAAATATTGCCTTGTTAATCGCACTTTTATAATTTTTAAACGCCCTAGATTTTTAATTTTTAAACTGCTTACTCTTCAGCTTTAGGTGCGTTTTGTCCAAAATAGCTCTTTGGTAAGATACCTTTAATAACAGCCTGTATAGGACTTGGCAACTGCTCAATCATCGCAGCATCAACACCCATATCTTGCAAATGCGGCTGTACTCGGCTAGTAAACAAAATCTCACCTTCATATTGAGCAATCAGTTTAAGACATTTGGCATGTAACACGTGCACAATAATCCAGAAATTTTTAAAGGCTGGATTGGTCGTTTGTTTATGATAGTAGCGGTAATAAATCTGCTGAACGATACCCGCTAGACGGAATAGCCCAAACACTTCATAAAACGTCCAGTTGTCTATCTCTAGGCCTGTCTGCTCAAGATAATAAGCAACCACCTCATTGCGAGTCATCATGCCTTTTAAATGGGTGGGCTGACGGCGTGACTGCTGCATAATGATGTTGTCATCTTCTTCAATCCAATACGCCAATGCGCTGCCCAAATCCATCAAAGGATCGCCCAAGGTCGCCATTTCCCAGTCGAGTACGCCGATCACCTTGGTCGGATCTGCTGCATCCAAAATTACATTATCAAAGCGCCAATCGTTATGAATGAGGCAAGTCTTACTATCAGCAGGCGTATGCTTACCAAGCCACTGACGAACCAAGGCAAAGCTTGGAACATTAGGGGTTTTGGCTTTGACATAACGCTTGTTCCAACCTGCCACTTGGCGCTCGCAATAACCTTCACCGCGTCCAAGATTGACCAAATCAGGATGCGCTTTATAATCGACTTGATGCAATTCAATCAAAGCATCGATGACATTGGTACATAATGCACGGGTTTGCTCTTCATTTAAATCGATGCCTTTTGGCAAATTGGCACGAGGAATGATACCTTCCATACGCTCCATGACATAAAAGTCGGCACCGATGACGGACTCATCCGTACATAGCGCGACCATTTTAGGTACATAAGGATAAGCATCTTTTAAGGATTTTTGAACCGTATATTCGCGCACCATGTCGTGTGCTGATTTTGCTTTGGTGCCTTTTGGTGGACGGCGTAAAATTAAATCTTGGCTTTTACCTTCGCCTTCATATTGCAAACGATAGGTCCAGTTTGATGCGCCACCTGAAAATTGAGTAACGGTAGGTTCGCCTTTTATATCCACACCCTGATCACGTAGCCATGAGCTGACCGCTTTGGCATCAAGCTCTTCGCCCTCACGAACCTCGCCGCCTTTATCTAAGATTTTATTAGCTACTTCTTTGACGGTAGTGTTGCTTTGATTAGCAGTTGCCATATGACATTCCTTATCGTGTGCTCAATTATGTTTATCGATGGATATAGGGCTGGAAATTCACTATTAACGGTGTAATAGTGAATTTCAATGAGAAATTAATTCAAGCAAATGCTCATTTAAATCAATTTCTATAAGTTTATGAATAACTAAATTTAGGATTTACCAGATTTAGAAGGACGAATAAAACCCTGACGCTTTAATTCTAACTTAGCAATCATCGTTTTATGTACTTCATCAGGACCGTCAGCCAGACGTAGCGCTCGAGCTTGCGCATAAAATGACGGCAACATGGTATCTTGGCAAACGCCCATGCCACCATGAATCTGAATCGCCATATCGACCACTTCTTGTAATACCGTCGGTGCAACAACCTTAATCGCAGAGATTTCAGTCAATGCTGCTTTTGTACCTTGCGCGTCCATTTTTTGCGCTGCATATAACGTCAATAAACGCGCTTGGTCAATCTTAATACGCGCCTCAGCGATACGCTCAAAGTTACCACCCAGTTGTAATAATGGCTTGCCAAAAGCGGTACGCTCCATGCCGCGCTTAACAGCCAGCTCTAGCGACTTTTCGGCAGCGCCAATACAACGCATGCAATGGTGAATACGACCTGGTCCTAGGCGACCTTGCGCAATCTCAAAGCCCATACCGGCTCCACCGATAAAGTGACTGACAGGCACACGTACATTATCAAAGCTGACTTCACCATGGCCGTGCGGCGCATCATAATCGCCAAAGACTTTGAGCATGCGCTCGATATTGACGCCTGCAGTTTTTGCTGGAACCAATACCATCGAATGCTGATGATGACGGTCTTTATTCTCATCAGGCGTATACGCCATCACAATCAAAATATCGACCGCAGGGTCACCAAGACCCGATGACCACCATTTACTGCCATTGATAATAATCTCATCGCCATCAACCACAGCTGTCGCTTGCATATTGGTCGCATCACTAGAGGCGACATCAGGCTCAGTCATACAAAATACCGAACGCGTTCTACCTTCTAAGATTGGTGTGAGCCATTTGTCTTGCTGCTCCTCAGAACCATAGCGCCATAACAGCTCCATATTGCCGCTATCGGGGGCATTACAGTTAAACACATAAGGCGCTAATAAACTGCGTCCAGTGAGCTCGGCAATCGGTGCATAATCGGTCACCGACAGCCCTGCCCCTAGCGTGTCATCTGGCAAAAACAAATTCCATAGACCGGCTTCGCGTGCTTGTTTACGTAAACTCTCATACTTTTCTGGCCATTGCCAATTTTTCCAATTACCGTCTGGGTTTTGCGCATGACAATCCGCCCAAAACTGCGCTTCTATTGGCTCAATATGGGTTTCGATAAATGTTTTGACTTTGGCATGCATGGCTTGACCATGTTCGGTGGCGGTAAACATCAATGTATTTTCAGACATAGCTGGCATCCTTTTCCTTGCTGATGGTTAATGGTTTTCATCACGTTCACATAAAACTTTTATAAAAAGCCCAATGCTAATTTTATAGTGTACGTGCGTATACTCTGTTCTGTATGCCACATTTATAACACAGCATTTATGAATAAACAGCAAAAAGGCGCGACCCGCTAGGACACGCCTTTTACAAAATACAAACAATGCTTCTATTTAGAGTGGAAAATTAAAAACTACTTTAGGATATTTAAACGGCTATTAAAATCAAAACGTGCTAGCGCATCTGGCAGCTTGTCAATCGCCATATTCACCGTTGCTTCGGCAGCTTGTGATAATCCCAACTTCTCGGCCAGCGTTGGTTTTTGACGTGAATGCAGCGCATAGACTTCATTGTCTTCCATACGCTCTAAAATATAGCTGTCTGAGGTTTGCAGACTGTCAATTAAATTCAATTTTAGCGCATCTTCGCCATACCAATGCTCACCTGTTGCCACTTTCGCGACATCCAATGCTGGACGATACGTGTTGACGAAATGTTTGAACAATTCGTGCGTTTGTTCCAGCTCTTCTTGGTATTTGGCACGGTCGTCAGCGTCATTTTCACCAAACATAGTAACGGTACGCTTATAGTCACCAGCGGTAAACATCTCATAATCGACGTCATGATTTTTTAGCCATTTATGAAAGTTTGGCAACTGTGATACCACACCGATTGAGCCAATAATGGCAAAGGGCGCAGCCACTACATTATCCGCCACACACGCCATCATATAACCGCCACTGGCCGCGACTTTATCGACACAGACTGTTAGTTTTAAACCAGCCTCTTTTAGACGTGCCAATTGTGCTGCTGCCAAACCATAACCATGAACCAAGCCGCCACCTGATTCAAGACGTACCACGACTTCATCACCTTTATTTGCGCTGCTGATTAATGTGCTGATTTCTTCGCGTAAATGTTTAACTGCCGTGGCTTTGATATCACCGTCAAAGTCGAGAACGAAAACTTGTGATTTATTATCACTGTTTTTTTTCTTATTTTTGCTTTTTGCCTTCAATGCTTGCTTGGCTTTCTTAGCCATTACTTTTTTGAATTGCTTAAGCGCGGCTTTACCTTGAGTTGCCTCCATTAAGTCTTCACGGCGTTGTTCTTGGCTTTTATTTAGATGAACAACTTGTAGCTCAACAGGGTTCTTAGCAGGGTGAAAAAGCATGAGTAGCATTCCTTACATGATTAGAATAATTTGAATAAGATTTTATAAGTGAGCCTAATATGTGCACAGTGGCTGATATTTTCAAGCAGTATGACAATATTTAACCCAATGCAAATGTTACTGAATAAATACGCCCATTACTGATACTTTCCTACGCTTTGATTGGACGCCACTGGTTGTATAACAAGGGCAGATTAGGCATAATATGCGTTTACACCAAATTTTCTGTAGCCAACGTGATGACCATTTGTCTTAATCGCGTTATTTGTGCGTTTTTAGCGGATAGCTTGAATCGTACAGCAATGGCTGCATTATTGTATTTCGAATTGGGCTGACAACTGGATAATTATATTATGACGCAAAGCACTATGACGCATAGCGAATATCGAGACGAATATTGCGGAGCCGTAACCGAAAGCTTCATCGATCAAACCATCAGTATCGTAGGCTGGGTACATCGTCGTCGCGATCACGGTGGCGTGATTTTTTTAGACATGCGTGACCGCGCTGGTATCTTGCAGGTCGTCGTTGACCCTGATACGCCAGAAGCCTTTGCAATGGCTGATGCGGTACGTCCTGAATATGTGCTAAAAATCACTGGTCGCGTACGTCAACGCTACGCGGGTACTGAAAACAATAATATGACCAGTGGTCAGATTGAGCTGTTAGGCAAAGAAATTGAAGTATTGGCGAAATCTGAAACACCGCCTTTCCCATTAAATGATGAGAAAACCACGGTATCAGAAGACTTGCGTTTAAAATACCGCTATCTTGATATGCGCCGTCCGCAAATGCAAGAGCGTATGGTTTTCCGTGCTAAAGCCACGTCAGCCATTCGTCGTTACTTAGATGACCATGGTTTCTTAGACGTTGAGACCCCTATCTTGACTCGTGCGACACCAGAAGGCGCGCGCGATTACCTTGTGCCATCACGCACACGCCCAGGTAACTTTTTCGCCTTGCCACAATCACCACAGTTATTCAAACAGTTATTGATGGTGTCAGGTTTTGATCGTTATTATCAAATCGCTAAATGTTTCCGTGACGAAGACTTACGTGCTGACCGTCAGCCTGAATTTACCCAAGTGGATATTGAGACTTCTTTCTTAAATGAAGAAGAAATCATGAATATCAACGAAGGTTTGATTAAGCATTTATTCAAAACCATGATGGATGTTGAGTTTGAGCAATTTCCACGCATGACGTACGCTGAAGCAATGCGTGACTATGCCTCAGACAAGCCTGACTTACGTATTCCATTAAAGCTCATCGACGTTGCTGATTTAATGAAAGACGTTGATTTTAAAGTATTTGCCGGTCCTGCTAACGATCCTAAAGGTCGTGTTGCTGCGCTACGCATCCCAGGCGGCGCTTCATTAAGCCGTAAGCAAATAGATGCTTATACCAAATTCGTTAGCATCTATGGTGCACGTGGTTTGGCTTATATCAAAGTCAATGACGCCAGCAACATCAACAACGGCGTTGACCAAGAATCTGGTCTTCAGTCTCCTATCATCAAAAATATGACCGATGACGTATTGGTAAGCTTGATTGAGCGTACTGGTGCAGAAAGCAACGATATTATTTTCTTTGGTGCGGATAAAGCCAGTGTCGTCAATGACGCAATCGGCGCATTACGTCAAAAAATTGGACTAGACCTTGAGATGACTACTTGTCAGTGGGCACCACTTTGGGTCACTGATTTCCCAATGTTTGAGCAAACGGACGATGGTCGTTGGACGTCAATGCATCACCCGTTTACTAAACCTAAAGGTTCTGTTGATGAATTGAAAAACAACCCAGAATCTGCCCTTTCTATCGCTTATGATATGGTATTGAACGGTACAGAAGTTGGCGGTGGTAGCTTACGTATCAATACCTTTGATATGCAGCAAGCGGTACTTGATGCTTTAGGTATCGGCGAGCAAGAAGCTCAAGACAAGTTTGGCTTCTTACTTGACGCCCTAAAATTCGGTGCGCCGCCGCATGGTGGCTTGGCCTTTGGTTTGGATCGTCTGATTATGCTCATGGTAGGCGCAGACTCTATCCGTGATGTTATCGCTTTCCCGAAAACCAAAACTGCTGAGTGCCCACTAACTCAAGCACCTGCTGAAGTTGATAGCAAGCAGCTACGTGATCTTGGTATCCGTGTGCGCGAAAAAGCACAGGCTGACACCAACAAACCTGCGCAATAAATGGTCTAACGATGTCCGGATATTTTTCTCAGTACTTATTACGTGATTCATCACTGTGTGAATGGTTATGAATCCGTATCATATTTTTAAAATCGTGCCATTGTCTGTCTTGCAGATACTGGCACGTTTTGTTGCGTGGGTGATTATCAAGACACCCCATTTGAGTATCATGCGTACAGTCAGTATCAATATGGCGTTAATTGCTCCTAAGCTGACTGATGTGCAAAAACAAGTGTTAACCAAAGAGATTATTTATCACCAGTGTTTGACCAGTATTGAATCGATCAAAAGCTGGGCCATGCCACCTGAGTGGAGTATCGCTCAGATTCGCGACGTTCATAATAAAGACATTTTATTAGAAGGACTTGCGAGTGCCAACGGCATGCTCGCTATCGTGCCGCATCTCGGTACATGGGAGATGATGAACGCTTGGCTCAATCAATTTGGTTCCCCAACCATTATGTACAAACCTGTCAAAGGCGAAATTACCAACAACTTTGTGCTACAAGGGCGTTCTAGGCTTAATGCGACCTTAGTACCAACCGATGGTAGCGGTGTCAAAGCCATATTTAAAACCCTCAAACAAGGTGGCTTTAGTATCGTCTTACCCGATCATGTTCCTGATCCTTCGGGCGGCGTGGTTGTGCCCTTTTTTGGTATTAAAACACTAACCAGTACGCTTGCTTCTAAACTTGCTAGTAAAACCAGATGCGCCTTGGTCGGCTTATCTTGTATTCGCCGTGACGATGGTCGTGGATTTGACATCTATTGTTATAAGCTTGATGATCCAGCACTTTATGATCGTCATGCCGAGACCGCCGCTTATGCACTTAACCAAGCCATGCAACAGATGATTGAAGAAAAATGCAGTCACTATATGTGGGGCTATCGACGTTTCAAACACATTCCCACATTAGGAAATCCTTACAACGTTGATGAAGAAACTTTGGCCAAATTCATTCTCGACAACAAGCGGGCTGATCAAAACGTTCATGATACAACCACGCGCGCTGACAATGAGCAATAACCTTACAATTAGCCAAACGTTTAGAGATATCGTGAATCCTAGCTGTGATAGTATTGGCTGACTTTTGTACCTTTAAACGTTACTAAGGCGTGTTCTCATTTCAATCGATCGTCCTATAAATGGATTAAAGATGGCTAAATTTTGCCAAACAGCGTCAAATAGTCAGTCAATAGCTCGATATTGTCTGCACTACTTTTTCATTTGGCGACAATTTATCTCATTTTCATCATCATGTTAAAAATGAGAACACGCCCTAAATATTTTTTATTTATATTAATATGAGTGCATTATGGCAACTGACGTAACCAATACCTCATCGACAGACCACACGCATGCACGCAGCAGCACTGCTGAGCAGCGTTATGTTATCTGTATGAAATGGGGTGACAAATACGGCGCTGAGTACGTCAACCGTCTTTATAATATGGTCAGTCGCCATTTGACCTTAGACTTTCAAATGATCTGCCTCACTGATGATAGCAGCGGTATCGACCCTGCTGTGACTTGCCATCCTATTCCAAAGATGGATTTGCCTGCTGGACCTGAGCGTGGTTGGAAAAAACTCACGACTTTCAAACCTGAACTATATGGTCTTAAAGGTGTGGCTTTATTTTTAGATATCGACATTGTTATTGTTGATAACATAGACGCCTTTTTTACCTATCAAGCTCAGCACAAAGACAGCGTGGTAATTATCCGTGATTGGAAAAAACCGTGGCGAATGATCGGTAATAGCTCTGTTTATCGTTTCAATATTGGCATGAACACTTATCCTGATTTGCTCGCAAATTTTGAGCGTAACTTTGCCACCATTCGTACCCAAGTGCGCCATGAGCAGGCTTATCTGTCTAACTATTTACGTGAGCATCATCATTTAGAGTATTGGGATAAAACATGGTGTGTCAGCTTCAAGTACCAATGCATCGCCCCTATTCCCTTTAACTTTGTGCGTGCGCCTACTCTGCCGGATGGCGCAAAGATTGTCATCTTTCATGGTGAGATTAATCCGCCAGATGCCATCAATGGTAGCGGCGGCAAGTGGTATCGTCATGTTAAGCCAAGCCCTTGGCTAAAAGATTATTGGCGATAAACCCATAGGAAATACCATGAAAGCAGATGATGAAAAGCAAATAGATATTGTGATTGCTTGGGTAGATGGTGATGAGCCACTGCTTAAAAAAAAGAGAGCGCGTTATCAAAAAACAACCAGCGCGGCATCTGATGCTATCAGCTCAACACGTTTCGCCAGTAACGATGAAATATATTACAATATTGCCTCCATCATAAAATACGTACCTTTCTGTCGACATATCTATATCGTCACCGACCAACAACAACCGGCACTGATTGAAGCATTTGCTGAACAAGATATTTGTGCAAAAGACAAGATACGTATCATCGATCATAAAGACCTCTTTGCGGGCTATGAGCAGTTTTTGCCTACTTTTAACACGCGGTCTATTGAAAGCATGCTATGGAATATCTCAGGCCTGTCTGATTATTTTATATACATGAATGATGACTTTTTCTTCAACCAACCTGCTGTTATCACAGATTTTTTAGATGACGACACGATTATCATTCATGGTCATTGGCGAAAAAACACCCTCCTACAAGCCAAACTTCAATATCGAAAATCTCTACAAAAATTATCGGGCAAAAAAGTTCAACCCAAACATACGATTGCTCAAATGCTCAGCGCTAAAATCTTGGGGATGAATCAGTTTTTTGAAGTGCACCACTATCCCCATATTGTCGATAAGAATATTTTAAAAAACTATCTTTTGCATAACCCTCAGCTATTGATTGAGCAAATTCAATATAAGTTTAGAGATGTGGCTCAGGTAAATCCCATTACCTTAATGAATCACCTAAAGATTCAACAAGGACAAGCTTGTCTCAAGCCGCCCGTAGCAATCAACTATCTAAAAAATGAAAATGGTGTTGAGGATTTTTTAGCAGGTTTGCAAAAAAAATCTGTCAAATATGGCTGCATACAAAGCTTAGACTTGCTGGACTCTAACTCCCGTAGCAATATTACCGAGGCGATGATTCAGAAGTTTTCCCATCATCTGCCATCATCGTTATTGCTAAATCTCACTAAATAAAACTAATCTTATAATAATAAAAATATAACCTTGGAATTTTTATGAAAATAACAGTAGTAGGTACAGGCTATGTCGGCTTATCCAATGCTATGTTACTTGCCCAGCACAATAAAGTAATCGCTGTCGATGTCATAGCAGAAAGAGTCGAGATGTTGAATGCCAAGCAATCTCCTATTGAAGATCCAGATATTGAAGATTTTTTACTCAACAAACCCATCGACTTCACAGCCACTTTAGATGCCAAAGCAGCTTACAAAGACGCAGATTTTATTATTGTTGCTACCCCTACGGATTACGACTCAAAGACCAACTATTTCAATACCAAAAGTGTTGAAAGCGTCATTGAAGAGGTCCTGAGTATCAATAAAAGTGCGCTAATCGTTATAAAATCAACAGTGCCCGTCGGCTATACCAATGACATTAGAAAACGATTTTTGACAGATAACATCATTTTTTCGCCTGAATTTTTACGCGAAGGCAAAGCGCTATATGACAATCTTTACCCTTCGAGAATTATCGTCGGTGAGCAGTCGGAGCGTGCAAGACAATTTGCAGATTTGCTTTTGGAAGGTGCGATAAAGAAAGACGTTCCTCAGCTATTTACTGAATCTACTGAAGCTGAGGCCATTAAATTGTTTTCCAATACCTATCTAGCAATGCGTGTTGCTTATTTTAATGAGCTAGATACGTATGCCCAGACTTTTGGGTTAGATACCAAGCAAATTATTGAAGGCGTAGGATTAGACCCGCGTATCGGCAATCATTACAATAATCCATCGTTTGGCTATGGTGGCTATTGCTTGCCTAAAGACACCAAACAGCTATTGGCAAATTATGATGACGTCCCGAGCAACCTTATCCGAGCTATTGTTGATTCTAATAGCACTCGTAAAGATTTTATTGCTGATAAAATCATTGAAAAGCAACCAAAAATTGTTGGTATTCATCGACTAGTGATGAAAAGTGGCTCGGACAATTTCAGAGCGTCTGCTATTCAAGGCATTATGAAGCGTATCAAAGCAAAAGGTATCGAAGTGGTTGTCTATGAACCCGTGTTAAAAGAAGAAGAATTTTTTAACTCAAAAGTCATTAAGGATTTGGACGCATTCAAAGCCATGAGCGATATTATCGTGGCGAACCGCTTATCTGCAGACATCCAAGATGTGTCGCATAAAGTGTTTACTAGAGATTTATTTGGGAGCGATTAATGAAAATTTTAGTGACTGGTGCTGCAGGTTTTATTGGCTTTCATTTAATTAAAGCATTGCTGGGCAAAGATTGCTTTATTGTCGGTATTGACAACCTAAACTCGTATTATGAGGTTACGTTAAAAAAAGACCGTCTCAAAATCCTAAACGAACAATCAAACGAAGATACCTTTAGTTTTATCACCTTAGATCTGGCTGACCGAGAAGCAATGGCCAGTTTATTCGCTGAACATGGCTTTGATATCGTGATTAATCTCGGCGCACAAGCGGGCGTGCGCTATTCTATCGAAAAGCCACATGAATACATTGATTCCAATGTAGTAGGATTTCTGAACGTGCTTGAAGGCTGTCGACAGACTCAGGTAAAACATTTGGTATACGCCAGCTCTAGCTCTGTATACGGTATGAATATCAAGCAGCCTTTTAGCACTGGAGATCGTGTAGATTATCCCATTAGCTTATATGCTGCGACTAAAAAATCTAACGAATTAATGGCACACACCTATAGTCACTTATACAATATTCCCACGACAGGGTTACGCTTTTTTACGGTCTATGGCCCTTATGGTCGCCCTGATATGGCCTACTTTTCATTCACCAAAAAAATACTGGCAGGCGAGCAGATAGATGTCTATAACAATGGTGAGATGCAACGTGATTTCACCTACATTGATGATATTGTCGAAGGCATCACTCGTATTATCGATAAAATCCCAGAACCACAACAATCTTTTGCGACCACGGCAATCGCACCTTACCAAATCTATAATATCGGTAATAACCAACCCGTAACGCTGCGCCGCTTTATTATCGCGATTGAAAGTGCATGTGGTAAAAAAGCCAAAGAAAACTTGTTGCCCATGCAGCCAGGTGACGTCCCAGCGACTTATGCCGACATAGACGAGCTAACAGCCGACATTGGCTTTAGACCAGAAACCAGTATCGAAGATGGCATCTTAAAATTTGTAAATTGGTACAGAGCCTATTATCTAAAAGAACCAACAGAATCACAGCAAGCATAAAACTCGATAAGTCATAGAATAGATATAGCAAGGAAGAGTCAACCTATGAAGACATTGACATATTTGATCAATTTAGATGGAAGCGATACGCGCTTAGAGAGCGCAACTCAGCAGTTAGAGCAGATAGGCTGGCCGTTTGAGAGGATACCTGCCTATGATGGTCGCGGTAAAGAGCTATCTGATTTTGTAGATTATGATGATTTTCAAGCCAGAAAAAATCTAGGACGTGGCTTATTAAGCTCCGAAATCGGCTGCTATCTAAGTCATTACAACTGCGCTGAACAATTTTTGCAGACGGATGCTGACTTTTTGGTGGTACTAGAAGATGATATGACCTTGTCTACCAGCTTCAAGACAATAGTCAATGAAACCCTAGCGTTTTTATATGCTCATCCAACGTTGGACTGGTACTTGATAAATCTTGCAGCAAAAAAGAAAAAGCTTGCTCGGGATATCGTGAGCTTTGATAAACATACATTATGGCACGCCTATTATTTTCCTATTCGTGGTCTTGGCCTCATTTGGTCACGTAAGGGTGCTGAAGCATTTATAGCAGCCGCCAAACCCATCTCTATGCCCGTTGATATATTTTTCCAACAATGGCTGAGTGACAATGGGAAAGGCTTGGGCGTTTGGCCTGCATTGGTACAGCCCTTGGGACTTGACAGCGATATCTTAGGAACCGAGGCTTCGCAAAACATAAAACGCAAAGACAAAGAAAATCGAGACTTGTCCTATAATATAAAAAAACAGAAAAGAATGTGGCAAAATAAAACCACAGCTGTTGCCAACTTATACCTAAACAAGTAGTTTATATTTTATGAAAAATATCGTAATAAGTTTAGAATCTGCGGTAGAGCGCAGAAAGCATATAAACGAAGAGTTTGGTAAACATAAAGTAGATTTTGAGTTCTTTGATGCGTTAACTCCAGATTTAGCTAAAGATTTTGCCAACAATTTAGGTTTAAACCTTAAAGATGCTAAGTTAACTCCAGGTGAACTAGCTTGTATGATGAGTCATGTAGCTATCTGGAAAAAAACGATTGACGAAAACATCCCTTACGTTACTGTCTTTGAAGATGATATCTATCTAGGTGAAGACGCTGAAGAATTACTGAACAGATCTACTTGGATTAAGCCTGAGTGGAATATTATTAAGATTGAAACTGTTCTTAAAAAAATTATCTATGCTAAGAAATCTTATAACATACAGGGAGTAACAAGACAGTTGCACCAATTAAAAAGTAAACACTTAGGTACTGGTGGCTATATACTCTCTCTGAAAGGATCTCACACTTTTTTTAATTATATAAATAAAACAATTTTACGCCCCTTAGATGAACTAATTTTCGAAGAGTTTATACTAAATTATGATGAGCCGATATACCAAATGAAGCCCGCTTTGTGCATACAGGAGATAATTTTAGCTGGCCCAGACGCAGACTTATTATTACCAAGCCTACTCATCAATGAACGTAAAGATAGAATGAAAGCTAATAAAACAACAGGGTTCAATAAAGTACGTAGGGAGTTAAAGAGAGTTGCTCAGCAAACGAAAAAAGCATTATTAGCTAAAGAGATAGCTTTTAAATAATTTCATACCTTTAAATAATGCATATAAATTTACAGCTTGAACTCATTTACTGTCTTACAGGGTAATATATGTCAATTATAAACAGCTCTATAGAAAATCTAAAAAAAGTTAAATATGGCGTTCGCGGTGGTTGGCAATCTATAAAAGATATTAACTCCCGATCGGGACTTAGTATTTTTGATTATACGGAGCTAATGAAACCCTTAGACTTCTATCCTTTTGTACCCCATAAAGAAAATAATTTATATGGAAATGGGAGTGTCATCCAAGCTAGTTTCCCACATTTAGATTTTAGTGAGACTACAATTGAACATGGCTTGTATATTGGTAGTCTTGTTCCCTCACGCCATCTTAAAAGTCGATTTAAGAATATCATTACTTTTTCAGAGTATAGAAAAAAATTTATTGGCGCTAAGACAGAGCAAAATATCATTGCTGTTGGTCCCTACATTAACTATGCAAAGTCTCTCTATGACTCTGAAAAGCTACTGTCAGAGAAAGATAAATTGGGAAAAACTTTGGTTGTTTTCCCTTCCCATTCTATTGATAGTGTATATGCTCATCACAATATTACAGAGTTCATTAAGTACATTGAAATTTTTAAGGAAAAATATAGTTTTGACTCAATCTTAGTCTGCATGTACTGGAAAGATATTGAATTGAATAACCATAAGGAATATGAGCTATCAGGCTTTAGAATTGTAACTGCTGGGCATTCTTATGATGCTAACTTTCTTTCGAGATTAAAAACCATACTGCTAATTTCGGATGCTGTGTTAACTAATTCTGTAGGCACTCATGTTGGCTACTCTGTATCATTAAATAGGCCTATTCAAATCTGGAATGGTAGCAAACTAGAATACTTACCTATTCTAGGGCAGGAAGATGAAGCTAAAAAAGAGCTGAGCCAACGGCAAGGTGATGATTTAAATACACACTTAGATGATATTGAACATATCAAAACCATGTTTTTTGAGTTTGATGAAAGCATCTCCACCCCACAGCTTGAATGTGTAGAGTACTATTGGGGCAGCTCACCTTCTTATTTATTAGAAGCTTTTAAGTGACTAAAAGGAATTGGACATATGTATTCTATTAAAGACTTAAATCTTTTAGGCAAAGGAACTCAAAAACTTGTCTTTGAACATATTGAAAGTCCTGATAAAGTAATTAAGATAATGAGACCCGAGAACGCCACCGCAGATGGTGCTAGAGTTGGTCAACACTACTTACGAGCACATAGATCACAGGGCATTTACAGACAGTTCCGTAGAGAATTAATCCAATATCTGCAGCTATGCAAAACCAATTTTCATGAGAAAAACTACACCTTCCCCATTGAGACTGTACATGGCTTTGTAGGTACAGACTGGGGGTTAGGCCTAGTAACAGAAAAAATTATCAGTCCATCAGGCTCTCCTAAGACTTTATCCTACTTATCTAGCCATGATGAGTTTACATCAAAACATGCCAAAGCCTTGGATCAATTTTTTGATGAATGTTGTCATCTTCATATCGTTTTTGGAGAAGTTAATATTGCTGGCATAATGTACACTGAAAATAGAAGAGGTAGGCCTGAGTTCGTTCTCATTGATGGTATTGGAGATAAGCTAATAATACCCTTTAGATCTATGAGTAAAACTATTAACACTAGAAATGTTAGAAAAGTCGAGCGTAAAATAAAGTCTAAAATCCCATTTTATAATGATCCATTTCTCTAATATCTAATAGAAGAAAAGCTCTATTAAGTAAATCCAAATAATTAAGATAAAAGCTCATTCTTAATATATTTACATATTAGTTATCGAAAGCTTGTCAAACTAACAGGTGTGTTCTTCCTTATATCCTCTATAACCACCTTCCCAACAATCTTATCATAGAACTTAGGAGCAAGACCGAAACCAGGGCGTACACTGCGTATAGCATCTTCAGTAATGATATCACCCGCTTTTAAATCTTTTACAAAGTACAATGAGCGACGGAATTTCACGTTTGCTTGCTCACTACATTTACGGCCATAGTTGACTGAACCAAATGCTTGCCAAGCTGTTTTACTATCACGACATAAAGCAACTAAATCCTCAGGCTCAAGTGAGAAACTATCGTCAGGACCACCGCCGTTACGATCTAAAGTAAAATGCTTTTCAATAATTGAAGCACCTAACGCCACACTAGTAATTGCCGTTGTGTTGTCAATGGTGTGATCGGACAAACCCGTTACTAACCCGAAACGCTCTCTCATGTCTAAGAGAGTACGCAGATTATAATCTCCCGCGGGAGCAGGATAACCACTAACACAGTGTAAGATAGCCAATTCTTTACAGCCCCCCGATCGTGCGGCATCAATTGCTTCTTGTATCTCTTTGTCATCGGCCATACCAGTCGATATAATCATTGGTTTACCAGTACTTGCCACATATCGAATTAAGGGTAAGTCAATAGCTTCAAAAGAGGCAATTTTATATGCTGGAGCATTCAAGTCTTCTAACAGATCTACAGCTGTATTATCAAAAGGCGAGCTAAACATAGTAATATCTAATTCACGAGCATATTCAAATAAAGGCTTATGCCATTCCCATGGCATATGAGCTTTCTCATAAAGGCTATATAGAGTCTCGCCGTCCCATAACCCACCATGAATTTTGAAATCTTCAGAATCACTGTTTAATGTGATGGTGTCAGCAGTATAAGTTTGTAATTTTATCGCATCAGCACCTGAGGTTTTGGCCTGATTGATAATTTCTAAAGCAGTATCAAAGCTGCCATTATGATTAGCAGAGAGCTCTGCAATGATATAAGGGGCAGCATCAGTTGCGATCCTACGTCCTGCAATATTTATACTAGGGATATTAGACATAATTTAATTCTCATTATTATTAATTATTAGATAATACTCGTGGGCAAGTAAACCAAAGCAAATAACATCATAATATTTTTTACCATCGAAGTGATGTTGCTCTAGGATACCCTCTTCTTTAAACCCTAATCGTTTATGAAATTTCCTAGAAGCTTCATTAAAGTCTAAGGCTTGTCCACAGAGCTTATGAAGACGTAATATATTAAAAGCATAGTCTAAAGCTTGTGCACCAAGCTTCGATCCTGTTCCTTTAGGAGCATCTGGTGAAGTATAGAATCCCCAATCGGCAATACCACATTGAGCGATTCGATGAATATTTACAAAACCTAGAGGTTCACTATCTAATTCAAAGATTAAAAGGCTATAGCTACTATCTTTAGAAACCTTATTAAACCAATTTGTGTGCTCGGTTAAGGAAATCTCATGCTGGGTATACATATATCTACGAATATCAATATGGTTTCTCCAACTAATCACCAATGCTAGGTCAGACGACTGCATAGGCCGTAGTTTCAACTGAGATTTATTCATTATGGAAGCTCTTAATATGTTCTATAACCGTATATACACCCCTACCATCTAACACATCTGCGCTAGACTGACTCATCGCTTTTAGTTTATCTGGCATTTTTATAAACTCACATAGATATTCATTGATAACTTGAGCAAGGTTATGATCGTTTAACACAATTTTTACTGCATTTATAGAGCGTAAATTATTTGCAATATCCATTTGATTATCCGCGATAACTAACATAATAGTAGGTAAACCTAAGCAGCATCTCTCCCATGATGTTGATCCAGCAGCACCAATGGCTAAGTCGCTGTTAGCCATTAGCTCAGCCATATTGGAAACGCCAGTTTTAACTTCAGTATACCAAGGCAGTTGATTAGCCTTGGTTGTCACAGCATCTAACCATGGAGAGGTAGAGCCCATAACCACCGTAACCTTACATGACTTAGGTAAAGGTGCTTTTTTCAATAATTCCAATATATGTGAGGTTATATTATCCTTATCTACACCACCTAAGTTGATTAAGACGTGCTGTAAACTATTATCTTTTCTACGCTCTAAACTATACTGACGCCATTTAGAAAACTCTGGGCGTAGTAGTGCATAGGTAGTTCCACACAAAATTTCGCAGTGATTAGGAGCTAAGTTATGATAGTCTTGCTCATCACGACCGAATGTTTGATCAATTAATACTTCGCAATCATGCTTTCTATCTGCCAAATCGTCAATCACTAGAATATTATTGTAATGAGGTCTAAGCTTTTTCTCCCAATAACTATCTAGGGCGTAGTGATCAATAACCAGCCATTCCGGTTGTAATGTTTTAATGATCTCTTTGGTTTTCCTGGCATCTTCCTCTTGAGTAGATCCTAACCATTTAGAGTGGAATAGCACCGGCTCGTTATCGTTTTTTTTATTAAAGATATCCTGACTTTCTACCTCAAGCTTATAAGTGTCATAACCTTTTTGAGTGATAAGCTTTATCAGGTGACCCTCATGCTCACGACATATAAAATGGCACTTAGCGCCCTGATGCGCTAACTCATCAGCAAGAGTTAAGCAACGCATAACGTGGCCAGTACCTATTTGAATAGAGGCGTCACAGCGGAAGACTATATTCATATTTAATTTAGTCTTTTAAAACCACTGTGGCAGACTGGGCCATCTAATAAACCCTCTACAGATCGTCCTTGTTCACACTCTTTTATCAAAGAAAATATAGGATCAAGAGCCTCCATATAACCTTCAACAATAGGTTTTGTATGTTCGGTACATACATACACAACATTACTAGCTAGATAGCCCTTCTTTAACATCTCTTGAGTAACTAAGGTTTTGTAATATAAGTTCTTTTCACTAGTAAACGAAAATCCTGTTAAGGCCGGAAGTCCAAATTGACTAATCTCTAGCTCATACTTATCAGCCAGTTTTTGCCAGCTGTTTTTAATATTAAGACCCGTTTGAGTGATAGTATCCCATGATTGAAGTTTCTCCATAACCTCTAACGTTTTTAGCCCAGCTACAGAGCCTATACGTTCAGTCCAGAATGTGCTACTTATAAATGATGACTGTGCTGCCTCCATAACTTCTCTTTTTCCAATCGTGGCAGTCACAGCATAGCCATTCCCTAAAGCCTTACCAAACATTGCCATATCAGGCTCAACACCATACTTCTTATGAATCCCACCAAAGGTCTCACGGAATCCTGATGTACACTCATCAAATATAAGCACTATATTCTTGTCAGTAGCAAGCTTACGAACCTTATGTAAAAAATTATCTTCAGGCCCCTTATTACGTACCACTTCCATTTTTATAACGCCAATGTCATGTTTATTGACTAGTGCTTCTAGCTCTTCAAAATTATTGTAGTTAAAGGGAAATACTGTACCTCTAAGATTTTGAGGTACACCTTTCGGACTCAGACCAGGTAATAAGTGACCTGCTAAGTTTTCTGAATCTCCAAGGTTTGCTGATAAATACCAGTCATGCCAACCGTGATAACCACAGACAGCTACCTTTTCTTTACCTGACGCTGCTCTCGCAATACGTATTGCAATCGCATTCGCCTCTCCGCCTGTACGAGCAAAACGCACCATATCCGCCCAAGGATGTAGCTCAATTAGCTTCTCAGCTAGGTAAACCTCCTCAGGAGCATTCAATGTTGACATGTTACCTTGATAAATTACAGAGTGAACTGCATCATCTACTTCTTCGTTGCCATAACCTAGTGTATTAGTTCCTATGCCCATAATACACATATCAGTAAATTGGTTACCATCTAAATCCCAAACTTGGCAACCTTTCGCTTTACTAAAGTATGCAGGCCAATGCTCTGGTAAAAACATTTCTGCACGCTTAGAAAGCAGCATGTTCCCGCCAGGAATAACTGACTTAGCTCTTTTCCAAAGTTTTTGACCGGTGCCCATATTAGCTCCTTCATTACGTTTAATATTTCTATTATTATCAAATAACATAGGTTTCTGTTTTTGCAACTCATAAACCTCATGCCAACTGAAGTATATATTAGGTGAAAAATGGTCAAAAATGTTAGAAATCACCTCAAAATCGACAGGCTCATCAACGGTCCATCGCAAGTCCGACAGATCCTCAGTATAGCTAATCGAATGAGTCTTAAATTTACCGCTATTTCTGATATATGGCGTAACATGCTCTTGATCGAATAAAGATGTAGTCTCTTTTAGTGCACGCTCTAATGCTTTCATAGTGAACACTTCAATATCTAGACCATCTGGATAGGTCGCTGGACTAGTATTGCTTAGATAGTCAACTCCATGATCTTTAAAATCATTAATTGCAGTATCTACTAGATTAGCATCGACAAGTGGACAGTCTCCCGTTATCCGTATAACTATATCAGCATTATGAGCTTTAGCAGCTTGATAATAGCGTTCTAAAACATCGTTCTCACTACCTCTTTCACAGACATAACCTAAACTTTCTACATGTCTTACTAATAAATCGTTTTTCGGATCAACTGATGTAGCTACAATTATCTGATCAATCTGTTCGGATTTAGCCAAGCGTTTTAACAAAACCTCTATCATAGGGGTTCCATTAATTTCTTTCATTACTTTATTGGGAAGTCTTGTTGACCCCATCCTGGCCTGAACGATAGCGACAGTTTTCATAGTTGACTCCATAAATGGGGGCTTAATAATTTTTCATCATGACAAAAGAGACTTGAAGGTAGCATAGGTAAGTTACCTTCAGCTGCCGTTATAATTTCTTGCAACTGATTGGCACTATCTACGCCTACCACAACCTTTTCAATCTGAGGCATAGATAAAGCATGACGTATACATGCTTCTAAAGGGGTTAGATTATTTTCCTTTAACCATTCTTCCCACTTTGTCCAAAGCCGTGACCACTGATTAAATTTACTAGATCGTTCTTTTTTTTCCATCAATAGTAAGCCCTGAAGAAAAATAGACCTTACATGCAAGCTTGTATCTTGAGCTGTTAATGCATCGAAGGCACCTGAGTCTTGCAATCTTGTATCTAAAACATTAAATGGAACTTGAATTAAGTCAAAGTGAAAATTTCTACTAAGGTTTATAAATTCATTAGGAGAGTAAGTTGAAATTCCTATACGCTCTGTTAAACCTCCACTCTTTAAGGAATTCAGAGCAGCATATATTTTCGCCCCAATTTCTGAGTGGAGTTGCTCAGGGCGATGAAGAAGTACAGCATTTACTTTAGATGTTTTTAACCTATTCAAAGAGCTTGTCATTTGCTCTTCAACCCAGCCTGTGATATCTAAGATATCTTCTGGAATAGAAGGCAATTTAGTAACGATATCAAAACTTCCAAGGTTATGCTCACCCAGCACTTTTTCGCTACTACCGTATGCAATTGCAGTATCTAATGTATGGACACCTTTTGCTTGCGCTAGATCTAAAATCTTACCTACTTCTGAACTACTTACTTGCCCATTTTTATTAGATATTCCATAAGGCAGACCGAACTGTACTGTCCCTAAAGCAATCTTTAAGCGAGTATTTTTTTTAAGCATATAAGAAGCCCATATCTCTTATTATTAAATGTAATCTTACTTAAGACGAGCTTACGTCTCTTAGTTTTTTAAAAGCAGCTTCTTAAGATTCGCCACTACTTCTTGCTGCTGTTCATATGATAATATTGGAAACATAGGCAAGCTAATAGCTTCTTTATAATACTGCTCAGCTTCAGGAAACTGTCCTGCTTCAAAACCTAACTCTTGATAATAAGGTTGTAGATGTATGGGAATATAGTGAAGGTTCACTAAGATACCCGCTTCACGCATACCATTAAATACTTCAAGCTGAGTTTTAGATATTTTATCTAACTGCAATCGAATCACATATAAATGAAGACCTGAGTAGCTATCATCACTCTGCCAAGGCAGTGTAATAGGCAAATCTTTAAGTAACTCATTATAACGCTCAGCAAGCTCATGGCGTTTAGCAACATATTCATCTAGACGTTGCATTTGAGAAACACCTAGGGCAGCTTGCATATCCGTCATACGGTAATTGTAACCAAGCTCCATTTGCTGATAATACCAAGGACCATCAGCCGGCTTAGTCATCAAATTTTCATCACGAGTAATACCATGACTTCGTAGAAGATTTAACCGCTCTGCTAATTTAGGATCATTAGTAACCGCCATGCCACCTTCAGCAGTAGTAATAATTTTTACAGGATGGAAGCTAAATACGGTAATGTCACTGTATTGACAATTGCCAATAGGCTCATCCTTATACTTACCACCAATACCGTGAGAGGCATCTTCAATAACTTTAAACCCATACATTTGTGATAAAGCATAAATAGCGGCCATATCACAAGGCTGACCACTAAAGTGTACAGGAACGACGACTTTAGGGAGTTTACCTTCTTTCTCTGCGATAATAAGCTTGTCTTGCAATGCTTTAACACATAGATTGTAGGTATGAGGATCGATATCAACGAAATCCACTTGGGCACCACAGTACAAACCACAATTGGCAGAAGCTACAAACGTATTGGGCGTTGTCCACAACCAATCATCTTTACCTAAACCTAATGCTAGGCACGCAATGTGTAGTGCAGATGTGGCACTATTAACTGCCACGCCATACTTTGCATTACAAGCATCCACTACTGATTCTTCAAATGCTGAGACTTTTGGTCCCTGAGTTAAAAAATCAGATTTTAATACCTCGACTACTACATCAATATCTTGTTGGCTAATATCTTGGCGACCATAAGGAATCATTTAGATGCTCCCGATTTTTTCACGGTTGGTTTCTATCCACTCTTGAAGTTGTTCATCGCTCATCCACTCAGTATTATTGTCACTGGCATAAACGAATCCTTCAGGAACACGTTTACCATCTTTGATACGAGCAGGGTCAGTCGCCCATCCATTAATAGTTGGCAATATTTTGAAGTGCTCTAAATACTCGTAAGTATAATAAGCGTCTTCTGCACTAATCATTTGCTCATGCAGCTTCTCACCTGGACGAATACCTATAACGTCTTGCTTCGCTTCTGGTGCGACGACACGAGCTAAGTCAATCATTTTCATTGATGGAATCTTCTTAACATAGATTTCACCTCCAATCATATCTTCGAAAGCATGCCAAACCAGCTCAACACCATCTTCTAATGAAATCATAAAACGAGTCATACGTTTATCAGTAATTGGCAGTACACCTTTATCTTTTATAGACATAAAGAAAGGAATTACTGAACCACGAGAGCCCATTACATTACCATAACGCACCACTGAGAACTTGGTACCATGCTGACCAGAGTATGAGTTGCCTGCGACAAAAAGCTTGTCAGAAGCTAACTTAGTTGCACCATATAAGTTAATAGGGCTACTGGCCTTATCAGTAGATAGCGCAACAACCCCTTTAACACCCTTATCGATACAAGCATCAATTAAATTCATTGCCCCGTTAATATTCGTTTTCACGCATTCAAATGGATTGTATTCAGCCGTAGGAACAATTTTGGTTGCAGCAGCATGAACTACATAATCCACATCATCTAAAGCGCGGTATAAGCGTTCTTTATCACGAACATCACCGATGAAAAAACGAACCCTGTCATCATTTTCAAAATTTTTGGCCATATCCCACTGTTTCATCTCATCACGTGAGAAAATTATTATTTTCTTTGGATTATATTTAGCTAAAGTCATTGGTACGAATGTATTTCCAAATGAGCCTGTACCACCTGTAATTAAAATGGTTTTATCTGTGAACATAGTTTTCCTCAAAAAAATAGATATTGAAAGTTAAAAGCCAAAACATTATAAATATAGTCAGTCCAATATAAAATATATATCCAATATCACAAAATAGTTTATTTAATTCATTACCTATCACTCTTGGCATAGAAAATTAGCCTACGCCCACTTCTGCTCGATGGGATTAAGACTAGGATGACAGCCAAAGAATGCGGTGACCATGCATATTGAATGGTTTTTCAATACGTTCCTGCTTATGCTACCTATCACGATCCCACATGGTGTTTTTAAGCTTGAAATAAGTATGTATTTGTAATAATCACATGCCAATTCGCACTTTTATATACATACTTAATAGCAAGCAGCATCGTTTATACACAACCCAATGACGTTGGATATTACGCTAAACCAGTGCTCATAAAGCGACCTTTCATTAAATGTTGGACGCGATCCAACAGTTTGAAGCACAAAAGACTAGATAAAAGAAGCCAAGTGCACTTAGTGTTCAAAAGCAAATACTACTAGCCTTTACTTATTGGTGTGAATACCAGACGCTTTATCACATCAATATAGACTACGGAATTTATGAGTCTTTTCCTAGCTAGGTTAGCCGTAGAGTAAAAAAACATACTTGTTAACTCTAGTAATTTTACATTACCCAAAAGCCTTCCTAATATAGGATCGATGATGATGTCAATTGGACACTAGTCGTTGTCGATGTAGCAGAAATCCTTACAGAGCTCACACAAAAACTAAAGAGATTAGTATAGTTGTCAGAAAAAATAGTATCCCTTAACAACTCGATTGATCACCAATTGGAAAATAAGCTATATATCAGATGTTCAAATCATTAAAGATTCCGCCCAAAAATTTAGGCTGTATAAGGAAATTTACCCTGACTGACTTCTTAATGATATTAAACTATTAGCTGATAGCGACTATCAGAGCATCTCAAATAAGCCAATCCATACCTAGCTAAACTCTGTATTATGGTTGAATGTAAAGTAGGCTTAGTCAAAAATTTTAAAATCGTCAACCATAAATATCGCAATCGTCGTTAGCGCTATGACCTCAAAATAAATCTATTCACTTGTATTGTTAAATTCGATCTTAGCTTATGACTCTTACAACAGCTCTATTGTTCATAAAAAAGCTAAGACCTCAAGTAATCTTAGCTTTTTTTATCTCATACAACATAATTTTAAATATTAATCAATAAAACTTAACCAATCCATATACTGCTCATTGCGACCATGGACCACATCAAAGTACAAGGTCTGTAGCTGCTCAGTCAAAGGTCCTCGGCCACCATTTCCGATATTACGATCATCATATTCACGGATAGGTGTGACTTCAGCCGCCGTACCCGTCATAAATATCTCATCCGCCAAATAAAACTCATCACGAGTGATGCGACGTTCAACGACCTTGATGCCTAGATCATCAGCAAATTGAATGATAGTACGACGCGTGATACCGTCAAGTGCACCGCCCGCTAAATCTGGCGTATGTAGCACACCATCTTTGACTAAGAATAAGTTTTCGCCTGCCCCTTGGCAAACATAACCCTGCGGATCCATCAAGATAGCTTCGTCATAGCCATTACGAGTGACTTCTTGGTTCGCCATGATAGACACAGGATAGTTGCTCGAGGCTTTTGCCTTACACATGGTCACATTGGTCATATGGTGAGTAAATGAAGAAGTTTTTACACGGATACCGTTTTTGATACCCTCTTCACCCAGATAAGCGCCCCAATGCCAAGCAGCAACCATCGCATTGATACTATTATCACGTGACGATAAACCAAGCTTTTCTGCACCGACCCAAATGAGCGGACGAATATAGGCTTCTGCCAAGTTGTTTTGCTTGACCACATCTTTGTGCGCCTGCTCCAGAGTCGCTGCATCAAACGGTACATTCATTTGAAAGATTTTTGCAGAGCCTAACAGACGCTCGGTATGCTCTTTTAGGCGAAAAATTGCCGTACGATTATCAGCGGTTTGGTAAGCACGCACACCTTCAAACACAGCCATGCCATAATGCAAGCTATGCGTCAGCACATGGACTTTGGCATCTGGCTGCTCAATCATTGTGCCATTCATCCAAAGCTTACCATCTTGTGTTGCCATATTCATTTTATAATCCTTATGTTAGCACTAACGGCTATTTTTTTAGGTATAGTCGACGCACGTATAAATGCTTCGACTAGAGGTTTTAATTAATCGTATCTATCAACATCATATGATAACACCGCAGCGTCAAATTTTATTGCTAAAATATAGTGTTATCCTTACTAAGAAATAACCAACAACTGACAGCTTTATCGTAATGTGTCGCCGATTATATCACTGGCGGTGCTAGCAAATGAAATCTTTTAGTTTGAGTATCACAGGCTATTATTTATAAGCAAAAACCTTCTTAAGAATTGGGCGAATCGTCATCTGCCAAATTAACACCCATCAAATGTTGCCATTGCGCTTGTACTAATGCTCGTGTTTCTTTCCACAGTGACTCATCCACCAATAGCGATTGCTCTGATAGTGCCAATTGATGAGTAGCAGCACGAATTCTGAGGTAGGCATCCGTTAAATCTTGGCAGACTTGCTCCTCCCAAATACCCAGTGATGCCACTTCTTCGAAAATACGAACGTTGTCGCTCCATTTGGTCAGGCTTGGATGCTCATGCGAATAAGCCAATACTGCAAATTGCGCTAAGAACTCGATGTCGATGATCCCGCCTGCATCTTGTTTAAGATGAAACTTACCTGCTTGTTGTTGCCATTGACTGGTGCCCAGATGTTTTTGCATCTTAATACGCATACTGGTGACTTCTGTACGCACCTGCTCTATCGTGCGCGGTAATGATAATACGTCTCGGCGAATATCACAAAAGCGGGCCGTCACTCGCTTGTCACCGCAAATCGCTCGTGCCCGTACCAAGGCTTGATGCTCCCACGACCATGCCTTTTCTAGCTGATAGGTTTCAAAAGCATGACAAGACACCACCATCATGCCAGCATTACCTGAGGGGCGCAGACGCATATCAATCTCATAAGCGCGGCCATCTCGAGTTTGGGTGTTGAGATAGTTCATCAGCTTTTGTACCAAACGGGCAGCAAACTTCATACCGCTGACTGATTTTTCACCCGTAGTCATGCCCTGCTCTTTTATCTTATGCAAAAACACCAGATCCAAATCTGAAGAATACGACAGCTCTAGCCCGCCAAGCTTGCCATAACCAATGATGGCAAAACCGCAGTCTGCCTCAGTCACTGGGTCGCCATCTTGACCAATAGGATAGCCGTAGCGTTTGACAATTTCTGCAAAAGCCCGTTCTAATGCGGCTTCTAGTACCACCGCTGCGATATAAGTGAGAGAATCCGACACCTTCATAATCGGACGCTCAGCCAATACATCACTGGCGGCAACCGCCAACACTTGGTTCTTCTTAAATAGTCTTAATACGCTGAGCAGCTCTTCTTCGTCATTAGGCTCTACGCGCAATAGTTGTTGACGCAAAATATCACGCAACTCTGGCTTGTCCGGCAAGTGGCGATAGCGCTGCTGTAAAAAAGTATCTAAGAGCACAGGATAATGTGCCAACTCTTTGGCAATCCAAGGACTGGCCGATAGCATGGGTATCAGCTCAATTGTCGCATTGGGATTTTCTGCAATCATCACCAAATAGATAGAACGACGACAAATCGCTTCGAGTAATGTAATGAGACGCGGCAAAGCGGTATTGGCCAATTGCTGCTGCTCTTGATGAGCGAGTAACGCATGGATAATCACAGGATAAGCGTCATCCAACCGCTCGCGAGCCTCATCGCTTAAGTTAGCGACCATCTTTGACTGCCAAAAATCTTGTAATAGCACTCGGTTTTCTGCCGTTAGCACATCATTCAATCGTGCAATCTGTTCATCAAGATGTTCGGGCTCAAGATCTGTGTCTTCATGATCCGGTACCTGACGTTCGGTCACCATACGCTCAAAGGGAACATTGACATTGTCTCGGTGGTGGTTGAGGGTATCTAACAGTGCGTTCCACTCGTCAAACCCAAGGGTAACCGCCAAGTTATACTGCCACTGCGGATCATGTGGCAGGCGCTGAGTCTGTTGATCATTAATCGCTTGAATGGCGTGTTCAAGCCGACGTAAAAAACGATACGCGGCTTGGAGCTCTTGATAAGTAGTCCTCTCTAGATACTCAAGCTTATGTAATACCTGCATTGCTTGTAAACAAGATTTCACCTGTAATTGAGGATGCCTGCCACCATAAATCAACTGAAAGGCCTGCACAATAAACTCAATGTCTCTGATACCACCAGCACCCAGCTTGATGTTATCCAAATCCTCCCGCTGAGCGACTTGGTTTTGAATAAGGGATTTCATCTCCCTGAGCGCTGAAAAAGCACTATAATCCACGTAATAACGGAAAACAAAGGGCTTAATGAGCGCTTGTATCTCATCATAAAACGGCTGTTCTAGCTGCCCGACTACTCGCGCTTTTAGCCATGCAAAACGCTCCCATGCACGTCCATGTTGAGAGAAGTACTTCTGTAATGCGGACAGATGAATGGCCAAATCACTACCGTCACCCCAAGGGCGCAAACGCATATCGACCCGAAAGACAAAGCCATCAGCCGTCTTTTGATCCAGTAATTTAATAATACCTTGACCAAGCCTTGTCATAAACCGCTTATTATCTATGCTGCGCGTGCCTTTTGATTTATCACCGCTGGTTACACCACGAGCCTGATGAACAAAGATAAGGTCGATATCACTCGATAGGTTCAGCTCATGAGCGCCAAGCTTACCCATCGCCATAATCGCCATGTCATCAATTTGCACGTTACCTTTAGCATTGACAAAAGTCGGTTCGCCGTACTGTTTAATCAAATGCTGGTAGGTATAATCTTTGGCAAATGAGATACAGCCGTCTGCAAACTCAGACAGCTCGTCGGTCAATTGCTCAAGTGCTATCAGTTGTAAGGCATCTTGCCAAATCCAGCGCATCATCAGCAGTGTACGTAGATGACGCAGGCCACTCATCACCTTCACTTCATCAGCAAGTTGGTAATTATCATCTAACGTATAATCTTGAATCAAATCATCGATTTGCTGCCGAGTTAAGGTTCGATCTAACGGGTAGCTACGTAAAAACGTTTGGCATGAAACCGTTCGACTCTCCCAAATTTGATAAGCGAACTCGCTTGCCGTCTGCAATATATGCAGCTGTTCGGTTGTATACTGACAATCTGTACCATAGGTTGCACGTGAAGGCATAGCGGGTGACATAGGGAACATAACTCCTTGCATAGAGAGATAAGACTACGTGAACTTAGCGCATAAGTTTATCGTTTTTTCTTACGAAGCAGTCACAGCATCAACTAACGATACGCAATATGTCAGATATTTAATATAAAACTACGTTTAATGACAGTGACCCTATTTGCTTTTGAGCACTTTATGGTAGCATAAACAACTTTAGCGCAGATGATTGAAAAGAGCTCTTATGACAACCATGACCCCATTGCTTCTGATTACTGCTGATCCTAGCCACCCACTTGCCCATTTAGCGCTACGTTATGCACGCGCTTATCTGACAAATGCCGCCAATAATAAAGATACCAATGATAATGTCACCTTAAACGTGTTTTTTTATGGCGATGCAGCTCATACTGCCAATGGTTTACGCTGGCAGTCGGCGGATCAAATTAATTTGACCAAAGAATGGCAAACGCTCGCTGAGCAGTTCCAGTTAGCGCTGCCTGTCTGTGTCAGTACTGCACTCAGTCGCGGCATTAGCGACACGGATAACAGCAAACGCCATCAACTTAATGGTGACAACCTTGCCACCGGCTTTTCACTGGTCGGACTGAGTGAGCTTGCGATGATGATGCAAGGCGACTGTCGTTTGATGCAATTTTGATGACTTGCCGTGCAGACAGATTACATCTTATGATAATAACTGTCAGCGACCAATTAGATTAGGAATTAACCATGAAATTATTAATTCAGCTGCTCACGCCGACTGAAATGGCGAGTTATGAAGGCTGTGCGCTTGCATTAACGCTAGCCACCTTTGGTCATGAAGTACAGCTGTATTTGGATGCGCCTGTTTTTGGCTTATTGATGCAGCCTGCGTCGCGTTTGCATGGCATGATTCAGTCGCTTGAGCTATATGACATGCCAGCCGCTTGGCTACCTGACGATGTCTTTAGCGGGTGGGTCACGGGTATGCTGCCTATTGATTTGGCTTCACAATTGACATTGATACCTGAAGTGGTGAACGCTTCAGATTTTGAGCAAATACTAAGCTTTTAGCCTCGCAATTTTATTTGTAATACTTTAAATACTAGGGCGTGTCCTCATTTTAAAAATAGAGATGAGAATGAGGACACGCCTTATCCTAAATCTAGCAACGAATCGGACACTGTTATGGCAACTTTATATCAAATACACAGCACAATGGATATGCTCAGGCGCAGTGTCGATGAGATGTCACGGACATGGCGCACTGGTGACAGTATTCTCTTGCTTGGTAGCACCGTGGCTTTTATCAGTTGGCTTGATGCATATTTGAATGACAGTGAAATACAAGGCATCGCAAATATTTATGCCTTAGTCGATGATGTGGCGCAGCTGAGTACCAATACCAGTGCGAAGCTCAATCTAGAAACCAAACTGAGTGAGCTGTTAACAGATGAAGAGTGGGTCAATCTAACTCAGAGTACCAATTTTAGTAATACCAGTGTTAGTAATACCGATGCTAATAATGCGGGGTTTGATAAAGTAGTGACCATTGCCCTATGAATAACGATAATACGATCAATCACGATATAACCAATCATGCTATAACAGCGGCAATCAACGTTGAATTGGATCAAGACGGTCATTTATGTGACCATAATATCTGGACCCCTGAAGTCGCTCAGCAATTGGCCAACACTCTAGAGGTGCATCTAGAAACTGAGCATTTACAAATTTTACAACAGGTACGGGCATTTTTTACTCAGTTTAATCACGCACCAGCCACGCGCCCACTGATTAAATGGTTACAGAAAACCTTGCCAGAGCATGATATCAGCAATCAGAAACTACAGCAGTTATTCAACACTGGCTTGGTTGCCCGCCATGTCAATCGCCTTGCCGGTCTGCCCAAACCACCCAACTGTTTGTAAGATATATGGCTTATAAGATATATGATTGATAAGGGGTTATGAATGGCGATGAATACCTGAATGTTGGATCATCGCCTGCAATCAGTAAAAAATGCATGGCTATTTTGGATCGTACACTGTCAACGTCTCATATCCGATACTACGACCTTCATCACCAGTAAAACCTTGCTGACGCCAGACCTCATACAGACATATCGCCACACTATTCGATAAGTTTAAACTGCGTGAATCAGCCAGCATAGGCAATCGCAACCAGTGATCAGCGCCAATATCTTCACGTATATCATCTGCCAAACCTGCTGTTTCAGAGCCAAATACTAAGGCGACATTAGGTATCTGCTCAGGCATCAAAGCACGATCAGATTCGGCAGCCATCTGTTGCCCACCAAAGTCATAGTCATAAAAAGGCTTGCTCAGTTTGGTGGTCAATGCTGTGACAATATGACAATCCGCTGCCTGTAGCGCCAGTTTTGCTGCCGCCCAATCATCATGTACTTGTAGGTGCGCGTATTCATGATAATCCAAACCTGCACGCCGTAGCTTTTTATCATCAAGCTCAAACCCTAATGGCCTGACCAAGTGTAGCTGCGCGCCCGTGTTGGCACATAAGCGGATAATATTGCCCGTGTTACTAGGCATTTTTGGCGCTACCAACACAATATGGGTGATCATATCGACTCCTTAAGTCGTCAAATCTGCGTATTATCGTCGATCCGAGATAACGTGGACAGACTCTACTAAAATGATGGTTATTTGAATTTCTGAGCAAAAGGTAATTAAAAGTTACAGTTTACTGCCAATAATTACATTTTGATACCTTGCACAGTTTTTAACTTTCACTATGATGTCTCTAACGGATATCGAGATAGTATTTATCAATTATTATCTTATCCAATAACCCCTCAGTGAGGCTCAAGCCTAATGCTTAGAGCATCACTGTTATTATTTATAACGACCCATTTTTTAGGATTCTATTATGAAAAAATTAATCATCGCATCTTTAACTGCTATGTTTGTTCTAACTGGTTGCAACACTTTCAAAGGTTTGGGCCAAGACGTATCAAGCGCTGGCGAAGCTGTTACTGGCGGCGCTCAAGACGTACAAAATAAAATCTAAGTATTGATTTTTTTGCGTATTTGAAAGGCTTATCGTTTATGTGATAAGCCTTTTTTTATAACTTTATTTTTCGATCGTAAAGACTGATAGTAAAGACACCGTGAATATCTCCAATTATAAGAAGGCTCGCAATATCTGATTGAGATAACGTTGACCCAATAGCGTTGGCTGTAGCCGCTCAGTATTGTCTACTAGCAATCCCTGAGTAATCAATTGCGCCACTTGTACAGCAATATCATCATCACTAAGCCCTGTCCTTGCAGTAAACATCGACCAAGCGACCCCGTCATGTAGACGTAGCGCATTCAGCATAAACTCACTGACCAATTCATCACTGTCAATTTCCTGCCAACCCACCATTTTTGGTGCGTTTTGTTTAACAGAAGAATCAGTGTTATCTTGATAATCCACATAATCTTTAGGCAATCGTGATTTACTAAAACGATAAATACCAGAATCTGCTAGCAAGTCATTCTTTAAGCGATTCTCTGTTAATGCTGATGCTTCATGAGCAATCGTTACTTTACCATGCGCGCCCGCACCAATCGCTAGGTAGTCACCAAACTGCCAGTAATTAACATTGTGACGGCATGCCTTATCTGACGCGCCTGCCCACGCGGATACTTCGTAATTGCAGTAGCCCAATTGCTGCAACAACGCTTGACCTGCCTGCTCAATATCTGCCAAGTTATCCTCATCTGGTAAAATTGGTTGGCTACGGTAAAACACGGTATTGGGCTCAATCGTTAATTGATACCAAGAGATATGCGTCGCCCCAGCATCGTGTGCCATCTGGATATCGTTCAGCGCCTCATTCATCGTTTGCTGCGGCAGCCCATGCATCAAATCGACATTGACTCGCTCAAACCCAGCCGCGCGCGCCGCACGAATCGCTGACAATGCTTGTGCAGGGTCATGTATGCGACCAAGGGTTTTGAGCTTATCAGCAGCAAAACTTTGTACACCTATCGACAAACGATTGATGCCCACCTCTAAATATTGGGAAAAAGGCGCATGCTCAAGCGTGCCCGGATTGGCTTCCATCGTCACTTCAATGCCGTCAGCAAACTTAAAGATGTTGCGTAAGCCAGTAAACAATCGCTGGTATTGCGCAATGGGTAGCAGTGAAGGCGTACCACCACCGATAAAAATTGAACTGATTTCACGCGCTTGGGTTAACGACTGCTGCATGGCGGCATCTGACAGCAGCGCATCCACATATTCGTCATACATAGATAGTTGCATATCCATCGGCAGCTCATGCGAATTAAAATCACAATAAGGGCATTTTTTGACACACCACGGGATATGAATATAAAGCGCCAGTGGGATGGCGCTTACCTGTATCCCACTCGCAGTATTATTAGAGATGCTGAGATTATCAGAAAAATGAGCAGGTGTAATATTTGACATAAACGAAGGTATCTATAAAAAAGGTTACATAAATGAATGACTGCTGTCACTAGCAGAAAGTAGCGCTAGGATAACGGCTAATGTGATTAAAAAAAAGGCTATCTTAAAGAAAAGCCGATCAATAACAAAACCAATCACAAACATTCATGTTAACCCTGTACTTTTATAGGCAAAATAGTGAAGAATGGTGGCATTAAATGTCATTGTATTAAATGTCATTGCATACAGTGATATTGCAAATAATGAATGGCTGATAATGATAAATAGGATAAAGATATGGCTTATTGGTTAATGAAGTCCAATCCCAAGTTTTTTGGTATTGATGATTTGCAACGCCTGGAGACAGACAGTTGGGATGGTGTGCGCAATTACCGCGCTCGTAACTTCATGCGTGACGAGATGCAGGTCGGCGATAAGGTATTCTTTTATCACTCTAGCGCTAAGCCGTCTGGCGTCACTGGCATCATGACGGTAAGCAAAGCAGGCTACCCTGACCCTTGCCAGTTCCATCCTGAGCACCGTCATTACGATCCTATTGCCACCGAAGATGAGCCACGATGGTATATGGTAGACGTCACTTTTGAGCAAGCGTTCATTGATATTCTACCACTATCAGCCCTTAAATTTTTACCCGCACTTGAGGATTCATTATTAATGAGAAAAGGCTGTGAGCAACTTACCGTGATTCCACTAGACGCCAAACACTGGTACGCCATTATGGATATGGCAGAAACCCTTCATCTACTATCTGAGCAACCAGTGGTTAGATAGTAACGATTGAGTAAGGTTTTTAGTGTTATCAACGAACACTTATTGATGCGCTGCCTGCAAAAAATTTGCTATATTTGCGATTTATGCTCAACAATTCATTTCTCGATTTTCTTTATCACACCTTTATCCCCATTATCAGGACTCGCTTATGAGCGCACCAAAACTACTATTATCTGTATTAACTGTCAGCATGTTCAGTCTTACTCTTAGCGCTTGTGGCAGTGACGGGGACAAGATCAAAGACGAATATGACCGAATAGAAGATCAGGTGAACAATGAATATGATCGTTTGGAAGACAAGGTCAAAGAGAAGTATAAAGAAGTCGAAGATAAGCTGAGCGATGATGAAAAATCCATGGCCGAGATTCTGGAGTCGGTATTTTTACCAGAAGAATCACTCGATAATTTCTTGGATAAAATAACCCCAGAAGGCGGTCGCGGCGGTTTATATGTCGGACACTTCATTGAGATTGACGATGGTGACAACGACGATATCGATATCGGTGCTGTTTACTTTGACATCAGCAAAAAAGATGGCGCTGGCAGCGTAGATGGTAGCGTTAGTTATCAGCAGCAAGCCTGCCAAGAAAACAACACTCTGGGCATCAACTCAGCCATTAAGGTTGACAACTATATCGCGGGTAAAATAACAGGCAGTCTCGATACGTTAGCGTTTTTAGACATTAAATATGTCAATGATTTGGGCATAGAAACACCAAACTTATTAACCACCTTTGCGGGGAGCTTTGAGGAAAAAGCAGCAGGATCACCTTGGAGAGGTAGCTTTGAGTATCAGGATGGCATCGGCGGTAAAAAACTAACCAGTAGCGAAAAAAATTGCAATGTCACTTACACCATTAGCGATCGCTCTAATTTTAAGACTTACCCACTTGATTATAGTCTGGGCAAAATGACTCTTGATGTCATCGGTAATGGCAATCAAAAGACCGTCACTTGGCAAAATCCTGCCAATACCAAGTATTTACTGGTCAGCCAAATTGATGTCAACAAAGCCGAGTCTGGTGCCAACGGCTATGTGCAGAATGTGATATTAAGTAATCTTGAAACACAGTTTGCCCCTGTCATTCCAGCCATGTCCACCAATTACGTGATTGTCGTGCAAGCATTTGATGCCAGTAATACCTTGATTGGCTATCAAGCAGTGGTGCAAGATTTGCCTGAGTCGCTATAAATACGTGCTGATGCGCCTATAAGTTAGAATGGTTATCGTCAAGTGCACACTCTATGGAATCGATTACCTTTCACAGTCAGTTTTTAAGAGCTATATAACGCTTTTAAAGCGTTGACATCATAGCGTGGCTTCTTTACCATTCTATTTATTTATGACCTGTCAATCCACTGCTTGGATTGACGGGTTATTTTGATTTTTGTGCCTGCCTTTTTTTTTGCATACTCTGTCTATATAGGCTTGCTCATATTATTTATCGGAGTATTATCGTCGGCACGACTCCCCCTTTTACATCCATCCAAAAAACTGGATTGGCTTGGTTAAACTTGCTTAGGGCGTGTTCTCATTTGCTTTTCTGCTCAAATTTTTGGTCATGGTATGACCGTCTCGCTATTGTTTTGTTGATGGCAATATTTGCTCATCTATCATAATTACCGCAAAGAATAAAAAGTTGCTCACTATGGTTTTCCCATTATCTTTTAGAGATTTTAAAAGCTACAGCTTACGCTTAGGCGTGCTCGCGCTTCCTATTTTAATTACTCAGTTTTGCCAAGCAGCACTTGGTGTGGTCGATGCTATCATGGCAGGTCAAGTCTCCGCGCTTGATTTGGCTGCCGTCGCCGTTGGCTCTGGTATTTGGCTGCCGCTGTTTTTATTAGCCACTGGTATTTTAATCGCCACCACCCCTCTTATTGGTGAGGCGATTGGTCAAAATAAGCACCATCAAGTACCGCATATCACGCAGCAGTCTTTATGGACCGCCAGTGTCATTGGTATTATGGGCTTTATCATCGTTAATTTAGCACCCAATGTACTTGGGATCATGGGTGTGCCTGAAAATATCCAACCGATAGCAACGCAGTATTTGCATGGCGTGTCGTTTGGTTTTCCCGCACTGGCAGTCTATGCGGTACTACGCAGTTATTGCGAAGCACTTGGGCGACCTGAGCCGGTGACAGTGATTAGTATTATCGGACTACTTGCCGATATCCCCCTTAACTATATTTTTATCCACGGTTTGTTTGGCATGCCCGAAATGGGCGGCGCAGGCTGCGGGGTCGCAACGGCAATAGTGTTATGGATAAATGTTTTATTACTGGCGGCTTATACCAGCTTTACTAAGCGACAGCAGTTTGCCAGCACGCGCTTCTTTTATGCCTTTGCCAGCCCTAACCGTGCACAGATTAAAAAGCTCCTTAAACTTGGTATTCCGATTGGTATCTCTATCTTTTTTGAAGCCAGTTTGTTCAGCTTGGGCGCTCTTGTTATCAGTCCATTAGGTGAGCTAGCAACCGCATCGCATCAGGTGGCATTAGCAGTGACCTCCCAGCTGTTTATGATTCCGATATCGGTCGCGATGGCACTGACAATCATGGTATCCAATCGTTTTGGCGAAAAAAACCTCATGGCGTTACGTCAAGTGCAAGCCACTGGTCTTATCTGGACAGTATTGATTGCACTCACGTGTATGCTTGGTATTTGGCTATTTAGGCCACAATTGGCAGCTGCATTCTCTGATAACCCAGCCGTTATCACGCAATCTATGCATTTACTTATTTTTGCCCTTGGTTATCAGCTGTTCGATGGCTGGCAAGTCAACGTCGCTGGTATATTGCGCGGCATGCAAGACACCACGATACCAATGTGGGTCACGTTGTTCTGTTACTGGCTGGTAGCATTGCCACTCGGTGTTTATTTGGTGCGCTTCACCGATATAGGCGCACAAGGGTTTTGGATGGCATTAATCACGGGTTTATTTTTATCGTCTATTCTACTCACCCTACGCCTGCGCTATCAACAAAAGCGTCTGACGGCGATGTGGGGTTAATGCATCAGCTATACTGATGTAAATGCAGTATCTACTAACCATGACTAGCGCTACATGGTCACATAGACTATGATAAATCATTAAGCATTTCTTACTCGTAAGAAATGCTTACGTCATAATATGTAAAAAAACTCAGTTAACAACTGTACATCGATTGCTCATTGCCATGAATATAGGTATCATTAGCAATTACCTACACAATATTTAGTTACACTATTTCTTGAAATTAGTAGAAGGCAAAATTAAAACTATGGATATTGAAAAAATACGCACCCTAATCGCCCTCATGGAAGAAAGTGAACTGGTTAATTTAGAAATCAGCTCAGATGATGAACACATCAGCTTAACTCGTCACTATGATGCGCCTGCACCGACCATGATGGCCGCACCTGCTGCTGGCATTGCCCCTATCACTGCTGAAGCAAAGCCAGCGGTAAAAGCGGGTAGCGTTGAGACATCGCCGATGGTTGGTGTTTATTACTCAGCACCTAGCCCTAATGACCCGCCATTCGTAAAGGTCGGACAAAAGGTGCAAGCTGGTGACACATTGGGCATCATCGAAGCCATGAAAATTATGAATCCTCTTGAGGCAACGCAAAGTGGTGTCGTTGACGAAATCTTAGTCGATAACTCCGAAGTGGTACAGTTTGGTCAACCCGTCATACGCTATAGAGCTTAACGACACTGTTTACCAACCTTTACCTCATTATGATAGAGATTTCGTTATCATTTGGCATTTTAGCTTGAGTTATTTTATCTTTATTGTAGCTCAATTTAATGGTGCCTAAAATAACGACTCTATCAATGACCGCCGCTTCGACAAGGATGACCCCATGATAAAAAAACTGCTCATCGCCAATAGAGGTGAGATTGCCCTACGTATCGTTCGAGCCTGCAAAGCCCTTGGCATAGAGACCGTCGGTGTCTACTCCACAGCTGATGCAAACTTGATGCACCTGCGCTTTGTTGATGAGGCAATCTGTATTGGCAAACCCAATGCCAATCAAAGCTATCTTGATATCAATACTATTTTAACCGCAGCTGAAATCACTGGTGCCGACGCTATCCATCCGGGTTATGGTTTTTTGGCTGAAAATGCTGAATTCGCTGAACGCGTCGAAGAAGCAGGTCTCACTTTCGTTGGTCCTAATGCTGACCATATTCGATTAATGGGCAATAAAGTCTCTGCCATTAATGCAATGAAAAAAGCTGGCGTACCGACCGTCCCTGGTTCAGTGGGCGCGGTAACGTTGCATAATGCTGAAGAGCAAGCACGCCATATCGGCTTTCCGTTATTGATTAAAGCCGCTTCTGGCGGCGGCGGTCGCGGTATGCGCGTGGTTGAGCGCTTTGAAGAAGTCATTGGTCAAGTACAGGCTGCTAAGCAAGAAGCTGAGCTGTGGTTTGGCGATGATACCGTGTATATGGAACGCTACCTACAAAATCCGCGCCACGTAGAGATACAAGTGCTTGGCGATGGTAATGGTAATGCCATTCACTTATACGATCGAGATTGTTCATTGCAACGTCGCCACCAAAAAGTATTAGAAGAAGCCCCTGCGCCTGATATCCCTGATGATGTACGTCAGCCTATCTTGGATGCTTGCGTTAAAGCATGTGAGTTGGTGAAATATCGCGGTGCGGGTACTTTTGAGTTTTTATTTGAAAATAATGAATACTTTTTTATTGAGATGAATACTCGTGTGCAAGTTGAGCATCCGGTAACTGAGATGATTACTGGCATCGACGTGGTCGTCGAACAGCTAAAAATCGCAGCCGGCTACGGTTTGTCTTATCGTCAAAGCGAGATTGAGATTCAAGGCCATGCCATTGAATGTCGTATCAATGCTGAAGATCCAGCGACCTTTATGCCTTGTCCTGGCACAGTCACTCAGTTATTTGCCCCCAGTGGTGCTGGTGTACGCTTTGACTCGCACCTCTACCCGGGCTACGAGATTCCAAGCTATTATGACTCATTAATTGGCAAGCTTATCTGCCATGGTCAAACGCGCCAGCAAGCCGTCTCTAAGACGCTGCATGCACTCGATGAATTGGTAATTGAAGGTATTAAAACCAATATCCCGCTGCATCGCGATGTCATTTTGGCAGATGACAATTTTATTCACGAAGCACAAAATATTCATTACCTTGAAAGAGAACTTCTAACTGGCAATAAAAAGAAGGCGGATGTATAACCTACTTTGATTTATTGTTGAGCATAAAAAAACCGCTACCTATTTAGATAGCGGTTTTTTTATATTTCTATTTTAGGAAAAATGGTTTTAAGTCTTATGATTAACGATAAAGTGCTATGGCAACACTCTATTAAAATTCATAAAGCATTCATTACCATCAGGATCCGTACACCACTGCATTTGGTTGCCATCGTGGTTTAAAAACGCAATCAATGCTTCGTCAGTTTGGTCGATTTGGTTACCTGAACAATCTACCTCATTGTTGTCATAGACTGTTTTTAGCGCAATAATGGGCAGCCCTTCTTCGCGATGCGTGATTAGGTAACGACCATATGTCCACTCTTTGCCACTCACTGCCCACATCTCATTATCGGCCGCAAAATTGTATAGCTCGCGACACTGGTTTGCTTTTTTGGCAGAAGCCGTTAACTGGTTGTTGGTATTGGGCTTAATATTAAGGACGCGCTTTTCACTCTGCACAAGGACACCGCCTTCTGTGCCAGCAGTCACTTTTGGCTCATCACTTTTTGTCTGGTTCAGCTCTTTTGCTACAGCTTGTCTGGCTTTGGCTTCTTTAGTCATCGTGATACTACTGTCTAAGTCGATTTCCCATTGTCCTGCGATAGCTGGGCTGATATGAGTAGTAATAGTCGGTTTAGTGACCACTTCGCCATTTACTGGCAATGACGCCAAAATAGCAGCCAATGAAAATGAAGCAAGTGAGATAGGTTCCATAATTAACCTTTTGTTTATAATAATATAATAATATGAGTTATGTACATTAGCGTAAGTCTTAGACATCAAAAACACAAGTAACATTATGCTATTAGTCGCGATGCTTTAACCAACTGCAAGATAGGCGATAGTTATAAATGTCTACTTTCTGCATATAGACTGTCGTTTTTCATGCAAAAAATAACGCCATCGCTTTACTTGCCAAAGACAAGAAGCGACAGCGTTATAGCTACAAGTTATTAAGACGATCATAAAAACATTAAGCAGTGGCAGTACTAACTGCTTGAGCAAACGCTGATAATGCGCCTTTAAGCATCGCTGATACAGTACTGCTGCAAGTACCAATGCCAGAATAAACTTCACCATCAACATTCAACTGAATGTAAGCAGCGGCATTGGCATTGGTTTTGTTGTCATTATTGGTATCATCATCGATGCCATCACCGCTATTGTGCTGCGGATTAATTGCATGCTCAGCGTAGTTGATGACATGTATCGATTTACCAGTGTGCTGGGCAAGTCCGTCTATAAACGATGATAATGGACCATTACCAGTGCCATCAATATTAATGATGTCCCCATTCATTTGTACTTGACCAGTAAAGTAGACTTCACCGCCTTTATTATTGACCGTATAATCTAATAGCTCAAAACTGCCTTGCTGTAGATACGTATCTTCAAAGGTCTGTAAAATTTCATCATTCTGCAATTCACGAGCAGCTGATTCAGCTTGCTTCTGTACCACGCCGCTGAAGTCAATTTGCATCCAGCGCGGCAAATTAAAGCCATAGTTGCGCTGCAAGATATAAGCCACACCGCCTTTACCAGACTGACTATTGATACGTACCACATCCTGATAACTACGTCCGATATGCGCCGGATCAATTGGCAAGTAAGCCACATCCCAAACGTTATCCGTCTCGTTTTGATGCTTTTCGTTATAATCGAGAGATTTTTTGATGGCATCTTGATGCGAGCCGCTAAAGGCCGTAAAGACCAATTCGCCGACGTATGGATGACGCGGATGTAAGGGCAAATTGTTACATTCGCTGACCACTTGTACAATTTCGCTCATATTACTAAAATCAAGCTCTGGATCGATACCTTGACTAAACAAGTTCATCGCCATGACCATGATATCCATATTACCCGTACGCTCACCATTACCCAATAGCGTACCTTCGATACGATCGGCGCCCGCTAATACCCCAAGCTCTGCTGCTGCAACCGCACAGCCACGGTCATTATGTGTATGCAAGCTGATAATGACATGCTCGCGCTGGGCAAGATGACGGCAAAAATACTCCACTTGATCGGCAAAAACATTGGGCATAGACGCTTCAACCGTCGCTGGCAAGTTTAAAATAACTTCCTGCCCTTGTTGTGGTTGCCATACTTCACAGACCGCATCACAGACTTCTACGGCATATTCAGTTTCTGTTTGACTAAAGCTCTCAGGTGAATATTGGAACACCCATTCCGTCTCAGGATACTGTGCCGCATACTTCTGTAATAGCTTGGCACCAGTGATGGCAATTTCTTTAATCTCAGCTTTGTCTTTACCGTAGACCTTTTCACGTTGTACACGGCACGTTGAATTATAAACATGGACAATCGCACGCTTCGCGCCTTTCAATGACTCAAACGTACGGGCAATCAAATGCTCACGAGCCTGCACCAATACCTGCAAAGTCACATCGTCTGGGACGTGATTTTCTTCGATAAGTTTACGAGCAAAATCAAACTCAACCTGCGCCGCTGATGGAAAGCCAATTTCAATTTCTTTAAAACCAACCTCAACCAACGTTTTAAAAAAACGCATTTTTTGTTCGATCGTCATCGGGTCAATCAGTGCTTGATTGCCATCACGCAGATCCACACTTGCCCAAATTGGTGACTTTTCAATCGTTTTGCTCGGCCAAGTACGATCTGACAGCGATGGCGCAAAAGCAAATGGACGATACTTTTTATAATCAAAAGCGGCATTTTTGGGTGTAATCTTTGCAGTCGTTGAGGCTACAGTGCGTTTGGCTTGGTCAGACATAATCAATCCTTAGATGATATGGGAATTTATGTTTTTAGCTGGACGGCTGGTGATTAGATCAATGTTTATCATACGAGATAACCAATATTTATACCATAATAATATCAGAGTTTATGCAATAGAAATCAGCTTTCTTTGATAATATATGGCACTATTTTAGTGAAAAAATACAATTTAATCAGTATAATTAGCTGAATCCACTAATAAAGCAACAGATCATGCCAAACAGTCATCTTGATAGTCCACATTTAGCCGATATTGATGAGATCGATCGACAGCTCTTGCGCGTATTGCAAACTCAGGCACGTATGAGTATCACCGAGCTTGCCGAACGCGTCAACCTGTCAGCCACGCCTTGTGCACGCCGTATTAAACGCTTAGAAGATGCTGGTATTATCACGGGTTATCACACCAAAACAGATGCGCAAAAACTTGGCTACCCGCTCGCCGTCTTTATCGCGATTAGTATGGACCGCCATACGGCTGAACGCTTTGAGCAATTTGAGCGTAAGATTCAGAGCTTTGATGAAGTCATTAGCTGTAGCATTGTCACGGGTCGTACAGAAGACTACCTTATCAAGGTAAGAGTACGCGATATGGCACATTATGAGGAGTTTTTATTACATAGGCTCAATCGTATCGAAGGTGTCGCTCAAGTGCATACCAGTTTTGAGCTACGAGAAATATTTAATCGTAGTGTGGTTTAAATGGTAGTCGGTGGCTGTCGACGAAACAATAGCAACAGCACCAATCCAACCATCAATCCAGCGGCGGCAACGAGTAACCCTGCATTGAAATTGTCGTCCTGCCCTGCCAATGCTACCGTCACCAATGGTCCCAAAAACTGACCCAATGCATAAGCCAAAGTTGCCAATCCTATCAGCAAATTTGAGTAAGCAGGATTGATATTTTTAATCAAAGTGAGCGTCATCGAAACCATACCCACAAAGGTCAAACCTAAAATAGCAGCATTGCCGTACAAACCAATAGCGCCGTCGAACCATATGGGCAGGCACATCCCAAATGCTTGTAATATCGTTAAGCCTATTAACGTTTTAATTTCACCAATTCGCTTGGCAAGTGCGCCCCACAGTGGATTTGATAACATCGCAAATACACCAACGACTAGCCAAATAAGCAATCCAGCATACGTCTGCGTCGTAAGGCGCTGTGCTGCCATGACTGGCAAAAAAGTCGCAGAGGTAATATAACCAAAGCCTGCCAGTACATAGCTCGCTGACAGCAAAGCAATAGCCTTACGATGACCAGCAATGGCCTCATACAAAGCGCGCTTAAAGCTCAAATAGGTTTGATACACTGACACGTGCTGTTTAAGATCAGTCTGCAGCAAGTCGGGACCCTGTGCTTGTCTTGGTTTTACCGCATAGAGTAGCCATACCAGAGGTAAGCTTGTAAAGCCTGCTACCAACCAAATGACATTAAAATGATAGCCCAATATTAACAACCACCACGTCAGTATGGCAGAGGCACTGATACCGACGCCAATACCTGCGTAGTGTACTGCCGACAGTACAGAGCGGCGTTCAGGACTTAAGCTTTGAATCACAAACGATGAGCTTAAAATCATCGCTACCCCGCTTGCAATACCTGCGATTAGACGAATGAGATACCATACAGTTAATGACATATCAGGTACGACAAGTAGCATCGTTGTGACGACACTTACAATCGCCCACAGTGTCAGTGCTTGCCACGTTGAACGCTGAGGCACAAACATGGCGATGAGGGCACCGATAAAATAACCGATGTAATTGATAGAGGCAAGCCAGCCTGCAATCGTCGTTGAAATCGACAGTTGCACCATAATATCGGGCAAGGTGGCAGTAAAGAGGAAGCGTCCATAGCCCATGACGACTGCCATGCAGTACATACCGATACAGGCAATGGCAGCTTCATTGGTAATATGAGGAAAAGCACGGCTTTTGAGAGCAGTCATCATGACAGAGCCATTTTTGCGGCCATTAGCACACAATCCTTTGTGTTAGAGCATTCAAGAGCAGCGGCAGATTAATAATCAAACATACAAGCGAAAACTACGATACGTTTACTGTTGGTGGCATGGTCACATCTGTTTCTGTGTGTCCTAGCATTTGTACGCGTTGATCACTAAACATATCCATATCAGGTGCCAGCGTACGCATAAAGCGATCAAAATAGAGCATCTGCTTGGTCAATAAAGCAAAGTCACGTGGGAAATGTATGCCATGGCGCTTACCGACTTCTACAATCTCAAGCATCATTTTATTTAGCTCATCGGCTTGCTCTTTACTAGACCTCTTGCAAAAGTCACAAACCAAGCTCTAAATTAACAACACTGGCGAATAGCTTCATTCTAAGATCATAACGCTGACGACGGTTGCGATACTTATGAGCCACGATTTTGAACAACTTGATTAAGCCTATTTTGTGCTCAACCATAATACGAAACTTAGCCAGATAGTGATTGGCTTGTTTGCAGAGCGCTAACAGCTGACCACCACGTGGCTTTTTAAAGGGGGTGAAGCTTTGTTCATGTAACTTTGCAATACCCTGATAGCCACTATCGGCTAATAGTTTAGTGTCACAAGGAAGCCAGTCAGGACAAGTATCTTTATACAGCTTAAAATCGTGCACTGACCCTTTGGACGTTTGAATATCTAATATTAAGCCTGTTTTCCAGTGGACGATCACTTGCGCTTTTAAGGTGTGTTGTTTCTTCTTGCCGCTGTAGTACTCTCTTTGGTTTTTTTGGACGCTCAATTGGGGTTTCAGTGGCATCGACGATGACGACTGTCCAATTAATATCGTCATCGACTCTACTAGGCAGCTTTTTAGGCAGTTCAAACTTGCCTGAATCAATAAGAACATCTTCTACTTTACGAATGATACGACTGGCAGACGATTCATGAATGCCAAAGTCCATACTGATGTGGTACAGCGTTCGATACTCACGCCAATAAGTAAGTGCTAGTAGTATTTGTTCTTCAAGACTAAGCACGCTTGGTCTACCTGATTTAGTCTTTTGTGCTTCACATTGCTGCATAGCATCCAGCATTTCATGGAAGGTCGCTTTATGAATGCCTGTATAGCGTTTAAAGCCTGCATTATTTTTTTTGAGTAGTTTATCTATGTTTGGCATGGTTCCTAGCCAGTTGTGGATGTGTTTCTTATATTAAATCTCTTTGCTACTTTTGCAAGAGGTCTACTATTAAAAGGCACACCACTGGTAAAGGATTTGTCCTCCGCCATAATAGTCTTCATCATACGCTGCAAATCATTACCCAATGCCACTACATCGACTTTATTGCCACCATGGGTCATTTCCATATCAATCATATGGCGCGCCATCGCTTGATAGTCACTGTCCTGCATGGCTTGCATCATACCTATGCACGCACGCCAGCTTTCAGCTTTTAGCTTACCGACAATACCAAAATCCAAGAAGCCAATACGACCATCGGTTAATAGCATCAAATTGCCCGCATGCAGGTCAGCATGGAAACTGTTGCACAGCATGAGACTGGCAAACCACGTATTCAAGGTATCCGCCATGACTTGCGCAGGATCAGCACAATACTGACGCATGAGCGACTCATCGACCATAGAGACGCCGTACAAGCGGCTCATGGTTAGTACACGCTTGGTCGTCAGCTCTTCATATACTTTGGGTGCTACCACGCGTGTATTACCTGATACGGCTAAGAACTGCTGAAAATCGCGGATGTTTTGTGCCTCAGCGATAAAGTCCGTCTCGGCAAGCATACGCAGGCGGATCTCATCGATAATCGGCGCAATACTGGCAAACTTCATCGACGGCATCAGAATCTCAAGTAACTTAGTCACCCCATGCAATACGCCCAAATCCGTTTGCATAATGGTCTCGACGTCAGGCTTTTGCACCTTTAATACGACTTCATCGCCATTATGCAACCGTGCCGCATGCACTTGCGCAATAGAGGCTGACGCTAGTGGCTTTGAGTCGATATGGGCGAACTTATCAGCGAGCGTCATACCATCAACCGCCAACTCTTCTTTCAATACCTGCTCGATATAAGCATAGGACAATGGCGTGGTTTGATCCAAACAGCTCTGAAAAGCTTTTACATATTCGCGTGGAAACAGTGACGGCGTACTAGCGATAAACTGACCAATCTTGATATAAGTCGTGCCCAACTGCTCAAACGTTTCTTTTAATAATGTGGCATCAGGCTTTTCACCTTTTGCCACTCTCAACGCAGATAAACCTGCCACGCTGGCTGTTTGGCGAACACGGTTCATGACATTGAAGGTATGCTTTAATAAATGCGGACGATGAATTTTCATAAAAAACAACTATGGTCATAAGAAAGGTTTTTGAGAATAGGCGATTATAAATAATGACAAATTACACAGTCACTAACGAACAATCACTAATGACTGCTACAGACAGGACACGCAGCATCTTGGCGATAGCCCATCAGCCGTTGCTGCATCTGGCTACCATCCCATAATAATAGCTTATTTGTCAGTGGATTTTTGGTTAATCCCAAATACTGCAGGGCAGCATTCGCTTGCAAATTACCCATGATAGCAGTGGTACTCGCTAGCACACCTGAGTTGGCACACGTACGCTCGTCAGCCGCTGCATCAAGCACTACCGAACCAAACACGCAGTGATAACAACCAGTGTTTAGTTGCGGCTCAAACAGCGCCAACTGACCTTGCATCGCAATCGCTGAGGCAGATAATAGCGGGATTTTATAGCGCACGCTAATACGATTGATGACATCACGCGTAGCAAAATTATCGGTGCAATCTAAAAGCAAGTCTGGCTTGCCTGTCGCCATATCGAGCAATTCATAAGCATTGTCTTCGCTTAATCTTGCAACTGTACCGCTCGCGGTAATTAAAGGATTAATACGCTCTAACATTTGCGCAGCTGTTAGCGCCTTAGGTTTACCGATATCCTCAGGTAAAAACAGCGTTTGGCGCTGCAAGTTGCTGGCTTCAATGACGTCATTATCTATCAGATGAATGTGCCCAAGTCCTGCACGCACCAGCGTCTCAGAAGCAGGACAACCAAGCCCGCCTGCCCCTATCATGACCACACGAGCTGACTTTAAGCGTAATTGAGCGTCAATATCCCAACCGTCTAATAATATCTGCCTTGCATAACGCAGCAGCTCTTCATCCAACAACTGCCCTTCATCTGATGTGTGCGCCATATTTATTACCAATAACCTATTATTAAAGAAGTCTACTAACAAAAATCTGATGACTTAATTTGACCAAGCGTAACACGATCATTACCACCATAATCTTGTACTGTATGCACAGATTCAAAGTCACTGTCTACAAACAACTTGCGAACGGCATCACCTTGGTCAAAACCATGTTCGATAGCCAGTAGCCCACCGACACGCAAGTATTTCGGTGCCTGTCCTACGATATGCTCTATATCGGCAAGCCCATGATTGGGAGCACTTAAGGCACTAATAGGTTCGGCTACAAGGCGTGCTAAATGCTCATCTTCCTCATCGATATAAGGAGGGTTGGACACAATCACATCAAATAATAGCTCGCCATGACTGGGCAGCTCGTCATACCAACTGCTTTGTATAAACTCAATATCAGCAACATCATTGATAGCTGCATTGTGCTGAGCAACCTTGAGCGATTCTGGCGACATATCCACCGCAACGACTTGCCAGCTTTCTGCCTTACTGTCTGAACGCTGCGTATTTAACTCGTGAGCGAGACTAATCGCAATACAGCCTGAACCTGTCCCTAAATCCAGTAACCGTTTTGGGCTGCTGACACTGTTTGGCTGATATTTTATCCAAGTTAATACTTGCTCAATCAGTATCTCAGTATCAGGTCGCGGAATTAAAGTGTGCTCATTGACCCTGAATTTTAACGACCAGAACTCTTGCTGACCAATCAAATAGGCAAGTGGCATTCCTTGCTGCATCTTTGTTACACCTGTATTAAATTGCTCAAACTCACTATCAGTTAATTGATAATCTTCATGCGTTATTAAAAATATCGCAGGCTTATCGATGACATATAATAGCCAATCGGTGAGCCAAAATGACGGTAGCTTGCTATTTGCAGCCTCATTCGTCAATTGCTGAATGTGCTGCTTTATCTGACGAATGGTCGATGCTGTCATAAGTAACTCTTAAAAATATGATGAATCAATGAGAATAAAATACTGCTTAGCCTACTCTGACGCGCGTGTTGGCTCTTTGGTATCGGTCAGGTTTGGATTCGCCTTGGCCAACTTATCACTGCTTCCATTACCGCCGCTTCCATCATTGTTGTCATCGCCATAAATATCATCGTTATCACCAATGACGATATGTTTATCAACAAAGTAAATCAATACCAAAATCGGAATCCCAATAGCGAAAGTAAAGATAAAGAAAAATGGATAGCCCATATTATCGACGATAGCACCTGAATAACCGCCCATCACCTTGGGAATGAGCGTCATTAATGAAGAGAAAATCGCATACTGCACTGCCGTAAAACGAATAGACGTTAGAGCGGATAAGAAAGCAATAAACACGGCACTCGCCAGCCCTGCTGCCAAGTTATCAAATATGACCGCAACATACATAAACGGCAAACTGCCTGGGTTGTAAGTTAGTAGTACAAACAATAAATTGGTCGCACACGCAAGAATCGCCCCAATCATCATGGCATGCATCATACGGAAACGCTGTGCCAATAGCCCACCTAAGAACCCACCTGCAATCGCCATAATCACGCCGACGAGTTTCACTGCATTGGCAATATCTGTTTTACTAAAGCCCATGTCTTGATAAAAAACGTTGGAAATAACGCCTGCCACAATGTCTGAAATTCGATATAGCCCAATGAGCGCCAATAGTAATAACGCCTTTTTGCCATAGCGTCTAAAAAAGTCCAAGATCGGCTCGACCCAAGTGGCCATGGCTACTTCTTTTTTCACCAACCCTACTTGTACCAATGCATAACCTGCTACTATCGCTACACCCAAGCTTATCAGCAGATGCAATGTTTCAACAAAGAAGCTGGAGAATGCTCCTTCAAACTCTGGCAGTACTTGTCCCATTAATATATAAGCGGCGATAAAAGCGATCACAGAAAATACGAATAGCGCCACCAATCTCACATAATCTTCACGAGTTTCCGCAACCAATGGCGCTTTATTAATAATTTTTGGTTGATTGATAATGAAATACAACAGCAGCAACGGTGCGCAAGCGACCAATGCCAAAAAGTAAAACTTAATCGCTGGCATGACCATTAACGGTATCATTGCCAATGTGCTATCAAATACTGTATTAATCAAAATATTGATCAGATAAATAATGCCAAAAATCAGACCTGGGATAAGTAATAAAGCAGAATAAATAAGAAATACTTTTAAGTTACCCTTTTGCTTTTTAGTTTGCAACGTTTCAGCCGTTGGCTCATAGCTGGCAAACGTGGTTAATACTCCTAAAGTCATGACACCTGCCATAATGTAGTAAGTATTTCGCCATGCCTCATAACTATAAAAAGTCTCATTCGAGCCAAAAAAATCTGCCAAATATAACGCGCCTGCCCCCGCAACGATCATGCCGATACGATAACCCGACACATAAATAGAGGATAGAATGGACTGCATCGATGGCGGCGCAAGCTCGATGCGGTAAGCATCAATCACGATATCTTGGGTGGCAGAAGAAAAGCCAAGCAAAACCGCAGCGCCTGCCATGTAGACTAAAACGTCTTCACTAACTGGATTAACATTTGCCATCAAAAAGATAGCAAATATGATAAGCAGCTGTGATACCACCATCCAACTGCGACGACGACCCAACCATTTAGTCAAAAATGGCACAGGAAGCGCATCTATTAATGGCGCCCAAATAAATTTAAACGAATAACCCAGTGCCGCCCAACTAAACATGGTCACAACACTACGATCAATGCCTGCCTCTCTAAGCCAAAGTGATAAACTTGAAAAAATAAGCAGTATAGGAATACCCGCTGAAAAGCCCAAAAACAACATGATAATGACACGAGGGTCTAAATAAGCCTTTGCAGCCTCTCCCCATGATTTTTTGACAGCTGGTTGATTGGGTGGCACAGATTTGACAGCAGACATAATCGCTCACTAGCACTTAAGAAAAAGAACACAACCGCGCACAATTTTTATCAATCATTAGTATCATCTATCGGTAACTGATACTGATAAATAGCACTGATAAACGGGATCGATAAAAATTGCTTAACGTTGCACAAATACAGCCATTACAACAAAATTGAATTATGGTACTTGAGAACGCTGACCTTGACTAGACATTCTAACGATATTTTTGCATTAACCGTTGTTTCTACTGGTTAATAAAACCTAGCTTATAGACTAGGGTTTGCTTTCATATTAAGAATGGGTATAAAAATAAGGAAAATATCGCATTTTGCATCATAACCGTTTTATATAAACCCCTTTCTCTTGTGATTAGTCAATCATTATCCTGATAAATAATTAATGCTTTAATAACCAGAAATTCTTGCTACATCCTTACTTTTATATATTTAAAAATATTATTTTATTAGATATATAATTTATTTTACAAAACAACGCGTTTGTATAAATCGCTTCCCTAAATCAATCATTATTCTATATGCTAGGGATGACAAATAATTTTTGCAAACAATAGTAAATAACACCCTCGATTGCCATTTATCTGATTACTGCCTAGGAGCCACATGATGACTAACTCAAACTCAACATCAGATGCTGCAAGTAACACCACTTATGATAAAGGAGATGGTCATGGACCAACCATTCATAGTGAAAATGTAGATACTTCGCACGAGCCACAACGTCCAAGCATGGGTGGCTGTCCTGTCATGCACCAAGCACATACTACGAACGCCTCGGCAGCAACCGACTGGTGGCCGAATAGCTTAAATTTAGATATCTTGCATCAGCAGGATCACAAAACCAATCCAATGGATCCTGACTTTGATTATGCAGCAGCCTTTAAGCAATTAGATTTAGAAGCCGTCAAGCAAGATTTAAAAAATCTAATGACTGAGTCACAAGCATGGTGGCCTGCAGATTGGGGTCATTATGGTGGGTTGATGATTCGTATGGCTTGGCATTCTGCCGGTACTTATCGACGCTCCGACGGCCGCGGTGGTTCTAACACTGGTAATCAACGCTTTGCGCCATTAAACAGTTGGCCGGACAATGTCAACTTGGACAAAGCACGTCGTCTATTATGGCCAATCAAGAAAAAATATGGTAACAAACTTTCTTGGGCAGATTTGATGATACTAGCGGGTAATATGGCTTACGAATCTATGGGCTTTAAGACGTTAGGTTTCGCTGGTGGACGTACCGATATTTGGCATCCAGAAAAAGATATCTATTGGGGTTCTGAGCGTGAATGGCTGGCGGCTACCAAAAATCGTTATGAAGATGATAATCAGCGTGAATCACTAGAAAACCCTTTAGCAGCGGTACAGATGGGCTTGATTTATGTCAACCCTGAAGGTGTCGATGGCAACCCTGATCCAATCAAAACAGCACAAGACATCCGCACCACTTTTGCTCGCATGTCAATGAATGATGAAGAAACGGTCGCCTTGACGGCTGGTGGTCACACGGTTGGTAAATGTCATGGTAATGGTGACGCTACCTTATTAGAAGATGAGCCAGAAGCGGCTGACATCAAAGAGCAAGGTCTAGGTTGGCGCAATCCTAAAGGTACAGGTAATGCTGGCGACACCGTCTCAAGTGGTATCGAGGGCGCATGGACCACGCATCCAACCCAATGGGATTATGAATATTTCGAGTTATTGCTAAATCATGAGTGGGCACTGACTAAGAGTCCTGCTGGTGCTTGGCAATGGGAACCTATCGATATCAAGGAAGAGGATCGCCCTTTAGATGCACATGATCCAAGTGTACGCCGCAACCCAATCATGACCGATGCTGATATGGCAATGATTAAAGACCCTGCTTATCGTAAAATTTCAGAGAACTTTCATCAAAATCCAGAATATTTCGATGAAGTATTTGCAAAAGCTTGGTTTAAGCTTACCCATCGTGATTTGGGGCCAAAATCTCGCTATTTAGGGGCGGATGTGCCAAGCGAGGACTTCACTTGGCAGGATCCAATTCCACAAGGCAATGTTAATCTGAGCGCTGATGATATTGCGATCTTAAAAGCACAGATACTAGGCAGTGGTATCGACCATCGCGAATTTATTATTACCGCTTGGGATAGCGCTCGTACATTCCGCGCCTCAGACTATCGCGGCGGCGCCAATGGTGCACGCATTCGTTTAGCCCCGCAAAAAGACTGGCTAGGTAATGAGCCTGAGCAATTGGCTCGCGTACTTGAGGCGTTCACTGCCATCCAGACGAACTTTGATAAAGACGTCAGCATCGCGGATTTAGTGGTACTCGCTGGTAACACCGCCATTGAAAAAGCAGCAGCTAATGCAGGTGTGCAAATTGAAGTACCATTCGATGCGGGTCGTGGCGATGCGAGCGATGAGATGACTGAAACAGAGAGCTTCTCTGATTTAGAGCCACGACATGATGGCTACCGTAACTGGATCAAAGGCAGCTATGCCATATCACCTGAAGAGATGCTATTAGATCGTACTCAGCTGATGGGCTTGACTGCACCCGAAATGGTCGTTTTAATCGGTGGTATGCGTGTCTTGGATACCAACTACGCTCAGAGCCAACAAGGCGTCTTTACTGAGCGTGCGGGGACACTTAGCAATGACTTCTTTGTGAACTTGACGGACATGAGCTATTCTTGGCATCCCGTTAAGACAGACAACAATGACGCCCCTGCTCTCTATGAAGTGCGTGAGCGTGCTACTGGCAATGTAAAATGGCAAGCCAGCCGCGTAGACCTAGTGTTTGGCTCAAACTCCATACTACGCGCTTACGCTGAGCTTTACGCACAGGACGATAACCTAGAAAAATTCGTTCATGACTTTGTAAATGCTTGGAATAAAGTGATGAATGCGGATCGTTTTCGCTAAAACCCACTGAAATAGATACGCCTTTATCTTAAAAAAGCCCTCTTTAATCGAGGGTTTTTTTATTGTAATGGTTTACTTCTAGCAACGGACAAACGACTTATTGTATATTCCAAATAAACATAAATAGATAACCATTAAGTATATACAAGAATAAACACTTTGTTTTACACTACCTGCTTACTGCATATTTGTACATTTTCACTTTTGTATACAGACAGGGTTTGTATATTTATACAATAGGATTTAGTTATGGCAATCGACGTAGTGGTCAATCAGCGGCATTTACAAATCCAGCTCAAGCAGTTGGAGACAGTATGGCATACGGTGATTAATGGCTATAACTTAAGTCAGGCGGCGACCGTACTGCACACCAGTCAATCTAGCCTATCAAAACATATTGCGGCACTTGAAAATCAGCTCAAAACGGAAGTATTCGTCCGTCAAGGCAAACGCCTAACGGGTCTTACGACCATGGGCACAGCACTAATGCCGCATATCGAATCTATCTTCGCCGAGATCCGTACGATTGAAAACCTAAGTCTCGATTTTAATAATCCGAATATTGGCACGCTGACGATTGCCACCACTCACACGCAAGCGCGATATGTATTGCCACAAGTCGTCAAAGAGTTTAAAGAGCGTTTCCCCAAAGTCAACCTAATACTACAACAAGCGGATCCAGAGACCATCGCGCAGATGGTCATTCGCGGGCAGGCAGATATTGGCATTGCAACCGAGTCTTTACTTCATAACAATTATTTACGCTGCTATCGCTATTATGACTGGACGCATCGCGTCATTGTGCCAAGCGATCACGAACTGGCCAATCACGAGTCTGTGGATTTGCCGACCCTCGCCAGCTATCCGATTGTGACCTATCACGGTGGCTTTACGGGGCGCGGTGCGATTGACAAAACTTTTGAAGAAGCAGGATTGGAACCAGATATCGTGCTAGCAGCGCTCGATGCTGATGTAATCAGTACTTACGTAGGTCTGGGCTTGGGTATCGGTATTATCGCAGAGATGGCGTTTGAACCGAGTCACTATCAAAATTTAACCGCGATACCTGTGGATCACTTTGGGCGCTTTACCAGTTGGATGGCGGTACGTGATGATGCAGAAATTCGTCAGTATGGTCGGGCATTTATGGAACTGTGTCAAAAACAATTTAGCCAGTAAAGAACCATTTATTCATGTTTTTACTAAACGTCAATGGCATCGTTATCAACAGATAATGATGTCATTTTCTATTCTCATTTCTACTCAAAATCGACTGCCGCGCATGTGACTCTTATAACTCTACCCCATTATTAAGATTTGTTATCGTCTTAACTTCTGACCTTTATATTCAATAGAACCGCCCCATTATATGAACTATTGAGCGACTAGTTACAGCAATATTGAATTAGCACTAGATTCTTGAGGTGCTGGTTTATCATTGCTGTCGCTAGTCTCTTTTATAACTAGAATCAAATACCAATATAACCATATAACCACGTCGTTGAAAGGCGGCATCATAAAAACAGGTGATTTATGAGTAACGCTATTCCCTTATCCTTTTTAGACCTAGCACCCGTGCCTGAAGGTAAAACCATCGCAGAAGGCATTGCCCAAACGGTTGAGACAGCACAGCAAGCAGAAAAATTCGGCTTAAACCGTTATTGGATGGCAGAGCATCACAATATGCCGGGCATCGCCAGTGCAGCGACGTCAGTACTACTAGCGCATATCGGTAGTCAAACCAAGCATATACGTATTGGTGCTGGTGGTGTGATGCTTCCGAACCATGCACCGCTCGTCATCGCTGAGCAATTTGGCACTTTGCAGGCATTATATGGCGATCGCATAGATTTAGGGCTGGGTCGTGCGCCGGGTACTGATGGCGCAACCTTTCAGGCACTACGCCGTCAGATGCAAGATGCTGATCGCTTTCCGCAAGACGTCCAAGAATTGATGTACTTTTTAGGGAACGGTACAGATAATAGCCCAGTACAGGCATTTCCTGGGGCAAAGTCAAACGTTCCTATCTGGATATTAGGCTCTTCTCTTTTTGGGGCTACGTTAGCGGCGCATCTAGGACTTCCTTATGTGTTTGCCTCACACTTTGCACCGCAAATGCTTGGGCAAGCGATTACAGCTTATCGTGAACAGTTCAGACCATCAGCCTATTTAGATAAGCCTTATGTCATGCTGGCAGCCAATTTATTACTCGCCGATGACGATGCTACTGCACAGTATCATTTTACCTCTGCGCAGCAAAGCTTCGTACGCTTGCGCCGTGGTGAGACAGGTCAAATGCCGAAACCTACTCACGATATGGACAGTATCTGGAGCCCTGCTGAAAAAATGATGGTGGATAGCGCATTGTCAGTGTCATTCATCGGTTCTGTGGAAACTGTCAAACCGAAACTGGCGGCATTCCTTGCTCAGCATGAGCCAGACGAGCTGATTGTGACGGCTAACGTTTACGATCAGGCAGCGCGCATGCGTTCACTGGAACTTACACCTGAGTTAAATTTATTTACTTTACAATGAAATCAGACACTTGCATAATTATTGATAAACCTTAGCTGGATGTTTGACATGGATGCAACTCCTATTATCGGTGCCTCACTGCTTATTGGCTCATCAATATTTATGTACATTGTGGCCTTTCTTGCGGTGATGGCTGTCGGTGGTTATTTGACCTACCGCACCAGCCCAAAACGTAAGCAGCGGCGCGAAGACAAACGCAATAAAGACAATTCAAATTAATAACCGCTCTCGAAATATGCTGGGGGCGTATTAATTTAACGTTTAAAGCAATATAAAGAGCCCTCTTTTCTTATTTAGAAAGAGGGCTTTTTTTGGCTTGCTACATAATAAAAATACAGCAATCTTTACGTACTGTTATTCAGACGGCCTTACCATTCAATTGACGAGCCAAGATTTTTTTGTGCGGCTTGTTGTGCGACATATAGAGCGACTGCTGCATCAAAACTGGCTGCACCAACCGATTTAAATAACGTAACACCATGATTAGACTTAGCGGTTTTTTCTTGTAGCGCCCCTGTGACTAGTGCTTGTAAGTCACCACTGAGGTCGTCCCATGTCCATGCACAATCGATACTATCGTGAGCTTGGATTAAATCGCCCGCTTCATGACGACTGCCAACCAAATCATCGACAACGACCATGCGACTGTTTGCAATGACATCATTGCTTATCTCTTTCATTGAAGGCTGATAGGCGCCGACTGCGTTGATGTGTACATCAGATTTAATATGGTTGAGATCAAACAAACCTTCTGTTGCGCGGGTTGCGACATTGATAACATCTGCATCATGGACAGCATCATTGATATTTTCGCAAACCGTTATAGTAACGTCCCATTGCGGATAATCACGAGTAAATTTCACTTTAAAAATCTCAGCGCCTTCCCTGCTTCTATTCCATAAATATACTGTTTTAATCTCAGGACGTACTGTCATTACCGCATGTAACTGCTCATAAGCCATGCCGCCACAACCGACCACCGCCACACTTTGACAATCAGGCTTTGCCATATATTTGGTGGCGATACCTGACAATGCTGCGGTACGCACTTGGGTAATATAAACCCCATCCATAATTGCCAATATTTCACCAGTATCATTGTTTGACACGGTAATAATCGCCGTTGTGGTTGGTAAATTTCGGCTCGGATTATCAGGACAAATGGTGACCAATTTTACGGCGGTATACTCATTCTTACCATCATAAATCGTCGCAGGCATTGATAAATGCGAACCTGAACGATGAGTGTCATCTTCACTAAAAGTGTCAATGACCAAACGTTCAGGTGCTTTGATCCAATTGGGATGCGCTGCCTGTTGATGTAACAATGCTTCTATCGCCCCAATGGCAGATTGCATATTGAGATGTTCGGCCACGATTGCTTTGTTTAGTAATTGCAATTTGAGTACTCCTGTTTATAGATTTATTATTAGAACATGTTTTATCACGCCAAACGGCTACTACATTAATCCTAACCCGCGTAATATTGCCGCACCAATCGCTATTCCAAACATACCTACCACGGTGGTAAAAGCCGAAATATTAGCAGCTAACACATCATTGCCACCCATGGCTTTTGCCATTACATAGCTGGCGGCGGCTGTTGGTGAAGCTGCCATCAAAAACAACACACCCATATGCACACCTGATAGATCAAATCCCAATCCAATAGCGATGGCAATCAATGGCGCAACAATAATACGTCCGATACTCGCCTGCATGGACAGCCCTGAAGGGTGCAACATCGACTTCAAATCAATACTGGCACCGGCGCAAATCAATGCTAAGGGCAATGCCACTGCGGCCAGTAGATCGCCAGTCGTATGAATCACACCTGTAATAGGCGGCAGTGGTGATGCCTTATAAGCAAATGCTGCTACCAATGCGATAATCAGTGGATTGGTAAATAGTTTTTTAATAATCATGGTACTGCGACTGAGCCAAGTATCATCCACACTTTTGGACACACGGCTGAGAGTGATAACCGCTAAGATATTAAACAGTATCGTCACCACACCCATATAGACAGCACCGATGCTTAAGCCACGTTCTCCGTAGGCATTAGCAACCGTTGCCAGTCCGATAATAGCCATATTACTCCGAAATATCCCTTGTACAAACACCCCTTGATCAGCCGGTTTGCTCACAAAATATTTGGCGTAAATCTCTGCACCTATAAACAAGATGAATGTCACCAGAATACCAGCCACTATCAGCGTGATTTGTTTGCTGTAATCGACATCACTATCAACAACGCTAAAAAAAAGCAAACAGGGTAAACAGTAATTAAAGACAAAGCTCGATGCTTGGTCAATAAAAGTCTGGCTCGCCTCACCGCGTCTCTGCATAAAAAAACCCAACCACATTAAGGCAAGGTTGGGCAAGACAATGGTAATAGCAAAGACAATAGCATCAATCATAAATAGGCTCAGTTCGTTGACAAGCCCATCATGATATGGACATCAGCGAGATAAATTGACAAGTAATCATTAAAATTTCTAACCTATAGTCAGAGCACTTTTAAACCGCTACGGTGTTACCCGCCCTAGATGTACTCAGTGTACTATCTGCGGTCGGTCGCCTTGTAGCGATTCTAAAATTCCTTGACTATAGTATAGAGACAAAATAGCAAGTAAGACAAGCGCCTGCTCTATTTTCTTTTAACAGCAATTGTATTATTAATACACAAAAGCCCATAACGATATACCGTTATGGGCTTTTGTTATACTAGTTATACTACCATTACGAATCTAGCGCGGCCTTCGCTTTTTTATGTTTTTTCACTGTCATGGCTAGCAATTGAACGGCCGCAGGCGTCACACCGCTCACGCGTCCTGCTTGAGCAAGCGTCGCAGGACGTATTTGCGTCAATTTCTGTACAATCTCATTTGATAAGCCTGATACCACACTATAATCAAAGTCCAGTGGCAGCGCTGTATTTTCTAGACGCTTCATCTGATCAATGTCTTCTTGCTGACGATCAATATAGCCTGCGTACTTCACAGAGATTTCTATCTGCTCACCCACTTGGGCGTCGACTTGCGAATCAGTGATGGCAGCGATATCAGCAAAATGAATCTGCGGACGCTTGAGCAAATCAAAAGCAGTCGATTCTTTTGACAACACCTCGCCCGTTTGCTCTGTGACTTTTTTGCCTAACGTATTGGCAGGGGTTGCCCACATATCTTTGAGACGTGAGGTCTCTGTGGCAATGGCTTCCATTTTTTGTTGGTAAGCCTGCCAGCGCACATCGTCAACCAGACCAAGCTTACGACCTGTTTCAGTCAAGCGTTGATCCGCATTGTCTTCACGTAACAGCAAGCGATATTCTGCGCGGCTCGTAAACATACGATATGGCTCAGTCGTACCATGGGTAATCAAATCATCAACGAGCACGCCAAGATAGGCTTCATCACGGCGCGGTGTCCACGTTTCAAACTCACTATTATTAGTAGTAACCAATGCCGCATTAGTACCTGCTAGCAAACCCTGTACGCCAGCCTCTTCGTAGCCAGTTGTACCATTGATTTGTCCAGCGAAGTAAAGACGATCGATAGATTTGGTTTCGAGCGTTGGTTTTAGGTTTTGTGGATCAAAGTAATCATACTCAATAGCATAACCTGGACGGGTAATGTGCGCGTTCTCTAAGCCTTTCATACTATGGATAAACTCTAACTGCACATCAAATGGCAAACTCGTTGAGATACCATTTGGATATAGCTCATGTGTCGTCAAACCTTCTGGCTCGATAAATATCTGATGGCTGTCTTTATCCGCAAAACGATGAATCTTGTCTTCAATTGACGGACAATAACGTGGACCCACACCTTCGATTTTGCCAGAGAACATCGGCGAACGGTCTAAATTCTCACGGATAATATCATGGGTACGCGCATTGGTATGCGTGATGTAGCAATTGACCTGCTCAGGGTGCATCGACACGTCACCCATATAACTCATAACAGGTAGCGGCGTATCACCCGGCTGTACGGTCATCACACTAAAATCAACGCTACGCGCATCGATACGTGCGGGCGTACCTGTCTTTAGACGACCGACTGGCAGCTTAAGCTCACGCAAACGATCTGCCAACTTGATAGAAGGTTGATCGCCTGCGCGACCACCTTTTGAGCTTTCGAGACCAATATGAATAACTCCGCCTAAAAACGTACCTGAGGTCAGTACCACCGTTTGCGTATTAAAGATAATACCCGTTGCAGTAACCACTGCCGTCGCACGACCATTTTCAACTAAGATATCATCAGCCGCTTGTTGAAATATATCAAGATTTGGCTGATTCTCAAGCGTATGGCGAATAGCGGCTTTATATAAAATACGATCTGCTTGCGCACGCGTGGCTCGAACTGCCGCACCTTTACGGCTATTTAGTACTCGAAACTGAATACCCGATTTGTCCGTCGCTAGCGCCATCGCCCCACCAAGTGCATCAATCTCACGCACCAGATGCGATTTACCGATACCACCAATTGCTGGATTACAACTCATCTGTCCGAGCGTCTCAATATTATGTGTCAACAGCAAGGTCTGCGCGCCCATACGTGCGGCTGCCAAAGCAGCTTCTGTGCCAGCATGACCACCACCGATCACTACCACGTCGTAATTTTTTGGGTATTGCATATACGCCTCACTTGACTCATAACGCCGCTTTTAGCCAAAAACTATCATTACCAGAATTTTATGGCTAAATAGCATGGTCATCAGCAAATAAACGTCAGTCGGATTTAAAAAGTTAACGACTTGGAAAAGCCGCTAGATATTGGATTGCTAACCCACCATTATAACAATTTTTTGATGCTTAAAAAACGCCGCAGTAGAAACTATTTACATTAAGTGTTAAGCATCATTTTTAAACTTAGTAACTAGCAACTTAATAACTAGCGCCTAGTTACCAGGGCTCAGCGGTACGATTTGATCTGATTGACCACTGCTCAGCATATGCTGACTGCCATAACCTTCTGGATTGATCTGCAAATAAGCATTCATCAAGCCAATGGCATCGCCATCATTACTGGCCAGAACTTGCTCTTTAATCATGTCCACTGGCGGTAGCAGCAAGTTTTTTAGCAATGCCAAACGCTGCTGGTTATCGCCTTTATTAACGACCATCTCGATAAGTTGACGCGCATCGATGGGTAAATCTGGCGTATTCTGTGCCAATAATGCCAAATGATAAGCGCCCGCAGAATCTTGATCCGCAACGATACGCTGCTCAATCGCAATATAAGTGGCTTCTGTTGCGCCGCCTGCCACATTAAGCTGATGAATACATTTCAGGGCTGAATGTGGCTCATTGCCAGCAATTTCAATGATACGCGTGGATTCATTTTTTAAATGCTCACGGCGTTTCTCTATTGCCGCTTGCTCAGCAGATAGTGGTTCGGGCGTTTGCTGTTCTATTGGTTGATTACTCATAATACTCTCTTATCATTTGTATTTTTATAATGTTCAAAACACCTTGGTCTTGAGCCATATATGGGGGCAACACTGACAAAAACAATAAAAGCCCGAGCGTCCATCTAAGGACTCGCTCGAGCTTTCATACACTACACTTAATAAGTTTAGTAAAACAGCTTATGTAAGTTATGCAGCAGGGCTGTTTGCTTCAACCAATGGCTTAAGCTCGCCTGATTGATACATTTGCAAAATAATGTCTGATCCGCCCATCAATTCACCATCAATCCACAACTGTGGAAAAGTCGGCCAATTAGCCACTTTAGGTAACGTCGCACGGATTTCTGGGTTTTCTAAAATATTTACAAACGCAAATGGACGACCGATTTGAGTAAGAACTTCAATCGATTTAGCAGAAAAGCCACACTGCGGAAATTGCGGCGTGCCTTTCATATAAATAATAACTTTATTGTCACGGATTTGATCACGGATCAATTGTTCAACGTCGTTTGCAGCAGTATTTGGGGTTTGCTCACTCATAAAAGCTCCTATTGATAAAGCGGTTCATTGAAAACAGTGATTGATATTACAAAATGATTGATATTACAAAATGATTGATATTACAAAATGATTGATATTACAAAATGATTGAAAAAAGAGATGGCTGATACATGGGGCAAGCGCCACGGTATTACAAGTACAACTCTATAGAGTCTATATATAAAATCTACGCGCAACTCACCAAGTCAATATGACTCGGAGTGCTCAAACAGCGATGACACCCGATCCAAGCTATCTAGATTCGACAACATTAGGGACTAATAATACCACGGCATTGGCCATAATGCCCTCTTGCCGACCGGTAAAGCCTAACTTTTCAGTGGTGGTGGCTTTAACGCTGATATTATTGACCGCCGTCTGCAAATCACTGGCAATATTATCACGCATGGCTTGGCTGTGCGGTGCCAGCTTTGGACGCTCACACATCACAGTGATATCAGCGTTGCCTAGACTATAACCAGCCTCTTGCACTTTACTGTAGACATAACGTAGCAGCACCCGCGAGTCCAACCCTGCATGGGCGGCATCTGTATCAGGAAAATGCTGACCGATATCGCCAAGCGCCAATGCGCCAAGCAGTGCATCAGCAAGCGCATGCAGCACCACATCTCCATCAGAGTGTGCAAGCAAGCTGTGCGTGTGTTCAATAGGCACACCTGCTAGCACCACATATTGCTGCTGCTGACCATTATTGTGAAAAGCGTGAACATCGATACCTTGACCAATTTTTATCATTATTATTCCAAGATGAGTGAAACGTGATTTAAATAATTCAAAACCACTATCTAAATTTCTAAAGCGATTTTACCAATGCCTAGACACCATCGGTCGCCACCAGTTTCAATTAACTGGTATAATATGACGTTTATTTTATCATAATACCAGATCCAAAAGATAAGCTGACGTCGTTCTGCTAAGACTACCTATTGTAGCAATGGCATAATTTTTGGCGTCAATATCTATTTTGGAGAACGTACAAATAGTTGAGCCGCTTTATGTCAGCCATACAAGATACCTCAAGCATAGCCGTTTCTGAGTCTTTTACGCCTCATCGTCCATTAACACTTGCCGATATCGAGAATCCTAGCGCCAAGCACGTGATTGTCGGTATGTCAGGTGGCGTCGATTCTTCTGTATCAGCCGTTTTACTTCAGCAAGCAGGCTTTAAAGTCGAAGGTCTGTTTATGAAGAACTGGGAAGAAGATGACGGCACCGAATACTGTACGGCAATGGACGACCTAGCGGACGCACAAGCGGTATGTGACAAAATCGGTATGAAGTTACATACGGCTAATTTTGCCATGGAATATTGGGATCGCGTCTTTGAGCATTTTTTAGCAGAATACAAAGCGGGTCGTACGCCCAATCCCGATATTTTGTGCAACAAAGAAATCAAGTTTAAAGCATTTTTAGACTATGCTTTGACGTTGGGCGCAGATTATATCGCCACCGGTCACTACACGCGCCGTAGTATGAACTATACGAATGCTAATGGCACTGAGGTTGCGCAGCTATTACGCGGGCTTGATAACAATAAAGACCAAAGTTACTTTTTACATGCGGTTGGCGGCGATAAAATCGCTAAGACGCTGTTCCCAGTCGGCGAGCTTGAAAAGCCAGTGGTTCGTCAAATCGCTGAAAAACATGATCTTATTACCGCCAATAAAAAGGATTCAACGGGTATTTGCTTTATTGGTGAGCGCCGCTTTAAAGACTTTTTACAACAGTACTTGCCCGCTCAAAAAGGCGATATCATGACTGACGATGGTCATATTATCGGTCAACACGATGGTCTAATGTATTATACCTTAGGACAGCGTGGCGGTATCGGTATCGGCGGTGTCAAAGATCGCCCAGAAGAGCCTTGGTTCGTATTAGCAAAAGACTTGGACAACAACCGTTTAATCGTTGGACAAGGTCATGAGCATCCCATGATGCTGAGTAATGAGCTGCAAGCTTATAAGCTCGATTGGGTCGATGGTTTACCGCCTGCAGATATATTTACCGATGAAGGTTTACGTTGTATGGCAAAATCGCGCTACCGTCAGCCAGACCAAGCGTGCCGAGTGTTTTCTGTTGATGATAAAGGTTTAGAAGTACGAGTGATATTTGATGCGCCGCAACGGGCAGTGACGCCAGGTCAATCAGCAGTATTTTATATCGATGAGGTTTGTTTGGGCGGCGGTGTCATTGCCTCTATTGACGCGCCTTGCGGGATTTGACATCTCAGTTAACATTAATTTGACATCTCAGTTAACATTAATTTGACATCTCAGTTAACATTAATTAATACAATGATTTGTCTTTTTTTAGGATACTAAATGACCGCTCGCCTTTTCGCCTTGCTGAATATCTCATTTTCTTGTTCGATATGGGTAAAGAGAGGTCTTACGCTTACTTTCATTGCTGCGTCATTTAATTTGCAGGCTGCACCAACAAAGATGGGTAGTATCACGGTTACCAGCTCTGATGCTTCGGCTGGTACTGCTTCTGGCACATATGTAGCAGCAGGTTCTGGTGCTACCGGTAGTTTTACTTTAGTCCGCAATGAAAATATTGGTTATAGCAATAGCGCTGAGATAACACCAGCTAGTGGTACGCGCACCAATGGTATTGAAATCAGGAATGATTCTAATACTAGTATTGATAGAGATAAGTTCAAGTACACCTTTACTATTACTCCTGATGACAATGCTTCTATACATACCATAAAAATTGGTCAAGCCAGCTATTCAATGGGTGGTAACTCAGAAATTGCACGTCAAACGTTAAGTTTTACCCAAAATAGTCAAATTAGTCTACCTGCGCAAGCCACTATCAAAAACAACCCAGATGTCCCCTATTACTATAATGCAATGGGTGATTATTTTATGGGCAGCAAAGTCAATAGTACCCAGCTGAATTCACAAAATGCTGTGTTCAACCCGCAGCTGCGTACCGATAGCTCAAATGTGAATGGTAGTGGTTTATTTTATTATAATATTACTAATCTAGCGGGTGCTACTGGTAGCCAAAATCCATATAGTCCTACCTTGAATACGAATAAACAAGTAAGCCTCAGTTCAAATAACGGAGTTTTACCACCGACGCCAACTTTTGAAAATATTATTAAAAGTATCAATAATGGCAGCACGTATTCTGCACTCTCATCTAATACCGCTATTTCCAATGGCGGTACTTATGTCAGTTATGGCATCGAAAACAGTCAAAGCAATTATGTTGTCGCGGTAAGAAATTCGAAAACCGTGACTTTGACCTATGAAGGGATTATGAATGGTAATATCGGCATTGCGCGTAACGTAATCGGTGAAACCTATAACGAATGGATCAGCTTTGGGGTAGAAAGTGAACCGTTTAATTACGTCTTTTCAGGCACTGTATTCAATGATAATGGCGGTATAAACGATAGCGACATCAATGTCAAAAAAGATAACGCTACGATAGACAGCGGTATATATAACAATACCAACTTCTTCAATGGTACTTTTGACTCTGCTGAAAGTGGTATTGCAGGTAGTACAGTCAAGCTGGTTGACTGTATAACCAATGCTCCTCTTGAAACTATCAATATTCCTACTAATATTGTCGGTAAATATGAGATTAAAATACCTATCGCTTCTCTAACTGGCAAAAGTACTGTCTGCCTGATTGAAGAAAATAGTGGTAACACTTATCCCATTCGTACTACTAATGAAAAAACGGTTATTTCCTTGACTACTAACCAGTATAACTATGAAAATAATAACTTTGGCAGAGTGATTGATAAAAACACAGCTTTAGTCCTTGAAAAAGAACAAGCACTTAACGATTGCAAAATCGCCTCATTGTTACCAAATCTAGAAAACAAGCTTGCCTATAGTAAAACCGCCCTATCTGAAGTAACTCCAGGACAATGTATTGCCTACAAAATTACTGCGACCAATCGAGCCAACCTTAGTATCAATCACTTTGTTCTACAAGATGTCTTGCAAGAAAAAAATGTGAATGGCGCGATAGTGACGTCAAAACTTGCGAATCCAATCCATCAAGCAAGCGAATATGCCGCAGACAGCGTCGCTATCGGCAATAACGGTACTGTCAAAACGGTAACCTCTATTTTAGATCCAAGGACAAAACGTAGTTTTTACTTTAATACTAAGTATGGCACGACATACTCTAATACACCCGATACCCCTTAATAATAGCGTTATATGCATATTTTGATTTTATCAACGGCTACATTTGCTACACTACCCGTATTTTTTTGACCACAGTCTTATATGATGTGTTCATTTGTGGGATTTCACATTTTTCATCACTTTTACTTTTTTAATTTAAAGGCATTATTATGAACTTACTTACCGCACTCTCCCCAATCGATGGTCGTTACGCCTCTAAAGCTGACAGCTTGCGTCCTTATTTATCAGAATTTGGTCTCATTAAAGCCCGCGTCACTGTCGAGATTCGCTGGTTACAGTCATTGGCTGATAACAATGCGATTGGTGAATTGGCAGCATTTGATACCGATACCAATACCTTTTTAAACAGTATCGTTGATGACTTTAGTGAAGCAGATGCCCAAGCTATCAAAGACATCGAAGCGACGACCAATCATGATGTAAAAGCCGTTGAGTACTTTATCAAAGACAAGTTCCGTGGTCAGGCAGCGCTTGAAGATTCATTAGAATTTATTCATTTTGCGTGTACCAGTGAAGATATCAACAACTTATCATATGCGTTAATGCTAAAAGACAGTCGCGAGATTGTGGTTGCGAAAATGCAACAATTGACTGATAGCATCGTTGATTTGGCGATTGCTCATGCTGACCAACCCATGCTATCACGCACCCATGGTCAAACCGCTAGCCCAACAACGCTAGGCAAAGAAATGGCAAACGTCGCCTATCGTCTGGCTCGCCAAATTAAGCAAGTAGGGCAAGTTGAGCTGTTAGGTAAAATTAATGGCGCGGTTGGTAACTATAACGCTCATTACGCCTCATACCCTGACGTCGATTGGCAAGCACATGCAGAACGCTTCATTGATGAAAGTCTTGAGCTGACTTTTAACCCTTATACCACGCAAATTGAGCCGCATGATTATATCGCTGAGCTATTTGATGCAGTCAAACGTTTTAATACTATCTTAATCGATTTTAACCGTGATATTTGGCAATATATTAGCTTAGGCTATTTTAAACAGCGCCTAAAAGATGGTGAAGTTGGTTCTTCTACCATGCCGCATAAAGTCAACCCGATTGATTTTGAAAACTCAGAAGGTAACTTGGGCGTTGCTAATGCCATGCTGGCTCATTTGGGTGAAAAACTGCCAATTTCACGTATGCAGCGCGATTTATCAGACTCTACCGTACTTCGTAATATCGGTGTTGGTCTGGCGCAAAGTATGATTGCTTATGATGCTTGTTTAAAAGGTGTCAGCAAACTTGAATTGAATGCCCAGCGCTTAAACGACGATTTGGATAATGCACAAGAAGTATTGGCAGAGCCGATTCAAACTGTCATGCGCCGCTACCGTGTTGAAAACCCATATGAGAAGCTTAAAGCTCTGACTCGTGGTAACGCCATGACTCGCGAAGCCATGCTGACATTTGTTGAAAGTGATGAGCTATCTGCAGTGAGTGATGTGGATAAAGCGCGCCTACGTGAGATGACGCCTGCCACTTATATCGGTAATGCGGCGGAGCAAGCACGTACCATTAAAGAGTGGATTGCTAAGATTTAACTAGCGATCAATTCATTTTTATAAAATGTAAAAAAGATATAAACGAGCATTCATTTATATCTTTTTAAAAAAACCTTACTCTAAACACTATGATTTTTTAAATACATAGTTAATGGGTGAGGTTTTATTCTTTATCGTCTTTGTCTTTTTTATCACTGCTATCACCCGGTATGATCGCTTTGGTAACAGCAACAGTACCTTTGACGACGCCTTTAGTAGTTTTGTAGGCGACTTTTACAGGTACGGTGACGATTTTATGCACACAAGCTTGCAGCATAAACATACTGGCGATGATGACGATAAACTGTAATTTTTTCATATATTTCCTACGGATAATGAGAGGCATTGATGGCTATATTTTGACCATCAGCTAGACGCTAATCATAAACCAATACACGTCAGCTATAAAGCACTGTTCTAGTTTTATATTCTGTTGACCTTGATATCCTTTCTACTTAAACACACGGATCTACCCATGACTTCTATACCGCTTTGTTTACCCGACTCTATCACGCCTGAGCAATTTTTAAGCGAATACTGGCAAAAAAAGCCACTCTTAATTAAACAAGGCTTACCACAGCTAATTGGCATGTTTGAACCTGACGACATGCTTGGTCTAGCCCTAGAAGAAGATGCTGCGGCACGCTTACTAACTCAAGCAGCAAGTAAAAAAGAAGGTCAGGCGCAGTGGCAACTCAAGAAAAGCCCATTGACTGAAACTGATTTCGATAACTTACCTGAGCAATGGACCGTACTGGTGCAGAATATGGAACAGTGGTCACCTGAGCTTGGTCAATTGTGGCAAGCCTTTGACTTTATTCCGCAATGGCAACATGATGACATCATGGTTTCTTATGCGCCAAAAGGTGGCTCAGTCGGCAAACACTATGACGATTATGATGTGTTTTTAGCACAAGGCTACGGCACTAGACGTTGGCAACTGGGCAAATTCTGTGATAAAAATACCGAGTTTGTCGCCGATGAGCCGATTCGCCTCTTTGATGACATGGGTGAGATTATTTTTGATGAAATATTAGAAGCCGGTGACGTACTTTACGTACCGCCGAAGCTGTCGCATTTTGGTGTGGCACAAGACGATTGCTTAACCTTTTCATTTGGCTGCCGTCGTCCTAACTTGATGCAAATCATCGACAACTTAGCTGATATTGCCACCAACGATAGCGATTTATTTATCCCAATGCTGTTGCCACAAGCGCTGCAAGCGTCAGGTGAATTGCAAGCGAGCAGCATCAATGCGATCAAAGATCAGCTATTACAAATGCTACAGTCTGAGCGTGGTGATGATATCATTCGTCAAGCAGTTTCTGAAGTCGTCAGCAAACGCCAGTATGATGCGCTGATGCCAGAGGATACACTAGATACGGATGAGCTCATGCAAGCTCTAGCAGAAGGTGCCACCTTGCAAGCGGATTATAGCAATCGTTTGCTCTATAGCCAGACTAATGATGGCATTGTGCTATATGCCAATGGTCAGCGCATTGACGGGCTTGATGATACAGCAGTAGCGGTATTGGTGCGTTTGGCTAATGGCGAACACCTAAATAGTCAAGATGTCACCGATGTTGATGCAGATGATTTGAGCGAATGGCTAGAGAACGGCTGGGTGTGGATTGATATTGCTGAATAATATCTATTAATCAGACATTAATCAAATAACGCAAATAAAAAAACCGCTATTCGACAATTACTCAGATAGCGGTTTTTTCTTATAAATCGTATTCGGTATTTATAGCTATACCAAACACTGCTTAGCACTTATCAAAACGGATATAAGAGCGAAGCGGGTTTGTAATTAATACGGTTATTCTGTACCAAGTTCAAGCAAGCTAGCATTACCACCGATCGCTGTGGTATTGATTGTTTTGACGCGCTCAGTGACAAAACGATGCAAATAATCAGGCGTTAGCATCTCTGACAAGCCTTCCATATCAGTGACGCTGATGACTTGCGTTAAGATACCGTCTGTATTGGCAAGCTCTTGACTGATAGTCTGTACTTCGCTTCGATTGCCAGAGACTGCAACCTGTGCCAGACGATCGATATATAAAAGCGTGACGGTTTGCGAGTCATTCGCCACACTCAATACATCTTCGCTGATACCTGTATCATATAGTATCTTGGCAGCTTCATTGCACATCTCATCTTGGCTTGGGCAATGCAGGATGACTTCATTACCTGTCAATAGTGCGGCTACCAGCTGTCCTAATACTGCCATGGCTCTAGCAGATTCACCACCAATAACCATGGTCTTACCACGACCAGTGACATATAGATCGTTGGATTCACCAGTTGCACCAGTCATGCGATGCACCTCATCCAAGCTAGGCGCGGCGCTCAATAGATGATTGAACAAACGCTTTGCTTTATTGGCATCACCAGTCAGCAGCGCCAACTTCGGAATAGCCGCTTGCAGATATGTTGCGCGATTCACTGCGCCAAGTAATCGCCAAGATTCACAAACCTGGGCATGATTTTTTTTGAATTCAGTCGCCATGTTGCTACTCCTTATGCGAGTTCTGTTTGAGTGATGGTTTGGGTAGTATTAGCAGTTATCTGGTTACTACTATTTGACTCTGAGCTAAGCTGCATCAAACGTGCGACATAATGCGGGCCACCAGCTTTAGGACCCGTACCAGACAGACCACAACCACCGAATGGTTGTACGTTTACGACGGCACCGATTTGGTTGCGGTTGATGTAAGTATTACCTACAAACGCACGGCGCTCGATATGCTCAACGGTATTTTCGATACGACTATGAATACCTAGGGTCAAACCAAAGCCTGTCGCGTTGATGGCATCAATCAGCTTATTCAGATCACGTGCTCGATAGCGCAGTACGTGCAAAATTGGACCAAAATGCTCGCCACCTATCACGTCGATACTTTTCACTTCGATCGCTGTTGGCAATACAAAGGTAGACTGTTCTTGACTGACAACTGAGCTTGAGCTCATTGGCGTCTGTGCCAAGATAGTCGCCGTTGGCTCAGCGTCCATACGCTCGATATGCGCTTCAAGACTACGTTTGGCATCCGCATCAATCACTGGACCCACATCTGTAGCAGCATATAAAGGATTGCCGACCGATAGCTCAGCCATATTACCTTGTAATAGCTCAATTAAATTATCAGCCATTTCTTCTTGCACGCACAATATACGACAAGCTGAGCAACGCTGACCTGCTGAACCAAATGCAGATAAGACAGCGTCTCTAACTACTTGTTCTGGCAATGCCGTTGAATCAACAATCATAGCATTCTGACCACCAGTTTCGGCGATAAAAACAGGTAGCTCACCACTGGCTTGGGCATGATCATTTAGGCTTTGGTTAATACGTTGAGCCGTTTGGGTTGAACCCGTAAATATCACACCTGCTATATTGTCAGCCGCTGTCAATGCACCACCAACATCGCCAGCACCGATCACTAACTGTAAGGCTTGTGTTGGTACGCCTGCTTGGTACATTAGCTGAGCACCAAAATGGGCAATCAAGCTGGTTTGTTCGGCAGGTTTCGCCACCACCGTATTACCTGCTGCTAGCGCCGCTACGATTTGACCAGTATAGATAGCCAATGGGAAATTCCATGGGCTAATACAGACAAAGGTGCCACGTGCTTTATAAATTTGACGAGATTGCTTGCCAACCAAATCGGTGAATTCATGCACGACATCGTCTAAACGCTCTGCTTCATCGGCATAAAAACGGCAGAAATCAACCGCTTCTTTGATTTCATCAATACCGTCTTGAAGGGTTTTGCCCGCTTCGATTTGGCATAGCACCATTAGCTCAGCGTAGTTTTCTTCATAGAGATCCGCTATCTTACGCAATATTTCAGCACGCTTAGCAGCTGATACTGCTTGCCAGACACTTTGCCCTGCCACTGCCGCATCGATTGCTTGACCAGCTATTTCAGCATTGGCATAAGTGACTTCACCAGCACTTACTTCGTGGTTCCAAGGTGCACGTACGGTTTGAGTCTCAAGCTTATGCGTTACGCCCTCTACTTCATATTCATCAATTGCTTTGCCATTGACGATGGACGTCGCTGACCAAGTTTTATGCAAATGGCTATCGATAGCAGATTTAAAGGGCAGCCATTGTGACTCTACGAATATATTAGGACCAAAACTGGCACGGCGCGCACCATAAATCTCTAACGGTAACGGAATCTCTGGATTGTGTAACGTCGCATTGGCCAGCAGCTTGTCATAGGGATGTACTGTCAGCTTCTCAATCGGATAAGACTTGTCTAGCAGCTGATGGACAAACGAGCTGTTGGCGCCGTTTTCGAGCAAGCGACGTACCAAGTACGGCAGCAAATCTTTATGCGCGCCAACTGGGGCATAGATACGTACCGGAATTTGATACGCTTGTAAGATATGATCATAAAGCGCATCACCCATGCCGTGCAAACGCTGAAACTCAAACTCTCTATGCTTACTCATGGTCATAATTGACGCTAGGGTGTGCGCATTGTGTGTCGCAAACTGTGGCCAAATCAAGCCGCGCAGATGATCTGACAATAAGAAACGCGCACAGGCAAGATAAGCAGTATCCGTGCCTTCTTTGCGTGTCCAGACAGGATAGCCTGACAGACCTTTTTGCTGGGCAAGCTTGATCTCAGTATCCCAATAGGCACCCTTTACCAGACGTACTGGAATACGATCTCCCACCTCAGTCGATAGACGAGCCAGCCACACCAAAATAGCGATGGCACGCTTAGAGTAACCTTGCACGACCAAGCCAAGACCATCCCAGTCAGCCGTCAAATTGTCACGGTACAAAGACTCAAACAGTTTTAAAGAAATTTCAAGGCGGTCGGCTTCTTCGGCATCGATACTAAGATCCACATTGACTTCACGTGCCGCTTCGATGAGCAACAAGCAGCGTTGACGTAATAAACCCATGACTTGGGCTTCTTGCGTGGCTTCATAGCGAGGGTGCAATGCTGACAGCTTGATAGATACTGATGGCTTAGGCATGCCTTCTTTGACTTTGATACTGGCAGTGGCTCTGATCGCATGCAGGTAGTCATTGAAGTATTTTTCAGCGTCTTTATGCGCAATAGCCGCTTCACCAAGCATATCAAACGAATAGGTATAGCCTTTATTACGATAAGGCTGGCTGTTTTTATTGGCGTCTTCGATGGTCTCGCCCAATACAAACTGATGACCCATGATGCGCATGGCTTTTTGCATGGCACTACGAATAACAGGCTCGCCCATCTTTTTAGTCATGCGATCCAAAAAGCCTGATGCTGTGGTGCTACTATCAATACTGACGACACGACCTGTCATCATCATGCCCCATGTCGAGGCATTGACCATAAAACCGTTGTCATTTTTGATGTGCTTTTTCCAATCAGCCACACTCATTTTGTCATGAATCAACGCATCAGCAGTATAATTGTCTGGCACTCGAATCAAGGCTTCTGCCAAGCTCATCAGCAAGATACCTTCTTGGGTATCAAGACTATACTCAAGCAGTAACGAGTCGACCATCTTGACCGCTTTGCCATCATTACGTACATGTTCAACCAGCTGGCGCGTTTGCTCAGCAGCGGCGTCACGTTCTTCTGTGCTGGGTTTAGCAAGTGGCAATAATTTGGACAACCAGCGCTCTTCATCAACGCTATACAACGGCGAAATACGGGCGTGCAGAGTTTCTGCCGACTGGGCAATATAATCTGGCGATAGCAAATCGACAGGATTAAACAAAATCGGCTCTTGCGGGGTAAACTGGTCTACTGGGTTCATAACAACTCCATAACTATCGTTTAAAAACCATCATAAATAGTGCTTTAGGAAGTCTGATCGTCTGGTATAACTAGCCATCACCATCATTCATTTAGATGATGGCTATCGATAGATACTTATAACAATAATCAAAAGTCCAAACGGCGCCATCACAAAACGAGAAAATCCAGCGTAGGCTGGAAGCGGTTAAGTAGGTCGTTCGACTGTTAAACGGGCTACGTTAACAATACAAAGGCAACAACGAACAGCTAAGCGGCATTAGTGCCTTCTTCTTGTTTGTAGTGAAAGGAGTGTGATGATCAGATATCGCTACATTAAAACGAAAAAATCGCTTTAGCAAAAAAATCTGCCATCTTGGGGGCTGCTAATTCACTGTAAGAAAAACCTCTACGGCGTTGATTGAGGTGATGCGCTTAACTCGGCTATAATATCATGAAAAAAATTTTCAAACTAACGATATTGCTTATTTTCACAAATTAATATATTTCTAAAAAACAATCAGTTAACAGCACTTTATCCCTTATGACGCACTGGTTATACTTTCCTATTTACTATTGGCGATTAATTGTTTTATTAAATCAAACACTTGAATAAATTTAGGGAAATTTGAGCCATTTTAAATCAAAAAAAACCCCTTTATCGTTTCCGAATAAAGAGGAATTTAACGTAACAAAACTTAAAAGCAGTAAAGTAATATCGAGAGCAGTAAAGTAATATCGAACGCTCACCGCATTCTAGGGCATGTCCTCAATTCAATTGCTCATATCTAAACGGGCTAAAAATGGCTAAATTTTGCCAAACATCGTTAAATAGCTGGTTAATATCCCGATATTATCTGCGCTATTTTCCTCGTTTGACTGCAATTTATCTCATTTTTATCACCATTTTTGAAATGAGGACACGCCCTAGTAAAACTTATAAAACCACCAACTTGGTCAGCAAAATAACCGTCAATACCCAAACTGGGATCGTAATTTCAGAGAATTTACCAGTCATCAGTTTTACCGCGGTAAAGGTGATAAAACCAAGCGCAATACCATCAGCGATAGAGTACGTCAGCGGGGTCAATAACAGAACAACCGCGACAGGAGCCGCTTCTGTCAAATCTTCCCAGTTGATTTCTTTTAGGGTAAATAACATCAGTACCGACACATAGAAAATCGCGCCAGCTGTGGCGTAAGCAGGAATCATACCAGCCAATGGTGCAAAGAAAATACTCAGTACAAACAATACGCCAACCGTCACTGCCATCAGACCTGTACGACCACCTGATGCCACTCCAGAAGCACTCTCAATATAACTGGTGGTCGATGACGTACCCAACATTGCACCAGCGACCGTAGCAGTAGAATCCGCTAGTAGCGCTTTGTCCATATTAGGAATATTACCATCTTTATCAATCAAACCCGCTTTATTGGCAATACCAACCAAACTACCTGTCGTATCAAATAAATCGACGAATAAGAAGGCAAAAATAACGCTGATCATACCAACGTCAAACGCACCCGCAATATCAAGCTCCATCAATGTTGGTGTGATAGATGGCGGCGCAGACATAATGCCAGCAAACTGTGTATGACCTGTCAACAAGCTAATCACGGTGATAACCAAGATACCAATCGTCACGGCACCTGGGACTTTTTTATAGACCAAACCAATAATAATAAAGAAACCCAAAGCAGCCATCATAGGCGCAAATGAGGTCATGTCACCTAGCATCACCAATGTCGCATCACGACCGACAATGATACCTGAGCTCTGTAGCGCAATAAATGCTAAGAAAGCACCAATACCTGCCACAATACCTTGCTTAAGGCTGTTTGGAATGGCATTGATAACCCATTCGCGAATCTTAAACAAACTCAAAATGATAAACAAGCAACCCGATAAGAAAACAGCACCTAGCGCAGTTTGCCAAGCGTAGCCCATACCCAATACAACGCCGTAAGTAAAAAAGGCGTTCAAACCCATACCTGGTGCGAGTGCCACCGGCAGTCTGGCATAGATACCCATAATAAAGCAGCCTATTGCCGCTGCTAAACAGGTAGCAACAAATACCGCCCCTTTATCCATACCAGCTTCCGCCAATACGTTGGGGTTGACAAAGATGATATAAGCCATGGTCAAAAAGGTGGTTATACCGGCAAGGATTTCCGTTTTAACTGTGGTGTTTTCACCATTAATCCCAAAATAGCGTTCAATTGCATTCATAAGTGTCGCGCCCAGCTTGCTAGTGAAAGAACAAATTTATTGATGCCTAAAATAAATATGACGTCAGCCAATGGATGGCGACGTCATTATCAAAAGACAGCGGTAACAAGGTGCAACATTTTAGAGAAGTTGCGGTACAAATTCAATCATTACCAGTGCCTTATGGGTACAAACCCACCTTTTCAGTCAATTGAGACATAACAGCCAGACAATATTTCAGACATCCGCATATAAATTAACCTTATACTATGAATTCTACAAACAGCTGTTAATTATTTGGTATTTAACACTTTAACAAATGACCTTTTCGACATTTAGCAGTACACTAGGCGGCTGATAGCAATATGCATCATGACTGTCATATTATATTTTCATTATTAAAGATCCTATCTGGTCTGCGTGTCGCGCCATGCCAGCTATTATTAATTACCCATGAGTCCCATACATGCCTGAATCATTAAATATTATCGACCTTATTACCCAAGCCAGTCTCTTGGTGCAGATTGTGATGGCATTATTGTTGTTGGCGTCTTTACTCAGCTGGGTAATTATCTTTCGTATGAGCGCGCGGCTTGGTACGGCCAAAAATTTCGATCAACAGTTTGAAACTTGGTTTTGGTCAGGTGAAGACTTAGCCAAGCTTTACCAAGGCGTACAAGGCTCACCTGAACGCCAAGGACTTGAGCAAATATTTTATGTGGGATTTTCTGAATACTTAAGAATGCATAAAAAGCGCCAACCCAAAGATGACATCATCGATGGTGTTGAGCGCAAGCTACGAGTCGGTTTAGGGCGTCAGCAGCAACTATTAGAATCAGGACTGACCACGCTAGCGAGCATTGGCTCAGTCGCGCCTTATGTTGGATTGTTCGGTACAGTTTGGGGCATCATGAACGCCTTTTTAGGATTGTCACAAACGGAACAAGCGACCCTAGCGTCTGTCGCACCTGGTATTGCCGAAGCACTAATCGCAACCGCTATGGGCTTGTTTGCAGCGATTCCTGCCGTACTGGCGTATAACCACTTTACCGCCAAATCAAGCCGCCTTTATGATTCACGTGCTTTATTTTGTGATGAAATGACGGGCATGCTCCAGCGCGAGACCAGTGCAGAAAGCACTGTTGGTAGAGACAATATCGCTACGAGAGAAACAACATCTACGGCCAATCAGGCACAAGGACTATGAAATCATGAAACAGAGTCCCTATCGCCGTGAAAAAAAAGCGCTAAATGCGGAGATGAATGTCGTTCCTTATATCGACGTGATGTTGGTGCTGCTCGTCATATTTATGGTCACAGCGCCCATGCTGATTACGGGCGTCGATGTTGACTTGCCAAAAGAGCAAACCAATACCATGAGCCAAAGCCAACTACCCGTCATTGTGTCCTTGACCGATAGTGGCGATATTTTTATCAGTTATGAAGACAATGTTGACTTGCCTATCAGTGAGCCAGAATTGATTGATACGCTCGCCAATCTGCAAAGCCAAAGCAGCAATGTAGGCGCTCAGCCCGTACAAGTCATGATTAATGCCGATCAAAACAATCAATATGGCGCTATCATGACACTCATGGCCACCTTACAACAAGCAGGCATTCAAAAAGTGGGATTATTAACAGGCGCACCCTTGCCCACACCATCATTGTAATAAATCCTATTCCTCGCTCAGCTTGCTATAATAAAGTAGATAATTTGATGAACCTCGTCCTTGAGTATCTTTACCATGCATAATGCTCCTGTCGTTTATGTACCGACCCAACCTGAAGGCAATGGGCTAACATTGCCTACGCTACTTAGCGTGCTGGCACATGGTCTCGTGATTGGAATACTCGTTTATACTTATCAACACACTAAAACCGACACTGTAGAAAGTATTGAGACGGTCATGGTCTCCCCTGAGCAATTGGCTGAAATGCAAGGTCAAATCCTTGCCAATCGTGCAGCGGCAGCTAGCGCGATGCAAGCTGAAACTAGCACAAGCAGTGCATCGAGCACCTCATCATCAGAAAGCTTTAGCGATAGCGCCAGTCAGCCAAACTCGCAGCGTGTGCCTGTCTTTACGCGCTCTAACGATCCTGCCAGTCAACCAATGCTGATGAGTGAAGAGCAGCATCAACGCTTGTTCGAGCAAAACCAAGACTACGAACGTCGAATGGCAGAGTGGGCAGCACAATTAGATGAGTCGGTGACAGAAGAGCATGGTCAGGTGGAGCAAAACAAAAAAGAACAGCTAATAGAAGAACAAAAACAGCTGGGCGATTTCCGTAATAAACAGAATAACCCGCCAAAGATTACACGCCCGACTGCGACTGATAAAAATTTAAAGATTAATACAGGTGATTCTGGTAGCGCAGGTCAGAGATACGATCTAGAAGCAGACGGCAACTCAACAACATCTAATGATGGTAGTGGCAGTACCTCTCGTTCTACTGGTGAGTTCAAAAGTGCTATATTAAGTAAAATACAAAGCAAACTTGATACCCCAATCGAAACACAGGGTCTAACCACGTCATTGTCGCTCAAATTAGATACCAGAGGCAACGTGAAATCTGCAAAGGCTAGTGGTCCAAATGCTGTCGTCAACCAAGCAGTTGAACAAGCTGCACGCGCTGCTAGCCCATTGCCAATTGATTTAGACAATCCTGAAAGTTTTGCAAATTTGACAATCAACGTTACTATTAATTGATTTTGTATAGCCTATAATTCTATATCATTAATGATTTTCTACCATCTTAAGGTTCTGGTTTATGAGTTTAAGCAAGTGTCATATATTACGTAATACCTCAACTTTACTGCTATTGCTGTCTTTTTTTCTATTATCTAGCTACTCTGTCGCTGGCACATTACCAGAAAGCCATAATGTCAAAAATGAGTTTATGGATCAAAAAGCCTTGTTTGCCGCTATTACTACTAGAAAAAATGATTTAAGTAATGAGAGTCATGTAACAACAGCTATATTAGAAAAAATTAAACGTAATATTACTCTACCCACTGCTACCCCAGAATCAACAACTACTTTATACTTTAAGTTGGATGAAAAAGGTAATGTGTTATCTGTTAAGGCTCAAGGTGCAAATCTTGCTGTAAATCAGGCAGTGGAAAAAGCTGCTCTATCTGCTAGTCCATTACCCATTGGCTTAAATAAACCTGAAAACTTTAAAGACTTAATAATTAAAATTAACGTTCAATAAAAAACACCTAACGTTGTACAGTTAATCTCACTATAAATAATAATTAAGCCTGTATGATGAACCAATTATTTCTATTTTAGGATATTACTTCATGAAGCTACCTACACATTCTATCCTTCGTGCCACTTCAAGCCTGTTGTTAATCACTCCCTTGTTATCAGTGCCTGCTTATGCTGCTGAATCAATGGTGCTTGATATGACTGTTACCGCGCCAAGACAACAAAACCAAGTCGCGTTTGTACCCTTTGCTGGTGATTCTGTATTATCGCCGATTATTCTAAATGATTTAAGCAAAACAGAGCTAAAAGTGACTAGCAAAGATCTACCACAGCAGCCGCGCAGTAGCAGCGAGCTGGCAGGCACATTGCCAGTATGGCAAAGCATGGGGATTCCTTATCTAGTGGTCGGCAGCACCCGCAGCAATCGCGGTAAAATAGTAACCGATTACGAAGTGATTGACGTTAAATCTGGTAGAGTAATCGAAGGCAAACAAAGCTTAACAGCTGACAATAATAAAGAAAGCATGCGCTATGCTGGTCACGTCATCGCTGATAAAGTATATGAGCTAATTACTGGTACGCCAGGTGACTTTTCAGGGCGTATTGCTTATATTGAAGAGACTGGTGCTGGTAAAGAAAAAGTCTCACGTTTAAAAGTGATGGATGCCGATGGTGAAAATGCCAAAACCATTACTGAAGTAACCGGTTCTATCTTTTCACCAACATGGTCGCCAGATGGCAATCGCATTGCTTATTCCGTACAACGTGATAAATCTTATCCCGTTATTTATGTACAAAGTGTGAGCGGTGGCGGTGCAACCCCGTTAACGCCCTTCCCTGGCAGCAACCTCAGTCCATCATTTTCACCTGATGGCAGCAAGATATTATTTTCTAGCAGCTTTGAAGGCAGTGCCGATATTTATGAGATGAGTGCCAGTGGTGGTCAACCTAGAAGGCTTATCAATTGGCCAAGCAGCGAAGTGCAACCAAGTTATGCGCCTGATGGCAAATCCTTTGTTTTTGTATCAGACAGAACTGGATTTAACAAACCACAGATTTATCGTTATGAGTTTGGTTCAGGACGTACTACTAAGGTATCAAGTAGCGGTTATGCCACTAGCCCGCAATTTAGTAACGATGGCTCACAAATTGCCTTTTTAAGTGGTCGCTCAGCGGCGATCATGAATAGCGGCGGCGCGGTCACTACTAACTTGGGCAATACGGGTATCGATGAAGCGCCAAGCTTTTCGCCTAATGGTAAGCGGGTCGTTTACGCCTCAAAGCAAGGCGGCAAAGGTGTATTAACCATCAAATCATTGAATGGTGGTGAGTCGTTTGGTAAGTCTGGTCAAGGCACGATTCGCTCACCAGTCTGGTCATCTAGTCCTAAATAAATCATATTTATCATTATCTTTCTTAATTCATAAAGTCTTGCTCATAAAAAAGCGCCTAATAAATAATTAGGCGCTTTTTTATGAGCAAGGTACGGTTAAATCATTTCGCTACTAGCATGTATTGGACAATTATTGACTAAATTAGTAAACACGATTAATCATCACTCGGATCACCCGCTGATGGATTGGGATGCCGCAGTTTTGCCACATCTTCAGCAGTCACGGTATCGGTAAAACCATTTAGGTCACTGACCACATATTGAGTAACCGCCGCCATCTGTGCATCGTTCATCATTCCATGGAATGAGGGCATGCCACGAAAGCCATTAATCAAGATATCGATGATGTAATACTTTGATTGCATCTTACTGTTATTCGCCAGTGGCGGATAATAGCCTGCACCGTAAGCACCCTCGCCTTTGTGCATGTGACAAGCCGCACAAGAGTCGTGATACAGCTTTTTGCCATCTGTCGTTACAAAGCCATTTGTGCCTTCAAACTTTGCGTCCCATTCAGTAATACTTGGGTCGTCTTCCATATTGGGCAATGAGCTATCGTCGACAATATTGATAGCAGGTGCAGTAAGCTCCTCACGGCTCATATAAACGCCGCCCCACGCACCCGTATTTCGGCTTGCTTGATAGTCATTGGTTGTTAAGGAATTCTGATCTTGTACACTGGAAACCGTCACTTCATCATCTGACCGTTGACTACAGCCCAACAGTGCTGCACTGCTGATCCCACTCAGCAGCATCACCGTCAGCAGTTTGAGTGTCATGTTTTTCATGACTCTTTTCTTCAAGATTGCTTTCTCCGCGATTGCCTTCTTCACGATTGCATTGTCCATGATAGCCTCTGAATCTTATAGTTATTTATATAACCCAAGCGTTATTAAACCAGCATTTTTGCTTTTTTATGTAGGCGCTTTGCGGTATCCATACCAGATAAAATAGCGCCTTCTTGCCATGCCGGAATGTGTGAGCAATGCTCGCCCGCCAGCACAATACGATTATCAATACTGCACAAGGTATCGTAATGCTGACGACGGGTCGACTCATTCCAAATACCGTAACAGCCGAGCGTCCATGGGATGCGGTGCCAGACAACTGATGTCCCTGCGCGGAATTCTTTTGGATACTGAGGATGGATGTATTTACCATAAGCAAGCGCAACATTAATACGTTCTTGCGGCGTTAAGCTATTAAATTTATAAGACGTCGGACCATAACCATACGCACCGAGTAGCACGCCTGTACCATCTTTAAACATATTTTGTGACGGGTAAGCAATCTGCGCAATGGGCATGTCGGTATAAGTCAGACCACCAAATATCCATTCATCTTCTTCCCAAAAACGGCGATTAAACTCTAGACCAACTTTATAAGAGGTTTCATAAGGCACAGCGGCCATCGCCTGCTTCATTGGTTTTGAGACATTAATATCCATCTGCGTCAATACAGTTAATGGAATATTACACACGCACCAATCTGCACGAATGGTCTTGGTGGCACCATCTGGGCTGTTGCTGTCTACATAATCGACAGTGACGCCACTGTCATCTTGATGAATTTTAGTGACCTTTGCATTAAACTCAATCATATCGCGGCATTCACGGGTGAACGCATCACCAATTTTCCCCATACCACCTACTGGCTGAAACATCGTCGGTTGATGACCATAAGTCATATGGTTGCCATAAATATCTGCCCACATACCTGAATCTAGTATCTCACTGATCGGCAAAGGTTTTGATGGCGTCGCATCAGGCATCAAGCCACCACCCGGAAACACACTAAAGCCGCGATGTTTACTAGTCTCATTACTGGCGCGGTAACGATAATCTTTATCCAGCACCCCCCAGCCTTTTAAACCTTCTAATAGCTTTTCTTTGTCCTCAGTATTGACCGAGCGATCAAGACCACCGACGTTGACTGATTTCGATAGCAGCTCCGCAACATGACCTTGGATGTCGTTTTTTACATCACCCAAACGCTGAGGTACGCCGTCGAAATGAGTACTTCGATGCAAATAAGCACGATCATTAGTTTGAATAAAGGGCTGCATTTCAACGCCAAATTGTTTGCAATAATGGAAGACGGCATAATGATGGCTTGGCAGACGCCACGGTCCACCATTAAAGTAATTGCCCTCTTCAAAATCACAGGTGACTTCTTCGCCGCCAAGCTCGGTATATTTGTCCCCACTGTTCAATGTCCAGCTACGACCGCCGCCACGATTTTGATATTCGAGCACTTTGACATCGTAGCCTGCTTTACGTAACTCATAAGCCGCGGTCAGCCCGCCAAGACCCGCACCAAGAATGACAATACTAGCGCCAGGAGGTGCACCTTTAAGATCCATGGTCTCTTTAAAACTCGACTCTGACGCAAATCCTAATGTCGTCATCGCCTGATACATCGCAGTCGCGCCTGCGGTTTTACCAATCATCGAGAGCAGTTGGCGCCGCGTTGGTGATTGAAGCATGTCTTTCATAATAATGTCCTTAAAGTAGACGTTCCTGCAAGACGGTAGGCATATATATTATTAATCAGCTCGGCTTAGTTCTACGTCCGTTTTTCGAGCTGTTGTGCCTTACCATATTGCCTGTAAATCTTGTCCTATAATAAATATGTAAATCGTCTTTATAAAATCAATGAATCAACGACGGTGCCTAGACCGCAAGATGGCTCGTATAATAAACACAATGATAATAATAGCCACGATGATGCCGATTACTGCCAGTAAGCCCGCGTATTTGATTAAGAAGGGCTTGTCAGTACCTGTCGTTGCGATACGATCAACATCATTAGCACTCACCTCACTACTGTTGAGACCACCAAAATTCACACGCACATAATTGGTAATACCAGCGATTTGCTCGCTATTTAGCTCATCTGAGAACCCTGGCATGATAGGTGACGTGTTAGTCGCGCCTTCTACCCCATGAAGGATCATATTGACCAGCGCATCAGGTTTCTCACGGCGAATACTGCTTAGTCCAACGATAGGAGCGTAACGCGCATCAGGCTGACCATAACCGTCAACGCCGTGACAGCTGCCACAGGCTGCCAAATATAGCGATTCTGGTGAATTGCTGCCATTACTCACCTGTACTTTGGCTTGGGCTAAATAATCTTTTTGCGCCAGTAAATCATGAGTGATAGATTCGCTAATGGGTGTTGGTAAACGCGAGACATCAACGGCTGCGACCTTATCATCTGTTTGGATAGCAGGCACCGCTTTTAAATAAGAAGCAATGGCATTCAAATCTTCATTTTTTAAGTAGCGCGTACTATGTGCAACCGCCTCGCCCATAGGACCACCCGCATAGGCACGCTGGTCAAGCTCACCAGTACGCAGATAAGTGACGATATCTTGCTCACTCCAACTACTGATACCGCTCGACTCGTCAGGCGTGATATTTGGTGCATGCCAATGACCAAGCTGAGCACCTGATAGATACATTTTTTTATCGAAACCCATAGTGCTATTACGCGGGGTATGGCAAGTGCCGCAGTGCTCTAAGTTATTGACAATATATTCACCACGTTGCTGCGTCTCGGTGAGACCATCACGGTTTTCAGTAGACGGAACATTAAGAAAATTCCAGCCAATCATTAAGCTGCGAATGTTAAAGGGAAATGGCAGGTCAGTTTTATATTTTGGTGCTTCATCGACAGTAGGTACGGTTTGCAGATAAGCAAACAACGCACTGATATCTTCTTCTTTCATGCCACTATAAGAAGGATATGGCATGGCAGGGTAAAGCATATGGCTTGGCGTACGACCTTTTTGCAACGCGTTCTTTAGGTCCGTTTCGGTATAATCACCGATACCATAACGTTTAGACGGGGTAATATTGGTTGAATAGATATCTCCCATCGGCGTTTCGATCGCTGTACCGCCAGTATAATCTTCGCCATGACATGCCATGCAATCGGCCGCACGGGCAATGTAAGCACCTCGATTGACAAGCTCGCTATTGGCTGGACTAATATTAGGTAAACTGGCATTAGGCAAGCTAGCATTCGCTAGGCTGGTATTGACGACGCTTGCGCCTTCAGCCATAGCGGCGCTGGAGGTCATACCAATGACGAGCATCGATAACATCACAGAAAGTGGCTTCATAATATCCTCATATAGCTGGCACCTAGGGTGTTGTAATTATTATTAAGATGAATGATTGAGATGAAACATTTAATATTGAGCAAGCCTTAATGAGTGACGACTTGTTATACTCAATTGACAGTCCATTAAATGAGGTAGCAAATCATCCAGTAAATGCTTAATAAAATAGCGTGACAAAAGTACTTTCATAAGCGTAGTGACTAAGCATAGTTACTAAATGATGTCTACTCACTCTACTAATGTAAGACTATTTCGCTACTATTACTTAACGAGTAACGTATTGGTCTCAAATTTTTACAAAACGTAAAGAACTGCGTTATCATTGTCAGTTTTTGATAACGTAATATATTTTTTTATATTATAATAATAGGTCATTTAAATAATACCTTTAAAATCAGTAACTAAAGTCCTATTTTTTGGGTGCATATCTTTTATAAAAAACCTATCATTGTAGATAGCTGTCAAAAATTTGCTTCATTTTTTGTCATCATCGATTTTAGTTGTACATAATAGATACATAGACTTAAGTTAGCACTCGCTTTTTTTATCAGTCATATTTTTATAATGCTATGAAACAAGCTATTGCAACGCACCATATTTTGTTTATGATAGGCGCTATTTCCACATTGCCGATCGCCGCCTGAGACACCACTATGAAGTTACCGATTCTTGCTTATATACTGACATCAGCCCTGTTAATCACAGGCTGCCAATCATTTCAGTTTGTCGATAGCCCTATCCCTGTGAATACCACCCCTACCAATAGTATCTTGGTCAAAAATACGCCTGCCACCACTGTGCAGATTCAAAATAATGCCAGTACAAAAAATCAAAATTAGTGCCTTCACACTCATAAAACAAGCAAAAAAAAGGCAGATATCGGTTTGATATCTGCCTTTAATGTTTAATAAATTACCTTGAATGATTCAATAGCCATTCATTTCAAGGGCGCGCCGCTGGCTGATGCTTGATAATTGTCTTGGCCAAATGATCGCCGAACCAAATAGCCGTATCAATATCTCCACGTCCTGGCGTTTCCTCAGGGGGACCATCAAGCGACTGGGTCATCAAGCCCAAAAAGCTAGATAAACGGTTTAAATCATGAGCCTCATGACCTGTCGGCATCAGCGGTAATCCAATCCAGTTCATGCCATGCTGCATCGCATACAAAGAAATCTGCTGTAATACCGCCAGCTTATCACCGCTCAGTCCACCAGAGTTGGCAAAAGCGGCTGCCCACTTGCCTTCCCATTTACGATGGTACCAGCGCTTTGAGGTTTCATCCATAAAAGTCTTAAATTCAGCAGTGACACTACCCATATATACGGCACTACCGAAAACCAGCAAATCCGCCTGATCCAAATAATCCCAGTCAACCTTGTGGACATCAACGGCTTTGGCCTGTGCTGCTGGCAATTGCTGATGCGCTCCTTTAACGATCGCTTCAGCCACGCGCTTGGTATGACCGTAGTTGCTATGATAAATAACAGCAATAGATACAGTCGGTATGCTATCAGTAGTGGACGATTTGGCAGGTATATTCATACAAACTCTAATAATGGCTATAAATGGTTAAATAAAAACAATATAAGTTCAACAGTTAATTGCGCGCAACAGCAAATAGCGTAATCCTACGCAGCGCCACGTACAATGACCAGCGCCATTCGACCTGTAGCAGGCTGCTGCAAATGCGTTTGACGCCGATAAGAGTAATAGTGGTCATCAGTATAACTACAGCTGCTAGATAAGGTGTCATCTACTATAACGCCCGACGCACTAAGCTGATCCGCTGCCAACTTTGGTAAGTTTAGCTTGATTTTTCTCGCGTCAACTGTGTTACAGCTTGACCGCTTATCAACCGTATCCTGTACATGTTGAGTATTGCTATCGCCTTTAATAATAGCTACAGAATCTATGACATATAACGAATCAAAATGTTCAATACTTGCTGTGTTCAATAACTTATTTTCTGTGCAACCTTTCAATAATTGATTGCGAACTTGAGCGCCAACTTCATAGCTGTCTTGACTGATACAAACACCAATCCAAGCTTTGATTTGTCCTGATTGCGTAAAGTATTGCACAGTCGCTTGAATAACCCCGCAAGCCAGACCTTGCCAACCCGCGTGAATCGCTGCCATTTGACCACTAGCTGGCTGATATAAGACTATCGGTACGCAGTCAGCCGTCATTATCGCAAGCCCAAGCCCTTGTTGCCGACTGACCATCGCGTCAGCAGACATTGGCGTCATACCTAGCGCTGTGCCATCAATATCATGAATTTGCTTACCGTGAACTTGGTTAACCCAGTGTAAGCGTTTGATGGGTACCTGTTGGCAGGCTGTCGACGATAAGGGTGCAAGCTGCTCATTGATGGCAGATAATAAACGCATGCGATTGCTCAGTACTTTTGCAGCATCGTCATTGACATGTAAACCTAAATTTAGCTCACCATAATTCGCTTGACGTTGCTGCCGTACTAGCTGTTCTTGTGAGTCAACGTCATCGCTTGAAAAGGCAGCTGTTTGAAAAACAGCCACATCATCAATCTGTGCAAGCAATGTCATAGGAAACTGATGAGTCATGGCTGATTTACCGTCTTAATGAGTCATTTTTATGTCACGGATCGCTATTTACTACTAGGCTCTGTTTTTTACAAGCGACTTTACGCTCTCGCCTATAAGGATCGGTCTACTCGTCATCATAGCCATCACTTAGCACAGCCATTAACTGCTGCATATCTTCAGGCAGTGGTGTGGTGACTTCAATATCTTCACCAGTCGTTGGATGCACGAAACCCAGTGTATAGGCATGCAAGGCTTGACGTGGAAAATTATTAATCGCTTGACGCTGGGCTTCTGTCAGTCCTGCCCGCAATTGACGACGACCACCATAGACACGATCACCCACTATCGGATAAGTCACATGACTTAAATGCACACGAATTTGGTGAGTGCGGCCCGTTTCAAGACCTACATCCAACAAGCAATAATTACCATTAAGCGCGGTCACATTCAGTAAATGAGTCACAGCTTCACGTCCTGCCGTCATTACCGTCATTTTAGTACGCTGGTTGCGGTGACGACCGATTGGGGCGTCAATACGGCGATGGCGCGATAGACTCGCTGCATCCCCTGCTACCACACATTGATAGTGACGATAGACCGACTTGTCCTTTAGTTGCTCCATCAGCGCAAGCTGTGCTGGCTTGGTTTTGCCAATCAACAATAGCCCTGAGGTATCTTTATCGATACGGTGCACCAGACCTGCACGCGGCAGATGGTGCTGCTGTGGATAGTGATACAGCAGTGCATTGACCAAGGTGCCGGTTTGGTTACCCGCACCAGGATGCACTACCATGCCAACAGGTTTATTGATGACCAATACGTCATCATCTTCATAGACCACATCGATGTCTATATTTTCTGGTTGATCTTCACTATGCTGCTCTAATGTGGTGGTTAACTGCAGCACATCACCCGCTCTGACACGAATTTTTGGTTTTTGCACGCCACCGTTATACAGCAGGCTGCCATCACTGATCCAACCTTGTAATTGAACACGTGAGAAATCGGTAAATATTTTTGAAGCCAATTTATCAATACGTAAACCAGCTTCGTCTTCTATAACCGTATGCGTCATATTAATAATTACTGGTACCACTTGACCAGCGGCTGACGCTTCATCATCGTCGCTATCATCAATGTCGTCAGCATCTTCATCGCTGCTATCTATCATATCGTCGTCAAGCTCATCACTATCTTTTAACATAGCTTCTTCTGACACAGCGTCTTCTAAAACATGATCGCCATGGCTTTGCTCATCAAGCATCGACTGATTATCGTCAGGTAATTCACTATTATTTAAAACGTCATTTGGCATCGGTGACTCTTGTGCTGATGAATCAGTCTGTCGTGATTGATTCGGTGGTAAATGGGTAGTCATAGCATTATTATTCATAGCAGATTTATATATGGCAAAGCGCCTGACATGGTTTTGAAAGGTAGCTTTTGAGAAAATTTCTAATAAAGTGTTAAGCGTAACGCTATAAAAAACAAAAGGCCATTCGCTATCAATCACTTATCATAAAAGCGATCGTCGTCGAAAAAAGCGGAGGCAATACCGTGCTAGTGTAGCATGCCAAGCGCCTAAGCCCTATAGAAGCTGTGTGTTATCTGTCATTTTTTGATTATACCGCAGCGAGCGTCAGCGCCGTACTTAACTCTCTAAAATATGACATTGCTGTAATTTACTGTATATTTGTCAGTGTCAGCGACATTCGATATCGCTCGTGACAGCAGCTCATGTTAAAATGCCAAACTGACATGCGCTGGTGTACAGCTCATTGCGAGCAGCAGCATATCGTATATGCGTTGCAGTAGACTAATAACTGTACGATACTGACTCAAATCCGATGAGCACGATTGGATTAAGTACAATATAGATGGCGAAAAAATAGACGAAGCAAACGTTATTCTATAAAGTATAGCCATATTTTGCTGTATGCTATGCCACTGTATGCTTATCGAATTTTTTATTAAAAGCATTTGGTTTGATATAAACCCTATGCCATCAAGCGTTTTTTAATAACGATAACTGGTATGTCCGATGATTGACATAGTAGATGACAGACCACTATCGATGCCTACGCATCGTTTTTTATCATTAACCTAATATCTAGTATGATAGCGTCGCTGCTATTATACGTCTTGTGTCGGAGAAGAAGTATGCAAGCTGTTGGCAATACGTTTATCAAACTGTCCTCAATAACCCTACTTGCGCTAAGCGTAAACTTAGTGGGCTGTCAGACTTTCAAAAATCTGACTGGCGGTAAAGACGTCGATGCGGTAGAAACTGCCGAAAAATCAGAGCAGAACTATTATAACGACGCCATTACCCAGATTGATAAAGGCCGCTATACACAAGCCATCGAAGATTTGACCAATCTGCGCACTTTTTATCCTACTGGACAGTACGCTGAACAAGCATTACTCGACATGATGTACGCACAATATGCCAGTGGTAAGTATGAAATGGCAGCTGCCAGCGCTGAGCAATTTATTAACCTATATCCTTCTAATCCGCAAGTCAGCTACGCTTACTATGTGCGCGGCGTGGCCAATATGCAAGGCTCATCAGAAGGTTTAAAACTGTTTAAGCTCAATCAAGCTGAGCGTGATACCGCCTATTTACGTATTGCCTTCGCTAACTTTCAAGAGCTTATTAACAAGTACCCTAACAGCCCTTACGCGCCAGATGCCGCTCAGCGCATGACTTTCATTTACAATCAGTTTGCTGAAAGTGAGATGAGTGCAGCCAACTGGTATATCGAGCGCGAAGCTTATGTCGCTGCTGTTAACCGTGCCAAATGGGTGTTTCAATACTATCCACTTAGTGAATCCATCCCAGACGCAATCGCGGTCTTAGCTTATAGCTATGACAAATTGGGTATGTCTGATTTGGCAGCAGAATACAAAACTCTATTACAGATTAATTATCCCAACATGTTAAGTGCTGATGGACGCGTTAAACTCGACACCAAACGTGAGCGTTCTTTCATCAACAAATTGACTTTTGGACAGTTAAGTCGTTTTAACAAAGATACTTCATCAGTTGCGACAGGCGACTATAACGGCGCGACCAAAACTCAGGTTATTCGTAACGCCAGTCAATTGAGACTGCCAAGCGATAATGCAGCAGCAGCCAGTGCAGCGCAAGGCACTTCACCTGTGCGCGCCAATAGTGGCATCAATGTCGGCTTAGGTCTGCCTGAAGCTTCCGCTGAGCGCATTACTAGCCAATCGAGCACTGGCTCTACGGCAAGAGAAGCCAATGTCGATCCGCAAAACACCAATCCTGTACGCCGTACGACATTGCCTGTTCAAGGGATTGATATCATGCCAGCAGATGTCGATATGAATGATGAATAAATGCGCTAGATTTGAGGTAATGTCTCTTCTTTAATTAAGAGAACGTCTCTTGTTTTTAGTACATCAACGCACATCATGAAAAAAATAAGGTCAACGACAGAGTTGGCCTTATTTTTTCTGTTTCTGTTTCATTATCTATGCCCAATATTGTTTGTGCCCGATATTGCCTATGCTTAAGATAATACACCTATGGTAAACTGTTTTTTGCATGAGTATTCCAAATCACATTCTCGACCAATTAAATAGCCAAGCTGACTTAATCAGTATCATTGGGCGTCATACGACGCTTAAACGTGCTGGTAGTGAGTTTAAAGGCTGCTGTCCATTTCATGGCGAAAAATCGCCCTCTTTTTATGTCAATCCACAAAAAAACATCTATCATTGCTTTGGCTGTAGCGTCGGCGGTAATGCCATCAGTTTTTTACGCGATTATGAAAACTTAACTTTTATTGAAGCGGTTAATGAGCTATCAAAGCAGACGGGTATCGAAGTTCCAAAAGAAGAACAACAAAACGTCAGCTATCAGCGCCGTGCACCAAAACCGATTGCACCACCGTCAATACCTAGTCCGACTATCAACGCTAAAAGTGACGCTAAAAGTCCTGCTCAAGCAATTAATGCGCCTTCTATTAACGCTACTTCGGCTATTCAGCAACAAAACCAGTACGGCGATACCGATCAGCCCGTTTATCACGACAGTAGCAACGGCTACGATGAGTATCCACCGCTAGATGCTTACGACTCAGCGTCTTATCCAGAAGATTCTTATGGCGCAGACTACCAAGATGATAATAGCTATCCGCCAGCATGGTTGACAGGTGGCGATACTGACGCTGCGGCATTGTACGATGATCATAGCGTTTCCGATAAAGACGGTAACCTGTATGAGCTGTTAGAGCAAATCCAGCAGTTTTATCAGCACAATCTCACCCTTCATCCGCATGCCAAGCACTATTTTTTATCGCGTGGTATTACAGAAGACATCTTTGAGACCTTTGGCTTAGGCTATGCACCCTTTGGGTGGCAGCATCTTGAGCATCAGTTTCCACAAGATATTGAAGGGCTAAAGGCGCTTGGTTTGGTGCGCCAATCAGAGTCAGGGCGCGACTATGATCTACTCCGTGATAGGGTCATTTTCCCGATTCGAGACAATCAAGGACGCACCATTGGTTTTGGTGGGCGGGCGCTCGATGATGAGGTAAAACCCAAATATATCAACTCCTCTGACTCACCCGTTTTTCATAAACAGCATGTGCTGTATGGCTATTATGAATCACGCCAACAACGTGCCGACAGCTGGCTGGTGGTCGAAGGCTATATGGATGTGATTGCCCTTTACCAAGCGGGTATTTATGGCGCTATTGCTTCGATGGGTACGGCGATAAATGAAAGCCAAATCTCACGACTTTTAACATTAAACCCTACCCTAACCTTGAGCTTTGATGGCGATAGCGCGGGACAAAAAGCGGCTTGGCGTACCCTTGAAGTGGCTTTGCCAGTACTGGCTGATGACAAAGAGTTGCGGTTTTTGACCCTACCCAACAATCATGATCCTGATACCTTTATTAAGAGTCAGGGCGGCGATGCCATGCGTGAGCAAATCGCGAATGCCATGCCATTGTCACAGTATATTTTTGCGTATTTAAGTGAGCGTTACGATTTAACCTTGGCAGAAGGCAAAGCCAAGCTCATGTCACAAGTACGTGCCTTGACCACTGCATTACCTAAAGGCAGTAGCTTTCGCTATTTGCTGAACAATGACGTCTATCAGAAGCTGGGTGGTAAACGTAGCCAAAATATCGAAGCAAAAGATGCGCTGCTAGATTTTGATGGTGACATGACCATCAGTCAGCAATTGCAGCTTTGTTTTTTGTTTCAGCCACGCGCCTTAATTGAAGACCCTATCGAAGCCATTTGGCAGCAGGCAGGTATTAATGATTTACAACTGCCAGCACACATCAAGCAAAAAGCCGCGCCTGACATCTTGCGTCCGCTTGCTTGGGAAGATTTGCAAGATATCGCCTTGCTGGATATCGTTAGCACCATCAAACGCTGCCTGAATCATTTACCGAAAGATGCCAACGCCGCCGCACACTTTATATTGTCTAATGTCAAACCAATCACCCAAGAGACACTTAGCCGTAGCTGGGGTGGATTTTATAAGACATTAATTGGCAGAAATATTTTGAGCTTGGATGAGTTGATTGAAAACTTGGTGATGCAGTTGCTCAAGTTACATCTGCAAAAAAAAATGCAAGAGCTCATCAAAAATCCTGATCATATCAAGCTGGCGATTGTCCGTAAGCAGTCGCAATTATTAAATGATTGGTTACGCGCGCAGCAAGCTGAGCAGTCAGCGCAGATGGCGACGGTGAAATCTTAACGTTTGCCATTATTTTTGCTAAAAAATCTCCAACCCTTTAAAAGCATAGCGGCTGCCCCCACTACTAATGATTATGCCCAATAGCATGTATTGCCATTTAATCATTTGGCTGATATAAAATAATCAGTAAAAAACGGTCGGTAGATATCACTACCTCGTGCTTGATTACGCTGGTGTGTGTTAAACTGTGTCGCTAACTATTTATAGCCCGATTTAATAGATGGCGATAAATCCGCCTCATTAAGCACAAATTTTAAATATTATTTTGAAGTATCCGTTTTTAGGTACCGTTATTTTTATATATTATTTTTTAGATAATGTTATCTTGAAAACTTTTTAGCGTTACTAATTTCTAGCAGTTTTTTAGCATTGTAATTGTAGTATTTTGAGCCTTTATTCATATCAACTCATTTTTGATATTATTGACAACCTCTACGCCATATTTTGATGAATCGATTGATTATATCAACGCACTGAGCGAGCGATAGCGCGTCACAATATAAAAATGTCCGATGCAAGTAAGCGAGTATTTATGAACGATAAGTCAGTTTCTAAGTCCACATCTCAACTGGCCACCTTAATCCAAATGGGTAAAGAGCAAGGCTATCTCACCTATGCTGAGGTGAATGACCAACTGCCCGACTCTATTACCGAAAGCGATCAGATCGAAGATATTGTGCAAATGCTGACCGACGTTGGTATCAAAATCTTTGAATCTGCGCCTGATGCCGATGACATCTTGATGAACGATGATTCAAGTGATGATGACATGGCAGCGGATGAGGCAGCGGCGGTATTGGCCTCTGTTGAGACTGAGCCGGGCCGCACCACTGACCCTGTGCGTATGTATATGCGTGAAATGGGTACGGTTGATCTATTGACCCGTGAAGGTGAGATCGCCATTGCCAAGCGTATCGAAGAAGGCATTCGTGACGTACAGCATGCGATGTCTTACTGGCCGGGCACCGTACAGTTCGTCCTTGATGAGTATCAAAAAGTACAAGATGGTGAGAAAAAGCTTTCTGACGTCATTACTGGCTTTTTAGATCCTGAGACCGAAGCAGACAAAATCGCTGCCCAAGAAGCGAAAGAGGCAGCAAAAGAAGAACGTGAACGCATAAAAGAAGAGAAAGAAAATCCGCCTGTGATCAAAGCAAAAGCCAAAGCAGCGGCGCTTGATGATGAGGACGAGGATGAAGACGACGTTGAAGAGGAAGCTGAAGAAGAAACCAGCGGTATCGATCCTGAAGAAGTACGTCTGCGTCTAGAAGAAATCGAACACTTATTTATTAAAGCCAAGCAAGCCTTGCTAGATTATGGCCGTGGTAGCGCAGAAGCAGACGCAGCATATGCGCTGCTCGCAGAACGCTTTATGATGCTAAAGTTGAACAATCGCTTGTCAGATCAAGTCATGGCCATCATGCATGATGTCTATGATGATGTGCGTAAGCAAGAACGTCAAATCATGCGTTTGGTCATTCGCCGTGGACGTATGCCACGTGAAGAGTTCCGTAAGACTTTCCCTAGCAACGAAACCAACGTCGATTGGCTGATTGAGCGCATCAAGGGCAAACCTGCATTTGCTGGTACGCTAGAAAAAGTCACTGATGATGTTATTTTATTGCAACGTCGCATTCGTGACTATGAGCAACAGCTCGACATGAAAATCCACGATATGAAAGACGTGGCGCGCCGTATGGCAGTCGGTGAAGCAAAAGCTCGCCGCGCCAAAAAAGAAATGGTCGAAGCTAACCTGCGTCTGGTTATTTCTATCGCGAAGAAATATACCAACCGTGGTCTACAGTTCTTGGATCTAATCCAAGAAGGTAACATCGGTCTGATGAAAGCGGTTGATAAATTTGAATATCGCCGTGGTTATAAGTTCTCGACCTATGCCACATGGTGGATTCGTCAGGCGATTACCCGCTCTATCGCTGACCAAGCGCGTACCATTCGTATTCCTGTACATATGATCGAGACGATTAATAAAATAAACCGTGTCTCACGTCAATTGCTACAAGAAATGGGACGCGAGCCAACACCTGAGGAGTTAGGTGAACGCTTAGAGATGGACGAAGTTAAAGTCCGTAAAGTACTGAAAATCGCCAAAGAACCTATCTCTATGGAGACACCCATCGGTGATGATGAAGACTCGCATCTAGGTGATTTCATCGAAGATGGTACTATCTCAAGCCCTGTTGATGATGCGACCGCAGCTGGTCTGCGTGAAGCGACTCGTGATGTATTGGGCAATCTGACTGAGCGTGAAGCACGCGTGCTAAAAATGCGCTTTGGTATCGACATGCCAACGGATCATACCTTGGAAGAAGTAGGTAAGCAGTTTGACGTAACACGTGAGCGTATTCGTCAGATTGAGGCAAAAGCACTGCGTAAATTGCGTCATCCGTCACGCTCTGAGCATCTGCGTTCTTTCTTAGAGAATGATTAATCATAAAGCAAACTAAGCACCAATAAAAAAGCCGAGTTTATCTCGGCTTTTTTGGGTCATCGATTTGATGGCTCGAATGCTATAACTACATGTCTTCATCGAGGAATACAAGAACGAGCTTGCAATAGAACTATACAATATATATGATTCGTATACATTTTATATACTAGGTAAAACAATGGGTATTGTTAAAATTGATGATGCGCTACACGAAGAGCTTCGTAAAGCCAGTGCGGTAATGGTACGTTCGATTAACGCGCAGGCAGAGTATTGGATAAAGATAGGTATGTTGGCCGAGGCCAATCCTCACGCATCTTATACCGATATCATCAGCGAGCAGTTAAAACGAGCAGATGTTAATATAGGAAATCTTATCGATGGCTAAAATCGCGCTAAAGACACCTGAAGAATTGGCCATCATGCGTGAGTCTGGACGCTTATTGGCATCGGTTTTTGCTTACCTAGATACGCACATGGTTGCTGGCATCTCCACAATGACTGTCAATGATTTAGTCGAGCGCTATATTGTGGATGTTTTGCAGTCACGACCTGCCAGCAAAGGTCAATACGGCTACCAATACGTGCTCAATACTTCTGTCAATCAAGTAGTTTGTCATGGTGTACCCTCAAGCAATCAAGACCTAAAATCAGGCGACATCATCAATGTGGACATTACTTTAGAAAAAGGCGGCTTTATTGCCGACTCTAGCAAAATGTATATGATTGGCGATGTGATGCCCTTAACAAAACGCCTCGTCGATAACACTTATGAGGCCATGTGGGCAGGTATCCGTATGGTCAAACCGGGCGCAACGCTCGGTGATGTCGGGCATGCCATTCAAAGCCATGCCGAACAGCACGGTTACTCTGTCGTTAGAGAATACTGCGGGCATGGTATCGGTCGCGAAATGCACGAACAGCCTGAAGTTTTACATTATGGTCGCGCAGGTGCAGGCTTGGTTTTAAAACAAGGCATGACCTTTACTATTGAGCCAATGATTAATCAAGGCAAAGCCAAAGTAAAAATGAAAAAAGACGGCTGGACGGTGGTGACTGCAGACAAAAAGCTTTCTGCCCAATGGGAGCATACCATCGCGGTGACTGCCGATGGTTATGAAGTGCTGACGCTGCGTGAAGAAGAGACCCGTTAGAGCGTGCTTACAGTTTCCCTTGCTGCTGCGCAATACAAAAGCGATTTAAGTATTCAAGTATTTAAGTATTTAAGTATCATCTTATTATTGCCATATTGGTAACTACTGATATCATAGGTCGCGATGATTTGAGTATACGCTGATTGATACCCTTGCCATCGCTTTTTTATACATGCCATCGATAGGAAACTGACATGATTGTCCGGCAAACCCCAAACGCTCTCAAGATACTTTTTACCCTGCACGGCTCTGTCATTCCAAAAATTTATCCGCAAATTTTGCTGATCGCGCTTCTCAGCACACTTATAACAATTATTCAGCACTGGCTTCCTGACTCTTTTCCTTATTATGGTATGGCTCCTTTTACCTTGCTAGGAATCGCGTTGTCGCTATTTCTTGGTTTTCGTAACAATGCCAGTTATCAACGCTGGTGGGAAGCTCGAGGGCTTTGGGGTCAGTTGGTATATGATGCGCGTAGCTTAACCCGTCAAGTGCTTTCTTTTATAGATGCTGATACCGAAAATGGGCGCGAGACTGGGCGAACGATGGTTTACCTGACCATTGCTTTTGCGCATGCTGTGCGCCATCGCCTGCGCGGCTCGTCACCTTGGCATGATGTCGAGCCTTTTGTCGCATCAAAACACCATGATAGTATGCGCCAAGCGCGCAACCTCCCTGATTACATCATGCGCCTCATGGGTAAGCAGCTCGGCGACATTCGGCGTCAAGGACTGGTGTCAGAGCAAGTCATACAGAACATGGACGAGCGCCTGACGTCTATGACCATTGTATTAGCGGCCTGCGAGCGCATTCATAATACACCGCTGCCGTTTGCTTATATGCTGCTGGTTCATCGCACGACCTATCTGTATTGCATCATGTTGCCTTTTGGCTTGGTGGCCTCGCTCGGTTGGGTGACTCCACTGATTTGTGCCGTGATCGCTTATACCTTTTTTGGTTTGGATGCCCTCAGTGAAGAGCTAGAAGAGCCCTTCGGCTTAGCTGCCAACAAGCTACCCCTGACTGCATTATCGCGTACTATCGAGATCAATCTGCGAGAAGCATTAGAAGAGGCAGATATTCCGCCTGAGATCACTCCTATCAATGGATATTTACCATAAACGTGTTGCCTTAATTTATGAGATATTTTTTATATATCCTACCGTTGGGTCGCTAAATAATATAGGCAATAGTAGAGCTTTTATGAATAAAAAATGCATTTGAAAATAGTGATTTCTCTCGCCATTATCGTGGTACTTGACCAGCTTAATAAAAGGTAAAATCCTGTCTATTTACGCTTGCAAGACAACCTTTATTCATGGTTTTTTGCGCATCACTTGCTAATGATAACTGAATTCGTCTACCATAGAGCCGATTGCTTAAGTACGAGCAGTTTAAACTTATGTAAACTTTATATTTATTTCTGAAAAATAAACCTTGTCGGGGTGCTTTGATTTTTGATGCTTTAACTACAATTCAAAATCATGGCTGAGAGTTACCCGCGAACCTGATGCAGTTAGCACTGACGTAGGAAACAAGCGTGACATTTTATAGCACACCTCTTAAGCATCTTATTGCTAAGCAAGCCTTGCTGGTTTATTCACATAATCTGGTAAGGTTTTTTTGTGCCTGCTCACTGATCACCTCCTACTCTTTGCTTACTCGCATTTTATAACAGTAAGTGAACACTATGAACTACCAAACGTTACGCCACAATTGCCCCACATGGGCTGACTACATTCAGCATGATTTTGTCAAACAGCTAACGGCAGGTACGCTCGCCCCTGACAGCTTTCGTCACTACCTTGTGCAAGACTATTTATATCTGATTCACTATACCCGTGTGATGGCATTGAGCGTATATAAGAGTGATACGCTGGCACAAATGCGTGTCGGTCAAGCAGGCATCAACGCCATGCTCGATATGGAAATTGGCATGTATCTCGATTTATGTCATGAGTGGGACATCCCACTTAAAGCAGTAGAAAGCGCCCCTGAATCTGCCGTGACCATTGCCTATAGCCGCTACCTATTGGACGCTGCGATGTCAGGCTCATTAGCTGAGCTTTATGCAGCGATTGCTCCTTGTTTGATGGGCTATGGCGAAATTGGCAAACGCATTAAAGAACAAGGTTTTGTCGCGGACAATCCTTACCAGCCATGGATTGATGTCTTTGCCAGTGACGAATTTCAAGCGATTACCGCGCAGAATGAAGCGCAGATTAATACGCTACTAGCACAGGCTAATCCTACTCAGGCAGACAAATTCCAACAGTTATTTAATACTGCTTCACGTATGGAAGTGAATTTTTGGCAACAAGCGCTTGATCTGTCCTAGCCCTATGCAAAGTGCTAGCTTTATGGCAAATACTTTTATATACCATATTTATTATAAATAAAATTTAACTTAACCCTAAACATAATAATGGACACACTTAAGGAGAAACATCATGGCAGCATTTGATGAACATGCAAGCGCGTATGACAGCTGGTTTTTTGACAACCAAAACTTACTGACCAGTGAGCTAAAGCTGGTCGCGCATTTCTTAGATAAGGATAGTGAGATATTGTCTATCGGCTGCGGTAGTGGACTGTTTGAGTCACTATTGGCGCAGGATTATGATATCCATATCAGGCACGGCATTGAGCCTTCAAAAGACATGGCTGAAATCGCTAAAAAGCGCGGCTTACAAGTGGATATTAATCCTGCCGAGACTTGCGATATTGAGCCAAATAAGTTTGATATCATCATGTTTAACGGCAGTGTCAGCTACATCAACGATTTGGATGCCTGTATTAAAAAGGCATTTGATGCCTTAAAAACCGGCGGCAAATTGATTGTTATCGATGTGCCAAAAGAAAGCGGTTTTGCCAGCTTATATAATTTAGCAAGCTCATTAAATACTTGGGAGCATCCGCTACTTGCGCACATCTCCCCTGCTGATCCCTATCCTATCGAGCTGGTTAAATCAGCAAATTGGCGCACCTCTGATGAAAAAATCGCGCTGATGCAAGCCAATGGTTTTGTCGATTTTGAGTATGCACAAACCTTACTGACCCATCCTATGTATGCCAATGACAAGGTGCAAGAAGTCGTCGAAGGCTATGACCGTGGGGATTATGTTGCTGTTTGTGCTTATAAAAAATGAACTGCTGTGTGTATTAGCATGTGATTATCATGGATGACTGAGCAAAATTTATGACAGATCACAGTGATCCATAGCATACTGTCATTGCCATTTTAGCACTTGAATTATAAGTTTAGTGCCACTATAAATGGTGGATAAAGCTCTTATGCTAATAGCTAACATTTAATAAAGCGAGGCACACATCATGACTGACGATCCAAAAGACAGCACCAATCAAAACAACAACCAAGCACCAGCAAATGAAAAATCAGTAAAAATGACCAACCTAACGCCCAATCAAGGTGTGATCACAGGCAAAAGGACGGATATTCAAAATCCTGAGCTCTGGGACTTTCCAATGAACTATCCACTTAGCATCATTGGTCATGAAGGCGAGCGTGAGAACTTACTCAACGAAGTGAAGCTTATTTTGGGCAGTCAGTTCCCTGATTTTGATTTGGCCTCGATAGAAGTGAAACCGTCTAAAACGGGTCGCTTCCATTCAGCACGGGTCAATCTATATCTTACAGCAGCCGATCAGGTCAATGTACTGTATGCCTCACTCGACGCTGCAAAAACAGTTCGTTTGGTCGTATAAACAGATAATTGTCGTTTAAAAAAAGCCAGCCGCTTTTCCGTCGAAATCGTCACTCGCTATTAATCACATACGGGTGGCGATTTTTTGTGGTTTGCTGTACAATCTGCGCCCTCATTATTATTGTTCTATGTCCCCTTATTGGTGGGTCATTTACTCGCGAATGAAAAGCAAATGATCGTACGATTTTTACAAAAAACTTATTATTTGAGTCAATCGCGTCTAACCCTTACCCCATCGTCCTTTGCTAAAATTCGGACACAGCACAACCTCACAGCAACATAGTTTGATGCTAAAATCAATATAGTATTTTCAAAATTTTCCCGCTATATTGTGCCTACCTACTAACAAACACGCTATATGTAGTACTCAGTGAATTTAATTGTCACTATGAGTAGCGGTAGATTTTTGCCTAAAAAAACACCTATCGCGGCGCAAGCATCGTAGCATTATAAAGAATGCCTGCCGTTTACTGACTGTGCAGCATCACTATAAGCAACATTATAAATAATTACCAAGTTATCAACTTAAGAGGGCAACATGACACACATCGACAAAATCAAAGTGACCAAACGTGACGGACGATTAGAGCTTATTGATTTGGATAAAATTCATAAGGTAATCGAGTGGGCAGCTCACAATTTGGATAATGTGTCTGTGTCGCAAGTTGAGCTAAAGTCACACATTCAGTTTTATGAAGGTATCAAGACTCGCGATATTCACGAGACCATCATCAAGTCAGCAGCAGATCTTATTTCTGAAGATACGCCTGATTATCAGTATTTGGCTGCGCGTTTGGCGATTTTCCATCTGCGTAAAATTGCTTACAATAAATTCACCCCGCCGCATCTTTATGATCATGTCAAAAAACTGACCGACGCTGGTAAATATGATCAGCATATCCTAGCTGACTACAGCCGTGCTGAATTTGACGAGCTAGAAGAGTATCTTGATCACTGGCGCGATATGAACCTTGCTTATGCCGCTGTTGAACAAATGGCAGGTAAATACCTCGTCCAAGACCGTGTTAACAAGACCGTCTTTGAAAGCCCGCAGTTCTTGTACATGCTGGTTGGTATGTGTTTGTTTAGCCGTTATGACAAGTCAGACCGTTTGGACTACGTAAAGCGTTTTTACGATGCGACGTCGCAATTCAAAATCTCGCTACCAACACCTATTATGGCAGGCGTGCGTACCCCATCGCGTCAGTTTAGCTCATGCGTATTGATCGAATGTGGTGATAGCCTAGACTCGATCAACGCGACCACCAGCGCCATCGTACGCTATGTGTCACAGCGTGCTGGTATTGGTATCAACGCGGGTCGTATCCGCGCCCTTGGCAGCCCTATCCGTGGCGGCGAAGCGCAGCACACTGGTTGTATTCCATTCTACAAACTGTTCCAAACTGCTGTTAAATGCTGCTCACAAGGCGGCGTCCGTGGCGGTGCTGCGACATTGTTCTACCCACTATGGCATTTAGAAGTTGAGTCATTACTGGTACTCAAAAACAACCGCGGTGTCGAAGACAACCGTGTCCGTCATATGGATTATGGCGTACAGTTAAACAAAACCATGTACACTCGCCTGATCAAAGGTCAAGACATCTCGTTATTTTCTCCAGGTGATACGCCCGGCTTGTATGATGCATTCTTTGAAGATCAAGACAAGTTCGAAGAATTGTATACCAAGTACGAAAATGACCCAAGCATTCGTAGCCGTCAGATCCCAGCAGCAGACTTGTTCAGCCTAATGATGCAAGAGCGCGCCAGTACGGGTCGTATCTATATCCAAAACGTCGATCATTGCAACACCCATAGCCCATTTGACGCGAGCGTTGCGCCGATTCGTCAGTCAAACCTATGTATGGAAATCGCCCTACCGACCAAGCCACTTGATAATATCAATGACGAAGAAGGCGAAATCGCCCTTTGTACGTTATCAGCAGTCAACTTGGGTAAAGTCGACAACGTCAGCGATATCGAAGAGCCAGCCGAGCTAATCGTCCGTGCGCTTGATGCCCTGCTCGACTATCAAGACTATCCAGTCAAAGCAGCTCAAAACGGCAGTATGCGTCGTCGTACGCTAGGTGTTGGCGTGATTAACTATGCGTATTACTTAGCGAAGAATGGCGTGCGTTATTCAGATGGCAGCGCGCATGGTCTAACCCATCAAACCTTTGAAGCATTGCAATTCTATCTCTTGAAAGCCTCAAACAGATTGGCAAAAGAGCAAGGCGCGTGCCCTGCCTTTAACGAGACAACTTACTCGCAAGGTATCTTGCCGATTGATACCTATAAAAAAGACTTGGATCAAATCTGCCAAGAGCCGCTACATCTCGATTGGGAAACGCTACGTACTGAAATCACCACTCACGGTCTGCGCAACTCTACCCTAACCGCCTTGATGCCGTCTGAAACTTCTAGTCAGATTGCCAACGCGACCAACGGTATCGAGCCACCACGCGGTCTGGTGTCTATCAAAGCGTCAAAAGATGGCATCTTAAAGCAAGTCGTGCCTGAGATTGCTACGCTAAAAGATCAGTACGAGCTACTATGGCAAATGCCGAACAATGATGGTTACCTAAAGCTGGTCGCTATCATGCAGAAGTTCGTCGATCAAAGTATCTCTGCCAATACCAACTACGATCCGGTTCGTTATGAAGGGGGTCGTGTACCAATGAAGATATTGCTAAAAGATCTGCTAAACGCGTATAAGCTTGGTGTGAAGACGTTGTATTATCATAACACTCGTGATGGTGCGAACGATGCGCAAGCGGATATGGAAGATGATTGTGCTGGCGGTGCATGTAAGATCTAGGTTTTCAGAAAAGGCTTTTTAAAGAGAGTTTCTGATGGATGGCGGGTTTGGCTTTTGGGTTAAACCTGCTGTTTTCCGCCTAATTTGGCTAGCTGCAAGCGCAGTTGCTTTCACCAATATTCATAAAATTTTAGAAACTTCTCAAAGAAAGCACTATCTAAAGTCGAATTAATATTTTGATATATTCAATACTTTACGGAGAAATGACCTTTGACGAATCAGGTCGTAAAAATAGAAAACGGTGGCAAAGAAATTTCCATACCCTTCAACACTGAGGATTTAGGGGATTTCATATCAGGCCTTCTAGGACAACCACAGTCAATAGAAAAAGTCTTCACAACTCCATTTTTGGCTAAAAATGAGTATTTTATCCATTTGATAGAATTGATTAAACAAAGATTGGAACAGCAAAATGTCCATGAAATTGTTTCCTTCCAAGCTATGATTGGTTACAAAGATAAGACTAGAAGAAAATTTACTAGTATAGAATCATTCGTCTCTTACTCGGAAAGCTTAAATCTAATCAGTGATGAAATTAATTTAAAATTCGGAATACTGGTACATTTTCCTAAAAAAGATATACCAGAAAAACAAGAGATAGATATAGACTTTTCTACTACTGAAAATGATTTGCACGGCTACCCTAGGAGTATAATTAACTTAGTATTAGGTCGAAAAAAAGTTTCAGGTGTAATTTTAGTTGAAGTAAATCATACTGAACGTACTTGGGCAGATGAGATTCTAAAATTAATTGAGAACTCTTTAGAAGATATAACTATCAAAGAGCCTGTTGGTAAAAAAATTATTAGATCGGTATTAGCTCCACTAAATATTGATAATGTATTTTTCGCTATGTTCCTATTAATTCCAGTATATGTACTATTGATAATACAAACCAGAGACAAAGCAAATAATGATATCTCTAAATATCTTACTGTTGTAGAAAAAAATTCTATGGATATCCAAGCTCTTCATCAGAAATTGGATATCATATCAAACCATTTGCTTATGCGTGATACTGCTACCACTAACTCTCTTAGTCAGAGTCTATTAATTTATCTGATTTCTTTGATATTTCTTGGAATTCTAATATATGTAATAAATTTATTCATAAGAACCCCAGACTCTTTTATCGTTTTGACAAAGGCATCTGCACAATATAGACAAGAAATTTTGAAAAAATATAGAAATAAATTATGGGTTGCTTCCATATTTGGAGCCATATGCTTAGGACTAATTATTAACTATATTTTCAACTTTTTACAGTCGTTTAAATTGCTATGAAAGTTAAGTGTAATGGTGCTTAAAAAACACCCTACAAATTATGCCCTAACAATAAGGTCGCTAAAAAAGATAAAAGATGCTCAAACTAGGCTTTTTAGCCGCGACTATAGCGGTATCCTGCTGACGACGATGGCGATGCAGTTCGTGACTGAGCGTAGTATCGAGACAACAGGAATGCGATCAGACACGATAGACTGCACGCCAGCGGCAAGGCAGATACAAGCGGTAGGCGGGATTGGCTACTGTTATAATTAAAACATACAGACAGAATAAAACGACGGAGGTCATGTGCAATATACCGCAATCATCAAAGACGGTGGTTTGTTTATCCCAAACGTATTTTCAGACCTAAACGATGGTGGCTCGCATATCGTACAAGTGGAAGTCGACATCGCAGACGTCCGTGAGCAATTAGGCGAAGGTACAACAGCAAAACCAGAAGCATTAAAGAAAGTCGCCACAAAAGTATCGAAAAAACCAGTAAAGAGAGTGACTAAAAAAGACGTACAGAAAGAAATGCAGCAACTATCAGATGATGATGGCTTGAGTGCGCTGCGTAAGAGTGCGATCGATGAATTGGAAGGTTTGGACGATAGCGAGCTGAGTGAGATATTTAAAGCGTATATGAATGATGGACAGACGTCAGAACAGATATCTTTAGAGAACTTGTAATATAATCCCATCAAGCCAAATCTAGTCAAAACCCTATAACTTAATAACCATATCAATGATAAAGGCAGTCTCATGACTTATTCGATTTTTTCCCAAACGCCAAACAATGCGCTAACAGAGCCGATGTTTTTTGGTAATCCGGTCAACGTGGCGCGCTATGACCAACAAAAGCACCCTATCTTTGAGCAATTGATCGAAAAGCAGTTGTCGTTCTTTTGGCGTCCAGAAGAAGTCGATGTGTCACGTGATCGTATGGACTACGGCAATCTATCGTCACATGAGCAGCATATCTTTATCAGTAACCTAAAGTATCAAACGCTACTCGACTCTATCCAAGGTCGTAGCCCAAACGTCGTGCTATTACCACTGGTATCGATTCCTGAGCTTGAGACATGGATTGAGACGTGGACGTTTTCTGAGACCATTCACTCGCGCAGCTATACCCATATCATTCGTAATATTATCAATGACCCTGCTATCGTCTTTGATGACATCATGCAAAACGATCATATCCTAGAGCGCGCCGCAGACATCGCCAAGTACTACGATGACTTGTATTATAACTCATCGCTATACAACCTATACGGTGCAGGCACGCACACGATCAATGGTAAGCAAATTACCGTCGATTTAAAATCGCTGAAAAAGCAGCTTTACTTGTGCTTGATGGCAGTCAACGTCTTAGAAGCCATTCGCTTTTATGTGTCATTCGCTTGCTCGTTTGCCTTTGCCGAGCGTAAGTTAATGGAAGGTAATGCCAAGATTATTAAATTGATTGCTCGTGATGAGGCGCTACATTTAACGGGCACGCAGCATATTCTTAACCTCATGCGCATCGGTCGTGATGATCCTGAGATGGTCGACATTGCCAAAGAGTGCTATGAAGAAAGCATCGAGATATTTCGTAAAGCGGCTGAGCAAGAAAAAGAATGGGCAGGCTATCTGTTCAAAGACGGCTCAATGATTGGTCTCAATAAAGACATTCTGTGCCAATATATCGAATATATCACCAATTTACGTATGGAAGCGGTTGGCTTACCAGTCGCATTCCCGAACTCTAAATCAAACCCAATCCCGTGGATTAACACATGGTTGTCATCTGACAACGTACAAGTTGCCCCGCAAGAGACGGAAATCAGCTCATACTTGGTAGGTCAGATTGACTCAGATTTATCAGACAGCGATTTTGATGATTTTGAACTTTAGAGCTTATGTGTTCATTTAAAAAATAGTTTTGAAAGATTATTGTTTAGAAAGTACAGAATGATAGGGAAACAAACAGGATAAAACTATGACTTGGGTAATGACGAGTAAGAAACAATTTTACTTGCATGATGACGAAAGCTTGCTGGATGGATTGCTACGCACTGGACATGATATCAATTATCAATGTAAAGAAGGCTATTGTGGCAGTTGCCGAATAAAGCGTATCGCCAGCTCACACGTCATTGACTATCCGTTTGCGCCCCTTGCCATGATTGATGAAGACGAGATCCTGCCCTGCTGTTGCCGTGTGCAGGGTGTGATTTATATCAATCACGAGCCTACTATAGAGTAATACTAACAACAGTAGTGCTAAAAAATTCGAAACAAAAAGCGCGTTATCTTCAAGATAACGCGCTTTTTTACTGTCTATAAACCGTTCAAACCATTTTGATTAAGCTTATTTTGATTGAGCTTTATGTGATGAAGAATGACCTTATAAAGGCGCGCCATCTCTTTCAAACAGCTGCAACAGCTCTTCACGCATACGGTCGCGCTCGGCTTCTGACATCATCGGCACGTCTTGTCTCTCACCTTGTAAATTTGGATCTTCTATACCACCAACATTTTCATCAAGAATCATGACCGGACGTTCCATCGGCTCTTGCGCTGGACGCTCTTCTAACAGGATTTTAACTTGGGCATTTTTGCCACGGCGTAATATTTGCGCATTCAGCGTGGTATTCGGTGCTTTACGAGCGACATACTGAATCAAGGTATTGGCATCCGTCATCTCAACGCCGTCAATCGTCAAAATAATATCGCCGATACGCAGACCACTCTTAGCGGCAGGACTCTTAGGAACGACATTAAGCACTTCTACCCCAGTCGAGGTTTCAAGCTGCGTTGGGTCACGTAACTGTGATTGTATCTCAATCCCCAACCAACCACGGCTCACCTTACCATCTTTGATAATGGCGTTCATTACTTGCTCAACGATGGCGGTAGGAATAGCAAAACCGATACCCATAGAGCCGCCAGAGCGTGAGTAAATAGCCGTATTAATACCAATTAATTCACCATAAGCATCAACGAGTGCGCCGCCCGAATTACCTGGGTTAATCGCTGCATCGGTCTGGATAAAGTCTTCAAACTTGTTGACCCCAAGCCCAGTACGTCCTGTCGCTGAGATAATTCCTTGCGTTACCGTTTGACCGACACCGAACGGATTACCAATCGCTAATGCGACATCGCCAACTCGGATAGGTTCTTTACGAAAACCAAGTGGTGCCAAACCGGTCATATCTACTTTAATCACTGCCAAATCACTGTCTGGATCTGTACCAACTATTCTAGCGCGGCTCTTACGACCATCATTAAAGGCGACCGTAATTTCATCGGCTTTTTCGATCACATGGGCATTGGTCACGATATAACCATCTTCTGAGACAATCACCCCAGAGCCTAAATTGGTATTGCCCTGCTCTTCTGACGGTGCACCATGGAACTCAAAAAAGCGGCGCAACACAGGATCATTCATATAAGGATGCTCTGCCATTGTTTGCGTGGTGTAGATATTCACGACTGATCGTGAGGCGCGAGCAACCGCATTATGATAAGAAGAAATCGCTGCGGGTGTATCAGAAACAGGTGCTGACGCTTGCTGCTCAGCAGGCGTGGTTCTGGGCGGCTCCCATGCCTGCTCTGATGCCGTCTTCATACTCGCAAACAACCAAATAAATGCGGCAATCACGACTAGCAATAAAACCCAAGGTAACCATTTTAATACAGACGCCTTGCTGCTGGTGTTCCGAGATGACGACATATAAAACCTCTATAAATTTGATACAAACAGACGAAGATGAATAAGGTGAGAAGCATGGTATATATTAGGACGCATTGAGCAGCATTTATCAAACGTTCACAGTCCACTAGATGGTTGTTTTTTTGCACTATCTATACAGCACGCTTACATGTATAAATTATAACCGCCAATACTACCCAGTTGTAACGTATCGTGTACCATTTCAGTGAGTAGGATTGTCTATCCTACTGTAGCCACATGTTAAAATACTCATTATCAAAAGCCACATGTTAGCTATAAATGCTTGCCCCACTGAATCAATTATAAGGGAATACCATGACCACACACAATATCTCAAGCGTGCCCTCAAATACCGCCATTACCGTTCAAGCGTTGACCACATTCTGTGATGACTATTTATCAGCAGATGCTTTTAAAGATTATGCCCCTAATGGTTTACAAGTAGATGGGGGTCGACCTATCAAGCGCATCATCACTGGTGTAACGGCTTGCGAGGCGTTGATTGATGCGGCTATTGCTGACAATGCAGACGCTATTATGGTGCATCATGGTTATTTTTGGAAAGGCGAACCTGCCCCCATCACTGGTATGAAAGGTCAGCGTATCCGTAAACTTATGCAGCATGGTATCTCTTTGATTGGTTATCATCTGCCGCTCGATGCCCATCCTGTCATTGGTAATAATGCCAAGTTGGCGGACGCATTAAACATGACCGTTATCGGCGCTTTATACCCTAGTGAGTCGCATCCAGTGGGTAATATCGCCACTTGTACCCCGCAGAATGCCCAAAGCCTCATTGCTCACATTACTCAGACGCTAGGACGATTGCCATTGCATATCTCTGCCAATTATAGCGCACCGAATAGTACAAGCGCTCATATCGATAATAACAGAATTATCGAACACGTGGGCATTTGTACGGGCGGCGCACAAGATATGATCGAACAAGCTGCATTGATGGGCTGTGACGCCTTTATCTCTGGCGAAATATCAGAACGTACCACTCATATTGCCCGTGAGCTAGGCATTGATTATTTCGCTTGTGGACATCACGCGACAGAACGCGGCGGTATTCAAGCACTCGGTCACATAGTTTCTCAAGCATTTGGCATACCCGTGACCTTTGTAGATATTGATAACCCTGCTTAAGCTGTGTCCTCAACTCTACTCATAGCTATCTAATAGCTATCTAAATTTAGAATAATTTTCGGAAAACAAGGCTAATAATAATCAGTATGGTTGCCCAATATGCACAATTTTTGCTGCTGCAATTTTCAATAGTTTACCAATAACAAGAGCCTTTTTAACCGTCTATAGCCCAATTGTTAAGTTTTATCGCTAATTTCTTAACCACACTTGAATAATCCAAGGAATATCCGCATATTAATATCCGAAGAAAGAATGTCTTGTCATGAGGCTTCCCATTTATTACAGCTTCCGGTTATGGTACTTAAATGAGTATAACCGCCTAAAATCTCACTATGTTGTGTAGCTATTGAGGTCATATAGATAACGAGGTTTTGGACGGTTTACTAATAGACACACTGTGCGTGATATATTTTCAGCAGCATGGTATGTCTTGATTCAAGTGTCGCGATACTGGGTTAGCAACCGCTGATTGAGAGAATGTTTTAGTAAATTTTCTCTCATTTTTTTATTAGTAATGAAAATAGCGACTTGCTTACCCTTATTGCTGGACAAAAAATTAATCACTGTTGACTCTATTACAAATGATTTAAAGAGGAGATGGTCATTAATATCAGCATAGAAAAGCTGAGTGCATAAGCATCCCGCACATTCTATGTTTTGTCTCAATAACTTAGTTCATGACCTTACCTATGTTTAATATATAGTTGTTTTATTCTTAGCCCCATCTATGCATCGATGAAGGAATCATCCGATTTATATCCTTCTCGGTGTTGTGCGTTCATCATTTTGTATTGATACTTTATATCGATGTTTTATATTGATATTTTGAGAGATTTTTTAGCCCTCTTATCTGATATGCCGAATACGCCAGTAGATAACCAGCTAATTAAAAACTGCACCGCTACATCTGATAAAAATTCATTAGCGGCACTATTATTAAACCAGATGACGACGCACTTATCTTATTAAGAAGTGCGTGGTTGCCTAAAATGTGACATCGATGTATGACTACTTTATAAGCATACATTCATAAGCGTTTTACGGTAAGCAGGATGGCTAAAATCAGGAGACATCCATGCAGCGTATTACTTATCGTGTGAAAGTATCTGCGCAAGGGGCTAGACGCCGTATTTCTTATTTACTGCGTCCATCTAAACGCCTACCGAACACTAAAAGTAACATCGTTTCATCCGTTACCCCGACGACATCGAGTCGTTTTTCTAGAACCAAAAAGCTTGCGCAAGTTTCTAGTATCGCCCTTCTCTCTTTACCTGCTGAGAGTCTGACGACGATGCGTGCGCCAGTGCCAGCCTATGATAACGTCATGCTAGAAAGCACGTTAACCATCGCTGCCGTCCCCGGTGACAGCACTTATTTTGCGACTGACGGTTTTCAACATGGCTTTGGTTTTGATTTGGTACGTACTTATGCTGACGAGCTTGGCGTTGATATCGATCTAAAAGCGTATGCCAATGAAGAAACTGCCCTAAAGGCATTGAGATCGGGCGAGGTAGACATGGCATTGACAACAGCCAGTACACAGTTAAAGAGCAAGTTTAACTTATCGTCTATCAACATCAGTTGCGGCTATGACGCCAGCTTAACAAAGAATGGTTTACATCCAAAAGTCAGTTGGACGTTCAATTCATCCAATGACCCATTATCACAAAAAGCCAGTTACTTTTTATGTGACAGCATTAAGCTGAAAAACACACAAAAACTTGCTGCCTTTTACAATCAAAACTTGCTGAAAGACGCCTATAGCCAAGATCATTTCCAAAAAACGTTGACCGAAAAACTGCCTGATTATCAATCGTCTTTTGAAGAGCAAGCACGCAATTATAATCATGATTGGGAATTATTGGTGGCCATGGGTTATCAAGAATCACACCTTGATGCCAATGCTGTATCGCCAACGGGTGTGCGTGGTCTCATGATGTTGACCAATAATACAGCCAAAGCAATGGGCGTCTCAGATCGCGTCGATCCCTACCAAAGTATCGGCGGCGGCGCGCGTTATTTAGAGCAAATGAAAGATGACTTTGCTGATGTGCCAAAGACAGATCGTATTTGGTTTGCGCTGGCCGGCTACAACATGGGACCAAATGCAGTAAAGAGTATTCAGCGTAAACTGCGAGATCAAGGTATTGATGATAAAAGCTGGGCGAACGTTTATGCGTACTTAGCTGACAATAAAGCTGACAATAGTCGTTATGGTCAAGCAATGCATTATGTTAGCAATATTAGAAGTTATCTTGAAACCATCAAAACTCAAACTGTCTAGTTAATAAGTGCTATTAGATATTTTGAGAATTGAATGTCACAGATAAAAAAAGCTGCTCTTTATAAGAGCAGCTTTTTTGTGCAGAATGATCTGTCTTAATCGTATTTACTTGGCTATTATTCTACTAAGCCGCTTATTCTTAACGATTAGGTACGGTCAGGCGCTGACCGCGCTGTAACATCGTATCCGCCGCGATATTATTCATTTCAGCCAATTCTTGCGTAGAGACGCCATATTTACGTGCTAAGCCAATCAAACTGTCTCCTGACCCAACGGTGTAGCTCACTGTGAGCTTTGGTACTTTAAGCGTTTGTCCACGCTGTAATTGGGCATTGGTCGCGAGATCGTTGGTGGCAGCCAAATCGTCTATCGAAACACCAAATTGACGTGCCAAAGCAATCAAGCCATCACCGGATTTAACTTTATAGCTCTCGGTGTTGCCCAATTTTTTGCCACTGCTCGCTGTGCTAGTCGCGGCAGTGCTACTAGCCGAACTACTGCTTTGGTTATTGCTACTAGAGGTCGCTACAACGCTGCCACTGGCAGGAATCGTAATCGTACGACCGAGTATCAAATTAGAGTTGGCTTTCAGGTTGTTCGCTGTTGCCAAGTCACTAAGACCGATATTATAACGTTGCGCCACGCCTGTTAACGTATCGCCTGATTTTACTTTATAACTGACAGTTTTATCATTTAGCTGACGATCAACCACTCCTTTAGACACGGGTACTTTGATGGTTTGACCACGTTGTAAGCGTGCTTTTGCATCAAAGTTGCTATTCACCGCCGCCAGCTCAGCTGGACTGATACCCACGCTATTGGCAATGCCGATCAAAGTATCGCCAGATTTTACTTTATAGTTGGTGGTTGCCACCGAACTTGAGCTGCTGTTACGGCTACTAGCGCTTGAGGTGTTTGCTACATCGAAATCGACACTTGCAGGTACTTTTAGCGTTTGACCAACATATAGTGAGCTTGTAGTGCTCATATTATTGAGGCTGGCCAGTGTATCAGTTGATACATTGAACTGACGCGCGAGAGCAATCAAGCCATCGCCCGCTTTTACTTTATAGTTCTTAGTAGCCGTGCTTGATTTACTTGGCTTGGTCGAGGGAGCGGCAGGTGTGGTCACTGGCGCAGTCACTTTACCTGGTATCAGCCATAGCTTTTGACCACGTAGTAGATCCGCTCTACTACTCAAATTATTGTAGGTTGCCAACTGAGTTACCGATAGACCAAAGCGGTTAGCAGTACCAATCAGCGTATCGCCACTTTGTACTACATAGCTCTCTGGTTGGCTTGCCGCGGTATTGTTAGCTGTGCTCAACGGTTCGATAGTTTTTGCATTGTATAAGTATAAGGTACTGCCTGATAGCAGCTTAGAGCTGGCATCTATTTGATTCCATTCAGCGATATCGCGCCAACTGACACCCGCACGGCTGGCGATATTAGACAAGGTATCACCACGCTTGACGGTATAAGTGGTACGTGCACCTTGGGGTTTTGGCTTGCTTACTGATGTTTTTGCAAAGCTAAGCTTTTTCTCTTCGCCACTGGCTTCTAGAATAGACTGCTGCGTCTGTACGGCGGATAAATTAATATTACCATCAGCATTGATCACATTGGTTTCAGGCGTGTTACTGCGAATTTGATTGGCAATAAAATCACGCTCTTCTTTGCTCAGTGGTGGTTCTTGAACAATCGTATTATTCTGTGTAATTTGAGCAGAGGTGGTCGGTAAACTGTTGCTGCTTTTTAGCTCAGCATTGATCTTGTTGGTTTCTGCCGTGCTCAATGGTGGCTCAGTACGCACCGAGGCATTATTACTGTAAACAGAGCTGCTAGTAGGTGTGGCTGACGGTGATATATAACTGGTCGTTTGCTGCGGCACACTAGCGCTTGCAGCATAATCAGCCAAGGCGCTACCTGTCGATGGTAATGAAGAGCCAGTATAGGGCTTGTTATTATAGCTCGGCGTCGTGGTCGTGCTACTTGGTGTGCTTGTATTACTCGATGCCAGTATATTGCCCGTACCATTGCCTCTCAATGAGCTCAATTTAGCATCGGTATTAAGACTCACATCATTAGGAATAATAATACGCTGGGGACCAGAAGAGTCTACACGCCCTGACGTTAAGGCCGTATTTAACCTTTCTAATTCGTCGTAACTAACGCCTGTCATTTGTGCGACTTCAGCTAAGCTCACGCCATAATTCACTGGCACACTACGGAAATGCTGACGGTTGGCAATAGCAGGCAAGTAGACACCATATTGCTCAGGCTTGGCAACAATTTCCGCTACCGCCAAGAAACGCGGCACGTAGTTCATCGTTTCAGTAGGCAATCTCAGAGACCAATAATCTGTCGGTAAACCCTGAGCTCTATTAGCATCAATGGCCTTTTGCACGCGACCAGGACCCGCATTATAAGCGGCCAATGCTAACTCCCAACTGCCAAACTGGTTATGTAGTGCGGTCAAGAAGTCATAAGCGGCGCGAGTTGATTCGATGACATCACGGCGACCATCATAGGTACTGCTTTGATTCAAACCATAAATACGACCCGTACTTGGAATGAACTGCCATAAGCCTGCTGCTGCCGCACTACTGGTACCACTTGGATCGTAAGAGCTCTCAATGACAGGTAACAAAGCAAGCTCTGTCGGGATATTACGACGCTCAGCTTCTCGTACGGTGTGATAGATATAGCGACTGGCACGTGCAGTTAAACGATTTAAATAGTCTTGTCGACTGGTAAACCAGCTTTTTTGCCCTTCAATACGCTGATTATAAGTCGGCTGACCGCCATTCATACGATAGCCAGCACGTAAGCGACTCCATAAATCACCATACTGCTGAATAGCAAGTTTGTTGCCTTCCACCATAGTCATGTCAGTGGCTTCGAGTAAATCGGCTAACTCATCCAAACTATCTGCATCTAAATATGCCGTTGAATAGTCCGTACTGCTGCTTGCTGCAGGCGCTTTAGTAGCTGGGCGTTTAGTAATAACAGATGAGCTATTGGTCGCACCCTTTTTTACCGCTGACGTATTGCTACAAGCACTGATAAGTAGAGTTGATACCGCAAGCGTCAATGGCAACGCAATAAATGAGCGAGATTTTGATAGCACAGTAGACATGATATTGGAAGTTTCCTAACGACAGAAAGTGATAATATAAAGTTGCTTGCTAGTATAGTATGCAATGTGAAGCAAAGACCAGTCTAATATAAAAAGATAATCATCATAAGTTGAGTCAATTTTTAGACCTCTCACGAAATGCAATCAATCATTTAATTATTCAACATTGTGAATCTGCATAGTTATTAATGATGGAATGCTTTGCCTTCGAAGAGCCTGATTAATGCACTATCTTTTTTGATCATCCACTGATAAAGACGTTTCTTAATCAATGCTTATTAATTAATACCTAATTGTTGATAATGCCTAATTGCTGACTAGCCAGTACTGAGTTATTAGTCGAGTAACGATTAATTAATCGTTACTTGTGATACGGCACGTAGCAGCACCGCATTACCAGTCGATAACGTCAGCGTCACTCTTGAAGTGGTGACAAATGAGACATTTTTACCATCTTTTACCCAGCTCTCATTGGTCGTTACATTGGCTTTGGCCTGATCGCCCGTAATAACGATGTTATCTACAGAAATATCATAACGGTAATTAGAGGTGTTATTCCAACTATTTTGCAACAACTTTAAATAAGCATCTTTATCTAAACTGGTAGACTTACCTTTTCTAGATAATGAAATCAGTGCATCGTCAGAGACAAGACGCGCGACCTGATTGACATTTTGGCTATTCGCTGATGACTTCATTGCGGCTATATAGTTCTGCACCAAAGCTTCGGTCATGGCTGCCGCTTGTGCACTGATACTCACAGTACTTACAACGGCCACTACCGCCGCCACGCTGGCACTTTTTAGCAATAATGCCAAAAGCCCTTTTCCCCATAATCGTTTCATCGTAATCCTTAGCAATGCTGTTATCGTTGTTGCCATCTTTTGATGACTAACGTTTTTTATTGATTAAATATAGTACCCGGTTATTACTCATTAACATCATGATAAATGAAGCGAGCACTGGCTAGCGTGTGCCCTCTTCATTCTACTTGTGAAAAATATCTGTTTAATCATCACCTACTTATTAATGATGACAGCGTACTTTTACCATAGAGTGAGACTATCATTCAATTCTCACAGCTATGTGACACCCTGTGTAATTATTGCGAATACTAAAATACCAACCATATGGCACAATTATTTCTGAAAATAAGAGTCACTGCCCATCGCTATCATAAATACAAAATATATTAACTGAGCCGCTTACACAGTACACGACTCGGTTTTCGCCCTAATTTTAGGTCGCTTTCTGTCAATACAATCTCAATTTAATAAGCCAAACGGAAGCTTACTTAGCGTCCGTACTATTATCTTCGTATTGTTGTTCATCATCACTAAGCTTCATGCCCAATCGCTCTACTCGTCTGTCCATCATTTGTCGAGCCAGTGCTTGCATGTCTTCGACGCGGTCTATTTCATCCACAATCTCAAGTCCCAATAGCGTCTCAAACACATCTTCTAAAGTAACCAAACCTTTGACTTCACCATACTCACCGACTGTAATAGCGATATGAATACGGTTTTTTAGCATCAGCTCTAACAAATCAAACAGTTTCATTTTTGAAAAAACAAAAGTAATGTCACGTTTAAACTGAGTCAGTGGCTTGTGCATCGCATGGTTTACTTTTGCTAATAACATGTCTGTTTTTAATACAAAACCTGTGATGTTATCCAAGTCACCATCATAAATTGGCAGTCGTGAAAACGTCAATTTTGGGCGATCAACCAATAATTCAGCGACTGTTTTGTTTTCTTCAAACGCCAGCATCACCGAACGTGGGGTCATGATATCTTCGACTTTAATCGCACCAAATGCCAGTAAATTGCGAATAATGCGCGATTCTAATGGGTCAATCTGTCCTGACTCTTCACCGATACTGGCAAGTGCCGCAAATTCACGACGACTGAATGCTTGGGGTTCTTTGCCACGTACTAGTAATTTGGTTAACTTTTCTGAGATCCAAATAAGTGGATACAACAGCAGGATAATGCCTCGCACGAAGTAAGCGACCATACCGCTTAGTTGACGCCAGTATAGTGTCCCAAGCGTTTTTGGAATAATTTCAGATAAAAACAAAATCGCCAGTGTCATAATGGCAGAAAATAGTCCAAACCATGCACTACCAAACACAATCGTGGCTTGGGCACCAGCACCGATAGAACCTAATGTATGAGCCACTGTATTCAAAGTCAAAATAGCCGCTAATGACTGATCGATATTATCAACCTTTAAGCGTCTTAACATATTTGCTTTTTTCGGATTGCTTTCTTGAACATCAGCGATATAAGACGGCGTCATGCTCAGTAATGCAGACTCAGCCAATGAACAGACAAACGAGATACCGATGGCGACAACCACAAAAAGTATGAGTAATAACACACTGATCGCGGTCGGCTCTGCTAAAGCATCAGCGGCAAAAGCTGGATATGGCAATAGCAGCATCGCCGTCAGCGCTGATAACCCAGCAGTTGAATTGGTACGACGAAGACGCTTTGAATAGCGTGATGTCGGAGGAGGTTTAGCAGACGCTTCTTTACAAGCGCGCGGACGACACAAACGAGGTACAAACATAAAAGTGGTAAACAAGTTAGGTAACCTAAACAGAAAAAAGTAAAAGGGATAATAATATAATGAGCCAACGATACTAAATCATTAACAGCAAACAACAAAACAAACATGATTAATTAGCTATTAGTTATCTGCTAAAACGATGGTAACTCGCTGCTCAAAACTGATTTAGCAGTAGATAATAGGATCTATTATATACTAATAAACCGTGTGCTAAATGCAGGGAATTATTGCCATTTGATAGTAGCATTGATGATGCCATTTCACAATAAGACGCTATTGTTAAGTCTTTGTTTTTTGGTATCCTTGACCATACCTTTTGCTACGCTACTACTACCTAGCATCCATTCGCTGCTTGAATTTTGTTATACTCTCAGCGCTTTGGCGTCACTTATATGAGGTGGCAAAAATATCGCCGCAAAAAGTAATGACCGCTAGCATGCCATTACCTTAAGAAAAAAATACTCAGCCTATGATTAACAGTTACCAAGTCTGGGATTTTTTGTTACTATGCGTTTAATTTTATTATTATCTATGACTTACTGAGAGAAATTATGTTGTTATTTATTCAAGCTGCCCATGCTGCACCAGAAGCTGCTGGTGCGATGTCACTATTTAGTCAAATACTATTGCCTGTTGCTTTTTTTGCGATTTTTTACTTCTTAGTGATTCGTCCACAGTCTAAGCGCACCAAAGAACATCGTGCCATGGTCAATGCATTGACTGTCGGTAGCGAAATCATTTTTGCTGGTGGTTTGATGGGCCGTATCAAAGCCATTGAAGGTGACTATGCTGTGGTCAGCCTAAACAATAATACTGATGTCAAAGTACAACGTGCTTCTGTTATTTCAGTGTTACCTGCTGGCACAATCGAAAGCGTTTAATGATTGAAATATTAGTCGCGTTTTATTGATGATTACTAATCTGTCATTAATAAATATAGTGATTAATACAGTACCTAAGAATGACCGTACCTTATTTACGGTCATTTTTCGCTATAGAGCAATGATGTAAAAACAGTCTCATAGAGTATAGACAATTTATGTTTATGCTTTTGACCATGCTGTCTTTATTGATTTTATCAGTGATATTTTGCTGACTATATATTTTTGATGACTATATAAAGATACGTCTGTATTATTTGCTCTACTGTTTTACTATCATCGCGGATGATCGCAATGGTGCATGATGACGACTGCTAGATACAGCACTCAACCATTGCTATCGCTAACTTCCCATCTGCTAACTTGTGGCCTACGTCGCCAGTCGTTTATCAACCTAAAGAAGTGATTATGCAATATCCCGCTTGGAAATACTTACTTATTGCCGTCGTGCTAATCATTGCCGGTCTATATGCTGCTCCTAACCTCTATCCTGATGAACCTGCCGTGCAGATTACAAGCGCCGCTGCAGGTACACAGCTGTCTGAAGGTATCTTGACTGAGTCTCAAAACTTGCTTGAAGAGGCTGGCATCAATAACCACGATGGAACCTTTGAGGGCAACAGTGCACTGGTACGTCTCGACAATCCAGTCGATCAGCTCAAAGCTCAGGAAGTACTGCGTCAAAACTTGGGCGAAGACTATGTCGTCGCGCTTAACTTGGCGCAAACGACGCCGCAGTGGCTACGTGATATCGGTGCAAAACCGATGAAGCTTGGCCTTGATTTACGTGGTGGTGTGCGTTTTGTACTAGAAGTCGATATGGATAAGGCGCTTGAACAGCGTTTGACCAGTGCCAGTCGTGACATGCGTCGCGAGCTACGTGCTGAGCGAATTGCGATCAAAGGCATTAAGACCGAAGATCGAAGTGTGGTATTACATTTCGCTGATACAGATACTCGTAACCGTGCACAGAATGTTTTGCAAGGCTCAATGGGCAATACGTTTAGCTTGCAATCCTCTATTGATGAGCAAGGTCCTGCACTGATTTTAGCGTACAACGATGCAACGCTTGATGAAATCAATAGCTATGCGGTTAATCAAAACTTGACCACCCTTCGCAATCGTATTGCTGAGCTTGGTGTGACTGAAGCTTTAGTACAGTCTCAAGGTGCTAGCCGTATCGTCGTCGAGCTTCCTGGCGTACAAGATACTGCTGAGGCAAAACGTGTCTTAGGGCGCACCGCAAACCTTGAGTTCCGTATGGTTGCTGAAGACAGCGAAAACTATACGGGCGGCATCCCTCCAGCGGGTACCGAAGCTTTCCCGTTTGAGACACTTGATGGTCCGCCGGTACTGCTTGAACGTCAAGCGATTGTCACTGGTGATAAAGTCACCAATGCTCAAACTGGTGTGGATGAAAGCGGCTCTCCTGAAGTGAGCATTACTTTAGATAGTGCTGGTGGTAAGCTCATGCAAAATGCCACTCGTACCGCCGTTGGCAAACAGATGGCAGTATTGTTCATCGAAAACAAGCAAAGAATCACTTACGAAGAAGATCCAGAGACTGGCGAAACTGTCGAAGTTAGAACACCTTATGCTGAGACTAAAGTCATTAACCGTGCCAATATTCAAGCGGTCCTTGGCTCCTCTTTCCGTATTACTGGGCTAGATAGTAGCGCGGAAGCTGCCGAGCTTGCACTACTGCTACGCTCAGGCGCACTTGCCGCACCGATGTACTTTGTAGAAGAACGCACTATTGGCCCATCATTAGGTCAAGAAAATATTGATAAAGGTCTATTTTCTACGCAGGTCGGTTATCTATTAGTCTTTGCATTTATGATTATCTTCTATCGTCTGTTTGGTGTGATCGCCAACGTGGCGCTAGCCGTAAACGTTATTATCATCATTGCTATTATGTCAATCTTAGGCTCTTCGCTTACCTTACCTGGTATTGCCGGTATCGTTTTGACTATCGGTATGGCCGTTGATGCCAACGTACTAATATTTGAGCGAATACGTGAAGAGCTAGCAAACGGGGTACGGCCAAAATCCGCTATCGTGGCAGGTTTTGATCGCGCCTTTAGTAGTATTTTCGATGCCAACATTACAACCTTATTGGTCGCATTTATCCTATTTGCGATTGGTACTGGTCCGATTAAAGGCTTTGCGATTACGCTCGCTATTGGTATTGTCAGCTCACTGTTTACCGCGATTTTGGTCACACGTGCGTTGGTACAAATTGCTTATGGTAAGCGTAAATCTATCAAACGTTTGAGCATCGGTTAGGAGAACATTATGGCGATCGATAAGAATAACCCTTTAGAACAGCAGAACAATCCAGATCGAAATGGTTCAGGTGGCTCAAACAGCGAGGTAAATAACGACAGCACACGCCGCCGTAAAAAACCACGCCGTGATGGTAAAGGTAGTAATACCAAAGCCAATAACCCAACTACCGCTAAATCAAAAAAAGACAAAGCTCTGAGCAGTGGTAAGGATGCGGGTAAAGACAGTCAAGCACTGGCCACCCAAGCAGCCAATCCTGATGTAGAATCAGGTGATGCCGCTGATGATGCGGCTGCAATCGCTGAAGGCGGTATCAAGGCCGTTGGCAACCAGCGTATTATTCCGTTTATGAAGATAGAAAAGCCAATGGCACTTTTATCTCTATTGATGGTTATTGGTAGTATCATTGCGATTGCAGTAAATGGTCTAAACTTAGGACTTGATTTTACGGGTGGTGTGTCCGCAGATGTGCGTTACGAGCAACCTGTCGAGCAAGTTGAAGTCGTGCAAGCATTGGCCGATAACGGCTTTGATGATGCCGTGGTACAGTATCTTGGTACACGAGAAGAACTCCTCGTACGCCTGCCACCACAGTCTGATAACGTAGATGGCCTTAACAGTAGCCTCACTAAAGCATTAACCCTGCCTAATAATAATGTTGAAATCAGTAACGTTAATATTATTGGTAGCCAAGTTGGTAACGAAGTCTACTTAAACTCAGTCATGTCGCTGGTATTAGCATTGCTCTGTATGCTTGGTTATGTCGCTTTACGTTTCCAATTCAAGCTGGCACTGGGCGCGGTACTATCGCTGTTCCATGACGCGATTGTCACCATCGGGGTCTTTGCATTATTTGGTTTTCCGTTTGACTTAACCGTATTGGCTGCTATTTTGGCATTGATTGGTTACTCATTGAACGATACGATTGTTGTTTATGACCGTATCCGTGAAAACTTCCGCCGCGTTCGTGGTATCACACCTCGCCAGACAATCGATTTGTCTTTGACAGAGACGCTGCGCCGTACCATTATGACCATTTCCACTGTTTTACTGGTCGTACTTGCCATGCTATTCTTAGGCGGTGATGGACTATATTGGTTCTCAGTAGCACTCTTCATTGGTCTGCTTGCTGGTACTTACTCATCAACGTATATTGCAAGCTCGATTCCATTACGTATGGGTCTATCACGCGATGACTTTATTGTGAAAGTAAAACCTGAGTTTGAAGAAGAAATTGTTACGTTTAATGATCCAAAAATGTTTGAACAAGACAATGCTTAATAAATTTTATACTTTCTCAAGCTAATCACTAGCTAAGATAGTATTTAAGCAAGCATCAAAAAAAGCACCTGACTCGTGAATAATGAGTCTAGGTGCTTTTGTCTTTGTAGCTATTTTTGCCTTGAATATCACACTTGCTAGAGCTAACTCTATTTAAAACAGAGTCAGGACAACAAAGTACAAATATATAAGTCATACTTCAAGTAAGGTTAACGCCGTAACGCCTTTATAATGAATTGACTATACGGTAATGTCATAGCTTTCATGACACTAATTCTGCCCTTCTTGTTTTTCAGCGATAAACGAGCCAAAAATGCCAATGACCACCTCGCCACCTAGTGCTATGCAACCGATTGATACTCGCTATACACGTATCATTGCTATTGCGTTGCCCGTGTTATTGGCCAATCTAGCCATGCCACTACAAAGCGTTATCGATACCGCGATCGTGGGTAACATGAATGACACGGCTAAACTTGCTGGGATGGGCTTGGCGATACAGTTACTGTCTTTATTACTCGTGAGTTTTAACTTTTTGCAATATGCGTCTTCTGGGCTATCGGCTCAAGCGCTAGGACAATCAGTCAATCATATTGATAATTCTACTCATATCACAAAATCGTCAAGCCCAACCCCATCACCCCTATTATCAATCTTGCAACGTGCCTTGTTATTAGCGTTTGCTATCGGTAGCATTCTGTTATTGGCAAAGCCTTGGTTGATAGATTTTGGCTTGCAAACGCTATCGGCCAACCCCGAAAGTGGGCAAACGGCAAAGATTTATTTAGATGTACGCTTTTGGGGCGTCATCGCTGAGCTAATGAACTTTGCCTTTATTGGTTGGTTTGCTGGTCAAGGTAAGACTCGCTACATGCTTTACCAGCAAGGATTTATCGCCATGCTGAATATCGTTCTGACCTTGTTTTTTGTCTACGGTATGCAGATGGGATTGGTTGGGGTGGCGTTAGGAACCACTATTGCCTTTTGGCTGGGCGTGATACTAGCATTGTGGCTCAGCCGTCAGCATTTACAAATATCTTGGCAAGCCTTATTCACTGCCGACAAGCAACATTTTTCTAAAGAAAAAATGCTTAGGCTATTTTCATTAAATAAAGATATTTTTATCCGTACTCTGATCTTGACGTTGAGTTTCGCTTGGATTACCCGCTTGTCAGCTCAAAGTGGTGACGTCATCCTAGCCGCCAACGCTATTTTGCTTCAAGTATTAAGTATCTCGGCCTTTGCTCTTGATGGCGTGGCAGTATCGGCTGAGACGTTAAGCGGTCAAGCAGCAGGACGACGGGATTGGCCACGTTTTCGTACTATCGTCAAGCGTACCGGTATCGTCAGTTATGGTCTAGCCATCATGTTAAGTGCGATATGGTGGCTTGCGATGCCAACATATTTGCAATTTATGACCAATATTGAGTCCGTTTTTACGCTGGCATATGAGTACCATCTTTATGCGGTATTACTACCTCTCGTTGGCGTTGGTGCCTATTGGCTAGATGGTATATTTTTTGGCTTAACTGCCGGCAATGTGATTCGTAACGCAGCTTTGATACTCGCCGCTATCTTTTTTCCACTTAGCTGGGTGCTCTACCAACAGTGGGATATGACTGGTATTTGGCTAAGCGTGTGGTGTTTGTTATTACTTCGGCTGATTATTTTGGGTGGCTTCTTGTACCGAGCTCATCAAACAGCCAGCTATGAAAAGCTCCAGCCGTCTGTGTAATGTTCTTCGATTAAGTGCATTTTTTCTGGGATGTTTTTGCCATTGTTCGGGCTAGGCTTCATTTTAAAACCAGTTTTCTAACATTAATCTTTCCGCAAAATATTAATAACAACCAAAAAACAGCAAAAATTAGGATGTCATGTGACTACTCATTCAAAAGAATTACATCAACAGCATGAGACCAGCTACGACTGGGCAGCGGGGTTCAAAAAAAGCCTACCTGTGGCGATGGGCTATTTACCTGCGGGTATCGCCTTTGGTGTGCTGGCACAAGTTGCCGGTATCCCTGTATGGGCAACGATTATGCTGAGTGTTGTACTGTATGCGGGCGCCGCTCAATATGCTTGTTTGCCGATGCTGAGCGCTGGTTTACCGATTGGTAGCATCGCAACCAATATTGCCGCTATTAATCTACGTCATGTATTTTATGGTATGCCATTATTGCAATACCTACCAGAACATAAGCTTGCCAAAACCTATTGCCTATTTGCCCTGACTGATGAAACTTTCTCTGTTATGACCAGTTTACCCAATGAGTCAAGACAAGCATTAATACTACCATTGAGTTTATTTAATCAAAGCTGGTGGGTACTAGCGAGCACTATTGGTGTCATGATCGGCAGTACTCTGAGCGATTTGGTACCACATTTGGATTTTGCATTAGTCTGTCTGTTTGCAATCTTAGCTTATGAGCAGTTCCAAAGTATCAAACGTTATTTCCCAATTGCTATTGCTGTCATTTCTTTAGCGGTGGCCTCCTTATTTACTAGCAATTGGTTGTTATTGGTGGCAATCACCATTTGTATGCTATTGATTTTGGCTCGTGGGTTTTGGACGCAGCGCAATATAACGGGAGCCAACAATGACCAGTAGTTACCTTATTTTTGCAACTTTTGCGATGGCCGCCGTGACCTTTATTACCCGCGCGCTACCTGCATTAATACCCAGAAAGCTGTTAGACACACCTTGGCTGCATCGGCTCAATGAGAGCTTGCCACTATCAGTCATGGTATTGCTTATTTTGACCAGCCTTTCTTATCAAAATTTATCGGTAACGACTGGGCTAAATAATGCTGAACTCCATTTATTGATGGCGCAAATTGGTGCCCTTATTTTGGTGTTGTTCGTTTATCATATCAGCCGTCAGTTATTGGTCAGTATGGTCGTTGGCATCGCCGCCATTAATGGCTTACTATGGGTATTTACTAATTTTTTAAGTGGATACTAGAAAATTGATAAATATGTGAATGGATAACAGCTTCTATAGTCAAGGAATTTTAGAATCGCTACAAGGCGACCGACCGCAGATAGTACACTGAGTACATCTAGGGCGGGTAACACCGTAGCGGTTTAAAAGTGCTCTGACTATAGTTCATATGAATAATTTTAAACCCTGTAATTGAACTATATTTAAAATAAAAAAAGGCAGGATTCTTATGAGAATCCTGCCTTTTCCTTTCTAGAAGTGCTGCAAAAAACTGATACTTTTAAGAAATTGATAGCTTAAAGCTCTTCGACGCCCATCATATCAACTGGGGTATCAGCCACTATCTGTACGCCTTTTTTGCCTGTCTTAGCAGTGTCATTGCGTTGCTCTTGTAGATGCTCAAGATACGCTTCATTGATCTGCCCAGTGATGTAGCAACCATTAAATACGGCACAATCAAAACCTTCAACTTTGCTGTACTTGGTATCTTTTACCGCATCAATCAAGTCGTCCAAATCTTGGAAAATCAATCTATCCGCACCGATGATATCGCGTACTTCTTCTACCGTATGACCTGAGGCAATAAGCTCACTGCGTACTGGCATATCGATACCATAGACGTTTGGATATTTAACTGGTGGCGCGGCGCTAGCAAAAAATACTTTATTCGCACCAGCATCGCGTGCCATTTGGATGATTTCATGGCAAGTGGTACCACGAACGATAGAATCATCAACCAACAGGACGTTTTTACCTTTGAACTCAAGTGGTACGGCGCTGAGTTTTTGACGAACTGATTTTTTACGTTGTTGTTGACCTGGCATGATAAAGGTACGACCGATATAGCGGTTTTTCATAAACCCTTCACGGTACTTAATATTCATTTTTAGTGCCAGCTCCATCGCTGACGTACGCGAGGTATCTGGAATAGGAATCACCACATCGATATCGTGATCTTCACCCCATTCAGCAAGGATTTTATCAGCCAGCTTTTCACCCATACGTAAGCGTGCTTTGTAAACTGAGATGTTGTCCATGATAGAATCTGGACGGGCAAAATACACATATTCAAAGATACAAGGCGTGTATTCTTGCTGCTCAACACACTGATGGGTATGTAATTTATGATCTAAATCAATGAATATGGCTTCGCCAGGTTTGACATCACGGATAATACTAAATCCTGATCCTGTCAGTGCAACTGACTCTGAGGCAACCATGTACTCGGTGCCGCCATTCGGTGCCATGCGCTTACCGAAAATAAGCGGACGAATACCGTTTGGATCACGAAATGCGAGCAAACCATGACCAGTAATCAAAGCAACCACGCCATAAGCGCCTTCGACGCGACCATACACAGCCGTGACTGCTTCAAAGATATCAGCAGGCGTTGCTTTAGTTTTACCCAAGTTTTGCATTTCATGGGCAAGTACGTTTAGCAATACTTCTGAATCTGAATCAGTATTAAGATGTCGGCGATCTTCGATGTATAAAGACTTGGCTAAACTCTCAGCATTGGTCAAGTTACCATTGTGTGCAAGGGTAATACCATAAGGTGAGTTGACATAAAATGGTTGAGCTTCGGCACTGCTTGACGTGCCTGCTGTTGGGTAACGAACGTGACCGATACCGAACTTACCAACCAGTTTCATCATATGACGATTCATAAATACGTCACGTACCATGCCATTTTCTTTACGTAGATAGAGTCGTCCATCTTGCAAAGTGACAATACCCGCTGCATCTTGCCCACGATGCTGTAGCATCGTCAAACCGTCATAAAGAATCTGATTGACTGGTTCGTGAGCTGCAACTCCAATGACTCCACACATAATAGCTATATCCTATTTTGACTCATTAATTAGTACTACAATAGTGGCAAGACTGCTAACAGTAGATTATCAAAAATGCGTACTGTCACTCACCGACGACCTGATGATTGTTGTTCAGAATTTAACGAATATTTATCTTTTGACTATTAACAAAATGCACTATTTATTGGCATTTGTGGTCTCTAAATGCGATTAAATAATTTTTTATCAAGGATAACTTACAAAGAAGATATGATAGAGGCGATAACTTCTAGCACCATAAACCCAATCTATCAGCATCGAATCATTGAGACATTAAAGGCTAACCGTAAAAATACTTACGACTGATTGACTTGATCCCAAGCCATACCTAATACATCTGAGACCAACGCTTTACCCATCGGGGCATAAGGCAATAGCTCAGGCGCGAGCACTGACGTTTGCCATTGTGGCATTTGCACCAGTAACGGCGCACTGACGCTAAGCACAACTAAGACCATCAGTACATTTTTAGCAGCACCCAGTACACCACCTGCCATTTTGTCAACAACACCCAAGCGTAAGGTTTTAAGCACGCCTGAGAATACAAATGCCACTAAGTGCATGATGGCCAATATGATTATCACTACCAATAAAAATGCCATTGCCATTTGTAAAACAGGGTTTTGTACCATGCCTGATAGTTGCGGCGAAACTACTCCTGCCAAACGTGTGGCAGCGATCAGGGCAATAAACCAACCGACTAGACCAACGGCTGTTTTAATCAATCCGACTTGAAAGCCGCGCCATAAGCCGATCAAAACAACAATAGCAATCACGATATCCAGACCACTCATGTTCTACGCCTCATACCTTATTGATTTTTATCGGATGTTTGCTTTCGTTTTTGTGACACATTAATCTATGATGACTCAGCTCAAAATACAGTCATCTTGTGCATATGATAGGTAATGAGCTAGGGATATTGATCCGCTATAGCTCCATCGCGTCGTAATAGCCACCGATTGCTTGAATACAAGACTGTACCAGCCCAGGACCACGATAAATGAGCCCCGTATAGAGCTGCACCATATCTGCACCCGCTTCGATTTTTTTGACGGCTTTTGCACCACTGTCAATACCGCCGACGCCTATTAAAGCGACTTTACCATCTAGCTGATCGGAGAACTGTTGTAAAATTTGGGTACTAATGTGGCTGACTGGGCGACCGGATAGACCACCTGCTTGCTCACCATCAGGTAAATCTTCAACACCAACACGGCTCAACGTTGTATTGGTCGCAATCAACCCATCAATCTCAAAATCGAGCAATTGCTGCGAGATATAATCCACTTGTAGCGGCTCTAGATCAGGCGCAACTTTCAATACCAGTGGCACATAAAAACCATATTCAGTGGCTAATTGGCTGTGACGATTTTTAATCGTATCCAAAAGCTGAGTCAATGCCTCGCCACTTTGTAAATCACGCAGATTCTTAGTATTTGGTGAGGAGATATTAACGGTGATATAGGAGGCATGCGGATAAGCACGCTCTAAACAATAGACATAATCATCGGCGGCTTGCTCTACTGGCGTATCGGCATTTTTACCAATATTAATCCCAATATTGCCTTTGTATTGACAGCGCTTGACGTTTTCAATCAGATAATCGATACCTTGGTTATTGAAACCCATTCGATTGATGATAGCATCCGCTTGCTTGATTCTAAACAACCTTGGCTTATCATTGCCTATTTGCGGTCTTGGCGTGACCGTGCCCACTTCTATAAAACCAAAGCCCAGCTCAGCCAACGCATCGATATAATCACCATTTTTATCCAGTCCTGCCGCTAGGCCGACCGGATTGGTGAATTGCAAGCCCATGCAGTCTGTTGGCTGCATTGACTGACCGTATACCAAACCTAAAACACGTGCTTTATGAGCTTTATCTAATAAAGATAAGGTCATCTCGTGGGCGTGCTCTGGATCCATCTTAAACAAAAAAGGGCGAAGTAAGGCATAAGACATAGTAATGGCAGACCCTGCTCGAAAGAAATAGTGAGTGAATAGTGCGAATAAAATCAAGCGCTGCGATTATATCAGCTTAACAGAAATAAGAGCAAAGTTTCATGCGCTAAATTTCTGTATTAGAGTGCTAATAGCTATACCTACATATTGGCTAAGGAGCTGACAGATGTATTCTACAGTCCCTAAGGTACAGGACGACCATCCGTCAGGGCTATCCAACCACGGACGATACGATAAAGATGCCATATGAAGGTGAAAATCATGATTAGCAGGCCAAATACCGCTAATAATACCGAACCAATGGCAATATTATTGCTATCAGCCAGCATACTAATGCCAAAACCCCCTAATGCAAAGGTAATGATAATAATACCTAAGAAGAAAAATACGATGCTATACCAAAAGGTCTTAATCTGCCAATCGAAATGCGTGGACAACCACGAACCCTCTGCGTCATGGCGCTTCGCATAGTTCATCACAATTGGTACAACCCACAGTAATCCAGCGGTAAAATAGCTGATTACGTATAAAAAATAAGTAATGTGATTATAAGTGATTAAAGAACGGCGCTTACCGTTGCTCATATTGTCACTCGCCCCATAGCTCTGCCTTTGCTGAGTCATTTCATGATCAAATGCAGCTTCAACTGACGAATTACTCTGGTATTCAGCAGTTCTGGTCTGCTGATGGCTACGCGTGTCAGGTTTGCGATCAGAAGATTGATTCATCTTAAATATCCATCTCTGGCTGTGTGATAGTTAATTAATTGTGTCAAACGTGCAATTTTTCAATGACACTAATGACAAATGGTTATTTTAGAAATTGATGATCAGTTAATTTGGGGCGACAATAGACAAGAATTAAAATACTTCCAGTTTCCACAGCATATCGATTTATGAGGTGACAGTCGCTTGTACTTGAATGGCTTTGGTAACCAAGTCTTGCTGTATCGATAGCTGACTGAATTGCCAACCTTGCTGTTCGAGTTTGCCAAGTGCGGTGCTGACCACTGCTTGACTGGCATGATTGAAGCTCAGTTGCACGGCATCACCCGTTGCAACGACTTGGGCGTTGGCAATACCTGAATTGTTTAACAATGCACTGATACTATTGGCAGGTGGCATGGCCGCTTCACCATCCGCTGCATTCATCGCATTACTATCGATATTGCCAGCTTGGGCACGCAACCAAAAGTAATCAGCCACTTGCTCTTGATAGTCGCGCTTACTGTCGTTTGCCGCTTGATGAATACTATAACCACCATAGCCACCAATGAACAATAATAAGAAAATAGACAGTACGGCCAATGCCAACTGGTCACGCGGCGAAAGTGCCTGCCAGCGTAACGATAGCATCTGTTGGAAATTATTTACACGCGTTGACAGCACATTGGTTCCAATACTGTTACTGGTCTCTGGCGTGATGTTGTTATCTTTGGTGCGGCGCTGCAATCGTTTCATTTTCCAACCTTTTTGACTTTTATTACCACTGCCTAGTTGGCAAATAAATTATGATGCCGCTACATTGGTTTGCGTCGTGTTATTATTTTCTACGACATTCACCGTAACCTGACCACTAAACTGCCCTTGTTCATTACTGTTTACCTGTGCAAGCTTGGCATTTAAACCCTGCGCAACAAGTGTGCTCGTAAATTTATCAAGACTATTACGATCAGGGGCAATCAAGGTAAAGCTGAGTGCTGATGGCTCCATCACTAACGCTTGCGCCCGCAGTGAAGACTGCTTGATTAACGGGGATATGCGAGTCAATGCTGCCATATGAGAGGCTGGTGCTTGGCTGTCACTGCGCAGCTTTGGTTGTAATTGCACTTGCAGTTTGGTGCGTGAGCTTAATGGCTCATTTGGAAACCAAGCTTGATACTGCGCCGCAATCTCAGCTTTGGTCGCTACCGCCGCCTTATTATACTGATACCACTGCAGGCCATCGGTCGCCATCTGTAATACCAGTGCCGATAACGCGACCATCGCTGCCACACGCAAATACGGTGAGAGCTTTGAGTCCGTTGATTTAATAAAGAAATTAAGCGCGTGACGCTCAGGGCTGTCAACAGGCTTGGGCGGCGTAGTCAATGTGGTTAATAATAACTGATGATCTGCAACAAGCGCGGCCGTTTGTGCCATAAAGCTTGTGGACATTGACGAATTTGTTGGCTTTGAAAGATCATCTAAAGCCGTTATGGGCGGTAATATATTCACTTCACTTAAATGCGGGAAACGTTCAAAAATTAAGGGCAAATAACTGACAGCCATACCTTGTCGCAATGACTGACGCAGTAGCATGGTGTGCTCATCTTGATACAGTGTTACTTGCTGACCTGCCCCTTCATCTGGCGTTGGCAACAATAGAAAATCAGGCAGTAACGCCGTTATGCTCATGCCAGCGAGCTTAGCACTCTGCTGCCATGACTCGATATCGCTTTGCGCCAGTGCATACAGTTGGTGATTATCGGCTTCACTGATTTGCCGAATCGCCAATTGCTCGACAGGGGTCAAGGATGTCTCTTCAAACAAGTATTGCTTGCCGCTATTGCCCAGCTGTTTAAGCTGAGTCGCATTCAGCTCAGTATCTACCTGCAATATATGGCTTGATGGAAAATATAGACACAAAGTCTTCTGCGCATTGGTTTTATAATTACCATAGATCGTTTGCAGCTGTTGCCAACCATCAACCGTTTGCCATTGCTGAATATCTTCATGCCAGACAGCTAGCGGGCTATGCTGCGCTCGTAACCAAACATGTAACACTAAGCGTGTCCTTAATTATTAAAGCTGTTTTAAATGTAGGATAAGGTAGGATTCAGACAATTTCATGCTGATGCAGGTTGGTTTGTTATCATCATCGTTCTCCTGTAATAGCTAAAACCTGATGCATTGGCGACTGAAATTTTAGTAGCCAACCCTTATTTAGCCAGTTTAACACCACTAAGCGTCAATAGACTAAGTGCCAACAATATCACTGACGATTCGACCTAATCTCAATACGGCTGCTCAGGCACAAAACGATCAATCTCTTTTGCCATACCTGCCATTACAAAGTCCATCTCAAACACCCTTGCTTCTGCAAGAGAAAATGATTCAGGATAATCACCAGTTAATAGACCAGCGATATAAGCAACGATAGACATATGACACACCACTACCAGACGCTCAGCGTCAATATTCGCAATATCTATTAAAGCTTGACGCGCATCATCAGAAGGCGTGATATTTTGCTGTACGATTACTGGAACCTTGGGCGCGCGCGTTTGAAATGCTGCTAGCGTCTGCTGCGCTCTATCATAGGGACTGACGACAAAACAATCAGGATGATAGTGAGTCATCACATACTCTGCCGTCTGCATTGCTTGCTGTTGACCAAAGTCAGTTAACTGGCGCGCGCTGTCTGGGCGCGACTCATCTTCTGCTTGACCATGACGTACTAGTATAATTTTCATAACCTTCCTTTATGCATTGTCATGATGACGTTGTTTGCAGAATAATCATTCTTAAAACAACGTCATCATTTAACATTGGGGTTTTTACTTACTGTCAGTATCGCCACTTTCATCATCAGTGCTATCGCTTGACGTCTTCATCTGCGCAGTTAGCGCCGCATTACTATGATCATGCGCCATTACAAATTCAACGTCACTACGGAAGCCCGCTTCCATGAGATGTAATGCCACACCTAATGCTGCTTTATCTTCATAAATGACCGCATACAATGCATGGGTAATAGGCATGTAGATGCCTTGCTTGGTGGCTTTCTCATGCACTTGCTGAATGGTATTGACCCCTTCAGCCGTTTGACCGAGTTTTTTCACCGCGGCCTCAATACTCATACCACGACCGAGCATGTTGCCGATACGATAGTTACGACTGAGCTCTGAGCTACAAGTAGCGTATAAATCACCCACACCAGACAATCCTAAGAAGGTAAGCGGATTCGCACCCGCCTCAACCCCAAAGCGGCTCATCTCTGCCAAAGCACGAGTCAATATCATTGCCTTGGTATTTTCGCCAACATCATAAGCCGCCGCCATTCCCATAGCAATCGCATAGATATTCTTTAGCGCGCCGCCAAGCTCCACACCTTTGACATCATCACTGGCAAACACTCGAAAAAACGCACTATGTAATGCGGCTTGTACGGCATGGCGCAATGGCTCAGACTCACTGGCAATAACGGTCGCTGATGGCATGTTTTTCATGATCTCTATCGCAAGGTTTGGCCCCGACATGACACCAAAATTCACTTCAGGTAGCTCATCTTTAATAATGTCGCTCATCATGGCAAAAGTATCTTTCTCCATACCTTTGGTCAATGACACAATAGACTGACCACTGATAAATGGTGCAATATTTTTTAGGGTCTCACGAAAAGCCAAACCAGGCACCGCAATAAAAACGATATCTTTATCTTTGACGGCTGCTGCCAAGTCATGGCTGTATTTAAGGCTGTCATCCAGCTTATAACCTGGTAAATATTTTTTATTGGTCTGCGTTTTTACCATCGCCTTTACCGTACGCTTGTTACGTACCCACAGCGTGGTATCACAGCCATTGCGTGCAGCCAAGTTTGCCATTGCTGTACCAAAACTACCACCGCCTAAAAACGCCAAACGTAGCTTGGTAGGATTGCTGTGAATATCCGCCATGTTTTTTGCCACTGCTGATTCTACCGCGCTAGGATTGAGTTTTTTACGACCAATACCCGATTTGGTAGCACGTTCGATGATACCTGCCAGCAGACTGTTTTGCTTTTCAGGGGCATTCGTATTCACCTCAGTATTATCGCTACTGATGTCTTTGTTGCTATCATTAGGGCTGTTCATTTGCTGTTATCCGTATTGGCTGATTTATTATTAATAGAATTTATCATGGTTTATTTATCATGACTTATGACGCTTTAGAGTATTGAGGCTATCTATCTTTTTGCTATACGACCGACTGTCTTTTTAGAGAGCGGTATTCGTCAAGAGAAAAGGACCACTAAACAGCGCTTAGATATATTATGACTCAAATCGCACTAAAGACTCGATATCAATCGGTTTACGGGCGGGTTCATTTTTGGGGCTGGTGCCAGTATAAACAAACGCCGTCACATAATCATCTGGACCAACGTCAAAATGTGATTTAACAGCAGCTTCATTACATAGCAGTCCCGTACGCCACACTGTACTAAAGCCTTGGGCTTTTAGCGCCAAAATCAGGTTTTGTACAGCCGCACCCGCACTTAGCATTTGTTCAAAAGGGGGGACTTTTTTATGCGCTTGTATTTTTGTGACAACTGTAATGATGACGGGCGCTCTTAATGGCATGGCCTGAGTTTTTGCGATGTCTTTTTCGGACAGCGTGTCGCCCTCTTGCACCGCTTTAGCTTGGGCTGCTGTGACCAAGGCCTTTCCCAATTCATAACGCGCATCTCCCTGCGTCACTATAAAACGCCATGGGCGCAGTTTTTTATGATCTGGTGCAGTCGCTGCACACTCAATCGCTGTTTCAATTTGGGCTTGTGTGGGTGCTGGCGTGTCTAGATTGCCCATACTGCGCCTTGAATTGATCCAGCCAATCATTTCTTCACTGCTAATCGGCATACTGTCTATGGTGATGTCTTTGGTCGACAGTTTTTTATCATTTTCGTCGGATGTAGTCATTACCGCTCCTTATTTATTATTATCTTTTTATATAAAAAAACTAGGGTCTGTCAAACGAATATATATCAATATTGAGTGTGAGTGACTTGAATGAAAAACCATGAGTGCTTTAATCGACAACTTGTAGATTATCATCAGCTATGAAGAGGCTTTGATTATGCCGCATCATCGACCCGATGCTCCATGCGCAAATAATCCTCTGACTGCATCTCAAGCAAGCGCGAGCGTGTCCGTTCAATCTCAAACGCCAATTTCTCTCCTTGATATAGATCCAAAATGGACTGCTGCGCTCTAACCAGCAACTTAACACGGCGATCATAAAACTCATCAACCAGATAAATAAACCGACGGGTCGGATCACGTAAGTCATCGTCTAAGGCAGGCACGGCATTGACCAATACTGTGCTGAATTGCTTGGCGATTTCGATGAAATCAGATGCTGATCGTGGCTCCATACATAAATGACGGAAATCACAGAATAAAATATCCTCAGTGCGAGCGTTAATTCTAATTTCGCGACCATTAATCGTAATCGGCTCATTACTGATTTTTTGGTTATTGGATAAACTGGCAAAACGGTTGGCTAACCAATGATGATTCGCTTTCGTCATAGGCGATTCATATAGCTCTGCCTGCTGCAATACGCGCAAACGATAGTCGATACCAGAATCGATATTCATCACCGTAGTATGACGCTCCACTTCAGCGATAGCAGGCATAAAACGGTCACGATGTAAGCCATCTTTATACAATCCTGATGGCTCAATATTTGAGGTGGCGACCAATGTAATACCACGATTGAATAGCATGGTGAACAAATCACCTAAAATCATGGCATCAGAAACGTTAGAAACAAAGAACTCATCGAAACAGATAATAACCGCTTCTGCATAAATGATGTCGGCGACTTTTTCTAATGGGTCACTCTCACCTTGCAGCTTGTTTAGCTCTTGATGAACGCGCTGCATGAAATGATGAAAATGCAGGCGCATCTTGCGATCAATGGTCAATGAATCATAAAACATGTCCATCATCCATGTTTTACCACGACCTACCCCGCCCCACATATACAAACCCGTTGGTGCTGTCGGCTTGGGCTTTAAAAAGCTAAAAAAGCCTTTCTTCTGTGGCGCACTATTGATGAGCTGATGATGTATCTCATCAAGATAGCTCATGGCCTTAAATTGCTGCTCATCTCGAGTAAACTCATCTGTACTGACGGCTTGCTCGTAACGTTGCAATGGAGATAAACTCATAATACGACTCATAATACGACTCATCATTAGACAAAATAAATAGTAAGGTAATGGTTGATTCTGCATGAACTCGTCAAAATGAAGCGATCAGAGCTCATTACTTGATAGCGGTTCTCTATCCTAATATTACTAGGGTGTGTCATCAATTAGATTGTGAGGCTTAAAATGAGAAAAATTGTAGATAAACAAGGAAGCAATTGCCGTTAATATGAACATATTGACAAAATTGCTGACGATGTTTAGCAAAATTTAGCCATTTTAAGACCACTAAACGTACTAATGTGCTAATTGATGACACGCCCTAGCTAACAACTAAGAGTCGCTACCAAAGGTATGCTTTTCTAATAAGCCTTTCAATTCTGACAGACGCCCATGAAAAAAGTGCCCTGCGCCATCTACAACGCTGACAGCAATCCCTAATCGCTCCGCAAATGCTTGCATATTATCAGGGTCAATCACTTCATCAGCATTGCCATAAATCTCAAACGTTTTATCGGCTGGCAAGCTTATATCACTGCTGTCATTTTTTTCAACGGATGGAGCAATAAGGGCGATTTTAGTAATCTCAAAATCGCCTAGCCCCCAAATATGAGGGGCTTCGAGCACCTGCTCAGCCACCCGTGCTGTCACATAACCGCCAAAAGAAAAACCACCCAACCATAACTTGCGCGCATTGGTTTGCTCTGCAATCCATTGTAGCACGGTCATTGCATCTACGACTTCACCATCCGCATAATCGTGCTCGCCAGTCGACTGCCCGACACCGCGAAAGTTAAAGCGTACCACGTGCATACCATTATCACGAGCAAAGCGATACATCGTCGTCACCACTTTATTATTCATCGTGCCGTCGAATAACGGATTGGGATGACACAGTAACGCCACTGTATCGGTATTTGGATTGTTAGGATTGTCTTGTTGCCAAAGCGCGTCGACTTCGAGCACGCCAGCAGGAGCAGGAATTAATGGCATAAAATTACTTATTGATTAAAAATGAATAGGTCAATTATCCTAGATATGGTTTATATTTCAAGTGATTTGCTGTGTCATAGTACCGCTTATTTTCATTTTCGCTCATCATAAGTAAACGTCGCCTATGAATATATGATGAATATGTGCGGTCTCTGCAATACCGCACACAATAACCGACTAGACACCCCAGAGCCGAATAGGGTAGATTCATCATAGTTGTTGAGCCACCTATGGACTGATACGTGCATGGCGTATCCTCAACTTTGCTGTGATATTCAACTTTATGTATGACTGACAGACATTAGGAATCGTTTATGAATACTATTAATAAAACCGCTGCACTGACTGCTACTTTGGCGGCAGCACTCGCCCTAAGTGCTTGCCAAACTACGCCTTCATCACCAGTTATCCAGCGTGCCAACTCTATTTATGAGACGACTGGCATCGCCGATAGCAAAGTAAAAGCACAGCAAAATGCGATAGACAGCGCACAAAAGACTTGCAGAGGTAAGCAAGTTATTATCGTCGATGACAAAGTCACTTATAACGGTATTTTAGATGAAAATACCGGTCGGATGATTGGGCAAGCCAGTGCCGTCCTCGGTACGATCCTTGGTACGGGCTCGCCGAACTTATCACGTGACGACGATTACGAGTATAAAATCAACTTTCGCTGCCAATAAAATAATTATTATTTCATAAAGCACTTATTTGGCGGCTTGTTATTTAATAAAGTATTTAGCCAACCAATCAGCGATAAGAATATATTAGTCGCTGACGGGTTGGCTTCTCTTTTTGTGTGCTCGCTTTTGGGGTAAACTACCCTTTCTGATTTTTTATGACTCTTACTCTATAAACAGCCCGTTTTTAAGCTCCCTCACTTTTGGTCTATTATTATGCGCAAACCCAACCTGTCAAATATGAAACCAGCTAAGGTATTAGCGCCTGCTAAAGATTTAGCGACCTTGGAAGCCGAGTTAGCTGAGCAAGAAAATAATATTGAAGTCAATTTAGAAGATACCGTTCTGCGATTGAGTGACTATTTATCAGCCGTTGATATGGTTATCAAACAGACCTTTAACCACCGTGTATGGGTAAAAGCAGAGATTCGCAATCTATCTAGTAAAGGCGGGCATTATTACTTTGAATTGGCAGAAAAAGATGATGACGGTAAGGTCATTGCTAGCTGCCGCGGCAATCTTTGGCGCTTTAAAGCCGCGCGGGTATTAGCAAAATTTGAGCGCGCAACTGGCATGCCCCTTGATCGTGATTTGACAGTATTGCTCAAAGTATCCGCAGGCTTCCATGCGCAATATGGCTTCTCTCTCACTATTGAAGATATTGACCCTAGCTACACGTTAGGCGACTTGGCGCGACAATATGCAGAGATGGTCGATCGCTTGACGGGAGAAGGCTTATTAAACCTGAATCAACAGCTGCCTGTTCCGTTTGATATTGAGCATGTGCTGGTCATTGCCCCTGAAAAAGCCGCTGGATTAGGTGATTTTCAAGCCGACGCTGATCGCTTAGCGCGCACAGGTGCCTGTCATTTCCATTATCATAACGCGACCTTTCAGGGTAATCATGCGCCAAGCGAAATCCGCCAAGCAATCGTTAACGCCCAGCAGCAGTTTTTTGATACTTATGAGCGCCTGCCAGACTTATTAGTCATTATTCGTGGCGGCGGTGCGGTCGGTGATTTAGCCTATCTAAATGATTATGAATTGGCAGCATTGGTTGCAGAGCAGCCTATCCCTGTCTGGGTTGGCATTGGTCACGAGCGTGATAAAGTGATCTTAGATGAAGTCGCGCATACTAGCTTTGATACCCCATCAAAGGTGATTGCCGCTATCATGACGCATTTAGCCCAGCTCGTCACTCAAACGCTGCAATACCAAGCGCAAATCAAGCAAGCAGCCCAACGTCAATTAAACACCGCTGAGCAGCAAACGACACGCCAGTTGAGCCAAATACAATCGCAAACAATTGGTCAATTAACCGCTCTGCAAAAAGACAGTGATTATGCGTGGCGTAGTATTCAGCAAAGCGCTCAGCGACAGGTCAAGCAAGCCGCCAGACTCACCAGCGAGCTACGCACACAGACTCAAGCAGCGGCCTATCAGCAGTTAACAGTGGCTGCTAGTGCCAGTCAAAATAACCAAAAAACGATTATGCATTCGGCACAGCAGCAGTTAATACAAGCACAGCGTGATAGCGAACATCTGCGTGATATTGTGCTCCTGCATCGCCCTTCTCGGGTGCTCAAGCAAGGCTATACCATGCTTACTGATGCAAAAGATAAGCAAATACTGACCAGCGGTATGCAGCTCCATCCAGAACAAACGGTGCACATCCTCTTAAAGGACGGTAAAGCAAAAGCACAGATTATTGACGTAAACATTAATAAATAAGAAGTACAACCTACCGTCGATTCAACTTAATCAAAGACTTTATTTTAAAATTAGGAAACCTTATGACAACCCCTACTCGCAAACGCAAAAAAGCCGCCCCAAAAACCTTTAAGGCGGCTTATGATATTCTAAAAACCAATGCCGCTGAATTACAGCAACAAGATGAGCCAGATATTGATAATCTGATGACCACAGTGGAAGAGTCAATTGCTGCTTATCGCGTTTGCGAAACCCGTATCAATGCGGTACAGCAAGCACTAGATGCCGCTTTTGCTGAAGAAGAAGATAAAACAGAGAATAGCGACAGTTAAGTCAATTCTATTCAGGCTCGTCGACTTCAAATACTTGGCGCAAATAGGCAAGATACGTGTCGTTATTAATCATGGTCTTGCCTGGACTGTCTGACAGTTTAGCGACCGGCTGCCCATTGCATTCAACCAACTTTAAGACAATATTTATCGGGGTGATACCCATATCATTGGTGAGGTTGGTACCAATACCAAAGCTGGTCTTTATTTGACCTTTAAAATACTGATGTAAATCCCAAGCCTTATTCAAATCCAAACCATCACTAAAAGTCAAAATCTTCGTTCTTGGGTCTATTTTAAGCTTTTTATAATGAGCAATCGCCTTATCACCCCAGATATACGGGTCACCACTATCATGACGCAAACCATCAAACAGCTTGGCAAAATACAAATCAAAATCGCGTAAAAACGCATCCATGCCAACGACATCGGTCAGCGCAATACCCAAATCGCCGCGATACTCATGTACCCATGCTTCAAGCGCCGCTTTTTGTGAATCACGTAAACGCACATCCAAAGCCTGAAATGCCTGCATAAATTCATGTGCCATCGTACCGATTGGCGTCATTCCGAGTTTTTTTGCTAAATACACGTTGGAAGTACCGCTCACTATTTTTGGTTCCGCTTTATGCAAGGTCTCAACCACATGGGCTTGCCAAGCTTTGCTAAAACGTCTGCGAGTACCAAAATCAGCGATGATTAATGGCGGCGTATTAGCATCACATTTTGCCTGCTCTCTCGCATATTGATGCAACAATGTGACTTTTTCATCCAATCTGCGCTGCCCTTCTTCAATCACACTGGCATTCGATAGCGCATCAAAATACAGCTCATTAACGATGGCAAGAACAAACACTTCAAAGAACATCGCTTGAATCATCGGCCCTTCGATATCGATAAATAAGCGACCTTTATCATCCGTACTGACGGTAATAAAACGACGTTTCAACTTAAACAATTCTAGATAGTCAACGAAGTCTGAGCGCATAAAGCGCAAACCACGTAAGTACTCTAGTTCATCCTCTAAAAATCGTAATTCACATAAATTGTCTAACTGCTGCTCTAGATCATCTTTAATATCAGCCAATGGATACAGCGTGTCTTTATTATTACGGCAGCGAAAGCGATAAACACCATGTGTCTGTGGAAACTGATGCAGCATGGCTTGCAGCATCGTAAACTTATATAAATCATTATCGAGTAAAGAGGTAATAATAGGTTCAAAAGGTTTAGAGGTATGAGTAACGGTCATGTTACAGCCTTAAATACAAAAATGAAAAGCCGCCAAACAAATCCAGCGACGAAATAGGTATACATAACTATAAAAGTATTAATAATAGAAAACGCTCAGCTTTTGAGTATAACGAAGTTTGGTTGGTTTTTCATAACTCAACGGCTATAACAGCAAAAATACAACGATAATAAAACGAACCATCATGCTGCGATAGTAATTATGCTCAAGGCATCAATCATAAAAAAGACGCTAAGAATTATCTTAACGTCTCTTTATAAAGTCGATTATCAGTATTAATAGTTAAGGTTTTGCAGGCTTAACCAACTTCACTAATGGCGCATAGCCTGACTGCGGCATCACATCAACTGGAATAAACTGTAGCGCCCCGCCATTGATACAATAGCGCAGCCCGCCACGATCTTTTGGCCCATCAGGGAATACATGACCCAGATGTGAGTCTGCTACTCGCGAGCGAACTTCAGTGCGTACCATATTAAAAGCGGTGTCTTCATGCTGAGTAATGACTTGCATGTCAATCGGCTTAGTAAAGCTTGGCCAACCACAGCCAGACTGGTACTTATCGGTTGATAAAAATAAAGGCTCACCGCTCACCACGTCGACATAGATACCGGGCGCAAATAAATTATCGTATTCATGACTAAAGGCGCGCTCAGTACCGGCATCTTGCGTGATATTGTATTGTGCTTTAGTCAACGTATTTTTCAATGCGCCTTTATCAGATCCTGCGTAACGCTTAGGATTTAAGGTCTCAGCAACGGTACTTACAGGTGCAAGCTTGGTACGCGCAGTCCCTTCTGGCTTATCATCGGCAAGGCTTAAATCAACATGACAATAACCGTTTGGATTTTTTGCCAGATAATCTTGATGATACATTTCAGCTAAGTAGAAATTGTCTAGCGGCTCATTTTCTACCACAATTTTTTGTTTATACTGGCTTTGCACACGTTCGAGGGCAGCATCAATCACTGCTTTATCTTCTTTATCGGTGTAATAAACGCCTGAGCGGTACTGCACACCGCGATCATTGCCTTGTTTGTTGAGGCTGGTTGGATCAATTACGCGAAAGTAGTATTTTAAGATAGTATCAAGGTCTGTTTTATCCGCATCGTAAGTGACTTTGACGGCTTCGGCATGACCTGAGCCACGAATCACTTGCTCGTAGCTTGGATTGGCCGTCTCGCCATTGGCATAGCCTGATACAGCGTCGACCACACCCTCGACGCGCTCCATGTAAGCTTCTACGCCCCAAAAGCAGCCGCCTGCCAAATAGATTGAGCGCGTATTAATCGCTTTGCCTTTATCGTTATAATAAACGCCCTCTTTTTGTTTGATGGTTTCAATCTTGCTGTTGTTGTCTAAGGTTTGCGCGTTTGCTGGTTTAGCACTCCCTGTTTTAAGCTCAGCAAAATCATTATTGGCATTTTCAGCAAGGGCATACGCTTGCTCTGCCGATATATTGCCTTTCACCAAATGCACCAAGTTGCCGCTTTTATCGAGTATCGCCCAGCTTGGATACACTTGCACACCAAGTTTATTAATCAGCTCGCCTGAAGCGTCAGACAATACTGGTAGCTTTGGATAGTCTGCTTGGACGCCTGCATACCAAGTGCTAAAGTCGCCATCGGCTTTTTCGTTTAGATGACCGGGACTGACAACAGTAACGACATTTAAATCAGCGAACTTGGGATCGGTACGCCATTCTTCGGTTTCTGCCAACGTGCCCAAGCATAATGGGCACCAGCTTGCCCAAAATTTAATCAAGGTTGGTTTATTAGGATCAATGACTGCTGTGCCCGTGTCACCTAAGCCTTTTGTTAATTGCGGCAGTGCCTGCATTTGTCCAAGCATATCGGAAGGCAGCATGTCACGTGAGCTAGTCACTCCACTGTTTTGCTTGGCTGATTTAGTCGTGCTACTTGCATTGCTCTCCGCACTACTCATTTGTCCACAAGCGACCAATATGCCAGCACTCAGTACTGTCGTGACACCAACGGCACTGACGTTCTTTAGCCAACGTGATGAATCACGTGGTGAGTCTGTCGCTAATTTATTAGTATGACTACGATCATTATGGCGAATTTTCTTATGCGGCATGCGAGGTCCTTTTTACGAAGTCTTACGATCATAAACTGAGTTTTTATGCTCGCTCATGGTCTTCTTACGTGATCAATGAGAGTGGATAAATCAAGATTTTAGCAAAGCTAATACACTATTAGAGTATCTTAATAGTATACATCGATGATGGAGTTTACTTTAATAGTAACTAAGGGGTTGCTACACTTTTTTAACAACAGTGTAAGAATAATGATATAGACAGAAATCTATCATTTTGCAGGTGCCATTTATAAAACAGCATTTTATAAAACAACGTCGTGTTATTTTTAAATTAAATTTTAGCACCCATAAACTGAGCCACATAATCATCAGCTGGGTTGTGGCGCAATTCACTGGGTGTATCCGTTTGTACCAAACGCCCACCATTTAAAATACTAATCCGCTGACCGACCTTAATCGCTTCATCGATATCATGAGTGATAAAGACGATGGTTTTATTTAGCCGTGCTTGTAGCTCAAGTAGTTGGTCTTGTAATTGGGCACGAATGAGGGGATCAAGGGCAGAGAAAGCCTCGTCCATCAGCAATATCGGATTATCGGTTGCTAAGGCACGCGCCAGCCCGACACGCTGCTGCATCCCTCCTGACAGCTCATCAGGGTAACTTTTCTCCAAATTTGCTAGCCCAACTTCATTGAGCCAATGCCGAGCAACCTCGTGGCGTTCTTTGATACTCATTTTTCGCACTCGCAAGCCGTAAGCGACGTTTTGCAGCACCGTCATATGTGGCACCAAACCAAAATGCTGAAAAACCATACTGAGTGTCTGCTGGCGATAATGCTGTAGCGCTTTATCATTTAGCTCTAAGATATTAATAGCAGGCGATGATTTTCCATTTTCTAATAAATCAGCAGAGGGTTTAGCATTAGTCGAGGGCTTAGTACTAGTAGACGGCTTAGCATTAATAGAAGTATCAACCCATATTTTACCGCTGGTTGGGTCAATCAAACGATTGATATGGCGTATCAAGGTTGATTTTCCTGAACCTGACAAGCCCATAATACAATGCAGCTCACCTGCTTTAACGCTTAAATTGATGTCATAAAGCCCGACCGAATAGCCTGTTTGTTCCTTTACCTGAATACTATCCATACCTTGTGCTAGTAATGCCAATGCAGACTTTGCTTGCGAGCTATTGGCATTATAAATCTTGCTGATATTTTCCAATTGAATATGATTCATGATGGCTCTCATTTTTATTTTTCTAGTTATCATTATGATTAGGGCGTGTTGAACATTCGACCATGGCATTGATAATTAACCAATAGGATGCCTGCCAGCATCGATGGTTTTTTGCCGAGCACGCTTGCCTTGACCGAACGCTTGGGTGATACGGTCAATGATAATGGCAACGATGACAATCGCCGTGCCTGCTTGCAAGCCCTGACCGATATTAAGCGTTTGAATCGATTGCAACACATCTTCGCCGAGCCCCGGTGCGCCAATCATAGACGCGAGCACCACCATAGAGAGCGACATCATCACTGCTTGATTCACGCCCGCCATAATACTGGGTAATGCTTGCGGCAATTTAATCCAAATGAGCAGCTGCAAGTGTGTGCTACCGAACGAGCGCCCTGCTTCGACCATCTCATGATTGACTTGGGTAATCCCCAATGTCGTCAGCCGAATCAGTGGCGGCAAGGCATAAATAATAGTGGCAAATAGCGCAGGCACTTTGCCAATCCCAAATAACATCAATACGGGTATCAAATAGACAAAACTTGGCATGGTCTGCATCACATCCAGAATCGGCGTCACAACCTTGCGAAGAACTTTACTGCCCGACATAGCAATGCCTATAGGAATACCAATCACGACGGTCACCAACACTGATACGATGAGCAGTGCCAAAGTATCAATTAATGCGCCCCATAATCCAAATGCGCCAATGAGAAACAATCCGGCGGCGCATGCCAGTGCAAACCAGATTTTACGGATGCCAAACCATGCCAATACGGTCACAAGCGCAATGATGAACCAAGGCGGCATAGTGGTTAATAGACGCTCAATCGGTAGCAATAGATAGGTTAACGCTATGGTACTGACAGTACGAAACACATCGCCATAATTTTGGACAACGCTTGCCAATGTATTATTAAGCGGCGTCTCAAGTGACCAAGAAGGAAAGCTCGATAATGAGGTCGCTCGATTAGTGCTAGAGGCGGTTGCATCTGCAGTGATAGCCTCGCCCGTTAAGCTGATGCCTAGCTTAGCCGCAAGGTTACTGGCTGCTTCATCAGACAACCATGCTTGCCAGACGCTCGGATATTTATGCAAAAATGCTAGTGCTTGCTCATCACCACTGCGTTTATTTTCACTCATCTCCAAGATAGCGCCATTGAGCTCATCGGAGCTAAACTGAACTTTTTTAAAAACATCAGCAAGCTCTGGATTGGATTCAATAAAAGGGGTAGATACTGCGATACCTAAAGGTGAGATAGGGAATCCAGACACACAATCGGCGGTGCCATCCGCTCGTAATAAGTCTTGCCAACAGGCATCTTTATGATCTGGAAACGCCAGAGGCGCAAAGTCATATTTTGCCATCAAGCCCGTAGGCTGCCAGTAATAAAACAGTAGTGGCTTATGTTGCTCAAAAGCAGAGGCAATCTCGGCGTCGAGCGCCGCCCCAGTGCCGGGATGGGCATTATTAAAGATACTGTCCAAACCTGTATTCTTCAGCAAGCGAGTATTGAAAATCTCACACGTCCAACCAGACGGACAATTCATAAAGCGTGATTTGCTAGGGTCTTCGGGATCTTTAAACAGCTCAGCATATTTAGGCAAGTCTTGATAGCGGCGTAGACCTGGGTTTTCTTCTAATACATATTCGGGTACATACCAACCTTGAGTTGCACCGCCTTTGAGCGTATCGCCAATGACCGCCACTTTATTCTGCTCGATGGCTTGTTCCATGATTGGCGAGCGTCCAACCCACTGCTCCCCAATCACTTGAATGTCGTTTTGTGACAATGCCGTTTCGAGAGCAGGACCAGCACCCGGCACCTCTTCGATCGCACAATCGTAGCCATCTTCAGCGATGTACTTAAGCACCCCAGAGATAAACTGACCGCTCTCCCATGTCAGAGCGCCAAATTTGATTGGTGATTCGCAGGCTGCTGATGCCGATACTGGCAGTAACAACACGCTCATGCATAGTAAACTTAACGCAATCCATTGGCGCATAAGATGTCCTATTTATAATTTTTATTATGGAAATTAACGCCCAAGTCAACAATATTATTGCTTTACGCCAAGCGTGTACTACTTATGACTCATTCAGTCGTTGAAGACTAGGCAACGTCTTCATCTAAAACTAATACTACTATCGTTTAGGCTCACTACAAAGTGTAGCGATTTATAGACAAGATGACAAATGCTCATTAATTTTTTATGGCTTACTTTTATACAAAAAAATAGCACCTATTGAAATAGATGCTATTTTTTAGCGTTGCTTATATGATTGCTCACAATGATTAAGTATTTTTGTTTGCTTGAAAGAAAGCTATGTCAACTTTGCCCGCTTTAGCATTTGTTATTTTAAAAACATTGCCATGGCTTTTTTAAACAACCCGCCATAAGGTGGCAACAACAAATTCAACCCATTCAGCTTGGATTGTACAAATACTGGTTTCATATGACTAAGACGCTCGAATCCCGCTTTACCATGGTAAGCACCCGTTCCTGAGTCACCAACCCCGCCAAACGGTAAGTCATGCTGGGCAACATGTATCAGCACTTCATTAATACATAGGCCACCAGAGACCGTATTGTTACGTACTTTCTCTAGGGCGTTATAGTTATCACCAAAAACGTATAATGCCAGTGGGCGTGGTCGCTCGTTGACAAAATGAATGGCATCATCAAGCGTATCGTAATGCATCAATGGCAAAATCGGCGCAAAAATCTCGTCCTGCATCACATCACTATCAGGGGCAGGCTCACTCACGATGACAGGCGGCATTAGACGCGTTTCGATATTAGACTCAGCATCAGTAAGCTTATGGATCCCATCGCTCGATAATGCATCTAGATAGCCTTTGACACGCTTAAATTGCTCGCCATTGATAATACGTGAGTAATCTGGATTGCTCTCAATATTTGGATAGTGCTTTTCCATCCACTCTTTTGCTAAACGGATAAACTCTTCATGATATTGGCGCTGAATCAGTACATAATCAGGGGCAATACAGGTCTGACCCGCATTTAGTGTTTTGCCCATCATCACACGATTGACAGCGTTTTCTAAGTTTGCGCCCTCTAACACGACGACCGGTGATTTACCGCCCAGCTCGAGCGTGACAGGTGTTAAGTTAGGAGCTGCCGCCGCCATGACTTTTTTGCCCACAGCCGTAGAGCCCGTATAAAGCAAATGATCAAAAGGCAACTCACTAAAAGCAACCGCAATGTCTACCTCACCCAGTACGACACAAATCATGTCTGGTGAAAAATAACGAGCAATCGCACTGGCAAATGCTTGAGCGAACTGCGGTGCCGCTTCACTCATCTTGATCATAACTCTGTTGCCAGCAGTGAGTGCATCAATCATCGGTCCTACTGCTAAAAATAACGGATAGTTCCAAGGCACCATGATACCAACCACGCCCAATGGCTGAGGCTGGATTTCATTATGAGCTGGCATATACAGCGCTGAAATAGAAGCCCGCTGAACTTTCATCCATTTTTTACCGTGCTTTTTGGCATGACTGATACCAGTAAAGCTAGGAAACAACTCGGCAAACTGGGTCTCTGATTCGCTACGATAACCAAAGTCGGCACTGATCGCTTTGGCGAAACTGGCTTGATTATCGCTAAGCATGACTTCTAGACTGTCTAGTTGGGTTTCACGAGTGGCCCAGTCATTGATTGGCTGCGTGCGACTGAGTGTTTGTAAGCGTAAAAATTGCGCTCGCATCTCATCAACCGTATGAGCAATACTAGGCGATTTTGGCGCAGGTTGCTGCAACATATCCGTGTCGATTGAGGTCTGCTCATTCATGTTTTGATTATTATCTGTCATTTATCTTCCTTGTCATCTGCGTTGGAGTCAATATACTCTATTGGGTTAGAGACTCTGTATTTCTAGGGCTTGTCCTCATTTTAAAAATGGTGATAAACATGAGATAAATTGCCGTCAAACAAGGAAAGTAGCGCAAATAATATCGAGATATTAAGAAGCTATTTGACAATGTTTGGCAAAATTTAGCCATTTTTAGCCCATTTAGAAAGCAATCGATTGAATTGAGGACACGCCCTAGTCAGCGGGTTACATCGATGGTCACCCCTGAATATAAGTAATGCGATTCCATTCATTGCACTTTAATGTAGCGCATCAACGAATCAATGAACAGCACATTAAGTTGACTCCTGCGTCTGTATGAAATAAGTGTCTATAAACACGCATCACAATGCTAGAAATTTCATATTAAGCACTGAAAATTTTTGCTTATTATGGCTACTCCGTTAGGGCATTTATCAGTGTTTTGATTGTTGAGTTTTACAGCGTGACCAGAGATAATCTTGGGTACCAATCGCAAAAACTGCTACACTCACTATCGATATCACGACTAAATATCAGTGATACACCTCTTCGAACCAGACCACAATAAGACTGCGACTCTCATGCAAAACACCACGCAACAGCTTAATGACACACTGATCAGCAAATCTCTAACAACAGCCGATTACGTTCCCACTCTCGATGCGATGCTAGCACGTACACTTGCACGTATTGACTTAAAAAAACAGCAAGGACTGCGCACACCTGACGAATTATGGATTGTCGATCACAATGATGTGTATACTTTAGGGCAAGCAGGTAAAGAAGAGCACATCTTGCAACGTACCAATACGCCTATTATAAAAACGGATCGCGGCGGTCAAGTGACATGGCATGGTCACGGGCAGCTGGTTATTTATTGGTTGTTCGATTTGAATAGCTTGGGCTGGAGTGTGCGCAACTTGGTCTCGCATGCCGAGCAAGCAATCGAAGACGTTATCAATGACTGTTTGCAAAATTCTGCTTCATCAAACACAACAGCCATCAGCGCCCATGCGCGCCGTGACGCACCCGGTGTTTATCTATATGCTGATACTTCTGTAGCAGATGATAAAATTATGCTTGGAAAAATGGCATCGTTAGGCTTCAAAATTAAACATGGATTTAGCTATCACGGTATCGCGCTTAATTTAAATTGTGACTTGTCCGCATTTAATGCGATTAATCCGTGCGGCTATGCAGGGATGCAAATGTTACGGTTATCCGACTTTGTGGCTATGCAAAAAGAGTCAGATGAACAAACTGGTGAAGCCTTAAGCTATGAGCAAGTGACCCAAAAACTTATTGATAACATTGCTAAGCGTCATGCCGGACTCATTGAGCTACGTGCACTCGTACCCAAGTGAGTTCTTTGAGTCCATTTTTGCATAATCTTTTTTTGCATAATATCGTGCACGCTTAGACTTAAGCATTGTGAGAAAATTTAAGTCAAACTTGTTATAATCGCAGGCGGCACATATTGGGCACAGTGATAATATCGCAGTGCCGCGACGTTATTCTTTTATCATCACTTATTATTCAAGCACTTAAAACAAAAGCAAATTGGAGTACTTTATGGCAGATTTTAACAAAATTTTGGACGCAGGCGATGTAGACGGCGGCATTATCAACGTAGTAGTAGAAATCCCAGCTGGTAGCAGCCATAAAATTGAGTGGAATCGCGAACTGGCGGTATTTGAGCTTGATCGTATTGATCCACAGATTTTTGCCAAGCCTTGTAACTATGGTTTTATCCCGCAAACGCTTGACGAAGATGGTGATGAGCTTGACGTGTTATTGCTGACTGAGCAGCCGCTACCAACTGGTATTTTCCTAAAAGCCAAAGTCATTGGTGTGATGAAGTTCGTTGATGATGGCGAAGTCGATGACAAGATCGTCGTTGTACCTGCTGACGACCGTGATACAGGCAATGCTTATAACAGCCTAGCGGATCTACCAAAACAGCTAATCAACCAGTTAGAGTTCCATTTCAGCCACTATAAAGATCTGAAAAAACCAGGCACTACGGTCGTTGAATCTTGGGGCGATGTTGCAGAAGCAAAAGAAGTCATCAAAGAGTCTATCCAACGCTGGAAAGACCTATAGACCATCAAAAATTGGTAGAAATACTAATAAAGGATAGCTATTAAAATGCCGCAGTCATTATCGTGATTGCGGTATTTTTTTGATTGAATATTACTGCTGTAAAATGGTTATAATAATCAACACTATCGATGCCTATTTTTCATATCGCCATAAGGACAGTCATGTTTAACCCCGACCCTAGCTCAAAATCAGTCAATCCAAAGCTGCCAAGAGACGTCATCATGATGATCGAAAAGAATAATTTAGTGATGGCGATCAAAACTTTGGCGGCAGATGAAGACATTAGTATGGATGACGCCAAGAATAGGATTGATGCCTATGAGACACAACTAAAGGTGAATCAGCAGCAAAAACTCAACACTATCGCCAGCAAGCAAGGCATTCCTAACCATGCTATTAGCTTTGATAGAGAGCAAGGTGCTGAGGATGAAGCTGGACAGCTGATAAAAAATCGCGTCAAAACGACTAAGCAAAGTCGAGGATTCAAGAGCCTGCAAAATGGTGTGGACAGCCAGCTTAATGATTTAGGCTATAAAAAACCGCTGATGCCCTATTGGCTGAAACGGCTATTGGTGATTGCCATTATTATGGCTGGATTATTTTGGATATTATGGCAGGTATTTGGTTAACTAGGACAGGATATTGTCGTGTTAATTTTTTATAGTCTGTTATAGGTGGTTCCATTATAGCAGTCTATTTTAAGTAGTCTACTAATACGCATGAGGGCTGAAATAACTGGTTCCTTTGAGGTATACCTATTTTTTAAACTTACTACATCTTATAGTGCTTTTTTAAAATATCTATAATGGGTGCATACTCTTCTTTAAAGAATATATAGTTTTCTTCAGCTAGTGACATAGAGCTTCTCATCTGCGGTTGGCATTCTAGTACGCAGCTTACTAAGTCAATATCTCCTGTAATAACGCTCCTTTCAAGTAAGTTTCTACTATAATTATCTAAATTCTCAATATCATAACCCTGCTGTAAAGCACGCTCTAAAAGCTTTAAATCTTTTTTATCAAGAGCCTCATCCACGGTATTTTCATATACTGAAATATCTTGAAGGTCGAATAGAGAGCTGCGAAATTCTGAAAAGGATTGTGCCAGCTTGATACATTTAGTGCCTATAGTATCTTTATCATAGAAATAGACTTCTCCAAAACTATCTGCCGCTAGACTTAGCATGATGTCGTTACCTACATTGTCATCGGCTATGATTAAAAATTTTCGTCCTTCCTCATGATCTATGCTTTTTCCATTCTTGTACGAATTAATTAAATCAAAATAATCATTGTCATTGGAAATCCTACATACATGATGAATAATAGAGTATTCACCTTTAAATACCTCAAAAGCATTTTTCTCAAAACCCATACCATTATGCTCTAGCAAATAACCTCTATAGTCTTGAGGGAGTGTTACACCTAAAACATCTTCTAGGGTCGCTAATCTTTGCGTATCCAACGGGGAAGTAGTTTCAATCATTCAATCGATCTCTATTCATGTTAAAGAATATGACGTGTACTATTGATTTTATAGTTATCAAGTTCATATCTACCACTATCAGATCGACTCCTATATAGCGCACCAATCACGAGTAAATACAAATGAGCTTCAATTTTTACGCAGTATCTAGATTTAAGGATAGCGAAGCTATTTTTGATGCCAAATGGACTAACATCGCTAACTTTATCGAAAACATTGGTATCGAAAACATCAACGATTACTTAACTGTAGAAAACGATTTTATAGACTTTTTAAGAATGTTTTACACTGATAGCTCAACAATTCCTCAAGAGAAATATGGCTTAAGTTTACTGGGGTTTTGTATAAATGTGCATGATTTAAAAATTTTCAGTGAAAAGCATTTTTACGGTTTAAAGGATGTAAAAACAAGGCTGTATGCGTTAGCTAAATTAAACATTAGCTATATATCTGAAAATGATTTAACTTTCTTGCTTAGATGCTGGGTAAGAGATTTATGCTCGATTCATTTCTTTGATGTCAGTACAGGTAGTTTATTGAGATCATCAGACGAAAGTTTTACTTTTACTATGATTTTACGTGAAGATGTAGAGATTTCAGATATCTTTGAGCCAGTTGATAATGTATATATACATGAAGCTTTAGATCCAGATAGATAATAATCTGGATTGTAATACACTTAGCGATAAGTGCTATCCAAGGTTTCTTGAGCTTGAAAAACTAACGTTCTGTACACCATTAATTATACTGTGAATATTTCAGTGAGTTAAAACCTTAATATCATTAGCCTACAGCCAAAGACTCAAGTCCTCACTAGGGAACCAAAGCCTTAAATTTTTCTGAAACTATTTTTTTAGACACATGTTTTTTTAGACTGAAATATGCATAAAAAAATAGATAGGACTATATGTAATTTATTTTATTTACTCTGTTCAAGATCTTTTAGTATGGCACAATCGGCGTTTGCATCACCTGAGCAATGATCAGCAGAAACCTGTAATAAGCTCACCATATCTTGCAATTGAGCTATTTTTTGGTTCAAAGTTGCGATATGTTGCAGTGTCAACTGTTTAACATCAGCACTCTGCCGATCTGTATTTTTCCGCAAATCAAGCAACTCTTTCATGTGTTTGGAGGAAAAACCTAAATCACGAGCCTGTCTCAAAAAGCATAAGTCTTTTATATCTTGTGTAGAATAGATTCGATACCCTGAATTCGAGCGTTTTGCGGCAGCAAGCAACCCGATCTGTTCATAATAGCGTATCATTTTGGGAGAGATTCCTGATTGCTCTGACGCTTGACCGATATTCATAACTTTCCTCCTGATATAAAAAGGGTTAAAGCCAGACGGCTACTTTAACCCTATCTTAATACAATCTATGCTTTGATCACGGGCACCTGAAAATACTTTAAGCGTAAGGCATTACCTAGCACAAAAACAGAAGATAGCGCCATTGCCCCTGCTGCAAAAATAGGTGACAACAAAATTCCAAACGCTGGATATAAAATCCCTGCGGCAATTGGAATCAGAGCAATATTATAGAAAAATGCCCAAAATAGATTTTGTCGAATATTTTTGATGGTGGCCTTACTTAAAGCAATCGCATTAGGAACCCCTTGTAAACTACCTGACATCAACACCACATCTGCTGCCTCAATCGCTACATCTGTCCCTGTCCCAATTGCCAGTCCGACATCAGCTTGAGCAAGAGCGGGTGCATCATTAATACCATCACCAACAAAAGCCACTCGTCCATATTGTTGTTGCAGTTGACGTATCGCATCTACTTTTCCATCAGGCAACACTTCTGCGATCACTTGATCAATATGTAATTTTGCGGCAATCGCTTGCGCAGTATGGCGATTGTCGCCTGTAATCATTGCTACTTTTAAGCCCAGTTGATGTAAACCTGCAATAGCGGCATAAGTGGTGTCTTTAATAGGATCTGCAACGGCAATAATAGCAGCCAATTTCTGATCAATCGCGACATATATGGGGGTTTTAGCTTCTTGTCCTAAGTGCGCGGCTTCGTCTTTAAAGGGAGTAACATCAAGTCCTAATTGCTGCATATAACGATCAGCACCAATATGAACGGCTTGACCTTCAACTTCTGCTTTGATTCCAAATCCCGTCACAGAGTCAAAAGTGGTAATCGGTAATAAGCTAATATTCTGTTGCTCTGCGGCCTGAACAATGGCTAGGGCAATAGGATGTTCAGATTTTGCTTCAACCGATGCCACAATACGCAAGACTTGCTCACGTTCGAACCCTGGTTGGACATAAAATTCTGTCAAGGTTGGTTTGCCTTCAGTCAATGTGCCAGTTTTATCGACCGCAATGACTTGAACGTCTTGTAAAGCTTGTAATGCTTCACCTTTACGGAATAAGACGCCCATTTCTGCACCGCGACCTGTCCCCACCATAATGGATGTAGGGGTTGCCAAGCCCATTGCACAGGGACAAGCAATGATTAGGACGGCAACGGCGTTGACGAGACTAAACGTCAAAGCAGGTTCAGGACCAAAAATAAACCAGACTATAAAAGTTAGCATTGCCAAGAGCATGACTATGGGGACAAACCACATAGTGACTTTATCAACCAATGCCTGAATCGGTAATTTAGACCCTTGAGCCTGTTCAACCATGCGAATGATTTGCGCCAATACCGACGATTCTCCAATGGCAGTTGCCCGAAAATTTAAGTTTCCATTCTGATTAACCGTGCCTCCTACCACTTGATCACCGACTTGTTTTTTGACAGGAACGGGTTCACCTGTAATCATGGATTCATCAATATAACTTTGACCTTCAACGACTTCACCATCGACTGGAACACGCTCACCGGGACGAATCTCAACAATCGTTTCTGTGGTCACCTCTGCAATCGGCACTTCAACCACTTGCCCATTGTGGTGAACACGTGCTGTTTTTGCTTGCATACCCACTAGGTGTTGAATGGCTTGAGAGGTACGTCCTTTAGCTTTTGCCTCAAAATAACGCCCTAATAAAATTAAGCTTACAATCACAGCGGCTGCTTCGTAATAAACATTCACAGTGCTTTCAGGTAGAACTTGTGGAATAAATGTTGCGAATAGTGAAAAACTATAAGCCGCCAGTGTGCCCACAGCCACCAATGAATTCATATCTGGAGCAAAGCGCCATAATGCTGGAATACCTTTTTGATAAAAACGTCGCCCTGGAAAGATGAGTACCAGCGTGGTCAAAACACATTGAATCAGCCAGCTTTGTTGCGTGCCGATATTGTCCATGACCCACATATGAAAAGCTGGAATCATATGTGACCCCATTTCTAGAATAAAAACAGGCACGGCTAGAATTAAAGAGATCATTAAATCTCGTTTCAGCTGCTGCTGTTCCGTGGCTTTTTTATCCTGTTGAACACTCACACTTTGCTCAATCTGCTTAGCTGTATATCCCGCTTTTTTAACGGCTTGAATCAAATCGCTGCTCTGTACTTGAGCGTTGCCTTGTACCCATGCTCGTTCGGTAGCAAGGTTGACGTTTGCTTGTTGTACGCCCTCAACTTTTTTTAATGCTTTTTCTACCCGTCCAACACAGGAAGCACAAGTCATACCTTCTATCGACAGCTCAATCGGCTGAGATGCCAAGATCTTATAACCGGCTCGTTCTACGGCTTTGGTTACTGCGATAAGGTTTAAAGGTTGAGACGAGGAAATCATGGCGTTTTCAGTCGCAAGATTCACCTCAGCATTTTCAACACCTTCAACTTTTTTTAATGCTTTTTCCACCCGCCCCACACATGAAGCACAGGTCATACCTTCAATGGGCAATGTTTCATTGTAAAGATAATACTTACTATTTTCTGAGTTCATAACACCCTCTATCATGTTCAATCTGTTATCAACAGCATAGAGGTTGACATGATGGTAAGGTCAAGCGTGTTTTTTAAAAATGTGTTTGACCTTGCCATCATGACAAGGCTTAAGCTTAGTGATGAAATAAAACTTATTTGGAGAAAGATTATGAAACTATGGATTGGAAACATGAAATGTGGTGGCTGTGCTCGTGGTGTGACAGCAATTATTCAGGACATCGACCCAAATGCCAAAGTTGATATTGACTTAGCAGCCAAAGTGGTCAGTATCGAAACCATCGCAAATATTGAGCAGATAACGGCTGCTTTAGCAAAGGGTGGCTTCCCTGCACAAGTGCAATGAATGAGCCTGACAGACACGCAGCCTAGACGATTAACAGAAAGGACGATGGGCTTAATAATTTCGAGATTGTTAAGTCCTTGAAAAAGCTGGGGTGGGATGGGATACAAAAAATTGTATGAACAATGCTTAAGTAGGTAACGGCATCTTAATGATGTGTTTGCCCCTTAAGATGGGCTAGATGTCAAATTTTAAGTATGAAAAGTGGTGGTATTACCTTCATTCACCTAGATCGGGTAAGCAATCATCATTTAACTAAATTATTTGCTAATAAAGCCAGAAAAAACCTTTATCTATGACACGAATTATCGGCAAGCGCATGCAATATTCCGCAGGATTCAGCTAGCGCTTCACTGGCGCATTTTTGCCGCAACGCTAGTAGATGTTGCTTTAATTGTATCAGCTCTTCCATACGTGTCTCTACCGCATCTATATGCTCATCCAATAGTACATTGACTTCACCGCAGTTTTCATCAGGTTTGTCTCTATATTGAAGCAGGGTTCGTACTTCATCCAAAGTCATATCGAGCGTACGGCAGTGCAGGATAAATTGTAAACGCTCAAAGTGTGCTTCATTGTACAAACGATAATTGCTTTGGCTGCGCGTAGGCTCTGGTAATAACCTCTCTTTCTCATAATAGCGAATGGTTTCGACCGTCGCCCCTGTGCGCGTGGCAAGCTCGCCAATTTTGATTAGCATATGTATCTCCTTAAATAGTATTTTCTATTATCTAAAACAATAAAGTAACTATAAGGTTTACTGATAAAAAAACAAACCTCTTTGTCGTTAAAAGCCTTGACCCTGAAGCTACTATAGAGTTCATAATATCTTTAATAAGAGGATAAATAACTATGCAATATCATATTGAAGGTATGGACTGTGCCAGTTGTGTTGGCAAAATTGAGCGGGCGCTCATACGTATGCCAGGCGTCTCTGGTGTTCAGTTAAACTTTTCGACTCAAAAGCTAGAGTTAACTCTAGAACCTGATACAAGTACTGACGTTAAAGATATCGAAAAGACTATTAAGCGCTTAGGGTTTGGTGTATCAGCGTTAACAAGTCAACAAAATGAGATGGGTATTGATGGTAGTCAAGCAGCGGTAAACGATCAGCGCTGGTGGCAAACCATAAAAGGCAAACAGGTTATTGGTACTGGGCTTTTGATGAGTGCCGCATATATTTTGTCTTTAATTTTACCTGAATATGGCGCATGGGTTTTTATTGCCGCTGTGGCTATCGGAGTCCTACCATTTGCCCGTAAAGCTTTTGCACTGGCGTTAGTAGGTTCGCCTTTTTCAATTGAAATGCTCATGTCTGTTGCGGCTATCGGCGCCCTTATCATTGGAGAGGCAGAAGAAGCTGCTGCCGTGGTGTTCCTATTTTCGGTTGGTGAGCTATTAGAAAGCGTCGCAGCTGATCGTGCGCGCGCTGGCATCAGAGCGTTATCATCACTAGTGCCAAAGACGGCTATTTTATTGGACGCGCAAGGACAACAATGTCAGGTGGCAGCGACTGCATTACAGATTAACGATAAGGTGCTTGTGCGTCCCGGTGATAGAGTTTCTGCTGATGGGGTGATTATTCAAGGGATATCTAGCCTTGATGAGTCACCTGTGACAGGAGAATCTGTTCCTGTTGCCAAAACCATAGGCGCTGAGGTCTTTGCTGGATCTATCAACGTTGATGGGGTACTACAAATACGCGTAGAAAAAACAGCGGCAGATAATACGATTGCGCGTATTATTGAACTTGTGGAGCAGGCGCAAGCGTCCAAAGCACCGACTGCACGCTTTATTGAAACCTTTAGCCACTACTATACGCCTATCGTTATGGCGATTGCAGCGCTGGTCATTATTATCCCACCTCTACTGATGGGAGCAGAATGGGGAATATGGCTATATCGTGGTTTAGCGCTATTATTGATAGCTTGTCCTTGTGCCCTTGTGCTGTCAACACCTGCCGCTATTGCGTCAGGTTTGGCGGTCGGCACGCGCCATGGACTGCTTATCAAAGGCGGTAATGTCATGGAGTTGGTGGGTCAGGTCAGTACTGTCGCTTTTGATAAAACGGGTACTTTGACTGAAGGAAAACCACGCGTAACCGATGTTATTGGTTTTAAAACAGCGCATACCACTGCTGAGGGTCACGATAAACTACTGTCACTGTTTGCAAGTGTTGATGCTACCTCTAGTCATCCACTTGCTAGAGCTATTGTGGATCATGCCAAAGCCGCTAAGGTAACTATACCTGCTGCTTCTAATGCTTTCGCTACGGCAGGCAAAGCCGTTCATGCAACGGTTGCTGGACGCTCTTTGGCCATCGGCTCACCAGTCTACGTCGCTGAGAAAGTGATGTTGCCAGCTGAGCAGCAGATTCAAATTGAGATGCTACAAAATGATGGTAAAACGGTTTCTATTTTGTTTGATGAGCACACGAGGGAGGCGCTCGGATTGGTCGCTCTACGTGATGAGTTGCGAGAAGATGCACAGCAAGCTATTGCGCAGCTCAATAAGATGAACGTGCGCTCTGTCATGCTCACAGGTGACAATAGCCGTACGGCAAAAGCGCTTGCTAGTCAGTTAGATATAGAGTGGCAAGCTGAGCTGTTACCTGAAGACAAGCTACGTCTACTCAGAGAGATGCAAAGCAATAGTAAAATAGCGATGATTGGTGATGGTATCAATGATGCACCCGCTTTGGCAGCGGCAGATATTGGCATTGCGATGGGCAGTGGCACGGATGTGGCTATCGAAACGGCTGATATTGCCCTATTAAAAAGCCGCGTAATGGACGTTGCTAATCTTATTGCCTTATCCCGCGCCACCATGAGAAATATCCATCAAAATGTCATATTTGCACTTGGGTTAAAAGGCATATTTCTGATAACCACTGTGCTCGGCGTGACAGGACTTTGGATTGCTGTGCTAGCGGATACTGGTGCTACAGTACTGGTGACGCTGAATGCATTGCGTTTACTACGTTTTAAAGGAGTGTCTTCCCGTTAATGATAGTTAAAGAATAAAACGGTTATGGCTACATCAGTGGCCGTTTTATTACCTCTCTCTGACCTATAATCAGTCAATGTGCCTACCTTTAAAAAATCATTGCCTAAACCTATCACGCCTTATTCGAATTAAATCTACGTCGATACTCACTTGGTGTCAACCCAACAATGCGCTTAAATATCTTACGAAACGCACTGACATCACTATAACCAACTTTCCACGCAATTTGCTCAACAGGAGACGACGAGAACTGTAAAAAGTCTTTTGCCGCTCCGATGCGTAATCTCTGACCGTATTCTGTCGATGTCATACCCGTCGCCTTATGAAAACGACGCAGAAAAGTACGCTCCTCTAACTGCGCACAATTGGCTAGTGTGGACAAATCAATATCTTGCGCCTCTGTTTTTTGCAGCCAATGCTGTACTTTCAATATGGCTGCGTCACCATGGGTGAGTATTGGCGAAAACGCGCTGTAATAGCATTGTTCACGCCTTGAAGGGTCAATTAATAACATACGAGCGGTCTCATTCATCACCTGAGAACCAAGAAAGCGATCAATCATCCTAAGCCCCAAATCTGTCCAAGCCATCGCGCCACCAGCGGTCACAATATCACCGTCTTCGATAATAATACGATCCACATCAAGCTCCACATCAGGGAAACGCTGCTTAAAATCCTCTGCATAACCCCAATGCGTGGTTGCCTTTCGCTTGGAGAGTAGTCCTGTTTCGCCCAATAAAAAAGCACCGGCGCAGACGGACGACAGTATCATCCCTGTCGAATGCTGCTCTTTTAGCCATTCTAGCCAAGGTTCTGCCGCTTGCTTTGCAATCGGTGCTTCTAACGTGGGTGGAATGATGACGGCTGTTAATCTTCCTACGCTATCAAGATTGCTCGAAAAAGTGCGCTTAGGCTGCTGCTTAACGCCGCTAATCTCCCAGTGACTTACTTGTAGAGGCAGATCGGTTGTATCTTGACGTTTGGCGGCGAGTTTACTGGCAACCGTCAGTAAATCAGTCAGCCCCAGGACAGCCGCCATTTGTGCTTTCTCATAGACGACCAACCCAATTTCAATCGTATCTTTATGACTCATATGTCGTTATTAACCTCTTATGTGTCGATGTAGCCACTCGTTAGTGTAGCACAGTGCTTGTAAAATATACGCTTATACAGTCAATTCCATAAACAAAAAGGCATTATTATGAACACACAAGCACTGATCGTTGTCGACATTCAAAATGAGTATTTTCCACAAGGTAAACTTGCACTCGTAGGTATTAACGAAGCCGCTGATAATGCTGCTTTGGTGATTGCGTCTGCGAGAGAAAAAGGTCATACCGTCATTCATATCCGTCATGAAATGCCTGCTGACGCACCGCTCTTTACGCCTGGTAGCGATGGTGTAGCAATCAATGAAAAGGTAAAACCTGTAGAGGGTGAAGCCGTCGTTGTGAAGCATTACCCTAATTCATTCCGTGAGACCAATCTGAAAGAGTTATTAGATCAACAAGGTATCAAAGAAGTGACTGTGATTGGCGCCATGAGCCATATGTGTGTTGATGCAACGGTTCGTGCGGCAGTAGACTTTGGTTATACAACCACTACGGTTCATGATGCCTGTGCCACGCTTGATCTTGAATTTAATGGTACGAAAGTACCTGCTGCTCAGGCTCAGGCCACTATCATGGCCGCGATTGAGTTTCTATATGGCGAAGTGATTGATACTCAAACGTGGATTGCCCGTTAATCCAGAGTTGTTAATCAAATCATGATTTAGTCATGAAATAGACTTTTAAACCCTATTCCCATTAAGAAGAATTTCCTCAATAAGGTAACTATTATGAATATCGCAAAATCACTGACCGGCACCACACTGTTAAGTGGCGTCATGTTGTTAACGGCATGTACCACCTTTGCCAGTCCAGCAGCAAATTCTAACGCGGTAAAACAGACAGCTACCAATACCGTTCAATTTCAGCAAATCCGTAATGCCACGATCAAGCTTGATTATTCTGGCACCACGTTTTTAGTGGATCCGATGCTAGCAGCTAAAAACGCTTATCCAGGGTTTGATGGCACAGTAAATAGCCAAATACGCTATCCAATGGTGGATTTGCCGATGACTGTTGCCGAAGCGCTTAAGGCGGATGCCATTATCTTGACGCATCTTCATGCTGACCATTGGGATGATGCCGCACGCAACCTCGTGCCTCGTGACATGCCAATTTTCACCCAAGATGCAGCCGATGCGGCAATCGTACGTAAAGATGGTTTTACTGATGTTAGAGTATTAACCGAGCAAGGCGTTGTGTTTAAAGGCACTAAAATCAATAAAACCATCGGACAGCATGGCACTGATGAGATGTACAAAGTGGCACCATTAGCTGAACTACTGGGCAAAACGATGGGGATTGTATTCCGGAAACCAAACTATAAGACGGTCTATGTAGTAGGGGATACCGTTTGGAATAAAGACGTAGAGAATGCACTCACTCGCTATAATCCTGATGCCGTCATCCTGAATACAGGCTATGCCAAGCTGACTACCTTTGTGGATGACTCTATCATCATGGGTAAAGACGATGTATACCGTGCGTATAGATTCTCTCCTAACGCGCAGATTGTTAGCGTGCACATGGATACGGTGAATCATGCCACCCTCACCAAGGCAGAGCTGCGCCGCTTTATCGAAGAAAAGCACTTAGACAAGCAGCGTGCACTTGTCCCTAATGATGGTCAAACCTATAAATTTTAGTGCTTGATGGTTGGGTCTTTAAATCTTCCCTGTGTGGCAATACCCAAAGTGTGTTGCCATACATCATCAATACGGTATAACTGAGATCGTTTATGAATATGCCAAATCATTCAGGCAACACCCCTTTCGTTCTTTCGGTGCTCGACAACGCCTTCACCAGCGTTGGTCACACGGTAGAGGACACCTTTAAAGAGATGATCGCGCTTGCGAAATTGGCTGACAAAAGAGGCTTTCAGCGGTTTTGGATGTTTGAACATCATGCCATGCCTGGTGCTTCGGTGCCTTCACCGCAGATGATGGTGGCTCGGCTTACTGGGGAAACTGAGCGAATTAGACTTGGTGCAGGCGGCATCATGCTACCGAATCATGTGCCTTTGGTCATCGCTGAACAATTTGGTATGCTTGATGCGATGGCACCAGGACGAATTGATCTTGGTTTGGGACGGGCACCGGGTACGGATGTCGCAACCGCTTCAGCTTTGCGTCGGCATAAGGCAGCAAACGATGAATTTCCTCAGCAAGTTGCAGAATTGTTGGGCTTTTTAGAAAACAGCTTTCCAAAAGACCATCCTTATAGTGAGGTTCATGCGGTGCCAGGTCCGTGGCAAGCTGAGCAAAACCGAGTGCCACCATCAAAGACCGCTGCTGATGTTTGGATCCTGGGGTCATCGACCTATTCAGCACATATGGCAGCAAAACTTGGCAGACCTTATGCCTTCGCTTTGCAGTTTGGCAGTGCTGATGTTTTAAATGCGATGCGCATTTACCGAGAGAATTTCCGCCCATCACAATTTCTAGCTAAGCCATACTGCTTAGTCAGCATTGGCGCGATTGCAGATGAAGATCCTGTAGAAGCACGCCGCCAGTCGACTTCGTCTGCCATGGCGATGTTGAGAATGCTCCAGCGCAAGCCTTTTGCTTTACTGCCTCCTGATGAAGTGGCGGCCTTTCAAGGCAATATGCAAGAGCGCCAGATTATTGAGCAATATACCGATCAAATCATTCATGGTACTGCTGATGAGGTAGCAAAAGGTTTAGAGGATCTTCAGGAGCAGACAGGTGTCGACGAGGTCATGTTGGTTGTTCAAGGTTATTCGCGCCGCGCCCAATCGCGCACTGTTGAGCTAATCGCAGATCACTATGGTATGCCAAATCACTAGATCCTGTTGAGACTAGCAATATTCAAAGCTTAGCAAAGAGCTTAATGCCTAACTATTAGGCTTGATTGGGCTCGTAAGCTACCCAAATGCATTGCACCGATGTAATAACAGCAACATTCAAAAGACACCGATTCTCATCCAAATAGTAGCCCCTGTGTAGATAATGGCTTTTGAAGAAGTAGCGCATACAAGTGCGGTTAGCAACCAAGATAAGCCGTGATATAATGCCCCGATAATTGATATTTTATGAAAGGTTTACATTATGGCTCGTACAGCTAGCGCATTACACATTTTAGTAAAACACAAAGAACAGGCTGAAGACATTATTGCCAAGCTTCAAAAAGGCGCTAAGTTCGATGTGCTAGCGAAACGACATTCAACCTGCCCATCAGGTAAAAAAGGCGGCAGCTTGGGTGAGTTTCAACAAGGCGACATGGTACCGCCATTTGATAAAATCTGCTTTAGCGGCAAACTCTTCACCCCACATTTGGTAAAAACCAAATTTGGCTGGCATGTGGTCAAAGTACTTTACAGGACATAAGTGTTAAAGGCGGAGATTTAATGATAAGCCAACTGACATATGCCTTAAACATTATCCTGACTCATACAGGACCTAACATCATGGCAATCACGATTTTTGAGTTGAAGACACTTTAGTTCCCATAAAAGTGATGATGATAGACAGTTATAAATAGGTTTTGATCATAATAAAGCGTTAAGAACAAAAGGCTGCTACTGCCCTCTCCTCTTTTGTATCAACATTAATAATTTTTAAGGCATTAAAAAAGGACGCCTAAGCATCCTTTTCTCAATGAGTTTTTAAAAATTCTAATGATGCTCACCAGGAAGTATTCTGGCAAAGGCACGCTGAGCAAGGTTTGGCTTCTTATCGGTAGTCAGTCCAGCGCGGGTGCTTGGAAAAATACGATAACCCATCGACTGAATACCAACGTTGATTGCTGGTGCCAGTGAATAAGTAGCTGACGCAAATTTACCCATGTTGCTGGCAATACTGTTTGGTTTATGGACAATCGCTTTGGCAACCATTATCGCGGCTTCATCAGGCATTAACGCAGGCATGTAGCGGTACAACTTAGTAGGCTCAATCATAGGCGTACGCACCAATGGCATAAAAATATTGGTGATCGTCACATTATCGCCTTTCACTTCAGCAGCTAAGCAGCGGCTAAAAGCATCCAATGCCGATTTTGAGGCAACATAAGCGGCAAAACGCGGACTGTTTGCCAATACGCCAATAGAGGAGATATTCACAATTTGACCAGTCTGACGTTCAATCATCGTCGGCAAAAACCCAAGAACTATTTTGACCGCGCCAAAGTAATTGATATCCATAGTACGCTCAAAATCATGGAAACGATCAATAGACTCGTGAACCGAACGCCGAATTGAACGACCAGCGTTATTGACCAAGACATCAACATGTCCGAAATCTGCCAAAATTTGCGTGCTAACTTTTTCGATATCATCCATATTGGTCAAATCACAAGGGTAATAACTGGCATTGCCACCAAGCTCCTCGATACTTTCTTTAACGGCTTTTAGTTTGTCTTCGGTACGTGCTAATAAGATAACATGCGCACCGCATTCACTAAGTAAATACGCTGTACGCTCACCAATACCGCTTGATGCCCCTGTGATAATGATATGCTTATCTTTGACCGCTTTGTTGATTGCTTTTTTTGAGGGATTGGCCATAAAAAATCCTTTTTGTTGTTTCTATGCCTATGAATGTTCGATTACAGCATAGCAAAAAATTATGGCTTAAAGTGAACAAAACCGCCGTCTCAGCCAGATAATTTGCCGATCATAAGGATCGATAAACGTATAATCGCAGTATTTTTCAGACTTACGCTTTTCACCGAGCATCGATAAGGAGTATCTATTTTGATTGCAACTCTAGCTCATTACATTGATTTAATTGCTAAGATAGTCGAGGTCATTGGCGTACTTATTATGTTTTTTGGATTGTTTTTTGCTTTTTATCGAGGGATTCGCCTAACCAGTGGGTTTAACCATGAGACCTATATCGAAATCAGACAAACCGTCGGTAAATCTATTTTGTTAGGATTAGAAGTCCTCATCGCCGCTGATATTATGGCGACTGTCGTCACAGAACCGACGTTACGCAGCGTCCTAGTACTAGGTTTTATCGTACTCATTCGGACTTTTTTGAGCTTGTCACTACAAGTAGAATTAGAAGGCAAATTTCCTTGGCAAAAAGAAAATACAGTGTTCAAAAAAGAACCACATACCGCTAAAGTGGACGAGCTTTAAAGCTTTTTTATTATTTAACAGACGCTTAGCATGAACCCTCTGCTCACTTACTATTCGTGCGCCTGCAAAAAATCTTCGACCACGCGAAACTGTCCAGCGGTACTTTCTTCGCCATACATCGCTTGGCGAAAAGCATTAGAGTTTGGAATGCCCGTGGTATACCAAGCGATATGCTTGCGAGCGATACGGCAGCCAGAGTACTCACCATAAAAGTCATATAGCTCTTCTAAGTGTGCCAATACAATCTCTTTTATCTGGCTTACGCTAGGTGCATCGAGGTGCTCGCCAGTGCGTAAGAAATGCTCGATGTCACGGAATATCCACGGTTGCCCTTGAGCAGCACGCCCTATCATCACCGCGTCACAGCCTGTCAATTCATAGACACGCTGAGCTTTTTGCGCACTATCGATATCGCCATTGGCAATCACAGGGATACTGATGCTTTCTTTGACCTCACGTATCAGCTCATAACGTGCCTCGCCGGTATACATATCTTCGCGCGTGCGTCCATGAATAGCAATCGCCGCAATACCTGCTTGCTCAGCGCGCTTCGCCACACGTAAGATATTTTCACGACCATTCTCATAACCCAATCGCGTTTTTAAAGTCACGGGGGCATTTACGCTATTTACCGCCGCATCTAACAAGCGTGCGACCAAATCTTCGTCTTGCAATAACGCAGAACCTGCCAGTCTACGGCAGACTTTTTTGGCAGGGCAGCCCATATTGATATCAATAATTTGCGCGCCATTATCAATCTGATAGCGTGCCGCTTCTGCTAATTTATCAGGCTCAGCCCCTGCAATTTGCGCTGAAATAGGCGCAATTTCATTGTCAAAATTGGCACGATACAAGGACTTTTTGCGCGCGTAAAGCGCCGTATCAGCGATAATCATTTCACTCACTGCATGACCGGCACCAAAGGATTTACACAATCGCCGAAAAGGATTGTCCGTCACGCCAGCCATAGGAGCAACCATGAGGCGGTTTTCAATCGTCAAGCCGCCGATATTCAATGGCTGTAATAATGGATGGTCAGATACGGGCAAAGACGACGGTAAATCAGGGGAATCAGTAGACATAAAAAACGGCTTGCCATTAATTAAAATAAGATAATAAAAACAAGCCGTTATTCTAAGGAATCGTACGCATAATGCAAGCTATTAACATGAATAACTTGCATTAAGAAACACGACTCTTTCAACAGTGCACCCTTACTTATCAAACACACTGCCCTGCTCTAGTGTGATGTCATCATCATGCTCCTGCATACGCCACGGCAAACTATCTGGCGACACATTTAAGAAGTGTAGATATTTTTCGAACTGATCAATAATATCGTTAATCACCGACTCTGATTGATAGCCATATAAATCATAGGTTTGACCACCACGGCGCAAATACACCTCAGCACGATGATGGTGCTCTTGTAATAATTCATTGGCCATATCTTCCGTATAATAGTCAGGAATTTCATGCTCTGACAAACGAACTTCATACCAGAATTCTACATTATCACCGCGTCTTAATTCCAATACAGCACGGTTATTGACCTCATCATAATTTACATCAGGCAACCAGCCTGTTTCGGCAAACTTCTCTGCCACCTCATGCATCGATGATAAAACCGTACCTTTGATATAACCCAGCACTTTATCTCGCGTTGGTTGATTGGTGATATAGTCAATACGATCACGCCATGCGTCAAGCTTAAGTAGATGCGGCGGCAAATGATTGTCATTGGCTAGGCTTTGATTGCGATGTCCTTCAATACGTAGCGCGCGCCACATACCAAATGTCGAAATCAATATAATGATTGCAAACGGCAAAGCACTAACGATAGCCGCTGTTTGTAGTGCACTTAGACCGCCTGCGATAAGTAGAACCGCCGCGACCGCCCCCTCGGTGACCACCCAAAACGAGCGCTGCCACCAAGGCGTATCACTACGTCCACCTGCGGCGAGCGAGTCAATCACTAATGACCCTGAGTCCGATGACGTGACAAAAAAGGTAATAATTAACAGTACTGTCAATGATGAGACAATCTGCGTAAATGGTAAATTCTCTAGCAATTTAAATAAGGCAATCGCTTGGTTGTTTTGCACTTCGCTAATCAGCGCGTCGTAACCATCGACCATAATCATATGTAGTGCCGTATCGCCAAACACCGAAAACCAAAAGAAGGTAAATAGCGTTGGCACTAACATGACGCCCAATACAAACTCACGAATGGTGCGACCGCGACTGATTTTGGCAATGAACAGACCCACAAAAGGCGCCCAAGCAATCGTCCATGCAAAAATAAATAGTGTCCAACTACCGATCCAATCACTCGATTGATACGCTTGCAAGCTAAAAGTACGCTCAACGATATTGCCCAGATAGCTGCCCGTGTTTTCCATGAAAGCATTGAGAATAAAGATCGACGGACCAACGATAAAGACAAATAGCATGAGTGCCGTTGCCAATACCATATTTAAGATAGACAAGCGCTTGACGCCTTTGTCCATACCTGCCAACACGGACACCAAGGCAGCTGCTGTTACTAAAGCAATGATAATAACCTGCACGGTCGTATTAACTGGCACCATCTCTGGTAGCAAATAATTTAGTCCTGCATTAATTTGCGCCACCGATAGACCCAAACTGGTGGCGATACCAAACATCGTACCCACGATCGCAAACACATCAACAGTATGTCCGATAGGGCCATAGATTTTGTCACCGATTAATGGATATAGCGTTGAGCGTACCGACAATGGCAAGCCATGACGAAAAGAGAAATACGCCAGCGACAAACCTACTACACCATAAATCGCCCAAATATGAAAACCCCAATGAAAATAGGCAATTTGCATGGCTTCTTTAGCAGCTTCAATCGTCTGCGGCGTGGAAAGTGGCGGACTGGCAAAATGCAATACGGGCTCTGCTACGCCATAAAACAATAGCGCGATACCGTAGCCTGCGGAAAAAAGCATGGCAAACCATTCCAGAAACTTATACTCAGCCTCCGCATGGTCAGGGCCCAATTTAATACTGCCATAAGGCGAAAATGCCAAGGCGATGATAAACATCAAAAATATGGCGACTGCCAACATATAAAACCAGCCGAAAGTGTCAGTCGTAAATGCCAAAACTTTGCTGAACAGCTCGCCAGCAGCGTCAGGGTTGATGGCTGTGCCGATCACCAATAACAGCATAATCGCTGCTGCCGGTACAAAAACTGGCAACAAAATAGTGGAGCGAGGTAATTTACTCATAGAAAGTGATATCCCCAAAAAGTAGCAATGAAAAATAATCTTCGATATCAAGATTAATAATCAGAAGGAGCAGTGCCTTTTTTATAAAAAGTGACTCACAAAGGCGAAAATGCATCAGTTATTATTAAATAAATACAATTTTTATCACACTATTTGCAAAAACCCCAGACAAGCACCCAACTTGTAACATGACTTTAACGATTGTTACATGACTATTACCAAGTAATAAAAAAGGCCGCTTGTTAGCGACCTTTTTATTTTATTCTGGAACAATTTACGTTTTGCTTGTTAATTCGATAAACATCTCTTTTTTTTTATTATTAAACAGTAATGGCAGCAGCAAGTTGCTTTGCCGTTTCAGCCAGTTCTGTGTGAGCAGCTTGGGTCACTGCATGTCGACCGAGCTCATGAATACTCGATGGAATGAGATGCACGTGATAATGAAAAACGGTTTGACCCGCCTCGCTACCATTTAATTGCATCTGAATAATACCTTCACGCGCAAATACTTGACGCTGTGCTTGCATGACTTTTTTAGCGGTCATTAACACCGCGGCGGCATACTCTGGTTCAAGGTCCGCCAAATCAACGGCTTTTTGCTTAGGAATCACCAGCACATGCCCCTCTGCTTGTGGCATGATATCCATAAAGGCAAGGGTTTTATCATCTTCATAGACTTTGTGATATGGGATGTCACCGTTTAGCATTTTGGCAAAGATATTGTTATCGTCATACGCGGCTTGCTCATTGGCTTGGGTCATTGTTTTTTCCTTTACTTGTTTGATTATTGGTTGCTCGACAGCTTTTAGAAGGGATGGAATAGCCTGTAATATAGTGGACGAAATGTCGTTTAAGCACAAGTTGCGATAGCACTCGTTATTGAAAATTAGCGATACATAAGCTAATCACGATAGCTCACCAATTTGGTTGGCGAGTCAGGCGCTTTAAATGTTATATTAACCCTCTACTTTAACAACGCTACGTTTATGGATTCGTCTACTTTGCCGACTCAATCAAATATGAGTAACATTTACACAGAACCTGCTCAAGCAGCGCAAACGTCTGTCACAGCTGGCTCTGTATTCAATAATGAAAAACAACCAAGCAGCGCTGAGACTGAAAATGAGACTCAAGCCCCCACTCAAAGCATTGAGCCTAACGCGCTCATTCTGGCCGAAGCACTGAGCGACAAGACGATTGGTTGGAAGATACACAATTGCAAAATCACTAAAAAGACGGTCACACAGGATTTACCACTACCGTTTTTATATCATTACGACAGTTTAAATGATGCGATTAAGCAAGCAAATCCGCTCACACCTGCCCTCCTGTCACAGTTCAATACGCCCATGAGCGCTCATGAAGCAGCCAAGCTGATTGGTATTAACGAAGCACTAATCACCAGCCCTTGGCATGTCAAAATCGTGGGGTCATTGGTGGTTTTTAGCGAAGCGTTGCAGTTAGCCGTACGCTTGCATTGGACCAATACAGGCAAAGACACCCAACAGCTTTATACCCAGAATGAAGCAGATGCTATTACAGCCGCTTTTAAAGATTGGCAGTTTTTTGGTCGTATCGATGTACTCTACAAAAATAATAAGCAAACCTTAATCAGTATAGATGAACAAGCTGAAGGCAATGAGCAACTACTTCGTATTGAAGCAAACGCTGATTATCAATGCTTGCCAGCGACTCATGCGTTAGTGGTTATCGCTAAATTGGAAGCGGACAAAATAGAGCTACCTTGGTTCGAGGCGGCGATAGTAGAGCGCGTCGAATAACACCTTATCTTCCAAATACTTACGATGTTATGACTACTATTGACTTGGCATTATCAATGAATAGTTTTCAGTGACTCATATCTAATGGTATGGTAACGACCTAGTATTATTCACTAGTCCTCGCATTTTATAAAAAGCACACTATCAATATTAAAATTGAGGGTGCACATTTTCACAAACCTCGCCTATTTGTAAGGAATATCACATGGATTATCGCTCAAAAACCTCTACTGGCGGCCGTAATATGGCAGGCGCGCGCGCATTATGGCGTGCAACTGGCATGACTGATGGCGACTTTGGTAAACCAATCATTGCGATTGCCAACTCATTTACCCAGTTCGTACCCGGCCATGTGCATTTAAAAGACTTGGGGCAACTGGTCGCACGTGAAATTGAACAAGCAGGCGGCGTGGCTAAAGAGTTCAACACCATTGCAGTCGATGATGGTATTGCCATGGGTCATAGCGGCATGTTGTATTCGCTACCCAGCCGCGACCTAATTGCTGACTCTGTAGAATACATGGTCAATGCTCACTGTGCGGATGCGCTAGTGTGTATCTCTAACTGCGATAAAATCACGCCGGGTATGTTGATGGCAGCCATGCGCCTAAATATTCCAGTAGTGTTTATTTCAGGTGGCCCAATGGAAGCGGGCAAGATTTTAGCCAGCACAGTTGGTAAGAGCCATAATACCGATGGTAGTGACAGTAGTGCGATTCGTAAGCTTGATCTTGTCGATGCCATGATGGACGCTGCTGACGACAGCATTAGTGATGAAGATGTAGCCGCTATCGAAGCCTCTGCCTGCCCAACTTGTGGTTCGTGCTCTGGTATGTTTACTGCTAACTCAATGAACTGCTTGACCGAAGCGTTGGGCTTGGCATTACCGGGTAATGGCTCGTTACTCGCCACCCATTCGCTGCGTCGTGAGCTATTTTTAGAAGCAGGACGCACCATTGTCTCTCTTGCCAAACGTCGCTATGAGCAAGATGATGACTCAGTATTGCCACGCTCCATCGCTAGCAAAGCGGCTTTTGAAAACGCGATGACCTTAGATATCGCCATGGGCGGCTCAACCAATACTATTTTGCATCTGTTAGCGGCTGCTAACGAAGCAGAAGTCGATTTCAAAATGTCAGATATCGATCGTCTAAGTCGCGGTGTACCTTGCCTTGCAAAAGTCGCCCCTGCCTCGCAAAAATACCACATGGAAGATGTGCATCGTGCTGGCGGTGTCTTTGCGTTATTGGCCGAGCTTGATCGTGCTGGATTACTCAAAACTGACGTGCCGACCATACATAGTCCAACGATGAAAGCCGCTATTGATAAGTGGGATATCATGAACCCTGATAATCAAGAGGCTCGCGCACGCTTCCTTGCAGCACCGGGTGGCATACGTACCACTGAGGCATTTTCACAATCAAAAGAATGGTCAAACCTCGACGTCAACCGTGAGTCAGGTTGCATCCGTAGTGCCCAACATGCCTATTCTACAGATGGTGGTTTGGCCGTATTGTATGGCAATATCGCTGAGCGTGGCTGTGTAGTCAAAACCGCAGGTGTGGATGACAGCATCCTAGTATTTACTGGTCGTGCTCGTCTATTTGAATCGCAAGATGATGCTGTCGCTGCAGTATTGGCTGACGAGATCGTGGCAGGTGATGTGGTTATCATCCGCTACGAAGGTCCTAAAGGCGGCCCTGGTATGCAAGAGATGCTCTATCCAACGACTTACCTTAAGTCTAAAGGCTTGGGTAAAGAGTGTGCCCTACTCACCGATGGTCGTTTCTCTGGTGGTACCTCAGGCCTATCAATCGGTCATGCCAGCCCAGAAGCAGCTGAGGGTGGTGCGATTGGTTTGGTTGAAGAAGGCGATACCATCCATATCGACATTCCTAATCGTACGATTAACATGCAAGTCAGTGATGCCGATTTGGCCACTCGCCGCGAGGCGATGGAAGCTCGTGGCCGCGATGCGTGGAAGCCTGTAAGCCGTGACCGTCATGTGACCCCTGCGCTACGTGCCTATGCTGCCATGACTACCAGTGCCGATACCGGTGCGGTACGTGACGTGAGTCAAGTTGAGCGCTAAGCCTTAAACTATTAATCGTTAAAGTATATTGGTAAAAATCTATTAAGCCTGCGCTATGCAGGCTTTTTTTTCACCAAAAAACAACGCATATGTCGTTTTGATAACGATTTTTTGCGGTAATAATTATTTTTTAGCGTCATTATAATGGACTAGTAAATATGGCCTCACTCTAACTTTTTAAGATAAACATAACAGCGTGCACCTACCTTATGATTGAAAACTACAATTTATTTTTATTGGTCTGCGGTATCGCTTTTTTACTGGGGGCGTTGTTCCCCATTATATTTAAGCGCACGCCTATCTCTTTGCCTATGTTGCAGGTTAGCTTTGGGCTGCTGATGGGGTACTGGTGGACGACCTTATCATTTTTAGACCCTATGAATAACGGCTTAATTATCGAAAAATTAACCGAAATTGTGGTGCTCGTATCCTTGGTTGGTGCTGGTATCAAAATTGATACGAAGCTGTCTTGGCAATTGTGGCGACCGACCGTGCGTCTGTTGCTTATTACCATGCCGATTGGCATCTTTGCGATGGCGGTGCTAGGCTACTATGCATTTGGTCTCAGTCTGGGAGCTGCTATATTGCTGGGCGCAGTACTGGCTCCAACCGATCCCGTATTGGCTTCTAGTATTCAAGTAGGGCCACCCAATACAGGTCGCGAAGACACACCTCGCTTTACATTAACGTCAGAAGCAGGATTGAATGACGGACTGGCTTTCCCATTTGTTTATTTGGCCATAAAAATAGCGGAAGCTTTTAGCCAAGGAAATTCCTTTACTCTCGAGATGCTCTGGTCATGGTTCACTCATGATGTCTTATGGAAAATTGGTGCTGGGCTGGTGGTGGGGATTTTCGTTGGTAAAATTATGGCTAAGCTGGTATTTTCAAAATACGGCCAAAACACCACTATTTCTCAAGGCTATGTGGTCATTGCGCTAACGTTAGTGGCTTATGGACTTGCCGAATTTGTACATAGTTATGGGTTTATCGCCGTATTTATCGCGGCATTTGCCTTTCGCCGCTCAGAGCATGAGCACAGCTATCACCACAAGCTCCATGATTTTGCAGAACAATCAGAAGGCTTACTCATGTCTCTAGTGCTGGTCACTTTCGGCATGTTTCTTGGTCAAGGATTGCAGTCGGGCGTTGAGCTAACATGGCGTGTTTACATCGTCAGCTTCACCTTCCTCTTGTTGATACGTCCCATTGGTGGGTTTATTGCTTTATCAGGACTAAACCTACCACACACTGAAAAATATGCCATCTCTGCTTTGGGCATCCGTGGTATTGGTACGCTATACTATTTATCTTATGCGCTCAACCAAGGTTTTTTCGGTGATGAAGATGCGCTTAAACTGTGGGTCGTCTGTTCAATTGTCATTTTGGCGTCAATCTTTATCCATGGTCTTAGCGCCACAAGGTTGCTTAAAATGACGCCGAATAAATCACATTAACCTTATTGATAGAGCTATCTAGCGTTTTGAAAGCTCTGAATCGACTAAGTTAAGTACCGCTTCCGTTAGTGCAAACTGACGGACATCATTCAGCATCGTGGTGTCAAAATTATGGATAAAGGCAAATGACAACTGACGCTCTTGGTCACACCAAGCAACCGAACCGTTATAGCCCATATGCCCAAATCCTTGCTTGTTTACATCAACTTCTTCACTGTCTGTATGCTGACAAAGACTAAATAACCGATGATAACCCAAGCGCCAATCCATGTTTGCTGGCATAACAGCATCTAGCCCTGTGACTTGCGGTTTGGATAGTTGCTCAAAAGTGGCGCTATTAATAAACGTGTGTCCTTGCCATGTTCCGCCATTGGCTAACATGGCATAGATGGTGGCCAATGCCTGAGCTGAAGCGACACCATTTGCTGCTGGAATAATGGCCTGTAGTGTCTCACGACTGTGATAATCGATCGCTTGTTTGCCAGCAGGTATGAGTGCTGCCTTATAATTTTTTAGATTAAGCTGACTGGTATTGAAGTACAAACGATTAATATGAGCCGTGTCTAGTATCGGTAAAGTGTTTTGCTCATCATCTGACCTTAGGTCTGCCGCTTTGCCATCCATTAAAGCTTGCTGCTGCCAGCAAGCATAACTAGGCAGACTAGCATAAGTACGTAAAGTACTTTGTGAGTCGGCTTTTAGCGTTGGTTTATGACGTTTATTACGCAGTTGTGAGCCAGCCTCATTTGATGTTTCGAAGTCTTTGGCCAGTCTTGCTACTTGGTTGACTTTATTCTCTGGTACACCAAAATAGCAACTATCAGCAATACCTAAAGGCTCAGTGAGATAATGGCGCAATGCCTCAGCTAAAGACATTTCAGTAACGGCTTCTATCAGACCGCCCAACACCCAACCATAGACCAGAGCACTATAAGCGCTGTCATATAACTCGCCATGGTCTGGTGCTGTGATTGGCATGGCAGCAACTTTATTGAGCATTTGATCCCAATCAAGCAAAGTTTCGCTATCCGCAACGATACTCTGAATTGAGAATAAGTTGGCTTGATGCGACATCACGCTACGTAGCGTAATATTCCCTTTATTCTGTGCAGAAAATGCAGGCCAATAATGGGCAATAGGCTGGTCATAATCAAGCATCTGCTGCGAAACCAATATATGTACAAGCGTCGCCAATACACCTTTACCCGTCGAAAAATTAATCGCCAAAGTATCAGGCTGCCATGGCATCTCTGGGCGTACCATCCCCACACTCGCCTGTGCAATGCATTCTCCTGCCAGATAAACAACCACAGCACCACCAGCTGGTGCATCATCAAGCTGTAAGTCGGTGAGTATTTGCTGCAAACGTTGTTGCAACGTTAGATTTATCTGTTGATCAAAAATCTGTGTGGTTTTATTATTATTGTCGATCATGGCTACCCTGCTCCATTTCTATAAAACAGCTAAACGGTAAGAACTATTTAGCCCTTAATATTAAGTGTTCATATGATAAAAAATACATTATTTGCTAAGGCGTAACTGTTCAATATTAGCAAGTTATTTTTTCGTTTGCTTAGGGCGTGTCCTCATTTTAAAAATGGTGATAAAAATGAGATAAATTGCCGTCAAACAAGGAAAGTAGCGCAAACAATATCGAGATATTAAGAAGCTATTTGACGATGTTTGGCAAAATTTAGCTATTTTTAGCCCATTTAGAAAGTAGTCGATTGAATTGAGGACACGCCCTAGAACTTTTATCCTCATTTTAAAAATAACAACGCGCCTTAATAAAAAAGGCAACCTAGTGGTCGCCTCTCTGTCATGCAATGCTGCTTAATAATACGTTGTCATCTTTATGTCTTAGCGCGGTACCAACAGACGATTATGAACTTCTTGCTCAAGCTTCGTTAATCCATGACTGCGCCCACGTTCCATAGCGGTGTCCATTTTACGTCCACGTAACCATCCTGCGCGTAGCGCCATTGCGGCACCCACTCTATTGCCTGAGCCACAATGCACTGCCGTTTTTTTGCCATGATGTTGGCGCAATATATTATCAAATGCCAATATATTAAGCTGCTTTAAGTCTACAGCACCATTAATAGGCAGATGCTCATAGTGCATGCCAGCTCGCTCGACCGCTGCGGCCTCATCAAAGCTCAATTCATCATCTGGCTGTAAGTTAATCACTAGCTCAACCCCAGCTTTCGCTAAGGCAACCACTTTTTCGTCATCGAGTGCACCGCATACAATGGTAGTGTCATCAGGACGAAAATAAGGCTCAAGAATAGTACTAAGATCAACGCCATTGTCTAAAACGTTATTGCCAGCATTCGATACTGTGTCAATAGCTACTGAATGATTCAGTTGATCTGAGTTTGGTACGGCGGTATGTGAAGTCATAATTATAAATTTGTTCGTTATATTGACTATGGTCAATTCCAGTTAAAATAAGTACAAAGCAACCGCGTGTCGATGTATAAGCAATACTTCAAGCGAGGTTAGCGCTATCACTTTTCTATCATGAATCGACCATATTGAGATATTTTTTAGTTAAATGACAGTCGTTCTACTGGCTTTTACTCATGGCCACTCTGTAATTTAACCGTACCTGCCAAATGCGGCTTGTCATTTTTAGAGCTAAATAAGCCAAACTCACAGGTATCGTCTGTGTCTTCAAGTGCAGCCACCGGATCAGCGATAAGCTCTACTTCGGCTGGCAAAAAGATAGGCAGTTTAAATGACACATCAACCGTACAAGCATCCGGCAACTCGTCCATCATAGCAAGGCATTTGGCCTTTGACCACATGCCATGAGCAATCGCTTTAGGAAAGCCAAACGCACGCGCAGATAATGGATGGAGATGAATGAGGTTAAAGTCACCTGAAACAAAAGCATAACGACGACCGATATCTTCTGGCACTTCAAAGATACTATGCACGCCTTCTGGGTTGACTGATGGCTTGACCGTTATTGGACGTGGAGTGCTTTTTTTGTCTTTGCTGCTGATTGGTTTTTTGCTGCGTGACAGATACGTCGAAGTACCTTCCCAAATCACCTTATCTTCTGACTTGACCGTCGTCACAAAATCAAACTGCTGACCCTGAGCATGGTCACGCAAATTATCAAAGGTGACTGACATAGCAACCGTTTCACGCTCACCGATAGGACGATACTGAGTCACACTATTATCGACGTGCACTAGACCCAACATAGCAAATGGAAATGGCTCTTTGACCATCATATTCATTTGCAGCGTTTGAGACAGCACTGAAAAGTAAGTAATAGGTACTTTGCCATTATCTGCAAAACCACAAATTTTACGATAATCGTTTAAGTTACTTTGGTCAATGTGCAAATCGTCCACATAGTAAGTCGCTTGCGGCAATTGGTCTTTACTGATTTTGCCGTTATTACCAATAGGCAATAAACTTTTAACGATATTGGCATAGGTCGTATGCGCTTTCGGCAACGCATCATAATGTTTGTCTGACATAATAAATCCTAAGTGGGGCTTGAGCAAATTTTCTTGGTGTATCTAAAGATGCTATGACATTAGTGGTTACAGCCTATCATTGAGCAATGCCACCAGTATTATGCCTAAATTAGGCACAATCAATAGGCGTGGTTTTAGACAATGTAAGCAACTCTCACAGCAAAAAACAATTTGGCTACTGGTTCTCTGTGTTTTTATCATAAAAAAGCCACCCTTGGGCAGCTTTATTACGATTTATGAGCAATTTTTTCGTAAGTATATGTGAGGAAAATTAAAAATACTGATTAATATCAACCATTTATCATTATCTAAATCATCATTTACACTTACTTATAATTGACACTTACTTATAAAGTAATATTAAGCACCCAATAAGCTTTGACCACAAACGCGAACGATGTTGCCATTTAAGCCACCAGAAGCAGGGGATGCAAACCATGCGATGGTCTCAGCCACGTCTACTGGCAAGCCGCCTTGGCTCATAGAGTTCATACGGCGACCCGCTTCACGAATAGCAAATGGAATGGCTTCGGTCATTTGCGTTTCAATAAACCCTGGAGCAACAGCGTTGATCGTCATGCCTTTGGCGTTGTCTTCTAACTGCTTGGCAGTGGCATTCACCAAACCAATCACCCCTGCTTTAGAGGTAGCATAGTTGGTTTGACCCAAGTTGCCAGCGATACCTGAAATCGATGACACACAAACGATACGTGCATTGTCTTTTAATACGTCGTTGTCTAGTAAATAGCGGTTCAGCCTAGCAATACTAGCTAGGTTAATATCGATAACCATGTCCCACTTTTTCTCGTCCATGTTTGCCAATGTCTTATCACGAGTGACGCCAGCATTATGGATGATTGAATCTAATCCGCCACGCTTTTGTGCAGCTTCGGCGATTTGTTTGCCAGCGTCATCACTGGTGATGTCGACGGTCAATACTGAGCCACTAATTTCGCTAGCGACTTTTTGTAGGTCTGCTTGCTGCTGCGGTACATCAAGGCAGATAACGTGAGCGCCTTCGCGAGCCAATACACGAGCAATTGCTTCACCAATACCGCGGCTTGCGCCAGTTACCAGCATGGTTTTACCGCCAAGAGGCTGTGTCCAATCGACATCGACATTGCTACCCTTACTAACGCGTACGACTTGTCCTGAGACATAAGCTGAACGAGCTGAGGTGAAAAAGCGTAAAGTCGAATCTAGATTTTGCTCTGCGCCGTCTTCCACATAAATAAGCTGTGCAGTAATACCGCGTTTGAACTCTTTACCGACAGACTTTACAAAGCCTTCAAGCGCACGCTGAGCCAAAGCTGTATCAATGTCAGTGATATTCTCTGGTGGGCGACCAATAATAATGACGCGACCAGACTTTTCTACACGACGAGCCACAGTATGGAAGAACTCATACACTTCTTTTAATTGATCGGCATTGCTAATATTGCTGGCATCAAAAAACAAAACTTTAAATTTATCATCGCCGCCCGTATTGGCTTTTGCTTCCACGCCTGCATCAGCAAGGGCATCTTTGATATCATCACTGCTGTTTACATAAACATCAGCATGTACGTCTGACAAAATTCGCGCAACAGACTCACTGACGCTTTTATCATCGCCATTAGCACGACCAACCAATACGCTACCACGTACTAAAGGCTCACCGCTTTCGAAGCGATCAAGGGTAACAGGTAACGGTAAACCCAAATTTTTGGCCACTTTTTTGCCAATAGAAGACTGAACAAAATCACCATAACGGTCTGACATAATATAATCCCTATAACGAACGGTTAGAATAATAGTAATAAATGTAATGTGCCTATTATATAGACTCAACAACCTCATAATTATTGATATTTAGTAAATGAGTCTAAAGCTGGCCTAACTATACACTGCCATCTTAAACAAGTCCAAAAACCGATAATGTCTACAACAATCTGTAAACAACTCAGTATACAAGACGGTCACTTTTTCTGGATTTAAAAATCACCACATTGTGCTAAAATCAGACCTATAAGTTATAGCAAATGCAATTATCGATAACAATATATTATCAAATCTATCGTTATGCAATGCCAATAATTGATACTAGCCAGTCTACGAAAGTCATATTGATGTCTTTCAAAGCTGATACCGACCTTAGATAAGCGTCACATAGTTTGCCAAAGATATACAGTAAGGTCGTAAAAACGTCTTATCATAAACAGTTATGCTGCGTAATAAGTGATAATATTTGCTTCTTGTTTATTTTCGATTATTGAATTACTTAATATAATCATTTTTATTATTAGCTTTACTATTGTTACCCTCTTTTCTTCTGCCCATATTTTTTAAGGATAATATTATGAGTAATAAAAACAATCACCCTGATAGCCCTGTTGTTGAAAGTACAGTGGTAAAAGCCAGTGCGTCAAAATCTACTGATAATAAATCAGAAAACGGTAAAACAGAAACGGCTGTTAAAAAAGCTAAAAGCACGACAGCAACAGACACGTCTAATAAAGAGTCTTCTAGTAATAAAGAGTCTTCTAGCACCACAGAAGCAAATGATAAATCACCAGATTCTACTACGAAAAAGCCAGCATCTGCTGCCAAAAAAACCAGCAAAACCAAAGCCGTTGCTGGTCAAAATCGTGTGGCTATCTTAGGTGGCAACCGTATTCCATTTGCACGCTCGAACGGTTCATACGCTGACGTTAGCAACACCGACATGTTGACAGCTGCATTAGATGGCTTGATTGAACGCTATAATCTACAAGACGAAGTGTTGGGTGAAGTGGTATCTGGTGCCGTCATGAAACTAAGCCGTGACATCAACCTAACTCGCGAAGCCACGCTTAACACAGCGCTCAACCCACATACGCCAACTTACGATATCTCACAAGCTTGCGGTACTGGCTTGCAAGCGACTTTTGCTTCTGCCAATAAAATCGCACTGGGTCTTATCGACTCAGCCATCACTGGCGGCGTAGACACGACCTCTGATGCACCGATCGCGATTGGTGATGGTCTACGTAAAGTACTGATCAAACTGGGCGCGGCTAAAGACAACAAACAACGCCTAAAAGCGTTAATGGGGCTAAATCCAAAAGACTTAATCGATTCGCCACAAAACGGTGAACCACGCACTGGTCTATCAATGGGCGACCATCAAGCCATCACCACACTTGAGTGGAATATCAGCCGCGAAGCACAAGATGAGCTTGCTTTTAACAGTCATCAAAACCTAGCGCGCGCTTATGATGAAGGATTCTTTGACGACCTAATCACTCCATACAAAGGTCTGACGCGCGATAACAACTTGCGCCCTGATACCACTTTGGAAAAACTGGCTAAATTAAAGCCTGTGTTTGGTAGAAAGAACGCCAACCCAACGATGACAGCAGCCAACTCTACACCATTAACGGATGGTGCCTCTTGTGTCCTACTAGGAACCGATGAGTGGGCAAAAGAGCGTGGTCTTAAGCCATTGGCTTATATCGTTCATCAAGAAACGGCCGCCGTTGATTTCATTGGTAAATCTGGCACCACAGAAGGCCTATTAATGGCACCTGCTTATGCCGTACCGCGTATGCTTGAGCGTGCAGGTCTAACACTACAAGATTTCGATTTTTATGAAATCCATGAAGCCTTTGCATCACAAGTGTTATCAACACTAGCTGCTTGGGAAGATGAAAAATTCTGTGAAGAGCGCCTAGGACTAGATACACCACTAGGCTCTATCGATCGTAACAAGCTAAACGTTAATGGCTCGTCGTTAGCTGCGGGTCATCCATTTGCCGCAACGGGTGGTCGTATCCTAGCCACTGCAGCGAAGCTATTGGATCAAAAAGGCTCAGGTCGTGCACTAATCTCTATCTGTGCAGCTGGTGGTCAGGGCGTGACTTGTATCTTAGAGAAATAACTCTTTGACTGCTATTATTTGATTGGTATTATCAGTCAATAGTTGGCATTAATACTGTAAAGCACTCTTTAATCGATGGATTAGAGGGTGCTTTTTTATGCCCATTCACTACTCAAAACTGGATGTTAGTCATGGTCTTGCTAACAACACAATAATGAAACGTAGCCAACGCATAGCTCTATCGGTAGTTATGCTAAAGTAAGAGGATAACCAATAAAAATCATAACAACACTGATTAGGAGTTTTTTATGGGTAAGATACCTTCGTCCATCAATCCCAAATCCCTCACGCCACAAGAGCGTCAGGAACTTAGCTCACCTGAGCAACACAGTTTTATCGAGCGTATGGATAAGGAGGTTTTTAATGATCAGTTGCGTCGTAAGATGCACGAAGACCTCATCGATACTTATGATGAAGAGCTAGAAAACGAGATAGATGATTATGTGCGTGATTTTCGTTTTGATGGGCGCGAAATGAGTGAGCAAGAAAGACTTGATCGTCGTATGTACTTTCAAGAGTTGGTAAGGCTACAGCGCGAGCTAATTAAGTTACAAGACTGGGTCGTTGATCGCGGTGAGCGTATCGTCGTCATATTTGAAGGTCGTGACTCGGCGGGTAAGGGTGGCGCTATCAAGCGTATCACGCAGCGCTTAAACCCTCGTGTGTGTCGAGTGGCTGCCCTACCTGCACCGACAGAACGTGAGCAATCACAATGGTATTTTCAGCGTTATGTTGCCCATTTACCTGCTGCTGGTGAAATTGTGCTGTTTGACCGCAGTTGGTATAACCGTGTGGGGGTTGAGCGTGTGATGGGTTTTTGTACCGATGCACAGTATGAAGAATTTTTTCAGTCGGTGCCTGAGTTTGAACGCATGCTAGTCCGCTCAGGTATTCGCTTGGTGAAGTACTGGTTTTCGATCACTGATGATGAGCAGCATTCACGCTTTATGAGCCGTATTCATGACCCACTCAAGCAATGGAAGCTTTCAGCCATGGACTTACAATCACGCCGCCGTTGGGAAGACTATACCAAGGCTAAAGAGACCATGTTTGAGCGAACGCATATCCCTGAAGCACCTTGGTGGGTGGTTGAAGGTAACAATAAAAAACGCGCAAGGCTAAACTGTATTGCTCATCTACTCGAACAAATTCCTTATAAGGAAGTGCCACGTGATGAGGTAGAATTACCCGATCGTAAACGTGATGACGAATACTACCGTGAGCCTATTCCAGATGATATGTATGTGCCACCGCGCTATTAAAAGATATGGTGGTTTTACGTAGGCCGTGACCTCAGTTCAATCGATTGTCCTCTAAATTGGCTAAAAATGGTTACATTTTGCCAAACATCGTCAAACAGCTTATTGATATCTCGATATTATTTGCATTACCTTCATTGTTTGACGGCAATTTTTATCACTATTTTTAAAATGAGGACACGCCCTAGTCTTATGCTCATAAAAAAAAGCCACCTTATCGATATATAAGGTGGCTTTTTCTATACTGTTTATTTAAAAATAGTCGTCTAATACTTATCAAAACCATTATAAGTACAATAAATAATTACATGGTATACGTGGACTGCAAACCATCTATTTTACCCGCCAATAATCGCTCAACTTCGTTTTTAATTCTTTGACCTGCAATATCAGTTCCAATCTGTACCGCAAAACCTGCCGGTCGACCACCTTGCGTTTTGGCGTTAATCCAAACCACTTTGCCATTCATAGGCAAACGCTCGCTAGAATTGGGTAAAGTGATGGCGATAAATACCTCGTTACCTAGCTGCTGAGCGTCATTGGATGGCACAAATAATGCGCCATTACTGACAAAGGACAAGTAGCTGGCATATAACATTTCGATATTTTCAATGTGGCAGGTTAATATCCCGCCGCGTCCTGGCATGGCCATAGTCAGCTTCCTTCATTAAGTTTGGTATTTTTATTTGCTATCAAGGCAGATTTTCTTATAAACAAGCCAATTCTTGCATTAGCTTATCATAGGCAAATTTTTCTTGCACATTTTGTTGTAGGGCGATTTTTGTCTGCTGTAAGCTATTAGAAAAAAGTGCTAGACCATTATTATCAGGTGGATATTTTTCTAAGGCAGCGGATAGATTGACGTCTTTTTGAAGCTCATTAAGCCCTAAGCAAACACGGCGCATATCAAGTAGCATCAGCTCAGAAAGCTGAATAAATTCCGTGATAATCAGTTGGTTTTGCCAATAGTCACTGGCTGCCACACTACTACGTTTACCACTACGCAATGCCTGCCACGTCGTCAACCATAATGCACGTTTGCTATACCATGGCGCTTGTGCCATGGCTATTGCTGCCAAAGGTGCGCCATTTGCCAATTGGATAAGCTGCTCAATCGCAGCCGTTCCGACCGCTTCACGATTGACCGTAGAGCCAAGTGCCTGTGTCACATAGTCAACGGCGATCACAGGCTGAATGGTCTGTAATGGCAACTGCTGCACTCGACTTTTAATAGTGGGCAGTAATTGTGCTGGAGTATCGCTGATCAAAAATAAATGGACTTGAACTTGTGGTTCTTCCAAGGTTTTGAGTAGCGCGTTGGCCGCGGCAATCGTCATTTGCTCTGCATGGTCTAACACACAGATACGCATTCCTTGACCACCTTGGTAGATAAAAGGCTGCAAGTTACGGATATCATCCACTTTAATCTTAAAAGCACTGTTATTGGCTGTTTTGGGTGATTTTTTATCCTTTGCAGCGTTACTTAATTTCTCTTTATTATCAGCATTGTCTGCACTGATCGGCATACTGATCAGTGGCAATACCTGTAAGCTTGGATGCGTGCCAGATCTTAGCCATTGGCAACTTTCACAGGCGCCGCAAGCCCCTGTGGGATGGCTATCACGCTCACGGCATAATAGCCAAGCGACCAAACGCCATACAAAAGCCCGTTTGCCCATACCTTGCATACCAGCAGCTAATAGTGCATGTGGCAAAGATTGCTGTGATGTCAAAACTCGCTTGGTCAATTGCGACCATAGATTTTGCTGCCATGGCAATAACGCGGCAAAATATATGTAGTCTGTAGTATCCATTGTGCCTGTATTTTGCGTCTTATCACTCATAGCTAACGTCCTATCACTTCGCTTGATTATTCAGGATATAGCGTATTCATGACGCTTTAGGTGAAATATTTTTGCTTAGGCTATTCATCCAATGGGGTTCTGAAATTCAGTCAAACTCATGGCATTTAAGCGGTCTAAATCTTCTTGGGTATCGACCCCTGCAGGTAGATGACAAGCGGCAACTGCAATAGCAATCTGCGCTCCATTTTCTAAAACGCGTAACTGCTCTAGGCTCTCAAGTCTCTCAAGTGGCGTTTGCGGCCAATGCACAAACTGCTGTAATAAACGGACGCGATAAGCATATAACCCTAAATGACGATAAGCATTTTTTGGTGGGTTTCTATGACCATCATTGGACAATACGACATCACGATCACAAGGAATGGGCGCTCGACTAAAATATAGCGCTCGCTGCAAGTCATTAGAGTGTTGACTGACAACCTTGACCACTGATGGACGCATAAAGGTCTCATAGTCGTCGATAGACTCACACAAAGTCGCCATCACGCTGTCATTGTCTGCTACCAACAGCGCCTTCACCTGCTCTAATAATAGCGGCGGTACCAACGGTTCATCACCTTGCATATTGACCACGATATCATGGTCAGCCCACCCTTTGATGGCGGCAACTTCTGCCAAACGGTCAGTGCCTGAAGCATGCTCGCTACTGGTCATCACCACATCAAACCCTGCATCTATGCATATCTTGGCAATATCGTCATCATCCGTGGCAATACACATATCATCAGCGAAGTGCGCTGTTTGCGCCTTTTCAGCAACCCAAAGAATCATCGGCTTACCATGTATCTCTAGTAATGGCTTGCCAGGTAGCCGCGTGCTCTTAAAACGAGCAGGGATAACAATATGAGTTTTGGCGGGCATAATCACTGACGACATGGGGTTTCCTATAGCAATTTTTATACGGTTTAAAGCATCATCTATTATTTGCTTTGGTACTGTTATTGGTATTGTCATTATTTGCGATATCAATACCTAGCTTTTTTAGCTGCTGCTGCAGATTATCATAACAGCTGTCAGAGAGTTCAGCAGTTACTGGCAGCACCCATAGTCTGTTTATCAGCGTTTGATACTCGTCATTTAGCGCTTTATCAGTAGTGGCTTTCGATAGCAACGCTCTTATTTTTACCGCATCTTTACTGGTTACTACGATTGGATATTCGGTATACAGCAATAATTCCGCCAACTCAAAATCATAATGATCAGGATAAGCATGTCCAACGACATCGAAGCCCAGCGAACTTAAAGTATCAAAAAACCGCTGCGGATAACCAATACCGCTCACCGCATGCACTCTACAACCTTTTTTAGGCATATCAATTTGAGAATAAGATAAAGTAGGTTGCCATAAGAGTTGCAGAGCATCCGCCTCTAAGTGCATCGTCAAATGATTGGCTCGGTACAGATTGCTGTTATCTTTGTCGTTGTCCACTGAATCTGTTGTTAGTGGTTCATGGTAGATGACAGTTGCACCCTGCAACCGCGACATGGGCTCACGTAAAAACCCTGTTGGCAGGAGTTGCTGATTACCAAAGCCTCGTGCTGAATCGACCACAATCCATTCAATGTCACGTTGCAGTGCATAATGCTGCAAGCCGTCGTCGGCAATAATAAATTGCAAGTCAGGATGGGCAGCTAACAAGGTTATAATCGCCTGCTTACGATCAGGACATACTGCCATGGGTGCATTTGTCATATTGACAATCAAACAAGGCTCATCCCCTACCACGTTGGGCAAACTGGCGGCATCGACCAAAGCGGGCATTTGACTGGTGTCGCCACCGTAACCACGGCTGATAACCCCTACCTTTACTCCATGTTCTTTTAGATAATCAACCAAGGCAATAATCAATGGTGTTTTGCCACTACCGCCCACGCTAATATTGCCGATCACCATAACGGGAACAGGCGCACGATAACTTGCTAACAGCCCAGCTTTATAAGCTTGACGACGCAGCGTGGTGATAAGTCCGTACAACCAACTAATAGGTAGCAATAGCCATAGCCAAGCGGCTTGACGTTGCCAGGCACGCGTCACTGTCGTTTCAATACTCATGATAATTTGACCACTTACCTATTCAGCTAAACTTTAACTTAGCACGATTTGAACGTCAAAGCTGCTCAAAGAATAGTCCAATAATTTTATTCAAAGTCGCGTTCATACATTTGCGCATAATGACCTTGCAATTGCATAAGCTCATCGTGCGTGCCCAACTCGACGATTTGACCGCTGTCTAACACGGCGATACGATCGGCTGATTCAATGGTGGTCAGTCGATGTGCAATGACTAACGTGGTACGATCTTTCATCACATTATCAAGCGCTTGCTGAATGTAATACTCTGATTCATTGTCTAACGCACTGGTTGCTTCATCTAAAATTAAAATCGGCGCATCTTTTAATAGCGCACGAGCAATCGATAAGCGCTGACGCTGCCCGCCAGACAGCTGCAAACCTTCAGCACCAATTTCACTTTGATAGCCGTTTGGCATTTTCATAATAAAATCATGAGCAAAGGCATCTTTTGCGGCACGCTCAACCTCCGCTTGGGTTTTATTGGCTAAGCCACCATAAGCAATATTGTTAAATACCGTGGTATTGAACAGGACTACTTGTTGATTGACCATCGCAATCTGCGCCCGTAAGCTCTCAAGCTTAATGTCTTCAATCGGTATACCATCCAAGGTAATTTGCCCAGAAGAGGTCGACAAGGTGCGCGTCAATAAATTTACTAAAGATGACTTACCAGCACCACTTCGCCCTACCAATGCAACCGTCTCACCCGCTCTTACATCTAACGTAAAGTCACGCAAAGCGACCGTTGAGTCAGGATAAATCAGGCTGACATTATCCAGCTTGATTTCGCCCGTCAAAGTAGGGCTAAGCACACCAGTATCTGTTTCTTCTGGCTCATCCAACAAGGCAAAAATCGACTCACCTGCCGCGATACCTTTTTGTAGTTTTTGATTGATGTCAGTCAATGAGCGTACCGGCTTGCTGAGCAAACCTGCAGCCGCGATATATGAGATAAACTCACCCGCTGAGATATTGTCTATCACCGATGGGCGTAGTGCGAGCCAAACCACAACTGACATGGCGACAGCCATTAGCAGCTGTACTGCTGGCGTATTGATACTGTTGGTCACCACGACCTTCATGCCTTGGCGTAAGTTCTTTTTCGATGTTTTATCGAAGCGTGCGGCTTCGTATGCTTGACCGCCATAGTTTTTGACAACCTGATAGCCACCAATCACTTCATTGGTAATATGGCTGACATCACCCATCGTCTCTTGAATACCCTTAGACAACTTTAGATAACGCTTTGAGGCGATGCGAATAAGCCACAATATTGGCGGTAGCACAACGAATAAAATTAACGTCAAACGCCAATTGCTATAAAGCAAGAAACCTATCAAGGCGACGACTGTCAAACCATCCCGCAGTAGCGTCTTCATAGAGTCTGTACTAGCGGCGGTGACTTGCTCAACATCAAATATCAGCTTGGATGAAATGGTACCAGCAGGATTGGCTAAGTAAAAAGAGCTTGGCAGACGAAGCAATTTATTAAAGACTTCCACTCGCAGCTCATATACCAAATTACGTGAGACCAGAGCAGAATAATAATTACCCAAAAAGCTACCAACACCGCGGACAAAAAACAGACCAATGATCAATAATGGAAATAAATCCTGTTTGCTTTGATCGTTCTGATTAATGGCATCGGTGATGTATTGAAGTAATTTGGCAATCCAAATCTCTGTCGCCGCATTAATCGCAAAGCCCAACACAGTAAGCATTAATGCCCACCAGTATGGTTTTAAATAACTCAGCAAACGCAGCAAGGTCTTATGTTTAGGTATGTTTGACGGCTCTGCTGATAGTTTTTTAGCAGCAGTTTTTGCAGAGTCAGGTTGATATGCTTGGCTCATAAAAGCCTCAATTTGGGGGTCATCATATGAATGGACTGCGTTAAAATCACAGTTTTATAAGAGCATCTATCAATGGCATTAAAGTAGCTATAGGCTACTGCGGTAACGGCTGACCAAGTGGCACGACCGTACTGATATTAAGATTCAAAAATCCCAGTTTACCCGCAATATCCATCACTCGCACAACCGATTGATGGGTGGCATTGGCATCCGCAGCAATAACAAATAGCATGTCACGATTACTACCAGCTTCTTGTTGTAGCATACTGGTCAACTCTGCCTCATTGCTACTAGCAAGCGTAATACCGTTCACCAGATAACTGCCATCTTCTTGTACTGCCACTTCGATACTGTTTTTCTCTTCTGTCAGCGCGACACCTTCAGCTTCAGGAAGAATAATATTTAAACGACTAAAATGATTAAACGACGTTGCTAATAGCAAAAACACAATCAAAAACAACAAGCAGTCAATCATCGGGGTCAAGTTAATTTCGAGCGGCTCAACAGTCGGTTTTCTAAAGCGCATATCACTCTCTTTAATTTACTGAATACTCATGTGCTTGATGGATTATTAGAGCCTGCTGAACAGTCACAAATACTAAGAAATAAATGCTAAAAAATAAATACTAAGAAGTGACGGCAACACCATTATTTGAGCTTAATCCATCCACTGCATACTCGTGATCTACAACGTCAGCCGATGTCGCACGATGTGCAGGCACATTCAAGCCAGCAGTAGACGTATTTTCTAGCAAATGATAATCATACAACTCTTGAATCATTAGCCCCGCTTGCGTCTCAAACTGGGCATTAATATCGATAATACGGCGCTGAAAATAACGATAGGCAACCAGTGCTGGAATAGCCACGATCATACCAGCAGCAGTCGTAATCAACGCTTGTGACACACCAGCAGCAAGCATCGTTGGGTCTTGCATCGCCCCATCGGTAATCGCCAAAAATGACGAAATAATGCCTAACACCGTGCCTAACAAACCGAGTAGTGGCGCAATCGCTCCTATGGTCCCAAGCATATTGATGTTTTTTTCTAACTGATGCACTTGTACGCTAGCGCGGTTTTGCATATGCATCGTCATCGAATCTAAGCCATATTGACGATACAGCAGCCCTGTCGCTAAAATATCTCCCAAAGGTGTTTTTTCTTTGACATTCATCAACTGTGTACGACCAATATCCCCATTCTCACGTAAGCGCGTGATTAGCTGTTCGCGCAATCTACTCGGAGCAACTTTATTAAACTGTAAGGTATGACTACGCTCGATGATGATAACCAATGCCAATATTGAGCACACCACGATAGGTGTCATCAACCAACCACCCGCTTTTACCAACTCCCACATATTGACTCTCTTTTATATTTTTATAAAAATAGCGGCTATCAAAATATCTTAAATTTACAGCATCATGACAAACTCGTTAGCGATATCAAGCCTGTGCTTCTATGTGCTTAATCAAAGCTGCTAACTGATCTTGGTTATGGAAAAATATCTCAACACTACCCTGGCCATCTTTTTTGTGTTTGAGTTTGACTTCAGCCCCTAACATATCTGTCAGTCTTTGCGTCAAGCGCTCAACCTCACGAGATTGCGTTTGCTCAGCACGATTAGCTTTCGGTGCAGGCTGCAAGATCGATTTAACCAACTTTTCAGCATCGCGTACCGTCATACCGCCGTCGATAATTTTTTGCGCGATAATCGGCTGCTGCTCAGAGGATAATGCTAAGAGCGTGCGCGCATGACCCATATCTAGGGCGCTATTTGCCAAATGATCTTTGACTGTATCATGCAGCTGATTGAGACGTAGCAAGTTTGATACGGTGGTGCGCGCCTTGCCAACGACTTCGGCAATCATTGCATGACTCATACCAAATTCAGTATGAAAGCGTTGTAATGCGGCGGCCTGCTCAATCACAGACAAGTCCTCACGCTGGATATTTTCAATCAAGGCCAGTGCGATGGCAAGCTCATCAGATAAAGCACGTTCAATCGCTGGAATGACAGATTTTCCTGCCATTTTTGCCGCACGCCAGCGACGCTCACCAGCGATGATTTCATGGGTAACGAATGCTTCACTCTTGTCTTCATTGGCCAATAACGGACGGATAACAATCGGTTGCATGACACCGTGCTGCTCAATCGAAGACGCCAGCTCTGCAAGCGCCGTTTCACTCATATCACGGCGTGGCTGATACTTACCCGCTTGCAAACGCGTGACATCTATTTGCACCAAGCTGATTTGGTCTTCAGAGGCAATGGCATCTGTTCCATTAACACGACTCTTATTAACCGTACCTTTGTTTACCGTACGCGGCGACCGTGTGCTACGACTACTGGCCATGGTGTCAGAGGCGATAGCTTTGGTCGTTGGTTTTTCACTGGTCTCATTACTATCAGATTGAGCAGGCGTGCTAATATTTAATCTATCAGCGTTTAGCGTTTCAGCTGGCAAAGTACTCTCACGCGCCGCCATATCGTCTTGCAAGGCAGAGGCGGTGATTTGCTTTTCTTTTTTGATTGACCCCAATAAGGCATCTAAGCCTCGATTGGCAGCCAACCCTCTTTTCTTCGCCATGATTACCTATCCTCTAACGCTAAAATAAAAGCCAAATAATTATTAATACAGCTTACTCATTACTCATAAATACAATATTCAATATCTGTTTGCACGCTTGTGCTTACAGTCTATCATTGGTGCTAAAAAACATGCATACATGCGTATTAGTCACTTTGTTTCATGACTTCAGCCGCCAATTTTTGATAAGCGCGCGCACCTTTTGACCATCTCTCGTAAGCGATAACTGGCAAACCATGTGCTGGCGCTTCTGCCAAGCGAATATTTCTTGGAATATGGGTTTTATACATAATATCGCCAAAGTGCGCTTCAAGCTCGGCAGACACGTCGCGAGCCAGTGTATTGCGTGTATCAAATAATGTTCTCACTACACCACGAATGTATAGCTTCGGATTCAACTCGGTTAAACGCTCTATCGTCTGCGACAAATCAGCCAAGCCTTCTAATGCATAGTATTCACACTGCATCGGAATAATGACGCTGTCTGTAGCAACTAACGCATTAATCGTCAGCAAATTCAAGCTGGGTGCACAGTCTATAACCACATAATCGTAAGCAGGTTTGTTAGCAGCTAGCTGATCATTGACCAATGCCACCATTGCTGTCTTAAACAGCTCATGGCTATCGGTCTTATTCATTAGGGTGATATCCATGCCAGCCAAATCACGATTGGCGCCGATCACATCAAACCTCGCCGGACTAGTAACAATAGCATCAGATAACGACACCCCATCCAATAGCACGTCCGCTATTGTCAGTGCCAATTCATTCTTATCGACACCCGTACCACTGGTCGCATTACCCTGTGGGTCTAAGTCAATCAGCAGTACATGCTTGCGCTTCGCAGCCAAGCTGGCGGTCAAATTTACTGCCGTCGTGGTTTTGCCCACGCCGCCTTTTTGATTCGCAATTGCTATGATTTCCATACACTCACTCAATTTAATTAGGGTCTATTACTGTTATTTTACTTTTGGCTTACACAATCAATTTTTCGCTAAACTTTGCATAGCATCATACTCATAAGTGTAAACAGTACGAGTATCTCTATACAATTAGCACTATCTGTATCACCATATTTTGAATATCTTGCCATTCAGATATCAACAAAACCATGTGTCACCGACATGTATCATTTAAAAGGTGTTCATAGCTTAGACATTTTTATAGGACAATTCAATTAAATGACGACTATCATGTAAACGAGGCACTTTAAGCTTAATCGTCTTAATATGCCAGTCATTGTCTAGTGCTTGTAGTTCTTCATCGCTTGGCGCTTTGCCTTTCATCGCGCATAGGTAACCGTTATCTGCTAAGCGCGGCTGAGCCACTTCGACAAAATCGATCAAACTGGCAAAGGCTCTAGAAGTCACAACGTCATATCTGGCTTCATGCGCCTCGATACGAGAAGCAATTGGCTGCATATTATTCAAGCCAAGCTCACTGCTGATTTGCTTAATAAAACGAATTTTTTTCTGATTACTATCAAGTGCGGTGCATTGACGCTCTGGCTGACAAATCGCAATGATAACCGCTGGCATCCCTGCTCCTGTGCCAATATCTAACAGTGACCCTGACGGTAAATGCGTTATAATAGCCAAACAATCAATTATATGTTTGATTAACGCCTCTTCTGGATCAGTGATGGCGGTCAGATTATACGCTTTATTCCACAACAAAAGCTGGTCTAAGTACAATAATAATGTGCGCTGCTGCGTCTCACTCAAGGATAGCTTGAGCTCATTGACCGCTTGAGCCAAGGTATTCGCCAGCGCTGGCAACTGTGCGCCAAGCTTTACGAAGCCAGTCGGATCAATACGGATATTGCCCGTGTTAGCAGAGGATGAAGATGTTTTAGTAAAGTCTGACATACAACGAGTTATCCAGTTTTGACATGTGAACCGTCTATTTTATCATGCAGTCTGCCCATTGAATAGTTGCAGATTGCGCCAATGTGAGACATCTTATACTATCTGAGCCTATATTGAGGCGTTATTGTTCTTTAATCACGTTAAATGGATAATGAATGATTGCTTATATAGCCGTTTTTAACAGAGCCTGCTAATGATACAAAACTGCTTTTAATGATTTATTTAAAACACCGTTTTATCTTGTAAGATGTTTTTATGAACGATGCAAATTAACTAGAAAAAGCCAAGTATTAGCACTCATTAGTAAACTTAATAACACTTAATAACACTTAATAACTACGCCACTTTCTACAAACGATATAATTTATACCTATGACCAAACAGCCACACATCCCTACCTCTCAATTATCAAGAGATGCTAATAAAAAAGACGCTAATAATATGGCAACACCCATCATTGAATTAAAAAGCACCCAATCAGCAACAGCGGATGCACCGCATCCATGCTTTATTGATATCAAGCAGCGCTGCCTTGTCACCGCTGAGCAATTAAAACGCTATAGCGACCCTGATGAATTACCCTCGGATACCCGTACGGCACCAGATCTAGACGTGGGCTTTGGTCAGCAGCGTGCCCTAAAAGCCTTACAAACAGCTTTGGATATCAAAGCCAGTGGCTATCATGTGTTTGCTGCTGGTGAAAATGGTTTGGGCAAACGCACCGTCATCAGCCGCTTGCTAACGCGTATTGCCGCCGATGCACCCACACCTGACGACTGGGTATATGTGCATAATTTCACCGATCCACGCACCCCTTTAGCGCTGCGACTACCTGCGGGGCAAGCCTCTTTATTGCAGCAGCAAGTCAATCAATTATGGCAACAAGCCAAAAAACGATTGAGCCAACGCTTTCGTAGTGACCAATATCAAAGCAAAATCGAAGCCATCAAAAATGACACGCATCAAAAAGAAAGTCAGGCTTATGATGTGCTCAATGCGGAAGGCAAACAATATGATTTGGCGTTGACGTTTCGCTCCTTTGATAATAAAGCGGTGTTTGTCCATCCCAGTCAACTCGCGATAGAAACTAGTGGTGGTGGTGATAAATTATCTGCTAGCCATAAAAATAAATCCGTGAGCGATAATAGTAGCAAAGCGAGCATTTCTAGCACCGAGTATAACGATCCTATTAATGCAGAGCGGAATGAAAACAATACTGAATACGGCAATAGTGAATACGAAGCGGAGTTAAATAACTTTGTCCAAAAAAACCATATGCAAAAACGCTTAAGTCAGTTGACCATCGCGTTAGAGCAGTTAGAGGACGAAGCCAATGATGCGATAGAAGCCCTGCATCGCAATATTGCACGTCGTGCATTACAACCGTTATTTGCCCCTGTTTATGAGCAATTTGCCAGTCACCCACTGGTCGTTGATTATCTCAAGACCGTATTTGCCGACATGGTTACGCATGTCGAGCGCATCGTCAATGGCGATGACGAAGAATTTGTGACAGCAGTTTTGGCCACGACCCCAAGTCGCTATGCGGTCAACGTCATTGTCAATCACACCCCAGAAGATGGCGCACCTGTCATCTTTGAGGACTTACCGACGCACTTGAACTTGTTGGGTCATGTCGAGCAAATCACCCAATTGGGCACGGTCACCACTGATGTCAGTATGATTCGAGCAGGTGCTCTACACCGTGCCAATGGTGGTTATTTACTATTAGAAGCGAGTCACTTACTTGAGCATCCGTATGCTTGGCAGGGTCTCAAGCGCGCACTACAATCACGCAAAATCAAACTCTCAAGCCTTGAACAAATGCTGACCCTAACAGGCAGCTTATCGTTAGCACCTGCCCCCATTGACCTTGATGTTAAAGTGATTTTGCTTGGTGAAGCAGACTTATATTATGAGCTGTTAGAGCTTGAGCCTGAGTTTGATGCGGTATTTAAAGTACGTGCAGATTTTCACGATGATGTGCCTCGCAGCAGTGAGCACGAATTGGCGTTAGTCGCGAAAATGACTGATATCATTGACTATGCCAATCTCTATCCGTTTGATCGTAGCGCGCAAGCTGCCCTACTTGAGCATTTAAGCTTACAAGCAGAAGACCAAGACCGCTTAAGCTTGCACAGTGATTTATTAATCAAGCTGTTGCATGAGTCTAACCGCCACGCGCATTTAAGCGGAAAAAACATTGTCAATGCCTATCATGTCACACAAGCCATCGATGATATGGACGAGCGTTCAGGATACCTGCGTGACCTCTATTGGGATGAGCTAAAAAACGGTCAGCAGCTTATTCAAACCACAGGCAGCGCGGTCGGACAAGTCAATGCGCTGACAGTGGTCAGCTATGCCGATAGCGAGTTTGGCATGCCCGCCCGCCTGACTGCCGTCATTCAACCAAATATCGGTACCGGTGAGATTCTCGATATCGAGCGTGACGTAGATTTGGGCGGTAGTTTACACGCCAAAGGCATGCTGATTATGACCAGCTATTTGCGCGCATTATTTAGCCAACATCATGCGCTCAACTTTAGTGCTTCACTCGCTTTTGAGCAAAGCTACGCCCACATCGATGGCGATAGTGCCACCGTCAGCGAAGGCTGTGCGCTGCTATCTGCCTTAGCAAACGTCCCGATTGATCAATCATTTGCCATTACTGGCTCTATGAACCAATTGGGTGAAGTGCAAGCGGTTGGTGGCATCAATTCTAAAATCGCTGGATTCTTTGATGCATGCCGCGAGCAAGAATTGACTGGGCAGCAAGGCGTGGTCATTCCTATGGCCAATGTCAAACAGCTCATGCTGCGTGACGACATCATTGCTGCCGTTAAGGCGAACGAATTTCATATTTATGGTGTCTATACACTGAGCGAAGCATTGACACTGATGACTGGTTTACCTATCGATACCATGAACAAAAAAGGTCGCTATCGTAAAGACACGTTGTTTGGTAAAGTCTTAAGTCGTCTGATGTTATGGGATGAAAATCAAGATAACAATGACGATGGTATGGATGATAAAAATTCCAAAAAGAAAGATAAAAAGAAGCAGAAAACAAAACGTCAGAAAAAACAGGGCAAGAGAAAAAAAGAAAAATGTAAAGACAAGGCGGAGCATAACGAAGTCAGTATCAATGAGGATCAAGGTATCAACCAAAGCATCAATCAAGGTATCGATAACAATGCCACTAAAACGCCCATTGACGCCATATAAGCTGATTTATAGTGAAATTTAGCCTTGTCAAAACCAATCAATAAGTCAGTGTGCTAATTTAAGACATGCCCTAGACGCTACGATGCTTTTCTGCGATGATGAATGGTTAATACTCCGCTAAGCTATACAAAAGCCAACTCGTAATTTCATAAAGGTTATCGCTTAATGACTGTACATTCTACTGACGCCGACCACTCTCATGCTCAAACGAACTCTGTTGAGCAAGCTAATACTGTAGCGGCAGCGGACAGTCATGTCTCAGGAGATAGCCACGTCTCAGGAGATAGTAACGATAATCGCCATGGCGCGGCGACAACGGCGCGCCAGTGGCAAGTGCTATCGCAACTACAGCGCAACCGCTGGGTGGGCACAACCCATATATACGAGCAGCTGATGATGGCAGGCTTTGACATCAGCTTGCGCACTGTTCAACGCGACTTAAATGCGCTGGCAAAACGCTTTCCCATAGAAAAAAACAACGCCAACCCACAAGGCTGGCGCTGGCGTGATGACGCGCCACTCCAAAGCTTACCGCACATGAATCTATCGCAAGCAGTCGCCTTTAATATGGTTGAAGCCAATCTAACTCAGCTACTACCACCTGTTATTTTAGATGAATTATTCCCGTGGTTTGACTTGGCAAGGCGGCAGCTAAAAAACAGTAAAGTCACCCATTCATGGATCGACAGAGTGCGTATTGAGCCTGCCACTCAGCCACTAATCGCGCCGCATATTGACTTGGATAGCAAAGACAATATTTACCATGCGCTATTTTATCAATTACAAATCAAAGCCAGCTATACCCGCAGCAATAAATCACAGGCCAGTGAATATCTTTTGAATCCCATCGCTATTATCCAGCGCGGTGTGATTATTTATCTGCTGGCAACTCGTACTGATGATCCAAACTTTACCATTCGTACCTTTGCCCTACATCGATTTACTAGCGTTGATATTCTTGAAAGCGCCGCACAAACACCTGAGAGTTTCCAACTCGATACTTATTTGGATGCGGGTGGTATGGGCTTTAGCCACCCCTTATTCGGTGAGCTGCCTAATCATGGCAAAAACACCGCTATTGAGCTACAATTCACCAAACAAGCGGGCAAAAGCCTGACTGAAAGCAAGCTCAGTGACGATCAAACTGTTACGTTGGATGATGACACGCTGACCATTCAAGCCACTGTCAACCTAACTTCACAACTGGTTTGGTGGTTACGTGGTTTTGGCAATGGTTTATTGAATGCCAAACCAGCATTGTTACATCAAGCCGTATTGGATAAGTTTTTTGATCATAAATAATAACTGCGGGTAATGACGCTCAAATGTAACCGTATTCAGACGATTACCACTATTTAAAAATGAAGAACGAAAGTAGATAAGGAATGTTATGCCGACCACTGCCTCATTGCCATTATTGTCAGACAGTTTAAGAGAACTGGGCTTAGACGCGGGAACCTTATTTTTTGCGCTAAACTATGAATTTACCAAGATTGAGCCAAAAGGCATGTTTAAGCGCTTTAAAAAAAACCAGAGCGCTATTGATATTGATTTGGCTTGCGTACTATATGACGACAATTGCACCATCAGTGATATCGTTTGGTTCAAACAATTGCGCGATAAAGCGGAATCAGTGAAACATCAAGGCGACAGTCTCAATGGCAAAGATCGCGGCGAACAAGCGATGTATTTGGCACCTCTTGATCAAGAGCAAATCAGGCTTTACTTAGATAAAATTCCAGCACACATCACCCACATTGCTATGATAGCCAACTCTTACCACGGTCATCCGTTTTCAAGAGTCAAAAAAGGCGAGATTCATCTAAGCGATGATGAAGGCAATCGATGCTTTGAAGTCAATCTAAAGCAACTGCCACGTGATTGTACGACGCTGTGGGTGGCACATTTACGCCGAGAAGTGGATGATTGGCATCTCACACTGCAAAACTTACCCCTTCCTGCCGAAAATTTAGCAACGGCGGCGCAGCAAGTCGCCCATGAATTGGCACGTGCACTACCCATTCCACAAGCTATCTAAATACCATAAAATATCTGTTTATTGCTAATAAAAAGGGTGCAACGTTCTGATAACGTTGCACCCTTTTCTTACATATCCATTTTTTGAAACCTAAAGTAATCACTATAAAAGACTTACAGTGGCTCACCGCAATGTGGGCAAAAATTCTTTTGTCGTTCTTCCACTTCTCTTTCGCGGCGCTCAAGCTCTTGTTCGCGTAATACCTGTAATACGATATTTTGCGCCTGCTCTTTATCCAGTCCCAGCTCACGGCGAATTTTATCGATCATCATCTGATTTTTCACCAAATCAAAATCACTGTCAATCAGCTGCGCTCGAAAGTCCTGTTCAAGCTCTTCACGGCGCTGAGCAAGCTCATTTGCCAAACCAGTCGCTAAAATACCTGCAGGTAATGCCGCCAGACCCACACCTAATATGGTAATAACCGCACCCAATATTTTACCCGCATTGGTAATCGGCGTGACATCGCCATAGCCCACCGTCGTTAGCGTCACCACCGCCCACCACATCGCTTTAGGTATCGACTCAAACTCTTCTGGCTGGGCATGGTTTTCAACCAAGTAAATGCCGCTAGATGCCGTCACAATCATAATTATTAAAATAAAAATAACCGCTTGGAACGAGCCTTTTTCTTTGCTGATGACCACCAATAAGATGCGTAACGAAGCAAAATAGCGGGTCAGTTTGAGAATGCGGAATAAACGTAATATACGTAAGAAGCGTAAATCAATCGTAACAAAGAAATTCAGGAAAGCTGGCGCAATGGCGACTAAATCAATCAACGCAGAAGGACTTTTCAACCACTCCCAGCGCTGACGCCAAGTGGTGTCATCTGGTTTTTCCTCGGCCACACTCCACAAACGCAGCAAATACTCAATAGAAAACACTACGATAGAGAAATTTTCAAACCAAGTAAAATACTCCTGATAAGGGTAATACCAACTGTCAACCGACTCAGCAATGACCGCTGCTACATTGGTCATGATTAAAAATATTAAAAAATAGTCAACGCAACGGCTAAACAGCGTATCGTGCTCATCATTTTGCAGAATATTATAAACGAAAAGACGCAAGCGCCGTATAGATTGGAATAGCATGCCGTCCCTATGCGGTGAAACACCGGTCTTATATTAATATAATAAAGCAGTCATCACAGAATATGACATTAATGCTCGGTCACCATCAGTATTTCATACCCATCACTACTTAGCGATATAGTGCTCTTAGAGTATTACTAGTGATAGGACTGGCTTATTTAGTATGAATCATGATCGATGATTATACTAAATTTAAATAATACATGTAGGCAAACAAAATTAGCACCAGCACAATGGCGATGATAGCGAAGCGTAAGAATCGTTCATCAGCGCGTAATTGCTGACTGATATCTTGAGCAGGCAGCAAAAATAAGTTGCATTCAGGACAGCAAGAGTCCATCCGATCCAATATCGTTACAGAACGTGCGTTCGTGCAGCGTAGAGGAGAATTACTACAATAGCCAAGCATAATATATTACCCCTCTTTTCCCACTCTCATTATTCATTCGAAAAGTAATGAGACTATCATTACCGACTCTAAGTTTTTGACATTTTAACATTCTAAAAATATCAGCGAGAGTTTAGCATCATTGACTATCGACCAAATTCTAATGCCATACCTCTGTATAACATCAGCATGAAGGAATCTAAGTCTTGCTTCACAAATGCTAACTGTCCTAAGTAATGTTTAATTACCTCAACAAATATACCTTTTACGGTAAATTTATGCCATAAAAGCCATTAATGTGCGTTTAAAACCTTACAGTAAATATGGTTTTGTATTATAATAGCGTTGTAATGTTACAGGTTAGTCAATAATCATAACATTGTGTATCGGTACCTAATGTCATCCCTCGTTAGATAGCCACCGATAATCTTCTATCACGTTAAGGAATCAAATGATGAAACTACAATCCCTAGTTTTAGCCACTGCTGCTGCACTTACTATGACCACAGCATTTGCTGTACCAGCTGGTACTTGGTCTGTCGCTGCTGGCGCTCACATGGTTGACCCAAAGAGCGATAACGGTACTCTGGCAGATGGCACTATTGGTGTCGACGTAGACAGTGATGTTCAACCAACCATTAGCGGCGAATATTTCGTTGCCAATAACATTGGTATTGAATTACTAGCGGCTACACCATTCCATCATGACATTACCTTAACTGCTGGCGATGCTACTATCGATGCTAAAACTCAGCATTTACCACCGACTCTATCGGTACAATATCACTTCGATGGCTACAACATGCCTATGAATGTGAAACCATTTGTTGGTGTTGGTGTGAACTATACGACTTTCTTTAAAGAAAAAATCTATAGCGATGCTTTCGAAAAATTAGAACTTGATGACAGCGTTGGCGTTGCTGGTCACATCGGTCTTGACATACCTTTTGCCCCAACTGAATACTTCCGTATTGATGCTCGCTATATGGACATCAAAACAGACGCCAGCGTAAAAGCTAATGGTGAGACCATTGACCTTGGTGAAGTTGACATCAGCCCTTGGGTATATGGCGTTGCTTTTGTTAAGACTTTCTAATATAACATAAAGTAATGTGAATAAAAAAAGCTGGCTTAATCGCCGGCTTTTTTGTGCTTAAAGCTTAAGCGGCAATGATTATAGATAAAAATATTATAGATAAAAACGATTGTGCTACAGTCATTAACTGCTAAAAATCTGGTGACTATTAGTATCAAATTTTAATCATAAAAAAAGACCATCCTAAGATAGTCTTCTTTTTTCAGATCCTTTTAGTACAAACGATTCTTACAGCAAAATACGGCGCGGATCAGCCAGCAACGTTGCGATATAGCGGGTAAATACGGCAGCATCTGCGCCATTAATCACACGGTGATCGTAAGACAATGATAATGGCAACATGAGACGCGGCTCAAAGCTTTGCTTCTTAGCATCCCAACGTGGCTGCATACTTGCCTCAGACACGCCTAAAATACCCACTTGAGGCCAATTTACTAATGGCGTAAAGGCAGTGCCACCCAAGTTGCCTTGGCTTGATATGGTAAAGCTTGCGCCTTGCAAATCTTTAGTAGTGAGTTTTTTGTCACGCGCTTTTACCGCAAGCTCACCAATTTCAATGGCGATTTGCTTCAGGCCTTTATCCTGCACATTCTTGATAACAGGTACGATGAGACCATCATCCGTTGCCACCGCGATGCCCATATTGACGCTTTTACGTAAGATAACTTGCGTATTGTCGTCGCTTAAATGACTGTTAAAACGTGGATGCTGTGTTAAGGCATAGGCCGTCGCTTTGACCACGAACGCTAAAATCGTGAAGCCGATACCTTCAGCTTTCATGCTACCTTTTAACTCGCCGCGCAGTTTTTCTGTCTCAGTGATATCAGACAAATCAAACTGGGTCACTTGTGGCAACAAGGTATTGTAGTTGAGCTGCGGTATCGAGACTTTTTGTAGACGGCTAAGGTCTTGGGTTGTTGTTTCACCCCAAATCTCAACGTTACTCATATCAGGTAAGCTTGGCAGGCTAGCGCTGGCTACATTGCCACTGGCAGGTGCCGCTTTTTGAGTGCTTAGGCTTTCTTTAACATGCGCAAACAAGTCTTCTTTTAGAATACGATCATTTAGCGCCGAACCATTCACTTGGGTGATATCGACACCTAACTGACGCGCCAGCTTACGTACGGCTGGACCTGCATATACGTCAACCAACTTTTCATTGACCTGTGCTTCAGTCAACTTATCAGCTGGCTTACTAGCGACCGCATTAGGCGTTGTAGATTTTTCTGCCTGTTTTGGCTCACCCGTTGTTTTAGCAGCAGAGTTCTCTTCTGCTTTGGCTGGTGCTGAAGGCTTTGGCTCAGCGCTATCTGATGTAGACTCACTTTCATCAGCAGCATCTGCACCACTACTCATGATAACGATAAAGTCTTGACCATTAGCAACCATGTCACCTGTTTCAACCAGTATTTTTTCAATCTTACCAGCGACTGGTGCGGGTACTTCTACCGATGCTTTGTCAGATTCAATCAATAGGATTGATTGATCCGCAGTCACGATGTCACCAACACTGACCATGATTTCAGAAACTTGCGCTTCATCAACACCTAGATCAGGTAATGCATAAGTCGTGGCTTTGCCAGCGTTAGACGCAGGTTTTGCACTAGGCTCTAATAGCTTTGACTCAGTTGCAGCAGGCTCAGCCTTTGTTTCTGGCTTAGCATCTGCTTCTTTCTTTTCATCAGCAGCGCTATCGTCATGATTATCTACATTGCTTTCTGCACTATCTTCTACATTGTCTTCTGCACTTTCAAGCTCAATCAGCACCATACCTTCACTGACTTGATCACCAACAGCAACGCTGATTTTGGTGACTTTCCCAGCAGCGGAACTTGGTACTTCAACCGAGGCTTTGTCAGATTCTAATAGAATGATGTTGTCATCTTTTGCGATGACATCACCCACTTCTACCATAATTTCGCTGACTTCGGCGCTATCAACACCCAAATCGGGGGCTTTAATATCCATGATTTATCTCCTAGTCTTATGATTATTATTCTTTGACATCACCGTTATTAAGTAAAGTCGCATCCGCTTGATCTTCAGCCCGACCCTCATTGCTGATTTCATCATCATCTTCAGCGACAAATTCAGGGACAGGATTTGGATTGACATTACCAGGTGCTGGTGCATCGGGAGAATGATCATAATAAGGCTGTTGTTGCCATGCAGGTGGCTGATCCACATCGATGCCTAAACTTGAGATGGCATCTTTCACCAAACGCATCTCGACTTCACCCTCATCCGCTAGGCGTTTGAGCGTCGCAACCACGATATGTGCGGCATCAACGTTGAAGAAACTACGCAAATTTTCACGAGTATCAGAACGGCCGTAGCCATCAGTCCCTAGCGTCGTGTAAGGACGATTGTCTGGCAACCAAGCACGGATTTGCTCCGAATAATTGCGCATATAATCCGTCGCGGCAACTACGATACCTTCGTGCGGTGCCAATTGCTCAGTCACCCAAGGCACTCTCTCTTCATCCATTGGATGTAAGCGATTGTAATCATCACAAACCATACCGTCACGCGTCAACTCGTTAAAGCTGGTCACGCTCCAGACGTTGGAGGTAATATTAAACTCATCTTTTAGAATCTGCGCCGCTTTTTGTACTTCACGTAAAATAACGCCAGATCCTAATAGCTGCACTTGGGTTGAACCATTGTCTTCGAGCAAATACATACCGCGCTTGATACCTTCTTCGGCACCTTCTGGCATCTCAGGTTGCTCGTAGTTTTCGTTCATTAGCGTTAAGTAATAATAAACGCGTTCGCCTTCACCATACATACGGCGTAGACCGTCGTGCATGACGACTGCTAGCTCGTAACCGAAGCAAGGATCATAAGTCACACAGTTAGGCACAACGTTAAATAGAATCTGTGAATGACCATCTTGATGCTGCAAGCCTTCGCCGTTCAAGGTGGTACGACCAGCTGTTGCGCCTAGCAAGAAGCCCTGTGCTTGACAATCGCCTGCCGCCCAAGCCAAATCACCCACACGTTGGAAACCAAACATCGAGTAATAGATATACATCGGAATCATTGGTAGCGCGTTCACAGAGTAACTGGTTGCAAGCGCAATCCACGTACTCATTGCGCCTGCTTCGTTGATACCTTCTTCTAGCATGTGACCGTCGATGGCTTCTTTATAGCCCATTAAAGCTTCACTGTCTTCTGGCGTATATTTTTGACCAACAGCTGAGTAGATGCCCAATTGACGGAACATACCTTCTAAACCAAAAGTGCGTGCTTCATCAGGTACGATTGGCACGACGCGATCTTGGATGTCTTTGTTTTTTAGCATGGCTGACAATAAGCGCACAAATACCATCGTCGTTGATTGCTCTTTACCATTGCTGCCTTTTAATACCCGATCAAACATTGACAGTTCAGGAATATTCAATGGGATATGCCCACTGCGGCGATTTGGTAAATGACCACCTAGCGCTTCGCGGCGACCTTTAAGGTACTTCATCTCCGCTGAACCTTCTTCAGGGCGATAGAATGGTAGCGTCTCTAGCTGCTCGTCAGTAAATGGCAAATCAAAGCGATCGCGGAAATACATCAACGCTTCTTGATCGAGTTTCTTAATCTGATGTGATTTATTAACCGCTTGTGTTTGAGCCGATAAGCCATAGCCTTTAACGGTTTTGACTAAAATAACGGTTGGCTGACCTTTGGTTTTCATCGCTTCACTGAATGCAGCATACACTTTCATTGGATCATGACCACCACGATTCAAGCGCGAGATATCCTCATCAGATAGCGCATCGGCCATCTCTTCTAACTCAGGATATTTACCAAAGAACTCTTTGCGAGTGAACTCAGCTGTACGGGCTTCGTATAGCTGATACTCACCATCGACCACTTCTTCCATACGATGTTTGAGCACGCCCGTTTTGTCATTGGCAAGCAAGCTGTCCCATTTACCACCCCAGATAACTTTAATCACTCGCCAGCCAGCCCCGCGGAACACAGACTCTAGCTCTTGGATAATTTTACCGTTACCACGGACTGGACCATCAAGACGCTGTAAATTACAGTTGACGACCCAGATTAGGTTATCTAGCTTTTCACGGCCAGCGAGAGAAATCGCGCCTAAGCTTTCTGGCTCATCCGTTTCACCATCACCCAAGAACGTCCAAATCTTACGACCTTCTTTCTCTAGCAAACCACGGTTTTCCATATAGCGATGTACGTGGGCATGATAGATAGACATGATCGGACCAAGTCCCATCGATACGGTTGGGAACTGCCAGTAATCTGGCATGAGATATGGATGCGGATAGCTTGATAAGCCTTTGCCACCGACTTCACGACGGAAATTATCCAGCTGATCCTCAGTCAATCGACCTTCTAAATAAGAACGCGCATAAATACCGGGTGCTGAGTGACCTTGATAATAAATCATGTCACCACCGAAATGATCGCTGGCAGCACGGAAAAAATGGTTAAAACCTGTCTCGTATAGCGTGGCACTAGAAGCGAACGTCGCTAAGTGACCACCCAAATCGTCGTCATTTTTATTCGCGCGCATGACCATGGCCAATGCGTTATAGCGAATCAAAGCACGGATTTTTCGCTCAATGGTTAGGTCGCCAGGGTACATCGGTTCATCTTCAACGGCGATGGTATTGATATAAGCGGTATCAAGACGATTGAACGGCAGGCCTTCTTGAACTGCCATATTGTATAAAGCTTTTAGCAGAAACTGAGCACGATCTTTGTCTGCATGTTTGATAACAGATTCAAACGCTTCCAGCCACTCTTGGGTTTCGGTGCTATCAGCATCCTTATAATAATTCATCACTATTGTCCTTTTTTATCAGTCAGTCCTGCCCGAAGACAGGATATTATTAAATCAAAGTGTTACTTCAATATTGTCGTGCGGGAATAATTTTCTCAATGACTTCCTTGTTAATTTTAAGAAGTGAGATTTATAGTAGGGTGCGGTTATGCAGCAGTATTTGACCGACTCATCATCTGGAGCAGCCTCACATAGCCAAAATAAAAACAGTGCTACTATCCATCGCATATGAACTGAGTATTTAAAAGTGGTTAGATAATAAAATGCTAACCCAACTTTTATAGTCAATTATCAAATGATAATAACTCTTTATTATAGGCTCTTATGCTGCAGTTGTTTATAGCTGTAAAGAAATGGTGATATGACAAGTATTTTTGAAATAAATAATCATTAGATTTTTTAGAAATGTTTCAAAGAAATATAAGGATTGTTTGCTAACGAGCTAACATCTATAACCAGATACTGTAGCTGGTCATGAAATATCTGCCATTCATCCATTTCGTAGGACTTTTACGAAATTATTGCTTAATATGTTAAGTTACGTAATATATACATTAGTTTAGTTAGTGAAATAATTAAGAACTAGTTAAACGCTTATAGCAAGTTTTAGCTTCTTATAGGGATAACCATATGCATAAAATGCCATACGTTCTAAATTCAATAATTTCACAACTATTCAGTGAATACATATATCGGGTACTGGCATTGATAGCCGCTATGAGCTTAATGTTGGTTAGTAATGTATCTTCTGCTTTTATGATATACCACACTGCTAACGATATGCCTTCATATCGTAGGCACTTGCAACAAATGTTAGTTATAGTAGGAGTTTTGCTGTTTTCTTTGGCTAGTGGGTCTGCTTTTGCTTTTGAAAACAACCCTGGCTCTAATGCTGTTTGTCCAGCAGGATCCACCAAAGGCTTTTTGAGCAGTGGTAGTTATAGTGATGTTTTGAATAGTTTTAATTCAAAGGATTATAAAAATGTGTCAAGTCAAACTACATTTTCAGGTAATACTACAGCAAACATCTCATTAAAAATAAAAATGAGCATCGACGATATTGGGATAGAAAACTCTGGTAATAACACGACTATTTCAGGAACTACTACTAATCCTGCTATTGACATTAATAGAAATTTTAACAGTCCGGCATCTTACTCGAATATTACTTTAGAGTTTCAGGACAGTAAAAATGGTAAAGTTACTTATCTAGATAAGGTAGCATTGAGCGTATTTGATATTGATAAAAGTGTATCAAGTCGTACAGGATGGGATGATTTAATAAAGATTACAGGAGTCACTGAAAACGACGGTATCATTGAAGGTACACTTCAAACCATACCTAATTCTATTGTAACCAAACTCACAAATGGTTTGCAGACATCTTCTACTAGTAACAGCTATAACTGTACTTCTTCTCTTCAATCAGCCTGTCAAGGATCTGTATTATTTAACAAACCTGTTAAGTCAGTGACTTTAATATACGGTAACACGAACAATGTAACAAGTCCCACTACTCAGAGAATTCAACTTCGCTTAGATAGCTATTGTTATACTCCTCAGTACACTTTCACTGGTTTTGTATTTAATGATAACGGTGGAATTCCTGCTATTGAAAACACTAGACAAGATATTACTAGCACCTTCACTAGCAACTCTAACTATTTTAATGGTATTTTTGACAGCAGCGGTAACAATAGAGACTCAGGTATTGGTGCTACTGGGTTACAGGTGCGGTTGACAAACTGCGGACCCAATGGTGGCACCAACATTACTGGTACGACAGCACAAAATATATTGGAAACATCAGTACCTTTGGGTCAATATAAATTCATGGTGCCCGCAAGTTTATTAGTAGGCGTAGCGAAAATTTGTATCGTACAAGTAGAGCCAAATAATTGGGAATATAATGTCGATACTACCTCTAATGTTCGCGAAGTAAACTTAGTAGCTAATGTGTTTGACTACAAAACAGAAAGTGATGGTTCACGCAACTTAGACTTTGGAGAAGTTCAAGCTAATAATGCTTCATTAGTCTTAATTAAGTCGCAGTATGGTCATAGCTGTAATATTAACTCCAATTATAATGGCACTAGTGGTACTTCTTCACAAATACCTGTATTTAGTATTGCCGAGATAAAAGAAATAGATTCTGGTAAATGCATAGCTTATAGAATTGAAGCTTATAATCGAGGCCATATTGATTTAAAGGATATTCAGATCACTGATACCTTGCAAACCGCTCCAATTAAATCTGTATTTGTTTCACCTCTTCCTTTAGGAGATCCAATTACTATTAACAATAACGTCAATACATTGCCAGTAGACAAAATAGTGTCAAATAAATTCGACTTATTAAAGACTACTAGCTCATCTCCCACAAAAGCTACTCTGTATTTCAACACCAAATACGGCACTACTGTGAATCCTTAGTAAATATTTCCCCTTGCTATATTATCAACTCTAAAGAATATTTTTTACTGACAAAAGCCCTATCTCTGTAGATAGGGCTTTTACCGTTTGTGTACTCCAAAATACCATTTGTCATTTTTGTGGTGAATATTTGTATTGTTTGCGTGACAATCACATTAAGGAACAATTCTAACTTTATCAGCATCTCTTATTCATAGTTGATTGCAGTTTTTATATTGCATGGGACGAAGTCAAGATTGACTTGATAATAATGGTTTAAGCAAGGAATACGATATGAAAGGTTTTAATTTTTTACGCAGTGCCATATTAGCAAGCTTAGCGTCGGTAATAGCACTAAGTGCTGCTCACGCCAATGATGCTTTAAAAATGGATCTAACAGCCAATCAAGTCACCAAAAACGCCGAAGGTAAGATCTCTTATCTACCAGTTCGTAATGCTCCAGCGGGTACGGTCATTCAGTACAAGGCAACATACAGCAATATTATTAACAAAGATATCCAAGATCTGGCGGTCGTATTGCCTATCCCTGCCAATATGGCTTTCACTGGTGAAGCTAACCCTACCAGTGCTCAAGCCAGTATCGATGGCAAGAACTATGCCGATATGCCACTGATGCGTAAAGTCGATGGCAAAATGGTCAAAATTCCGTTTTCTGAATATCGTACCCTGCGCTGGAATATCAAGTTATTACCAGCACAGAAATCTGCCGCCGTAGCGCTTAACACGATCGTCAACTAGACCTCTCCTTCAACTCACAAAATCTTGCTCTTCTAATTTTAGGATATCTATATGAAATCAAATAATTTTAATTATAGCCTGTTAGCCGTTGGTGTTGCTGCGGTAATGGGTATCTCTACTGGGGCTAATGCTGCCGTTAGTGGCACATCAACGAAATCTCCTACTATTGTTAACGTAGCTGAAGCTACCTATTCTGTTAACAACGTTGAACAGCCTAAAGTCAAATCTAATGCTGTTACTGTTAATATCTCAGAGCAGATTTCATTCTCACTTTTGGCGCAAAATTCTGGTAATGCGGATGATATAAATTCTGGTGGCAACGTAACTCCTGAAAAGGTGGTAGCGTTTGTACATAGATTAGAAAATACTGGTAACCGTACTGATGAATACACGGTCAATTTAAGCAATATCACTAATGGATCTGGTGATCAGGCTGATTACGACCTTGGTGCTTCTACAGTTTCATACCAGTTATTTGAAGCTGGTGGGACTGCGGCTACTGGTTCAGGGACATCTGGCACTGATATTCCTGTTAACTCAATACTTACTGGCACCAATAATGTCTTTACACTGACAGCTGGTCAGTATGTTGTATTCACTATCAATGCTAAGACGAAAGGCAATAAAGGCGGAGATACTCAAAAACTCACTTTGACCGCTACGAGTACGGCTCTATCAACGAATACACCAGCAGGCGTTAGTAAGACATTAACCAATACAGATACATCAAGTACAGTTTTGCCTGTTTTTGGTATCGTAAAGTCGATAACTGACACGCTTAACCTTAATGACTTAGATGATACCGCTACCTATAGTATCAAAGTCACTAACGATGGCCGTGCAACTTATGCTGCTGCTGCAACTGGTATCACCGTGCGTGATACATTACCTGCTGGTCTAATATTAGTAACAGGTTCTGTAAAATCAACGGATGCTACTAGTGGTGCTTCTGTTGTAGAAACCACGACTGGTACTAGGGCGTGTCCCTAATTCAGTTTGCAATGAATCATAGTACAAGCTAGATACAGCATAGACTTATAATTACGAGCCAATTTTTCGTATCTAGTCGCAATACTACGGAAGTGCTTTAGCCTTGCAAACGTGTTTTCAACTAAGTGTCGTAGCTTATATAAATAGTGATCAAACGCTACATCTGGTTGTTTAGCATTTTTTCTTTTAGGGATGACAGGGCTTATGTTATCTTGCTTTAGCCTAGTTCTAATGGTTTCAGAATCATAAGCTTTATCAGCAATAAAGTAGGTCGCATCCGTTAGCATCTCTATAATATCATCTACCGCTTGGCTGTCGTGGACGTCACCCCCAGTGATTTTAAAATCAATCGGGTTTCCATGCGAATCGACGGCGAGATGAATCTTGGTAGTGGTTCCACCTCGTGACTTTCCAGTGGCTCGAAGCTCTCCTCGTCTTGCGCCGCTTGAATGCTGATGACAGCGGATATAGCTTCCGTCTGCGAATACCCATTCTTCATCAATACTTGCTCGTAGGTCAAAAAAATTGTTCCCACAACCCCTTTTTTGACAACCTATTAAAACGGTTGTAGGCCGTTTTCCATGGGCATAGCTCACTCGGTATATCACGCCATGGCGCGCCTGTACGAAGTTTCCACAATATGGCTTCCATGACTTGTTTGTCGTTTTTCCAAGTATGACAGCCATGAGCCTTCATGGTACTTTGGAGTTGTTCCCATGTATTATCGGTGAGCACTGTTCTTGCCATAATTTAGAGAGCCCTGTTTGAAATAGTCTCTTTATTTTAAAGCCTTTATACTTACTTTTACAGATTAGGGACACGCCCTAATCAAGGCTTTGTGTATTCAGGTATTGATCTAGCTGTTGGGGCTAGTGTAACGATCACCTTTGATGTCAAACAAGACCCTAATGTAGCGCCTGTCAATGGTGTGATCAATCACGCGCGCGTTGAAGACACTTTAGATAGTGGTGTGACTATTATTGATAGTACCAATAAAGACGATGCTGCTGAAAATACGAAGACTTATTACCCTACCGATGATGATACAGAGTATACCAATACTGCTGAGCCCGGTACTAAAGGTGGCGATTCAGCTGCGGCTCTAGAAGTCAATAAACGTAGTTTAACGATCTCTAATGGTGTCGATAATAAAGGCACTTCTAAAGAGATTGCTGTAGACGGTACTACTATCTTCACTAATACCCTTACTAATACAGGTGATGCACCTGAGGGCGGCACCAATCGTCCTATTACCATTAAAATTACTGATCCTGATGGTAAGACACCCCTTGGCATCATAACTGACACAGCTGCCACTAATCGTCCTAGCTATAAATTAGCTAATGGCACAACAGGATATTTAGAACCTACTAGCACTGCTGGCGAATATCGTCTTCCAATTTCAGTGATTATTGCATCAAAGGGCACTGTTGATATTATTTATACAGTCAAGTCTGATGGCACAGGTGCGCTAAATAAGACTGAAAATAATATCGTCACTATCACACCTGCTGGTAATGATCCTTCAGCGCCAGCCATTGCTACTAATACCACAACCATCAAAGGCTTAACGCTAGCTAAGTTACAAGTACTTGATGCTAATTGTGATGGTACTGCTGAGGGTACATTTGTAAATACTGCTATCGATGCTGAACCAAACCAATGCGTTATCTATAAGATTGATGCTACCAACACATCCACTACCGCACTAGGCTTTGATATTACAGGATTGACCATTTTAGATCCTAAATCTAAATTCGCAGCCGCGGCAGACTATGTAGCAGGATCTGCTACCACACCTGGAGTGCCAGCCACTAATATCACCACAGCAGCAAATGATGATGGTACTAATATCAATACAACAATCACTACTTTGTCACCTCAAAGTACTGCAACTCTTCAATTTAGAGTCAAGATAAAGGACGCTCCTAAATAATCTCAACCTTAATAAAAATAACTATTTATCGTTCCACTGATTCTACAAGTACATCAAGTGCTTGTAGAACTACCCTTACCCTCACTGATATTTTATTGGATAAGCGACATATGACTCTATCTACCATGACACCGTCTAATCGTACTGCATTGTGTTCAGCGAAGATCTCTGCGCTGTCATTGGCAATGTTGCTTATGCAATCAAATATCGCGATTGCAGCTGATGCAGCAAACCCTAATCTGCAAATCATCAACAATATTGCAAATGCTAGCTATAACGTCAATAACCAGACTGACGTCACAATATCTAGCATCTCAAACCAAGTACAAGTCAAAGCCTCAGACCTTCCTGAATACGGTATTGAACTCACTCAACAGCCGTTACTCACCGTTATGCCTAACGCCTTGGTTAACTGGGTAAATGTCCTAAGCAATACCAGCTATAGCAACCAGACTGTTGAGCTAACATTAGCTGTATCTCCAACGCTCTCAAACTTAAAAGTCTATCAAGATCTAAATAGAAACGGCGTCGTTGATAATGGTGATACTGAAGTTATTTTCGATAATTTAAGCGCACAAATCAAACTTGGACACAGTGAAAGTATCCAGTTTATCGTGCAAGCTTTATCAGATGTTAACGGCAAAAGTGGCGATACTGCAGATATTAAAATTGGCGCTGTCGTTCTGGAAGACCCATCCGTATCGAGTGTCAACGCAACGGATAGACTAATCATCGTTGAGCCTGAAATCAAATTTACAACGCCTAAGTTTGACGAAAACAAAACCACCTCGCAAATCGAGGAAAACGTCTATATCGATGCCAGCTATGCGCAGTGTAACGTTCAGCTAGATAAGCCAGATCAAGTATGGGTCACGATTACCTCTTTGTTGACGGGTGACAAATACGCATTGAAAGCGATTGAGACGGGCAATAGTACTGGTAAATATCAGCTATCAGCACCAACACAAAACAATGCCAACGCTATCAATGACAAATTTATTCAGACTCTAGCAAATGACACGTTGACTGCAAGTCTAGATGCCTGTATTGCGCCTTCTGTCGGTACTGGCGCTGAGCAGCTACCAAGCGAAGGTGACTTCACCGTACGTATCGATGACTTAGATACACAAATCAATATCGTCGATGATAGCCCAAGCTTAGTCGTCACCAAAGAAAGCGACGTTAAAAGCGCTGAATTTGGTGATTATGTTAGCTACACCATCAATATCACCAATAGTGGCAACTCTACCGCTTACGATGTACAACTAAAAGACGCCCTACCACGTGGTTTTGCTTATGTAGATGGTAGTGTACGTATCAACCAAACTGCTGATATCAATATCGACCAAGTACAAACCACTGAGTTTAAAGCTGATGGTAAATATCAGGTGCTAAATTTAGGTAATATGGCAAATGGCGAAAGTAAAAAAATTACTTACCGTGTCTTAATTGGTGCCTCATCATTGGGCGGTGATGGCATCAACCGCGCGACTGCCGTCGCTAGCAATGAGCAAGGTAAAATCTTAGTTTCAAGAGAAGCACAGTGGAAAATTGAAGTAGAGCGCGGCGTCATGAATACTGATGGCATCATCATCGGTAAGGTCTATCACGATATCAACCGTGACGGCATTCAACAAAAAGAAGATGGCGAACTTGGCGTTGCAGGCGTGCGTATCTACATGGAAAACGGTAACTTTGTCGTGACTGATCCTGAAGGTAAATATAACTTTTATGGTGTCAGTGCCAAAACTCACGTCTTAAAAATTGACCGCACCACCATCCCTCACTCAACCGAGATGGTCACCCAAAGTAATCGCAATGCGGGCGATGCTGGCAGCCGTTTCGTTGACTTAAAATATGGCGAATTACATCGTGCCGATTTCGGTATCGTGGTCGGTATGGGCGATAGCACTGAGCGTTTGAATACAGAGCTTGTCGCTCGTAGCAAATCAGTGAGCGCTAAGAATGATAGCCTTGAGCAAGCAGTAAAAACCGAGCTAACCCTAGACCCTGACTACAATCGTGACTACGATGATAATGTAGACGCCAGTGGCTGCAACATCAATGGCGACTTAGATCTGGGCAGCAACTGTGACTCTGCTATCGTCAATGAGATGATCAATCCAGCCGCCAATCGTGTTGATATGACCGTCACTACGGTAGCACCGCCAGTAGAAAAAGAGCTGGAAGAATATCTCAAAGAAGTGGCTAACAATGACGTGGCTTTTATCAATTTAAACGAAGGTCAACAGCTCAGCACTTATAAACAAATGGTACAGGTGCAAGCGCCACTGGGTTCAATATTTACACTATATGCCAATGGAAAAGCAGTACCAGAACAACAAATCGGCAAAACTGCTGAGCAAGAAAAACAGAATGTGACTGCCTTTGATTACTATGCCGTCGACTTAAAACGCGGCAACAATATCTTGCGCGGTGTCGCTACTGACGTGAATGGCAAAATTATCTCTGAGCAAACCATTAAAGTATCAACGCCAGACAATTTACAAGCCATTGACTATCGCACTCAAGCGCAGCTAGTACCAGCAGATGGCGTTAGCGATTATCAAGTCGTTATTAGCCTAAAAGACCGTGATGGCCGTCCTTATATCGCCTCAACACCTATCACTATCGATACCAATATCGGCCGTATCAATCTTAATGACAGCAGTAAAGATCAAGCTGGTACGCAAGTTATTGTCTCAGGTGGCGAGCTACTCATACCCGTGACTGCACCAAGTGTACCGGGTAAAGGTGACTTGGTCATCGACACTGGTAGCAGTAAACAGATTATCCCGTTACAATTTACCGCGCAATTACGTCCTCTCATTGCCGTCGGCATCGTCGAAGGCGCAATCTCACTTAAAGACTTTGATGGCAGCAGCATTACTGACGCCCAAGGCGCTTTTGAGCAAGAGCTCAATGATTTCGCTGGTAACGATGACTATACCGCTTCTGGTCGCGCCGCGATGTTCCTTAAAGGCAAAGTACGTGGCGATTATTTGCTCACTTTGGCTTATGACAGTGACAAAAAAGGCGAGCGTCTGTTCCGTGATATCGAGCCTGGTGAATACTATCCTGTCTATGGTGATTCATCAGCCAAGGGCTTTGATGCGCAATCTACCAGCAAACTCTATGTGCGCTTGGACAAGGGCCGCTCATTTGCTATGTATGGCGATTTAAAAACTCAAATCGATAACGATGAAGGTATTAAATTAGGTCAATATAACCGTACGTTGACTGGCCTGAAAGCCCAGTATGAAGATAGCAATACTCGCATTACCGCCTTTGTCGCGGAGACGAGTACCAGCCAGCGCGTCAATGAGACTCGTGGTCTTGGTATCTCAGGCCCTTATCCATTGGCTGAAAACTTTGATGCCGTATTAGAAAACTCAGAAACTGTCGAAGTGATCACTCGTGACGCCAACAATCCAGGCTTGATCATTAGCCGTGAGACCCTTACCCGCTTTGCCGATTATGAAATTGACCCTATCAGTCGCAGCTTATTTTTAAAAGCCCCTATCGCTAGCCAAGACATCGATGGCAACCCTATTTATCTACGAGTCACTGTAGAAGTCGATGAAGGCGGCGAAAAATACTTGGTCGGTGGCATTGCTGCCAAGCAGCAGTTGACTGATAAAGTCGCCATCGGTGGTAGCTATGTCAACAGTGCTGATCCTCTTAACAAAGAAGAGCTTGCTAGCGTCAACAGCGTTATCAAGTTTAACGATAAGCTAAAACTGGTCGCTGAATACGCGATGAATAAAGCTGAGAATCCAAATTTTCAGCCAAGCAATCAAATCAATGCGACAGAGTTAGACGGTCAGGACGCAGAAGGTAATGCCTTGCGTATCGAGCTTGACTTTGATAACCAGAAAAACACTCGTGCCAAAGCTTATTATAACGATACTGACGAAGGTTTCGTGACTGGTGCCTCGCCGCAGACTGCTGGGCGCGCTGAATCGGGCGTCGAAGTCACTCATTTAATTAATGATAAAAAGACCGCGCTAAAACTAGAAGGCGTACGTACAAAAGATCATACCACTGATGCTAGCCGCCAAGGTGCCTTAGCCAGTATTGAACAGCGTTTGAGCACCAACATCGTTGGCGAGATTGGCTTACGTTATTATAAGCAAGATGCGACGGCAGCTTCACGCAATATCCAAGCGGTAACAGACGTCGTAGATGTGACTGATAACACTCTCTTTAATGACGATATTATCAATCAATCGGCGCTAAATAATGTCAGTGATTCTGAAAAAGATATTGAAGGTACTACCGCCCGCGCTCGTATCACGGCACGGTTACCCAAGCTCAATGACTCTTTAGTATTTGCAGAATATGAGCAAGATATTGATAACAGTAATCGTAATGCCACCTCCATCGGAGGCGAGACGCCGCTAGGTGGTTTAGGTCGCCTATACGCCCGTCATGACTTGATCAACAGTCTATCTGGTAGCTATGGTCTTGATGATACTGAAGAACGCCAGCGTACCGTATTTGGTTTTGATGCCGCTTATATGAAAGACGGCAAAGTCTATAGCGAATACCGCATGAGCGATGCTATCAGTGCCCGCGAAGCTGAAGCGGCCATTGGTCTTAAGAACAAATGGTATGTCCAGCAGGGTTTAACCATCAATACTTTATTTGAGCGTGTTGAATCATTAGAGGGCGATACCGAAAATACCGCAACGGCAGCTGGCATTGGTGTAGAGTATCTTGCGAAAGAAGATTACAAAGCCTCGGCGCGTTTTGAGAAGCGTTGGGGTGAGACCAGTGACACATTGCTAGGTAGCGCTGGTATTGCTTATCGCTATACCGATGATGTGACTCTGTTGGCCAAGGACATCTACTCACGCGTCGATTATGACGATGGCAATCGCACGATTAATCGTTTCCAGCTAGGAGCTGCCTATCGTGATTATGATAGCAATCAGTTAGACATGTTAGCCAAGCTTGAGTATCGCTTAGATGATAACAGTACTGGCGATGACGCCTATCAAAAAGATGCCGTTATTTGGTCATTGAGTGGTAACTATCATCCAACGCGTCCGTTGACGTTATCGGGCCGTTACGCGGGTAAATATACTCAGTTTGATGCTGATAATATCAGTAGCGACAATACAGCCCATGCGCTTTATGCTCGCGGTCTATATGACATCAGTGAGCGCTGGGATGTGGGCTTGCAAGCAGGCACTTATTGGAACAAACAAGCAGATGATATGTCTTATATGCTGGGTGCGGAAGTAGGCTATAGCCCGATGACCAATCTTTGGTTGTCACTAGGTTATAACTTCATGGGCTTTGAGGATGAAGACATCGCTTATGACGATAGCACTATGGAAGGCGCTTACTTTAGATTACGTTTCAAGTTTGACGAAGACCTATTCAAACGTGATGATCCACGTAAGAACCAGCGTTTGACGACTCACTCTACATTGTAATTTATCCCCATTGTCGTGTTATCATCTGACGACAATGCGGGCGTTATCGCGCTGTTCATCATATTATATGACAGATATATTTTAATAAGCGATGAGATCAGCGCCGAAAACCGCAAGTACCAATACTAATATTGATACTGATCCGCTTAATATGAGGTTTTGCATCATGCCTAATCCTGCCAACAAAGCAGCCTATTATAAACAGCCTATAAAAGCTTTATTATCAACCGCTTTCTTCCTGACAATGACCTCGGTTGCATCGGCGAGTCATCATACGCCTAAAGTGGCAGTAACCCATGACGCTACTCACTGTGCCAATGATGTTCAAACTCAGTCTCACCACTCAAAATACCAAAGTACGCGCCAACGTGCTATGAACTGTATGTTGACAGAGTTACAAGCGTATCAACAAAAAAACATGAGCGCACGTCAACAATACTTTGCCTATAAAGCTCAGGCTTGGCTCAACTATGCCCTCCATCAAGACAGCATGAATAGTCGTTCACCTGCTGGACAGCAAGCAGCACAGGCAGCAGAGACGATTTTGACTACCTTAAAAAATGGCAAGGAACAAGATCTCAACCTTATTCAAGACATACCATCAAACTCTGCTCTCATGCGCCCCGATCTATGGGCAACCTTAAGCGCGCTAAAAGATAGCGGTGGTATCGAGTCAGCACCACGAGAGATAGCTTTCAGCGAGGTCGCTTTAATTTGGGCTGCTACGAACCAATGCGAGCGCGGCTGGCGGGAATCAGGCATCCATTTTCGCATGGCAGATCGTTGGCTTGAACAAGCCCGCGAAGCTTACGTCAATACCCATGATTCACAGACCAACGTCGCTTTGGAAGAGCTGATCTTCAGCTATTATAAGCAATATGAGACATTAGATACGAGTGCTGATAGTTGCCGTGGGCAAGTATTAACGCCTATCCGTTAAGTCCATTATTACCACTGCTCATCAAGGCAGTAAATACAAAAAAGCCGACATATGATGTCGGCTTTTTTGTATTTACTTAACAGATATTAGAGCATGTTAACCATGCCCTAATGTCTATATATCATCTAAATAGCGAAAAAACTAGCGATTCTTACGCGGTAGCTTTTCTGGTAGATAGCAACGCAAATAAGCGATAAACGCAGTGTTTGCTTCTTGGATGTATTCATTGGTAATGCTTTGGTGACGACGATAAGACAATGTAAATATCGCATTGATAATGCTATAAGCAATCAATAGTGTGTCTTGAATATCGTGGAAACTCGGCATCTCATAGCGCTCTGATAAACGCTTATAAACCAAATCGACGATTTGATGATCGATATCTTCACCAAAACTATCACCTTCAAAATCAGGCGTGTTCGTGTCATAAATGAGCTTAGCTTTGGTTTCGTCGTTATGGAATATCGTCACACAATTATCAATAAGTGCCGTTAAATAGCCCTGCCATCTGTCATAATTACCAATATCGACTGTTTCTACTATTTCTAATATTTCGATAGCATTCAAAAAACGCAATGCTAAAAATATCGCTTCGATGTTAGGAAAAAAGTGATAAGCAGAAGCTCTTGGAATGCCTGCTTCTTCACATACAGCCGCCAAAGTAATGTCATTGATAGGTTGTGTTTCACTTAACTTCTTAGCACCAGCCAAAAGTTTTTGACGGCGCGCACGGCCTTGTTGGCTGGTAAACTTAAACTTATTCGGGACCAGTTTTTTTGCCAGTTCCGAATCTACCAACACATCTTCAATCTTTTCGTCTTTATTTTCGCTCATCATAAGTCTCTTAATGTTACACCCTATTTTATAAATATAATCTTCAATAGATAGTATTCGCCCTAAATTGAAGAATTACATCCTATTAGCTAATAATGTAGCACTGATATTAGCGCTACTATGTCTAATGGAGAGGCATCATAAACGCTTGTACACTATCAAGCAAGGGAGATAAATGGGTTAAAAAATAATGTATAGGTCAACCATTTAATAGCGTTAACCACGTAATGTAAAAAATTTAATCTTTGAGTTTAATTTTCGCTCTTATAATACCATGATCGATGACCCTATCTGTATAGTCCCACTTTAAATGGTCATTGAAATAGTCTACTCTTTCAACCTGACCCAGTGAAAACTTGCTATCAGGAAGAAACTCTTCTGAAACAAATAACTGATCAATCACTTCTGGCATACCTTGATATATATGGGTATATGCCACATCTTTCATCCAACCATAGCGTGCTTGGATACGCGCAGCATCGAATAATGCAACATCGCGCATACCTTTGTCATAATTAACTTCACCAGTCTCAGCCATCAATTGGGTAGTGACGCTACCAGTGACATCGTTCATATCACCTAACAAAATCAATGGCTCACGAGTATGACGTAAGCGCTCTATAATAGACATGCGAATAGAAGCTGCTTCTGCGGCGCGCATACATAAGCTACGAAGCTTGGCACGGACTCGAATATTTGGATCGTCCATGTCTTCTAACAAATTGCCACTTTCATCACGCAAGAAAAATGCCCGTTTACTTTTTAGATGCGCCGTAATAATCGTTATCGGTTGACCAAAGGCATCGACCCGTACTACTAATGGTGGACGATTAAAGCGCTGGTAAGGACCAATATCAGGGATATCAATCACCGCTTTTGGTGCAATCTCTTCAAGCAAGCGGCTTTCTAATTGCTCAAAGCGACTAATAATACCAACGGCAGGAGTATTTTGTGCCCCTTTGCCATGGGTATAAGGGCTTGAACGGTCGTTGCTTGCCAACGGAATAACAACATGCTCGGGCTTAAATCCCAACGACACCGCCAACGCTTCAAGCGCATTACTATCCCAGACTTCTTGCACCGCAATAATATCAGCATGTGCTTTTGCTAATAAATCGGTGATGCCGCTTAGCTTGTGCTCGTATTCATCGTTACTGTAAGCTGGCGCATTGTCATAATAAATTCGGTTAGGGTTGGCAAAATTGAGCAAGTTAGCAGTGGCGATATAAAATTGTCTGGCGCTTTTAGCTTCCGCATTATTGTTCATAGATTACCTATTATTTTTATTCTAGAATATTGCTTCCAAAGATGATTGGCTATTTAATATATTCATACTTAGTAATATACAGCAAAAAAGCCTCCAAAGAAATCTTTGAAGACTTTAAAATAGCATAAATTGAAAGTATTTAGTCTATCAGCAGACCCAAGTCTACAATCAGACTAAGCCCAGTGATAAGGTAGTAAGCTTATATACTGTCTACTTACTTAAATAAAATGTGCTGTTAGTTTCGCTTATTACGATACACGATTCCATGCGTCATACGATGCTTTGCGTGCTTCTTCCCACTCCATGCGTGATTCACCTTTTACTTCATGCCATGAGCGCTCTAATTCAGCTTCATGGTCTTCAAAACGTGCATCCGCAGGATAACGAGCACGGTTGGCGTAACCTACTGCATAAGCTGGATGTAGATCACGGTCGAAGTCATAACCTTCTTTGTAATAATCAACATTTGCATATTCTGCACGCCAGTAAGCTTCTTCACGTGTTGGATCAATCGCTTCTGCTGCTGCATGTCCTGCACCGCCACCAACGATAGCACCAATCGCACCACCAATGAGTGTACCAAGTGGTCCTGCCATTGTACCGATTGCTGCACCCGCTGCTGCGCCGCCAAGACCACCAATGGCTGTACCTACTGGATGCGAACCTGGCTCACCTGTGATAATGTCAGCATTCAGATCCTGCTTAGCTTCTTTTGACATATGCTTTACTTCACTGCGATCAATACCGTCATAGTTACTCATAATTTTATCCTTAAATTAATTTGTTATATTTTAGATTTATTAAGTGCTAAAAATTAGCGGTCTTACTCGATTCATGTGTTACTTGAGTCGCCTAAAGTATAGAAATTTATGGATAACAACAGATAGATAGGTTGTGTAAATTGTGTCCAGATTGCGATTGTCTTGCGTTACAGCCTGTATCTTTATAATGATTTTGTAGGACAGTGAAGCGTTTTAAGTAATTTTTCATTGAGTTGTTACAATATTTTAATGTGTCTGTTCAATACTTATAAGGATGTCAATGCTCTATCGATGACTCGTTGCCACTTATTAAGATGTTGTTCACGGATATCACTGGACATTTGGGGCTCAAAAACGCGATCGACTTGCCATGATGCTTGCATCGTCCCTTCATCATATAGCCCCGTTTTTAAACCTGCGAGCAATGCTGCACCTTTGGCAGTAATTTCTGTATCTCTCGGACGCAGGACAGGCACATCGAGTAAATCAGCTTGAAACTGCATCAATAAGTCATTGTTAGCCGCGCCACCATCTACTCTTAGCTCAGTTAATGGATGAGGGCTGTCTTTTTGCATAGCAATGAGCACATCATAAGTTTGATAAGCAACCGCCTCTAACGCAGCACGAGCAATATGGGCTTTAGTCGTGCCGCGGCTCATACCAGTAATACTCGCGCTGATATCGGAGCGCCAATAGGGTGCTCCTAGTCCTGTGAATGCAGGCAGTAACACCACCTCTTCACTGCTATCAACTTGGCGGGCTAAATCTTCGACTTCACTGCTGTGTTGAATCATACCTAGATTGTCTCGTAACCATTGGACAATAGCACCTGCCATAAACACACTACCCTCCAAGGCATAAGTGACTTTCTTTCTGGGTGGCTGCAACATGCGTTTGCCTGACTCTACAATTTGATCGAAAGATAAATTGTCTGGACGAGTCGGTGTGGATTTTCGTTGCCAAGCGATTGTCGTTAGTAGTTTATGCTCGCTCAGTTTGGGTTTTTGACCAATATTCATCAGCATAAAACACCCAGTGCCATAAGTGTTTTTGGCCATGCCCGCATCGAGGCAGCCTTGTCCAAAAAGTGCCGCTTGCTGATCGCCCAATACCGCTTGAATAGGAATTTGTTTGGCAAATAGTCCTTTTTTGGTTTTACCAAAGTCACCATCAGATGCTAGGACTTTAGGCAAAATATTCATGGGTATCGCAAAACGGGCGCACAGCTCTTCTGACCACTCAAGCTTGTGGATATCATATAATAAAGTACGGGAAGCGTTGGTCACATCAATGACATGCTCACCACCAGTTAGCTTATATATGAGCCAACTGTCTATAGTACCAACCGCTATTTCTCCTCTACTGGCTCGTACGCTCAATTTCGGATTGTGCTCTAGTAGCCAAGCGATTTTGCTGGCACTGAAATATGGATCTAAACGTAGGCCTGTAATACGTTGCACTTCGCTTGTCACATCATCATGGCTGCCATTCATCATGCTACTGGTACTCTCAGCTGCGAGTGTTTTACAGTAGACCGCCGTACGGCGATCTTGCCAAATGATGGCAGGGGCTAAAGGTTTACCCGTTTGCTTATCCCACATGACAATAGATTCACGCTGATTGGTGATCGCGATACTGGTGACGTCGGTAGCAAGCAGCCCTGCTTGATTAATCACATCATGGGCACAGCTAATCTGCGTTTGCCAAATTTGTTGCGCGTCTTGCTCGACAAAGCCCGCTTTTGGGGTTTGTAAAGTGGTGGGCTGCTGTGCCATTTTTATCGGACGCGCACGATCATCGTACAATATCGCTCGACTCGATGTCGTCCCTTGATCCAAAGCCAAAATATATCCTGCCATTACTCACATCCTATTTTGTCGCATTCATTTTTTACATTTATATTTTATAGCCGAGTCTTTATTGATAGCACGTACTTTTTGCGAGCAACGCTTATCACAATAGCCAGTTTTATTTACATTAGCACTGCGCCAATGAGCAACTGCCGACGGTTAAAATAAATGCCGTTCATTTTAATCTTGCTCAATGCTATAAGGTGCTGAAATATAGCACACACCACTATTATGTATAGTTTATAAACTGCTTTGTAGTACAACAATCATCACTAACCATCATTATCGCTGACAGCTTTTAAAAGTGATCTAAAATCGATTTAAGTGCTAATGACTTGATAAACCTTTTATTATTAATTAACAAATGATGTTATTATTTGTCTTAACACCCGACCTCTAACATAAAATCATGGCTTATTCAACGCACAGTAAGCAAATACTGAGCATTGACCCGTCACTATTGTGCCACTACAGTGTAGCGCTTGTTATCCATAACAAAATATTGGTTTCTGTTAATGGTTGACCATATTGAACTGTTTGAACAGGGTTTGACCATAACAGTTGATATTTTTGATACTTTTTTGCCTGACTCTAAAATACTTTGCATTCTAATTAATGGCTTATGTGACTTATGAAATTTGCTTTATCGACTCTGTCTACTGCGGTGATGACGATTACGTTCATGGGTTTAGCGGCGCCTGTTTTTGCAAGCGCTACGGATCATAATATCGAGTCACCGAATGAGGTCACAGCCGTTGCAGTGACGCAAATTATCGACGCTGACACTCAATACAGTACTCAAAGCAGTATTCAAGACATCGCTCAAAACAACGCTCAAAAAAACGAGATTCAAAATAAAAGGTCAACGATAGATACAGATATGGGTCAAGCCGAACAAAAAACTGGCTTAACAACGCTTATCGATCCCATTACCCATAAAAGTATTGATAATAGTTATCCATTAGCAGTATCTAGCCTGTTAAGCCTTGAGCAAGCTCAAAATATCTTATTACAAGTGTCACCGAAACTGGCCGCCAATCAAGCGGCGATTGCGGCTAGTGAATATCAAACGGATGCGCTCAAAACCTTAGACAATCCATTGGTGTTTGCCCAATTATCAGCCAACGCTTACAACTTAGACGCGGATCTTGACTTATCATCATTGAAAAACGGTATTGTTAATGACGTTAACAATGGTGTCGATAATGTGATTCCGCCTATTCCACCGCTACCAGATTTGCCGAATTTTGGTGAATTGGTCGGCGAGCGTATCCCAGATTCTTATGAGTTAAAGCGCTCAGGCTCAACGGCTGGTGCAGGTCTGGGCGTGGTTTGGCCCATCTATACTGCTGGACGTACCAACGCTTTGACAGGTGCTTCCAATGCCCGTACCCAAGAAGCCGTCGCAGACAGTCTATTGGATAAAAACGAGCTTTATAACACCCTGATTGAGCGTTATTTTAAGGCACAGCTGGCCATCATTGCCGCTTATTTACGCGAAGATGCTTATGATACCTTGCAGCAGACTGACCATATGGCGCAGCGGCTTTTTGAAGAAGGTTTTATCTCACGTGTTGATCGCTTAGAAGCACAATCTGCGCTTGCCGATGCAAAAAGTGAGTCCGTCAATGCCAATAACGATGCTCGTCTTGCGATGATGGCTTTACAGCGGCTATTGCGTACCGACTATCGTATCAAACCCACGACACCGTTATTTGTCTCTAGCCGTCCTTTACCCGATGTAAACTATTTTCAAAATTTATCACTCACCAATCACCCAGGTCTACAAAAAGTCGCCGCCAAACGCGCACAAGCTGAGCAGCTACATGCGCTATCAGATACTGGTCACAAGCCTACCGTTATGCTCTATGGCTACGGGCAAATTGAAAAAGACCCCAGTTGGGTAGCCGGTATATCAGCCAGCTGGAAGCTGTGGGGTGGTCTTGATAAAAATGCGTCACTCGCGTCGAGCAATGCCAAAATACGCCAAGCGGATCTGTCTGAAATCGAAGTCAGTGACAATTTATTATTACTGGTCGAAAAAAACTGGCACGATGTTAATAATGCCCAATCTCGTTATCAGGCATTACAAAGTAACGTAGATCTAGCCGCAGAAGTCTTACGTTTGCGCCAGTTGGGGCTACAAGAAGGTGTAAATACACCGATTGAGGTAGTCCAAGCACAAACGCAGTCGCTTAAAGCACGTACTGAACAAGCGCAAGCGGCGAACAGCTATGTACAATCGCTGGCCGCACTCATGCAAAGCTGTGGTACGCCTCTTGCCTTTAATGCCTATCTTAATGCTGCTGATATTCGATTACCGACTTTGTATACTGAGTAATGATTTAATTTGAAAATGATAGATAGTGTGGATAAGCGTTTATATAGTCGATTCGATTTTAAAGTATGACAAGGAAGCTGAGCGAAGAGGTATATTTGATACCTCAAGCGAGGTTAACGCCACAATACTATTACAGTAGCCTGACCATACTAATTATCATGAAGCTGCCATTAACCATACTATTGCTAACTCTATTGCGAATACTGTTTTATGAAAAACCCGACTTCTAAATTAATAAATAACTGGCTGCAGCCTTCATTAAAGACGTGGCGTATTGCGAACAACTCTAATGTTTGGGCACACTGCGCGAGCGTGGGATTTTTTGGTTTTTTATCAATTTTTCCAGTAATGGCGGTGTTTGTACTGCTTTATGGTCTCGCGTTTTCACCAGCTGAGATGCAAGAGCAAATCTCGGTTTTGCGTCCGTTTATACCTGATACGGTGTATGAAGTCCTCAATTCACGCCTAAGCGCATTGGTCTCTAATACCACATCCGCGCTCACGTTTAGTCTTGTCTTATCGACCTTACTCGCCCTATATGCTGGCTCTAAAGGTGTTAAATCTTTAATTATTCTGATCAATCTTGCCTTTCATATCACTCAAGAGCGAAGCTTCATACAAGGTAACATTTTAGCAGTCAGCTTAACCTTTGGCGCGGTAGTAATCTTGATTATAGCGGTCTCTTCTATTGCTATTATTCCTGTAGGGGCAGCCTATTTCCCCTTCCCGCAAATAGCTAAAACGATTGCGCTTTGGAGCAGGTGGCCTATATTGGCTGGTATCATATTTTTAAGCTTTTTAAGTCTCTATCGCCTAGCCCCAAACCGTGACGCCGTCGCGCTAAAAAAACTGGTGCCAGGAGCAGCTCTGGCGACCATTCTTTGGATTGTATTGTCTGTGCTATTTTCGATTTATGTGCAAAACTTTAATAACTATAGCGCTGAGTTTGGCGCGCTTTCAGCTGCCGTGGTCATTATGCTTTGGCTTTATTATTCAGCATTTATCGTCGCTTTTGGTGCGATTTTTAATTCTGAAGCCTTAGAAAGCGCCAAACCTTATGCTGTCCGAATGTACTAATAACATACCCTTTATCCTCAATTTTGCTGCTTTAGGAATCTCACTGTCATGACTGAATCTACCAACGAATCAGACGACTCGCGCAAGTTAAACGACTCAGAGCAATCTACCGACTCAGTCAATAACCATAACGATCAAGAAACTGATGCTGAAAATGAGCAAGCAGTGCCTACTTATAAGCGCCATGCAGAAAAAGCGGATGAATCTGCCATGATAAAAAAGGCACTTCTGGCGCTATTGGTTCTGATTGTATTAGGTGTTATTGCCTATGGTCTATATAAAAGCAATCAGCATAGCGAGCCTGAAGTCGTGACTTTGCAAGGGCAGATGCAGATGCAGCAAACCTCCATCGCGGCAAAAGTGCCGGGACGTATTGCCAAAATTCTGGTCACAGAAGGTGATGCGGTGACGGTCGGGCAACAGCTGATTGAAATGGACTCGCCTGAGATTAACGCAAAGATTAATCAAGCGCTGGCTGGCAAGCAAATGGCACAAAGTCAGTTAGATAAAGCCGAAAATGGCGCCCGTCCACAAGAGATCGCTCAAGCAAAAGCGGCGTGGCAAGCCAACAAAGCTGCTTCTGATTTGGCAGAGAACACTTACCAGCGTGTCAACCGCCTTTATGAAGAAGGCCTTATGGCACGGCAAAAACGCGATGAGGCATATGCGCAATATCTAGCCACTCAGGATCAAACTGAAGCGGCGCGCTTGCAATACGATTTGGCAAAAGAAGGCGCACGCAGCGAAGATAAATCAGCGGCGACAGCGCAAGTAGCACAAGTCGATGCCCAACTAGAAGAAGCACTGGTGGCAAAAGAAGAAGCCAATTTAAAAAGCCCTATTGCAGGCATTGTGGACAATGTCATTGTCAGCGCGGGTGAAGTCATTGGACAAGGCGTGCCTATCTTGACGTTGGTCAATACCGATGAGCAGTGGGTCGTACTTAATGTCACCGAATCCTACTTAAACCAGTTTGCGATTGGTCAGCAATTTACTGGTACGATTCCTGCGCTGTCATCAGCAAATAAGCCTTATACCAAACAGTTTACCGTTTATGCTACGTCAACATTGTCTGACTTTGCCACTTGGCGGCCGACCAATAATGATGATGGATTCGATGTACGTACCTTTGAAGTAAAGGCACGTCCGACGACTCCCGATGCACGTATTCGCTCAGGTATGAGCGTTATTGTACGCGTCAATCCAGCACTTACTAATGCAAGCCAAGAGTAAGCCATGCACCCGATGAAGTTAAGTAAGGCTTTTTTGCGTAGTGCTGCCTATGAGCGACGGTTTTTGACCAAAAATCCGTGGGACTTCAGTATGGTGGTCTGGATACCACTGGCAACGGTTTTACTGATTTGGTGGATATTTTCACAAACACAGATTACGGATTTGCCCATTGGGGTGATAGACCAAGACAATAGCCCGATTGCCAATACCGCGGTACGCTATTTGGAAGCCAGCCCTACTCTAACGGTTAGACAGCTTTATTACTCAGAGGCTGAGGCAAAAGCGGCTATTTTGCAGCGTGATATTTACGCTATTGTCATTATCCCTGAAGATTTTTCTCGGCATATTTTATCTGGTAAGCCTGCTCCATTAATTTTACAAGTAAATGCTCAGTACGGCACACATTCGGGCATTATCCAAACCAGCGTTCAAGCGGTCGCTGGGACGTTATCGGCAGGCGTTGAGATACAGCGTTTAGTCAAACAAGGCATGGCACCGTCGCAAGCTGCGATTGCTTACTCACCGATTGGCATACAGCGTATCAGCCTGTTTAACGCGGCCACCGATTATCAGCAGTTTTTGGCTTCAACCGTCATACCCGCGCTGCTGCATATTTTAGCGATGGTGATCGGTGCAACGACGATTGGTCGTGAGCTGCGGGATAAACGACTCGGCCACTGGTATCGCTTTATCAGTACAGGTCATCCTGATTTGACGCGAACCACGCAAAACGAGTCAACATCAGGGAAAATATTAAATGCCGTAGAAAACAACCAAGACTTGAGCAAAAACGATCAAATCTCAGTCTCTAGCCATGCGAATGAAGATATGACGGAAAGTGCAAACGTTTTAGTATTATTGTTTGGTCTGTTAGGCAAATACTTTTGGCCGACATTGGCCTTTAGCATGTGGGCGATGTTGGCTCTATGGCTTGCCACGCCGCAAGAATCCATTGCCATGAGCTCAGTGCTTGCAACTTATGCTGGTTTGATATTATTAATAATGCTATCGTTTTGGCTGGGTGCTATCTTTACCTTAGGCTCATTTTCATTACGCATGGGCTTGTCTGCTACTGGTTTTATTTCAGCACCTTCTTATGCCTTTGCTGGTGTGACCTTTCCTTATATTGCTATCAGTGACAGTGCTCGGCATTGGTCAGATGCACTGCCACTCACTCACTATCTAAAACTACACATTGCACAATTACAGATGCAAGCGCCTGTTGCTGTGTCATTACCGATCGTTTATGGTCTGGCTATTGCCACGACGATTGCGATGACCCTGACTACTTTATTAACCAAACGCGCGCTGGCGCATCCTGAACGTTGGGGGGCGCGCTAATGTCATTACCACCAAAAGACCATTTATCTTCGACAACGTCAGATTCAACCAAGCAGTCTTCAACACCAAGTTTCTTAGCTAGTTTTTTACAAACTATTAAGGACATCTTTTCTGATAAAGGTGTGCTATTACTCTTACTGATTGCCCCCATTATTTATGGCTTCTTTTATCCTTGGCCTTATTCGACAGAAGTGGTCAACCATGTACCTGTTGGTATCATTGATAACGACAATAGTAATCTATCACGAACCATCGTTCGCTATGCGAGTGCCAGTCCGCAGTTAGACACACAGCTTTTTCTCAACGAGCAGCAGGCTAAAGAGGCCATGTGGTCAGATGAAATCGCTGGATACATGGTCATTCCAAGTGGGCTTGAGCAGCAAGTACTATCAGGAAAAGCGGCGAGCGTCAGCGTATTGGGTAATGGCGGCTACTTTCTATTAAATAAAAACGTGCAGATGGGGTTTTTAAAAGCAGTCAGTACGGTATCAGCAGGGATTGAAGTCAAAAAAAATGTGGCACAAGGTGCTTATTCAGCAACAGCGGCTGCTAATACTCAAGCAGTACCATTAGTGATTGTCCCTCTATACAATCAAACAGAAGGTTATGGCGCTTACGTGGTGCCAGCGGTCTCTATTCTAATTTTGCAACAAACCTTATTAATCGCCACAGCGATGCTGATTGGTACGTGGTATGAGCAGCGGCGACATGCGACGAGTATCCGTGGTTGGCTTGGGCGAATTGCTGCGCTCAGTATGTTCAGCTTCATTATTGGCTGCTTTTATTATGGCTGGACATTTGAGCTCCACCACTATCCGCGCGGGCAAAACATGCTTGGCAGTTTACTGTTCCTTCTGTTATTTTGTCCAACCGTAGCGACACTTGGTTGCGTGCTTGGACTCTGGTTTCGCCAGCGCGAACGTAGTATGCAAATCCTGATTTTTAGCTCACTACCGATGTTTTTTGTCAGTGGTTATCCGTGGCCAGCAGATCAGCTGCCCACATTTTTACAAATCATACGTTGGTTCGTACCCACGACACCGGGTATCAATACCTCCGTCCAGCTTAATCAAATGGGAGCTAGTATCTCCCAAGTTTCTACTGGATTTTATGCACTAGCCGCCTTATGGGTGTTTTACTTTGCGCTACTTATGTGGGTGCGCTGGCATGACGCGAATAAAGCACTTAAAACAGTGTCCTAAAGCAAAAGACGATTGCATGTCATTAGCGACTGCCATCAATAAAAGCCAAATCAATAAACCTGAATCAAAAAAAGCGCCTGCTAAATAGTAGGCGCTTTTTTATTTATAACGTTTTAAGATTCTATCACTTAAAAAACACGATTAAGACCATTTAGTGCCGCCACGCGATACGCTTCTGCCATCGTTGGATAGTTAAAAGTAGTATTCACAAAGTACTCAAGTGTATTATTACTCTTACACTTCATCACGGCTTGACCAATATGAATAATCTCTGAAGCATGGTTACCGTAACAATGGATCCCTAAAATCTCCAACGTATCACGATGGAACAAAATCTTGAGTACGCCTGAGCGTTCACCAATGATTTGTGCTCGTGCCAAATGCTTGAAGAATGCTTGACCCACTTCGTATGGGACTTTTTCGTCGGTTAGCTCTTGCTCAGTTTTACCGATACAAGAAATTTCAGGAATCGTATAGATACCAGTTGGCACGCTTGACACTGGTTCCGCATCGCTATCACCAACCATAAAGGCCGCCGCACAGCGTCCTTGGTCATAAGCGGCAGAAGCCAAAGATGGCCAACCAATCACATCGCCTGCGGCATAGATATTTTCGATTTCAGTACAATAGGTATCATCAACTTTTAATTGACCACGGCTGTTTGCTTTTAGACCAATCGCTTCTAAGTTTAAACCTTCCGTATTACCTGAGCGACCATTTGACCAAAGAATGGCATCAGATTTGATGCGCTTACCACTCTTTAGATGCAAGACGACATAATCGTCATGCGTTTCAAGATGATCAATCTCTTCATTACTACGAATCAATACGCCAAATTGTCTAAAGTCATGCGCGATAGCATCGCTAATCTCGCTATCGAGATAACTGAGCAATTGATTTTGGTTATTAATCAAATCAACCTTATAACCAAGACCCGTAAAGATAGAGGCATATTCACAACCAATCACGCCCGCACCATAGATGATAATTTTTTTGACCACATAATCCATTTGCAAAATTTTATCAGAATCAAAAACGCGCGGATGGTTAAAGTCTAAAATTTCAGGGCGATAAGGACGACTACCAACCGTTACGATGGCTTTATTAAAGGTAATGGTTTCAAAGACATTGTCATCGGTTTCAACACGCAAAGTATGAGCATCAATGAAACTTGCCCAACCTTGAATCACTTCAATGCGATTGCGTTCATAGAATCGGGTGTGCGTACTAACCTGATTGCGAATGACTTTTCGGGCATTGGCAAGCACTCTATTTAGAGGAACTTGCTTGTACTCCATCGCCTTGGTAAACATAGGATCACGGCGAAAGTTAATGAGGTTAAATACCGATTGGCGCAGTGCTTTACTTGGAATCGTACCCACATGGGTAGAGTTACCACCTACCTGATCACGTGGATCAATGACCACCACTTTTTTGCCAGATTTAGTCAGTTTCATAGCTGCCGCTTCGCCAGCAGGACCTGCTCCTAAAACGACCGCATCATACTCATACTCGTGATTATCGCCTTTTAAGCGACGTGAATCTTTCGTATAACCAGACTTGATATCGATTCGCGTATCATCGAGCGGATTAATAAGATCAGGATGGTGCATGACATCATCAGTGACCTGCTCATGGGTTTGTTCAATATTTTGTTTTTTATTTTTGCCTTCAGTATGTTCAGGATTCGGCACGCGACCGCTTTCTTTATTCGATACTTCGGTATGAATGTCTTTACCAATATCATTGGTCGCGTCGCTTGGTTTTTTAGTTCCCATCGTGTCCTCTTTACATTTACTTATTTATTTGATTTTTAGACTGTGTATGAATCAATAATTGCTTGAGTCAAAATCACACGACTAAGGCGTGCCCACCATACGTTGTGACACAATATTTTGTAGTGTCCAATGCCCAGTCGCGCTTTTCTGTCCCTCGTCAATCTGCGGACGCGCGCTAATCACATATTCTGTGCCAAGGCTTGGTTTAAAGTCATCAATCCAATCATAAGGTACCTGAAACACGCTGCCATCTTTACTTGATTTGGCCAGTAAACACTGCATCGGTAATGCCGAGGCGCAGGCCACACGATTGGGCATGATTGTTAGCGTTTGCGCTTCACCCAATACAATGGTTGGGATATAACGTGGCTCAGGCACTGGCTCACGTGAAAAAGGTGACGTTTGGCAAGCACTCAGTAAACTGACCGCACTCAGCAAGCTGGCCAATAATAAAGGGGTCTTGCTAGACTTATAAGATGAACTCATAATATTCTCTATGTGATAATGAGATGGTATTAAATGATGATTATTAATAGTGATGCTTTAAATAATGGTTCTTTTTTGAGCAATCGTTATTGCTAAATCGTTATTGCTAAATAATTAATTGATTCAAGCAATTCATTGATAGCTCATATTTTATTAGCCGATACGGCGTTTGAGACCCGTCATCTGCAAGATGCGCGTAGCGATTTCTTCAACGGACATCTCAGAGACATCAAGGCTTGGAATACCATGCGTGATATAAATCCCTTGTATTGCCCGCTGCTCTTGCTGACATTGCTGATAGCTCGAATAACGACTGCCCGCACGGCGCTCTTGACGGATTTTCACCAAGCGATCAGTATCAATCAATAGACCGAACAGCTTGTCTTTGTGCTCGCGCAATGCTTTTGGTAATTGATTATCGTACAAGTCATCTTCGGTCAAAGGATAATTTGCTGCTCGAATACCGAACTGTAAGGCTAAGTATAAAGAAGTCGGTGTTTTGCCTGAACGTGATACGCCCACCAAAATAATATCGGCCGCATCATAATGACGCGTACGCGCACCATCATCATTGTCTAAAGCGAAATGCACCGCGTCGATACGTTCTTTATAAGTCTCAGAATCCACATCGTCGTGTGCATGACCCGAATGTCCGTCAGGCTCCACACCCGTTTCTTCAGCGACGCGACCTATCAAACCCTCATACATATCCAAGTTACAGCTTTGGGCAGAATTGATCTTTTCACGAATATCAGGGTTAACAATCGTATCAAAGACTAATGGCAACAAGCCATCTCGCTGATACGCCATGTTGATTTGCTCAACGGCGTCTTCTGCACGCTCTAAGCTATCGACATATGGCAACACTCGTGTTTCAAAAGGTACTGAAGCAAACTGACTCAAGATAGCGCGGCCAAGCGTCTCCGCCGTAATCGCTGTGCCATCTGAGATAAAAAACGCGGTTCGAACGGCTTGAGAGCTGTCTAAGTTTAACGCGTTGCGATTTTGAATAGTGGGATTCAGTTGTTCAGCTGGATTACTTGAGTACATAACGTTGGCACCTCGATTGAAAACACAATGGTAATCTTCATTTGGCTTTTATTTTTGATCGGCTTTAGACTTGATTTTCAGACGTAATTTTCGTTTTGTATAAGCGCTAATATTGCACATTTATATCAGGATAAACCGCTACTATTTATGCTCTACATTATACGCATAATAGCGGCCTAATAGAAATCAATGTTACAGGCGTACACTTAGAAAGCCACAGTGCCCTTAATCTTATCATGCCGATTAATAACCATTATTGTGCTGACTGGTTACTCATACTAGCGCAGCATTACCTGCTATATATAAAAGGCAAATATTATAAGAATACCCTAAAGTTCTTCTGCTATTTATTTTAAATCCTCTATTTATCAGCCGACTTATAGGTATATTTTGATAATTATAGTTATCTTTACTCGCATTTTTACGTCATCTCAAAAATAGAAAAATGAATAACCTTCTATTAATTATGTAGCAAACCCCACAATTTGTATCTTTTTGACAAAAATATTGGTTCAACCCCTCGAAATTCTCCAAATATAGCGGTATAATTCACCGTTATAATCTTTACTAAATAACCTTATTTTCTGGAGTTATCATGGCAGCGCAATCTACAGCACTTGTAATCAATCTTGATCAGCTAGGAAAAGACGACATTGAAATGGTCGGCGGCAAGAACGCATCATTAGGTGAAATGATCAGCCATTTGTCTGATTTGGGTGTTAGTGTTCCAGGCGGCTTTGCCACCACATCAAATGCATTCAACCGCTTTTTGAATGAAACTGGCCTGCTTGACAAAATCAACAGCGAACTAAAAACGCTAGATGTTGATGATGTCAAAAAACTTGCAGAAACGGGTAAAAAGATTCGTACTTGGATTATTGAGCAAGAGCTGCCAAGTGATCTTGAGCAAGAAGTGCGTCAATCGTTTGAAACGATGAGCGGCGGCGAAGACATCGCGGTTGCTGTCCGTTCTTCTGCGACTGCCGAAGATTTGCCAGATGCGTCATTTGCGGGTCAGCAAGAGACTTTCTTGAACATTCGCGGCATTGATAACGTCCTAATTGCAATTAAAGAAGTATTTGCATCACTATATAATGACCGTGCCATCTCTTATCGTGTCCATAAAGGTTTTGAGCATGAAGGCGTTGCCTTATCTGCTGCTGTACAGCGTATGGTTCGCTCAGAAACTGGCGCGGCGGGTGTGATGTTCACGCTAGATACCGAAAGCGGTTTTGATCAAGTGGTATTCATCACCTCAAGCTATGGTCTAGGTGAAATGGTTGTACAGGGCGCGGTTAACCCAGACGAATTCTATATTTCTAAGCAATTGCTAGCCAATGGCAAACCATCGGTGATTCGCCGTAACCTAGGCAGCAAGCATAAGAAAATGGTTTATGGTGATGAAGGTAGCACTACTAAATCAGTAAAAACTGTTGATGTTGAGAAACAAGATCGTATGCAGTTCTCATTATCAACTGAAGAGCTAACCTCTCTTGCTAAACAAGCCGTAACAATCGAAAAGCATTATGGCCAAGCGATGGATATCGAATGGGCAAAAGACGGCGACACTAACGAAATCTTTATCGTTCAGGCACGTCCTGAAACGGTTAAGAGCCGCCAAGACAGCAATGTCATGGAACGTTATATCATCGACACCACTAACGCTAAAGTATTGTGTGAAGGTCGTTCAATCGGTCAACGTATCGGTTCAGGTAAAGTCCGTATCGTTAGCAACTTAAATGAGATGGATAAAGTACAAGAAGGTGATGTACTGGTATCAGACATGACGGATCCGGATTGGGAACCAGTCATGAAGCGTGCTTCTGCTATCATCACTAACCGTGGTGGTCGTACGTGTCACGCAGCGATTATCGCTCGTGAGCTAGGTGTTCCAGCCATCGTTGGTTGTGGTAATGCGACTGAGCTATTGGTTGATGGTCAAGACGTAACTGCTTCTTGTGCCGAAGGTGATACTGGCTTCATTTATGAAAGCCAAATCGACTTTGAAGTACAGACTAACTCTGTTGAGTCTATGCCAGAGCTTGCATTCAAAGTAATGATGAACGTTGGTAATCCAGATCGTGCCTTCTCATTCACGCAAATGCCAAACGAAGGGATTGGTCTTGCGCGTTTAGAATTCATCATCAACCGTATGATTGGTGTGCATCCAAAAGCACTACTGAACATGAACAGCTTGCCACGCGAAATTGCCCAAGCCATCCAAGAGCGTATCGCTGGTTATGCCTCACCGGTAGATTTCTACGTGGATAAGTTGGTCGAAGGTATCTCAACCCTAGCCGTTGCCTTTATGGATCAGCCAGTTATCGTTCGTATGTCAGATTTTAAATCAAACGAATATGCTAACTTGCTTGGTGGTAAATTATACGAGCCATCAGAAGAAAACCCAATGCTTGGTTTCCGCGGTGCCAGTCGTTATGTGTCTGACAACTTCCGTGACTGCTTTGAGCTTGAGTGTAAAGCACTAAAACGCGTACGTGATGAGATGGGCTTGACCAATGTCGAGATTATGATTCCATTCGTTCGTACCGTTGGTGAAGCCAAAGAAGTCATCGAATTACTTGAGAAAAACGGTCTAAAACGTGGCGAAAACGGTTTACGCGTTATCATGATGTGTGAGCTACCAACCAACGCCCTATTGGCAGATGAATTTCTAGAACACTTCGATGGTTTCTCAATCGGCTCTAACGACTTGACTCAGTTGACACTTGGTCTTGACCGTGACTCAGGTATCGTCTCACATCTATTTGATGAGCGTGATCCTGCGGTTAAGAAACTATTGACCATGGCGATTGATGCGTGCCGTAAAGCAAACAAATATGTCGGCATCTGTGGTCAGGGTCCATCAGACCATCCAGATCTCGCGTTCTGGCTCATGGAGCAAGGTATCAGCTCAGTGTCGTTGAACCCTGATTCTGTACTAGATACTTGGTTCTTCTTAGCTGGTGAAGAAGCGAAGTAAGCCCTAACGTTCAGTCACAGCAGTAATTCACACAGTCATTAAAGAAACAATGATCAGGGTCTATTTGAAAAATGTTAAATAGACCCTAATATTATGTATCATATATAGTGACTTAAGATATGACTAACTATGCAGGCAATTATGCAGATTTTCCTTGCTCGAAATAACGTACAAGCTGGTCCCTACAATTTGGAGCAGCTAAATATCATGTTGGCATCTGGTGAAGTACTGCTGGATGATTTGATGTGGCATGAAGGCTTAGACCAATGGCAGCGTGTCGGTAACTTGACCAACAATCAAACGGTTTATAGACCTACCAACCTTGTCAAGCCTCAAGTTAATGACTCTATTATCAATAATGTAACTGTTTTTTCTGAAGACAATGCTAGCAATAGCTCGGATAGCAAATCAGTTTCATTAGATAGATTGTATGGCAAGCCTGAACGTCCGAAAGACACGGATAAAAATGTGAAAGCTGACATGACAACCAATCGTCAGCACACACCGCACAATAATGTGTCACTAAACAAGTCTAATAGCAATAAGGCTGCGTCTAGCAAAGACAAAGTCGTCGGCAATGTGGTACTTGCACCGATTATGTCGCGAGTATTAGCAACGGCCATCAATGGACTACTCTATCTACTCGCTATCTTTCCGCTAGTGATGGCATTGACAAAAATGGATGTGGATTATACCAAATTCCAAAATATCCAAGACATGGATGCGGCTTATCAGTATTCAATGACACTGATGGAGAGTCTTCCTAGTAGCACATTGATGATGTCGCAAGTGATGGTATTTGGCTTATTTGCGCTGCAATTGGTATTTATCACACTGCGTGGTCAGTCACTCGGTAAGCTGATTACGGGTATTCGCGTGGTGGATCAAACCACTCATCGGTTGCCCTCTTTTACCAAGCTTATTGGTGTGCGTACTTTGTTATTGTTTATTATTTATAACTTATTGTTTTCGTTTACTAGCTTCTTAGGGTTCGTGATTATTGCTATTCACTATTACATGGCATCGAAAAGCCCTGAAAATATCGGCTGGCATGACAAATTGGCCAAAACTTTGGTGGTAAAAGCAGATAGCAGTCAGCTAGTGAAAGAACCAAAAATAAAATAGCTTGTTTATTAACAATCCATCTTATTGTTTTGATAAAAAAGCAGCGTGATATCGCTGCTTTTTTATGGACCGAGCATTTCTAATTATTGTTATAATTTATTAACGGTGGCTCAGTGATTAACCTTTGTGTTAGTTGCTAAGTACTGTTATAATACGGCGCTTTATAAACTAAGCTTATTTCTTATTATTTTTTATAATAATAGCTAGAAATCGGGCTTACCTTATAAATCTCCTTGCTATTAACATAGGGTTAATAGCTACTAATCCGTAAGGAGTCATAATGCGACATTACGAACTGGTGTTACTTGTACACCCAGACCAAAGCGACCAAGTGGTCGGCATGGTTGAGCGCTACATCAAGTTAGTTCAAGACAACAACGGTGTTATCCATCGTTTAGAAGATTGGGGCCGCCGTCAATTGGCATATCCAATCAACAAGATTCACAAAGCTCACTACGTTCTTTTCAACATTGAAACTGACGGTGAAACTTTAGCTGAACTTGAAGAATTATTCCGTTATAACGACGCGATCATTCGTAGTCTAGTTATGCGCCGTGACGACGCTGTCACTGAAGAGTCGCAGTTAGCCAAGAATGCCGATGAAAAACGCGCACGCAAAGCAACTACTCGTCGTCCAGACAGTCGTGAAAACGATAATGACGACAACGACAACAGTGAAGACTAATTAAAGGAGAATACTCATGGCACGTTTCTATCGCCGTCGCAAATTCTGCCGTTTCACTGCTGAAGGCATCACTCACATCGATTATAAAGATGTTGAATTGCTAAAACAGTACATCAGTGATAATGGTAAAATCGTACCAAGCCGCATTACCGGTACATCTACTAAATATCAGCGTCAACTAGCTACTGCTATCAAGCAAGCTCGTTATTTATCGCTACTTCCATACACTGATAACCATCAGGGTTAACCGTTAATTTTAACTAGGAATGACTCATGCAAATTATTTTGTTACAGCGTATCGTCAACCTTGGTAAACTCGGTGAAACTGTCGATGTGAAACCAGGTTACGGACGTAACTTTCTTATCCCTTTGGGTAAAGCACTACCTGCTACTGCAGCTAACATTGAAAAGTTCGAAGCACGTCGTGCTGAGCTTGAAGCTGAAGAAGCCAAAGAAGTAGCTGTTGCTCAAGAACGTGCTGATGCGCTAACTGACGTTAATGTCATCATGCGTGCTAAATCAGGCGACGAAGGCAAGCTATTCGGCTCTATCGGTACACGCGATATCGCTGAAGCATTGACTAACTCAGGTCTAGAAGTAGACCGTGCTGAAATCAAGCTTCCTGAAGGCACTTTACGTCAAGTTGGCGAATACAATGTTGATATTCAGCTACATCATGACGTCACCGCTACTATTCTAGTTACCATTCTTTCTGAAGATGGCGACAACGAAGAGTCAGCAACAGAAGTAGAAGACGAGAACGAAGATTATTCAGAAGAGTAATTTTTTGAATATCTAGATCTAGTCTAAAAAAGCCAGTAACGTCATGTTGCTGGCTTTTTTGCGTTTTGCTATTGCGCTTAATTGATGATTTTATCAGGTATCTTGTGCAGTGATATATTCTAGCAACTATTTGTAATAAATAGCTTGGAAAGCCTATACTTAACAATAAGATACTACCTATAAAGTCATCTTTATTATTGTCACCTGAGTTGATATGCTCGTTGTATTTGATTGATAGATTTTATTTAGATAACGATAGGCTGCAATGACATGATAAATACTGACGACAAATTACGCTGTACCCAAGGCAATCACTTTTATAGCGAAGGTGAAATTTATAAGGTGGGTAGAATCGTTAATAATAAATACTTTCAAATCCTAACCGATAACGATGCAGACCATTGGTACGCAACACTGGATGTTAGAGGCATTTATGTGAGCTTTGATTCGAACCTAGGATTAGCAGAAAACGAGAGAGCCTACTTTGAAAAAATCGATGAGCTACAAGCTGAAAGCTAGCAGCCTCCTAAATTATTCAAAAGCACTCAAAAGCATTCAAAATTTGAGAACGGTCAACATAAGGGCCGTTTTTTTAATTAAATATCAATACGATTACAGGACAGATATGCGACAGAGCGCGGCCACTCAGCGGCTGTTTTCGGCACTTCTTGGTCAGCAGCCATTATCTTGGCGGCATTTATCCAGCCTGCATGACCGATGACTAATACTGGGCTATCTTCTTGTTCAGCTGAAACCTTAACCAACCAACCTTCAACACGCTCAAATAGCTGCTGCAAGCTCTCTCCATGACTGGGCGCAAAATGGGTAAAATTGTTACACCACTCATCAATCTCTTGCTTGGTGATTTGCGCCCACCGACATCCATCCCATTCGCCAAAATGAATCTCAGCCAATTCAGGCGCGACTCGACACTCAAAACCACATTGCGCTAATATTTGCCCGACCTTTAGTGAACGTTGTAAGGGGCTAACCCAAATTGTTTTTGGTAATTGATGCAAACGCACAAAGCGCTCGATTTTATTGGCAAGACGTTTCAACTTACGTTTATCGACGCCGATATCCGTTTGTCCAATACAAATTCCTTCAGTATTCATCGGTTTGGGATGACGCCAAATATAGAGAATCATGAATGAGTATTGTCCTTGTTGACGATTTGATTTAAATAAAGGGTATAGAAGCAGCCAGTCCGATATAAATAGCAATTTCACTAAGCTGCTGCGTCGCGCCGAGCCCATCGCCCGTGTAACCATCCAAGCGCCTGCGCAATAAACGTCGCATGTAGTCAGTGGCTATCAGCGCCAGTATCATGGCTAACAACCATCGAGCAAGCCCAATCTGCTGCAGCGTATTGGGGAATATAAGGGCGACTAAAATAATAGCCAATATTAGCCAGCCACTGCTATATAGCCCTTGTATTGGCGTCAACTGCTGCGCCATCGGCTTGGCTTTTGCGTGTTCAATCTCGCCGCCATAAGGCAGTAAAGACAGCAGGCTAATGCAAAGTAAACGCGACGCGGTATGTCCTATGATAAGCGCGATGACAGCTATCGGTATGGGCATCGAGGCAAGTAAGCTGATTTTGAGTAATAGCGCCGACACCAAACCTAATACACCATAAGTACCTAGACGTGAGTCTTTCATAATAGTCAGTGTGCGCTCGCGAGTCAGACCACCGCCGAGACCGTCACAGCTATCCGCCAGACCATCTTCATGAAAAGCGCCCGTCAGTTTAATTCCAAAAGCTGTGCTCAGCGCTGCAGCAACTAGGGGCGTAAATAAGAGACTGCCCAGCCAAAACAAGCCAGCACAGAGTAAGCCCACCAGTAAACCGACTGCGGGAAAATGGCGACTGCTTTGATGCAACCATTGCGGATCATAATGCTTAAATGACGGTACAGGTATTCGGGTTAAAAATTGAACAGCAACCAGTAACAATATCCATTCATGCTTTATCAATTGAGCAAGGGTTCGTCTAGGCGAGGATGGCTGATTTGATGGTTTGTTTAATGATTGTGACATCAGTTGTTTTGCTCACTGATACCGGCGTCACTAAAGCTTGCCATCTCATTGATAATGGCGCAAGCGGATTGCAACAATGGATACGCGAGCGCAGCCCCGCTACCCTCGCCTAAGCGCATGCCCATATTAAGTAAAGGCTCAGCATTTAGTGATTTCAATAAATGCGCGTGCCCCGGCTCAACAGAATGATGAGCAAAGACCGCGTATTGAGCAACACCGGGCGCTAGGCGTTCAGCCACCAATAATGCGCTACTGGCAATAAAACCGTCAATCAGGAGAATACGCCGTTCACTAGCAGCCTGAATCAGCGCACCCGCCATCATGGCAATTTCAAGCCCGCCCAATGCAGCGAGTACATCAAACGGTGCTTGTGCCTGTTGATGACGCTCTAATACTTGCGTCAAAATATCCGTCTTATGCTCTAATCCTGCATCATCAAGACCGGTACCGCGACCGATACAATCAGCAATAGATAAGTCGCCCAGTCTTGCGAGCAAAAGACTCGCTGCTGAAGTATTGCCTATGCCCATTTCACCAACAATCAACAGATTACCCACTAGATTCTTAACGACTTTCATGCCGTTTTCTAGCGCTGCTAAACACTCTGCTGCTGTCATTGCAGGCTCTGTTAGCGCGTCTCGGCTACCATGGCGAACTTTATAATCTAGCAATTTCGGATGAAGAGCAAAGTCGGCATCCACCCCAGCGTCAACAACCTTTAACTCAATATTATGCTGGCGTGCCAGTACGTTGATGGCAGCGCCGCCTTGCAAAAAGTTATGAACCATTTGCGCAGTGACAGCACTAGGAAACGCTGAAGTACCATGCTTAGTCAAACCATGGTCTGCCGCAAACACTCGTATTTGCGCTTGCTCAATATGCGGTGTGATCGTTCCTTGAATCATGCCCAACTGCACAGCGAGTGCCTCTATTCGCCCAAGCGCGCCCAGCGGCTTGGTTTTTAGGTCTATAATCTGCTGTAGCTGCAGACGTAATTCATCATTTTCTATATTGGCTATAGTAGGCGCGGTAAATATGGTCAAGGTAGGCATCCTGATAATAGTACGTGTGAAGCAAAAAGCACATACTAGCAGAGTATCTAAGCTTTACCATGAATAAAATCAAATATGAGCCGAATAGATTCCCTAGCAGCTTGGATTTACTATAGAATATGCCCCTTTAAAAATCCATATACCTATTGATGCTGCTATTAATGAAATAATAGCTCAGTAGCAGCATCCACAATTATCGCTATCAACCCTACATGTAGAGACAGTAATGATCGTATTTTGGCTTGTGCTGACCATTCTTTTTATTATTTTTGCCACAGCAAAGTTAAAGTGGCATCCTTTTTTAGTATTGATATTATCAGCCTTTTTAGTAGCGCTATTTTACCAAGTACCGCTTAATACCGTTGCTAAAACCATCTCTGATGGCTTTGGCGGTATTTTAGGTTACATCGGTCTGGTTATTGTCTTTGGTACTATCATCGGGCTAATCCTTGAAAAAACAGGTGCCGCCATTGTAATGGCAGAAACGGTCATCAAAGTTTTGGGACCACGCTTCCCTACTTTGACCATGTCTATCGTTGGTGCTGTGGTTTCAGTGCCAGTATTCTGTGACTCTGGTTATATTATTTTAAACTCATTGAAAGAAACATTGGCCGAGCGTTTACACGTATCCAGTGTGGCGATGAGCATTGCCTTAGCGACAGGCTTATACGCAACTCATACCTTTGTACCGCCAACCCCAGGTCCAATTGCCGCAGCAGGTAACTTAGGACTAGAGTCCAATTTAGGTTTGGTCATCATGTTCGGTGTGGTGGTGACAGCGGTTGCTGTACTGGCTGGCTGGTGGTGGTCTAATCGCTTCTTGAATGTCGCTCCCGACAATATCGATGCACTGGATGCGCCAGCAGCGACTTTGCCTGAAAACATGAAGACACGCGACGACTATAGCAACATGCCATCCGCAACAATGGCGTTTTTGCCTATTATTGTCCCTATCGTATTGATTTGCTTATCGTCTGTTGCTAACTTCCCAAGTGCACCATTTGGCAGTGGCACGTTGACAGATATTTTAGTGTTTATCGGCAATCCACTCACGGCATTACTGATTGGTTTATTCTTGTCTTTCTTATTGATTAATACTGAACAAAAAACGCAGCAAATTAGCGACAGCATCTCACAAGGTTTGGTTGTGGCAGCGCCTATTCTCTTAATCACTGGCGCTGGTGGTGCATTTGGTGCCATGCTAAAAGTGACACCAATCGGTGACTATTTAGGCACGACATTGTCTGCGTTAGGGCTTGGTATTTTTATGCCATTCATTGTCTCTGCTGCTCTAAAAACGGCACAAGGCTCAACCACAGTCGCCTTGGTCACCACCTCTGCGATGATCGCGCCGTTATTGGATCAAATTGGTCTCGACAGTGAGCTTGGTCGCGTATTTTGTGTGATGGCCATTGGTGCAGGTGCCATGACTATCTCGCACGCCAATGACAGCTTTTTTTGGATTGTCAGTCAGTTTAGTCGTATGAGTGTGGCGCAGGCTTACAAAGCCCATTCTATGGCAACGGGTATTCAAGGCGTGACCAGCATCGTCTTTATCTGGCTATTAACCTTGGTATTTATTTAAAGAGATTCAAAGAGACATTCATGAAAATTTTAATTGCTCCCGACTCATTTAAAGAAAGCTTAGACGCACTGGATGTTTGCCGCGCCATTCAATCTGGCTTCAGCCAAGTGTTTCCAGAGGCTGATTATAAGCTACTGCCGATGGCTGATGGCGGCGAAGGCACATCTGCGGTACTGTCTTATGTATTGGGTGGGCGCTGGAAAGAAGTAGTGGTCAATGATCCACTGATGAGACCGATAACGGCAAAGTATTTGTTATTGCCCGACGCTACGGCTGTCATCGAAGTTGCTCAAGCGTGCGGATTACATCTACTGACAAGCGATGAACGCAATCCTGTGATTGCTAGCAGTTACGGTGTCGGCGAGCTGATTGCTGATGCGTTAGAAGAAGGGGCTAAACGTATCGTGATTGGTCTAGGTGGTAGCGCAACCAATGATGCAGGTCTTGGCATGCTAATGGCATTAGGCATCACATTTCACGATATCAATGACACTCTACTCACTCATGGTGGTGGCGCACTTGCCAGCCTACATAGGCTTGATAATATAAATCTTCATGCAAAGGTATTAGACACAGTATTTGAAGTCGCTTGTGATGTGACCAATCCATTATGTGGTCTTTTGGGTGCGAGCGCAGTATTTGGTCCACAAAAAGGCGCTTGTCCAGAGCAAGTAAAAGCTTTAGATAAAGCACTCAGTCACTTTGCCACCATGTGCGGTCATCACGGTTATGAGGACTACCAACATGTCGAAGGCGCTGGAGCAGCTGGTGGTCTTGGCTACGCGATGATGACATTCTTTCAAGCTAAGCTAAAATCAGGTTTTGACACAGTTGCTGAGGTGGCTCATTTGTCGCAGCATATTGCAGAGGCTGATCTCGTTATCACTGGCGAAGGTAAGCTCGATGCGCAAACAGCCATGGGTAAAGTGGCAGGTGGTATCAGTCAAGTCGCCAAGGCTATCCATACACCTGTTATCGCTATCTGCGGCAGTGTTGACGGACTCAAACCTGCGCAAACCAGCCAGTTCGAGGTCATCATGCCCAGTATTCAAAAAGTAGATACCATCGAAAACGTACTGAGTCAGGCTTATGGCAATATTGAAACCACAGCTGTCAATATCGCTGCGAGTATCAAACTTGGGCAAAACTTGAAATAACGATAGTCTATTAAATAAGCGGCTTCTATTAAATGCACAGCTATTTAACCTTTGATAGCTTTGATAGCTTTGATAGCTTTGATAGCTTTGATAGCTTTGATAGCTTTGATAGCTTTGATAGCTATGCATTTATCATTCATTTTCAAAATATCTATAGCCATTTCGTTACTTCATCAATGACAGTATGCAGTCTATTAGAGAGTGCATGCCGTCGTCTTACCGCAAGATATAGCGTCTCGCTAACGGCAACAGGCAGATGATGGCTTTTAATCAGCTCAGGCTTTGGATAAGCAGCCACTGCATGTGCAGGTAGCACGGTAAAGCCTATACCCCTACTCACTGGCTCTAAGATTAAACCAATCTGATTAGAAAAGCCTTTTTTCTCAAAATCATTGATATGCTGGAATTGCTCATAATTGGCAGTCAGTAGCATACCTGCATGATGTGCACCATCTGGATGATCAATAAAACCAAGCTCGGTGAGATGCTCCCAGCTAGGCTCTACCTTAGTTGCAGGTGTCACTAATATTAGCGCTTCTTGCGCCATAGGTTTGCAACTAACCGTTTCATCATCTGAGACATCCGTCATAAAACCAATGTCAATCTCATGATTGGCAAGCGCCTTCTCTATATCAGAATTTGGGGCAAAGCGATAATCAATCACTAGCTTTGGATGCTGCTGTTGTAAGGTCAAAAGCTGCGGATATAGCTTGAGTCCCACACTACCCGGTGACATCAAACGCACCAATCCTTCGTAAGGCGGATCTTCACCGATACGCTGCTCCAGATTTGATAAGCGCTGCAATATCTCCCCTGCTTCTTTATAGAGCTGTTCACCTGCATTGGTCAGTGAAAACTGCTTTCCTTGACGAATCAGTAAGTCTGTGTCCAACTGATCTTCTAGCTTACGCATATGCTGACTCACGCCAGATTGGGTCATGTGTAAGCGTTCAGCCGTACGAGTGAAGTGCCCGAACTCGGCAAGCGCACAAAAAGTGCGCAACCATGTGATATTTATCATTACGATACATAATTATTTATATAATATTTGATAATTTTACATAATAATCGTATGTTTGTATACTGGCCTCACGTTAAATAAGAGTACAACTAACAGGAGCAAAAGCTATGAACAACGTTTATCCAAGGAGTTTTTCGCACATCGGCCTTTCAGTTCCCGACCTAGAAGCCGCCGTAAAATTTTATACTGAAGTGATGGGTTGGTACACCATCATGGAGCCTACTGAGATTGTTGAAGATAATAGCCCGATTGGTGAGATGTGTACTGAAGTATTCGGTTCAGGTTGGGGCAGTTTCCGTATTGCTCACCTATCTACTGGTGACCGTATCGGTGTTGAGATTTTTGAATTTAAAAATCAAGAAAACCCTGAAAACAACTTTGAGTATTGGAAAACAGGTATCTTTCACTTCTGCGTTCAAGATCCAAATGTTGAAGAGCTGGCTGAGCGCATAGTTGCAGCAGGCGGTAAAAAACGTATGGCAAAACCACGCTACTACTACCCTGGTGAAAAGCCATATCGCATGATTTATATGGAAGACCCGTTCGGCAACATCGTCGAGATTTATAGCCACAGCTACGAGCTTATCTATAGCGAAGGCGCGTACTAAGCTTAAGATAAATACAGCTTAATACAGCCTTGACTTGTATCTAACTGATAAACCAATAGCGACCTCAGAATATGAGATCGCTATTTTTATTTGTCTGCTTTCTACATGAGCAACCTATTATATAAGAGGTAAGCCATGCTACTATTTAGGTAGCTATACATAGCATCTACCAAACGAAACAACCCATTATCAAGGATGATAAATGACAAACTCTGACGTTGCCTTAGACATGGATGACTTTCCCGTTATTAGAAAAGACGATAGAAAAAGTGGCGTGGTCACTCTCACCTTAAACCGACCAAAGCAATTCAATGCCTTATCCGTTGAGCTACTCTCTGCGCTACAAGCGGAACTGGACAGTATCGCTCAAGATGACAATATCCGTGTAGTCATCATTGCAGCAAATGGTAAAGCGTTTTGTGCCGGTCACAATCTAAAAGAGATGCGCGCACATTCAGATGAAGCCTTTCAGCGCGCCCTATTCCAACAATGCAGTCACATGATGCTCACTATTAATCGTATGCCGCAAGTCGTGATTGCAAAAGTGCAAGGCATCGCGACAGCAGCAGGGTGCCAACTGGTTGCCGCCTGTGATTTAGCCGTTGCCGCTGATGAAGCCAAATTTGCCACTTCAGGGATAAACGTTGGGCTTTTTTGCTCTACGCCTGCCGTTGCAGTCAGTCGCAATCTACCTCGTAAGCAAGCGTTTGAGATGCTAATTACTGGTGAGTTTATCGATGCACATACTGCTTTACAATATGGCTTAATCAATCGAGTAGCCCCAGCGGAACAATTAGAACAAGTCTTGCAATCGTTGATAACGGCGATTACTACCAAATCTCCAGTAGCAGTAAAAACTGGCAAAGACATGTTTTATAAGCAATTGAATATGAGCGTCGAAGATGCTTATGACTATGCCAGTGAAGTGATGACTTGTAATATGATGGCAGACGATGTGAGTGAAGGTATTGACGCCTTTATTGAAAAGCGTCAAGCCGTATGGAAAGGATGCTAACTGTTTGACGAAAATACTCTGACTAAAGAAAGATGACGTTGCTATTATTATGAAGCCATCAAAGCGCCCACAATCATAAATGCAACGGCTATGAGTGATCTCAAAAATGGTGAACTGCACTCTGCCCAGCGAGTGATAATAAAGTATAAATTGGCAAATGGAAGAAATAGATATAACAGCCCACAGAGTACCGACTCTTGGAAGGCTATAATAATTAACTTAATGCTATAAATAATGCACATGATACTTGCGATGACAAGTAAAATAACACCTATGAATTCCACGTGAATTTCCTCAAAATGTTCAATAAGAAACAAACTATTATTAATTTAAAAAGACATTGAAAATATAACTACCAGCAGTTTGCTTAGCCATCAATGCTAAAAAATGATGGTTTTGAGAGGCTGTTTATTATCTCAGAACTGTTGCTGGCGTATAATAACAGGTAACGTGAGAAACACATAATATTATAAACATAAGTTGAATAAATATAGCTTAATCTACTTTGATAGCTTATAAAAATATACTCACAACCAATCTATGAGAAAACAGGAAAACAAAAAAAGGCCATGATAGCGATATCATGGCCTTTTTTAAACAACTACTACCATCAATCTGTTACTTACTCAGCGGCGATAGCTATCATCTCAACCAACAGCTCAGGACGTGCCAATGCAGACTCGCCACAAGCACGAGCTGGCGGCTGAATACCTTCAAACCACTGGTCATAGACTTCATTCATAGCAGCAAAGTCAGCCATGTCTTTTATCCAAACCGTTACTGATAGTAGTTTTGATTTATCGCTACCCACTTCTTCTAACAACGTTTGGATTTTTTCCAAACAAGTCAATGTTTGCGCTTTGATTTCGTCTTCTGCATTACCTACCTGACCACATAAATAAATAGTCTGATTATGGATTACAGTTTTGCTCATACGTTGATTGCTATGCAGCTTCTTTATCATGTTATATACCTTCAATTTATTAATTTAAGTCTGTGCTAAATCTGTCAAATGCGCTGTTAATTAGAAAAACGCTGGGCACTGAATGGCGCAACATCTACTAATAATGGCTTGTCATGAATCATCTCTTCAACGAGACGTCCTGTCATAGGCCCTAAAGTAAAGCCTTGATGACTGTGACCAAAGGCAAACCATAGTTTTTCATGCTTGTCTGCAGGACCAATAACTGGCTTCATATCAGGCATACAAGGACGTGATCCTGCCCATGCTTCACTCTCAACCGCATCTTCTAATGGTAAGATTTTTCTTGCCAGCTTCAGAACCGTTTTTAATTGACCAAAGTTCTTTGGTGCATCCATCGTAGTCATCTCAGCACCAGTCGTGATACGGATGCCTTGCTGCATTGGACCCATCACAAAGCCTTTGTCCATATCGAACATGCTGTGATTGATGGTATTTTTTTCTGTTACTTTGAAATGCTGATGATAACCACGCATTGGGAACAATGGCAGATTGTAACCCAGTGGTCTGATCAAGTCATTCGACCATGGACCCGCTGCAATGACCAACTTATCACTATAATAAGTGTCATTATCAGTGATGATTTTCCAACCTTCACCATCTTGTACGATTTCTTTTACATCGCTCTCTTTAATTGTACCGCCCATCTCTTGGAAATTTTTCGCATAGGCTTTTACGAGGGAGCTTGGGTTTGACACTTGCCAAGAGTTTTTCCAATGAATCGCACCAACGAAACCTTCAAAATTAGCGCTAGGCTCCATGGCTTTTAGCGCTTCAAGGTTTAGTACATTATGCTCCACGCCTTGATTGCGCGCATCAATGGCTGATGCTTGTGCTTCTTTGAAGGTGTCTTCAGAACGATGCAATTGCAACCAGCCATCACGAGTAATTAGCTCGTCAGCACCAGAGGCTGAAATCATCGTTTGATGTTCACTGGTACAATGCGCGATCAACGTCTGCCATTCTGATTCTATTTTTTTGACCGAAGCGGGCGTAGAGTATTTCCAGTACTGTAGCAGCGCTTGGTGATAACGCAAAATTGCTGGGATACGATAGCGAATATCAGTGCCTTGGTTCGGCAATACTCGGATCATCTCAGTCAGTTGACGAGGAAAAGGATGGGTATGAATGGCTTCGCGCTGAATCAATCCTGCATTGCCATACGAGGTCTCTGACCCTGGCAACTTCTTGTCTAACATCAGCACTTTTGAATTATTTTTTTGTAAATGCCACGCGACTGACGTGCCAACCATACCTGCACCGATAACGATCACTTCATAGCGCATAACCTATCCTTTTCTTATGGTGTTAATACAAAGTATCAAATATGAGGGTCTAACGGAATAAGGTGGTAATAGTAACGCATTGAGCTGAATATTAAACCCCAATCTCATAAATATTTTTGCTATTAAATACTTTTGGTTATGGGGTTTTTGAAAAGGTATTTTTGATAGGAATAATGAGAGTTTGGTTGATAAAATAGTAATGATTAGCCATCATTTTTAAAAATACTAGATGCGACTTAGTGCTATCAATTTCTGTGCTATAGTTTGGTCTTTTTTTAATTTAGAAATGATCAGCCGCCTAAGCATTTTAATTATAAAATTTGATAAACAGTATTTATGATGTGCCAGTGAGGTCAGGGCTAATATTTTGATGATTTAGAAGGTTTAACAAATGAGTATTTACGCACAAAGACTGGCCTCTCAAATTGAGTTCATCAAGCAGTGTGCTTTGATGAAAAAAGCGCCTACTCAAGATTTTGCTAAACACAGTGATTTCACTTGTACTGAGGAGCAATTATTAGGCTTGCCGGGTATCAACCTTAACATCGCCGACGATACCTCAGAGGACGTTTGGCTTCGTTTAGAGCGATTGCGTGAAAACTCAGCACCTAAACCTAGTAGCTCACTGTTAGCACATTGGTTAGTATTTCCAGCCAAATTTAACGAACCACCGTCACTAAAAGAAAAGACATCTGTGCAATCATTCATAGATGATGGTCTGTTGTCCTCGGGCGCTACAGACGTATTCACTCCGTTTGAAGTTGAAAATAATTATACAAATGAATCATTAGAGGTAGAGGAGCCATTACAAGCAGAGATTTATTTAAGAGATTTTCCTGCAAGAGATGCTGTACGAGATGAATTCAATACATACCTCAAAGACGTTTGGAAACCTTGGCTAGCAGAAGAGAAACTCGTTCGCCAAAGCATTGCTTTGTATTCCAGTCTATTCATGCTTAACCAACAGCTTCAGGGCAATCTCGCTGATGCACAGTTAGAGTTGGTGTGGGGTGTGGGTATTGCCATACAAAAAAGCACGGACGATGAGCAAAGTAGTAAACAGATAAAGTATCCACTATTGACGCAATCTGTTGAAATCACATTAGATCAAAAGACAATGGCATTACTCATCAAGCCTACCTTATCTGCTCCCACGCTTGAAACGGAGCCTTTTTCTATAGAAGAAAATCAGGGTTTGGCTAAGTTATTAAAGAACAGCAAAGATTTTTATGATTCAGAAGATGTGTCCTTAAGTCCTTTTTTGCCAAGTAGCTATGAGCCTATCTTAAAGTCAGCCGTTACTTTGCTTGATTCCTCTGGCGTTTATCAACCAGATCATACTAGTGCAGATGATCGAAAAATCCCTAAAGCGCAAAACAACCTGATTGTTACTGACACATGGGTCATTATGGCGCGTCCTAGAAGTAACAATATCTTTTTGCAAGACTTAAATAACTTATCCATTCAGCTAGAATCCGTCACTGACATTGATTTACCGAGCGCCCTTAAGGCAATGCTGACAGAGCCTGCTACAGAAAACAAAGAATATATACTGCCTGCTTATCGTGGTTTGTCTATGGTGAGTGGCAGTGATAGCTATATCGGCACGCCAGCCGAGCTATATTTCCCCAAAGCGTTCAACGATGAACAAGTACAAATCATACAGCAGCTAGATGTTCACGATGGGGTGGTCGTTCAAGGCCCGCCCGGCACAGGTAAGACCCACACCATTGCCAATGTCATTTGTCATTACTTAGCGCTGGGTAAGCGAGTATTAGTCACGTCGATGAAAGACCCCGCGCTAAAGGTACTACAAGGACAACTGCCTGAATCTATTCGCCCGCTCGCCGTTAGCCTACTGACCAGTGAAAACGAAGGGTTAAAGCAGTTTGAACATACCATCAAAAAAATATCGAGCGAAGTATCTAGTATCAATCGCGAGGCCTACAAAAAAGACATTGTCATGTTTGACAATCAAATTGACACCATTCATGCACAGCTCGCAAGCACTGATCATAAAATCACGGCTTGGGCACGGTTAAACCTTGATGACATCACTATCGACAATGAAACGATCAAGCCCATAGATGCTGCGACTGAGGTTGCTCAAAACAGACAGCTTACCGAAAGCTTTCCCGATAAGTTGGGTATCGAAGAGACCTTTAAACCTCGATTTACTCATGCTGATATCACAGCGCTAAAAGATGCAAGAGTAAATCTCCGCAATGATTTGGGTTATCTTAATAAAAAAATTCCTGACATTGCAGACATGCCGCCTACCAACGCTATCAAGCAACTTCATAAGGATTTGAGCTATCTCAATGAGTCGCAAGCAGCTGAACAGCAAGGAGCGCTACCAAGCTTAATCAATGATAGTGCTAGTACGATAAATATTGCTCAGGAAATCACTGCTAGTACATCTCGTTTGACTGACCTGCTACAAAAAATTGTCGCGGCTGGGCAGGGCTGGACGACGGATATTCAGCAGCATCTAGCTAACGAGACTAAGCAAGACATCATCGCTCATCTCACTATACTGAACGATGAAATCAAAGTGCTTTTTGATGAGAGAACCATTTATTTAACCAAACCTATTACAATGGCTGATGCTTTTGATAAAAATCCAGAGCTCGTTGACGCGGTGAAAAATTTATCTGAAGGCAAAAAGCCATTTGGTCTCGCTGGGATTTTTGGCAAATCTGCTGAAAAGAAAAGCCTTGAGTCTATTACGATAGTCTCGTCAGCACCATCAAGTACGGCAGACTGGCAGTATATATCTAGCTTTATAGCGTTTAGAAAAAAATCTCAAGCACTTATCCTTCGATGGAACGCCCTATCAAATGAGCTTTCCTTACCAATATTTGAGGTATTACCTAATAATCTGTCTGCGTTACATTCAGCCGTTCATCTATACGATGAAATCATTGATAGTAACAACTTACAACACAGTATCAAACAGGCCTTAAGCACTATATTCACAGATTGGAGTGTTATTTCTGCAGCATCTTATGACACAGGTATTTTGGCTGAGATTGAAATTGTTCTTACACAACATTTAAAAAGACATAGTCTGGCTGAAAGTCTCACGTTAAAAGAGACCTTACTTAATAAACTCGCTGACTGTAAAGGCAATATTAGTGAAAAAATGACGGCTTTTGTCACTCAAAATATTGGTGATCCGAGTTTATCTGACGATGAATTACAAACAGACTATCAAGAGCTGCTGAATGAGCTGCAACGCGTGAATAACCTTGCAATAGACTTACAGACAGTCACTGCTGTTACTCAGCTTATAGAAGACAGTGGTGCGCCACTTTGGGCAAAGAAATTGCGTTATGAACCTTGTCATAACCCTCAAGACACATATATGTCGGATAACTTGCAACCTGACGACTTACTGCCTGATAACTGGCAGCAGATTTGGCGAATTGCTAGATTGACCAGCTTTATAGACAGAATCGATGGTCGCAAAGAGTTGGTTCAACTGGCCAAAACTCGTGGCAATTTAGAAGTAAACTTAACTAGACTCTATCAAGAAGCAATTACCAAAAGAGCATGGCTAAAAGTTGCAGAAAATGCGACACCAAACGTGAGAGCCTCTTTAGAAAAATACCGCTCTGCTATTATGCGTATCGGTAAAGGAACCGGTAAAGGAGCGCACTATTATCGCAGTGAAGCGCGCGAAGCCTCTGCAGGAGCAAGTGCTGCTATCCCGTGTTGGATTATGCCGCATTATCGCATTTCTGAATCCTTGCCAGCAGAATTTGGCAGTTTTGACTTGGTTATCATCGATGAGGCCTCTCAATCTGACTTAACGGCATTGCCAGCCATTATGAGAGCCAAAAAAGTGCTAATCGTTGGTGACGATAAGCAAGTGTCGCCAGAAGGCGTCGGTCTCGATATCGAAAAAATTCGTAACCTGATGGCACAGTATTTGAGCAATCAAGTCCCTGTTTATCGCTCACAAATGTCACCTGATCGTTCAATCTACGATTTATTCAAAGTCGTTTTTGCAGATAGCAGTGTGATGCTAAAAGAACATTTTCGTAGTGTGGCACCTATTATTGAGTTCTCAAAACGTGAGTTTTACAATCATGAGCTGATACCTTTGCGTAAAGCCAAGCCCTCAGAGCGCTTAGACCCACCATTGATTGATGTTTATGTCACTGACGGCTATCGTCTCAAAGGCTCTGATATTAATCCTTCAGAAGTCAGATTTATTGTCGATGAAATCAAAACCCTCGTCTCTGACCCAGCTTACAAAGGTAAAACCATCGGTGCTGTCTCATTGCTAGGCAATAAGCAAGCACATAATATTATGGAAATACTCAACAAAGAACTAGATGAAGCGGTAATGACGGCTTTTGATATTGCTTGCGGTGATGCCAGAACCTTTCAAGGTAAAGAGCGCGATATCATGTTTTTGTCATTGGTAGTGGCACCCGGAGCTGCCCATGCACAAACGAGAGATACCTTCGCCCAGCGTATGAATGTCGCTGCCTCAAGAGCTCGCGATAGAATGTATTTGGTGCGCAGTATTGAGTTGGATGAGCTTAGCCAAGCTGACCATTATCGCGCTGAACTCATCAAACATTTTCAAGCGCCATTTATGCAAAATGAAGAGCAAGTAGCTGACTTGCGTGATAAATGTGAGTCACCCTTTGAAACGGAAGTCTTTGATCTTCTGGTGGAGAGAGGCTATCGAGTGGTTCCACAGGTTAAAGCAGGTGCATACCGAATCGATATGGTTGTCGAAGGTGAAAACGACAACAGCCTAGCCATTGAATGTGATGGCGATAGATATCATGGGCCTGACAAATGGGACAGCGATATGCAACGTCAGCGTATTTTGGAGCGTGCTGGCTGGAAATTCTGGCGCTGCTTTGCATCCACTTTTGTCACTCGTAAAAGTGAAGTCGTCCAAGATTTATTAGCAGAATTAGAACGTTTAGAGATTTATCCAATCACTACCGACACGGCATATAGCAGCTCGTATGTTGAATCTAGAATCGTCACGACTGTTGATGCACCACAGATCGATATTGAAGCCGAGACCTAAACATTTATAGCCTGCTAGATACTCAGTTCATAGCGACTATCATAATTATCTTAAGAAAAATCCGTCTTTTATCAAAGCACGGATTTTTCTGTTCTTAACTATACTTAAACTTAAAGAATCACCATTCACTACAAGCCACTATTTTACCTAGCTTATTAATACAGACAGACGTACCATCACTTTTCTCTTCTATCTGCGCTGTACCATTATTAAAATTGAAATACGTTGCACCAAAAGAAGTAACGCTCATCCTCTGTACTTTATCGTCCGAGAACTTGAAAGGAATGACAGTTCTATTGGCACCATCTATGAAGCCCCAACGATTACCTTTACGCACGCCAGCGAGCTGCTCACTAAAAGGTCTTATTTCATCATAAATGAAAGGGACAGCAACAGCTCCCGTCTTGGTAACAAATCCCCATTTATCATCTTTAATTACACCGAGCAGACCTTCATTAAAACCATAGTGCCCACCCAAATGACCATCCAGACCGTCGTATTGCGGGGCAACAACTTCTTTACCGTTAGTGTCTATAAGACCCCATAACTCCGTATTAAAGTCATAAACAGGAGCCCTATCATTGCTAAAAGAATCCATCATGGCGTAGTTATTTTCAAAACTGAGAATAACTTTATTGTTAGTATCGATGACACCATATGCACCATCTTTTACAACGACAATTTTACCTTGATAAACAGGGTTTGCCCAAACCTCATTATATTTATCATTAGGATCTATTAAGTTGTCGTAAATAGTAGGTACGACCAGTTTACCTTGTTCGTTGATATAGCCGACTTGATCGTTTTTTAAAACAGGAAAAAATCCATCGCTGTACAACCACGCCTCAACTTTATCAAAATCTTTGAGACTAGCTGTTACTTTACCTTTTATATTGAGTAACGCTTGTGGACGATAATCGTCATCATAAGCAACAAATAGATGCTTATTATCAGTACATTGAATATTTCTATAGTGACTCTTCGGCGGCATACAATCCTCAGCAGCTAAAGCAGGCAAACTACTTATTGAAGAAATAATTGGGACTAATAAAGCTTTAGCTATTTGCTTATACAAAACCTAATACCTCGAAATATTATTACTGCGAATTCGATAAAGCACTACCACCACACTGGATCATCACTCTCATCTATAGGCCGTTTATTGGTTTCGACCGTTACCTTATCTGCTGCTAGCTCCGCGATAAACCGCGATGGCTTGTCAAAATACCCTGAATAACTGGCAAAGTAATCAGGTGCCGTTAGATACAGTCTGCTCTTGGCGCGACTACAAGCAACATAGAATAATTTTCGTTCTTCTTCTAGCTCTTCAAAGTCATCCAAAGAGCGATAGTGCGGCGTGATACCATCGACCAATGAGTTAACAAATACCACTGGCCACTCTAGCCCTTTGGCACTATGAATGGTCGAAATCGTCACTTTATCTGTGTCATTATCCTCTGGTTTATCCATGGCTGCGACCGAATCACTGGGCGGATCGAGTGCCAAATTTTCTAAGAAGTTATCAAGGCTACTGTGTTCTATTGCCAAATTTTTGAGTACACGAAAGTCCTCATTGCGCTCTCGCCAATTTTCTTCAATCGTTTTTAAGACAGGAATATAGAACTCTAAAATATGCTCAATGACTGTATCGACGGATTCCGCCTGATTTGCCTTAGTCAGCGTGTTATATAAAGGCTCAAGCTGTGTACTTTTTTTAGCAAACTTCGCTGTTAGTAGTGGCTCAAAGGAATTATTATCCGCATTAATCGCTTGGGTCAAACGCGTCGCGGTAACTGTCCCCACGCCTTGGAACAAGGTCAAAATACGGTGCCAAGCAATCGTATCATTCGGGTTATAGAGGACTTTGACAAAAGCCAAAACATCTTTGATATGTCGCCTTTCAATGAATTTGATACCGCCCACCACAATGAATGGAATATGACGCTCCATAAACTCTAGCTGGACATAGTTAGACTGAAAAGATGTGCGGCACAGTACCGCAAAATCATTGTAATCATGATCCGATTTTAGCTCGATGATTTTATCGGCGATATATTTCGCTTCTTTCGTCTCATTGCTTAGGCGGCTAAACACTGGCTTATGCCCACTTATCGATGCGCCAGAGTACAATTGTTTTTGATAGCCTAGCGTAATTTGCGCGGACAAAGCATTGATATAATCCAAAACAGCAGGCGTACTGCGATAGTTTTGTTCGAGCTTAATCAGCTTGGCATCGGGATAGGTCTCACCAAACAACAGAATGTTTTCGTAATTGGCACCGCGAAAAGCATAAATACTTTGATTGTCATCACCTACCACCATCAGCGATACCGACTCAGATGCACCAATCAAATCTATCAGCTGCTTTTGCGGGATATTGGTGTCTTGGTACTCGTCAACCATGATGTAGCGATATTGGTTTTGTAGCACTTGGCGAAAGGTATCATTGGTTTTTAAGTGGCGCACGACCTGACTAATAATATCATCAAAGTCGTAGAGATGATTGGCCCGCTTATACTCATGAAAATCGACTGCCAATTGCTCAATAATAGGAATATGTACGGCGATATCAGGATAACTGCTTTCGATTAAATCACGGATATGAATACGTCTATTCCGAGAGCTAGAAATGATATTTTGCAGTGTCTTTTTGCGCGGGAATGCTTGGCTCTTATTTTGCGCGGGATACTTTTTTTCTTTGTGAATTAAGTCGATGGCATCTTCGCTATCGCCCGTGTCTAAAATCGTAAATCGCGGGTTAATGCCCAATAAACCTGAATATTGACGCAGCAGCATATTGCAGAATGAGTGAAAAGTACCACTGGTGATATCGTTGAGCCGTTTATCAGTTGGCAGCTTATCCTTTACCAAGTCTTCATCAGACTGTTTATCAAATAAGGTATTCGCAAGTAAGGTTTTGGCGCGACCTTTGATTTCATTCGCTGCTTTACGCGTAAAAGTCAGTAGCAAGATGCTTTTGGGCGTGACCCCGTTCTCTAATAAATAACTGGTACGGTACGTGAGCGTTTTGGTCTTGCCGGAGCCTGCACCAGCAATGACTAGCACCTTGCCTTCGATAGTTGTGGCTGCTAATAATTGGTCAGGATTTAACTCACGGGCATAGTCTATTTTTAACCCTAATTCACCATTCAGCCTTTCAGTTAACAGCTCAATATTTACAGCATTATTAGCATCGATTAAATTTGCCTCTAGCTTTTTAATTGCCTGCTCAAGTCGTGCCAGCTTAGGCTTAATCTCGATGAAGTTTTGCGGATAATTGTAGTGGCGCGTGTCAAAGATCGTGGGTGTCATTATAGGAATTTGCCTTTCATTTTATTTTAGCGGCCTTTATCAATACGGCGCATTTATACATAGTGGTTTGAAGATTTGACTGAGAGCGCTTGGTGTTCATAATGAAGATTACTCGTACAGTGTAACGAGTCGTAGGCGCTTACCTGTCATACGCCTACAAGCCAAACTATCATTTTATAACACAGCTTACCATAATCGATAAAACAGCAAAATTACCATTCATGACCAAACGCAAAATCTCAGTATACAACACAACAACCTCACCCCTATTCAGGTAAATTTGCTACAATGTGCCCAATTTTGATTTATCATTTAACCAATCTTTATACCAACTGATTTTATTAATATATTGAGAGAATGTTATGGGTTTTAATTGCGGCATCGTCGGCCTACCAAACGTGGGTAAATCTACCTTGTTTAATGCGTTGACCAAAGCGGGAATCGCCGCTGAAAACTTCCCGTTTTGTACCAAAGATCCCAACACAGGTATCGTACCAGTACCTGACCCACGCCTTAAAAAACTGGCTGATATCGTTAAGCCTGAGCGCGTATTGCCAACGACGATGGAGTTTGTGGATATCGCAGGTCTAGTCGCTGGTGCTTCAAAAGGCGAAGGTATGGGCAACCAGTTCCTAGCCAACATTCGTGAGACTGATGCGATTGCGCACGTCGTACGCTGTTTTGATGATGACAACGTCGTCCACGTTGATGGTCGCGTCAGCCCTATTGATGATATCGAAACCATTAATACTGAATTGGCATTGGCAGATTTAGAGGCCGTTGAGCGTGCCATTCACAACCAAACCAAGAAGGCTAAAGGTGGCGACAAAGACGCGCAAGCATTGCTTGATATCTTTAAAAAAGTTGAGCCTTTATTAGCCGAAGGTAAAGCGGCACGCGCAGCGAACCTAGATGCTGATGAGAAAAAACTCATCAGAAGTTATGGTTTAATCACCCTAAAACCAACCATGTATATCGCTAACGTCAGTGAAGATGGCTTTGAAAACAACCCTTACCTTGATGCGGTACGCAACTATGCGACTGGCGAAGATTCTATCGTTATCGCTCTATGCAACCAAATCGAATCTGAAATCGCTCAGCTTGATGAAGACGACAAAAAAGACTTCTTAGCTGAGATGGATATGCTCGAGGCCGGTCTTGATCAAGTCATTCGCGGTGGTTATGATTTGCTAGATATGCAGACTTACTTTACTGCTGGTGTTAAAGAAGTGCGCGCTTGGACGGTTGCAGTTGGCGCAACGGCTCCGCAAGCAGCTGGCGTGATTCATACCGATTTTGAGCGCGGTTTCATTCGTGCCGAAGTCATTGCGTATGATGACTTTATCGAGTATGGCGGTGAAAAAGGCGCAGCTGCCGCTGGCAAATCACGCTTAGAAGGCAAAACCTATATCGTACAAGATGGCGATATCATGCACTTTAGATTTAACGTGTAACGTTAAGCGGTACATCCTGACTGATAGTTAATAAGCCGATGTTGGAAATTCTCCATCATCGGCTTTATTTTATCTTAACATTGTTATATTATAACATATCTTTATTTTACTATTTGAGGACTTATACTGTGACTGACTATTTCTCTTTTTCTAGATTTGCCAGTGTTGCGCTTGTAGGAAGTATCATGACAGGCTCTTTATTGGGCTGTCAGCCTAATGCAGAAAGTGATACGGTAGTATCCGAAGAAGTAACACCCGTAGACGATCACGCTGAACATGCTCATGAAGAGCACGAAGGGCACGATGCTATGGAACAAGGTCATGAAGGACACAATCATGAAAGTCATAGCCACGAGGAAAGCGCGCATGCAGGACACGATCATGCAGAACATGCCAGCAACAGCACACCATTCTCTTGTGAGCCTACTGCTACTATAGGCGTGTCTTACCATGATGATGCTCCATTGCAGACAGTGTACCTACTCATCGATGGTATCGAATACGATTTGACCGCTACCTCTGATAGCGACGCCAGTACTGAAAAAACCATCTATACCAGTGATATCGGCCTAGATGATACCCATGGCATCATATGGCAAGTAAATGGTGACAAAGCAACATTGCTCAATAAAACATTGGACAGCAATGTGGCTATCGAAAAGGAAGAAGTGCTTTTTAACTGCCAGAAATCTTAATGTCGTTCTCTGACTATATATCTGTACCAAGGGCGCTATTTTGCTATGCTAGAGGCTCCCTTGGTTTCGGATGTTTCAATATGCTAAGTACACCAACCTCTTTGCCGTCCCCTACCACACAATGGTCTCATCTCCTCAACTCACAACGTCTTGGTGCTGCCAAAAAGTTTAACGCCAATACAAGTACTCGCTCTCAGTTTCACAAAGACTACGACAGACTGGTATTTTCGCACTCCTTTCGGCAGTTGAATCAAAAAACCCAAGTCCATCCATTAACCAATCAGCTCGGTATCCATACGCGTCTGACTCATTCGCTTGAGGTCTCCTCTATTGGACGCTCTTTAGCAATGATGGCAGCAGAAAAGCTCCATGATAAATTGGCCAGCGGTCTACCAGCAGGCGTATCGCCAGCCGATGTCGGTGTCATTGTACAAGCAGCGTGCCTCGCTCACGATATTGGCAACCCGCCTTTTGGTCATGCGGGAGAGTATGCCATTCGAGATTGGTTTAGGCAACCTGACCCTCAAGCGATATTACAAAATTTAAGTAGCAACGAGCGCTTGGACTTGCTGGCCTACGAAGGTAATGCACAAGGGTTTCGACTGTTGGCGCGTAATGAGCACCATCCTGATAAAGGTGGTATGCGTCTCACTTGTGCAACGCTAGGCGCTTTTATGAAGTATCCGTGGCTTGCCTCTCACAGCAACGATGTCAATGATAAACACCACCATCAAAATGTACAAAAATTTGGCTGCTTTTATAGTGAGTCAGCACAATTAGAAGAGTTGGCAGCCTGTTTGCATTTACCACGTTCAACACAGCACGACGGTTTTGCGCGTCATCCGCTGGCTTATTTACTAGAAGCGGCAGACGATATTTGCTATGCCTTGATAGATTTAGAAGATGGTATCAATCTCAATATGCTGACCTATAGTGAGGTTGCCGCCATATTTTATGAGCTGATTGGTGAGCGCCCTAGCAGTATCAATCTGCCCATACACATGTCTGTCAGGCAGAGCTTAGCGTCATTGCGAGCCCGTGCGATGATGCGCTTGGTCAATACCGTGACCGATGCTTTTGTCGCCAACAGTGATGCATTGCTGGCTGGTACACTGCAAGGCAGTTTATTTGACCACTGTGGTATCAGTGTGCAAAGTGGCATCTTGCAGGCCAAACAGTTGGCACGTGAGAAAATATTCAATCACCCAAGCAAAGTACGTATGGAGCTAATGGCCAATCAATGCTTGCATCGTTTATTAGATGCTTTTATGCCATTGGCTTGGACAGGTAGTAGAGCAACATCTGATCCTCAATCCATGTCCTTTGAGCAGCAGCGCCTACTAATGTTGTTACAGCCACATCTCGATGAGCATCGGCGGGTATTATCAGATAATGTCTATCACAATATCTTAAATATATTGGACTTTATCACTGGGATGAATGATCATGAGGCGTATCGATTGGCACAAGAGTTACAAGGCCATTGGGGTACAATGGTTTAAAAGACCCGTGCCGGTCTAGTAAATTAATACAAGTTGCGTATTTCAGTCGTATTTTTACGCTGAAATGAGTATGATAAACCCTTATTGGACAATTTTGAAATATTATGAGCAGTCGCGAACAAAAGAAACTTCAAACTCGGCACGCCTTTTTTAATGCCGTGCTTGATTTATGTATGACAGGGCAGTCTTTTAGCTCAATCAGCCTCCGGCAAGTAACGCGTGAGGTTGGCGTGGTGCCGACCGCATTTTATCGGCATTTTGATGACATGGAATCGCTTGGTCGAGCATTGGTGGTAGAAGAGCTAGGCGGTACGCTGGCGATCCTAAGCGATAGCTTACAGATTGGTCGCAAACGTAGCTTTGATCGCCAAATTGCTAAGAGCATTCAGCTGTTCTTGTATATGGTCAGTGATCAGCCTTATTACTGGCAATTTTTAGTCAGTGAGCGCTACGGTGGCTCAGAAGCTGTACGCAAAGCCATTAATGAACTTGTCAAAAAACATGCTCAAAGCTTGGCTGATGATTTAGCGCTACAGCCTGCTTTTACTCATATCAATGCCTATGACCGTCGCCTACTGGCTGAAGCTGGGGTAAATATGTTCTTTTCTTGGATTATCGATTGGTTGGAGCTGACTTATACTGAAGACCATGATGATGAAATCGATCTGAATGAGATTGAAGAAAATAAACAGCTGATGCTCCATAATTGCACTCGCCAAGCACAGATGCTGTTTTATGGGGCTTATAACTGGAAATCTACGGAAGAGACGCACTTAGGAGATTAGGTGACGTCAGATATTCTACCTCGGCACTGAGCAAGACTCTTTTTAGGTGGCTCAACGTTAGAAACTGGGTCTAAATGCCCATAAACGCTGTGTCACCACTTTAATTTCTTTGGCTTGTTTATTATTGCCATTCTCATTATTGCCATTATTATTGTTAGACGTGCTGTTATTCGCATTATTCCCTACTGCCGCGCTAGCGTCAGTCGCAATTTTACTAATCAATACGGTTGCAAATCTTTGTCTTTGTTGACCAAGGCTTGCACTATCCGTTGCGGTAATAAGCGCCATAAAGGCTTGGCTATCGACTGCAAGCATTGGTTTTAACGCCTTTCGCTGATCATCATTTAAAACGCTCAACATCGGCAATTTCCATACATCATCGATAGAGGCTAACGCCTGCTTTGCCCGCATATCGACCAATCCCTGCATATGTTGGCTGGTTGCGCCATCTATCAGTGCAGCCAGCAAAACTGGACTGGCCGTATTGACATTAATAGGCACATAATAAGGAACCGCCGTAATATAAGGACGTAGTGCCGCTAGTACTTCAGCATTTACCCCTCGAATCTCTTGCAACTGATCGACACTGACCAATGCTTGATTGGGCAAAGTCTTACTCGCTGAGCCACTTGATTGCTGAGAATAAACCACATTCTCATCACCACCATCTTGATAAACGTCGCTATCCGTATCTTGATAATCAAGAACAGCAATGGCAATATCAGGTTCCAAATTTAATTGTGTCAACAGTCTTTGAAATATGGCTACAGCGGCGCTATCAACCGCGCCATTCTGATATAAATTATTAATATTAAAACGACTGGCTTCATCGCGCACTTCAATACTGATGCTATGATTGGCTAAAAGATAAGGCGGTAGTGGCTGCGCCCAAATGTCTTGCTCACTATCTGTGTCATTCAGCTTATCGTCAGCACGAATCATCGTGATGGCCAATTGCTGACCAGCATTGATATCTTGTGACAGCTGATTTTGATCAAACAATAAGCCGCTACGCCTAATAGCAATCTTTTGACTGGCAAGCATCGCCCCCGCCACCACGGTAATACTGACCACCAATAGTAAGATAGTGAGCAGCGCTACTCCGCGCTGAGAGTTTGCTGTCATTGACTTAAGCCGCCTTTATTATTGACCCAGTGGTACATTTTAAATATTACTTCCTGCATTGTTATTTACATTGTTATTTACATTGCTATTCGGGTCGTCATTATTAGTCTTATCACTACTATCGTTATTGCTACCATTGCCATTATTAGCAGCATTGTTATTGCTTTTATTGGTATTGTTAATTGGTATTGGTTGGGGAGCAAGCGCCCACTGCCAAGTGATGGGCATATCCTGATAAGTAAAATTGACAGCAATGCCTTTGGGCAATAAAGCCACTGCTGGCTTGGCGCTTATGGCATTGGCCATTTGCCCAGAGGTTGTCTTTGTATTGCTATTGCCGTTATTACTACTGTCTGCATCAGGGAATTTGGTGCTCAGTTCAGGTAAATATGCTTGCCAACGCCCTGCGGTGACGCCTTTTAGCAATACACTGTCTAGGCTGATGCTATCGCGCCCACCATCGATGCTGGTATATTGGCGGCGAATTAAACGCTCATCTGCAAAAATGTATTCAATATGCTGGACACTCATGTTACTTTGATAACGTGGATCGGGGTCGGCAAAACGAACAAAGCTGACATGCTCACCATCCAAGCTCATAAAAGGCTCAGGCACTGTTTCATTGGCTTGGGCGCTATTGTTTGTGCTATCACTGGCATTTGTACTGTTATTTGTCACACTGATATTTTGAGTATTTGGTATTTGATAAGGGATAATTTGCCCCATATCTTGCTGTAGCTGCAAATAAGCATATTGCAAAACAGCTAAATTATCAGCATGAAATTGTGCACGTTCTCGGGCGCGGTTGACGCTATCAAACACCTGCCAGCCAGCCACCGCCAGCATCGCAAATATTGCCATGGCAACCATCAATTCAAGTAGCGTAAATCCACGCTGCGACTTCACGGATTGCCTCCAGACTGCCCTGCAATATCAGCGCCCAAACTGCTTAAGTCCAAACTACCAATGTCTTGCTCCGCATTGCTCAATATTACGTTGATATCAGTCACGGCGGTACGCGTCTGTCCATCTATAATGGGTGCGACAGCAATATTCACCTCTTTTAAAGCAGGCGTAATGGCATCACTGACCGTCATCACGACTTGCCAATCACGCCCTTGAGCATTGATTGTTTGTGTGCGATTGGCCGTCAGCCATGTCTCTTGGATACGCAAATCAGCGGCCGTATTCTGTGCGACAAAATGTGCCAATGTACGTGTGCGTAAGACATCCACTGAGCTGAGATAAGCACTACTGGCACGGCTAGCAGCCACAGCAACAACTGCTAAAATCGCTAACGCCACCATTACCTCAATCAGAGTAAAGCCGCTTTCATGCTTTGATAGCATTGGCTTTTTGTTTATGTCAGCAGATATAATGTCATCCTTATCTATCATCAGCTACATCCCTTGTCCGATCGTCATACTACCATCAGGCATAATGGTAATGACCTCGCCCACCAGACGCGAATTGTGCAGCACCTCAATGGTGACAGGCGTTGCTTGCCCTGTACCAAACCATAATATTTGTGGGACTGCTTGATCGGCAAACCAAGGCTGCAATGTTTGCCCCTGTTCAGGCATTGATAGGTTGCCAGCCTCCAAGCTTTGCACCCTTAAACTAACCCCAGCAGGTAACTCCGGCAAACTGACTTCTGGCTCAATCTCCCAGCTAGGCACTGGCTGTTGCTTTCCCATCGCCCCCGACATACCTGTCAGGTCAGCAGACAATTCCATCGAATTTTTAGGCGTGCTGTCCATGCTATTTGACGGGGTATCATTGGTCTGATGGGCAATATAAGGATTTGATAAAGTAACAATCACAGGAGCTACTTGACCTTGTTTATCTGCTTGTAAACTTAAACCCATCGGCTGCATACGCTCAGCAGACAACAACCGTACATAGCTCAGCGAATCCGTTAAATGCTCATAAAAAGCACGGTTTTTACGCGATTCACTACTACCCACCGACAAGCTCATCATGCCAGCAAAGATAGATAGAATAACGACCACCACTACAATTTCGACAAGGGTAAAGCCCTGCTGTGCCTGAGCAAGGCTTGAGGATTTATAAGGGGAAACGTGAGCGTTTCGTACTGGAAAGGATTTATGCTGATAAAACAGAGATAAGAGATATCTATCCGTGTTTTTATATTGCAAATATTGATGACTTAAGTGTGAATAGCAAGTGACCGCTGAGCTGGACGGAATCTTGGCAGTGACCGGCATATTGCACCTATAAACCTATGAGCAGGTTGTGGTATGAAGAATAAAACTATGATTGGGCGCTAAAGCTGGTAAGCATGTATCCATTTTTAGCATGGATGCACCGTGCTGCGATAACGAATATAGCAACACGAATTTAAAAAAATTGGGTTAAAAGACCATAAGTTAAACAAAGATATTAATAACTGGTATTACGGTGCTCTTCTGACTCAGTATCGATTTGCTCGACCAACTCCTGCATATCTTCATCCATCACCTCATCGTCGGCCGCAGGATAATGGCTCGGCAACTCAAGCATTTGCTGAACGAAAGCATAACGTAGGGTATCACGGCGACCCAAATACCGCTGGTAAAAGCTTGAATTTAATAGTCCAGCACCGCCCTGACCCATCGCCCAAATCGAGGACAAATAGTCGCGCGTGCTCAAACTACTGTGCTGCTCTTGTAAATACGCGCTGATAATGTCAATCAAGCGTTTCATACGCTGACGGCGAATATCATATAGCTCACCAAACAAGCGATTGAGACCCGTCACTGATGCCGCCAAACGCTCTTCGATTTGATTGAGCAACATAGCTTTTTGTGGGTTAAATAACTGCTGAAAGATCATACGAGCAACGCCTGCTGATGGACAATCATCAATACGATTAATCTCAAACAGTTGTTCTTCATAGCGGATAATAATACGCAAATATAGTTCATCTTTACTGGAGAAATGCTTATACAGTGTACCTTTAGCCAGATCCAGCTGGTCTGCCAAACTGTCTAAAGTAATATCACCATCGCCTGACTCAAGTAGCAATTGCTCTGCCATCGCTAAGATATTCTCTTCTCGTGCCTTGAACTGATGCTGACGACTCATAATCTCTCCTAAAACCTGACAAGATTAAGCATATGACCATCGTGTGGATGAATGCATCGGCGACAAGCGTATAACATCATACAAAGTCTGCTCGAAAACCACCAAAGGAGATATGCTTATGTTTGCTAAATAGTCATTGATAATCATAGGCTTACGCTCCACATCATAAATACAAATAACGTAAAGCAATAGGACTGTATCATAAATGACTGAGTGGTCATAGCATAACCATTTTAGTGATACTGTGCCAGTAAATTCTCAAAGTTTTTTGCAGTTAATGCCCCAACATCATTGCTACTACAGCCATACATCTCTGCCAGACAACTGGCGACATACGGTACGTAGGCAGGCTCATTCGGTCTACCACGCTTGGGCACCGGTGCTAGATAAGGGCTATCGGTTTCGATAAGCAGTCTATCTCTAGGCATGTTTTTTGCTGCATTTTTAATCATTTGAGCACTCTTAAAGCTAACAATGCCCGAAAATGAGATATAAAACCCTAAGTCAAGTGCACGCTTGGCCGTCTCCCAATCTTCGGTAAAGCAATGAATAATGCCATGTTCAGCGCCTTCTGATTTTAGTATATCAATCGTATCTTCTTTGGCATCACGCATATGAATGACGAGTGGCTTTTTCAGGCTTTGACTGGCATGAATATGGCGAGCAAGACTGGCTTGCTGCTCTTTTTTATTTTCCGTTGACCAGTAATAATCTAATCCTGTCTCCCCAATCGCCCATACATAGTCAGCATCAGCCGTTTCGATCAAACGCTCAACTGTCGCTGATTGCAAGACACTGATATCTTCACAAGGATGAATACCGACACTCATGCCAAGATTTAGCGCCTCATCACCATAAGTGCTGACAATATGAGCAATCTCATCATATTCGGCAAAATCACACATAATCGCCATTGCGCGGGTGACATTAGCAGTTTTCATCGCGTCAATCGCGCCAGACAATTTACCATCATACTTGGTTAAATCTAAGCGATTAAGATGGCAATGGCTATCAGTAAACATAAGTAATCTCGTTATTAAAAATGAATGAATAAAAAATATTGGGTTTAAAACCTTAGAGTATTGATTGCTCCAAAGGCAGCTGTTTTCAAGCAAAGTTTAGCGGTACACTATCAACACGCTCCTCAACCATATTTAAAACAGCCAATCAATCATAAAAGTCATCGCTAGTAAAAACATTACACCTTCTACTCACTTTTCATAAGCCCATCATTATGAACCATAAAAAAACCATCAGCCTTTCTCCGATTATAAAAACATTATTACCCAAACAGCTCTATAAAAAGCGGTTTTTATTACAAGACAAAGGGCTCAATAATCATATCAATATTGCCAAAGATGCACGCATCATTGGCAATTCGACCATTACCATTCGTAAAGGTCATGACAATCAAATTACTATCGGTAAGGGCGGCAAATTTAATCAGTTAAAAATTGACATCAACGGCAATCACAACCAAGTCACGATTGGAGAGCACGTTAAATTCTCGGGGCAATTATTGGTTGTCGGTAATCATCTGCATATTTATATCGGCAATCATACCACCGCTATTGATTGCTATATTTTGGCGCGCGATAAAAGTGTGGCCATTGGTCAATCATGTATGATATCACGTGGTATCGAAATTCGAGCGACTGACGTTCACAAGGTCTATGATATAGACACTAACGCGCGAGTGAATAAGGCACATACAGATGTCAGTTTAGGAGACCATATTTGGATTGCAGCCAATGTGACCATTTCTAAAAACGTCTCTATCGCCAGTGGTTGTATCATTGCAGCAGGGGCATTTGTCAATAAACCAGTTGAGACGCCGAACTGCATGATTGCTGGTACACCAGCCAAAATTATTCGCCAAAATGTACGCTGGGAGCGTTAAAGAGTTAAGTTACAAGGCAACGTTTTACTACAGCGAGCATTGGCTATTTAAAGTCAATGCAATGGCACCACTCGCATTACTTCTTCTATGGTCGTCAGCCCTTCACTAATACGCTTTGCACCCGATAAGCGCAATGGCTGCACACCTTCGCGGTACGCTTGCTGCTTAAGCACATCTAAATTGGCATCGGCGGCGACCAGTTTTTTTAGCTCATTTGACAACGGCATGATCTCGTACAGACCAACGCGACCTTGATAGCCCGTATGGCGACAATGCTCGCAGCCTTGCGCCGTATAAATTTGCGCTGGAGCGGGCGCACGCCAAGGCTGAACCAATTCCTGCCACTGCACAGCAATTTCACTGTCTGGGATCACGTATAGGGCTTTTTTGCAATGCGGACATAACGTTCGTAGCAAACGCTGCGCCATGACGCCTAATATCGTCGCTGAGGTTAAAAACGGCTGAATGCCTAAATCATGCAAGCGAGTAAGTGAGCTTGGTGCATCATTGGTATGCAACGTCGAGAGTACCAAATGTCCAGTGAGTGATGCTTGTACTGCCATATTGGCGGTTTCGGCATCGCGAATCTCACCGACCATAATGATATCTGGGTCTTGGCGCATCAAAGAGCGAATACCGTCTGCAAAGTGCAAATCAACCCCTGGATTGACCTGCATCTGATTGAAAGCTGGTTCAATCATCTCGATAGGATCTTCAATCGTACAAACGTTAACTTGCTCGGTGGCGAGCTGCTTAAGCGTACTGTACAACGTCGTAGTCTTACCTGAACCAGTCGGACCCGTAACCAAGATAATGCCATTTGGATGCGCGGTCAGCTCATGCCAAGTATCGAGCTGCTTACCTGACAAACCAAGCTGAGCAAACGAGCGCACCAGCACTTCAGGATCAAATACCCGCATCACCAGCTTTTCGCCAAAGGCAGTCGGCATCGTCGATAGGCGTAGCTCAGTTTCTAGACCCTTTGGTGTACGGGTTTTCAACCTGCCATCTTGTGGTTTGCGTTTTTCTGCCACATTCAGTCGTCCTAATATTTTAATCCGTGCCGTCACCGCGACAATGATTGCCAATGGCATCTCATAAACAGTATGTAGCACGCCATCGATACGAAAACGGACTTTACCCGTCTCACGGCGAGGCTCTAAATGGATATCACTGGCTCGCTGCTCAAAAGCATATTGCAACAACCAGTCGACAACTCTGACAATATGTTGATCGTTGGCATCAGGGTTGGTATTGTCGCCCAGTTGCAGTAATGCCTCAACATTGGTGACATCAGCCGCCGCCCGCTTGTGGACACTATTTGCTCCTGCAATTGCTTGAGTTACTTGGTAAAACTCTTGGCGGTAGCGATTGATTTGCTCAGGATTGATATAAACCGTACGATAGCTTTTAGACTTGATTAATTTTTCGATACTTGTCTGCCACTCCGTACAAAACGGCTGGTCTGTACCGATGACGACTTCATCATTCGTCACTTCAATGGGCAAAATATGCTGTGAGCGGGCATATTCAAAGGACATCAACTGAGTGACGGCTGGGACATCGACTTTTAACGGATCAATACGGACAAGTGCCATGCCTGCTTTGGCCGCTAACCATTGATTCAACCATACCAAAGTCAATTTGTGCTCAACATTTTTATCCAGTGCATGACCGTTTGGCAGACCAAACTCACTGATGGTCAGGAGTGGATGCTGCGCTTTATCACGGCGGCTCGTCATCACTAAATTGTAGCCACGCTGATCAATCACCTTATCTGCCAATAGTTCATCTAAGCACCAACGTAAATCAATCACGATTGAATATTTCTGAGCAGACATATTTTTCTTCTTTTATTATTGATACGTTATTTATTGAGGAGTGATTGATGGATAATTCATGCGGCAGTAATGGCGTCACTGGACATTATAAGCTCACTTTGACAACAGCCATTATCTGCAATTGCCCTGATTCTATCAACTGGAAGCTCACATCAACAGACTTATAACGCATGACAAACGGCGTATTGATCTCCGCGCGACGATAGGCTGGACGCGGGTCTTGCGCAATTAATGCTTTAATAATCTCGATATCGGAAATAAGCAATTGCTCTTGCATTTGTTGAATAAGCGTCGCTACACTATTATTTTTTGCATGAATAGCTTTCTTATTATTTTTATTCTCAGTCTCAGTCCCATTGTCATTGTCATTTTTATCGCATCGTCCAGCGTCAACCAACGTCATAAATTGCTCGTAAGCAGACTCCGTAATAATTATCTCTAATAAATCTGGCGCAGTTGGCGCAAACCCGCTTTTTGCATTGCTGAGCGCATCGCTATAAGCGACATAGGGCTTAATATCGATAATCGGCGTACCATCTATCATATCCGCACCGCTAATAATAAGTAACACGCGCCCATCACAAACCTCGATACTTTCAAGCTTGACGACAGATAACCCAAGCGCTGAGGGTCGATACATACTGCGACTGGCGAATACCCCTATTTTTTGATTGCCACCGAGCCTTGGTGGGCGGACTTGCGCACGAAAGCCAGTGCCGCCTTTGCCAATATGAGTGTCTTTATTGGTATAGTTATGATGAAACTGCCAACTGATCCAGATATGGCTGAACGCGTCTAAACCGGCAAATGCTGCTGGCGAGTCATAAGGCGCTATCATCTCAATGATACTGGTGAGCGCAACCAAATTCGGCTGGCGTGGCGCACCAAATTTCTGTGATAGCGGCGCACGATGGTAGCCAATCATTGGCGCATGGTGGTAACCCGCCAAAGAGATATTATCATCGGACATCATGTTTCTCCAAAAAACCGTTCAATAGTAAGCATCTGCTTTTATGAGTGCGTTTAGCGCATATTATCCAGTGATACAAAATTACTCACTAACGATATTCCATTTTATCATGCCGCATCGTCGCTGCCAGACGGATTTTTATTTTAAATTTTGGTATTATGAGCCATAAATTCGATGAGAGCCTTTATTTTTCAACCCTTATAAGCCATCTACAGCAACAGCCATTGTCGTGATGTTACAGGTGACAGATTAAATCATATCTATCCTTAGACTTTATCAGTCCCTCTCCTGATTTTAAATGCTCAATAAGGTGTTAGAATATCGCCCCATAACATTGGTTAAAACATCGGCTATGCTACTTACTTTGCGTGACAGAGGTTTTAAACGATTGGCTGTTCCAATAGTGATTGAAAATTTACTACCCTTCTATACCCTTTTTCATTGAAAATTTTAATTTAACACTCATTTAAACTTAATAAAACCGATAGCAACTTATTAACGAGGACTTTATGTCAAAACTTCGCACCGAAACGGTCACAGAGGTTCATCACTGGAATGACGCTCTATTTAGCATCAAGACAACTCGCGACGATGGCCTGCGCTTTCGTAATGGCGAATTTGCGATGATCGGAATCGTTGTCGATGGCAGACCGCTATTGCGCGCTTATTCGATTGCTAGCCCGAACTACGAAGATCACTTAGAATTCTTTTCTATCAAAGTTCAAGATGGCCCATTAACCTCGCGCTTGCAGCATATCAAAGTCGGTGACGAGCTGTTGGTCAGCAAAAAACCAACGGGAACTTTGGTACTAGATGATTTACTGCCTGGCAAAAACCTTTATATGCTCTCTACAGGCACTGGACTGGCGCCATTTTTATCGTTGGCACGTGATCCTGAAGTCTATGAACGCTTTGAAAAAATCATCTTGGTACATGGTGTGCGCCATGTCGATGATTTGGCGTATCGTGATATGTTTGAAAATGAGTTACCTAACGACGAGATCTTTGGTGAATGGTACCGTGAAAAATTCATCTACTACCCAACAGTGACTCGTGAGGATTTCAAAAATCAAGGTCGCGTGACTGACTTAATGACCTCAGGAAAGCTCTTTGAAGACATTGGCTTACCACCGATGAATAAAGAAGACGACCGTGTCATGATCTGCGGTAGCATGCCATTTAATGCTGAAGTTTCAGCGATTTTGGACGATTTTGGTTTGACCGTTTCACCACGCATGGGTGTCCAAGCAGATTATACCGTTGAACGTGCTTTTGTAGGTTAAACCATTTTTTTGATTTAATTGAAAATTATATCAAATAATTCTTGACGGATAAAAATAGGCTGCTATAATACGCAGCCTATACAGAGTTAACCCTGTAGCCCAATTCGATAATATCTATCTAATAGACCTTATCTTCTAACATGCCAGTGTGATGGAATTGGTAGACATGACGGATTCAAAATCCGTTGCCTAATAAGCGTGTCGGTTCGAGTCCGACCACTGGTACCAATATTAGTAACAAATCAGCCTCCTCATTAGGAGGTTTTTTTGTGCCGGTAATATTATTGCTATACTTACTTCTCTATTTCAGATTGCAGCACCGCAATTATCTTAATGGGCACAGCAAACTCCCACGGCATACCAGCATTACAATAAAAATGTCCGTCACGAAATGACACGATATAAGCCGTAAAATCATTACCACAATGATCCATCATTGCTTGCTCATCACTATCATCACAAACCGCACACCATACTTTTTTATCGCCGCGTGCTAGCATCGCTCTTGTTAAATCGCTCCCTTTTAGTTCATTATTCATCATCAGCTCCTTAGTCATTCTAAACTCTCTACTATCAAGTCCTTAAAGAGTTAATTTTACCAAAAATCCATTTTCGATCTTGGCATGAGCGATAAGCAATGTCTTTTTTACATGGTCATAGAGGCACACAAGGCATTACTTATTGTTTTACAGTCATCCATTAGCGCGGATACTATATTGTAAAACACCAGAATCAAAACTGTAACATCTAAATGTGAGATTTATGACAAACGGTGAGCTTGATACGACAGGTGGTGCAAGAGTACAAATGAGTTTGATTTACAGTAGACCTAAACAGTTTAATAGCAAAAATATGTTTGCTAAATACGATTTTTTTGAATTAATACTACTGTTTATCATTAACTAACTCTATGATATATAAGATTTATGACATATAAAATTATTCATATACTGTTGCTAGCGTCCTGCTAACCTAGCAAAGGAGTCTATCGATAAATTTAAATTTTGATACTCAATCAAAGCGCTTGAATCAGGTAAAATAGTGAGTATGACAACTTCTATAAATGCTAGCCCCCGTAAAATCATTCATATAGACATGGATGCTTTTTATGCCAGTGTGGAGCAGCGTGACTTTCCTGAACTGCGCGGTAAGCCACTGGTGGTTGGTGGCGATCCAAGTGGTCGCGGTGTGGTCGCAGCAGCCAGCTATGAAGTACGTAAATTTGGTGTACGCTCTGCCATGTCTTGTTATGAGGCGCGTAAACGTTGCCCAGAAGTCATTTTTGTTAGGCCACGCTTTGAGGTTTATCGCGCAGTTAGTAGCGATATCCGCCAGATTATGTACCGCTTAACGCCACATGTTGAACCATTGTCTCTAGATGAGGCGTATCTCGATGTTACAGGGCTCCAAGTCCATAAAGGCTCAGCGACCTTGATGGCGAACTGGCTAAGGGCACAAATACTAGCGCATACTGGATTAACGGCCTCAGCAGGTGTGTCGTTTAACAAGATGCTGGCTAAAATTGCCTCTGATATCAATAAGCCCAATGGTACGGCAATTATCACGCCGGCGGACGCTGATGTTTTTATCAGTACGCTACCTATCGAGCGCTTTCATGGTATTGGTAAAGCCACTGCCAAGCGCTTACATGCGATGGGTGTAAGTACTGGCGCGGATCTCAAGCGAATGCAAGCGGCTGTCTTGGTGCAGGAGTTCGGCAAGCGTGGACAGTTTTATCACGATATTGCCCATGGGCGTGATGAGCGTGCTGTCAAATCTGAGCGCGCGCATAAATCTGTGGGTTCTGAGACCACATTCAAAGACAATCTAAGTAATAACCATGAATTACGTATACAAATTTATGAACAGAATGCCGATGCCTTTCATCAACTACAACAAAAACAGTTGGTCGCCTATACCATTACTTTAAAAGTTAAATACGCAGACTTCACTCAAATCACCCGCTCACACACGCTATCGACTGCCTTTAACAGTGCTGATTCTGCCCATTATTGGTTGGACAAACTGTTTTTAGACATTCCTCGTGAGCTACCTATCCGCTTAGTCGGTGTTACTTTCTCTTCATTAACACCTGCCACCCAATTGTTGCCGCAGTTAAATTTGTTTGAATAACATACTGACGCTCATTGCTTTTGTTAATTATTCATTCTAACAATTAATGGTTTAGGCTATTTAATATACAAACCGTTTTGTGCGCATGAGTCGTTACTAAACTGTCCTTTCATGACATCGTTTCTGCTACAATTACGCCAAAATTTACATTCATTTAAAGATTAATTATGACCGATTTTCACACTGTAGATTCTACTACTGCCGCCTCAATTGATGCCGAAAAAAACAACAATGATTTGAATTATTTGAGCGTCGATGACTATGATTATGAGCTGCCAGATAGCCTGATTGCACGCTATCCTCTCTCACAGCGTTCTGCCTCAAAACTTTTGTATTTGCCCGCCAATAATCAAAAAGACCCTGCGCTTGTAGAAGATCGCTTATTCACTGAGTTACCTGAGTTATTAAATGAGGGTGATTTGATTGTATTTAATGATACAAAGGTGATGAAAGCACGTCTTTTTGGACAAAAGGATACTGGCGGTAAGCTTGAAGTATTGATTGAACGTTTGGTTGATATCTCAGATTTAGAGACAGCGACTTTATATGTAGAGGCTGCAAATGACAAAGCCGTGAATCAAGAACATATTGCACTTTGCCATGTTAAAGCCAGTAAAGCGCTCAAACTTGGACAACACTTGCAGCTTGCTGACGGTCATATGAAGGCGGTGATGATTGGTCGTCAAGACAACTTATTTATTTTAGCGTTTGATGCGCCGATCTTGCCGCATTTAGAGCTTTATGGTGAGCTGCCTATTCCCCCCTACTTTGAACGCCATGCGGATGAGACAGACAATACTCGTTATCAAACGGTCTTTCATGATCCAACCAAGCTTGCGAGTGTGGCTGCACCGACTGCAAGCTTACACTTTGATGAATCGGTACTGAGCAAACTTGCGGCAAAAGGTATTCGTACGGCTTTTGTGACTTTACACGTTGGCGCTGGTACATTTGCGCCAGTAAAAACGGACAACCTGCTCAATCACACCATGCATAGTGAATATGCACATTTACCACAAGCAACCGCTGAGCTCATCAACCAAACCCATGCGAATGGTAAACAAGTCATCGCTATTGGCACCACGGTCACACGCGTGCTCGAAACGGCATATCAAAAAACAGCCGTTAATGGGCAGCCTCTCTCCAGCTGGTCAGGTGATACCGATATATTCATTTACCCAGGGTTTAAGTTTGGTGTGATAGATCGACTATTGACCAATTTCCATTTACCCAAATCAACGTTATTAATGCTGGTGTCGGCATTTTCGGGTAAAGATGCCATTGAGCATGCTTATCAACATGCGATTAAAGAACACTATCGCTTCTTTAGTTATGGCGATGCAATGCTGCTCGACAGAAAGCCGTATTGAACAATACTTAAACATTTTTTGTATTGTCCACAACAGTTGTGAAATAAACTGGTAAACTAAATGGTATTTTGTTATAACAGCACAGATAACTTATATCTTAAAGGTCTGCACATGTCTTGTCATTTATCTCATCGGTTGACTACGGTACATCGCGCGGTCTCGATGGCACTACTTTGTTCCGTAGGCTATGCGGCTCTCGTATCGAGTGCACAAGCTGCAACGATTGGCAAGACTGTTGTGACCTCTGCCCAGCATGAGCCGCTAGCTGCGAGCATTGTGGTCAGTGATATTCGAGCCGCTGACTTTTCAGCAAGTTTGGCAAACTCTACTATTTATCAGCAAATGGGCTTAGCCCAAACTGATTCGATGACCGTACGCTTTAAACCTACCTCAGCGACCAGCGGTCAAGTATTTATTACTACTTCACAACCTGTATCTACACCTTTTGCTGATGTGGTTTTGAACATAAATGATAAGGGTCAACGCAACGTCATTCCCAAGACATTGTTGATGCCGCTCAATAGCCGTTTGCCCATTGACACGCCTAAAAATATCGTTACTGGCGCAAAAAAACCGAATCTACCCAGTGTGTCCTCTAATACGGCTAAACCGTTGACTGTTAGAGAAGGTGCACCGCCGCCATTAACATTATCGCCCATACTAGCGACTACTCACTCGTCAACGAGCGAGTTGGTGGCGTCTAAATTGCCAGCACCTAATATCCAAGCACCTACAACGACTCCTACCTCGCAAGGCAACAATCTTGCTTATGCGCCTAGCCGGCTAGATAACGGTCGTTTAAACAACGTTAACACTACTCTTAACGCTAACGACAATGCTCGTAATCCAACCAGTCGATTAGACAATGGTCGCTTGAGTGCAAATGGCAACGTTACCACAATGGGTAACAGCAATATCGACCTCAATTCTGCTAAGAATGTAGCGAATGATACAGCCCTAGTCAATAACAAGACCATGCCAATAGATAATAGTCTATCAGCGACAACTATCACTGATAAACAGCTCGATATTCTGAATATTCAAGTCACTCGCCAGATACAGCCGAGTAGCAAATCAGAAGCTGGCATGATGACTGCTTCTCCTATTATGCCAACGCCGAGTGACAACAAAGCAAGTACACCAAAAGCCAGTCTTGGCACCAGCAATACGGCTGTCGCCACTGTCCCATCTAGTGTCACCAACAACGCCTCTATCAGTACGGCTGCCAGCACTACTACTGCGTCCCAATATCAAGTACAGCGCAATGATAGTCTATGGGTTATTGCACAGCAAATTGCGCAAGAAAATGACTTAGACATTCAAACAGTAATGAAGCAGATTCAGACGCAAAACCCTGATGCCTTTATTAATAAAGACGCGGGTCAACTCAAAGCAGATGCCAAGCTTAGCTTGCCCAGTTACGATGTTGTACCATCACAACAAAAACTAGAAGCGGCGATTGAGGCGCAAAGACAATATAGCCGCAGAGCAAACACACCTGTGGTAAAAAAGGCCGCAAAAGCACCCTCTAAAAAACCGTCTGAAACAAATCAAGTCGCTAAACAGCGTAAAAAACCCATGATTACTAAAACACAAACGCTGCCAAAAGCACAATTTTCAGTGCTCGCACCTGGCCGTAATGGCAACGCAGATGGCACCCAAGCAACATCAGCAGCGGCAACAGGCAATGGTCTCAGCACAGATATATTAGCCACGCTCAAGGCCTCAAGGCAAAGTACAGCAGCTCAAGCTCAGCAGCTGTCAAAAACCAGCAGTGCACTTGATAGCTATACAAGAAAAATTCAATTACAAAACCAAAAACTGGCTGAGCTCCAAGCTCGTCTCAAAAAATTACGCAATCAATAATTGCCTAACTGATCAACGCAGTGTGCTGTGATCATAGGCGTGGGAGTAACTATGGACAATATGCTATATATCATCGCCGGATTGGTACTTATTCTAATAGTAGCCGGTTTACTATTGTACAAAAAGAAAGCGCAAAAGCCCTCAGCGCAGCCGGGCATGAGTACCGCTACGCCAGCTGCGATGCCAAAAACGGATCACAAAACTCCTGCCCAAAGCCACAAAGATGATGACAATAAGTTTGATCATATTACGATTGCCCAGCGCTTCATGGATCAACAGCGTTATGACAAAGCTATTGAAACCCTCAGTCGCGGCCTAAGCGAAAAACCGAATGATGGTCAATTATCTGTTAAATTACTCAGCATTTACGCGACTATTAATCAGCCAGAGAACTTTAACAAAGTTTATGATGCCATCAAGACGCAAAACGACTCAAAAAGTCTTGCGCTAGCTGATGAGTTAAAAGCTTTATTTTCGGAAGAGCAGAATCAAGTCGCAGCAAAAGAGGCACCCGTAGAAGATAATAGCCATTTTGAAAGCATAGATTTTGACTTACCGATTAATCAAATTGATAGTAAGAACGCGCTATCTGATCAGCCAGCAACCTCTGAAGACAACCGTAGTACGCTGATAGATGACAGCATGTCTAATTCGGCAGTAACAAACACATCTTATGAGTCCAGTCTTACTAGCGACAATGTAGAAGATAACTTTGATCTTACGCTGAGTGATTTAGAGAGTAATATTAGCGCATCTGAGGCGACTGATACGGCGCCAGTCACATCACCATTAGAGATGATGGACGATGAAAGCCTGAACACTGCCAATATCGACAGAACTGATAATGATGTCGCGGTGTCCGCAGAAGATAATGATCTTAGTGATCTTAGTGATTTTGACTTCAGCTTTGATTCATCTGAAGAAACTGATGCGCAGGCAACGGATTCTGTCATTCCAGACCGCCCTGATAGTATCAACGATGAAATGACGCTAGAAGATGACGCGTTCATTTTAGACTTTGATGATCTAGCAACTGATGTCGATAAAGGTGTTGACGAAACTGCTGAAGCATTGTCTATCAACACTGTCCAAAATGACGAAGAAAATGATTTCACTTTGTCTTTAGACAGTCTCGATGCACCAAACAACATAGAAACATTAACAGAAAGCGAAGCGCCTGTACTTGAAGAAAATAGTGATACTGATAACTTCATTATTGAAGAAGATCGTTTTGAAACTGAGAGCTTTGAAACTGAAGGCTTTGAAAATATTAATCTCGAAGCACAATCGCTTGATAATAATGATTCAGAATATGCTCTTGCTGAAGAATCTAGTGTTACACCGACAGCCCCGTTGCTATTCGATGATAACTCTTTATTAGACAATGAATTCGATACTCACTCTTCAACAGCACTCAGCCCAGTTGCTCCAATTGAGGACGAGTCTACCCTTACCGCCGAAGATGCTGCTGAAACAGCAGAAGACTTCTCCTCGCGCTTTGCGGCTGACTTTGACTTTGTCAAATCATTAGATAGCACTCAAGTTACGCTAGATTTGGCAGGCCAATATTTACAATTGGGTGAATACGACAGTGCCAAACGCTTATTGAATGAGGTATCAATTCAGGGCACTAGCGAGCAACAGAACCAAGCAAAAGTATTACTAGATCGTACTGCGTAAAAGCCCCATCGTTCTTTTGTCAGCAAGTATTCTATAACACTAAGAATACTTGCTGATTTTTTTTGCATTTAACCTTTATACTATTTATTATTACTAAGCGCTATTAGCATCCAACCTTAAACTCTCTTTTTTATCACATACTTCTTTATTACGGCTCATACTATGCCATTTTCTGCTATGACAAATACATTATCCAATCCTGTCCAACTCATTTATGCTGGCGGTACTTTTGGTAGCTATGGACGACCCTTAGCACCGTTATCAGCAGAAATATTCTTACCGACTTTACAAAAGCTATTGACTGACCAAGATAACGCTAACCACTTGCCTCAAATCTCATGGCTGGATAATGCCTTAATTAAAGACAGTAGCCAACTTACCCCTAACGACTTTGTACATTTTTATCAGCTTTTGCTAGCAGCCTATGCACAAGGCGACAGGCGTTTTGTGCTCATCACTGGTACAGATACTTTGAGTTATTTGGGTGCGTTTTTAGCAGAAGCGTTTGCTGGCAGTGATATTTGTATAGTCGTCACTGGTAGTATGCGCCCACTGTTAGACAGCGAGGTGATACATTCCTATGATATCGATGACCATAGCGACGCATGGGATAACCTCAGCGATTCATTAAAACTGGCTGCTGCTGGTGAGTCGGGTGTGAAGATTGCTTTTGGCGGTGAGTCTTGGCCTGCGCAAACGGTACAAAAAATTCATAGCCATGATTTGATGGCATTTACGGGTCACTCCAGAGCCGCCTATCCTGCCAATAGTTATATCAAAAACTTACCGGATACCCTCCGCCAGCATTGGCTCGATGATCAGCAAGCAATGATTGACCATATCGAATCTCGAGCTGAGCAAGCACGCATTCATGCTTTATATTGCTTGCCAAACGACACTGAGGTAATGACTAGCCAGCTACAGGCATTATTATCACAGCCGCCATGTGGCATTATCCTATTAGGATTTGGCGCAGGTAATGTTCCTTATTCGCAAGCGCTAGCAGAGGCACTAGAGCTTGCTTATAAAAACGGCCACATGGTGATATGCGCTAGCCAATCTCCATTTGGCGGTGTCAGTGACAGCTATGCGGCTGGTAGTTGGCAATATGAGTATCATGTGATTGCTGGCGGACGCTTAACGATTCCCGCTATCTATGCACGATTATTATGGCTATTGCTGCGTTATGACAATCCCACTCGGCGCAGACAACGTTGGTTGAACAATGTCAATCAGGCGGGCATCACTATCAAAAAACGTTAGACTATCGTTAAATATATTCACTTTATAAGCGCCAATACGAAAATATTCAATACCAATCATGTCCGAGATTAACATGTCCGAGATTAACAGCAGCAAAGCTGAAACGCCCACAACCTATACATTAGCCATTGCAATTGAGTTTTTGGGGACGCGCTATCATGGCTGGCAGCGACAACGAGAAGTATTAGGCGTACAAGAAGCGTTAGAAACCGCTATCGGTAAAGTTGCAAATGAGGCGGTAGAGGTCGTCGCGGCTGGTCGTACCGATGCAAGCGTCCATGCCAGCAATATGATTGCCCACTTTACGACACGTGCCTATCGTCCTACTCATAACTGGCTGCGCGGAGTAAACAGTCTATTGCCTGATGATATCGCCCTGCGGTGGATTCAACCAATGCCTGACGACTTTCATGCGCGTTTTGGTGCCATTGCCCGTCGCTATCGCTACATCACGCTGAATCAAGCACAGCGCCCTGCTATTTTGAATCACCAAGTCACTCATATCTATGAACCGCTCGATTTAGCAGCGATGCAACTGGCGGCGGCTGAGATCGTCGGTACTCACGATTTTAGTAGCTACCGCGCCGCTGCTTGCCAGTCTAATCAGCCGGTACGCTCAGTCAGTCACGCAAGACTCTTTGCCCATGGTCAGTTTATTGTTTTTGATATTCAAGCAGATGGATTTTTGCATCATATGGTTCGTAACTTAATGGGTACCTTGTATGCCATCGGTCGACACGAATTGCAGCCAGAAGCCTTTTTAGATATTTTAGCCAAAAAAGATCGTACTATCGCACCGCCTACTGCCTCTGGTGATGGTCTATACTTTATCAATGCTTACTATCCTGAGCATTTTCAACAACGACTGCCAAATGCTCCTTTAACCCCTATTTGGCTAAATTTACCTGACTGAATAAATAGAAGTTGGCATACATAACGGTTACAGGCTGTCAAGTAAAAACCTAGTGCTGTATTGCTTTAATCCGCTAACTTACGTATAATATGGGCTTATTTTTAATTGATTGATACCAACTATGGCAAAAGACGATATTATTGAATTTGAAGGCGAAGTCATTGACACCCTTCCGAATACCCTGTTTAGAGTTCGTTTAGAAAACGGACACGAAATCATTGCTCATATCTCAGGTAAGATGCGTAAGCATTATATCCGTATCTTGACAGGTGATAAAGTTAAGGTCGAAATGACACCTTATGACCTATCAAAAGGTCGTATTACTTATCGTGGCAAAAACTAATTTCTTATACACTAAAATGGTTATAAAAGCATTTATATAAATACAGCTGGTTGCTAAATGGCTTCTTTTCGCTGATAGCTGATATAGACGCTTGGGTGGTTTAACTGATAATAATAATGAAAATGCTAACCTGCTCATTATTGCCTATCAATATTTTAGTTATTCAGTCTTAGTTATTTGTTTTTATCATAAAAAATACCGCTAAATTTCAGCGGTATTTTTTTGTCTAAATTTTATGAGTTGACTTACTTTCAAATTTTTAAATCATGATTAATAAGTAGCATGATTAAGAAGTAGTGAGGCACTATTTAAACTCAACAGTCGCACCGTTTTGAATCACCCCTAGCAAAGCAAGTGCATCCCAATTTGTCAGGCGTATACAACCCGCTGAGGCTTGACGGCTGATGCGGTCAGGATCTGGTGAGCCATGAATACCATAAGAAGGCTTACTAAGCCCAATCCATACCGAGCCCACTGGATTATTAGGGCCAGGTGGAAGAATAGACTTGCTACCGTCTTTAGCAGTATAAGTATAATTAGGCTCATGCACCTTCACCTCTACCGTATGTGTCCCTGTTGGTGACGGTGTTGCCGTACTACCTACTGTGGTCGGGTAGCTGGCAACTAAGTTGTCTTTATCATCATAGGCATATAGCGTTTCAGTGGCTTTATCAGCAACGACTCGACTGACAGGCTTGGTATTTGGATTGCCCGGATTATAGACTGTGATGGTTTCACCCGCCGTAAAGCTAGCCTTAGGGTTTAACGCTTTGAGATAGCTTTCACTAATATGGAATTTTTCTGCTAGCCCTTCCGTGATGCTCTCGTAATACAATCCCTCAAGTTTGGATTTGGCTTCAGCACCAACTGGTATTTCTGTCATTTTAATATTAACATCCGCATCAGTTATCTGATAGCTGACTAGCACTGGCTGCACCGTGAGTTTTTCATTCTTTGTCAGCGCTTGCCATGTTTCGTTGTTTAGCGTGTCAGTGACTGCCAAATCATTTGCTTGTTGAAACGCTTGCATGGCCTTGCGGGTATTTTTGCCCCAATAACCATCAACAGGGCCTACACCATTGTGATGCCAATTTAATAAGGCTTGCAATTTAGTACCGATGATACGGTCGATATTCATCCCCTCTTTCCAAGTGGCATTATTCACCTTTTGCGCAGCAACTGATAAATTGTCTGTCGTATACTTGATAGTAGGTAAAAATTTGTTCGAAGCATTTGCGGTTTTGCTATCACGTACTAGCTTTTGGCTAATGCCATTGGTCACGGGGCTGACCTCTTCAGCAGCATTCGCCTTATTAGCATTATTTTTGCTAATACTGGCTTCATCGTTATTGGTCGGTGCTTGGTTGTCAGAGTTATTGATCAGTGCTTGATTGTTAGCATTTACACTATCCAGTGGTGCTGCAACGCTCTGCCCCATGAAAACTGCCGTAGAAAAACCGATCATCGCTACTGCTGTGCTGATTTTTTTTAATTGATACACCTCATGCTCCTAATTTTTTATAAAAATAATAAATTTTATTTTGTTATGTTGTCATCAAGGCTTGTTATTTTGAGTTGTAACGCCTTCATAACCAACTTTACTCAAACACCTTTTCATCAGCTCTCTTCTAACGTGAAAGTCTGCGATTCTAGTGGTTTGTAAGCTGTTAATAGTGTCATATTACCTTGTGAGCATATAACAGCTTTATGTTAATAAAGCCCTTGTCCTGCGGTGTCTGTGTTAAAACAAGTACTTTTTTACAACTATCTGGTTTAGTGTGTTACCGCTAGAAAGTGATTAAAATAAACATAAAAAAAACCCATAATTTGCTGAGCAAACTATGGGTTTAGAACGACGATGAACGATAAAGATGAAAATTGTCCCCTATCAAAATAAAACAGGGGAAAATTTAATCCATATCACTATAGTGGGACTAGAGTAATTTAGCCAATACTGCTTGACCCATCTCTTGGCACCCTACTTGCTTCAATCCAGCTTCACTACTGTCTAAGATATCAAGCGTACGCAAACCGTCATCAAGGACATCACTCACTGCTTGCTCAATCGCTTGTGCCGCTGCTTCTTGCTTAAAGGTATAACGCAGCATCATCGCAACCGATAAAATAGTCGCCAATGGGTTGGCTTTGTCCTGCCCAGCAATATCAGGCGCTGAACCATGACACGGCTCATACATCCCTTTGCCTGCTTCATCGAGACTGGCTGATGGCAACATACCGATAGATCCAGTGAGCATAGCAGCTTCATCAGACAAGATATCACCGAACATATTGCCTGTCACCATGACATCAAACTGCTTAGGATTCTTGATCAATTGCATACAGGCATTGTCAGCATACATGTGCGATAACGCCACGTCGCTATAATCTGCTTGCTGCATTTGGGTCATCGTTTGCTTCCACAGCTCGGTGACTTCTAATACGTTTGCCTTGTCCACTGAGCAAACTTTCGCTGCTGTGCCTGCTGCTTGCGCACGCGTTTTTGCCAATTCAAAAGCAACTTTGCCGATACGCTGAATCTCGCTTGTGCTATAGACCATGGTGTTGTAGCCTTGCTGTTCACCATTCTCTAGTGTGCGGATTCCACGTGGCTCACCAAAATAGATACCACCAGTCAACTCACGAACGATAAGCAAATCCAAGCCTGAAATAATCTCAGGTTTGATACTAGACGCATTGACTAACTGTGGGTAAAGCTTTGCCACACGTAGATTAGCGAACAAACCAAGCTCACCACGTATTTTAAGTAAACCACGTTCAGGGCGCTTGCTGCGTTCAATACCATCCCATTTAGGACCACCGACCGCCCCTAACAATACCGCATCTGCTGCACGGGCACGGTCTAGCGTCTCATCTGGCAAAGGCTCACCCGTTGCGTCAATGGCCACACCGCCAATCAATCCAGACTCAAGTGTCAAATCTAACGCAAATTTCTTATTGACCGCATTCAGTACGTCAATGGCTTGAGTCATGATTTCGGGACCGATACCATCGCCCGCTAATGTTAAAATCGTTGCCATACTAATCCTTGTGGGTAGGTAGTTTTTTATTTATGTTGGGGCATGTTCTCATTTTGAAAATGGTGATAAAAATTGCCGTCAAACAAGGAAAGTAGCGCAAATAATATCGAGATATTGATAAGCTATTTAACGATGTTTGGCAAAATTTAGCCATTTTTAACTCATTTAGAGGATAGTCGATTGAATTGAGGATATGCCCTAATACTACGAATTTACGATATTTTCCTAAAAACGATTTTTAGTGCCTTCAATAGCACAAAAAATCGTAGTCAATTTACTATTTTTGAAACTCAAATAGGCTTTAAGCTTTGGCTTTTACTTTCGATGATGCAGGCAATGCTTTTACGATACGAGTTTCTACAAACTCTCCTTGATGCTCAGCAGACAGCTCTTTACAAAATCGGCGCTGTACAGTGTTGCCTTGATACAGATCAACACATAGCGGCTGTGGTGAAGCGGTGTCTAATAAACTGCCAGAATTATCGTTAGACTTTTTCTGATAAGCCCGTAATTGATAAGTATCAGCGTCAATAAAATCGTGAATTAAAGTAAAACGCTCAACATAGCCCAGATTGTTTTCTGGATAGAAATTCACCTGTACTTCGCGTTTTGCAGGTTTTACCCGCGCATAATAATTGGTTAGACCCAGCATGCCTGAGGCAGACAAAGGTACAATCTTAATCTCATTTTTATGAGCGAGTGGTGTCATATCTATGTTTGCGTGCATTGATGTTTGTGCATGCTTATTGTTAGTATGACTGCTGGTATGACTTTTGCCCTTTGCACTCATATCTTTCATCGCGACCAGCATGGCAGGATTGATAGGCTCATGCGTATCAGCCCCTATCACTCGTGTCTTATCTATCCGTGCAATTTCACAATGATAGGTTCCTATACAGGCAATATTGACTTCACCCGCAATCGGTTGAATTTTGCCTGCCCATGCTTTGGCGTTTTCTGCCTCATCTATTTTCTGATACCCAGTCAATAGCTGACAGCCTGACAACAATAAGCTTGCGGCAACAACCGTACTTGTCCATAAAGCATAACGTTTTTTATTCATAATGGCGGCTACTATTTATGAGAGAAATAATAAAATATCGTAAAAAAACTACCCTTCATTTTAGCCAGTTCACCGCCATAACTCAACGTTACATTATTACTGTTCGGCAGTTTTATAAGTAATGGCTTGCAGATTCATGATTTATGCTCGTACATCGTTAAATATCCATGGTGTTTTTTGCATCATCTTATGCTCATAATCTTTAATGGCATCGCTTTGCTGCAAGGTTAAACCAATATCATCAAGGCCATTTAACAAGCAGTGTTTGCGAAACGCATCTACGTCAAATGCATATTCTTCACCTGTTGAGGTGACGACGACTTGGCGTTCAAGATCTGCGGTTAGCTCATAGCCTTCATTAGCAAGCGTGTCTTTCATTAATGTATCTACAATTGCCTCGTCCAAGACAATTGGTAGCATGCCATTTTTAAAGCAATTGTTATAAAAAATATCTGCAAAGCTTGGCGCGATTACCGTACGAAAGCCATATTCAGACAACGCCCAAGGCGCATGCTCACGGCTCGAGCCACAGCCAAAGTTGCGGCGTGCCAGCAAAATAGTCGCGCCTTGATAACGCGGCTTATTTAGCACAAATTCTGGATTGATAACGCGTGTGCTATTGTCCTGCCCCGGATATCCTTCGTCAAGATAACGCCAATCATCAAACAAATTGACGCCAAATCCTGTGCGTTTAATAGACTTTAAAAACTGTTTTGCAATAATTTGATCGGTATCGACGTTTGCGCGATCTAATGGGCAAACGATACCCGTTTGAGTGTTATAAGCTTGCATGGTTTTTCCTTAAAATATCGATTACTAACGTAAATTTTTTTGACGGTCTAATGAATCTTAAAAGAGCGTGCCATTTGTTTAACAATACTGGTCATTTTAGTTTTTTCACTTTCAGGATAATTCAGATGTAATACTGCTTCCTGACCATCCTTAACTTTAATAACATGATAAAAAACTTGACCGTCTTTTCTATAGCCGCTTGCTGTATAGGTTTTATCTTTTAACCGCTCGTAAGTAACTGTCATGCCTGTTTTATATCGATGCTGCTTCTCTTTTAGATAATCGCTATCGGTATAAAAGAAAACAGTTGGTGTATTACTCCCAAAGACCAAAATAGTGGCATTAGAATTGGGTAACTTAAAATGACGACCATCACCATTATCTGCCTCAGGCAACCATGTCAATTGATTTGGAACATCGACACAATAGGCAAATCTTCCATTACAGTAATCACGAGCCATTGCTAGCTGAGAGCTACCCAATAAGCAAAATAAAACAAACAGCATTTTCATTTTTATGCTCTATAGAAATGCAAAGTTAAAACGTTCTTACATCGACAAAGTGACCCGCCAATGCGGCGGCAGCTGCCATTGCTGGGCTTACCAAATGGGTACGACCACCATTGCCCTGACGACCTTCAAAGTTACGGTTAGACGTTGAAGCGCAGTGTTCTTGTGGCTCAAGCTTATCCGCATTCATAGCAAGACACATCGAACAACCCGGCTCACGCCACTCAAATCCAGCCGCAGTAAACAAGGCATCTAAGCCTTCTGCTTCAGCCTGCAACTTCACTTGCCCAGAACCTGCCACAACGATGGCTTCTTTGATATTGTCCGCGACTTTACGACCTTTAATGACTGCGGCGGCATCACGCAAATCTTCGATACGCGAATTGGTACATGAACCAATAAAAATGCGATCAAGCTGGATATCCGTAATCTTTTGCCCAGCGTCTAAACCCATATAGGTATAAGCACGTAACCAGCCTTCTTCTTGTGCTTCATCTGCCGCTTGATCAGGTGTTGGTACAGATTGAGTGATATCGACAACCATTTCAGGAGAGGTTCCCCAAGAGACTTGTGGTGCTATTTGGCTACCATCCAACTCAACAACAGTATCAAATACCGCGTCATCATCTGAATATAAGGTACGCCAGTAAGCTTCCGCTTGCGCCCATTGCTCAGAGGTTGGCGCATAAGGACGACCTTTGACGTACTCGATGGTTGTGTCATCGACCGCAACCATACCCACGCGAGCACCCGCTTCGATCGCCATGTTACAGACGGTCATGCGACCTTCCATACTCATCTCTTCAAATACTTGCCCAGCAAATTCGATAGCATGCCCTGTCCCACCAGCCGTGCCAATCTTTGCAATGATAGCAAGTACCACGTCTTTTGAAGTCACGCCAGCACCAAGTTTACCAGTGACGCGAATTTGCATATTTTTTGATTTCTTTTGAATCAAACACTGCGTTGCCAATACATGCTCAACCTCTGATGTGCCGATACCGTGCGCTAAGCAGCCAAGCGCGCCATGAGTAGCAGTATGCGAATCACCGCAAACAACTGTCATACCCGGTAACACCAAACCTTGCTCAGGGCCAACGACGTGTAAAATGCCTTGACGAGCATCATTAATCGTAAACTCAGCGATATCAAATTTGGCGCAATTTTCATCCAATGTCACTACCTGCAAGCGTGATACTTTGTCCTTGATACCAGGCACGCCTTCTAAACGCTCTTTAGTGACTGTGGGTACGTTATGGTCAGGACTGGCGATATTAGCCGACAGGCGCCACGGTGCTCTATTGGCTAACTCCAAGCCTTCAAATGCTTGCGGACTGGTCACTTCATGCAACAGATGGCGGTCGATATAAATCAGGCTCGAACCATCGTCACGCTTGGTGACTTCGTGAGCATTCCAAAGTTTGTCATATAACGTTTGACCTGCCATGTTGCTATCCTTTATTGGTTGCTAATTACTGGTTTTTTTACTTGCTTATAGTCATTCCACTATAAAGGTATTACTGCGTTAACCTCGCTTGAAGTATTAAATATACATCTACACTCGGTTGCCTTGTACTACTTTTAAATTGACTCGACTATAGCCTATGGTAAAAATTTTCTTTGAATTTTATACGTCGCGATACTTTATTATCAGCGGCATCGTCAGCGGCGCTTGTATCAAAATCGATATTTTTATATTGGCGATTTTACATTGATGACCATTATCAGCGCTTAAAACGTGCGATGAGCTGAAAATAGTCAATTTAATAGAATAAATATGTCACAATACGTCTTGATGTCTTGTGATTATAGCAGGCTAATCCTATAATAATAATTGATGATTTTTGCCCAGACGCAAACTTTTATTTCTAATACATTGTGATTGGGTCAGCCAACTTTTATTTATAGCTCGCAAAGTAGCTAAGGACATCCGTTTGAACACCACAAACTTGACGACATTCGTTACCGTTATGCACACTGGCAGCATCTCAGGTGCCGCAGAAAAACTGTTTATCACACAGCCTGCCGTCAGTAAACGCATCAAAAATTTGGAAGATGAATTCAACATTACTTTGTTTGATACGGTGGGACGCGGCATTGTACCGACCCAAGCAGCCAATGAAATGCTGCCGCATGCCAAGCGTTGGCTAGAAGATTATGAGAATTTTAAGATTAATCTGCAACACTCTCAGCATATCGTATCTGGTAAATTAGTGATCGGCACCAGTCATCATATTGGCTTGCATCATTTAGCGCCTGTACTTAAGCATTTTATCCAGGCTTATCCTGCCGTACAACTAGAAGTACATTTTGTTGATTCAGAAAAAGCGCACAAAGCCGTACTCGATGGCGATTTATCATTAGCATTTTTAACACTGCCGCCCGTTTATGATAAGCGCTTGACCTATCATACGCTATGGTCAGACCCTCTTTACTTTATGACAGGTACGCTATCGCCTTTAGCGACCAAATCTAATGTGACACTAGAGCAATTGGCACGCTATCCTGCTATTTTACCGTCTGCCAACACCTTTACCAGTCAAATTACCTTGGCTGAATTCGCCAAGCACAATCTGAAACCCTATGCCACGATGAGCACCAATCCTCTTGAGTCTATTCGCATGCTGGTTTCTGTTGGTCTGGGATGGTCTGTATTACCGCAAACCATGATTAGTCAAGATTTAGAACGTATCGATATGGCAGACAATATAGAGTTACAACGCTATTTGGGTGTGGTTATCAATCCGAAATTGACGCAATCTAGCAGCGTTACTGCTTTGTTAGACTTGTTAGCGCCTATTGAATAAGATTCCCCCTTGATGAGGATTAGAGCGTGCTATGGAATCCAAAAAGCACGCTATTCGCATTTACGACCCTCATGCGTTATAATACACTTGACGTTGTTTTCATAACAAAAATTTACTATAAGAACACTGATAGTCATATATTGAACACTTCGAGTAATATATGATGATTAATAGTAGGTTTAATGGTTTTAAATGATTGGTTATATAGATATAGGTGGCCGATACTGATAAATGAGTCGCAAATGCGAGCAATCGATATGATGTAATATGAGATTCTTATTGATCTCTAAGCACTGCGAATTCGTATTAGCCCTAGAACAGCATCAATCATATAAAACTAACAGCAGATATTGAATAAAAGCCATTATGTCCTACTTAATGGCTTTTTTCGTCTTTAGATATTGTTTGGGACATCGTCTTATAACACTTAATCTTTATAGTTAAAATAATTACCGCCAACCATGTTGGTTAAGGACAATTTATATGAACGGAGTTTCTAGTGGCGTGCTGGTATCACTTGGCGCCTATTTTTTAGTGATGATTGGTATTGGCATTTACGCTTACTTTAAGCAAGCCAATGATACTGAAGGCTATATGTTAGGAGGACGCAGTTTAGGTCCAGCAGTCACTGCACTATCGGCAGGTGCATCAGATATGTCAGGTTGGTTACTACTTGGCTTGCCCGGCTATATGTATGCTGACGGTGTCGTGAGTATATGGATCGCACTTGGTTTGACACTTGGTGCATTTTTAAACTACCTTATCGTGGCACCTCGCCTTCGCGTTTATACCGAAGTGGCTGACAATGCCATCACTCTACCCGATTATTTCGCCAACCGCTTTGAAGATAAGTCGCACATGCTGCGTGTTATCTCAGCCGTGGTTATCATTTTATTCTTCACGGTTTATACTGCTGCAAGCCTAGTAGGCGGTGGTAAACTCTTCGAAAGCTCGCTCAACCTTTCTTATAGCACTGGTCTATGGGTCACCGCTGGCGTTGTTGTCGCTTATACGTTATTCGGTGGTTTCTTAGCCGTTTCAATGACTGACTTTGTACAGGGTATCATCATGCTATTTGCGATGGTCATTGTTCCTGTCGTCGCTTTCACTGATCTGGGTGGTATTTCAGCCACCACGCAAGCGGTTAGAAATATCGATCCAAGCTTGCTTAACATTACTAATGGTATGAGTATCCTTGGTATTGTGTCATTAATGGCATGGGGTTTGGGTTATTTTGGTCAGCCCCACATTATTGTACGTTTTATGGCCATTCGCTCAGTCAAAGATGTCCCTACTGCCCGTAACATCGGTATGAGCTGGATGATTGTCAGCCTTATTGGGGCACTGATGACAGGTTTTGCTGGTCGTGCTTATGTGCAAAAGACAGCGATGACTTTAGATGATCCTGAGACCATCTTTTTAGTATTTACGCAGTTTTTATTCCATCCATTGGTTTCAGGCTTCTTATTAGCTGCAATTTTAGCTGCGATTATGAGTACCATCTCATCACAGCTATTGGTAGTATCAAGCTCATTGACTAAAGATGTCTATAAGTTGTTTTTTGATCAAGATGCACCTGAGGCGCGTCAAGTATTGGTCGGCCGCATTTCCGTAATCATTGTCGCCGTTGTTGCCATTTTACTGGCGTCTAATCCAGAAAGCTCAGTATTGAATTTGGTTTCTAACGCTTGGGCAGGGTTTGGTGCAGCATTTGGACCGTTGGTTATTTTCAGCCTAATCTGGCGCGGTATGAACCGTAACGGTGCAGTTGCTGGTATGGTGGTCGGTGCATTGACGGTTATCCTATGGATTTACGGTCCTTTCCAGATGAATGGCATGGCACTCAATAGCTGGTTATATGCTATCGTTCCCGGCTTTATCTTAAGTACAATCGCCATTTTTGCGGTAAGTATCATGACAGGCGGTCCAAAAGCCTCTGTTACTGCGAAATTTAAAGAAATGGAACTCAATTTAAATAAATAAGCTTATCGATATAATTATCACTATAAAAAAACCTCGCCATCATTGGTGAGGTTTTTTATTGATGACTATTAAATATAATACCTAGGACATTGGTACATAAGTAAGCTATGGTTATTTCTATTAGAGATCTCATACTTAGCTAATAGCGCTATAACATTTCATAATTCAGGTGTTAACTTTTCACTCAATCATCACGCTTGTAGCCACTTATGCTATGTCATTAATCATCTAACTTGTTAGTGTAAGATATACTACTGAATAAATTTATAATGCACCTCAAATATCAAAGATAAATGGATAAGCAGAACTACCTCAGCGAGGCTAAAGAGTTAGAGATATGGCGGTTATGATATCCATTAGCGCTGGCACAATACCGAGCACCATAGGGTCATCGATATATAAGATCATCTATAAGAAAAGATACTATTAGCGCTTAGAGGTCAATGAGTCTTGGATTTAAGTGTGTTTCAAGAAGCGTATATTTCAGCTAAAATATACTTATGATCGTAATAACTCAATGATGTTGTGGCTTATGTTTGAAGCAAATATCGTTTAATTGCGGGCAAGAAACCAATCACTGCCGTCTTAGACATCGTCTAAAAAAAGCTGTCAAATAAATTTATTATTTTGCTAAAAACCTTTATGCACACTTTAAAGTCGTTGATTTAATGTTCTTTTATATCAATTTCTATTTCGAACACCGATAAAAAAAAGCGACCCATCACGGATCGCTTTTTTTATGTATTAGTACTGCTAAATATGCGTATTATTTAGTGTCTTGGTAAGACAATTTCACACCGAAGATATATCCATCATTGTCTTGAAAGTCACCAACAATTTTGTCACTTGGCAATACACCTTGGGCATCGCCGAACCATAGGTATTTGCCACCCGCTGATACTGCCCAGTTTTCTGTCACGTTATACTTTGCACCCAAACCAGCGCTGTAATAGCCTTCGATAGGACCTAACGAGGTAACAGGGTTACCAGCACCACTATCCCAACCAACGGTACCACTAATTGCAAGTGCTGGCGCAACACGCTTGGCTAGACCAAGCTCTACTTGCCATTGATCCTCTTCGTACTCAACCAAGTTCAAACCATCAGGTCCATAAGATCTTTTACTAACCTCATTATATAGTGGCGGCGTAATCTTAAAGTCACCCCAAGGTACCCAGCGCACTTTTGCAGTTGCTAAAGTCGTTGGGTTAATACCGGTCTGAAAATCAAAGTTTACGGATTTAGGAGTAGTAATTTCCATATTACTGGTGCGATTGGCTGCAGCTGGATCACCAGCTAAAGCACCTGCAATGGGGTAGTTTTCAGCAATCTTCATGTTGTGGTCAATTTCAGAGCGATAGGTCAGCGCTGCTTTTAAGGCAATTTCAGGTTTGCTATAGGCAATACCAGCTATATAACCATAGTCCATATCAGGGCTGTTACGTGAGGTATAGCCAGTAGCAGGACCATAAGCCAAACCTCGTAATTTCACTTCAGACTCAATACGTTGAGCGACTGGACCACCGTATACTTGAAACTCTTTGTTGGCACCAAATTTTGCGCCAAGAATAGCTGTCAGGCTGTTACTACGTACTTCAACATTAGTACCTTCCCCTGCATTAGCTGCTTCAGCATTTGCGATACCTACTGCTCCACGCAAACCATCTAACTGCGCTTGCTGTTCATCTGTCAAGACTCCAGCCGTTTCTCCTGGCGTGAGCGCACCTATTCCAGCCAAAGCTGCGGCATAAGTGGGAGCTTGATTGTTAGTAATAGCAGCGACAGAAGCATCAAGATCGCCTTTCGACACAAAATTGTTGTCGCCAGTATATTGCGCTGCTGCGCCAAAGGGCTCATCATATAAGATACCAACACTAAAGGTTTCATTGATATCTGTTTTTACACCATAACGAAAGAAATCATAATATTCAGCGATATCGCCAGTCTTATCACCTCTAACATAGGTGTTATTCGTAGGAACGTTATTGGCGCTATCATAACCACTAACATCAGCATCGATATAGGTGTAAACAGCTTCAGCATAGGTGCCATCTTGGAGGAAGGCTGTGACATCCTGACCTGAACGGTCAAGACCAGCAGCATTGGTTACGCTAGCTACAGAAAAAGCGGCAATCGCTACTGCAAGGGTTTTTAAATGAAAAGTATTGCGCATTGTGTATCTCCAAACGTCCTTGTTGTTTTACTACTTAAATAATCAATATTTAGCATTGCTGCGCATAACTTTATGATTATAAAAGTCGTGTCCTGAGATGAATACTAATGCCTTTTTGACACTAAAACAACAATTAAAGTGCTTTATTTCCCAAATATGACTGGACAGTACAAATAAGATACACGTACAAAACTAATATCTAGTTTTTCATTCTGATATTTTTTAAATTGCTCTCAGTATTTTTTAGAGATAGCAGGCAGATCCCTATCTGTTGTAACTTAATAATCCTAAAATACTCTAATCTTTTATTAAACTTAAACACGCTGGCATAAAAAAGCGACCCAATCAGGATCGCTTTTTATTATTTAGACTATGGATTTATAAGTTAGCAAATTACAACTTACATTAGTTTGCTTGGTAAGAAAGCTTCACGCCAAGTGCAAAACCATCGTTGTCTTCAAAGTTACTCACCACGGCTTTAGTCGGAATTTGGCCTTTAGCATCACCGAACCATAGATATTTACCACCCGCTGATACTGCCCAGTTTTCTGTCACATTGTACTTGGCACCCAAGCCAGCACTGTAATAGCCTTCGATAGGACCTAGCGAGGTTACAGGGTTACCAGCACCACTATCCCAACCGACAGTGCCTGTTACTGCTAATGCTGGCGTCATGCGCTTAGCGAGACCTAGCTCAACTTGCCATTGATCTTCATCGTAACTAACTAATGCCAAGCCTTCATCATCTTTTGTCGATATTTTACTGACATCATTGTATAGTGACGGTACGATAGCAAAATCACTCCAAGGCACCCAACGGACTTTTGCAGTAGCTAGCATGGTAGGATTGATACCCGTCTGGAAATCAAAGTTGACTGATTCTGGCGTATTGATTTCAATATCAGAATGTCTGGTAGTCGGCAACGCTAGACCAGCGGTAGCACCTGCAGCCGTAGCAATTGGAAAAGTCTCAAAAGCCTTTGCATTATGCTTGATTTCAGAGCGATACGTCAAAGCAGCTTTAAGTGCAATTTCAGGCTTGCTATAAGCCATACCAGCGATCCAGCCATAGTCTTGGTCATTACTGATGTGAGTGGTATAACCCTTGGCTGAACTGTATGCGTCACCGCGCAATTTTACATCTGCCTTTACGCGCTGAGCCACTGGACCACCATAAGCTTGAAACTCTTTGTTAGCGCCAAATTTAGCACCAAGAATACCAGTAATACTCTCAGTACGTACTTCTACTTGCGTCGCTTCGCCCGCTACTGCTGCTAGACCTTTAGCGGCTTCAAGACCAATAAGCTGACCTTGAGCGGCTTGTAATTCTTCAGCGGTTAAACCACCTGGATTACCTGGAGCAAGCGCCCCTTGCAATTGTGGTATTAATACGTTATCGACGTAAGCTTCGGTAATATTAGGGTTTTTTGTAAAGTCTTGAATGATAGCGTCACGATCACTTTCGGTAACGAAATCGTTTTGACCGTTATAATCAGCGGCGGCACCAAAAGGCTCATCATATAAAATACCGATGCTAAACGTGTCGTTAATATCTGCTTTTACACCATAACGGAAAAAATCATAAGACTCTGCGATATCATTGAGCTTATTGCCTGACAAGTCTTTACCACTCACATCGGCATCGATATAAGTATAAACAGATTCGGCGTAGGTGCCATCTTGTAAGAATGCAGTGATATCTTGACCTGAACGATCAAGACCAGCAGCACTAGCAACGCTAGCAATAGAAAGAGCAGCAACAGCTACTGTTAGAGTTTTCAAATGAAAATTTGCGCGCATTATGTATCTCCAAACGTCCGCATTGTTTTACTACTTTACTTAATTTTAATAAGCAAGCAGCATCCGAGGTGGAGGATAGTAATGATTTTCGAACATTAAAACAACTGCAAAAACACATTATTTCATGATTATGACTGAACAGTATCTGTATCTCACAATGCGGATATAATAGTTATAAATTTTCAACCATTTAGTTTCTGCAGATATTAATAATGAGGGGGTCTTTCTGCCATTACATCAAAAGGTGCAATGCCGCCTTCAGGATCCTGACTTTCCACTTGTTTATAAATCAGCTGCAACTGTCGTTGTAATGTCTGAATATCTTTATCTTGCCGCGCAATCACCTCATCGAGTCGCTCTACTGTCATCTCTAGATGCGCCATACTCATCTGTAAATCAATGATTTGTTGCGTTTGTAGATCAGCATGCACAGCTAAAGCCTCGTTCTGAGCCTTATCTTGAGGATTAAATTGATTCATATTTTTCTCTGAATTATCATAAACATAAGACTGCTAGGATTCATTAATAAAATGGCTCGATGACCGATAAAAAGTAGCAATTAGATGACGATGCTCTTTATAAAATAGCAGCCGTTAATAAAAGCTATAAATAGTGCGGATAAAATCATTTACGCTCACTACAGTCACGTGATGGCATGTTATACTGCTCGCAATTTTGCAGCAACCCCTACCTCACTATTATATAAGCTTAAGATATTCTATGGCTCTGATACATTTAAAAGATATCCACCTTGCTTTTGGCGTCGCTCCTGTTCTTGATGGCATTGATTTTGCTATTGAAGCAGGTGAACGTGTCTGTTTAATTGGCCGTAATGGCGAAGGCAAATCCACCTTATTTAAGCTAATTAACGGCACCTTACAACCTGATAGCGGCGAAGTCATTATCAATAGCAGCGTGCGCGTGGCGATGCTAGAACAAGACGTTCCTGAGACAAGCGGACGTATCCTAGACATCGTTATGGGTGGTAGCAGCCGCACGGCTGAGCTGCTTATCAACTACAATGCCCAAACTGACTTATGTGCCAATGGCGACATGGATGCTTGTGAGCGTATGGCCGATTTGCAGCATGATATCGATGCGGTACACGGTTGGGATTTAGAGCGCGAAGCCACCCGCCTGATCAAAACCATGGGGCTGGATCCAGATGATGATTTATCTTCATTATCAGGTGGTCGTAAGCGCCGTGTACTACTAGCACGCTCATTGGTCACCAAACCTGATGTACTGCTGCTCGATGAACCAACCAACCATTTAGACGTTGATAGTATTGAATGGCTAGAGCGCTTTTTATTGGATTGGCAAGGTTTGACCCTACTATTCGTGACCCACGATAGAGCATTTGTCAATAAACTATCGACGCGCATCATTGAGCTAGATCGTGGTCAATTGACCAGCTATGACGTCACTCAAGGCGAAGGTGGCTATGCACGCTATCAAGAGCTAAAAGAGCTGCAGTTACTCGCTGAAGAAAAAAATAACGCCAACTTTGATAAAAAACTGGCGCAAGAAGAAGTATGGATTCGCCAAGGTATCAAAGCCCGTCGTACCCGTAATGAAGGCCGTGTCCGTGAGCTAAAAGCTTTACGTGAAGAGCGTAGTGATCGCCGTGAGCAAGTCGGTAACGTTAATATCACGATGGGTCAAGGCGAGAAAAGCGGTAAACTTGTCTGTAAAGTCAAAAACTTACATCTTGAGTATGATGGCAACGTATTGGTTGATAATTTTACAACCACTATCATGCGCGGCGATAAAATCGGTATTGTCGGACCCAACGGTGCGGGCAAAACCACACTGATTAAAGCCCTACTCGATATGTCTGATGACGAAGTTACCAAGACTGGTAGTGTTGAATTAGGCACTAACTTAAAAATCGCTTTCTTCGACCAGTTGCGCGATCAGTTAGACCTTGAAGCCAGTGTGGCGCAAAACGTCTCTGAAGGCTCGGATTTCGTCGAAGTGGGTGGTCGTAAGACACACATCATGAGCTATCTACAAGATTTCTTATTTGCCCCAGAGCGTGCGCGTACCCCAGTCAAAGCATTATCAGGTGGTGAGCGTAACCGCGTGCTACTTGCCAAGCAGCTATTAAAGCCTGCCAACATTCTGGTACTTGATGAGCCAACCAACGACTTGGATATGGCGACACTTGAGCTACTAGAAGAGTCCGTCGCCAGCTTTGGCGGTACGATTTTGCTCATCAGCCATGACCGCTCATTTATGGACAATGTCGTTACCTCTACTTGGGTATTTGACCAAGATGAAGACGGCAAAGGTATCGTTAAAGAGTATGTCGGTGGTTATCAAGAATACTTGGTACAGAAAAACCGTGAGCAAGCAGCACACGCGGCTAGAGCACCAGCCAATAATGCAAATACTGCCAGTAAAGTTACCAATAATACAACCGCAGCAAAACCTAACAAAGCTGCCAAAAAGCTCAATTTCAATGAACAGCGTGAACTGGACAATTTGCCAAAAGAAATCGCTGCATTAGAAGCTGAGCAAGCCCAATTGCAAGAGAAACTGGCTGATGGGTCATGGTTCACCACTGACGTTAATGCAGCGACTGCCGCAAGTGAGCGCCTACTGACGATTGAAGATGAGATGATGAGTAAGCTTGAGCGTTGGAGTGAGCTTGAGAGCTAACGTTAGCGACTAAAGCGATGTTTTATAAAACTTGAAGTTTGATAAAACATAAAAAGTAATGAAATAATCACCGTTTTGTTCTTATAAAGCGGTGATTATTGGTTTACGACTACTTACATAGCAGTTAGATAGTGAAAGTTAGTGAACATTACCTTAATTTCGAGTATCATTCGCTATTGCAAAATATCCTTATTAATTATAAGGTCATCACGCTTATAATCCTTGCCAAAAAATCTATGTGAGACATTGATAATGCAGCTATTTTGCATCAATTCTCCTATTCAACCTTAGAGTATGTTCTATCAAGGTTGCTTTATTTTTAACGCAATAATTTATTTTATCACCGAAATAGCTTAGAATAGCAACAATTAGCAAAATTAGGCACAGCCAAAGTGGCTTGATATTGTACATTTTCTAAGCCACAAACCCAGTGTGGGATAATCCCATTTCATTCACCTGGAGGAAGTATTAATGAGCCAAGCCGAAGGCGTTAACGTACAACGCCGTAGAGTTCTTATTGCCTCGACTGCCGCGATTGGTGCAGCTGGGGTAGCTGCTGTGGCAACACCTTTTGTCCGTTCTTGGTACCCAAGCGCTAAAGCTGAGGCTGCAGGGGCTGCAGTGACCCAAGATATTGGTTCTATCGAAGCAGGACAGATGATCGTTGTCAAATATCGCGGTAAACCCATTTTTGTGGTCAAACGCACAGAAGACATGCTAGCGACTTTAGCGTCAGTAAAACCTTTACTGTCTGACCCTGAATCTGATGCGTCATTACAACCTGAATACTGTAAAAATCCAGAACGCTCTATCTCACCAGAAGTCTTGGTAGTAGAAGGCGTCTGTACACATTTAGGTTGTGCACCAAACTACCGTCCTGATGTTGGCGCGGCTGACTTGGGTGGTAATGATTGGTATGGCGGATTTTTCTGCCCATGCCACGGGTCTAAATATGACTTGGCGGGTCGCGTTTATAGTGGCGTTCCTGCACCGCTTAACTTACCTGTCCCAGATTACAACATGGATGGTACCATCTTGACGATTGGGGAGGCTTAATATGAGCATGGGTAAAAAGTTAATGCATTGGGTGGACGCACGCTTTCCAGCGACCGAAACCTATGAATACCATATGTCAAAGTACTATGCACCAAAAAACTTTAACTTTTGGTACTTTTTTGGCGTGTTATCAATGGTGGTATTGGTTAACCAATTGGTAACAGGTATTTGGCTGACCATGATGTACAACCCAAGTGCCGAAGGGGCATTTGCATCTGTTGAATACATCATGCGCGATGTCAAAGGTGGTTGGCTCATCCGTTATATGCACTCAACTGGCGCATCTGCGTTCTTTGTGGTCGTATATCTGCATATGTTTAGAGCACTGCTATATGGTTCATACCAGAAACCACGTGAGCTTATTTGGCTCATCGGTATGGGTATTTACTTAGCATTGATGGCAGAAGGTTTCTTCGGTTACCTACTTCCTTGGGGCAACATGTCATTTTGGGGTGCACAGGTTATCTTGAACCTTCCTGCTGCTCTACCTGTGATTGGTGATGGGCTTGCAGAATGGGTACGTGGTGATTATATTATCTCAGGTATCACCCTAAACCGCTTCTTTGCTCTACATGTGGTTGCTATCCCGCTCGTACTTGTGGGCTTAGTATTCATGCATATTGTAGCGCTACACCATGTGGGTTCGAACAACCCTGATGGTATTGATATCAAGAAGCTAAAAGATAAAAATGGTGTGCCGTTAGATGGTATTGAATTCCATCCGTACTACACAGTGCATGATATGATTGGTATCGTGGTCTTCTTTATCTTGTTCTTTGCAGTGGTATTCTTCTTCCCGGAAGGCGGCGGATTCTTCCTTGAGCCACCAAACTTTGAGACAGCGAATTCATTGAAAACGCCAGCACACATTGCACCAGTATGGTATTACACGCCATTCTATGCCATTTTACGTGCGGTTCCTGACAAGTTAGGTGGTGTGATTGCGATGGGTGGTGCGATTGCCGTACTATTCTTGATACCATGGCTAGACAGATCGCCTGTACGCTCTATACGTTATAAAGGCATTTTATCTAAAATTGCTTTAACCGTGTTTGCGATTAGTTTCTTAGTTTTAGGTTACTTAGGCGCGACGCCAACGACTCCAACAGCAACATTGATGGCTCGTATCTTCACTGTCTTGTATTTCTTGTTTTTCTTACTGATGCCAATTTATACCTCTATTGAGAAGTGTAAACAGCCACCAGAACGCGTTACCGGAGGTCACTAATGAACACGCTAATTAAATCCCTAGCGGGTCTAGGCTTAGGCGCGGCATTAACCTTGACGGCTGGTACTGCACTGGCAGCTGGTGGCGGTGGATGTGGTACATTCACTAATGCTGAGGGTGTTGAAGAACACTTAGCTTGTAGTACTGCTCCTATTGATTTTACCAATAAGGGCTCGCTACAAAACGGTGCGAAAATCTTTATGAACTACTGTGCTGGTTGTCACTCTGCACAGTATGTTCGTCACTCGCGCATTGCTAAAGATTTAGAGATACCACCTGAGTTGGTCGAAAAGTATTTGATGGTCACTACCGATCAAATCGGTGATCATATCAATGCTGAAATTGATCCTGAAGTACAAGCATCATGGTTTGGCGCAGCGCCTCCTGATCTATCACTTGAAACCAGACTACGTGGCGATGACTGGGTATATACTTACCTGTTATCGTTTTATGAAGACCCAAGCCGTCCTTGGGGTGCCAATAACTTAGTACTTGCCAATGCGGCGATGCCTCATGTATTGCATAATATGCAAGAAGAGCTGAGTGCTGAAGAGTTTGAATCTGAAGTGGGTGATTTGGTTAACTTTATGGCGTGGATGGCAGAGCCTAACCGTCATGACCGTCAAGTGATTGGCTTCTTTGTGATTTTATTCTTATTAGTATTACTCATTCCAGTTTACTTATTGAACAAAGAATTCTGGAAAGATGTAAAATAATTAAGTATTAAAAAATATATTTTTATCGAAAAAAAAGGCACTACTCTGGTAGTGCCTTTTTTTGTCTCTTAAAAGACCATAAAACACTGAACCATTATTTAAAACAAGGCTCACCCGCAATGTTTACGTACCTTGCCTTGATAATCAGGGCAACTTTGTTTACGATGATAGGCTTTACTATTAACATTAGGCTTTCATGATTGATGCGAACGACATTCCAAGTAGTCAGCTGATTTTATACGCTGATGACGGCTACGACAGTCATGTAGTGCGCCTATTGCTTGAGGAAAAAAAGCTTGCCTATTATCTATCACGCTTGCACTCTGAACGGCCTGAAGATTTAACCGAGCTGAATCCCTATCACACCTTGCCTGTTCTGCAACAACGTGAAATCGCACTGTATGAGATCAACGTTATCTTTGAGTATCTTGAAGAGCGTTACCATACAAACAAGCTACTGCCGGATACCCCGCAAGAGCGTGCCCAATTTCGCCAATTGGCTTGGCGTATTCAGCACGATTGGCTGGTACTCGGTAAGCGTCTACTCATGCACCCTAATAGCTTTAATAAAGCACAAGCTGGTATTGCGAAAAAACAGTTAAGCGATTCTTTGATTACGTTGTCACCACTGTTTGCTCATAAACCTTATTTTATGGCAGACGAGTTTGGCTGGTGTGATGTATTGTTAGCACCTTTGTTATGGCGACTTGAAGAAATGGGAATCGAGCTGCCACGTGCGATTAGTCGCCCCTTATTTGACTATCAACAGCGGGTCTTTGAGCGTACTAGCTTTCAAAAAAGTGTGCGTTAATTAGGGTGTATCCTAAATCTGAGCATTAAACCTTAAATGGGCCAAAAATGACTAAATCTTTGTCAAACTGTGTCAAATAGCTTGCTTATATTTAGTTATTATCAGTACTATTTTCCTTGTTTGGCTGCAATTTTTATTACCATTTGCAAGAGCAGGACACACCCTAGACAATGCTTAACCGCTGTCTTAAAATAGAAAACAACAAAATATCTTTAGATTATTATCTTCAAATTATCAGTATAGGAAACCCTTAGATGAGCGAAACCACCTCTATTACCCCAACACGTCCTTATATGGTGCGCGCGCTTTATCAGTGGATAGAAGACAATCAACTAACGCCTTACCTGATGGTTGATGCCACTGCCGAAAACGTACAGATTCCAAGGGAACACGTGCAAGATGGTCGTATCGTATTGAATATCGCCAGCCGTGCGACTGGTAATATGAGTATGGAAAATGATTATATTCATTTTAGTGCGCGTTTTGGCGGCGTGTCACAAGAGATTTGGGTACCAATGACATCGGTATTAGGTATTTATGCAAAAGAAAACTCGCAAGGGATGTTTTTTGACCCCAATGAATATGACAACTATCAACCTGAAGATGATGCGATAGTAAGCTCACAGAAGAGCCCTACTGCGACACCTAAAGCCAAACGTGATAATAAAGCAGGTTTAAAAGTATTGAAATAGTCAATTTTTCGTTATAAAAAAGGCTGGTCGTATCATATACGGTCAGCCTTTCTGCGATTAATCTAAAATATTTATTGTTGTGCACTTTTAGTTAGCATATAAGATTACTAGGTTCTTGGCAATGTCACGCCGCGCTGACCTTGATACTTACCGCCGCGATCTTTATAGCTGGTTTCACATACGTCATCAGCATCACTTTGGAAAAACAGCATTTGTGCCACCCCTTCGCCTGCATAAATACGCGCTGGTAGATTGGTCGTGTTACTAAATTCCAAAGTGACATGCCCTTCCCACTCAGGCTCCAGCGGCGTCACGTTGACGATAATTCCGCAACGGGCATACGTTGATTTACCAAGACAGATCGTCAATACATCGCGTGGAATACGGAAATATTCCATAGTGCGTGCTAGCGCAAACGAGTTTGGTGGAATAATGCACTCGTCACCGATGACATCAATAAAGCTTTTTTCATCAAAGTTTTTTGGATCTACAATCACTGAATGAACATTGGTAAAAACTTTAAATTCAGGCGCGCAGCGTACATCATAACCATAGCTTGACGTACCGTAGCTAACCAAACGCTCGCCTGCATCATTAAAACGTACTTGACCCGCTTCAAACGGCTCAATCATGCTGTGTTCTTCAGCCATTTTACGAATCCAGCGGTCAGACTTGATAGACATTGTTGTTCCTTAGCAGCTATAAAATAAAATTTACGATATGAAGGGTATTTTGATAGCGACGATTATACGGAATTGAGCGCTTAATTTATAGGCTTGCCTACGTTTAATATAAATCTACAATCAATACGACAACCGCCTACCATTTTGCGAAATGATCTTCAGCTAAGCCCATTATCTTATCGATTTTAATCACGTCATCTTTTAGACGTATCTCACCACTGTAAAAACCAAGCCATTGCTCAAAAATACTGGCAAGCACACCAAAGTTATCCGTCTTTTTATAAACGGTTATCGGCGTGAAGGTTAAGTCAATATCAACATTGCTCCAGCCTAGGTTTTGATGATAGATGCGCCAAGGCTGTCGCGTATTATCTATGATTTTAGCAGTATCATCTTGCTCATTAGCTGGCAAATTTAAACCATCACGGACAAACATCACAGGCGGTAAATAATAAATCTGCCCATTCAGCCAGCACGCATTTTCGCTAACCCCTGTTTCATTGACGCCCATCGCTAGATTTAGGGCAAAATGACGACCGTCTGGCAAATAGCTATTGATACAACTCCAAAACCAATTGGTCTTGTGACGCATATAACCAAGCGTCCAATCGAGATTGGCGATAGTCGTTTTGGAAAAGTTAATTTGTTTGGCTTGAGTATCAGTGTTAAATTTTGAATGGGCTTTAATAAGTAAATGACCAGATATACCCGTCAACGGTTCTTTTTGGGTGAAAGTCCAGCCGCGCCTGCCCGTTGGTGTGCAGACTGCTAATGGCGCTGCTTGCCGCTGTAGCGTCGCATCAAGCGTAATGTGTTTACTGTCCAATGCTACTGCGACTTGTGAGGGCATAAAATCCAATGTTAATGTGAGATTACTATGGGTAAATGCCATTTGCCCTTGATAGCAATCGCCTTTTAACTGTGTTTGATGCGTCAAAGGTTGCAATGCTTCACAAACCTCTAGCTCATCCTTCGCTTCGTTATAAATATAAACAAAGGCACTGGTTGCCAACTTAATCGTTGCCAATGCCAGACAAACCCGATAAGGCGGCTGGATAATTTGAATAAAGCAAAATTGATTGGCTTTTAACTCTTTGCGCCAGTTTGGCAGCGTCTTTTGTGAGATAAGGTGGCTATGATAGTCCAAATAATTGATATTTTTAACGTGAGCAAAGATGCCAAAAGTAGGCTGACCGTTTTTAATCAGCTCATTGAGAGCAACTGGCTTACTGCTGGTAGATAATTGTTGCTGATCTTGGCTGTTAAAGTTTTTATTCATAGTCATGGTATCCTAGCCAAATATCATTGTGAGATTAGCTGTCCTTGGTAGCTGACTGTGCTGCTAACTATTCTTCTTTTTGTCTTTGCGGACGCCGCCCAAATTGCTTCTCTAATCGCTTTTATTTATATCATCGTCAATCCGTCTGCCAATTCTTCAGAGACATTGACTACTGCAAAAGCACTTATTCCAAACAGATGATTAGGGAATTTAAGTAGTAGATAAGCTAACGCTTGTACCGCTTTTAAAAGATCAGCAATCACTATGCGGCGATTACTAAAGTCATCATTAACTTGATGCCGTTTGCTACTCCCATCTTTATAGTAGCAAACGCCATCAGTTGATTGTTTGAGAGCTCAACCACGTATATCGGCGGGCGCAATAATTTCAAAAACATATACTGCATGGGAATATCGTCTAAATGTCCTTGATAAATCGACAAGCTCACAATATTCCTTTTTTAAAACCCAAATCCTTGCAAGTTTTTATACTTAGGCTATTTATCTATCGCTAAAAATCATCGAGAACCGTTATAACACTATTAAAAAATACGCTTATCATCGACAGGCTTGGCGAATTTATTAATAGTGGCTTCGATATTTTTAGCAATGCTAAGATAGTACGGCGCAAACTCATCATCGGCTAATACGCTTGGCTCACCTTTATCCACTTGTGCACGAATACCGCTGGCCAATGGCAATTGCCCTAACAGCGGCACATGGTATTGCTCAGCAATTTTTTCGCCGCCACCTGTGCCAAAGATAGCTTCGGTATGATTACAGTTACTACAGGTATGCAGTGCCATGTTTTCGACCACGCCAAGTACTGGGATGTTGGTTTTGTTAAACATCTCAATGCCTTTTTGCGCATCAAGCAAGGCAATATGCTGCGGCGTCGTGACAATCACCGCGCCCGTTACGGGAATACGCTGCGCTAGTGTTAACTGAATATCGCCCGTACCTGGTGGCATATCAATGACTAAGTAATCTAGCTGCGGCCAGTTGGTTTGGTTATACAGCTGCATCAGCGCACCAGTGGCTTTTGGTCCGCGCCACGCGACAGGCGTATTTTCACCATCGAGCAAGCTACCAATCGATAGCATTGCCATGCCGTGCGCATTGATAGGAACAAACTGCTCGTTTTCCAGCTCAGGTTTGACATTATCGACGCCCAGCATCGTTGGCATGCTAGGACCATAAATATCGGCATCCAGTACGCCAACACGGTTGCCTAGCTTTTGTAATGCCAAAGCAATGTTGACCGTGGTAGTGGATTTACCAACACCGCCTTTACCCGATGCCACGACGATAATATGACGAATGCGCGGATGCGCGGCGAGTGACGCTTGTGTCGGCGCGGCTTTGGTAATTGGTGGTTCAACAGTAGTATTGCTATCAGTATTTGCCGCTGGTTTATGTTGATTGTCCATGGCATTAGTGGTTTTTGGCATTGCTTTTGGCAGACTTGACCCCGAGCCTTTCGTCGGTGCGGGCAGACGAACATTCATATGAATAGTCTTGATACCGTGCGGATGTAACAGTTGCCCAAGTTCTTGTTGGATAATTTCAGGATTACTATTTACGGGTAGACGCAAATCTAAGGTGAGCTGGTCACCATCACGCTCGAGCCCCGTTACCATGGTGGCAATACTGACAGTACCTACCTCATAACCAAGCAGCACCTTGTCCACGGCACTATCGCGCTCTGCTCGCTGCTCTGGTGTTTCTGATTTTTTGGTGGAGGTTTTCTTCATAAAGTTAAACATAGCGACTATTACTGCCTATACAAGTGGGTGGGCATGGCAAAAACTCAGCGAATACTGTCGTGAACAATACCGCTCGTGAACGTGTTAGCCAGACCTTTTATAGTGACAGTGTAGCTGAATTACCACTATAAAAAAACCACAACGCTAGTGGGACTAGGCTTTATAGCAGCATTAACCGATAGACAAAAACTGTGAAGCAATAAACAAATAAATAAGTACACCCGAGGCATCACAGACAGAGGTAATCAAAGGCGCACTGGCAGTGGCAGGGTCAAAACCCAATTTATTAAGCACAAAAGGTAAGCTCATACCAATCACACAACCAATCATCACCACCGACATCATACTCAGTGCCAGCACTAACGATACCACTGCATCACCACGTACATAACCGATGATTGAGATAGCCACCGCCATCGTCGCCCCAAGCATCAACGCAACCACCGCCTCTCGACCCAATAATGAAAACCAGTCACGCATGACCACATCGCCAGTCGCCAAAGCTCGCACCATCAAGGTCGCTGACTGCGAGCCAGCGTTACCACCACTGTCGACCAATAAAGGCAAAAAGAACACCAATACCAAATTGGCAGCAATCACATCTTCAAAATTGGAAATACTCAACCCTGAGAGTAAGTTACCAAACACTAAAAACACCAACCAGAATACGCGCTTACGGTATAACACTCGAACGCTGACGTCTTTTAATTTGCCAACCATGGTCGAGACACCGCCCGACTTATGGAAATCATCGGTTGCCTCATCACTCGCCACATCCATCGCATCATCGTGGGTAACAATACCGACCAAAGCACCACTATCATCGGTAATAGGCAGCGCAATTAAATCATAGCGAGCCACGACTTTCGCAACGTCTTCTTGATCATCATTGACATTACAAGACACTACTGTGCTCATCATAATGTCATTAATCAGCTGCTCAGGAGCCGCTAAAATAAGTACTCGTAAAGAGACAACACCTAATAACTTACGCTCGTCATCAATCACATAAGCATGATAAATAGTTTCGGCATCAGGTGCTTCTAGGCGCAGTGCTGCCAATGCCTCAGAGACAGTCATATGAGCAGCTAAAGTCGCATAATCAGACGTCATCAATGCACCAGCAGTGCGCTCCTCATAGGCAGATAACTTACGAATATCTTCACGTTGTGCCTGTGCCAATGCTGGTAACAAAGCATCCCGCTGCTCCTGATTTAGGTGCTTATATAAATCGGTACGCTCATCTGCGGGCATCTCGCCTACTATCTTTGCTAATACAGCCCGAGGAAATACATAGGCAAGTGCAACCTGAATATCCGTTTCTAAATAGGAGAACACGGTAGAACGATTTGGCAGATGCTCAAGTAGCTGCCACGCAAGATTTGGCTCCATGAGTGCCAGAACATCGGCAATATCAATCGGGCGCAAATTTTGAAGTTGATTGATTGATTGCTCAAACTGCTGTTGCTCGATAGCACGGCTTACTGTTACTGCAAGCGTTTTTGCAAAATCCTTATCATTCATTATACTTACTCCGTGCGACCCGAAACGGTATTCAAGCGCTCATAAAAAAGAGCCAATCTAATTGGCTCAAATTAATATAAAACTAGATGCTAATGGATTGATCTTTTATTAGCAAGCCCATGATTCTTAAACCAATCAAACAACCCGCAAACCCATTAATTCACCACTCAGTTAATTCATAAACCAACCGTGACTGGCAACGATAGACTGACCTGTAAATACATTGCTCGGGAATGCTGCTAAAAACAATGCCAATTGGGCAATATCATCGACGGTCGTGAATTCTTTGTCTACCGTATTGACCAACATAATATCATTGACTACAGATTCTTCACTGATGCCTTTTTCAGCCGCTTGTTGCGGAATTTGCTTTTCGACCAATGGCGTTTTAACAAACCCTGGGCAAATCACATGCGCGCGTACATTATGCTCAGCGCCTTCTTTAGCCAATACACGGCACAGCCCAAGTAACCCATGCTTTGCCGTGACATAAGGCGCCTTAAACATGGATGCTTCATGCGAATGTACCGAGCCCATATAAATGACCGTACCGCCTTTGTCATCTTTATACATGTGCTGTATCGCCGCTTTAGTGGTCAAAAACGCCCCATCTAAATGAATGGCAAGCATTTTTTTCCAATCCTCAAACGCCATTTTATGGATCGGATCGATGATCTGAATACCAGCATTGGAGACAAGAATATCAATACCACCAAAGGTATCAACTAATTGCTGCATGCCAGCGTTTACCGCCTCCTCTGAAGTGACATCCATGGCAATGGCAAATGCGCGTCCGCCTGCCGCTTCAATAGCATCAACGGTTTTCTGAGCGGCTTCAAGATTAATATCAGCAATACCAACCGATGCGCCTGCTTTGGCATAAGTTTCAGCGATATCGCGTCCGATACCGCTGGCAGCGCCAGTAACCAATGCCACCTTGCCAGTCAAATCTTGTTGTAATGTGGTTGCCATATTTTATAGTCCTTTATTAAATAGCTTTATTACAGGCTTCTACTGAGCAATGCTCACTGGCGTTTTTTCTTGTAGCTCATCAAAGTTAACACCTTCTGCCAGCTCAACTAGCTTTAGACCGTTGTCAGTGACGTCTAGTACAGCAAGTTCGGTAATAATCCGATCAACCACCCCTTTGCCCGTCAATGGTAGCTCGCAATTGGCAAGGATTTTTGGCTCGCCGTGTTTATTGACTTGTTCCATCAAGACAATCACGCGCTGCACGCCAGCGACTAAATCCATGGCACCGCCCATGCCTTTGACCATTTTTTTGGGAATCATCCAGTTGGCCAAATCGCCTTTTTCTGACACTTCCATTGCGCCCAATATCGCAAGATTAACATGACCGCCGCGAATCATCGCAAACGACTCTGAGCTACTAAAATAACTGGCACCCACTTCGGCAGTGACGGTTTGTTTACCCGCATTAATCAAGTCTGCATCGACATTTTCTGCCGTCGGAAACTCGCCGATACCTAATAGACCATTTTCAGACTGTAGCCAAACATCGACATCTTTGGGGATATAATTGGCGACTAGGGTTGGTAGTCCAATACCTAGGTTTACGTAATAGCCGTCTTGTAGCTCTTGTGCGGCACGCTGTGCCATCTGCTCTCTTGTCCATGCCATGATAACTTCCTTATTTTTATAACGACCCCAAAAAATATGATGAGCGGTGTCAAACTCGCTTAGTCTACTAAATGTAGCACTTTCACTCGTTTTCCTTGCCACTCAAATTTTTAGGAATAGTATTACAATATTCTATTATTAATTTAACACTTTGAAAAAACCCTATAAAGCCTTTAACTAAGCGCCTTCAACGGCCTTAATCGTGGTTTTTTCAATACGCTTTTCAGGATTACTATTCAAGACGATACGCTGCACAAAGATACCCGGCAGGTGCACGTCATCAGGATCAAAGGTGCCCGTCTCTACGATTTCTTCGACTTCAACAATGGTAATTTTGCCTGCCATGGCGCAATCTGGATTGAAGTTACGCGCCGTCTTATTGAAGATTAAATTGCCCGCTTTGTCCGCTTTTTGCGCTTTGATTAATGACACATCAGCGCGTAATGAGTGCTCAAGTATATAAGTACGACCGTCAAAATCACGGGTTTCTTTGCCTTCAGCGACCAGTGTGCCGACGCCAGTGGCGGTGTAAAACGCAGGAATACCAGCACCGCCCGAACGCAGTTTTTCCGCTAAAGTCCCTTGCGGCGTTAATTCAACTTCTAACTCGCCTGCCAAGTATTGACGCTCAAATTCTTTATTTTCACCGACATAGGATGAAATCATTTTTTTAATCTGGCGCGTTTGCAATAGCAATCCTAAGCCAAAATCATCGACGCCTGCGTTATTACTGATACAGGTCAAATCCTTAACCCCGCTATCACGTAACGCTTCGATGAGCGCTTCAGGAATACCGCACAGACCAAAACCACCGATAGCGAGCGTTTGTCCATCGCTGACGATACCTTTTAGCGCTTCTTCGGCACTGCTATATACTTTTGATTGACTCATGCTTATCTCCTTGCAAGTCTATTTTTTGTTATTAACTTCTATCATCAATGATTATGAGTAGGTGACATCACTCAATACTTCCATATTTATATTAATACAGTTTCTATCGATATATCATAATTAAAAATCTTGTGCTAACTTACCATATTATTCTCGTAGCGAGAAGAGAATAACCATAGGAATATACAAGCCAGCGCAGTAGCGGTATATATGATGGGTCAATATCTTATTAAGACAAGATTTATGTTTAATAAAATATCAAATATTGCCTATTTTAAGTAATTTTATTGACCAATATCACTATGCTCTGCATACTCGCTGACTGAACTTTGCCAAGGAGGGCGATCATGTTTAGTACCTTTGCTATTGTCATTACTTTATTATTATTGATGTTTTTTGCTTATCGCGGTTATTCCGTGCTGATATTAGCACCGATTATGGCGACATTAGCCGTAATATTATCAGGTGATTTTTTAAGCACGATTCCGGCCTATACCGATGTGTTTATGGGCGCATTGAGTGGATTTTTACTTAAGTTTTTTCCTATATTCTTGCTGGGTGCATTATTTGGGCGTTTGATGGCAGACTCTGGTGCGGCGACCGCGATTGCCAAAACCGTGGTCGAAAAGCTTGGTGCCAGCAAAGCCATCTTAGCCGTTATCTTAGTTTGTGCCATTTTAACCTATGGTGGCGTCTCTTTATTTGTCGTGGCATTTGCTATTTACCCAATCGCCAAAGACTTGTTTAAAGCCGCTGATATTCCTAAGCGCTTGATTCCAGCAGCGATTGCCTTAGGCTCATTCACCTTTACGATGACGGCATTGCCAGGTACGCCTGCCATTCAAAACGCCATTCCGATTCCTTATTATAATACCAACGTTTTTGCCGCGCCTATCTTGGGTATTATCGGCGGTACCATCATGTTTATTTGTGGTTGGTTATGGCTACAATCACGCGCCAGAAAAGCCAATGCAGCAGGCGAAGGCTATGGTCAGCATGACGAAGAGGATGTGGGCGGCGTTGGCGCAACCAAAAAAGAAACTGAGGTATTAAATACGCATCACACCTCATTTACTATTGCTATTATTCCACTGGTGTTGGTCATTGGCTTAAATGCTTTATTAACTTACGCTGTCTTTCCATCAGTGGATTTTAGCGGCTTACAAGCTCAGTTTCCTGATCTAAATATCGCAGGCTCACTGGGTTTATGGTCAATTATCATCTCGTTAGTCGTGGCTTGTGCGGTGTTAATTTTGCTACGTATCGGTCATTGGAATAATCTGCAAAAAACCATCAACCGTGGTACTTATGATTCGATGTTGCCGATTTTTAATACCGCCTCAGAAGTTGGTTACGGCGCGGTTATCGCCTCGTTAGCAGGCTTCCTTATCATTCGTGATAGTATCTTAAATCTAACGCCTGACAACCCTTTAATCTCAGAAGCAGTGGCGATGACCACGCTTGCTGGTATTACTGGCTCATCGTCTGGAGGTTTGAGTATTGCCTTATCGACGTTGGGTGAAGACTATTTAAGAATGGCGGTCGCAGCGGGTATTGACCCAGAGCTCATGCACCGTGTTGCTGTGATGGCAGCAGGTGGTTTGGATACGCTACCGCATAGTGGCGCTGTCATCACCTTACTGGCGATTTGTGGTTTGACCCATAAGCAGTCCTATCTAAACGTCGCCATGGTAACGATGGTGATTCCTCTTATTGCTGTGGTCGCCGTTATCATTTTAGGGACGATGTTTGGCTCGTTCTAACGTCCTGAAATGAGGCATTTATTAAACCTTAAAGATAATTAAATTTAACGATTGTTGCTTGATACCGAAGAGCCCACTAAGCGATTGCTTGGTGGGTTTTTTATGGGCACTTTCTCATTACTACCTATAAATACAACCGACTATTTATCTCTCATAATTGATTGACACTCTATATACCATATAGAGTTAATCGCTTTATTAGCGACTATATTAATTACTCAGGTAATGTCACAAATTTGGCCGAATTACGGTATCATAGGCACACTTTTTTAAATTTTTATTTGCTTAATATGTTTTAGCATTGATAGTTTGATATTAATAGTATCGCGTCTAATAGCTCAAAACCGCTTAAGACGTTTGATAACCAACCCGTTTATATAAAAATATAGGTGATAAAAGTGCGTGAGATTCTAGTAACCAGTGCCCTGCCCTACGCCAATGGCTATATCCATTTGGGGCATCTTGTAGAATATATTCAGACCGACATTTGGGCGCGTGCCATGAAAGCGCAAGGCCATCAGGTCACTTATGTCTGCGCAGACGATGCACACGGTACGGCAATCATGCTCAAAGCAGAAGCCAATGGCGTCACGCCAGAGGAGCAAATTGCCTCGGTGAAAGCGTCGCATGAAGCAGATTTTGCTAAATTTTTGATTAACTTTGACAATTATCACTCCACCCACTCAGAAGAAAACAAGCATTTCTCTGAGCTGATTTATCGTCGCTTGAATGATGCTGGGCATATTAGTACAAAAGATGTCGAACAACTATTTGACCCTGAAAAACAGTTGTTTTTAGCCGATCGTTTTGTCAAGGGTACTTGCCCTGAATGCGCAGCGGCAGACCAATACGGCGATAACTGTGAAGTGTGCGGTACCACCTATGATGCAACGGATCTTAAAGACCCGCATTCAACGCTATCAGATGCCACGCCTATTCTAAAAACGTCCAAGCATTACTTCTTTAATTTGCCTGAATTTGAGCAATTCTTGAAAGATTGGACGCGTAGTGACAATCGCTTGCAAACATCGGTCGCCAATAAGCTACAAGAATGGTTTGAAGCAGGTCTGGCAACGTGGGACATTTCCCGTGATGCACCCTACTTTGGTTTTCAGATTCCAGATACCCCAAGCGATGAGCCAGACAAATATTTTTATGTTTGGCTCGATGCGCCAGTCGGTTACATGGCGAGCTTCAAAAACCTCTGCGATAAACGCGCAGGTACAGACGAGGCGCTTGATTTCGACCGTTATTGGATGCAAGAAAACGAGCATAAAACCGAGGTGTATCACTTCATCGGTAAAGACATCGTTTATTTCCATGCGCTATTTTGGCCTGCCATGCTTGCCGGTAGTGAGTTCCGTACACCAACGGGTGTTTTTGCTCATGGCTTCTTGATGGTCAATGGCGAAAAAATGAGTAAGTCACGCGGTACTTTTATTAAAGCCGAAACGTATGCTGATCACTTACATCCTGAATACTTGCGTTATTATTTTGCTAGTAAACTGTCTGATAAAGTCGAAGATATCAACCTTGATTTAGAAGATTTCATGCAAAAGGTTAACTCTGATCTAGTCGGTAAAGTGGTCAATATCGCCAGTCGTAGTGCTGGATTCTTGGTCAAAAAGTACGATGGCATGCTCACAGAAGTCTGCGCTGAGCCAAGTTTATTAGAAGATATTACCAAAACGGGTGATGAGATTGCTGCCGCTTACGAGAACCGTGAGTTTTCTCGCGCCATGCGTTTGATTATGCAATGTGCTGATAAAGCCAATGAATATATCGATGAGAAAAAACCATGGGCACTTGCTAAGGTCGAAGGCGCAGAGCGAGAAGTTCAAGATGTTTGCTCGGTCGCGATTAATATCTTCCGTCAATTGATGGTTTATCTTGCACCAGTATTGCCTCAGCTAACCGCCAATGCCAAAGCGTTTTTGAACATTGACGACTTAAGCTTTGCCAGCCGTAATGAGTGGCTATTGGGTCATAAAATCAATAAGTTCAAGCCTTTGATGCAGCGTATCGAAGAAAAAGACGTTGCCGCGATGGTTGAGGCCTCAAAAGACTCTTTGGCTCAAGCTGCTGCTCCAGTGGCTAGCAAAGCCGTTGCTAAAAAAGATAATAAGCCCGCAAAAGAAGCTGGTACTGATATAGATGCTGAGACAAATACTGAGCAAACTGACTATATCGGTATCGAAGACTTTGCCAAAGTTGAGATGAAAGTCGCTCACGTTTTAGCCTGCAATCATGTCGAAGGCGCAGATAAGCTTTTACAATTTACCTTGGACGTTGGCGAAGACAAACCGCGCAATGTGTTTAGCGGCATTCGTAAGTTCTATGAGCCTGAGCAATTGCTAGATAAAAAGGTCATTTGCGTGACCAATCTTGCTCCGCGTAAGATGAAGTTTGGTGTCTCAGAAGGGATGGTGCTATCAACTGGCAATCCCAAAACCCAGCTGACGGTGGTTACTTTACCTGACCACTGCGTGATTGGCGATGTGCTTGCTTAATAGTTAGGCTTACTCAACAAACAAAAAAGATGTCCAACTGGGCATCTTTTTTATTGTCCCAAAACTATCGCTGGTCAATCGCCAAAATCAGTGCTTATATAGAAGATAATATCGATACACATTGACTCAGCACGTTCTTTATAGAGGTAATGACAAACGCGTTTTAATTTCTTATTGCCATAAGTTACATTACTGTCATAATATGGACGTAATGATCAATGGATTGATTACTTTGATGTTAGCCCGTTATCTCAGCATGCACATAACATTGACTCGGGTAACCTGCACTCTCTAACCTATGAGCCCCAATAAAATGACCTTTGCTACTACTTTACGCTTCAGCCTATTCGGTGCTGCTATGAGCGCCGCGCTTGGATTAATTGGCTGCTCAAACACGACCGACACTGCTGCAACGACAGATACAAGTGCCGCCGCAGATTCTGACAAGCCTGCCAAGACATTAGCCATCACTCAAATCGTCGAACATCCTTCGTTAGATGCGATGCGCCGCGGCATTATTGATGAGTTGGCAGATAATGGCTATGTTGAAGGCCAAAATCTAACCATTAATTTCCAAAGTGCTCAAGGCAATACAGCGACAGCAGGTCAGATTGCGAAGCAGTTTGCAGGAGACAACCCAGATGCCATCGTGGCAATCTCGACGCCATCAGCTCAGTCTATCGTTGCGTCAACTAAGACGGTTCCGGTTATTTATACGGCTATCTCAGACCCTGTAGCGGCAAAGCTCATTAACGAGAACAATACGCCTATCCAATCTAATGTGACAGGACTGTCTAGTGAGCTACCTATCGAGCCACAACTAGACAATATTCAAAAAATTGTACCTAATGCAAAAACCATTGGCTATGTTTATAGTCCAGGTGAAGTCAATTCGGTGGTGGTACTCAATCAACTTAAAAAAGCTGCGCCTGCACGTGGGCTTAAGATATTAGACGTAACCGCCAATCGCCCGACGGATGTGGCCATGGCGACTCGTAGCCTTGCTGGTCGTGTTGATGTGATTTATACCTCACTAGATAACAATGTGGTATCCGCCTTTGAAGCGATGGCAGGTGCTGCCAATGAGCTTGATATTCCTGTCATTGCCTCGGACGAGTTTAGTGTGCGACGTGGTGCAACTGCGGCACTTGGTGTCAATGATTATGACTTTGGTCGTACCACAGGCAAAATGGTGTATCGTGTGTTAAATGGCGAAGCAGTTAGCAGCGTCAAGCCTGAAGTGATGAATACCTTAACCTTATATGCAAGCCCGAAACATGCTGCTGAGCAAGGCGTCAGCCTGACTGATGAGCTGCTAAAAAATGCCATTAATGTCGACAAACAAGCGCAGAGTGCGGATAAATAATACGGATAAATAGTTTTGACAAGTAGCACTGAAAAATAACATTTAGCCTTCTATACAGATAACTGCTTTACCCTTTATCCATCTATACCTTTTATCTATAAATTAAATAATGTACGGACACATTATTATTTTCAGGAGTGAGACCCATGTTGTATCAAAATCGTTTTGGTCATTTTAACTTTAGTAAAGCACTATTATTAGGTGGCGTTTGTACTGCCATCTTGACTGGCTGTAATCAATCAGCACAAGATACCAGCACTACTGATACAGCTGCTACTGGCGATGCAGCCACAGCGATGAAGACCGTCGCTATTACGGCTATCGTCGAACATCCAGCGCTTGATGACGTTCGTAAGGGCGTTATCGACGAGCTCAATGAAGCAGGCTTTAAAGATGGTGAAAACTTAACGGTTAATTTCCAAAGCGCACAGGGTAACACTGCCACTGCTGGACAGATTGCTAAGCAATTCGTCGCAGACAATTCAGACGTTATCGTTGCGATTGGTACTCCATCAGCGCAGTCAGTAGCTGCTGCTACTAGCAGTATCCCTTTAGTATTCTCAGCAGTCACTGACCCAGTTGCCGCCAAACTAGTGACAAAACTAGATGGCTCTGGCACCAATGTCACTGGCGGCTCTGATGCACTGCCTTATGAGCCACAAATTGAGCTGATGCGTCAAATCATTCCTAGTCTAAAAAATGTCGGCTATGTTTATAGCCCAGGCGAAGTCAATTCAACGATTATCTTGAAAAACTTAAAAGAAAAACTGACACCACTAGGTATCAATGTACTCGAAGCGCCTGCCCAGCGTAGTACTGATATTGCGATGGCAGCACGTAGCCTCCAAGGTAAGGTCGATATGATCTACACCTCAACCGATAATAACGTCGTATCGGCTTACGAATCACTATATCAAGTCGCTAAAGAGAGCAAAATTCCACTGATTGCGTCTGACACTAGCTCAGTTGAGCGTGGTGCCGTTGCTGCATTGGGCGTGAATTACTACGAGCTTGGTCGCGAAACAGGCAAAATCGTGGTACGTATTTTAAATGGTGAAAAAGCAGGTGCTATTCCTGTCTACACCCCGCAAATGTTGGATCTATACGTTAGTCCAAAGCATGCCAAAGAAGAAGGTATTACTTTGTCACAAGCGGTTATCGATAAAGCAAAAGAAGTGGTAGAATAACGCACTTTTATAGCTAGCTCATTACAGCTATCATAAGGTAGATACCGAGTTTGATGGATTTGGTGTCAGCCGTCATCTACCTTTATGCGATGAGGCTAAATGTTTAACATCAGAAACCCAGCTATGAATCAGTAGGCTGGGCTTCTTATTTAAACCACATTGATTAAATATAAAGTATTTGCATCATTTCTAAATTTGCCCTTTTTTTAATCAAAGCTTTGAACCTAGGTAGCTTATGATAGCTGTTGATCGTGACATGTTTTGGTTTACCCTAACCGCAGATTGTTTAATCTGTTAAATTCACCGCTTAGTCGTTTAGCTAAAATTGACGTATAGATGAGACAGCGCTGATCTATATCACGCACTCATTCTATAAATCGATATTAGAACGTTAGTTGCTAAACGCTTGGTTATGACTTACTGATCTCTTATGTCTTTAATTGCTTTTTTTGGTGCACTTGAAAGCGGTCTGATTTATGGCCTAGTAGCACTTGGTGTGCTGATCTCATTTCGCACCCTCGACTTCCCCGACTTGACCGCTGACGGTAGTTTTCCACTAGGGGGCGCTGTCGCCGGTATTTCTATCATCGCTGGTGTCAACCCATGGCTTGCCTGTGCTTTTGGTATGTTGGCAGGTTCCGTTGCTGGTATTGTTACGGCATGGCTACACGTCAAACTTGGCATCCTGCAACTACTTGCCAGTATCTTGGTAATGGTCGCACTATATTCTATCAATTTACGGATTATGGGTGCACCGAACTTGCCATTATTGGGTGAAACCACGGTCTTTAGCACCTTGGTCACGGATGGCAACGGTTATTGGATGCGCTGTCTAATTATTGGTGTCGTGGTGATAGCTGCCATGTTATTTTTAAACTGGTTCTATAGTACCGAAACGGGTCTTTCGATGCGGGCGACGGGTTCCAACCTCCGAATGGCACAGGCGCAAGGCATTAACACCTCATGGATGACCATCATTGGTATGGCGATTTCTAACGGTTTGATTGCTCTAGCAGGTGCATTGTTTGTGCAGACTCAAGGTGGCGCAGATATCTCGATTGGTATCGGTACCATTGTCATCGGTTTAGCAGCGGTCATCATTGGTGAAACCATCATTCCTGCCAAGCGTATTTGGCTGATTACCTTTGCCGTGGTCGTCGGTGCGGTGCTATATAAGCTATTTATTCAGGTGGCGCTATCGAGCGATACGCTACGTAGTATTGGTTTTGGCCCGCAAGATTTAAACTTGATTACAGCGCTACTCGTCGTATTTGCCTTGGTATTGCCAAAAGCTAAAAATAAATTTTTAAGTCGTAAAGTTCGGGCTTAATGTCAATGTGCAACCATAAGGAATAATTATTATGATGCAAGCTACAGATTTGCGGTTGACCTTTAATCCTGGAACGCCCATTGAAAACCCTGCCCTACGCGGTATCAATCTCAACATCGCTGATGGTGAATTTGTCACTGTCATCGGTACCAATGGCGCGGGTAAATCAACCTTTTTAAATGCGGTCAGTGGTACCACGCGCGTCGATAGCGGCTCAATCTTATTAAATGGTATCGATGTCACCAAAAAGACCGCGCACCAACGCGCCCATTGGGTGGCACGTGTGTTCCAAGACCCGATGGCGGGGACTTGTGAAGCATTGACCATTGAAGAAAACATGGCGCTGGCTTATAAGCGCGGCGGCAAACGTGGTTTGAGCTTTGCACTCAACCAAAATAACCGTGATTTATTTCGCGAAAAATTATCAGTATTAAAATTGGGGCTAGAAAATCGTTTGACCGACCGTATGGGTCTGTTATCCGGTGGTCAACGTCAAGCCGTCAGCCTATTGATGGCTTCACTGCAACCTTCCAAAATTTTATTGCTTGATGAGCACACTGCTGCCCTTGACCCTAAGACTGCTGCTTTCGTTTTAGAATTGACCGATAAGATTGTGACGGACAATCAGCTCACAACCATGATGGTTACCCACTCGATGCAGCAGGCATTGGCGCATGGCACCAGAACGGTGATGTTACATCAAGGACAAGTGGTATTAGATGTGGCTGGCGATAAACGTCAAGGCATGACTGTACATGACTTACTTGATATGTTTGAGCAAACGCGCGGCGAAAAAGTCGAAGATGATAGCTTGATATTGAGTTAAATAACTTAGCAAAACTCTTCAACTCTTGAAAAAATAGAACGTCTGTTTAATATCAGGCGTTTTTTTATGACTGCTTTAATTGATACGACTGTCTTAATTTTTAAGCATCAAGCATAACCAACTTTTGAATCAACTCACTGACATGTTGTGACTGCATTTTTTTCATCACTTGTGAACGATGCACCTCTACCGTACGGACGGAAACGTCTAGATGTTCAGCGATATTTTTATTCAGATTACCTTCTAACAATTCATTGGCAACCTGCTTTTCTTTATCGGTCAGCTGCGCATAAAGCTTTTTAATATCATAAAGCGTGGCGCGCTTTAGAGTGAGGTCTTGCGCACATGCAAGCGCTTCTTGTAGCCGGCGGCTATTAATCGGTTTTTCCAGATAGTCAGCCGCACCTTGCTTCAGCATATTGACAGCATCAGCAATCTCGCCATTTCCCGTTAGCGCTATCAATGCCATAGGGCTGTCCTGTTGACTAAGGTGCACTTGTAGCGCTTGACCACTCATCTCTGGCATCATCAAATCACTCACAATCACTGCTGGACGATAGATATTAACTTGTTGCAAAAACGTTAGCGCACTTGCCCACACTTGGGTCGATAGCCCTAAGCTGCTAATCAAAAAATCACAGGACATGCGCACACTTTCTTCGTCATCAATGATATGAATGATAAGCGATTCTGGCGTAATGCCTGATAAATCGTCAGACAGATGACTGCTTTCATCTTGCCAGCACGTAGGCTCATTTGAGAGTTGATTAGACGTCATATGTGACCTTATGGCTAAATATATTATTGATATTCATTAGAGTTTTTCGTCATTATTCGCTAAAGATAATGGCAGATAAAAAGACATTTGTGCGCCCACCATGTTTGACAGCTGATAGTTAGTATTGGTTTGTAGCAGCTGAATTTTACCATTTAAGCTACGTTTAAAGCGGTGCTGCTCGCTGCTCATTACTTGGTAAATTTGCTCAATTTCACGTTCGGCATCAATATTATATAGCTGCATCATACCGTCCAGCGACTTGCATAAGCGCTGACATATCATCAGTCCTAAGCCTAGACCGCCTGCTTTCGTTGATTGAGTAGCATACTGACTGGGTAGGTTCTCTGGTAAATACTGCCCCTGCAACTGAGCTTGATCAAAGCCGCCAGCATCATCGCTTAGATGCAGTACCAACCATTGCTTGCCATCGTGTTCCTCTGCCTGACAGCGTAGCATGATATTGGTCGCCCCTTGCTGCGTAGCATTGGTCATGCTATTTATCAGTAACTGATCTAATAATAAATTTGGCAAGGTTAAATGCTGATAATCACTTGCCAGCCAAAAATTGACACCTATTGCTTGCTCACCCAATAATAAGATGCACTGTTGATAGATAGCTGCGATATCGATACGAGTTTCATTTGCTTGCGACCGTCCAGCCCAGCGGCGAATATTAGTCACTACAGCAGCGACGCGTTCTGTTTCGTTGACAATTTGCTGTAGAGCATTCTCTGTTGCCGCATTATCAAGTGATGCTGCCTCGACCGTCTTTTTGGATGAATGCGCTTGTTGACTGCGTATCAATAACCCTTGCGCATAATTTTGAATGGTTGCCAGCGGCTGATTGATTTCATGAGCGATAGCACCGCTCATCTCACCGATGACCGCAAAGCGCTCTGATTGGTGTAACTGCTGATCATAATCACGGATTAGTCTATTTTGCCGCACTATCTTTTTTTGCCGCCGCCATGCCAGCCAGCTCATCCAAGCATAATTTACTGTCGATATCAGGATAACCAAAATAATCACAGCCATCCATAATCGATGCGCCTTTATCCAGTCGACCATATACGCGCTCAGCTGCTTTTGGGCGGGATGGCGATTCATCTCATAAAGAATGCGCTCAGCATCGCTACTCGATTCTGCTGGCAGCCAACGCTGCTCTGCTTGATTCTTGCCAAATAAATGTTGATTGATCTGGCGCACCAAAGCATCTGGCGCTTGCTCGGTCGCTGCCAATGTCCAATTTGGGTATATTTTCGTTGAAGAGTGGCAGCTGGATACAGTGGCGACTGGATGAATGAGACGGTATTGCTTGTCATTGATTTGACCGCGCCTTGCCATCTCCTCCATCAAACAAAGCGGCGTAATGGCAGCGTCTACCTTGCCGCTAGCCAAGGCATGCAAAGTGCGCTCTATCGGATAACCGACAAACTGTGTTTGATAGTGGCTTGGCATAATGCCATTTTGCTGTAATAAATGCGCGCCCAATAAATAACCGCCAAATGCGTCAGTGTCGACGGCAGCAATATGCCGTTGCTCCAAATCCTGCAAACGATAAATATCACTGTCGGCAGCGACCCATAGAGCACTGGCGACCTCTTCCATCGCACTCGGCTGTTTTAATGGCGTATATTCATTTAGCTTATTAAATTCATTGGCGAGGGTGACTGTCGTCGATAGCTGATTTTGGGATTGTTGCCCATTAACACCCTCAGCATCAAATCCTTGATTGCTAAAAATTTTATCACGAGAACTTTTATCACGAGCGTTTTGCGCATTGCTATTTAATTGAGCCGTCTCTGTTTGTAAGGTAGCCAGCCAGCGCCACCTGATGGTATTCATTTTTATAAACTGTACTTGCGGGCCAAGCACTAGCGCAAACTGCTGTGCCTCTATTTGCTGTTGCCAATTCTCCAGCGCCAAAGGTACCAATATCACGGTGTCATCTGACAACTGATCATTAAGCTCGTCAAGCCATGGCTGCCAGCGATTTTGCGCGGCTGTCTCGCCCTGAGGTGCCAGCACACCCAAATAGTAAGTCTGTGCGGTTGCCTTAGATAGCGGTAACCAAGCAGCCGAGGCTACAACGATAATAAAACAAGTCTTTAAAGCAGCCCAAATTTTAGACTTTTTATGCATACACCTAGCCTTATATTTGACCTACTAAACGTACATTATAAGTAAAAACCTTAATTATAATGTGGTTTTCCACAATATCACAATATTACCCGCTACCCTATACTATATGACAGTTGTGTAACTTTTAATTCGCTGAGCTTAAATCACAAATATTCGATTTCAATTTTGATTTGAATTTTGATTTCAATAAGAATGATTAATACACCTCATGAAATATGGGTGATGAATTATAAGCTTAGTAAAAATATCTTATGGAGGGCGGGCTTATGAAAAAATGGCCACTGATTATAATAATAGCAGCCATCATCGGGCTGGTGGTTGCCTTTATTATTGGGCAATTACTGCCAAATATGCGCACCAGCAGTAACGATATCGAGGTCAATATCACTGATCCTGCTCTCATCAAGCAGGGCGAATATATCGCGCGCACTGCTGACTGTGTCGCGTGTCATACCACGCTCGATGGCGAGACTTATGCAGGCGGTCTGCCTATGCTAACGCCACTTGGGGCAATTTACTCGACCAATATCACACCCGATAAAGAAACTGGCATCGGCAACTATAGTTTCGCCGACTTTAAAAATGCCGTTAAGCATGGGGTACGCAGTGATAATAAAGCCTTATATCCTGCTATGCCGTACCCCTCTTACCAGCTCATGCCAGACGAAGACTTAGCCGCGATGTACGCTTTCTTTATGTCCGATGTCAAAGCCGTCAAACAAGCCAATCTAAAAAGCGAGCTACCTCCGATAGCAAACTGGCGCTGGCCCTTGGCATACTGGCAGGTCTTATTTGATCGCAAGCGTGACTTTGTCCCTGAGACAGACGACGCACTATTGACTCGTGGTCAATACTTAGTCGAAGGTCCTGGGCACTGCGGCTCTTGTCATACTGGGCGCGGTATTGGCTTTCAAGAAATCGCTCTAAGTAATGCAGATTCTAACAAGTATTTGAGCGGTGCCATCATCGATGGTTGGCGCGCCAAAAGTATCCGCGGTGAGCATCGCGGACTTGGCACTTGGACGGTTGCAGAATTAAATGACTTCTTTAAAACTGGTCGTACTGATACCACTGCTGCCTTTGGTGCCATGGCCGAAGTGGTTGAGCATAGCACCCAGTATATGACCGACTACGACATCAACGCCATGTCATCTTATCTAAAAACATTAACGCCAGCACCAAACAAAGAAGCCACACTGCCTGCGAAAAAAGACCTCACTACGCAAAAACTGCTAGATGGCGACTATGATTCGCGCGGTTCGATTTTGTACGCCGAATATTGCCAAATTTGTCACCGTGTCGATGGTAAAGGAGTCGCGCGTATTTTCCCAGCGCTTGATGGCAATAGTGCGGTTTATTCTAACAATGCCGATTCGGTACTACAGATTACCTTGAGCGGTGGTCGTATGCCTGAAACTCCACATGACCGTATGGCGTTTACTATGCCTGAATTCAGCAATCTTAGCGATGCAGATGTGGCAGAAGTGGTCAATTATGTCCGCAATAGCTGGACCAACCAAGCGCCTGAAATCGATGTCGATGATGTGGTAAAAATGCGGGCTTTCCTCGCCAAAAAACCAAAAACCAGTACGGATATTGCCCCAGACTTAAGTATTGATGCGCAAACAAAAGGAGCAGAATAATGAAAAAATCTCCACTCAACTTGCCTACTATTGCTAGCGTTGTCTCTCAAAAAATGCCCATGGGCAAATTAACTACTGCTATCCTTACTGCTTCAGCGTTTAGTGTCGCCGCTATCAGTAGTGGTTGCTCGCAGCCCGAGCCTATCGAACAGAATGCGCCTGAGTACGGCTTAGTCACTGCTGATGATGCCAACGAAGATATCGGCACTTATGTGCTGCCGCAAGATACGGCTATCTTGGATGAACCAAATGCTGATGAGATATTTTATGGTAAACGCTTATTAAACGAAACCAAGCGCTTACTGCCAGAGCATGTGGGCGCGCAAATGAACTGTAACAGCTGCCATATTTCACAAGGTAAAATTCCACTGGGTGATCCGTACATCAATAGTTATAATTTCTATCCGCGCGTGATGCCACGATCTGGTAAGGAAGTTGATTTAACCAAGCGCATTAATGGCTGCTTCCAGCGCTCAATGAATGGCAAACCGTTGAAACCTGAATCCCCTGAAATGCTGGCAATGTTGGCTTATATGAAGTGGCTGTCGCAAAATACCCCAAAAGAGCAAAAGGTCGATATCCAAAATGCAGGTAAAGTGGATGAATCATTAACCCCAGACCCTGTCCGCGGCGAACAAATTTATAAAGCTCAATGTGCAACTTGTCATGGTGATAATGGCGAAGGCATCAAAGACAGTCGCGGCGATATCGTGTTCCCGCCATTATGGGGCGATGAATCCTTTAACATCGGTGCTGGTATGGCACGTACTTACAAGGCGGCGGCCTTTGTAAAATACAACATGCCGATGGGTATTCAGACCAAAGGCTTATGGGGTCACGGAAATGTGCTGAGCGATCAAGATGCCGTCGATGTGGCGCACTTCTTTACTCATCAGCCGCGCCCTGACTTTGCTGGTAAGGTCAATGATTGGCCAAATGGTAAAAAACCTAAAGACGCGCGTTACTGATATATTAAGAAGACGGTATTTATAAAGACTTCACTTAAGAGGACTTCACTTAAGAGGACTTTACTTAAGCAAACATCATTCTATGCTCGCTTGTGAGCGAGCATAGACACGATAAACCTTTAAGAAAATACATTTTTCTTAAAGGTTTTTTTGTTATCTATAGTTAATGCTTCTACAAACTTCTCGCTCGTCACTATATAGTTGCTGTATATCAAAGTTCGCTACCGCCATTTACTATGAGGTCTGTCATGCGCAAAATTCCTGTCTACTCCCACCCTGCTGCCGGTTGGCCTGCGCTGATTTCCTCTACTCGTAAATTGATGGATTATCAGACTTTTTTACGTGGTGGTTTGAGTGTGTTAAAAAGCAATCAGCCCAAAGGCGGGTTTGATTGTCCAGGTTGCGCTTGGCCAGATCATAAGTCACATAAAGCCATTGATGTCTGTGAAAACGGCATCAAAGTCATCGCCAGTGAGACCATGACAAAAAAAGCCGATGCGCAGTTTTTTGCGCGACATAGCGTCACCGAGTTACAAGGCTGGTCGGGCTATGAGCTTGAGCATAGTGGTCGTTTATCAGAGCCTGTATATTATGATGCCGCGCAAGACCGCTATCTACCGATCTCTTGGGAAGCCGCTTATACATGTATCGCTGAGCAATTAGGACAGCTTGATTCGCCAGATCAGGCGCTATTTTATACCTCAGGGCGTGTGACCAACGAGCCCGCCTTTATGTATCAGCTGTTTGTGCGCTGTTTTGGCACCAATAATTTACCAGATTGCTCCAATATGTGTCACGAACCAACGTCGGTAATGCTCGGTAGACAGTTGGGTATTGGCAAAGCGACCGTGAAATTGGAAGACTTTGAGCAAGCCAAACTGATATTGATGTTTGGACAAAATCCTGCGACCAATCATCCGCGCATGCTTGAAATGCTTGCTCATGCTCACGAGCAAGGCTGTCGAATCCTCTCAATCAACCCTATGCGCGAACAAGGCTTACGTAAATTTAGAAATCCGCAAAAGCCCACGCATATGGCGGCAGGTCAAAATGATGAGATGGTCGATGAGGTCATTCAAATTCAGATCGGCGGCGATGCAGCGCTCTTAACCGGTATCGCTAAGTGGCTGACTAAAAACAATAAAATCGATCAAAGCTTTATCGATGAGCATACCTCAGGATATGAGGCACTCGACGCGTGGCTGCGCCAACAATCATGGCCGGATGTGGAACGTGGGTCTGGTATCAGTAAAGAGGAAATCATTAATATAGCAAAACTGGTAGCGGCGAGTCCTGCGACCATTTGCACGTGGGGCATGGGCATCACTCAGCACGTCCAAGGCGATGACAATGTAGCGATGATTACCAACCTATTATTATTAATGGGGATGATTGGTATTGATGGCGCAGGCGCGTCTCCTGTTCGTGGTCACTCTAACGTACAGGGCGACCGTACCATGGGCATCCATGAGCGCCCTGCACAAAAGCTACTAGACAGCCTTGAGCGTGTGTTTGAACGTCCGATGCCGCAAGAAAATGGCTTTGATGTGGTCTCTGGTGCGAAAGCATTGATTACCGGTAAGCTTAAGGTCTTTATGAGTATGGGCGGTAATTATGCCGTGGCAGCACCTGATACCAGTGCAATTCAGCAAGCTTTAACCACCACTCAGCTCAATATTTTTGTCGGTACTAAACTTAATGAAACTATGCTGTATCCGGGCGCGAACAATCTTATTCTGCCTTGCTTAGGTCGTACCGAACGTATTATCACTGCCAAAGGTGAGCAATTTGCCACTATCGAAGATTCCATGTGTCAGATTGTACCCACTCGAGGCAACCTGAAACCCGTCAGCGATACGTTGAAATCTGAAGCACAAATTGTGGCAGATATCGCCACTCATGTGCTTGGTGCTGATTCATCCATTCCTTGGCAAGCAATGAGTGAAGACTTTGACATCGTTCGTGATTATATCGCCCAAGCGATTGACGGTTTTGAAGACTTTAATCAGCGTATTCGCGAAACCGAGCGTGGCTTTCATTTGTACCATTCTGCGCGTCATCGTGTATGGAATACTGATAGTGGCAAAGCGCAATTTGAAGTACCACAATACCCTATCACCTACATTGCAGCACAAATGGCAGAGACCTCCTTAGCCTTTCACCATGACAAAAAACCCGCTGATAATATTAATAGTGCGCCAAACAATGAACAAAAAATTTGGCAATTGACCAGTGTCCGTAGCCATGACCAATTTAATACCATGATTTTCGGATTTGAAGATCGCTATCGCCAAACCAATCGCCGTGATGTGTTGTTTATGCACCCAGATGAAATGACTCGTTTGGGTTGGCAAGCAGGTGACCGAGTAATGGTATCCCGTCATACCACCTCAAATGATTCAAATAACACAGACGATACCGTTCAGCCACGCACGCTAGGGCCGTTAGTATTGACTGATATGGATATCGCCGCTAACGCTGTCGCAACTTATTATCCTGAATGTAATGATTTATTTGATTTAGACACGCATGCACCAGACTCTCACATACCAGCGTATAAATCGACGACCGTTGTTTTGCAACGCGTTGAGGCAAATGCTGGTACGACCGATCACGCATAGTCAGCAACGGGCGAATCATTGAATGATGCATATATTTAAAAGAGATGATAACTTTGGCAATGACCATACGATATAACGAGGTATTATGATTGCCCAAAGTGATACTGAAACTGACGCAAAATATAGCGATATTTTTTCGGTAAACACCCTAACAAATAAGACATCAGAAACTCTAAAGTCATCTGCAACGCCGCTTGCACGTAATCATTGGGCGCAAAAGCATCATTATCCGACAGATAAATATAACCCTAACAACATTATTGAGACCCGTGTTGCTAAGACTAATATTGCACAGACCCATATGCAGCAAATCAGTATCGATTGCCAATCAGCGAGCTTAGCAGTGGAAGCTGCGGTTGCTATCGTTATCAATGGTATTCACTATGCGGTATTGATGGCAAGCCCTCACCAGTTAGAGTATTTAGCCGTCGGATTTTTGTTTAGCGAAGGCTTAATTCAACATAGCCATGAGCTGCTTGATTGGGAAGTTACCCAACTGAATGATATCGAAAATTATCAACAATTCACGCAAGACTCATTTATGCAGGACTCGTTTATAAAGGATTCTACGAATGAAAGTTTTGAATCTGCAGCATTTGAACAAAGCTTATCGTCACTGCAAGATTATGACATTTATGTGGTGGAGCTAGTACTAAACCAGCGTTGCCATCAGCGTATCCAAGCGCAAAAACGTCAGCTAGCAGGGCGTACAGGTTGTGGCATGTGCGGCATCACAGGGCTAACACAAGCACTGCCTGACTTGAGTATCTATCGTCAAAACAGACAAAAGATAGATACACCAAGTCTTGACTGTCTATTAGCAATACGCCAGCAAGTCGATGCCATGCAGCATACGCACCAATTGACCGGTGCCGTACACGCCGCTGCGACGATGTATAATCAGCAGCTATACCTATTCGAAGATGTAGGGCGCCATAATGCGCTTGATAAGCTGATCGGTTGGCAACTGCGCAATAAAGTAGAGATTAGCTGCGTCCTTATGACCTCACGCCTATCGATTGAGCTGGTACAAAAATCCATTCGTGGGCGCATCCCTTGGCTAATCGGTATGTCTGCACCTACCAGTACCGCAGTGCGTGTCGCTGAGCGTTATGGCTTAGGATTAGCAGGTTTTTTGCGTGATAACAGAGTCACTTACTATTCAAATTATTCAGACCTATAAAGTTTTATGCTCGACTTTCTCATTAAGCGCACTTATTCACAAACTCTCATTTGCAGCGCTTTAATGACAGACATATAACCCTGATTTTTCGATTATAAATTGTCTCCTTTTTAGCTCAATCGAAGCCTTTTTAAAACACTATCTATTTCCTATCTCGTTTTATCAAACACACAACGAAATAATGAAGATATTATTTCGTACATTATATTCGATGGTTATGATGTTTTTTGACGAACCATCTCTGATTTTTAAGCTTGATAATGGCTTAATTTGACCTCCTAATACTTTGAATAGCCATTAATTTATGGTCAAATAAGGAGAATTGAGTAGATAATTCGCATTTAGCGAAAAAATAACTTGTAATTTAAATTATATTTGCTAATATAGGCGTCCTTGATTGGCTGGGTGGCAGAGTGGTCATGCAGCGGACTGCAACTCCGTTAACGCCGGTTCGATTCCGACCTCAGCCTCCAATTATTTAGGTTAAAATTTTATTCATATTATATTAATTTTAGCTTGCTTTATTAATATAAATGCTTATAATAGCGACCACTATCTAACAAGTAGAAAGCTTACTTTTAGATTATACAAGTTTTGCCCGGGTGGTGAAATTGGTAGACACAAGGGATTTAAAATCCCTCGCTAGTAATAGCGTGCCGGTTCAAGTCCGGCTCCGGGTACCATTATATTAAAAGGCTTCCAAGCAATTGGAAGCCTTTTTCTTATTGTGCACTTTATCTTATTAAACTAAATTTTTTCCACTATTTAGATAATTTACTAGTAATGACCTGCTAGCTTTACTGTTAAACGTCCTTCTCACGTTTAGGGTAATAAGCTATATCAATTGTATATAATCAATAGTTAGCCACATCCTGTTATCCCATTCTGAAAAGGCAAACCTTGTGTCGTAATAAAAAATAGATAGAACGATCCTAACATGATGAAAAAAGCAGCCACTCTCATAGTACTTAACGGCCTATTGGTAACACTAGCCAGCGCAAGCATTAATTTGGAATCAGTGAGCATACATAAACACAGCGCCTGCATAAAGATAGCCTTTAATAACTGCTCATAGATAGTGGCTCCACAGTTTTGTTTAACAAACAGCAGAATCGATATATTGACGATGACTATAGTAAAAAAGGCATGTTTAACATAATTATTTAGATACGCATTTCCATTGTGCCATTTATAAGCTTTAGGTCGCCTGGCTCTTTTCCTTTTTATATAACTCGTGGTAGGTTGAATATTCATCGGATTGGTTTCGTTAAAATACCAAATGGTTTCCCACCTTCCTTTAGTCATGTCTGGCATGATCTCTTCTGCTTGAAAATGTTGCAACTCCTGACTGGCAGGTGACCACCAATATCCTGTCTGCGGACAAGGCTGATTTGCCTCACAACGTGAAGATTCCAGTACTACATACTGCCACCACCGCTATCCGCGATACGTTCAACAAGCATCCAAGTAACAGGAGCTCTGCCGACAGCGTGTGTCGTATCAGGGTCATAACCGATATTAGCTTCATTTGCTAACATGCCATCCAATAGCACTTGAGCACTGGCATCTGCTCGATTTGGTACATAAATGCCAGCGACAGGGACGACTTCATCTACCTTAACGCTATATTGTTGGTTGAGACTATAGATAGGCCATGATTCAGGCGCATTAAGCGCTCCTCTTGATTCGATGCTGTAATTTTCTATTAAACTGTATAGATACCGTCCAAAATAACTGGTTATTTTCATATTAAAAGCACGTAAGCGTGCTTCTCTTTCCCATTTCTCATAATCCAACTGTTGCTGTTCTGGCATCCAGTCGATATCGTAATCCATACTGATAGCCCGAAAATCACTCTCAACATTACCGCCGTAGCCTATTGCCGCTAGATCCCCTTTTAACAGCTCTCGATAACCGACGTTAAGGTTGTCTAAAGTGCTACGTAGGTTTGGCAATACCAGCTCGCCCCAGACGATATCAGGTTGTCTATTAATAGGACGCATGCGGTAATTAAAGGGCAATTCATTGACGAATAGCTCCAATGCATATTCAGCATATTCGCAAAGGCATCGCGCATCTCTTTAAAGTAAGCGAGTGAACTGTAGCGCTCTAATAGGTAAATCTCTTGCGGTCTTATGATGTAGTTGTTCATTTTTAGCGGTTCTCATACTGCTTAATTGACGTTGGCTGATAAGTTTTTATCTAAGCAATCACCAGCATCACATACAGTATCGAGCCAATAAACCATGTTGCATTCACAGCCATGCCAGAATACCATTTCCGCTTAACCACTTGGTTTTGATTAGCAAAGGCTGCTTGTCGCTCTGCGGTGACAGGCAAGATATTATATGGGTTGTTTGTTCCATCCCACATGAGCCGTCGCTGCACTTCAGGGTGCGAGGCAGGATTGGCACTGGACTGGTATATATTACCTTCGGCAAGGTCTAAGTAGCTAACGATACAGCACCTAATCCAGTCAACAGGACGAAACTCATGAGTAGGATTCTTATAAGAAAACTCTTTGGAGGTTTGAGCGATATCAGCACAAGCAAATAATGACTGACTCATGTCCGTTGGGCACGCTTGAGCGTATTCTGTGTTTAAAGGCAGCCCTTCTGCGGGACGCTCCATGTAGGTGCGAATGAATGCCCATTGATCGTAGGGGTTGAGTCGCATGTCATCAAATTTAATTGAATGAATCATTTCATCTGTTGTTTTATCAATAATATGCAAGTTAAGAGACTCAAGATTCGTACCTTCATTACCTCTGACAGAGGCAATAATATCTTTATAATTAAGAAGATGAAAAACAGGTTCTTGCTTGCGATTGTGCTCGTAGTAGCCAATCTGTTGTGTTTGTTTTAGTAACAGAATTTTATAATAGCGGGACTTTTTTGTTTTAAGTTGCTTAAGGGTGAGAAAAGGAGCGAAACCAAGTATCGATAATAAAATAATGAGCATTCCAATCGGAAATAAAGATAACAACTCAAACTCTTCAATCACAAAATATTTAACTGTTACTACAATGAAAATAAAAAAACTTTGCCCAAATAACCAAGCCGCCCCATACGATGCCAACAAGGATACATTTTGAATAGAATTAATAGAAGGATGAAACAGAAGATAGTCTGGGTTTATCTCATGTATAATATTACTTAGTCTATTGATGCTGTAATCTTTCTCTATAAAACTATCAATTTCACCTTGATAAGGATTTCCAATAATCTTACCAATAGGAAGTATTTGTGGCACTGGTAGTATCATAATAGAACTCAACTTAAATATATTGTGTAGTCACTGGCTCAGTATTTGTTATTATCCATGTAAGCAAAGTCATACAATGGATAGACAGGATTTTGAGTGACATCAGCAATATACTTAATGATCACTCTGCCCTTTTGAATGCTATCTGCACTATAGACGCTGTTTTTGATATAGATATCCTTGACAGTGACCACAGTATTTTTATCTTTGTTTTCTATAACAACTTTACTGTGATCAAAATATGCGCCATTTCCAGTAGGTTGTAGTGAGCCATTGGCAGATGATAAGGACATATTGAATAAATTGCTCAAAACCTTGCCATCTTTCGTAACTAGCTCAATAGAAATATGCAACTCACTACTGTCAATAAACTGACCCATTACGACTTGGTTGTTAAATTTGATACCATGTATGCCAGCAACAGCACCTCCTAATATCCCATTTGTTCTATCTTGGTTTTTACTTAACGCACTTTTCGTAAAAAATCCTGAACAGGCAGTGATAAAGCCGCTAATATCCTCTGCTAAGCTATTAAAATCGGGCTTTGACTGGAACGGATTTATTAAAGAGTAGTCTTGTGTGCGCATGGCTTTATTACCGAACACGCTATTGTCTAGCCAATATTCTATCAATACGTTTCGTTTATCATCATACTTATAGGCTAGGCGCTGGAAAGTATAGCTTAGTGTCATGCCTATCATCATAATACCAAGTAGTGCCGCACCAGGAATAGCTGCCGCGCCACCAGTTGCAGCGTTTGCCACGCCATAACCATAAATCAATCCCGCCACTGCTGAAGCAGTTATTGATACACCTGCACCAACTGTATAACCTAAAGAAACTAAGTTTCCATCGTGGGCTTTACGATAACCATAAATAGCCAAGCTCCCCACCTCAAACGTCGCGCCGACCACTCCTATCAATCCTGCTCGGTAGACCAGCTTGTTTGCAAAGCTAGTCTTACCTAGTACGCTAGCTCCTGAAGCAGTCATATCCATACTTGCTGTTACTAGAGCCAAGCCACCACTTGCTACACCGAGTTGCTTTTCCGTTAACAATAGCTTATCGCCTACATACTCTAGTCTTGCAAGCTCTGGCATGCTTTCGAGAAGTGAATTTAATTGAAAAAAAGCAACCACACCAGACACTAAACCAGCACCAGCATTCATTCTTCTGTTATGCCACTTCGTTGCATGAGCCGCTAACTCATCTACATTAAGCACAGCTAAATTAATAGGCTTTCCATTATGCAGTGGCCCAAGTGCACTAGCACCTTGCTTGCTTTGATTAACTTCTTTAACATGATGGAGTACATAGGTTTTAGCTTCAGCCTCTGTACCAAAAGTAGGTTGCTTAACCACTTTAAGACCTGAGAAATCTTCAAAAGTACTTTTAATACCAGCCTTTATTTTAGATGCTCTTTTATTGATGCCATTTTTAATAAATTTGGGCGAAACAAAATCTGCAGCCATATTTGCATAGGTCGTTATAGTCTCGACCCTCGCTGTCACACTCTCTCCAACAACGTAAAGACCATAATGATGAAAGATGCTCCTTTCTAAATCAATATGTAATTGTTTAGCTGCTTCTGGATTATTTTTATAAATCTTAAACAAGTTGTGACTAAGAGTATTTATAAGTATTGTTTTGTTGGCAATAGTACTTGTAATTCGATTAAATTTAGCAGTACTGGCTCTATCACTGACATAGCCAATACCTGCACCAGCTGCTTCAGAGCCTCTATCCTTCTTCTTAAAGTCATAGAGTTCGTTGACAAATTCTTTGTCTAAGCCACCAAGCGCCTTTATTAACCAACTTTCGTTTATTTTAAGACTACGATCTAGCTGAGGTAGTAATACTTTTTTAAACTCTTCGTTAGTGGTTTCATCACTCTTAGGCGGATTAGTCTCAAAAGCATCTAAGATACTTTGGGGAACACCAAGGTTACTATCATCAGTACCGCATCCTGCGATACAACGAGCAATCATAGACTCAAAGCCTTTGGCAGTTTTTGCGTAATGAATCAGCTCAATATTAAAGTCATTCTCTAAAATGTATTTAAAATCCTCGCTACTGATAGCTTTAATAAAAGCTTTATGAGCACTGACAATCTCGTCCTTAAGATCAATTATTTTTTTAGAAGTTTGTAAGTAATGCTGATAATTCGGCTCATCAATATGCTTAAATATCAAGTCATCTGGACCAGTATCTGAGAATACTATATTAAGTGCTGTTCCTAGAACATCGTTATCCCTCCCGTTAAATAGGGCTTTCCCTTTAAATTCAGTTATTTTTATACTTGATTTTACAAGGTTTTTTATAATCAAAGCATTAATAAGTTTATGACTATAATCCCTATCTTCCGATATTTCACTGAGCTGGCTAATTAAGTAATTCCGTTTCTCCGCGGCTGCCAACACCTCTCCTACGGGATCTGGTAGAGCGACCATCATGGGTTTGAATGATTTTTAAAAATTGGTAACTGTCTATCTAATGACCTATCATAATTTTCAATGCTGCCTTGATTTTTTTCTTATATCATGTGTTTTATCAAAATTTTTTATTAAGTATTATCTTTTTATCGCATGACCCCCCTTCTATTCCCTTAACTTCAGTATAAGTATCATAAATATCAATTTCGTAGCTGCAAAAACCTTTTTCTGAGATATTGAAAGCCTTTCCCTGACTTTTGTACATGGGTTTTCCTTCAATATCCTCATCAGTAACATGCCAGCCAATATCAATATCAACTGGAAAATCTGCTAATAGAGCGTAGTTACTAATGTAATAGTAATCTTTTTCATCAACATCTAGAACCATACGTTCTGCTGATTCCATCTCATCTAAAGTAATCTCAGTATCACTAACTTTAACTTCATATTTAGAAGCATAAAGCATGTAACTTGTTTTATTATTTAAACTTACTTTGTTTGAAGAATTCATATCATTGCATGCGGAAAGGCTTACAGTGAAAAACGACATACTAAAAAATATTATGTATTCTTTTATAGGTCTATTTAAAAACATACTAATTCCATTTTATATTTAACTATTGGTAGCAGACATGAATCTGTTTAGAGTAGGGTAAATCAGAAGATGGCGTAGAATCTAATATTTTCAATATTAAATATTCAGTGACATATGTTGCAGGATAAAAATTTTCAAACAAATCTATACCTATTTGCATAGCTATAATATCGTCTTTCGTATCCGCTTTAAGCTCCATATCTTTTATGCTTTTGTCACCATTTTTGATCTTTATCACCTCATCAACTGCTTCCTTACCGAATTGTTGTAGATATGAACCCGTTAGCAAAGTATTTGCATCAAACCCAACATACCTACCTACATAACCATAATGAATGTTTGACCAAACATCATAAAAATAATCGTAGTTTTTATATTTATGAAAAAATGATTGCGATAGGTTTCTACTATTAGGTCTGAGCTTCTTTTCAACAGCTAGATATTTAAGCTCAGAATTATCTCGAATCTTGGGCTTATGATCCCATGGTTTGCCAGGGGCAACTTGCATATACCAATTATAAAACCCCAAAGCTTTTCTTGCTGCTATTATAGATGATAGCTGAGACTTTATTTTTGCAGCCTCACTAGATCTAACGTTCTTCTGTATTTCCTTAACAATATATTCCGCTACTTGAATCGCACCATCAGGATATTTGCAGGTCTGGGCGTTCACTTTTCTTTTGGCTTCTCGATTATCTATAGTTACTTCAACTGTAGACCTAATACGAAGCTGATTAACATTACTATTTATTATCTGAGCTTTACTGCTACTTGAAGCATTTAAAGTACCCTCATCTACTTTTAACTCTCCAATAAATAGTCTATAACTTATAATTAGTTTATTCACATCTACCTCACCGCTATCATACCTAAAATCTATTCTTTTAATTCCTTTATTACCTACTATGTCATTAGCACCTATTAATCCACTAATTGGATTTTTAGACAATATATCGTTACTATTGATTTTTATTTCATATCTACAGCCCGTTACGAAAACACCACCTGAAATAGATAAATGAATATACCCTGTTTTCTTAGCCATTATCTTGTCCCTCTACAACATGTATTTCGATATTTGCTGGTTCTTCGGTTATAAATTGCTCGGTGTAGCCTAGATTATCTGTCTTACCTGTTATCATTTCTTCAGTTGTATGGTTATAGGCGATATAGTCACGACTCCTAAGAATATTGCCTTGTTTATCTTCAGCCTTATATTTCAAATAGAACTTCTCACCCTCTATGATTCGAGATTGCCTTAAAGCAATTATTTTGGCAATACCCCCACCCCCACTTCCCCAATCCACCTTACTCGCCTTATAGCCCACTTGACTTGGCGTGATAAACGTCACATTGCCACCCGATATCTCAATACCACTGCCCGCCGCTTTTAGGGTTAGCGTATCAGGCGCGATAATCTCAATACTATCTCGGCTATGGAGTCGCAATACTTGCTCGCTATCTAGACGCATCTCGTTCTGATGTGCTTGTATGGTCACATCGCCATGAGCGGCGGTATGAGTTTGGGCTTTATTGCTGTAGTAGTAAATATCACCTGCCACCAATTGATTCATCTGGGTTTGACTGTGATGATGGGTGTTGTCTGTCGCATGCGCATGAGTATTTTTAGTACTGGTATGTTGGCTGTGCTTTCCGCTTAGCATGGCGAGATGACGCTGGGAATCGATCAGCAGATGGGCTTGTTGCCATTGTCCTGCTTCGTTTAATGTCGCGTCATTGGTGTCTTTGCTAAATTGGGAAAATGGCGTTTGGGATTCTTCCTTGTTACTCTTATCTTTGCTTTTCTTATTATTAGTACTGCCCTCTAATCCCACTGGCTGATGAGTCTCGGCTAGCTGGCCGTAAGCTTGCTGGTGTTGGTCAGCATTTTGTAGTTTGCTGTGGCTGTCATGACTCATATGAGGATTTGATAAGGGATCTGATGCTTGGCTACTGATATGAATACCCGTACTACCTTGCACATTAGCGGCGGCTTGGGTCTCGATGCTAATACCTTGTCCACGGGCTTGCCCTCGGGTGTGGTCGGTATGCTGATACAGATGTCCGATGGTTAAGCTAGACTGGAAGCTGCTGCTATAGACGTTAATTTGTGGACTATCAGGATAGGCGTCAAACACCAGCTGGTTATAGCCGTTAATAAAGCTGTCTTTGGTCGCCTCGCCTGTTCGACTGCTATCGATACTTTGAGTCTTAATGCCATCTATGGGATAAGTATGGCTTTGATTGATAAACCAAGCGGGACTGGTGGCGTCAATAGTGTCGGTATCACTGACGATACTATTATGCTGAGCATCAGTATTGCCTTGGCCGTTATGGGTGCTGCCAATGATGATGGGATGAGTAATGTCACCGCCGATGAAGTCGATCAGAACATGTTGCCCATGACGTAGCGGATGGGTCTGTCCCATGTGATCGGCGACGAGGTGGCTGGCGATGGGTATCCAGTGTGCGCTATCGTCACCTTCGCTTTGCCAGTGATATCTAATATGGGCACGGTGATTGCGGTCATGAGTGATAGCGCTGCTATCGGGGTCTATGACACTGGCGCTCATCAGACCTGACAGACTCGGATGAGGTTGTCCAAGTGTAGCAAGCTGTTCACCATATGGGATGTGATAGTGGTGCGGAAACGGTAGGTAGCAAGCATTGATATGATGGACGTTGTCGTCATTGTCGTCATCATTATCATGGTCGGTATTTGGCTGTAAGGTAAAGGGATCAAAAGGTGCTACCCCCAACCAATCTGCTGGAATATGATTATTAATATGCTGATGAATAGACACTAGACTGATCGGATCCGTTAAATAAGGATTACCATCGATATAGTGGCTACTTGGCAAACTCAGATGACGGATGTTACCGGTTAGGCTGCCTAGATTGGCACGCTGCTGTTTGTTCTGCTGGTAGCGGGTGGCAAGCTTATCGAGACTGTCATCATCAAAACGGCTATGACTGTGTAAAAAGCGCTGATGCGTGCTGTTTGATGAGTCGATCGGTTGCTCGCTACTGCTACTGCCGGTATAGGTACTCATCAAGCGACTGTCATAACGATGTAGATCGCTTTGCTGAGTATGCTGAGCAATACGCGGACGAATGGCAGTAATGCGGTCTTGTCTATCAGCAAGGTTGGCAGGATTTTGACTGAGGATGCTTTGAATATCACTGACATCAGGACGCAATTCTTCTCCATCACTAGGTAGTAAGACTAGAGTGTGCTTGTCGATGTCATGACGGTAATAGCCTGTGATGCCATAGAGATCAAGGTATTGGGTTAGATAAGCCAGATCGGTTTGGTTGTATTGGACGCTATGCTGTATATGATAGTTGCTGTCATCACTAAGACGCTCGTCAATCTCCACGTTCATATCGTACGGGCTGATGATTTGGGTAATTAGCTCACTGAGACTGAGATGATGATGACGGCGGTTATGGCTGTTTAGGCGTAACTGACTCAAAGCAGGTTCGCAGATAATGCGATAGGCGGCCATGCCACTGTTACTACCGAGAGCAACGGCTTCGGTGATGATACCGTGACGGGTTTGGCTTGGCAGTAGCTTGTCGCCCGTATGCCAATGTATCGAGAGACTTTGCCCTAACCATTGCTTTATATCCAGTCCTGCTCGTGGATGCAGTAGAGTAATGCTAATACGATAGCCACAATAGAGGGCTAGTTGGCGCTCTTGATAAGACTGCGCTCGTTGGTCGTGATGATACGGGCTTGGATAAGCGTCAGGCGTTGGCATAAGAGCGGGCTTACTCCAAACGCTGTCGGGCAATGGCATCCCGAGTAAGCTTTCAACCAAGTCAGCCTGTTGAATGAGACTGGTGGCAATATCAGGATGGGCACTACTCAGTTGCACATGCCGCTTTGTTTGAGTCCATACCATGACAAGCCCTTCTCTATCAGTCCAAAGGTGGAAAGTTTAATATTGCAAGATCACAAATAGTGTATAAATTGCCCGTTAACCAAGTATTCATTTGTCGTTGATTCAATTAATAACCATCGTCAGATGAATCACGTTTGGGTTTGATTCCAATCATGTCAGAGAGTATCGCTAACTGATCTTCGTTTTTGATGATATGAGTGAGCCATTGGTCGAGCGGCATATCAGCCCAATCAATCGCCCGACCGAGTAAAAACGTCACCGGGCTGTGCGGCTCATTGGTCGCAAAATAATCTTGAATTTGACCTAATAATTTAAGCGCTTGCTGACGATTGCTTTGATGATCACGGTTGCTAGGATTAAAACTGGTTGAGCCAATATTTTTTGTGCTAGTAGCTTGTCCACCATCCGAGATCGCACTGTTACTATCACCCATACTGTCCATAGTATCGGCTACGCTTTCTTGAGCGGAAACACTACTAGTGGTATCGGAATATTCTGGTATCAACGGTCGCAAATGCTGGGTCAGGGCAACCAATAAATCCGTGACTGGTGCGAAGACTGGCGCGTCCATGCCCATCAAATCATTTAGCTGATCAGTCAGCGCCTGCCACTGATCAGTAATTTTTTTGAGATTGCTCATCAGTGCCTGTTGCCAAGTCTCACTACTGGTTTTTATAGCGTGATTATAATCACTTAGTGTTAATTGGTTAGACGATTCGTTATCGGGGTTTTGCTGCCGCTGCTTGTCATGATCACGCGCAGTTAGATAGTAGTTATAATTGTAACTTCCTGCTTTGCTATCAGCGAGCGATAGCTGTTTGATATCATCAGTGAGTGCCTTGACGAACCATGAAAGCAGCCCTGCTCTGATATCCATGCTATCTTCCTCGCCATCTAGCGGCGGATACATAGTGAGCCAATACTCATCATTGAGTGCCTGTAGCAGACTTAACCCCTGACTAATACCTGCTAAATGGTCGGTATGACTCAACGCATCGACATACCAAAGTGCCAGCTTCATATCTTTACTAGTATGGCTGAGCAAATCGGCACATTGGTTTTTGACAAAATCCCAGTCAGCCACCTTTAGTTCAGTGACCCAATTGCCTTGTGCCAGTAATGGGTCATCTTCTTGACGAGCGGCCACAATGGCATCAATACGTGGATCGAATATTAAGTCTTCACCGACCCCATGACGACTGCCTTCAATCGGCGCAATAAGAGCATCAATATTATTTACTAAAGAGTTATCGTTACTCATTATAATGACTCCTCTTTAATAGCCTTTTTAGTAGGTTTTTTGCTGGCGACTTTTTTCACTGTCGGCTTTTTAACGGCAGACTTTTTAGCTGAAAGGGGTTTGCTTGGTGACTCCTCAACTTGATTTTCAGTTTCATCTTCGCTGTATTGAGCCATTTGATTGAGCGCCACAACGGCATCAGTATCCAGACGATAAGCAAAATTATCGTCCGCATCGACAAATACGGTAATTTTCCTTAGCACACTCTGACTGTCATCATGAGCCAATAGTTGACCTGCCAGCTGCGGTAGCAAGGTATGACTGATAATAGCATCGGCGTTACGTGCACCAGAATCAACCTCATGACAACGCGATAAAATCATCTCAATCACCTCGTCATCAATGACACAAGGCACATCATAATTGTCATGAATACGACCTGTGATTTTGTCCAGCTTAAGGCGAATAATTTCAGCGAGTGCATCATCCGTCAACGGATAATAAGGAATGACCGTTAAGCGACCCAAAAACGCGGGCTTAAAGGCTTTATACAAATGCGGATTAATGACTTGTTTTAGGCTATCACTGTCTGGCAGGCTAAAGTCAGTGACGGCTGTATCTGTATTGATACATGCCTGCATGATCGCAGACGAACCAACATTACTGGTCAATAAAATAAGCGTGTTTTTGAAATCAATTAAACGCCCTTCACTGTCTTCCATCACCCCTTTATCAAAGACTTGATAAAACAAATCTAATACGTCTGGATGGGCTTTTTCTACTTCGTCAAGTAAGAGCACACTATAAGGACGACGACGAATCGCTTCGGTCAACACACCACCTTCACCATAACCCACATAACCTGGCGGCGAGCCTTTTAATGAAGCAACGCTATGCGCTTCTTGATACTCTGATAGATTAATAGTAATAAGATTACGCTCACCACCGTACAACACCTCTGATAGCGCCAATGCTGTTTCTGTCTTACCCACACCACTTGGCCCGACGAGCATAAATACCCCTTGCGGGCGATTAGGATCGTCTAGGCGTGCTTTCGCCGTATGAATACGCTTGACGATAGCAGCCACCGAATGGTCTTGACCAATGACTCGCGATTGCAAGGTGTCAGCCAAACCCAAGATATGGTCTTTTTCATTGCCTGCCATATCGTTCAGTGGAATCCCTGTCCAATCTGAGATAATCTGTTTAATGACTTGTCGATCTAATACCGCATGGATCAAGCGCTGCGTCTCTTGCACCTGTTTTAGCGATTGCTCAATACTCTGATACTCAGCTTGTTTGTCTAAGCGTGCTTTTGCGCTAAGGGCATCAGCGCCATCTGCTTTACCGTTCAATTGTTGATTGAGCGCGTCAAGCTGGTCATTAAGCTGACGCTGTTCGTGCCAGCGGTTGGTCATATCAGCAATGCTTTGCTGATTGGCTTGGCGCTGCTCATCAAGCACGGCAATTTTTTGGCTAACCTTTTCTTTTTCATCGACGCCGCCGATACGCTCGAGCTGCTGACTGAGATTACTGATATGCTGCTCTAACTGCAACCCTTTGGCGTTTAATCTGTCGAGCTGATTGGGTATGGCGGTCTTAGATAAGCTCACCCGTGCCGCCGCCGTATCTAATACACTGACCGCTTTATCAGGCAGCTGCCTATCGCTTATATAACGTGCGGATAGCTCAACCGCCGCTTGTAGCGCATCGTCATCGATTAATATGCCAAAATGATCCTGCATCTTGGCACTCAACCCACGAATCATCGCCACTGCCGTATCGATATCAGGCTCATCGACTTTGACCACTTGAAAGCGGCGTGACAGCGCTGCGTCCTTTTCAAAGTATTTCTTATATTCTGACCACGTTGTCGCCGCAATGGTTCTAAGCTCACCACGAGCCAACGCTGGCTTCAGTAAGTTCGCCGCGTCATTTTGACCCGCTTGCCCACCAGCACCAATCAAGGTGTGCGCTTCATCGATGAATAAGATAATGGGCTGTAGCGAGGCTTGTACTTCTTCAATGACTTGCTTGAGACGGTTTTCAAATTCCCCTTTGACGCTCGCACCTGCTTGCAATAGTCCCATATCGAGACTACGTATCGTCACCTCTTTTAGCTGATCAGGCACTTGACCAGCGACTATCTTTTGCGCCAATCCTTCTACCACTGCTGTTTTACCAACCCCTGCCTCACCGGTTAAAATAGGGTTATTTTGGCGGCGACGAATCAAAATATCGATCAACTGATGAATTTCAAACTCGCGACCGATGACTGGATCTATTTGCTCAGCGCTGGCTTTAGCCGTTAAGTCATAGGTATATTTATCTAGCGCGGGTGTGGGCTGTGTAGTGGCTTGCTTTGCGTCTAAAAACGCCTGCTCGTCTGTGTTATTGGCTGCACTATTATCTGCATTAGCCTCATGATCTCTATTGATGGCTTTATTTGTGCTTTTATTAACGTTGGTCGAGCTGCTACCCTCAGTACTACCGAGACATTGACGCTCATAATCATCTTTTAGGGTAAAACGATCAATATACTGTAGTGGCTCAGGGAGGGTTTTAAGCAATGGCTGATAACGCTCATACGCCAATAGCACCAGCAATATATGACCAGAGCGGATTTCTAGTGGACTGTTATTATCAGCACTTTGATTATACTGGCTACTGGCTAGCTCCCACGCATCTTCTAGTAACGCCATCAAACCTTGACTAAACACTGGCGTTGAGCCTGTTGCCTGACCAAAGATATTTAGTAAATCGGTGATGTCTGCTAGTAATGACTGCTGATTAATCTTATTTACTTTTAAAATTTGAGCCACATCATTGTGCGGCGTCGCAATCAGTTCGTGCAGCAGATGAACAGTGTTCACTTCACGATGTCCATTATTAATACAAAGCCTAGCAGCCTGCTGCAAACACTGTCGGCAACTCGGACTCAAGCGGGTAATTACAGCTTTTAACTGGCTCATAAATCTTTTCCTTTAGCATTCTTATTAGACTTAATACCAAACCCAAAAAATAAGATTAGCTGTGTCAAACTCGCTTAGCCTACAAGACGTAGTACTTTCACTCGTTTTTCTTGCCACTCTAATTTCTGTGAATGGTATAAAATTATTTTTATTAAACAGCAATATAAAATTGATGCATGGCTCTTCATAATAGGTAAAATCTGTCTATTAACCATGAAATACTTACTGAATCGGCAGCGCATAGCGAGTGTCATCATGATGCTGCGTCGCAGGCTGCGATATCAAAAACCCACCCTGACCCAAACCACCAAAACTGCTCTCTGATAATGACAACGGGGTGATGTATTGCTTGTCTAACTCGAGTTGCATCTCGACCGCCAAGCAAACACCGCACCATTTACGGATAAAATCAATAATGACTTGATACATATCCCCTGCTGGTAACAGTCTTAAATAGCGTTTGGCATCCAACTGATGAAACACAATTCTAATCTTGCTATCAAACTGTACGACGCGCGCACCGCAAAATGCGGACAACCCAAGGGCAGCATGCTGACCACCAAGTGCTGTCTGTTCACTGGCTGGTAGATCAAACCACTCCGGTACGAATTGCTCGACACTGACGGTGCTATCTAAAAAATGCGACAGTACATGTGACAACTGATCGGCTGTCAGGCGTCCTGGGGCGATCATGCCAGCATAAGCAATCAAGCTATCGATGGCGGTTAGCTTCTTCGGCTGACGCGCCAATGCCCGCAAGCTCAGTAGATAGTTGTCTTTTTTATTATTTATCTCATACTGTAATGGCAAGTTATAAAACCAACTCGCTTGCACGTACAAATCCGTCAATCGATGGTTAAATAAATCTAAAAATGCTGGTGCCGCTTTATCTTTTGCATGATTGACTCGCGAGGCTAGATGGTCGGTATACATCGCTGGCAAGGCTGACAACGGGCCAGTTAATCCAATAACTGCGGGGCAAACCTCTATCCGTCTAATTTTTAATGAACTAGCCTTTACTTGACCATCCTTTAATGAGCTGCCACTGTCTTCCATATTATCCTGAGCAATGAGCGCCATCGACTCAATTTCAGCTTGCGGATAGGCCAATGACAACGAGGCACGGTAACGTACCTCAATAGGTGCATACCCCATACTGACTTCATGCCGAACCAAACGTAGTGCTTGTAATAACTCATAAGATTGCGGCGCCGCCATTAAAGCCGTTAAATAAGAGGACTGAGACCGCTGCGTGGCTGACATCTGTATATCTCCTCTTTGGTTACGGCATCACTGATGGCCAACTCGACGAAGCTATTTAAGCTAGCGTGATAGCCAAACACATGCGCCAATAAATGGGCAAACTGGCGGATACTCACTCCAGCAAAATTCTTTTGGTTGATTTGAATATTGATCAGTGTACCGCGCACAAAACCAGGCTGTGGCAAGCGCTGAATACGTCGAGCTTCGATACTGGTTTCGACAGACACAATACCTTCGACCAACAGTTTGTTAGAAGCAGACTGGGTAATGTCGTATAGCGATAAATACTCTTTCATCAGCTCCGCATCTTGGGCGGCAAGCGATAAAAAATTCAGACTAATCAGCGATATCAAGCGCCAACGCTCCTCTCCGGTATAGTCAAATCTTGCAGTTCGGGTTGGCTGCTTTAGCAACGATAAGCTGCTAAAGCCAGTCATCCCTTCGCTAAACAAATCGCCACGGCTTTGACCGAATACCACTTGAGCCGGCAAATCTCTATTGGTACACAATAAAGACGCACTCATGCTCACCGCACCTGATAAATCTTCGCGATTTTTTTCTACAAACATAATCTGATATTCAAAACCCTGTTTGAACTCAGCCATATCCTTATCACGTTTGATATGGTAATAACGACCATCATCTTGCTGCTCATAATGATTGAGCGCATAAAATGGATGATATTCACGTTGTATCAAACGATTGTCACTTTGCTTGGACTCTATGACTTTATTAACCTCATAGATTTCATGTTGAAACAGCGCACGAGTATCGGGCACTAAATCGTAATAGATCGAACGATGGGTCACTTGAATAGGCTTGGCAGCCGCCTTGAATAAATTGACAACGGGCGTACAAAACAGCTTGATACTGCTGGCACTGAGCTGCTGCAAGTTTTTTAGGCGGATGGTATTTTTTTTATCAAATCTAAAGTAACAGCGAATCTCAAAGCCATTGCTATCGATCTTTAAATTTGGACAAACCTTACCAAGATTAAGGCGCAAGAAATTGAATTTTTCAGGGAAATAGAAGTATTCCTTTAATAAGGCAGAGGCAGCATTACTCACTCGATGACTCGGAAGAATTTGCTGCTCAGGATCGAAGCCTATAATCTCAAACGGACTACCCGTAATCTTATTGACCTGCCTACCATGCAGATGCGTTTGCTTGACATCACACCCTAGTAAATCCCATAGACTAGTACCCTGACTGGCGTCCTCGTCTATATACAAATCTAACGAGTGGTTTAATAAGGCTTGATAGTCAAAGCTTGAATTAAGCCCCTTAAATTTGATACTGATACAGCCATTCAGCAGTCCATGCTGATTGTCATACACCTCTTGACGAGTTTCAAAGTCGACGCTATCTATCTGTAGCGGCAGCAAGGTCACATCTTGGGTTGACTGAAACTGGCAAGGCGTGCCATTTATTTTTTGGCTGGCGAAAGGGCTGTTTTTAGGGACTAAGACTGCCTCGCTCATCGCATTGCCCTGTACGCCTAGATTAAACTGTGCAATAGAGACCGATGGAAAAGGTTTGAGATAATCGGGATAAACGACTTCTAATAGAGATTCGGTAAAATCAGCGTATGAATCGTCCAATTTTTTATTGATGCGCGCACTGATGAGCGAAAAAGCCTGTATCAACCGCTCTATATGCGGATCATCGACGGTATCGTGCCCCATCAACAACCGATTGGCTATTTTGGGATATTTTTTGGCAAATTCTTTTGACTGTTTATTAAACAGGCTAAGCTCATGCTCAAAGTAAGGAAGTAAACTGTCCATGACGCCTCAATATATTGATCGCTGCTAACTGTATAAATTGAGCGGTAGTAGTAGTTATTTCATTAATGGGATAATGATTATTTTATTAAGTAACGCTGAGAGCTTGGCTCAAAGAACGCATCGAAGCTGACCAGCTCTTGTGCTGGATAAACCTTTAATAATGCTTCAATAGAAAAACACAGTTGATTGACATCAACAGCGCCAATATCTAGCGATACGCGAACGTTTTTTAGCCGGGTATCTTGTTGCTCGACTGTTTGGGCTATTTGGCGACAGATATAATCACAGTCAGTAGGATTGGCACTGCTGAGTCCCACAAAATCTAATATGCCAAAATTCAATATCGATGAGCGCACGTGTTGATAGGCCTGAAGCTTACTTGACACCACACAACGCGTATTTAATAAAGCTTCAAGGTCTCGTGCGACCGAAGACTTTAGCTCATCGATATTAAGACGACGAACCACGAGCTCATGCGACAAATGACGGGGCTGATCATCAAATAACTGCTCGAACAAATTTGGACGAAAGCCAATTTCTTTGTTAGAGGCGTTAGTGGCGTAATTCATTGATATAATCATTCCTATTTAACAAACAAAAAAGAAAGGCCTAGATATAAACCTTTCTTTTTCGGTACGACACAATAGATGACACCTGATACAACCTAAATTAGGCGGTATAAGTAGCAGTGTTGTTGGCTAGTGACCATTTTTTAGTCACAGCGCCTTTAGCAGTACCATCGATATCTTGCTGGGTGTAAGTCCACTCAACAGCAGCATATTTGATACCGACTTTTTCGATTGGTACGCCTTCAGAACGTACCGTTGGCTCGACACTTGCGATCAGCGCATGCTTAAGTTTTACTTCAAGATATTTAACGCGTTTGTCACCGTTGGCACGATAAAAATCAATTTGAATCTCATCAAAAGTATAACCAGCAGAACACGCTTCCCATAGTTTAGGACTGGTTGAGTCCAAATCTTTCATAAACGTCATGTCAGCATGCTCACAACGCTCAGAAGTATGGCCACCAACGCTACTTGCTGTCGCTGATTTTGGCTGACGGATCAAGTGATCCCAAGTATTTACTTCAAGCCAACCTTTATGCTCGCTATCACGAGACTCGCCATCAATTTTATATTTACCGCGGAACTGAATATAAATATCTTTCATATCACATACCTTTTTTTAAAATTTAAATTTCACGTTAGTTTTTAATAAACGATTAGCTGTTGCTAGATTGCGGCAGTTGAGTGACCAGACGCAAAGAAACAGACAATTCGTCAAGTTGAAAGTGTGGTCTCAAAAAGACCACGGACTTGTAGACACCAGGCTTACCCGGCACTTCTACAACTTGTACAGAAGCTTCGCGCAGTGGGTACTGGGCTTTTGCTTCTTGTGAGGCGCCGTCATCTAGCAAGACATAACGAGAAATCCAGTCATTTAAAAACGACTCAACATTACCAGGTGCTAAGAAGCTGCCTACCTTATCGCGCATCATTGCTTTTAGGTAATGGGCAATACGTGACACCGCCATAATGTATTGGATCTGCGTCGATAGCGCAGCATTGGCATTGGCATCATCGTTTTGATAAGTTTTGGCTTTTTGTACTGACTGCGCCCCAAAAAAAGCAGCGTAATTGGTATTTTTGCAATGGACTAACGGGATAAAACCTAAGTCGCTCAACTCTTTTTCTCGGCGATCGGTGATAGAGATTTCCGTTGGACATTTAAGCGCCAAATCCCCTTCATCAGTCTTAAAAGTATGAACAGGCAACCCTTCAACCAAGCCACCACCCTCAACGCCACGAATGGCAGCACACCAACGATAGTCAGAGAAAGCAGCCGTCAAGCGTGAAGCGAACGCATAAGCCGCGTTCACCCATAGATAATCGTCATGATTATTACCAGAAACTTCTTCCGTAAAGTTAAACCCTTCGACTACTGTGCCATCTTTAGGATCGTAAGGCAGACGACCTAAAAAGCTGGGCACGGTTAACGCAACATATCGCGCATCTTCTGACTGTCTGAACGCGCGCCAGCGTATATATTCAGCGGTTTCAAATATCTTTGATAAATCTCGCGGGCGACCAATATCGGTAAAGGAGTCGAGACCAAACATTTCAGCGGAAGCAGCCGACACAAAAGGTGCATGAGAAGCGGCCGCAACATGAGACAATTGCTCAAGCAGATACATGTCTGAGTTTTGGCGAGTAAATTCAAAGTCACCAACGATAGCGGCATAAGGCTCACCACCGAAGCTACCGAACTCTTCTTCATATATTTTCTTAAACAGCGTGCTTTGATCAAAATCAATTGACGATTGAAAATCTTTAGTCAGTTCGCGCTTCGTAGTATTCATCATACGAATCTTTAGCATGGATTCCGACGGAGTCTGGCTACATAAATAATGCAAGCCACGCCAGCTGGACTCTAGCTTTTGAAACTCGGGCGCGTGCATGACGGTGGTCAGCTGCTTGGAGATCAACGCGTCAATTTGGGCAATACGCGCGTCAATCGATGCGGCCAAATTATCTGACAACGTTACGGTGCCTTGCATGACTTCATTGGCAAGCTCTGCAATTTGCGACTTGGCACGATTTTTTTCGTCATCAGACTTGGCAACGTTACTTTTATTGACGATTTCTTCGAGTAAGTCGTAACTGTCATTATTTAACGCATCAGGTGCTAGATTTTGCTGGGCTTCGGCACTCATCGTTTAATCCTCACCGTCGGTTTGATTTTGTTCCGCCATTTTTTTGACTTGCTCAGTGTTCTTAAGCACGTCATCTAATAGGTCTTCAAGTTTTTCGTTGGCCGATATTTTGTTGCGTAAATCTGCTAAGCGATCTCGTGCTTGTACCAATTGCTTTAGTGGCTCAATCTGATCAGCAACCGCTTCAGGACGAAAATCGTTGATACTATTGAATGCCAAATCAACCGCGAATTCGCCGCCTTTATCACTCAAGTCATTGCTTACTCGAAAGGTCGCACGCGGTGCTAGACCTGACATCACCTCATCAAAGGTATCTAAATCTACTTCGACAAACTTTTTGTCTTTAAAGCGTGGTTGTTCAAGGGTTGAATCTCCTGAAAACTCTCCCAAAACGCCAACGACAAAAGGAATTTCTTTGGTTTCGATCGCATCGCCTACTTCAACGTCATAAGTCAGATGCACCCGAGGCGCACGTACTTTTGCGAGTTTCTTTTGTACACTGTCTTGCTTTGCCATAATAAGTTACCTCAGCAATGTCTAGTTTGAACGCAATATACTGAATGGATCAGTCGATTTGGCGTTACTTTTTTTGGTAGGTGAAGGTTTAGTAACAGGCTTAACTTTTGGTGGTCGTGGCGGTTTTTTTACGGCTGGTTTTTTCATAGACTTCGATGCTTTTTTTACAGACACCTGGGGCTGAGGTTTTGATTTAGTGCCTGATTTACCGCTTCTAGGCTTGACGACTGGCGCTGGTGGTTTCGGCAAAGACTCATCGTAATTGAAAACATAGATATCACCATATATTTTACTTAAAGCGTACTGATACTCCTTCAAAAACGCTGCGTCCACTTCATCAGTGAGATAATCTGACTGCAGTTGGCTTTGGGAGACGATAGCGCTGCTATTGAGTAGTATCTTTTTTAGCTTAGCAGTGCTTTGACCCAGATCAATGGCTTCACTGGCTGCATAAACAGCATAAGCATGATAGCCATTGTTAGAATAAATCTGCGCCAAAATCTCCCATGCTAGCGAGTCATTAGGATTACGAGATACTCTTTGATTCAAATCCGTAACCAGTTGATGCAGTTGCGGTGATTTTGCATCAGCATTTTTGAGTGCCGAAAATTGATTTATGATGCTAGAACCGGGGTCTTTCTCTTGTATGACAAGCTCACTATGGGCGGTAGTCATTGCTGAACCCATGATGAACAGACCTGCCAAAAACGCTTTGGATAGCCTAAAACTGACTCTAATATTGCTTCTGATACTGGTCATTGTAAGTCGGTGCTCGCCATTATTGGTGTGAGATAAATACATGTGCCTGCTCAAAATTATTTTAATTAGACGCGTTAACTAAAGTGGTGATATTGGTGAGCGTTTCATTCAGTGTCGCCTTATCACCACTATTCATTAAACTATTATCGTGATAAGCATCAATATTACTTTCCATCACTTTAACTGCTGAGAGCATGGCAAGCTGACGTGCGTCAAGTCTTTCATTATCAACGCTTAGAGCTTCATTAGCTGCTCTCAATGCCCGTGCATAGCGTTTTTTTTCATAGTTATTTTTGGCAATAGTCATCCACGCTTCACTGCTAAGCTGATTGCCGTTTGACAAATAGGCAAGCGACGGCTCACTCAACTGCTTCACTATTGGTTTGCTGACCGTGGTTTGTACATTTTTTTTAGCAGTGGTGCCACAACCCGCTGTCAATAAAGACGCGCTAAGTAAGACTGATAGCAGACCTGCGGTGGCAAGTTTAGTACGATAAATAGGATTCATAACAACAGTATCATCACTAAAAATATAAAAGGATAGATTTTTTAAAAGAAATAAATATAACTAAAGTTCATTAATCATAAAAAATCAATGAGGTTGATTATACATATACTTGACAATATTTCAATAAACTCTATACTTTTCTTAATAAATAATTTAGTAAGCCACCCATTCAAGCCATTTTCTTGGTATAAAATAAGCAGTAACGGTACCCTTCTTATGCCTCCTAAGACCAATCGTCTACATAATATTACCGTTCATACTGATAATTCAACGATAAACACCTTTTACCCTGTTGCGTTTTGCGGTGCAAGTAGTATTAATCGAACCGATATTATTGACATACTAGTGTTTGGTTATAATTTTATCGAATCGAACGCTTGTTTATCATTAATCAATACTCCGATATGCTTAACCACGTTTTCCGCTGATCGTACCGCTAGCTGTCGTACTGGGCTGATACGCGGCATCCGTTATCAGCAATCTGATGGCGCGATGCACTTTTATACTTTAGAAGTTGTTAGCCCCGATTGGCAGTTGGCACAGTCGATACATACCCGCAGTTTTATCAATCAATCGACGCTCGATATTGTTACCCTCATCCTTAGTGATTACGATCTAAATTGGCAAATATCTGAGTCTCTTTTGTCATCAGATAATGAATCATCCGCACGTTTATCGGCACCTTTATACATGCGCACCCAGTCGGATGCCAGTGACTATGAATTTGTTACTGGATTGCTTGCTGATATTGGTATATCGACTTTATGGGTATCAGGGAATTCCGTCGATGAGCTTGGCACGTGGTGGTTGGTTGATGGTTTAGACACAGGCGAGCTCATACCGCTGACCTATAGTTATGCCCAATCATCCGTACAATTAGGTCAAGATAGTGTCCATACGCTACAAATGAGGTCGCAGCAACTTGGCAGTGATAGGGTAATAGTACGAGCAGATGGGTTAGCGGCTGATACCATTTATGAAGGTCAAGCGGTAGATGAGTCGCCGCTTGCGACAGATGACACGACGGTATTAATTGGTGCGCCGTCTCGCGTGCACAGCGATGATGCCGCCGCTCATCTTGCACAGCAATGGATATCTGCCAATCACTGTCAGCGCGAAACTTATCAAGCGACTGGAGCCATGCGTGGTCTAAGTGTCGGTAGCCCAGTGAGTATCAATAACCTACCCTCTATTGGCAGCTTATCGACGCATTGTATCGCGGTTACCTTAATCGGCATTGAGCCTGACAACGATAGCGTGTCATACCATCATCAAGTATTTATCAAACAGTGGTTACAGCGCACTGCTCATTATATGCAGCACAATACTACAAACGCCATTCATCTGACTGTACCCGATCATGGCTTTGATATCGCCCGCGACACTGGAGTTTGGGTATCAGCGACGTTACTTGACGCTGCTATTCCTTATTGCCCTTATCCCAGTTCTTTATCCTTTGCCAGTAGCACTTACACGGGTCTCGCCCAAGCATGTACTGGTGACACAGGTTTATCAGCTTCCCCCAGCTATGACTCTAGTGTCAGCACTGACAATCTACAGCAAACCATCACCACGCCTGTCTGGTCAGGTATCAGCCCTCATGATGATGGCACTACCCCGCCCCTGCGCTCATTGCAGCTGTCATCGGGTAGCACTCATGGTTGGCAGTTTGCGCCAAGGCTGGGACAGTCGGTACTGCTTAACCATTGGTACGGTGATATAGACAGTCCTGTGATTAGCAGATCGCTTTATGACGGTATCGGTATGGGCGATGTCGATGACAAAGACATCACCACTCGTGACGCAGGCTTATCGAATAGACATAACTTGCAAGGCGGATCTTCTCCTAGATGGCATGGTGGTGGCCTCGGACATTCGCAAATCAATGACGATGATGGACACAGCGGCTGGATATCAGGTATTGCTCAATATGGACTGACTTCTGAGTCTGAAGTGACCATGAGCTTTGATGATACGCCGAACCAGATAGGACTGCAGTGGTCAGTGAATACTGGGGCACGTGCCAATGCTGAGACGCCAACCATCACTTCTAGCACGACCTTTGCCCCTGATGAGCACGTGCTTGAGCTTGGCGTGCTACGTCATCGTTATAGCAATCATCAATCATCAATCAGTGGACAAGGTATTAATCTAGCAACCGACCATGGACTACAGATCAGTGGTGATTCCGGTGTCCTACTCTCCACCTTTGATATCAGACATAGTCAAAGCGAGCACGAGTCTGCTTGGGTCAATGATGCAGGACAACGTCAGTTAAAAATGGGCACTGAGCTGAGCGAGACCTTTCAAGAGGCCAAGCAGGCACATTTGCAATCCACGGCAGCCATGCAGACCGCCAATCAATCGATAGAATCCTTTAAGACCAGCGCACAAATCATCGATGAGACGCTAAATACGGAAGTGTTAGGCGCTGCTGATGTGCTACTGGTTAGTAAAGATAGTATATTAGCCTCTGCAAGCAATACGCTATGGACAGCAAAAACAATCGTTAGGCAATCAGGCGCAACTCAGTCGGATGTGGTGGCAGGCAATTATACGCTGACGGCAAATACGATTGAGTCGCTCTCAGGGGTCGGCGGTCAAGTCGATCTATCAGGCTTACATATCAGCGCCAATAGAGAGCCGCTAGCGATACAAGCCCAAGGCGGTGAGCTGCAATTACACAGTCAGCGAGGTATGACAATTGGTAGTGAGTCGGGACAGGTGAATGTGTCGAGCCCTAAGCGTATTAAGCTGCAAACTAGTGCAGGAGCATCGATTACAATCGATGACAGCGGGATTAAGCTGGTGTGTCCGGGGACGATTACCGTGAAGGCGGTGAAGAAGAGTTTGGTTGCGGGCGGCCAGGTTAATGCACCAGTGATTGCTTTACCAACTTCAGGACTCTTTAGCCGCCGCTTCGATTTTAGCCAATTGTTAGAAGAGGGTATATTAACAGTAGGTAGAGAGTACAAAATTATTAACCATACTAAAGGTACTGAGTTTAACGATATATTACCAGAGGATGGTAGAACACCTAGAATATATGGAACTGAACAAGACCAAATTGAAGTCATTATAATTGGTCATGAGGATGCTGAAGAGCTACTGATGATAGAAAATGAAATTGACAACAGTGACCATGATCATAAAGATGAAGAATGCTGTGCTCCTGAAAAGACTGATGATAATAACACAGCTGAATTTGATTCAGAAACTATCATAAATGACGATTTAGAGGAAGACTACTATGCGTTTGGTAATTGATACTTTATGTAAAACGGTACTCTTGCCTTTAATGTTAGCTGCCAGCTCTATCAGCTGTGCAAGTGCCAAGCCTTTGTCCAAAGTTTCGACAGCACCTGCAATAGTACATACAAATCAAAATGTGCAGTTAGAGTTCGATACCGTTTACGGGTTTGCTGAAATATGTAATCGAAGAAAATCTGTTGTCACATGGTCTACTGTGGAGGAGGATCTAGCGAAATATGGTATAGGAATGGATAAAGTTAACTGGTTATTTTCCTCTGACACCTGTACTAAAGTAGTTGATCCAAAGTTCAACTACTTAACTATTAGAGAACTCAGAGACAAAAACAGCTCTTTATATGTCTATTATATTCACCATACCAAAGAGAATAAACGAATTTTAGTAAAAATTATTCGCAACAGTGGTATCCAGCCAATGTCTCAAGGTAGACGTGAATATTTTGGGGATTTTGATAGCTTTCTAGACGGAAAGTTTATCCTAGATAAATTTATAGATACACAAATTGATTTTTACTAGAATTGAAAAGTAGAGGATAATATCTGTGAATTTCCCAAGACCTAAAACAAAACCAATTAAAGATATAGAATTCGAACCAACTAGAGAGGGATTTAGAAATGCTTTATCTCGTAGAGAGTCTTCTTCTAACCTAAAGCTTTCTCATGATCATAAAATCAACTTAGCTGCACAAATTGATATTAACTTTATTGGCTTTGTTGGTTATTTCCAATTTGGTGAAAATGCTCTTATTGACTGTGGTTACTATAATCCTAGAATAAAAAACTCAGATAAAAGCTCAAAAAATAACTGGATAGGAACTTGGACTGGTAAAGACGGAATCACTTCTTTAGAGAAATTTAAAAACTCGCCTAGAGTCCAAATCAAAGCATTTGAAATTTGGGTTGATATTTTGTGCAATAGAATGCGCAATAAAAATATAAATGAGTTTTATGGTAAAACTATAGATAATGTAGAGATAACTGAATCAGGATGTATCGCTGCTGCTCACTTAAAAGGAACACAGGCTGTTTTAGATTATCTCACTTCAAATGGGACAATAAATGGAAAGGATGCTCTTGGTACTGGCGTTGCTGAATATATAGCGCTTTTAGCCTATTACGACCTTGAAACATGTTGCAAACGTAAAATTTATATTAGTGTAGAAAAAGATGGTAAGCCAGTACCTAATATTGATGTTGGAATAGAAACGGTATATTTAAGCGGAAACCACTATAGTAAGGTAGGTACAACCCAAAATACATATACCACCAATAAAGAAAGTAAAATTCTTGTTATCGTTCGTCATCCAGATGCGGTAATCAAAATTACTGTCAATGGCAAATCACAAACCATAGTTCAAAAGGCTGATCAAAGACAGAGTTATACCATAGATATAACAGGCAGCATCAAAACAACTGGCGTGCTTAATAAGCCTGACACGCCCAAACCGCGCCCCGTACCAGACAAATCACCTCAAGATGTCCGTAATGAACAAAGCAGCAAGCCACAAGCACCACCTCCATCCTCGTCTACAGAACTAAAAGAGGTCACCTTTAACATTACAATCGTTGAAGGCGATACTAAAAAGCCCATTACTAATTTGCGCTACTACCTTATCTACAAAAGCAAACCCAAAGAGCATCGTACCGATAATCAAGGTGTAGAATCTAATATCACAGCCGAAGTCGGTCAAGATATAGAAGTCTGTGTGGCTGGTAATGGAAAATTACAAGCAGTAGCCCACTTCAAAGTTGATAGCAGTCATCAAGGTAAAACAATAAGAGCTTTACTGCCAGTGCAAGCATTCAATATAGAAATAAAAGATCATAATAAAGCGCCCGTAAAAAATACTAAATTTATAATTTTTTATAGAGGACAAGAAATTGTCAAACAGACCAATAGTCAAGGTTTGATCGGGGTCAAAATGCTAGTTGGTTTTGTCTACAAGTTTGGTCTAATGGGTAGTAAACCATTAGCGACACTACGCTGTATCAAAGGAGCACAGACTCAAACTATTAACATAAACGAGGCAGCAAAGAACAAAGCGCAGGGAGTAAGTAGACCTCCGACAACGACTACTAAAAATCCTACCCCACCACCAAAACTAGAAAACAATCCACCACCAATTAACCCCATAGCAACTAAGCCCAAACCCAAGCCTGGAACGGAAGAAAGTCATACTGAAAGTAATGGTCGTCCAGTTACTAGTGTAATAACGGATAAAGCAGCAAGCGACACCACACGCTATCACATCTACCATAACGGTAAGATAAAAAGACAGAATGCCGACGCTACTGGCTATGCTGAATTTATTTATTATGATGAAAATGGGGGTAAGCATAATCTGGGCAAGTCGAAGTATAAAACTGGACAAAGATGGCAATCTAAGGGTAAGCCAGATGGTAATAATAGGGTTTATCTTATAGATATTAGGTATTTCTTAAACTATAAAAAGGGTCAAGTGCATTACAAAATAGAGAAAAATTCGGAAAAAAACGTTAGATATTTTTTAACTGGTCTTGCTCTTGCAGCTTATCTAGGTACTTTATGCAAATTAAGCTATGACGATATATCCTTTAATGGATTTAGTACTGCAAATGGAGATCCTGGGGAAAGCTCTTCACATATAAATGGTGCTGTAGGAGATATGAGATATTTAAGAAAAGATTTTAAAGCTAGTGCTGTAACAGTTTTTGACAAAGTATACAGCCATGAAAGAAGTCTAAAGTTAGTGGGAACACTTTATAACTTTGGATTTGGTAGGACTAGAGATATGTACACAGAGAGATATAGCAAGCCAGAACTAAACTTAAAAAACTATACATTACCACACTGTGAACATTTTAAAACAGCGAAAGTCAGACATCATCATCACCTACATATTCAAGGATTTAAACCCAATTTAGAAGATATTTAGTGTATTACGTTGTTTGCTAAATTTATCTTAATAACTTTAGCTTTTTTAGAATTATTTGAAAGTTTATAACATTATAATTAAAGACACATAGAATAATTTCCAATAAACAGTAATACAAAATTGAAGGATTGCTTTATTATGAATTTAAATATTATTGTTTTTTTCTTTTTAGCTACTGTACTAGCTTCATGTACTATGGAATCTCAACCAACCCCTGATAAACCTCAATTAAAAACTAAAGAAACAGCACATAAAAAACCTCTTCTTGAGGTTAAATCTCAGAGTTCAACTAAAAAAACTGACTCAGACAATAATATAAGCGTTTCTATAATAGATAATTCTATTATAGTACAAGATGCGAATATTGTACTGGGTAATTCTTTTAACAAAGTTCAGGACAAACTTAATATGCAATTGCTTAAAGATCCAGTATCAGATAACTGTTTTTTAGTGACAGTAGATAACTCATTATCACTTGAATTTTTTAATGATGAATTGATATTTATGTCAGTTTCTAGCGGTGGTGATATTATTACTGATAAAGGCCTTTCACTAGATGACACGTTTGAGACGCTTAATAGTATTTATCCAGATTTGATAAGGTCTGAAGTACCAGCTATAGGTGGTGATGAGTCATTTACCCCTATCACTATTACTTATTCAACCAATCATAATCTTAAAGGTGATTATATGGTTTTCATGCTGACAGATGATAATAAAGTTGATGATATTGGTGTTTATAACATTAATAAAGATAATGATGTTTGTGAAATTTATTAATATTCAACCTCTACTAACTGCAGTAGCATAATCATATGAAATATTTATCATTACCCTTGATTTGTATTGCATTAATAGCATGCAACGTAAACAACCAAGCCAATACCGAAGTCGATAGCGGTGATGCTATTAAGGTCAATGCTATCGATACTGTAAAGAACGATATTGATGACACTATTAAAGTGAACCGCCCCGAGTATATCGGAGAGTGATTTACTTGAGTTAGGCAGCGATGCCTGACAGGATAAAATTATCATAATACCGCTTTTCAAATTCTAAAGGTGGCATATAACCAATCGTGCTATGCAATCGTGTTTTATTGAACCAGTCCACCCATTCAAGGGTTGACAGTTCAACATCATTTACACCGTTCCAGTTCTCTTTTAAATACTAGATTACTTCAGTCTTATAGAGGCTATTGACCTTTTCAGCTAGTGCATTGTCGTATGAGTCACCTGTGGTGCCGACCGAAGCAATCACACCGCAGTCAGCCATCTTCTCAGTGTAGCGAATGGATAAATACTGAACGCCTCGATCACTGTGATGAATGACATCTTTGGGATTTTTTCTGTCTGCTATTGCTTGGTTCAATGCCGCCATTACCATATCGGTGTTCATGCGATTAGAGACTTTCCAGCCCACAATAGCGCGAGCAAACACATCAATAATAAAAGCAGTATACACCCAACCATTCATTGTCTTGATATAAGTGAAGTCCGCCACCCAGAGCTGGTTAGGACGATAGGCATTAAAGTGGAGAGAAGACAGAGTTTGCTTTTGAGATCACCCCTACTCTCGGGTGGGTAAGTCTAAAACAAGGTGACACAAAAGATATAGCCACTGGGCTCGAGGATAGAAAGTTAGAATTATTTTTTGCTTTCCAAGAAATTAAATATATTGATATGGAATACAACAACGATAAACCCTTATTTGACCGCTGCGTTAAAAAGTTTGGCGCACTTGGCTATGATGAGATGTTTGGCTTCGTTCCCGCCCTTGCGATTAGTGACAATGCATCTATCAAGAATGTTGATAAGATGAATATCTTTGTCCATCTCAATCTTTTACCCGACTTGATTGAAATTCAGTACATCGACTTCAAACGCTTAGGACAAATGGCTTTTGGTGTTGAAGGTTCATCAAACTTGCCTGATTTAGATAGTTTAGAGTGATTAATTACGACTTAGCCACCTTCGGGTGGTTTAAACAAAGATATATTATCCTAGCAAGCCTTGCTCATATCAATGGCGTACCTGAGAGACTTAAGCTTTTAAGGCTTACGGTCGACAAAGGTGGCGACGTGAATATTGATACAGGCACTAGCGAAATTTTAGAAAAGATTAAAAAATATAGAGCAGAAGAAGCAGTACCTTAAGAAATATAAGACACTGCTTTTTATCTAAAATACATCCATTCTTAAGCACTCGTTATTTAACTATTATGCTTGGCTATCCAGTTTTGCATTTGCTCAATTTCAGCCTGCTGCGCGTTAATTACTTGTTGTGCCAATTGACGCATTTCTTCATTTTTGCCATACTTTAGCTGTATTTTTGCCATATCTACTGCGCCAATATGATGCGGCAACATACCACGAGCAAATGCCATATCTGGGTTAGGGTCAGCGATACCTGCCATCATTTCACTATGCATCGTATCCATATCTTTAGCATAAGCTGTCTGCATGGCTTCAGTATCAGACGTTGGCTCAGCAGCATCAGGATGGTTGGCAAGCCAGTTCTGCATTTGCTCAATTTCAGCTTTCTGAGCGTCAATAATCTCTTGTGCCAACTGACGCATTTCTGCATCCGTACCATACTTTAGCTGAATCTCTGCCATATCAACAGCACCTATATGATGACCAAGCATTCCTTGAGCAAAGGCAGCATCGGGATCGTTGTATGCCATGCCTGCCATCATCTCATCATGCATCTTAGTCATAGAGTCATTATACTCTCCATGCATGCCCGTCATCGCATCGCCTGACATATCATGACCTGCATGAGCATCCATCGCTCTAGTGTCTGTTGTAGCATTATTAACGGGAGCCGCCTCGTCTTTGACAGTAGCCTCTGTTACATCATTCGTCGGCTGACAAGCGCCAAGCATCATCATGGCACTGATACTAACTGCAAGCATGGCAAGACGTGAGTTTCTTATCATTTTCATAGTAGGTCCTTAATTACGATCATTTGGTAGTTATGGTTCATATAAAAACTGGCAAATCAGCTAAGATCCACCAGTTGGAAAAATCATTTAATTTATATACTAAAAGCAGTGCGTTTTAAGGCTATTTATTCTAATGCTTCGATCAGTGCCTGCATCTCTTGGATTTCACGTTTTTGTGCTTCGATGATGTCGTCAGCAAGTTGTTGTACTCTAGGGTCTTCTATATCGGCTCTTGAGCTGGTTAAGATCGCAATTGAATGATGCGGTATCATAGCCTGCATCCAATCCACTTGATCGACGGTTGCTTGAGATCTGACGCCCCAGATACCCACGGCAAACATCAGCACACTAAGACCATAAATCATTAAATTGACCTTAGTTTTCTTGTACATATTGCTCATAAAGGCGAGCATAATCACTGCCATGCCTGCGCCCATATATAGCGCCATATAGGCTCTGGTCTCACTAAAATAAATATGATCCCACTCATAAGTATTGAAGTACATCATGATATACATCACCACGGTAGACGTCAGAATCATGAGGGTGAACTTTACATAAGGGTTCATCTGTTTTTGCTCTGTATGATTCATCAGTCAGTCTCCATCAATGCTGCTATCAGTACTACAATGAGTAGCTGAAATTTAAAAAATCTATCTAAAGTATTAACTTATAGCTGCTGCTCTGCGGACTCAATCTCAGCGTATACTTGGTTTGTGCCATCTTTATTGATTTGCATAATTTGGTATGGCATAAACTTATCTTGATATTCCATACCAGGGCTACCGACGGGCATACCCGGTACCGCCAAACCAATGGCTTGCTTTGGTGGATTTTGCAAAAACTCAGCCACATACTTAGCAGGAACATGACCTTCGATGACATAACCATCACTGGTAACGGCGGTATGGCAAGAACGCATCTCAGCAGGTACACCGTAACGCTCTTTAAATAATGACAAGTCTGCAACATCATGGGCAGTTGTCGTTAACCCATTATCTTCTGCGTGCCCTATCCATTCTTTACAACAGCCACAATTGGCATCTTTATAGACAGTGGCTGACACGTTCTTGAGCAGGTCTGGATTGTTGGCTGGTGTCTCTGTTACTGTTTGCCTACTCTGTATAGCGTTTGCCTCACCACTGCTGGCGTTAGCGGCATTGGCAGTAGAGGGGCTAGCATTAGAAGCATTGCTGTCAGATTGCCCGCATGCTGATAATATGGCAGCGGTTAATAAGACCGCTGACCCTCGAACAAACTTAACGGTAAAAGGCTTCATAGAGGCTTCTCATAGTGTTGAATATTTCATAGTGTTGAGTATTAAAATTAGGATGTACTGAAGCCAAACTAGCATAACCACTCTGACAGTCAGATGACGCCAAGATGACAATTTTGTCATCTTCTAGACTGAGCATAGGTTTATTACCAGTATTCCTCTATGATTGATAATAATAGAGACATTTTATATTGATCTCATCCTAAATAATTGGCGCGAGTATGCTATGAAAGTATTGTTAGTCGAAGATGAGTTATCGCTTGGCGACTACATCAAAAAAGGTTTAAGCGAGGCAGGTTTTATCGTTGAGCATAAAACCACAGGTTTAGATGGTTATCATGCTCTGATGACTGAGGACTTCACTGTCGTGGTGATGGATGTGATGCTGCCTGATGTGAGCGGATTTGAATTAGTCAGTAATTATCGCGCTGCTGGTAACACCACCCCTGTATTATTTTTGACCGCAAAAGATGACCTTAGCGACCGCATAAAAGGCTTTGAGATTGGCGGTGACGATTATCTCACTAAACCTTTTGCCTTCGCTGAGCTGTTGGTCAGAATCAAAAGCTTACTACGCCGTGCCAATCAAGCAGATTACGCCAGCACAGTGCTTCAAATGGCTGATTTAAAAATGGATATCGCCAAACGTAGCGTGCATCGAGATAAAGGTTCTATCAAATTGACGGCCAAAGAATTTGCGCTATTGCAGTTTTTACTTGAGCATCAAGGCGAAGTATTGCCCCGCTCTGTCATCGCTTCACAAGTATGGGATATGAATTTTGATAGCGATACCAATGTGATTGATGTGGCGATAAGACGCTTACGCAGTAAAATCGACGATGGCTTTGAAAATAAGCTCATTCATACCGTACGCGGTATGGGCTATAAACTAGAAGCGGACAATAGCGCCGTTACAGTCAATAATAAAACCAACATTGATATGAGTAATGAGGCTAATACGGTTTCTAAACTCAATCACGTTGAAGTGAAATAGCATGGCATATAAATCAGAGCATCGACGCTTGTCATTACTGTGGCGCACTACCCTAGTATTAACGGTATGTGTGCTGATATCTCAAGCTTTTTTGTACATATGGATACAGCGTTCGGTTAATGATCATTTTGAACAAATGGACTCAGAGATCCTGACTCACGCTGCGTTTAATTTACGACAGTACATGACAGAGGTGACATCGGATGATCAGCGCTCTGACAACCTTGCCGACCCTGATCATCTCGCCAATACAGCATCATCCGTGATAGATATCTTTCGACCAGATTATGAAGTCAAAACAATTATTACTGACCATAATGGACAAGTCATTAATAGTCAGCCAAAGGATTTTATTGATAAACTCAATGACTCCCAATTGGTCGAAAAACTATGGCAGCAGCACCGCGATCAACCCTTTGACTTGCAGCTTAATCATCGTCATTATCGCGCGCTGGTCATTGAGCACTCTAATCGCTTGGCATTAATCGCGCTACCGATTGATGTGCATCATCAATACCTTGCCCAGTTTAATCACCATCTTATCCTGATACTTATTGCGATTACTTTTATCTTGGTATCAGTGGCGGCTTTTAGCGTCTATTTAGGATTCGCCCCCTTAGCGACCATCAGTCAAAAAATGGCACGTATCAACGCCGAGCAGTTAGACGATAGAATCATCGTCTCTGAAATGCCAAGCGAGCTGCGACCCTTGGCTGACGCTTATAATGCCATGATGGATAAACTCGAACACAACTTTGCCTCATTATCACAGTTTTCAGATGACATTGCTCACGAACTGCGCACACCACTGGCAACGTTAAGCACTCAAACTCAAGTGATGCTCAGTAAACCTAGAGACCATCAAGAATATGTCGAGCAGCTACATCATCAACACGACACGCTCAAGCAACTATCCCTGCTAATTAACAATATGCTATTGCTGGCAAAAACTCAAAAAGGTCTTTACGATTCACAACGTCATCTTGTCGATACTGACTCACTGATAATTAAGCTCATCGATTATTTTGAGCTGATAGCCGAAGAGCGCGGTATCTCTTTTGAGAAAAAAGGGGCATTTGATATGGTATTAGGGGATGAGAGCTTGTTACAAAGGCTGTTTGCCAACTTGATATCCAATGCGGTTTACTACGCCGCCAGCGACAGTATCATTACTATTACCGCCGTTTCTAAGACTGCTAGCCTCATAAAACATAACGCTCACGCCCTTAGAGAAACGGCTCAGCAGCCATCGCTAAACATCACCATCACTAATCGCTTGCAGATGCCTCTAACTCAGGCGGAAGCAGATAGACTGTTTGAACGCTTTTATCGTCATGACAAATCCAATAATCAGCACTCGGGCACAGGACTGGGATTGGCCATCGTACAAGCAATCGTCAATGCCCATAACGGCAAAGTCAGTATTACCATTAAGGATGAGTATTACTTTCAAGTTAACGTACAGTTATTAAAAGAATCATAGGACGTGTTTAATCGAGAATAGTCACCGTTTGGTCACCGAGCAGGTGGTCAGCAAGGAGGTGATCAGCGATTTTCAAAAGATAGAATGTATGCAACCAAACTTATAGAGAATACTTTATCTAAGATAGACTAGTCCCTAAGAGTTGATAAGGGAAAAAAAGCCAACCTTTATAGATAAAGGCCGTAAGAAGAATTTTAGACACAAAAAAACCCCAAACAAAATTATGTTTGAGGCGAAACTTGCTTAAACTCGAAAGTTTAAAATTTGTTTTAGCTTTTTACTAAATATGGCGCAGCGGACGGGACTCGAACCCGCGACCCCCGGCGTGACAGGCCGGTATTCTAACCAACTGAACTACCGCTGCTTAGGTCGTCTTAGCATCTTCTCTTATTACAGAGACACTCGCTAAAAAGAGTGGTGGGTGATGACGGATTCGAACCGCCGACATTCTGCGTGTAAGGCAGACGCTCTACCAACTGAGCTAATCACCCTGAGAAGCGTTAAAAAATTGCACTGCAATTTTAGCTTCGCAAGTTAAAATTCCTTAAAAGGAATTTTATAGAAAGTTTAATCTTTAAAGTTGTCACGCTTTAAGTCAGTAAAAATTCTAACAACATTGAACTTAATTAAGTCCCCTTGCTGTGGGTGTGTATTATATAGATTTACACATGGCTGTCAAACAGTATTTTCAGTTTTTTAACCTATTTTATAGGTTTTTATTTATTAATCTGACAAGCCTATGTTTTCATTGGATTTATATTTTTATAAAAAACCAATAAATTTTCAAGCATGACCCTATTTACTGGCTAATGCTTGTTCGATATCCATTTTTATGGCATCTGGTTTGGTGGTTGGCGCATAGCGGTCAATGACCTGTCCATCTTTACCAATTAAAAACTTAGTAAAATTCCATTTGATACCATCTGTCAATACACCACCCTTTTGCTCTTTGAGCCAATCAAAAATAGGATGAGCGTCTTTGCCATTGACATCAACCTTCGCCATCATTGGAAAACTGACACCATAGTTCTTTTGACAAAATGCGCCAATCTCCTCATTACTGCCTGGATCTTGCCCGCCAAATTGATTACAAGGGAAACCAATAACGACCAATCCTTGATCTTTATATTGCTGATATACTGCCTCTAGGCCTTCAAATTGCGGCGTAAACCCACATTTGCTGGCGGTATTGACGATTAATAACACCTTACCTTGATAATCAGCAAAGGCTTTTGCAGTACCGTCCATACGCTCAGCAGTAAAATCATAAATAGTACTCATCATTTGTCCTTAAATTGATTAATTTATTATTTTGGTTTTTTTAAGCCGTGCTCATGTCTCAATAACATTGAAAACATTCATAATGCTAATAACTGGCAAGGCAGCATCTCGCGCTTCCCTGCCATTATTCTAAAATACTCTAAGCAATTTTTTTAACAATTACTTTTCAGATTTATCTAAATCAATAGACACAGAATTGATGCAATAGCGCATCCCCGTCGTCTCGCTTGGGCCGTCAGGGAAGACATGACCTAAATGTGCGCCGCAGTTACTACAGGTCACTTCTGTCCGCGTCATGCCAAGCGAATTATCCACATGCTCCTCGATAGCGCTGTTATCAACTCCTTGGTCAAAACTTGGCCAACCACAGCTGGCATCAAATTTATTGCTTGAGTCAAATAAGCTCGCACCGCAGCCTTTGCAGCGATAAATACCATCATCAGTCGCATCGTTATAGACGCCCGTAAATGGGCGTTCTGTACCCTTTTCACGCATCACGTGATATTCATCAGCACTCAAACGCTCTTTCCAATCAGCTTCTGTTAATTGGCTAATTTCTTCTTGGCTCAGTTGATTGTCTTGCATAATGTATCCTTAATTTGGGTATGTATTATCTCATCCATTAGCATTAGCTTTTATCTGCTATAAACTAACACTTTATCGCCATATTTTTATAAAAACGATGGGCCTTATCTATTGTTTATCCACTCAATATTCAAGGCATACATTACAAGAAAACCATCATAAACAAGTGATAGCGTAAGGTATTGAAAAAGCTATGATGAATAAAATACAGCAAATTGTCTTAACATATCAATGAATACAGATGTAGCCATGATAATAACTCTCTGAAAGAAGTTTGATATCTAAGGCCTGTCCTCAATTCAATCGATTATCTTCTAAATGGACTAAAATGGCTAAATTTTGCCAAACATCGTCAAATAGCTTATCAATATCTCGATATTATTTGCGCTACTTTCCTTGTTTAACGACAATTTATCTCATTTTTATTACCATTTTTAAAATAAGGACACGGCCTAGTAGAGCAGCAATGAGGCAACGATAATACTATCAATGCAAGTTATTCTTGCATTGATAAATATATCTTCCTTAAAAACAGCTTGCATTGATACTGATAATGCAATAATATCTTGCATTAAGGCTTAATTAAAACAAATGCCTGCTTTCCTTCTCTCCATTACCAACTAATGAATAAAGGCTTGAATGACTATGGCTGATGACAAAAATAAAAGCACACAAGCCGAAAGGCTGGTACAGCTACGTCGTGATAAAGGGCTGACTGCTGAGCAATTAGCGCAAGCCATGACCGCAGCAGGCGCAAAAGTCAGTCGCGGTGCTATCTCGAATTGGGAGCGTGGTACTAATGGCATTGTGTCATCTAAACTACCAACGCTAGCACACATTTTAGGCTGCAGCGAAGGCTACCTGTTACGCGGCGAACTAAAAAACGACAGTGATAATAATAAAGAGGTGAGTAAGAGCGCTCATTCTCATAATAAGAATAGTCAAAACACGTCATCTGCTCAAACTGACAAGATACATGACTCCCAAGCCAATCAAACGACTACAACTCCTACTATAGATACAAACTCACAAAATAACCCTATGAGTGGTCACACTATGAACACAATAAAAAAATCAGATAAATTACAAAATGTTTGCTATGACATTCGCGGCCCGCTACTACAAACAGCCAATAAGATGGAAGCCGAAGGCAAACGTATATTAAAGCTGAACGTCGGTAACCCAGCCCCCTTTGGTCTAGAAGCCCCGCATGAGATTTTGCGCGATGTGGCGATGAACCTACCAGACGCGACCGGTTATTCCGACTCGCAAGGGATTTTTTCAGCGCGTAAAGCTGTCCTACAGTACTATCAATCAAAGGGGTTGCTATCGGCAGTTGATGTCCGTGACGTCTATTTGGGCAACGGAGTTTCTGAGCTGATTGTAATGACCATGCAGGCTTTGATGAATGATGGTGACGAAGTGCTTATCCCAATGCCAGACTACCCGCTTTGGACGGCAGCGGCGAACCTAGCTGGCGGCACAGCGGTACATTATCGCTGTAATGAAGACGACAATTGGCATCCTGATATCGAAGACATTAAATCTAAAATCACCTCTAAAACCAAGGGTATCGTGGTGATTAACCCTAATAATCCAACAGGTTCACTTTATAGTGATGAATTACTCAAACAAATTATTGAGGTCGCTAAAGCGCATGATTTAATCATCATGGCCGATGAAATTTATGATCGCATTCTTTATGATGATATGGTACACACCCCAATGAGCACGTTGACTGATGATGTGCTGGTGCTCTCATACAATGGCTTATCAAAATCGCATCGTATCGCGGGATTCCGGGCAGGTTGGATGATGGTATCTGGCAAAAAGCACCATGCCACTGACTTTATCGAAGGCTTGGACATGTTAGCGTCTATGCGCTTGTGTTCCAACGTCCAAGGTCAGTATGCCATTCAAACCGCGATGGGCGGCTATCAAAGCATGAAAGAGCTCACGTCAGAGCGTGGGCGCTTATATAAGCAGCGTGAAATGGCTGTGTCACGGCTTAATGCGATAAAAGGTATCTCTTGTACCATGCCACAAGGCGCGTTTTATTGCTTTCCAAAGATGGACCCTGATGTTTACCCTATCGAAGATGATATGGCATTTATGATGGATTTGCTTGTTGAGGAAAATGTCTTAATGGTGCAAGGAACAGGCTTTAACTGGGATAAGCCCGATCATTTCCGCTTGGTATTTTTGCCAAACCTACATGATTTAGAAGATGCCATGGACCGCTTAGATCGCTTCTTTGCCAAAAAGCGCAAACAATTTGGTACCGAATAGACCTTAATTTGACATAAAAAAACGCTTATCGGCATGATGCTGAGAAGCGTTTTTTATTTGAAATGTGCTTATAAATAACGTTAAATAAGACTTAATAAGCGTACATTTTAAAAAATATTGACCAAAATGATATAACTGATTGCAGACATTGCCGCTGCTGCAGGAAGAGTAATGATCCATGCCAAACCGATAGGTTTCATCAACGCCCAATTGGTGTCTCTATTGACAATACCGATACCAAGTACCGCGCCAACTAGCGTATGCGTACTTGAGACGGGCAGACCCATGGTTGATGCGCCCATAACCACTGCAGCCGCAGCCAATTCAGCTGAAAAACCAGAAGCGGGATGCATTTTTGCCAAATTTGTACCAACCGTTTGAATGACTTCTTTACCAATGAACCAAAGACCAACGATAAGCGCAACACCAAAGGTCAGCATGACCGCAGGCGGTACAGCGGCTTCAGTTGCGATGCTATTGGTACGGATAACATCCATAATCGCGGCAAAAGGACCGACTGCATTGGCAATATCGTTTGAGCCGTGGCTAAAGGCAAAAGCAGAGGCGGTAAAGACTTGCATCCAGCTAAACATAATAAACGTCGCTTTGGTCAAATCCTCTTTATGTTTACCGCGGATACTCTTGGTATAGATAAAGGTCGCAAGCCACACCAGCGCCGCGATCATACCCATGATTAAAAAGCCTTGCAGCGTCGTCATGCCATTATTGACATTCTTTAGACCCTTAAAGATGACCAAAGAGGCCATGACCGCGCCGCCTGCAGCTGCAATGATAGGCACCCATTGCTTCAACGCTTTTAGCGTATCAAGGTTGCTGCGTTCATTTTCAATCTCATAAAGCTGTTTATAGTAGTCAGTCTCTAAATCTTCAACATCGCAATCATCATCTTTGTAGATTTCTTGATCACGTAACATCGCTGACGTATAAGCCAGCTGTTCTGATTCTGTTAAACCGTCCAAAAACTCTTTGTGGTTTTGTTTTAAGGTTTTTTTGTCGCCTTTCAAAGTCGCAATGTGCGCCTCTGTTCTATCATTATACTCAATGATGTTTTTCTTAATCTGTCCATATAACACATAGGACAAAACGCCGCCCAATAGCGGTGATAATACCCAAGAAATCGCGATGGTGCCAATCGTACTCCAATTCACCGTTGATAATGCCATTTCAGTACCACCTAACGTGATACCTAATACAATAGAGCTACCAACAACGCCGCCAATAATGGCGTGCGTGGTCGAAACGGGCAGACCCTTTTTGGTGGCAAATAACAGCCAAAATGCGGCAGCGATGAGCGCTGACAGCATGACATAAATGAATTGGTTGGGCGTTACTGAAAGACCATCTAAATCGACAATGCCGCTTCGAATGGTATCGGTGACTTCACCACCTGCCAGGACGGCTCCGGACACTTCAAATATCGCTGCGATACCCAGTGCCTGTGGGATAGTCAACGTCCCTGCACCTACTGAGGTACCAAAGGAGTTGGCGACATCGTTACCACCAATATTGAATGCCATAAAGACACCAAAAGCAGTGGCCACAATAAATAGCGTCGTCTGTTGACGCATCGTGTAATCTAGACCCCACCACAAAAAGTAGGCGGTCATCGCAATCAGTAAAATGGCAAAAAATAGATTTATTCTCATAGAACCGACTGATTTGACTGGCTCTGTAGAACTGTTGCTAATACCCATACGTTGATACGTCCTGCGTAAGCTGATTGAAATTATAGGCGGTTGATGACATTGCGCGGCTATTAATAATGCTCGTGATAGCTTCTGACATTAATATAACGTATATGAAACGCGCAATATGCTTGCTAAAAAACGGTTTTTCTTACTGCTATCTTGGTGCTCTACCCTAGCGCTTACCTTTTATTTACTCGTATTTTATTTTACGTAAAGGCAGTAAATAAGATAAAACACATCACTCAATATGTCACAAAGCCGCAAGGAATATTGCCAAATCGTCTGATTACAGCAGCTTGCGGCTTAGAGATGTCGTAGTCATAATTTTGGTTCTAATAACTGCTATTGTAAGAACCTTTGCCAAACTTATTAACCAGAGTGATTAAAATGTCTGTGTCAAAGGATAAAAACACGCTACTCACTCAGTGAGTTTCGTGCACAGCAGGAGCTATTACGCGCCTATTATATTAAATATAAGCGCATAATGCATGATGATATTGCAAGATTTGTAACTGCCAGCATATGTGTTAGAAAACATCCTGCTGTAACGCCGCATTATACTCTCTTTCCCTGAATTTATTTAACGTTAAATATATAATTATGGCGCTTTGTAACCAGCTACCTAATTGAATGACCAATCACATATCAGCTGCCACACACCGCTGATAGTTGCTTAATCGCATGATCTAAAACATCCAAACGTGCTTGACGCTTCTCATTGGTCGCGATGACGCACCACGGTGCGTACTCTGTATCGGTACGTGCCAGCATATCCGCCGCAGACTGCACATAATCCGACCATTTATCACGGTTGCGCCAGTCATCGTCCGTCAGCTTAAACTGCTTGTGCGGTGTCTTTTGACGTGCCTCAAAACGTTTAAGCTGTTCTTTTTTATCGATAGCCAACCAGTATTTGATAACGATTGTCCCCGCCGCGGCTAAATCCGCCTCAAAGCGATTGATTTCATCGTAAGCACGCTGCCATTCCTCATCCGTGGCAAAACCCTCAATGCGCTCAACCAAAACGCGCCCATACCAAGTCCGATCAAAAATGGCAATACGGCTAATACGGTCGGTTTGCTCGTTCGGAAGTTTGGTCCAAAAACGCCATAGATAAGGATGTTGCAGCTCATACAGCATTGGCGCACTGACATTATAAATTTGATACTCGCGTGGGTCGAGCGGCGCAACCAATCTTTTAATCGCGCCACCTTTGCCAGCAGCGTCCATTCCTTCAAAGGCAAAAACGATATGACGCCCTTTGCGCGCACGCAGCAATTGGGCAAGGCGAACTTGTTTTTCTACTAACGCATCACGGTAGTCCGACTTATCAATCTCTGCCTCATCGATATCTTTTAAAAAGTTAGGAATTTTTACAGGTTCAAACTTTGCTGATTTGAGTGCTTGCTGAACTTGCTTCTTAGCCTTTGACTTATCAGAGGTTTGTACTGTATTTCTTTTACTACTCATTAGCGCGGTTTGCATCGCTTGTAGCACTTCATGGCAAAAATGGTCAGCCGCATCTGACTTGTTATCACCATCAATGATGATCCAATCATCTTGCTGGCGTAGCAGAACGGTAGCCACTTGATTAAAGGTTTCGATAACTTTTTTACTATTCCAGTCAATTTGGTATAAAAACTGCGGATCGGCTTCATCGTCATTCAATCGCGCTTGCAATGTTTCGATATCGACATGGAACCAGCATTTAAGCAGTCGGGTTTGATTGGCAGCTAGGTCTTGTTCGAATGCTTGTAGCTTAATAAGCTGCTGCTGTAAATATGCTTGCCATTGCGCAATCGGCAACGTCTTGTCGTTGTCTGACGTTGCCATACGCATGACGTTATAAAGCAGGTCAGCATACCAGTTGCCAAAATAAACCATCACATCGCCATGACGGGGTAATGCCTTGGTATGTGCCTGCCAAATCGGCTGATACGCTAAGGGACAATCACCAACGGTTGCCTCAACTTTAAGTAGTCGAGGATCTACCCATTGGCGCAATTGCTTAACAGCAGTGCCCTTGCCTGCCTGCTCCATACCATTGACCAATACCAATAGCCCTGTTGGTTTATTGAGGGTTGGCGGCGTCTGTTGCCGCGTTGCTCGTAGAGCATATTGGGCCGTGACCAGTGCCAATCTCAGTGCATCTTTGTCCATAGAAAACTGGCTTAAGGGATTGGGGGTTAGGCGTTCATCAACAATCTGCTCACTAAATCGCGCACTTAGCGCTTGTGGTGCGGTGGATTCAGTCGTCTTATTATTTTTGCTCATAACTGTCATCATCCTATGATTGAAAGCGTGTTAGCGTCATCATAGCATTGCAGCAATTCGGTAAATAACGCTGCTATGTAACAGTTTGACATTTGTATTCTGCTTTATTTTCTTTTAAGGTGAACACAATCTCAGACACATGCTGTAATCACGCTCTATAAATACAAAAACCAAAAGTATAAAACACGGTTTATCCTGAGCTTTTTATTCGCAACCTTTTAACCCTCTTTACTTTTATGCAGGTTTACTGACCATGGCCTCTTTAGCCGACTTACAACAACATTTGAACCGTTTTTGGGCACTGCCTTATCATGAAAATTTGCCATTAAATGCCAAACTTAGTGAGGTGCAATCTTGGCAACGAGATCGTATTCAGAACACTCACAAAGACTTGTTCGAGCAACCTCAAAATCAGCTCATGGCAGATTATTTTTTGACACAATTGTATGGCGGCGATGAGTTTAAATTGTTGGCCAAACAGTTAGAACGCATTGTACCCAAGGCACAAAAAGTTGAGCGTTTTGCGCCAGCAGCGGCTTTAGAAACCGGCAGCATGGCGATACAAGCAGCTATCTTAGCGATAGAGCTGGATTTGCATTTAGCAGAATGGCTATTGGCTCAAGATTTAGCCGTTAATGAAGACAACATGCTGACCGCCTATCGTGCGGTCAATGAAGCCGACACTCGACGTATCCAAATTGGTCATTTAAAAGAGGTGTGCTATCGTACTGATAAATATATAAACTCTTTTATGTTGCAAAAAGCCTTTGTCTTAGCAAAAGGCACCGCCTACCGTTACAACTATCAGCCTTTGTATGAATTTATCGATTCAGGCTTTAAAGCGATGAAACCACTAAAAAGTGTCAGCGGCTTTATTGAACCGTTTTGTGAGCGTGAGCTTGAGATTATTGACCGTGTTCATGAGACGGATAATGGCGGTAAGCCAATGACGTTTGGTGTATGATAGACGCATCATTTGCTTGGTTAGCTGCTATTTTATACCTTGCAAACAAATAACCATAAAAGTGAATAACAGGATAATGCTATGACCGATAACATCCATAATAACAACGCTCATCTCGATCAAAAACCTACCATCAATGGTCACCTGCAAGATAAATTGGTCAGAGATAGCATCTCCCACAATCAAAATATTACGTCACAGGTGCAAGCACGTCAAAGCTATGAAACTAATACCACGCTTAATACGGGTATTAATGCTGGCGTCGAAAACAGCAAGAAAAATGACTTTACACAAGTCCAAGACCTACCAACGGGAACGCCACAAGGCCAACAAACCACTATGCCAAATAATACTACCAGCAACAACGCCAATAACAACACTGTAGACAATGCATCTGCACAAATACAAACCGCCAAACAAACACTTTTTAATCAGCGTGATGACATCAATAATCCACATACGCCTGATACTGACGGTAATGAAGAAACGCATTTTGGCTACAAGACCGTCAATAAGGCTGAAAAGCAAGCACGGGTCGCCGATGTTTTTACCTCAGTTGCCAAAAAATACGACATCATGAACGACTTAATGTCATTTGGTATTCATCGCCTATGGAAGCGTTATGCCATCAGCTTATCAGGCGTACGTGCGGGTCAACATGTGCTTGATATCGCTGGCGGTACGGGTGATTTAGCCAAAGTATTTAGCCGTGAAGTCGGTAGAAATGGCCATGTAGTGTTATCAGATATCAATGCCGCCATGCTAGAAGTCGGTCGTGAACGCTTAATCAATGCTGGCTGCAACAACGTCGATTTTGTACTTGCCAATGCAGAAACACTCGCGCCATTCGATGACAATAGCTTTGATTTGGTCACTATCAGCTTTGGTCTACGTAATGTCACGGACAAAGACGCAGCGCTCAAATCGATGTACCGTGTGCTGAAGCCAGGTGGACGTTTATTAATTTTGGAGTTCTCAAAACCTGTATTTGAGCCATTGTCTAAAGCCTATGATTTATACTCATTTACCGCCTTACCTATTATGGGCAAGCTGATTGCCAATGATTCTGAGAGTTATCAATACTTGGCCGAATCGATTCGTATGCATCCTGATCAACAGACGCTAAAGCAGATGATGGAGCAAGCGGGCTTTGAAAATTGTGATTATCATAACTTGACGGCTGGTATTGTCGCTGTCCATCGCGGCTTTAAAGCGTAATATTAAGTTAAAAACCATCGTAATAGACATGCCATCACGTAAAATGGTGGCAACTGACCTTTACAAATGATGCGCTATTTTAAGGCGCTCAACTGACTATGCGAGAGCCTTATGCTGACTGTTCTACTTTTGGCGGGTGCCGAAAAGCTGATTAACCTTGCTATTGCGAGTGATGAAATTACCAAATCAGGATTGGCACCGCTTGCTGGCAAAGTGTTGCGACTCAATATGGCAATGCCTGATATTCGTTTGGATATTTTATTCACTCATGAGCGTTTGCGTTTTGAGCCGGTGACAACCGAGAGTGTGTTTGAGCAAAGTGGCGCGATGAACGAGCACCAACAAGCCAGTATGGAGCGCGCACGGATTGGTCATAGTCGCCCAGACTGTACCATTACTGTAGATAACCCAGCGCAACTGCTGAATCTGATGCGTGGTGCCGAAGGCAATTTACCTATCGCGGGTGATTATAAGGTGCTCATGCAGCTCAAACAACTGGTCGCAGGTTTCGATCCAGATGTTGCAGGACAGCTTGAGCCATTTATTGGTAAGCCGATGGCCAGTCAGTTGCATCTGCTTATATCACAGCTAAAAGGTAGCTGGCGCCATAGTGCCAAACGCGCTTTTGATGACGTCAGCGACTGGGCTAATGAGGTGGCAGGTAATAGTGCTCCTGATCCTATCGAGACAGCAGAAGTAAACGATCTTAAGCAGCAACTGTTAAAGCTGCGGGCTGATGTCGAACGTGAAGAGGCCAAACTTGCTGCTATCAAAGATGAACAGGCACGTTTTCTCAATAACTCATTTCATCAATAACTGTTGTCGTCGATGATCGCTAAATCCTATTATCGACAGCACTGTTTATAGATAAGTGCAATTTATAGACAAGCACAGTTTATAAATAAGTGCAGTGCCCACCCTATTTTCGACTTTCTTTAGAGTACCCATACCTCATGCTATTATCTCATCGCGCCCGTTTACTTGAGCTTTGGCGTATCGCCGCAACTTATCGCATCGATACTCATCTTTCTATCGAAGACGCGCCACAGCTGCAACCTTTGGCGCGTTTGATTCGCCTACATCCAGCGGCGTGGGGTAAAAAACACCAACCCAATGCGATTAAATATGCGCTTGAAGACATGGGCACGCTGTTTTTAAAGCTTGGCCAACTACTGTCAACGCGTCGCGATTTAGTGCCGCCTGAGATTATCGAGCAATTGGTTCAACTACAAGATAAAGTCAAACCTTTCAATTCTGATGTGGCCATTACCCAAATCCAAGACCCCAAACACGGTCTTGGTCAATCGATTGGCACCTTGTTCGCACGCTTTGATGTCAAACCTCTAGCGGCGGCTTCTATTGCCCAAGTACATACTGCTGCATTGCATGATGGTCGTGAAGTGGTGGTAAAAGTGGTGCGTCCTGATATCCGTACCACCATCATTGCTGATTTTGAGCTACTACGTGAGCTGGCCAATTGGGCATCAGCGCGTATTGAAGCGGCACGTGCCATCCATATCGTCGATATTGTCGAAGACTATCGCCAAGTGATGTTAAACGAGCTGGATTTGACCTTAGAGGCAGACAATACCACTCAGATGCGCAACAACTTCTTGGGTTCCGCATTGATGTATGTACCAGAAGTCTATGATTCTGCCAAAAATGTGATGGTCATGGAGCGTATCCAAGGCGTTCCTATCTCGCAAGTTGCAGTGTTTGATAAGCTAGGTTATGACCGAGCAGCACTAGCAGAAAAAGGCTTAACGATATTTTTTACCCAAGTATTCCGCGATAACTTCTTCCATGCCGATATGCATCCGGGTAATGTGTTTGTAGAGACGCCGCCGGTTAAAACACTCACCGCAGATATGGCAGCGGTTGACTTAGGGCATGAACCACGCTATATCGGACTTGATTGCGCCATCATGGGTACGCTATCAAAAGACGATCAGCTTATCGTCGCGCGCATGCTGTTGGCGGTGATGAATAACAACTTTACGGCGATGGTTGATATCGTCAGCCGTGCCGGTTGGATTCCACCAAATACAGACAAGCATGCCCTGATGCGCGATATGAAACGCACGGTTGGTCCAATGCTACAAAAGTCTATCAATGATATCGACTTTGCTGGTGTCTTAATGCAAATTTTAGATATCGCACGTCGTCACCATATGAGTATTCCGCCGCAACTCATGCTGCTATTGAAGACCTTGGTTCATGTCGAAGGACTCGGTCGCGACTTGTATCCTGACCTTGATATCTGGTCACTTGCCAAGCCGATTTTAAGCAGTTGGATTAAAGAGCAGCTTGATCCGATGCGTAATTTACAACATTTACGCCAGCAGTTACCAGAGATTTTATTATCTACGACTGATATTCCAAAGCTATTGGATCAAGGCTTACAAAGCCTTGCCTCACAAGGATCACGCCAAGACAGTCAACTGCGAGAAATACAACAAATTCGTGCGGATATGCTTAATGATCGCCGCCGAGATTGGCTAGCACTGTCAGGTTTTGCCATTTTCATTGCCATTGCAACACAGGTTGTTGGCTGGCTCTCGCCTATCTTTTATATATTGGCTATTTTGGTTGTCGTTTGGCGTATTTTAGCCTAACGCTTTGTTATTTTTAATAAAAATAAGTATTGGTTAATAGCCATTACTATCTAGGGCGTGTCATCAATTAGATTGTGAGGCTTAAAATGAGAAAAATTGTAGATAAACAAGGAAGAAATTGCCGTTAATATGAACATATTGACAAAATTACTGACGATGTTTAGCAAAATTTAGCCATTTTAAGGCCACTAAATACATTAATGTGCTAATTGATGACACGCCCTAGTATTTATTCAATAGGCCTCCACTCACTTTTATTGCTTTCTAGCGACATTTAAAGTGAGTGAGAGCTTAATCTTTACATTGCCTCATTTCTCATTGTGTCGTTAAAAAAGACGCCCTGTATAGGAGTCACCCATGTCTACCGCTAAAATATCAATTGCTAAAAAAGACCACAGCGAGGCTATTGCTGCCTTACAAACTCGTTTCGGTAAACAACTTACTACCAATATAACGGTACGTGAGCAGCATGGGCATACGATGACGTGGCTTGCCAATCAGCCACCCGATGCCGTCTTGACAGTACAAGATAAGCACGAGGTAGCAGCTGCGGTGGAGATTTGCAATCAGTATCAAATGCCAGTGATTGCATTTGGTATTGGCTCATCCTTAGAAGGTCAATTAAATGCGCCATATGGCGGATTATGCATCGATATGCATGCGATGGATGCAATATTGCAGGTACATAATGAAGATCTGACAGTGACCGTACAACCAGGTGTCACACGTGAGCAGCTCAATCACTATTTACGTGATACAGGACTGTTTTTTCCAATAGATCCGGGTGCCAATGCCAGTATCGGCGGTATGGTCGCCACTCGCGCTTCAGGCACCAATGCGGTACGCTATGGCACGATGAAAGATGTGGTACTGGCGCTTGAGATAGTCACCGCGAGTGGAGAGATTGTCCGCACTGGTACCCGTGCCAAAAAATCTGCCGCGGGTTATGACTTGACGAGATTAATGATCGGCTCAGAAGGGACACTTGGTATTGTTACTGAGGTGACGCTTAAACTATTCGGCATCAGCGAGTGTATTGGTAGCGGTATTTGCCATTTCCCAACGATTGAAGATGCCTGTCAGGCAGTAATGCTGACCATTCAAATGTGCTTGCCGATTGCGCGCATTGAGCTACTTGATGCCATGCAAATTAAAGCCTGTAATCAATATGCCAATCTTGATCTGGATGAGACGCCTACCCTATTTGTAGAGTTTCATGGCACAGATGCCAGCGTCGCTGAACAAGCTCAAATGTTTACGGATATTATCGAAGAATTCGGCGGTCGTGACTTTGCTTGGGATACCAATGAAGCCGAGCGCAAACGTCTGTGGCAAGCACGGCATAACGCTTATCATGCCAGCTCTGCTCTACGTCCTGAAGCCAGCGCCTTATCGACGGATGCTTGTGTGCCTATTTCACGATTAGCAGAATGCGTCAGTGCAACAGCAAAAGATATCGAAGCATCGGGTATGATTGGGCCTATCGTCGGTCACGTTGGCGATGGTAATTTTCATGTTTTGTTATTAGTCGATACTGAAAATCCTGAAGAAATCGCTACCGCTGACGGCATTATCAGCCGCTTAGCTACCCGCGCTATTGAAATGGATGGTACTTGTACAGGTGAGCATGGTATCGGGCAAGGCAAACAAAAATATATGCAGCAAGAACACGGTAACGCCTTAGTGCTGATGCAAGCGATTAAATCAGCCCTTGACCCTAAAAATATCTTAAATCCGGGTAAAATATGGCCTGAGCCTTTACCCATTGTTTAACTGTTGAATAGTGCTTATAAGAGATCAAAGCCTAAAAAATACGCCTACGTTTAACTAGAGTATTAAACGTAGGAGCATTTTTTAGGCTAATTTCATAACATCTGGTCAATCGCCATCTGGGTCAGTACGCGTCCACGTGCAGTACGTAATACGTAGCCTTGCTGAATAAGGTATGGCTCAATCACATCCTCAAGCGTACCACGATCTTCAGCCATTGCTGCTGCTACCGCTTCAACGCCAGCTGGACCACCATCAAAACGTTCGTGCAATATCTCAATATAACGTCTGTCCAAATGATCAAGACCACGTCTATCAACGGCCAGCATATCGAGCGCACTGCCCGCAATCGCGCCATTGATACTACCGTCGCCTCTCACTTCAGCATAATCACGTACACGGCGTAATAAACGATTGGCAATCCTTGGCGTACCACGCGCACGGCGAGCAATCTCCACCGCGCCATCTTCACTCATCGGTACACGCATCAAACGTGCGGCACGACTCACAATCGTGGTCAGGTCAGCAATATTATAAAATTCGAGCCGCTGCACAATGCCGAAACGATCACGCAGTGGTGAGGTCAATAATCCTGCTCGCGTGGTTGCCGCGACTAAGGTAAACGGCGGTAAATCCAGCTTGATAGAGCGTGCCGCAGGCCCTTCACCAATCATAATATCCAGCTGAAAGTCTTCCATGGCGGGATAAAGTATTTCTTCAATAACGGAACTCAATCGATGAATTTCGTCGATAAATAGCACATCACCCTCTTCTAGATTGGTCAGCATGGCTGCCAAATCACCGGGGCGCTCAAGCACAGGTCCTGAGGTAGAACGCAAGTTACCACCCATTTCACGAGCAATAATATTGGCAAGCGTCGTTTTTCCAAGACCGGGCGGACCAAAAATCAAAGTATGATCTAATGCCTCACCCCGACCACGCGCTGCGCCAATAAATACTTCCATCTGCTCACGTACCACTGGCTGACCAATATATTCAGCCAATAATGCCGGTCGAATATTAGAATCAGGCGCATCGCCTGCCCCTTCAAATGGATTAATCAAACGATCTTGCATCATAGGTTTTATCATTATATTAAATCATTATTTTTAAAGAATAGGTATAAATAGCATAACCAAACGCTACGTATAAGTCATGCAAAACATCATAAAGCAGCTACTAAATAAAGCACAGCCTAAAACGAAAATAAGCGACAATGAATGTCGCTTATCTGTTTAAGAGTTATTGATACTTATTGATGGTAGTGAGCTGAATGAATCAAAATCCTGACAACTGTTGCAATGTGGCTTTTAGTAAACCTTGCGTATCGGCAAAGGTATTACCATTACTCTTAGCGGCTTTAATCGCTTGCTGTGCCTCTCTTTCTTTATAGCCCAAGCTAATCAACGCGCCTTCTACCTCAGCGATGATGCTGCCCTCGTGAGATACCTCAGCAGGTTGCATGGCAAACTCTAAATGACTGCTATCGACTTCGATATTTTTCAGCTTATCTTTTAGCTCAATCAATAAGCGCTGCGCTGTTTTTTTACCGATACCGGGAATACGGGTTAATGCCGTCTCTGACTCTTGCTCGACATGCATCTTTAACTCAGCAGCTGACATCGCAGATAGCATTGCTAACGCCATTTTTGCGCCAACGCCATTGATCTTGATCAATTGCCGAAAGACGTCACGCTCTTTGCGATCGATAAAACCATAAAGCAGCTGCGCATCTTCACGTACATGAAAATGCGTCCAAATACTCGCCTGCTCATTGAGACGCAACTGGCAAAATGATGGCAGCGGCAGCTCTATATCGTAGCCGACACCAGAGGTAGTCATGACACAGGCAGTCGGTGCCATCAAATACTGCACTTGACCACTAATCAATCCAATCATAATCCACTACCTTTATTAGAGCTGATATAAAAAATGAACTGAGCTGCTATTTAATGATAAATGCTACTAAATAAGCATATCTCACCGACATGCTTATTTATAAAAATCGACCATACCTTCAAGGCTGATTGGACGAATTTTATGTGCCTGACCCGCAGAACCAAAGGCCTCGAAACGATTGGTACAGATATCTGACATCGCAACCATAGACGCTTTAAAGTATTTACGTGGGTCAAATTCGCTAGGGTTTTCTGCAAGGAATTTACGAATAGCGCCCGTTGATGCCAAACGTAAATCGGTATCGATATTTACTTTACGCACACCATGCTTAATCGCTTCAACGATTTGCTCAACCGGTACACCATAAGTCTCACCAATGTTACCACCATTTTCATTGATAACTTTTAACCACTCTTGCGGCACTGATGACGAGCCATGCATGACCAAATGCGTGTTAGGAATACGGGCATGAATCTCTTTTACACGCTCAATCGATAGGATGTCGCCTGTCGGTGGACGGGTGAATTTATACGCACCATGACTGGTACCGATAGCAATGGCTAACGCATCGACGTTGGTGTCTTTAACGAACTGTTCTGCTTCATCAGCACTGGTCAATAGCTGCTCGTGATCTAATACGCCTTCTGCGCCAGAGCCGTCTTCTTCACCAGCCATACCAGTCTCAAGGCTACCTAAGCAACCAATTTCACCTTCTACTGAAACACCGCACGCATGTGCCATCTTGACAACTTCGCGAGTCACGCTGGCATTGTAATCATAATCCATTGGCGTTTTACCATCTTCACCGAGCGAGCCGTCCATCATTACTGATGAGAAGCCAAGCTGAATTGAGCGTTGGCAAATCGCTGGTGACATACCATGATCTTGATGCATAACGACTGGAATATGTGGCCACTCTTCGATAGCAGCAATAATCAGATGACGCAAAAACGCAGAGCCTGCATAACTGCGTGCACCAGCACTAGCCTGTACGATAACAGGAGAATCACAGGCGTCGGCTGCCATCATGATTGCACGCATCTGCTCTAAATTATTAACATTGTAAGCAGGGACACCGTAGTTATTTTCGGCGGCATGATCTAGAAGTTGACGTAACGATATTAAAGCCATAAGACGCTCTCTGATTAAATTTTGAATATGATATTAAGAAATCATTCTTAAAAATACGATGTTGCAACAATTGCCCTAAAACCCTAGCCTGATAATAGTCAGACCAGCAAAAAACTGGTATTTTTTGATCGTAATTATTACGCCGTGATTATAGCAAAAATTGCCAGCGCTTCGTAGCGGTTAACCGACTATTTCTTTCTTTGCTTGATTCATAAAACAGAATGATAGCGAGTTTCATAAAACAATTTGATAAGTTCCATATGATACGCAGCTAATTGAAAAAAATGGATAAACCTTGTGCACCATATTTTTGACTGACTAGGGCATGCCCTCAATTCAATCAATGGATATTTAAATGCGCTAAAGATGAGGACACGCCTTAATCTCTAGATTATGATTTTAAATACAAAAAAGCCTTGGCTATCACCAAAGCTTTTTAAATATTTTGAGGACTTATACAGTAATCAATACCTGCAACCAACAGCTTAATAAGCTATCCATCAATCGATAAATTAGTAGATCAATGGCTTAGGTTCAGTTGCTTATGTATTGATGATTAGTACTGTTGTTCTGCTTCTACTGCGTTTTCACTGGCTTTATTCTCAACAGCAGATGCGCCATCGGCAACCACTTCAGCAGTTTTAGCAACGGCTTCATTTGCGCCTACCACAACTGCTTCACCAGTGTTTTTTAGTGCATCTGTAGCAGCAACACCGGCAGTTTCAGCGCCTTCGGCAACTTCAGTACCAGCATTTTGTGCAGCAACTTCAGCTTCAGCAGCAGCGGCTTCTGTTTCAGCAGCGGCAGTATCAGCGTTAGCAGCAACATCATCACCAGCAGACTCAACAGCAGCTTCGGCGTTCTCTTCTGTTTGTTGGCTACATGCAGTGATTGCAAAAGTACCAGCAAGTACGCTAGCAAGTAATAAATGGCGTTTTAACATAATAAATCCCTCATAAATAAAGCATGTCAAATACATGATTTGCGCTATTTTATAGAGTGCAAATTAGACATGCAATCATAATTTTCAGTATAGAAACAAATAATTACTACTTAATAATAATGAGTGGCCACTGACTCTTATTTCTCTTAAAACAATAACATAAGAATAGTAGCCAAAATATTATTGATACAGCGTACATGAGATGGTGAGGCTAAATTGTACGGCTAATGTTACTCATCTGCTAAATATCGTTAAAGCGTTACGCATCAATCTGTAGAGCAGCAACCGCAGGCAATACCTTGCCTTCTACAAACTCTAAAAATGCGCCACCACCTGTTGACATGTAGCTAACGCCATCTGCCACTTGATATTTATCAATTGCAGCAAGCGTATCACCACCACCAGCGATCGAAAATCCTTCGCTGTTTTTAACGGCATTTGCTATGATTTGTGTGCCCTGACCAAAAGCATCGACTTCAAAAACACCGACCGGACCATTCCATAAAATGGTTTTTGCATTGATAATAGCATCCGCTAATTGCTTAGCACTTTTTGGAGCGATATCCAATATCATGTCATTTTCGCCAATCGCATCGACAGATTTGATGGTCGCAGTGGCTTGTTGTAATGAGCCTGTGAAGTCAGCAAAATCAATCTCATTTTTATCAGCAACGACAACATACTCAGGTAATAAAATCTCAGTCTTGGTCATAATGTCACGAGCTGTCTCAACCAAGTCCGCTTCATAAAGTGATGCACCAACGCTATGACCTTGCGCGGCTAGGAAGGTATTCGCAATACCGCCACCAACGATAATCTGCGAACATAATTCAGACAAACTGTGCAGCACTTCTAGCTTTGTCGATACTTTTGAACCACCAACGATTGCCAACATTGGCTGTGCTGGGGTTTCAAGTGCCAAGCTTAACGCATCAAGCTCAGCCGCCAATAAAGGTCCTGCACAAGCTGCTTTTCCTGCTCGATGCATAGCTTGGGTAACGCCTTCTGTTGAGGCCTGCGCACGATGTGCGGTGCCAAATGCATCCATCACGAATACATCGCATAAGTCAGCGTACTTCTGTGCTAAATCCGCATCGTTTTTCTTTTCGCCCTGATTAAAGCGCACGTTTTCTAATAGCACGACCTCGCCTGCTTGAATTGCCACGCCTTCAGTAAGGTAGTCATTGTTTAAGCTAACGGGCTTTGATAACTCTGTGGCTAATTTATCGCTTAAATACTCAGCAACTGGTGCTAGCGAATATATCGATTCAGGACTGCCTTCAGTTGGACGACCTAAGTGTGAACAAACAATAACGGCCGCGCCTTTTTCTAACGCCATCTTAATCGTAGGCAAACTGGCTTGCAGGCGTGCATCACTGGCGACTTTACCGTTTTTAATAGGCACATTGAGATCTTCACGAATTAACACCACTTTATCCGTTAAGCTCAGCTCACTCATACGCAAAAAATTCATTACCTGCTCCTATGCATCATCTCTTGTTAATCTATCGGTTGGCTTTTTAGTTATTGCTGAAAATATTTATCAAATCGGCTGCTCTTGTCTGTGGCTTTATAAAAGTAACCAAGCAAGAATTTGAGGCGGTGTATTCTAGCAGTTTTCTAGCAAGTGCTCATAAAGAACGCACTATTAAATTTTACTCAGGCGTATTCTTATTTTAAAAATAGGGATAAAAATAAGACAAATGGCTAAACTTTAATAAAAATCAGTAACATTTCGTGGTGGCACTTAGTAATAAGGCTGTTTAAGATGCTATTAGCACTGATAATGAATAATACCCACAATAAAAATAACCCATTAGGAGAACCCAATGAGTATCGACCTTCAAGCTGCCAAACAAAACCTACTGACACTTAAAGAAGAATATGAGACTCGTATCGATAAAATTGAAGATCATATCCAAAACCCGCAAGACGACCTCAATGAGCATTGGGAAGACCAAGCCATCTCTTATCGTCAAAACGACATGCGTACAAATTTGATGGTTGAAGCCCGTCAAAGTTTGATCTATGTCGAAAATGCATTAAGCCGTATTGAGAACGGTACTTATGGTAAATGTGAAGTCTGCGGCGAGCAAATTGAAGAACAACGCTTACAAGCACTGCCTTACGCTACCCTATGTATGGAACATGCTGAATAACGACTCATTTTACTCTAAGACATCCATTCCAAGTCAAAGTTCTAGTGATCAAGTAGGCGTTTTCCATTGAGAGAACGCCTGCTGCCATTGTTTACAGCGCGCAGCGATTTGATCCACAGGTAAATCCATAATATCCCCAACGACCGCCACGTAAGTAATGGGAAAACCTGCCAGCTCGGTGACATTTTCTGCCGTCAAGCCACCGATGACACATATCGCTATATTTTGCTGACAGCCATCTATGAGCTGCTGGCGCGAGATAATATTGGCGTTAGGTTTTGTATTTGAGGTAAAAATCGCACCCATAGCGGCATAGCTTACGCCCTCGTTTTTTGCTTCTTCAACCAGTTCTATCTTGCCATGACAAGTGCGTCCGATCACTTGATTTGGTTGGATTTCGTCCTTAGCATCAGTGACTTCGCCATCTTGTTGACCCAAATGCACACCAACGCCGAGCTTGGCAGCCAATTTAATATTGTCGTTGATGACGACTGGTACGTTGTACGCTTTCGCCAACTCAACTATTTGTCTAGCCTCTTCGTATAGACGAGACTCACCATCAGGTAGCGCCAATATCTGCTTGCGACGAATTTGTAATAGCGCGATGAATCCTGTTGCTAGTGCTGCTTCTAATTTGCGATACAGCAGCGCAAACTCATCGTCATTGGTCAGTAAATATAATTTTGGCGCTGATATAACAGTCGATGTTTGAGTCATATTATTTTTCCTAGAGTGTGTCCTCATTTTAAAAATGGAGATAAAAATGAGATAAATTTTTAGCCCATTTAGAAGTCCATTGATTAAATTGAAGACACACCTTAAATTCAACACAATAAAAAGGCTGTTATATCGAATAACAGCCTTTTTTATAAATGCTAAAACAGTAAAGTTATACCGTGCGGCGTGTCGCTAAACTGTTTAGAATATTTTTGGCATCACCCCAACGTGTGGCTGAGCTGTTCGCTCCTAAGATGACGATAATTGCTGGGCGGTTATTCACACGTGTTTCCATTACTACACAACGACCAGCTTCATTGATGAAACCTGTTTTTGAGATACCAATTGGATAATCACCGGCACGAACCAAGCTACTGGTGTTATTGGCTTTATAAGTACGGTTACCACTTGAGTAGTTAGAAACATAAAAGTCATAGCTCTTAGTGGTCGAGAAACGACGAATTACGTCATAGTTACCCGCCGCACGAACCATTTTAACCAAGTCATTTGATGAAGCGACGTTGCGCTTATCAAGACCCGTTGGATCACCAAAGAAAGCCGTGGTCATACCCAGATCTTGAGCTTTGCGATTCATGGCACGTATAAAGGCAGTATAGCCACCTGGATAATTACGCGCTAAACTCTTTGCTGCTGGATTTTCTGATTTCATCAATGCCATCAGCAACATCTCAGCACGATTCAAACGATCGCCTGATTTAAGGTTAGAGCTGGCACGCTTAGGGCCGACGAAATCTTCTGGATCGAGTGTGAGCTCTTCACGCATATCGAGACCGGCGTCCAATACGACCATGGCCGTCATCACTTTAGAGATACTGGCCATTGGGCGCGCAATGTCAGCATCTTTTTCATAAATAGATTCGCCCGTTTCAGCATCGATGACCGCAACACTACGCGAATCAGTGCTGATTGGTATCATGTTACTGCTGCCAAATGAGCCACGATACGTTGTATTGTAGCTATTACTGCTATTGTAACTGTTATTACTACTACCGAAGCTATTGGCGTTGGTGATACTGGTCGTACCATTGCCACTATCAACTTTCTTGATAGCTGAACCTTTGGATTTGTACATAATATTGCGTGCTTCAGATAAACTATCAGCACCGCCCCAACTCATGCGAGCACTAGAGCTAGTGTCAGCGCTACCATTAATAGTAAGTGCGGCTTGTGCAACACTGCCCAAACTCAATGAAATCATAGCAGCGATTAATTGCTGTTTGGTTAATGGTAGTTGCTTCATTATGCCTCCTGCTGTCACGATGCTGTTAATTAGAGAATCAGTTACATACTAACCTATAGCAACAACGTACGTAGCGTTTATGAATGGGTTTATAAGTACTCGTATAGAGTTTTTGTATTTTTAGTGTATCATGGTTTGCATTTAAGTTTAATGTATCAAGCTGATTTAATAATTTATTTTGGTGTAATTCAAATTTTACTACAACCACTTTATATTACAGAAACATTGACTCACATTGCAGCAATATATCTTAACTTTGAACACTGTGATTATTCGCTTTTTGTTATATTAAACAATGGTATTTATCTAAAAGATTAGCAATATTTTATTTTTTCAAAAACTAAAAAAACGACTCTAATGATTTTATTTTTTGTCATTTAGCGTCAATAAAAGCCTTCATTCTGACAAACAACAAAGAGTATCGTTATGATTAAAGTACTGGTAGTAGATGATCATGATTTGGTGAGAATGGGTATTAGCCGCATGTTGTCAGATAGTATCGATATCGAAGTAATCGGCGAAGCGGACAGCGGTGACATGGCCATCAAATTGGCCAAACAATTGCGCCCTGATGTGGTTTTGCTTGATGTCAATATGCCTAATATTGGTGGCCTTGAAGCAACCAAACGCTTAATTCAGCTGGATATGGGTATCAAAATATTGGCCGTCAGCAGTATGTCAGCGCAGCCGTATCCTTCGATGCTTATCAAAGCGGGGGTCAATGGCTATATTACGAAGGGCACGCCGCTCGATGAGATGATTCGCGCTGTCAAAAAAATCTATCAGGGTGGTCGTTATTTTAGCCAAGATGTCGCTGAGCAACTGGCTGATGTTTTGCTGTCAGATAATGCCAACTCACCCTTTGACTTACTGAGTGATCGCGAAAAACAGGTGGCAATGATGGTCGTTAACTGTCAAAGCCCGCAGCAAATCGCTGACCAACTATTTGTGAGTGTCAAAACCATCAACACTTACCGCTATCGTATTTATGAGAAAGTTGGGGTTGATAGCGATGTGAAGTTAACACATTTGGCCATTCGTCATGGTCTAATTCAGCCATAACTCATTAGGGCGTGTCCTCAGTTCAATTGATGGACATTTACATGGGCTGAAAATGGCTAAATTTTATCAAGTATCGTCAAATATCCCGATATTAATGGCGATATCTTCCTTGTTTGATTGTAATTTATCTCATTTTATCCCTATTTTTAAAATGAGGACACGCCCTAGCAACTGTTCCCTTATTGCGGTCAATCTATGAAGCCTGCTACTAATATCGTCTCTGCTGTTACTCACTATTTGCATCGTGATGACACGCTATCTCTACCTCAATTGCGCAGGTTGGGGCTTATTTATAGCAGTTACCGCTTTGCTGTTAGTCTGTTTTCTTTACTGATGGTGTATATCACCGCTCACTCTGACAACAGCCTCTCTCTACCAAGCTTTTTACAACAAACAACCCTTAGCTTTTATTTCCTGCTTAGCCTTATTTTACTTGGCTTGTTTTATGTCGTTAATCAGCAAATGCGGCGACAGTTAGCCTTTGGTTTAGTATTAGACGTCATTATATTAAGCTTATTACTATATACAGCGGGTGCGCCTGATTTACAGTTGACCATGTTATATATGGTGGTCGTCGCAGCGAGTTTTATGTTGCTACACGGCTCACAAGCCTTAATTATTACCCTACTCGCTATTATTTTTGTCATTTATCAGCAATTCTTTTATGCCATTGCCAATAGCATGAGCTTAGCAAATTTAGGGGACGCATTGCTCATGTCAGCCAGCTTTTTGGCGGTTGGTGGTTTGAGCTGGTCCATCTCACAGCGTTTGGTACAACTTGAAAAAGTAGCAGCGAGTCACGCTAAAGAAGTTGAACGATTAAACGTCATCAACCAAGAAGTCATCACGCAAATGGTTAATGGTGTCATCGTCATCGATAAACAGCATATCGTTTTAGCAAACCTTGCCGCTCACCAATTACTTAGCCTTTCACACAGCCCTTCCGCATCATTGCACAGCACCTCTATTGATACAAAAGATACTCGAAACAATACTCGCAGTGCACTCTTATCTAACTTTCAGCAGCAGCTTGGCCAACAACATACTCAGCTATTTAAAGCCTGTTTGTCAGTAGCGGTAGGCCAATCACGCACCTTTATTTATGATTTGCCTGCAGTCGCAAACGCTTCCATATTCGGTAAACTGCGCGTACAAATCATTCCATTGAAAGATGACAGTAAATTGATAATGTTAGAGGATTTACGCCGCGAGCAAGCCAGCGCCCAACAATTGAAACTGGCTTCTTTAGGGCAATTGACGGCGAGCATCGCCCATGAAATAAGGAATCCTTTGGCAGCGATATCACAAGCCAGCCAATTATTAATGGAAGATGTTATAGAAGCCAATCTAGAAGTCGATACAGCAGATAATACGATAACGCCGACTATTTCAAGTGATGATATGGCAGCGAATCATGAGCTTTATCAAATAATATTTTCACAAACAAAACGCGTGAATCGCATTATCGAAGATGTACTAAAATTGTCTCGCCAGCAAACTGCAAACCAGCAAGCGATTATATTGGCAGACTGGATGCCAACATTTTTAGAGAATTACTTTCAAGGACACGATGTTTTTCTACACGTAAAAACACAACCGACCATATCATTCGACACACATCAACTAGAACAAGTCTTAATCAATTTAATTAACAATGGCTTGCGCTACAGTAGCTACGCCCACCCTCATGCCTATGTGGAAATCGAGATTTATTGTGCGGATAACGATGTTATAATTGATATCTTGGATGCTGGTCGTGGGGTTAGCACCAAAGACTTAGAACATTTATTTAATCCTTTTTTTACGACAGACCAAGCAGGGACAGGCTTGGGGCTGTATTTATCACAAGCTTTTTGTGAGGCCAACCAAACTCGCTTGCTTTATATTCCTGAACATGAGAAAACCTGTTTTCGCTTGATAGCACCTGCTATTGGTGCTGATACTCATGTAAATAAAACTGAACATAATGTTAATACCACTATTTTATAAATATTAACGTTACCAAGTATTAACATTACATAGAATACTTTGCCATTAAGGCCTCTTGGTTTTTACCATTTTATAGCTATTGAATACGATGAGATGATGTATGACAACAACCGCGCTAGTCGTTGATGACGAAGTGGATCTGTGCCGATTGATGCAAATTACTTTGACCAAAATGGGTATTAAAAGTGATGTAGCATATACTCTGTCACAAGCAAGATCATACTGGCAAGACAATGATTACGATTTTTGCCTGACCGATTTAAAGCTGCCTGATGGGTCAGGACTAGAGTTGGTAAAAGAAATCAGTAATAGCTCTAGTACGCCCATTGCCGTGATTACTGCTCACGGCAGTATGGATCTTGCCATTGAAGCCTTGAAACTTGGTGCTTTCGACTTTGTGAATAAACCTCTTGAGTTACCGCGCCTACGTCAACTGGTGGAAAATGCTTTAAAAGTTATTCATCAAGATAATGAAGCAAAAGCCACAGCCGAATGCTCACCCGAACAAAAACTGCTGGACAGTAGACTCATTGGTGATTCTGCGGTGATGCACCCACTGAAAAATACTATTTTAAAATTGGCACGCTCACAAGCACCTGTATTTTTGTCAGGCGCTTCGGGTACTGGTAAAGAAGTGGTTGCCCGATTGATTCATGATTTAAGCCCACGCCGTGATGGTAGCTTTGTACCAGTAAACTGTGGAGCAATACCATCAGAGCTAATGGAGTCAGAGTTCTTTGGTCATAAAAAAGGCAGCTTTACGGGAGCTGTCGCTGACAAACAAGGGCTGTTTCAACAGGCCAATGGCGGCACATTATTTTTAGACGAAGTGGCAGACTTGCCTTTAGCCATGCAGGTAAAACTACTGCGCGCCATTCAAGAAAAAACGGTGAGAGCCATTGGTGATACCAAAGAGGTTCCCGTAGATATTCGTATCTTGTCCGCCACCCACAAAAACTTAAACCAATTGGTACAAGACGGTGCGTTTCGACAAGATTTGTACTACCGTATCAATGTGATTGAGTTAAAACTGCCGACGCTCAATGCACGTCGTGATGATATCCCTGTATTAGCCAAGCACTTTTTAGCATTAATTGCTGATGAATGGCAGTTAGAGAATCCACCGATACTCACTGTTGAGGCATGCGAGCGTTTGCAAGATCATAACTTTGCGGGCAACGTTCGTGAACTGCGTAACGTCCTTGAACGTGCAGTAACCCTAGCAGAGACACCGCACATTGACATCAGCCACTTGGGTTTGCCTGATATTGATATAACCCATCACCGCGCAGTCTCTCAAGATCAGAAAAGTGAGCCAGCAGTTGTCAATAATACTCAACATTCTGAGCGTCAAACAAACCATCAAATGGTCGCTCAATCGATAGAAAATAGAGAAAAAGTCATTCAATCTATGGATGAGACAATAGCGCCACAGGTCAAGCAATTGACGACCAACTTGCATCCTTATCGTACTAACGCTCAGCACTACCCTTCTATGATACAGCGTTCAGAAAGTCATCATGCAGAAAGCCCAAACCATACAGCCCGTCACAATCACGAAGAATCTGTCACTCATCGATCTATTCTGCAAGAAAGTGATGAAAAAGCAATTCTAAGCAAATTAAAGGATGGTCAGTTACCCTCTCAAGGGTTGGAACACTACCTACAAGAACAAGAAAAACAGTTGATTATTACCGCGCTAAAACAAACGGCTTGGAATAAAACGCAAGCAGCTGAACTACTAGGTACCACTTTTCGCTCGTTACGCTATCGCATGAAAAAACTAGAGATAGCTGAGGATCAATTTGAGCCATAGCATTTGCCATTTTTGAATAACGACAAATGATATTTTAACGTTGATATATTGCGATAGCCTGTCTTTAAGCGAGCATTACTGAACCCTTTTGCCTGCCACCGCTTGATCAACTTTGGCAGGTTTTCGGACAAAACGAATACCCGAATCAAGTGCTTTTGTTTTTAGTAAAGCAAGCGCTTGCTGCTCCCATGTACTTTCACTTCCTGACAAGGTCATATCAGGCTCTACCCCGATTCCATCGATCTTATTGCCTGACGCTGTCATATAGTTAGCGACGGTGAGTTTGACAGCCTGCTCATCATTCAGTGGGATGACCGACTGTACAGACCCTTTACCATAGCTAATTTCACCAACGATTGTGGCACGTTTTTGTGCTTGTAAGCTACTGGCCAGCACCTCTGCCGCTGACGCAGAATAGCGATTTTGCAGCACCACCACTGGCAACGACTCAAGTATCGCCAGACCTTGAGTGGATAGCGTACGCGTATCACTTTGACGACCCTTTACTTGTACCACATCAGTGTCGCTCATAAACAAACTGGCTACACTCACCGCCGACGTTAGCACCCCACCTGGATTATCACGCATATCTAGCAAGATACCTGTAATAGGTGCGTCTAGATCTATCAAGCCTTCCAATAGTTTTTCACGGCTATTATTTTGAAAGGCAGGTAACTTGATAACAGCGATACCGTCAATGAGACTTGCCTCGACCGTTTGAGGGTGGCTGTTATTACGCTGCAAGGTCGTGGTATGTTTGCGGCGACCAGCTTTTGAGGTGACAACATCTACTTGCGTCCCCGCAATCCCTGTCAAAAGTTGCTCGATATCGTTACTTTCTTTGTCTTCATCAAGTTTGAAATCACCGACTTGATGTAAATAATCGCCAACCGCAATGCCCTTTTTATCTGCAGGCGATGCATCAATAACTTCTGTAATCACCCAATAGCCATCTGTAGGCTGATAATTGACTTTGATACCGACGTCGCCCACATCACCTTCGGTAAAGGCACGCAGGTTTTCATAAGCCTCAGCATCTAAAAATTCAGCATGACTATCTAGCTTAGTCAACATACCACTCAACGCATTATTGAACAGCTCTTCATCATTGACCGCATCTACATATTCACGGCGTACCAAATCCACTACCGCAACAAACGTCTTGAGCGTTTCTGGAGAAATGGCATTCAATGATACTTGCGCAACCTCAGGTGGAATACTGACATCGATCTCGTTCGTATCATCGGTCAAGGCACTCTCATCTGCGACACTGTCTATCGAATCGTCAACTTGGTCGGCCGACTCAAGCATATCAGCGACATCTGATAAATTATTAGTGTCATCTTCTGTGACTATCTCATCAGCATTTAAGCTAATCAGTTGTAGACTGGCGGTGGGATTATTGATGGTCGCATTAGCTGGTGACCTCGCTGCTTGTGCGTACATACTGGCAGTGCTGAGCCCAAGCAGACCTATCATCAATGCAGGTTTAAAAATAGTCGGCGCAGTGAATACCTTCATTGCTTGTTTGCCCAATCGCTTCGTCACTGGTAAGCGCATAAAATAAATAGAACGCATAAGAGAACTCGTTTAATAATAGAATTATTTTTATAGATATATGGATAAATATTTATCTCATAAGATAGCATCAAGAGCCAGTCTAAGACTAGGAGAGTATTGCAAGTAACATTCACGATAACTGATATGATTTCATCAAATGATGAGTAGCGGTGTCAAGTTTGTTTAGCAGGCGAAATATCATGCTTACCCTTATTTTTCTCACTATCCAAACATTTAAAGATAATAAAGTCAGCCAAATATCTCTTAAAAAACAGATCAAAAAAAGGAGAGACAATAAATATCTCTCCTCTTTCTATTACTTCTAACAACGCTAGTAAGTTGTCAATATAATAGTATTAAATGCCTGACTTACAACGCTGGAACCAGTAAGCTTTCGCCCGTCATTTCAGCAGGCTGCTCAATATCCATCAGCGCCAAAATAGTCGGTGCGACATCGCTCAACTTACCACGACTACGTACTTGTAGCTTTTTCTCACCCACATAAATGAGTGGCACATGTTCAGTGGTATGTTGAGTATGTACTTGACCGCTTTCGTAATCTTGCATCTGCTCACAGTTGCCATGATCTGCTGTGATAAGCATATCACCGCCAGCAGCGCGTACCGCTGACTCAATACGGCCAACACAGACATCTAGCGCCTCTACTGCTTTTACAGCCGCATCAAAAATCCCTGTATGCCCGACCATATCACCATTGGCATAGTTGACAATTAACACGTCATATTTGCCTGATTCGATGGCAGCCACTAATTTATCAGTCACTTCAGGCGCACTCATCTCTGGTTTCAGATCATAAGTCGCCACATCTGGAGAGGGTACGAGAATACGTGTTTCACCCTCATACTCTTCTTCACGACCACCGCTAAAGAAAAACGTCACATGTGCGTATTTTTCAGTTTCAGCGATACGCAGCTGAGTTTTACCATTGTCTTGCAAATACTCGCCAAGCGTATTGGTCAACGACGTAGGATAATAAGCAACGCTAGTTTTGGGATTGTCTGCTAAAACATCAGAATATTTGGTCAGCATCACAAATGCCGCAAGTTTTGGCTGCTTATTGCGGGCAAACCCTGAAAACTCATGATCTGGTAATACAAAGGCTTGCGCCAGCTCACGGGCACGGTCAGCACGGAAGTTCATAAAGATAAGCGCGTCATTGTCATCAACGGTATAAGGCACTTCATCACGGCCAATCACTACGGTCGGGTTAATAAACTCATCAGTCTCGCGTGCCTTATAAGCAGCTTGTACTGCGCCATCTGCACGCGTAGACAGACGATTGGCTTTACCTTCAGTGATAAGCTCATAGGCTTTTTGGACGCGATCCCAGCGATTGTCACGATCCATTGCATAATAGCGCCCAATGATACTGGCAATCTGTACGCGGCCGCCTTCATAATGAGCATTAAGCTTATTGATATGATCGCGCAGACGATTAATATACTTATCCGCCGACTTAGGTGGGGTGTCGCGTCCATCCAAGAAGCAATGTACAAAGACATTTTTGGCGCCGTGCACTAACGCCGAGTGGCACATCGCTTCTATGTGATCTTGATGCGAATGTACACCACCATCTGACAGCAAACCCATGATATGGACGTTACCACCCAACTCGTTCGCGGCTTTTACCGCATTGACTAAGGCTTCGTTTTTATAAAATTCACGATTGGCTACTTCACTTGAGATACGAGTCGAATCTTGATACAGAACGCGACCCGCACCTAAGTTCATGTGCCCAACTTCTGAATTGCCAAACTGCCCATCTGGCAAACCAACATCTTCTCCAGAAGCAGAGATCAATCCATGCGGATATTGCTGATAAATCCTATCCAAATTTGGCATATTGGCGGCAGCAATCGCATTATCCTTATCGTCTTCACGATGCCCAAAACCATCTAATATCATTAAGACATGCGGCACTTTTTTATTTTGATCGCCATCTTGCTTACTATTGAGCTGAGCCTGATTATCATCGATAAATGCTGATTGTTGCTGGGTATTGGTCATGGATTACCGCTCCTCAAGTGAATGAACGCCTATAATGCTATATTAGGATGTTTAAAGCCCTCTATATTAACACACATCTTAAAATAGCTGAAAAATCGTCATTTTACGCCCACTCTTAAGCGTTTAAAGCATACTTATTTAAGGCACATTTATACAGTAGAAAAGGCGGTTAAAACTTAATAGCAATAATGCCACTCTCTAAATCTACGTATTAATCTGTAAATCATACTTGCAATCATTCAAACCATTCGTTAAGATAATTATATTCTGAAGTGTTGGCTAGTAGATGTTTATTCCCTGAGCCGATAATGCTTTACCAGGATGTGGTACCTATTGCTTCATTGTGTATGCCTGCACCGCTTGCGGTGTATCAGGAAACCTGCAGAGGCAGTGACGCATCCGCCCTGAACTTCACGGTTCATGGGTCACCATCTTACAGCGGCACTTCGGTTGTTCTATTCGGTTAATTACTATTCTAATAATATTTGGTAGGTTTACTTATAATCCACCATTTCATAAAGACTTAGTAATAACCATTAAAAAGCCCCTTTTATCATTGATGAAAGGGGCTTTTCTTATGCTTGCCTATTAATTTAATTATTCGTCATTGGCAGATTTGGTGATTTTTTTCACATCCTTGGGAATGGTTTTTGCTGTCCCATCAATCGTTGTATGCTGTTTAAACCCATCACCAAACGGGTTTTGTTGTTGACCGAACGGATTTTGATTATTCATACCACCTGCGCCGCCAAATGGGTTTTGTCCGCCCATGCCACCAAACGGATTTTGTCCGCCGCCCATCTGTCCACCCATTTGCTTGGCCATCATTTCCATCATTTTTTGCTGATTATTCATGACATAATTATTAGCAAAGTCTTTGAGCTTCTTTTGCACGGGTGGCAATATCACCAATAATGCGAGTAAATCGCTCAGCACACCTGGAATGAGTAGCAAAATACCAGCCGCTGCCATGGCCACACTTTTCATCATGGTTGATTCTTGCGGACGCATTGATGGGTTCATCATGCCACCTGCTTTCATTTGCTGCGCCATTGGATTGAGGGCAGCCATCCCTTTACGCAAGAGGGAGATACCGATGACTGCGGCGATAATAAACCACATAAATACCCACCAACCACTCATAAACTGAGCAAGCAAATACCAAAGTAGCATTTCGATAATAAACCAAACAATGGCAATACCAACTATCTGACCCATAAAGTGTCGTCCTATAAAATAAAAACCAATAAATTGAGCGCCATGCAAATTAAGATGGCTAACATATGATGTATATGGGGATTGATTGCTATACTATCAAACTTAAGGCTGATTTTTAAGCCATATAGTCGGTACAATATAATTTGGATACAAGGAAGATGAGTAAAAGTACTACGAGTAGTAGGCTGAGCGAGTCTGACACCGTATCTGATTTATATAGGATTGAAAATAAAATGTAAGCAAGATGGGATATTATGGCAATTATTATTGGAATTGATCCTGGTTCGCGCATGACCGGTTATGGCATCGTCCAACAGACGGGCGACAAACTCACCTATATCGATGCAGGTACCATACGTACCGATACCAAAGAGATGCCTGAACGTCTAAAGCGGATTTTTAATGGCTTAACGCGCATCACACAGCATCATTTGAAATATGCTGATGAGCCTATCTATACTGCCATTGAGCAAGTGTTTATGGCAGAAAACCCTGACTCAGCGTTGAAACTTGGGCAAGCGCGAGGTGCTGCTATTGCCGCCATGGTTGCTCTAGACTTAGAAGTATCAGAATATACTGCACGCCAGATTAAGCAAGCTGTTTGCGGTTATGGCGCAGCGGCAAAAGAGCAAGTGCAAGAGATGGTCTGCCGCATATTATCTTTGGATGTCGTGCCACAGCAAGATGCCGCCGACGGTCTTGCCTGCGCCATCTGTCATGCGCATTCAAGCCATTCCATGAATAAATTAATATTAAACAGCGCCATGCGTGGGCGCGGTGCGTCTAAGAAAAAAGGTCGCTGGCGTTTAACAGAAGAAGATCTGGGGAACTTGCGTTAAGAACGCTTATAAAACAAGCATAAAAAAACACGCGTCTAAATGGCGCGTGTTTTTCGAACTGTCTAAGTTATTTACACTATCGTTTTGCTATAAAATCGCTTTACTATAAAAATGCAACGGCTTAAACCGACTACTCTGCGACGGCACTTTCAATCACTGCATCCAACACATAAGCATATTCTTCACCTTCTGTACTATTGCTATCGTCACTGTCTAATGGGTAGCGCTGTAGACGTAATACTTCATCGTGCATGCCATCATGCTGATAGCCATCGATTTCACCCGTAAAGACTGCCCACTTGCCTTCGCTCGTTTTAATACCTTGGTCATCATAGGTAATGGGTTTCACTTGTAGACACATCTCTGAGCCATTATCGGTGCAAGGTATCATTTTCGAGCTTACTGCCCAAAATACGGTCTCGCCTTTACTATTATACTTGGCTTGTGAGGTAAGCCTACCTTCCCAAATCAACGTTGCTCCATCACTGGTGACTTGGGTTAATATGGGCTTATCACCCTTGAGACTATCATCCTGAGAGTTGTTGTCTTTAGCGTCGCCATCTTTAGTACTGTTAGCTTTCATTAATGTTAACTGGCTTTCACCTTGCATCAGCTGACTTAAACTATTTTCAGCCTTATCAAGCTCACCACAAGACATTTTCGTACTCATACCCTCTTCAATAGTCAAAGTATGACCTTGCAATTGGTAGCCGGCGCTCATGGTATTACAGCCAACACTATAACTTAACGTATTCTCACCTTGGTATTGATTAAAAGACAAACGCACTTGGTCTTTAATATCCGTCAGCATGTTTAATGGCTGTGCGCCTTTGTCCATTACAGACAGCAATGTCCAACGATAACGTGAAAGATTGGCAATCATTTTCTCTTCAGCGCTCATCTTATCCATCTGAATATCATCCGTTACTGCATCAGCGTTCATATCTATGCCATCACCATTTATTGCATCAGCGCTTGTCTGAGTGCCTTCTTGTACATCACTTTCATTGGGCAAAGAGGTATCTTGGCAAGCACTTAAAACAACGCTTAGTGCCAACAAACTTGGTAGTAAAGTGAATCGAATTGGCCGTTTTTTAACAGATGAGGTCATAGCAGTCATACCTTGTGGTTATCCCTTTTTTAAGTCCAAGTATTTGAAAAATCAGGTTAAATATTTAACAATAAGGGGCTGATGATATCCACTTTATTAAAGCGTCACAATTCACCACTATAGCGCCGTTGATTACCATGGTTGTAACAAAGTGTTTATTTTTATGGATTCATCGTAACTGCTATTTTAATATTTAAAAGTACCATAAAAAATCAATGGTCTCAGATAATTGGAAATTTCATCAATTATTCAAGACCATCAATGATGTCACCTTTTTAATTTTTCGCGCTAGTCTTACTCGTTTGTATGAGCAATTTTGGCTTTTGCCATATTTTTAATACTGAAACGCTCATTCATCATTTGATAAAAACGCGCAAGATTTTCGCCCTGCTCATTCGGATTTACGTTCAGGACTTTACCAAAATCCAAACCGAGATATAGGACGATATCAGCAAAGCTTAATTGTTCACCAACCAAATACTCACGACCTTCTAAAATATTCTCAAAATAAGCAAGGGCTTTAACAGCCCGTGCAACAGATGGCGCGACAAACTCTGGGACTTGCTCAACACGTTGGGCTTTGGACGGATGGCTGTGCTGAAAAGCCAGCATAAAATTATATAATACTTCAAACTCAGCAATGCGGCGCATAGCGCACACTTGCGCACGTTGTATTACATCATTCCCCATCACCGAGCGCTCACCATAGACACGGTCGAGATACTCACATACAGCCTGTGAGTCATTAAGTACCGTGCCATCCCCTAGTATGAGAACTGGCACGGTCTGCATTGGATTTATTTTGGTGAACTCGTCTGACATTTGCTCATTGGCAGCAAAATCAATATCAATCACGTCTACATCATCCATATCATCGACATCGATGCCTTTTGATGCTAACAAAATAAGGGCTTTACGTGGATTGGGCGCAGTACGGGTGACGTATAGTTTTTTCATGGCAAACTCCTTGTAAGATTAGACAAAAGCGACTCAACGCTATCTGGTTTTATTATGGTTATTACACTGTTGATGATAGATAAAGACTGGCCATCCTTTATACAACAGTTATATCCTACTCTGCTCATCATAGCAAAGCCTTATTAGGCTTGCTTTTTTGATCAGAGACTCAACAACAAAAAGCCCCACAACGTTACGTCATGAGGCTTCATTTCATTCATCCAGTCATGCTACTTATTTATTGGGTGCAGGCGTCGTACGTAAATAAGGCTTAATTTCTGTATAACCTTTAGGGTATTTAGCCGCGATATCTTCGTTTTTGACACTTGGTGGAATGATGACATCATCACCATCTTTCCAGTCAACTGGCGTCGCAATGTTATATTCATCAGACAGTTGCAGAGCATCAATGACACGGATAATCTCGTCAAAATTACGACCACAGCTTGCAGGATAGGTCAGCGTTAAGCGTATTTTTTTATTTGGATCAATAATGAAGACACTGCGTACCGTATGCGTGCTATCTGCATTTGGATGCATCATGTCATATAGCTCAGCGACTTCTTTGTTCGGATCAGCAATGATTGGAAAATTTAGCTCAGTACCTTGCGTCTCACCAATGTCTTTTGCCCACGCATGATGGTCATCGATACCATCAACAGAGATACAGATTGGCTTGACACCACGCTTTTGAAATTCGCCATTCAGTGCCGCAGCACGACCAAGCTCAGTAGTACATACTGGCGTAAAATCAGCTGGATGGGAGAAAAAAACGACCCAATTATCGCCTGCCCACTCATGAAAGTTGATATTACCCTCTGTGGTTGCAGCGTCAAAATTCGGTGCGGTATCGCCTAAACGTAAATGTGCCATGCTTAATTCCTTAGCTATGTTAGTGATGAGCACTAATATCCAAAGATATTTGCGTGCTCTATTATTATCAACGTACTTTTTATTATCAACGTGCCCTGTCAGATATTACACAATAACTCAAAGCACGTCAGCAAAAATTCTATTTTATCTTAGCAAACTGGTTATGACTGTCTTGTGAAGGATTGTAATGCGGTTATTCTGTTTATTACTAAGTAATTTAGCATAGACTTAACGAATGAATCAAATCACCATCCCAGAATCCCACAAACAAAAATCACCGAATTTACCTTTTTTACTGGTACCACCTGCTGCACGCCCAGCATCTGTTAATGTAAGCTCACCTTCTTGCTCTTGTAAATATCCCGCTGCAAGCAACTTATCATTTAACTCTTGGGTCTTAAAACCCAGCTCTTTGGCAAGCTTTGCTGTGGTCAGCTTAGAGTAATTAGGCGTTGCCGCTTCTATAGCAGTAGGTGCGACCGTTGTATTAGCATTATTGCTGGGCATTGTATGACTGGCAGTAGCAGTATTATCAGTCCTACCATCAGATTCGGTCACTTTTTCAAGCGACATGCGCACTTCATCGCTGATACGAATAATGCGCTGTGCCTCCTCATAAGTATCGGCATAAAGCTTACTATCTTCATTACGATAAATCAGCACGCCCATTTCATTATTATTGACTTGGCTAAATTCATAAAGGTTCAAACTGGTAATAATGCATTCGTTTTCATTCAGATAACACTTTGCATGCAAGTTTTTGCAAAAGCTGGTGCGAATAAAAGTCAGATTTTTTAGCCAGTTTATTTCTTCTGGGTGCAAATCATTCTTGCCATAAACGATTCTAATATCAATTTTGAGGCGATTACGGTCTTCTAATAGCTCTTTAATACGCTCATTCAGCTTTAAATAGGGACTGATGATAATCAACCTATCAGACGCATTTTTAATCAATTCTTCTAAATGGTAAGTCGTGCCACTGCTGTTTAAAAATTTTGCCATTATTATTTCCTCAAATCTTACGATCAATCACTTTATAATCATGCACAAAAAAGCCCATCCCTAGCGTACTAGAAATGGGCAAGCTTGCAAACCACTATTGTTCAGTAGTTTTTCAAATAAGCGCTAATGCCGTTAATAGTGATAAATTAAGCTGGCTTATAGCTGTCACGCAAGCTGACGATTTGGTTAAAGACTGGTTTGTCAGTGTTATGGTCTTCGCTATCAGAGATAAAGTAACCTTCACGCTCAAACTGGAAACGTGTGCCTGCGTCCGCATTCACCAATGACGGTTCCACCACGGCATTGAGTTCAGTCAACGAGTTAGGATTCAATGCTTGATGAACGTCAGCGACGCCACTTGGGTCTTCGACACTAAATAACTGCTCATACATGCGCACCGTTGCTGGGATACCTTGGCTAGCCGATACCCAATGAATCACGCCTTTAACCTTACGACCTTCAGGATTATTACCCAAAGTCGCCGGATCAATCGTCGCTTTTAGTTCAACGACATTACCTGCGTCATCTAGCACATGTTCGGTCACTGCCAACACATAGGTGTTACGCAGACGAATTTCTGGCTTTTCTGGCGATAGACGCTTATAGCCTGCTGGCGGCTCAATCTCGTAATCGCCTTGGTCGATATATAAGGTTTCAGTGAAAGGAATCTCACGCTCGCCCATATCGACATTTGGATGGTTTGGCTGCGTTAACCACAAGGTTTGCGCTTCATCATCAAAGCGAGCATTAACGCTGTCCGCTTTTTGCGACTCCCAACTGCTGACCGCTTCTGCAAAGTTGGTAATGGTCACTTTTAATGGCTTAAGCACTGCCATACCGCGACCTGTGGTCGTCTCTAATGATTGGCGAATACTAAATTCTAATAAGCGAAAGTCAACGACGCTGTCTACTTTAGTTACACCAACACGCTCACAGAAATCACGTAAACCCTCTGGTGTGTAACCACGGCGACGCATGCCTGCGATCGTCGGCATACGCGGATCATCCCAACCACTAACGATATTTTCGTCAACCAACTGTTTAAGCTTACGCTTGCTGGTCAAGGTATGATCGACATTTAAGCGGCTAAATTCATATTGGTGCGGTGGTACATCAAAGCCAATTTTGTCAATGACCCAATCATAAAATGGACGATGATCTTCAAACTCCAGCGTACACAATGAATGGGTAATGCCTTCGAGTGCATCAGAGAGCGGATGGGCAAAATCATACATTGGATAAATGCACCATTTATCACCCGTTTGGTGATGCGCTTGATGCATGACGCGATAGATGACAGGGTCACGCATATTCATGTTTGGGCTTGCCATATCAATCTTGGCGCGCAACACCGCTTTACCTTCCGCAAACTTGCCTTCTTTCATGTCGTTAAAGAGGCTCAAGTTTTCTTCAACACTGGCAGAACGATGTGGTGACGCTGTGCCTGCCTCATTGAATGAGCCTCGGTTTTCTTTAATTTGCTCAGGTGACTGCAAGTCTACATAGGCATCACCCTGTTCAATCAACTTCACAGCCCATGCATACAACTGGTCAAAGTAGCCTGACGCATGGTGCGCCTCTCCTGCCCACTCAAATCCAAGCCATTTGACATCATTTTCGATATTATCGATGAAGTCTTGCTTTTCTGCGGTTGGGTTGGTGTCGTCAAAACGTAGGTTACAAACACCACCAAACTCTTCGGCCACGCCAAAGTTTAGGCAGATAGATTTTACGTGCCCCAAGTGCAAGTAGCCGTTTGGCTCTGGCGGAAAACGCGTCACGATTTGTGGGTATTTTTGCGCCTTGACATCATCACGAATGATATTGCGAATAAAATCGTTTTTTTGTTCGTCTTTTTGTGCATTGTTGCTTGAGTGCTCACTCATCGGGCATTGCTCCTAACGCAAATTGTCAGTTCATGCTACGTGCCATCACGCAGCATGGAAAATTCAAACCAAATCATTAAAAACAAGTTATTAAAAATGATAATAAAAAGCTAAAGTTGCGTTATTCTATCAGCTTTTGCGAACGCATTAACAGCCTGATACATGACACGAGATAAAAAAGCCGTTAGACTAGCCATAACTTTTTAACCACCAACTTTTTAGCCACCACTTAACAGCGTCATTTTAGGCGTTGCAATCAAAGAGGAATATCACATGGTAGACATGCCACCAGTAGTAGAACTAGACACCAATATGGGTGCGATCGTTATCGAACTCAATGAAGAAAAAGCACCAAAAACCGTTGAAAACTTTTTAAACTATGTAAAATCTGGTCATTATGACGGTACGATTTTCCATCGCATCATTGACGGATTTATGATTCAAGGCGGCGGAATGGACGCTGAAATGAATGAAAAAGCGACCAATGCACCAGTTGAAAACGAAGCAGACAACGGTCTAAAAAACGACGCTGGTACGATTGCGATGGCGCGTACGCAAGATCCGCATTCAGCAACCAGCCAGTTTTTCGTTAACGTAAAAGACAACGATTTCCTAAACCATTCTGGCAAAAACATGCAAGGTTGGGGCTACACCGTATTTGGAAAAGTAACAAGCGGTATGGACGTCATCGAAAAAATGCGCGGCGTACCTACTGGTCGTTTCGGCATGCATGCTGATGTGCCAAAAGAGCCAGTAGTTATCAACTCAGCGACTATTATTACTAAGTAACTGCTACTAAATAACTGTCTCTCAGTAATCATTCTTCAATAGTTATTACTCAGTAGCGATGAGTCTGTAAAAGCTTATGAGTCGTTGCTGTTTAAAATTACGAGGATAAGGATAAATGCAAAGTTTTGACCACCTAATTACCACCCGCCCTCATGAGGTGCGGCAAGTATTGATTAGCGATTTGCATTTATCGCCTGAAGAGCCTGCCTTGGTGCAGGCTTTTTTGGCGCTGCTTGATGATTGCCTGGCTCTGCCTGCGCTCAAACGCTTGTTTATCTTAGGTGATTGGTTTGAAGTTTGGCTCGGTGATGATTTTTATTTGTCTTTATCCGAAGAAGAACGACAAAGTCATTGGCTCACTCCGCTTATCGTTAAATTAAAAAAACTACGGGTAGCTGGTTGTGAGATTTTGGTCATGCATGGCAACCGTGATTTTTTGTTAGGTCAGCCATTCTGCAATCTATTTGGTGGCGAGCTTATTTATGAGCCGTATACTTTGACTGTCGGTCAGCAAAATTATCGTCTAGAGCACGGTGATGCCTTGTGTACTGATGATAAAAAATATCAGTTTTTTCGCAAAATCATGCGTAATCGGTTAACCCAGTGGTATTTGCTCAATAAATCACTAGAAAAACGCTTGGCTATCGCAGATAAAATGCGGCAAAAGAGCCAGCAGAATAATGCCAATAAAGCGGCGCATATCATGGATGTCAATAAAGATGCAGTGATACAAGCAGTGGCTGATAGCGATGCATTACTACATGGTCACACCCATCGTCCAGATATTCATCAGGCTACCACTGATAAAAAACGCTACGTGCTCGGCGACTGGCGATTGCTCGATAGCAATACACGCCAGCCAAAAGTAAGTGCGGTGATTGGCGCAGTGACAGGCGACGAGCATTCAAATGACAGTTTTAGTAGTAATGCTGCTGAATTTAGATTGATTGAATTTAAATCGCTCATTTAATGTCATTTTTTTTGAGCGCCTCTGAACAATAAAAAAGGTCTGTTGAATTATCAACAGACCTTTTTTTATATAAATGACACTGCATGATTGACGCGAATCTAAGTGTCAAACTATTGATCGCTCAACTCTTAATTTACGGTATTAATTTAAAGAAATGCTGACGATAATGCTTTAGCTCACGAATAGAATCACGAATGTCATCTAACGCTAAGTGACTGCCACCTTTTTCAAAGTTTCTGAGAATATCAGGACGCCAGCGGAAGCAAAGCTCTTTGATTGACGACACATCCAGATTGCGATAATGGAAGAATTTTTCTAATTCCGGCATTTGACGCGCCATAAAGCGGCGATCTTGGCAGATGGAATTGCCGCACATTGGCGACTTACCACTATCGACCCATTTATTGAGAAACTTAATGGTTTCAGCTTCGGCCTCTGCCAATGTCACGGTACTACGGCGGACACGGTCGACCAATCCTGACTGACCATGCTGCTTGGTATTCCAATCATCCATTTTATTTAACGTTTGATCCGATACTTTTATAGCGAACACTGGCCCTTCGGCAAGGACATTCAAATCTTCATCAGTGACAACGGTAGCAATCTCGATAATCTCGTCATTCAAGGTATCCAGCCCGGTCATTTCTAGGTCAATCCATACCAGCCCTTTTTTGCCTTGGTTTCTAATTTTAATCTTGTTGGGGTGGTCACCGGTACTCATAAAACATCCTATGGTCAATAAAGTTTAGAACAACTTTGGAGCAATATTAATTAGATAAATCGCCTGTCAATGTTCATGCCTAAGTAGCAAACTGTAGCAAAACGTTGCATCTACTGATTTATAACCCTTAAAACGTTACAAAATCTCTGTCTGCAGCAGGCGCTTTAGGCTGTATGTTATCAAACTTTCACGCTACACTTAGCAATATTTTTTTAATAGGTTCAAAACCCATGGCATTAATTCGGCAACGCAAACTGACTAAGCAACAGATTCGTCGCATCGACAAACAACAGCTGGCAAGTCAAGACAGTATCGATGACAGTTTGATGGATGGCGTGGTCATGGCGCATTATGGCAAGCAGTTGGAAGTACAAGTGACCAGCTTGCCTGCGGTGATACCCGTGCAACCGGAGATTGCACCCGATGATCCTGAACCGTTTTGGCAAGAGCTGGCATTAGGCGATATTTGGCGTTGTCATGTGCGTACCAATTTACCGATGCTAGCTGCTGGCGACCAAGTACGCTGGAGTGCTGATCCTAATACTGGCTTTGGACGTATTGAATCGGTCAAGCCGCGTACCTCTTTGGTCTCGCGTCCTGATCGTTATCATAAACTTAAACCTGTCGCCGCCAATGTCGATATTTTAGCCATTGTCTTCGCGCCGCTACCTGCTGCCGCGCCAACCCTCATCGATCGTTATTTGGTCGTCTGTCATCATGCTGGCGTAAAGCCGCTGTTGGTGCTTAATAAAGCCGATTTATTGGCAGAAGAAAACGGCGTCGATACCAAAGAATTACTCGCACAATATGCTTCTCTCGGTTATGAGAGCGTCTTGACCTCAGTCGACTGCCCTGAAAACGTTGCGGATAGCGATGAGCAAGAAGGGCTGGATGAATTAAAACGTTATATCGATAAAAAACTGGTTATTTTTGCGGGGCAATCTGGTGTCGGTAAAAGCAGTTTAATCAATGCACTACTCCCTGAATCGGCACAAAGCGTCAATATCATCTCTGATAACTCAAAACTTGGTCAACACACCACCACCACCAGTCGCTTATTACCATTTAATCCAGCCGACTTGACCCAAGGCGGTATCGTCGATACGCCAGGTATCCGCGAGTACGGCATTTGGCATCTCACACCCGATGATATCATTTCAGGATTTGTGGAGCTTGCACCGTTATCTGGCAACTGTCAGTTCCGTGATTGTCGTCATACTCACAACAGCAAAGGCTGCGCATTATGGCAAGCGGTTGCTGACGGCGTGGTATTGCAGCGCCGTGTGGAAAACCTCGTTACCCTAAGAGAAGAGGCAGATACTAAGCCCTATTAATATTGGCATTATTAGTATTCGCCTTATTAATCGCTGCCTTATGGGTCGTTAATCGCTTGGTTGACCATCGCCCGTTTACTATGGATGGTCTAATCGGTATAATAGCGCCTTGTTCAGTATCGTTAGGCTGTCTTCTCAGCTTAACCGAACACTTATTTTTTTGGAGGTATGGTTTGGATCGTGCGCTGGAATTTGTGGGCAACCACCCGTTTTTATTTGGTATATTAGCCGTACTTGCCGTGCTATTTTTTACGATTGAAAACAAACGTAGTGGCAGAAAAATATCGCCCAATACCTTGGGTATGATGGTTAACTCGCAAAACGCGCAGCTAATCGACATTCGTGCCAAAAAGAAGTTTGAGACTGGTTACATCCAAGGCAGCCGTAACATACCGTTCACTGAGCTCAAAGACCGCTTAGAAGAAATCCGTGCAATTGAGCAGCCAGTAATTATCATTTGTGATATGGGTGTGCAAGCAGGCGCGGCGATTCAGATGATCGGCAAGGACAGTGTCTATCGCTTAGAAGGTGGTATCGGCGGCTGGCAAGCAGCGGGCATGCCATTAGTTGGGTTAAAAGACGCAAAGCCTAAAAATAAAGGCAAAGCCAAACCAAGTCTACATAAGTAGTCCGCTATACTGCTGTTTAAAAAATATTTAGCCCATATCAATTGACATATGATTGAGGCGCGTTGAATATTCACAAATAAAAAAGACACCTTATCGATAGGTGTTTTTTTGTTTGTGGCATTTGTGCTACTGTCAGCGCTTTTATACTCAAACATCTTGAATTTGCTCTGCTCATCCCCACTTTAATAACGAGCATTACCTAATCTATCTTCAATTTACTTGCTGGTAACGGATTATAAGAATTTTTATCAAATAATTATTTATAATACTTTTTATAATAAAACGATTACCTTCTAAACTTATAAATAAGGATTTACCATGACTGTCGCTGTTAAAGTTTATACGACGCCTATCTGCCCATATTGCTCAAACGCCAAACAACTCTTAAAAACTAAAGGCGTTGACTACGAAGAAATTGGCATGCACGATATGAGCCGCGAAGAGCGTCAAGAATTAATGAAAAAAACCAATAACTATCGCACTGTGCCGCAAATTTTCGTCGGTGAGACCTTTGTCGGTGGTTTTGATGAGCTCAATCAAATGAACCAACAAGGCAAACTTGACGAGCTATTAGCAGGTTAATCTGCTACTTTTCGTTGCTGTCTGTCTTTGCCTGTGCAATGATAGACAGCGGCAAAGATAAAAGAGAGTAATAAAAACATCCAGATTTTGTCTCGATTTATATTACAATGAACTTTTATTAAAATGACAGTTTGTCCAACTACTTGATCAACTTTTAGAGGATTTATCATGGCTGAAGAACAAGCACAACCACAACTGGCACTAGAGCGTATCTACGTAAAAGACATGTCACTTGAAGTCCCAGGCGCTAGTGTGTTCACCAAAGAGTGGAACCCAGAGCTTGATATCAATTTGTCTAGCAACGCTGAAAAACTGGATGACGATCATTATCAAGTCATCTTAACCGTGAGCGTTACAGCAAAAAATGCGGAAGAAGCGGCATTTATCGCTGAAGTGCATCAAGCGGGTATCTTCTTATTGAAAGATATCCCAGAAGACCAAATCGGTCAAATCTTAGGTGCATACTGCCCGAACGTTTTGTTCCCATACGCTCGTGAAGTCATCAGCGACATCGTAACGCGTGGTAGCTTCCCGCAGTTATTGCTAGCCCCTGTGAACTTTGACCAAGCTTATGCGCAAAGCCAGCAACAAGCACAAGTTGATGCTGAAGGTAATGCATAAGTTTTAAGCAAAAATGTGCTAGCTTTATTCGCAGTATATTTTGACAAAATAGCCGTTTACTCATTACGAGTGAGCGGTTTTTTTGTGGATGTTGTTTAAGCGCTTACTCACAAGAATCGTTGAGCAATGAGAGTTCTGTTTAGTAGTATTGTAAGACATACAGTTAAAACCGTCAGACATAAAAAAAACCCTGCTAATAAACAGGGTCTTCAATCGCGTCATCAATTATTTAAAATCGATGATTAGCCTTTTAACGCTGATAAGATTTGTTGCTTAACCTCATCGATGCCTTGCGTGCCATCAAACTTATCATAATTAGGGGCATCGGCACCTTCTTTGGCCTTGTCTTGATAAAAACCAACAAGCGCTGATGTTTGCTCATGATAAGTCGCTAGACGATCACGAATGGTAGATTCTTTATCATCTTCACGCTGGATTAGCGCTTCACCAGTCACATCATCGATACCCTCAACCTTGGGTGGATTGTGATCAACATGATAAACGCGACCTGAACCAGGATGCTGGCGACGACCAGATAAGCGCTTGACAATCTCGTCATCCGGCACGCTGATTTCGATTACATGATCGATAGCAACATCAGCATCTGCAAGTGCTTGAGCCTGTGGAATCGTACGCGGAAAACCATCCAAAATACAACCATTGGCACAATCAGGCTTAGCGATACGTTCTTTCACTAGGTTAATAATGAGGTCATCAGAAACCAAACCACCAGCATTCATGATGTCTTTGGCTTTTTTGCCAAGCTCGCTGCCTTCTTTGATTGCTGCACGCAGCATATCGCCAGTTGAGATCTGCGGGATATCATATTCTTTAGAAATAAACTGGGCTTGGGTACCTTTACCGGCGCCTGGTGGACCTAGCAAAATAATACGCATCATTACACGATTCTCCTTAATAGATAGGATTTTGGGACTAATAAAACTCAGGGATTGGTTGTTTGCCAAGCTACCTTACCTTGTGGCTTGGCAAAGCTCAAGTATTTTCATTATTTGCAGTGATAAGTTGTCATGACTTATCTGTTCATATAATGCTGTTGCGCGCTGCTGTATCGGACAACAGCGCTTACGTCAGAGGTGCTGACAGCAACAGATATAAATACTATGGAATTTGTTGATTAATTTCAACATTGACCTGATTTTGTTCCGCACTAATCACCACTGGATTACCTGACAAATCCCCTGACTCTGCACTGGCAGTACCACTATGGCTGATACGAGCGATGACAGCCAACTGAACTTTATCCGCTCTCGCCGATTTCAAAGTACGTTCAGGCATCATGGCATCCAAATCGCTTAGGCTAATGCTGGCTTCACCTTGCTTGATAACACTGATAGGTAACCGTTTGGCAGCAAATGGTGGTCCACCATTGACATCACGTATGGCGACAAACAACACATCGTCGGCTTTCACTAACGGCAGCAGGCTAGCATTAATCGTAACAGTCACTTCAACACCTTCAGAGGCTTGCTGTTGCTGAGCGGTGACATTAGCACTTAGCTCATCTAGACTCGCCAATGCTTTGGTATGATCACCAGGTTTAGCCGCAATACTGTCACGTAGACGCTTAATCCAGCCTTGTGCTTGATCGAAATTACTACTCCGTGCCTCACCCATTGCCATGAGCATTTGCGCGCCCTCATGCTCTGGATTTTTAGCCAACACGTCTTGTAGCACTCGGCGACCATTAGCGTCTAATTGGCCTTTATTGGCAAAGAAGCTAATCTGTGCATAGGTGGTTGCAATCTCTTCATTGTCTGGTGACAAACGATAAGCACGCGACAAGGCTTCAATTGCGGAGTCAGTGGCTTCTAATGATAAGAATAATTCTGATAAACGCATCCAGCGATCTGGATCATCAGCATGACGATAGACATTGGTTTGCATGGCACTAATCAGCTGTTGACCATCTTCAATCGCCCAAGCAGGCGGCTGATCAATCTTACCCGTTAATAAGTCATCAGCCACTTGACCCACTTTGTCTTCAGCTGCCCAAAGCTCGAACACAGGCGTACGATCGCCGACCATCAAATACGCCATCGCCGCGAGGACTGGCACCCAGACAGTAATAATCAATCGGCTTTTGATGCCAGGCGCGACCATCGGTGTGACTTCACGCTGAGCATCCAATAACTGGCGTTCAAGCTCCAGTTTTTGGTTCTGGTAATGGCTGTCATCGATAGTGCCATTGTCTTTATCTGTTTTTAGTTCTGCTAGACGCTCACGGAACACAGCAACGTTGATATCCAACAGCTGATTGTCCATAAGCTTTTCTGGCGAGCGTGATGCTCGCAGCCAAGGCATGATAGTAATAACAGCGAGTATTAGGGCGATGAGTAAGCTTAGAGCAATAAATAAGCCCACAGTAGAGAATATGGTCATTTTTTGTCCTTGAGGCTTGTAATATCATGGTCATTTTTGTCATCGCTCGAAGCACGTGATAACAGACGATCAATCTCGGCTTTTTCGGCAGCAGATAGAGCAGTAGCCGTACTATTGACCGTTACCCCGCTTTCACCACTAGCGACAAGCTGACGTCGTTTGCTTTGCCAGAACCAGCCTATGAGTAAACTGATGAGTAATAGTGGCGGAAAAAACCACAAAATCCACGTTGATGGACGGACAGGCGGCTTATAAGTGATGAAATCGCCATAACGTTCCTGCATATAAGCACGAATCTCGCCATCACTACGACCATCTTTTATCAAATCATACGTTTTTTGCTTTAGATCTTGGGCAATGGGCGCATCCGATCCTGCAAGATTTTGGTTTTGACATTTTGGGCAACGCAGCTCTTCGATGAGACCACGATATTGGGCTTCTTGCTGCACAGAATCAAAGTCATAGACCTCAATAGCAGCATAGCTTGCCATACTTATTAGACAAGCTATCAGTAAGCTCGCTACTTTTAACGTAACGGTTGTTATTTTATTGGCTATCATTTACACGCCTCCGCAACCTGAGTCGGATCTGGACTGACGTCATTATTATTGGCTTCATTGAGCACCATCAAGCAAGGCGTAATACGGCTTTGCCAGTTGCTTTCATTGATCTCACCAATGATGTGCTGACGAATAATACCATTACCATCGACTACGAAAGTCTCAGGAGCACCCGTCAAACCTAAGTCCAAAGCAAACTGACCAGATAAATCCTGAATAGACATCGAGAACGGATCGCCACCTCGGTTTAAGTAGCCTAGTGCATCGCCAATGTCATCTTTATAGTTGACCCCGACCAGATTGACACCGCGCTCCTCTAATTGCATAAGAAAAGGATGCTCAATAATACAAGTTGGGCACCAAGAGCCCCAAATGTTCATCAAAAAAGGCTTATCAGGTAGATTCTCATTGGTCATGATACGACTGGTATCTGATAATAAAGGCAGCTCAAAAGCGGGCACTGGGCGCTCAAGTGCCGTATTGGTAACGATATCCGTCGGCTTACCCAAACGCAGATATAGCATGATGATTAAGCCAATGAAAACGATCAGTGGAATCAAAAACCATAGCTTAAGTTGCTTTTTATTCATGGTTTTCGTGCCACCTACCTTATCTTGCTTTGCATTTTGCTCAGGGGATTGCTTTGATGTGCTCATATTAATTATCCCCTGTCTTTAATGCTGACGCATCCAAATCGGCGACGGTGGTAAAGCCTGCTTTATTCGCTGCAATTTGTGCAGGTGTCTTGGTTTTCTTAATACGATAGCGATGATCAAGAATACTCAATACTGCACCAAACGCCATAATCAGAGCGCCTAGCCATATCCAGCGGATAAGCGGTTTCACATAAATACGTACTGCCCATTCGTTGCTATCTTCGGCGATAGGTTCGCCCAGTGCCACGTAAACATCACGCATGAGGCTAGCATCAATCGCGGCTTCTGTGACTGGCATCATACTAATGATGTAATTACGTTTTTCAGGATACAAAGTAGTCACAGCATGGCCATCTTTGCTGATTTCAACCTCAGCTTGGGTGGCATCAAAGTTACTGCCTTTGACTTCACTAAAGCCTTTAACGGTAAAGTCATAGCCTTGGACATGAACACTATCGTTTGGTCCAAGTGCGACATCACGTTCAATACTTAACGTACTGGTAAATGCGACGCCGATGACGGCAATAATGACACCAACATGAGCGGTCTGTTGACCCCAATAGCTCAGACGTAACTGGCGTAACCCTTTAACAAAATTGGGTGCGTTTTTGGTTTTGTCTTTGAAATCAACCACCATCCATAGCAGTACCCAAAAACTGACCGCCAAGGTAACGCCAATATTAAGCATCGCAGACGGGCTCACAAAATACGTGATAACTGCTGCAAGCACTAAACTACTGGCTGCAATGACCATACCAGCGCCCAATAGCGGACGGCTGTCTTTTTTCCAGCGAATGTTCGAGCCCATACCCATTGCTACTAATATCAGCCACGTTAGCGGTACAAACAGCGCATTAAAGTAAGGAGGGCCGACAGACACCTGACCTAAATTAAAGGAGTCAGCAATGATAGGATACAGCGTGCCGAGTAATACGACCAAAGTCGAAATTAAAATAATAACGTTGTTAATGACTAAAAATGACTCGCGTGAGATCAGTTGATACTGACTTTCGACCGTTAAACGCCAACCACGTACCGCAAACATCAACAAGCCACCACCGATGATCACACCGAGAATGACTAGAATGACCAGACCACGCGTTGGGTCAGCGGCAAACGAATGCACCGAGGTAATAACGCCAGAACGCACGAGAAAGGTGCCCAATAGACTGAGTGCAAAAGCAAAAATCGCCAGCATAATCGTCCATGCTTTAAAAACACCACGTTTTTCTGTGACGGCAAGCGAATGTAGCAGCGCGGTACCAGCCAGCCATGGCATCAATGAAGCGTTCTCTACTGGATCCCAGAACCACCAACCACCCCAGCCAAGCTCGTAATAGGCCCACCATGAGCCAAGCGCAATACCAACGGTCAAAAAGCCCCAAGCCGCCAATGCCCACGGACGCGACCAGCGTGTCCACACTGCATCTAAACGACCTTCCCACAATGCCGCCATACAAAAGGCAAACGGCACGACCAAACCCACATAGCCCATATACAGCATCGGTGGATGAATAATCAAACCGAAATCTTGTAGCACAGGATTTAGATCCGCACCATCAACAGGTAAGTTTGGCAATGTACGATCAAATGGCGACGAGGTAAAAATCAGCATCGCTAGCATCATCATCTGTACGCCAGCCAAAATTACCAACACTCGCGCACGCATAGACAGTGGCAAACCACGGCTAAAGTAAGAGACCAGCGCACACCAAGTAGCCATGATGGTCATCCAAAGCAGCAATGAACCCTCATGACCACCCCAAGTTGCCGACAGCTTATAATACCAAGGCAACAGCGTATTAGAATGCTGAGTGACATAGACGAGGCTGAAGTCATTGTAATAAAAGCCTGCCATCAGCGCGGCAAATGATGTGATCATGGCAGCAAATTGTGCCCACGCCAGACTTGGTGCCAAACGCTGCCACGCAACGTGGTCACGCATGATACCGACGGTTGGTAATACCACCTGCAAAATCGCCAATATAAAGGCGGCTAGCAAGGCAAAATAACCCAATTCTGTGATTAACATACGGTCTAACCTTGTTTACCTTAATACGGTCATTGTTTATTTTAGGGATTGGTTTTTTAGGATATTCGAAAGTATCCAGTAATCGTTACTACGAGTATTTATTAGTGTTATTTATTATAAAAGCGCCGTTAGCCATTGCAGCTGAGGGCGCTTACAGCAAGGTACATTAGCGTCAACTTGTCACGTTTCTGTATCCACTCTGTATGCGATGTGTATAAAGATATAAAAAATATGTCATTACTGAATCGCAGGAAAAAACACTAAGACCAAATGCAACCAGCCTGCTAAAAACCCTGTCAAACCACCCAACACGATTAATGTCATCTCATCTTCACGAAAAGCGGGACGTAATAAGTTCTGAAACTCATTTGGCGTCAGCGCGCGAATACGGTCACGAAACAGCCCAAATATTTTACTGGCACGGCTTTCATTGAGCTCAGGATCTCGCAATGGCACCATTGTCGCAACAATCGACTTATCAATGATGGTATTTTTTAGCTGTCCATATTCGCGGCGACCCAAGCCTAGGCGTAGTGTCGTACTAATCACTGGCGACTCTAGCACTTTATATAAATGCGACTTCATCAACTCACGCGTTTGCGCAGCACGGTCACCATACATCATCTCATTCATGATGTTCTCAAGCGTCACCAAATCTTTTACCACAATCTCAGCAAAAACCTCAGAAACTTCCTCTTGGCGTTTCATAAAACCGCCTTGCAAACGATACTGGGCGATATGTGGTAATTGCGGTCTAATAAATGGAAAGCGACTCTGGACAGCAAAAAACTTCACATAAGGAATAAATCGCGGCTCTACAGGATTAAACACCATCCAAATAGCAATCCAATTGGTAAGAAAACCCCAAATCGCGGCAAAAAACGGCACTGTCCAATGCTGCGGCACCACCAAAAATATAAACATTTGGATAATACCGAAGACCAAACCAATCAAAGCACTGATATGCCAAATAAAATCGATCTCTTTTTGACCAACCTTCAAAAACATATTGACCATTAAACGACGATCACTTTCCATCGTGTTAACAATCATTTTGCGCATATCAACCAAGTCTTCGACGTTATGGGTCAAGTCAGTCACCAAAGACTGCATGATATTAGGCAGCTCTTGATGCGCTTGAGCGTAGACACGGCGCTTCAACGCATAAGGCAGATTACCCCACAGCGCTGGCGAATGGTCCAACATGATTTCATCAATCAATGCTTCAAGGTTTTTGTCCACGGTATCCGTGATAAATACCGCCATCTGCTCAGGCTCCATCGCCTGAAAAAACTCATCAAGCGAGCCAAGCTTTGACAGCGTTTGATCCACGATAACGCCTGATATCTTGCCAGCCTTTCGTGGGACGATACCTTGCCAGCCAATACCCGGCAACCCAAAAAACGGGAAGTTTGGAATACGAATACCCCGAAACTTAATCGGATAGAACAGCATTTTAAGCGCCATCCACACGTGTATCCATGTGACAAATGCGGTCACAGGCGGAATAGTCAGCATGGCAAAAAACTCTGGGTGTTCAGCTATTGTCTGCCACAATGAAGTTGCATCCATGACTTATCTTGCCCCTGACAGGTTAATTGTCGCCGCTAATTAAAAAGGATTAGCAAATTAGAACGCTTAACAAAAAGCCGCTCTGCCCATGATAATTATTATCAAATAAATCGCCTGATTTTAGCATACTTGCCATTCATTAGCACACGTCGAGCCTAGGTAAGTTGTGACTAGGGATGACACGTTTTACTATTACTTTCGATAGTAACAATATTAATATCATCTACAGGCGCTTTAGATAATAACGACCACAAAATAAATGGCGGTGTACTGCGGCGGCTCATTTGTTCTGTTATAATTTGTGATTGTATGACCACACATCGCTGTATATAGATTTAGGGATTATTATTTCAACTCATCTCAGTCCATGTAATTGAAATTCTTATTATTATCCTTTATGCTCGCCGCACTTTGGTGAACGACCCTGCCCTTTTCCTCTCTTTTATTGACTCACTGACCGTTTGGGCTCTTACTTTCTATGAATAAACCGCTAACCCCCAATACTGAACAGGTCAATCGTGTTTTCACCAGTCGTATTATTATCCTTGGAATTCTGATATTCATTGGATTAAGTGGCTTGATCGTGCGTTATGGTTACCTGCAAGTCTATGCGCACGATAAGTATACGACGCAAGCAGACAATAACCGTATTAAGCTGATCTCTGCACCGCCCAGCCGCGGCTATATTTATGATCGCAATGGGATCATATTGGCAGACAACCAGCCCGTATTTACGGCCATGTTAAGCCCTGATGAAGTCGAAAATCCAGAGCGTACGCTAAATTTGCTTGCGCCTATTTTTGAGCTAACAGATGAGAATATTACCGATATTTTAGCGCGACTGAGTAAAAGCAAAAACGATCCTGTGACCATTAAAATTGACTTAACCGATGCCCAATTGGCGCAGTTTAGTGAGCGTAAACCCTTTTTTCGCGGTGTAACCATTCAAAGCAAGCTGACACGTTCATACCCTTATGACGAGCTATTTGCACACGTCATCGGCTATGTTGGGCGTATCAATGATAAAGAAACCAAACGCATTGACAAAGATCGCTACGCTGGCACTGACCTTATCGGTAAAATCGGTATCGAAGATTATTACGAAGATATATTGCTAGGGCAACCGGGTTATCAGTCGGTAGAAACTGATGCTCTTGGCAATATTTTGCGTCAATTAGACACTAAACCACCCGTAGCTGGTAATGACATTACGCTGAGCTTAGATTATGGCTTACAGCAAGTCGCCCAGCAGCAGCTAGACGGTCGTCGCGGCGCTATCGTGGCAATCGATCCAAAAAATGGTGATGTATTGGCGTTTGTCAGTAATCCAAGCTATGACCCCAACCCTTTTATCTCAGGCATCTCCTTTAAGGATTATGGCAATCTGCGTGAAGATTTGGATCAGCCGCTCTATAATCGTGCGCTACAAGGGACATACCCACCCGGCTCTACGATTAAACCTTTTGAAGGCTTAGGCGGCATTCATTATGGGCTGCGCAATTGGGAAACCACTATCTATGATCCCGGTTACTTTAGCTTACCAGGAGACTCACATCGATTCCGTGACTGGAAGCGTGGTGGTCACGGTACGGTAGATCTTAAAAAATCTATCGTGATGTCAGTGGATACCTATTATTATAAATTGGCTTATGAGATGGGCATCCAGCGCCTACACGATTGGATGGCACGTTTTGGATTTGGTGAACCAACAGGTATTGATTTGCCCAATGAAAAATCAGGAATTATGCCGTCACCAAAATGGAAAAAAGACACCTATGATAAAGGCTGGTTGCCGGGCGAAACCATCTCAGTCAGTATCGGGCAGGGTTATTTCTTAGCCACACCATTACAGATTGCAAATGCAACCGCCATGACAGCGAACAAAGGCTATCACATTACTCCGCATCTACTAAAAAGTAGCGATGGTGCAGCACAAGTTAACGTAATCACCAAACCTGATGGTAAAATCGAATATAACGGCAAACCGTCTGACTGGCTACGTATGCACGATGCGATGGAAGAAACCGTCAAGGCAGGTACCGGACGTGGGATTTATACGCCGCGCTATCGTATTGCGGGTAAAACGGGTACTGCGCAAGTCAAGTCCATTGCGCAAGGCAAACGCTATGATAAATCTGCCATAGACAAACGCCATTGGGATCACGCGTGGTTCAATGGTTTTGCACCCGTAGAAAATCCTGAGATTGCGCTTGCAGTACTGGTCGAAAATGGTGGCGGTGGTAGCGTGGTAGCTGCACCTATCGGTCGCGCACTATTTGACTACTGGATATTACAGCGCAAAAACGACCCTATCTTGCCACCAACGGCTGATCAATTAAAAGTCATCAAACGCCAAAAAGCTTTTGAAAAATTGATGCGTAATGCTCAGCGTGAAAAAGAAGAAAAAGCGCTAGAAGAAAAGGCAGAGGTGGAAGCAGCCACAGCCGCCACGACCTCTGAGTAAAAATACGCTAAACGAGATACGGTACATATAAATATTATGAAAAAATCTATAAGCAGCCGCGAGCATAGGAACAATCATAAAAGCAAAAATATAGCTGCGGGCGACGTGCGGATCATTGGTGGTCAGTTTAAACGCCGTGTTGTACGTTTTATTGACGCAGAGGGTCTACGTCCGACCCCAGATCGCTTGCGAGAGACACTGTTTAGCTGGTTACTTCCTGATATTCATGGCGCTTATGTGCTTGATAGCTGTGCTGGTAGCGGTGTCTTAGGTTTTGAAGCACTGTCTCGTGGTGCCGCGCACGCCACCTTTATCGAAATAAATCCTGCGCAAAGTAATATGCTGCGTCAAAGTGCTGAACAGTTGCATCTGAGCACTGATACCCATCAAATTATCCAAGGCACTGCAGAAAGAGTATTGATGCAAGAGCAGATTGTTCCGCGCCCTTTCAATATTGTATTCATCGATCCACCGTATGCTCAAGATCTGTGGCAACCTATTTTAATGGCATTGATTACCCAGTCGTTAATTGATAGTGAAACCCTGATTTATCTAGAAGCGGATAAAGATTTAGAGAGCCAATTAAAGCAAATGGAAGAGACGCTTAATAAAAATCCAGATATCCAATCAGGTACTATTCAGCAAATAATCCGCTTTGAATGTGTGAAACAGACTAAGGTTGGACAAGTTGTTGCTGGACTTTATCGTTTATCATCGTCATAATTGTCGGGTTAATGCCTGCCATTAACAAATTTTACAAATGTTTAGAACCGCTAAAAACTGGCCAACGCTGCAGTTTAATGTATATAAGGCGAAAATAAACCCCAATGCAGCTTGCAAGCGTAGGCACTACTGCTTATAATGTGCAGTCTGTTTTTTGAGAGCCCCGTTCCCAGCTAAACTCTCAACGAATTCTAATTTTAAGGTTTTATCATGAAAACACTTAGTGCAAAACCAGCTGAAGTGACCCATGACTGGTATGTCGTAGATGCTGACGGCAAAACCCTTGGTCGCTTAGCCACTCAAATCGCTAGTCGCTTACGTGGCAAGCATAAGCCTTCTTTTACGCCGCACGTTGACACTGGTGACTTCATTGTTGTCATCAATGCTGATAAAATCACGGTAACGGGTAAAAAAGCGCAAGATAAAAAATACTATCGTCACAGTGGCTACCCAGGTGGTATCAAGGAAACCAACTTCAGTAAGTTGCTTGCACATAAGCCTGAAGATGTTCTACACAAAGCAGTTAAGGGTATGCTTCCAAAGGGCCCTCTTGGCTATGCGATGATCAAGAAGCTGAAGCTATATGCGGGTACTGAACATCCACATACTGCACAGCAACCTAAAGAACTAGACATCTAAGGATATACTTATGGAACGCAATTACGGAACTGGTCGCCGCAAGACGTCTACTGCTCGTGTCTTTTTAGCTAAAGGTACTGGTAGCATCGTTGTTAACGGTAAGCCACTTGATGAGTATTTTAGCCGTGAAACTTCACGTATGGTTGTTCGTCAGCCTCTAGAATTACTTGACTCACCTACTACTTATGACCTTTACATCACTGTAAAAGGTGGCGGTATTAGTGGTCAAGCTGGCGCAATCCGTCACGGCATCACGCGTGCATTGATTGAGCTAAACGAAGCCAACAAACCTGCACTAAAAGCAGCTGGCTTTGTTACTCGTGACTCACGTCAAGTTGAACGTAAGAAATTGGGTCTACGTAAAGCACGTAAACGTCCACAATTCTCGAAACGTTAATCAAAGCTATCTCTTATCTTTTTGCGGCTGTTGTCTTTATCTCAGAGCGACAGTCACAATATTAAAGAAAAGAGTAGATTTGCAAAACCTTATAAGCTGTCCGCAGCTTATAAGGTTTTTTTATGGCTGATGACTTTTGCATTTACTCGTGATTTTGTGCGTAACTCACCTTGCAAAGCAATGCTGACTACCCCATCATGATGATAACTTTTCATTCTTAGTAACAATTTTATGAAAGCGCCTGAACAATACGATCCCAGCAAACCATCTACCAAAATCAGCCTGCCACCATCAAGTACGCAGCAGCCTGCTAAGTCCCCAGCGATACCTGCTGGCATGCCAACGATTACCCAAAATCATAAGCGCACAGCACCCATAGAAAAAAAGCCTTTTCAATGGCAGTTTTTGTTGCCTAAATATTGGGGCATTTGGCTATTGGCAGCAATGATCTTACCCATTATATATTTGCCGCTACGTTGGCAGTTTTGGCTGGGACGTCAGCTGGGCATATTTATCTATAAAGTAGCAGGCTCACGTCGGCGTGATACGCTTATCAACTTGAAACTGGCGTTTCCAGAAAAGCCAGACGTCGAGCGCGAATTGATGGCAAAACAAGTCTTTGTCAATCAGGGCATTGGTGTGTTTGAAACCTTATGTGCTTGGTATCGTCCAAATGTTTTTACTCGTACCGTTTCAATTTCGGGATTACAGCACGTTGTCAATGCACAGAATGAGGGTCGTCCTGTCATTTTACTGGGCGCTCATTATACGATGCTTGATCTGGGCGGCATGCTCTGTACGCAGTTTTTTCCGATGGATGGGATGTATCGACCGCAGAATAACGCGCTACTTGATTGGTTTGTTTATAATGGTCGTGCCAGTATTCTTAGCAAGCAGATAGCCAGTCGTGACATGCGCAGTTTTGTTGAATCAATTAAAGCCGGTCACGTGATTTGGTACTCACCTGACCAAGATTATGGTCTAAAACAAGGCGTCATGGCACCATTTTTTGGTGTGCCAGCAGCGACTATTACAGCATCACGGCGCATGGCAAAATTGGGCGACAAGACACATTCACCCGCATTAATGGCGCTGCATACTTACCGGCAGACACCAGACAGTTTACCCAAAGGCAAACGCCCGCACTATCATCTAACGATTACCCCAGAAATTCAAAACTATCCAAGTAACGATGAGTTGGCTGATGCGACGCGAGTCAATGAGTTGCTAGAGGGGTTGATTCGTATTGATCCCACTCAGTGGATGTGGTTCCATCGTCGTTTCAAAAATGGTCCTGATGGTCGTACTGATATCTATAAGTAAGCGTGTATTGCTACGAAAAATGGCCAGAAAATTTGCTATACTTTGCAGCTTATATTACCTACATATAAATAACAATTAATTTATAATAAATTGAAAAACAAAACTTTTATAAATAAAACCTTGATGAACCAAATAATGGATTTACCATGAATAACACTCATATTTCTGATAACCAAAATTCTGACAACCAAGCTCCTGATCACTCAACGCAAGTCAAACGCATTTTGACGGGCATTAAACCGACGGGTACCTTGCATTTAGGAAATTACGTTGGCGCGATTCGTCCAGCCATTCAGTCTATCCAAAACAGTGATGACGAAGCATTCTTTTTTTTAGCAGATTACCATGGCATTATCGGCTGTTATGATCCTGCTATTATTCACGAATCGACCAAAGCCATTGCAGCGACTTGGCTTGCCTGTGGTCTTGATCCTGAGCGCGTCACTTTTTACCGTCAATCAGATGTGCCGGAAATACCAGAGCTTGCTTGGATTTTAAACTGCTCATGTGCCAAAGGTTTAATGAATCGTGCTCATGCTTATAAAGCAGCTGTTGATATTAATATGAAAAAAGAAGACGTCGATCCTGATCAAGGTATTAATATGGGATTGTTTGGCTACCCTGTACTCATGGCAGCAGACATATTGATGTTTAATGCCACACATGTACCTGTCGGTCGCGACCAAATTCAGCATGTCGAAATGGCACGTGATATTGCTGGTACCTTTAACCATCGCTATAAAAAGCTCTTTACCTTACCATCTGCCGTTGTAGATGACGATATCCCATTACTAACGGGTTTGGATGGTCGCAAGATGAGTAAGAGCTATGGCAATACCATTCCGCTATTTGGTGACTCTAATCCACAAGTTAGCGCCGAAAAGCAGATGCATAAAGCCATCATGAAAATTGTGACCAACTCACAACTGCCTTCTGAGCCAAAAGACCCTGACGATTCGGCTATTTTTGAGATTTACAAAGCCTTTGCTACTCCTACAGAAATTGCCGATATGCGCGCGCAGTTTGCCGCTGGTATCGGCTGGGGCGATGCCAAACAAGCGTTGTTTGAGAAAATAAATACGGAAATAGCACCCTTCCGCGCGCGTTATGAGCATCTTATGGCTAACCCAAAAGAGCTAGAAGAAATCTTACAAATGGGTGCAGAAAAAGCCCGTCGTCATAGCCGTAAGCAATTAGATAAGACTCGTCGTGCCATTGGTATCCGTCCACTTGCCAAACTTAAATAATCATTTGATTATGTTAACCAAGATGGATGCTAAGCGTGCAGACTGAGCTAAAAAAGGAACAAGCGGTTTTACCAAAAGCCGCTCTTCTTCTAACTGTGCCTCAAGACTCTGATTCTTTAGATACTAAGCGCGCGCACAACGGCTCAGCTATCAATGATATGTCTTTACGCATTTACCAGACATCCGTACAACATCTACCAGAAGATCTCTATGTGCCGCCGCAAGCCTTTGCCATTTGGCTTGAGCAGTTTGCCGGACCATTAGACTTTTTATTATATTTGGTCAAAAAAAATAACGTTGACCTGACCCAAATGCCGATACTACCCATAACGGAGCAGTATTTGGCTTACATCAGTGAATTAGATACCGAGCATTTTGAATTGGCAGGCGATTATCTGTTGATGGCGTCCACGTTGATTGCCATTAAAACCGAGCTGTTGCTGCCCAAGCCTGAAACTCCGAGCGATGAGCGTGATCCAAAAGCAGAACTGATTGAGCGCCTTGAAGAATATGCGCAAATCAAAGTAGCCAGTCAACGCTTAGATAATCTGGTGCGTCTTGAGCGTGATGTGTTTTTAGCCATGGTCAGTATGCCCGGTCAAGACGTCATGAATGCGGAATTACCTAGCTATTCGCCAAACCTTTTGATTGACAGTCTATTTAAAATGCAACTGCAGCCCGATTATCAAATGCATACCATCAAAGTCGATGCTGTTCCTCTTGCTGATCGTATTGCCAGTATTAGCCGACAGCTCAGTACGGATGGCGAGCGCTCTTTTTATGAGCTACTAGATAAAACACAAGGTAAAATAGGTGTGGTTGTCAGCTTCGTCGCCATACTAGAGCTGATAAAACGACAGTTGGTTGGTATCGTAAATACTGATTTAAAAAGTCATCCTACTACTGACAATAATGATGCTGAAGACCGTCATACTAAACCCTTAACGTTACAGTGGTTGGCATAGTTATTATCCACCTGTCTATTCCTATAAATATCGATACACATCATCATTTAAAAAGAGTCGCTTTCTAATGACAGATACTGACAATACCAAGCAAGATCATGACAAACCATCCTCATTATCTAGCGCTTTACTGTCATTGACCGATGAGCAGCGACAGCATCTAGACGACTTAAGCAAGCATATCGAAGTGCTATTACATGCGTCAGAAGCGCCCCTCTCCGCCACTGTCTTAAGAAAACACCTGTCTTTAACGGCTAAAGAGCTAACACAGGTTTTGGCGCTGCTAAGACAGCGCTTGGATATGGGTGTGCTAAGCTTGCACGAAACTGCAAGCGGTTATCGACTGCAAATCGCGAATAATTATAGTGCCTTAATTCAACGCGTCTTCCCGCAACGCCAAGAACGCCTGAGCCAAGCCTTACTTGAGACACTTAGTGTGATTGCTTACAAGCAGCCAGTGACTCGTAGCGACATAGAGCACGTGCGCGGTGTGACGCTATCAAGCAATATACTGCGTCAACTATTTGATAAAGGCTGGATTGAAGAGAAAGGTTACAAAGAAACCTTGGGTCGCCCAGCATTGCTACAGACCACGCCACAATTTTTAGATGCCTTTGGACTGAGTGAGTTGAGCGAGTTGCCACCGATGCCAGATATCAGCGCCATCAAAGCGATGTCTTAAGCCTTTAGAGCGTGAAGCCTTTAAAAATCATTAAGCAATTAAAACATAGTATAGAAGAGATTTAGCAGTATTTTCCAGAGAATCTTTATTCAAAAAAAAGACAGACCGCATAGGATCTGTCTTTTTTATTTAATCAATAAAGCCGTTGATTAGCCATCAATAATTGGCTCTTGCTAACGGCCTATTATTGATTGATAACATCAACGCCTTTTGGTGGCGTAAACTTAAACTGACTGCTACTGATGCTTGGGTTTAGTTTGATACTACTGAATTTGATGGAAGTGGTTTGACCAAGGCTGTCATTTAGCACCATCATTACGGGCTTCCCACCGCTAAAACTCATTGATAAGCTCTTAAAGCTGGCACTGTCTGATTTTGGGTACAGCACGTAGTAATTTTTATTATCATATGGCTGGGTAATTTTGAAATTCTTGTCAATTTGGCTTGGGTCGCCTGATAACAGCAGTGCTGGCGTATTGCCAACTTGGCTATCAACGTTTTGCTTGGTCGCTTGCTCTAAATCCTTGTCATAAACCCACATGGAGTTACCATTAGCGACGATCAGTTGCTGTGATGGCGACTTTGTTTCCCAGCGGAAATTATTTGGGCGTTGTACACTCATCGTACCCGTAAAAGTACCACTGTTGGCACCTTTGGTCGTTTGGCTAAAGTTAGCCGTCATGCTCTTGGTATTTGTCAGCAGCTTGTTTAAACGTTTGGCAGCGGTCAAATTATCAGCTGGTGCAGCAGTAGCTGATTGTGTCAATACCATCATTGGGGCTGCGACACCAAGCGATGTCATTAATACACCAGCTAAAGCACCGCTCATCATTTTTTGTTTTAAAGTTGTTTTGTTGGTTAATAAAGTCATCATAAATCCTCTCTAAAAATGCATAATCGCTTAAAAATTGTCGCTTTAAAATGAGACATCTTATTAAAATTTTTGTTTTCCATAAATGTTTATCTAGCAGCCATAAAACGGGTGCTCATAAACAATGACAACAGTGTGCCAGTTTTTTTATTACACGCCTAGTCATGATTTGCAATCTTTACTACCGCCGCCATACACGCTTGTAACTACTCTTTTGACCATTATTGTGATCATAAGTGGCTACACAATAATAAACCGCATGGATGGTGAGTTTTTTGACTATTCATTATTTCCTAACGTTATTTACTAATATTGTTTAGCAGCATAAAGCCAATTTAGCATCCTTAACCCCTACGAAAATAACTAAAAAAAAGCCCCTACTACCAAACGGTAATAGAGGCTTTTTAGTCATCGGATTATTTTAGTCTTTGACTAAAACAACCTAGATGGGCAATTATGCGCTTTCAACCATTACATAACGACGGTTGAACTTACCTTTGGTCGCAAACTTTACCACACCGTCATTCAGTGCAAATAAAGTATGATCACGACCCATGCCAACGCCTTCGCCTGCGTGGAATTCTGTACCACGTTGACGAACGATGATGTTACCAGCTGTGATAGCTTGGCCACCAAAGATTTTAACGCCTAGCATTTTTGGGTTTGAATCACGACCATTACGGCTTGAACCGGCAGCTTTCTTATGTGCCATGGGAAAATCTCCTTGTTAATTTGACTTATCGCTGATGCGATAACTCTTAAGCATTTAGTGCACTATTTAGCAGTAATTGCTAAGTGGATAATTAGGCATTAATAGCTTTGATTTTTAACAAGGTATACCATTGGCGGTGACCTTGCTCTTTGTGATAATGCTTACGACGGTTGTGCTTAACGATACGGATTTTTTCGCCGCGACCATGTTCAACCACTTCAACTTCAACGCTAGCACCTTCAACGATAGGCTGACCGATTTTGACAGTTTCGCCGTCAACAATCATCAATACATCTTCGAATTTAATTGTTGCGCCAGTTTCTGCTTTTAGTAGTTCAACTTTAAGCAACTCATCGACAACTACACGGTGCTGTTTACCACCAGTTTTGATTACTGCGTACATTGTATGACTCCGTTTAACCCGTGTGCCGTGGCTGATGTTATACCAACGCTTTTACGACGAACACGACAGGGAAAAATTAAAGGCAAGATTTTACGGCTTTTTGCTCATAAAAGCAAGCCGTCTATCTCACTTGTTTGACTGGTTTTTGTAAGGCAGTTACACGAATAACCACCTCACTTTTTATTATATCTACTGCTGATTAGGAGCGCATCTAAGATGCTACTCCAACAAAAAAACACTATATAATAATAGCGGCTATTATAACTTATATAATCAGCGACTTACAGCCTTTTATACATCTCTTAAATGACCTTAAATACCGCCGATAAATGACCATTAATTATAGTGAAATTTCAGCCAATTTTTACAGTTTTTATGTCAATTTCTATATATAGTAAATCTTATATAAAAGATAGGCGCGATGTTTTAGGCACTTTTTAACCCACAATCTAAAGGCATAGCTATGCTATTATAGAAAATAATGCCTTACCTATCTATAAAACTAAGGCTATAAAAAATTCTCTTTATTCTTATTAATATGACTATTTATTATGACCAGCATCCCTTCACATAAAACAGATTCAATGACTCAATCAACGCCTAATTATGCTGATATCCAAAGTATCGTGGCGGATGATTTTGAGATTATGGACAAGCAAGTATTCGGTAGTCTTAATTCCAAAGTTCAACTGGTAATGAGTGTCTCACAGCATGTAATCAATGCTGGTGGTAAGCGCATGCGCCCGCTGATTACCTTGTTATGTGCACGCATGTTTGAGGACAAGCCCTCAGAAAAAGCCATGCATCTAGCCGCTATTACTGAAATGCTGCATACAGCGACCTTGGTTCATGACGATGTGATTGATGAGTCAGGACAGCGCCGTGGTAAGCCGACTGCTAATGCCACTTGGGATAATGCCACCGCGGTACTGGTCGGTGACTATCTGATTGCTCGCGCCTTTAATTTATTAGTTGGCTTCCAAAGCCTGCCACTGTTGCAAGTATTCTCAGATGGCACCTGTGATATCGCTGAAGGCGAAGTATTACAGCTCCAGCATCAGCACAACCCTGCCGCGACAGAAGAGGATTACTTGCGCATTATTGATGGTAAAACCTCGCGGCTGTTTATGATGGCGACTCAAGGCGCTGCAATTTTACAAGACAGAATAGAGCATATGCAGGCTTTAGGCGATTTTGGTCAGCACTTTGGCAATGCTTTTCAAATTATCGATGATGTACTCGACTATAGTGGTGATAGTGAGATAATGGGCAAAAATTTAGGAGACGACCTCGCTGAAGGTAAGCCAACCCTGCCAACCATCAAAGCGCTTGAGCTGCTAAAAGACAGTGACATCGAAGGCTATGAGCAGTTGCGTGTCGCTGTACAAACTGGAAAGACACCAAATGCTGAACAACTTATTGAGTTAGTGCGCCGCTCAGGATCATTAGATTACTGTAAGCAACGCGCTTGGGAAGAAACCAAGCTGGCGCAACAAGCACTGAGTACGCTACCTGACAATCGTTATCGCACAGGTTTATATCAATTGACTGAATTGGCTAGCGCACGCTTGCTGTAGTCAGTATCGTCATAACAGTTGTCAATACTTGCGGATAGTAGCCATTAGCTGTTGATAAAGACCATTAATGAGTAATTGTGTTAATGGTCACAGTTAATAGTTGCTAAAGTTTTTGTTTTGTTGGCAAACCTTATTTATCATTCATTAAAGACCTTACAATCTATATGGTTATGCTATTTTCACAAAAGTTTACAATTATTTCTCATTGACCGTTGTATGACTGTACATTAGCTGTTAATGAAGATGGCGCTTGCCATGACAGCATTTAATGCATTCACAAAAGCTGATATTACGATTTCTAACCATAAATCCTGCGCTCAACTACTTGACTGTGGGGTTATCCCGATAGTTTATAATTACTCGTTAACTTTACTAATCAAGGTTGTGGTTTGGCTACAGCTTTGATGCTTAAGATTCTTACACCGATACTTGATACTTATATTGCTATTAGAGGTTCTAATAGTGATGTTTGGCTAAATTCATATTATTAAGAACAAATTTAGCCGAGAAAGTAAAGATCATTAGAATCAATACTCATTTTTATATTCAATACGCTTAGATTTATTGATAAACTTTTTATACTGTCATTACTTATTTTATACCTATTGCCGAGGACATTGATGAAGCACTCTACTCTTGCGCTTGTAATAGCATCTGTACTATCTGGAGCTGTACTGATTGGCTGTGACAAAAACGAGGACGCCGCTGGCGCAGATGCCGCACAGCAGCAGATGCCGCCTGCGGTTGTTAACGTCCAGACTGTCACGCTCGATACTGTACCCCAAGTACAGACTTTTTCTGGACGTACCACGGCTTATCAGACTGCCGACGTCCGCCCACAAGTTAATGGCGTTATTGACGAAGTATTGTTCCGTGAAGGCGGCAACGTCAAAAAAGGCCAGCCACTTTATCGTATCAATACTGATAACTACGCTTCTTCTGTCACCAGTGGTCAAGCAGCAGTGCAACAAGCACAAGCAAATTACCAGACAGCACAAGCAAATAATGCCAATGCAAAAGCCGAGCTAGCCAGCCGTCAAGCATCATTAGCACAAGCGCAAAATGATTTACAGCGCTTACAAGGCTTGGTCAGCATCGACGCCATCTCAAAGCAGCAGTATGAGCAAGCACAAACACAAGTACGTACTGCACAAGCAGCGGTACAAAGTGCGGCCGCCGCTGTTGGACAGACACAAGCAGGCATCGAAAGTGCAAAAGCAGGCATTCAAACTGCTCAAGCGGGTTTAGATGCTAGTAACCTAGATCTTAACCGTACCATCGTACGTGCCCCGCTGTCAGGTCGTACTGACCGCTCTAGTGTCACCGCTGGTACTTTGGTCAGCGCAGGTCAGGCTGATCCGCTGGTGACTATCTCACGCTTGGATCCTATCTATGTTGATATCAGTCAATCATCCTCTGAGCTATTAAAACTGCGTCAGCAAATCGCTGAAGGCAAAGCACAAGCAGGAATGAATTCGGTTGAGTTGGTATTAGAAGATGGCTCAGTCTACCCAGCACGCGGCAAGCTTGCTTTATCTGAAGCAAAGGTTGATGAATCAACAGGCGCTGTGACCTTGCGTGCTATTTTCCCCAACAGCAATAATATCTTGCTGCCTGGTATGTATGTAACGGCGCGTTTGACACAGAGCGTGATTACCAATGCTGCATTGGTACCGCAAAGCGCCGTAATGCGTACACCGAAAAGTGAGACGCAAGTTTACATCGTTGATGAAAATAATAAAATCCAAGTACGTCCTGTCACTATTAATGGCACTTATAAAGGCCAGTGGGTTGTCACTGACGGCTTACAAGCAGGGGACAAGATAGTTGTTATCGGCGGCTCAAAAGTTAAGCCTGAACAAGAGGTGGTCGTTAAGCCATTAGAGAATCCAAACCCAGCACCAGCTAAAGAAGGTGCCCCTAATGCCCAGACGCCGCCGCAAGCTGCTAAAGCGATGGATAAGCCAGCTAGCAAAGATGCCACTGCTCAGAAACCAGCAGAGTCTACCGCTAACTAATTCCATTCAAAGATAGGAAGACTAGGAATATACTATGTCACGTTTTTTTATTAATCGCCCTATTTTTGCATGGGTTATGGCTATTTTAGTCATGCTCATCGGGGTGATATCGGTCATTAACTTACCGATTGAGCAGTATCCACGTATTGCACCACCGACGATTTCAGTCAGCGCAAGCTATCCTGGTGCTAATGCTCAGACGGTTGAAGATTCAGTCGTTCAGATTATTGAGCAACGCATGAAGGGTCTTGATGGTCTGATGTATATGTCGTCATCGAGCTCCTCGAATGGTGCTGCATCCATTACGCTCACTTTCGAGAATGGTACAGATTCTGATACTGCACAGGTACAGGTACAGAACAAACTCCAAGCCGCCATGAGCTCACTACCCGAGTCGGTACAGCGTCAAGGCGTCAACGTTAATAAATCCTCTAGCAGCTTTTTGATGGTGCAAGGTTTTATTTCTGAAGATGGCAGTATGGATCGTGCGGATATCGCCGATTATGTCAACTCAAACGTTGTTGACCAGTTAAGCCGTGTGGAAGGTGTTGGTGAAGTACAAGTTTTCGGTTCTGCTTATGCCATGCGCATTTGGTTAGATCCGGCGCGCTTACGTAGCTATAACATGGTACCAGCGGATGTGGTTGAGGCAGTACGTGCACAAAACGCCCAAGTATCTGCCGGTCAGCTAGGTCAAGCACCTGCTGATACCAGTCAACAGGTTATCAATGCGACTGTCACGGTTCAAAGCTATCTACAAACGCCTGATGAATTTAAAAACATTCTATTAAAAACCGATACTGCTGGCGCAAAAGTGCGTTTAGGTGATGTGGCAGAGGTTGAGATTGGTAGTGCAGACTACGGCGTAGTGTCGCTATACAATGGTAAAGAAGCAGCTGGTCTTGGTATTTCATTGGCGGGTGGTGCAAACGCACTGGAAACTCGTGAAGCCGTTGGGGCTCGTATGGCAGAGCTGGAAGCAAACTTCCCAGCAGGTCTAACATCCGTTATCCCTTATGACACCACACCATTTGTGCGCTTGTCTATCGAACAAGTAGTTATGACACTGCTTGAGGCAATTGTTCTCGTATTTATCGTCATGTTCGTTTTCTTACAGAACTGGCGTGCGACTATCATTCCTACTCTTGCCGTACCTGTCGTACTACTTGGCACCTTCGCTGTACTTTACATCGCTGGTTTTAGTATTAACGTCTTGACCATGTTTGCCATGGTACTATCCATCGGTCTGTTGGTCGATGATGCGATCGTCGTCGTCGAAAACGTCGAGCGTATCTTGGAAGAAGATCCTGATATCTCTATTAAGGATGCTACCGTACAATCGATGGGCGAGATTAGTAAAATCGTTATCGGTATTGCGCTGATTCTATCCGCCGTATTCGTACCGATGGCATTCTTCGGTGGCTCAACAGGTGTGATTTATCGTCAGTTCTCTATCACCTTGATTACCAGTATGGTGCTATCGGCCTTAGTAGCGCTTATCTTTACCCCTGCCCTTTGTGTGACCTTACTCAAGCGTAGCAAGAGCCATGATAAAGGCAATACAGAAGAGCAAAAAGGCTTCTTTGGTTGGTTTAACCGCTCGTTTTATAAAGTCAGTCGTAGTTACGAGAATTTAGTTGGCAAAAGTTTCCGCTTGAAGTGGCTATACTTAATTCTTTATGCTGCCATTATCGGTATTATGGCAGTGGTATTCTTACGTATTCCCGGCTCGTTCTTACCAGAAGAAGATCAAGGTATTATGTTTACCTTGGTTCAGTTACCTGCTGGCGCGACGCTTGATGAAACGCAAGAAGTGCTCGATAAAGTCAGTGATTATTACAGTACCCAAGAAGGCGATAATATCGCTTCAGTCTTTACGATCGCAGGCTTTAGTTTTGCAGGACAAGGGCAGAATATGGGACTGGCCTTTGTGCGTTTATCGGATTGGGCTGATCGTCCCGGTGAAGAAAACACTGCACAGGCTGTCGCTGATCGCGCCATGGGTTACTTCTTTACCCAACTAAATGAAGCACAAGTATTTGCGATTGTACCGCCAGCCATTACCGAACTTGGTAACGCCAGTGGTTTTGACTTAATGATTCAAGACACCGGTAACCTTGGACATGAGGGTCTACTCGAAGCACGTAATATGCTGCTTGGTATGGCTGCGCAAAACGACAAAGTCGCAGGCGTTCGTCCAAATGGTCAAGAAGATGCACCGCAGTTAAAAGTAAATATTAATCAAGAGCAAGCTGCTGCTTATGGCTTGTCACTTGCTAGCATTAATAGCGTTATTTCTACCGCTTGGGGCTCAAGTTATATTAATGACTTCGTCGATCGCGGGCGTATTAAACGCGTCTTTGTTCAAGGTGAACCAAGCAGCCGTACTAATCCTGAAGATATTGCTAAATGGTATGTACGCAACGATGTAGGTGAAATGATTTCATTTGATGCGTTCTCTAGCAGCGAATGGCAATCTGGCTCACCGCGTCTGACCCGTTATAACAGCTTACCATCGATGAATATTCAAGGTAGTGCTGCACCCGGTCTAAGTACGGGTGAGGCGATGAGTTCGATGGAAGCAATGATGGAGAATCTGCCTGAAGGTGTGGGCTATGAGTGGACGGGTATGTCACTTGAAGAGCAAAAGTCAGGTGCACAAGCGCCGATGCTATACGCGCTTTCAATCTTGGTGGTATTCTTATGCCTAGCAGCCTTGTATGAAAGCTGGTCCATCCCCTTCTCTGTGCTATTGGTCATTCCACTTGGGGTATTAGGTGCAGTCATCTTTACTTGGCTACGTGGTTTTAATAACGATATTTATTTGCAGGTAGGTCTACTCACAGTCGTTGGTCTATCCGCTAAAAATGCTATCTTAATCATTGAGTTTGCAAAAGAGCACCAAGAGGAAGGCTATAGTCTGAGAGAAGCCGTTATGACAGCAGCGCGTCAACGTTTGCGCCCGATTATCATGACCTCGCTTGCCTTTGGACTGGGTGTTGTGCCATTATTTATCGCCACAGGTCCTGGTTCAGGCAGTCAAAATGCCATCGGTACCAGTGTACTAGGTGGCGTCGTGACCGCGACATTGTTAGGTATCTTCTTTATTCCCATGTTTTATATTTGGGTACGTAGTATGTTCCCGTACAAATACGAGAATAATAAACCAAACGATAAAGATGATGGTCATGGTACGCCTGACCCGCAAAACCCAACGCCTTCTGAGAATTATCAGCCTGCAAGCTTTGGAGACAATACACAATGAGTGTTCAGAAAACATATAACACCAACTCAGCAGCGGTAGCAAACATTGCTATCACTGCGCAACCAGCGGGCTCCCATATGCGCAGAAATGCTGGTCGCCTAATCGGCTTGACCGTTTTAGCGATGAGCATGGCTGCTTGTAACACGATTCCAAAAGCAGATATGCGCCCTGTGCTTGCTGAGCCAAATATCCCTATCGAACAAACCTATGGGGCATTCGATAAAGAAACGGTTAGTAGCGCTGATCAAGCAAGTATTGCGGGTCAACGCTGGCAGAATTTTTATAGTGACGAGCGTTTAAAGGGCTTGATTGCTTTAGGGTTAGAGAACAACAAAGATTTTGAAAGTGCTCGTTTAGCAATCGAGAAAGCACGCGCACAGTATCAAATTACCGATCTTAATGATCTACCAGTGATTAATGGTAATGGTGGATACACGCGTCAAGCACAAAATAGAACCGACAAAAACCCCAATAGTAGCTATAACGTCAACCTAGGCTTGGCTAATTACGAGTTGGACTTTTGGGGCAAAATTGCTAGCTTAAAAGATCAAGCGCTACAGAATTTCTTAGCCACTACAGCGGCCAAAGATTCGACCCAAATCAGCTTGATCAGTAACATCGCTCAGAGCTATGCCAACTTGAGCTATAGCTTGGCGCAGTTAAAGTTGGCAGAAGCCACAGTTGAGAGTCGTGAAAAGTCCTTGTTTATCGCTGATAAACGCTTTGAAGCAGGCATTGATCCGAAGCTGCCATCTTTGCAAGCCAGTGCGTCATTAGAAAATGCCAAACTTGCTGTCCTACGGGCACAAAGCAGCATTTTAAAATCACGTAACGCCTTGCAGTTCTTGGTGGGTGGACCGATTCCAACCAATCTAATTCCAACACCAGCAGTCAGCAACATCACTAGCCAGCAGATATTTAGTGCAGGCTTACCAAGTGAGTTGCTACGTTATCGCCCAGATGTACTGCAAGCAGAATACAACCTAAAAGCCGCTGGTGCCAATATCGAAGTGGCACGCGCGTCTTATTTCCCGTCTATCAGCTTAGCCAGTAGCATTGGGGTTAGTAGCGGCAGTTTAGATGACTTATTCAAAAGCGGCGCTGTCGGTTGGTCGTTTGGCCCAAGCATTAGCGTGCCTATCTTTGACGCTGGTCGCTTAGACGCCAATTACGATGTGGCTAAAATTGAGCGTGAACAAACGCTCGCAGGCTACGAGAAATCTATCCAAACTGCGTTCCGTGAAGTGTCAGATGTACTCGCGACACGAGCCACATTGGGTGAGCAGCTCGAAGCACAATACCGTCTACAAGATAACTTTGAACAAACATTCCAGATAGCAGATGCACGCTTTAAAGCAGGTATTGCCAACTATCTAGATGTGCTAGATGCACAGCGTTCATTGTTCTCAACGCAACAAGGTATTTTGGATTTAGAGCTACAAAAAATTGTGAGCCAAGTCGAGCTATACCAAGTGCTGGGTGGCGGTGCCAATCTGGATGTACCAACGGCGATTCCTGTACCGCATAAAAACTTAGTGCAACTAGTGAATCTATCGGCCAATAGCAATAAAGCAAAAGCGGCGAATGCTATCGATGCGGCTAGCTCAGCGCGAGTTGCTTCTGCACAAGAAGCGAACGCCATTAAACAAGCGCAACCATCGGAAACGGCTACATTTGAGCCGACCGCTGTCGTTGATGTCAATAACGATGGTAAAAAAGATGCTGCCGTGGGAGTCGTTACCAAACAGACGACGTATAACGAAACCAGCGTTGAGCAAGTACCGGTCACGCAGATCGTTGAGCCTTAAGCACTCATAAATAGTGTGAGGTGATTTCCTTCACATTGATAGTCGATAAGTACAAAAAGCCCTACCGACTTGGTAGGGCTTTTTGCTTTTGTAAGGCGCTTTTAGTTATAGTAGAGAAATTAGCTTACACATACTTTTATCCACTTATTAATGTCCGTTCTATAAAAAAATATGCTTCAAAACAGCTTATTTAATCAAGCTGATAAATAACAATGACTAAAATCTAATGAGGACAAATCATGACTTATACCTTTAACCGTCAATTCCCTGAAACTCGTCTACGTCGACTACGCTACAACGATAACGTACGCGCGATGATTCGTGAAGTTGAGCTGCATCCTAAGCACTTTATCGCTCCTGTCTTTGTACTAGAAGGCAAAAATAAGCGCGAAGCAATCGCTAGTATGCCAGGCGTCGAGCGCTTATCGATTGACCTGCTGATCAACTATGCCAAAGAATTATTAAGCGAGGGCGTCACTACCATCGACATCTTCCCTGTTATTGATAATTCCTTAAAAACACCCGACGGTAAATCAGCTTATGACGAAAACGCCCTTACTGCTCGTACCGTAAAAGCGATCAAAGATGCTGTGCCTGAAATGGTGGTAATGACCGATGTGGCGTTAGATCCTTATACCTCGCACGGTCAAGACGGTCTGCTCGATGACAGCGGCTATGTGGTCAATGATGAAACGGTCGAAGTCTTGGTCAAGCAAGCGCTTGTACATGCCCGCGCAGGCGCTGATATCATCTCGCCAAGTGATATGATGGATGGGCGTATCAAAGCTATGCGTGATGCCTTTGAAGCTGAAGGCTTTGTCAACACCGCTATCATGGCCTACTCTGCCAAATATGCTTCTGCTTACTACGGTCCGTTCCGTGATGCCGTTGGCAGTGCCGGCAACTTAAAAGGCGGTCATAAAAAGCAGTATCAGATGGACTTTGGCAACCGCGCCGAAGCACTGCACGAAGTTGCCATGGATATCAATGAAGGCGCTGATATGGTGATGATTAAACCGGGTCAGCCGTATTTAGACCTTATCCGCGAAGTCAAAAATACCTTTGGCGTACCGACCTTTGCTTATCAAGTGTCTGGCGAATATGCCATGCACATGGCTGCGATTCAAAATGGTTGGCTAACCGACGCGGTGATTTTAGAATCGTTGATTGGTTTCCGCCGTGCAGGCGCTGATGGCATTTTGACGTATTTTGCGCTAGAAGCCGCTCGTCAGTTGAATAATGCCTAATATAAATTAAGCAGCTTTTTATTTATACCATCAATCTATCGCGCCAACTGTGATTAATCAGCTGGCGCGATTTTTATTACCTTATTTTAATACCTCAATAGAACTTATAAACGTGTACGCTCGTGTGGCTCATTAAAATCAAGCACTGGACCAACAGGAATGATACGCGTGGGATTGATATTGGCATGGCTAGTATAATAATGCTGCTTAATATGCTCGATGCTTACCGTCTCTGCAATACCTGGCACTTGATATAAATCACGCAGATAACCCCAAAGATTGGGATAATCAACAATGCGGCGAGTATTACATTTAAAGTGTCCGACATATACCGCATCAAAACGCACCAGCGTAGTAAATAAGCGCCAATCCGCCTCAGTTATCGTATTACCCAGCAAATAACGCTGGTCTGTCAAACGTGCCTCTAGTGTCTCTAATGCATCGAATAGCTCCGTCACCGCTTCTTCGTAAGCCTCTTGTGTGGTTGAAAATCCTGCTTTATAAACGCCATTATTGACCGTAGAATAAACGAGCTCATTAACTGCATTAATTTCTGCTAATAACTCGGTTGGTAAAAAATTACCTGCTAGCGCCCCAACCTCATCAAAAGCTGAGTTAAACATACGAATGATCTCAGAGGACTCATTACTGACGATGGTATTGGTTTTTTTGTCCCATAATACTGGCACCGTCACCCGTCCTGTATAGTCAGGCTTTGCCGCCGTATAAATCTCATATAAGTAATTCGCATTTACAATAGGATCAGCAATCACGCCCTCGCCCTCTACAAACGTCCAACCCTTATCGCCCATAAATGGATGCACCACTGACAGCGAAATCAGGTCTTGCAAACCCTTTAGCTGACGGTAAATAATGGTACGATGTGCCCAAGGACATGCAAGCGAGAGATATAAATGATAGCGATCAGCTTCGGCTTTAAAACCGCCAACACCTGATGGGCCTGCGCTGCCATCGACCGTGACCCAATTTCTAAAACCGGCATCTTCTCGCTCAAAGCGTCCACCGCTCGCCTCTGTGTCATACCATTTGTCTTGCCATTGACCATCAACCAATAGACCCATATCACTCTCCTCAACATTCTATTTTGATATAATTTTTGTGAACTATGAGTACTGTGAAACTATTATCACAATCCTCACTTTATTTTGAGAATGATGATACCAGTTATATATCACCTAGCTATCAAGGTTTGTAGTTCTACTGACAATAAAAAATAAACCAATTTCAATCACTATTTAATATAACTACATAAAAAAATATTAAAAGTCACTTAATATAAAGTGTGATAATCATTATTATGCTAATAAAAAAATTTATTAGAAATAAAGCTTGCAAAGTCTCAAAAACTTGATAGAATACTCAACCTAAATAGGCGTATAGCTCAGTTGGTTAGAGCGCTACCTTGACATGGTAGAGGTCAGCAGTTCGAGTCTGCTTATGCCTACCAAATATTTAGAAAGCCCCAATCTTACGATTGGGGCTTTTTTTGTTGGTAAAATATAGGCTGTAGAGGAAAAGAAAACTATACGTCGATTCAAATCTCCTCTTTTCTCACTTTCAGTAAACGTCATCAAAAAGTGTGTGTGCCCAAATTGTGCCTAAGTTGCGCCTGCTCTCTATTTCACCTTTCTTTCAGAGTAGCATTTTCGACCTCTACCCTAGATTATCTAAAACCACTTTAAAATCAATTTACTTCTCTTTATCTAGCGGCTCGTTAGGTACATAAGTAAATAAATCACCTACCTCAATATCTAGTGCCTCACAAATTTTATCCATAGTGTCAAAATCTATTCTTGAAGTCTGTTCGTTATATATCTTGTGCACTGTTGACTTGCTAATTCCTGTCATTCTTATTAGATCTGCAACCTTCATACGTCGTTCAGCTAGTAGCACTGGTAAATTACATAAAATCATTAATAATTCCTTAATAGACTAAAAAAGTACTTGTATCGACTAACGATAGCTAGTAAAGTACTTCTATCGAACAACAAATTACTTTTATAGAATTATTTGTTATTTTGATAAAATAACCTAGTTATTTAATTGGCTTACAAGGAATTTATTATGTCACATACCTACCTAACTACCCAAGAGCTTTCTGAGCTCATCAAATATAACCCTCGTACTATCCGTAATGAGCTCAAGGATAGCGTGCTTATCGAAGGCATTCATTATATACGCCCGTTCGGTGGTCGTAAGATTTTGTACATTTGGGAAGAGATTGAAAAAGATATGCGCACTGGCATCGCCGGTAGCATCAACGCCATGGCACTACAATAAGGAGAAATAGGATGGCTAGTATTAGAACCCGCAGAGGTAGCAATATGCTATTCGTCGATTTTTATTATATGGGTATACGCTGTCGGGAGACGACAAACCTGACGGACACGCCAGCGAATCGCAAAAAGCTTGAAAAAGTGATTGAGAAAATGGAAGCAGAAATCATCCTAGGTTTATTCAACTACGCTAAGTACTTTCCAAAAAGTGACAAAGCGGCAGAAATGGTAGCGTTGAACGATCGCAAGGAATGTATCAACACTAATACACCTTCCTTTGAGCAGTTTGCAAAATTATGGTTTTCTGAAAAAGAAATTGAATGGCGTGATACTTATAAGCGCAAAATAAAGGAGATTATTGATATGTACTTGATTGTTAAGTTTGGGACTAAGCCCATTCATCTCATAAAAAAGACAGATGTATTAGCCTTCCGTTCATCGCTCGCCAAAGTAACGTACGGAAAAGCTAACAAACATCTGTCAGCGGCACGCATCAATTCGATCATGGTACCTTTAGGTATGATACTAAAAGAAGCAGCTAAACGCTATCAGTTTGACAACCCTTACTACGATATCAATGCGCTCAAACAGCCTAAAACGGATATTCAACCATTCACACTGAATGAGGTTTGGACGTTTATTAATGGTGTGAGAGCAGACTATCGCAATTATTATCTGGTACGTTTTTTTACAGGGATGCGTACGAGTGAGATTGATGGGTTGACGTGGGAGAACATTGACTTTGATCGACGTGAGATTGTGATCAAACAAGCTTATGTTAAAGGCAAAATTGTTCCTCCTAAGACTCAAGAGTCTTACCGTGCGATTCAAATATCACCTTGGGTCTATGATGCTCTAAAAGAACAGCAAACTATTACTTATGGACGCTCTGATTATGTGTTTTGCGCACATACTGGTGAACCACTTGATTATAACAACGTGAATAAGCGTGTTTGGCACCCTACTCTTAAGATTTTAGGTCTCAAGAAGCGCAATGCTTATCAGAGCCGTCATACCGCAGCGACGTTATGGTTAGCTGCTGGCGAAAGTCCTGAGTGGATAGCCAGTCAAATGGGACACTCTACGACCAAGATGCTATTCAATACTTATAGTCGCTACGTACCGAACATGACTCGGCAGGATGGTAGTGCATTTGAAGCATTGGTCAACCGAAGTCAGATTGCTCAGGTATCTAATGACAAGGAGGCGTCAAAATGAAAATCATTGATTACGATAAACTGCATGCGACGTTTAAACCTAGTGGCTATATCAGTAATGATGCAAATAATATGGCTAACTCTCTAATTTGTGAGCTCTATATTCAGTCAGGTAGTGGTTTGGCTCGTTTCTTAAATGTGGATAGCTGCTTTGATAATCATATGGCAATGCGAGTATGGGTACAGAAGCGCTTAGATGCCAATTCTGACTATGTACTTGATGAGATGCGTGGTCAGCTACAGAGTGCGCTTTACGAGCTACTACCACACACTGGCTATGGGTACTAAGGAGAATACTATGAGTGTTAAGCTTCAGCCTAGTATGACTCAAAATGCTCGAGATCTAAGAGTTTGTGCAGACTATTGGGCATATTCAAACAATGACGGATATGATGGCTATATTGAACATGTAAATGCACTTTGTTGCCAATATGAGATCAGCTTACACGTTTTGTTTGAAACGATAGGTCAATGTTTTGCTTATTTAGATGATGTGCTATGCGAATACTGTGGCTATATTTGTCCTTTAGAGGTACCAGCAGATATTCCTTACATGCGCTCAAAACAGAGCTGGTGTTGTGAGGTATGTGAGCACGCTGCATGGCGTGAGCATAATAACCGATAAATATTTAAAGCCAAACAGTTTATGTTGTTTGGCTTTTTATTGTCTGACGACATCTGTTGTCATAAAGACTTTTATATATATTGTTTTACCAACATAGTTCGGTTAAAGTAAATTGGTATTAAACTCTACAATAATTCCAATGGACGGAACTACTATGGCAAAACCTAGCAACTCCTATACTGACAATAGTTTCGCGTCCTCTGATCTAAAGACTATTTTGCACTCTAAACGTGCCAATATTTACTACCTTTCTCATTGTAGGGTAATGCAAAAAGTGACTTAGAAATGATTACTTCCTTGGTGATTATAAACCCTAGTCTTCATCACCGCTCAGGTGACTTAGAAAATCTATCAACGCCAAGCTCTTAGCATCCTGATCTTCATCACCGCTCAGGTGACTTAGAAAAGTGATGGACTGATAAAATCTTTAAGTGGCTTCTTCATCACCGCTCAGGTGACTTAGAAATATTAACGCAAGAACACTGCGTTGACTTGATTCTTCATCACCGCTCAGGTGACTTAGAAAAGTTAAAGGGCTTTTCGTTAGGTGAGCTAGAGCTTCATCACCGCTCAGGTGACTTAGAAATTGTAAGATAGGCTCATCATCTGCGCTGCTAACTTCATCACCGCTCAGGTGACTTAGAAACATATCAATCACCCATCTAAGTAAGTTGAGCTCTTCATCACCGCTCAGGTGACTTAGAAATTACGAACATCAAGACAGGCAAAGAAATGCGGCTTCATCACCGCTCAGGTGACTTAGAAATGCTGCACCAGGGTCGCCCGAATAAGGCACAACTTCATCACCGCTCAGGTGACTTAGAAACAGCAGCAGCAGGGAAAGGATGGGCGCAAAGACTTCATCACCGCTCAGGTGACTTAGAAAGTCCATATGATATAAATATATCTCCCAAATACTTGGGAAGGTATTAGTAGTTATAGTTGTAGTGAGCTAATAGTAGCAGGGCAAATATATCAAACTAACCATTGTTTAATGACAGAGCACTATCAAAATAGTGTAACATTTGTTTATTAAAATGCTGGAAGATAAAAAGATGAGTTTGTTTCAAACCTTTATCCAGAAAATAGGCATAGTAGTCTTAGTCTTGGGTATAAGTGGTTCAGTATTAGCGGCAGACTTTAAGTCTATTCAAGCATCTGCAGAATCAGGAGATGTCAATGCTCAGCTTGAGCTTGCTGAAAGATATGAAGCGCTAGAAAAGTCAAATCGTAAAGTTGTCAACTTTGAACCTCAAGAATTATATTATGAAGGTAAAGCAGTAGATGAAAATGCTAAAGAAGCTTTGAGCTGGTACCTAAAAGCAGCTAACCAAGGTAACGCTGTCGCCCAAGCGAAGGTTGGCGGTATTTATCATGATGGTAGATATGTCAAACTAGATTATTCCAAAGCATTTGAGTGGTATCAAAAAGCGATCAAAGAGAATGTAGCCGAAGCACAGTTTGGCTTAGGGCTGATATATGCTTACGGTAATGAAGTACCTAAAGATCCAGAAAAATCACAATATTGGCTTACAAAAGCAGCAGAACAAAACTATGTTCCCGCTTTGTTTAATCTTGCATATGAGTATCATGGTCACTACGACGATCATGAAAGTCAAATAAAAGCGCTTGAGCTATTTAAAAAAATGGCTAATGGAGATGACCCAAACGATGAGTATGTTGTTCGTTCTCAGTACGCATTAGGCTCTATGTACTACGATGGTTATGGTACTGAAGAAGATTATCACAAGTCAGCATACTGGTATCAAAAAGCGGCTGAGCACGGACTTACTAGCGCGCAAACAGAGCTTGCTAGGATGTACTCTAGAGGTGAGGGTGTAGATCAAAGTCATGATGAATCTATAAAGTGGTATAAAAAAGCAGCGAATCAAGGGAGTTTGCTGGCGCAGACGGGACTAGCAATGATGTACTACGATGGTGAAGATGTCGCGCAAGATTATACTCAAGCGTTTAAATGGTTAAATAAAATAGTAGAGAGCGGTAAAGATGACTACTCTATTCAATTGATGCTTGCTTCGTTATACCTCAATGGCGATGGAGTCACTCAAAACGATGCTGAAGCGACCAAATGGTATGCTAAAGCTTGTCAAAACGGTAATCGCTACGGCTGTATTCAATATCGAGAATTAACCCAATAATAGAACAAATCCATATGAAAACAGTCACATTCTGTCTACTAGCCAGCCTAGTTTTAAGCGCTCACGCAGCGGAGATAAAAACCAACTCATCGCTCGATGATACCGATCAAGTGGTGAATCAATTTCCGGTAGAGACTGCCTTACTCAATATCTATACTAAAGAAAGCAGTAGAACCTTATCAGCTATGGTGTATGGTCATAAAGAGTCAATTGAAATCAAGGTAACACCAAAAGGAAACCTGACATTTGAAAACATACTTGTTCAAGGTGCCGAGCAACGCTTCACCTATAGGTACGATGATGAGGTCATCGAAGAATCTATCGGCATCAACTACTTCACCCTTAATCCTTTAACTTTTTACGGTTTTGATAAGCCTTCAGGCAAGTATTCATTAGCGACGCAGACAGCGGTCATTCCTAAAATGGCGAGCATTGGTGATTCAAATCAGTTTGTCACTGAACGTATCTACTTAGATAGTAGCAAAAATACACCAGTTGATTTTTACAACTTAACTTGGTCCCTATCACGTGCCAGCGCAAATACTGCATGGCTCTGTATAGATATTGATATCTATGAAAATTCGTCCGAATGCTATCAGATCGATGGCAGTGGCAATATATTGCAGAGCAAAAAACGTTTGCAGTATTGGGCAGAAAATAGCTTTGAGATCATAAACTATATGAGTGAATAATGGTGTCAAAACCACCTTCAGTACAAACCACCTGTCTTTGCCACCAAATTTATATGATTTAGACACACAGGCATTCGCGTTTATGATCAACATTTCTTTCATGTCGATAATTAATCGAGTGTGTCATGCATGTGTTCATTGAACAAAAAATAGCTTGAGCTATATGAATTAATAATGAAAATTATTATAAATTTTAAGAAGTGATTTGAAATAATCATCAAACCTTATTTTGACATCTTAGAATTACAGGTCAATCTGTATCAAGCATCTAAGCCTTACTCTTCTATTAATGGAACATTTTCGCTCTACTTTCCACTCCCAAGCTATCACCCTAAACTGCTTTTCTAGTGATCTTATCCATTCATGCACCTACAAACTCTAGCTACACTCCTAAACTACCTCAGATAAGATCACCATAGATTGTCTATAAAAGCTCAAAAGCATAGCAAGACGTCACCTGCTGTCGTGTATTTCATGATTTTTCCTCAAAGCCTCACAAATTGGCTTTCAATTGTTTGCTAATCCTCGTAAATTATTAGTAGAGGTCAATACACAGGATATAACGACCAAACCATCAACTCGATATCTCAGTGAGAAAGATATGAAATCACTATCGATTGCTAAGCTACAAACACTCAATGTGCTTGTATATCCAGAAATCGTTGGTTTATTTGATATTTATACCTGCCATATTAGACCGCTGCTTGACAGCAAGACTATCGAACTTGAGCAAAGTAATGCTTGCTCGAAACTTACCCGCTTTATAAAAGAGGATAAAAAGTGGTTCTTGCTGAACAACTTTGAGCTATTTCATATAGTAAAAAGCCCTTATATTGATTTTGATGTATTAAGACAAGAAGTGGCTGTGAAATATACCTCAAAGAGTCAGTTTGATTTTGGCATCAGTTTTTACGAGCTTATTGACCTCATTGCTCAACATAATAAAAAGATAGATATTAAGCTCGTTTATACGCAGCTAAATGAGCTCTTGAATCAAGAAATAAACCAAAAACTATTTGGCAAAACTATTTTTGCTATTACTACATTTTGTCGGCTTATAAAAATAAATGAGCAGACTTATCATAAACGTCGTCCTACTGGAGTATTGTGATGGCTCAAGATAATGACACCTCACCCAATGAGGAACAATGGCTGTCTGCAAAGACCATTGATTATTTAAAAAGTGAGGAAGCGTTTGTTTACCCAGAAGCTATTATAGATGCTATCTCCACCATCATTATCGCAGTACATGACAGTTATAAACCCTCTAATAATTCTATTGAACCTTTATTAGAGATGACTGTACTAATACTACAAGATGAGCCTATTGCCTCTAAGTATATGCAAATCAGTCGTACTCATTTAGCAGAAAAACCACTGATGATGCAGCTGTTTATCCTAATGCAGAATATTGTCACCAAACAACAATTAGGCCACTCATTGCAACACCTAGTTTGGTTAGCAATAGCAATGCACACTGCAGCTTTACTTATCATTCAAGATAAGAAAACTCATACCAATAATATACTGATGCAGTTTAAGATGGCACAATTCTCAGCATCTTCTAGGCGCAAATGGCTTTGGAACGCACTTCCTGACATCTTCCACACTGAGATGAGTATAGAGCGTATATTATCGGTATTTAATAGTCTATTAGATCAGCAAAAAAGCGAACTTGTAGCACTAATCAATGGCCAAGCTACTCATACAGAGAAAGTAAAAAAAGACAAGTCTGACATAAAAGCCAAGCTGAGCCAGATAGATAAAATAACGACTGCCTACCAACACGCACACGACTTGCATGCACCAAAACCTGAACGCAAGAAGCCACCAAAAAATAACAGCATTAAACCCATAAACCTATCCGATGATAAACCAATATATCCTCTCGATTATGAAGCTACAAACTCTAACTGGAATAGTGAGCCTGATAAAGACAATTGGAACACCACACCTGATGATGTCGAACACAGCTCTACCACCATAGACCTAGCATTTCTGGAAGCTAATACCGAAACCTATGAAGGGTTAATGACGAGCTTTGAAGAGTACATCGATCACAATGAATTGCCCTATATCAGCTACGACAACTATCCAAACCCTCTAGTTAGAAACTCTATACCGCTGCAAACTATCGACTTATCGCTGCAGCAAAACTATATGTCCCAGCGTAATCTCGCGCTCAACTCTAACACACGCTTACTTTCCGTTGCTGGTTATCAAACCCTATTTGCAGCACTACACCAAGATGCTAAATCTTTACCAGAGTCAGATAATAATAAAACCTGCGCTGGCATTTTATTGCTATCAATGCTTACTGGCCTTCCAGTTAAGTCCTTAATAATACCAGGCTATATCGGTCATCCTAGTATTTTTAGCATCCATGACAAAAGAGCTTATATTAAACATAGCCTTGGTATTACTAAACGATCTGTTAGCCAAACGTTAACAAAGGAAGATTACGAAAATCATTCTGACACTATTAAAATTCCACTGCCATTATGGCTAATTGATAACCTGCTGGCTTGTCAGTTGCCTATAAAAGAAGAGTTTACGACTTACCTTGCCAACTTGCGTAATAGCCTTGGACTGCCCTATCTTTCGGTCAATCGAATAGAAACAGTATTACATGTTGTACTCTCTCGCTATACGCCAGATTGTCATGCACATATTGCCGATATCATTTGCCGCACGCCAGCGCCCCATGCTCCAGCGATGTACTATAGCAGCCATACTAGTGAAGGGATCATCGCTCACTATAAGTCGGCGCTAAGTGTACTCAGCAATATAAGTAGTTTTGACTTAGCTTATATCACCCCTTGGCATAAATACACCATAGGCTCTGGGTTTGCACTCAAGCTCGAAACCGTTCGTAACATCATAGATGAGATAAAAACTTGGGTAGATCAAAGTACAAATTATGATGAGCACTTTAATAGAACCAGTATTTTTATATGGTTTATCTTTTGCCTTTTAACGGGCGTGCGACCGAACAACGGTCTTGGCAAGATGTACGATATCGATCTTGATATGGGGTGGCTAGAGATCAACGATAAGCCCGTTAAGAAAGTAAAAAGTGATCGTCTGATACCACTATGCCTCACCCTTGTACGCCATTTGACAAAATATAGAGACTATATAATTGACTATCAGGCTAAGCATCAATTGAAGCATGACATCAGCACTACCATTGATGATATTCGCTTAGGTAACGATGAAGCGTTATTGAAAATTTTGTCTGCAAGTGTAAGTAACCTAAAAGATATTAAGCGCGGTGACACCTATAATTTTACCAAAAACGTTATTGATGCCAACCCTTACTGGACTCGTCACTTTGTGCGTACTCAGCTTGAGAAACGTAGTGTTCAGCTGCCACTCATCAACACTATTATTGGTCATGAAAAATCTCGTCAAGAGGTATTAGGACGTTTCTCATCGAGCAGTAAAAGAGATATAAGACGTGTAGCACCTGTATTTGAGCAGATCGCTGAACAGTTAGGGTTAAACCTTATAGAGATAAACAACTATTCTAAGATAAGCCATATTGAAAGAATATATGCGGGAGTAGACCATGTTGATAGATAATATTCACCTGCCCAAAATCATCGATGGCTTGGCAAATTTTGATGGCAGAAAAAGACGCTACGTGCCTTATCCTTCTGAACTCAAAGACGATAGCCCTAAAAAATACGACATACAGCTACTGGCCGATCTACAGACTGAGTGGGATTTCCTGCAAAGAACTCATCCTGGTAATATTAGGTTCACCAAATCTTTTGACAAATATTACGAACAAGTACTTTGGCCAAGTAATCGCACCTTTTTAGTTATACCGAGCCCTGTAAGTTTTGCTGATGAGTTATGGTTATTACAGAGTCAAGAACTAGACCAATTTCAGCGTGACTTTAATAATAAGCTAAAACCCTTGTCTAACGAAGGGTTCGATAAGTTTCAAGTTGTTGTTCAAGACAAAATTTCTAAAGCCTATAAAACAACCAAAAAATTAACACAAGCATGGCAGACTGTTAGTCAATTTATTGATTATCAAAATCAACATTACATGCTTGCAAAACACTATTACCCTAAGGTAGTCGCGCCGCAGCCCACAAAGTTCAATCCATTGATTATTAATAACGACTGGGTCAAAAATGGCAAGTCACTGGTCAAGATTATTCGTGTCGCACAAACACACTGGAATCAAACAGCTAATTATAGCCAAGATCAGATTTTAGGCTGGCTGATATTTTCAGGGATTGTGTATGGTGGTATTAATGAAATACAGATGCTCCAAGGGTGGCTTACCTCATTGCTCGCCAAAAAACATCAGCCATTCATCAAAGAAAGGATAATAATCTCACCGTGCTTTGTGCAAAAGGGCTTTGGTAATGAACGAGAAGAAGAAAGTGACAAGCTTTATAACACCAAGCAAATCGTCGTAGATGTAGTCAGTCAGTGTTGGCTGATGCGTTACCATAAAAACAGCAGTCAAACAGATATCAATCATATCATTGACAAGCTGTCAGCAGATAAGATTGAGCTATACTTGACCACTGTTTTATCTGACCTAATCAAGCCTTTAAATATTAAACCCCTCTCCTTTTCAAAATTTTTATATTACGCAAGCTACCACTGGGAGATGCTCGATGGCGCTGATATTGATCATGCTTCAGTTGGTATACTTCGAGGTATGCATAACACTGCTGGACTGAGCACGCAGGATTTTGATAATTTTTTGAACCAAAAATATCAACATAAAGTTGAGCACTATAATCTAGAACATATTTTAGCGCTATCTATCAGTAAAAGCTCTATTGCTCAAAAAGATACGACCAACATTTCTACCAAAAAAATAGAGGTTAGAAAGTCTGATTTGATTATGAGTCTCACTAAAGACTTTAAAATAGATAAAAAATATGCAAAGAAAAAATCCAATAGCAATCCGTACACAATTATCGAAAGAGTACAAAAACGCTATAAGCAATATGATGACTTAAGTGAAAAGATTTTATTAGATTGGGTGCTCAGTTTACTCAATCGAAAAGAGTCAAAATCACTTAGTAATGAGTCTATTTTGAAATATATTAGAACCATAGGCTATGAGTGGTTGTATTTCACAACAGCGCAACCGCTTGATATTTGGTCAGAGGAAGAGTTTGAGGAACTTTATGAAGATATTTTAGAGTACAAAGCTGTCGTACGGAACAATACTGACATTGGATACTCTGCCAATTTATTGAAGAGTATGCACAACTTTGCTAAGAGCAAATACAATTTACCCTCCGTGAACTTTCAACAGTCGAAAAACGGTCGGCGTGTACGTGCCGAGCTGATATCACCGCAAGCGTACCAAACCATTATCACGCAAATACTGAGTTCTGTAGATATACTAGAGCGGGAGATATTCGCACTTTTATTTATCTTAGTCTATCGTACTGGCATGCGCAAAAAAGAGCTGTTGGGACTTAAGTATAATGACATCGAAGGCTTAAAAACAGCTGTACCATCAGTGATAATCAGGCCCAATAGCTATCGTCCAACCAAGACTCAAAGTAGTATTCGCCGCGTTCCCTTATTTGCCTTCCTCAAACCTAATGAACTGAATTTTTTTATTAACTTTGTGCAGAGTAATATTGGCGACAGTTCAAACAAATTTATCTTTACCTTATCATCGGATCAGCGCCCTATTGATGACCATGTTCCGTTGCAGTTACTCAAACGAGTTTTAAAAGACATATCGGTAGATGATAATGTCGCAACGCATACCTTTCATGGTTTTAGGCATACGGCAGTGAGTAACCTATCTTTAGCGCTATTAGGTCATCCAGATCTCGTAAAAGCCCTCACCGATTATGACGAAAAAGACATATTGCGTATAAAAAAAGGCCTACTTGGGGAGCATATAAATGCACAAGATCGTTGGTACGCTCTATCGGGTATTATGGGGCACTTATCGCCTGAGCGTAGCTTTGAGTATTACAATCACTTTGCTACTTTGATGGCTACTTATGCGTTGAGTGTTGTTGACATCGGACTACCCAAGCAAACACTGTGCAACATTACCGAATTCCCTCCTAGAAGGATTGAGGATAATGCTGACATTACTGCTAATGGCATAGTCAGCATACCTAGCATGCGTACACTTTTATTTAAAAATATTATAGAAGGCAAACGCAAGTCACCGAAATTCACGATCGAGAACTGTGATAAGCGATTTCTCTTGAGTACAAATACGCCAGCCACTGATGAACTGTTTGGTCGTTATGGTCTAAACCGAGTACAGCTGCTACTACAGACCTATGATAAAGAGATGCCTTTAAGTAAAGCAGCCCAGTTAGCAAATATTTCTATTCATGATGCAAACATTTTAATAGAACGTGCGAGCGAGGTTGCCGCTATCACTACCAAACGCGGCAAACCTCGCTTTGTAAAGCTATCCGATTCAAATAATTCCGTACTGAGTCCACTGAACATTCAATACCAAAGTGATTTAAGATTACTATCGCTTTTGTTAAGTAATGCCTACCGTCTACGAGAAAAGTCAGGGGCTGACTGGACTTGGTTTATTGAGATATGTAGTCAAAAACTGTCTAGTAGCAGAGCATACCTACCATTTAGAAAAGGAGATGAGAAAGAGTTGCAACGTTTCATTGATATTGCTAAGAAACTGCTGCCTCTGAAACGTTGGCTAATGAGTAGCAACGAAGCCTTGTTGATGAAAAATATGTCACCTAACGATTATCAAGATATTAAGCAGCAATCTAACGACTCGATAGAAGCTATTCATATTGGTATTGCTAGCCGAGATCCTAGAGATCAAACCAACAAATGGCAGTATTCGCCCCTACTACGGTTTTTTGTGCATATGATGCTAATTACTGATGAGAGGCTAGTTATTAATGATAGTCAGACACAATCATTATTGAATAAGCGCACTCAATGCTTTACAAAAATTGACTAAAACCCTATATCCTGACACCTATTATTTTTTATCATCACCGCAATGACCTTATATCAGAGTTATTCAAAACGATAACGAAACCATTCCATCCATCATCGTCTCCACACCTCCTTTAATGATCTATGCGGTCAAATCCGTAGACATTAACTTGGCAGATTTTAGTTATCCCACCTAATATAATAATAAAAAAAACGCTACCCGATAATTAATCAGATAACGCTTTCCTTATTACTTGTCTAAACTATGTTAAACACTAACGCTCACCCAAGCCTTCAGAAAAGGTTTTGGTTAATGGCTTAGTCAGATAGGACAGCACTGAACGCTGTTGCGCTTTGATATCGACTGAAGCAGTCATACCAGGTCTAATGATAATTTCATCGCGACGCGCAGCAAACTCAGCACCGGTAATTTTTATTTGTACGCGATAATATGGCTCCTCTCCTTTGGGTGTTTGCTCAATCAAAGTATCTGGACTGATATAGGTCACCTTACCCGTCATAGCACCAAAGATAGAGTAATCATAAGCATCAAGCTTAACGCTAGCGACTTGATTCTCTTTGACATAAGCGATATCCACTGGACTAACTTTAGCTTCGACGATCAGGTCGCTACTGGTGGGCAATATCTCCATAATAACCTCACCAGGTTTCACAACGCCGCCAATAGTGGTAATTAAGATATTATTTACCTTGCCCTCAGTTGGAGCAAATAGCTTGGTCTCTTCCAATACTTGTGAATGATCACGCAGCTGCTCAAGCTCAGTATCCAGCTCTTCTTGTGCTTTGGTCATTTCCGATTGTGCTTCTTCAAAGTACTTGTTTCGCTTATTGGTAATTTGTGCTTGGATCTCAGCAACTTGTCGGCGCAGTTTAATCACGTCAGCTTGGCTGACATCACCATATTCTAACAGTGGTTCATTCATACTGAGCTCTTGCTGAGCCAGTACCATCATATTCTGTAGCGAGCTGACATCTTGATCAATGGCTTGCCGACGGCGGTTATATAGTTGGGTTTGGTTTTCTACGTATTCGCTATAGTTTTTGATTCCATCTGGAAACTTAAGCGGCTTTTCAAATATTTCTGCTTCAAGGCGAGATAACTTGGCTCTTAGCGCGGCGATCTTCGAACTTGAATTAGCGAATGCCGCTTGCGCCCGCTCTTCTTCTAGTGTGACAACCAGTTGTCCCTTAGTGACATCCTCTCCTTCTCGCACTAATATTTCAGTCAATACACCACCCTCAACTGCTTGAATATCCTGCGTTCTAGCACTGGCGATAACCGTTGCTGTGGCACGGGTTACTTGATCAATTTGAGCAAAATAGGCCCAAACTACCAAGACGATTACCCCTATAAGTGCACCCCAAATAATAATACGGGTACGCCCAACTTTAGGATCATGAGACTTATGCTGATAGTTATTCATTATCTTGTCCTACATCATCTGGGTTATTGCGAACATCGGTGGCTAGCGAGGTATTAGAGGTATTGCTAATGACTTTAACTTTAGACTTACTCACCTTAATTGAGGTTTTATTTTTATTTTCTTGATCATCATTACCTTTTAGTTGTTTAAGCACTTGCTCTTTTGGTCCATCCATCACTATTTTCTGATTGTCCATGATAATAATACGATCGACCAATTGTAATAACGGCATCTTGTGAGTAGCTACAATGAGAGTCGAGCCTTGTCCAAACTCTTTACTAAGCACATTGATACATTGCAACTCTTGACGGTTGTCCATCGATGCCGTCGGCTCATCCATCAATAAAATCGTTGGCTTGGTCAGCAGTAAGCGAGTGAAAGCGACCAGTTGTTTTTGACCACCAGATAGCCCTTTACCACCCTCACTAATAGGTAGATCCAAACCACTGGAGTGGCTAGCCACCAGCTTAATCAACCCCGTCTTTATTAGAGCGTCACGCATCACATCATCACTTGGCGCAGGTAGCCCAATCAATAGGTTTTCTCTTAGCGTGCCCTCAAACAGACGATGGTCTTGTTGTAAGTAGCCGATCTGTTCACTAAGAGACTCGCGGCTAATCTGTTGAATATCCAGTCCATCTAGCAGTATTCGACCCTGCGTTGGGGCATATAACCCTGACAGTACTTTTAATAACGTCGACTTACCTGAACCAATAGCGCCCAAAATTGCAATACGCTCGCCCGCTGTGATATATAGTTTATTAATGGCTAATGCTGGCTGCTCATTGTCTTGGTAATTAAAAGTCACTTTTTCTAAGTCAAAACTACCAGCAATATGACTGGGCGACAAGGGATGCGCCACGCCATGATTGTCTTGTTGTAATGAAAAAAGCTGTTCGATATTCAGTTTTGCAGCTTTCGCATGTGAATGCTGTACCAGTAAATTGGGGATACTCATGACAGGTGCTAAGATACGCCCTCCTAAAATAGAACAGGCAATCAACCCGCCCATAGTCATATCACCTGACATCACTACGAACGATCCAACAATAACAATGCCGACATAGCTTGTCTGCTGAACCATCTGTGACAGATAGCTTAAGTTGTCATTGGCATGCTTCATATCCAAATCATTTTTGGTCGTAATATTCATTACATCAAGCCAACGGGATAAAAACTTCCAATTACCCGAACCAGCCTTAATGGTTTCAATACCCTCGACTGTTTCAACCAAAATACCAGTTTTACGATAAGAGGCTGAGGCACCAACGGCCGCGATACTATCAATTTTTTTGCGTGCAGCAAACCCCAATGCAATAGCAATAATCGCCGCTACAATAGGTACTAAAGCCACTAAAGGATTACCAATAACGATGATCAAGGCTACAAAAATGATTGCCATCGGAATATCGACCAATCCAAACAAAGTACTCGCTGTATAAAAACCACGAACTTGCTCGTAACCCCGGAGCTGCGCGGCCATTGAACCCACCGACCCTGGCATTTGGTCAATCCGAACACTCAGAAGCCGCTGAAATACTTCTCGAGACAAGTGTTGATCAAGGTTGACCACTACTTTATCCATAATCTTTGAGCGCGCAAACTTCATAAATGTTTCAAATAAAATAACTAAACCGACACCACTTGCCAGAATGATTAAAGTGTATTCACTGCGAGTTGGAATGACTCGGTCATAGACCTGCATCGAAAATAGTGATACTGCTAACGCTAGCATATTAATCAAAAGTGATGCGACTACCGCTTCAATAACAATACCACGATAGTTTTTTAAATCTTTTTTAAGTATTTGATCAAATGATAACTGTTTGCGTTTGCTCGGCTCGCTTTCTAAGCGGATACGCAATAATTGTGTAAACGCATCACTTGGATGAACACTAATTTGCTCAGACTGACTAAACTGCCATAATCCTTGAGGGTTTTGTTGTTCAATGACCCCCCAACCTTGCGACGAATGTAATGCCAATAAGGGTAAAAAGGCAGCATCTGGCATCGGTAATGATTCTGGTAGCTGATCCACCCCTAACTGTTCTAGCACCTTTACAATGCTTGCCAGTGTCATTAGTTCTGTCTGCTGATGAAGCACCCCGTAAAGACGCAACTTATCAATGGGATAACCTTGCTGAGTGAGCAAAGTGTGCAGCGAGAAAGCCAATTGCTCAATCTCATTACTGACTTGCTCTTTCACCTGTTCATCAGTTTCAGGCGTCAAAAATTGCAAAGTAGAATTTTCCATCAGCTCACTATCAGAGGCTTGGTCACTCGAAGCTGGAATAGGGTTATTCATGATAAGTACATCCTACTGATTAACGGGTTTTTAGATAAACAAGTGCAAAAAATACAAGACAGCTTATTTATTCATAGAGGCTTTGCGATAGGCTCAAGGGCTCTCTATCAGCAAACCTGTATTGGAATCAATCATATCAGGGTCATTAGAGATGGTATTCGAAAACCCATCAGATGCATCTTTAATAGAGTAGGTCACCATCTCTTGATTTTTCATACCTACAGGTTGAATCACCGCTCTATTGGATGTTTGCTGCGCAACATGCTGACCATTAAGCCATTTCTTTACGGGATCTATTGGGTGGAATATAGGTTCAGGCTGGCGACTTTGGTTAAACTGTTGCCATGACATCATGCCAAAATCAACTTGCAGTTTATAATAAGCAGCAATGATAGATGCTCGGGTGTCAACCAATTGTGCCTGATACTGGGAGTGCTCACGAACCGCATTCAGCACCTCAAGCCAAGACTTACGACCAGCGATGAATTGACGACGGTACGAGCTGACCACAATCTGAGCACCTGCAACTGCTGCTATCAATGAGCGCTCTTGATCTTTAGCACTGGCAAACTGTTGATACTGGGTCTGTATGGTCTCAAGCACCAAGCGCCTAGAAGCCTCTTTTGATTGAACAAGACTATTGACGCGTGATTCTGATGCTTTTGCAAGGGCTAAGTTAGATAGCCCTGCCCCTGGATCATAACTGAGCCCTACTGAGAACTCTCCACCATTATCCTTATCTTTATCACTCTCATGATAATAATCATACTCGTATTGTGCGTATATTGTCGGATAGCGAGAGGACTGCAAAGACTTCAGCCCTTGCTTGGCCGCCTCAACTTGATAACTCTCTTTTACCACAGTAGGATTATAAAAACTGGCTTTATCAAAGGCTAGCTTCTCAAAAGTTTGGGAATAACTTCTGGCGCGTGCAACCATTTCACTTAAGTTTGGAACGGGTAGTTCTATCGCTGACACCTTACGACCGGTAATTTGCTCTAAACGAGCCATAGCGATACGTTGCTGCTCGACAGCAGACTGATAGGAGTTTTGTTCTTGCAAAATACGGTTAGTCACCAAGTCCATCTCAATGCGAGCGGAGACTCCTTGGCTAACACGCCGTTGCATCATGGCTTCAAACTCAGCAAGCAACTGCAAATTGTCATAATAGACTTGTTGTTTTGATAAAGCCGTAATATAGCTTTGCCACGCCTCTATCGTCGTTTTAGCCACTTGGTTTTGTTGCTCGTAGACATATTCTGTCGCCGCTTTATCATCAAATATCGCTTGATTAACATTGGCGGTCAGCTTGCCTCCTGTCCATAATGACTGGCGGAGCTGAAACTGGGAGACCATGCCGTCATCACGATCATAACCTGATGAAAAAGTAGGAGCAGGCAACAAATTAAGCTTCGCTGCACTAATGCTTTCAGTGGTCGCCTGTTGCTCTGCTCTTGCTGAACCCACCATAGGGTGAGTTTGAATCGCTTGATTAATAAGTGCATCCATATGCGCATCAGCGCTTGCTAACGCAGCACTGGATACCGTCATAAGTAGCAAACTTACATGTATACTATGGCATATTTTTTTTATGATATAACACCTCTTAGGCAACATATTTTTTGACAAGTTATTTTGGTAAACAGTCATCCAGTTACCTCAGTTTTATTTTGAGAGAATAAAAATTTTAGATGTTATATAGTAAGGTATGAAAATACTATCGTTAAATTTAGACATATTAAATACACGCTCTGTCAAAGCCTTAACTCATGATTGTAAGACAACTAAATCTAAGCATAAATTTAAAAATATTTCCAACTAACTGCCAACATAGATTCTTTTTTTATATTGATAGTTGAATACTCGCAGACAGCGTTAATGATTATAATCGCTGAAAAGGCCCTGCTCGCACATCCACAAACTACGAGTATGTGTTTAATTAATGGATTAAAAACTAGTGATGCCTTCATTACCACCTATTTCAGCTAAAAAACAAAAAAACAGGAGTATGATAGCAATTGTGATGGCTATCATGCTCCATATTTTGATTGCAGTTATTGTCTATTTCAGTGTTTTTGATAAAAAACCTTTATCAACACTAGGGTCTGTATCAGATACTAATAGGCACCCTATATTAAAAGCTACAGAAGTAAAGCCACAAATATTACCTGCACTAATAGAAAACAAAAAGTCGCAAGCTCCCCAGTCTTCTGAACCGATAAGTAACTACGATACAACCAACTCTTATAAAGTAGCAACTGATACTCAACGTAAATCAATAAGTACAGCTGTGGAGATAGCCACTAAGGAAGCAATACCCGTAAATAACACTCAAAGCCAAGCACAAGAAAAAAAATCAGTAGTGAGTCCGACAGACGAATCATCTATAGGGTCAATACCTGACAATCAAAACAATCGTGCTGAGTATACGCTTAAGCAGACTAAAGAATATGAAGCTCTAGATGCTGAGATCGATAAAGACAATGAACAGCTCTCAAAGTTGATCAATGAAGTCAAAAAGCATAATCAAATTCAAATTCAACAACATCAGCTTCCTAGTGGTAATATTAATAATCAACCAACAGTTAAGTACGGTTACCCTATTACTCCCATCACCCCCTAACTTTCAAAAAAGAACTCGGCTGTTGAGGCTTCAAACGCAGATATATAAAAGTTTGCATCATTCACCCTAAAAGCCTTGATTATCTAAAGCTTTTAGGGTGAATGATGCCATATTAATGCAGGAATTAATAATATAAGGTGCGCTTTGATAGCCGCACCTTATATCCATATTTTCAAGTTTCAGTCATCGTTTATAAAATCGTAATGTCGGTCTGAATCAATAGCTCATGAGTGCCATTGGTATCAGAGAAGCTATAGACATTGTAACTATTGCCCCCTTGAGCGGTAGTGCCGCTGTTCGTCCAATCGTTACCAGTTAGACTCACGCTATCAGCACTATCACCGTTGATGATCAAGCCTTTATTGGTCATCAACGTGTCATTGATTATATCTAGCACATCACTGGTACTAAGGTTGGTCAGCGTCTGCGCACCGTTACCAGTCATATCGATGGTTTCAATACTCTCAAATACAGTCGCATCAAAGCTGCTAAAGTCGATACTGGTATCAGCAACGTTAATGAGGAGCGTATCATTACCAGCACCACCATCCATTAAGGCGTTATCTACAGAGAATACAATTTTATCGTTACCTGCACCACCTTTCAGCGTATTGACACCAGTGCCACCATCGATTAAGTCATTACCGCTACCTCCAATCAAGATATCATCACCAGCGCCGCCTTTATAATTCACAGCTACAGACTGTCCAGAGGCATCAACGATATCATTCTCTGCTGTACCTACAAAGGTTTTGCTAAAAGCAATATCGACAGATATAGACGGCAATTCACCATTGTTAACTGTATAAACGCCAGACGTATCCGTCACAGTCCCTACGGTATCGGTAGTACTAAGAGCGAAGTCCAGATCGCCTTTTAGCGGTATGGAAGACTGAATTTGTAAATCATTGATTTGCTCAGGGGTGATACCAGCTATAGTATAGCTGTTAGCAGCATCATCCCACACGGCAGTCAACATTTCACCTGTACTTTTTACTCTAAAGCGTAAGACATCATCGGTCAAGCTAACGCCATCATCAGTGATGACCATATTAACGGTCTCACTACCATCCGTGTCTTGCATAACTGCGTTTAGATTAAGTGTGGTCCACTTACCCTGATTACCGAGGATAGTAGAAGGATTAGCTGTTACCCCATCAGCGACTGGCGTCACATCGAGATTAATCACTAGAGGATCACTGATCATACCGCTGTCATTAACCACCTTCATCTCGATCCCTGTTACTTTATCACTGCTATTTTCAGGTGGCATAATGAATATATTAGGCGTTTCATTCGCTGCGCCACTGTTAATATTATTCAGTTTAGAGGTGTCGATAGACCATGAGTTATTACCACCAGAATTACCATTATTGCTTGCCAACACTGTATTACCATTGGTATCAGTATAATAAACTAGATAGCCATTAGGGATATTGTCTAAGGTAATAGCGCTTGCTATATCACCTTCATCGATATTGGAGATTTTATAATCGATAGCAATCATGCTATCTTCGTCACCAATAGCTGTGGCTATTGACTCACCACTATTACTAGTGATATCTAGATTATCCGGCTGCGCTGAGACTTCAACGGTATATTCATGCTCATAGGTTAGCGTACCACTGTCATATCCTGCCTCATCTGTCATTTCTTTGTGAGCAGCTTTTACGGTGATAGTGGCATTACCATCGGCGTTTTCGGCAGGCGTGTATTTGACCGTGACGCTATCAGGAGGGTTAGTACCAACCTCTAGCTCATAGTAAGTGCCAGCAGGAATATCACCGACTTCGTTATCATTCAATACCACCTCGTTTAGGGGATTACCATTGGCATCAGTCAGCACTCCAGCAGGACCAGTACCTGTCAATAAACTAGATTCATCTACTTGAATGTAGAGCTTGCCATTGATTAGTAGGACGTAATCACCATCAGCACTGTTTTTTAGGTTGATATTGATATCGATGCTAGTATCTTCATCCGTTGCCACCGTGGTTGATTTGCCATCAGCATCCATAGGATCAGTAACTGGCTTGATTTCGACATTGACGTCACTGACCTGCTCCCTTTCCTCGCCACCATCTTTATCCAAGACGGTAAAGTTGGCATTAAAGGTAAAATCTTGGGTGCCATCTGTCACGTTGGTACTAAAGTCTTTCGGCGGAGTCACTGTCACTCCATTAAGTGCTGCTTCTGGATTAAGATTACTGGCATCATTCACGCTAATAATCCATTTACCACCAATCTGCTGCACACTCACCGCTGGATTGGTACTCTCTAATACAGTACCTGTTGGCAGATCAGTCAATGAGAAAGTATAGGAGTCGACAGTATCAGCGGTCGCAGGGTTCAGAGTCGCATCTAATATATCGCCAAGAGTGAAACCAATATCCTCTAACTGTGCTGGTATTTCTACCTTACTAGTAAAGCTATCTATTAAGTCAGGCTTGACAGGCGCATCACCCCCGCCCGTTCTGTCTAAGGTAATCTCAAAGTTCCCCTCTACACGCGCTTCGCTACCGTTACTACCTTGACCATTAATATCCTGCGTAATACCCGTCACTTTAATATTGAAAGAACCTTTAGGTATATTGACCGTGCTGTCATTACGCTCAAGCACTAACTCATAAGTCGGCGCCATAGTAGTGATGACTGGGTTATTGGGCACATCAACGTACCAGATACCATCTGATAAGATACCACCCACTACATTCAGACCCTCTGGAACATCAGTAACTTCTAGGCGAGTAAAGCTCTCTGAGCCATCTTGGTCAGGTGACGATAGTGATACGGTGACAGAAGCAGTATTATCCGTACCGCTATTATTAATAGTGCCATCTGTCATATCAAAGGTCATGCTTGGTGCATCAGTGACCGCTTGGAAGGTCACATCTACCACTGCACTGCCTGTGTTAGAAGTGCTAATCTCTGAACCATCAGTCAGTTCAGTGGTGTCAGTATAAGTGTAGTCAAATTCTATACTGACATCATCATCGCTATGGCGTTTATCGTCATCGTACATAATTTCGATTGTTTGATCGGGCGTAAATTTCAAAATTGGTGGTGGATTAGTTGTTAAGTCCACTTCAATACCGTCGACACGTAAAATGACGTCTTTAGCCATTAGATCAGTTACTGATAGCGTGATACTCTCAAGTGATTCTGTTCCTGTCGCTGAGTCACCCTTATCTGTCGTTGTAAAGGCCGATTCAAAGTCCATGGTCGCCCATAGATCTTCAGTAGCAACAACTTGAGGATCATTCATATTGCCATCAGCAGCATCAGGGGTCACTAGAATAGAAACGTCTTTACCATCATGAGTCACACTGTCACCAGATGCTGTCTCTGTAGTGGTACCCGTAATCGTAAAGTTAATTTCACCAGCGAAGTTATCTGGTGTTTTTAATTGTGCAGTATTATTCTGTAGCGCCTCTAGGGTCACTGACCATACTCGATCAGAACCACTGCCACCTAAGAAGGTAACCCCTGCACCAGTTAAGTTGAAACCAGTAGGTAAGTTTTCAACTCGATACACTATCTGCTCAACAGCTGGGCTATCACCATCATATGCCTCGATATCCGCAACAGTAGCAAATAGGCTGAATAAGGCAATCTGATGGTTGCCCGTACTATCTAGCGTTGCCTCGTCAGTGACATAAGTATAGTCCTTACCATTGATAAGAGCTGTGTCGGTTGCTAATTTGTCATTTATTATCAGATCTGCCTTGCCAATGACCTTAACAGGTAGGTTGAGCATAGGACTTGCAGCACCGGTAGTTCCACCCTCTTGACTTACTGCCTGTACTTTTAGATTTACCGTACCGCTGAAGTTCTCGGCAGGCACAAAGTACAACCCAGTTACGCTATTATTGTAATCTTCAATCACTACCGTACCACCAGTAGTATCAAGCAAGAGTGTATCACCGTCTTTATTGGTGTAATAAAGCTGCCCATCTGCTGGTATCTCTGAGATGGTCACATCATAAGTCTCAGACCCGTCGTTATCACGCGAGCTTGGGCGGATATTGAGTGCAATGCCGTCGGTAGGAGTGACATCAGTTGTCATGTCCGCAGCAGTATCACGATTATTACCACCGGTTATCGCCTGATCTTCGACCCCTTCGGCAGGATCAACGGCTAAGGTGGCTGGGTCGGCTATGCCTGTCACCTCAAAGGTCAGGTAGCTCTCACCGCTAGTGGCTTCAACCATAGCGTTAGTATTTTCATCAAAGTCTTGGGTCTTTGCTTCGACCTTGACTGCTGTCTCAGCACCACTGGCAAGGTTGTAGTCGCTATAGTCTTGCGGTGGGGTTACGGTGACGGTATCTAGGTATTCCATAGGAATATCGACGCCATTACCATTATCAGTCATTCTAACTAGACCATTGCCATCATTATAAGTAAACACCGCCCCCTCAACTGAACTAAAGTCACTACCATTCTTATTACCAAAGGTCATATGGGCGTAAGTATCTTCAGAAGTGTCTTGGTTGCTCCAAAAACCTTTTAGGTTAAAACTATCACTATTAAGATCAAAAGGAGTATCTTCTTTTGCTTTGGTCGTGTAATTTTTATCTGGATTAATGGTTAAATCATCTGTTAAGTCACCGTCAGTATCTGTACCAACTTTTTCAGCAACTGGAGTAACTGTTACTTTTTGGGTTAATTCTGCTGTACCTGTAACGGTGTTACCACCATCGTCATCAGTGTCTTGGCTGGTCACTGTAAAGGTAATATCAGCATCTTTAGATGAATGAGGTGGTGGAATGACTGTCATTTGACTTAGATCCGCTGATGGATCAGTCATATTAATGGTTATGGTACTGCCAGTTATGATTGCAACACCAGTAGTATCTTCAAACCTCCAACCCGCTGGTAATTCAAAACTAATCTCGGTGATGATTTCTGCACCAGCGCCATTCTTATCATCCAGCACTTTAAAGCCAAACTTATCAAGGGTGACAGCAGTGTCCTCTTTAGTGCTAGCGTCATTAGCAGTCACTTGACCAGCAACTGGAGTGACGGTTAAGTCTACTTCAACTGTATCTATCAGCTCAGGTACAATCACACCACTTGAATCAGAATCATGATCCTGAGTATATAAAGATACTTTAATGTTATTCATATCAAGAGAATTATGATCATTCGTTTTGATACTAATCTGCGGCGTTGATCCGCCATCAACTAGCAAGGTGGTTTCAGTAGGTGTAGCCGAATCAATGCCGATCAATACTTGACCGCTACTATTGGCAGTAAACTCTTGTACTGCACCACCACCAGCTGGGGTAAACTCGATTACAGTACCTGGAGCCAGACCCTCAATAACAAAACCATAGGTTTCTCTGTTACTGTCATTACTATAGACCAAATCACCGAAGGCGGTGGAGATTGGCAAGGAAACGGTACTGCCTTCAGCAACATTAGCGATTACATTATTACCAGTAATCGATGTAATACCATCTTCAGGCGTAATCACATAATTTTCATCAATACCAAACTTACTGGCGTCGTCGTCACCTTGGTTGTCATTACCATCTGTTGTCGCTTGGACATCAATGTCGATAGTGACTGTAGTAGTTGCTCCAGCCACATTGTCACCATCCACCTGTGCAATATTGCCACTGCTATCAACTTCATACTCCGTGACTGACATCTCAAATGAGATGTTGGTAGCATCATCTGCAGGTGGCGTTAGGGTTATTCCTTCGAATTCAGCACTACTCATACTGACCGTATGTGTACCGTCATCGATTAAGTCACCTGTATCGTTTAACTGAATAACGATGTTACCGTCTGCATTTGGAGTAAGGATATTACCTGAACCATCTTTCAGCACTGCACCTTCAGGGATACCGGATAGAGTGATATAGCCAAGACGCTCTGGCGTATCATCATCACTGCTCGTATCAAGATCAGTCTTATCAGTAATCGTAGGTACTTTTAGACCTAGTAAAACGGTGGTGTCTTCTTTGGTCACGACTGAAACACTCCCTAATCCAGGTTTATCTGATACTGGATTGACTGTGATGGTTAGAGTTTCAGTGCCAGTCTGTAGGGTAGTCGCATTAGGACCATTCGAGACGTTAATAGTAATGTCTGGTACTTGGCCACTATAATTGTCAGCAGGCACAAAAGTATAGCTGCCATCACTATTGATAGTGATATTGCCAATAGAATTTGTACCATCAACTAAGATATCGACACTGTCACCCGCATTTTTGATAATGGTTGTACCATTAGCAATAAAAGTATAACTGTCAACAGTAAGCGCTTCACCATCATCAGCGTCATCGGTATCGTTATCAAAAATATTACCCATTACGTCAGTATCTTCAGGGGTGAATACTTCATCACCGACCAGTACAAACTCATTGTCTGTACCAGTAATGGTTACTTCTACATAACGGATTTCACTATTACTAAGCTCATTACCGTTGCCTGCGCTATCAACATCTGCATTGTCTGAAACCTGTACGGCATAACGAATAGTGATGGTTTCGCCAGCAGGGATAAAATCAAGCGCATTTTTTGGTGCGTTAAATGTCCAGTCGGCGCTGTTACCTGCTGCATCGACAGCATTGAGAGCGTCATCTACAGAAAATAATTTCTTTAATGCTTCCTTTTGATCATCGGTAAGCGTGTAGCCGCTAGCACCATTGACTGTAACAGTAGTAAAATCAATTACGTGTTCAAGTTTTACTTTATCATTAAGGTCAATATCTTCAAAGGTTACAGTTCCAGTCTTTGTTACTTCCTCACCTGGGGTTGGCTCATCGAAAGCTTCTGAACCAATCACATCATTAGTAGCTCCAGAGACAGCGTTAGTAATCACTGGACTATCGTTAGTTCCAGTTATGGTGATAGTTAAGGTTGCACTGCTGCTATCACCATCAGCATCAGCGTCAGTGATGGTATAGGTAAAGGTTTCGGTGAGCTCTTGACCTTTACTCAGGTACTGCACATTATCATTATCAACTTTATAGCTGTAGCTACCATCAGCGTTTAGGGTGAGTTCGCCATAATTACCTGTAGTGCTACCATCAACGGTTCCATCTGTACCACCCACTACTTTTACTGCTGTTACCGTAGTTGCATCTGCTCCTAAATCATCTGCTTGGTCAGGCGCAGTACCCGTTATTACGTTACCTGATGCTGTTATTTCGTTTGATACAGCACCTACATCTTCAGTGATGCTGTTGGCATCAGGCTTGGCAGTCGGTACGGTGTCGATAATTTGAATATCTAAGATATCATTGATGGTACCGCCAATTGTGTTGGTTAATTCAACATTGAAATGGTCAATCACTGAACCACTACTGTGATCCTCTGGATTACCATTTTCGATATATTTGTAGGTGAGAATACCTGTTGCTGCATCATAACCAGTGATTACCAGCTCACCTAAACTAGTATTAATAGTGACCGATGTATTGGAAGCATTAGTAACGTCTAGACCGCCAACAGTTAGATCGGTGACGCTTTGTGGGTTGGTGATATTAATGGTGCCAGTTATTGTGTTACCCGTACCTTCGATGACGCTGTTGTCAGCAGGTGTTAATGCTGCGTCTTCATCGACGATGTTAATGGTTGGTGCCGTATCGTTGTCTTCGATGGTACCCGTGGCACTACCATTCGGTCCAATAGCCGCATTGCTTGGATTACTGATATCCAGTACTAGGTCTTCTGACTTTTCATAGATGGCATCATCAGCGACGTTGATGGTGATGACTGGGGCTTCGGTACTGCCCGCTTCTATCTTGACGCTGACGCCATTGTCTAGGAAGTCTTGAATCTCAGCTTGGGTCGTTAAGGTGATCTCAGTGCCCGTCGCATCTGTATAAACAATGCTGTCGATGTCAGCGGCATCAATGTCGCTAGCACCGCTATTTAGTTTAACGTCAACGGTGGTGTCAAAGTTACTTTGGTTGTTCTGAGAGACGGTGAATTCTAAGGCGTTGTTACCCGCCTCGCCTTCAACGGCTTGTGGTTTGGTCGCAATAATGCCAACCACAGGTTTGTCGCCATCAACCGGATCAGGGATCATCTGGGTTGTTCGGGTTATCGACGTCATTGTCAACTTGGTCTTCATCGAAGATGGTACCCGTGGCACTACCATTCGGTCCAATAGCCGCATTGCTTGGATTACTGATATCCAGTACTAGGTCTTCTGACTTTTCATAGATGGCATCATCAGCGACGTTGATGGTGATGACTGGGGCTTCGGTACTGCCCGCTTCTATCTTGACGCTGACGCCATTGTCTAGGAAGTCTTGAATCTCAGCTTGGGTCGTTAAGGTGATCTCAGTACCCGTCGCATCTGTATAAACAATGCTGTCGATGTCAGCGGCATCAATGTCGCTAGCACCGCTATTTAGTTTAACGTCAACGGTGGTGTCAAAGTTACTTTGGTTGTTCTGAGAGACGGTGAATTCTAAGGCGTTGTTACCCGCCTCGCCTTCAACGGCTTGTGGTTTGGTCGCAATAATGCCAACCACAGGTTTGTCGCCATCAACCGGATCGGCAGGATCATCTGGGTTGTTCGGGTTATCGACGTCATTGTCAACTTGGTCTTCATCGAAGATGGTACCCGTGGCACTACCATTCGGTCCAATAGCCGCATTGCTTGGATTACTGATATCCAGTACTAGGTCTTCTGACTTTTCATAGATGGCATCATCAGCGACGTTGATGGTGATGACTGGGGCTTCGGTACTGCCCGCTTCTATCTTGACGCTGACGCCATTGTCTAGGAAGTCTTGAATCTCAGCTTGGGTCGTTAATGATCTCAGTGCCCGTCGCATCTGTATAAACAATGCTGTCGATGTCAGCGGCATCAATGTCGCTAGCACCGCTATTTAGTTTAACGTCAACGGTGGTGTCAAAGTTACTTTGGTTGTTCTGAGAGACGGTGAATTCTAAGGCGTTGTTACCCGCCTCGCCTTCAACGGCTTGTGGTTTGGTCGCAATAATGCCAACCACAGGTTTGTCGCCATCAACCGGATGGCAGGATCATCTGGGTTGTTCGGGTTATCGACGTCATTGTCAACTTGGTCTTCATCGAAGATGGTACCGTGGCACTACCATTCGGTCCAATAGCCGCATTGCTTGGATTACTGATATCCAGTACTAGGTCTTCTGACTTTTCATAGATGGCATCATCAGCGACGTTGATGGTGATGACTGGGGCTTCGGTACTGCCCGCTTCTATCTTGACGCTGACGCCATTGTCTAGGAAGTCTTGAATCTCAGCTTGGGTCGTTAAGGTGATCTCAGTGCCCGTCGCATCTGTATAAACAATGCTGTCGATGTCAGCGGCATCAATGTCGCTAGCACCGCTATTTAGTTTAACGTCAACGGTGGTGTCAAAGTTACTTTGGTTGTTCTGAGAGACGGTGAATTCTAAGGCGTTGTTACCCGCCTCGCCTTCAACGGCTTGTGGTTTGGTCGCAATAATGCCAACCACGATCATCTGGGTTGTTCGGGTTATCGACGTCATTGTCAACTTGGTCTTCATCGAAGATGGTACCCGTGGCACTACCATTCGGTCAATAGCCGCATTGCTTGGATTACTGATATCCAGTACTAGGTCTTCTGACTTTTCATAGATGGCATCATCAGCGACGTTGATGGTGATGACTGGGGCTTCGGTACTGCCCGCTTCTATCTTGACGCTGACGCCATTGTCTAGGAAGTCTTGAATCTCATGGGTCATCTCAGTACCCGTCGCATCTGTATAAACAATGCTGTCGATGTCAGCGGCATCAATGTCGCTAGCACCGCTATTTAGTTTAACGTCAACGGTGGTGTTGCCTTCAACGGCTTGTGGTTTGGTCGCAATAATGCCAACCACAGGTTTGTCGCCATCAACCGGATCAGCAGGATCATCTGGGTTGTTCGGGTTATCGACGTCATTGTCAACTTGGTCTTCATCGAAGATGGTACCCGTGGCACTACCATTCGGTCCAATAGCCGCATTGCTTGGATTACTGATATCCAGTACTAGGTCTTCTGACTTTTCATAGATGGCATCATCAGCGACGTTGATGGTGATGACTGGGGCTTCGGTACTGCCCGCTTCTATCTTGACGCTGACGCCATTGTCTAGGAAGTCTTGAATCTCAGCTTGGGTCGTTAAGGTGATCTCAGTGCCCGTCGCATCTGTATAAACAATGCTGTCGATGTCAGCGGCATCAATGTCGCTAGCACCGCTATTTAGTTTAACGTCAACGGTGGTGTCAAAGTTACTTTGGTTGTTCTGAGAGACGGTGAATTCTAAGGCGTTGTTACCCGCCTCGCCTTCAACGGCTTGTGGTTTGGTCGCAATAATGCCAACCACAGGTTTGTCGCCATCAACCGGATCAGCAGGATCATCTGGGTTGTTCGGGTTATCGACGTCATTGTCAACTTGGTCTTCATCGAAGATGGTACCCGTGGCACTACCATTCGGTCCAATAGCCGCATTGCTTGGATTACTGATATCCAGTACTAGGTCTTCTGACTTTTCATAGATGGCATCATCAGCGACATTGATGCCGCTGACATCATCAGCGACGTTGATGGTGATGACTGGGGCTTCGGTACTGCCCGCTTCTATCTTGACGCTGACGCCATTGTCTAGGAAGTCTTGAATCTCAGCTTGGGTCGTTAAGGTGATCTCAGTACCCGTCGCATCTGTATAAACAATGCTGTCGATGTCAGCGGCATCAATGTCGCTAGCACCGCTATTTAGTTTAACGTCAACGGTGGTGTCAAAGTTACTTTGGTTGTTCTGAGAGACGGTGAATTCTAAGGCGTTGTTACCCGCCTCGCCTTCAACGGCTTGTGGTTTGGTCGCAATAATGCCAACCACAGGTTTGTCGCCATCAACCGGATCGGCAGGATCATCTGGGTTGTTCGGGTTATCGACGTCATTGTCAACTTGGTCTTCATCGAAGATGGTACCCGTGGCACTACCATTCGGTCCAATAGCCGCATTGCTTGGATTACTGATATCCAGTACTAGGTCTTCTGACTTTTCATAGATGGCATCATCAGCGACGTTGATGGTGATGACTGGGGCTTCGGTACTGCCCGCTTCTATCTTGACGCTGACGCCATTGTCTAGGAAGTCTTGAATCTCAGCTTGGGTCGTTAAGGTGATCTCAGTGCCCGTCGCATCTGTATAAACAATGCTGTCGATGTCAGCGGCATCAATGTCGCTAGCACCGCTATTTAGTTTAACGTCAACGGTGGTGTCAAAGTTACTTTGGTTGTTCTGAGAGACGGTGAATTCTAAGGCGTTGTTACCCGCCTCGCCTTCAACGGCTTGTGGTTTGGTCGCAATAATGCCAACCACAGGTTTGTCGCCATCAACCGGATCAGCAGGATCATCTGGGTTGTTCGGGTTATCGACGTCATTGTCAACTTGGTCTTCATCGAAGATGGTACCCGTGGCACTACCATTCGGTCCAATAGCCGCATTGCTTGGATTACTGATATCCAGTACTAGGTCTTCTGACTTTTCATAGATGGCATCATCAGCGACGTTGATGGTGATGACTGGGGCTTCGGTACTGCCCGCTTCTATCTTGACGCTGACGCCATTGTCTAGGAAGTCTTGAATCTCAGCTTGGGTCGTTAAGGTGATCTCAGTACCCGTCGCATCTGTATAAACAATGCTGTCGATGTCAGCGGCATCAATGTCGCTAGCACCGCTATTTAGTTTAACGTCAACGGTGGTGTCAAAGTTACTTTGGTTGTTCTGAGAGACGGTGAATTCTAAGGCGTTGTTACCCGCCTCGCCTTCAACGGCTTGTGGTTTGGTCGCAATAATGCCAACCACAGGTTTGTCGCCATCAACCGGATCGGCAGGATCATCTGGGTTGTTCGGGTTATCGACGTCATTGTCAACTTGGTCTTCATCGAAGATGGTACCCGTGGCACTACCATTCGGTCCAATAGCCGCATTGCTTGGATTACTGATATCCAGTACTAGGTCTTCTGACTTTTCATAGATGGCATCATCAGCGACGTTGATGGTGATGACTGGGGCTTCGGTACTGCCCGCTTCTATCTTGACGCTGACGCCATTGTCTAGGAAGTCTTGAATCTCAGCTTGGGTCGTTAAGGTGATCTCAGTACCCGTCGCATCTGTATAAACAATGCTGTCGATGTCAGCGGCATCAATGTCGCTAGCACCGCTATTTAGTTTAACGTCAACGGTGGTGTCAAAGTTACTTTGGTTGTTCTGAGAGACGGTGAATTCTAAGGCGTTGTTACCCGCCTCGCCTTCAACGGCTTGTGGTTTGGTCGCAATAATGCCAACCACAGGTTTGTCGCCATCAACCGGATCAGCAGGATCGTCTGGGTTGTTCGGGTTATCGACGTCATTGTCAACTTGGTCTTCATCGAAGATGGTACCCGTGGCACTACCATTCGGTCCAATAGCCGCATTGCTTGGATTACTGATATCCAGTACTAGGTCTTCTGACTTTTCATAGATGGCATCATCAGCGACGTTGATGGTGATGACTGGGGCTTCGGTACTGCCCGCTTCTATCTTGACGCTGACGCCATTGTCTAGGAAGTCTTGAATCTCAGCTTGGGTCGTTAAGGTGATCTCAGTGCCCGTCGCATCTGTATAAACAATGCTGTCGATGTCAGCGGCATCAATGTCGCTAGCACCGCTATTTAGTTTAACGTCAACGGTGGTGTCAAAGTTACTTTGGTTGTTCTGAGAGACGGTGAATTCTAAGGCGTTGTTACCCGCCTCGCCTTCAACGGCTTGTGGTTTGGTCGCAATAATGCCAACCACAGGTTTGTCGCCATCAACCGGATCGGCAGGATCGTCTGGGTTGTTCGGGTTATCGACGTCATTGTCAACTTGGTCTTCATCGAAGATGGTACCCGTGGCACTACCATTCGGTCCAATAGCCGCATTGCTTGGATTACTGATATCCAGTACTAGGTCTTCTGACTTTTCATAGATGGCATCATCAGCGACGTTGATGGTGATGACTGGGGCTTCGGTACTGCCCGCTTCTATCTTGACGCTGACGCCATTGTCTAGGAAGTCTTGAATCTCAGCTTGGGTCGTTAAGGTGATCTCAGTACCCGTCGCATCTGTATAAACAATGCTGTCGATGTCAGCGGCATCAATGTCGCTAGCACCGCTATTTAGTTTAACGTCAACGGTGGTGTCAAAGTTACTTTGGTTGTTCTGAGAGACGGTGAATTCTAAGGCGTTGTTACCCGCCTCGCCTTCAACGGCTTGTGGTTTGGTCGCAATAATGCCAACCACAGGTTTGTCGCCATCAACCGGATCAGCAGGATCGTCTGGGTTGTTCGGGTTATCGACGTCATTGTCAACTTGGTCTTCATCGAAGATGGTACCCGTGGCACTACCATTCGGTCCAATAGCCGCATTGCTTGGATTACTGATATCCAGTACTAGGTCTTCTGACTTTTCATAGATGGCATCATCAGCGACGTTGATGGTGATGACTGGGGCTTCGGTACTGCCCGCTTCTATCTTGACGCTGACGCCATTGTCTAGGAAGTCTTGAATCTCAGCTTGGGTCGTTAAGGTGATCTCAGTGCCCGTCGCATCTGTATAAACAATGCTGTCGATGTCAGCGGCATCAATGTCGCTAGCACCGCTATTTAGTTTAACGTCAACGGTGGTGTCAAAGTTACTTTGGTTGTTCTGAGAGACGGTGAATTCTAAGGCGTTGTTACCCGCCTCGCCTTCAACGGCTTGTGGTTTGGTCGCAATAATGCCAACCACAGGTTTGTCGCCATCAACCGGATCAGCAGGATCATCTGGGTTGTTCGGGTTATCGACGTCATTGTCAACTTGGTCTTCATCGAAGATGGTACCCGTGGCACTACCATTCGGTCCAATAGCCGCATTGCTTGGATTACTGATATCCAGTACTAGGTCTTCTGACTTTTCATAGATGGCATCATCAGCGACGTTGATGGTGATGACTGGGGCTTCGGTACTGCCCGCTTCTATCTTGACGCTGACGCCATTGTCTAGGAAGTCTTGAATCTCAGCTTGGGTCGTTAAGGTGATCTCAGTGCCCGTCGCATCTGTATAAACAATGCTGTCGATGTCAGCGGCATCAATGTCGCTAGCACCGCTATTTAGTTTAACGTCAACGGTGGTGTCAAAGTTACTTTGGTTGTTCTGAGAGACGGTGAATTCTAAGGCGTTGTTACCCGCCTCGCCTTCAACGGCTTGTGGTTTGGTCGCAATAATGCCAACCACAGGTTTGTCGCCATCAACCGGATCAGGATCATCTGGGTTGTTCGGGTTATCGACGTCATTGTCAACTTGGTCTTCATCGAAGATGGTACCCGTGGCACTACCATTCGGTCCAATAGCCGCATTGCTTGGATTACTGATATCCAGTACTAGGTCTTCTGACTTTTCATAGATGGCATCATCAGCGACGTTGATGGTGATGACTGGGGCTTCGGTACTGCCCGCTTCTATCTTGACGCTGACGCCATTGTCTAGGAAGTCTTGAATCTCAGCTTGGGTCGTTAAGGTGATCTCAGTACCCGTCGCATCTGTATAAACAATGCTGTCGATGTCAGCGGCATCAATGTCGCTAGCACCGCTATTTAGTTTAACGTCAACGGTGGTGTCAAAGTTACTTTGGTTGTTCTGAGAGACGGTGAATTCTAAGGCGTTGTTACCCGCCTCGCCTTCAACGGCTTGTGGTTTGGTCGCAATAATGCCAACCACAGGTTTGTCGCCATCAACCGGATCAGCAGGATCATCTGGGTTGTTCGGGTTATCGACGTCATTGTCAACTTGGTCTTCATCGAAGATGGTACCCGTGGCACTACCATTCGGTCCAATAGCCGCATTGCTTGGATTACTGATATCCAGTACTAGGTCTTCTGACTTTTCATAGATGGCATCATCAGCGACGTTGATGGTGATGACTGGGGCTTCGGTACTGCCCGCTTCTATCTTGACGCTGACGCCATTGTCTAGGAAGTCTTGAATCTCAGCTTGGGTCGTTAAGGTGATCTCAGTGCCCGTCGCATCTGTATAAACAATGCTGTCGATGTCAGCGGCATCAATGTCGCTAGCACCGCTATTTAGTTTAACGTCAACGGTGGTGTCAAAGTTACTTTGGTTGTTCTGAGAGACGGTGAATTCTAAGGCGTTGTTACCCGCCTCGCCTTCAACGGCTTGTGGTTTGGTCGCAATAATGCCAACCACAGGTTTGTCATCACCCACTGTTGGATCGTTAGGATCAACAGGCGTGTTGCCATCAGTGGTGCCATCGTCATAAATAGTGGTATTGACGCTGTTGTCAGGACCAATCGTGGCGGTACCTGAGGTAACATCAGTAACGGTGACGTCAAAGTCCTCTGGGCCTTCAAATAGGTTGTCATCCACAATCGGTACAGTGATGTCAACGGAGGTTTGACCCGCTGGAATCGTCACATCTTGGGTGACAGGCGCGGTATAGTCAGCCGACCCCTCGGTGCTGCCATCACTAATCGTGATAGTCACGACCGTATCTTCAGTGCTTGGGTTGCTGATGCTGACCGTATAGGTCGCTTCATTGGCACTGCCATCAGCCGCGGTTTCATTCAAGCTTGTGGTACCACTAATGCTTACTATTCCTGGATAGTCAACGGTAATAGTCGCTTGGTTAGATTTCTCACCCGTTTTATCAGACACCACATAGTCTACTGGTGTTGGATCCGCTGTAAAGCCTGACTCTGGCGTAAAGGTCACTTTGCCTGTATTGCCATCAACGGACCAAGTACCTTCGCCATCTACCACTACATTGGTGACTTCATTACCTGTTACAGGGTCGATTAGCTTGACTGTCGTTGGGTCTAAGTCGTTTTCAGGATCGCTGTCATTCGCTACTACGTCGATGATAACAGGCTGACCTGTTTCACTTTTGACTGTATCGTTTTCAGCTACTGGCGGATTTTGTGGATAATCAACGGTGATCGTCGCTTGGTTAGATTTCTCACCTGTTTTATCAGACACCACATAGTCCACTGGCGTTGGATCCGCTGTAAAGCCTGCTTCTGGCGTAAAGGTCACTTTGCCTGTACTACCATCAACGGACCAAGTACCTTCGCCATCTACCACTACATTGGTGACTTCATTACCTGTTACAGGGTCGATTAGCTTGACTGTCGTTGGGTCTAAGTCGTTTTCAGGATCGCTGTCATTCGCTACTACGTCGATGATAACAGGCTGACCTGTTTCACTTTTGACTGTATCGTTTTCAGCTACTGGCGGATTTTGTGGATAATCAACGGTGATCGTCGCTTGGTTAGATTTCTCACCTGTTTTATCAGACACCACATAGTCCACTGGCGTTGGATCCGCTGTAAAGCCTGCTTCTGGTGTAAAGGTCACTTTGCCTGTACTGCCATCAACTGACCAAGTACCTTCGCCATCTACCACTACATTGGTGACTTCATTACCTGTTACAGGGTCGATTAGCTTGACTGTCGTTGGGTCTAAGTCGTTTTCAGGATCGCTGTCATTCGCTACTACGTCGATGATAACAGGCTGACCTGTTTCACCTTTGACTGTATCGTTTTCAGCTACTGGTGCCTCATTAACAGGAGGAGTGGTTGACGAGCTATTACTACTGCTACCGGCTACTATACCTATCAGTCCTAGACCAGCAGCAGCAGGCATCCACCAAGGTATAGCAGCAGCATACTCTTGGCCACCCAAAGCCTGCCCTTCAACCGCACCTTCTTCTAGCTGCGTTACATAGTCATAGGTTTCGCCAGTATCTGGTATATAATAATAATACTCTCCATCTTCAGAAATTCCAAGCAGCGCACTATCTGCACTATCGTAGAAACCTTCTATAATAAGGTCACTCTCTTTACCGTCTTCTTCAAATGAGACGTGTAAATCATTTTTCAAACGTTTAGTGATAATGTGGTTTGGTGCACGGCCTATAGCAGTATCATGAAACTCGTAATTCACTTTATCCATAGCTGTGATAATTGTAGGCTTTCCATTCTTAGTCACTACTTGTACTTGATCTATGGTCTTAGTCGCATCATTGGTTTTCACTGTAATCGTATTCATTTTCTTACCTTCTATTTTTTCAAGTCAAATAATACAGATTGGCATATATTCATATTAGGCAGCTTTATTTGCCCGCAGATAGCATTATTAGTTATTTATGTACGCGCTCTTCAACTACGGCAACAACTCGACGATTGAGCTGGCGACCTTCTACAGTATCATTGCTTGCTCTCGGCTGCGACTCCCCATAGCCAACTGCATTTAAGCGCTCAACTGCCATACCGAATTGAGTAATTAACACCTCTTTTACTGCGTTTACTCGGCGTTGGGATAGGGCCTGATTATAAGCATCTTTACCGCGATTATCGGTATGACCTTCTATAACCACAACTGTGTTGGGGTACTTTTTCATAAATTCTGCTACTTCAATGATTTTTGAGTAATATTCTGGACGCACGATAGCTTTATCGGTTTCGAATAATACTTCGAGATCAATAACAATCTTTTCGGTTAAAACTGGCGGTTGCGTTTCTACAATAACTGGAGGTACAATTTTGAGTTCTTCAGATACGATAGGTAGTGCACAGTTTGGAATAACTCGACTGACTTGATGATTTTGATAACGCTTATTAGCTAGGAATGATAATGCACTTTCAGAGGTAATTTGCTTTAAGGTACTTTGTCCTTCTTTATTCATACTAATATGAAAAAAATAAGTTTGACCACCTGTTAGCTCATAGTCTTGTTTATCTGCTAATAAATTATTATTTTTAAAACCTGTTGCATGAGCACTTAGCTGGTTCATACCAACACATGAGTTAACAACGGTATAGTTGTCTGCATGTAAACTGACTTGGAATCTATTATTGACAGAAACATTAGCACTTGTTTGTTCAGAATAATCATCATTACTTCGAATGAATACCAACCGAGTTTTGTCTTTAGCGACTTCTTTTTCTAACACTTCGTTGATATCGGCTTTGACTTGATTGTTCCACACAACACCATCGACACGACGTGTGTCTCCTTCGTTTTGGACACCACTAACGGTAATACAAGAAGACATACTGAATAAGGTGATTGGGACAATCATAGCAATAATATTTCTCTTAACTACTTTCTTCATAGTATTATCCTGACTTCTAGCATTATTTAGTGGTTGATATTTTTTAATTAGAGATGATGTAAATCAAAGTTTTAATAATTTTTTATGAAATCTTATAAGCTTCACTCTAGTCATGTCTTTATCGTATCTTTACTATAATTATATTACATGATTTCAGTAACTTTCTGTAACCGCTCATACCTTGTTTCCGACCACTTATCAAACTCAGTCGTAATGACTTGTATAAATCACTTGAAAATTTCTTGGCAGTATATAGAAGATACTATTACTGAATATTTTGTAAACATAAATTAACTCTTAAGCGAACACGGCAACATAATACTGACCCAAAATGCAACATAACAACCGAGAAACTTGAAATCATCAAATATGATAATGGAGCTCATGTGAATCATACTTTTCATTTATGATGCAAGTAGACCTTTTTAGCATAGCTCAAACCATTAAAAAAGCCACTTAGCTTTAAGTGGCTTTTTTAATGGTTTGAGCTATGCTTCAATTTTAGTAAACCAAGCCGGCCTTGATATGAAGATACTACCTATATAAGTAGCCAATTTAAATTATCGCTCTACATGAATAGTAAGATTTTGATAGGTTTTCGGTGTCATACCGAACCAAATTTTGAAAGCTTTGAAAAACTGACTATGAGATTTGTAGCCTAGTAAATGTGCAACATCCGTTGTTGATAATTTTTTTTCTATCAAATACAATTTGGCTAGTCGCTTTCTAATGTCCTCTAAAATCTCTTGGAATGAAGTACCCTCTTCACTAAGCCTCCTTTGTAGAGTACTCACACTCAGATTCATTGAAGTTGCTACATGAGTACGAGTTGGTGGGCTTACACCCATCACTGTATCAATGATAATCTCACAGCGGTGTCTGTAACTAAGCCCAGAAAACTGTGTGGATAGCATGTTAAATAGAGGGTTAATAAAAAACCTTCTACCAAGCTCTTCTTCAGAGTTTATCAATAAGCCCATGGCATTTTTATAGTGCTCTCTACACTTTAGGTCATATATTAAACTCGTTGTACTAGTAAGCTCAACAGGCACACCAAAGATAGATTGATAGTATTCTAATTCGTAGGATGTCTTCCGATGTGCAACAGTTACTCTTTTTAATACACCAGGGCAAAAATCCTCTACGATTCTATAAAATAATACCATAGCACCATCAATTTGATTTTTATTCATAATTTCTGGTGCACTGGATATAAAGTCAAATCGAACCAAGCCTCTTTCTGCAATGAGTTTAAGATTGACAGACTGTGTAATCATAAAGAAAAAATGAAATACGATTCGGCTAACTAATAAGAAAGGCAATTCATTATTGGTATTGGAAAAAGGTCTTACACATTCACTAATGGCTTTATAAAAAGGCAAAGATTCAATATTTACCAGCATATTTAAATTTAAGCCTAAATAATTATCTTGTAATGCATCAGATAAGGCTTGAACTTCCTTAATGACCTCTGCTGTAGGCACTCTTTCACCTTGATAATCGTCCAAAGATAAAAAGACCGCTGCAATTTTAGGGATGTCTTTTTCACGGTTTCTATCGAATAGGTATAAAGCGGCTGCTTCTCTTATGGCAAACAGTATACTTTTATGTGTACTTTTTTCAGCTTCTATCATTTTTCTTAACTCAATTACGATCAACGGTTACTTATTTTTGCTGACCTTCAAATGAATAGATTAAAAGGAGTTATTCTAGATAACTGGTTCAAACATGGAGATTTTACTACGCTTAAGCTAGCTGAGCTTCCTACTATTCTAGCTATGTGTTGTGCAAAAATTAGTTCAATTAATTTATCTATTTAGAAAAATCTATCTAACAATTTATATTAACTCAAATAATTAATCATTACGAGTTTTATTGAACCAGTCTACCCATTCAAAGGTTGCCAGTTCCACATCATTAACACCAGTCCAGTTCTGCTTTAAGTAATGAATTATTTCAGCCTTATAAAGCCCATTGACCGTTTCAGCTAGTGCATTGTCGTATGAATCGCCTGCTGTACCAACAGAAGCAATCACGCCGCAGTCTTTCATCTTATCTGTGTAGCGCATAGATAAGTACTGAACCCCTCGATCACTGTGATGAATGACATCTTTAGGCTTATTCCTATCAGCTATTGCTTGGTTTAATGCCGCCATCACCACATCGGTATTCATACGATTGGATACTTTCCAGCCGACGATAGCGCGAGCAAACACATCAATAATAAAAGCGGTATACACCCAACCATTCATTGTCTTAATGTAAGTGAAGTCCGCAACCCAAAGCTGATTAGGGCGATGGGCATTAAAGTTACGATTGACTAGGTCATCAGCGCATTTTTGGTCATCACGGCTGTTGGTAGTACTCTTACCCTTACCCTTACTACGCCCAGAAGCCTCAGACTTTTTCAGCACCCCCTTCCCTACTAAATTATTAATATCACGCAGTGCTGTGTCTATAGAGCACTTAGTCATCACTGACCATTTCTTCGTAGTTAGTTTGCCATAAAAGTCCGTTAGCAAAATATTGAGCATAGTGACTTGTCTGGTGTTCAAAGCATGCTGTCGATGCGTCTGCCAAAAACCTGATTTACTGATAATTTTATCTGTGGTTTCTTGAGCCGCAACAAGTGATTGCTCTAACGTTTGTAAAAACCACACCAACCAATAAGTGATATCAGTATCGCCTTTTTGCGTGCGCTCCAGTATTTTGTAGTATTCATTGCGCTGTTTAAGAATCTGCGCTGACATACTATAAAAGCGCTGGGCACTTTTATCGCTTTGCGCTAGCATTCGTTCTGTGATTGCTCGTGTTAGTCGTCCATTTCCATCATCAAATGGATGCAAAGTCACAAACCATAAATGAGCAATACCTGCTTTTATGACCAAATCTATATCGTCTTGCTCATTTGACGAAGTATTAAACCACAATAAAAATTTGTCTAACTCATCTGGCAACCTATTCGCACTCGGGGCAACAAAATGAACCCGCTCGTGACCATACCCACCAGACACTACTTGCATTGGCCCTTTACTATCATCACGGGTACTAAATGCTTGAATGCGATATAATCCACTATATCCATCTGGAAATAATGCTCGATGCCATCCAAGTAAATCATCTAACAATAGCAGCTGTTGATAACGATAGGTAGCACTTAGCATCATCTTTACCACTGCATCGATCTAACGAGTAGTGGTTGGCATACTGGCGTTATCTAACCCTAAATGCCGCGCAACTGAGGAACGCACTTGCTCGTTATTTAGCGTCTCACCTTCTATTTCAGAAGTTTTTATAATCTCCAAGGTCACCGCATCTAACTGTGCCTCAACATTCAGATCAAACCCTATTGTTAGCAGCTTTCCTAGTAAATGGCCTTGTAATATCCGCACACGACTCACCAATGGCAATAGTTTTTTATCTGACCATTGCCACTCAGTCCAGTCTTTATTTTCATGAATATAGGTAATATGCTTCATATTCTTATCAATTACATGCAGAGAAAAAACAAATAAGACAATTCATGCCAATTGAAAGAAGAAGAAAGCACCTTGAAAAACAGAATTAAAGAAGAGTGTTTTGGATAGAAAACGCACTGATTTTGTCATAACCGAAGCTAAAGTGGAGGTAAAAATACTATAAAATCATAGTGCCCAAATACGTGCTAAACTTTATCTTATACTCATTCACCTTGCCCTTTTTTAATTATAGAATAGCTAAAAGCAAATAGAATCAATACATGTAAGATAATGTCATATCATGATATTTGGTTGACCTACCTTGACATGGTAGAGGTCAGCAGTTCGAGTCTGCTTATGCCTACCAAATTTAGAAAGCCCCAATCTTCAGATTGGGGCTTTTTTTGTCTGTAAAATATTGGCTCTCCACCCAATAAAAAGATCACCATGAATAGTATTAGATTTTGCAGTAGCGTCATGACGGAACCGCCCTTGACCCATGTAAGCAATCCAACGCCTCACCATTCCCCAGTTGCTCGGTGGAATATTGAATACATACTTCCTGAGTAATGATCATAAGTCCATCACAGCGGTAGCGCCAATACCGATTAATATTATAAAAACGACGTTATCCATGATGACTCTCTTACTGGTTTCAGTATAAATATGATGATTGCATACAATTTTAAGTCCAGAGGGCATTATGGATATTTCGCAGGGTGCTAAACAGTCTGGTGTTCCTGCTTCAACGTTACGATTTTATGAGAAAAAATACCTAATTCGCTCTGTTGGTCGGCACGGTATCCGCCGATTTTTCAGCAAAGATATATTAGAGCGCCTGGTCTTAATTGCTTTAGGACGTGTTGCAGGGTTTTCATTGGATGAGATTGCTGGGATATTAGGGTCTGAAAAAACCTTAGATGTTGATCGAGATTTGTTGCTGAATAAAGCCTTTGAACTGGATGAAACGATTCAAAAATTAAGCGCTATGCGTGATGGGCGGCAACTTACACAGCGCCTAGCCACTTGGAGTGTCCGAGGTTTCGACGTCTAATGAATCTAGCAGCACTGGCGCTATTAAAGGTAACACCTTGCATTAATAAGCAATAGAGCTGATTCTATTAGGTGATTAGGTCACTCAAATAATATTGAACTGCTTAACAAATACACTGCGATTATCCAAAAAATCTAGATTACTGATATTAATAGCCTACAGCCAGCTATTCAATTGCGCCAAACGTATAGAGTAGCATTCGTAAATAAAGACAAACCTACTCTAAGGCCTGCCCCCTCATACGATGTTTGTTTTTCGCAACTGTCGTTAAAGCTAAACTAGCTATTTTTTATTCAAGTTATCACTCAAAGTTGGTTTTAAACTTCCAAAATATAACACCTTCAGCCATGTGAAATCCTAAACTCTAGTGCTGAATTCCTGCAAACTGTCATTAGACCAGACGATCTATTATTGATTTATTGCCTACCATTTCTTATTTCTTCAGAGACTGGTTTACAAAGTGCTCTATATTTCAGACGTGTCAATTCATTGACCAGAGATCTATAAGGCTTTTTATGATTGATATTCTCCTGAACCATAGTCCTTAACACATTCATTTTTCTAACTTTCGACATACTCATCATTATCTCAGTACCAACACATTCATTGAATGACCGTGACATTTATCACTCACAAAGAAAGTCAAATATTGAAGTTACCTTGTGTAAGCGTAGCTAATATGCACACCTTACTGAAATATAAAGTTTGTATATCTTAATGTTATATTATAACATAACTAAAGTATTTACTCTTATCGTTATTTATCCCTATATAACTTCTTATTTTGGTAATCTCATGTCTCCAATTTTTCATATCAACAGATTAAGAGAACCTGATTATACTTCTGTGTCTTCAGTTAATTTTAGTATTCGCCGGGTAACGACTGTATTCTCAGTAACGACAGCTTTAGGTATGGCAAGTTTGTCAGTAAATGCGAAGGATACGATGGTAGATATCAAACCTATGACATCCTCATCTTTTCACCTAAACTCTCCTGATACGACCCACCCTTCGGTGACTCTAGACACCATAGTGGTGACGTCTAACCCTTTATTACCACAAGCGAATGAAATGGCAACCGCAACCAGTATTGTTATTGGCGATGCGCTCACTACTCAGACAAGCAGTACGCTTGGTGATGCACTAGCAAATGAAGTTGGCGTGTCTACTGATAGTTTTGGACAAGGTGCGAGCCGACCCATTATTCGAGGACAAAGCGCACCGCGCGTCCAAGTCATGCAAAATGGTTTGAGCGTACAAGATGCGTCACAAATCTCACCAGACCATCAAGTGGCGGTACCTATACTAGGTGCCAAACAAGTTGAAGTAATCAAAGGCACGTCAGCGTTGATGTATGGCGGCGGTGCTATAGGCGGTGTGGTCAATATCGTCAATGACACTATCCCTAAAGAGAAACGACAAAAAAACATCAGCGGAAAAGTGGCATTGATTGGTCAACAAGCCACAGACGGTTATTTGGGTTATGCAGAACTCAATGGCAGTATCGGTGAAAACTGGCTATGGAGTGGGTATTACCAAAAGACGGATAAAGGCAATATCCAAGTGCCACACTTAGATACCGATGAGATTGCCAACAGTTGGTACACGCAAGACAATGGTAGCATCGGCTTGTCTTATGTAACTGATATGGGCTATATCGGTGCATCATATCAGCGCCTATCCTCAGAATATGGCTTGCCCTTTCATGTGCATAATGAATGCTCACCTGATAGCGCACTGACTAACCAACTGAGCTGTGAGGCGGATCACGAACATGACCACGATCATGGTGAAGCACCCTATGTCGATATGACGTCAAACGTCTATCAGCTCCATGTAGAGCGAAAATTACCCATGATAGGCGTCGATAGCATCAATACGAAACTCAGCTATACAGACTACCGTCACGATGAAATAGATGAAGGTGCGGTGGGCACAACTTTTGAAAACAAAGCCATTAGTGCTCAAGCTCAAGCCACACACAGCACGTATAAAACAGGCAATCTAGGTTTTATGAAAGGTGTGGTCGGTCTAGATTACACAAACAGTCGGTTTTCTGCTATTGGGCTAGAAGGTTATTTGCCGCAAACTGATCGTACACAGGTCGGTTTATTCTTCATTGAACGACTCACGCCAGATTATTTTGGCGCAAAAATACAGAATGCTGATAAATTTGCAGGTCAATCATTATCTGCAAGTGATGCCCATGCTGGTCATAATCATGGTGAGATGACGGCTACCACCAGTGCTCCTCTCGATACGTCTAGTATTTTAAGAAAACAAGGCAAAAGTCCTTGGTATATTCAGTTTGGCGGTCGTCAAGATTTTCAAAGCCTAATAGATAACGACAATAACATCGAAAAAACACATGCCGGAACGTCTGTCAGTTTAGAAGGTGGCAAATATCTTACGCCTAATACGCAGTTGTCAGCCAGAATCAGTCATTCTGAAAGATTGCCTTCTCCACAAGAGTTATTTTCTAATGGCGCCCATCTTGCAACCAATACTTGGGAGCGTGGCAATGGGCAATTAGAGGAAGAATCTACTGATGGCGTAGAGCTCACTTTGCGTTACGACAATGGCAATCGTTTTGATAGTAGTATTTCTGTCTTTTATAACGACAGTACAAATTATATTTATGCCAAAACTCAAGACATTGCTACTGAAGGAGAATCTGCAGGTTTTCGTTTAGTGGATTATGTCCAAAGCGATGCCAAACATTATGGTGGTGAAATTCAATCACGCTATTATCTTAATGACAATATTAGTATTGGCAGCTTTGCCGACATTGCACTCATCACGCTAGATGATGCGAGCCTTACACGGAAATACGCGCCAAGATTGGTAGCGCCTCGTATTGGTGGTGATATTACCTCTCAATTTGGTCAATTTGACTTGGTGCTGTCTGGATATCATCGTTTTGAGCAAGATCACATTGCTGATTTTGAAACCAATACGCCGAGCTACAACATGGTTGATGCCAAGCTTGTCTATCACAGTTCGAGCGCTCATGATTACACCGCTTTTTTTCAACTCGAAAACATTCTAAACGAGCTTGCTTATAATCATGCCTCTTATTTGGCTGAACAAGTGCCAATGCCAGAACGCTCGTTAAACGCAGGTATCACCTATAACTTCTAACAGCTTACTCTCTTTTCATTAGTCACCAGTAACTAGCAATCCGTAATCAATTGTCATAAGCCTCATAACTTATGACTGGAGTCCTTTATGAATCAAATAAATCCTTTGAGCCGTGCCATCGCGCTCGCTTTCTCTTCTTTAATCGCCGTTTCAGCACTTAGCGGCTGCGGGTCATCAGATGATAGGAAAACACCAATCATAGATTCAGAACACGACCACGACCACGACCATGGAGACGATCATGACCATGATGATGAATCTGCTGTCAGCACTGAAATGGAACAAGGTCGTTTATTCATCACTGCAAAAGATGGCAGTCAAGCTTACATTTATAGCCTTGCTCAAGATAAAGTGATACAAACCCTACCTTTGACAGGTCAAGCCGATGCCGTACAAAGTAGTCCAGATGGTCATTACGCCGTCATCATGGATCGTACTAATAACACAGTCAATTTTTATCATAGTGGGCTTGAGATTGAAAACCATGGCGATCATGATCACCGATATGCTCGTGATGCGGCAAAAATGCCATTACAGCTAAACTATACCCGTCCTGTACATTTTCAAACTTTTGGAGAGCAAGCAGGGCTGTTTTTTGACGGCTTAGGTGCGACAGGCAATCCCATAGAAAACCCTGTACAAGAAGCTGGATTTGTACTTGTAACAGATACCGGTATAGCTGACGGTACACTGCCTTATCAAAAGCTTAATACCAGCATGCACGGTACAGCGGAACCTAGAGGCAATTATGTGATTGCCTCGCAGCGTTATCAGACAACTGGTAGCTCACTGGCTGATACGCTCTCTGTATTTGAACAGCATGGTGATCACTATCATATAAGCCAAACCTTTGAGACAAAATGCATGGGGTTGCATGGCAGTGGCAGCGTCACAGATTACAGTGTCTTTGCTTGTAGCGATGGCGTTTTAAGCGTCAAACAAACCGGAGACATTTTCAGCGCCGAAAAAATTGCCTATCCCAGCAGCCTAATCAATATTCAATGTGATGGTACAAGCAGTAGTCCTGCTCGAATTGGCTCATTCATCACTAACCACCATCATAATTATGCCATTGGCAGCGCTTGCGGTCAGCCTTACCGTGTCGATCCTGTCAGTAAAAACATGACACCGATTGTCTGGACCACAGACAGCCGTCGCCGTGTTGTCAGCTATGATTTTGATGCCCATGGAGAGCACCTGATGCTACTCGATGATACCGGCAAGCTGTATATCCTTGATGTTGCACAAAATTATAAGCAAACCGCCGTATTAAATGTTTTCCCTAATGGCATCGAAGGCAAAGCGGTTCCCTCATTTATTGTTAACCCAAACACGCAAATGGTTTATATGATGGATGACTCAAACCAGCAAATTATCGAGATTGATCCTCATGATGGTAAAATCGAGTCAAAAATAACACTGAATTTCACACCCTCTCATGTGACTTGGTTTGGTATGAAAGCTGGGCATGATGATGAACATAGCCATTAGCGCTTAGCACCTCATCTAATAAAGATAGTTTAATGACTGCTGACAGTAATTGGCTATTAAATATATTTATAAATGCTAGTATTCAAGATAACCCTTAATCCGACGCTTTTTAAATTCCGAAGCATCCGATTAAAGCGCTCGATGATCTTGAATTCTTCTATAGGCATATCTTAAACAACTGGGCTAGTAGGATTTACTACATTAGTTATAGTCTGCTATAAAATCATATTATCCCAGTTTATAATTATAAAAAAACCAATGAAACCGCTACGATATTTTCATAGCAGTTTCATTGGTTATACGGTCTTTAACGCTAAAAATTATTTACCGAATACTTTCATACGTTCATCAATTGGCTGAAATGCTTTTTCGCCTGCTGGCTGCTCAATAGCGCCGAATACCATTTGAGCATTTAATTCCCAATCATCAGCGATGTCCCAAGCATCAGCAACTCTCTGATCAATGACAGGATTATAATGCTGCAAGTTAGCACCGATATCTAAGCTAGCCAATGCCGTCCAAATTACATATTGATGCATCGCGCTGGTTTGATGTGCCCAGATTGGGAATTTATCCGCATATAAAGGGGCGGCTTCTTGCATGTTTCTCACGACGCCTTTGTCCTCGAAAAACAATACTGTACCCGCACCCGCTCTAAAGCCTGCGATTTTTTCTTTAGTACCTTGGAACTTCTCGTCATCGCTGACGATAACCTTGAGTGTCTCTTCAGTGATGTCCCATAATTTTTTATGATCTTCACCAAATAACACCACGATACGCGTCGATTGTGAGTTAAAAGCGGATGGCGTATGCAAAACCGCATGCTCAACTAACTTAACGATTTCGTCATTTGATACTGGCAATTGATTACTCAATGCATAGATAGAGCGACGTTTTTCTGCCAATTGCTGTAATGTTTTTAGGTCTGACATTGTTTTCTCCAGTGATTATTGATAAATTTAAGTAATTAAGAACTAAGTTATAAAGCTAAATGGTAATCAACCTTTAACCTTTAAAGCCTTGCGGTAATTCAGGTGCTGGCAAACGTTTCATATCAGAGTCGACATTACCGAAACGCTCATGACCATTATTCCAGTCGATAATAGATTGCTCAATCTCTGCTTTATTGTCCGCAACAAAGTTCCACCACAGTAGCACCTGGTTATTCAATGGTTCACCACCGATAAACATCACACGTGTGCCTTTTTTGGCGACCAGCTTGATGCTTTTGTTATTAGCAACATCGCTATCGTGGAAACGAAAGAGTTGATCTTGCTTACATACCTTTCCTTCAGATTCTATCTCACCCTCTGAGACTAAGATGCCGTATTCAAAGCCCGATTCTAAAGTCAGTGTAGCCTCGCCATCTTCGGTAAAGTACACGTCGATACCGACCAGCTTGGAGTATTGGATGGTAGGCGCTTCAAAGTGCTGACCTGAGGCATTGGTATAGCTACCGGTGGTCAGAATCATCTCAACACTATCTTCCGTCCACGTTGGTAGCTCAGGATAATGGTGAAAACCGCGCTCAATCTCTTGATCCGTCGGTAGCGCAATCCAGAGCTGTACCATGCTGAGGGCACGCGCTGCGTCTGGTGAGCCACCAGTGTCTGGAAACACGCTTTGTTCCGTATGACTGATACCTTGATTCAAACCTGTACCGGCTGTCATGACGTTGACTTGGTTCTTAGTAATGACTTGCTCGTTACCTAAGCTATCTTTATGCAGTACTTCACCATTTAACATCCAGCTAAAGGTTTGCAGATTAGTATGCGGATGACGACCAACTTGCATACCGGTTTCATCTTCACCAAAGTCAGCAGGACCAGCGTGATCCAAAAAGCACCAGGCTCCGATAGGTTTTTTGCCAGTGTTAGGTAGCAGACGGGCAATAGGAATACCGCCAACATCAGCCAACCTTGGCTCTAGGGTTTGAACACTCATCATTCACCTCTTATTATAGATAGTTATAGATTATTGAATGCTTACTGGTAAATTAGTACTACTTTTTGTATGGATTGATACTGCTGTTGACTGTATAAGTGTTTAATATAGGATTATTCAATAAATAGGTACTGAATAATTAGTTACTTAATACATAGGTACTTAATACATAGGTACTTCCATTAACAATACTCTAGAGTTCTCAGTAGCATCCATCGTGAAGCTTTTGGTGTCTGAGATACCAAGACCATCTCGAGTATCAAGTACGTTACCGTTGATAGTCACTTTACCCTCTAGTACCAAGACATAAACACCGTTGTTGACATCTTTTAAATCATAAGTCTGAGTCACGCCTTTATCGAAATAACCCATATGAAACCAAGCGTCTTGATGAATCCAAACCCCAGCGTCGTCCGCGTTTGGCGAGAGCACTTGGTTAAACTCATTAGCTTTCATGTGCTCATCCATACGTACTTGCTGATAGCGCGGCGTCACACCCATTTTATTGGGAATCACCCAAATTTGTAAAAACTTGACAGGTTCATTGGCATCGCCATTCATCTCACTATGAGTAATACCCGTACCCGCTGACATGACCTGAATCTCACCCGTTTCGATGATGCCTTGGTTACCGATATTATCGCCATGAGCTAACTTCCCACTTAGAGGAATACTGATAATTTCCATGTCGCGGTGTGAGTGCTTGCCAAAACCTTGACCGCCAATAACAAAGTCATCATTGATGACTCGTAGCGCGCCAAAACCCATACGCTCTGGATTATGATAATTGGCAAAGCTAAAAGTATGCTTACTTTTGAGCCAGCCATGGTTAGCATCGCCACGAGAATCTGCTGCATGATAGATCGTTTTCATAAGTTATCCTTTATTTTTAATTGGCTTGTTTAAGCTATGGTCCTATTATAATTGTTGACCATATATAGATAAACAGTGCTTATTGCAAATGACTATTCTTATTTATAGAACAATAAGTGCTTAGAATTAACGTACTATGACTTCAGTGCGATAAATGTCAGATGTTATTATAATTTGGCGTATTAAATCCTAACGATAAAGAGAGAACAACAATGTCAAATCAGCATACAACGCATTACGATGTGATCGACAATAAAAGCCAAAATCGCTTTGAGATTCATATTGATGATCAAATTGCTTTTGAAGACTATGAGTTTTTTACCACCTCACAAGGTGAGAAGGGTATTGAATATAAGCACACTTTCGTGCCAGAAGCGCTTAGTGGTCGCGGTATTGCAGGCTACTTAGTTAAGGTTATCTTAGATTGTGCAGCCGCTAGAAAACTGCGCGTGAAGCCAACTTGTCCTTATGTGAAATCTTATATTGATAAGCATCCAGAATACCAAGCCAATTCGGTGTTTCATGGTGCGAAAGCCTAAGACAATATGCATAAAAAAAGCCATGATAAATTATCATGGCTTTCTACGATTAATGGCATTACTCAATAACGGTAGAACTTTTATTAGCTAATATGCTGTAAGAACTCTGAATTACGCGCTAGTAGTGATAAGTACAGCACAGGAATGACAAACAAACCGACTGCCCAATAACTGAGATTGACGTACAGTATCGCGCCGAGTAGCGCGCCAATCACAAAACTGATAACCAATGCCGCGCTATGCCCCAATTTTTTGGCATTATCAGCGCTACGGTTGGCAATATAATCTGACAGACCAATACTCAGTTGGGTCGTATTACCCGTCATTAATACCGTAGGACTCATATGTTTGATGACTGTTTTACTAGCCGTATTACGAATGGCAAGTGCCGTTAAGCCCAAACCACCAGTGATGGCGACGGTTATATCGCCTGCTTCAGTGAAAGGTTGAAAGGACAATCCTGCTATCATAAATGCGCTCAAAAATAGCGCTTCTGCTAAAAACAAATGACTGAGTACTAACGTTTGCTTTCGGCTTTTATCAATGTATATTTTGGTAATAACCACCGTTATTATAAAAAGTGGCACCGATGCCAGCTTGATCCACAAGCCATCTTCACCTTTAACCAAACCGCTACCAGCCAGTACTAAGTTACCCGTGACATGAGCGGTAAAGAAGCCAAATAAAGTGATGAAGCCAATGGTATCAATAGCCCCACCAACTATCGTTAATAGTATAGGCGCTTGATAGCGTTGCCAGAAGCTTGGTGTCTTACGATCTAGAGTGTTGTTATCAGCGACAGCTTTAGGCACTGGTATTCCCTGCAAAATCCACAAAATCAGTCACAAAGCGCTGTAAGAATTTCTGTGTGCGCGGGCTAACACTGCCATCATCATTTAAGCTATCAGTTGCGCGACTTAAATGAATTTCAGGATCAATCATCATTTGTGCCGACAGCATTTGCATGCTTTTTCTGAAATCAAGGCCACTATTGATACCGCCAAAACTGCCTGGCGAGGCCGTCACTACCGCAACTTTTTTATGGGTCCACACGCTTTCTTTATAAGGACGTGAGCCGATATCTACGACATTTTTCAAGGCGGCAGGCATAGTGCGGTTATGCTCTGGCGTCACAATCAAGACCGCATCAGCGTCTTTTAACTGTTGACGTACGCGCTCATAGCTATCAATGGTTTTATCATCATAATCTTGATTATAAAGGGGCAAGTCTGCGATATGGACTTCCTTTATAGTGACGCTGTCAGGCATCTGCGCCGCAATAAACTCTGCAAATTTACGATTGATAGATTCTTTTCGCAAGCTGCCAATAATTAAGGCGATGTTTATGGATGCGCTCATAGCGGCTCCTTGATTATGATGATAAGTCGATATTTTCTAAGCCATTTACTCTACTATATTCTGCGATGATTACTGTTATCAATTGAATAAGCACCTGCTCCATGAGCAAATATCATCAAGAAACCACCCGCCATCGCAATGTTTTTCATGAAAGGGTTCATCTGTGATTCATCTATCCAGAATTGATGGAAAAGCAGCGCTGAGACAACGCTAAAACCAGCCATTAAAATCGCTACTAAGCGCGCTTTAAAGCCTAATAAAATAGCGATACCACCAAGCAGCTCAACAGCAATAACCAAAGGCAATAGCATCCCAGGCACACCCATTGCTTCCATATAACCTTGGGTAGCGGCGTAGCCGGTAATTTTAGTAAAGCCTGAAAAGATAAAAATCATTGATAAAAACAGGCGTCCGATAGGAGCGCTTAGCTCTTGTAGTTTATCCATGGGTTTTCTCCAGTAATAGAATGTTTTTTAAGCTTTTATTTGATTATGTGACAGGACTATTGTATTCGTTGCTTATAACTAGATAAACCGTGATAATTACAAATGTAAGTTCTTATTTAAAGAACAATTAAGAGGTGGTTTACATGGGACAATTAGAAGATATGGCAATGTTTGTGCGTATTGTCGAAGCAGGCAGTATTACCAAGGCTGCCGAGCAACTTAATATCGCAAAATCTGCGGTAAGCCGGCGTTTAAAGGAGTTAGAGACGCGCTTGGGCAGTCAACTGATTAGCCGAACCACGCGTCAATCAAGCTTAACCCAAGCTGGTGAACAGTATTATCAAAAGGTGCACCATATACTCAGTGAAGTGGATGCGCTGAATGAAGAGACGAGTGGTACTCCGACGCGTATCGAAGGAACATTAAAGATGACAGCACCATTGTCCTTTGGTTTGATGCATTTAAACGATGTCATCGATGAATACGCCAATCAGCATCCTGAGTTAAAGTTTGAGCTGGATTTTTCTGATCGGCATACTGATTTGATTGAGGAAGGGTTTGAGTTAGCGATTCGTATTAGAGAGTTGCAAGACTCCAGTTATCAAGCCAAACGTCTAGCACTGATTCGTTATGCATTATGCGCCAGTCCCGAATATTTAGAGAGAATGGGTACGCCAAAGACTTTTGACGATCTGTCAGAACATGAGTTTTTACAATATGGTCTGAGCAAATCTAGCGCGATAGAACTGATAGATGAGCAAGGTAAGAAGCATCAAGTCGCCGTAAACGGTAAAATAAAAGCCAATAATGGGGACTTTTTGCGGGAGATGGCAGTCAAAGGTCATGGTATTGCTTTTCTGCCAACTTTTATTACGTATCAAGCCTTAATCAGCGGCGAGCTTGTGCCTATCCTGCAGCAGTATCAATTACCCACTTTAAACGCTTATGCAGTCTATCCCAAAAATCGATTTTTATCGCAGCGTTGTCGTTATTTGATTGACTTTATTGCCGAGCGTTTTGGTGATAATCCGTACTGGGATAAGTTTTGATACGGTCTGATTTAGCGAACTCGGCAGTATTTTAAATTCGCTATAAACCTTAAAACAATACTGTTAATATTATTTTAAGACATCCATCAGTCATAAGGAGATGCAACATGGATCTAACATCGCTCGGCATGAAAGCCATTCACGACTTTGATAACGTTCGCCAAAGCCCGTTACCACAGGAGCGCTTGAGCGCTGCACGGAAAACAGCCAGTGCATTTAGAGAGCGCTTTATGGATGAGCCGGAGGTACAATTTTATCAAAGCGCGGATATGGTCAGAGTGCCTTATCCGACTTGGTACGCTTATAGTGGCGTATACACTCAAAGTACTTATAAGTTCCCTTATCTACACATTTTGAATCGTATCTTTATCATTCAGTATCACAACTTTTTAGGCGAATTAAAGACCTTGTTGTTTTCCCCATCAGATATTGAAGCTGACCGCGAGACCCCATTTTTTAAACGCTTAACAGACAAAATGCCAAACTGGTCACCGCTTGAGAGTGTTGTGGCTCCTATTATCCGTGATGTGGCTGTTGCCTTAGCAGAAATTGGCTTAACGCCCGCTGATATTGACTATATCAGTTACGACCACCTGCATACTCAAGATGTACGTCAATGGCTTGGCAGCACAGACAGAGACCCTTATTTCCCAAACGCTAAACTGTTGGTACACGAAAAAGAGTGGCAAAGTGTACAAGGGTTATTGCCCGTACAAGCAGAGTGGTATTGTCCAAATGGCATTGACGGCGTTGATCCTGATAAAGTCATTACTTTCACCAGCAGCCTTCATTTAGGGGAAGGCTTGGCTTTGATTCATACTCCGGGGCATACCGAAGGCAATCATTCATTGGTTGCTCGCGTACCCGATGGTATTCGCGTCACCTCAGAGAATGGTGTTGGTGCAGACGCTTATGCACCGAAGAACTCTAAAGTTAATGCCATTCGTCGATATGCCAAGCAGACAGGAATGGAGGTCATCTTAAATGGCAATACGCTAGAAGATAGTACCGATCAATACATCTCTATGGTGATAGAAAAAACCATTGCTGGTCCTTCAAAGAACCCCGATTTCCCCAATTGTGCCTCAAGTAGCGAAGCGACGCCTTATTGGTTGATTCCTGGGCACAAAGTCAGTCATTTGATAGGGGAGGCAAAATTTGGCAGCTTGAATGCAGGCTCGTTGAAACATAGCTCCTTGCAGAAGGAAAACGCTTGATGGATTATTTTTCTAATAGCTATTTTGCTAAAAAGACGGTTTATATTACTGGCGCCGCATCAGGTATTGGCTTTGAGACTGCTAGGCAACTGATTCAACAAGGTGCCAATTTGGTATTGTTTGATGTGCAAGCGCTTGATGAAGCCGTGGTAATACTAGAAGACTTGAATAAAAATAACGCTTCCATTGTCAGTCATCAGTTAGACGTCACCGATGCCGATATGACAGCCAAGCAAATGGCCGATGCTGCGAGTAAGCAGTCGCCTGATATCTTAATGCATTTTGTCGGGATTACAGGACCTTGGACGTTTGATGATATGAGTCAAGCGCAGTTTGAGCGAGTGATTAACATCAATTTATTTGGTACTCGTAATGTACTGGCAGCCGTAAGACCTTTTTTATCTCGTGGCGATCAAGTCATGGTTACCGCTTCGATGGCCTCTTTCACTGGCAGCTACGGCTACAGCTCTTATAGTGCCTCAAAATTTGCCATTTGGGGCATGATGCAATCCATCAGTTTTGAGTGGCAACCTCACGGTATTGATATCACTGTTTTTGCCCCACCGCCAATCGATACGCCGTTGACTCAAGCTGAGGTAGGCGTGATGGCAAAAGCTGGGGTCGGCATGAAAAAGCTGGCAGGCGAGTTGAAAATTGAAGATGCGGTCAAATCTATGTTAAAAGGTGTAGAAAAACGACAATTTTTGGTCGTTCCTGGCGTCATGGCAAATATAATACGACTGCAATTGCGATTTTTTCCAGTCAGCTGGGTCAATTGGATAGGCAACAAAACTGTGGCTTTTTCGCTAAAAAAGTAACCTCTTCAAAAAATTTAGGTAAGCGAAATATAAATCATGATCCCTATGCCTGTCACCGTACCTGCCATTAATAAAATTTGTGCCCGCGATCCCAATGAGCCATATCGGGCCTCAACAACGCTTGAGTTATTATTTGATCTGGTCTATGTCATTGCCGTTTCGGCAGCCGCAAGCGGGCTACATCATCGTTTGCTTGAGCGTGACTTTTTAGGGTTTTTGACCTTTATCATCGCCTTCTTTATTTTATGGAATGCTTGGACGAGCTTCACATGGTTTGCTTCCGGCTACGATCCTGATGATTGGTACTATCGTCTCTCAGTATTGCTGCAAATGTTTGGCTCATTAATGATTGCAGCCAACATCAATCAATTTTTCGAGCAAGGGCTAACATGGATAGGAGTCACTGGTTACGCGATCATGCGATTGGCCAGCTGTAGCCAGTGGTGGCGTGTCTATCGCCAAGTAGAAGGTCACAAAAGGGTGGCTGGTCGCAGTATTATTGGCTTATTAATGCTACAAAGTGTTTGGATACTTTGGTTGTTTCTACCTGCTTCGGTACAAACGCCTGCGTTGTTTTTATTTATAGCAGCTGAATTACTGATGCCAATATGGGCGCGTGCCGCACAGAACATAAATTGGCATCCTCATCACATGGCTGAACGTTATGGTCTGTTGACCATTATTGTTTTAGGCGAAGGCGTGCTAGGGGTCAGTAACAGCATTCGAACCTTTTTAGTCAATTCCGAGTCTGCTGCTAGCGCTATTATATTACTAGGTTCAAGCCTTGTGGCATTGGTTTTTGCCTTATGGTGGCTTTATTTTACGATCCCGTTTGGTACTATTTTGGACAAGGAGCGTCGCCGTTATGATTTATTCTTATTCGGCTATGGGCACTTTTTTGTTTTCGCTACGCTTGCAGCGTTAGGCAGCGCGCTTAATTTAGTGACCGATGCTTGGGCAGATACTCTGAATCGTACGGTCACCCAGCCTTATGCTATGGGATTATTGATGATAATGCTATTTGGCTTTTTAGTGACCCTAACTTTACTTCGAGCCTTGATGTGCCGCAAATCAAGTCATAATATGACCGCTCTTATTCTTGCCACCTTTATTATTTTGCTGAGCTATACCATAGTAGCGCAAGGGCTATCGATTACTTATGGTATTTGGCTAAGCCTGCTCGCGCCTATAATAATGACGTGGTACTTTCATCAAGACAATAAGCAATGGCAAGTATGACCTCTGCCGTCAAATCCGTAGACTTAAACATAGGATAATATTGATTTTAATAGGTACAAATACGATACTGGATATATTTCTAAGGTTTTGCCCTTCTCTCCCGAAATGGATATTGAATTTCCTATATAATGTGAGCCATCTCTTTGTTGATAACCCCTTTAATTTAGGCTTTTTTCTTAGTAAAAAAATGCTGCTTATCAGGTAAAACGGTGCTTTATGCTTAACGCTTCCTCAACTCGTTTAAATAAATACATCAGCGAAAGCGGTATTTGCTCCAGGCGAGACGCTGACCGCTTTGTTGAACAAGGTAATGTATACATCAATGGTAAGCGTGCTCAAGTAGGTGATCAAGTGGTTGCTGGAGATACGGTAAAAGTCAACGGGCAACTCATTGAGCCGCGAGAGGCGGATGATTTTGTGTTTATTGTCTTGAATAAACCCGTGGGTATTGTGAGCACTACGGAAGCTTCAGAAAAAGATAATATCGTTGATTTCGTTCGACATAGTACACGTATTTTTCCGATTGGACGGTTGGATAAAGACTCTCAGGGTTTAATCTTTTTGACCAGTAATGGTGATCTGGTTAATAAGGTACTTCGTGCTGGTAATAACCACGAGAAAGAATATTTGGTGACGGTGAACAAGCCGATAACAGATAGTTTTATTGAAGGTTTAGCTGGTGGCGTGCCAATGCTTGGGAAGATGACCAAGAAATGCCCAGTTACTAAGGTGGCACCCACCGTGTTTAACATCACGCTAGTGCAGGGTTTAAACCGTCAAATTCGTCGTATGTGTGAGCATTTTGGCTATGAAGTGGTGAAGCTTGAACGTACGCGGATTATGAATGTCAGTCTTAAAGGTACTCCCGTTGGAGACTGGCGAGATTTAACCGAAAAAGAGTTGTCTGTTTTACTTAAGTCCATAGAAGGTTCTTCTTCAGATGCCAGTAATCCGGGCAAGAAATCTCGTAATGCGCCACGAAAAAACGCTCGTACTGATGATTCATCAAAGACAAAAACGTCTTCGAAATCAGCGGGGGCAGCAAAGGGCAACAAGAAACACGCCAAGGATGACGCTAGAAAACCAGCGGGTTCTAAAGGTAAAGATAGACGTCCTTTTGGTAATGGCAAGAAGTCTGTGGGCAATGGCAAACCTGCTGCAAATGGTAAGCGCCCTGCAAAAGGTCGAAGTTCTAAGCGGTAGCAGTATCGCGACTATAGATTAATGGTTAATGGTTAGCTAATTAGGATAGCTGATAAAAGATTCTGCACAAAAAGCCAGACAATTTCAGTTGTCTGGCTTTTTTGTGGTCTGCAGATTTTCTCAACCAAATAATTTTTATTATAAAGCCAACTCATAACTCGTAATGCGCCCCGAAGCTTGAAATTTTTGCGGCATCCCCTGCTCTACTAAGTCATTAATCTCTCTTAATACGGTATCGATAGAACACTTGGTCTTAATTGCTGCGGCGCTGCCATACTATAAAATCGTTGGCTACTATTATCGCTTTGTACCAAGACTCTCTCAGTAATCTCTCAATAACTTCACGAAGTACCATTGGTATGGGCGGACTAAAAATAGCAAAGTCTAAGACAGTTAGCAGATGTCATTGTTTAAAAATTCGATTATAGTAGATATCAAATCATACATTTAAAAGTTGAGGACAGAATAATGAAGACACTAAGTTTATGTATTGCAGCAGGACTGGGTTTAAGCGCTTGTGCTGGTGGAATGACAGGGAATACGGGTCAAAACAACAATGTCAATGGCATCGTCACTCAATACCCTGTTGAGACTGCCATGCTCAACATCTATACCAAACAACGCAGTGATAAATTAGTTGCGGTTGTCGGCAGTCAAAGCGTGTCAGCAGAGATTCAAGTGACGCCTAAAGGTAGTATGGTATTTAATAATAAGTCTGTACAAGGTACCGAAATAAATACCATCAATAAGATGAATAATCAAATCACCAATCAATCAGTCGCTATCAATTACTTCACCCTGAATCCACTGATATTCCATGGTTTTACAGACGGTACAGGTAAATACTCATTATCTAACCAGACGACCACCATTCCTAAAATGGCGACGGTGGGTGCTTCTAGTAAGCTGCTGACGGAAAATGTCTATGCCGATAGCAGCATGCGTAACAGGATAGGGACTTATAACCAAGACTGGTCTTTATCGCGTGATACGAATAATACCGCATGGTTCTGTATAGAAACCTCAGGCAATCTATTACTCAGCTTTGACCCTGCAGGTACTTCATCAGAATGCTACAAGATCAATGCCAAAGGCGATATCTTAGCAAGCAAAGTGACACTGAGTCAGCCTAGTAGTAATGGTAGTACTAAGACGGTTACTTTAAACAGTCAGTAGTGATTATCTTTGTGACATGCCCTTTATCATATAGCCTTATTACATATAGTAGAGTTCAGATAAAACCGATACAACACATAAAAACTAATCAACTATTTAGATAAACCATGACTTATTCAATCGACTATCGTAAACAGGTTCTTTCTAGCATCGATAATGGTCTGACTGTTAGAGAAGCTGCTGCTTTTTACACGCTTAGCACCAGTACTATACATAGCTGGAGACAGAGCTTAGAGCCTAAGAAAGGGCGAGATAAAGCCCCGACTAAAATACCTGATGACGCTTTGCTTCAGGATGTCAAAGCGTATCCTGACGACTATCAATATGAGCGTGCAGGTCGATTAAATTGTAGTAAGACGGGCATTCATCATGCTTTAAAACGATTGAACATCAGTCAAAAAAAAGATACTAGAACATCCAAAGGCCTGTCCGATAAAAAGAGCTAAGTATCTCAATTATTTGAGTGATTATATGATTGAAGGCTATCCGATTGTTTATATGGATGAAAGTGGCTTTGAGCATGAGAGCATCAGGCCTTATGGCTACGCACCGATAGGTAAACCTTGTATCGATCGCTACAATTGGCAAGGTAAAAAACGTACCAACGTCATTGGTGCCCTGTACGAAAGAGTACTATTTGCACTTGATTACTTCGAGAAAAACATCAATGGAGATGTATTCTATAATTGGTGCAAGTACACGCTAATACCGAGCCTGAAAACCAAGTGCGTAATCGTAATGGATAATGCAAGCTTTCATAAACGCGTGCAAAAGCTACTTAATAGACACGGCCATCGCCTGTTATTTTTACCACCGTACAGCCCTGATCTGAACCCTATTGAGAAAAAATGGGCACAGGTGAAGTTTCTACGACAAGGGTGGATGGAGAATAATCTGCCTAAACTGTTTCATGATATGGGCTGTATCGATTTTATATTAAGCTGACTATAGCTTTCGTCACATAGCATTTATTACATAACAACGAAACAAAAAAATAGCGCCTAATATGGGCGCTATTTTTATATCAGTCAGCTGAACGATTAAGAACGATGTCCATGAGTATGCTTAGCTTGATATTTGCTTTTTGCTTTGAGATGAGCCGCTGGTTTTTTTGATTGATGCTTTGACACTACTACCTTTTTCTTAACATGCTGATGTTTATTACCAAACTTTGCATTGACCTTTTGATGCTTCACTTGAGCGGCATGATGCTTAGCAATTTGCGGTGCAGCACTTGCTTGGCTAACCATTGTGAAGCAAGCAGTAATGGCTAATATTGAACTTATCATTATTTTTTTCATTATTTTTTCTCGTATAAAGTCATATTGGTTATGAGTTGTAGTTGAAACTGCCTCACTCAATATCAAGTAAAGCATTCACGTGATAAAAAGCATCGTGATAAAAATTTGCTCTATCGACAACGAGAATGATAAATGATTCAAACGTTAAGTAGATTTATGAAGATTAAAGAAAGGTAACCTTAATGAGGGAAGGTTTCTTAAGTGGTACGCTATAAGCGTCATATTGGCGCTTTTCTAGACGGGCAAGTAATAGCGAATGAAAAGATATCTTATATATAGATTAGGATGACTGGCTTTGGCATATTTTTTATAAAACGTAGACGTTGTCACGATACTTTCATTTTCACCCTATAAAATGCGTTGATTATTCAAAGCCATTGACGATATGCCGCATCACAATAAAGACTTTTAAAGAGTAAAGAGTGAAGACCAAACTAAGCAGGCTAGATAAGTATTTTGCAAGAGTCGCTGGGTTTGGGGTTTTTTTAAAGTAGCCACACTTATGGTCTTCTGAATAGCAATTTTGAAATAACTGAGAATCAATGTAATGAACCATTACTTATGTTTGACAGATTATGAAAAAAACTTGATTGATAGTGCTTTGCTCATTCTAATGAAAAAAAACATCCAGTATAGCGATCAATCAAAAGAAAACTCAGTGCAACAATACTATCAAGATTTTAATCTCACACTTTTTGAGCTATGTGCAAAAATAAAAGCACCTGATTTTGATAAGCAAATAGATTTATCCTCAAGAGAAATCAAAGCAATTAAAAAAGCCCTAACCTCACTGTACAACCGTATCTATCAAAGAACCCTTAAGGACATAGAGGGCAATCAAGAAGATCACTATAAGAGCTATAAGTTACAGATTATAGAATTAGAGAGAAAAATCGATATTATCGAGAAAAACAATATAGAGAGCAATAGTTGTTAAATTGTCCTTTTTTAGCGAAAAATTTCACTATTTTTAAGTCGCTAGCACCATCAGCATTGGTCACGTACAACAAAAATCATATTCTGCATTACATTAGCCTATCTTTTCCGCTGGGTTTTATTAGCTCTTTCCCGTTTGCTTGGTTATCGTCTAGCTACTTTAGTCATATAGCATTCTTAGTACAAGATGGATAGGTACAGCATAGGATAATACGGCAAATAGCAGGCTGAGCAAACATGACGACGCTGTGACCGATTTCTCTAGAATGCCCGATATATCTCTATACAAGACTTGTAAAGAGCATACCCCTTGTCTTAGAATGGCATTGTTAATGATAATGTCTATTTTGTTAAGTATTCTTTCTAAAATGCTTTAAACTGACGTTTTAAGTTAGCACACCTCCTTACTTATAAATGTTACCTATGCATCATCAGCATGCTGGTAATACGATGACCCTATCATGTCTACTAAGCGCCGCAAGCTTGTTTTACGATATTCATCACCGGTAACGATGTGGTTCGGTATGTTGGTCGCGTGTTTTGCTTGGATCATGCACATTACGCTGTTGCTCACACCTCTATGGGACGATAATGCCCACTTAGGTCATGGTATCTGTGCAGAGCTTGCACCGATTGTATCGGCAGCTAAGCAGTATGAGCAAATACAGACTGATATTGCGCAAACGAATCACAACATACCCATTGATAGTGCCGCTCGTCATTTCCTTCATCATAATGCATCCCTATCTTTAGCATCGCCTGCGACCGTTGAGCCAGTCATAACGGTTGACGCCGCACCTTCACAGGAAGCTTTGTATAGCAAAGATAAGGTTGCAAGCTCTGAATCTAACCCTGATGCCGTAAAATACACTGGCTGTGACCTTTGCACTGCCATGTCTGCGGCACTATTGCCAGTCGCTTTTACACATACTGACTCGGCTTTGATTGAGCTGTCTACTGTCTCAGTCACGTTTTTGTATCGCTCACATACCTACTCTCCTAGTAATTTTTTACGACCCCTAGCACGCGCTCCTCCAGTCATACTCACATAACTATCTACATAATTATCCAAATTTATAGTCCAATATTTTTAGGGCGTGTCCTCATTTTAAAAATGGTGATAAACATGAGATAAATTGCCGTCAAACAAGGAAAGTAGCGCAAATAATATCAAGATATTAATAAGCTATTTGATGATGTTTGGCAAAATTTAGCCATTTTTAGCCTATTTCGAAAGTAATCGATTGAATTGAGGACACGCCCTAGAGCATTAGTGACAATGCTCTCAATCAACGCGCTCATTTGAGCTCTGATTGAGGCACTTGTATGCGTTTGCCTAAAACATTGCGCTCAAAACTGTGCTCAAAACTGTGCTCAAAACTGTGCTCATAATATTGTGCTCAAAATGCTATCTATTTATATCGGAAAATATTCGGCAAGTGCTTAGTCTAAGTCCATAAATGGCTTGGCTTACCTTGGCTGACATTGCCTCTTGGTAAAAACTGAATAACCGATTTCATAAAATATTTTTGCGAATTTCTAGGAAAGTAAGATGTCATCTTCATCAATGAATGCTGTACCTATTTTAAAACTAAGTGTTTTAGCTTTGTCTTTATTGCATATCAGTAGCGCTTATGCGGATTCCACAACCGTAAAGGCGCACCTGCCTACTACGGATGATGAGCCACATATTCAATTGCCAGAAATCGTCGTTTATGCGACAGCAGCGGATAAGCGCTCTAGTACCAATGCACTTGGAACAGCCGCCACCCTTGATCAAAAATTTATTAACAGCAAACAAGTGGCAAGCAGTGATACGGCCACCATACTGACAAAAATACCCGGTCTAAATGTCCAAAGTGCCGGTGGTATCTCAAACTTGCCCGTGATGAGAGGCTTGGCGGACAACCGTCTGCGTATCTTAGTGGATGGCGTTGACTCAATCGCCTCCTGTCCAAACAGTATGAACTCACCCTTGTCTTATATTGCGCCAAGCGCTATAGAGAAGACCACCGTCTATGCAGGTGTGACGCCTGTGAGTGTCGGTGGTAATAGTATTGGCGGCACCATCGTCGTCGAAACAGCAGAGCCTATGTTTTCAACGGATAGCGACATACTAACTTCAGGTGAAATTGGCACATTTTATCGTAGTAATGGTGACGCTTATGGTGCCAATTTATCTACCACAGCGGCAAACGATCAGCTTAGCCTCACCTATAAAGGCAGCTTTGCGCAGGCGGATAATTATAAAGCTGGTGGTGATTTTAAATTTTATACAGAGACAGGAAACGCTGGTAAAACCTTAGCGAAGGACGAAGTTGGTTCAACCGCCTATGAAAGCAAAAACCAGTCAGTAGATGTGGCTTATAAGAATGGCAATCATCTACTACAAGGCACTTATTTGTGGCAAAACGTCCCAAAAGAGCTATATCCAAATCAGCGGATGGACATGCTCGACAATCAGCTTGACCGCATTAATTTGCGCTACAAAAGCGAGTTAAATTGGGGACAGTTAGAAGCACAGGCCTATCATGAAGATGTCGATCACTATATGAATTTTGGGGAAGACAAACAGTTCTTATATGGTAATGCCAAAGGTATGCCGATGTACACCAGTAGCGAGACCATCGGTGCCAATCTTAAAGGTATTATTGATTTAACCAATCAAAGCACGCTCAATATAGGTGCTGAATATCAAGACTACACGCTCGATGACACGTGGGCGGCATCTGGCGACGGTATGATGTCGCCAAACGACTTTCAAAATATCAACAATGGTCAGCGTCAGCGCATCGGTATCTATGGCGAATGGGAAAAAGACATCTCGCCTGACTGGAGCACCCAGCTTGGCGCTCGCTATGAAAACGTACGTACCAGTGCTGATGAAGTACATGGCTATCAAATCGATGGTCAAAACAATATGACCAATCAGCTGCGAGATAGCGCTAACTTTAATGCCAGTGACCGCCGAACCACTGATAACAACTTTGATATTACTGCACTCGCACGCTACAACATTGATTCACAAAAAAATCTAGCCTTAGGTCTGTCGCACAAAGAGCGTACGCCAAGCTTATATGAACGCTATACCTGGTCCACTTGGAAAATGGCGGCCATCATGAATAATACTGTTGGTGACGGTAATGGCTATTTTGGTGATCCTAATCTACGCCCAGAAAAATCTAACACCCTATCTGCCACCTTAGACTGGCGCGGTGCTGATGATAGCTGGGGCGTTAAAGCCACTCCTTACTATTCAAAAATTGATGACTATGTCGATGCCGTACAGTGGAACCCCATGGCAAACACAGCAGCTAGCACTCAAACAGCGAATCAATATAATGTGCTGCACTATACCAACCAAGATGCTGAGATATATGGCATAGATATCTCAGCCAATCGGGAGCTGGCAACAAATGCTTGGGGGTACTGGAATATGGTAGGCTCCTTAAGCTATACCAAAGGGAAAAATAAAGACAGCGGCTCAGACTTATATAACATCATGCCATTCAATGGCAGTGTTGCCCTGAATCGGGAAAATAACGGTTGGACAAACCAAATCGAAGTGGTGGGCGTCGCGGCTAAAAATGATATCTCAACCCCTCGCAACGAAATTAAAACGGCGGGTTATGGTCTCTTAAACCTCAGTACAGGCTATCAGTTTAAAGAGGTAGCGATTGAGGCTGGTATCGATAACGTATTTGATAAAAACTATGATCTACCTCTAGGGGGCGCATACATGGGTCAAGGCAAAACCATGTCGATGAATGGCGAAATAGGTAGCGGTTCTAACTGGGGTACTGCCGTCCCTGGGGCGGGCCGATCATTGTATGTGGGTGTCAACTATAAGTTTTAGGTGTCATTAAGATAGGTCATTAACTGACTAACATAACGATTAAACCTTCAACGGATTTTATTTATCTTATATTTTAGGAAGCACCTTCATGACTATGGCACTATTAATTGCAGCATTCTTAATGGGATTTTTTGGTTCGCCGCATTGCTTAGGTATGTGTGGCGGTATCGTCACCGCATTCGGACTATCGATGAAAGAAACCAGTCCAGCAAAAAAACGCGGCCTCATTGCGACTTACCATTTGGGGCGCTTACTGAGTTATGCCCTATTGGGCTTAATTGCTGGCGTAATTGGCACCACGGTATTAACCCCTCTGATGGTTGGCAATAGCACACCTCGCATTCTACTAGGATTGGTCTTGGTATTTGTAGGATTAACCATGCTAGGGTTGCCTTTTTTAAACAAGCTTGAACGTCTTGGTATGCATTTTTGGCAAGCTCTATCACCTCTTCGGCAGAAAGTATTCCCCTTAAACACCTTTCCTCGAGCATTGACGGCAGGTTTATTATGGGGGTTTTTACCCTGTGGTCTCGTTTATGGCGCATTACTTATTGCGGTCGTCGGTCATGACCCGCTCACAGGTGCCGTGTTAATGTTTGTCTTTGGTCTAGGAACCGTACCCATGCTCGTCGCTACGCACGGAACGGTCAACTGGATGCGCAATCAAATCGGGCGTTTGCGCTTAAGGCAAGTGAATGGCGTAATCATGATATTATCTGGCTTAGCCGTCATAGCGGTGCCGATGATCATGGCCAATATGCATGGTGGACACGGGCAAATGAACCACGAGCAAATGAATCATGAGCAAATGAATCACGAGCAAATGAATCACGAGCAAATGAATCACGAGCAGATGAATCACGAGCAGATGAATCACGAGCAGATGAATCACGAGCAGATGAATCACGAGCAAATGAATCACGAGCAAATGAATCACGAGCAATAAAAACGTCTCTCATGTACATAGGAGGCAATGATATTTTAAATTATGGATAGGGCATTTTTAACGTGCCCTATTTTTTTATCTGCTAATGCGCCAACCTCTGAATTTAGCAAAGAAACCTTTTAGCCTTTCAGAAAAATTAAAAGCCTCTGACTCCGGCACTTCTTCAACATGATGACGAGCTGCCAGTATCGGCTGCTGCACCAATCGTTCGTGATGATCGAAAGCCCGATCAAGACTGATACTCATGATAGAGAAGTTAGTCGGACGTGGTAGACAGCGATATACCTGACCCTTATTAATTAATTCAATGACCATATGGGCATCTTTGAATTCAGTCAACATCAGCACCATCAGATCTGGCTGGATATTTTTTAAGGCATAAACGATGGGGGTAATATTTTCTTTATTGAGCGTCGAATCTGTAATCGTGACACCAAAGCGTTTTTTTTGTAATAACTTTGCGGCCTCTTCAAGGTTACTCGCCCAGCTCACGGTATAAGCGCTCTTAAAATGACTTTTTATTTGTTGATAGACACTCTCATCATCGTCTAATACCAATATATTGCGATTGCTAACCGTGCCACTATTAACACAGTTTTGAGTTGCATCATTTTCCATAGTATTTTGTGTGATTTCTTGCGTTTGCTGAGCAATTTCTGTGGCTTTATTAACAATTTTTTTGAGTTCATCATTTTGCCATGGCTTAGTGATATAGCGATAAATTTCGCCCTCATTCACAGAATCCATCACGGCATTTAGATCCGCATAACCAGTTAACAAGATACGAATAGTATTTGGTGAAGCTGCTTTGATGTCACTCAATACTTCCGTACCTTGCTTATCTGGCATGCGTTGGTCGCTGATGACCACTTGTACTTCATTCTGGCTAACATATTCCATTAGCTCAGTGGCATCGGTAGTAATAAATACGTCATGTGACTGGCGAAAATGCATTTTTAAGCTGCGCAAGATACGCGGCTCATCATCGATAAAAGCGATTTTTGGTTTTTGCATGACGCTCTCTTTAAATAAATGGTTGGAAATCTCTCAACTTTCAAATAAGGCTTGCGAAGGTTTCTTTTCATGAACGATAGACTGTATCGGTAGCATGAGGGTAAACGTCGTGCCCGCGCCAACGACTGAGCTAACCTCAATGCGCCCACCATGTTGTTCAATGATTTGTGCCGTAATGGCCAATCCTAACCCTGTGCCATCGCCTGCTTTTTTAGTGGTAAAAAACGGCTCAAAGATATGCGTTAAAATATGCTCTGCGATACCGACACCATTGTCTATAATGCATACAACGATATATTGCTGCGCCTCATCGACAGACGAGCTGACTTGCAATGTCCCTTTATGATCTGGCGGCATGGCTTGGGCGGCATTATTAAATAGGTTTAGTAATACTTGGTTAATTTGTGAAGGATTACATTGAATCGGCGGCAGCTCGGCTAGATTGGTATTGACATCTAAGGTTTTTAAATTATTGCGAGCCATAATCAATGAGGTATTGATGCACTCATTGATATCGACATCTTTTACTTTGGATTCGTCCAGTCGAGAAAAGTCGCGCAAGCTGACGACCAGTTCAGCAATTTGGTCGACGCCATACAATCCATCTTTGATTAAATCTGCCAAATCTTCACTGACTTCATCTTCTTTAATCTCTTCACAGCATTGTAAAGTCTCTTCTATCAGTATCTTGACTTGCTCTTGATTGATAATTGGCGCTTTTAACGCCTGCAATAATTGATCGGTATGCTGTAGCAGTTCATCAAAACGCACGAGATTATCGCCGACCAGCTCCATGTTACTACGCACATAGCCTAGCGGCGTGTTGACCTCATGTGCCACGCCTGCCACCATCTGACCTAATGTAGCCATTTTTTCGGAGCGCACCAGATGCACTTGTGAGGCTTTTAACTCATCCATGGCTTGCTGCAAGTCTTGCGTACGGGCGGCGACTTGTTTTTCTAGATGAACATTGATTTCAGCAAGTGCGCCTTCATTTTCGACGACGCGGTCGATCAATTGATTGGTCTGCTCGCTGATGATTTGAATCTCGCTGACATTTGAATGTGGCAGTTTAAGCGCGCTTAATTGTTGATATTTTTTTTGCTCAATTAATGCACCCATATCAGCCACTGCTAGTGCCATGTATTTTAGTGGTCGTGTAAAGTAGCGACGGAACACCCACGCGGTCAACAACAGAATAGGAATAAAACCCAGTAGCATGGTTTGAATCAGCTGGTTTGACAACGCATTTGCCACGCTCATCATGTCATTATTGGGCTTGACGATGACCATCTTCCAATAGGTAAATGGCATGCGAAACACAAAGGCGGTGGCGGGCTGCTGCAACACAAAATCATTGGGCACAGCGATGGTCTCAATCAAGTGACTGTCTACCAGATTAAACGTTTGGTCAATATTCAATAGCAGCAATGCTGACAGCAACTTGGATTCTTGTTCGCTGATTTTATTCAGATTGGTCGTACTCAAAATACTACGTGCCGCGAGCGTATAACGACTTTCATCTCTGGCAACTGCCTCATCGATGAGTGTTTGATTAATGCTATATAGGCTGTCCGCAATAGGGGCAAAGCTTGAATGTTTCTCGGCCAATTGATGTGCGGTTACCATTTCGCCTTGCGGATTATCTTCAGTCGCTTGCGTGACCATAGATTGATCAGGAAAGGTCAAAAATCGATTGTCCAAATCTACCAAAAAGACATAACCACCCAGCTTATCTTGCCACTTTTTCATGGCTTCATCGAGGTTATCTAATAGCAGATTAAAACTCACTACCCCATCAAAAGCCTGATTGCGACTGTCATACAATGCCTTGGCACACGTCATCATCGGCTGATTGCTTTGCGGATCGACATACGCACGGCTCCAGACACAGTGGTCATGACGTGCGTACATCGCAGGAATGTACCACCAGTCTCGATAATAGGGACTCGGCGTTTGGCGCACTTGATTATACTGCTCTAACGGTTGCATGTTGCCTGAGTCATCCCGCGCCCACACAAAGGACTGGCGCTCTCGGTTTTGAGCGTACATATTTGGATCAAACCACACGCCACCGCCCACAATCCGTGGATCGGTCTGTTGCATGAGATTACCAAAAGTTTCTCTATAAAGGCTGTCTTCTTTTGGCAAGCCGCCCGCCATCGCACTGGTTGCCTTTGCCAGTCCGTCGACATGGCTGATATTCGCCATAATGCTATTAATGGCTTCGTTACCCGTTTCAACCACTGTCTCTGAAGTCATCTCCAGTATACGAGGCTTAGCTTGAGTCTCAATAACCCAATACACCATCAGGATAATTAGTAAAAAAGCCAATGCTAAAATAATCAGCATGCGTGTGGAAATACTACCAAGCCGACCAGCAACACTCATAGATAAACCTTATATTGATGCGTCTACCATCATCAATGAATCACTTGATGAATAAAGACACCAGTGATACGAAACCACCATTTATAGTGGGCTCAAGGATACGATGCCGTCATGACAATATGATGACAAAAGTTTTGTTTTCTTATCTGTTGACCAGTATCTTTTAATTAACAACAATTAGCTTGCGCTAAATAAATACAACCTTGTACTTATTTAGCGCTGCTCTCTTTTTATCATCAATAACATCATGCAGCTTATTGAGCGCATATAGTCAGAGCACTTTTAAACCGCTACGGTGTTACCCGCCCTATATGTACTCAGTGTACTATCTGCGGTCGGTCGCCTTGTAGCGATTCTAAAATTCCTTGACTATAGCTGTACTATCAGCCATTGCAAGGCACAAAAAAGCCACTTATTGTTTAAGTGGCTTCTTCATATTCAAGTCAGTCGCTAATTTTTTTATTTATGTCATCAATATCTCTATGATTATAGAGTCTGCCAAGTTTATCTTGTTCTGTACTGTGAAATTTTATACATATGTTATATTAATAATACTAATATAGAGGGTATGTTTGTATTTTATATAATATCGCGGATCACCGTCACTTATCACTGATTGCAAAGCCTGTCTGCTGTACACTCAGAGCTTGATATCACTCGCTCATACAGCTATTCAACTAACCCTAAAGAAAGGCGCTCACAAAGTCTTTCTCTTTTAAATATTAAAGGAAAAGCGATGCGTCCTTTGTTTTTTAGTACTTTGTGCTTAGCAAGCAGTCTTTCACTAATGGCTTGTAGTAGTCATCAACCAACCACGGCAAAAGAATCAACAGCTATCATTAACAACACGGCAAAAGAGAACGCTGACGAACAGCTAAGCATGGAGCCGTCCAGCCCCGAAGAACCGTTATCAGCGTTCACCGCTTTTGGTAATACAGAAAAAAGTTGGCGCACAGTAATTGATGGCAACCAACTCAGCATTGAAGCAGATTTTTTGAAACCAACGACCATCGTTGTCTCTCGTTCGACCTATGCCGAAGGTGTGGAATACGTGAGTACCGTTAGCGGCAAACCTATTATCATGAATATAAATAGCCAGATTTGTACCGATGATAATGGCTATCAAAATGAATTTACGGTGACGTTAACTTATGATAATAAAAGCTATCAAGGTTGTGCCGTTGCTGGAGCGTATGAAACAGCGCCTACGTAATTGCATAGAATTTATTGTGGTTAGCAACCATCATAAATAGCCAGCCATTAGCCAATGGATAACGCATAATTTGGCAAATAAGTACTTATATTACTTTCAACCGATGTCATTATTATTTAATAAAAACACCCTATAGTCTGTCTATAAACCCTTCATTTTAGTCAAATAACCTTTTATATCAGTCTTACTAAATAAGGATGAACCTATGAAAATTATAAAGACTCAAACCAATAATCCGGTAGACCACGACACATTTATCCATCAGCCTGATGCCAGTAAAACCCGTGTAGCAAACATACCAGGCAAGCGCTTACCCTTCCCTGATCAAGTTGGTAATTATCAGCGCAATATTGGGACGCCCACTGACGCTTATCAGGACAGTAAGGTTTATATCGTTGGGGGCGGTATTGCAGGTTTGGCCAGTGCTTATTACTGCATCCGAGATGGCAAAGTACCCGCTGAAAATATTACCATTTTAGAGCATCTTGACGTGGCAGGTGGCTCCTTAGATGGTAGCGGCAATCCTGAGACGGGTTATATGGTGCGCGGCGGTCGTGAAATGGATTTCACTTACGAAAACTTTTGGGATTTATTCCAAGATATCCCCGCTCTTGAAATGCCTGCGCCTTATAGCACCTTGGATGAGTATCGCATAGCAAATGACACCGATCCCAATTACTCTATTGCACGCCTGATCCATAAGCAAGGTGAGATAAAAGACTTCAGTCAACTGGGATTGAGTAAAACCAACCAACTCGCTTTAATTCGTCTGCTATTAAAACCCAAGGAAGAGCTAGACGATATCACTATTGAAGAGTATTTTGATGACAGCTTTTTGAGTAGCAACTTCTGGACGTTTTGGCGAACCATGTTTGCTTTTGAAAACTGGCACAGTTTACTTGAGTTTAAGCTTTATACGCATCGCTTTTTACACGCATTGGACGGTCTAAACGACATGTCTGCGCTGGTATTCCCAAGATACAATCAATTTGATAGCTTTGTTATGCCACTACAAAACTATTTAAAAGATAAAGGTGTGCAGTTTCAGTATGACACGCTCGTTACCGATTTAGACATTGAATTTGAGCATGCTGATAAAGTAACAGGCACCAAAAAGGTCAAAGCCATCATCACGGAGAAAGCGAGTGAGCAAACCACCATTCCTATGGGTAGCAATGATTTCGTCATCGTGACGACTGGCTCCATGACCGAAGATACCCGCTATGGTGATGATAATACTGCGCCGACGCTAGACTTTACAAAAGACAGCATGGGACAATCGTCTGGTTGGAAAGTATGGAATAATCTGGCTAAGCAATCTGACGTCTTTGGTCACCCAGAAAAATTTAATCAGCATGTGGATAAATCTGCTTGGATGTCGGCGACGTTGACCTGCCAGCCGTCTGCCTTTATTGATAAGCTCAAAACGCTGTCTGTCAACGATCCTTATATGGGTAAAACAGTGACCGGTGGCATCATTACGATTACGGATTCAAACTGGCTGATGAGCTTTACTTGTAACCGTCAACCGCATTTCCCTGATCAGCCAAAAGACACGCTAGTCGTATGGCTATATGCCTTGTTTATGGATAAAGAAGGCAATTATGTCAAAAAACCCATCCCAGAATGTACCGGCAAAGAGATCTTGAGCGAACTCTGTCATCACCTTGGCATCCTAGATGATATAGAGAATATCATGGCCAATACCATCGTCAGAACGGCTTATATGCCCTACATTACCTCGATGTTTATGCCCCGTGCTAAAGGCGATCGTCCTGAGATAGTACCTAATGGTTGTGTCAATATGGGTCTAGTGGGTCAGTTCGTCGAGACACATAATGATGTGGTATTTACCATGGAGAGCTCTGTTCGTACTGCTCGTGTCGCAGTTTATGAGCTACTAAATGTGCAAAAACAAGTCCCCGATATTAACCCATTACAATACGATATCCGTCAATTACTAAAAGCCGCGAATACACTCAATGATGGTAAAGGTTTCATCGGCGAAGGTCTATTAACTAAGCTTCTTAAAGGTACTTATTACGAGCACATATTGCCAAAAGCCAATCAATCCACCAACGCTAACGACTCAATATTTACTCAGCAATGGGAGGCAATCAAAGGGCTTTGGCATAAGTAGGTCTGGCATCAGTAATGTTAGTTTTGATAAAAGCGATAACGCTCTAGGGGATGCATTCATTTTAAAAATGCAGATAGAAATGAGATAAATTGCCGTTAAACAAGGAAAATAGCACCGTTACGAATACTAACAGTGCTATTTGACGATTTTTAACAAAATTTAGCCATTTTTAGCCCATTTAAATGTTCATTGATTGAACTAAGGACATGCCCTAGTCAGACTTGGATAACTGCTGTAACTGCTCAATCAGCCAACGGTGTATACCACTGTGACTGGTACGTGGGTGCCATGCTGCTATCACCTTAAATGTGGGTGGCAGGGCTTCCACTTTAAGCTCTTTAACTCGACTGTTTGGCAATAAACGCGAGGGATAAAATGCGATCATATCGGTTGTATAAAGGATATCTGGCACCGCAGAAAAGCTAGGAACGGACATAACGATGTTTCGTTTAAGACCTTTTTCTGCAAACCATTGGTCATGAGAACCACGCAAGTTAGCGCGTGAAGGTGACACCACCAACTGCGAGTGTGCAGCAATTTGCGCCAGTGACAGCGGCTCTGTTGTAAAATTATTATTGCAACCAGTAATGCAGAAATGTTGTTCTTCAAGCAGCGTCACATAAGCCAAGTTATCAGGGATAAATTCTGGGAAAGTAATCAGCAGATCAAGCTCGCCTGCCGTAATAAGCTGATTGACATTGTCTGAGGCAAAATCACGCACGATTAACTTCAAATCAGGCGCGTCGCGGCGCGTTATATGAAACAACTGCGGTAATAATGCCTGCGTCGCATAGTCGGTCGCGCTAATCGTAAATACGCCTTTATACGTCTGCGGCGAAAACACATCTGGCTCTAACAGTGCTTCTAACTGCTCTAATATGCGACTAATGGGTTGCTGCATCGATAGCGCTTTGGGGGTTGCCACCATGGTATTGCCTTGACGAATAAACAAACGATCATCAAACAAATCACGCAGCTTACGTAACTGTTCGCTGATTGCCTGCTGTGTCAGCCCTATTTTGCGCGCGACTTGTGAGAGATTTTTTAAATCAAGCAACGCATGTAGCACTCTAAGCTGCTTGATATCGAGTCGGTTAATTCCATTCATAATATATACCATTTATAATTGTATCTTAAACAACAAAATCCTGTTTCCGATTGTATCCATAAAACTCTATGCTTACCAACCTTACTTACGCAGTAATAAAGCATCAAAACAAGCTCAGTGGTTTAAACAATAACCCCGTCCATTTGTTTTAAAAGAGAGTTTTATGGAACCATCTAATATCGATACCAGCCCGTTATTTGCATCTGTCACACTTGGACCATATACGTTAAAAAACCGTATTGTCATGCCACCGTTGACACGCTCTCGCAGCACGCAACCGGACAATATTCCTAATGAATTAATGGCAAGCTACTATGCCCAGCGCGCCTCTGCAGGTTTTATGGTCACTGAAGGCACGCAAATTGAGCCGAGGGGTCAAGGTTATGCGTGGACGCCAGGCATACATTCGCATGCCCAAATCGAAGGCTGGAAAAAGGTCACTCAAGCGGTACACGCAGCAGGTGGTATCATTTTCGCTCAGCTTTGGCATGTGGGTCGCGTGTCTCATACCAGCTTACAACCACAAGGCGCTCAGCCAATTGCACCATCAGCTATCACTGCTGACAATGTAAAAGTATTTATAGAAACAGCACCAGGTGCAGGCGCGTTAGCCGATCCTAGTGAGCCACGCGCACTCAGTACTGATGAAGTTAGTGAACTGGTCGCTATGTATGCGGCAGCCGCACGCAATGCATTGGAGGCAGGTTTTGATGGCGTCGAGCTGCATTGTGCCAATGGCTATTTGGTGAATCAGTTCATCTCTGAGCATAGCAACACACGTGATGATCAATATGGCGGTTCATTGACCAATCGCTTGCGTTTCTTAAAAGAAATCGTGGCTGCCGTTAGTGAAGTGGTTAGTGCTGATCGCTTAGGCGTACGTTTCGCACCGCTGTTTGCTAGCACAGATGAGACTCGCGTGTATTTAGGGCTAGTGGAATCAGATCCACATCATACGTATATTGAAGCGATTAAAGTACTTGAACAAGCGGGTATCGCTTATTTATCTATTGCAGAAGCTGACTGGGACAATGCCCCTGATTTACCAGAGACTTTTTATCAGGCCGTCAGAGCTGAGTTTTCAGGACGTATTATCTATGCGGGTAAATACACGACGGAAAAATCGGTGCATATGCTAGCTAAAGGTTATGGCGATTTATTTGCTTTTGGGCGTCCTTTTATTGCTAATCCCGATTTACCTGAGCGCATCGCCAATCATTGGCCACTCAATGAGGCAGAGCCTACCACGATGTATGGTGGCACCGAAATTGGCTATAATGATTATCCTTACTATCAAAACTCTTAATACAATAAGGCCATTCGTGGCCTTATTTTTTTGCTTATAAATAGGATATTTTTAATAGCAGATTCATATATATAGCCCTTATGATTCATCCGACTGATCAAACAACTTTTCGATAGGCTTGCTGTGTATCTTTGAGCTATTGAACAGCGATTTATTACCAGTATCCGCTTCTGTCCAAAAATTAATATTAAATTGGGCATCATCACTTAATTCTACGCGGTGCCAATATTGAGGCGGACTGACAGCGAACTGCCCTGCTTTAATAACAATGGTTTTTTCAGGTTCAGTAGCGGCTTCATCAGCAAAGCCATAAAAGGTTACCGTGCCTTGCATGACACAAATTTGGCCGTATACGCCCTCTGCTGTATTGTGATGAGTCAACAAGGCTTTTGGGACTTTATCTTTAGTAAAAAAGTGGGTCGAACGCTTTATTTTCCAATGGCTGGGTATGATGGGGTTTGAGGCGACAGTATGACTCATGGTAACTCCTTGGCTAATTTGATGGGTGTATCCCAATCCTGTTTATTAACAGCTTACTTGTGAATAAAATTCTATTAATAAACGAGAAAAGCACGCACAGTAATGGTTCTTATTACTATAGCGCATCATATTTTTAAATGTATTGCTATCCTCATATAATCTTAGTTAACCATCAATATATAGGATATTAAAGCCACTTTTTAATCCCCATTAAGTAGTATGTGAAATGACATTCATACTGCTTTCGCCTAATGGTTAGCGAGCTTACTTATTGCTACATTAACTCCATCTAAACTATCCAGTTCGACGGTGGAGAATACTTGTCATGCATGCAAAAGAGCTACTTGAGGTTGAACGCCGTGATATAAGAGCGCTCCACTATACGTGGATTGCTTTTTTTCTGACCTTTTATGTCTGGTTCAATATGGCGCCACTAGCCACTTCTATGCTAGAGGCCGAAAGCTACTTAACTTCTGAACATATCAAATTATTTCTCATTGCCAACGTTGCTTTGACCATTCCAGGGCGAGTGGTAGTCGGCATGGCATTGGATCGCTTCGGTCCGCGTCGCGTGTTTTCCATACTGATGGTCGTCATGGCGATACCGACATGGTTCTTCGCGTTTGGTGATTCCGCGATGCAGCTGTTCGTCGCTCGCCTATTTATGTCTATCGTGGGCGCAGGGTTCGTCGTTGGCATTCACATGACTGCCCTTTGGTTTAAGCCAAAAGACATTGGCTTTGCCGAAGGATTTTATGCCGGCTGGGGTAATTTTGGTTCAGCTGCCGCAGCGATTACCATTCCCACGGTTGCGCTACAGTTCTTTGGTGGTGATGACGGTTGGCGCTGGGCAATTGCATTATCTGGCTTACTGATGGCCGCTTACGGGGTAGCCTATTGGTTTTTAATCACCGATGGTCCTACACAAGATACCCATAAAAAAGCACGTAAGGCGGGTGCTTTAGAGGTATCGAGTTGGAGAGATTTATTATTATATTGCCTATTTATTATTCCTTTATATGGCGTATTGGGTGTATTGGTTTATCGTACCAAAAACATGGGATTCCTGAGCGAAACGGGCGCTTGGGGGTTTTATACTCTCATCGCTGTGGTGGTTATTTATCAAATTTATAAAGCCATCAGTGTCAATGTACCCATGCTCAAAGCGGGTATCCCTGAGGATGACAAATACCCCTTTACCTCTGTTGCCGCCCTAAATGTCACCTACTTTGCTAACTTTGGCGCAGAGCTGGCGGTCGTCTCTATGCTACCGATGTTCTTTGCCGCAACGTGGAAGCTCGACCCTACCGTCGCAGGCTTAGTCGCATCGACCTTTGCTTTTGTTAACTTATGGGCGCGACCACTTGGCGGCTATATCTCTGACAAGGTCGGCAATCGTCGCTTGGTGATGTTGGTATACATGTTCGGTATCGGTATCGGTTTTGGATTGATGGGATTGCTGAATGCAGAGTGGCCATTGTTTATCGCGGTCGTCTTTACGATTCTATGCTCAGTCTTTGTGCAAGGGGCAGAAGGTGCAACTTTTGGTATTATCCCCTCAATTAAGCGGCGCTTAACGGGTCAAATTTCTGGTATGGCGGGGGCTTATGGCAACGTGGGCGCTGTGTTCTACCTATTTATATTTACCTTGGTCGAACCAAATCAGTTCTTTTTTATCATTGCGATAGGTGCATTTATCGCTTGGGTACTTTGTTTCTTCTGGTTGAAAGAGCCTGAAGATGCCTTTGGTGACGAATACAAGATGTCCTCGGTCGATCGTCAAATTGCCGCTGAAGAAGGCTAATTTGATTACCTTATAAAATAAAAAAGCCACCCAGCATCACTGCTGGGTGGCTTTTTTTTGACTGATATAGAGAGCTACCCAGACATGTAATAGGGGTTATCCAGATGACCCATGATTTTTTATAAAAAGTAGATATTTCAAAAAGTAATATTTTCAAAAAACAACCACTTCGATAAATAACCATTTTTACAAACGACTACTTTGATAAATGATTCACGGTCCACACCGCCGCCTCTACCCGTGTGCGTAGTCCAGTTTTGTTCAAAATATGCTTAACATGCACTTTTACTGTGGATTCTGCGATATCCAGTTTGTTGGCGATCATTTTATTACTTAAGCCTTCAGCAATCATTTGAATCACTTGCAACTCTCTAGTGGTGAGATTGCCAGCGATATCTTCAATGCTTGGTGTACGTAATGTTTGCGCCAATATTGAGGCCAAATTGGGACTGATAACCAGCTCACCGCGCAACACTTTTCTAATATCGACGATGATTAACTCAGGCTCCATGTCTTTTAGCAAATAACCATCCACCCCTAATTTCAACGCTTCTTGCACGTCTTCTCCGCTGTCAGAAACTGTAAATAGCAAGGTAGCCACGTCAATATTTCTGGCTTTGATTTCTCTTAAGGTTTCAATACCAGTCAACACTGGCATTTTATGATCTAGAATGACCAGATCGACCGGATTGTTTGCCAAAAAATCCAACGCTTCTTGTCCGTTATTCGCCTCACCAACGACCGTTACATCACTTTCGAGACTGAGCAGTTCTGCGACACCGCGGCGCAGCATAGGATGGTCATCGACCAATAGTAGCCGAGCCGGAGAAGCAGACGTATAAACCTTAGTAGTCATAAAATACTCACAAATTGAAAAATGGTACAAAAAATACAATGCAGTGGTTAAGAGCGTTTACTAAGCCTATTCACTTAGTTTTGCTCAGCCATATAATCCGTAAAGAAACTGGGTACAAACCTGACGATGACACTGGTACCTGCGGGTACATTATTAGAGATAATCAAATCACCGCCTAATTTATAGGCACGCTCTTTCATAATCATTAAACCATGATGCTGGGTCTGATTGACAGTCCCTGATATGCCAACGCCGTCATCATTGACCATCATCGCTACATAATTACTTTCATCATCATAAACCAAATCGATAGTGACGCAGTTAGCATGAGCATGGCGACTGATATTCGACAGCGCCTCCCTTATAATTTGAATGAGATGCACTTGTTCGGTTGCCGTTAGATTCAAGGATAGAATTTGATTGTTGACCTTTATGTCAAACTGCCCTTTTACAGCAAACTCATCAGCCGCCTCATACAAAGCTTCATCAAAATTGCCGCTATCAATCGTCAAGCGAAAAGTCGTCAATAAGTCTCGCAGCTCATGATAAGCAGAATTCAGACCCATTTTTATTTGACTGATATGCTGCCCAACCTTGATTTGACTTTGCGCATCAAATACCACCAGCCCACTGTCTTTATCAGTAGACAGTTGCAGATGTTTTTCGAGCACGCTGACTTGTATTTTTAGATAAGACAATGACTGTGCTAAAGAGTCATGCAACTCCCTAGCAATGGTCGAGCGCTCTTCAAGTAGAATAAGCTGATGGTCTTGCTGCCTTTGTCTGCGTAGCGATAAGGCAGTGCTGACGAGATTGGTCAGCACAACGATCAATTCATTGTTTTTAGCAATCAAATAACTACTATCTACCTCTACTACCTTGATACGTGTTGAATCTTCCTCGCTTTTTTTCTTATCTTCTGCATAAGCTTTATTGGTCATTAAGACAGATTTCGGTCTTACCTTTAGCTCACCAAACTCTATATCTTGATGAATAATCGGAAACGTTTTGGTATAAACGTCTTCTTTAATAGAGCAGCTGTCACAAGTGAGTTTGGTACATAGCTCCTTCATCCTATCATCGTGCAGGGCTATAGAGTTTTTATTGGTTAGAATATTGCTTTGAATACACAGCGTAAAATCTAAATATGGGAATATACACCCAAAGCCAGTAATCAATTCATCAAGCCGATGTAAGCTCACAGGACTACTGGTCAATTGCTTTGAGAAATCATAAAACAATGATAAGGCTTGGTTGGCTTTTACCAGATGCTGAGTCTTTGTCTGTACCTCACTCTCAAGTGAGCGCTGATACCTCTCAATGGTACTGGCCATACCGTTAAAAGAATTGCCAAGCGCTTCAAATTCTCTATAACCGCTGATAGACACTCTCGTATCATATTTGCCTTCTTTAAACGCCCGATTGGCTTTAATGAGTTGTTGAATAGGCGTTAGCACTGAGTTCTGTAATCTCCGTACGCCTATCAGCATGATAATCATGCTCAGTATCAGTGAGAGTATTTGTAGGTTTTGCTGCCATGTCTGACGCTGCTCATTTCGATCCTGTAACGCGCCAACAAAACGATTAACATCGTCAATATACTTGGTTGAATCACTATAAAAACCTTGCTTGTCTTGTGCCAACAATGCTGGTTTTAAATCACGAAACCATTGTGATTTTATCTGGCTCCATTGATCACTGATGACCTTATCTCTGTTGGCACTGGTCAGTTGATACGCTTGTAATTTGTTGAGACGACTCTCCATGTCTTCAACCAGTATGTCTATTTTTTCAGACTCACTTTTATTGGAGAAATCCAGTCTGTCTTGCTTTTCTACCTGCGGCGTATTGTCACTAGCTAAGCCATCTTGTTTGATATTTAGGCTTGAGCTAAAGGGATGGTTATCCGCAAAGTCAGTCGCGAGCTGAAAGCTAATGCGATACGTTGCCATGCGTATCGAGCCTGCGGTATTAATCGCCTCAGCATCAGACTTTGCTACCCAAGCGAGCGCACCACTGCCTATTGCTGACATCAAAAACAAAGTAGCAATGATCGTAATAGCAATCCAAGTATGAAGGAACAAAGACTGCCGTCGTAGATTAGACATGATTAATAGCGCTCCCATCAAACACTTTCTGCACAAAAGATTTGATATCTTAAAATTGAACGTCGCAAAGGCAAAAAATACACAGCATAAAAAATACTACAGCATACTTATCCGTCCATCGACAAGCAAAACCTTAGTGATAAACCTGCCCGTAATATACCCCTTTTAGTCATCAGTATACCACTATGTATGAATACTCTTCATCGGGATAACACAGTACCGTGAGTTATCATTTTTTGAAAGAGCAAGTAATTCATAGCGCTCATAAGCCAATACGGCGGCTCTTTGTTATCAACATTAACAAGAGTAAGCGCTACGGTTTATTGTAAGTTTAGACAGCCATTTGATGATAAAAAATACTGAATATAACTAGGCATAGCTGATACTAAGTGAGGAATAACATGGGCAATAATTACAACTTCAAAGGTGGTAAGCTCATCACTGACTGGCGACCTGAAGTAGAAGAGTTTTGGGAAGGAGGCGGCAAAAAAGTCGCTCGTAGAAATTTATGGATATCCATTCCATCGTTGCTATTGGCATTTGCAGTATGGATGGTATGGAGTGCCGTCATCGTCCGTCTGCCAGAGATTGGTTTTGATTTTGATGATGGACAGTTGTTTTGGCTCGCAGCGTTACCCGGACTATCAGGTGCAACGCTGCGAATTTTTTATTCTTTTATGGTGCCTATCTTTGGTGGGCGACGTTGGACAGCGATATCTACCTTATCCCTGTTAATTCCAGCATTATGGATGGGCTTTGCGGTTCAGAACCCTGATACCCCATTTATGATATTTGCCATCATTGCCCTACTTTGTGGCTTCGGTGGTGGTAACTTTGCCTCCTCCATGTCCAATATCTCGTTCTTCTTTCCAAAAGCAGAACAGGGCACTGCTCTTGGGCTAAACGCGGGTTTGGGTAACCTTGGCGTGTCGGTGATGCAATTCGTTGTACCGATGATTATATTGGTAGCAGCCTTTGGTAGCTTAGGCGGCGACCCACAAGTCTCTGCAAGCGGTCAGCTGTTTTATCTACAAAATGCAGGCTTTATTTGGGTACCCTTTATTCTGCTATTTTCAGCACTGGCATGGTTTGGCATGAACGATATTGCCACTGCTAAAGCTTCCTTTAAAGACCAATCCGTCATCTTTAAACGCAAACATAACTGGATCATGTGTATCCTTTATATGGCAACCTTTGGCTCGTTCATTGGTTTTTCAGCCGCGTTTCCGATGCTGATTAAAAACTCATTTCCTGCCATTGATGCGCTTAAGTTTGCCTTCTTGGGTCCTTTAGTTGGTGCGCTATTTCGCCCTTTAGGTGGCTGGATATCTGATAAAACCAGTGGCGCAAAAGTGACTTTTTGGAACTATATCGTGATGGTATTGGCGGTAGTGGCGGTGATGTATTTCCTGCCTAGCGAGACTCATGAGGGCAGCTTTGTCGGATACTTCATCTCCTTTATGGTGCTGTTTATTACCACAGGTATCGGTAATGGCTCTACCTTTACCATGATTCCCGTTATCTTCAGAACCTTTCATGAACGCCTTGAACCTCAAAAAGCAGGTACAGAGGACTTGTTTGTCGAGATACGTAAAGAATCAGCAGCAGTGGTTGGCTTCACGTCAGCGATAGCGGCCTATGGCGCATTCTTTGTCCCAAAAATGTTTGGTTCAGGACTGGGTGTTGATGGTACTTTTATCGCTTTAATTGTCTTTTATGTTCTCTGTATTGTGTTGACATGGTGGTATTACAGTCGCCCTAATGCTGAGATTCCTTGCTAAAGCAGCCTTGTATAAATCATTCTTTGGAAACAGATTTTCAAATTAAAAACATCTCTCTTTATAGTGCTACTTGCCAGCGTAAGTAGCACTTTTTTTATTTTCACCAATTCATGTTTTGCTTGTAAATAAGCCCGACTTATAAATACTTAATGATTTTTTAAGAAAATTTTATCATTTACTGCTACTACTAAGGTGGTAGTGCTCTGCTCATGTTAGCGGATAGCAAGAGGGCGATGGCTTACTTAAAATAATACCATCGAAAAACATTTACAGCTTGGGCAAAGGGTTGTTTTTACCACGCCATTCAGCTTTAGATACCCCATAGGCAATAATACAGAGGATAGCGAAATGAGCCATTTACTCGACCAATTCCGTTTTTTTAAACGTAAAAAGGGCGAATTCTCCGATGGGCATGGTGAGACGCGCGATGAGTCTCGTGACTGGGAAAATGTGTACCGTAGCCGTTGGCAGTATGACAAAGTCGTGCGTTCAACGCATGGGGTCAACTGTACTGGCTCTTGCTCATGGAAAATTTACGTAAAAAATGGCTTGGTGACGTGGGAAACGCAGCAAACTGACTATCCTGAAACCCGTCCAGATTTACCAAACCACGAACCGCGTGGCTGTCCTCGTGGCGCAAGTTATAGCTGGTACATGTATTCAGCGAACCGTGTGAAATATCCTAAAGTACGTAAGCCGCTTCTAAAATTATGGCGTGAAGCCAAAGCGCAGTATCCTGATCCAGTCGATGCGTGGGGCAGCATTGTCCAAGACCCTATCAAAGCAGAACAGTATAAATCCAAGCGCGGTTTGGGCGGTTTTATTCGCTCAACGTGGGCGGAAGTTAATGAAATTATCGCCGCTAGTAACGTCTATACCGCCAAAACTTTTGGTCCTGACCGTATCGTTGGTTTCTCTCCGATTCCTGCGATGTCGATGGTCAGTTACGCGGCAGGTAGTCGCTATTTATCACTTATCGGCGGTGTTTGCTTGTCATTCTATGACTGGTATTGTGACCTGCCACCAGCCTCGCCAATGGTTTGGGGTGAGCAAACCGACGTGCCAGAATCAGCTGATTGGTACAACTCTGATTATATTATTGCGTGGGGTTCAAACGTTCCGCAAACGCGTACACCAGACGCGCATTTCTTTACCGAAGTTCGTTATAAAGGCACTAAGACAGTCTCCATCACCCCTGATTATGCTGAGGTTTCTAAGTTAACTGACTTATGGCTAAACCCAAAACAAGGTACTGATGCGGCTGTTGCGCAAGCATTCTGTCATGTCATTATCAAAGAGTTTTATCTTAAGCAGCCAAGTGACTATTTCTTAGATTACGCCAAACGCTATACCGATTTACCAGTACTTGTGATGCTAGAAGGTGAAGAAGGCGCACGCCATGCGGGTCGCTATCTACGCGCTTCTGACTTAATCGATAATTTAGGTCAAGAAAACAATCCTGAATGGAAAACCATCGGTCTAAACAGTGATGGTGAACTGGTCTCTCCACTCGGCTCGATTGGCTATCGTTGGGGCGAAAAAGGCAAATGGAACCTTGAGCAAAAAAATGGTACGACAGGCGCAGAGATTGACCTAACATTGACTTTAAAAGACAGCAATGAGACCTGCAAAGTCGGCTTTGATTACTTTGGTCATGTGGATCATCCACATTTCACCTCCGTACCGGGCGAAGCGATACAGCAAAAAACCGTTCCTTGTAAAACCATTACCCTTGCCGATGGCAGCACCGCTATCGTTGCGACCGTCTTTGATCTAACCGTTGCCAACCTTGGCGTGGATAATGGTGTTGGCGGCGAGCATGTCACCGATGACTATAACGATGCCACCGTACCGGGCACGCCTGCTTGGCAAGAAGTCATCACTGGTTTGAGCCGTGAGCGCGTCATTCAAGTCGCGCGTGAATTCGCTGAAAACGCCCATAAGACTCATGGTAAATCGATGATTATCATCGGCGCGGGTATGAACCACTGGTATCACCTCGATATGAACTATCGCGGCGTGATTAACATGCTGATGCTTTGCGGTTGTATCGGTAAATCTGGCGGCGGCTGGGCGCATTATGTTGGGCAAGAAAAACTGCGCCCTCAAACGGGCTGGCTGCCATTAGCCTTTGCGCTTGATTGGCATCGTCCGCCACGTCATATGAACGGCACGAGCTTCTTCTACAATCACAGCTCACAGTGGCGTCACGAAACCATTTCTGCCCATGAAATCCTCTCGCCTCTCGTCGATAAAAAGTTCTTCCCTGAGCATATGCTTGATTACAACATTCAAGCAGAACGCGCAGGCTGGTTGCCTTCAGCACCACAACTCAACCGTAACCCACTGACCATCGCTGCCAAAGCCAAAGAAAGTGGCAAAGGTGTGGAAGAATATGTGGTCGATTCTCTCGAAGATGGCAGCTTACGCTTTGCTTGTGAATCACCTGATAACCCAGCCAACTTCCCTCGCAACATGTTTATCTGGCGCTCAAACCTATTGGGCTCGTCCGGTAAAGGTCATGAATATATGCTGCATTATTTCTTGGGCACCAAAAACGGCTTGCTCAATAAAGAAAATGCAGAAGGTCACCTGCAACCAAAAGAAGTCGATTGGGTAGAAAAAGGACCGACTGGTAAATTAGACTTGGTTGTCACCCTGGATTTCCGCATGTCTTCCACCTGTTTGTATTCTGACATCGTACTACCGACTGCAACTTGGTACGAAAAAGATGACATGAATACCTCAGACATGCATCCATTCATTCACCCATTAACCGCCGCGACTGACCCTGCGTGGGAATCTAAGACCGATTGGGAAATTTATAAAGGCATTGCCAAGAGCTTCTCTGAAGTCTCAAAAGGTCATTTAGGTGTTGAAACTGACGTTGTCACTTTGCCGATGCAACATGACACCCCAGGTGAGTTGGCACAACCATTTGGTGGCACTGACTGGAAAACAGCGGGCGAAAAACCTGTACCGGGTAAAAACTGCCCAATGATTAAAGTGGTTGAGCGTGACTATCCGAGCACTTATAAAAAGTTCACTTCTATGGGTCCTGCCTTAGAAAAACTGGGCAATGGCTCGAAAGGCTTGAATTGGGACATGAAAACCGAGGTCAAACAGCTGGGGGATTTAAACCACCGCGTGACTGAAACGGGTATCTCTGAAGGCAGACCACGTCTCGATACAGCCATTAATGCTTCTGAGATGATTTTGATGCTCGCGCCTGAGACCAATGGTCATGTCGCCGTAAAAGGATGGAGCGCGCTCTCTGAATTTACTGGTCGCGACCATACTCATCTTGCCAAATCTAGCGAGCACGAAAAAATCCGCTTTAAAGATATCGTTGCGCAGCCGCGTAAAATCATCTCAAGCCCGACATGGTCAGGTATTGAGTCGGATCAGGTCAGTTATAACGCCGGCTATACCAACGTCCATGAGCTGATTCCATGGCGTACGATTACTGGTCGCCAGCAGTTTTATCAAGACCATCCTTGGATGCAGGCGTTTGGTGAGCAAATGCAGCAGTATCGTCCACCTATCGATACCAAGACCACTGAGCTGCTCAAAGACGCCAAACCAAATGGCAATAAAGAGATTGTACTGAACTTCTTAACACCGCACCAAAAATGGGGCATCCACAGTACCTACTCTGAAAACTTGCTGATGCTGACCCTAAGTCGCGGTGGACCTTGTGTCTGGATGTCAGAAGTCGATGCACGAAAAGCTGGCATCGTCGATAACGACTGGATTGAGCTGTTCAATGCCAATGGGGCTATCACTGCCCGTGCCATCGTCAGCCAACGCGTTAAAGAAGGCATGACCATGATGTATCACGCCCAAGAAAAACTGGTCAACATTCCAGGCTCTGAGCAAACAGGCACGCGTGGCGGTATCCATAACTCGGTCACTCGGACGATTTTGAAGCCGACACATATGATTGGTAGCTATGCCCAGCAGTCTTATGGCTTTAATTATTATGGCACCGTTGGTTGTAACCGTGATGAATTTGTCGTGATTCGTAAAATGTCAAAAATCGACTGGCTAGAAGATAAGCCAGATAACGAATTGCCACGTCCATTACCAACCAGCATTGAAGGGTAAAGCTGTTTCTTCTATCGAAAAGATATCCTGATTTCAGGATATCTATGAAGAACATAAAGCTGCTTTTTTACTATTATTTGGAGCACAGATCCATGAAAATTCGTTCGCAAGTCGGCATGGTGCTTAACCTTGATAAATGTATCGGTTGTCACACCTGCTCAGTCACCTGTAAAAACGTCTGGACCAGCCGTGAAGGTATGGAGTATGCGTGGTTTAACAACGTTGAATCAAAACCCGGTATCGGCTACCCCAAAGAGTGGGAAAACCAAACCAAATGGAAAGGCGGTTGGATACGCAATGCCAATGGCACTATCAATCCGCGTATCGGCGGTAAGTTCAGAGTACTCACCAATATCTTTGCTAACCCTGACCTGCCAGAGATTGATGACTATTACGAGCCATTTGATTTCGATTATCAGCATCTACATACCGCCCCTATCAGCAACCATCAACCTATCGCCCGCCCGCGCTCAGCCATCACTGGCAAGCGTATGCAAAAGATTGAATGGGGTCCTAACTGGGAAGAAATCCTCGGCTCAGAGTTTGAAAAACGTCGCAAAGATAAGAACTTTGACAACATTCAAGCGGAGATTTATGGCGAGTACGAAAACACCTTTATGATGTATTTGCCACGTCTGTGCGAGCATTGCTTGAATCCAACTTGCGTGGCGTCATGCCCAAGTGGCGCGATTTATAAGCGTGAAGAAGACGGCATTGTCTTGATTGACCAAGAAAAATGTCGCGGCTGGCGCATGTGTATCTCAGGCTGCCCGTATAAAAAGATTTACTACAACTGGAAGTCGGGGAAATCTGAAAAATGCATCTTCTGTTATCCCCGTATTGAAGCCGGCTTGCCGACCGTTTGTTCAGAAACCTGTGTTGGTCGTATCCGCTACTTGGGCGTACTGCTTTATGACGCGGACAAAATCGCTGAAGCAGCAAGCACACCTAACGAGCAAGACCTTTATCAAGCACAGTTAGACGTATTTTTAGATCCAAATGACCCTGCTGTTATCGCCCAAGCATTAAAAGACGGTGTACCGCAATCGGTCATTGATTCAGCCCAGCGCTCACCAGTTTATAAGCTGGCGATGGATTGGAAGCTTGCGCTACCACTACATCCTGAATACCGCACGCTGCCGATGGTTTGGTATGTACCGCCATTATCACCGATTCAAAATGCTGCTGAAGCAGGCAAAGTCGGTATGGATGGTTTGATTCCAGATGTCGACAGCTTACGTATTCCACTGCGCTATTTAGCAAACATGCTTACCGCAGGCGATGAAGAGCCAGTTCGTCTAGCATTGAAGCGCCTACTTGCTATGCGTAGCTACAAGCGTATGCAATTGGTTGAAAAACAAGAAGTCCAAAGTATTTTGGATGATGTGGGTTTGACCAAGCTGCAAGTGGAAGAGATGTACCGCTACTTGGCTATCGCCAACTACGAAGATCGCTTTGTAATTCCAACGGCGCATCGTGAAGAAGCATTGAGTGATGCATTCGCTGAGCGTAATGGTTGCGGATTCACCTTTGGCGAAGGCTGTTCAGGACATTCGGACAATAGCATGTTTGGACAACGCAAAACCAATCGCCGCGATTTCATCGATACTGTCCAAAAGTGGGAGTCATAAGATGCAAACTACTCAACTTAATAACAGCACTTCAGTGCATGAGCCAATTACCCAACCAACCATCGGCAACTCGGATTTAAAGCTACTCAAGGTACTCAGCCTACTTATCGATTATCCAAGTAATGAGCTGTTTCTCGGTGATACGCTTGCCGATTGCACAGAGATTGTCGCCAAATCAACACTGATTAGCCCAGAAGTACGGACACAAATCATCGACTTGATTGAAGATTTAATCGATACCGGCTCTCTTGAGGCGCAAGCGCGTTATGACGGTCTGTTTGAGCGCGGGCGTTCTTTATCACTATGGTTATTTGAGCACGTACATGGCGAATCGCGCGATCGTGGTCAAGCGATGGTCGATTTGATGGGTCAGTATCAGGAGGCTGGCTTTGAGATTAGCGTCAAAGAGCTGCCTGATTATCTGCCTTTGTATCTTGAGTTTTTAGCGTATCAAGCAACCATTATCGAAGACGACATTCAAATTCGTATGGATATCGCTGATGTTAGCCATATTCTCGCTTTGCTTGCCGCCAGATTAGAGGATCGCGGTAGCCTGTATAAAGGCTGCTTTAATGCGCTATTGCAAATCGCTGGTAAACCGCTCGATATCGTTGAAGAGTACCAAGAAAAAATCAGTAAAGAAAAGCGTGATGACAGCTTTGAGGCATTAGATAAAGAATGGGAAGAAGAAGTAGTGACGTTTTTGGATGCGCAACAAGAAGAGCGCTGCCCGTCACAGACAAGTACCCAAAATCTTGCAGCAAAAGCTGGTATAAAAAATGCCTCTGCTACAAATGCGGTCGATGCTCCAGTGCACTGGGTAGATTTTAAAACCAACCAGCCGGTTAAATCATAATAAGGAGAAAGGACATGAATATCGCAGATCCTAGTGTGCAGTCTTTAGCCAACCTAAACTGGCTACAAATTTTCCTTTTTGGCGTTTATCCGTATGTGGCATTGACCATCGCTATTATTGGTACTTGGGTACGTTTTGATTTATCTCAGTATTCATGGAAGACAGGCTCGACGCAAATGCTCAGAAGCAAAAACATGCGCCTTGCCAGCAACTTATTCCACGTTGGCATTATCGTGGTGCTCCTCGGTCATTTATTTGGCATGTTGACACCGCATTTTCTTTATGACAGATTTATCAGCGCCGGACATAAGCAGATCTTAGCGGTGGTCGTTGGGGGTATCGCAGGGGTGTTTTGTTGGTTCGGTTTGGTCATGCTTATGTGGCGACGCTTTACCGATGACCGTATCTCAAACACCTCATCGTTCTCAGACAAGCTGGTACTGGTGCTGTTATTTATCCAACTGAACTTAGGTCTGCTGTCCATCTTTACGTCAGTGAAACATTTAGATGGCTATACCATGATGAATTTGGCAGGCTGGGCACAGGACATCACAATCTTAAGACCTTTGCAGGCAGCGGCGCGCATTGAGCAAACTGACTTAATTTATCAGCTGCATATGGCGCTCGGCATCACCCTGATTGCGATATTTCCGTTTACACGGCTTATTCATATCATTAGCGCGCCAATTTGGTATTTCGGGCGTCGCTATCAAATTGTCAGACAAAAGAACTCTCAGTAAGGCTATAGAGCCGTATCTAAATGGAATGGCATTTTTAACCCTATCCTCACCTAGATACTGCTCTTGACCCTACCTTTAACGATGAATCAACACGCCCTATATTTTAGAATTTCTATTACCAGAATCCTTAGTGGAGCAAAGCCATGACTGTCAGTACCTACAATCCAGCCGACCATGCGACCAACCAAAACGCTCATGTGCACAGTGGTAATCATCACAGCCATGATAATGACAGTCACAGTCACAGTCACAGTCACAGTCACAGTCATGCCGATCACACCTCTACTGGTCGCGGTGATGATATTCTTAGAGTAATGCCAACCTTGTCTGATTTGCAAAAACCGCATTCTGACCAAGAGTTCATCGAAAAAGCAATGGCAGAAGAGCGCAGTAACCATAAAAACCTGATTGCCTCTAGCCGTGATGAGCTGCCTTCAGTGACGGTCAATGGGGTGATGATAGATAGAACCAATATCGCTCAAGAGCTGCAATATCATCCAGCAGAAAATAAAGAAGACGCGGTATTTTTAGCGACACAAGCGTTGGTTGTGCGCGAATTACTGAGATTGGCGGTTTTAGATGAGCCAAGCCTTGGTGAAGCGGCATGGGAAAACGACGAAGAGCAAGCTATCTCTACTTTAATAGACAAAAACGTTCAAGCAACGATGCCAGATATGGCAACTTGTGAGCGCTATTATAAGCAGAATATGACTGACTTTAAGACTGACCCCATCATGACTGTACGCCATATTTTATTGGCATGCCCGCCTGAAGATGGTGATGAGCGCCTAAAGCTCAAAAAGACCGCTTACGAGCTTATCGAACAAATCAAAAATAACACCAATCCTGATGCCGAGTTTATCCAGTTAGCACGCCAGCATTCTGCTTGCCCTTCAAAAGAGCAAGGTGGCGAACTGGGTGTGATTAGCAAAGGTCAAACCGTACCAGAATTTGAAGGTGTATTATTTAAGCTCGATAAAGGACTTGCGCCAAGCCCTATCGAAAGCCGTTACGGTTTTCATATCGTTGAGGTGCTCAATAAAGAACCTGGGATACAGATGACTTATGAGCAAGTCAGTCCTGCAATCCATAATAAATTGAGCCAACAAGCCTTTCACCAATCATTATGCGATTACTTGTTTACCTTAGCGCATGAAGCTGATATCCAAGGTATCGAGATGACGCTTGAGCAAGAGAATATATTCCGCGGCTAATCAGTCCGCTGTCGGTCACTTAATTCTTATGTTATAAAGTAGCTGCTATGGTATAAAGGTTCTTGTGATACAACACCCTTTTTATGCTATGTGTCGTTCAATATCAATAACACAGTTCAATATTAATAAAATGAGTAGACGTTTATGATTACGGTTGCAGGACTTATCTCTGAAATACAGCAGCGTATAGAAACTTATAATACTAACGACTATCCGCTGACCAAAAGACAAGTCGCAAGCTACGACTTATTAGACAGCCGTCATCATATATTGGCAGAAGATATTGTCTCGCCTTTTGCTATACCAAGACAAAATCTATCGGCGATGGATGGTTATGCGATCGCTAAAGACAGCCTACTCTCAGCAGACAGCACGATTGATATCGTGGGTGAATCACAAGCAGGCAGTCCTTATAGTGGCGACATTTCAGCAGGACAAGGGGTGCGTATCTTTACCGGTGCGGTCGTTCCTGATAGCTGTGATACGGTCATTATGCAAGAAAACACCAACTTTACCGCCATAAAAGACAGCATTGACAAATCACAGCCCTATGCCGTTACTCTCAGTCAAGACGCTAAGCATGATGACAATATCCGTAAACAAGGCGAAGAGATTGAAGCTGGCGAAGCGGTTTTGTTAAAGGGTAAACGCCTAAATCCTGCTGATATTAGCTTACTGGCTAATTTGGGCTTTGGTCAAGTGACGGTATATCAGCCTTTAATCGTTGGTGTACTCGCAACAGGTGATGAGCTAGTGGCGATTGGCAATGAGCTTACCAGTTTGGCGCAAATCTATAACTCGAACACGCCTACCCTAAAAAGCTTACTCGCTGATTTGCCGGTGACTATTCGTGATTATGGCATTATCCCAGATGACCTAAATAAAACCACCGCCGCCGTAACCCAAGCCATGCAAGAGTGTGACGTCCTTATCTCTACCGCTGGGGTATCGGTTGGCGACTATGATTTTTTAACCACGGTTATTGAGCAGCTTGGGCAGATTAACCACTATAAAGTCGCGATGAAACCCGGTAAGCCGTTTGTCTTTGGCGAGCTGACTAAAGATCTTGCCAAGCCCGTGCTATATTTTGGCTTACCCGGCAATCCGTTATCAACCATCGTTGGTAGCCTACAATTTGTGATCCCAGCCTTGTGGCAAATGGCAGGCGCTGCGCCACAAGAGCGACCTATGCAGTTAAGTCTCACTGCAACGCTTAAAAATGATATTAAAAAATCAGCGGGACGGATGGATTTTCAAAGAGGCATATTGTCCCAAAACGAACTTGACGATTTCCAAGTTGAAAGCTTTACCAAGCAACAATCGCACCGTATCAAACAACTAAGCCACGCCAATTGCTTTATTGTCTTGGCACAAGATTCTGGCAATGTAGCCGCTGGTGAAACCGTAAAAGTGCAGCCTTTCCCTTGGTTGCATTACTAAATAATCGCTAAACAACAGCTAAATAATTGAATCATTAATAACGGTATAGCTAAAAAGCTGCATGGCTAATCAAGGGTATAAAGCGTTACACAGTTAATCATTCTTTATACTGTTGATTAGCCATGAATCATGAGAAACTGCTTGGGGCGTATGTTGATTTTAAAAATCACAACCAAGTAGCATCTACTACTTTAGTGGTAGTTTTTGGGTCACTTACGGTGAATGGTTATTTGTGTGTAAACTGTCATAATCGTGTTTAAATAGAACTTCCCACTCACAACCTGAGGCAACGCCTAAAAGTACACACTATACTTAATATTAATGGTAATCATCTATGAACCATCTTGCCCCTACCCTAGGTAATGCGCAATTGTATTCGCCTGCCGCTGCACCCGTTATTTTTGATGGTGACTCATCATCGAACGTTGCGACAAAAGCTGCTAGCACGTCGACGTATTTTCCGGTCACGCTCTCTCAACCATTAACCGATGGTTTCGCACGACGTCTCACCTATTTGCGTCTATCGATTACCGATTTCTGTAATTTTCGCTGTGAGTATTGCCTGCCAGATGGCTATCAAGGCAAACCCCCACAAAACGAGCTTAGCGTCACTGAAATTGCCACGTTAATCCGCGGCTTTGCCGAAGTTGGTACTAAAAAAGTCAGGATTACAGGCGGTGAACCCTCTATACGCCGTGATGTGGTCGATATTATTAAAACCATCAAAAACACTGAAGGCATTGAAACCGTTGCCATGACCAGTAATGGGTATAAGCTTGGTAAGCACTTAGCCAGCTGGCAAGCCGCTGGGCTGAATCAGCTGAATATCAGTATGGACAGCTTTGATGCCGCGACCTTCCATAAAATGACTGGCTTTGATATGTTGCCGCAGCTCTTGGCTGACATGGATACTTTGCTTGCGACCACAGATATTAAGCTAAAAATAAACAGTATTTTAATGGCTGAGACTGCCTTTGAAAATTTGATGAATGCCATCGAATACATCAAAGATAGAGCGGTCACTTATCGCTTTATTGAATTTATGCAGACCAGTGATAATAGCGATTTATTTTTTGCGCAGCATGCACAGTCCGATATTATTACCAATTACTTATTAAAAAATGGCTGGCAAACTCATATACGTGGCAGCAACGATGGTCCAGCAATAGAATACAGCCATCCTGATTATCAGGGGCGTATTGGCATGATTGCCCCTTACGCTGCTCATTTTTGTGATAGCTGCAATCGCTTACGGGTCAGTAGTCAAGGCAAGGTTCATTTGTGCTTGTTTGACCAAGGTAATTACGATATTCGTCAGCATCTAGCACACGATGATGTCACAGGACTCGTTAATACCCTGCACAGCTTCATGCCGATTAAACCTGAGCATCATCATCTTCACGAATCAAACAGCGGCATGATGAATAATTTGTCGATGATTGGTGGATAAAATCAATAATGTATCAATAATAAAAACTTTTATTTCCATAACAAGCGTATTTATTAAGGATTATTCATGAGTAAGCTGCAAGCCCCATTTACCCCGCTTAATATCGCCATCTTAACGGTTTCTGATAGTCGTACTCTTGCAGAAGATACCTCAGGGCAATATTTAGTTGACCAACTGACCGCAGCAGGGCATCAACTTGCCGATCGTCAGTTGATTATTGATGATATTTACAAAATCAGAGCCGTCATCAGCGGTTGGATTGCCGACCCAAATGTGCACGCTATTATCACCACTGGCGGTACTGGCTTTTATATCCGCGACAGTATGCCAGAAGCGGTCGGCGTATTATTTGATAAATCGGTTGATGGTTTTGGTGAGATGTTCCGCTTAATCTCAAAAGACGATATCGGCATGTCTACCATCCAATCTCGCGCTGTGGCTGGTATGGCAAACGGTACAGGCATTTTTTGCTTACCCGGCTCATCAGGCGCTTGCCGCACTGCTTGGGAAGGTATCTTACAAGAGCAGCTCGATAGCCGCACACGCCCCTGTAATTTTGTGCCGCACTTTATGCGCACCAACCCAGGTCATGATTAATTGATGGTTGAAGTTGCGGATAGCTTAATAAAAATAGATAAATGCAATCGCTTAGCAGGTATCGTAATTTTGGCGGGCGGTGCGTCCAAACGTATGGGAACGCCAAAAGCTGAGTTGATACTCCCGACAGGCGAGTGTTTGCTTGATTATCATGTTAGACAAGCGCTTGAATTGAGTGCTGCATTGACAAGCAACTTATCTATTATGATTGCGGATAATGGGCATGGTTTTAGCATCACTCCAAATTTGATTAAGAGTTCGAAGTCATCAATTTTTCATATTAGGGATTATCTATCTGTTAACAGTCTTTCTAACAAGATTCTGTCAAACAATGATGATAAGCCGATTGAAACAGGTGGCGCGTTGATAGCGATTGAGTCAGCGTTGCAATCATTAAAGAGTTTGGCAAGTTCAAACCAATTAACGACAGGCACAAGCCCACATATATCTTGGTTAATGGTTATCAGCTGTGACAGCTTAATTCCTGTCACTGATTTATGGCAAAAACTGCAACCTTATATTACGCAAGCTGATGGTAAATCTGTCATTTGCCTAACCGATAAACATCACTTATACCCACTGTTAGGTATATACCGTTTGAGTATTGAGCCTGATTTAAAGGATTATATTGACGATGGACAGCGGCAAGTGATGAAGTTTATTAAGCCGCTTGTGCAGCCCGTCCCTTTCGCAAGAGATTGGCAGTATTTGACCAATTTTAATACGCCTAAAGATTTTGAGCATGCCTGTTTAGCTTTAAATGACTTATAAACTAAACGACTTATAAAAAGGTTTATTGAGAGAAACTAGCTTTCAGAAAAACTGACCATTTAAGAGAAATGAAAATGAATAGCGACCAAGTAAACAACAATAATAAAAACAATCAATCCGGCTTATCGCATTTAGATAGCGACGGTGATATCACCATGGTCGATGTGAGTGGCAAAACGGCTAGCATCAGAGAAGCTTGTGCTCTCGGACAAGTGGTTTTTCCCGCGGACATTTATAAGCAAATCAAAGCCGCTGACGGCATGACCAAAAAAGGCAGCATCACTCAGACTGCTCATATCGCTGGCATCATGGCAGCCAAACGCACCCATGACCTGATTCCACTTTGCCATCCTCTGCCCTTAGATAAAATCAGCTTAAGCTTTGCATACGATGATGACCAAAACAGTATCACTGTGACCGCTACTGTGAAAGTCACCCATAAAACTGGGGTAGAAATGGAAGCATTAACCGCTGTCAGTGTCGCTTGCTTGACCATTTATGACATGACCAAAGCCATCTCGCATGACATTGTGATTGATAATATTCATTTAATGAAAAAAACCGGCGGTAAGTCCGACTATCAACATACCTGAAAGTAATTTGAAAACTATAAAGTTAAGCAGTTCATAAATAAGGGAGATTGCTATGAGCACTTTAATAGAAAGCAATACAAATTCTAAGCTAGACACCACGATGAATATTAACGTCTTATATTTCGCTAGCTTAGCCGATGAAGCCAATTGTCACGAAGAAAAAATCACTGTGCCTCAGTCGACTTCATTGACCGAACTGTACGAACAACTACGCCAAAAACATCGCTTCAGTCGTCCGCAGTCGGAGCTACGCGTGGCAGTCAATGATTACTTTGCTAAGTGGACAGATGAGATTTATGAGGGTGATAGTGTGGTTTTTATCACCCCAGTGGCTGGTGGTTAAAACCATTTAAATATCATTTGTATCACTAAGAATCTTAAAAACAATAAGAGAAAATGGTTATGACAGACAATGTACACGGTCAATCGATGAGCATTAAACGTACCATTGATGAGGCATACCTCATCGCTGAACGTGATGGTTTTGCGCTGTTAGATACCGATATTAATGAAAGTCGGCTTAAAAGCATACTTGATAATGACAGCTGCGGCGCGTTTGTCTGCTTTGAAGGACGGGTACGCAATCACAATAATGCCAGTAGCGTCAATCGTTTGACCTATTATGGTTATGAAGACCTTGCCATCAATCAAGGTCGCGCCATTATTGAAGAAGCCAAAAAGCGCTTTGAGATTACCCATGCCATTGCCATCCATCGTATCGGTGCATTAGAGATTGGTGATGTCGCTATTTGGGTTGGCGTGGTTTCCGCCCATCGCTATCCTGCCTTTGATGCTTGTCGCTGGATATTAGATACTATTAAAGCCGACATTCCAGTTTGGAAGCAAGAATATTACCAAGATGATTCCTCTAAATGGCTTAGTAATAATGGGTAAGAATGCGCTTCAAATGACTACTCAAAGCGCTAGCCAACCTTTAGCAATAACAGTGAGCGACACTGGCGAGCAATAATAAGAAGGTTTTATAATAATGATTAAAATAATAACAATATCATCAGCTTGCTTAGCGTTAACGCTAAGCGCTTGTAGCAAAGAGCAAACCGCTGAGCTTGTTCAATCAGATACCGACAACGCCACTGAGCAAAGTCAAACACTGCGCATCGCAGCGGCTGCCAACTTATCAGATGTATTGCCTGAAATTATTGCTGCTTATCAAGCGGATAAAACCCCGCCTGCACAAGCAATTGACGTGACTTATGCCTCTTCAGGTAAGTTATATGCGCAGATTACCTCTGGCGCACCTTATGATATATTTTTATCCGCCAATCAAGAATTCCCTGCCAAACTTGCCAAAGAAAAACTAGATAACGCAAAATCTGCTGACGAAGCAACCCACGAGCCCTTTACTTATACCCAAGGTCAGCTGGCACTTTATAGTGTTAACAAATCCCTTAAAGGACTCAATACTACTACTTTAAATGCATTATTGATGTCGGAGTCTGATAGCAAAATCACCATTGCCAATCCAGAACTTGCCCCTTATGGCAAGTCGGCACAAGCCTATCTACAAACACAAAAAATCTTTGACACTCTCACTGAGCAAAGTCGCATTATTCAAGCTGAAAATATCGGGCAAGCGTTTCAATATGCGCACACTGGCAATGTCGATTATGGCTTTGTCGCTCAATCACAACTGACAGCGATTAAAGCCACGCCTGAGCAGTTCTATACGTTAGCACCAGACGCTTATCCCCCTATTTTGCAAGACGGGTTGGTGATTAGTGACACTACTGCCGCGACCGATTTTTCAAACTATCTGCGCTCGCCTGCTGGACAACAGTATTTTTCTGACGCAGGATATCTCGCTATAGAGTAAGGCAACTTTGATAAAAAATGCGCTCTAGCGGTTCTCATCGGAGCGTTTGATACTGTCTGGACTGGCATCATAAATAGCCTCTAATTCTTCTGTTGTCAGATAGCGCTCAACGATAGGAAACAATTCTCGTTCTTCAAAACGAATATGATCGTATAGCAAGGTGGCGAGTTTTTTGACTTGTCCAACGGTGACGTGATTGCTTTGAGAGTGCGGCAAATCTTGAACCTCTGCCATGAGTGCATGCAGGGACTTGTGCTGCGCATCAAGTGTATTCAGTACCGATGCCACCTCAGGTTTGGAGCTGCGATGAGGCTGTAAGGCATGAGCAATTAGATTGTCTTCAATCTGAAAATGCTGTTGCATCTCGTTAATATAAGACGTGATATTTAGCCAATGCTCGGCAATTGCGTTAGGTTCATCAGCACACTCTTTAGCATGGCGAGATAGATTTAGACCTAGATGATGTTGACGAGATAATGGTTGTAATTGTGCGGCGCGTTTCATGATTAAGTACCTCAGTTAATCGACATAAAGCTCTATATCAGTGGCATTTAAGGATTGTTATCTATGCTTAACTATATACTCATACTACACTTGTTAGGCGCTACTGTCTGGACAGGTGGTCATCTGATTTTGACCTTGGTGGTCTTACCAAAAGCGCTATCATCCCGAAATATTGATGGTCTGATGCAGTTTGAGCAGCTGTTTGAAAGGGTTGGAATGCCAGCTTTGGTGCTGCAAATAATCACTGGACTTTGGATGGCCTACCAGCTATTACCCAACATTGCTGCATGGTTTAAACTTGATAATGATTTTAGTATTCTTATTAGTCTCAAATTACTATTATTGCTAATGACTGTTCTGGTTGCCCTGCACGCTCGTTTCTATCGAATACCCAGATTGTCTATTCACACCCTGAAAGGATTTTCAATCAATATCATATTGGTCACTTTGTTTTCTGTCGCCTTTGTTGTCGTTGGCACGCTCTTTCGCACAGGTTTAAATTAGGATGTGTCATCGTTTAGGTTATTAGGGTCTGTTGAACATTCGACCACGGCACTGACAGTGACTATTTTTTAGTCGATTTTAGATTAAAAATATCTAGTTTAGTCGTTCTAAGAGGATGTTTTTAATGACGAAGCGGCAAAAAAGAGTCTTGTCTCTTTGAGCTGATGTTAAAATCGCTTCATACTGTGTTGCAAGTCTAGCTAAGGCACGAGCATTATCTTCAATTTGCGCCTTGTCTGAAACGATTTGATCAATCAGCAGTGCCTATTTGTGAATGTTCAACAGACCCTAATATGTCCTAATATCTTATTGAATTCAACCACCTTAACATCTTCTTAACAGCATACTTGTTACTGTAAGGCATTACACTCCTTACCATCCTGTTGAGAAGTACTTGTATGTCAATATCTCAAGCCGCCAAAATCGATGCGCCTAAAGCTAATAAAAAAAGCCGCTCCCTAAGCAAGCTCTATAATCGCGAGATTAATCTCAATCATCTGATCATAGTTGTTGCTCTGTACTTAGTAGCGACGGCGAATATTGGCTTTTTTGAGCAGGTACTCAGCGTTTATCCATTGAGCACAAACGCGGGCTTCATTTTTTCCATCATAGGCTTATTATTTGGGCTGATGTGGTTGGTGTTGTCACTGCTGTGTTATCGCTCAACGGCAAAAGTAGTGCTTATCATAATGGTGCTGATTGCAGCTATCTGTGGTTACTTTACCGACGCCTACGGGACAATATTTAATCGTGATATGCTCATTAACGGCTTACAAACCGATCAAGCAGAAGCCATGGGATTAATGGCGCCCAGTCTATTTATTCGCCTGTTTTTATTAGGTATAGTGCCTGCTTTTATGATTGGTAACATTCGTCTAAAGCGATTGTCTTGGCAACAAGCAACCCTTAAAAAATCAGTCACCCTATTATTATCTATCGTATTGATAGCGGTGTGTCTGGTACCATTTGGTGACCAATACGCCAGCTTTTTTCGCCAGCACAAAATAGTCCGTAGTTATGTCAATCCTATTACCCCTGTTTATTCTGTCATCAAACTGGGTACTGATTATATCGCTGAGCGCCGTCGTCCCGATACGCTAATTCCTCATGCCACAGATGCAAAACGCAGCATTTCGTTTAACACTAGCAACAGCGCTGTAAAACCTAAGTTGATGGTATTTGTAGTAGGAGAAACCGTTCGCGCTGACCATATTGGCTTAAACGGTTATGAGCGCAACACTACGCCTTTGCTTTCAAAACAATCAGACATCTACAGCTTTAAAGACGCCTCGTCATGCGGCACATCCACCGCCTATTCAGTACCCTGCATGTTTAGCTACGCCAATAGAGAAAATTATGACCCTGATAGCGCTAGCTATAATGAAAACGTGCTCGATACGCTACACAAGCAAGGCGTCAATGTCGTTTGGCGAGACAATAACTCTAGCGCCAAAGGAGTGGCTGACCGCGTAACTTTTGAGGATTATAAAACAGTCGCGCTCAATCCAGATTGTGATATTGAGTGTCGAGATATAGGTATGCTTGATGGTTTTGATAAACTGGTTAAGTCAGGCAGCTCACAGAAAGAGACATCTAAAGACACACTTATTTTGCTGCATCAAATGGGCAATCATGGACCCGCCTATTTTAAGCGTTACCCTAAAGATTTTGCAGAATATCAGCCCGTCTGTATGACCAATGAGCTATCAAAATGCGACAACCAATCGGTTATCAATGGTTATGACAATGCCATTCGTTATACAGATTATTTTTTAAATAGCGTGATCGACACCTTAAAACCCTATGAGCAAGATTATGAGGTGGTGATGGTATATATTAGTGATCATGGAGAAAGTTTGGGCGAAAACAATATTTACTTGCATGGTCTGCCATACGCTATTGCGCCAAATGCACAAAAGCACGTGCCAGTGATTATTTGGTCACCGACTGGCAACGGCATTGATAGCAGCACTATTGCTAACAGTAGCCTAGCTAACATGATTGATCAGCCCGTATCACATGATTTTATTACGCCAACCTTGCTTCAGTTTTTTGGTATCACCACTGACGAAACCAAAGCAGCACCCACCTTTTTTAAAGTGGATAATTGAATTCTTTATCATCGCTCCGCCTTTTTAGGTAATAATACTCATGTACAAGATACTCATCATTGAAGACAATCCCGATATCGTCGCCAATATTTATGCTTTTTTTGAGCCGAAAGGCTTTGAGCTAGACAATGCCCATAATGGCATTAGTGGCTTAACGCTCGCATCGAATAATCGATATGACGTCATCTTGTTAGATGTCATGCTGCCGGGTATGGATGGCACTAAACTGTGCAAAAAGCTCAGGGAAGAGCTGCATGACAAAACGCCAGTATTGATGCTGACCGCTCGTGATACGATTTTAGATAAAGTGGCAGGCTTCGATAGTGGCGCTGACGATTATCTAGTTAAGCCTTTCTCATTAGTGGAATTAGAATCTCGTATTAAGGCTCTCATACGCCGACATAAAGATGATCATTTTGAGCATGGTTTAACTGTTGGCACGTTGTCTTTAAATCATAGTGAGCATACGATTACACGTGAAGGTAAGTCGCTAAAACTCACACCAACAGGCTTCAAAATACTACATACCTTAATGAGTGCGGCGCCGCGCGTGGTTAGCAAAACCGAGCTGGAAGAAAAGGTGTGGGGCGAAGACATACCAAGCAGTGATGCACTGCGCACTCACATGCATGGGGTCCGTGCGCAGGTAGATAAGCCGTTCGATAAAATCATGATAGTCACGTTGCCCGGTGTCGGTTATCAGATTATTGATCCTGATAAAGCCTAAAAAATCATCGTCTGATGTCCTTATTTGACTTTCACTGTCTTTCATATCGTCTTTCACAACGAAGTAAACACCATGTTTAATATCGACTCCATCGCCAATAAGTTTCGACTCTCCTACTTGTTATTTGCCCTATTACTGTGTGCCACTTTCGTCAGTATTTTCATGTATGCAGAAGTCAGAATGGAGCAACAGCTGGTCAAAGCTCGCTTATTGCAACAGTTAGAGCTTAGCCAAGAAAAAGAAGGCGATCAGCCTATTTATAGCGCTGAACCGGGTATTAAAATTTATCGCTTCGATAACGCACCGAGCAATCTGCAAAAACTGGCCACCCAAACCGTACAAGAGATGCCCGTCACTGTCACCACTAAAAATGGTCAATCGACGACAGAGTTACATTTTTTTAATTATAAAAAAGACAAAGAAAACTACATTTTAACTTACTTAGAAAATACTGAAATGGTGATGGGGAATTACCCTGTTTTGGCCATATTTGAGCATTTAGAAGACATATTTGCCAACGCCCTAAAAGTAGCGGTCATTTTGAGCTTATTGATTGCAGCGATATTTTCATCGCTGTCCTCCAAGCAAATCATTAAACCTTTATTAGACTTAAAGCAAGCCGTAGAAACAGATCATCGCAACTTGACGGAATTGACGCATCTGCCCTCCGAGGTCGGCGTGTTAGCACGCGCAATCGATGAAAAAAACCACAAACTTGAGCAGTACCTAAAACGCGAGCAGCTATTTACTGGTGATGTCAGTCACGAGCTGCGCACGCCTTTGACGATTATCATGGGGGCATCAGAAGTATTGTCCTCACAACTAGAAAACGATCCTCACTTGAGCGCATTTGCCACTCGTATCAGTACGACCGCCAAAGAAACCTCGGAGATTATCAGCGCCTTATTATTGCTGTCTCGTGCTCCTGAAAAACTGGATGCACCGCCAACGTCTATCAATGACATCGCGTTAAATGAAGTACAGCGCTTAAATTACTTGCTTCGCCATAAGTCAGTCACCTGTAAAATAGTCGCAGAACAGCTGTATGTCGCACACGTACGACCTGAACTGCTAAAAATGGCACTGGGTAATTTGATAAAAAATGCGTTTCAGTACACCGATGAGGGTGAGGTCATCATCACTATCGATGCTGAAAAAATCACCGTCACTGATACTGGTCTAGGTATTCCTGAGGTGATGATGCCGCTGCTATATGAGAGATTTGAGCGTCTAGAGCAGCAGTATAAAGACATCTCATTGGGTACAGAATCGTCATCGGCAGCTGACGCCCATTATCCAGTAGAAGGCACAGGCTTGGGACTCAGTATCGTACAGCGCATCATGACACATATGGGCTGGCAGCTTACCCATAAAGTCAATCCGTTAGGTGGCAGTACCTTTATCATCAATTATCATTAGAGAATATCTCTATTTTAAAAAAGCTTAACGTTTTCTTAATGCCTGCCCGCTTATACTTAGGGCATGTTGAACATTCGACCATGGTTAAATAATTAAATTATTAACATTTACAGCATACCTTGATATTAATAGACTGTGAAGCATTTGATATGAATAAAGCAAACCCTATTAATCTTGAAGACCAGTCGGCCAGTCGTGGGGTTTTAAGCCCAATAACAGGCAAAAAACAACTGCTATCCCATAGCTATGCCAGTGAGGCCAAGGGTAAAACAGGATTTTACCGCATTATAAAAGCCGCTGGTTACTCTCTGGATGGCTTCAAAGCAGCTTACAAATTTGAGGCGGCTTTTCGACAAGTATTTTGGCTCAATCTCATATTATTCACGGCTATTATATTGTGCCCTTTTACTATCAGCATCAAAATGCTGCTGGTCGTCGCCTCTTTCTTATCGTTAATTGTCGAACTCATTAACACTGGAATCGAAGCCAGTGTCGATCACACATCGACCGCCAAGCATCCACTGGCAAAGATAGCCAAAGATGTTGGCTCTGCGGCGCAATTTTTGGCATTAATGCTGCTATTTATCTTGTGGATGATGGCATTATTGAGTGTTGTATTTTGAAAACATATTCAGCCAATGGAGTCTGGCTTAAACTCCTATGCTTGACCATCATAGCGACACTGCTGTTTGAGCACAGCCAATTAGACATTCATATTAGTGAGCTTTTTTACACTAATGGACACTGGCTACTAGAAAAAGGCACACAACCTTTTGCCTTTATTTTTTATGACTTGCCTAAATTGCTACTCATCTTGCTTGGCATTTATCTCATAGCCGTTCTAATTCTGAGACATAAACAGAATTCAGACATCAATCTGGTAATAAAAAATGCTCAGTACGATAAATTGCTCACGCCTTTATCCACGCGTGAAATAGGTTATCTACTGCTTGTTTTAATTGCCGTTCCCAGTATGATTGCGCTACTCAAAGGTGTCACTCATGTCAGTTGCCCCAATCATTTAATACTGTTTGGTGGCGACTTGCCTTATCTAAATATTTGGCAAAATATAGTCGCTAACACGCCTGCTAAGTGCTTCCCAGCAGCTCATGCCAGTGCAGGATTTTCTCTGTATGGCTTGACATTTTTACCCACTCTGCATCAGTATCGCTATAGAATATTTGAAATAGTCACGGTCGTAGGATGGACGATGGGACTGTATAAGATGCTGTTTGGTGATCACTTTTTTAGTCATACATTAGTATCGATGCTACTGTCATTGACCATAACCTGCGCGCTTGCAACGCTATTTTTTAAATCTCCAGTAGCGAATAAAGCCAACAGTATCAATGCTAATGGCAAAAAAACTGATGCGGCAAGCTTTCAAAAATCGTCGAAAACCCAATCTTAGCTGTTGAATAATAGCCAAATTAATAATGATATTGTTATAAAAATAAAGCTACTAAGCATTTGATAAATAATGTATAAATAGTTATTGCTGACTGACTTAACATTGAGTAACAGCATGGATTGCGCTCGTCGACGACGTTCTTTATTTATCAATAGAACGCAAAGGAATGTAGCTATGAGCATCCTATCTTTTATTCTAAAAAAATCACATCTCTACCCTTCACTGACATTGACATTGGCACTGCCATTACTAATAATAAGCGCTGCACATAGCAGCCATGCCGCCAGTTATACCATCAATCCTGCTGGCACCCATGTGCGCTTTGCCATTGAACGCTTCCAATTCCCTGCTACTGCCGGTGGCTTTTATAATGTTCAAGGTCAACTGCAATATGACTCAAGTTTAAAAACTGGCAATATCTCCTTGGTCATTCCGATCAGCTCTCTAAATACGGGAAATAAAGCATTTAACCAGACTTTGACAGGCCCTAGCTTCTTTGATATGCAACGCTTTCCGTTGGCACGCTTTGATTCTAACAAATGGTATTTTAGCCAAGACAAATCACGCCCAATGGTCACAAAAGTAGACGGTCATCTAACGCTGCATGGCGAAACCCACCCTATTAGCTTAACAGCGACTAAGTTTGACTGTTATCTACACCCTACGCTCAAAAAAGATATTTGTGGTGGGGATTTTACGGCGATGATTGATCGCACCAAATGGAATATCGATAAATATGCGTGGTTTGGCGTTACTAAAAACCTTCACTTAAACATTCAGGTCGAGGCAACCAAACAGTAGCAGTCCTTATCAGTATTAATTTTATGACATTAATTTTTATAGAACTGCTTTTTTAGAGCCTATCCTCATTTTAAAAATGGGCTAAAAATAGCTAAACGTGCTGAGGCGGTACGGAATACGTACCAACCACATGAGCCACCATGTCGCGAGAGCCTTCAGAATAAAGCGCAACCTCGCCAACGATTAGCGTGCGCCCAACTTTCATCAACGTACACTCAGCGATAATACGTGCTTCTGCTGAGGGTTTACGCAAGAAGTTAATGGTCAAGCTCGTCGTCACCGTTAATGGCACAATACCTATTTTACCAAGTATCGCCACATAGAGAGCCACATCAGCGATGCTCATCAATACTGGTCCAGAGACCGTACCACCGGGACGCAATTCATTGATACCAATATCGTGTGATAAAGTCGAGCGATTGTCACCGACTGCCTCGATGACACATTTGGTTTGTGGAAATTCCAACGCCATAAAGGCGACAATTTCTTCTTTGGTTGCAGACATATCCCTTCCTTGGATTTTATTATCCTTAATCAATGCACCACTGGCGTACCTTCTGTACTAAATGCAAAGCCTTTATTGCTAAAATTACCAATCATCACCGCCTCAATGACAGGCTTGACCGTCTCGTCTATCCCTTCGACTTCGATGATAAAGTTGGCGCCCGATCCGCCTTTATCCTCTTCTTTTTCGACGATATAATTGAGCGTGGCCATTGCTGGAAGCTCAATCGGTTTGTTTAAATAGGATTTGATAAAGGTTCCATCAGTGCCATAGTAGTCAATTTTATTGATATACAGTGATTTTTTTAGCGTGATATTGCGTACACTCAAAGTCGCTGATAGCAATACTTTACGATTGTCTCTGTCGGTATAAATGTCAGAATAAATGGGCACATAAAAGGTTTGTTTATAGGCAAACTGGCTACGATCAACCGCTGTTGTCATCTCCAGCTCTTGAATGGGGTCTTGATGTTTTTCTGAATACAACACGTTCGGGTCTTGCGGCGTCTGATCACAGCCTGACAACAACGCCATCGTCGCAAGCAACAAGATGGATATAGTGCGCTTACTCATAAGTTTCCCCTTTGCCTTTTCATGTCACGGCTGTTGCAAATGTTTATTTGATTTTTACACCGACACTACGCAGAAACTCGTTGATATGCTTGTTAGCACCGTAGATGACCAATACGTCTTTATCTTGCAATACTTGCTCAGGCGCCGCCAAACCTTTAATACTAGGCTTACTTTGCGTACGACCAAAGCTGTCTTCATAATACTCATAGCGCAGGGTACTAAGCAATCGAATATTAAACTTTTGCTCCAATTGCAAGTCATCAACAGTCTGACCAATCAACGACTTGGGAATACTAATCTCTACCATACTGAAATGATCACTCAGCTCAAACGAGTCGACGAAATAACGTAGCGACAGCCGTTTGGCCCAGCGATTAGCCGCCTCTTTTTCAGGGTGAATAAGGTCGTCCACACCGATAGCTTGCAACACTTTTTCGTGCAGTGGATTGATACTGCGACTGATCAAACGTTTCGCTTTTAGGGTTTTAAATAATGCCGTCGCCATGACGTTTGCGCCTTGGTCTTCACCGATTGCGACAATAACGATATCGGTGTCGACAATCGGTAAACCATTGACGGTATATTCATCTGTGGCATCCATACATATGGTGTGAGAGATGACTTCCTTATACGCCTCAACCTTTTGCATGCTACTGTCAATGGCAATCACTTCGTGCCCCTGACGGGTCAACGCCATGCCTAGCGATGAGCCAAAGTTACCTAACCCTACGATGATATATTTCATAACCTTATCAACCTTTTTCAGTATTTTTTAATGATGAAATGGCTTATTTACGACCATTTAATTGATCGTGATTTCTTCAGTTGGATAGCGATAATTGCGCTGGCGTCTATTTTTAAGTAGGGCAATAAAGATGGTCAACATGCTGACGCGCCCAACAAACATAATGACTGACACCACCATTTTGCTAAAATCTGATAACTCTGTCGTCAAATTCAGACTTAATCCCACCGTGCTGTAAGCTGAAAAACACTCAAAAACCACCTTGATTAAATCAAGCTCCGGTTGATCATAGCTGATGAGCGTCACGCCCATACCGATGACCAACAAGGACAGCCACATAATAGAAAATGCACGGCGAATCGAGATGTCAGCAATCTGGCGCTTAAAGACCTCAACATTGGTCTGACCACGTGCCAAACTCAAAGTATTTAATAGTGCAATCGCAAACGTACTGGTTTTGATACCACCGCCCGTCGAGTTTGGCGAGGCACCAATCCACATCAAAAATATCGTCAACATCATCGTGGGAAACGCGAGTTCACCCATGTCGATGGTATTAAATCCTGCAGTTCGCGGCGTGGCAGCAGTAAACAGCCCTGTGACAAGCTTACCGAAAAAACTGCGATGGTCTGCCAGCACATTGTTATATTCAAATATCATCACACCGATGAGACCTACCAACAATAAAGCGCCCGTCGTAATCAAGGTTATGCGGCTATTAATATTGAGCAACCATGGTCGATAAATATAACGCTGATCATGGCGATATATCAGGCGCTCGGCACGATCACGTAAATAACGCAGCACATTGACCACAATGACAAAACCCATGCCACCAAAGATAAAAGTAGTGGCGATAATCAGTTGTAATGGATAATTAAAACGTAGCGCGTCATCATACATGCCAGCGCTAAATGTAGAAAATCCAGCATTACAGAACGCAGAAATCGCATGGAAAACAGAGAAGAATAACTGCTCAGACCAATCCATATCCGGTATGTCATAAATGCTAATGTAAATGAGTGCCGCAGCCGCTGCCTCAACGGCAAACGTCACATATAAGATGGATTTGAGGGTCGATACCACATCACCCATGCCGCGCATGTAAGACATCTCACTGATGCTCGCCTGCGTCTCATAACTGACACCGCCCTTAAAGAAATAACTAAAATACGTCACAAAAGTCAAAATACCCAAGCCGCCGATCTGTATCAGCCCCATGATAATGACTTGCCCAAAAGTTGTGAAATAAGTCGCCGTATCTACCACGATGAGACCAGTCACACAGACAGCACTGGTCGCGGTAAAGAGCGCATCAATGAAAGACAGCGGCTGCGTCGTTGCATTGGGCATCATCAGTAGCAATGCACCGACCAATACCAATGACAGGAAGCTTAAGATAAAAAACTGTGCAGGGTTTAGAAAGGTACGATTGAGATTAAAATCGTGGTCAGATATTTCACGAATAAAGGTCACAAAGACGGCAATTTTGATGGCAACGAAGCCATCAACAGCGACCGACATCCCAGAGCGCACCAAATCAGTGAAATGCGCTACCAGTAAAATGACAATCGCGATACTGGTCAGTAAGTCAAAGACCGCGACTTTATTTAGGGTCAGTGGCTTTTTGCTATAGAGGTAACGCCCTGCCGTCACAACAAAGCCTAAAAAAATAATCGCCAGATAAAAAATATGGAAAACCTGTTGTAGCCACATCGGCAGCGTGAAACCACTGTCTAATAAAGCAATGGCTACGCCGATAATACTAATGACAATCGTGACATTATTTAACAATCGATAACGCTTGGCTGCATGCATTGCCCTAATCCATGATAGGAATAACCACGATATTTATACTCCTTTTTTGTGTTACTCACAAAAACTGATTTCAGATAATCGTAACCAATTATGATGCGCTGTTGAACACTCATACCTAGCCACGCTGATTGCTAAAATGGCTGTAGATAAATTATATAGTCAAAGAAACATAAAACCGATACGATTGTATTATGGTGCTACTGGTACAAATTTTACTTGCTTGCTGTATTCACAGAGGCTGCGAAAATTTTATCCCAGCAGCACTGTAGCGATTTAAAAATACTTTGACTATAGATTGGCAGTAACGGTAATATTTACGTTCTAAAGAGGTTTTGTGAGGTTGGATTAGATAAAAAATGATTATTGTGAGGGTTGCATAGTGGCATTTCTACATAGCGACATTTCTACATGGCTACATTTTTGGATAGTTGCAGTGCAAACATATGCTCTAGTAGGGTCATTAGTCTATAGGTTGGCGTATTTATGAGCGCTATATCCCAATAATCATCTTTACGTAGTTTCTGTCGATGTGGTCGCCATTTTCACCCCGCCCCATGTCACCAAACCAACGCCCAGTGCGATCAATGAAGCACCCAAAAACAGCCCTTCTGGCGGCATCTCACCCTGCAAAAAAATAGCCACTGGCACACCGACAATTGCACCAACCGAGCCTAATAAACTTAATAAAACAGGACCACCGGTTTTTTGTAGTAAAAACAACAATAAGAATTGACCTGCAAATACGGCGGCTTGTATGCCAATCAAACCTAGCGGCACCAAGTCTAGCGGCATATCAACTGAAAAATTAGGCAATACACTAAATGACAGCAGCAACAGCGACGCCGCGATTAGCATACCTGGCGCGAGTGCACTAGGCGACGCTTTATCAGGCCAGCGTAAGGTGCGATATATATTACCAATAGCCAGTAATACTGGACCGCAAAGCGCGATCAAAATCCAAAAAGTACTGGCGTCTGGCGTCGAAAACTTACGCGCTGCCAATACTCCTGCGCCAAGAAGCGCCGCGGCCACACCCAAAGCGCGGACGATATTAAATCGCTCCATCCTCAGTGCCAATGCGCCAAGATAAGTCAGCAATGGTGGAAGCGAGATAATGAGCGCGACGAAACCTGCACCCACATGTGGAATAGCAGAAAACAGTAGTAAATTAGAACCTGCAACACTGATGAGCGCGGCCACAAAATAGTATTCAAAGCTACGCGCATTTAAGGGAGGTAATTCGTGCCGTATGAAGGCAACGATCAATAAAATAGCAGCAGCGCCCGTGATGGACCAAAAGAGAAATGCCAGTGGTGTAATACCTATCTCACCAGCATATTTTGCCAAATTGGTAGAAATACCAATCAGACCTCCTCCGCCTAACAAGCAAGCAAAAGGGATGAGCCATGTGCTGGTGTTGCGAGAAGCTTGCTGTTCTGAAGACTCACTCATCAACTATCCTATTGGATGGTGACGCTGATGACGATACCGCATCAGACAAACCTAAATCTAAACCTTGTACTGCCTTATGTGCTGCGTCAATAGCACCAGCAATATAACCGGGGAATGACTCTGACCATTCACTAGCGCTGCCCGTTAGGCAGTCTTGCCATACCCCTCTATTTGGCTTGGCGTTCGGTGCGACAGCATGTTGACCTGAGCCACTGGCATCAGCAGGCGTCGCGGTCAATGAATCTTGCGCCCAGTCTTTCAAATATTCAGCCGTTGGCGTCTCTGCCTGTGCGCCAAATAAACGTACCAACTGCGCGCGGCAATGGGCTTTTAGCTCTGTTTCTGAGACGCTTTGACGGACGTGAGCAGGAACACCAAAGAAGCCAAACAATGCACCTTCGCCCTCTACCAATGAAGCATCATGAATCTCAGTAAGTGGCCCTATTGCACTTCGCGCTGACCCTGATAATCCTTGATTGCGCCAAAAGGGTGAATCATAAACCGCCACATATTTGGCATGTGGCGCCATCCATGTCGCGGTCTCTTGCCATTCTGTTATCAACGGCTGTGGTAAAGCAGGTTCAAACTTGATGTTACTCGCCGCCAAACGAGGCGGTAGCGCAAGGAGCACATGTTGCGCGTGATAAGTAGTTATTTGACCAGCTGTCATCTGTTCAGCGCTGTATTCGCTCTCTATGTCGATATAGTGATCAGTCTTGATTACACGTTTTACAATTTGCCCCGTGATAATGCGCGTAGGATTTAAACGCGCATACAGAGCATCAATGAGCGATGCCATACCACCGACGAGGCGCATAGACGGTGGCGAGCTTTGATAGCCTTGGGTACGGATAGGCAGCTCATTGGCAGCACGTTCAACCATCATGTCGCCGTCCTCGAACTGCGCAAAACGTGGTAAATTCAACATTTCAATAAGGCTGCTCAACTGCGGCTGATACTCTAGCCAAAACCACGATGGCCCTAAGTCGAAGCCATCGTTTGATTTTTCATTATCGACACTTTGATTACTAGCATTCTGATCTACTGATGATTTCGCAACAGCGATGCGCCCGCCCAATCTATCACGCGCCTCAAGCAATATATAATCGATGCCTCGTTGCTCTAACAAAAACGCTGCATATAAGCCACTCAAGCCACCACCGATAATTGCAATAGGTAGGTTTTGCATAACAAATCATTCCTGCTTAGTTGAAGCTATTCAGTATTGAGATTATTCAGCCAACAACTTGGTAAGCAGCTCGTCTATCTCAACCTTAAACTCTTTATCTTCAATCTTATTAGCCGTGATTTTGGCATTTTGTAGACTGGTGATGGCAGCGGCTTTTTCGCCCATTTCCATCTGTAACACTGCCATAGAAAAAGCAATCGACGACAGATGATCTTTTGAATTGATCGCAGTCGCTTTGGCTAAGGCCTTGTCATAAATAACTAAGGCTTCGTCTAAATCTTCGGTAAAGTCAGCCAATGTTTCCCACTGTTCTGGATGGTCTTTATCGGTGTTTTCATTATCATTACAAATGGCTTCTAATTCGGCATAAAACCCATCAAATGCTGCTTGATTGCCTATACGATCAGCTTCCAATAACTCTTCAGCTAAGGTATAAATTGCTTTATAAATTTTGGTATTAATCATTGCTCATAACCTTTTATGAATTAGGATCTATGGTACTTGTTTTTCAGCCAATAGTACTTGGCGAATATTACTTGGTAAACAGTGCTTAGCTGGGATTATAACGCAATTCCACTAGCCAAAATGACTGACACAAAAAAAGGATGCGATAGTCGATATCACACCCTTTTTATTCATCAAACTACTAATTGTTTTTTATCTGCCTAAAAGCTCATTATTTTGGTGGTTTGATCGACCATTAACGCCCCGATGTCAGCAGGATCAGCCGCACTCACGCCGTCAATCAGTGCCGATTGGTCAATACCCTTACCCGGTAGATAAAGTGCACAAACCTCAACCTTGGTATTGGTATTCTTCATGACCATTTGCATCAAACCCTGTGGGCTCATATTTTTAGGCGGTTGCGCTGTGGTCACACTTTTGGGTGCGTCACGGAGTGCCATATCACCGGCTGGACCGCAGAGTAACACTCGAATATTGGCACCTTGCTGTGCGGATTGCATAGTTAGCACCATCGACATGAGCTGCACTTGAGCATCGTCTGATGTCACATTAATCAACACCGATGGCGTCGGTTTTTTATTATCTGGAATGACGTCACTCTTTTGTGACATAGCATTGGTCGCTGTACAGCCAACCATCAGTGAGGCGGCGCTTATAGCAAGTGCAGTAGCAACTATCCGTTTCATCATCTTCTCCATTTATCAACAATCATTAAAATCATCGTCATTAAACTATACACTAAAATATATTAATAAAATGTATAATATTATTTATGATAAGAAAGTTATGATAAGAAATACAATCTGTGGCGTGTCCTCATTTTGAGAAGAAAAGAATACAGCACTGCGATCAACTCAATTCGCGCCAGTGCAACCACAACCGCGTATCAAGCTCAAACTGATGATACTCAGGCTCCATATGACAGCATAATTGATAAAACGCTTTGTTGTGCTCATGCTCTTTAAAATGCGCCAACTCATGCACGACAATCATGCGCAGAAACTCAGGCGGTGCTTCTTGAAATAAGCTCGCTACCGTGATGCTGTTATGCGATTTTAGCTTACTGCCCTGTATGCGAGACTGGGTGGTATGAATACCTAGCGCATGTTTGAGAACCGTTAATTTACTGCTATAGCTGACATTCGATAACTGTCCCACTTTGCGCATATATTGGTTTTTTATCTCATTGATATACTGATAAAGCGCCTTATCACTTTTTATTTGGTGCTGAGTGGGATACTTTTTTTCTAGATATGCGCCTAATTTACCATCGCTAATCAGCAATGCCGCTTGGGTCTGAACTTGCTCAGAATAATGAGCGATGTACTTTAATGTGGTCACAAACTTATCCTTTGCTAATATTTCGAAACTGATAACCCGAAACGTATCTTTATATATTTTACCCTATATCTACTTATTTTATTTTTCATAAAACAACCCCATAAGCTGCATTCAACTTATGGGGTTGTTTGTTACGATGTTTTTACTTAAGTGTTTTTACTTAAATATTCAGGACGCGTTGATAAATCAATTAACGCTCTAAATGTAGATACTGCAAATGGCGCTCGTACTGATTTAAGATATCGACCAACACTTGCTCTTTGGAGTAACCTACCAAGTCATACTCTTGTGAGCCTTCACTTAAGAACACTTCCGCACGATAATAGTACTCTGCATTCTTAGTTGATGTGCTCAATGTAAAGTTAGGACGCTCCGCTTTAATCAAATTCACTTCATAAATAAAGTCGTCTTCATCACCGTGTCCAACCCGTAATTTTAGACCATCTATTTGACCGCTACTCTCATCCATGCCTTTATCTATATCTTGTCCGATATGTTCAGGGTTACGGATGTCCAAAGAGGTTTTTAGACCGCCTGCCGCAAATTCTTTTTCAACTTCCGTCATGGCAGGTCTAACCACATTTTGTAAAAAGCGTTCAACTTGTGCATGTCTAGGGAAACTGACAATACGTTGCAAGCGTGCTTTCCAGCTCTTACCACTATCAAGCACATTAGCCGTACCAATCGTACTGGCTTTGCGTTTATTGCCTTCTTCTTTTAATGATCTCCACATCGACACCATATAGAGTACAAGAATGAGCGAGAATGGCAAACCTGCAATGACAGATACTGACTGCAATGACGCAAAGCCACCTGCAAATAATAATCCTAAAGTGATAAGACCCGTTGCTGCTGCCCAAAACAGGCGCAACCAAACAGGAGCATCAGTGTCATTGGTCATGCCGCGTGAGCTCAAGTTCGCTAATACTAAAGCACCCGAATCCGCTGAGGTCACAAAGAATACTAAACCAATGACCACACCAGCGAATGATAAAACGTCACTGTAAGGAAAATACTCAAACAAGGCAAACATACCCATGGCGGCGTCATTAACAGCGATTTCACCAAGCTCAGTGGCACCATTAGCAACCAAATCTATCGCTGAATTACCAAAGATAGAGAACCAGGCAAAAATGAAACCAAGCGGAATAAACATCACACCAAAGACAAACTCACGCAAGGTACGACCACGGCTAATACGTGCGATAAATAGACCAACAAACGGTGCCCAAGCGACCCACCATGCCCAGAAAAAAATTGTCCAGCCTGATTTCCAGTCGGCACCAGCAGTACCGTCATAGGCATATACATCAAAAGTTTTAAAGAGAATGGTTTGGAAATATTGACCGATATTTTGGGTAAAGGTATTCAGCAAATACACCGTATTACCCATCACCAATATGGCGATTAATAGTAATATCGACGATAGCATATTAAATTCAGATAAGCGGCGGACGCCCTTTTCCACACCTGTCATCGCCGAAATAGCTGCAGCAGCAACGACACCTACAATAATAAGCGTCTGGACTGTTTTGCTAGATTCAATACCGAAAACATGGGTCAATCCAGCATTGGCTTGCAATACGCCGATGCCTAAGCTGGTCGCAATACCCATCAAGGTACAAACAACACCAAAGGTATCAATACCATCGCCAAGCCAGCCTTTGATCAAGCGCTCGCCAAAGATAGGCGTCAGTGGTGAACGCAGCGCCAATGGCATGTTTTTACGATACGCAAAGTACGCCAATGCCATACCGATTAAGGCATAAATACCCCAACCATGTAGCCCCCAATGTAAAAAAGTTTGCGCAAGTGCTTCACGCATGGCTTCTGCACTGGCAGGCTCCAGCCCCGTATGCGGCGTCAAATAATGCATCAATGGCTCAGAGGCACCAAAAAACAATAAATCAATGCCGATACCCGCGGAGAACAGCATCGCCGCCCATGCTAGGAAAGGAAACTGGGCTTTTTCGTGGTCTTGCCCAAGCTTGATGTCGCCGTATTTAGAAAAACCAACAAATAGTGCAAATATACTATAAGCGGCAACCACCAGCATGTAATACCAGCCAAAACTCTCTGATACCCATGCCATGCTTGAGCTTAATAATGTCTCACTATAATCTGGAAACGCAATCGTCCAGATAATTAATAAAATAGAAATAATAGCTGAACCTAAAAAAACCGTCTTGTTTAGAGTCAGGGGTTTCGTCGCATCTTTTGATGGCGAGCTGTACATAAAAGACCTCAATAGGTAAATTAAACAGGGTCTGATATTGATTTGTCCGTCATAACTTAATGACTGTATGACGCACAAAGCAGTACCAATAAATGAAAACTGCGATGTAAATAAAAATTTAAATGACAATCAAAGGCAGCCACAACAGTATTAAAAATACTTAATACATTAGCGCTGATGAAAAAGACCTTTGCGTGGAAAGGTCTTCTTATTGGAATTGCTTATATATTTCATTGCCTAATAGCTCATATAGCTCTTTAGACAGTAGAGTGGTAAGCGCGCATCGGCTCAGTTCTAAGCGGTGCACCATTGGCAACGTAATAATCTACGGTCGAGCGTGGTAGCTGCTTGCCGCGCATCTTATCGACGATTTTTTCGGCAAGCATAATGGTGGTGGCGTTTAGATTGCCACTGATGATATTTGGCATAATCGACGCATCAACGACGCGCAAGCCATCGATGCCGTGTACGAGTCCTTCGCCATTGACGACTGAATCATTACCTTCACCCATCGCACAGGTACACGACGGATGATAAGCCGTTTCGCTATGATTACGGACATATTCGTCTAGCTGCGCATCAGTCACCAAATCATCGGTTGGCGCAATGGCGCGACCACGATAAGGATCGAGCGCTGGCTGATGCATAATTTCACGGGTGATACGCATTGCCGCACGGAACTCGTGCCAGTCTTGGTCGTGAGACATATAGTTAAATAAGATACTCGGATGCGCGCTTGGGTCTTTTGAGGTCAGCTTGACGCGACCACGACTTGGCGAGCGCAATGAGCCCACATGCGCTTGGAAACTGTGCGACTTCACGGCACTACGACCATCGTAGCGCACTGCTAATGGCAAGAAGTGGTACTGGATATTAGGATGGGTAAACTTCTCATCGGTACGAATAAAACCGCCACCTTCGAACTGGTTAGAAGCCCCAAGCCCTGTACCATTGAATAACCATTCCGCGCCAATCGCTGGCTTATTCCACCATTTATTGGCAGGCGCAATCGACACTGGCAGCTTACATTCATACTGCATATACAGCTCTAGATGATCTTGTAGGTTATTACCAACGCCGGATAAATCCAGTATTTCTGTCACACCCAAATCTTTGAGCCATTGACCAGGACCAATACCAGAGCGCTGCAACAGTTGCGGCGAGGCAATAGCACCCGATGAAACAATCACTTCACGAGACGCATGAAAGTTCTTAGTCTGACCTTGATGCTCGACTTTGACACCGACAGCACGTTTGCCTTCGAATAAAATAACATCAGTAAGCGCACCCGTTAAAATGGTGATATTGCTACGTGGTTTGGCACGGTCGAGATAACCACGAGCCGTTGAGGCACGGCGACCATTGGGCGTGACGAAACGATCCATTGGCCCAAAACCTTCTTGTTGATAGCCGTTTAGGTCTTCGGTACGCGGATAGCCCGCTTGCACGCCCGCTTCAATCATGGCTTGAAACAGCGGATTAACCCCAGGCTTTGAGGTGGTCATCTCAACAGGACCGCCCACACCGTGATAGTCATTTTCGCCAGCGTCACAATTTTCTAACTTTTTGAAATACGGTAGGCAGTCCGAATACGTCCAATCTTCTAGGCCTTTTATTTTTGCCCAATCGTCAAAATCTAAAGCATTACCACGGATATAGCACATGCCATTAATTAGTGATGAGCCGCCAAGCCCTTTGCCGCGACCACAGTCCATGATGCGATTATTCATATAAGGCTCAGGGTCGGTTTTATAACCCCAGTTATAAGTCGTTCCTTGTAACGGCATCGCGAGTGCCGCTGGCATCTGCGTGCGAAAGTCTAAGCGATGGTCCGGACGACCCGCCTCTAACAGCAACACCTTAATGTTGGCATCTTCGGTCAAGCGTGTAGCCAGCACATTTCCTGCTGAGCCTGCGCCGACGATGATGTAGTCATATTCAGGTGTGGTTGATGTCATAAAACGCTCCATAATATTAAAAAAATCCATCATTTCATATCAGTAAGGTGGTGCCAAAAGGACAAATTATCCTTAATACGCCAACCTTACTGTTTTAAAAATTTTTACCGTACAACTGCTTAAAATACCGATTCAAACGCGCCCAATTCGACTTGGATAGATTTAGTTTGAGTATAATGCTCAAGAGCTTCAATACCGTTTTCACGACCAATACCCGAATGCTTATAACCGCCAACTGGCATTTGCGCAGCTGACTCGCCCCACGTATTTAACCAGCAAATACCGGCTTCAATCTGCGCAATCACGCGATGCGCGCGTGTTAGATCCGCAGTCACAACTCCTGCAGCCAAACCATACTCGGTATCATTGGCGCGGCGAATCACTTCTTCTTCAGTCTCATAAGTCAATATCGACATCACTGGACCAAAGATTTCTTCGCGCACGATGGTCATATCGTCGCTGCAATCCGTAAACACAGTCGGTGCGACGAATGCGCCATTTGCCAATTTGCCTGTTGTGATACGTTCACCACCCGTCAATAGACGTGCACCGCTAGCCTTACCTTGCTCGATATAACCAAGCACTCTTTCCATATGTGGGAAGCTGACCAATGGACCCATATTAATATTTTCGTCCATCGGATCGCCCAATTTAATACGCTCGACACGCAATAATATGGCTTCTTCAAACTTGGCTTGTAAGGCATTAGGGATAAACACGCGCGTGCCATTGGTACAGACTTGACCACTGCTATAGAAGTTCGCCATCATCGCAATATCAGCGGCGGTATCGATGTCCGCATCATCAAATATAATCAAGGGCGACTTACCGCCAAGCTCCAAGGTCACGTCTTTGAGCGACGAAGATGCGGCACTTGCCATCACTTTTTTACCCGTTGGTACGCCGCCCGTAAACGATACCTTTGCGATATCAGGATGCTGAGTTAACGCTTCACCGACTTTATAATCGCCTTGCACAACGTTAAAGACGCCATCTGGCAGACCCGCTTCTGTCAATATTTCTGCCAGTTTTAGCGCAGTTAGAGGCGTGATTTCAGAAGGTTTAAAAATCATCGCATTCCCAGTGGCTAAAGCTGGTGCTGCTTTCCACATCGCGATTTGAATCGGATAGTTCCACGCGCCGATACCTGCGACGACGCCGAGCGGCTCGCGGCGAGTATAGACAAAGCTAGTATCACGCAATGGAATCTGACGACCTTCAATCATCGGCGCAAGCCCTGCGTAATACTCAACGACATCAGTACCAGTCACGATATCGACATATTTGGTTTCAGAGAGCGCTTTGCCCGTGTCTTTAGTTTCAAGTAACGCGAGTACATCGTTGCGCTCACGTAATATCGCAACCGCCTTTAACAATATACGACTGCGTTCAACCGCGGTCATCGCCGCCCAAACTTTTTGACCTTTTTGTGCTGCTTTTACCGCTTCATTAATCTGCTCACTGGTCGTTTGCTGAACGGTAGTTAACACTTCACCCGTGGCTGGATTGATGTCTTCAAAGGTGGTTAATGAGTCATCGACAGCCAAATAACAGCCATTAATATAAGCGGTTTGAACCTTCTCTAAATTAATGATGTCTGTTAAGTTGCTTAGGTCTGTTTTTGAATCTGTCATGCGGTGCTCCTATTAACGACTGGCAAAAGCCTTATAAACAAGCTAATGCTAAATAATGTCGTCATGGGTTAAATGTTTAAAATGAATTTATATAGCCTATTGCTACAAGCCTGTCTTTCTATGCTTTTTTAATAAAAAAGCTTATTTAATCAATCATTTGAGAACAGCGTTTTACTCATTCTCAGGTTGCGTCATTTTTATCAAACGCTTATGAATAGAGGTCTTATCTGAGATACTAATCCCTGAAAAATCAGAGAGCCAAATACCATCAGCCACCAGACGCACCATACATAATGTTTCGGTATTGTCGGTTGCTTGATGTTTCTTTAATTGTGCATTTGCCCACTTGGCCCACAACTCACGTAACTCGCTATCGCCTAGCATCAATGCATATAAGGTTGCTTGACTATCGAGCTCTTCCTGCCCCTTTTCGCCTAAGCTAATCGTGGCATTGATATAAGCACGAGTAAAAGAGCCGTAACGCACAGGGTCTTCTGCCATGGCTTGATTGACTTCTGCCTCAAATCTAGCCATCGCATCATGAAACACTTCAAGGATGAGTGCATTTTTAGTGGTGAAATGATGCATCACCCCGCCTTTGGTCACCCCGACCGCATCAGCGACCGCCTGAAAGGTCACTTTTGATAAGCCCTGCTCTAACGTGATTCGCGCTGCCTGATCTAGTAGCGCACGACGGACAACTTCGGGCTGTTTTTTACGTTTGTAAGCGTTTTCCATTTCCATATCAGTGCACCACAGAATTAGAGAATAAGTTCATCACCACGACACCGCCCACAATCATAGCGATACCAACCACAGCTGCCGTATCAAGACTTTGCTTAAAAAAAATCAAGCCAACGAGCGATGTCAGCACAATCCCCAACCCGCCCCATAGTGCATAAGCAATACCAAGCGGTATGGTTTTGATGGTTTGTGTTAATAAGTAAAACGAGATGGCATAAAGCACACCCATAATCAGGGTCGGCACCAAACGCGTAAACTGCTCTGACTTGACTAAAAAGGTCGTGCCAACCACTTCGCAAATAATGGCGATGGCTAGATAACCGTAGGCAATAGTGGTGGGACTCATAATTAGGTTACCTGTCTCAGATTGATCACATATTAATAATGTATATACATTAAAGAAACCATACGGTCGGTATTCTATAGAAATATTCTAGTAATGTGAAGGGCTGTTTCTGATTTTTTTGTTTCGAAGAAGGTACAGATTGTTTTACTATTCAAAAAGATAGCCGACTTGTCTAATCAAATTACCGCTAGATTTTATATCCAACCTACATGAATAAGGGTTTTAAACACTTTTAGCTCATTCTTTAGCCCATTTAGAGATTTATCGATTGAATTGAAGACACGCCCTAGTCAGCAAATAATATTTTAGCGGTCAAAATTTGCCAAAACAGCCCGCTTTATAAGGGATTGCTGGTTATTTTTGACAGATAACAACAATATTTATAATTAATGGCATAATAAGGTTGACAGCCTATAACAACTTGGCTAAAATGTGCCCCACATAACGCAAACAAGACAAGCAATAGCGCTTATCTAACTTATCGTTATACCAACTTATTCTCCAATAGCTCAGTTGGTAGAGCAACGGACTGTTAATCCGTGTGTCCCTGGTTCGAGCCCAGGTTGGAGAGCCATATACTAAAAACCTTCATCATTATTTGATGAAGGTTTTTTTATGGTTGCCGTTTTCAATTAAGAGGATAGCCGCAATCTTAGGGCGTGTCCTCATTTTAAAAGTGGTGACAAAAATGAGATAAATTGCCGTCAAACAAGGACAGTAGCACAAATAATGTCGAGATATTAATAAGCTATTTGACGATGTTTGGCAAAATTTAGCCATTTTTATCCCATTTAGAGGTTAATCGATTGAATTGAGGACACGCCCTAGTGCGATTGGCATGCTACGGTGTTCTTTTAGGCGTTTTTGTTGTATGGTAAGGATAGTTTTGATTGGGTTAGTTTTTGTCTGAGTGCTTTACTTCTACTCACTAAAAATAATGGTTTATTATGATACCTGTACGTGTGAAAAATAAGTTTTCTGATCATCCGCAAAAAATCATGCGCCCGATCAGTATTCGTTTGTCTGAAGAGATGATTTCGCTATTAGAAGCCACTTCAAAAGAGTTGGGGTTTAAACGCATCCAAGGGCTTATTCGTTTATATATTCGTCAAGGGCTTGACCGCGATCATCAAGACTACACCCTAGCCCATGACGAGGTGTTCATCGAAAGCCTGCGTAAACGCGGAGTCAGCCAGCGTATTATTGATGAGGCCATTGTGGTGACCCACAATAATAATATTACTCACTCACTATCTGAGCTGCAAGAAAATGACCAGACTCATGACTAACCATTCAAACAGTCGTTAGGTGTTACTACTGTTAATAAAAAAGACTGAGTTTGCTTAACAGCACTCAGTCTTTTTTTGTGGGCGTAACAAAAATATGCCTATTTTGCTTGCGATACAGCATTTAGCGATAATTAAACACAACCTCTCATCAAACGAGGTATATTAAGAAAACGCTCATTATTTTGTTGTCATTCTTTATTATCCATAAAGATTTTTAAGGAGGTGTACGATGGCGAGTTTACATCAACGCTTGAATAAAGCTTTGTTATTGACGATTGCCTTAGCGATACTACCAATCGTTTCTGGTTGCTCACAGCCAACCGCGGATCCAACCAAAAAAACCATACCGACCAACTCTGACCAGTGGCAGAAAAAACTCGGCACTACTTTTGAGCAGTTACCTGAATCTGAGCAGCAATTACTCAGCCGCTACATGTTGCGAATGAAACTCAGCGGTGCCTATGAGTCGGGGGCGATGCCGCGTACCACTATCAAGCAAGCCCTTGTGCAACAGCGTGAATACGAACGACTACATCCAAACAATCCAACAGGTAAAAAAAGCCCCATCGTCAGCAGCCAGCCAGCTTATAGTGCCAATGCGCAGAACTACCCTGTCGCTCTACTACCAGTCAAAACCAGCGATAGTGACAGCTTAAATCAAGTAAAACTGCAGTTTATGCTCTCTAATCACGGCAAGGTCGCCATTCGAAGCTTTAAGGGCACACTGACCATGCAAGATGCTAACTTGGCGCAGGGCAAAAGCTTTAACGTACCACTAACACAGTTTGACCCGCCTATTAAACCAGAGCAGTCTGGCAAGATCATCATCGAGAGCAGTATTGAAGACATCAACGTTATGCGTGCCATTAAAAACACCAAAGACTTGACCATCATGATCAGTAAAGGCACATTGATATTGGAGAATGGGCAGGAAATTAAGTTTGATGAGTCGTTAATGAAATAAAAAAACGCTACAGAATATTTATAAAATAATAGGATAAATATCCAGCATAAAAAAGCCCCAATCATCACTGATTAGGGCTTTTTTTGAATTTGGAGGAGACGGAGAGATTCGAACTCTCGAAGGGCTACAAACCCTTGTCGGTTTTCAAGACCGGTGCATTCAACCACTCTGCCACGTCTCCATTTGTGCATTATTATAACGATATAAAATAAAAATGCAACAAAAAAAGCCGCAATCATTAATAATGATTGCGGCTTTCGAATTTGGAGGAGACGGAGAGATTCGAACTCTCGAAGGGCTACAAACCCTTGTCGGTTTTCAAGACCGGTGCATTCAACCACTCTGCCACGTCTCCATTTGTGCGTTATTATAGCGATATAACATAAGAATGCAAGCAATTAATTGCACGAATTTAAATTATTTTGATGCTATCGTTGATTCAGTTTAAAAAAGAGTCAAGGCAACTGCATGCAGAGGTATATATGATACTTGCAGTGAGGTTAGCGCGGTCACTCTATTATAGAGAATTGACGATAGGTTTTTTATGAGAAGCCAGATGTAGACACATATCTAGTAATCTATTGGCATAACCCCATTCGTTGTCATACCATGCAAAAACCTTGTACTGGCTACCCACTTGCATGAGCTGCTGACCATCAATGATCAAAGACTCAGTCTGATGGATAAAATCGCTAGAGACCAGTGGCTCATCCGTATAAGCCATGATGTCACGCAAATGTGCCTGACTGGCAGATTTGAGTGCCTCGCGGACTGCCTCGACAGACACATCGGGCGTATCAAAAACAAAAGTCACATCAATAGCGGCTACATCAATGGTAGGCACTCGTATCGAATGCCCATTTATCTTGCCTACCATAGCAGGCAGCACACGCTCTGTCGCCGCGATACTGCTAGAGGTGGTTGGGATAATATTATAACCAGACGCGCGCGCGCGTCTTGGGTCACGGTGGGCTTGATCAAGCACTGTTTGATCAGCGGTAACCGCATGAATCTCTGTCATCATCGCTGACTTTACCCCAAATGCGGTATCAAGCGTCGCAATCAAGGGAACCAAGGCCTGCGTGGTACAAGAAACGCTCGATATAATCGGCAGCTCACGTGTTAGCTCATCAGTATTAACGCCCATAACGATACAAGCATCGACATCATCGAATGGTGCCGCACCGATAATCACCTGCTGCGCGCCAGCCACTATGTGCAGTTGTGCTTGCTCATAAGAGCGAAAATGTCCGGTACATTCTAGTACCACATCGACACCCAGCGCCTGCCAAGGCAACTGCGCAGGGTTAGGTTCTGAGAATAAATTGATACAGTAGGTATAATTGTTTTTTGTCAGACAAAGCTGTGTGGCGCTGTCATTGTTACCGTCATCGCTCGCTTCATCGTTGCTACTTGCCACAATATCAGCACTGACCCCAAGGCGACTTAGGCGACCATGCGTGCTGTCAAACTTTAATAAGTGCAACAGAATGTCAGCAGGGGCTAAATCATTAATTGCCACCACATGGATGGCACGACCTAATACCTCAAAGCGCTCTAGCAATGCCCGCAAAACGTTGCGCCCTATACGTCCAAAACCATTGATAGCAATCCTCAGTGGCTGTGTGTGCTCACTAGATGCATGAAACGCCGCTGCTGCTATTGGGTCAGACGTTAATTGATAAGTGGCGCTCGAAAAATCAGGCATAAAAAGATATCGCTATAAAGGGATAAAAAATTGAGCACTACAAAGTCAGCGCTACAATGAGACAAAACCAACAAGTTGTTAATCGGCTCTAGAGATTGTTATATAAAAGCTAAATGGCTTTGGTGAATGCTTTAACCCTGAATTGTCATACTCAGTATCAAGACGCCATTGGGCATTAAGGCGTTATAAAAATCAGTGCCAAACGAATAGCATTGTAATCAATACTTTGCTTAAGATGATCGAATATTGGACGCAATTTAATACTGCCATCATCATTGAAATCATTTGGATTATTGGCGACTTTAATCGCGACATAGGCATTACCAACCGCCGTCATCACCTCATCCTCTGGCCGCAAATGATCACAAGCGAGACTTGGATCTTGAGATTTTAGGTCAGCAATATGACGCATGATGGTCGATTGTGACAACTGGCGTGCTTGTGAGATTTCTGCAATCGACAAGCTTTCCTCTAATAATAATCGCGTCGCAAGCAAGGTACTGTCCGACTTATCTGAAACTTGATTGCCCAGTTTCTGTTTTTTGTCTATTTGCGCCTGTTGTTGCTCGCGGCGCTTTTTTTGCAAAGTGGAGTAAGCGTCAATCACTGACTTACTCAGCGTTCCGCCTGATTTCAAGATAAACTTCTCATGTGCCTGCGTCATGCTCTCTTCATCAAGCATCGAATAATTGGCATCAGCTTCATCAGACAATACTAAAAAGCGCTTATCTGCACCGCGTGCTAGCGGATCAAGCTGCAAGCTCATGTCGTTCATACCCAGCAACTGCAAACCTGCCAGCGACTTTAATCGTGATAATGCCACATAGCCCTGCCCCAACTCAAAAGTACGTGATAAGTCAATCTCAGCAGCTTCAAGCGTCATGCCTTGCGACTTATGAATGGTAATCGCCCAAGCTAGACATAATGGCACTTGCTCATAGCTTGCGAGCACATCGCCCGTCTCATCTTCGATGATCCATTCTTCAGGCTCAGCGACAACTTCACGCCCTGAATTGAGCCGAACCACGGGCATTTCTTGCGTCGTTGGCTTTTTAGATTTTGGTTTTTCTTTTATGGCTTTTTTACTTTTGCCTTTTACATTCTTATCATTCTCACTTTCAGCACTGTCGTCATCGTCTTCGATTAAATCGTCACTACTGTCTTTGCTATCATCGATTTTAACAGCGGCAAAACCAATCAATTCACCCATCGTACCGTTGGACACGCCAAGTTCGGTATTGTTTTTGATAAACATTACCTTGGCACCGACTTTTAATACCAAATCATCTTGGGTACGGACGGTCTTTTTAAGGGTCTCAACCAGTTTACTGTCGCCCGTAGATGTGGCGGTAAAGCGCATCATCTCGCCCTCTAACGCCGCAAGCTCTTTATCATTGATACTATTAACGTTGAGATTGTGGGTATAAAGACGGGTACGTTTGATATCGACATTTTGATCAAAAGTCGCCTCCAGCGCGGCAATCGATTCAAAAGTGACTTCCTGACGGCGAATTTGGTTGAGAATATCGTCCAAATCAAGCCCGCCATTTGCCGCTTCACTAACCTGCCTGTGTTGCTCAGACAGATAGCAAATATGGAACTTGGCATCAAGCCACGCTTCAGACATAAAGGCAAATTTTTCACGGTTGGTTTCACCCTTACTACCAATCGGTGGCAGCTGGAAAAAATCGCCCGCAACGACGACCTGAATACCACCAAAGGCTTTGTCATTTTTGCGGACATGCTTGAGTACTTGGCTGACCAAATTGAGCTGCTTAGCATGCAACATCGATATCTCATCAATGACCAATACCGCGGTGTCTTTTAGTCGGTCTGCCAAAAACTGCTTGCGTGATAACGTAGTCAAGTCGCGGTCGCTTAACTCATCTTTGATACCGATGCCGGACCAACTATGAATCGTTGTGCCATTCATGTGTGTGGCAGCAATACCGGTACTCGCAGTGACGGCGACAGGCACACGGCGCGCACGCAGGTAGTCGATATATTGATTGAGAGTATAAGTCTTACCTGAACCTGCTGAGCCAGTCAAAAAGACATTTTGACCCGTTTTTAAGATATCAAGAGCAGAAGATTGACGCATATATCTAAACCAATTAAGTTAATAGTAATAAGAAAAACAGCTTAAGAGCAAACAATAAGAGAAAAAGCTGCCAACAATTATAACAGCTACATCTGTTTTGCGGACGACTTTCACCCTGATAAGCCACATAACTTAAAGTTATACGATACGAAATATATCATTATAAAAAGTCATTATCGCTCATCGCTAAAGCTCAGTACGATAGGGTCATAGCTTGGTCAGGATGGCCAAATATTTATGCTTAAGTCGTTTGTTCTTAACTAGCCATAATACACAACAAGGAGTCGTTAATGTTATACGCCTATCCCAATACTGAAAATAGTCCCGTCCAATTCCGCAAAAAATATGATAACTTTATCAATGGTGAGTGGGTCGCGCCAATCGATGGCGAATACTTTGACAACTCAAGTCCAATCGACGGTAAAGTATTCTGTCAGGTCGCACGCTCAAAAGAAGCAGATGTTGAAGCTGCACTAGATGCCGCTCATGCTGCCAAAGACGCTTGGGGCAAAACGAGTGTCACTGAACGCTCTAATATGTTGCTCAAACTTGCCGACGGTATCGAAGCCAATTTAGAGGCAATCGCTATCGCTGAAAGCTATGAAAACGGTAAACCGGTACGTGAAACCCTCGCTGCTGATATTCCAATAGCAATGGACCATTTGCGTTACTTCGCTGGCGTTATACGCGCGCAAGAAGGTGGCATTAGCCAAATTGATGAAGATACCGTTGCCTATCATTTTCATGAACCTTTAGGCGTTGTCGGTCAAATCATTCCTTGGAACTTCCCTATTCTAATGGCGATCTGGAAAATTGCTCCAGCGCTTGCAGCGGGTAACTGTGTCGTCCTCAAGCCTGCTGAGCAAACCCCTGCTTCTATTTTATACATGCTTGACTTAATAGGCGCGGCGGATATTTTACCTAAAGGTGTATTAAACGTTATTAACGGCTTCGGTGTAGAAGCTGGTAAGCCAATCGCTTCTAACCCACGTATCGATAAAGTTTCCTTTACTGGTGAGACCACCACTGGTCGCTTAATTATGCAATACGCCAGTGAAAATATTATTCCAGTGACTTTAGAGCTAGGTGGCAAAAGTCCAAACATCTTCTTTGCCGATATCATGGATGAAGACGATGACTTCTTAGATAAAGCCGTCGAAGGCTTGGTGATGTTTGCGCTGAACCAAGGCGAAGTCTGTACTTGCCCATCACGTGCGCTCGTGCACGAAAGCATTTATGATGAGTTTATGAAACGCTGTATCGCTCGCGTTAAAGCCATCAAAATGGGTAATCCGCTCGATACCGATACCATGATTGGTGCTCAGGCCAGCTCAGATCAGTTAGAAAAAATCCTATCTTATCTTGATATCGGTAAAAAGGAAGGTGCTAAAGTCTTAGTTGGTGGTGAGCTCGCCAAACATGATGGCGATATGGCAAACGGATATTATGTGCAGCCAACCATCTTTGAAGGCACCAATGATATGCGCGTGTTCCAAGAAGAAATCTTTGGTCCTGTGCTAGCCGTCACTACTTTCAAAGACGATGAAGAAGCGATGGCGCTAGCCAATGACACTTTATATGGTCTTGGTGCTGGCGTCTGGACGCGTAATGGTACTCGTGCTTATCGTTTCGGTCGTGGCATTAAAGCGGGTCGCGTTTGGACAAATTGCTATCACCTCTATCCTGCGCATTCAGCGTTTGGCGGTTATAAGCAGTCTGGTATCGGTCGCGAAAACCATCTGATGATGCTTGATCATTATCAGCAAACCAAAAACATGCTGGTATCTTATAGTCCTAAAGCGATGGGCTTCTTTTAATTCTGTTTTTCAAAGCACTTTATGGCAAAACTGTAAAGTGCGACCTCGATGCTCGCCGAGCATCTTAATGTAAAGAACGATGACAAGGAGTTACAACGTGAGTAATAAAATGAAAGCGGCCGTGCTGCATGAATTCGGACAACCCTTAGAAATTGAAGAAGTAGATATTCCAACCGCAGGTGCTGGTCAAATCGTTGTAAAAATGCAGGCATCAGGTGTCTGTCATACCGATTTGCATGCCATTGAGGGCGATTGGCCAGTGAAACCTAGCCCACCGTTTATCCCAGGTCACGAAGGCGTTGGTCTTATCACCGCCGTTGGTGAAAATGTCCACCATGTCAAAGAAGGCGACCGAGTCGGTATCCCTTGGCTCTACTCTGCTTGTGGCCACTGTACCCATTGCTTAGGTGGTTGGGAAACCTTATGCGAAAGCCAACAAAACTCTGGTTACTCGGTAAACGGCAGCTTTGCAGAATACGTGCTAGCAGATGCCAACTATGTCGGTATCATTCCTGAAAGCGTTGACTCTATTGAAATTGCACCAGTGTTATGTGCAGGTGTCACGGTCTATAAAGGTCTTAAAATGACCGACACTAAGCCAGGCGATTGGGTTGTTGTTTCAGGTATTGGCGGACTCGGTCATATGGCAGTTCAATATGCCATTGCGATGGGATTGAACGTTGCTGCTGTTGATATTGATGATGAAAAACTGGCATTCGCTAAAAAACTGGGTGCCAAAGTCACTGTCAATGCGAAAAATACTGACCCTGCTGAATATCTACAAAAAGAAATCGGCGGTGCTCACGGTGCGCTCGTGACAGCAGTATCTTCAAAAGCCTTTGATCAAGCACTAGGCATGTTACGACGCGGTGGTACTTTGGTCTGTAATGGTCTACCAACGGGCGAATTCCCAGTATCCATTTTTGATACTGTTTTAAACGGTATTACCATTCGTGGCTCAATCGTTGGTACGCGTCTCGACTTGCAAGAGTCGTTAGACATGGCAGCAGCAGGCAAAGTAAAAGCCACCGTTGCCGCTGAGCCACTAGAAAATATCAATGATATCTTTGATCGTATGCGTGATGGCAAAATCGAAGGTCGCATTGTCATTGACTATAGTCTGTAGCAACCATTACGTAGCCACATGCTTTATGATATTTTGAGACTCGTAATACCGTCTCAATGACTGGCTAGAGTAATCATTAGTAAAGGGTCGTATCGTTTTCAACCACATATGATAAATCATGTGAGTGAATATGATGCGACCCTTTATTTTCTATTCAGTATGATTATGAAAGATATCCGTTCGGGTCTAACGATAAGGAAATCATTATGAACGTCACAGCGACAGAGTCCTGCAAAGCATTAATCGACTTACTAAAATCTAAGCACGGTGAGCTGATGTTTCATCAATCAGGCGGCTGCTGCGATGGCAGTTCACCCATGTGTTATCCATTGGGCGAATTTAAAGTAGGCGGACAAGACGTACTCATCGGCGAGCTGGTTGGCTGTCCATTTTATATGGGTAAAGCTCAGTATAAGCTCTGGCAACATACCGATCTAACGATAGATGTGGTCGATGGACGCGGAGCCAGTTTTTCGCTTGAGATACCTGAAGGTAAGCGCTTTATCGTACGTTCAGAGATATGTGCTATATAAGTTTAAATAGCCTATACCAGCGGTTTCACGTCCTAGTATTGTTTTGCCATGCCATATATTGATTGATAAGTACCCCTTAGTCATTTTTATTTTATTATTCCAGCAAAATAATAGATACTGTAATGCGTACCCTATTTCAATAAACGCGTTTTAACGAGCACGTTTTACTCAGCATGGATGCTAGAAGGAATGTAAAATGGAATTTGATAAAAAATTTGATTACGTCATCGTGGGTGGTGGTTCAGCTGGCTGCGTACTTGCTAGCCGATTAACAGAAAACCCAGACATTAGTGTCTGCTTATTAGAATATGGCGGTGAAGGCAAAGACCTTGCTGTCCGTGTCCCTGCCGGACTGATTTTGATGGTGCCAGGCAAGCCGCTGAAACTGAATAATTGGTGCTTTCAAACTACGCCGCAAGCGCATCTGAACAACCGTCGTGGCTTCCAACCACGTGGTCAATGCTTGGGTGGCTCATCTGCTATCAATGCCATGATTTATACGCGTGGTAGTGCGCTCGATTATGAACGTTGGGTAGAACAAGGCTGTACTGGCTGGGGATTTGATGATGTACTGCCCTACTTTATCAAAGCAGAAAACAATATTCATGGTAGCTGCAAGCTGCATGGTGATAGTGGTCCGCTGCATGTCAGCAACTTACTGAGTCCACGTGATATCTCCAAAGCTTTCGTAGAAGCCGCCATTACTAATGGTTTAGATCATAATCAAGATTTTAATGGCGAAAAGCAAGACGGTACAGGGCTATATCAAGTCACCCATTTTCATGGCGAAAAACAAGGTCAACGCTGCTCTGCGGCGGCCGCTTATCTACATCCAGTACAAAACCGATCAAATCTGACCGTCATCACCCACGCCCAAGCCAACCGCGTCATTTTTGAAGACAAACAAGCCGTTGGTGTCGCTTATGAAAAAGATGGCGTCGAGCATGCGGTGATGGCGCGTCATGAAGTGATATTATCTGGGGGCACTTTTGGCTCACCCAAAGTCCTGATGTTGTCAGGTATTGGACCTGCTGAGCATCTACAATCACATGGCATCGACGTCGTGGTAGATGCGCCCGATGTTGGTGGTAATCTACAAGATCACTTGGACGTCGTTTTTGATTACGAGGTCAATACCACTGACGTCATCGGTATTGGTATGGCGACGATTTCGACATTGACCAAAAGTATTCGGCAGTGGAGAAAAAATGGTACAGGCCTCTTGTCTACCAACTATGCTGAAGCGGGCGCGTTCTTTAGTGTCGGTGATGATCCAAAAGAGTGGCCAAATACCCAACTGCACTTTGTGATATCCCGCGTGATTGAGCACGGTCGTGATCTCAGACGTGGCTTTGCGGTCTCTTGTCACAGTTGCTACCTACGCCCTGAAAGCCGCGGTACGGTCAGACTGGACTCCGCCGACCCCTCAGACGCGGTATTGATTGATCCAAACTACCTCTCGCACCCAAAAGATGTGGAATATATGATTGCAGGCGCGGAGCGTACGCGCGCCATCATGCAAGAATCACCCATCGCCAAATATATTACTGAAGACTACCCTGCCCCCTATATCGAAAAAGACGGTATGCTCGGCTATATCCGCAACAAGTCAGATACCATTTATCATCCTGTCGGCACTTGCCGTATGGGCTCAGACAGCAATTCAGTCGTCGATTTGCAATTAAAAGTACGCGGTGTAAATGGATTAAGGGTCATCGATGCCTCAATCATGCCGACTTTAATCAGCGGTAATACCAATGCGCCAACGATTATGATTGCTGAAAAACTCGCAGACCTTATTAAAGCAAATCACGGTCATATCGAACGAATCACGCCATAAAACATGGGAAGATATGCGTCTTATAATTAGTATTTTTATTTAAGAAGCTTATATATTAAAACTTTATATTCAATAAAATGAAAATAAGCGAATTATATAAAAGTTTAACCCATATTTTTTCGTGGTTATTTTTATCAGCATTTCTAAAATAAGGAGAGACTCTAACAAATTCGGCAATAAAGATAGTAAAACAGAACGTTTCCTATCAAATTAGCTTACGGATGTCTTGCATTACCACTGTTGAACAGAGTATATTTAAACTACTTATTTATATCGGTATTTTTTGCAAATCTGAATAATGGTTAATATAACCTGAAATATTTTTTATTTTGCATATTAGAAACGCGATATAAATAATTGCTTTAAAGGGAATTAAAAGCACGCTCATTATATTTATGGGTCAAAAACGATCTTATAAATATATTGGCGACTATTTATCATTACATAGGATGTAATAATGCAAAAATCACTCTTCAAACTGACGATGTTGGCGACAGTTATTCTAGGCATCAGTGCCTGTAGCGGCGACAACAAAACCACCGATGAATCTGCTGCCAGCTCAGATGCTAAAGCAGCCAAAACCTTACTTTATTGCTCAGAAGGTAGTCCGGCTGGATTCGATCCAGCACAATACACTGCAGGTACAGATTTTGATGCGAGCGCCTTTCCCATCTACAACGGCTTAGTGGAATTCAAAAGAGATGGTACTGAGATTCAGCCAGCCTTAGCCGAAAGCTGGGATATTAGTGAAGACGGCAAGACTTATACCTTTAACCTACGTAGAGGGGTTAAATATGGTAAGACCGATTACTTTACCCCAACCCGTGATTTCAACGCAGATGACATTGTCTTTACCCTGGAGCGTATCACCAATCCAGACTTTGAATTTAATAAAGCCTATCCTGCTGAGTTCCCCTATTCGGTCGGTATGGGGTTACCTGATATTATCTCCAATATCGAAAAGGTTGATGACTCTACCGTCAAAATCACGCTCAGCGAGACCAACGCGCCATTTTTACAGAACCTAGCGATGCCCTTCGCTTATATCGATTCTGCTGAGTATGCAGAAAAGTTAATGGCTTCTGGTAATGCTGCTGATATCAACACCAAACCTGTGGGTACAGGACCTTTCGTCTTTACTTCTTATCAAAAAGACGCGCAAATTCGTTATACCAAAAATCCAGACTACTGGAACAAAGACGATATTCATATCGATAATCTCGTGTTTGTTATCACCAAAGATTCGGCGGTTCGTGCGCAAAAAGTGCAAGCAGGCGAATGTCATGTGTCCGCTTATCCAAAACCTGCCGAAATTGACTCTGTTAAAAAATCTGGTAAGGCCACCGTTCTCGATCAACCCGGCTTTAACGTCGGTTATGTCGGCTATAACGTTGAAAAACCGAAGCTTAGCGACCTTAAAGTTCGCCAAGCACTAGATATGGCCATTAATAAAGACGCTATTATCAATGCGGTTTATCAAAGCGAAGGATTAAAAGCCACCAATCCTATGCCGCCCACACAATGGGGTTACGACAAATCTATCAAAGATGCACCTTATGATGTGGAAAAGGCCAAGTCCCTTATAAAAGAAGCAGGCGCGGACAAACTTGCGATTAATCTATGGTATATGCCCGTTCAACGCCCATACAATCCTAATGCCAAACTCATGGCTGAAATGCTACAAGCAGATTGGGCAAAAATTGGTGTCGATACCAAGCTTGTGACGTATGAATGGGGCGAGTATCTAAACCGCGCTGCTAAAGGTGAGCCTGATGTCATTCTAGCGGGCTGGACTGGTGACAATGGGGATCCTGATAACTGGCTTGGTACGCTACTATCTTGTGATGCGGTCGGTGGCAATAACTACTCACGCTGGTGTAATAAAGACTTTGACACTTTGGTGACTAACGCCCGTCAGATTACCAATCAAGATGAGCGCGTCAACGACTATGTACAAGCTCAGCAGATATTCAAAGAGCAATTGCCTTGGACGACAATGGCGCATTCGGTGGTCACGGTATTCACCGCACCAAACGTCGTCGATTATAAAATTAGTCCGCTTGGCTCAATACGCTTCGATGGTGTAAAGGTTGAATAACCTGAGCTGATGACGTCCGGTAAGACATGCATGATTGTTTAATTTATATTCGGCTGGGTCAGACACTCTGCTCCAGCCGTATTTATATGAGTTAAGCGCCTTATTAAGCATTTTGTCACCGACTCTCTCATCTCTGCCAACATTCTACTCATCGATCTAAAACGATTGAACCACAACTATTGAATTGAGCAGCCCATGCTACTTTATATTTTGCGTCGCATTGCCATTCTAATTCCTGTCTATCTTGGCTTAACGCTATCGACATTCACCCTAATTCGGCTCGTCCCTGGAGATGCCGTCGAGATTATGATGGGTGAGCGTATGGTCGATCCAGAGCTACATGCTCGCGCGTTAGAAAGACTTGGCTTAGACAAACCACTCATTGTCCAATATTGGGATTACTTAACCGGAATATTGACCGGTGATTTTGGTCAATCCTTTCGTACTCGTACTCCGGTATTACAAGATTTCTTTGCTCATTTTGTACCAACCTTAGAGCTGGCTTTGTGTGCCATTGTCATTGCCAGTGTTGTCGGTGTGAGCTTAGGTATCTTTGCCGCGCTACGACGTGGTACATGGATTGACTACACTCTAATGTCAGGAGCGCTGGCTGGCTATTCTATGCCCATCTATTTATTGGGGCCTATCCTGACTGGTATATTCGCCCATTATCTCGGCCTATTGCCCGTCGCTGGTGTCATATCTGTCGCGCAGTTTTTAGACGTCAAACCTTTATATGGATCATGGCTACTTGGCTCTTTAACATCAGGAGAACCTGGCGCATTTTGGGATGTGGTCAAACACTTTATCCTACCGTCTATTGCCTTATCGACTATTCCGCTTGCCATGATTGCACGGATGACGCGCTCGGCGATGCTAGAAGTACTGGATGAAGATTACGTGCGTACAGCGCGTGCCAAAGGCCTATCGCCGCGCCGCGTGATATTGGTACACGTCATGCGTAATGCCTTAATCACTGTGGTGACTGTAATTGGCTTACAGATGGCGACCTTGCTCGCGGGGGCTATTATCACTGAGACTATCTTTAGTTGGCCAGGTGTTGGTAATTGGCTGCTCGATGGGTTTTTCACTCGTGATTATCCTATTGTGCAAAACGGTATTTTATTGGTCGCCACCGCCCTGATTTTGGTTAGTTTATTTATTGATATTTTGTATGGTCTGATCAATCCACGTATTCGACATACTTCTTAATTTAACATTGATAAATACTCATATTATAAATAGTGGTTATTGGTGTTTGTATGGTCTTGAGTGAGTTTTAGCACATTTTAAATGCTTGCTAGAAATGGAACTCTACATACTTGTAACGCGCTAGCCACTATAGGAACTGCTCATGAAGCCTTCTGTTCTTCCCTCTGATGTCAATCTTATGGCCGCCACACCGCCGTCATCTTGGCAGCTATTTTTATCGACGTTTTGCCGAAATAAAGGTGCGGTGCTTGGTTTTATTGTGCTGGCATTGATGGTCATTATTGCCATCCTTGCGCCTGCCATTGCGCCCCATGACCCTTACGAGTTATTTACTGGTCAAGAGCAGTTGCCGCCTGCCTTTCTGGATGGCGGCAATACCATGTTTTGGCTGGGCACGGATGATGCTGGACGAGACACCTTGTCTCGGGTGATGTATGGCGCGCGTTATTCTCTATTTATCGGTCTGAGCGCGACGACTCTTGCCATGTTAGTCGGTGTTTCATTAGGACTTAGTGCTGCATTTTGGCCCAAGGTTTGGGGCAAAGCGGTCATGCTGGTCAATGATATTTTGATGTCTTATCCGAGCTTGCTATTGGCGATCATTATCGCCGCCATCCTAGGCCCTTCTATGACCAATACGATTATTACCATCGCCTTGGTCTGTACGCCACCTTTTATTCGGCTGACTCGTGCTACTGCAATGGTAGAGCTACAGCGTGAGTATTTTATCGCTTCGCAAGTGATGGGCGCTGGTGTGCTTAGATTGTTATTTATCACCATTTTGCCCAACTGTATGGCACCGCTCATCGTGCAGGCGACGATGATTTTCTCGTCTGCTATTTTAGAAGCAGGTGCAATTGGTTTCTTAGGCTTTGGTGTTCAGCCACCCGATGCTGAATGGGGTGCAATGCTTGGTACGGCGCGTCAATATATTCAAAGTAATGTTTGGCTAGCGATTTGGCCCGGTGTCGCTATTTTCTTAGCCGCATTGTCGATTAACTTGACTGGTGATGGCCTACGCGATGCGCTAGATCCCAAATTAAAGCAGGTGACCTAAGATGACTGAACCATTAATTAAAACGCCTACCACTCACACTTCTATGAATGGCGCATCAAAAAAAGAATCACCATTGTTGTTAGATATTGAAAATCTTTCAGTGACTTTCGGGCAAGGGGTGCGCGCTTTTCGTGCAGTCGATGATGTGTCGTTAAAGATTACACAAGGCGAAGTCATCGCAGTCGTGGGTGAATCTGGATCGGGTAAGTCAGTTACGATGATGGCACTGATGGGGCTACTACCACCCTCTGCAACTGTCCGTTCCAAGCGCGTTATGTTCGATGATAAAGACATGCTCAGTATGTCAGCCAAAGAAAAACGCGGCATCATTGGCAAAGACATCTCAATGATCTTTCAAAATGCCATGTCTTGTCTAAATCCAAGCTTCACGGTTGAGATGCAACTGGGCGAAGTATTACGTAAGCATCTAGGCTTGCGTGGCTCAGCCGTACAGGCGCGTATCCTAGAGCTGTTAGAGCTGGTCGAGATGCCCGATGCCAAAAATCGACTCAAGGTTTATCCGCATCAGCTATCAGGCGGTATGAGTCAACGAGTTATGATTGCGATGGCAATTGCTTGTGAGCCCAAACTACTCATCGCCGATGAACCTACCACCGCGCTCGATGTCACAGTACAAGCGCAAATCATGGACTTGCTAAGCCGATTGCAACGCGAAAAACAAATGGCGATGATACTGATTACCCACGACTTGGGTTTGGTCGCGCAAAACTCGCGTGATGTCGCGGTCATGTATGCCGGACAAGTGGTCGAAACCAGTACCGTGCCGGAGATTTTTCAAAAGCCTGCTCACCCTTATACGGAGGCCTTGCTGCAAGCCATTCCAGAGCTGGCTATCGGTCAAGACCGTCTGAACAGCTTACCCGGTGTCGTACCCAGCCAATACGATCGCCCGAGTGGTTGCTTATTGTCTCCTCGTTGTCCGTATAAAGAAGCCGCTTGTGAGGTTCCACCGCCCATTTTAGATACTCCTAATGGCAAAGTGCGCTGTATTCATCCAGAATTACCGAGCGCACCTTCTCATCTATCCACCTCTCACGCTGCTACATTGGAGTCACAAGTATGAGTAATAAAGTGGTCCTAAAAGCAGACAATCTACACAAGCACTACCCAGTATCACAAGGTCTGGGCAAAGCAAAAGCGTACGTGAAAGCGCTCAATGGTATCTCATTCGAGCTTGAAGCTGGCAAGACACTGGCCGTCGTCGGTGAATCAGGCTGCGGAAAATCTACCCTTGCCCGCCAGTTGACATTGATCGAAGCGCCTACACATGGTGAGCTATTTATCAATGATGAAGGCACCACTGGCTATAGTAGAAAAGCACTCAAAGAGTTGCGTACTGAAATTCAAATGGTCTTCCAAAACCCTTATGGTAGCCTCAACCCGCGCCATACTATCGGCTATCAGTTGACGGAACCATTGGATATCCATACCAAATTGTCCAAAGAAGAAAAGCGCGACAAAATCAACGAGATGATGAGACATGTCGGTCTACGACCTGAACATGCTGGTCGTTATCCGCATATGTTTTCTGGTGGTCAGCGTCAACGTATTGCCCTCGCCCGCGCGATGATGCTCAATCCGAAAATCGTCGTCGCTGATGAGCCAACTTCCGCCCTTGATGTATCAATCCAAGCGCAAGTCTTAAATCTATTTATGGACTTACAGGATGAATATCGCACCGCTTACGTCTTTATCTCACATAATTTATCCGTCGTGCGCCACGTCGCTGATGATGTGATGGTGATGTATTTAGGTCAAGCTGTTGAGCACGGTCCCAAAGAAGCGATTTACAACGCGCCAAAACATCCCTATACCATCGCGCTACTGGCTGCTGCACCAACGGTAAATGGCCATAAAAATGATTTGACCCTACAAGGTGAGCTACCAAGTCCACTAAATCCACCAAGTGGCTGCGCCCTACATAAACGCTGCCCCTATGCCAAACAGCAATGCAGCGAAGTAGAGCCGCAACTGCGAGAGTGGGACGGTCGATTGGTGGCTTGTTTACGTTTGGAAGAAATATATGGATAAGGTGACTAAGGTTAAGATGGTTAACGATTAATCAATACTCACCACGCCCCAACACCTAGGAAATTTGCTACAACCAAAAAAGGCCTGACCTTGATTCAGGCCTTTTTTTGCTACTCGCTTGATCATCTCACCGTTACATCTCGGGCAGGTTGGTGTTTAAATCAAATAAGCTGTATGGTCTATCGCCTCACCTGTCGCAGAGGAACTCGTTGCTAATTCAAGCTCTACAACCTCAAACGGTGTAAGAAATACTTTATCGGCAATATCATGTGAAATACTGTTATACGAAGTGACTGTCTGCTGAGTATTCAGGCTGTCAGTTGGTAACTCGCTAGATTCAATCTCAGTTTGACCAGACCATCGCAGCACTTCTCGGCTTTTCAGCGTGGCTCGTTTAGCAGTTTCTTTTATTACCGGCTCGAGTGTAGGCTTACTGGCAGTTTTAGCAATTGTTTTATCAGTAGCGTTACCGCTAGGCTGCTGATTAAACTGGCTATGCTTGTCTTTTAGATAGGCTTTATGCTCTCTATTGGTGCGTCAAGATTTGCTAAATCTGTTGCTATTAATCTGCTCAACGATAGACTTGACCTCGTCTTCAGTCAGCATCTCATCTTGTTTCTTCTTCACATAAGAGACCATCCCACCTGTTAATACGTGTTCGGGCAACTCATCACGGGTTTTCAGCTCACACTCACCGATGAAAGCAATCATCGAATGGAAGTAGCTCAGCTCCAAGCCCAATAAATCTGCGAGCGTCTTAATGTGCAAGTAGTTTTGACGCAATGGATTTTGGAATTTGAATTTACTTCCATTCGGGAAAGCTTGTGTCCACTGCTTTTGCTTTTCGCTACCATATATCCAGCCTTTATAATTCTTGGTTTCGATGACAAAGATGCCGTATACAGAGACGATAATATGATCGATTTGGGTACTGCCACCATTGGCTTTTGGCAAGGTGATACCGTTTAAGCGATGATAGACATTTTTTTCTAGTTTTAACCACATGGCTACATTGATCACAGTTTCACCTAGGAAACCTTTAAAGCTGGATTTTAGGGACATGGTTGCTCTTATATTTTCAAGTAATCAGAAAGTACGCTTCGCATATAAAATTTAAGGATCCTCATAATTTTCATGCAACAGACCTCCTAATAACATTCTAAATACAATAAAAACAAACAACATATTTACTGAAGAAATAGCTATTACTATAGAACTAAATAAAGCCGTAATACTAGAACTTTCTAAGATAATGATTTCACTATAAGAATTCAATCTAGATACAAAACTAAGTATCAAAATAGAAACTATTGAAAAAAGAGACCAACTCCCTGATACTAAAAAATATTTATATACAACAACGTCGTCCGTATACTTACTTACAACCATATTAGTACTTTTTAATCTACTCATGTACTTTGAACCAAATAAGGTACTAATAGTAGTAAGATAAAAACCAAAAAATATAGCGAAAGCTGTAATAAGATTTTGCGCTGTATAATTAGTAATAGGTAACGCAAAGATATAACTAACAGCAAATGTACAAAGAAATATTATTAATCCTATGTAAATGTGTATTTTCCTCATAAACAATCCGTTCTTTCAAGTTTTTTCAAGAACTCTTTAGTTATATCACTAGGATCAAAGAGTTTAGTCTTCTTATCTTGATTTACACTTACATCTATCTTCTTCGTCATACTATCTAATCTAAAAATAGTATCTAAGTGATTCTTATCTTTTCCTATGCATACTAAATCCCTAAATAAACCATCCTTACGCATTCCCACTAATTTTTTAAATTTCTCTAAAAAATCTTTTGTTACATTAGCCTCTTTCATTTTTATACTTAACTCATATTCCATGTCATTACTAGGTGCTAAGCCTAATAACTCTTTAGGTTGAGGAAGCATATCAAAAGCTCCTAAAGTTATAGTATTGAATAAATCTTCTCTGTACTTAAACTTAACTTGATTAACTAATGCTATTGTTTCAATGAACCTATCTGGGTTTGAAAAAACATTACTTATACTTACGGTACTTTGTTTTTCTAAATAATCTAGCTTTCTTTGAAAAAAGCTTTCTACCTTGCCCTTTAAATTCAAATTATTTATGAATAGAAGCTTAGTTCTATTATCATAGAAGCAAAACAATTGCTTATTAGGCTCTAATAAATCTATCTCTCTAGGATTCTTCATACTTTCGTAAGTTTTAGTATCAACAACATCTTCTGAGTAAGGAGTTGTACAACCAATTTTTGCATAAAACCAATATACATCATCTGTTAGTTTTCTAATTTCATCAAATAAATAATAAGTATCTTTATCTTGATAGCTTTGCTCTGAATTATCAAATAGTACTTCTAAATCCGCATCCTTAACTAAGCTTCCATCAATCAATACCTGAAGTGTTGAGAAATTTACAATCATACTTTACCCTTTAAATAATAAACTTATGTTTTGATACAATCATTTATAATAACAGACTTGTAATTAAAACCACATAAGTTCTAAGAGCATACATATAATAGATTATGTACAGAGCAGTTCATCGACTCTTCGACAATAGCTAGTTATATACTTAATGGTATATAGAGTAGCAGAAGACTTACCGATGTAGTATGAAGTAACTCATATTTACGTCATCTACTGTCGTGTCATATTCATCCAAATAGTGAGCTCCTACCCTCCAAAAATCATGAGTTAGAAACACAAAGAGAAGCTCAAACAATACAAAAAAAAGCCACTAGATTTCTCTAGTAGCTCTTTTTTTATTTAAACGCTAACTAAGTTAGGTTTATTACACCAAACTATTTACTGCTTCAACCACAGCGTCAGTCGTAATACCAAACTCTTTGTACAAGTCACTTGCAGGAGCAGATTCGCCATAAGTGGTCATACCGATGACTTTGCCGTCTAGACCAACGAACTTATACCAGTAATCTACATGCGCCGCTTCGACTGCGACGCGTGCACGGATATTGGCAGGCAATACGGCTTCACGATAGCTAGCATCTTGCTCTACGAAGATCTCAGCACATGGCATAGAGACTACACGGACGCCAACACCATTTGCGCTCAACGCTTCATACGCTTCCATCGCTAGGCCGACTTCTGAACCAGTCGCGATGATGATGGCTTGTAGCTCGCTTTGTTCTTTCGCCAATACATAACCACCTTTGGTGATGTTGGCTACTTGCTCATTATCGCGTGCTTGATGTGGCAAGCTCTGACGGCTAAAGATCAATGCTGATGGATTGTTTTCTGATTTGATTGCTTCTACCCAAGCACTAGCAGATTCAGTCGCATCACACGGACGCCATGTGCGTAGATTTGGCGTGGTACGTAGGCTAGTCAATTGCTCAACTGGCTGATGCGTTGGGCCATCTTCACCCAGACCGATAGAGTCATGCGTATAGACATGGATGACGCGCTGCTTCATCAATGCGCCCATGCGTACCGCGTTACGTGCGTACTCCATAAACATCAGGAACGTTGCGACGTAAGGGATAAAACCGCCATGCAATGCAATACCGTTGGCAATCGCGGTCATGCCGAACTCACGTACGCCATAATAGATATAGTTGCCGTCAGCGTCTTTTTCGATGCCTTTAGCGCCTTTGAATAATGTTAGGTTTGAGCCAGCTAGATCTGCTGAACCACCTAGCAATTCTGGTAATAATGGCTGTAAGGTATTGATGGCGTTTTGACTGGCTTTACGGCTAGCAACATCGCCGCCCACTTCTTGCGTTTGCTGAATATAAGCTTGTGCTTGGCTATCAAAGTCAGCAGGCAAATCACCATTTAGACGGCGTAATAACTCAGCTGCCAGTTCAGGATAGGCTTTTTTATACGCGTCAAAATCAGCATCCCAGTTCTTCTGTTGGACGTCACCTTTGGCTTTAGCATCCCATGCTTCATAGATTTCATCATCTAATTCAAACGGGGCATGTTTCCAAGATAACGCATCACGAGTCAGAGCGATTTCGTCATCACCTAGTGGCGCACCATGACTGGCTGCAAGACCCTGTTTGTTCGGGCTACCAGCACCGATAGTAGTTTTGCAAATCAAAAGACTTGGTTTGGCAGTCTCTTTAAGCGCTTGTTCAGTTGCTTGAGTAATAGCATCGGCATCATGACCATCGACCTTGATAACTTGCCAGCCGTATGACTCAAATCGCGCCTCAGTATCATCAGTGAACCAGCCTTCGACATTACCATCGATAGAGATGCCATTGTCATCATAGAAGAAGACCAGCTTACCAAGACCTAACGTGCCAGCCAGTGAGCACACTTCATGACTGATACCTTCCATCAAGCAACCATCGCCTAAGAACGCATAGGTATTATGGTCTACGACGTTATGACCGTCACGATTGAACTGTGCCGCTAAAGTTTTTTCAGCGATCGCAAAACCAACGGCATTAGCAATACCCTGTCCTAATGGACCGGTAGTCGTTTCAATACCTGGTGTGTAGCCAAGCTCAGGATGGCCTGGAGTTTTTGAATGCAGCTGACGGAAACCTTTCAGATCATCAACGCTGACATCATAACCAGATAAATGCAGCAATGAGTAAATAAGCATTGAGCCATGACCGTTCGATAAGACAAAGCGATCACGGTTGTGCCACTGTGGATCGGTTGGGTTGTGCTTCAAAAACTTGCGCCACAAAACTTCGGCAATATCGGCCATACCCATTGGCGCGCCTGGATGTCCAGAGTTGGCTTTTTGAACCGCATCAAACGACAGTACACGGATGGCATTGGCTAATTTACGTTCGCTAATTGGAGCTGGCATAGAGTGTCCTAGTATTGGGCTAAGAGGAGAGTTTACTCAAAGGAGTATAAGCATAAGGACGCCAAATGCGTCCCTAAGTTATAGACTATAAAATCAAAGTGTAATATTAACATATTTGCTATGAGGCTAGCCAAGAAATGGTATGACAGAATCGTTTGTGTTTAATAATTATTCATATCAGTTTTATCAAACTACCCTATATTAAAAAGCTGTGAGTCATCTTAGTAACTCACAGCTAGTACAAGCAATATAGATATTAAACTGAAATCGTCTCAGCACCGCCCATAAACGGACGCAATACTTCTGGAATCGTGATACTACCGTCAGCGTTTTGATGATTTTCCATCACTGCCAATAGTGTACGACCCACTGCCAAGCCTGAACCATTTAGCGTGTGTGCCAAGCTGGTTTGTTTGCCATCTTTGACACGTGTTCCCATACGGCGCGCTTGGAAATCACCGCAGTTAGAGCAGCTTGAGATTTCACGATAGGTATCTTGGCTCGGTAACCATACTTCGATGTCATAGGTCTTTTGTGCTGCAAAGCCCATATCACCCGTACATAACTGAACGGTGCGGTATGGTAGGTTCAACTGCTGCAAGATATATTCGGCTTGTCCAGTCATTGCTTCTAATAAATCATCAGATTGCTCAGCGGTAGCAATATTGACCATCTCAACTTTTTCAAACTGATGCTGACGGATCAAACCACGAGTATCACGGCCATGTGAGCCTGCCTCACTACGGAAACAAGGCGTATGCGCGGTAAACTTAAGTGGCAGCTCGCTAATATCCAAACGCTCGCCACGTACCAAGTTGGTCATTGGCACTTCGGCAGTAGGGATAAGATAAAAATCCATGTCTTCATTGTTTGTATGATTTTTGAGCTTAAACAAATCATCTTCAAACTTAGGCAACTGCCCCGTACCTTTTAGGCTGTCTGAATTCACAATATAAGGCACGTACGTTTCAAGATAGCCGTACTTCATGGTATGGGTATTGAGCATAAATTGAATCAGGGCGCGATGCATTTGTGCCAACTGTCCTTTTAGTACATTAAAGCGGCTGCCAGTCAGCTTGGTCGCGGCTTCAAAGTCGAGCATACCAAGTGTCTCGCCAATATAAGTGTGATCTTGAATTTCAAAATCAAACGTACGAGGCGTGCCCCACTTGCGCACTTCTACGTTATCCTCTTCTGACGTACCCACTGGCACATCAGCTGCTGGAATATTTGGAATTTGCATAGCAGCTTTGTTGATACGCTCTTGTAGAGTGCGCAGCTCGTCTTCGGCTGTTTTAATCTCACCACTGACATTCTGCATCTCAGCCAATAGCTCACTGGCATCTTCGCCTGATTTTTTCAAAGCACCCACTTGCTTAGCACCCGCATTACGGCTCGACTGCAACTCTTCGGTTTTGATCTGCAAAGATTTACGTTCTGACTCAACCGTTTGCCAAAAATCTATGTCAAGTGCATAACCACGAGTGGCCAACTGCTGTTGTAAATCGCTTAAATCGCCGCGTAAGAGTTTTGGATCAATCATAATAGTTGCCTGTAACGCTAGAAGTGAGGAAGAGGTTCGAAAGTGTTATTTTTAAAGATACTGTTTTCAAAGGTGCTGATTTTATCAAAATAAGTGATAGCCGCTATAATACCAAGACACAGCAGATTTGACCATGTTTTGACCGCTGCTGATTGAATTTTCATTTATTACTTTCATTATCCGTAGCCAGTTATATTTGCTTTAAATGCATCTCTCAAAGTTCAGCTTACCTCAATAAGCCTCGCCCATCCTTATTAAAACCATTAATATCACCTCTATCAACGAACAGAGCGGCTTATATGTTTCATTTAGAGGTGCTTTTCGGTAAGATAAGCGCATACCTTTTATTCGACTTCTAGCCAAGTACGACGTAGCTGCTACGTTTTGTCGATTTAAACCCAACACTTTCAATACAAGTATTTGAGAAACCTTTATGGCCTTGTACCCCTATACGCTACAACCTGTCGCCTTAAACCTAACTGAGGCAGAATTTCACCAAGCACAATACGAGCTATTTGCCAGTGCCAGCCCTTCTTTCGGTCTAAAAAGTATCAAAATGAAAGAATGGATCATTATGGCGGTAACCGTGGTACTAGCGATCGCAGGGTTGGTTTTTGTGACAGGCTACTCAACCATTATCTTTTGGCTGATGCTGGTGTCAGTAATGATTTATTTACTGGTTCGTACCCTTGGCTTTAAATGGTATGTGAAAAGAGAGTTTGACAAGCAAGTGGCCGATCAAGAAATGCCAGACGAGATGCGTCAGATGAAATTGGGCGTACAAAAGCATGGCCTCGTCATGGCGATGCCAGTGAACCAGCCTGACACATTTAATAACAACCAAATGCGCGGCATGCAAATGCGAGCAGGCACGACCCAGCAAGCCGTCATTCCATGGTCAGCTGTCAAAAGCTGGGATGAAACGGACGACTATATCTTTATGATGTTTGAGATGAAAGGTCAACAAGGCAGCCAAATTGTGCCAAAGCGCTTAGAAGCACAGAAGTTTCCGATCGATACGGTACGTCAGCATTTGCAAGAAGTTATCCCCATTAAAGGCTTAAACCCTGAAAACTTACAGCCGCCAGCATAAAATAGTAGAAGACTTCTTTATTGCTTACTATATGAGCGATAAAGAAGTGATCAATAAAGAAATGATTAATAAAAAATAATTTTTACAAAATCAATCGTAATTATAAATTTATTGAAATTAACTTATCGATGGTGCTCTGCTATTATAATAGCTATCAGAAGAAAGGTGACAATTGCTCTAAATTATATGAATGTATAGTTATGATTTTAGCTTAAGCTGACTCCATTCTATATGGCAGTTTTATCATACTATTTTCTAAGATTGTTACTTTTCAAGGCTGAAAAGCGTTAATATATTAACAAGCATAGTAATGCAGCACACGAGTTGCTACACTTCTCATCTTCTTCATTTAATGTTTTATCTCAACACTCAAACTATAAGGATAATATTATGAGTAACGCTACTAATCAAATCGGTCTAGAAAAAGCTGACATGAGCGAAGTCATTGCACAACTAAACAATTTATTGTCAACTTACCACGTCTTTTATTTAAACGTCCGTGGCTATCACTGGAATGTAAAAGGTGAGCATTTTTTCACCTTGCATCCAAAATTTGAAGAATTGTATACTGCGCTACAGTTACAAATTGATGAAATCGCTGAACGTATCTTAACTTTGGGCGGCACACCGCTGCATGCTTATAGCGATTTTACTCAGCATACTAGCATTCAAGAAGATAAAAACGTCAAAGATGGCAATGCTTGTGTGAAAGGTGTGGTAACTGGTTTACAAGCTTTAATTACAGAGCAGCGTAAAGTATCTACTCTAGCAGCAGACAGTGAAGATCAAGGAACAGCTGACCTCGTAGATGCCTATGTACAAGAGCAAGAAAAGCTCATCTGGATGTATAACGCCTTTTTGGGTTAATCATTACTAATGAAACAGTACATCACTAGGGCGTGTCCTCATTTTAAAAATGGTGATAAAAATGAGATAAATTGCCGTTAAACAAGGAAGATAGCGCTGTTAATATCGAGATATTGATAAGCTATTTGACGATGTTTAACAAAATTTAGCCATTTTTAGCCCATTTAGAGAGTAATTGATTGAATTGAGGACACTCCCTAAAATCTAGATCATAAAAAAGCACCTACTTTAGGTGCTTTTTTTGTGCTTGCTGTTGCTAATGAAACCTTATTTTTGCATCCATTGACGCATTTTTTCGCGCTCAGCAGGCGTGGCTTGTAACCAAATTTGCATAAATTGATCTAAGGTATTAGCAGATGAATTAACGCTAGTGGTTTGCTTAGTAGTCGCTACCGTACCCGTATTCACATTTGGTTGATCTAATGCGGCAATCGCACGCTGATTCTGTAGCTCTGCATCACCTGCTCCGCCAAACACACCGCCGAACGCCTTGCCTAAGCCTGACAACAAGCCACCTTGGTTACCAGCGATACCTTGCTGACTTGCAACCACAGTATTGTTTTTCTCTACTGCCAGTATTGGACGCTTGGCATATTCTTTAGCTGCTGCATACTCTTCTGGCTGATTCGGCATGGTCAGACGATAGGTTTGATTGTCAGCCAATTCTGCCGTCACGCTCACATTACCCGAACGTAAATAATCATGCTCATCACGGCGCAAATCATATAAGCGATCATACTTCGCAGTAATCGCATGTTGACCCGGCTGAAGCGTAAACTTTTTAGTCAATGGTTGAAAAGCGCTCTGCTGCACTTCTTGCCCATTAATAGCCGTGACTTTGATATGGTCATCAACCAGTAGCGTTACTTCAGCATGCGACAGCATAGAGACAGAGCCTGCACCAATAAGCAACGTGCTGATGGTCAGTTTTTTTAGCAAAGAAGCATTGGATTTCATAAGTGATTCCATTAATAGTGAAAACGTTTTGGCAATAGTAAAAGCGCTTTGGATAAAAGACTTTAGTTTTGAATGCTAAAAATCCAGTGGCATCGTATGTTGATCTTGTTCCGCTGAATCGTTATCTACTTGTGTCTCTTGCGCAATATCAGCAAGCTCTGCTGCTAGTGTCTGCTCATCAATGGTACGCAATGCGTCAGTGATGACTGCTTTGGATATATTGCTACGCCCAAGGTTCGAAAACATCGGCTGAATATAATTGAGTACTTCCATCATCGCACCGATGCGATGTGGTCCCTCAGTAAGCAAATAATCAATAATTCGATCATCAAACTGCCAACCACGTCGACGCAAGATAGATTGTAATAACGCCTGACGGTCAGCTAAGTCATGACCATTAGGTACTTTAAACGTAGGTGCTTGTGCCAAACGAGTCAGCAAATCCCTCAATTGAAAGGGCAAATCACCAGCAGGCTTATTGGCTGCAAACAACAATTGACGCTGGCCTTCACGACTGCGATTAATCAAATGAAATAAGGCTTCTTGCCATTGACTGCTTTGCTCCAGCACCTCTAAATCATCGATCGCGATTAGATCGAAGTTTTCTAGAGAGGAGAGGACGTGCACATCGGTATGAATCAACTCATTGAGTGACAAACAAATCGCTGACTTGTCCATCTCAATAAATGACTCACAGATAGCAGACAATAAGTGCGACTTGCCCGTAGCAGGACTGCCAAATAGGTACAGCTGACCAATCAGGCCGACATGTAGTTGCCGCACTGCATCAATAATCGACATCCAACCAGGACCGGCGAAGTCACTTAGACTTGCATCATGCTTAATGTCCAGATTGAGACTTAGCTGTGCTTCTGCCATGAATCATCAACTCGTTTTGCGTAATGCAATAAATAAAAAGATAAATTATTAATAACTGTCTTTGAGATGCTCTTATACTACCTGATATAAACTTACTGCGTTAGCATCTCGTTGTTTTAATCGAGAGTATATCTGAGAATTACTTACTTAATAAAAGCCATCTTGTTAACGACCAACTGGATAACGGCTGATACTGTCAATACTGCGCCTATATATAACATATTTGCAAAATGACTGACAAGTCTTTTACCTATTAAGCCTTATCCATCACTGTTTATCCCTCACACCATTTACTATTAATTCCCCATGGCTCTATCAATTTAACGATAAAGTTATTATCTCTTCTCAAACAAAGCCAATTGCTTACGACCTTTATAAAAATCTGTCGAACGATAGTAGATGTATAAATGGCGAAACAGTACATTAAGCACGGCAGACACTGGCAGTGCGATGAGCATACCAACAAAACCCAATAAGCTTGCGCCTGCCAATACGGCAAAAATCACCCAAAGCGGCGATAGACCTATCTTATCACCCAATAGTAACGGCTGTAGAATATAACCTTCGGCGGCTTGCCCAACTAAAAACGCTCCGACGATCAGCGACAAATACGTCCAATTTAGCCCAAACTGGAACAGGCAGGCGATAATGGCAGCGATAAAACCAATGCCAAAACCCAAATAAGGAACAAAGCTAGCAATACCGGCAACCATACCAATAATAAGCCCAAGCTCAAGCCCAATAAGCTGTAATTGCACCGCATAAATAGCACCCAATAATACCATCACCAATAGCTGACCTTTGATAAATGCCATCAATGCAAGGTCACACTCTCGAGCAATCTGAATGACTTTTTTACTATACGCAGCGGGAATCGCCAGCTTCCATGTTTGCAGACGCTGATCCCAATTAAATAAGAAATAAAAGGTAAGAATCGGTACTAGCACAATGAGTCCTGCATTATTGATGAAGTTCATGCTCGACACCAATATTTGGTTCATCATGGTACTGGCATCTTCAAACTTATAATTGGTCTGCATGTATTCAACCAATGTCTCAGAAAACCCTTTAGACTCCAACTCTGGCAGATTGATACGACTGTTGTTAACGAACCATTCACGTACGACTTCATTATACCAAGTTAAGACCTTAGGCAGGTACTCCCACGCCGCTTGCAACTGATGCCACAAGGTCGGTATCAACCACCATAGCAGTAGCACCATTCCTAAAGTGATGGTGGAGTAGACAATGATAATCGCCACCCAGCGTTTGATATACTTCGATAAGCGTTTGACCAGCGGATTGAACAAGTAAGCCAGTACGAAAGCAAAGACAAACGGTATAATGACTGGCATCATCAAATACAGTAACAATATACCCACCACCATCGCAACGACAATAAATAAGCGCCGAAAAAAAGGATCTATTGGTTGGTTCATCATGACAAGGAATCCTATGATAGGCTGATTTAAGATGGGAGTATAATTGAAAGAAATGATACGTCTTATCGTACAACAACGGCGTAATAGCGAACTGTTATCGACAATAAATTTAGCGTTCCATTATCGCAGAGTACAGCAAAAAATCCGTCATTTTTTGTTTCTTCACTTTTTATTTACCACTTAAAGTCAGTCTTCGTGAAATATCCGCCAAATATCCGCAAGTTGCTTTGCGAGTAAGGGTCATTTTTGGGTATAATGCGCGCACTATATTCAGAATTAACACGACCAACTCGATTTTCTACTGACAGACCTTCATTCCCTATAAAATTTGTGAGATGACCATGAGTAACAAGCCTTCTTTAAGCTACAAAGATGCTGGTGTTGATATTGATGCTGGCGATGCGTTGGTACAACGTATTAAATCAGTGGCAAAAGCCACCTCGCGCCCTGAGGTTGTAGGCGGACTTGGCGGCTTTGGAGCACTTTGTCGTATACCAACTGGTTACACTTCTCCTCTACTCGTGTCAGGCACTGACGGCGTCGGTACTAAGCTCAAGCTGGCATTACAGCTAAACCGTCACGACACGATCGGTATCGACTTGGTCGCCATGTGCGTCAACGATTTATTGGTGTGCGGTGCAGAGCCATTATTTTTCTTAGACTATTATGCAACTGGCAAGCTTGATATTGATGTAGCAGCGACTGTGGTCACTGGTATTGGTGAAGGCTGTAAGCTATCAAACTGTGCTCTGATCGGCGGTGAAACGGCTGAGATGCCAGGCATGTATCAAGACGACGATTATGACTTGGCAGGCTTTTGTGTCGGTGTGGTTGAAGAAGCGGAAGTCATCACTGGCGAAAACGTCGCGGAAGGCGATGTATTGATCGCTCTTGCCTCAAGTGGTGCACACTCAAACGGTTATTCATTGGTACGTAAAGTCATCGAAGTCAGCGGCATTGATGTGACTAGCAGTGATGAGCAATTAGACGGTCAGCCTATCCAAGATGCGTTAATGGCCCCTACTCGCATCTATGTTAAAGCGATTAAAGCGCTACAAGATACTCTTGGTAGCTCAGCGCTGCATGCAATGTCACATATCACTGGTGGCGGCTTAACCGATAATTTACCACGTGTATTACCAGAAAATTTAGCTGCTAGTATTGATACCAATAGCTGGCAGTTCTCAGAGCTATTCACTTGGTTACAAACCCAAGGAAATATCGAGCAAAGCGAGATGTACCGCACCTTTAACTGCGGCGTTGGTTTTGTCATTGTCGTGCCTAAAGATAAAGCAGATGCGGCTATTCAAACTTTGAACGATGCTGGTGAAAAAGCATGGAAATTAGGCGAAATGGTGAAGCGTGAAGCGGACGCAGTGGTGTACCGTTAATGTTAGACAGTCAAAAAAAAATTGATAACAACCCTTTACGGATTGCTGTACTGGTATCTGGTAGTGGTAGCAACTTGCAAGTACTGATAGATGCGATGCAAGCTGGCGCACTGCCAATTGAGATTGTTGGCGTCATTAGTAACCGTGAGGATGCTTATGCCGTCACCCGTGCAAAAGACGCTGACATTCCTGTGGCAGTATTGTCACATGTTGCTAGCGGCAAACGCATGGGAATCAAGACTTTTGAGACTCATGCCAGCAGCCAACTAGCATCATGGCAACCAGATCTCATTGTGTTAGCTGGTTTTATGCGTGTCTTGAGTGCAGATTTTATCGATAATGCACCAGCGCCGATGATTAATTTGCATCCCTCTTTGCTACCTGTCTATAAAGGCCTTGATACCCACCAGCGTGCGATACAAGCAGGTGAGCGACATCATGGCTGTAGTATTCATGTGGTCACTGCCGAGCTTGACGCGGGTACTGTTTTGACCCAAGCGCTGTTAGAGATACATCAAAGAGACACTGCCGATAGCTTGCAAGCACGTGTGCAAAAGCTTGAGCATCAATTGCTCCCTTGGACGATTTTATTATTGGCCAAAGGCGCACTTTCGCTGGACCATGCTCAAGCATCCAATCAACAAAGTATGTCTTTACCAACGCTACCGTTAAAACTATATTTGAACGACTGAGTAAATAGCGACAGTCACAAATTATCAGGCACCAACTATCAAACTTAAACTCTTCGCATAAAAAAGCCCAGTCACTTAATGAATGACTGGGCTTTCTAATAGCTACCTTTAAAATCTTCTAAAGCATATTAATCCCGAAGACGTCAGCTATTATTGACTTTTATGAACGTGTAACCCTTTAATATTTACAAATTCTTTGATACCAAAGCCGCCATGCTCGCGACCATGACCTGAGTTCTTCACTCCACCAAATGGCAACCCTGGATTTGCAAGACCGTAACCATTGATATAGACCATACCCGTATCAAACTCTTCGCGCGCTAGGCGAATGGCTTTGTCTTCGTCTTTAGAGAAGATAGCACCGCCCAAACCGTAGCGACTGTCATTGGCAATGCGTAATGCATCATCTTGGTCTTTAGCTCGTATTAATGAGGCGACAGGACCAAATAATTCGTCATCATAGGCAGGTTGTCCTTTTTCGACATTCTCCAAGATAGTTGCTGGATAAAAACTGCCTTTACCTTCTGGCAATTGACCACCAACAGCAATCGTTGCGCCTTTTGCTACACTGTCTTCTACTTGCTCATGCAATTTTTCTTGTAAATCTTTGCGGGCTAATGGACCAAGATCAGAGGCATCATCCATCGGATCGCCAGATTTAGCGTCTGCAAATTTTTTGACAATGCGTTCACGGAAATCATCGTATAAGCTATCAACAACGATAAAGCGCTTAGCGGCGACACAAGTTTCACCATTATTAATGAGACGCGCTTGGGTACAAGTTTCTACCGCTAACTCTACATCAGCATCTTCTAAGACAATAAAGGCATCGTTTGAGCCTAATTCTAGCACCACCTTTTTAATGGCTTTTGCTGCTTGCTGACCCACAATGCTACCAGCACCGTCGCTACCTGTCAGTGTGACACCGCGCACTTTGTCATGACCGATTAATGCTTCTGATTGGTCGTGATCGATTAAAATCGTACGGAACAAATCGTTTGGTAACTCTGACTCATGGAAGATTTTTTCGATTAACAAGCCTGAACCAGTCACGTTTGACGCGTGCTTGAGTAAAATACTATTACCTGCCATCAGATTTGCGATGGTATAACGGAATACTTGGTAAGCAGGAAAGTTCCATGGCTGCATGCCATAAATGACACCGATAGGCTGATAGGTCACAATACCTTTCTTCAAGCCTTCAATATCACGTTCATCGTCAGCAAGTGCAGCCACCCCTTTTTCTGCGGTATAGTCGCAAATTGCTTTACACAAATCTATTTCTTGCAAACTCTGACTATAGAGCTTACCACGCTCCTCAGTCATAAGTTTAGACAACTCTTCTTTGTACTTGAGCAATGTCTCACCGATAGAATTGATGACTTTTGCACGCGCTTCGTGGCTGGTTTTACGCCACTCAGTAAATGCTTGGTGCGAGGATTCAACAATCTTGTTCACCTCATCATTACTCATGTAATCGTATTCTTTGATCGCTTCACCTGTTGCTGGGTTTATAGTAGTAATATCTGCCATGATTATTATCCTTATTTATTAAACTATTTTATTGGTTTAAAAATTGATCGCTTCAATATCTGAAATCTTAGAAACACATAAACCTTAGGAATACATAAACCAAGAAGGGTCATTTTTATAAACGTATCTGGTTAAATTGGACAACTTCATCAACGATTTTATGAAATCCGATACTGTCGTATAACTTAACAATACGCTATGTATTTGTCTTTTTTCTTAAGTGGGATTTATCATAGCAAAATGTACAACGAGTAGTTTTACAAGTTATGAAGAAGTGTTCGTAAGATGTTAAGAATGTGACTGACTGATTTATTAGGTCAAAATCTTGGACGATATTTTTCAGTAGAATTACGCCAATAAAAAACCAGCGCTTGGGCTGGTTTAATAAATAAGCAATCGATAACCAAAAACAAATGGCTTAAAACAAATGATTCATCACAGGAATTTCTTGGGGTGGATTCTCTTCTTCGTCAACAATTTGACGAGCCACATGCATGATAAGCTGACGCAACCAACGATGGGCGGGATGATGCTGCAACAAAGGCGACCACGCCATCGTTAGCTCAAATTCAGGGATAAAAAATGGTGGCTCGACCATCATGATACTGTCGTTATTAGCCTGCATTTTTGCTACACGCGTAGGCAAAGTTGCAACCAAATCTTTATTGGCTGCAAGCATGGCTGGCATTTGATAGTGGCGGGTAAAAACACTGATTTGACGTTTTTGACCTAAACGTTGCAGTGCTTGATCAATTGAACCTAGGCCACCAGATTTTTCTGGATTGACACCAAATCCCACACCCATACCAGTTTTAGAGACCCAAACGTGCTGCGCCTTAAGATAATTTTTGAGATTAAAGCGATGAGCATAAGGACTGTCAGAGGACAATAGGCAGCTAAAGGTATCACGCCAGACCAAAACTTGGTGGAAACTTTGCGGAATTTCATTAAAGCGGTTGATCGCCAAATCCACTCGCCCCTGCTCCATATCACGATATGAGACGTCCGATGGCGTTAAGAAATCTAAGATGACATTTGGTGCCTCTGAGCGCAATGCTTTGACCAATTTTGGTACCAATGTCGCTTCAGCATAGTCTGAGGTCATGATACGAAAAACGCGCGAGGTACTATAAGGACGAAACTCTGTGCGTGGCTCTAATACTTGTGTCAAATCCGCCAGTATTTCACGAATGCGTGGTTGCAGCTCAAGCGCACGCTCAGTTGGCGTCATGCCTTCGGATGAGCGTACCAGCAACGGATCATTAAATAGCTTACGCAGCCGGCGCAAAATATTACTCATGGCAGGTTGGGTAATGCCAAGCTGCTCAGCTGCACGAGTAACGTTTTTTTCTCGTAGCAACACATCTAGATGTACCAATAAATTTAAATCTACCCGCTGCAAATTCATATATGTCTCTTTACCTTAAAATAAATACCACTACAAACGCGGCGTTTTTTGCCCTGTTATTTAGTATAAATCATCTATAACAGCATGAAACAAGGACAATTTTATATTAATTATTTTGATATACGCTTATTATAACTGAAATCATTCATCATAAGTCATTGTTTTATATATACTATCATAAAATTAAATACCCAAGATAATAATCATAAACTAGATAAATCAAGGCAACCTAGCTATAGTGGCTAGCAAGCTCTTAATCAGTCCTTGTCTTTAATGTTAGGCAGTCGCCGTGCGTTTTGATGGATTGACTACCATAGGTATTTTATCGCATTTTCATGCGGAAATACGGACATAACCTTTATTACGCAAACTTAATTTTTTGCTCTCATTTGTTTTTAAGCTTGAATGAGTAGTTGGCACTTTTTAGGGAAATAAGCACTTTAACAGTCAAAAAAGACTTATAAAAAAGCGCATTCAACCTAAAACGAAAGACCCAATAATAAAAGCTGACCAATTCGACAGGTTTTATTTGCTTTTATCATAATTTTCTTATAGTTTAGTAGAGATTGCTAACGCACAAGGTTTATATTTTAGATTTTCACTTCTGCCAGCATCTTTCTACATATATTAAAATTACCTCAATACTTGTAATTTTCTAAGTTACTAATTTTCACCACCCCAAGGAGACATAGATGTCAACTGCATATAAATCAGCGATCGACTTAGTACGTGAATTAAAGCAAAAGCACGGTAACTGGCAGAATATCAGCGAAACCGATGCGGCACGTATGATGTCACAAAACCGTTTTAAAACGGGCTTAGATATCGCCAAATATACTGCAAAAATCATGCGTCAAGACATGGAAGACTATGACAATGATACGTCTCAGTACACGCAGTCTTTAGGTGCATGGCATGGTTTTGTGGCTCAACAAACTATGTACGCTAAGAAAAAATATTTTGGTACGACGTCTAAAACTTACATCTACCTATCAGGTTGGATGGTTGCAGCCCTTCGCTCTGAGTTTGGTCCTCTTCCTGACCAATCTATGCATGAAAAAACCTCTGTACCTAAGCTAATCGAAGAAATCTACACCTTCTTACGTCAAGCTGATGCTAAAGTATTGAACGACTACTTCCGTGAGCTAAACGCTGCAGAAGAAGCGGGTCAAGATACCTCAGCCATCCTAGAAAAAATCGAAAACTTTGATTCACATGTTGTGCCAATCATTGCTGACATCGATGCAGGTTTCGGTAACGAAGAAGCCACTTACTTGCTAACTAAGCAAATGATCGAAGCTGGTGCTTGTGCTATTCAGGTTGAAAACCAAGTATCTGACGCGAAGCAATGTGGTCACCAAGCGGGTAAAGTCACTGTACCGCATGAAGACTATATCGCAAAAATCAACGCTATTCGTTATGCATTCTTAGAGCTTGGTGTTGAAGACGGCGTTATCGTTGCTCGTACTGACTCTGAAGGCGCGTCACTCACGCAAAAAATTCCAGTATCAAATGAGCCAGGCGACCTTGCTTCTCAGTACATCGATTTTATCGAGATGGAAGAAGTCACGCTAGAAAACGCCAAAGAGAACGACAGCTTGCTTAAGCATAACGGCAAATTAGTACGTCCAGTTCGTCTTCAAAATGGTCTATATCAATTCCGTGAAGAAACGAACATCGACCGTGTCGTACTTGACTGTGTAACGGCTCTAGAAAATGGCGCTGATCTACTATGGATCGAAACACCGACTCCAGACGTCGCACACATCAAAATGATGGTTGATCGTATTAAAGAGCAACAGCCAAAAGCCAAGCTTGTATACAATAACAGCCCATCGTTCAACTGGACACTGAACTTCCGTAAGCAAATCATCGCTCAGTGGGAAGAAGAAGGCAAAGACCTATCTGCCTACAATAAAGATGACTTGATGAGTGCTGATTACGATGGTACTGAACTTGATACAGCAGCTGACGAAGCGGCTAGAAACTTCCAACGTGATGCATCACGTGAAGCAGGTGTATTCCATCACTTAATCACGCTACCTACTTATCACACCACTGCGCTTAGCGTGCATGAGCTTGCTAAAGGCTACTTCGGTGAAGATGGTATGCTTGCTTATGCAGCTGGCGTACAACGTAAAGAAATCCGTGAAGGCATCGCTTGTGTGAAGCACCAAGCAATGGCTGGTTCTGACCTTGGCGATGATCACAAAGAAATCTTCTCTGGTGAAAATGCCCTTAAAGCTGGCGGCGGCAAGAACACAATGAACCAGTTCTAATCACCGACCACTTATAAGTACATCTCGTAAGTACCAGTCATAAAGAAAGCCGTCCTATATTGTAGGGCGGCTTTTTTATGTCTGCTTATTTGCACTCTATTATTGTAAAATTTTGAGCATTGTGAGCTTGTTAATTCTTAATTTGAGTGCTTATTATCCTTACTATCAGCCTCTTTCATATTATTGCTATAATCCTCTTCCTGACTACTCTGTATACCGACTGAATCGTGACTTTTTGGATTTTCACCCATTAGCTCACGCTTCATATTTTTTATACGGGGATCATGTTTAAAAAATTTACGATAGATTGCTTTTATCATTCTGTAAATTAGATAAAAAATACCGCCAAGTACAAGCAACCACCACAGTTGTATCAATCCAAGCGCTACTGATCTAAGTATCTCCCAGCCATCTTTAAATGCTTGACTCACTTGACTACTAAAACTTGGCTGCTCAGCATCTAATAGCACATCTAGATTTTGTGTGGTTTCTTTATAACTGATATCTGGCTGCATAAAGGTCAGGTTAATGGTGCTATATTGAACTTTATCAGCGATAGCCAGTTGCTCAAGCTTGGCAAGCTCTTGCTGACGACGTGCCGCATAAGTCGCGGTAATAGCATCAACATTGCTGCCCTGGTCTTTATCATTTTTACTACTCAGGCGTTCTTGGCTAAGCTCGCTTGCCATATCACTATTTAACTGGCTCGCTAGCTGTTCACGATAAATATCTAATGTCACATCTTGAGCACTAAACTGCTGCCCATTTAAAAATGCGACTTGCTGTTGTAATTGCGCTAGGAACTTACTGACATTGGCGCGAGGGATACGAACCGTCATGTCAGCTTGACGAGTGTAGGTTGTAATCGTGATATTTTTATTGCCTTGTACAAAGGTTCGACTATCACGTGGATGATTGCTAATATTGCTCAGTGCCACATAACCAGCCTGTTGCCGTGTCAAACTCTCAATAGCATCACTAGTTTTGACGACATCTTCAACTTTAAAATCAGCACTGGCAGTTATCAATAGCGCTTTTCCCGCAATTTTAATGTCTGCTGCCTGACTACCAAGGGTCTGTTCACTAGTGCTCGATAGATTTGCAACCTCTAAGCCATTGGATGCGTTATCAGCTGCCACATCGGACATGATGCCAACCATCTCACTATCAGCAACCTCCTCCGTTGCAGACTGAACCGACTCCATACCAGCACTACTCTCTGCATATTCAGAAGAGCTATCGCAGCCGCCTATCAATAACACAGACCCAAGCATTATTGGTAGACATAAAACTGATGGAAACAAGGCTTTAGGCAGTAATATTGAATGAGATTGATGAGTGTCATACTTCTGTTGATTGCATTGCGTCATTATTTTATAATCCGGCATTTTATGAGATATGGTAAACATATTGGATAAAAATATTTTAGCTTCTATTGTAAAGCCAACCACCTTTATCCTACTTTTGTTTAATAATTAACATTAATTATAATGATTACTTACTAAAAGTATATCTCTAATATTGACTCAGATTATTTATAGAAAAAATTTTGCTTGTTATTCGCCGATAGCTTTCATACGATGGTAGTCATTCAAATTTATTAAAATAATCGGGAGCCATCATGCAAGAGATAGAGCTAAAGTTTTTGGTACCAGAGTCGCGACTAAAAGGTTTGATGCGCCAAGCACGAGTCAAGTCTTCTGAGGTGACGCAACTGGCTGCCCATTATTATGATACCCCAGACCAACAGCTTGCAGAGGCAGGCATTGGCTTGCGTATCCGTAAAGAAGGCGATGCTTGGGTACAGACCATCAAAGCGGGCGGCGATGGCATTGCAGCACGCCTAGAGCATAATGCGGTACTGGATAATGAACAAGTACAAGCGATGCTCGATAATAATACGCTCATGCCTGATTTAACTATTTATAAAAACACCTCTGTTTCCCCTGCCCTGGCTGAATTTAAGCTAAAAAAACTGGCTAAAAATCTCACACGGTTATATGTGACCGATGTAGAGCGCACCACACGATTGCTAGTGGGTGATAGTGGTGCAAATAACCATGTCGAGATGGCGTACGATTATGGAGAAATTATTCACGGTAATGATGATACTCAGCGTGATGCTATTCAAGAGATTGAGTTTGAGCTAATATCAGGAGATATCGATTTTTTATTTGCAACCGCCAAAACTTGGTGTAAGCGCTACAAGCTTTGTTTGTCTACGGTAACCAAGGCTGAGCGCGGTGGTTTACTCATCACAGAACAGCAGCATAGTCCAGCTGTCCACGCTGACCTTGATCAGCTAAATATCGATAAGAAAATCAGTATGCCTGCCTTTGTGCGCGCAGCGGTACATAACTGTCTGTTGCAAATACTGCCCAATAGCAGCGCCATCGTCGCTGGCAGCGAAGAGGACGACCATGCATTACAACTATACATTGGTATTGTCCGCTTGCAAGCTGCCCTACAAGCATTTGCCAGCTATTCTGATGAAATCAATCCAGACTGGCTGCCAATACTAAAACAAACAGCCACATTATTGGATGAATATCGAGAGCTTGCCCATCTTGCCTCACATATAGAGCCTAACTTACAACAGCATGGTGCACCTACTGTCAATTGGGCAACAGATATGGATGCGCTGAAGATTACTCCGAAAGATGCCGTCAGTGCCAACGATTTTCAGCTGACCTTACTTGAGCTGATCGCCTTTACCATGAGCGACCCAAGCCTTGAACCGCAAGCTGATCAACTCGCCATCGATAAACTGGCAAAAACCTTATCCAAACAGCAGGCAAAGCTTGGCAAGGCAGTACAAGAGCTACAGAGTAAAAAAGACGTTGGCTCAAATAACATTAATATAGAAAGCAATGATTTAAAAGGTGACGACTTACAAAGTGTTGACTTAGACGATAGTGACTTAGAAAACGTAGAGTCAAAAAGTGACGATATAAAAAATATTGATCTAGACGATAATAATGCAGAGCACGAGCTGTATGAGCAGTTAACCACCTTACTTTATATCAGTGAGTTTGCTACGCCATTATTAGATAAGAAAAAGTCAAAAAAGAAAAAAGCCAAGAAGGAAAGTAAACGCTGGCTAAAATACTTAGCAAAAGCGCAAAAGACTTTGAATAAATATCATAATCATAAAATGTACCAACAGCGCTATCAATTAAAATCGAAGACAGATAGCAGTGCGTTGTATGGCGCTGGGTGGTTTGCAGCCATGCTAGTGAGAGACCTTAAGCGCACAGAAAAACGCTTGGCGAAAGTGACAGACAGCTCTGTATTGCGGTAAAAATGCTCTTATAGTCATTCGACTATAAAAGCATTACAGCGTTAGCCTCGCTTGAAGTATTTAATATACATCTACACTCGGTTGCCTTGTACTACTTTTAAATTAAATCGACTATAGCAGCATGAACCAAGTTTAAAATAAACTAAGCTTAGAATAAAAAAGACAGCTCACTTTATATGGGCTGTCTTTTTTTAAGCGTTTTCTTTGAGGTGCTTTTTTTGATTGAATGCTTAAACTCAACCATTTGAAAAACGTAATACTTCAACTGAGTTAAGCATATTTCAAAAATCACTATCCGTTTTCTACATCTAGCGCGTTTATAAGCTTAAGTATTTTATAAGCTTAAGTATTTTATAAACCTAGCACTTTCATACGCTCACTAACTGGCTGATACGTTTTCTCGCCAGCAGGCGCAACAATGTTGCCAAATGGCATTTGTGCCACCAATTCCCAACTATCTGGGATAGCATAAGCCTTAGCGGCGTCTTCATCCACAAGCGGATTGTAGTGCTGTAGGTTGGCACCAACATTTAAAGTGCGTAGCTCTGTCCACATCGCATACTGATGCATGGCTGAGGTTTGCTGAGCCCAAACTGGAAATCTATCTGCATATAACGCAAACTGCTCTTGCAGTGACTCAGTCACGTTTTTATCTTCATAAAACAGCACTGTACCCGCTGCCGCACGGAAGCCATCTAGCTTTTGCTTAGTGCCAGAAAAGTCGCCATCGCCGACGGCTGCACGCAGTTTTTCTTCAGCGATATCCCACAATTCCTGGTGCTCGGCACCAAACAGTACGACCAGACGCGAAGATTGTGAATTAAAAGCAGAAGGGGTATGTAATAAAACACGCTCTGCCATATTGACAATTGCTTGTGGCTCTACTGGCAGCTCATTGCCCAAAGCATATATTGACCGGCGTTCATCAAAAGCTTGTTGTAAAGTAACTAGGCTTTCTTTAGACATCGATATTATCCTTATAATTATCATAAAATATAGGTCAAACGAGCCATGTTTAGTATGGCAAGTCGATCATTCATAAGCAAGCTATTATATCAATATACTAAATAATATCTAGACTCTATAAAGTTTATTTTACTAATCACTCTATAACATTATTCTGTTTTACTTAGGGCATGTCCTGAGCCTGAACGAAAGTACCTAAATGGGCTAAAAATGGTTAATGAGCAACAATCGTCACCGATATGCCCTCTGCAATTTGGTCGAACAATTGCATAATATCCTCGTTACGCATACGTATACAGCCATGCGAGAGTGGCACACCCATCGGTTCACTGTCTGGCGTACCATGAATATAAATATAACGCTGATAAGTATCACAGCCACCTTGACTATTACTGCCTTTATTAAAGCCCTCTTCCACACCACTTAGCCAAAGAATACGGCTTAATATCCAATCGCGTTCAGGATGTCGTTCACCAAGCTCAGCACTATATCTCTCGCCCGTAGGGACGCGTCCAATGAACACGGCATTTATGGGTTCATTTGCGCCAATCTTTTTAGCGATAAAGTGTTTGCCAAGAGGTGTGCAGCCGCTATCTTGTTGACTGCCAATGCCATTTTTAGCAGTAGACACCGTATATTGAGCCAATTCTCTATTATGCTGGTAGAGCGTTAATGTTTGCTTAGCAATATTAACCACCAACTGCACATCAGAACTTTCGTTATTTTTCTCGTTATAGCTTTCGTTATTTTTCATAGAATGTTTCCAACGGTCATTTACCCAATAGATATCATTATTGACCGCGTGATAAGTAAGTTGATTGATTTTTTCTATTATTAAGGGATTGTATCAAGGCTTTTGGCACCGTAATATAGGGGCACACTTTTTGATGCTAGCAGATTATGACGACTATTTCACCGACACGTGTGTCGATGTATGATTTTCTCTATCAAGATACCAAGCCAATGGTATCTTTATTGGCAGATGCCGCCAAGCTTTCATTACCACAAGCTCGATTGGCAATGGATGCCAGTTTGCAGGCCATTATCAGTGCCTTGCTTGCTTACCAGCAGCACAATGACGGACAAGCGGTGAGCAAAAAGCTATTTAGTCGAGGCGCTGTTAAAGAGCTACGCCAATATAATTCGATGAATTTTTCGACCATGAATGCGACGTTATATCATCGCCATGAAGCGGCGGATGCGATATTTTATGATAATGCTCGCGTGATTAAAGCGAGTGACTATATTGCTCAGCAGATTGACGCAACAACGCAGCAAGTACAGATACTCCTCACGTCCTTATGTGTGATTGTCTTACGTGAACTGGCTATTTTAGCCGACTATAGCCAACTTGATAACGACGAGATGGATAAGTGGTTCGCTTTACAGCCACAGTTTTTATCAGCTGCTCGCTTTGCCATCAATGAGCCAGCGTCTGTCTCTGTTAAATTGAATGAGGTAAATGAAGATAACAGTCTAGTCGCAGCATCAGAGGTCAATTTAGACTCGACAGTAAAAACAAAAGCAGCAGCCGAATCCGAAAACCATCCTAATACAGAACGTGCCTTATTAAGTACAGAGCAACTCGCTGACACCCCACCAGCTTTCAATCCTTACTGGCATGAATTAACGACATTCAAGCCTGAAAATCAACAGCCTGTGCAAGACATGCAACTGGCAACTGGCAATTATTTAAAAGCCATTGGACGCTCACCTGATAACTTGCAGCAAGGTCGCCATAACGACATGCTAGTTTTTACAGAAATACAAGCCATTGCCCTGCCACACCAACGCTGGCTATTACAGCTCGCCAAAATCTCAGATATCTACCTCAGTCGTAATCGCCTACGTATTACCTCCGAACCTGCCAGCGCACCCAAACCGCCTTTGGTAAGCTTAGGTTTAATTGGTGGTAATAACGACAATACGCCGACCACCACCAGCGAAAAGCCCATTGAATACGAGGCATCCATACCCCTCTGGAAAAATCCGGTTATCCTGATTATTATTGCTGTCATCGGAGTGCTTGGCGGGCTTGCAGCGCTCAAGTATCAAAGCCAAAAATCTGACGGTGTGTTACTGGCGACAGAAGAAGTCATAGAACAAGATATTATCGAAGAACGTCAACAGCAGGATGTGGCTATCGTCATGGTTGACGATGATGAGCCTGATGACAAAAAAATAAAAGCGGCTCAATGATAAATAAAAGCTCTGAATACAGACCTTCTTAATTAGCAAAAAATTATCGTACAAACCTTCAAAAAATCCACAAAAAAAGGCGCTATTCATATAGCGCCTTTTTTTATTCATGTATCTTATTCATGCTTTATCTAGCACAATCTATTAAGACCGGCTTACTTCGATAAATCACGACCACGACTGGCTTCAATCGCCAAACGTAGACCATTTAGACGGATAAAACCTTCTGCGTCTTTTTGATCGTAAGCGCCCGCATCATCTTCAAAAGTCGCGATTTTTTCGTCAAACAACGAATCATCTGACTTACGACCAACAACGCTCACAGCACCTTTGTATAACTTCACACGTACTGTGCCATTGACATATTCTTGTGACTTATCAATCAATGCTTGTAGCATCATACGCTCAGGACTGAACCAATAGCCGTTATAAATCGTTTTAGCGTAGCGTGGCATCAGCTCATCTTTTAGATGTGAGGCTTCACGATCGAGCGTCAATGACTCAATACCGCGATGCGCTTTTAGCATAATGGTGCCCGCTGGCGTCTCATAGCATCCGCGTGATTTCATGCCAACATAACGGTTTTCTACGATATCCAAACGTCCGATACCATGCTGACCGCCAATCTCATTTAGCTTAATCATGACTTCGTACGGCTTAAGTACTTCACCATCGATGGCAACGATATCACCTTTTTCGTACTCTAATTCTAAGTATTGTGCTTCATCAGGTGCTTCTTCTGGGCTTACTGACCAGCGCCACATATCATCTTCTGCTTCGGCGTATGGGTCTTCTAAAATACCGCCTTCATAAGAGATGTGTAGTAAGTTGGCGTCCATTGAGTACGGAGATTTTTTCTTATTGCCCGCATAATCAATCGCAATGTTATGCTCTTTGGCATATTCCATCAAGCTCTCACGGCTAGACAAGTCCCACTCACGCCATGGTGCAATGGTAACCACGTCAGGCGATAAAGCAACGGCGCCAAGCTCAAAACGGACTTGGTCATTCCCTTTACCAGTAGCGCCATGACTAATAGCATCGGCGTTGTGTTCTTTAGCAATCTCAACCAAGCGCTTGGCGATTAACGGACGCGCGATAGAAGTCCCTAGCAGATACTCGCCTTCATAGATAGCGTTAGCGCGGAACATCGGGAATACATAATCACGGGCGAACTCTTCACGTAAGTCTTCGATATGGATATGTTTGATGCCCATGGCTTCGGCTTTGGCGCGGGCTGGCTCAACTTCTTCGCCTTGACCGATATCAGCAGTAAAGGTAATCACTTCTGCATCATAGGTTTCTTGCAGCCATTTAGCGATGATGGAGGTATCAAGACCACCTGAATAGGCCAAGACGATTTTATTAATATTTTTTGGATCAAGCTGAGCCATGAAGAACTCCTATTGTGAGCATTTAGTGTTAGGAAAAGCGCTAATATTCAATCAAAAGATAAATTACTTGCTCAGTGTACATCATATTTACTATAGGCAAAAGTGCAACTGCCCCATGGCATAAGCTTTTGATTTAAATTTTGGGTCGATAGATTTCAATTATTCACATGTAAGTGACAGTTAACTGCCGCAAATTAAAAAACAACCCATGTATTATGTACAGATATTTAGTCGCATATTTAGTCAAGTAGGCAAATCTGTTATGATAGCAGTACAGTATCCCTTCCTTTTATTTCCGTATATGACGATATAGAGCGCGACGACATTATGACTGATTCGATTAGAGAATTGACCATCCTTCAGCCAGACGATTGGCATATCCATTTACGTGATGGCAAAGCATTGAGCACTACTGTATCGCACGCAGCAAACAGCTTTAACCGTGTCATATGTATGCCAAACTTAGTGCCTCCTGTTAAGAACACTGACGATGCGCGTGCCTATCGCGACCGTATCATGGCGCACTTAGTAGCCAGTGAGCTGAGTGCTGAGCGCAAAACTGCATTTGATCCACGTATGACTTTATATCTCACTGACAAAACCACTGCCCAAGATATCGAGATGGCAGCACAATCAGGTATCGTCCAAGCGGTCAAGCTTTATCCTGCTGGCGCGACTACCAATTCGGCTGATGGCGTCACCAATATTAACGCCTGTGTCGATGTTTTTGAAGCATTAGAAAAGTACAACCTACCACTATTGATACATGGCGAAGTGACGCAAGATCATGTGGATATCTTTGACCGTGAGAAGCGCTTTTTAGACGAGGTGTTGGCGCAAATCATTGTCAAATTCCCTACATTAAAGATTGTCGTCGAGCATATTACTACCAGTGATGCCGCTGATTTTGTCTTAGCACAAGGCAATCACATTGCCGCCACTATCACCCCGCAGCATTTAATGTTTAACCGCAATCATCTATTGGTTGGCGGTATCAAACCGCATTTTTATTGCTTACCTATCTTAAAGCGTGAAAGCCATCAAAAAGTATTACTAGATGTAGCGACCAGTGGCAATCCAAAGTTCTTCTTAGGTACTGACTCTGCTCCACATGCGACGGATAAAAAAGAAGCCGCTTGTGGTTGTGCTGGTTGTTATAGCGCTGCGACTGCCTTGCCATTGTATGCAACTGCCTTTGATAGCGTTGGCAAAATAGACAAGCTAGAAGGTTTTGCCAGTCGTTTTGGTGCTCAGTTCTACGGGATGCCACTGAACGAGAGTACGATCACACTTGTCAATACGCCTATGCAAGTGCCTGTCGCCTATCCTTACTTTGATGGCTCATCATTGACCCCGCTTATGGCAGGCGAGACACTGCCTTGGTCTATCAAAGCATAAAACGCACTAAGCAAAACCATCTGTATTCTATTTTAACTTGAGAAGTTTAGCCCTATGATAAGAATGACATCTGCTAACCAGCAGTGTGATTTGTATCATAGGTTATTTACTTTTCACTTAATGTCTTAATTCAATATAACAGTACGACTGATAAAAGCGATTTAACCAGATATGACCACTCCAAACGATGCCGCCTTACCTGACGAAAACCCATCAAACCCTATAGATAATAGCATTAAGAGCCCAGCAAATACTCACACAGAAGATGCCGCAGCAGACGAGCTAGCACCAATGCGTCTAAAAGACCGATTTCGTAAGTTTCTGCCTGTCGTCGTTGATGTAGAAACTGCCGGCTTTAATGCGCAAACCGATGCTTTACTAGAGATTGCCTGCATTCCTGTACTACTGAATGAGCAAGGTGTGTTTTATCCTGGGGAAGCATTCAATGCTCATATCGAACCCTTTGAAGGCGCGAATCTTGAGCCAAGTGCCCTTGCCTTCACTGGCATTGATCCCAACAATCCAATGCGTAAAGCCATTGCTGAAGACGAGAAAACAGCACTACGCCGTATCTTTAAGGGGTTAAAAGAAGTACGCCGTACTGAGGACTGCCGCCAGTGCGTCTTAATTGGGCACAACGCCCATTTTGACTTAGCATTTTTGAATGCGGCAGTGCTGCGTACCAATAATAAAAGTCACAACCCGTTTCATAACTTTTCAGTTTTTGACACAGTGACTTTATCTGCGCTGGCATTTGGTCAGACAGTACTAGCACGGGCTTGCAAGGCAGCGGGGCTTGATTTCGATGGTAATGATGCACATTCTGCCCTATACGATACACAAAAGACTGCTGAGCTGTTTTGTCATATCCTAAACCATTATCCTATGCTGGCTAATGCGATGCATACTGAAGAAAATAAAGAGGATTCGACTGAGAGTAGTCACAAATAATCCATTTATCACATATCCTATATTGCCAACTACCCATAATAGTGCTATTTGTAATACTTGATGACTTTAACATCTTGGTTTTACAATCAATAGGGATATGATTGATATCACAATAAATCAGCAACTTGTCTAACCGTTGAATATCATATTGTGTAAAACAATTCAAAAACCAGACAACTTGCTGTAATTACTCACATTAGAACGTCTCGTTATATCCTATAGATGGTTTAAGTTGCCCACATTGTCTCGATAGCCAGTACGATTCATGCTATCGAGGCGTAATAGGAGGGACTCTCTTATGGATCCACAGCTTAAGTTATGGGGAACCATCCTCGGTTATATGCTGCTCGCATTGACTATTAGTGCTTGTACTTCTCTATGGATTCGCTATCATTTGAAGCGTAATGACTTACATCCTCGCCGTGCGATCAAAAAAAGATACTTAATTTTAAAAAGAAGAAGAAAAAGGCTTGACAGCAAGCGCAGACGCTATTAGAATACGCACCACTTCAGCATAAAGGTGAAAGCAGCTGAGGTGTTGTGTTACTAGTCCCCATCGTCTAGAGGCCTAGGACACCGCCCTTTCACGGCGGTAACGGGGGTTCGAATCCCCCTGGGGACGCCACTATTTGGCGTCACTTATTAGCAATTTTGCTGCAAAGCATCTGATAAGACTAATAAGCGTACCACCAAAAAGCCCAATCACATAATATTGTGATTGGGCTTTTTTTATGCTTGTTTTTTATATCATGAGGCTCTTGATACCTTAGCACTCAGTTCGTCATCGCCGATTTACTTAATAAATGAAGCATAATTAATTTTATAGATAAGATTCGGTACTAAGTTCGCTCAAGATATTAAGGTATATTTACTAAGTGTCGCTATCCATGGTTTCTATGCCTAACTTGATATTCTGTTTATTTATTGAACTCTTCATTATAAATTTAAGCAAAAAAATCCAGCATTGAATACTGGATTTTTAAATCAAACAATCTATTTTTACAAAAACTACCAAATCTTATCTGATAGCATTAGCCACAACAATGTCATCACAATCATGATACCGAGTACTGTTTGAATCAAGAAGAATGCTTGATGCTGACCAACAACCTTACTTAACGTCACCCCTAACGTGCTGTATTTGATAGGAGGCGTGTCAATATTGCCAGTTCTTGCTTGTTCCTCATAATACCCTTGTAAGATATCTAAAAATTCGCGCCATGCGTTAGAGCCCCAATCATAGGGTTTAAATGGCATGAGTTTTTTCAGCTCAGGCTCTTTGGTCATCCAACGTTCAAGTGTAATGGAGCGTAGAGACCAGTTCGAAAAACGGCGTTCGGTAATTTCTGAAAAATCTAAGATTTTTAATTCTTTATGTCGATCGTCTAATAATAAGCGATTCTTTAGATTGGTTAAATCTTGTTCTGACCCTTCTGCACATTGAAAAAAGTAGCCATTGCCATAGCAAAGAATACCCGTAACATTATCGGCTTGGTTACGCTCAATCGCGACCTCTGAGATGTCGTTAAGCGTGCTGGGGCTTGAAAGACCAGTCGAAGTAATTTGGCTTATATATATAAGCTGGCAGAGATCTGTCGTCACTGGATTTGTCGAATCGTTGATTGTTGACAATCAGCTTCTCCCTATTTTTAGGTAAATGTAGCTAAGACAACCATACTAAATTTAGAAAAAACATAGAAACAAGATCTTTGAAAATATCAAATAGGCTTGGTATATTATTGATTTTATAAATGTTTATATTAATTGTATTAAGTTGGTTACATCATAGGCTAGTTTAGTCATCAAAGCAATATATGTTTATCTTATATCATTAACCAACAAAACTAAACAATAATTCACAATTATTTCTACTGAGAACTTGCACTGTGGTTTTTGGGAAGCAATAGCATAAATAGGTAATATGAGAGGGGAAAGTGATGATAAAAACCGTCACCAATGAGCGATAAGACCACCGGCTCATTAATGAGATTGATACAAACTGGTGTCTATTATGAGTGTTTAATTATTTTTAGTCTGCTCAGAACTGGGCATTCATAATCGCTGCGAGCAAGATAGCATCATCAGGATAGGTGAGCTTGATATTCTGGCGACTGCCAGTCACGAGGCGAATGGGTAGTTCTAAACATTCAAATGCACTGGCTTCATCAGTAATGGTGAGCTCGTGTTCAGCGACATAAGTTAATACTTTTTGCAGCTGACCTAAGCGAAACACTTGCGGCGTTTGTGCTTGCCACATATGACGACGATCGATAGTACATTTAGCGTAAGAATGTGGGCTGCTACTCACTGTCAGGTTAACTACAGGCGTCTCACCTACAAGCTCAGATTGAGCGGTAGACTGGGGATAAGACTCCTTTAAAGTGTCAGCCACCGGTGTCGCTAAGATAGCGCCATAGGGCTCTAGCATCGCCGCTTCGATGACCTCTTCAATATCATGACTGGGGACCGCAGGACGCGCAGCATCATGAATAACAACCAAATCTGAGTCGTCGGCTCCCGCCTCAATAATCGCCTTTACCCCTGCCTGTACGGACTGCCAGCGCTCAGCGCCGCCCATGGCATAATGTATGGGTAGCGCAAAATTAAGCGTCTGTGCTGTACTGTCATCTGCTGCGACGACTAATAAACATCTATCAATATAAGTACTACTAGCAAGCCGTGCCACACTATGCTGTAGCAAGGTTTGCCCTTGCAACATCGTATATTGCTTGGCGATAGAGGCACCAAAACGACTACCGCGACCCGCAGCGACGATCATGGCATGTACATTAGGTGTGATATTCATAAGGCAATATTCATAAAGTAGTATTCATGGTTAGAGCCCATGACAGTATTGCTAGGGATAGACGAGGAATAAGAGAAGTAACGAATTTCAGGTGAATAAGATTTCTATTATAGACAATAGAAGATCATAATTTTAGACAGTTAAGAGCAATTAATAACGGCTATGCGTCGTGGGTGCCGTAGATACTTGTACAAAGGTCTCGTTAGGCTTAATCAAACCCAAGTCTAAACGAGCGTGCTCTTCCACTGCCTCAAGACCAGTTTTTAAGTCATGCACATCAGTACGCAATAAGTTATTTGCTGCCACTTGGTTTTCGTTTAAGCGTTGTTGTTCTTCGATTTGAGTCAGCAATTTATTATGCTCAAAGCGACCATTTTCGCCCAGCCAATACTGATATTGCAATCCCAAAAGGACGGCAACGGCTAGAGCAAGTAGCATAAACTGGCTAAAGTATTTCATAAGATAATAACGCCGAACAACATAGAGACAATAATAAAAATAAAAAACCAGCTAAGCTTGCTAAGCGATATATCACCATATTAATGATGACATATCGCCTAGCTGTAGCAAGAAATCTGGCTTGTTAACCACGTAGACCGATGAACTCTTCACGACCACGATAGCTTGCACGTACTTGTTGCTCGATACGTAGCAGCTGATTGTATTTTGCCACACGGTCTGAACGGCATAGAGAACCAGTTTTAATCTGACCAGCAGCAGTACCAACTGCTAAATCTGCAATGGTGCTGTCTTCAGTTTCACCTGAACGATGTGAGATAATAGTTGCATAGCCATTTTTCTTCGCTAGATAGATCGCATCTAGCGTTTCTGATAAAGTACCGATTTGGTTAAACTTAATCAAAATTGCATTAGCAATATGCTTATCAATACCCTCTTGCAAGATAGCAGGATTGGTCACAAATAAATCATCACCAACCAACTGAACTTTATCACCAATCTGCTCAGTCAAATATTTCCAACCATCCCAATCTGACTCGTCAAGACCGTCTTCGATAGAGATAATAGGATATTGACGCGCCAAGCCGACTAGATAGTCTGAGAATCCTTGGCTATCAAAGGCTTTGTTGCCCTCGCCTGCCAAGATATATTGACCATCTTTATAAAACTCACTAGCCGCACAGTCTAACGCCAAATGAATGTCTTCGCCCGCTTTATAGCCGACTTGCTCAATCGCTTGCATAATAACGGTGATGGCTTCTTCATTGCTACGCAGGTTTGGCGCAAAACCACCTTCATCACCAACCGCAGTATTTAAACCTTGTGATTTCAACACAGATTTCAAGCTGTGGAAAATTTCTGTACCAGCACGCAATGCTTCTGAGAAGCTGGTGAAACCAACCGGCTCAATCATAAATTCTTGGATATCAACCGTGTTATCCGCATGCTCACCACCGTTTAAGATATTCATCATCGGTACAGGCATCGTCAGCGACGTCTGATTGCGCAAGTTTGCAATATATTGATGTAATGGCAAACTTTGTGACTTGGCAGCGGCTTTTGCAGTGGCAAGAGACACCGCTAGCATGGCATTAGCCCCAAGGCTATCTTTGTTTTCTGTGCCATCTAGCGCAATCATTGCATCATCAATGCCTTGCTGTTCGGTGACGTCTTTATCCATCAACGCGCTGCGAATTTGGCTATTGACGTTAGCAACGGCTTTCTTAACGCCTTTACCCATATAGCGACTTTGGTCACCATCACGTAGCTCAAGCGCTTCGCGTGAACCAGTTGATGCACCACTTGGGGCAGCAGCACGGCCGATAGTGCCATCAGCTAAGATTACATCAGCTTCGATGGTTGGGTTACCACGCGAGTCTAAAATCTCACGGGCGCGAATGTCTTTAATTGCGGTGACGTTGGTGGTTTCTTCAGCGTACATAATGTCTGTTAATTCCTTTGGTCATGCCAAGTTTGTGGGATAAATAACGGCAACTAGAATACAAAAAAGATAAAGCAAAATATCGTATAGTGCTATGCTCAAACCAGCTTTGCTTATCTATATAGTCAGCAAGTTTTGAGCAAGATTAAAGGTGGTTTTAATACTTTAATCGTCAGCTATAGTGCTTGGCATCATAGCATAAATTTTGCTAAACTTCCCTTATCTTGCACCGACTAGCGCTGATAAAATCACACTTAGATAAACAAATTACCAATTATGGATTTGTCTCAGCACCTATAATATTAAAAGCCATATCACTCTTATGCTTTTGTTAGACGTTCTGTTTTAGCGTGGGAGCCAGATACTGTGTTATCCAACTCAACCTTTGTTTTAAATTGGGTCAAACGTAAGGCATTCATTAATACAGAAATAGAGCTAAGCGCCATCGCAGCGGCGGCAATCATAGGGTTTAAGAAACCAAAAGCGGCCAGCGGAATACCCAGACAGTTATAAATAAAAGCAAAAAACAGATTTTGCTTGATGTTGCGCACTGTTGCATTAGCGATTTTTTGCGCGGCATCAATATGCATCAGTGACTCACCCATTAGACGTGCAGACGCACTATGCTGGGCGACATCTGTGCCTTCAAACATGGCAAAGCTTGCATCGGCAGTTGCCATCGCTGGCGCATCGTTGACACCATCACCTGCCATTGCAACTTTATGACCAGCCGTTTGCAACAAGGCAATTTGACTGGCCTTATCGCGTGGGCTCATTTTACCATAAGCTTGCTCAATACCCAGCTGCCCTGCCACATGATCGACCACAGACTGCTTATCACCACTCATCAAAATGACATTGATACCTGCATCTTGCAGCGCAGTAATAGCCTTTGGAGTATCTACTTTTAAGTCGTCAGCTAATGCAAAAGCACCCAAAGCTTCATCATTAATACTAACGGCAACGGTACTGGCAATTTGCCATACCTTTGGCATCAGCTTAGGCAGTGTTAAATTAGCAAACTCTGCGGTACCGACTTTTACCACACCCAAACCTTCAATATTGGCTTGTATGCCAGCGCCTTTAATGACACTAATATCAGTCACATTCATCAACGGCAAATTTCGCTCAGTAGCCGCGTTAACCAATGCTGTTGCTAGCGGATGACTGGCATGTGCTTCAACGCTTGCGGCAATTTGTAACACATCATCGACTGCGATCGATTTATCCACCATCACATGGTCTACGATAGTCGGCTTACCAATGGTCAAAGTACCTGTTTTATCGAGCACTACTGTATCGATGTTACCTGCCGCTTCAAGGCTTTGTGCGTCTTTGAACCAGACACCATGACGAGCAGCAACACCCATACCAGCCATGATAGCGGCTGGCGTTGCCAAACCTAAAGCACAAGGACATGCAATGACCAACACCGAGACGGCATGCATCAAGGCAGTATCCATCATGCCAGTCAGCCACCACGTCACTCCAAAGGTGATAAGCGCAATGGCAACGACGACTGGGACGAATACTGCCGTCACTCTATCAGCGAGACGGGCTAAATTAGCTTTTGAGCCTTGGGCATCGCTGAGGGCTTGTACCATATCACCAAGCTTTGTATCACTACCTTTAGCACTGACGCGGTATAACAAGCTGCCATTTTCAACCAACGCCCCTGCCAACAACTTATCTCCCATTTCTTTTTTAAGCGGTACCGACTCACCCGTTAAATGACTCTCGACACACCAGCCAGCACCATCGATAACCACCCCATCGGTTGCAACTCGGCTGCCTTGCTTGGCACGCAAAATATCACCAACTTGCACGTCTTTAAGAGCAACATTATGAAAATCACCATTAGGCTGCTGCTGTTCGACTTCATCGGGCGTTAAGGACAATAATAAATCGATACTATTGAGGCTGTGTTTCTTAGTGCGCTCTTCTAGATACTTACCCGTACGTACAAAAGCAATGACCATGACGCCTGCTTCAAAATACACTGCAGGACTGCCATCCGCACCGTGACCACCAGCATGACCACTTTGCAGCAAACTGTTTAAAGTACCATCGCCATGGGTCAGCCACAGATACGTTGAATACGCCCAAATAGTCACGGTACCGATGACGACTAGCACATCCATATTGGCAAGACCACCTTTAATAGATGCCCAAGCACTTTTGTAAAATGGCAAGGCAAATCCAAACTGTACAATGGTCGCTAATATAAACTGAATCCAAATCGGCGGCATCCACGCCATACCCTGCCCAACGAGCATGCCTGCCATACCAACTAAAAATGGCACCAAACAAACCCATAACCCAATCAAGCGCCATGGGTACTGAGTCGCGGTATCTTCGTCTGTTTTTGCAAACAAACTATCGGCCGCCTGCAAATTGGCAACGAAGCCTGTTTTATTTACCCATTCTGTCACTTGTTCAGGCGTGGTCTGCGTTGGGTCATAATCAACATTCGCAGTCTCGCCAGCGAAGTTTACACTCACCTCGTATACCGACGGCTTTTTGTTGAGCACCTTCTCAATTCGCGAGGCGCAGGCTTGACACGTCATCCCCTCAATTGCTAGCTGCAAGTGTGCACGCTGCGGCGCGAGCGGCGTATTGGATTGAATGTCAGTTTTTACATCGTAGGCGTCATGATTGTCGGTTTGGGTAGTATCATTCATAAATAAAACTCGGTATGGCGTTTATGCGTTATGGCGTTATAAAGTCGTCTGAGCTAGGACAGCAACTCAGTGGATGGAATATCTAAGTCAAACAAATAGCACACTTTTAAATTTAATATTGGTATGGTCACACTGAATAATGAGTACGCTACTATCAATAATTTTTAACCATTAAAAAACCAGCCTTGATAGCCGGTTTTTTAATACAAATGAAGCAGGTTAAGCATTAGCAACAGTGGCATCAAAGCCTGCATCGTCGATAGCAGCAGCAATTGTCTCTACACTGGTTTTGCTATCATCAAAAGTAACCGTCGCTTGATTATCTGCCAGCTCAATACTGATATCGTCTAAGCCATCGATATCGGCAGTGGCGTTATGAACACTGGCCACACAGCCACCGCAAGTCATGCCATCAATTTTGATAATACGTGTTTGGTTTGCCATGAGAGGCTCCTTATTTTTGTAATTGAGTTTTTATAGGTAAATACTTTTATTAAAGAACTGCTTTTATAACTGTTTTTTTAAGACAGCTATCTTTTAAGACCTTATAAAAATAGCGCTTAACCAGCTTAAGCCCTATCACGGTTAACAACAAGGCTCTTTGATTATCACTTTATTAATAGAACCGTAAATAATGGAACTGTAAATAATAGAACCGTGAATTTATGCCTAAGTGACAGACAATAGCGCTTATTTTAGAATAACGTCTAATCATCATGACGTGGGTTTTGCGGTGCATCAAGAGGAAACGGCTGGGTCACATAATCGACCGTACTGATTGCCGCCTTAAATGCATGAATACTAGTGTCTGTATCTTCATAACGTATAATGGCAACATTATTATCAGGATCAAGCTCGATGGCCGTCACTCCTGTGATATTTTTCAGCGCTGTCATCACACTCTTTAATCCTTCATCATCATCGATATTTTCGATACTGACTGTTGCTGTTTGCATCGCCATAATCTCAGCCTCTTATTGTCTGTGAATACATTAATGGGTATCTAACACCTCAAAGCCTTTAACCAAATCATCAATTTGCTTTAGCTGACGCAAAAACGGCTCTAATTGGCTCATACGTAGCGCACACGGACCATCGCATTTTGCAGTCTCTGGACTTGGATGCGCTTCTAAAAATAACCCTGCCAATCCTGTCGCCATCCCTGCTCGTGCCAATGTTGTGATTTGTTCACGGCGTCCACCCGCACTATCGCTACGGCCGCCTGGCTGCTGTAAACTATGCGTCACATCAAAAAATACGGGGATATCCATCTGCTTCATGGTATCAAAACCAAGCATATCAACGACCAAATTATTGTAACCAAAGGCACTGCCACGCTCACAAAGGATCAACTTATTGTTGCCACCTTCAAGGCATTTGTTAACGATATGACGCATCTCATGCGGCGCTAAAAACTGCGCTTTTTTGATATTGATAATCGCATCCGTCTTCGCCATCGCATGTACTAAATCTGTCTGACGTGATAAGAATGCAGGTAGTTGAATGATATCTGCGACTTCAGCGACGGGTGCCGCTTGATAAGGTTCGTGGACATCCGTGATAATAGGCACTTGGAATTTTTCTTTGATTTGCCCCAACCAATCAATACCCTGCTCTAATCCAGGGCCTCGATATGAGTGCAGGCTTGAACGGTTGGCTTTATCAAAACTGGCTTTGAATACATAGCCAATGCCCAAACGCTGACATATTTCGACATATTGCTCTGCAATCTCGAAGGCCAATTCCTTTGATTCTAAAACATTCATACCACCAAATAACACAAATGGTTGGTCGTTACCGATATTAAGAGTATTGCCATTTGGCGTAGTAAGTTTGATATGTGATTGCGCCGTTGATAAATGTTCCATGAAGTCGTTACCCTCTTTATTGTTATTAATATTTCTATCCCATATTGTAACCGATAGACTCAGTAAAAAAAGGGGTTAAGCGTAATTGCTGACCAACCATTAGAAAAATTGTCATTTTTATTGTTTAAAAACAATCTCATTCATAGCCACAGTCATAAAATTAAACGCAAAAAAAGACCAATCCGAAGATCAGTCTTTTTTATACATGTAAGTTTTTATACGTTAACGATTATTTGCTTTCGTTATAGTTCTTGGCCGCTTTTACAAAGCTGTTGAACAGTGGATGACCACCGCGTGGCGAGCTGGTAAATTCAGGATGGAACTGTACGGCGACAAACCAAGGATGATCAGCAATCTCGACCGATTCTACTAGATGCTGCTTGGCAGAATAACCAGATATGGTCATGCCTGCTTGCTCTAATGGTTCGATATAGCGATTGTTCATCTCATAACGATGGCGATGACGTTCAGTGATATTTTTGGCGCCATAGATTTGGCTAAGCTTGCTACCAGCAACCAATTCGGCTTGCTGCGCGCCTAGACGCATGGTGCCGCCAAGGTCCGAGTCATCACTACGAATCTGTAATTCGCCGCGCTCATCTAACCACTCAGTGATGAGACCAATGATAGGCTCTGCCGTTTTGCGATCAAACTCAGAAGAGTTGGCATCGATTTTGAGTACATTACGCGCGTACTCAATCACTGCTAGCTGCATACCAAGGCAAATACCTAAATATGGCACGTTGTTTTCACGAGCATAAGTGATGGCTTTTATCTTACCATTGGTACCACGCTCACCAAAACCACCCGGTACTAGGATGGCATCGGCATTGTGTAGCTGCGCCAATAGGCTGTCATCGTCTTCTAGACGCTCAGCATCAACATAGTCAATTTTGACATCGGCTTTATGAGTGATGCCAGCATGCAGCAGTGCTTCGTTGATCGATTTATAAGCATCAGGTAACTCGACGTATTTACCAACCATCGCTACCGTAAGACTCATTTCAGGATTAAGCTGCGCTTCAACCACTTTGTCCCAATCACTTAAATCTGCTTCTGGTACATCTAAACCAAAACGCTCACAGATCAAATCATCAAGATCCTGCTCATGAAGCGTGCGTGGAATCTGATAAATACTTTGCGCATCTTCACACATAATAACCGCACGCTCTTCCACATTGGTGAACAGCGCTATTTTGCGACGGTTGTCTTGCGAGATGTGGTGATCAGAGCGGCAAATCAATATATCAGGCTGCAAACCGATAGAACGTAGCTCTTTTACTGAATGCTGCGTTGGCTTGGTTTTGGTTTCGCCTGCACTAGCAATATAAGGTACGAGCGTCAAATGCATCAGCATGGCTCTATTGCGACCAAGCTCTACTTGCATTTGGCGGACGGCTTCCATAAATGGTAACGATTCGATGTCACCAACGGTACCGCCAATCTCAATAATGGCGATATCATAACCTTCACCACTGGCTAAGATTTTACTCTTAATTTCATCAGTGATATGTGGAATAACTTGTACTGTACCACCAAGATATTCACCACGGCGCTCTTTATTTAGAACGTTTTGATAGATACGACCACTAGTAAAGTTATTACTCTTACTCATTTTTGAATGGCGTAAGAAGCGCTCATAGTAACCCAAATCTAAATCAGTCTCTGCACCATCTTCGGTGACGAATACTTCGCCATGCTGGAATGGGCTCATCGTACCTGGATCGACGTTGATGTACGGATCCATCTTGGTCATCGTGACGGTCACGCCACGGGCTTCTAAGACCGCTGCAAGAGAGGCTGCGGTGATACCTTTTCCTAGTGAGGACACTACCCCACCGGTCACAAATATAAACTTGGTCATAGTACTCTGTCGGTAATTGGTAAAGAAGGATTTTACTAAAAATACGTCAAAAAATATAGGGCAAAAGCATAAACTCTTTGAAACATTCAATTTTTAGTACTTAGCTATTATAACGCACTACCCACTCAAAAAGGATATAACAAAAAAAACTCACCCCGAAGGATGAGTTTTTATAATCAGATTCTAATGCTTAGATTAGAATTTGTATTCTAGACCAGTACCAACTACCAATACTTCTGCATCGCCTCTTGCGTCAGCCATGATATCATCGTTATAAATATCTTTAATATTAGTGTTATATCTATAGTTAACATTATCAGCTTTATTTAAGCCTGCATAGGCATGAGCAATGATATTGTCTTTATAGAAGTATTTACCACCAACAACGATTTGATCTGAATCAGAGTTGTCAAAACCATTTAAGTTAGTAGTATTGTTGTACTGTGCGTATACAGACGCTGGACGGGCAAAGTTAGTTAACCCCATCTCGCCACTAATAACGAAACCTTTCTCTTTATCAGAAGAACCATTATAGTCAGCTACTTGATATAGCGCGCCTAGCATTACAGGTGCTGCCATAAACTTGGCTAGATCTACAGTAGCAGTACCACGGATGATATCACCATTGATGTTTTGGTCTTTGTCATAAGCCACACCAGCAGTGAAGCCAGTACCTTGGTCAAACATCATTGCAACGCCGAAACCTGCATCATCAGAGTTATCGCCATCTACATCATTAGAGCTGTACATTGCAGACAGTTGTAACGGTAGACCATTGTACTTAGGTGCAGTCCAAATGATTGAGCTTGCAAGACGATTACTGTCAGCCATATTTAATGCTGCAACTGTTTCACTTTCGTTTTCAGTTTGACCTAGGTTATCCCAGTAACCTTGGTTAACAACAACGTTATCAATACGAGCTAGCGTTGATTGGTTTTTACCAGCACGGAACTCACCGAACTGCTTGTTGTTTAAACCAAGGAATGTATCACGGTTAGTAAAAGTAGCGTTATCACCAGTGACACTTGTGCCGTACTCTAACTGATAGATAACATCAGTATTGGCAGTCATGGCTTCAGAGCCCTTAAAACCTAGACGTGAAGCATGAGAATTAATCTCTACTTGATCTTCACCATAATTAACCTTGCTGTTGTCAGCAACAGCACGACCATCAAAATCAACATCGATATAATCAGCAGCTACAAAAGCTTTACCATAGATAGTCGGTGCTGCATTGGCTGCAGATACAGATAAGGCAGCAACTGCTGTAGCTAAAAGTAGTTTTTTCATGGGGTATCTCCACTTTACAATTTTAGTAATAAGCTAGCTATGATTAGCTGGTGCTCATAATGGTATCGTCACAAATCCTCAAAGATATAATGTGTAACTGGCTACCGAGATTAGTCAGAAACAAGTGTGGCGAAGTTCTATTACAGTAAGATGAAAAAAACAATGACTTACATAACTGCGATTAAAAAGTAACTGCCATGTAATCTTAGGTCTTTATCGCTCCGTTGCGTAACATCCGTTACCAAACTCATACTTCGAATACAAGCATAACAACTTTGACATAATTTGCAACATTTTTTTTAGATTTTTAAACCCAGTATTTGTTGAATGCCATATCTACTATAGAATGTAGGTCATTGTAAAAAAATCCCTATCCGCTCAAATAGATAAAGATACTATTGATTAATATAATTACCAAGAACTTGAAACTAGCGTAATGAATACCCTTTCATTAACAAAAATAAAGCCGTACTTGTTCATTAACAAGTACGGCTAATAAAAAATAATAAATGTGGTTTATGACATACTGTCAGTCACAATTGAGATCGGAAAATTGCTACAAGAACAGTAAAAAAGGTATTTTTACTGCTCTTGTTTCCAGACTACAACCTTAGTCAATGGCTATTACAGACTCCTTATTAAGTATAAAAACCAAGAAGAAGCTTAGTCAGTCATGACAGTATTATAATAGAATGTCAAGTATGCCATATTCTAATATTAACCTGCGCAATATTAGCAGCCTGCTTTTAGATCAAGACGTGCCTGATGCAATAATGGCTCAGTATAACCACTCGGCTGCTCACGACCTTTAAACACTAAGTCACAGGCCGCTTTAAAGGCATAAGAGTGGTCAAAGCTATCTGCCATCGTCTGATAGTCGCTATCGCCTGCATTTTGCTCATCAACTACTTTTGCCATACGCTTCATCGTATGCATCACTTGCTGCTCGCTCACGACATCGTGATGCAACCAGTTGGCAATATGTTGACTTGAGATACGTAAAGTCGCACGGTCTTCCATCAGACCCACATCATTGATATCCGGTACTTTAGAACAACCAACGCCTTGGTTGACCCAACGCACAACATATCCTAAGATGCCCTGAGCATTATTGTCTAGCTCTTGCTGTTTCTCTTCATCTGTCCAATTGGTATTTTTTGCTAATGGAATGGTCAAAATGTCGTCTAAGCTGGCACGCTCACGTGATTTTAGGCTGTCTTGTACCTCAGCAACACTCACTTGATGATAGTGCATGCTGTGCAAGGTTGCCCCTGTTGGTGATGGTACCCATGCGGTACTGGCTCCAGACTTAGGATGTGCAGCTTTGGTGTCCATCATCTCTTTCATCTCGTCAGGCTTCGCCCACATGCCTTTACCAATCTGAGCAACACCCTGTAAACCAGTCTCTAAACCAATATCAACGTTCCACTGCTCATAAGCTGGCTGCCATACTTGTGACTTCATCTCACCCTTAGGTACAAATGGACCTGCATTCATGCTGGTATGCATCTCATCACCAGTACGATCTAAGAAACCTGTGTTGATGAAAATGACACGCTCTTTCGCTTGGCGGATGGCTTCTTTCAAGTTGACCGTCATGCGGCGCTCTTCATCCATGATACCGATTTTAATGGTATTACGCTCTAAGCCTAATAAGTCTTCTACTGCGTTGAATAAATCGTTGGCCATTTTTACTTCTTCAGGACCATGCATTTTTGGTTTAACGATATACATTGAACCTTTACGTGAATTCGATAGCGCATTTTTACCTTTAAGGTCATTGAGCGTTAATAGTGGTGTAATCAAGCCATCCATTAAGCCTTCAAATATTTGTTCTTGACCATCACCCAAGTCGACCAATATTGCAGGGTTTTGCATGAGGTGACCGACGTTACGAATCAGCAATAACGAACGACCTGGCAGGATAAGCTTACCACCATCTGGGGTGGTGTATTCACGATCTGGGTTTTGCTGACGTGTGCGGGTTTTGCCACCTTTTTCAAAGGTTTCTATCAAATCACCATTCATGAGACCAAGCCAATTGCGATACACTTCCACTTTTTCTTCTGCATCGACGGCAGCGATTGAGTCTTCACAGTCTTGAATTGCCGTAATAGCTGACTCAAGCAGCACATCTTTGATATGTGCAGGGTCGTCTTTACCGACTGGATGATTGGCATCTATTTGAATCTCTGCATGCAAACCGTTGTTTTTTAATAAAATACCCGTTGGGCTTTCTGCATCACCGACGAAACCAACGAATTTTTCGGCATCTTTTAGCTCAGTACTGCTATCACCTTGGACAATTTTAAGCTTACCATCGACCACTTTAAAGCCGGTCGCATCGTTATATGAACCTGACACCAAGGCAAAGTTTTCATCTAGGAATTGTTTGGCATAAGCAACGACAGCAGCACCGCGAGTTGGGTTGTAGCCACCTTTTGCTTCTTGACCATTTTCGTCACTGATAACGTCAGTACCATATAAAGCATCATACAAGCTGCCCCAACGAGCGTTGGTTGCGTTCAATGCGTAGCGCGCATTACGTACTGGTACGACCAGCTGCGGGCCTGCAATATGAGCAATCTCGTCATCGACATTTTCTGTGCTAACTTTAAAATCATCGCCTTCTGGCAACAGATAGCCAATCTCTTGTAAGAATGCTTTGTAAGCAGGATAATCAATATTGCCGTCTTTGGCAGGATGTTGCAGGTGCCACTGGTCAATCTGCGCTTGAATCTTGTCACGAGTTGCAAGCAATGCTTTATTGCGCGGCGTAAACTCTTTAATGACTTTTTCAAAACCTGACCAATAACTGTCTGAATCAACACCGACTTTCGGCAGCACTTCGTTTTCAATAAAGTCATACAATTGCTGGTCGATGGCAAGAATGCCTTTTTGAATACGATTGGCGTTAGAAGACTGGCTCATGTTGTTATCCTTATCTGTTCGTGAGGGGTGTGAATACGAAGTTGCTACCGCAATGATTACACATTGTCGGTCTTAGGCATCTATTCCAAATTTAGATGAAATACTAAGCAAACCTACTGATATATCATACAAGCTTGTGGTGATTAGCGAATTAACTATTTATGCTATGCTATTAACCTATATTTTGCCGCTTTAGCCATTAGCATGGTCAAAGCATTTATAACGGATGATGGTATCAACCTTGCTTAATGTGCTCAGTGTACGATTTGAGCTCGGTTGCCTTGTGCCCACTGTAAACGGCTTCAACTGCATAACATTGGCAAGCATCATCACTGCGACAACACAATATGGCAACACATCAATAGTAAGACAAAATAGCGCTTAAGCAAAATATCATCCTACTATCAAATAAAGAAATAAACAAGAAAACATCATTCACTAGATAAATACTGGGGTTGTATTATAATGATAATCTATATGAGACAGGCGCTAAGAGGTTTTATTAGTGCTTATCTATCAATACTTGATATCGCATAGACAAACTGTCAGTAATCATTACCTCACGGATTTATGCTTAACTGTTATCTATTTAATATTAGAAAAAGACCTTTTAAACGTTCGATTATGGCAAAAACTATGAATAAAGAAGATATAAGAACCAAGAACAGTAACGACAAAGTTATGAAAGACAGCAATATAGAAGAACCTAGTATAGTAAAAGACGAGATAGATGAGGACGATGTTGATATCACAAAGCTACGCACCCCGATCAAGGTTGACCTATCTGCTGTTTATGATTTTTTGGGGGCTCGCACAACGCAAGCTTGGGTTGATGCGGCGATTGCGAATGTATCGCTGATCATTCAAGATCATGCCAATTGCGAAAAAAAAGCCGCTGGCACTGCCATGAATCTCATATTTCGCTATGAGTTTTCTTATGATTTGCAGCGTAAATTGGCGCAATTGATACGTGAAGAAATGCTTCATTATGAGCAGGTTTTAGGTATTATGAATGACCGTGGTCAGGCGTGGAAATATCTGAGTGCTGGACGTTATGCCAAAGGCATGCTAAAACACAAACGTACTTATGAGCCAGCAGCGATGGTTGATGTGTTGATAATTGGCGCATTTATCGAAGCACGCTCTTGTGAACGTTTTGCCGCCCTTGCTGAGGTCATCGACGACGAACGTTTGGCAAAGTATTATCGCTACTTACTTAAGTCGGAGAGTCGTCACTTTGAGGATTATTTAGCCTTGGCTCAATCACTGTCTGAGGATGATATTGACGAGCGTGTCGCATTTTTCAAAGAAGTAGAAGCAGAACTGATTTCTAGCCCAGATCATGAGCTACGCTTTCATAGCGGCACACCTGCTTAAATACATAATATTAGGTATCATTTTCGATTAGATACTCTCTTATACAATAAAAATTATACAGACAATAAGTGAAGTAACTAACCAAGCTTCATCCTCTGGTCTGCTACTTCACTTATTAGCCTTTTATTTGAACTTTGTTATAGCAGAATGAATGGTTATTTATCATCTTTCATTAATGAGCTGTCGTACTGTTTGCTATCCTTCGCAACATGATGAGGATCGTGATCATCGGTTGCTCTTTCTGCCGCTGCTGGATTGACTTTTTGTAGCGCATCATAAGGTACGATACCATGGTTATCGTTCGCATCTCTTAACTCATGGACTTGGTTGACAGCCTTGTCATCTGGCGTATTCATCATTACTCCTTATTATTATCATCATAATCATTCTATAAAGATAAAAAATTTGTATTCATTCGATTTTTCATAAAAAGCTATTAATCCTTTTCATCAGGATTTAACACTCGTGTTTGGGCATTGTCGATATTTGCATAACGATTCATGTTATTAATACTTTCGCTTTTGGATGTCTCGCTAACCATCGTATGCTCATTCACGCCATCATCAAAGGCGTTACCTTCTTGGTCTCGACGATCAGGCTGACGTGCGGGGTTGTCATTATCATTAACATGCTCTGAGTGGACGACGCCTTCTTTGAAAGTATCCGTTCCTTTATTTTCAGTGATGTTCTTTTCAATGCCACTATCAGTATCACTATGCTCATTAGAAGTAGGACTACTAGAGAAACTATTAGCAGAATCATGACTATTGATTGAGTCATCATTTTCACTGATGCGTGTCTTAGTGAGTGCTGGATCATTGGTTTGCATGGCTATATCCTTATTATTGTTATTCGTGTTTTGGCAATTGCTTAATGTACTTAGAGTTTTGATGGCGGTTTAGCAAATGGTGAGCCTGATTTAATACCCAACTCAACCTAGCTAGCAATTCATACTATTCATTGCCTTCTTGGCTTAGTTCATAGGCATTCAAATCTGCGACATTCTTGCCGCCAGCGGGTAAATTCTCTTCTTTACGAGGGTCAACATATATCTCGTCGGTTTCTTGCGACTCTTGTTGTGGACCATCGATATTAGGTTCATGCTTACGACCTTCATAACTGTCTTGTGCATTGTCTGGGTGTAAAGCGGCTGGATCACGAACTGGTACCGCTTCTTCGTGATTTGGATGAGTATTATTTGGCATTGCAGATCCCTCGCATCAATATGTCATTAATAGATAAAATAAGTTAATCCGAATGTTGATATCACAGCTTATTTATCATTTATCCGTACGCAAATCATCTTCAATAAAAGAGGTTTGCTCGTCTTTACTTAATGCTTCAGGCGCATCGACCTCTTTATTATCTTGAAGGTTTTGCGCAATTTGTTGACTGTCTGCTTGCTCAGCAGCTTTTTTGATATCTGATGTGTCATTATCGGTATTGCTCATAAGGTGTTTCCTATTTTTATAATTCGTTGATTTAGGCAGTCCCTACTCTTTTTCGTAATACGATCAATGATAGTAATACGAGCAATTTTGCATGAATTACTAGAGTGCTAATTGTTTATTAAACCATCAAATCCGTTTAATAATAGCGTGAGGGCTGACCTTGATTATAAGGATGAGATAACGGCCTGCACCAGTGTGCTGCCGTATCAATATGTGAATAAATGTGAGGTTACAAGACAGTTTGTAACTTAGACAAATCGGTTACCAAAAAAAACCAAGCATAGAGAATACTCTACACTTGGTTTTTTGCTTGGTATTTATTGATCGTAAAGACGTCTTTACCGCTTTGAAGATGTCGTTGAAATATTAAGCTAGCTTGATGCATCAACGCCATTAATCACTTTTAATAAATACTCTTGAGCGGTATGCGGCGTTTCACCTGCGGCTGGTTGCAGCTGCTGCCAAGCACCATCACCGCTAAGTATCCACGCTTGGGTATTGTCTTTCAGATAGTTAAGTAAACCGTCTTGATATACTTGTTTAAACAGTTTTTTGTCTTCGATTGGAAACGCCACTTCGACGCGATGGAATAAATTACGATCCATCCAGTCTGCACTACCACAATATAAGCGTTCGTCGCCATTATTATAGAAATAATAAACACGCGTATGCTCTAAAAAACGCCCAATAACAGAGCGTACAGTAATGTTTTCTGACAGACCTTTTACTTGCGGACGCAAACAACACATGGAGCGTAAAATGAGCTCGATTTTGACGCCTGCTTGCGAGGCATCATATAACTTGCTAATCAATCGACGTTCGGTTAAAGCGTTAACCTTAACGATAATATGAGCGCGCTTGCCGGCTTTCGCATGAGCAATTTCATCATCGATAAAGCTTATCAACTTATCATGCAAGGTAAAAGGCGCATGCAGCAGCTTTTTGAGATTGGCAGGCTTACCCATTCCCGTCAGCTCTTGAAATATATTATGTACATCCTCTGAAATATCAGGATCTGCACTAAATAAACCATAATCGGTATAAACTTTGGCATTGGCGGCATGATAGTTACCCGTCCCTAAGTGCACATAGCGGCGGATTCGATCATCCTCACGGCGCACAATGAGCATCAGCTTGGCATGGGTTTTATAGCCGACAATCCCGTAAACAACGACCGCACCCGCTTCTTGCAAATAATTGGCGACGGCAATATTAGAGGCTTCATCGAAACGCGCACGCAGCTCGATGACGGCAGTGACTTCTTTGCCATTACGAGCAGCAGCAGCCAATGCTTTAACGATTTCTGAATTGGTGCCTGAGCGGTACAATGTCTGCTTAATCGCTAACACCTTTGGATCGCTCGCCGCTTGCCAAAGCAGATTGATAATCGGTGAAAATGCATGAAAAGGATGATGCACTAGCACATCGCTTTTACGCATGGCGGCAAACATACTGGTTGCTTTGTCCAGTTTATCCATCTCACGGCGGAACTCTTTTGGCACTACATGGGTAAAGGGCTGATAACGCAGCGCTGGAATATTGAAATCAAACAATAAGCGCGTTAGGTTGACAGGACCATTGACGCGGTACAGCTGATTGTCATGCAGCTCAAACTCATTAAGCAAATAATCACTGATAGGCGTTGGACAATCGGTGGTGACTTCTAGCCGCACTTTATCACCGAAGCGGCGGTTTTCTAGCTCGCCCTCCAGAGCCTTAGCAATATCTTCAACATCATCAGCCAAATCTAAATCGGCATTGCGCGTCAGTCTAAACTGATGGCAGCCCGTCACACTCATCCCAGGGAACAGCTCACCGATATGCTCATGAATAATAGCTGAGAGCATGACGTGGTGTTCTTTGCCACCTGTCAGCTCATCAGGCAGGCGAATCACGCGCGGCAAACTGCGCGGTGCGGGCACAATCGCTAGATTGATATCACGACCAAAGGCATCTTTACCTTCTAAAGTAGCGATGAAGTTTAAGCTCTTATTGACCAAACGCGGAAACGGATGCGCCGGATCGATGCTAATCGGTGTCAACACTGGCGATACTTGCTCAGTGAAATAGCGCTTCATCCATGCCGACTGCTCAGCATTTAGCTCGTCGCGTTTTAGATAACGGATATCCTCAAGCGCCAGTGCTGGTAAAATATCTTCATTGAGAATACGATACTGCTCAGCGATGGCATCGTGCATTACGGTAGATATCTCATTCAGCACTTCACTGGGACGCATGCCATGAACACTGGTCGAGACATCGCCCATATTTAGCTTTTGCATAATACCTGCGACACGAATCTCAAAAAACTCATCGATATTCGATGAGAAAATAATCAAGAAAAACAAGCGCTCAAGTAGTGGATGACGAGGACTTGCCGCCTGCGCTAAGACACGTAAATGAAACTGTAATAAAGACAAGTCGCGATTGATATAACTGCTGGGTGAATAGCTGCCGTCTTCTGAACGCTGCCATGCAACCTCAGTTAAATGGTCATTGTGACTCTCTGTATGGCTTTTATTATCAACTGCTATCACCGTATTATTGCTATCAGTGTCCTGCTTATTATTCACATCCATCACGTCACTACTCCTTTGCGTTATCGATACGCCATCATCTTCAATACCAATTGTCTTTTATAATCGCTTTTTCACTAAGAAATTTATCAGGGTTCTTTCTTCATTCATTACTACTCGAAACTATCACTTAAAACTATCACTTAAAATTATCACTTAAAACTATCGCTTAAAACTATCATTCAAAAACACGGCGCTATTTGTTAAATAGTATTAGGTACAATCCATTAAGCTGATTGTGGTAACACCGCATTGCTCATACGCTTTTTGATAATACGTTGTTTATTGCGTAAACGTCTATCACCCTGATTGTCTTCGTAGTATTTTGGATTGGTCAACATAGCGATAAGTAAGGCTGATTCATCACGGTTCAGCTTGGCCGCAGATTTATCAAAGTAATGCTGAGCTGCTGCTTCGATACCATAAATACCATTGCCAAACTCTGCCACATTGAGATAAGCGGTCAAGATACGCTGCTTATCCCATAATGTTTCAATCATGACAGTGATAATCGCTTCCTCAATTTTACGAACATACGAGCGATGCGAGGTCAAAAATAAGTTTTTTGCTAGCTGCTGGGTAATCGTCGAGCCACCAGCGGACATCTTACCCGTCTCTTCATTTTTCTTACGTGCCGCCTCAATGCCTTTGAAATCAAAACCATTGTGCTGACTAAATGTCGAATCCTCACTCACTATCGCGGCTTGTTTGGCAGATTTTGCGATGGCATCGTATTCAGCCCAAGTTTGGGTGACAGTACCGCCCGTCAAACGATGAGTCAGCATAAACATGCTGTTATTAATCGGCTGCGTTTTCCAAATTAATAGTAGCCCAGCGACTAATACATGAAATGCGACGACCAATAGCATGATTGCCATCAATAATCGTTTGAAAAATTTGCCAAAACTTGCCATGCGCGATATCCAAGTGATTGAAAAGGTAATAAGATAAGATGAGCTGAAGAGCCAGTAATTAAAAACAGCAGGTCATCTTACCTAATCTCACAATCGCTGTCATTACTTACCCCACTTCTTTATCATGCCATAGAGTCTACGTAAAAAAGATCAGGCAGTGTTTATACTGGCAATCGAAGTCCTAAAAACCGAAACTTTGTGACAAGTATTAAGACAAGAGAATAAATATGTACGATGATAATAATATAAAAACCTTACGAGAACGTATGGTTGCCGCAAATCCCAATCTAGGGGATGCTGAAAATAGCGATAAATGGTGGCTACTTGGAACGTCTGGCTGTCATTTGTGCGACATCGCGAAGCAAGTGCTGATTCAATTTCAAGCCGTACAGCCGATTGCCTATCAACAGGTCGATATCGCTCATTTCGATGAACCATTGATGATGGAATTTGCCACCACTATTCCGGTGATTTTGACACCATCAACACGATTAAACTATCCATTTTCAGTCATAGATTTACAGCAACTTTTCATGCAATCATAGCAAGCCGACAATAAAAAACGATGTAGTGAGAACATAATGAAAAATTTGAGCAAAATTACTGAAATTGAAGACCTGCGCCGCGTTGCCGAACGTAAAGTACCGCGTATGTTTTATGATTATGTCGATTCAGGCTCATGGACTGAGACGACTTATCGTAGCAATGAAACCGACTTTGACCGTATCAAGTTACGCCAGCGGGTATTGGTAGATATGGACAATCGCAGTCTGGCAACCCAGATGATTGGTGAAGAAGTAAAAATGCCCGTCGCCATCGCGCCCACTGGCTTTACCGGTATGATGTGGGCGGATGGCGAGATTCATGCAGCGCGGGCAGCAGAAAAATTCGGCGTGCCGTTTTCGCTATCGACCATGAGTATCTGCTCTATCGAAGATATCGCCACCCATACTAGCAAGCCGTTTTGGTTTCAGCTATATGTGATGCGTGACCACGAATACGTTGCCAATTTGATTCAGCGGGCGAAAGATGCCAATTGTTCGGCGTTGATTCTTACCGCGGATTTACAAGTGCTGGGACAGCGCCATAAGGACATCAAAAATGGCTTGTCTGCACCGCCTAGACCCACACTTGCCAATATCGTCAACCTGATGACCAAGCCGCAGTGGTGTATGAATATGCTGGGCACCAAACGTCATAGCTTTGGCAATATCGTCGGTCATGCAAAAGGAGTGGACGACTTATCTTCTCTCACCGCTTGGACGGAAGAGCAATTTGATCCGCGCTTGAGCTGGGATGACGTGGCGCGCATCAAAGATATGTGGGGTGGCAAATTAATTATTAAAGGTATCATGGAACCTGAAGATGCCATTATGGCTGCTCGTAGCGGCGCCGATGCACTGGTCGTCTCAAACCACGGTGGTCGTCAATTAGATGGCGCCCTTTCTTCCATTTCTGCCCTATCCGATATCGTACAAGCGGTGCATGCTGAAAATAGCGATATCGAGGTGTGGTTAGACAGCGGCATTCGCTCGGGTCAGGATGTACTAAAAGCGCGCGCATTGGGTGCAAAAGGCACGATGATTGGTCGCTCCTTTCTGTATGGATTGGGCGCTTATGGCGAAGATGGCGTGCGCCGTGCGCTGGAAATCATTCATAAAGAATGCGATCTATCGATGGCATTCTGTGGTCATACTGATATCAATAAGGTTACCACTGATATATTGGTAAAGGGCACTTATGAGAACCTCAAAGTTGCTAATCGTTAAACATGTCATTAAAACGGTCGTTAAAACGATCCACTATTAAGGGCACTAATCCTTTAAGAGTGCTAATCGTTTAAGAGTACTACTCATCAAATCATAATGTCATGCAGATGTATGACATTATTTGACCATACCCTTTATACTCTATTTACAACATTCTAATGATATCTCACCTTTATGACCATTCAACAATTATTAAAAACAGCCCCTGTCACCACGCTGTTACTAGCCAGCTTTATTGGGTTATTCATCATGCAAGTACTGACAGGCGTCGATGCCAATAATCCATCGACTGAGGCGCTCTTAAAATGGGGTGCCAATGCATTGCCATTTACCATGGGTGATGAGCCGTGGCGCTTGGTCAGCAGTGCCTTTTTACACATCGGCTTAATGCATTTATTGTTTAATGGATTTGCTATGTATTTCTTTGGGCAGATTGCCGAGCCGATGTTTGGCTCAGCCAAGTTTTTGGCATTGTTTTTACTGGCGGCGATCGGGGGCAACTTACTGAATAACTATGTCACGTGGCACAGTATTGTAGAAGGAACTGGTCAATCGGGTCTATCGGCTGGGGCGTCAGGTGGCATCATGGGTATCGGCGCAGCACTATTAATAGCCGCACTGTTTAAAATATCGGTCAATGGTATGGTGCTCAATCTTAAGAGCTTGATATTTATCATGGGCATCAACCTTGTTTATGGTTTTGCCGTACCGGGTATTGATAATGCGGGGCATATTGGCGGCGCGTTGACTGGCTTAGTGATTGCACTGGCATTCGCAATCGCCTACCGTCAGCGTATGACAATAGCCTTACAGAATATGCATAATTCAGCTGCTTATGAAGACCGTTATCGAACGACTTATATCAATTTTCCAGCAAGCAGCGATACTGATTCTTCTGCTAATAACGAGCACTTTAATAATGCTGATTTTGACAATAACAGCAGTTTCCACCCCGACTCTGCTGTAAACTCACACTTAAATACTCATGCTAATCACAGCCACCTTAGTGAACAAGAAACACCGACCAAATCTATCCTTATTTGGCAATTACTACCATGGCTAATGATGCTACTGATTAGCATTGGCTTTATTTGGTGGTGGCAAGATATTCATGATCAAATATTACAAGTATTAAAAACCATTGAGTAAACCTTCATAGTTATTTATCATTGCTAAATAGTTCATGATAACAGCTTACTGGTTAGGTTTTTCTTACTCGCTTCTTGCTATAAGTCACAGCACTTTTAAACCGCTACGGTGTTACCCGCCCTAGATGTACTCAGTTTACTATCTGCGGTCGGTCACCTTGTAGCGATTCTAAAATTCCTTGACTATACACAATTGCCCCCAATTATTTCATCCATTCACGAGACTTTATTATGTTTAAACCTGTAGCGCTACCTCATATTTCTACGCGCGTCATGCTTAGCGCATTAACGGCTACCGCGTTATTTAGTTTCGCCAGTATGTCCAATGCTGCACTTTTTAAGGACAACTTACCTACTGACCAAGACGCTGTATTAAGCGTGGGTGTCAACGTCATAGCCGTCAACTCAGCCTACGATATGGAAGAAAGCCTCGATGTACGTGTGTTGCCGGGCGCGTTTTATGACAACAATAGATTCTATGTGCGCGGCGCTCAAGCGGGTGCTTATATTATTAATGATGGCAAAAATCAGCTGTCGGCTTATGCTCAGCTCGCTGGCAACGATTTCGATCCTGATGATGCTAGAGGCGCATTACAAGGTCTTGATGAGCGTGAAGCATCAGTCGCTGCTGGTCTAACTTATTTGCGCCGCACGCCCGTCGGTGGTTTCCGTGCTCAAATCGCGACTGATGTTTTAGACCGTAGCGGTGGTAATACTGCCCGCTTGACCTATCTTGCTAGAATTACAAAAGACAAGCTAACAGTCTATCCAAGCATTGGTTTTGAATACAACGATGCTGACTATAATGAATACTATTATGGCGTCAGTGAAAAAGAGTCAGCGGAAACAGGCGTCGCCGCTTATAAGTCTAATTCGAGCTTGAATCCTTACGTTAATATTAGTGCCAACTATGATTTCAATGAACGCTGGGCATTGTTTGCCAATCAAAGCTTAAGCTATCTGCCAAATGAGCAATACGATAGCCCAATGGTTGACTCGCGTACTGAGTCAACCTCGACGCTTGGTTTGCTTTATAAATTTTAATCAAGCTTAGAGTTTTGATATAAAAAAGACTTTGCCGCGTAATGTGGCAAGGTCTTTTTAATTTCTCTAAATCTATAAGTCTACTAGAAACTAGCCTTTAAGCTTTTTGATAGAAGCAACATTACAACCTTTATAAAGGATTTCACTCTTAGCGTTTTGTATATTAGCCGATGATTTATGATAGTTATTTAAACGCAATGCGCCCGTCATGATACTAAAGTTGTCTTCATCACCAAACACGGTACCAACATTGTCAGAACGACCTAAGTTAATCGGTAAAAATCTTTTTTTGCCGTTCAGATTGGCTTCTGCAAAGGTCGGTAAATACTCTTTATTAAAGCCATAAGTCACGCTTACTTTCTTGTTGCTTTGGCAAGTATAGTTGACTTGTCTAATTTTAACAGCGGTGTCATAGCTTTCGCTTGGTTCCATTACTTGGTCCGAGTAAGCCATGGTAGAACCAGAACCTAACATTGCCATCAAAATACCAGCTGATGATAGAGCGGTCGTTAACTTTTTCATAAATTACCTCAATGATATAATTAGAATGGTCATAGATAAGAGAATACAAACAGGGACGTTAGCGGCGAACTATTTTTAGTTAGTCTAATCGTTCGCTCTTATTGTGCATGTGTTGATTTACTATGATGATTTAAAAATTATTTTTCGTCATCACTTACCTATGTGCCTATTCTAACCAAAGTTTTAGTTTCACTCGTTATAAATATTAGTTGGCTTGTTGTTTGAGAGTAAGACATTGTTTCGCTCGATGTAGGTACTTCAATTAATAGACAAAAAAAGACCCTGAACATCCGTTTACAAAGGATGACAAGGTCTTTTTTTACTAAATTCGCAGTGGAACAAATATGATACTGCTACCAGAAAGACTAGTGCAAATTGTACTTGTCGTACATTAAGCGAGTCTGACGCCGTAGCAGGTCATTATTTGGTCTACTGCTTACTTAGGATTTACCATATCAGCAGGGATAACCCACTCATCAAACTGCGCTTCAGTTAACAGCTCTAGCTCAACCGCAACTTGCTTCAACGTTTTGTTTTCTTTATACGCAGTTTTAGCGATTTTCGCAGCATTCTCATAACCAACATGACGGTTCAATGCAGTCACTAGCATCAATGAGTTGTGTAAGAAATCATCAATTTTGTCTTTTACTGGCTCAATACCAACGGCACAATTTTCATTGAAGCTGTTACAGCCATCACCCAATAGTTTGATAGATTGCAATAGGTTAAACGCGATCACTGGCTTATACACGTTTAGCTCAAAGTTACCTGATGCGCCAGCCATGCTGATCGTCACATCGTTACCCATGACTTGAGCAACAACCATCGTCAATGCTTCTGACTGAGTTGGGTTTACTTTACCCGGCATGATAGAAGAGCCTGGCTCGTTCTCAGGAATCGTCAATTCGCCCAGACCACAACGAGGACCAGATGCCAACCAGCGTACGTCGTTAGCGATTTTGTTTAAGCTAGCGGCTAGCGTTTTTAGTGCGCCTGACGCAAATACTTCGGCATCACGAGCGGCTAATGCTTCAAATTTATTCGGTGACGTGACAAACGGTAGACCAGTCAATGTTGATAATTGCTCAGCTGATTTTACCGCATAATCAGGATGAGCATTTAAACCCGTACCAACTGCCGTACCACCTAATGGCAATTCATATAGACCTTGTAAAGCGTTATCAATACGCACCAGTGAATGATCCAGTTGGCTTACATAGCCGCTAAATTCTTGACCTAATGTCAAAGGCGTTGCGTCTTGCAAATGCGTACGACCAATTTTAACAATGCTATCAAATTCTTTCGCTTTAGCAGCCAAGGTATCACGTAGTACTTTTACCGCTGGGATAAGCAGGCTGTTGATTTCACGAGCAGCGGCAACACGAATCGCCGTTGGGAAGCTGTCGTTGGTAGATTGAGCATGATTGACATGGTCATTTGGGTGAATCGGCGTGTAGCTGCCGCGCTCAGAACCAGCAATTTCGTTGGCACGGTTGGCCAACACTTCGTTCATGTTCATGTTTGACTGCGTACCAGAACCCGTCTGCCATACAACCAATGGGAACTGATCGATTAGGCCACCATTGATGATTTCGTCAGCTGCTTGTACGATTAGGTCGCGCTTATCGCCTTCAATACGCTCAAGGCTCGCATTAGTAATTGCAGCGGCTTTTTTGACCAGTGCCATTGCTTCAATCATTGGACGCGGCAAAGTCTCGCCACCGATTTTGAAGTTTTCACGGCTACGCTGGGTTTGCGCACCCCAATAAGCGTCAGCTGGGACTTCCACGTTGCCCATGGTATCTTTTTCGGTACGAGTTGCCTGATTCTGTGTCGACATAACTACCCTCTTTGATGGTTTGTTGTATAGCTGCTTCGAAAAAAGTGCAACACACGCTGCACATAAAGGAAAATACGCGGTAAAGTGGCGTTATGATAGCATGACTAGACCGTGTTGAATATTCACAAATAGCCATTGCAGCTCTCTAAAAGCAACAGCCATCATCAATTTAATACATTATGAGATAGTCCATCTATGCATCCTGAGTTAAAACATTCTGAGTTTCAGACATCTACCGTTAGCAATCCGCCGAGACGGCAATTTACCCGCCAGCGTCGTCAATTAACATATGGCGAGCGCAGACAATACGCTCGCATGGCAAGTTTGCATTTAGTTAAGTTGCAACAGCGCTTAGCACCGCGTGCGCGTATTGGTTTGTATTACGATGGCTTTGGCGAGCTACCTACTCAGCCAATTTTAGATTGGTGTCAACGCTTAGGCTATTTGCCTTACTTACCTGTCGTCGGTTCGCTTGGTCATGCCATCAATGGCAACGATGATAAACATTTACGCTTCGTACCCATTTATCATTCGAAGCTACTCAACATACCGACACGTATACATCGGTTAGGCATGAAACAAAACCATCATCGCCGTCTACTTTGGGCGCGAGAATTGGATGTTATTATCTGTCCGCTCGTAGCAGTAGATCTCAACGGCAATCGTATGGGCATGGGTGGCGGCTTTTATGATACGACGCTTGGTAACAGCTATCGATCAGGGGCAAAAAAACCGTTAAAGATAGGCTGGTGTTATGATTTCCAAGTGGTCGAACAATTACAGCGGCAACCGTGGGATGTGCCACTAGATGGCTTAATTACCCCAAGCGGCATAAGGTGGTTTTGATGAAAGATGATAAGCAAGCGATGGATACTAACTCTAGCGCTGATAATGTAGATGAGTATTTGCAAACGTTAGGTAACGAGGACGCTAGAGAGTTGCGTTACTATAGTCAAGAGCAACCTTTTAGCTCTGAGGAGATGACACGGCTAGTCAATGAAGAGCGTCTGAATAAACTGCTGGCGCAAAGCGATGAGTTTTTGAATAGTCTGAATGGTGAGATTAAAGATTTTGAAAATGACAATAAAGACCCATAGAGGATTTGCAAAGACAACAATGAGCTACTTTCGCTCAAAACCACTAAGGGTAGTTTTTGCTATCTTGTGGATCATTTTCGTCGGTCTTATTATCACTTTAGGTTTTAGCACAGACCCCTATTTACTTCACGTTCAGAATATTCCTCTTCCGCATCCCTATCCTATAGAATTAGTCGTTATATTAATAATAGGAATGCTGTTTCATTTAAGCTTACTGGTGACTATGGATGTATATATGGATAGTCGCTGGAAGTTTTTCACTATGCTGGGGACTAGCATTTTATTTTTATTTGGTTCCGGTATGATGGCGATGCATGCACCGCCGTCATTAGGTGGGATGATTTTTTGGACGTTTTTTTCCTCTTTACTATTTTTATTGCTTTGCTTTTGGCAGGTCTGTTTATTTGTTTTAAGGCGATTTTTTCGTATAGAATCAGTTTAATAACAAGGTAATTGATATTTTAAAGCTGGGTTAAAAACCCAGCCTACACCAATCTCTACTTAACTTTGATAGCCTACAACACCATCGCTGCAATCCAACCAAATACCAATAATGGAATGTTGTAATGCAAGAATGTCGGCACTACACTGTCCTTGATATGGTCATGCTGACCGTCGATGTTTAGACCAGAAGTGGGTCCGAGAGTCGAATCTGATGCTGGAGAACCTGCATCGCCCAACGCGCCAGCCGTACCAATAATCGCCACGGTTGCCAATGGAGAAAACCCTAACGAGATACATAGCGGCACATAAATCGCGGCCAAAATAGGAATGGTTGAGAATGACGAACCAATACCCATGGTCACAATTAAACCAATTAACAGCATAATAAATGCAGCTATCGCTTTATTACCTGCGAATAAAGACGCAGCACCATCAACCAATGGTTGAATTTGTTCGGTTGCTTTCATGACTTCGGCAAAGCCTTGCGCGGTAATCATAATAAAGCCAATCATCGCCATCAATTTGATACCGTCATTAAAGACCGTATCGGCTTCACTCCATTTAACGACGCCCGTTGCCATAAAGACGCCAAAGCCAAACATTGAACCAAGCAAAAGTGAGTCGGTATACATCTGCACCACAAATGCCGTCACAATCGCGGCAAGCGCCACCAACGTTTTCATCTTGCTTTGTGTTTGCGCACTAGCTGCGGTTTTGCTTAACGCGTCACCCTCTAATACCTCATCATGCGCAGCTTTATCAAGTGCTAGCTGCTGATACTGGCGCGGTTTACGGTAGCTGATAAATACGGCGACGAGCAAGCCTACGAACATACCCAAAGCTGGAATTGCCATGGCTTTGGTGACTGAGATGTTACTGATATCGACACCTGCTTCACCGACGTTTTTCAGCATGATTTGATTGAGATAAATATCGCCAAAGCCATACGGAATAAACATGTAAGTAGTCACAAGACCAAAAGTCAGTAGACAAGCAATTAAACGTCTATCGATGTGCATGCGATTGAAGGCGAGTAATAATGGCGGTACTAGCAATGGAATAAAGGCAATATGAATAGGGATTAAGTTTTGGCTAAAGCAGCTCATGGTGATTAAGCCTGCAAACAGCATGTATTTAATCATTCCACTCGTACCACCCGCATCAATGCGTTTGATCACCGCCCCTGCCAGTGACTGTGGCAATCCTGAATGCGCAATCGCCACTGCAAAAGCCCCAAGCAGCGCATAGGACAGTGCAATTTGTGCGCCATTTCGGATACCTTCTTGAAAGGCATTCAAAGTATCGGTCATACCCAAACCAGCGATGAGTCCACCTGCCAGCGCACCGATTAATAAGCTGAGTACCACGTGTACACGCGCCAAAGACAGCCCTAGCATGATGACGACTGCCAGCAGTACCGCATTGATGGTCATATATTGCCTCTTATTCTGTCTGATTAAGACCTATTAATATCTCATGGATGATGGATATCACCCTCGCCTCTAAACCGCTTGACGCTAAAACCACCGTTTAAGACGCGCGTCAGTTTACCTTATTTTGCACACAAATCCTACGCACAGAACCCAATAGGTGTTAGCTACGCACTTCTTATCCATGCTCTGTATATATTAAATTTCAGCTAATATTTAAAATTATAAATAACAATATGACTCGCAGTCTTTAGATAGATATAACTATTTTGCGCAGATAAGCGTGTGACTTTGCCCACAAGCCTTGCAATTTTATCGGTGAGCACCATTTATCTAAACATGAACCACGAACTTGACTTTACAAGTCTGGTGAACGAGGAAGAATATATGAGTGAACATAAAATTGCCCAAGACAATATCGACATCGATGTCGACGTTTCATCTACTATTGCTGATGATCAAGAGCGAGACAACGCGCCTGACGATACGACAGGTGATGTAGCTGTAACAGCTGATCGCGTTGAAGATGGTGATAGCAAAAATAGTGATGACAAGGACAACACTATTGAAGACGATGACGCAAAAGACGATAGTATAAAAGGTGACGGTACAGAAAACTATTTACCACTACTGGCATTGCGCGATGTTGTCGTTTATCCGCACATGCAGATTGCCTTGTTCGTCGGTCGTGAGCCATCGGTAAAGGCCGTTGAGTTGGCACAGGCTGAGTATGGCAATAAAGTCTTGGTCGTGGCACAAAAAGACTCACTGACTGAAGACATCGATCAAGATAACTTGTATCAATACGGTACGGTTTGCCGCATCGTCAGTACCATGCCGCATGACAGTGATGAGAACTGCATCAAAGTATTGATCGAAGGTCAATATCGTGCGCACGTTGATACTATAGAAAATCACGACACATTATTGATGGCAAGCTTTGAGCGTGCTGACCTTGATGTCAGTATGGATGAGAGCCAGCAGAAAAACACGATTCAAGCATTAACCACATTGTTTGAAAGCTATGCCGATGCGCGTCTGCGTAATGCTCGCGAACTGACTCGTGTGGCAAAACGTATCGATGACTTGCTTGAGCTGGTTTATTTCATCTCGACCCGTGTGTCGATGGATTTAGATATTAAGCAATCATTCTTAGAAAATGATGACCTTAAAACCCATATCAATACCTTAACCGAATATTTGGTTAAGCAGAGTGCTGAACAAAATATCGAGCAAGATATCCAAGAAGCCGTCCGTCAGCAAATGGAAGACAATCAACGCGAATACTTCTTAAACGAGAAGATGAAAGCCATTAAAAATGAGCTGTCAGATATGAATGACGGTGCGTTCGATGGCGAAGATGATGTGGCTGAGCTAGAGCAGCGTCTAGAATATGCTGACTTGCCAGAAGATGTGCGTAAAAAAGCGGATCAAGAGCTGAAAAAGCTCAAAATGATGCCACCTGCCTCGAGTGAGTCGTCAGTCGTACGCAACTATATTGAATGGATTTTGGATACGCCGTGGAATGCGACGACCAAAGTTTCGATTAATTTAGACAAAGCAAAAACGGTATTGGACGAAGATCATTACGGCTTGCAAGATGTGAAAGATCGCATCTTAGAATACCTCGCCGTACAGTCACGAGTGAAAAAACTCCGTGGTCCGATTCTTTGTTTAGTCGGTCCTCCAGGTGTTGGTAAAACCTCATTAGGCGAGTCGATTGCTCGGGCGACCGGCCGTAAATTTGTACGTATGGCGCTTGGCGGCGTGCGTGATGAAGCGGAAATCCGTGGTCATCGCCGTACTTATATCGGCGCGATGCCGGGTAAAATTGTCCAATCACTGGCTAAAGTCGAAGTTAAAAACCCGCTATTCTTATTAGATGAAATCGATAAAATGGCGCAAGACTTCCGCGGTGATCCAGCATCAGCGTTGCTTGAAGTGTTAGATCCCTCACAGAACGACACGTTTAACGACCATTATTTAGACATGGACTTAGATTTGTCGCAAGTGATGTTTATCTGTACTGCGAACAGTATGGATATTCCGCCTGCCCTGCTTGACCGTATGGAAGTCATTCGTCTACCGGGTTATACCGAAGAAGAAAAGGTCAACATCGCGCAGAAATATCTCGTGCCAAAAGCGATTAAAAACAACGGTCTCAAAGAAGGTGAAATTGAGATTGTTGAGGCGGCATTGCATAGCATCGTGCGTAGCTATACCCGTGAAGCCGGTGTGCGTAACCTTGAGCGTGAAGTCAATAAAATCTGCCGTAAAGTCGTTCGCGGTTCGGTTGAAACCCATGGCGCACGTGCTCCGAAAAAAGCGGAACGTCAGCTAATTGTGGTCGATGATAAAAACATCGATGATTATCTTGGTGTCCATCAGTATGACTACGGTCTGGCTGAAGAAGAGCCTGAGATTGGTCGTATCACTGGTCTTGCATGGACACAGGTCGGTGGTGAGTTATTGACCATCGAAGCGGTGGCGATGAAAGGTAAAGGTGAGCTTAGCTTTACAGGTTCACTCGGCGACGTGATGAAAGAGTCGATTCGCGCTGCCATGAGCGTGGTACGTGCTCGCGGTGATAGCTTAGGCATTGATTACGAGACCTTTAAAACCACTGATGTCCACGTCCATATGCCAGAAGGTGCGACCCCGAAAGATGGCCCATCGGCTGGTGGGGCGCTAACCACAGCGCTGGTTTCTGCCTTAACGGGTATTGCCATTCGCCCAGATATTGCGATGACAGGTGAGATTACACTGCGCGGTAAAATCCTGCGTATCGGTGGTCTAAAAGAGAAGCTATTGGCCGCCCATCGCGGTGGTATCAAGCATGTGTTGATTCCAGCGACTAATGAGCGTGACTTAGCTGATATCCCTGATAACGTCAAAGCCGGTCTGACTATTCAGCCAGTGGCAACGATTGATGAGATATTGAAGGTTGCCTTGGTCAGTATGCCAGTTCCGCTTAAGCCTGCGAAAGTAATGGTCGATAAAACTGCAGGGAAAGCGCTGCATAATTAATCTGAGTAGTTATTAATCCAGTCTTATAAATCAAAAAGCCGCTCATCATAACGATGGGCGGCTTTTTTTGGCCATAATAAAGAAAGCTCTTAATAATACCTTATGCTATATTTTAGACAAATGTTTATTTATTAGGAAAGTACAATGTTAAATCATTTAAGGATACCTCTAATTGTAATAAGCACATTACTACCCCTCGCTTTGTTAGGCTGCCAAAGCAACAGTCTTAATCATTCAGCACAAACTAGGATCGTTATCGACGATAAAAACTGGTCAGCGACCACGCTCGAATCCAGACTGTTTCAAACCACCACAAAATATGAGTGGCAATTAACCCATGTTAGCGATGATAAGGGTCGAATCAAGGCTTTTAACCAAAAGCTGCCTTTGATAATGGAGGTACATCCAAGCCTTTTAACATTTACAGAAGGCTGTCAGCGTCACCAACTTTCTTTTGATATGTGGTTACCATTACCTTACCCTTACGGGCAAATCAATATCAGCGAACCATCTGATAACTGCACCACAGTAAATCATTCAATTATCGAAAATTTGAGTAATAAAAACACAATCAAAACAGGAAATGTCGTAAATAGTGTTTTTATACCCTATTCAGATACAGCTTTCAGATTTGATCCAGTACTAGCAAACTCTGCACAGAGTTCTAACAAGACCTTAAAACAGCTGGCTCTAAAAACCAATAAAGGAAAAACACTGATTTTTTCGGGTACGCCCAAGCCTGAATATCCTGTGGCGGGCATACCGCTTATCAATGAATTATTAGAGCGATACCAATGGCGTCTTATTAGTGCAACTGACGATACCAATAAAACTATTAATAAATTTAATCGTCCAGATGTACCTATTACTGCAAACTACAGACTTGGTTCACATGATTATAGCAATCCTCAGCAAAGTAGTTTTAGCCAAGGTGTTGGGTTTTCTGTCGGATGCAATGGGGCTGGTGGGTCTTATGCTTTATCTACTAATCAAACGTTGCTAATTGGTGGCAACCCTTCAACGATGGTAGGGTGTGGTGATGACATTGATGATATTGAATCAAGTCTTAGCCGCCTAATGCTTTATAGTTCTAGTCAGTTAACACTGATCAATCTTGATACGCAGAGAGTATCTAATCCTTCCGATAATTCTGAATCCAGCTGTCTCCTTACTCAAAAGTTAGAATCAGGCGAAACTTTAGTATGGCAAAACGAAGTAAAGAAAATACCGTAAACAATTTTCAAACCCATACGATACTTACATTTATTAACCGATTGTTGCGCATTTGATGAATAACTATATCTAATCCTTAGCTATACTGATGACGACATTAACGAATGTTTATAGAAATCAAAAGGTATTTATCTATAAACCTTTAAGAGTTAGCTTTTTATCAAAAATAACTAAGTATCAAAAATAATTGGAGATAATAATGAATAAGACAATGCTTGCAAGTGCCCTATTATGTGGTTCAGCGTTAGTAATGACGGGCTGCCAAACGGTCGAAGGTCAAATGCAAACTGGCAATCCACTTAGCCAACCTGCCTTAAAATCTACTATCAATGCAGTCGCTGGTAATAAAAATGAAGTGGGGCAAGTATTCCTACGTCCAGTTGATGGCGGCGTACAAGTCTACGGTAAGCTGATGAATTTGCAGCCGGGCAAGACAGTCTCACTACATATCCATGAAACGGGTAGCTGTGCTGATATGGGTAAAGCGGCAGGTGGTCACTTTAATCCAGACAATAAGCCTCATTCTAATCCTGATGATATGAATGGTCATGCTGGCGACTTGCCTAACCTGACTGCCAATGCAGATGGCGTGGCTACTATTAACTATGTGAATAAAAAAATCTCTGTCGCTGATGCTGGTAAATATAGCGTTAATCGTTTAGCCTTTATCGTGCATAGCGGTGCTGATGACTATACTAGCCAACCAGCTGGTAATGCAGGCGACCGCGTTGCTTGCGGTATCATCGAAAAGAACTAATAGCATCTGAACTTAGCTGTTATTGATATCACATATATGAATAGCACAAAAAAACCTCTTAGAATCTAAGAGGTTTTTTATTGTTTAAAAATTTATAGCTGAAAACAATATTGATGATACAAAAGCTCATATATTAACAATCAATCACCAAGGTAAAAAGTAAAGGAGACTTATTCCTCTACCCACTTGCCATTACGCCAATACACACCCCAACGTGTGGCCTTACCGTTTTTCTCAGAGCCGATATATTGCTCTTTCTTTTTACGTGACCAGCGTAAGATGGTTGGATTACCATCTGGATCTTCATCTGGACCTTCAAACAAATACTGGAATTTATCTTCCATTTTATCTTTGATTTCGCGTAGCTCAGCCAGCTTTGGTGCGCGTGTCTCGCGTACTTTCGGGAATTTAGACGCTGCCAAGAACATCCCAGCTGCCCCTTCACGCAAGATAAAGTAATCATCGTGCTTGGTTGATTTCAGCTCTGGCAGATGAATGGGATCCATACGCGGCGGTGCGGCTTCGCCTGTTTTTAACACTTTACGGGTGTTATCACATTGCTGACAAGCGAAGTAAGGACCAAAACGTCCCGTCTTTAGCTCCATTTGTCCATCGCACTTATTACAGTCAATGGTTGGAGAATCAGAGCCAGGCACTTCGAATTTGCCTTCTTCTAAGACATAACCATCACAATCAGGATTGTTACCACACACATGCAGTTTCAGACCGCCATCGACGATATAACCATTCATTGCCGTGCTACATTTCGGGCAACGCTTTTTCTCCATCAAATCGCGAACTTCTGCCGCTTCATCATCACCTTCTGCCTCATCAAGATTGGCAAAAGCTTCGACGGGCATTAAGTTCTTAGTGCCTTTACAGCGCTCTTTTGGCGGTAAATTATAGCCAGTACACCCTAAGAATACACCCGTTGAGCCAGTACGTAATTGCATTGGACGATCGCAAAGATCGCAATGCACGTCTGGTACGTCAGTTGGATCATTTGGACGCATGCCGTCTTTTTCTTTGGCACGATCTAGGGTCTTTTTGAAGTCGCCATAGAAATTATCAAGGACATCTTTCCAATCTGTATCACCTTCTGCCACATGGTCAAGCTTGTCCTCTAGCGCGGCGGTAAAGGTATAATCCATCAAATCTGGGAAGCTTGCGGTTAGTCTGTCGGTAACGATATCACCCATTTTTTCAGCAAACAGGCGCTTGTTCTCAAGCTTCACATAGCCGCGATCTTGAATGGTCGAGATGATAGACGCATAAGTTGATGGACGACCGATGCCCTTTTTCTCAAGTTCTTTCACCAAACTTGCCTCGGTATAGCGCGGTGGCGGCTTGGTGAAATGCTGACTCGGATCGAGCTTATCTAGTATTAATTTATCGCCTTTTTTCACATCTGGTAATAAGGTATCGTCAGTCTTCGCTGGTGGCATAACCTTGGTATAACCATCAAATACTAACGTACGACCACGTGCTTTTAACTCGACATCATTGGCAGCGACGAATAGATTCACTGACAAGTATTTTGCTGGCAGCATCTGACAAGCGACAAACTGCCGCCAAATCAGCTCGTACAGGCGGATGGCATCACGCTCAACCCCTTTAAGCTGCGTTGACTTCATATTGACGTTAGAGGGACGAATCGCCTCATGCGCCTCTTGTGCGCCTTGTTTGTTGCCGTAGAAATTTGGCTTTTCGGGTACGTATTTTGCGCCATAGCTGTCTTCGATATAGCCACGTACCGCAGCAAGTGCATCACCAGATAAGAAAGTCGAGTCGGTACGCATATAAGTAATATGACCCGATTCGTATAAGCGCTGCGCCAAAATCATGGTCTTTTTAACTGAAAAGCCCAATCGTGTGCTGGCTGCTTGCTGCAATGTCGAGGTGATAAACGGCGCACTCGGACGCGATTGCGTTGGCTTCTCTTCACGCTCTTTGACGATAAAGTCGCTTGAGTTAAGCACTGCTAAGACTTTATCAGTCTGCTCTTTATTGACAAGCTTAAGCGTTTTGCCGCCTTGCTTGGTCGCCTCTAAGCGAATCGCAATTTGCTCAGCGTCCTTTTTGCTACTGGCAACGTGAGTATCGGCATGAATTTGCCAATACTCTTCTGGTATAAAGGCGCGAATTTCATGTTCTCTTTCTACGACCAGACGCATAGCAACGGACTGAACGCGACCTGCAGAGAGACCGCGAGCAACCTTTTGCCACAGCAGCGGCGATACCATAAAGCCAACGACACGGTCTAAAAAGCGACGCGCTTGTTGGGCATTGACACGATCGATATCAAGTTTGGAGGGCTGCTTAAAGGCATTTTGAATGGCTGATTTGGTAATCTCGTTAAAAACCACACGCTCATACTTACTATCAGCGCCGCCGATGACTTCTTTAAGATGCCACGCAATCGCTTCCCCTTCTCTATCCATATCCGTTGCCAGATAGATTTTGTCAGCGTCTTTAGCTAAAGCTTTCAGCTCTTTGATAACCTTAGTTTTATTTGGTAATACTTCATAAACTGCTGCCCAGTCATGTTCTGGATCGACGCCCATGCGCCGTACCAAGGCTTGCTGGGTTTTTTCTTCTTTGCTTAGACTGTCATCTTTTTTGGTCGTTGTTGGTTTTTTTGCACTTTTGCTTGCGCCAACTGGTAGATCACGGACATGACCGATACTTGAGCGTACGATAAAGTCATCGCCAAGGTATTTATTGATTGTTTTTGCCTTGGCAGGTGATTCTACAATCACCAAAGACTTGCCCTTTGGACTGCCTTTGGGATTACCAGCAGCGGGCGCTGGACTTTTTTTGGTTGCGGTTTTTGCCATATGTGACGACACCATTATTATATGAGTAAATTAAAAGTAAGAATAAATACAGCAGCATGGCAATTTATAATTGTGAGTTATAGTAGCGCGGTGAATCATTATAGTAACAGCTGCTTAAAAAAACGTTTATAAAACAAACAATAACCATAAGATAAAGAGTCAGTTATAAAGACGTTACACTGCTAAGCATTACACTGTCAACTGTAAATGACTGAGAGTTTGCCAAAAGTGCTTGCATATTGCTTATAAATGGAGATTAAAAAATGATTTTCTACCTTGTAGCCGTTTTATAGGCGCTTTTGCATCTCTGACGCCCATTGTTCAAGCTGTTTTTTGAGCACCAACAAATCTGCTTCAATCAATTTTTGCTGATAAGCGGAATTGGATGAAGGACGCACATAAGCGATATCTTCCCAATAAATTACGATACTATTTGCCTTAGTCAGTAAACCTTTAACAAACGGCTCAATACTGACTGGCAAGTCTAGCGGTGCTTTATCCAAGCTAAAATTGGTTTTCTTGATAATCGTATTATTAGTGCTGTTATTAGCACGAATCGCACTTGGAATCGTGAGCTTAACATCATCTTTGGTTGTATCGACAAAACTACTATCTGGTCGCCATTGCCCATCAATCACTTGATAGCGCGTGTGCGGCAGCTGCACATCATCTAACACTAAACAGTATTGACCTAACATTCCACGCCCATATTCGTTGTCTTTACCTTTGATCCAATCAGGACAACTCACCAGCTTTGGATTCAATTGTAAACGACGCGCGGTCATGCGCAGCTTATCCAAACGCTGATCGATACCGTTAGGTTTGAGCGCCATCATACTCCCTAATACAAATAGTACAATGATAACGCCAATGAATGTTCCCATGATGGTCCGGCCTTTTGGATAAATGAAAATGCTACTAAAAAATAAAACTGCCACTATTTATACAACACGCTACTATAAAGATAGCGATTACCTAGTTAACTATAAAAAAGCAATCATTGATTGTTTGAACCGTAACTTTTAACCAGTAATTTTCTAACCAGTAGCATCCTGACAAGCGACTGTTTAATAAATGATTATCTGAATACTGGCTACTATATAGATGCTTATAATGAGCACGAACCGTTAAAAATCAAGCATAATGAGTTGATAACCATCAACCACTCGCGTTTTCTAATCTCGATGGCTTGGCTATATGTGCTAATAGATCAAATACTTAACTCGAATAAAAAACAGCATAATAACGAGATACAAAAAGTTGTCAGCATCAAAAAGTGCTATGATAAACCATAATTTTAAACGCGCGCAGGTTTATTATGAATTATCTTCTTAAGCGAAACTCATCGACCGCTTCACTAGCGAGCAAATGTGTCCATAAACTCATGAGTAAAACTGGACTTACCCTCTCGCTAGTAGGCGCTGCCTTATTTACCCTATCAGGCTGTGCAACGACACAAAATCTTACCCCGCAGCAATGTCAGGAAAGCAACTGGCAAGAAGTCGGCTATGCTGATGGCTTACAAGGGCGTTCAGGTGCTTATTTCGGTCATTACGCTGATAGCTGCGCAAAGGTAGGTGGTCCTATGCCCAACCGCATACAATGGGAGCAAGGGCGACAGCAAGGGCTCAAAAGCTACTGCACCGAGCTCAATGCTTATAAACTTGGTCGCGAAGGCTACGACTGGCAGCCCGTTTGTCCGCTCGAAGGCATCGAAAAGCTAGAAGAAGCTTACGCGCAAGGACGTTACTACTATATCCGTCAACGTGATCTCGATTACCTACGTTCGCCTTATCCGTTTGGCTACGGGCCTGGGCGCTTCGGTTACGGCTATCATCCCTTTGGCTATGGCTGGTAAAAAGAAAACCCCAATGAGTACTTAATTTGAGGTTTAAGTACTCATTGAGGCTGGAGAAAAGTTTATTATTTTTTTTTATTATTATATTAGCTACCTTTTTGATGGTTGGCTATCTAGCAAACATCATATGATAATCACGTCTTTTATAGACTCGCCTTATTCATTGACAAAGGCTATCTTTGTAAGTCCTGCTTGACTGGCAGCGGCTAGCACTTGAGCGACCGTGTCATACTTACTGTCTTTGTCAGCACGCAATTGTACAGAAGGGTCTTTACCTCCAGCACTTTGCTGTTGTAACCGTGCCTCTAACTCCTCCATGCTAATCGCATCGCTGTCCCAAAATATCCCTGCGTCTTTATCGATGCTAATTTGAATAGCCTCTGGTGGCGCCTCATTTAACGCAGCACTGGTCTTCGGCAACTCTAGTGGCACTGTCGGATTCAGTACGGTCGCCGTCAATAGAAATATAATCATCAATACCAGCATGATGTCGATAAGCGGAATGAGGTTCATCTCACTCATACTTTGACTGTCATCATCACCCAATTGAAATGCCATAATTACTCTCAATACATTTGGTTATTCGCAATATAGCTCGCTTGGCTATCGCCTAACGGACTGTCCCATCAATGGATAATCGTTAAGGCTGCGACGCGGCTGAACTATGATAATGAGTCACTTGCTGAGCATCTGCTGCGTTTGAGTGCATACCCTTTGCTAACGAATCTTGGGTAACAGTCGATTTTCTGTCTGTTAACGACTGCTGGGTAACGACCATTTCGGCAGAACGTGCTAATAAGTCATGCGCTCTATCGTTGGCGTGATACATCACACGGCGATTGATACGCACTGCAAGGTTATAAAACACCACGGCTGGAATCGCCACGGCGATCCCCAAACCTGTCATGATAAGTGCCTCACCGACTGGCCCTGCCACTTGTCCCAAACCCGCTTGCCCACTCATGCCAATGTTATGTAGCGCATGAAAAATTCCCCATACCGTCCCAAACAAACCGATAAATGGCGCAATTGCGGCTGTCGTCCCAAGAATAGGTAAGCCGCGCTCACTGGCAAAACGGTAACGACCAATATGCTTGAGCAAGACCTGCTCAGTAACCAAACGGCGAGTAGTGGCATCTGCTGCTATCATCTCAGCCTGTTTTACTTGAATCTGCTGACTCAAATCATCTGCAACATTGGCGGCCAATTTGCGGCTTTGTAGCACACGAATAATGCCAGTCACCCAAGAAAGAATAGATAAAGCAAGCAACAAAAAGAACAAAGTTTTTGTCACCATGTCGCTGATTTGCCAGTATTGCATAAAGTCCATGTCAGACTCCTTTGTATTTTATTACCATTGTTCGATTATTTGCGATTGCGCCGATGCTTGGTACTAATAACCATGTATTTATGGCACATTATAAGTAACAGGTAATGTCACATTACCGACGACTGGCACGCCATTTTTAGTAAAAGGTCTGAATTTTCCAGAGCTTACTTGACGCTGCGCCTCTTTATCTACTATTGAATTGCCTGAAGATTGGGCAACGCGAGCACTATCAATACCGCCCTGCTTATTCACTCTTAATATCAATACCACCTTGAATGTATCACCCGAAGATGCTCTACGAGCGGCTCGAGTAGGAAAGCTAAAGTTTGGCGCTGATGCCCAGTCTGCAGCACTAGCAGTAAAGCTCACAGGTTCATTACTTGCAGCGGCTGCTGCTTTTTGCGCGGCATCTTCAGCCGCTTTGTCTTCTGCTGCTTTTCTAGCATTCGCTTCGGTTTGAGCCTCTCGGGCAGCCTTGGCATCGGCTATTTTCTTAGCGTCTTGCACTGCTCTATCATGGGCTTCTTGAGCGGCCTTTTGTGATTCTGCTGCTAGAATTTTACGTCGTTCTTCAGCTTCACGTTGACTATCAGCCATTGAGGTATCGACTTTCGATTCTACTATTGGCTTTTTCGACACCTCTTTTTTAATAATATCAAGCTTCTTTTTTTCTACTTTTACGACAGGTGCTATATCAGCCTTTTTGGCTTTTACCACTGGCTTTTCTGGTGCATTTTGCTTAGCCTTCACTACTGGAGCTACTTTAGGTTTTGACGGTGCCGGTTTTTTAGGTTCAGGTTTTGACTCTGTTTTAGGCGCTGCTTTTTTGGGCGTTACTTCCTGAACTTTTTCTACTTCAGGGACGGCTGTTTTGACAGGTAACGTCACCATCTCTATCTCGATAGGTGGTGTGTCTTTTTTTGGTTCAACTTTTATCTCAGGCGTCTTGATCGCCACCAATGCGACTGCCGTCAGCACGTGCAAGCCCACCACTATAATAATAGCTGCGAGTATCAATTTAAGTGGTGGCGCGTCTAAATCCGTTGAACTCATAACACCCTAATATTCATTAACCGAGGTAGAATGGCGTAGATAATAATGCAAACGATAATTATTATCAATAATAAATTTATAATAATTTTGCTTATTAAGTAAATAATCGGCTAATCATTTAGCGTTATTAATAAGCAAAACCTACTTAATCATTCGACCACCCTTTCTCAAATATCGCTATGCATGCTTATTGTGCCAAGGCAGTCAAACCCCATGTAATAAAGTGACGTAATAAAAACCATTATCATTTGTATTGATAATGAGTCTCAATTAATTTATCATAGCCCCTAATCGACTGCGCATCTTTAAGATTACAAAATCTCAAGATATTAAGGCATGTTGAACATCTCAATAGCTAAGCGTAAAAAAAACCCATAAAAAATCATAACGTCAAAAGTAATACCGTCGAGCATTCTATAGTGTGAAGCATTACATCGATGAAGTTCTTTTTACTTTTATATGACCGATTATTTGATACATCCTTTGTCCAACCAGCTTATATACCGAGTTATTTATGTCTATTATTTTATTGCCTAACCGCTCTACTCCTTTTTTCAAACGCCCTTTACTGACTGCTATGGTGACCGCTCTAGTTGCTACGATCAGTGTGACAGGTTGTAGCTCACCTGAGTCTAACGACTCCGAGCCGGCGGACGCTAAGACTGAAAATCAAACAGCAGATCATGCCTCGAATGTCGCTAATAACGATGCGGTCTCTGTTGAAAAGATCACGGTCGACACGGTAAAAGGTAATGTCGACTTGGCAATGAATCCATCGCCGTTGGTGGTCTATGATATGACGTTGATGCAGGATTTGGCCGCGCTTGATGTTGCTGTCGATGGCATGCCAAGCGGTCTAAAATTAAACAATTTACAGTCTAAGACACAGCCTGAACCAAAAACTGTCGGCACCGTATTTGAGCCAGATCTTGAGGCGTTGAACGCGATGCAGCCGCAAGCTATCTTGGTCGGCTCGCGCATGGCAGAAAAATATGATGCGCTGTCTAGTATTGCGCCAACGCTCGACATGACGATTGATACCGCAAATATCTATGAATCGAGCAAGCAGCGTTTGCATGATTTGGGTGCATTGTTCGGTAAGAGCGCTCAGGCAGCGAAACTGCAAGGCAATATCGACGGGCTCATTGATGAGACTAAAACATTAACCAAAGATAAAGGTAAAGGCTTAGTGGTCATGGTCAATGGCAATAAGCTATCTGCCTACGGCGACAAATCCCGCTACGGTTTTATCCATACCGTACTTGATATTCCAATGGCAGATGACCAAATCGCCGATGCGCGCCACGGCCAGCCAATCTCGTTTGAATACATACAAAAAACCAATCCAGACTGGTTATTCGTCGTCGATCGCAGTGCCGCCATTGGTGAAGATGGTGCTGGTGCCAAAGCCGTATTGGACAATCCACTGGTCGCGCAAACCAACGCATGGAGTAACAATCAAGTGGTCTATCTTAGCCCAGACTCATATCTTGCCTTTGGCGGTTATTATCAATGGATGCAGGATTTGACGACCATTAAAGAGGCTTTTGCTAACGCTAAATAAAGAATGCGTTAAATAAGCAATATGCTACACAAGCAACATGTTAAATAAGCGTCATTCGTTTTTAGGCAACTGTCATCACTGTCAGTTGCCAACCCTAACTTTAAGCCAGTAGCTGATATGCCATTATTTTCCTCTCGTGCGCAGACCAGCGTTAAAGCCCGCCCTACTTTACCAGCCGCATCAACGAGTTGGCAAAAAAGCGCAAGCCGTGGTCTAAGCTCTAAAAATCGCCGTGCTTCTATACCGCCGTGGGTCATCAACACGGGCAGCCTCATTATTATGGGGCTTTTGGTGTTATTAAGCTTATCAATTGGGGTGGCTGATTTTTCGTGGTCAGGTATATTTCACAGCCTTATCAACCATAGTGCCAACTCCGACAGCTCACTGCTACTGGTCAGCCGCCTACCGCGTACCATCGCTATTATCTTGACCGGTGTTTCCATGGCAGTTGCTGGGATGATTATTCAAGTGGTGCTCAAAAACCGCTTCGTTGAGCCATCAATGGTCGGTGCAACTCAAAGCGCCGCACTGGGATTATTGGTGGTTAGCCTGCTATTTCCAGCCAGTGCGCTCATTGTTAAAATGGGTGTGGCTACCATCGCAGCGGTATTTGGTATGATGCTGTTTATGCTACTGATCCACCGCATTCCGCCAACGGATTTTTTGATGATCCCGCTAATTGGTATCGTCTTTGGAGGTATCATTGAGGCAGTGACGACCTTTATCGCCTATCAAACAGAATCGTTACAGATGCTCAGCGTTTGGCAATTTGGTGATTTCTCTGGCGTCTTAGCAGGTCGTTACGAGCTGCTATGGCTGACGGGCGGATTGTGCGTGCTGGCGTATATCATTGCTGACAAGCTGACCATCGTCGGTTTGGGTGACAATATCGCGCTCAATTTAGGCATCAGCAAACGACAAGTGACATGGGTTGGCGTTGGCATGGTGGCGATGATGAGTGCGGTTGTCGTTGTCACCGTTGGCATGATTCCTTTTATTGGTTTGGTCGTGCCTAATATCGTCAGCCGATTGATGGGGGATAAATTGCGCCGTAGCTTACCAGCGGTGGCATTATTGGGCGCTTCGGCAGTGCTATTGTGCGATATTATTGGACGCTCGATTCGCTATCCATTTGAAGTGCCTGTGGCGACGGTTTTTGGGGTGGTCGGTACGGTACTGTTTTTATGGCTATTATTACGTGCGCCTGCTGAACAATAAAATAACTCGCTATAAAGTTTTTTATTCATAATGACTGATTAAACCTCTTTGCCTCTTCTCTTTCTTTTATCGTTGTTTTGTCTGATTAGATAAGCCTAGCACTATAGGATTTACGCATGTTTTCACCGTCTAAGCCTAGCGCCGCAGCCAATAACACTCTAGATGACAGTGCTTCAGAAAATAACGACAAAACTACTTTTGGACAAAGTTGTCTTGCGCGACTCTGGACATTTATAGTCAGTCACCCAAAATCCATAGCCGCTATCATATTGCTGATCTCAACCATCCTATTTTTGACAGTCAATGTCAACGGCCATTGGGACTTTGCGCTACCACTTCGAGGTAAGAAATTACTGGCGTTAATGGTCGTCGGTTATGCGATTGGCGTATCGACCTTATTGTTTCAAACCTTGACCCACAACCCTATCCTGACGCCATCACTGTTGGGTTTTGACTCGCTATACGTTTTATTACAAAGCCTGTTGGTTTTCTTTTTGGGTGCAATAAGTTTTACCAGTATCAATCCTCTTGCCAAATTCACCCTTGAAATTGTTTTAATGTTTGGCGCGTCATTATTATTATTTAAGCTGCTGTTTTCAAAAAGCAGTCAAGATTTGACACGACTAATATTGGTCGGCGTTATCTTTGGGGTATTGTTTCGTAGCTTATCAGCCCTGATTGCCAGATTGATCAATCCTGATGATTTCGTCGTCGTGCAATCTGCCAGTTACGCGCAATTTAATACGGTCAATCCGCAGCTGCTTGGTATCAGCATTGTTATCTGTGCCATTAGCGCACTGTTTATCTGGCGCTGGCGTTATCAATGTGACGTATTGATGCTTGGCAAATCACAAGCCATTAACCTCGGGATCAACTATCAACGCTTAGCATTTGGACTGTTAACCGTCATTGCGGTATTGGTCGCCACGGCAACCTCATTGATCGGTCCAGTGACCTTTTTTGGTCTGTTAGTTTGTGCGCTAACCAATCGTATCGCTCGGCATATGTATCACAGCGAGCGTCTGATATTGGTCAGTTTGGTGGCGATGATTTGCTTGGTACTCGGTCAGACGATATTTGAGCAACTATTGGGCATGGCAGGGGTACTATCGGTCGTCATTGAATTGGCGGGTGGCTTGGTATTCTTAATATTGATTTTTGTGACTCAGCGTCGTTAATACCACGCTTATCTAATAATCACTGACCTAGTCGCCAATCATCTAAAAACCATTGATATAGTAATGAAAAATTAGATCTCTTTTGAAAATAAGAACCACTATGATTAAACTCAATAACATCTCGCACCATATTGGCAAACAGCAAATTCTTCATAACATTACGTTGTCGTTACCAAGCGCACAGGTGATTGCCCTGATTGGTCCCAATGGCGCAGGTAAATCTACCTTGTTTTCAGTCATGGCGCGCTTGCAACCGCTACAGTCGGGACAAGTCAGTTTCGCTGTAGATAATGAGGAACGTGATATTGTTAGCTGTCATGCGCGAACCTTGTCCAAAACTGTGGCGATGCTTGGACAAGACAACCAAGTACAAGGCCGACTGCGCGTACATGAGCTGCTGATGTTTGGGCGCTATCCTTATCACCAAGGGCAACCGACGGCGGACGATCAGCAAAAAGTGCAAGAAATTATCGAACGTTTTGAGCTTGCGCCATTAGCCGAGCGTTTTTTATCGACACTATCAGGTGGTCAGCGTCAGCGGGTATTAATTGCGATGATTGTTTGCCAAGATACGCCGTATTTGTTGCTCGATGAGCCGCTGAATAATTTGGATATGTACCATGCTGGTCGCCTGATGCGTGAGCTGCGCGAATTGAGTCATAGCCAGCAAAAAACCGTGGTCATCGTGCTGCACGATATCAATCAAGCTGCGCAGTTCGCCGATACCGTGGTCACTATGAAAGAGGGTCAGGTAATGGCTGTCGGTCAACCTGCAGAGGTCATCACCCAAGCAACTATGAAGGATCTGTATAACGTCGATGTTAGCGTGCTCAGTCATCAAGGTCGCCCAGTGATTGTCGATGCGGTTTAAGTACAGAGCTTTGCAAACAATAAAAGGAATTGTTGATGCATAAAATCTTATTGAATCATCGATGGATAAATTACAGAAACTTATCCCTATTAATTTTAACCATTAGCTTTTGCCTATGCCTTTATTACGCTGTGAATAAAGAGATAGCAGATACCCTATTTTGGTTAGGCATGACTTTGTATGTGCTAAGATTGGTGGTTATTCCGATGGATTTTACTCAAAATATTGCTGCAGTAGATTATACAAAAAACTTTGACGAAAATAATAGCTGGCATAGAAATGTCATGCTAGGTGAGCTATTTGCCTCCTTGCTCCTTACCGTTGGGATAGCCTACAGTATATTTTTGCAATTAAAGCTTTAGTTAGCGATCTTAATAAATACTATCAAAGATAGCCGTACTCTGTAATATTGACATTACCACTTTTACCTCTGAAGGTTGCATAATCATCATTATGGATATGGTTTAAGTACAGCATATCTTATAGTTGCTCTTTAATGGCTGGTTTCGCGTAATCGCTTCAAAGAGTTGTCTTTAACCGTCAATTTTTGCCTTTGCTTTAACCGACTTTGACGCCCTTTGACCCACAGATAAACACCTGTGCCAGACAATACCGCCACGGCTAACCCCGTCAATGCTAAAAATATTTGATACAACAAATGACCTACGCCATGGCTGATATGACCCATGTGTAGCGTTGCCATCCATTGATCAGCTTTATTACCAAATGAGCTTTGATAGCCAAAATGAACACGCTCGACATTGCCTGTTGCGGCGTCAACCGTGATAGATGACGCACCGCCTTTTTTACCGATATCTTTATTGGTTTTAAAGCGCATTTGCCATTGATTGTCCTCTTCTACCCAACGCACTCCCAATAGCTGCTGGACGTCGACGCCATTTTTTTGCGCGGCGATCTCTGCCTGCCTGCTTAAATAAGCAATACTATGAGCCTTGTCTACCTTATTAGTACTGTTCATATTAGTGCCAATAATAGTCGCCTCATTACTACTAGATTCAGTATTTATCGCAGGCTTATTTTGTTTATCTCCTTTGCCTTCATCTCTACCTTCAAGCCCTACCAGCGCTTGCATTACGGGCTGATATATCGGTTTTAAATTAAAACCAACACTCGACCACGCAATGACAAACAACATGAGCCAGAGCCATAAGCCAAACGCATGATGTAAGTCATAATTGAGCTTAAAAGTATTGGTTTTTCGGCGAATTTTCCAAGTAGGTAGCCAGCGCTTAAAAAATGAAGCGCGGGGTTTGCCAGATGGTTTCCTCAATGCGGCTTGTTGAGGTTTATTGGCGCTAACTGCTCTTGGAAAGGTTAAATAGAATCCGATGAAACAATTAATCGTCCAGATTAAAGACACAATACCCAGTATTAATTTGCCGATATCACCCATCAATAAATCGCGGTGCAACCAAAATACCTTGTACATCGTATTGCGCCATGCCCATTCATCCTTATCACGCGTACCGATAATCTCACCGTTAAAGGGGTTAACATACACTTCTTGAAAAAGGGCTTTAGGCTGAGATTTTGCTTGAGGACCACGCATTCTATCTACCGAAAATATCGCCGCTCTATCAGGTGCTATCGAGGTTGGCATGCTCGAAAATCTCTGTTTTGGATAAGTAGCAATCACCTTGTCATGCAGTACGGCAATCGACAATGGCGGCGTTTGCTGCACCTCAATACTTGCCAGCTTGTGATTAAACACATCATCCAGCTCATCATGAAACGCCAATAGCGTGCCCGTAATACCAGCAATGATCAAAAAGGCGGCCATCGCAAGCCCAGTATAACGATGAATCCATAAACAGCTCTGACGCAACGTAGGGGGAAATGAAGTCATTAGTATTGGTTTTTTATTCATCGTTTCTTTATTCATTGGTTATTTTGATTGGTATTTAAAAAAAGTTGTAATTGCTATCACATGCTTCATCATTTACTGACCATAAAAAAGCCAGCTATCCTATACAGACAGCTGGCCCTTTCATCTATCATCAAGTGACAATAAGATTAGAACTGATACGTCAATGACGCTTTGATATTACGACCTTTCTCAAAATCAGTAGCAACATCATCAATCGGATTTAGACGAGATGAGTGACTCGCATAAGCTTCATCAAAAAGATTATAAACGCCAAGCGTGGCTTTTAATCCATCAACTTGTTTTGGCGAATAGTTCATAAAGATATCATGAACATTATAGCTTGGTTTTTCAATCTCATTTTCAGACGTATTCGGCATCACTGAAGCAACATACGTACTGCGCCAGCCGATATCTGTGGTCTCTGTTGGGGCATAAGCCAGATTGACCATATATTTATCGCCTGATTCTGAGCTGCTTCCAGTCACTGAAGGAATGCTGTAGCCCGTTTTTTCACCTTTGCTGCGTGCGCGTGAATAGCTCAAACCCATACTAAAGTTATTCATTTTATAGTCGGCAGCGAGCTCAACCCCTTTAATTTTAAAATCTTCATCTTTATTGATGACGCCTTGACATTCACCACCTAATTGTCCAGTGACACAGTCTAAGCCAACGCGAGTTCCGCCGGAACGAACAAATTCGATGTAGTTTTCGATATCAGTTTCAAAGTACTTACCGCTTAGTTGTAGTGCATCACCGGCTACCGTTAGATCGCGTAACGTTGTAACGATACCTACTTCAGCGTTAGACCCTTCTTCTGCTTTTAAGTCATTATTAACGTAAGTTTTGTCACCATTTGAATTAAAAATGGTTTGGCTTAAGTCAGGACCATTAAATAACTGCGTGTAGCTGGCAAATACTTGCGTCAATGGTGCAATCTCATAGCTTGCGGCAAGTGCACCAACGACATTATCATAGGTTTTGCCACCAGAGATAAACTCAGGAGATTTGTAGCGGTCATAACGCACACCAGGTGTTAAAGTGAGCTTACCATTTTTCCATTGGTCTTCTAGATATACTGATGTATTGGTTGCCTCGTCTGACCCTGCTTTGACGAAGTCGCGCTCCATCTCCGATTCTTTTTTGTAGTGCTCAATCCCAGAGATAAGCTTGTGTGTGCCAACATTCGTAGCAATGTCACTGGTGTTTTGGATTTTTGCGCCTGTGGTTTGAACTTCAGCGTTAAAATCAAAACCCGGATCATTGATATAATCAGAATCGCGCAAAATGCGGGTTTTGGTTTGATACACGTTGGTATCTACATCAATCAGTGGGTTGCTAGGATTAAAGCTATAATCAATACCATAAGTATCGCGCTTCACCTGTTGCGGAATTGGAGGCTCAGAGCGGCTAGGGAAGTCTGGACGGAATGGGAAAATACCTTTCTTTTCAGTTTGGCTGAAATTTGCGCCAATATGATGGTCATTCGCAATATAAGCACCCGCCTTTAATAAGATGCTTTCAGTTTTACTGTCTTCAAACAGCTCACGACCGTTACCATCTTCGCCAGAATCGCTATCGCGCTTGCCATAGTAAGCCAGTAAGTCAACATTGTCCGTTGGTGCGGCATATACAGTCGTTGACGTTAGTAGCTCGTCATTATTACTAGCATAGCCTGCGTGAACTTTAGCCCCTATTCTTTGACCCGGTTTCAGCAAATCCACTGCATCAACGGTTTTAAAGGCCACCGCCCCGCCAATGGCATCATTTCCTAGCGTCACTGAGTTATTACCGACTGAGACATCAGCTTGCTTAAGCAAGTCAGGGTCAATAGTAATGTCACCCATATGATAAAAAAGTTTGCCTTCTTGACGCGCCCCATCGATAGTGACTTTTAGGTTGCTGTCTTCAAGACCACGAATACGAATACGCTGATTGACCGCTGAGGTACCACCTACCGTAACCCCAGGAACGACATTCAAAAAATCGCTTAAATGGCTGGCTTGCTGCGCTGGCGTATAGTCTTCTATATAAACAGAATCGGTTTGCACTTTATCACGTACTGAGCTATTGGCTGTCACCGTAATGGTCTGCAACGTGGTGCTTGGCATGTCTTCTGCAGGTGCTGCACTGACTGCTTGTGACCATAATACCGCTGCCACGCCCATGGACAATACCGTCATTTGACTAGATAGTTTTGATAACTTTACTTCACGCATAACACACTCACCTTATTGACTATCACAAATTAGAATTTTTAAGAGCTATTTACTGTTGAGCACAGCTTGTGGCAGTTGCACCGCTTATTGTTGAAAACCATTTTTTAGACGATTGGAGTCTTGACAAAGCCAAAGTCTTTCATACGAATAACAATGTTAATGATAATTATTAGCATTTTAATAGTGAGAGGCATAATAACGAAGTACTAACAATTTGGCAATAATTAATGCGAGAAATTTAATATTAAAAAATAGCGCTAAATCTGGCTGACTTATTCCGTTTTGTTGCTTACTGTTTTTAGACGAGTAGAAATAGCGAGCAAACCAAATCTGCTGCGCTATGTTCGTCTAATAGACTGTTATTATTTAAGAAATAAAGCCATCAACATGAAAAAAAACGTTGCAATAGCCAACCCTTTCACTATACCCTTATATAGTTGACCAATTAGTCAGGTTTAAACCTACGACTATTAGTCATATTGATAAATAATAGCTAGCTGCTGATATTTATTAGCACAAGGATAAGTGCGACTCTTTGTGAGACAACTAAGCAATATGAAGATAAACGGTGTGTCGATATCCATCTCTAAATTCATCACAGTGCTTAGCTCTCTCCACAGAGCTTGGACTAAAAGTCACTTTAGGAGGAAGCCAAGATGAGCGAACACATTCAAGGGAACCCCGATTTACTATACGGATTGCATGACCGCCCTACCCCTACAAAAGCCTTTTTGGGCGCAGTACAACACGTACTTGCCAGCTTTGTCGGTATCATCACCCCCTCATTAATCATAGGCGGCGTCTTGGGTTTGGGGGAACATATCCCTTATCTCATCAGCATGTCATTGATGGTATCAGGGGTCGCTACCTTTATTCAGACGCATAAAGTTGGACCAGTAGGTTCAGGTCTAATGGCGTTACAAGGAACCAGTTTTGGCTTCTTGGCAGCGGTATTGGCGGCAGGTTTTGTGGTAAAAAACAAAGGCGGGAGTCCGGAGGAGATTCTCTCTGTTATCTTTGGCGTCTCCTTTCTTGGTGCCTTCGTTGAGATTTTCTTAAGCCAATTCATCACCAAACTCAAATCTCTGATGAGCCCTATCGTGACGGGTTGTGTGATTGTGACCATCGGTCTGTCATTAACCAAGGTTGGTCTGACGGATTTGGCAGGCGGCGTGGGCGCTGAAGATTTCGGGAGTATACAGAATCTGCTGCTCGGTGGCGGGGTCTTGGTCAGTGTGGTGTTGATTAGTATTGTTAATAATAAAGTCATTCGCTCCAGTGCTATTTTTATAGGGTTGATGCTTGGTCTGATCGCAGCCATTCTTATGGGACGTATTGATTTCTCTTTGGTCTCTGATGCCCCTATCTTTACGCTACCTGTGCCATTCAAGTTTGGCTTTGGGTTTGATTGGCAGGCTTTTATTCCTATCGCCTTTATGTATGTCATTACCAGTATTGAAACCTCTGGTGATTTGACGGCGACTTCGATGATATCGGGCGAACCCATCAAAGGACCTCTATACGAGAAACGTATTAAAGGTGGCGTATTGGGAGACGGTGTCAACTCATTAATTGCGGCGGTGTTTAACACGTTCCCTGTAACGACTTTTAGCCAAAACAACGGCGTTATTCAGATGACTGGTATTGCCAGTCGCTATGTGGGCTTCTATGTCGGGGCTATCTTGTTCACTATGGGACTATTCCCTATTTTGGGTGCTATCTTTACCCAATTGCCAAAACCAGTCGTTGGCGGTGTGACGTTATTGATGTTTGCAACGGTAGCGACTGCTGGTATTCGCATCCTATCAACGGTCAACTTTACCCATCGTAATATCTTAATCATTGCCACTTCGCTAGGTCTGTCCATGGGCGTGGCTTTTGTTCCTGATGTATTCGCACAAGCGCCTCAGCTTTTCCGTAATATCTTTGGGTCAGCAGTTACTATGTCAGGTATTGTTGCCATTACTCTTGATATGATTTTGCCCAAAAACTACGGTGTCGAATTTGATACGGTAGAACAGCATCTGGATGACGGTCTAAAGCCTCTTAGACAAAAGGCTTCTTAAACGTACGTTAGGATAGTCAAATTCTTTACCAGTCAGCATTGCTGTTCTGGTTCTGCACATTGACTCTTTTAGCGCGCCTTAATACGAAAACATTCAGAATGCTTTCGTATTAATGGCATGTTATAGACGTAAAATAATGATAAATAAGCATTACTCAAGACCACAGCCACGCAAAATAAACGGCACTAAAAAGTCTGCCGCCCGCGCTTCATCCTGCTGATCGTACTCACTCTTTTCCATCAAACCGACAATTTCTGTCTCAAATTCTGCATATCGCTGCGTCGTTGCCCAAATCAAAATCAATAGCTGTAAAGGGTCAGCGATGCCAATTTTGCCTTGCTCATGCCAAGTTTTCATCACTTGTGCCTTGTCTAGCGCCCACTCTTTCATGGTCGCCGACATAAATTCATGCAGATGAGGAGCACCACCGATGACTTCCAGCGCAAACAATTTATGGCGATTGGGATGAGCAAACGCTTGATGCAATTTGGTACGGACAAACTTTTCGATGACCGTTTTAGGGTCACTATCGACACTCATAGCGACCAAGCCATCGTTCCACTCTTGAATAATAGAATGCAGCACGGCTTGGTACAGATTTTTTTTATTCTTAAAGTAGTAATGCACGTTGGCTTTTGGCAGCTCGGCTCTATCGGCAATACCTTGCATCGTCGCACCGCGGAAACCTTGCAGCACGAACTCCTCTTCTGCCGCCGCCAAAATGACGGTTTGATTGTGGGCGCGGATATCTTGCTGATTGCGCTGTACAGGCGCGTCAGACGCGGCTTGTGGTTCTATATCGTTATGTTGAGCCATGATTAATGTTACCTGTCATTATTGTGATGAATAAAGAGCCATATCCCAGCCAATAACTGGATTTATATGCTAATTTTTATGAAATATCACCAGTCTAAATAAAATATTTACACAAAGTAGTTGACCAAATGGTCAGGTTTAAGCAGAATAGCTCATAGTAAACCAATTATTATTCGATAAATACTACTTTAGCATGAGATGTTATCGAGAAATGTTACTCCACCGCTTTTGTCAGAAAAGAAAAGGATGTCATCGTGAAATTATCTTTACAGCAGTTTAATGAGCTCTCAACAACTGAAGCAGTTTCACATCTATTGACCTGCTGTACCAGCACTTATTGGGCGCAGGCTTTAGAAAAAAAACGTCCTTTCGCTGATATATCTACATTACTTGCTCATAGTGATGATGCTTGGCAACAAGCACAGACAGCAGAAGCCCAGTTACTAGAGGCTTTTGATGGTCATCCACAAATCGGCAACGTCGACTCGTTAAAAGAAAAATACCGCAACACGCAAGACAGTGCTGCCCATGAGCAGTCGGGTGCCAATGATGCCAATGACGATGTGATTAAAGCTTTGGCTCAAGGCAATCAAGATTACCTTGATAAATTTGGCTTTATCTTTATCGTATTTGCCACTGGTAAGAGCGCACAGCAAATGCTCGATTTATTGTTAGCACGCTTGCCCAATGATCGCACTGCTGAGCTGGTCAATGCGGCGGCTGAGCAAAATAAAATCACCCGCTTACGTTTACAGAAACTGCTGAGTGACGCTTAACGCATTCAGCCCATCTGACTCATTTATATAAAAGGAATTATTATGTCAGGTACTCTCTCATCACACATTTTAGATACCCATTTGGGCAAACCAGCCGCTGGTATTGCCGTGACGCTAGATCGCGTAAGCGCAACTGGTGAGGCATCTCTATTAGCCAATGGCGTCACCAACGCGGATGGACGCGTGGCACCAGATAGCTGGTCTTTTGACCCAACGATTGATATTGCTGAATATCACTTAGATGTTGGTCGTTATACCTTAACCTTTGATACGCAGTCTTATTTCGATGCACAAAATCTCACGGCTTTTTATCCACAAGTAGTCATCGATTTTATGATAAGTGATAACGGTCACTATCATGTACCGCTACTGCTTAGCGCACATGGCTACAGCACGTATCGTGGCTCTTAGTTTTTGACATCACTATATAAAATCACATCATAAAAGAACGTCGCCATAGCAAAATGCGTCGAAAGATTGAAAAAAGCTGAACAAAAGAAAATTGTAAAAAGGACATTTGCAACATGGGCGCTTATTATCTCGATTGGTTTAACTTATTTTTTCGCTGGTTTCACGTCATCGCTGGCGTGGCATGGATTGGTGCGTCTTTTTACTTTGTTTGGCTAGATCTTAGTTTACGTAAACCACCACAGTGGAAGGCTGACAAAGGCATTTCAGGCGACTTATGGGCGGTACATGGTGGCGGCTTTTATGAAATTGCCAAATACAAGCTTGAGCCCGAAGAGATGCCAAAAACCCTGCACTGGTTTAAATGGGAAGCTTATACCACTTGGCTGACGGGTATGGCGATGCTCTCTATCGTCTATTATGCCAATGCGACTGCCTATTTGATTGATCCAAGCAAAGTCGATTTTGGTAGTAGTATCGGTGCCATCTCGACCAGTTTGTTATTTTTATTCGGCAGCTATTTCATTTATGAAGTGATTGTCCGCAGCCATTTGGGCAAAAACTCCTTCATTTTTAGCACCATTATTTTCATCCTATTAATCATCGCCTGCTGGGGTTCTTACCAGCTATTTAGTGACCGTGCTTCGTTTATCCACATCGGTGCTATCTTAGGTACGGTAATGGCAGGTAATGTGTTCTTTGGCATCATGCCTGCTCAACGAGCGCTGGTAGAATGTGTGAGGCGTGGCGAAAAACCAGGCAAAGAAGTAGCGGACTTGGCACTACAAGCAAAAAATCGCTCGCTGATGAACAACTATTTTACCTTACCGCTGATCTTTACCATGATTAGCAATCATTATCCGATGATGTACTCTCATGCTCACGGCTGGTTGGTATTGGTATTTGTGGGTATCATCACGGCTATTGTACGTCACTATTTTAACCAAAAGCATTTAGACAATCATAAGCCGCGTTATTTGGTCATCCCTGCTGTCTTAACCGTATTATTAATTATTTGGATGCGCCCAGAACCAATTGAGCCATTACCTGTTGTCACTGCTGCAGCCGCTGCTGAAACGGCGACACCAAATAGTGTGCCACCAACAACTACTGATAGCGCAGTCGACGGTTCTAGTATAAGCAATGATGCTGTCTCAAATGCAAATATCACTACCGATGTCGTGCCAGTCGCTGCTTCTGCTGATGACGCCATTATGGATGTCGTGCACACGCGCTGTAGCACGTGCCATGCCGCCCAGCCTACTCAGCAAGGATTTGCTGCGCCGCCAGCTGGCATCATCTTGCAAACACCGACCGACATGAAAACTCATAAAGCAAAAATCGTCACTGCTGTACAAACAGGCTATATGCCACTGGGTAATCTCACAAAATTGACGGATGAAGAACGTCAGCAAATGGTGGCTTACGCATCGGGATTATAGATAAAGGTCGCAGATAAATATTATATAGATCCAAAGTTACGCCTTATTTTGCTTTAGTTGACTTAAGTTGCTTTAAAATATTTAGGATATATTGACAATGAGTAAAAAAATAATCAGCGATTTCAATCAAGACGCCTACCCTCGCGACTTAAAAGGCTATGCTGATAAGCCGCCAAAAGCCAACTGGCCAGGCGGCGCTAAAATCGCTGTACAGTTCGTCCTCAATATCGAAGAAGGCGCAGAAAATAGCGTGATTCATGGTGACGGTCAATCAGAGCGGTTTTTATCTGATGTCTTGGGGACACCAGAATTTAACAATCGTCATCAGTCGATTGAGTCGGCATTTGAGTATGGTAGCCGTGTGGGTGTTTGGCGAGTATTGGATACTTTTAAAGAATACGGTTTGCCTATTACGACCTTCACTTGCGCTGCTGCTGCCGAAAAAACGCCACATATTATCGAGCGAGTATTAGAAGATGGGCACGAAATCGCCAGTCACGGTCTACGCTGGATTACTTATCAAAATATGTACCGCGAGACCGAGCGCGAGCATGTGCGCCGTGCCACTGAAATATTCGAGCGCATGATCGGTGGTCAGCCGCTTGGTTGGTACACGGGACGAGATAGCCCGAATACTCGTGAGTTGGTCGCCGAACAAGGTGGCTATATTTATGACTCAGACTCTTACGCGGATGAGCTCCCTTACTGGCTCAATGTCAAAGTAGAAGACGGTAACAAAATCGCTCGTAAGCCGCATTTGGTCATTCCCTATACCTTAGAAACCAATGACATGCGTTTTGCCTCAAGCCCAGGCTTTACCAACGCCGAGCCTTTTTATCAATATTTAAAAGACAGCTTCGATACCTTATACGAGGAAGGCGCGCACACACCCAAGATGCTGACCATCGGTTTGCATTGCCGCATCATTGGTCGCGCCGGTCGCATCATCGCCCTCAAAAAGTTTTTGCAATATATCACCAGCAAGCCCGATGTGTGGGTATGCCGCCGTGATGACATTGCCAAACACTGGTATAAAAACCATCCAGCCACTGCCGATAACACTGCGAACTGGATGTAACCATACGTTTAGACACAAATTTATTGCGGCACAACACCATCAAGGAACATTAAAAAATGTCAACAAAAAGCACTTATTACGCACCAACTGGCGGACTACCTCCGCAAACACAGCTACTATCTGATCGCGCTATCTTCACCGAAGCTTATGCCATTATTCCCAAACGTGTACTGACCGACATTGTTATCAGCTATCTGCCGTTTTGGACAGGTATGCGCATGTGGGTGCTTGCACGCCCACTTTCAGGTTTCTCTGAGACTTTTTCACAGTATATCGTCGAAGTTGAGCCTAATGGCGGCTCAGAAAAGCCTGAGCTAGATGCAAACGCTGAAGGTGTTATATTCATCGTTGAAGGTGAAATGGACATGACTATCGAAGGCGTGTCGCATCATCTTGAAGCGGGCGGTTATGCATTCTTACCACCTGGCTGCAAATGGACGATAAAAAACAATAGCGACAAGCACGTTAAATTCCATTGGATTCGCAAAGCTTATCAACACTGTGAAGGTATTGAAGTGCCTGAAGCCTTTGTAACCAGCGATCACGATGTTGAAGCGATTGAGATGCCGGGTACTGATGGCGTATGGGCAACCACCAGATTTACCGAGCAGTCTGATATGCGTCACGACATGCATGTGAATATCGTGACTTTCCAACCAGGTGGCGTGATTCCATTTGATGAAACGCATGTGATGGAACATGGTTTGTATGTCCTAGAAGGTAAAGCGGTCTATCACTTAAATGGTGAATGGGTAGAAGTTGAAGCGGGTGACTTTATGTGGCTACGCGCATTCTGCCCACAATCTTGTTACGCTGGCGGACCTGGTCCATTTAGATACTTACTATATAAAGACGTGAATCGTCATATGCCGTTTATTCGCCCAGCACGATAAGCCCTGCGCAATAACAATAATAATCAGCACAACAAAGCATTCAGAACGATGAGCAATATAGCGGCATAATCGTTCATTCGAATATGTCATTTATTCCCAGATGTTGATTTAATTCGCGTACGGGCTTATGGCAAAGTGGCTCATAGCAATTATAAACAGTGATCACCAAAAGTAAGGCAAAGTCATGAGTACTCTTATGAAGACTACGATCGTTGCAAGACCTTTAACCAAAGCTGAGTTTGCGCCCTACGGCACCGTAATCGAACCCTATGACAAGGAAGCACAGACGCCTGAAAATAGCTACCATATCAATAAAGGCTATGCCTGTCGCCATCACGCCATCGCTAAAGCCAAACTTGACGGCGGCGATGTCGGCATGAGTATCTTCCGCGCCAAAAAGCGTGAATTTCCTATTGCCTTATCGGTCATGGAATATCATCCGTTTGGCACGCAAGCGTTCTTTTCGATGAATGGTCAGGATTATATCGTCATCGTTGCGTCTGCTGGTGCGCCGCCACAGTCTGCAGATGATTTGACCGTGTTTTATGTCCAATCTCATCAAGGTGTGCAATACGATGCCAATGTCTGGCATCATCCGTTACTTGCCCTCGGTCGCGACTCTGATTTTTTGGTGATAGATCGTATCAATGGCGAAGGCAAAAACTGTTATGAGCTGGATATAGAGGATTGGCAGGTGCAAATTGAACTTGCCAGTGAGCACTCTTCCGTTTAATTAGGGTCTGTAAACGAGCTGTTAGCCATTTATAAAGATAAAGCCAGTTAATAAAAATTAGCTGGCTTTATCTTTATAAATGTAGGATCCATCCTATATAAATAATCATCTTCCAAAACACAGTGCCTATTTAACAGCAGTAGCAAAACAGCTACATAGGCTACTTGCCTTTTATGTACTATCGTACTAGAATACTGAAACGAAGTAAGCTTCCCTTTTCTTTTCCATTAAGATGAATGTTATGAGCACAGACCCTTATCACAGCTTATTAAGCCATTTAGCCAGTTGTCATGACAGCACGGCTATCGACCTGCTATTCAGTGCGCTATTAACGGAAAAAGAGCAGCAGGAAATCGCCAATCGTATCCGCATTTTTGACTTGCTTGAGCGCGGTGTCACCCAGCGCGAGATATCCGAGCAGCTAGGTGTCGGTATCGCTACCGTCTCGCGCGGCGCCAAAGCCATGCAAGTTCATGATGTGAGTGCCTTACTAATGACTCATAGACATGACTCATAGAAAACATTCATAAAAGACACAGCTGAAAAGGCCGCTTAATTAATCAGAAACTAGAGTTTTAATTTCTCTTACTTTTTATTTGATCAACCATTGAACCAATTTGGATATTGTTATGACCTTTCCTAATTCAAAACCTGAGCAACCTGCTGCTATTGATATTCCTAGTAAACCACAGCGCATTAAACTCACTCAGGATATTGATTTCTTTGCGTTGTTCAAACGTATTGAGCGCGCTTTTGAGACCTGCTATTTGCTCGAATCATTGGGCGAAGATGGACATATGGCGCGTCATCATGCGATTGGTTTTGATCCAGTGATGACCATTACCGCTATCGATCGTACAACCCTCGCGATTACTGATAATAAAACCGCTGAAACCAGTCATTATCAAACGGATAATCCTTACGAGCTACTGCGCAAAATTACGCCACAGCACGTCATTGCTCGCGACCAAAGCGGTGGTCTTGTCGGTTATTTGGGTTACGACAGTGTCAATTTCTTTGAACACAGTCTCAATGCTAAAGCGAGCGATGACTTTGAACCGTTTAAATTTGGCGTATATTTGGATGGTCTAACGCTCGATAAGATGACCGGTGAGATTTTCTACTTTTATTATCCAACTGCGCAGCAAGAAAATCGCATCGAGCAAATCAAAGCGCTACTTGATGAGCAAATTCCAAGCTATGAGCCGCCTACAGTTGAATTTTTGGGTGACGGCATGAGCCAAGAAGAGCACGCTAAAGCCGTCATGCAAGTCAAAGAAGACATCATCTCAGGGCGTATCTTTCAGTGTGAGGTTGGCTTTAAATCCAAATACCGTATTGCCGGCGATAAAATGCCCATTTATGAAAAATTGCGGTCGGTCAATCCGTCGCCGCACATGTATTTTATGAAATTTACCCAGCAGTGCATCATTGGTGCCTCGCCTGAACTGCTATTTCGCTTGCGCCAAGGTGAGATGGAAACCTATCCATTGGCAGGTACTGCCAAGCGCGGCGTCGATGTCATCGAAGACCGACAGCTTGCCCGTGCATTGCTCAACGATGCCAAAGAGATTGCCGAGCACAATATGCTAGTCGATTTGCACCGCAACGATATCGGCCGTGTGGCACAATTTGGTACGGTAAAAGTACGTAGCCTCATGGATATCAAACGCTTCTCTCATGTGCAACATATCTCTTCTGAGATCGTCGGAATCTTGCATCCTAATGAAGATATGTTTAGCGCCCTTGCCAGCAACTTCCCCGCCGGTACTTTGTCAGGTGCGCCAAAAGTTGAAGCGATTAAAGTCATCAATGAGCTAGAACCAGATGGTCGCGGTGCTTATGGTGGTGCGCTTGGATCGTTTAATTTTAATGGTGATTGTATTTTTGCCATTCCTATTCGCAGCCTATTCATCAACGGCGAATCCGCTTATGCGCAGACCTGTGGTGGTAATGTTTATGACTCCAATCCTGCTGATGAATATCTAGAAATTCAGCGTAAATTGTCTGCCATGAAAGTAGTATTAGACAGTTTTATGAACCCGTAAATTGTGTATATTTTGCCAAAGAGTGGATAACCCATGAATGTTTTAATTATAGATAACTACGACTCCTTTACCTTTAATCTTTACCAATATATCGGAGAGATTTTGCAGACGATGGACGGCGATAAAGCCGCGAACGTCATTGTTAAACGTAATAATGAGATAACGTTAGCAGATGTACAGGCAATGAATCTTGACCGCATTATCATTTCACCCGGCCCTGGCGCTCCTGACGACCCTGCCTACTTCGGTATTTGTGCCGAAGTAATTGAAGTCATGGGTAAGACGACGCCGCTATTGGGTGTCTGCTTAGGTGTGCAAGGGATTGCGCATGTGTTCGGCGGCGATGTGGTACGGGCGAGCGTGCCAATGCATGGCAAGGTATCCTCCATTCGCCATGATGGCGCGGGTGTCTATCAAGGCTTGCCACAAGAGATTGAAATCATGCGCTACCACTCATTGATGGTAAAAGCAGACACCTTACCAGATTGCTTGGCTGTCACAGCTGTCGTTGCTAATGACGCTCATGCTGAGTTCAGCCTAACCGAATCTGCGCTAGCAGGTGAGGAGATTATGGGGTTACAGCATAAAGACTATCCCATTCAAGGTGTGCAGTTTCACCCAGAGTCATTTGCGACGGAAGGTGCCAAACGCTTGCTGACGAATTTTTTACTACAAGTGTAAATCTTGATGCTTAAGTTTGGGGGATATGACACCAAAGGGTGATAAGCCAAAGACATAAGCCACAAACAAGCGTACCTCTAACTCAAATAAATTGAATTTTATGTCTAACTGACTTGTGTTCGAACTTAATTAACGCTTTAATGATAGATTGAAAAAATAAACAAAAGACAGCCCTTACTCGGGTTGTCTTTTGTTATTTCAGCACAGTAATGAGTGATGAGCGACGAGTCAAAAAAACACCCTTAACTAAAAAACTGACATAGCTTATTATTTGGATTTTCTAGAAAATAAAATAGAGAGTGATATGGCAAATACCGAGGGCGTAATGTCAGCACGGCAGTCATGGATAGGCACCATTCAAATTATCACAGCCGCTGTCTGCTGGGGTACGTTGGGGATATTCTCGACCTACCTCAATCAAATCGGCTTTAGTGGCTGGCAGATTACGATCTTACGTATCGTGACCGCGGCTTTTCTTATTCTTGTCATGCTACCAAAATTATGGCCGCATCTTATCAAGCTTCGTCAAAAGCAGTGGCTTGGACTGGCATTGCAGTCTTTGATTGGCGTACTTGGTATGTCGGTATGCTACTTTTTTGCTGTGATCTATGTCGGTGCTGGGCCTGCGGTTGCCTTGCTTTATACTGCACCTGTGTTTAGTTTATTGTTTTCGGCATTCTTGCTTGATGAATCTATCACTCGCCAGTCGGCATTACTGGCGCTCATGGCGGTATTTGGTGTTGGATTGACGATGCTGGGTGAGCAAGCGCAAGTCAACTGGGGCATCCTATTAGGACTGCTAGCAGGCGTCTGTTACTCCTTATACGGGGTACTGGGCAAGCGCGCGATGCACGATGCACACCCTGCACCTTTGGTGTTTTTTACCTCTATTATCATCAGTGCTGGTGTACTGCTATTATTACCTGAAACCTATCAAACCTATGGGCGGTTATTGAGCTTACCCTTACATACTTGGGGCTATGCCTTGGGGTTGTCTTTGATTGGAACCGTCGTGCCCTTTGCGCTTTATATGAAAGCATTAGAGAAACTACCTGCCACTCGTGCATCAGTATTTACGATTTTTGAGCCATTGACTGCCATTGCCCTTGCCATACTATTACTGCATCAATCCTTATCTTGGATTCAATATGTGGGCGTGGTATTAATCTTACTGGCAGCTTTATTTAATGCCATATTAAACGGCACTGCCACTCGCGTACCACGCTGGCTAAAAAGGCGGCAAAGAATTTAGTCTGTACTCTTTAAGGAGTTTGAACAGCCTTGGTACCATTGCTATTAAACGAAAAAAAGCCCCAACTATATCGATATAGTCGGGGCTTTATTCTGCTTGACACTTTGCTTAAGAGATAAGTATTTATGCCATAGATAGTTGCTAAATAACTTGGACTGTCTTGATGATATTACTGTTCAATACGCTGCAAAAAGGCCTGCGTACGTGGATGAGTAGACACTTCGAACATCTGCTTAGCGCTACCTTCTTCGACCACATGACCATCCTCAATTAACACCACATGATCTGCCACATCACGAGCAAATTTAATCTCATGAGTCACAACGACCATCGTCCAGCCTTCAGATGCCAGTTGCTTCATCGTGCCCAGTACATCTTGTACCAATTCAGGATCGAGCGCAGAGGTCGGCTCATCGAATAATAATAGCGAAGGCTCGATAGCGAGCGCACGAGCAATGCCGATACGCTGCTGCTGACCACCAGATAGCTGGAACGGATACAGATCTGCCTTATCCGATAAGCCTACTTTATCAAGTAATGCCAGTGCCTGTTCGCGGGCTTGCGCCTTAGTTTGCCCTTGCACTACCGTCGGCCCAAGCATTAAATTCTCAATCGCGGTCTTGTGTGGAAACAAGTTATAAGACTGAAATACCATGCCTGATTTACGCTGCAGCGCCAGCAATGTTTTTTTCTTAGGCTTGGTAGCGAAATCAACCGTTAAGCTACCATCATCAAAAGCAATGATGCCTTGATCAGGAATTTCCAGCGCATTCAAGCAGCGTAAAAAAGTGGTTTTACCAGACCCTGACGGTCCTAATATCACCACTACCTTGCCTTTTTCGATGGTCAAGTCGATGCCTTTAAGCACTTTATTGCCACCAAAAGCTTTGTGAATATTAGTGACTTGAATCATAAAGCTTCCTGTTGTACTGATATCTGTTTGCTAATAACACACGCTTATCGACGCGGCATTACCATCCTATACTGTCCAAATTATCAAGGGTTTATTTCGCCACGTAGCGATCAAGTCTGGTTTCAAGCTTACCTTGAATAAAGGTTAAGAACAGACAAATACCCCAATAAATAATCGCCGCTTCGGTGTAGACCAACATAAATTCATAGTTACGTGCCGTGATGATTTGCGCCTGTTTAAATAGCTCGGTTACCAATACCAATGACGCCAAAGACGTGTCTTTTACTAGGCTGATAAAGGTATTGGATAACGGGGGTACTGACACCCGAAGTGCTTGCGGCAAAATCACATGACGAAAGGTTTGTAGATACGTCAAGCCTACCGTCGAGCCTGCTTCCCACTGTCCTTTTGGAATGGACAAAATAGAGGCACGCACCGTTTCTGACGCATAGGCGCCAATATTGAGTGAAAAGGCAATAATCGCTGAGGGAAAAGGATCAAGCTTTACCCCGATACTTGGCAAACCGTAGAAAATAATGAATAGCTGAACCAGCATCGGTGTCCCGCGAATGGCGGACACATAAATACGCGCAAGTCTGTATATAATTTCATGGAACCAGCCAGCACGCGGTACGATACGAATCAGCGCTACTGTCAGCGCAATAGCCATACCAATCGCAAATGAGATCAACGCCAGCGGTATCGAATAATAAATACCGCCTTTAAGCATTGGCCAAAATGAATTGATGACAATTTGCGCCCGCGCAGGATCCATGAATGGTAGTAGTGCCAGTAACTCAGCTAGCATTGACGTGATAGACGCTAGCATTATTTTTGTTGACTTATATCAGCACCAAAGAACTCTTCGCTAAGCTTGGTCAGCGTCCCATCGGCTGCTAATGCGGCCATTGCTTCATTGAGTTTTGCCACCACAGCGTCATCCCCTTTGATGAGTACTAGACCTGAACCAGTCTGCTCACTAGCAGGCGCTGTCAGTTTGATCTCAAGTGCTGCATCTGGGAATTTTTTGAGATAATCCAATACTGCCAGATTATCATTCATCGTGAAGTCAGCACGGTCTTGCTTAACCAGTTGAATCGCTTGCGCCATACCATCGACAGGGACGATTTCTGCGCCGTAGCGTTCTGCAAGCTCACCATAGTTGCTGCTCAGTGATTGCGCAGTACGCAGACCTTTTAAACCTTCCCACGAGCTATAACGATTGTCATCAGTCGGTGCTAGTACAACCGCGCCCGACCAGCTATAAGGCATGGCTTTGTCATACTTAGCCAAACGCTCAGGCGTGGTCAAGCTTACTTGATTGGCCACCATGTCGAAGCGTTTTGAGTCAAGACCTGCCAGCATAGCATCCCACTGGGTCTCTTTAAATTCAACGTCTACGCCTAGTTTATCCGCAACCGCACGTGTCACTTCGACATCATAGCCAGTTAGCTTGCCACTCTCATCATGATAGGTAAATGGCGGATAAGTACCCTCTGTACCGACGTTGATGGTGCCACCATTATTGATACGTTGCAGCAAATCAGAGCCACCCGTCGCGGCACTGTCTGTCGCATTGGTTTCTGCTTCATTGGTAGTAGACTGACCACAAGCGGCAAGTAGCATAGTACTGGCGGCAAGTGCTAAAAGAGTACGACGTTTCATAAGACGTCCTTATAAGAGTGAATGAATAATGCAAAAAGGTATCGTGCCAATAAAACCATAGCAACAAATAAGGATAAGACCAGCACAGGCAAATACTATAATAAAGTATTTGCGCCGCATTATTTAGCTTTGGCTGCTCGATTTGAGGATGCTCAGCATATTTTTCAATACTGTTTCTATATTATCTTTGAATTTTTGGACATTTTTTAGGCAGATCTTAACGTTATTATTGCCAATTAAATAGCCATTTATTCATATACTAGCGCACTTCAGAAAGAATAAACGTACAAAAACAGTGAGCATGCGTAAGACTACTATAATTCACCGGAGAATTGATAGCGATCGCCTGCATGCCACATCTTCACAAAGGTCAATACTCGACCTGCTGAATACGTCTGACGACGCAATACCAATGTCGGCGATTGCGGTGCGATTTGCAGTAGCGCGGCTATCTCATCTGGTGCCGCCAGTGCACGAATGGTATAGCGACCGCGCTCTAGTGGACTTTTGGCAATGAGATAATCACTGGTGTTGACCACACTAAAATCCTGCTCAATAAATTCTGGCACCTTTTGCGCATCCACCCAGCGCTCTTCAAACTGTATGGGCTGACCATCCGCAAAGTGAATGATTTTTACCTCGTATAAAACAGCAACGTCGCTGCTACTATCTGCGCCAGTACTGTCATCCATTACGGTTGTGTTAGAAGACACAGCTACTTCATCAATATCAAATTTACGCCGTAATTCATCATCCAACATCGCAGCCGTAAGTATGCGTTTACTCACCACTTGCGCCTGATAATCGCGGTTGGCAGATTTTAAATCCTGCGCGATATTACGCACTTCTACAAAAGTGTGATTGAACTGCTGCTGGGCGACAAACGTCCCCGACCCTTGCCGGCGCTCTAGCACTCGCTCTTCGCTCAGCTCTTTTAGCGCGCGATTGACCGTCATACGCGATACGCTAAACTCTTTTGCCAACGCCATTTCTGTAGAAATTGCCTTGCCCGCTTGCCATTTGCCCGAGTGTATATTGTCTAATATGGCGTTTTTAATCCGCTGATATGCCGGAATCGTCTTTGTCATGTCCGTGTTTAACCGTTAATTTCACCAATAATAATAGCGCCATAATATCACGAGATAACGTCATGAACCTTGGCAAAACACCCTAACTTCTGTCTATCTACCAAAACCCTCACAAAAATAATTGAGTCATTTATAAAAAATTGCTTGCATGAAAAAAGTATCTTTGATAATTTGTATATACAACTTTACGACAGTGCTAAAAAATCTGCGTCATCTAATCGATATTTCGCTGAATTTATAGACTGACGGTAAAACACTTACTTTGATTACTTTATCGTCTTAACAGATATCACAAGGATATGATAATGACTACTGACCATGGAACCAATAAAGAGACTAAGCTGACTCGTCGTGATGAGAGCCGCGAAATCGCTGCGCCCACGGGCAGCGCCCTACATTGCAAAAGCTGGCTGACCGAAGCACCTTATCGCATGCTGCAAAACAATTTGCATCCTGATGTGGCCGAAAACCCTAAAAGCTTAGTCGTCTATGGTGGTATCGGACGCGCAGCCCGCAATTGGGAAAGCTATGATCAAATCTTAGCGTCATTAAAAGAATTGGAAGACGATGAGACGTTGCTCGTGCAATCAGGCAAGCCAGTTGGCGTGTTTCAAACGCACGAAAATGCCCCGCGTGTATTGATTGCAAACTCTAACCTTGTACCACGCTGGGCCACGTGGGAGCACTTTAACGAGCTCGATCGCAAAGACTTGATGATGTATGGTCAAATGACGGCTGGTAGCTGGATTTATATCGGTACGCAAGGCATCGTGCAAGGGACATATGAGACCTTTGTGGAAGCAGGTCGTCAGCATTATGATGGCAGCTGGACAGGTCGTTGGATTTTGACCGCTGGTCTTGGTGGCATGGGCGGCGCGCAGCCACTAGCCGCGACCTTTGCAGGTGCGACTTCATTAAACATCGAGTGTCAGCAATCTAGTATCGATTTTCGCTTGCGTACTGGTTATGTCGACAAGCAAGCCGATGACTTAGACCATGCTTATGAGCTCATCAAACAGCATACCGACGCGGGTGAAGCGGTCTCTATTGCCCTACTTGGTAATGCAGCAGATATCTTGCCAGAGATGGTCAAGCGCGCCAATGCTGGCGGTATGAAGCCTGATCTAGTGACCGATCAAACCTCAGCACATGATTTGATCAATGGTTACTTGCCAGTTGGCTGGACAGTAGAAGCATGGAAAGCTGCGCAAGAAGATTCAGAGCAACATGCAGCATTAACCAAAGCCGCCGCTCAGTCTTGTGCCGTACACGTACAGGCGATGCTAGACTTGCAGGCAATGGACATCCCAACGACCGATTATGGCAATAACATTCGTCAGGTGGCTTTTGATGAAGGCGTTAAAGATGCCTTTAATTTCCCAGGTTTTGTCCCCGCGTATATTCGTCCGCTGTTCTGCCAAGGCAAAGGCCCCTTCCGCTGGGTGGCGCTGTCAGGTGATCCAGAAGATATCTATAAGACCGATCAAAAAATCAAAGAGCTGTTCCCTGAAAACACCCATATCCATCGCTGGCTCGATATGGCAAAAGAGCGTATTCAATTCCAAGGTTTGCCTGCCCGTATCTGCTGGTTAGGATTAGGTGAGCGTGACAAAGCAGGGCTCGCATTCAATGAAATGGTCAAAAACGGCGAGCTAAAAGGCCCTATTGTCATTGGTCGTGACCACTTGGACACAGGCTCTGTTGCCAGTCCAAACCGTGAAACTGAAAGCATGAAAGATGGCTCAGATGCGGTATCTGATTGGGCATTATTGAATGGTATGCTCAACGTCGCAGGCGGCGCAACTTGGGTATCGCTGCATCATGGCGGCGGCGTTGGCATGGGCTACTCGCAGCACTCAGGTATGGTCATCGTCGCAGACGGTACTGATGCTGCAGCCAAACGCTTGGCACGAGTCCTAGTCAACGATTGTGGCTCAGGGGTTATGCGTCATGCGGATGCAGGCTATGAGCTGGCGATCAAAACAGCGAAAGATTATGGTCTAAATTTGCCGATGATTAAGTAGCATACCCTTTATCCTTATAAGTGATTATTTGACATAAGGATATCATCGACATTTTATCAAGGAGGATAATGTGATTGAGCAAAATACGACACTAAATCTCAAGGATGCAGCAGCGAAACCAACTGAATCACTACTGTCTAAACCTGTAGCGTTACTGCAACTGATAGTCTTTAGTGCTATCGGTTTGGTCATGTTTTTTGTGCCATTTACCATTGGTGAGAAAAGCACGATTTTGTTCGATCATGGGGCAACTTATCTGGTCAATCAGCAGCATACATTGTCTGTGACGTTATTGTTTTTACTGATGATCTTTGGGGTAAGCAAGCCATTTATAGACGGCTCATGGCGTAAAAACATTACCCACATGATTATGACTGCTTTTAAAATCATTGGTCTGATACTGGCAGTGATGTATGTTGCTGACGTAGCGCCTGCCTTTATGATGGAAAAGGACATGCTGCCGTTTTTGTTTGAAAAACTGGCATTACCAGTCGGTATGATTGTACCGCTTGGGGCATTAATTTTAGCATTTTTGGTGGGTTTTGGTTTGCTCGAGATGGTCGGTGTGCTCATGCAGCCGATCATGAAACCTATCTGGAAAACCCCAGGTTCATCAGCGATTGATGCGGTCGCATCCTTTGTTGGTAGCTACTCTATCGGGCTGCTCATTACTAATCGTGTCTACTTGCAAAAGCAATATTCAGCGCGCGAAGCCATTATCATTGCGACTGGCTTTTCGACCGTATCAGCGGCATTTATGGTCATTGTTGCCAAAACGCTTGGTCTGATGGAGTTCTGGAATGTGTTCTTTTGGTCTACGCTAGTGATTACTTTTATTGTCACTGCGATTACCGCTCGTATTCCGCCCATCAGTCTGTTTGATGATAGCGTCGAACGTCCAACGATAGATCATAAAGGCAGCACTCGTTTGGCAGCAGCATTTGCTTTGGGTTTATCCACATCTCGCCAAGCTACTGACCTCAAGCAAATTTTATGGTCTAACTTTCGCGATGGTCTAACGATGGCTGCCGCTATTGTGCCTTCTATCATCGCTGTCGGCTTAACAGGATTACTATTAGCAAAATATACGCCTGTTTTCGATGCGTTAGGTTTGCTGCTTTATCCATTTACTTGGCTGGGTGGCCTACCAGAGCCGCTCGTCGCGGCTAAAGGGATGTCAGCAGGATTGGCTGAGATGTTCTTGCCAGCATTACTACTAAGTGATGCAGATATATTGACACGTTATGTCGCAGGGGTAATCTCCATCAGTAGTGTGCTGTTCTTCTCAGCCATGATTCCTTGTGTGCTGGCGACCGAGATTCCTGTCTCCGTTGGCAAAATGGTCGTCATTTGGTTTGAGCGCGTGGTACTCAGTATTTTATTGGCTGCGGCATTCGGACATCTAGCCATGTACTTCAACTGGATTGGCTAAAAAAACAAATTTAATAACAAGTATTATGTTAACTAAAAACATTTAAAAAACGTCATTTCAACCAAGGCATGAATCAAAAATAATATAACCCATGTGTCTTACAATACTAGGATCATCTTATGAACGATATCAAACAATTAACGCTACACCCTCGCCAGCTTAGCTTTAAGATGCTACGTGATATCTATGAGCAACCTGTCATATTGACATTACCTGAGAGTGCTTATAAAGCTATCGATGCCTCACACGAAGATGTGCGTACGATTATTGCCAGAGACAAAAGCGCTTATGGAATCAATACTGGTTTTGGCCTGTTAGCAAAGACCCGTATCAGTGATGATCAGCTTGAGCTACTTCAACGTAACCTGATTGTTTCTCACTCAGTAGGCACTGGTGAAGCGTTACCAGACGGCGTAGTGCGACTGATTATGGTGATGAAAGTGGCCAGCCTAGCACAAGGTGTATCAGGCGTACGCCGCGAGGTAGTGGACAGCTTACTTGCCTTAATCAATAATCAAATCACGCCAAACATTCCGGCTAAAGGCTCAGTTGGTGCTTCTGGTGATTTAGCGCCTTTATCACACATGACGCTTGCAATGATGGGTGAAGGCGATGTGTTTGTTGACGGTAAAAAAGTGCCCGCAGCAGACGCGCTAGCCCAGCATGGACTTGAGCCCATCACCCTAGCAGCCAAAGAAGGCCTCGCGCTTATCAACGGTACGCAGGTATCAACTGCGCTAGCATTACGTGGTTATTTCTTAGCGCGTGATTTGCTTGAAACCGCGACTATCGTTGGCTCACTATCGATTGATGCGGCAAAAGGCTCGGACTCACCATTTGATGCCCGTATTCATGATGTGCGTGGTCATCACGGTCAGATCGAAATCGCCAAAGCACACCGTCAATTGATCAAAGGCAGTGCCATTCGCGCCTCACATGACGGCGAGCAGGATGACCGAGTGCAAGACCCTTACTGCCTACGCTGCCAGCCGCAAGTCATGGGTGCCTGTCTTGATATCATCAACCAAGCAGGTAAAACGCTATTGATTGAATCTAATGCCGTAACCGATAATCCGCTAATTTTCAATAACGAAGATGGCCCAGTCGCTATTTCAGGTGGTAACTTCCATGCTGAGCCAGTCGCTTTTGCCGCTGATATTCTGGCCTTGGCAATCGCCGAGATTGGCTCTATGTCTGAGCGCCGTGTCGCTTTGCTAATCGATGCGACGCTATCAGGTGGTCTGCCGCCGTTCTTGGTCGACAATGCTGGGGTGAACTCAGGCTTTATGATTGCTCATGTGACCGCAGCCGCACTGGCATCGGAGAACAAATCTATCGCTCATCCGGGTAGCGTTGACAGTATCCCAACCTCAGCCAACCAAGAAGATCATGTGTCAATGGCGACCTATTGCGCACGCCGCCTATACGAGATGGTACAGAATACTGCCACCATTATCGGTATTGAGCTATTGGCTGCCGGTCAAGGGATTGATTTTCATCGCGGATTAGAGACTTCAGAGCCTTTAACAGTGGCACACCAGAAACTGCGTGAGAAGGTGACTTTCTATGACAAAGATCGCTACCTAGCGCCTGATATTGAAGCGGCCAAGCAGTTGGTATTAGACGGTACGCTTGCTGAGCACTGGCAGTCATTACGTAGCGACTGGTATGAGCCTAAATAAGCGTTAGATAATTGAAAGGAATGAGCAATGGCCATAACGATAATTAGCACAACCGTGAGTCATACAGCGGCTGACATGACACTATGGACAGGCCGTGCAGAGCCATTTGAGACGGCGCGTGCCCGCTACTGGTATCAGCTCGCAAAGCCTTACGAGGATCAAAATATTGGGCTAATTGGCTTTGCATGTGATCAAGGGGTTAGGCGCAATCAAGGCCGCGTGGGTGCACGAGCTGCCCCGCCGCTGATTCGCCGAGCGTTTGCGACACTGCCGGTCATTGCGCCATTGCAAACACGCTATGATAATCAACTGGCGACATTGTTGGGTGATGCAGGCGATATCTATTGTCACGACGATGATGACTTTGCCGCGCACACTCTTGAGCAAGCTCAGCTCGAATATGCGGATAAGGTGAGCGCTATCGTCAAACAAGGCGGCTTGCCCATTGGTCTTGGTGGTGGTCATGCCATCGCCTATGGTAGTTTTTTGGGACTATGGCAGGCATTAGAAAATACAAGTGATACCAGTACCGATACCAATATTATTACCAATATTAGTACCACACCGACCATCGGCATCATTAATTTTGATGCGCATCTTGATATTCGTCAGTCGGATGTGGCGACCTCTGGTACACCGTTTCGTCAAATTGCCAAGCATCTTACTGAGCAAAGTCAGCCATTTAACTATTGCTGTATTGGTGTTAGCCGGTTTTCTAACACTGCAGCACTCTTTGATCGTGCTGAGCAATTAGGTGTGCATATCATCAGTGATGAAGATTGCACCAATAAGAAATGGAAAAAAATTGCTGCTCAAATAGCAAGTTTCATCGATAGCGTTGATATTGTTTATTTAACCATTGATATGGATTGCTTGCCATCGAGCGTGGTGCCGGGTGTGAGCGCACCTGCAGCCTTTGGTATTGAGCTGGGTTTCGTTGAACGCGCGGTCAAACTTATTTTATCTTCTGGTAAAGTAAAAATGGCCGACATTGCCGAGATTAATCCCACCTTTGATATTGATGCACGTAGCTGTAAAGTTGCGGCAAGACTATTAGCGACTATTATAGAGCAGCATTTACTGACTCTACAAATAAAGACTTATGAATAAAACTTTAAAGATGAATTTTATATATTCACATGACTATCAGTATTAAGCAGGAGCTTATTATGAACAACTCTAGCGCACAGATACTCGACAAATCTATTAATACTACAGATGATAAAGACATCCTGACATCGTTTGACCACATCATTATCAATGCCAATCTTGCAACGTTTTCCGCCCATTATGGTTTTAATGGTAGCGACCATGTGCCTTACGGGCAACTGGAAGATGCTGCCATCGGTATTATTGATGACAAAATTGCGTGGATTGGCTCTAATAAACAAATAACTGATCACCTGTCTCATTACTCAGCAGGGCAAATAAAAAATGCTCATGGCGGCTGGATAACTCCTGGACTTATCGACTGTCACACTCACATCGTTTATGGTGGCAATCGCAGTAACGAGTTTGAGGCACGTTTGACTGGCGCTAGTTATCAAGACATTGCGGCACAAGGTGGCGGTATCGTCTCAACCGTCACTGCTACCCGCGCTGCCAGTATCGAATCGCTATTTGCACAAAGTGAGAAACGCTTAATAGCACTTATGAAAGAAGGCGTCACCAGTATCGAAATCAAATCGGGCTACGGCTTAGATTTAGACACGGAACGCAAAATGCTCACGGTTGCTCGCCAGCTTGGTGACAAGCACAATATCCATGTGAGCACCACTTATCTAGCAGCGCATGCCCTACCACCTGAATACAAATCTCACATACAGGACCGCTCGGATGACTATATCGAGCAAGTGTGCGAGTGGCTACCAATCTTGCATTCAGAGGGCTTGGTCGATGCGGTCGACGGCTTTTGTGAAAATATTGCCTTTAGCACTGAGCAAATCAGACGCGTTTTTGAGGTGGCACGCTCATTAAACCTACCAGTCAAACTGCACTCTGAGCAATTATCTGACATAGGTGGCAGTGCCTTGGTTGCCGAATATAAAGGGCTATCAAGCGACCATTTAGAGCATTTATCAGAAGACGACATCAAAAAAATGGCGGCCAGTGATACCGTTGCAGTTCTATTGCCCGGTGCATTTTATACCCTGCGGGATACCAAGTTGCCACCCATTGAGGCATTACGCAGACACCAAGTACCTATGGCAGTTTCAACTGATTGTAATCCAGGTACATCACCGCTGACATCGCTACTGTTAGCAATGAATATGGGCTGTACGCTATTTTACTTAACGACTGAAGAGGTACTGGCAGGCTCAACCGTTTATGCAGCACAAGCGCTGGGGCTATCTAATAAAGGTAAAATAGAAGTTGGCTGTGATGCAGATTTAGTCCTATGGGATATCGCCCGCCCTGCGGATTTGGCTTATCAGATGGGACTAAACCCTATTAACGGCATTATGGTTCAAGGCAAGTGGCGTGAGACGGTATAGCGAACTTATCTAAATACTCACATTAAAAAAGCCCCAGTCATTGAATGGTTGGGGCTTTGTTAATAATAAATGCACGGCTTTGCTATCTCATTTTCAAAAAACTGAGTAGCAAGAAAAACGACTATTAGCGATACCTATCATATCTATCTATCTATCTATCTATCTAACTTACTTACTTACTTAGCTATTTCTTAAACTTATTGTTAAATACACTGCCAGTATTGGCATCAACATTTAGCCAAATGATACTATTACCTTTGAGGATATCAGCTTCATAATAGGACGCATGATCACTATAATCTCGGTCGTTTTTAAACTCAATCTCGATAACACGGCCGCCCGATTGTTTTTCAGCAATTTTCATTGCCTGTTTAACATCAATCTTCGCTTGTTTAAGTGCCTTATAATCTACCAGATCATCACTGTCTAATCGTTCCACATCCGTACTGATCACTCTACCATTCATGGCGTCAATTTTGATTTCATAGTTTCGGCTACTGGTTACAAATTCCATCTCATACACACCGCCTTGCGCTTTATCATCATCGTGATCAAAGCTGGCACTCATCAATAGACCAGATGACTTTTTCGCCGCAATATTTATTGCTTGTTGTAAGCTTATTCTACTGGCTTTGGCGGCTTGAACCTCACTTGCTAGCGGTTGCTGCGTAGATGCATAGATTGTCGTAGTTAACATAGCCGCACCCACTACTACTGCAGTACGAGTACCCAAAGTCGTTAGCGAAAATGGCTTGAAAATCTTGCTCATAACGGTCTCCACAAAATTAATCTTATTGAGTGTTCTAAAATTATTATCTTTTAAAAAACACACATTATCAATAGGTCAATCGTATCACTTCATAAAAACCACTTTGACTATTCACGGTAGGGTTAATCCATAAAAAACGCGCCTATCGTTAAAACAGACGCGTTATTCGTTAATAGGTGGCTATGATAAAAGTGCTTAGTTTAAAATACCGTAAGCAACCAATGCATCAGCAACTCGTTTAAAGCCAACGATATTTGCACCAGCCATATAGTTGATATAGCCATTATCCGTTTGACCATACTGTTCTGAGGCATCAGCTGCACAGTCATGGATATTTCTCATGATATTTTTGAGGCGCAAGTCGATTTGCTCAAAGCTCTTATACTGACGGACTGAGTTTTGTGACATCTCAAGTGCAGAGACTGCTACACCGCCCGCGTTGGCGGCTTTACCTGGGGCATAATGCACGCGGTGCAAACGAATATAGTCGATGGCTTCAGCAGTCAATGGCATGTTGGCACCTTCGACAACGTATGTAATGCCATTTTCAACCATGAGCTTGGCATCTTCTTCATTGACTTCGTTTTGCGTTGCTGATGGAATTGCGATATCGCCTTTGAATTGCCACGGCTTTTGCTTCGCAAACCACTCTCCACCATAAACATCGACGTACTCAGCCAACGGTTTGCTTTTTGCTTTTTGCGCCTTGAGCCAATCAATTTTTTCTTGATTCAGACCCGCTTCATCATACAAAGTCCCTTGTGAGTCTGACACAGTGACGACGATGCCACCCAGCATATGGGCTTTTTCAGCAGCATGTAATGAGACGTTACCAGCACCTGAAACCAATACTCTCTTACCTTTGATATCGTCATTTTGCGCCGTAAGCATGTTTTCTAAGAAATACACCGCACCATAACCTGTCGCCTCAGTACGCATCAAACTGCCACCGAAGCCAACGCCTTTACCAGTCAAAACCCCGCCGTATTCGTGCGTTAAATTCTTATACATAGCAAACATATAGCTGACTTCACGCCCACCCACGCCAATGTCACCAGCGGGCACATCGATGTCTTTATTCACATAGTGATGTAGCTCACGCATAAAGGCATAGCAAAAACGGCGGATTTCACTGTCTGTTTTGCCTTTGGGATCAAAATCAGAGCCACCTTTACCACCGCCCATTGGCAATCCAGTCAAAGCGTTTTTGAATATTTGCTCAAAGCCTAAAAACTTCAAAACAGATTGGTTGACAGTCGGATGAAATCTCACGCCACCTTTATAAGGACCTAGGGCATTGCTGAACTGGACACGCCAGCCGCGGTTAACCTGAACTTCACCTTGGTCATTTTCCCAGTTAATACGAAAAGCAATAACGCGGTCAGGCTCAACGAGGCGCTCAAATATTTTAAAAGTATCATATTCTGGGTGGGCGTCGTATAACGGCGCAATCGTAATTGCAACTTCTTTTACCGCTTGAACGAATTCAGGTTGATGGGCGTAACGCGCTTCGACTTTTTCGATGGCCTGACTGATACTCATATCTTTTCCTTAGGGTAAAAATGGTGAACGTGCTTACTTACACCGATGTCACATCGTATGACAACAAACGAGAGGATTGTAGACACTGGTGTAAAACTGAAATTGCCTCGACACGCTGGCTTGTGTAGAGACAAGTGGGATTAAAAAAGCTGACTGAATTTATGCCTAGATGCCATATTCAGAGACAAGAACATTTTTTATCTCATAATATATATCATTTTTGAGGCGTATAAGTCTAGTAAATATCACCATCATGAAAAGTTATAAGCGATTTTTATTGGCACAGTCTAGCGTGCGCCTTTGCATAGCACCTTGAGATGCCGACTGACGAGCTTACAGATCTCATTGATTGTGCTAAAAATAGTCCTGTATTACTAAAAAATCTTTGTTTTTCTAATCTGTAAATAAATCAAATATTAATGGAAATTTGTGTATTGATAACCGTTAAGTAAAGACGAAAGGTCGATAATCAGCACCAAACGGTATAAAAAAACCAAAAACTTGGCTTTTTGCTTGAGCTGATGTATATCAATATTAACAGCAAGGGTTTATAATAGCTGACTTAGTCAACATTTATTCTCCACCATTACTAACTGTTATTTTATCAATTGAATAACCCGTCATAGAGAAAGCGATATGCGTACAGATTCATTCCAGCAAATTTTGGAAGACCTAAACAGCTCATCAGCCGATGTTGAAGCATCTGCCCTTATTTCTAACGATGGTCTGATGATTGCCTCAGCACTACCAACGGGCGTTGATGAAGACCGTGTTGGCGCTATGTCAGCGGCTTTATTGTCATTGGGTGACCGCGCAGGTCGTGAGTTGGCACGTGGTAGTATCGATCGTATTATGATTCAAGGTGAAAAAGGCTACGTGATTATGACCTCATCTGGAGATGAAGCGGTACTTACTATTATGGCAAAACCGAATGCAAAACTTGGTTTGATATTCTTAGATATCAAGCGTGCCTCAGAAGCCCTTGCAAAACTTATCTAACTGGTAAATTTGGATTTTTGTCGATAACACATTTTTTATTATTTAACGTCATATAGCACATAGCACGACTGATAAATATGACTTTAAATCAAAATGAAGTGACTGTCTCATAAAAAATATTTAAGATGGCACACATTATTTGTATGGAATAATGGCCTGATAAATATTGGGACGACGACTGAGCTGAAAGGCAACCTGATGTTATCGACAACTACCATACCAGATTGGCTTTTTAATCATTATAAATATAACGATAAATAAAGGAGATTACGATGGGTTCTCCAATCCCTGATGCACATAAGCCTGATATGCCCTCTGAGCAGATTACTCTGACTTATTATGATGGTACATCGCGGACTGTCTATGATACTGGTATTGAACGCCCTTATCCTGATGGCAAACTGATTGTATCGCGTACCGATTTGGATGGTGTGCTGACTCACGTCAACGATGCTTTTGTCGAAATCAGTGGCTACAGCGTTGATGAGCTTATTGGTCAGCCACAATCTATTTTGCGCCACCCTGATATGCCAAAAGCCGCTTATAAAGATTTGTGGGATACCGCCGCGGCTGGGCAAAAATGGCATGGCTACGTTAAGAATTTATGCAAAGATGGTAGTCACTATTGGGTCTATGCGACCGTTGTGCCAAACATTCGTCGCGGCGAAACAGTGGGTTATACCTCGGTACGCCGTAAGCCATCACGTAGCAAAATCGAAGCGGCGATGGCTCAGTATGCCCAAATGAATCAAAATGAGGAAGGCTAAATCATGACGACACACAATATGTTAATCGCCCCTGATTTTTCTCCTGAGCGTTTTGCAGGCTGGCACATGTTTAATATTTTGATTCAAAAACGTGCCAACCTAAATATGCATCTGAACATACCTACCTCACATGCTGAACAAGAGCAAATCATTGAGGCAGGTGACATTCAAGTTATCTATGCCAACCCATTTGATGCAGCTACTTTGATCCGTGAACAAGGCTATCGCGCTGTTGCACGCCCTATCGGCAAATCGGATGAGATGGTCATTGCTGCTGCGGCAAACAGTGATATCAAGCGCTTAGAAGACATTAAAGCGGGTGCGACCGTAGCAATGGCAGACAACCGTGATGTTAAGCTGATTGGCTTACGCTTGCTAGAAGCTGTGGATATAGAAGAGTCTGATCTTAACTGGGATATCACTGAGACTTATCAGGCAGCCGCCCGTAAAGTCATCAAAGGTGATGCTCAAGCGGCTTTCTTCTTGGCAGAGATTTTTCATAGCTTTTCACGCTTGACCAAAACTCAGCTGTCAGTGCTAATCGAAAGTGATTTGGCAGATATTAGCCATGTATTATTGATTAAAGATGGCTTTCCTGATACAGAAATATTCATGAATGCGATCCTGAACTTGCATAATGATGACGATGGTAGAGAAGCATTGGCTGAACTTGGCATGCCTCAAGGGTTTGAAGCCATGGACGAAGAAGATGCTGAATTTATGATAGATTTGATGCAAACTTTACTTGATTAATTATTACTTATTAATTATTAATTGGCACGTTGCACCGTTTCGCTTAGTGAAGTCATAGGCTATTGTCGCTCAATAGTGGCTATATCATTTTGACCATACGATATTAGCCACAAGCTGTTAGCCATACAATAGACACTATGACTTAAAGGACACTATTATGTCTGATTTAGACCTTATCAAAGAAAATGAGATGGAAGCGCGCCGAGTATTTCGTTTATATTCGCGTAAAGTGTTTTTGGCACCCAATAACCGTCATTTTCATGAACAACGTATCAATGCCGCATTACTTTTAACCGAAAAAGAGCCGCTGCAAGGTGCCGTCGCAGACTTTTTTTATGGCTGTTGGTATGACATTCCTTACGATGTAAATAACCTGTTTACGCGTATTAAAGATCGCTTGTACCCTCATGTCCAGCAAGGGTTTCGCGATTGTATTAGTAAGAAGCGATATATTCAACGCAATAGTATGCTGGCGACTCGCTGGAGTGTCCTGATATCGCCGTCTCTCAATGAGCAAAAACAGCGATTGCTTATCAGTAGCGATGACGCCAAAGAAATATCCAAAGACATCACCGCTGAGCTCATGCAAGCGCGTGAAGATAAGAATTGGGGCACGATTGAGCAGATCGAAAACGAATTCTTTGCTCACTGTATCGCTCGCAATGATCGACTTGCCTTCTCGTTAGTATGGTTTCGCTTGGGTAAAAGCGACTGGCAGTTCGATGAGCGCTGGAACAACTGTCAACAGCATCTTGATCAGACCATCAAGACCTAATTTATCGCCGATTTAACCCTTTCATCACAATGGTAGCCGCTATGTCCTCTTACTTAAATGCTGATAAAACGTATCTAACCCTCACTCCAGCCGGTATTTTTGAGGCATTTTCACAAAGTGAGCCCACTGATGAACAGCTGTCATTACAAGACTTAATGTCCTATGGGGAGACGTTGCTCGCCGCTGATTGGCTTGAGCGTTATTCTGACGAATGGCTACAGAGCTTTATAGAACACGGCTGGATTGAAAAGCTGTCTTTGTTGTTACCCGCACCCAATCTGCCATTGGACCAGTTTTTACCTTATGTGGTTGCCAGCTTATCCGGTAAACGCCGTGCCGCTATTGGCTCTGATGAAGGGTTTTGCCTAGCACGAATCGGTTACAGCCAAGAAGAAGCGGACATGCTAAGTGTTGCAGCTGCTGACTTTTCAGGTTTCATGATTCGCCAAAAACAACGCGGCTGGGCGGTCGAAAGCCAAGCCATCTCGTTTTTTCAACAAGTTGACTTATTGATTCCTGAGACCAGCTTTGTGTTCTTATGGATTGATGGTTCAGGTTACGCCCTCATCATCGATGGCGAGCCTTTAACTAATAGCCGCGCCTTTGTTGAGATGGTATGGGCATTGAAAACGTCGGGCTTAAGATTTCTTAGCTAATTCAACCAAACTACTTGATATACCATTAAATATCAATATGACACGCTGCTGACCAGTGCGCTTATATCAAACTAAGCGCACTTCTTTCAATCTCTCACATCTGCTTTACTTTCAATATCTTTTTTTCTTTCATCTTCTGCTGTAGCCGATTTAATACGATTTGTATACAAGGATAAGGTATTACAAATTGCACTTATCTTTTACGCATTATTAAGATGTGATATTCAAATAAACTATGAAATAAAAAAAAGACGCTATTTACAGCGTCTTTTTTGTTTGTTGCTATAGTCAAGGAATTTTAGAATCGCTACAAGGCGACCGACCGCAGATAGTATACTGAGTACATCTAGAGCGGGTAACACCGTAGCGGTTTAAAAATGCTCTGACTATATAACTAAACTTATATATTGCGCACCACAATTGATTGTATACGTGAATACATAATTAAGGATATGCCGTTAGATATCAACTCGACGGCTAACAGTATGCCAAGAATATACGTCGCTGACTGTGGATAACTGGTAAATATCATGATAGCCAATATAATCGAGAGCAGCCCTGAGAGTAATATTGGAACAAAAGCCACTGTTCGACGTAGACCGAAAGCAACAACAACTCTGACTATACCTGTTGCCATAAATAAAATAGCAATGACCATGGTCAAGGTTAATATGCCTTGCAACGGATCTTGTAATAATTCAATACCAATCAATACACCAAGTACACCGCCGATGGCAGCCAGCACTTTTCCAGTGGTACTAGGTGCTCGGAACAAGGCAATAAACTGTAAAACACCCACTAAAAGGAAGATAAAACCTGCTAACTGCTCAGCGGCCAAAGTGGCGCTAAGAGGATTAAAAAATGCAAAGATACCGCCAAGAATACTAATGATGCCAATGACTAACCATAATGTACGATTCATAAGACGACCTTATTTTACATTTAATAGAAAATAAATTATATCGCAAACCTTACCTTGTGTTGTATAACGGTAGTAATATCTTCGAGTAGTCCTGTTAATATCAGAGTGTGGGCATTGATTTGTGGTCACAAGCCTGCTAACTGATTGTTCCACTGTTGCCGCGTCATGTTATACAGTACATGCTCAGCCAGCCGATGGTTAGGGTCAAGGGCTGGATGGTAGAAGTTGGCGCGGGTATCCATCATGCCAATACGCTCCATAATCAATTGCGAGCGCTTATTGATAACCGCTGTGAATGACACAACCTCATCGAGCGACAGCTCAGTAAAAGCGAAATTCAGCGCCGCACGTGCTGCCTCTGTAGCATAGCCCTGTCCCCAATAATCTTTATGTAGTCGCCATGCAATCTCGACAGCAGGGGCAAAAGACATATCTGCGTGGGTATCATTCAAGCCAACAAAACCGATAAAATCATCATATGTTTTGGTGCTATTTTTTAAACATACTGCCCAAAGTCCCCATCCTTGATTAGCGATAAGCTGCTGGCATTTACTAGCGATGATGTCACTTACTTTAGGCGTTAATAACTTGGGAAAATACTTCATTACCTCAGGATCAGCATTTATTTCAGCAAAAACAGCAAAGTCACTTGCTTGCCATTGCCTGAGATAAAGACGTTCTGTTTCTATCACATTTATCATTTTTATCACTTATGGATTGACACTATTAATACTATTTAGCCAGCCAGCCTTTTTGCTTGGCATGAGCAAGTTGCTCAGGAGTATCGATATCATAGCTCAGTTGATTATTAACAACGGTACTTATCTGACTGGGCGGCAAACCTCTAATTAAATAACGCAGCCCTTTATCGCCTACCAGCAATGCTTGCCACTCTCTGAGTAAATCACAATCAATCGTTAAAGGTAGTCCGATAATATTTTGCTTCAATGCAGTGGCAGCAGACGTTTCATTTAAATTCATATTATTTAAATGAAACGTCTGCTGCCAGCTACCATAAGCACTTGCCACTACAGACCGCTTATCTGCTAGCAGTTTTACTAAGTGCTGCTCATCGAGTAAAACTTGATCAACACCCATAATGACGACGCGCTCGATTAATGAGCTTGTCAACTGCGTGACTGCCTCAATAGCCAAATCCAAACTATACGCCATACCTATTTCAGGCGTAGGATTTACGACCATTTGAATCATAGAGTACTGAAAAGCCAATTCATTCATCGCACTGGCTATTAATGGCTGATTATCAGGAATGACTATAATAATTGCTTGTGGTTTTGTAAAAAGTGCGAGTTTGGTCATGAAGCAAATTAAGGGTTCGCCATCTTTACACAGTAACTGTTTTGCTTGACCTAAACGCAGGCTCAGTCCACTGGCTAATATAATCACTGCATGATTTGAAAGATTTAAAGGATTTGTTGGCTTTAGATGAATAGGCATTGAAAGATATGAGTCGCTGCTCATGATAAATTTATCGCGGCACGAGCACTTGTAGCAGTCGTCTCTATAGAATCAATATGCGTAGAAAATAGCGTTGTAAAGTTAGTGTTTGACAGATGAGTGTCTGAGTTTTCTGCTGATAGGTTTTGATTATGGACGACAGCATTGACTTGCGCCATGATACCCAGTGCTAAGGCTTCAGGACCATCTCCGCCCAGCTTATAACCAATCGGATAATGCAGTTTTTTGATACCTAGATTTAAACTGGCAGGATTTGTAAACCTTGTACTAATTTCTTCGATTAAGCGCTCGGTACGGTAGCGTGGTCCTAGTTGTCCAAGATATTTATAGTGATTAGCATGCTCTAATAATACGCCAAGGCGAGCACGGTCTTGGCTGAGACTATGCGACATTAAAGCAATAGCGGCATTTTTACTGAGTTTTAGTAAAGTGTCACTATCATCTAACGCCAGTACCATCACGCTATCTGCCTGAGGAAAACGCCGCTGCGTGGCATATTGCGCTCGACTGTCTACCACTGTCACATGCCAATCTTGCAGCTTTGCCATCGTAACTAGCGGCATCACATCATTGCCAGCACCACAAATCAGCAAACGTATCTGTGGTTGTAGGCGCTGAATCAGCCATTCTGTGGCTAAATCGTCATTGTCATTGACATCTTTTACAATGACGTACTCAGCATTTTTATGGAGCAGTTTATATTCGGATAAACTTTCAACTGCATGGATAACTGTGCTTGAAGCATTAGATATCACTTTATCTGAATTATTAGCGTCGATAACGGTGAGTTTTCCTGACTTGATATAATTATCTAGGTTAAGACGCAAACCAATTTGAAGTTGAGAGTTTGGATTATTTTGGTTATTAAAATGGATTGTAGAGCGGATTAAAGTTGCTACCGTTACCGGCTGCTGAGACTGACGAACCTGACTGATGACATTTAACAAAGACATTGCTGTCACTAGCCTTTCAAACAACACATGTACGCGCCCATTACAGCCTAATCCAAAATTTAACTCGTCCAGATCAATATCTTGTTCATCGTATTTATGATCTGTGCCCTTATTATCACTGCCTCTATTAAAATCAAAACCCTCTTCTAATACGCTTGCTGGCACATTACCATTTTCAGCATATTCGATATCGTCACCCGTTTGGTAAACTTGCACGTTTGCACCATTACGAGTGAGCCAGAAAGCACGTTTGATAATATGTGGCTCCAAGCAGCCGCCGCTAATCATCCCGACCGAACGACCATCTTCACAGATGAGCATCATCGCGCCTGCGCGGCGATAGGCTGACCCTTCGGTACGCACGACGGTTGCTAATACCGCGTCAACATTTTGTTGCTGAGCCTCGCGTGCCAGCTTAAGAATATCAGCAATTTGATTCATAATGTCTCTTATATACTATCTATCATTGATGTCTATATACGGTCTATATCCATCATGACCAACTTATAAACCAGTTTATAAAACCCGCTAACGACTACAATTAGCGAGTTTATATTGTCCATCTATTTGACTAAAAACCTACTCTGGTAGTTCATAAAGTAATTTGTCGAGGGTAATAGGAAAATTATAAACTCGTACACCCACGGCGTTGTACACGGCATTAGCAATAGCAGCGGCAGCACCAGCAATCGCCGTTTCCCCAATACCTTTTATATGCATTGGATTGGTGTAAGGATCGTCCTCTTCTACCAAGATAACATCAAGCTGAGGAACATCCGCATTGACTGGGACATGGTATTCTGCAAGATTATGATTACATAGCCGACCGTCACGCTTATCGTGAATAACCTGCTCCATCAATGCAGAACCAATACCAAATATCATACCGCCGTAGCACTGTGAGGTCGCGGTTTTGTGATTGAGGATACGCCCTGCTGCAAAGGCACCAGTCATACGTTTAACGCGTATTTCACCAGTCACTCGGTGTACAGCGACCTCGGCAAAATTGGCACCAAATGACGCTTGGCGATGACTTTTTGCATTTTTACCCGGTGCAATTTGACCTTTGGCACTGACTTTTTGGTCATCATATTGAGCGACGATATCGGCTAATGAATGAGTCTGGAAATTACTAAAGTCATATTCTTTCGATTCAGTTAGTGAGATTCCAGTTATTTCAGCTAACTTATCTTTTAAATCAGCCATTTTATCTACGATGTTATCGCTCAAACCTGCTACTTTTTCTTTTCCTGCTTCTATAACGGTTTCTACCACTGTTTCTACCACTGTTTCTACAAAATTAGCATCATGCTCACCTATCTGCTTAATTTGACCGTTATCCAGCTGAATGGTGTCAGGGTATAGACCGACTTTTTCTGCGATCATCTCACGTAGCTGCTGACAAGCAAGGTAAATACTACTGCCTGAACTGGCAGCGCCCATGCTCCCCCCTGAACCAACCGCAGGTGGCAAGCTGGTATCACCAAGTTTCATTTCAATATGATCTATTGGTAGCCCTAATAAATCCGCAGCGACCTGAGTAAATACGGTATAAGAACCTGTACCGATATCGGTCATGTCCGTCTCAATCACGGCTTTGACGCCCAGCGCTTTTGAGTTATCTATTTGCAGGGTCGCCCGTGCTTCTGATGGCGCTAAGCTGTTGCCGCGAGCTGCCGCTGCCATACCCATACCCATCCACCAATCACCTTCTAAGCGACTGGCAGGCTTAGCATTGCGTTGATTCCAGCCAAACTGTTCAGCTGCTTGATCGATACAAGCGATGAGCTTACGCGTGGAAAACGGGATACCTTTACTAGGATCTTGCTCAGGCTCATTACGACGGCGCAGCTCGACAGGGTCTAGGTTGAGTTGCTCTGCCAATTCATCCATCGCACACTCAAGGGCAATCTGCCCCACTGCTTCACCGGGGGCACGCATTGAGCCTGACAATACTTGGTTCATATCTACTTGCTGATAATTAACTCGGCGATTGTCACCGCGATACAGATAATGCGTAGAGAGCGCTGCTGGCTCAAAAAAGGCTTCTCCTGGCAAATTACTAGAAACCGTCTCATGAATCATGGTGTCGATAATACCATCTTCACTACAGCCAATAGCAATGCGTTGACGCGTGTTTGAGCGTCTAATCGTTGCCTCCATTACTTGCGGGCGCGTCATGGTAATTAACACGGGACGACCCAATTCTTTTGCGGCGAGTGCGGCGGCTATCGATTCTGGAGAAATCCCAAGCTTGCTACCAAACCCCCCACCGACATAACGAGCGATTAATTGCACATTATCTGCATCCAAATCCAATGCATCAACGATTTGCTTTTTGCACGAGGACAGCATCTGATTAGAGGAGTACATAATCAGCTTCTCACCTTCCCAGTGAGCAAGCGTTGCATGAGGCTCCATCGCTGCGCTGTTTTGACTTGGCGTATGATAAAAGCGATCAAGGGTTACTGCAGCATTTGCGAGGCTTTGTTCTGGATTACCCTTTTCTGAATTTTTATCCGAACCTTTTTTTTCATTAACATCATGAGCATTTGGCAGCTCTGTCGTAAAGTTCAATGCCGCCTGCTCAGTCTCATCCTCATAAGTCACTTTGAGCGCTTTTGCACCTTCGGTCGCCGCCTCAAACGTCTCGGCAATGACAACCGCTATCGGCTGACCATGATAAAAAATCTCACTGACGCCTTGCTTAGGGGCTTTTTTTGCACCGCCCTGTTGGGCATTGCGTAAAAAATGCTCAGGATCGGTCACCACTTTAATAATGTCAGGAATACCCTCTAAAGAGCGGCTATCAATTTTCTTGACCCGTCCTTTGGCAATCGTTGCGCTCACCAAGACACCATAGGCTTGATTGTCTAAATGAATCTCTGCCGTATAAGGTGCTTGACCGCTGACTTTCAATGACCCTTCAACACGGTTGATGGGCTTACCCACCAACTTGCTCGCTGTTTTATCAAAAAGTGATTCGACAGGCGCATTCATTATCATTTTTTTGGTCGGTTCTGACGAAAATACTGAGTCCAATAATGACATGATTATGCTCCCTTGCCCGCTAATGCGCGTTGAATAACTTGTTTGAGTAGACGACGAGTCAGCGGTATTTTAAAATCGTTTTGACCACTACCTTTAGCCTCTTTCAGTAATAAGTCCGCTGCTTGTTTAATGATATTTTCGTTGCCATCAGTACCCATTAACAACGCCTCAACGGATTCGTTACGCCATGGTTCAGTACCAATACCGCCGAATGCTAGGCGCACTGTGTCCAAACGCCCATTATCAGTCACGTCTATGATCGCTGCACAAGACACTAAGGCAAAAGCATAGGACGCGCGATCACGCACTTTGTCATAAGTGTGCATGCCTTTGATGGGCGCTGGCAACACAACATGAGTGATAAGCTCACCAGACTCTAAAACATTTTCGATATGTGGCGTGTCTTTTGGCAAACAATAAAAGTCTTTGATGGCAATTGTACGCATTGAACCATCCGTTTTTAACGTCTCAACAGTGGCATCTAATAAGCGCATCGCGACGGCCATATCAGATGGATGTTGAGCAATACAGGACTCGCTAGTACCCAAAATTGCCAACGTACGATTTTCACCATTTATCGCTGGACAACCGGAACCTGGCTTGCGTTTATTGCAGGCGCTGTCTGTCTGATAAAAATAATAACAACGCGTACGTTGCAATAGATTACCGCCCGTCGTCGCTCTATTGCGCAATTGTCCCGTCGCACCTGCCAAAATCGCCCGTGATAACACTGGGTAATTGGCAATGACCTCAGGATGCGCCGCCAAGTCGCTATTGGTCACTAGCGTACCGATGCGTAGACCACCATCTGTAGTCTTCTCAATTTGAGCTAATGCTAAGCGAGTGATATCTACCAGCTTAACTGGCGTTTCAATCTCTAACTTCATCAAATCTAAAAGGTTGGTACCCCCTGCGATAAATGAGGCGTCTTTTACACTAGCAGATTGGGCTGCCTGCTCTGGCGCGGTAGCACGGCTATACTCGAAACGTTTCATGAGCGACCTCCTGACGTATTACTTATAGTGTTATGGTTCGTCGTTTGGCTTCCTAATTGCGCTTCACTAGGTGGTGGCGACCAAATACCCGTCACCTCTGATTTTTGTACTGCGTCAGTTTTAGATAAATCATTCATTTCATTTTCTAAAACTTGTGAAATGGCCTTAATAATATTGGGATAAGCAGAACAGCGGCAAATATTGCCACTCATACGCTCAGCGATTTCTTGTACCAGCAATCCATCAGGGTTTTGCAAATCTGTAGTGACATGACTGGGCCAGTTTTGTTTAATTTCATCGATCAGCGCTGTTGCTGAACAAATTTGCCCAGGGGTACAGTAACCACATTGAAACGCATCATTATCTTTAAAGGCTTGTTGCAACGCTGACAAGGATTCGGGCATGCCAATACCTTCGATCGTGGTAATGTCATCACCATCGTGCATAACTGCCAAGGTCAAACAGGCATTGACCCGACGCCCATTGATAAGTATGGTACAAGCGCCGCATTGACCATGGTCACAGCCTTTTTTAGGCCCCGTAATTTTGAGGTGCTGGCGACAGACATCGAGTAAGGTCGTGCGTGAATCAAGATTGTCGAGCTGATAATCTTGCTTATTAATGGTTAAGTTCAAGGTAGACATGCTGGCTTCTCGCTGGCAGATAATCAAAAAAAATAGGGTTGAACGCTTCTTAAAAGTCGCGCCAATCGATTTATTATGACTTATTAGAAATGTCGATTTGTTTTCACTTTGTAGTTATTACAGTGTAGTTTTTAATCTATGAAAACTTTACTCCTAACTATTTTATCTCGCTTATTCACTATCAATTTTATAAATGAAACTCAAAAACTCATTTTATTAGCAAAAAAATAGCGCTATAAACATGCCGTTTATAACGCTATTTGCGATTAATATAGTCAGTTAAAAATACCAGTCGGGCATTATGCTTTAGTAATTATTCTCGCTTCACTCAATCGAGATTTTGGCAAATCGGCATTAAAATCGTCTTCACTACGATAACCAAGTGAGATAACGGCAACGGCTGTGTAGCCTTTGCTACGTAGCTCAAACTCTTCATCGAGTGCCTTTAGATCAGCACCTTCCATCGGTACGGCATCAATGCCTAAAGTAGCAGCACCCAGCAATAATGCGCCCATATTTAGGTACACTTGCTCGACCAGCCAATGTGGCTCGTCTTTTTGCTCATAACGACGAATGTCCAAAAACATTTTGCGGACTTGATTCATTTGCTCTTTGAATTTTGGTTCTGCGAAGCGACCATCAGCATCTTCTTTATCCAATACTTCATGCAAAAATTCATCATCAGCATAGATACGACTACAAAAAATGATGACGTGGGAGGCATCTTTCACCTTTGCCGTGTTGAAATCAAACATCCCTTGTGTACCTTTTGCGATACGTGACTTGCCAGCCTCATCATCAGCGATTACAAAATGCCAAGGCTGAATATTAGTACTTGATGGGCTAAGTCGTAGGATATCCTTTAAACTTTGAAAGTCTGCTGCTGATATTTTTTTATTGGCGTCAAACTCTTTGGTGCTGTAACGCCAGTTCATGGCTTCAGTGATATTTTTCATTTATGACTCCAAGATTTTTAGTACCGCCACTTTAAGCAAAAACCCGTTTGATGACCGTTACAGATTGGTTAAGTAGTCACTTATTTTGTTATTAAGTTGCTGATAATTCAGTGCATCGCTGAGTTATTTGAGCCGCCATTTGAACAGTTATTTAAGCAGATACTTATTAGACAGAGACTCATTAAACAGTAACTTAGACGATATTGTAATTGTTCCCTCATTCTCTTAGCATTAGTTAATTAGTATTGATAATTAGCATTGATTTATAAGGCAGTCGACCACAGACAGCTTATATAAAAAATAAATACTGAATTGGGCAGATAGATATGGAACATTCAAAGCAATTATCCTCAGAGCAGCCACTACGCATAGATATCGTCTCAGACGTTGTTTGTCCTTGGTGCGTCATTGGTTACCGCCAGCTGGCAGAAGCCCTCAAGCAAACCAACACCGAACACGAGATTCACTGGCATCCGTTTGAGCTTAATCCAAATATGCCAAGCGCAGGACAAAATATGCGTGAACATATTATGGAGAAATATGGGTCGAGCAAGCAAGAATCTGATGCTAGCCGTGCTCGATTAATGGAAGCAGGTAATGAGGTTGGCTTTACGTTTAACTTTAACGATGACACACGTATGCACAACACGTTCAACTTGCATCAATTGCTGCACTGGGCAGATCAGCAAGGTCGCATGCATGAATTAAAGCAGGCGTTATTCGTCGCTCATTTTACCAATGGTCGCAATATTTCTGACAATGCGGTACTTGCTGATATCGCAGCAGAGATTGGACTAGATCGTGACGAGGCACTAGCCGTATTAGCAGACCAAAGGTTCGCTAAAGGGGTGCGCGCAGAAGAGCAACATTGGCAACAACAAGGCATTGAAAGCGTGCCAGCGGTAATTTTTAATAAGCGTCATCTGGTTAGTGGTGCACAAGGTGTGGAAAATTTCAAAAATATCTTGCAGCAGTTGGCTGACATGCCAGACTAGTTTTCCTGACGAGGTTTTTTGGCAAGGTTTCTTTAGCTGTTTAAAAAAGGATCTATTATGTTCTCTGATAAGTCTCTCCCTATTATCGTGTTTGATGTCAATGAGACGCTACTCGACATTACCATTCTTGAACCATTATTTGCTCGCCTATTTGGCAATAAAATACTACTAAGAGAATGGTTTGCGCAATTGGTGCTATATTCGCAAACCATGACGTTATCAGGACTTTATACGCCTTTTGGCGAGCTTGGCGTCAGTGCCTTACAGATGACCGCTGATATTCATAACGTCAGGCTGATAGATAGCGATGTCGACGAATTACAAGAGCGTATGAGCAAAATGCCTGCTCACCCTGATGTAGTACCAGCATTAACCAAGCTGCGTGAGGCAGAGTTTCGACTGGTAACGTTGACCAACTCAGCAAATAGCGCTTCCCCGACCCCGCTTGAAAAAGCCGGCATCAGCCATTTTTTCGAACAGCATTTTAGTGTTGAGCAGGTTGCAAAGTTCAAGCCTGCGCCTGAGACTTATCAAATGGTCGCTCACGCATTGTCTGTTGAGTTGTCAGATTTATGCCTTGTCGCTTGTCATCTTTGGGATACGATAGGCGCTCAAGCGGCTGGCTGCCAAGGGGCGTTTCTCACGCGACCGCACAATGCTTTACTATCAGCGCCAAACCTTCCAGTACCTGACTTTATGGCAGCAGATCTAACCACGCTTGCCGAACAAATAATTTTTTCCACTAAAAAATAATTGCCAATGCCAGAAAAATGCCGCCCTATATAAGGACGGCATTTTCGGTTTAGCATACTGCTATTTTATAAGGCTAAATCTATAATCACTATTATTAATAATGATTTTTAAAAATGAATAACCGTACGGATACTCTCGCCTTTATGCATCAAATCAAACGCTTCGTTGATATTTTCTAATGGCATGGTATGGGTAATGAAATCTTGTAGTGGAATCTCACCAGCCAAATAACGCTCAACATAACCTGGTAATTCACTGCGACCTTTTACGCCGCCAAATGCTGAACCGCGCCAGACACGACCAGTCACTAACTGGAATGGGCGAGTAGAGATTTCTTGTCCAGCACCAGCGACACCAATGATGACCGACTCGCCCCACCCTTTATGGCAGCACTCAAGCGCTGAACGCATAACATCGACGTTACCGATACACTCAAATGAATAATCGACACCGCCATCGGTCAATTCAACGATGACGTCTTGAATTGGCTTGTCGTAGTCTTTTGGGTTGATGCAATCGGTTGCGCCAAGCTTTTTAGCCAGCTCAAATTTGCTCTCGTTAATATCAATAGCAATGATACGACTGGCTTTTGCCATTGCCGCACCGATGACCGCTGATAGACCAATGCCGCCTAGACCAAAGATAGCGACAGTCGCACCCTCTTCTACCTTGGCCGTATTCATCACTGCACCCATACCAGTCGTGACGCCGCAACCTAATAAGCATACTTCTTCTAGTGGTGCTTCTTTGTTCACTTTCGCTAAAGAAATCTCAGGCAACACGGTATATTCAGAGAAGGTTGAGCAGCCCATATAATGATAAATAGGCTCACCATCTTTATAAAAACGCGTGGTGCCGTCTGGCATTAAGCCTTTACCTTGGGTCTCGCGTACCGCTGAGCACAAGTTGGTTTTGCCTGAGGTACACATTTTACAGACGCCACATTCTGCTGTGTATAAAGGAATGACATGATCGCCAACTTGCACACTGGTGACACCTTCGCCGATTTGCTCAACGATACCGCCACCTTCATGACCCAAAATCGCTGGGAACACGCCTTCTGGGTCTTCACCAGATAAAGTAAAAGCGTCAGTGTGACAGACGCCGCTTGCCACGATTTTTACCAATACTTCGCCTTTACGGGGCAGCATCACATCCACTTCTTCGATAGATAGTGGCTCATTTGGACCCCAAGCAATGCCGGCTTTTGATTTAATAAATTTATCTGACATCGTTATCTCTCTTTTTAATTCATTTTATGGGTTATTAAGCGCAGACCTCTATTCAGCTTATCTTGCTTGTTGAATGGAGGCAAGCGGCAGTTGTAGCAGTCTGTAAAGCTTTATACTGACTATTATAGTTTTTTCTATAGCGATAACAATGTGCTATATTTGCAAATATCTTTTACACAGTGGTAATAATCATGCGCTGGGATGGTATTAGCGAATTTGTTTATGTAGCAGATTACGAAAGCTTTACGCGCGCGGCAAAAGAATTGGGTATCTCAACCGCACAAGTCAGTCGACAGATAAGCGCTTTAGAGAAGCGACTGAATATTAAACTGCTGTATCGCACGACGCGTAAGGTATCGCTGACTGAAGAAGGTCGCATATTTTATCAGCATTGCCGCGGTGTGCTCGATGGATTGGATGCGGCTGAGCAAGCAGTGAGCAATTTACAATCAAAGCCGCAAGGTAGGATTAAACTGACTGCCCCTGTCACTTATGGCGAGCAGCAATTATTGCCACTGGTCAATGATTTCATGGTGCAATATCGCGATATCGAAGTGACGGCGTTTTTGAGCAATCAAAAAATCGACCTCATTGATGGCGGCTATGATTTAGCGATTCGTATCGGCAAATTAAGTGATTCGACGATGATGGCAAAAAAGCTTAGCCGTCGTACCAATTTCGTCTGTGCTGCACCCGCTTATCTTAAAAAGTACGGCACGCCGCACACGTTGTCTGACTTGCACAAACATAACTGCTTACTTGGCACGCGTGATTATTGGCACTTTATAGAAAGTGATAAAGACACAAATAATGATGTGGATAAAGAAACAAATCTACGCGTCTCTGGCAGCGTGCAATACAACAGCGGTCATAGCTTAGTGGATGCGGCGTTAAAAGGGTTGGGTATCGTGCAGCTACCTGATTATTATGTGCAAAAATACCTAGTATCAGGCGAGCTGGTCAGCGTATTGGATAACTATAGAGAACCTGAGGAAAGTATCTGGGCGATTTATCCACACAACCGTCATTTATCGCCAAAGATTAGACTGCTCGTCGATTATCTAGCAGAGCATTTGGTTTAGCTATGCGTTTTGGTTTAGGCATTCTTTAAGGTGTGTTGTAATGCGAGGCTTTACTATGCGCGGTTTATTACGCACAATGCTATGAAGCGTAATGTTATGGCTCACAATGAATATTCGATGTTGCCAGCCATCATGTGCTGAATAAACAATGACAATAAAAGGACTTTTCATGCTTAAGACTCTCTCTATCGCTGCCCTAGCATTGGCCGTATCCTCCTGCGCCAGTGTTGAAAATATTTTAAACGCGCCGGACAAAGCACCATCAATGCCAGCAACGATGACTGCTATCAATGCCGAAAAAGGCTTGGTTACGCTGCAAAGCAATCATTCTGTGCAAGATACTGCTGATAAGCTGGTCTCAGTTATCGAAAGTAAAGGCATGAAAGTATTTGCGCGCGTCGATCATCAAAAAAATGCACAAGGTGTCGATTTAACCTTACGACCAACCCAAGTCATTATGTTTGGTAATCCAAAAGCGGGTACGCCATTGATGAATTGCGAGCAAAGCGTCGCTATCGACTTACCACAAAAAATCCTCATCAGTGAAGATGCTGATAAAAAAGTTTGGTTGTCGTACAACAATCCTGAATATCTCAAAGACCGCCATAATATAAAAGGTTGCGATACCCAATTGGCGAATATTGCAAAAGCCCTTGATGGTGTTAGTAAAGCAGCAGTTGCAAAGTAATACCAAACCCAAAAAATACGATTAGCGGCGTCAAACTCGCTTAGTCTACTAGATGTAGTACTTGCACTCGTTTTCCTTGCTACTCTAATTTTTTGAGAGGGTATAAGCGTTGGGTGAAAATCTAAAGATATAAAAAGGTGGGATGCAAAAGCATAACCCACCTTTTCTATGCCTTTAAAAGATTAACGTATTAGTAATCCTCAGACTGTGCGATTTGCTCATGCAACTCTACTTTTAACTTCTTCGCACATTCGATAATCTTTTTTCGACCAGCAGGAATAGCCCCATATTCAATCGCCGTTTCGCGCATTTGCACCGTCACATCATAGTGCGGATAACTGGCATGACGGTGGAATAAACGCGAATCTACTTCAATCAGCGCAGCAAAGTCATGCAACTCTTGCAGGGTATCTGCCAGCATATGGCACCACTTATAGCCTTTAAATTCTATCTGCATAAAATCTACATATATCGCCATAGAGTCGCCTCCTTTATTGTTATTAGCTATTTTATCATGTGCTAAATAAGGCTTTCACAAAACAGCCATTAGAACAATTCACGTGCATCTTTCTTCAGCTGTTTCAGGATAGTTTGGTATTCGCTATCATTGGTTTCAAGCGAGCTTAGACGTCCATAACGCAGTTGACGATAGTCCTGCCTCATCTCCATTATTTTTGCTTGCACGATTTCTGAATCACCGCTATCTGTTAGCTTGCTCACTTTACTGCTCTTATTATTACTTTTAGCATTGGTATCAGCGTTAATATCAGTATTTAAATCATTTTCTCGGTCATCAACCGATATTGCCAAGCGCTCAAGCCAAGCCAACTGACCTTCACTTTCATCACGAGCAAGTGATTTATCCACTTTGCCAATACGTTTTGATAGCTGTGCAAGCGGCTGGTCTGCTGGATGCCAGCGCTTGCGGCGGCGTTGCCAAATGACAAAGACCAAAATAGCCATGACGGTAATAGCACTAACTGCCAACCAAATAATTTGTTGCATCACTGAGCGGATATTAAACCATTTGAGTAGCGAGTCAGCTTGTTTGTCCTGATCGTAACCAACGACATCTTTTTGCCAATAATAGCTGGCTTGGTCGGACAGGCGGCGTAAGGTTTGTAGCATTTGATATTGCTGATAGCTGATTTGTGCGCTAGCGCCATCGCCGAACATTGCCGCTCCTTGTGCCTGCGTCAGCGCATCCATCCCTTGCTCGACACGCTCAGGCGCGACAAAAGCAGTCGGATCGACACGTACCCAGCCTTGACCCTCAAGCCAAACCTCCGTCCAAGCGTGTGCATCCTTTTGCCGCACCTCCCATACATTACCACCGCGGCTCAGCTCACCACCTTGATAGCCGGCGACGACGCGCGCGGGTATGCCAGCGGCGCGCAGCATAAAGGTAAAACTGGAAGAATAATGCTCACAAAACCCCGCTTTGGTCTCAAATAAAAACTCGTCAATACGGTTATTATTCAGCCGTGGCGGTGATAACGTATAACGAAATTCTGTTTGATTAATCCAGCGTTCAATAGCCGCCATATAGCGTACAGGATCTGAGCCTGACTGGGCAAATAACTGCTGGGCTAGTACTTTTGATTTAGGGTTGCCATCAGCTGGCAAGGCAAGATTCAGACGACGCGACTCATCCGAAAGAACAGGGTCAATACGCATCGGTGCAAATTGCAATACTTTATAGCGTAACTGCTGAGTGACGGGCTGATCTTTTAATAAGGTAAAGTTTGAAGTAATACTGACATCTTGGCGCTGGGCAAAAGGATAATCAAGTCCAAATAGCCAGTTTTGCTGCGTCGGCTCTAGGATAATCTCATAGCTGGTAGGCGTAGTTTTTACTGAGTCGGGGACAGTTGCAAAGGCATTCTCAATCCAAGATGGCATTTGCGGGGCAGGTCGCCATTGTCGTTGCTGAGAGCTAGGACGCCATGTAATACCGTCAAAGTCGCTAAACACCAAACCGCGCCAATATAACTGCTGTTGCGGCGGGCGATTATCTGCAAACTCTACCCGAAATGCCAGCTCAGTCGATTGTCCCAAATTGGCAAAATCACCGGGCGACATACTGTCGGATACGCCAGTGGTTGCTTGCTGACCTGATAGCTGTACTGACCATAGTGGTGGCAAGCGCGGGAAGAACAAAAATAATACCACTAATAACGGCAACGCCCCGATACCCAGCACACCCAAAGTACGCAAGCGACCATCACCGCGAGTGTTGCCGTCATCATTAAGCGCAATAAATGCCAATAAAATGATAACTGCACCAACAATCACTTCTAAAGTCGTAACAAGACCTTGATCCATCAAAAACAGCGCAGCAAGAACAAACAGTGATAAATTTAGGACCACATAAGCATCACGCCGTTTATACATCTCCCACAATTTGCTAATGAGACAGAGCACTAAAAACGCCACGCCCATATCCAGTCCAAACGCGGTATTGTAAGTCAGCCATAGACCTGCCAGCCCCAATAAAAAGCCGAGCATTTGCATGCCTTGATAGACACGTTTTAAATGCGCTATTTTTTTGAACTTAGCTTTTATAGACGGTAGCTGTGCGGCGATGCTGACCACCGCAAAACCTATCAACCAAAACGGCAGATGCGCCGCATGAGGTAAAATAACGGTAATTTGAGCAATTAGTACCCAATAATAAGCAGGCAAGGCGAATAGCTTACGAGTCCATTTTGCAGCGCTATCCTGTAGAGCACGATCAGTGACGTTTTGACCCAGTGCCAACTGCTCAAAGCTTGTGGGACTTGTTTCAGGAAAACCTATAAATGTGTTTTCAGCGTCATTTGTAGGGAATCGTTCAGAATTGTTCATAGCGTTTTCGCCAACCTTAGCAAGCACGCTTGTGCAAAACTGTCACCTTCACCCATTGGTGCAGTAGAATGGGTATCATTGGGTAAGCGCATATGAAATGTCACGCCCAGCTCACCTAATTTCATCGCCCCATACGCCAGTTGTGCGAGTTTTTGCTCATGATGTGCTGCTGGCATATCCGCATAATCTAACGTTTGCTCATGACCGACTGGATCAGCAAAGTGCTTGGTCAGCATGCCTTGACCACGTGCTACATGTCCCCACGACACCCGTGCCAGCGACTCGCCTTCAACGTAGTTATCTAGCCGCTCAAAATCATCTTGACCTTGCCGATATTGCCCACCTGTTGGCAAATCTTCCTGACTGGCAACGGCATATTGCGTCTGCCAATCAAACACTTCAGGTTTTGGATAGACCCAAGCAGTACGGGCAAAATAAACATAGGACCACGCCCGCATAATGCCTAAAGGGTAAACCGTTTTTATTTTTAAGCGTGGTAATTCAATCTGACCACGATTCTGCGTCGGTACTGGCAAGCGAATAATTTGCTCGCCTTGCAGTCGTGTCACCAGTATTGAGTGTTTATTATCAGCACCATGTTTGATTTTTTTATGGGCTTTTTTATTATTAGGCTTGCCGTCAGTCTGCTCAAAGCTAAATAACAACTGTCGTCTTGGTTGACGGCTCTCACTGCGCAACTGTAAAGTCACCCAAACAGGCGCGCCCGCTTCTGCCATAGTCACTTCAAGCAAACGTACTTGCAGACCTGAAATGTGCGCAAAGGTTACATGAAAGCTGATAAGCCAAACGCTGACCAAATAAAAACATAAACCTAACACCAAATTATTGCCATAGTTAATGCCAGCGATAAAGGTGATGATTAATAACACTGCATATAGCATCCCTTCACGGCTAAAAAAGATATAGACGTTACGCAAATTGAGGGTGGCACTATCACTTTTGGGCGCACGCGAGGCAAACCAACGGCTTAATGCGGAAGTGGCTGGTACGGTTAAGGCTTTTGGCAAAAAGCGCATGACTACCCTATCCTTACCATAAAATTGATACTCTCATTCATAATTGGTAATAGCTTTAAAACAAATACGCTATGAAACAACAAACAACTAAAAAATAAGTGCTCAGATAACAGTGATTGAAATAACAACTATTTAAATAACAACTATTTAAATAACAACTATTTAAATAACCATCATTTAACTGATAACAGCCACTTCTGCCAATATACGTTGTGCGATGGTCTGTGTCGCCTGCCCACCAGTCACATGCGCTGGGACAAAACGCTGACCGAGACGATGATCTGTGACCGCGGCAAACACCGCTTGGATATCCTCAGGTGTCACTTCCATATGCCCCGATACATACGCATAAGCCTGCGCGGCACGCTGTAGCGACAATACTCCACGCGGTGATAAGCCATGATACTCGGAGCTTGCTCGTGTCTTTGCGACCAATCGCTGCAGATAATCCAAGACCACATCCGCAACATAAACGTGTTTAACACCTTGCTGTGCTAATAAGACCGCCTCGGTATCAAGCACCGCATCTAAATTTTTTAGTAGCTCGCGGCGGTCCTGACCTTTTAATAGCTCACGCTCTGCGGTAGGCGACGGATAACCAAGCGACAAGCATAATAAGAATCTATCTAACTGCGATTCAGGAAGTGGATAGACACCTGCTTGCTGCAAAGGATTTTGGGTTGCAATGACAAAAAACGGCTGCGGCAAAGGATAGGTTTGCCCATCTTGGGTGACTTGCCGTTCTTCCATCGCTTCTAGTAACGCGCTTTGCGTCTTAGGGCTAGAGCGATTAATCTCATCAGCGAGTAGCAGCTGAGTAAAAATAGGACCTGCTCGAAACTCAAATTGCTGTTTCTTTTGATCATAAATGCTCATCCCCAAAATATCTGCTGGCAGCATATCATTGGTGAACTGTACACGGCTAAAGCTCAAGCCTAATAATTGCGCCAAGCCTTGCGCCAACGTCGTCTTGCCCATACCCGGCAAATCTTGCAGTAACAGATGTCCACCTGCCAAAATACCACTCAGCGCAAGCTTAACCACTTGCGGCTTATCTAACACAATATGATTTAACTGCGCCATAAGTTGGGCAATTTTTTGCTGATTGTGACGACAGTCGGCAGCGCTAAAGGTCGACTTATGAATCACCTCTACTGCTGATTGATGTGGTGTTGTAATGGCTCTATCGATAGCTGCGTGGGTCATAGTCAATTATTGGCTCATTTCTTATGGAATTAGTGTTTCTGGGGCGTGTTCTTATTTTGAAAGTGGTGATAAAAATGAGATAAATGGCAGCCAAACAAGGAAAATAGTGCTGATAATATTAACCAATTGTTTGGCGTGGTTTAGCAAAATTCAACCATCTTTAGCCCATTTAGTCGCTTTCGTTTAGCTTGAGGACACGCCATAGATTGTCTATTGCTTTGAGTCATCTTCAGTTATCGGCGCGGCGGCACGAAGCGTTGACAGATAAGCGATGACATCTGCGCGTTCTTGCGCATCGGGCATCGGGTTTGATAGCATTTTTGAGTCTAGCATGGCTTTTTCTGCATCCGCAATATAAGGGTCGAGCGTTTGCGCATCCCATACCCAACCTGATGTTTTTAGCCCGTCACTATAGGTGTAATCTTCCAGCTCAGCGGCGGGCGCACCGTATATATTCATCAGCTGCGGACCTTTTTTGTTGAGCCCCGCATTCAGCTGATGACATTGACCACAAGCGTCTTGGTAAATGATCGCGCCGTTATCAGCATCACCTTCCGTATAGAGCGGCAATGTCACAGCAGCACGATGATCCGGTGGCGTACTTTCTCCGCAAGCGCTGAGCAATAAAACAGCAGCAAATATACTGCTTATTTGATATTTATTAATGATGGGCATTTTCGGCAATCTTTGGTTAAGGAATGTCAGCTATAGATGAACAATATAGATAATAAGGTAGGGTCAAACACATGCAAAGTGGAACCCTCTTCACATCTAAACAGCTGCTTGTAAAAACATAACGTTATTTATTGGGGCATATCGAGCCAATAAACAACGCTTATAGGACAGTTTGAGTAAGGCTTTTGTAATGTATGACGATAAAAAATTTATGAGCTATTAAGCCGTGTCGAGTATTCCATAAATAGGCACTTTTGATAGTTGCATATCAAACGGATCCTAAATGACGTTAGGTCGCAACCTTTATCGTACTGCTGGGTTCTTCTAGATAATAGCCTTGTAAATAGCGCGCGCCCACGCTCCAAGCAACGGACATGGTCGCCGCATCTTCAATATAAGGCATCAATACGTCCACATTGACTTCATTAGTACGCATAATAAGTGATTTGACAGTTTCTAAATTGTCTGCTGAGTCAATGCCATCCACATAGCTGCGTGCTAAACGCACCATATCTGGCTGCACAAAACTGACAATCTCTATGGATTTGGCAGAAGAACCGAAGTTATTGATGCCCATCTGACAGCTGACTTGACTAAGGGCGGCAAACTGTGTTTTTGCCACTGTAAGATGGTCTGAGACGTCTTTTTCGTTGAACTGCAAGGTGAGCACACCAGCTGCACCGCCCACCGCTTTTATAAGCTGACTGGCAACACTAGGCAGTTTTTTGTCTATCAATGAGGCACTAGTCAATTGCACTAGCAATCTGGCTTCAGGATGTGTTTTACGTACCTCATTGACCTTTTTACAGGCATTGATGAGCACCCAACGATCTATTTTTTCGAGCAATTTATGCGTCTTGGCGACTGCCATAAATTGATCAGGCGTCAATATCGTATTGTCCGCATCCGCCAATGGCAACCGCAGATATACTTCAAAAAAGTCGCTTCGGTCATTGTTAATATCATATATTGGCTGGAAAGATAACTCAAAACGGCTATTGGCAATGGCATCAACTAAAGATTCGGCAAGCGCATGATCATCACTATTGGCATGCTCGCTTGGATCATATAAATGATAGGTGCCGCCATGATTAGAGGTCTCTATCATAATCTGATTGATGGCATCCATTGCTCGTTCAAGCACGATACTTGGCTCTGCTGTATTGGTTTCGATTTTGACAATCCCAATACTGACAGTCGTACTGGTCGTACGCTTGTCTACTTCAATGAGCATATCACTGATACGTGAACCAATATGCTTAGCCAGTGTTTCAAGCTCTGTGGTGCTCTTGTCCTCGACCAGTATGGTAAAGGCGGTATCACTAAAACGACTCACATGCCCGTCTGATATCAGCTCATCTAATGCATAGGCGACTTGCTTGACGGTCGCATCTACCCCTTGCAAACCTAAACTGCTTCTTATTTTACCGACATTATCGAGCTGAATATACAAAAGCCCAGCCGTCATTATACCTTGACGTGCTTGCTGGTACACGATTGCCATTTGTTCTTCAAAGCCGCGGCGGTTGTTGATTCCTGTCAGGCTGTCTTTGCATTCAGCGGCTGCCAAACGCTTGGCGACTTCCGCACTATTATTATGGTTTTGTTGGATAATAACCTGCGTCACTGGCTCGCCATCTAAGGTCGCGGCTGCCAATTGTAGCTTTGCCTCAAAAGTACTGCCATCCATCCGCTTACTTTCAAAATTGAACTCGACTTCTTGGCGGCTGCCTTTATCAAATTGACGTAAAAACTGTTTGAAACCCTTAACGTTATCACCGCCTGCAATCAGGTCAACAACAGGCACGCCTATGGCATCATTAATCGACTCAAAACCAAAAAGCTGAAGATAAGGGTCATTGGCAAAAATATGGATACCCTGATCAATATAAGCGACCGCACTTTTAGAGTTTTTAATCAATACGTTGGCGCGTTGCTCTGCTTCAGAGAGAACATGGCGCAACGTTCTAAGCTCACGGCGACTGCGTAAATTATCATGCTGTAGACAGATAGACATCACTACTGCCATCTCTTGATCTACTTTGAGCGATTTGACCATCGTGCCGCTAATAATATCAGGTAGCCCCTCATCGTTATTGGCGGACGCTGCCATCTCTTCATTGAATAGGCAGATCATAGGCAAATCAATACTTTGCTCTTGAACGACGCCCACCACATCGGTGAAACTCATATCATAAGCATTGCCAAACACCAAGACATCCCACGGTTGTCGAAGTGACTTTAACAGCTCCTCTTTATCGTCCAAAAACCCTAAATTGATGGTGTCATAATAGCAACCTAGTAAGTGCACAAGGCGCTCAGCGTAGAGCTGATCGTCATCAATGACTAAGAGGTTTAAGATGGACTGAGTACGCATAAGAAGCCTTTTGGATCTTGTGATCTTATTTTTATGTTTGATACCCTACACCTTTTCCAAGCATTAACCCAGCAAGGAAAATACTATCAGGGATAGGCTTAGCGGTTTTTAGTAGATTGGCATCGTCTTTCGAATCAAGGCGACATCTTGGCGAAGCAAAAACATCGTATAAACGAACATAACTGTATCAATCATTATAGACAATAACTTGACTGATTGCAGACTAACTTATCATCATTATTCAGTACATTTATTCACTGCTATCATCGAATAAAAAATTCAATAAAGTAACCTTTAAGCCAGCATTTATTGACATTACTATTTGACAACTTTTCCATAGACGCTCAAACAAACTATAGCTGCACCACCTCATACTGGCTGAATTCATCCGTAATCAGCAACCTCTGCCCCAAACGTAAAGGGGTTTGTTTGCTATTAATACGCATAATGACTCTATCATCGGTCTGAAAGTAAGAAGTCGGTACAATCAAAGTACCAGTGGTTTGTAGTCGCTCATCTCTACCAAGGATAAATGCTGGCACAAAATGGCGACTACGCGTTTCTCTACCTTCTAAACGCAAGCCACAAGCCACTAGCTGATGTCCGAGTACTTGCCACTCGATCTCTGGGTTTTTGCTATCAAAATCAAGCCAGCGCGCCACGCCCATTGACCAATCAGGCGACGTGATTGTATCAGATCGACAGACTAAAAAAAGGCTCATCATATGTAATGCTGGCGGTGCAGTCGTCGCAGATGCATTCTCATCAGCTACTATATTAAGGCTATTTTCATGAACACTTTCTTCATGAAAGTGGTCTTTATTATTAAGGCTATTTTCATGAACACTTTCTTCATGAAAGTGGTCTTTATTTAAAGTATCTACTGTTGGTGATAATCGTAGGGTACGAAATAATGACAAATCATCATTACGATCAAAGGTTTCACTGGCTAATACGTGGCTGCTGTCTTGTTTTTTATTCACGGTATCATAACGAGGACGCTGCTCATCTGGTAACTCTTTTATAGCGATTAAACTGGTAAAGCTATGCGAATGGCTCACCCGATAATGAATATTATTAAAACCTGTAATCAAAACAGCGTCTTCTTTCGCACTATGTTTAGTCGCTAGGGTAAGCGGCGGCTGTAAATAGCGGTAATTGAGCGTCATCGCTATTTTATTAAGCAAGTGACTCTCAACGCCATCACCCCCTTCCTTAACTAAAGCCTGTTTGCGTCGTTTAAGATACTCAACCAGCGGGGCAATTTCTATAAATAAACAGTGATAGCGATCGTCGTATGGGTTAATTGTAGAGCTGGCCGTCAGGTAAGTTGGTGGATTGTCACTTTGTAAATCAACGAACACGCGGGTCTCGGTGGTTGGCTCAATCGTCGCAACGATATGCTTAGCCCATTCAGGTAACAAACGTTGGACGAGCAGAATATTGGGACGACGCATGGCACGTACATTTAATAGACTGTATAGACAAATTTGGCAATACAGCTGATGAACCGTCTTGGCACGCTGGGTGCCTGCCGTAACACTCATATTAATCTCAGCCGCATGGTACTGATAAGCAAGGTAATACAGCTGATTGATTTTGTGCCATAAGTAAGATGAGGGTTTTTGATAGCACAGTGCTTCTTCGCCCAATAGCTTCTGGTACATTAGCAGCGTCTGGTAAATAGCAATGGCGAGTGTCGTTGATGAGGACTTATCGCCATTAAAATAGCGCTGCCAGCCATTACTTGCAGCGTATTTTCGCTGATTATTGAGTAATGAGGTTTTATGACGTATCACTCTGTCATAGACCATAATCATTGAATAATATAGCGACTTTATTTGAGCCACATAACCCATTTGAATGTCGCTAAGCACACCTGTCTCATAAATATAAGACTGTCGCAAAGTGGCAATTAACTGATCTGAGGCGTCTATCACCGTCGCCATAAGGGTAAGACGTTGCGACTCATCTATATTGGCCACACGTAGTACCGTAAGTATTTTTGCTAATTGTTCAGCTTGCTGTGCTTGCGTTTGCGAAGGTAACGCTGCCAACAATTTTAGCAAATAACCTTCTTGGCCATTAGCGGATCGCTTAGAAACTAGTGGCAATGCCTCTGTAGAAGATAGGTGCTCTTGAAACGTCGATAAAGTTATCATCAGTATTCCTAGTAACCTTGAGTAACTTGGCAGGAGGCAAATATTCAACCATGCCGTATGCAACAACACAAGATAAAAGATACAAATCAGCAGCAACCATCAAAATCGACAGCACCCATTTTTAGTAACGATTACGTTCTATAGCATCATCTAACCGCATGCCCAGCTTCTAAAAACCACGCTTTGTTCACTAATTTTTCAATATACCATAGTGCCTATATTAACGATCATTGTAAATATCAATCGGTACTTTGAAAGGTTTATTTGGTAGCTCTCTGACCAGCTTGGGTACCAAGTAACCAGGGAGTGCTGCCAACAATGACCAATACAGATCAATTGCGAAGCGCTCATCATTATCGAAATGTGCGGCACCAGCCACTTTGTCTAATACATGTAGATAATAAGGCAGTACCCCACAGGAAAACAAACGCTGACTTAATTGTGTTTGAACAGCAACGCTATCATTGATGCCTTTTAATAGCACCGCTTGATTCAATAAAGTGATGCCAGCCGCTCGAGCACGTTGCAGATGTTCTGCTGTTAAGGCATCGATTTCATTGGCATGATTACAGTGGATGACCATCACAATATGACAGCGACTTTGAGACAGTCTGGTCAATAACGCATCATCCAAACGCGATGGTATGACCAGTGGCAAGCGCGTATGTAAGCGAATAGTGGTCAATTGCGGGAGTGACTCTAAAGTATCTAGCCAAGCAAACAGGCGTCTATTTGTCACATTCAGTGGATCACCGCCACTCAAAATCACCTCATTAATCTCAGGGTGTGCGGTAATGTAATCAATGATATTTTCTTTGGCATCAGCCGTCGGCATATTGGCACTATAATCAAAATGCTGACGGAAACAGTAACGACAATGAATGGCACAAGCACCTGTCACGGTCAATAATACTCTGGATTGGTACTTATGCAGCATACCTTTGACTGGGTTTTGCGTATTCTCGCTCAAAGGATCCGCCACATAGCCCGTTACCTTGATTTGCTCGCGTTGATCAGGCAATACTTGTCTCAGTAAAGGATCATTGCTATCGCCGATACTCATTTTTGCCACAAATCCACGTGGTACGCGCAGCTCAAAATGCTTAGGTACATAAACCTCTGCCCGCAATGATTCTAGCTTTAGGATGCTTAACAGCTCATCGATAGACGTAATGGCCTCGGATAATTGCGTTTGCCAGTTTTTTTGTGTGATTAAATGGTTTATCATGACAACCTAATACCTGTGCCCAAAAGTCGCTATTATACGCGCTTAGTGCGTAGCCTATCAAAGCATACGACCTATCCTTTAAACACTTAGCGTAATAAGCGATTTTAACGCAGCAAGCTATTCATTCCCTTATCTACCACCCTATTTATAACCCCTAGGAGTTTCTTGTGGCAAGTTTTTCTACTAATGAATTTAAAGCTGGTCTAAAAGTCATGCTCGATGGCAACCCTTGTGCCATTCTTGAAAACGAGTTTGTCAAACCAGGTAAAGGTCAAGCCTTTAACCGTGTTAAATTGCGCAACCTTCGTAGTGGTAAAGTATTGGAACAAACCTTTAAGTCAGGCGATAGCTTAGAAGCTGCTGATGTCATGGACACTGAAATGAACTATCTATATAACGATGGTGAGTTTTGGCATTTCATGCACCCTGAAAGTTTTGAGCAGATTCAAGCGGACAAAACAGCGATGGGCGATTCAATAAAGTGGCTAAAAGAAAACAGCAATGCACTATGTACCATCACTTTATTCAACGGTACTCCTCTTTCAGTAACACCGCCTAACTTTGTTGAGTTGCAAATCACTGAAACAGATCCTGGTGTGCGTGGTGATACTTCAGGTGGTGGCGGCAAACCTGCCAAGTTAGAGACAGGTGCTGTCGTCCGTGTGCCGTTGTTTGTACAACAAGAAGAAGTCGTGCGTGTTGATACTCGCACAGGTGACTATCAAACTCGCGTTAGCCAATAGCATGTAAAAGTCATAGCGCTCGACATAATAGGACTTATATAATAGAACTTAACAGTTAGCCTCTAGCTGTTATTCCACAAAAAAAGCTGAACTACTGATAAAGCGGTTCAGCTTTTTTTATTTATGAATATTTTTTTAATTTTGTCTCTGTAGTTGATTTGATTAAAAAGTACTCCAAAGCAACCGAATAAAAATTCATATGGAGTATGTCAAACAAGGTTAACGCTGTGGTTTTTTATAGTGGATGAACTGTCGCTATTGATGACAGCGATGATAAATAACCTTCTATACATTTTTACCAAACCACTACTCTGCTGATGAGTGTTTCTGTATCAGCCAATATTGTACCAATGCATTCAACTGCTCTTGTTTAAAAGGCTTGGTACAATAATCTTGCATCCCAACTTTTAAATACTTTTCGCGCTCACCGTCCATTGCATTGGCGGTCAACGCAATAATAGGTGGTAATGATTGAGGATCATAAAGTTCATGCAATTTAATAGTGGCCTGTACACCATCTAAAATAGGCATGTGATGGTCCATTAAAATAACATCATAACGCTCAGGTGAGAGCGCAAAAATTTCAATAGCCTGCTGCCCATCAGTGACATGCGTGACCGTATGACCACTATTATTCAGGGCTTTTTTAGCGATAATGGCATTGACGGTATCGTCTTCAACCAACAATATATGACCAGCACGCTCATGGGTCGGCTCAATCATCGTAAAGTCATTTGACTCTTGCCACATCTCATACTGGTTTTCATCAATAGTCGGTAGCGGTAATAAAACACTGAACGTAGTGCCCACACCCACTTCGCTATCCACATCGATATAACCACCCATCAAATCAACCAAAGACTTACAAACCGAGAGTCCTAGACCTGTACCACCATAAAGACGGTGGGTGAATTTGTTTGCTTGGTCATAAGCATCAAATATCGCATCCAATGACTCAGCTTTGATGCCGACGCCTGTATCGGTGACTTCAATGCATAGGGTCATGACTTCATGATAGATGGTATTACTGATAGCTTCTTGAGCCGTTATTTTGCTGAGATCACTTGCTGAAATACCTTGAGCGCGATATTGGTCAGCGCTTTCATCGTCAAAACCATCACAATGACAATTGGGTACATGTTTGACATCAATAGTGACTCGTCCACCCTCACGAGTAAATTTAATCGCATTATTAACAAGGTTTGCTAAAATTTGTTTGAGGCGTACCGGATCGCCTTGCACATAGGGCGATAACGACTCGGTATAATGGTAGTCTAAAATGAGTCCTCGCTGACGTGCTTTGACAGCAAAGAGGCTGACCACCTCATTACATAATGCGGATAAGTTAACAGGAATAGAATCAATGGTCATTTTCCCAGATTCTACTTTCGATAAATCTAAAATCCCGTTAATGATCGCCATCAAATGCTCATTGGAAACTTTGATATTGTCCACGTATTCTTGTTGCTCACTGCTAAGTTTGGTCTCACCGAGCATCTCTACCATACCAATAATGCCATTCATCGGTGTACGGATTTCATGACTCATATTGGCCAAAAAGTCTGATTTCATCTCATTGGCATGTTTGGCATCACGCTGCTTATCCTGTAGCTGCAAGGCATCAGCCGCCATCATCGCAAATTGAGCCAACACCTTTGCTTTTTGCTCATCAAAGTCATGATTGGGCTTCATATCCATCACACACAGCGAGCCCAAACGATAGCTTTTATTGTCCTCATGCAAGATAATTGGCGCACCAGCATAAAACTGTAGGTACGGCGATTCTGTTACTAGGGGATTGTGGCTAAAACGACTGTCTTTGGTCAAGTCTGGTACTACAAAGACGTCGTTAGAAAGCACGGTATAATTGCAAATAGCCACTTCACGCGTCGTTCGGCAAACACCGCCCAGTCCTTGGACAGATTTTAGATACTGTGTTTCTTCGTCCATGAAAGTGATGGTCACAACTGGTACATCAAAAAATAGCTTCGCCAGATCAATTAGACGCTTAAATGCAGGCTCATCATTGTCGTTGAGCACCTGATACTTCCTAAGCTTATTGATGCGCTCTACTTCATCTGCCGCTACTGGGTAGCTGTGTTTAGGTGCGTTCAATATAGACAAGATAGACTCCATTAAATAAGATCAGACGCTCGGCTTGATGCCCGCCTGTTTTATTAATAACTGTAATGCTTCACTCACCATAATCATCGCAACCACCGATGTGACCACTACTGCTGAGCCGTACCCACCACACTGCAAACCGCCTGTCTGACAACTCTTATCTACACGCGGTGGCTCTGTAGAGTAGACACATTTGATCCCGAACTTTTCTTTTAGTGTACTATTAATGCCTTTTTCGTGGCGCAGCTTATTGCGTAATTTGGCAAGTAAAGGATCTTGGTAACTGTCACGCAAGTCGCTCACCCTAATCTGACTAGGGTCTATCTTGCCACCTGCGCCGCCTGCACAAACCAGTTTTAATTTATTAAAACGACAATGTAGCGCGATGGCAAGCTTGGCATTCATATCATCTGCGCAGTCCAAAATAACCATAGGTCTGCCTTGAGCAACAGCGGTTTTTGCTTCATCGCGACTTGGCAATAAAGTGGCGACATTTTCTACAGTTAAAAAATCATCGATCAAGTTTAGTGTTACTTTGGGATTAATTTCACGAATACGGGTGGCCATCGCTGCAATTTTACTCTCACCAAAGGTGCTGTCTAGTGCAGGCAACTGCCGATTGACATTGGACGCAACCAAAACGTCCAAATCGATCAACGTAATAGTGCCCACTGCCGTTCTTGCCAAAGCCTCAGCTGCCCAAGAACCAACACCTCCAACGCCAATAACGTATACGTGCGCATCGGCAAAAGTAGTGACAGCTGTCGTACCATAAAGAGTGCGCGTACCTTGAAAACGGCGCTCATATTGCACATTGTCTTCGCTAAGCTCTTCTGTCTTTGTAACGTCTTCGGTGCCAATGGACTCTGTCATTATTTGCTCAAATGGTTGTATTTCACTCATAACAGATTAAATGCTCTTTTAAATTATTTTGGTGGCGCTTATATTACGTCAATTTCTTTATTCACGGCTATCTCATTCACTATCATATCAATGGCTAGCCATACAATAAACCGTCAGTGACTAAAATATGTGGCACTATTACAACGGATAATCCCATTTTGTTTGCAAAGCACTGCAACTGTTGTGCCACAATTGCTTAGCAAGACTGGCGGGTGGTACATTGAGCAACTCACTCAAGCTTAGCAATACCCATGGCAAGTTGGCAGGTACATTTCTATTATGTACGGCTGTACTCCTCCGTGCACTGTCTGAGTTTTGAGTTGGCACTGATGAATCATGGTCAGATATTTGGCACATGATAGGCGTCATATCAGGGCAATCCGTTTCTATCACCAAACATTCAACACCATAGCTATCAACCGCTGCTTGAATGGCGCGGCGCAGTTTCTTGGCATTGGGATTAGTGATTTGACCGGTAACCCCAAGCTTAAATCCCAACTTAACAAATGCTTTGGCTTCTTGCGTCCCACCACTAAAACTATGCGCGATACCGCCAAGTTTGTGCGCATCGTAGTCATGCGCTTTTAGTATGGCCAATGCTTCTGCATGTGCTTTACGAATATGCAGCATCACTGGCAGCTGGTGAGTCACCGCCATGTCCAATTGTGCCTTAAAAAATCGTACTTGTTTGGCAAATATGTCAGGCGCTTTCATCGCCTCAGTAAAGGTGTCTAAACCAATCTCGCCGATTGCTAATGGGCGTTTATCAGCAATCCTTTTTGCCATAGCGATTAAATGATCGTCAGTATGCTGTTTGATATAAAAAGGATGCAAACCGACCGCAACATGGCTACTAAAATTTGACACTTTTTGTCTATCGACATTGGCTGTCGTAGGTAATGACAGCGTATTTAACAGGCGCTCAGTCTTATACATCCGCTCAAAATGCTGATTTAGATAACCCACTAATACTAGATGGCGCACTCCCTGATTGTGAGCCTGCTGCGTCAGTATTTCTCTATCATCATCAAATATAGGGGCATCAAAATGAGTATGCGTGTCAATGAGAGGATAAATAGTAGGTAAGGGCTGTTTGATCATCTTAGGTGAAGCGATAGGGGTCATTGTTAGACTCCAAAATTAATAGTTTTCAGCGAGGCGTTCCGTGATTTGTCATTCAATAGACATTATTTGTCATTTTGTAGCAATAACCACGTCAATGAACACTTTAGAATGGCAACTTTATTTAAAATGATTTCGACAGTTAAAAAATGCCAATCAACAAAAGAGCTTTTGATAAGTAAAGAGACCTTCAACACGCCCTATTAGTATTATCATGATTGGCTTTTGCATTGTGCCCATCTGAGTGCTCATCTGATACATTGTGCTCATCTAACGCTCTGGTATCAGCCTGTCGACTGCTACGCCGAGGAATCACCAATAAGGCGGTGGCAGCGACTGCTAATAAAAACCACTTTTTAGCATTTCTATGATGTGTCATTGCTTCCACCCCTACCTTTATATCATTATCTACTATATTTATCAGCAAGTGTTCATACTTACTACTCAATTACTCATTAGTATACTGCGATATAAAAACTGCTATGTTTATCTGTGTTATGAATACGCAAGCTAATGTACGGCGTAGTTTGTTGATTACACCGTGTCTCTATATGCTATAAGAATAGAAGGCGAGCGCTTTACTAACCTATCATTAATAAAGCGCTTTTTTGAGTTCTTAACGGTTTAAAGGGTAAGTTGTCATACCATTATTAGGACTGTCTACTTTGGTAAAACCTTGAGACTGAGACTTTGGTGTCTGATCGCGCTTAGGAACAAGGGGATTGAGCGGTATCAACTCATAATCTGCGCTAACATCGCCATTCCAACCTTCCGTACCGCTCAATGGCAGCTGTTTAATGGTGCCGTTTTTATCAATGACCAACTGCAGGACGCGCATTTGGTTAAATTTGCGCTCGGTGACACTGGCGACTGCCCTACCATCACGTAAAATGGTTGGCTGTAAAAATATGATTAAATTACTTTTTTGCGTCGTGTCATTGTCAGAGCGGAATAGTCGACCAATGACTGGTACATTACCCAAGCCAGGGACTTTTTGTTGGCGCGTGGTGCTGTTTTCACGCATCAAGCCACCAAGAGCAATGGTCTGCTGATCATCAGCCAGAATCGTCGTATTGATGAGGCTTTTATTGGTGATCAAACCACTGGCGTTACCCGTACTGCCCGGCACCACCGACGAAACTTCTTGCGAGACTTCCAAGCGTACGGTGCCATTGTCGCCAATATGAGGAATGACATTTAGGTTGATACCAATATCCTGACGATCAATGGTTTGAAAGGGGTTGCTAGAATCGTTGCCGCTGGTGGTAAAGGAGCCTGTCACAAAAGGCACGTTTTGACCCACTAAAATACTGGCTTTTTCGTTGTCCAATGTCAAAATTGATGGCATAGAAAGCAGATTGGCACTGGTAGAAGAATCAAGCGCTTGCAAGATAGCCCCATAAAACTGGGTGTTTCCCTGACTGTCTTTGCTGCTATCACCAATACCAATCAAAGCACCAGCTATCGAGCCTGCTGCTGCACTGATACTGGCGGCACCGCCACCCAACGCCGCGGCAGCAAGTGCTGTAGCACTCGCGCCTACGTTATTGAAGTTTACGACTCCGTAGCCGCTATTGGCATTGCCAAGCGCCCATTGCACACCAAGCTGGGTCGCATCATCACCTGACACTTCTACAATAGCCGCTTGAATCAATACTTGCGCGCGGCGACTGTCCAACTGATTGACCGCATCTTCAATCTCAAACATTAGCTCAGGTGCTGCATTGACAATAACGGCATTTTGGGTTTCATCAGCGATAATACTAAAAGGTCGCCCGCCAACACCTGTACCAGTACTACTCGAATTGGCACCAGAGGTCGCTGAGGTCGACGCGTTGTTAGTCGTGTTAGTGCTAGACTCATTAGTCAAAGTAGCACCCGTGCTACTGGAATCGTTCAATGATGCCGACTCTAACGAGGACGTTGCTCCAGCGCTATTAATAGATTGATTGGCGAGCAATCCGCGTAGCATATCTGCAATATGACCTGCACTGGCGTATTTTAATCGAAAGACGCGCAGACCACTCAAACGCCTTGTAGGCGTGGTGTCCAATTGATTGACCATCTCTTTGACTTTAGCAATCATCTCCGGACTGCCTTTCACCAACAATCTATCACTAGAGGTGTCAGCGATGACTTTAAGCTGGTTATTACCGCCTTGTGCTTGCCCGCTACCAGCGCTTGCAACCAAGGCGCTAATCAATTCCATCATACGCTCAGCATCGACGTGACGTAGTGGTATCACTTGCAAACTGTCATTGACGTTGCTATCTAAATCGCGGATAAGCGACGTCAGCTGGTTAAGACTATCTGCACGATCGGACAATACCAAGGCATTGACACCAGGCACGGCAGCGGCATGAGCTGATTGAGGCATAAGCGGACGGATGACACCCAGCACTTCTGCAGCTTGGGTATTGGTTAAATAAATAACACGAGTAGCTAATGCCTCACCAACACTGTCACCACGTAAATCAACAGCCACGCCAGATTGTTTGGCGACATTATCTGGCACCAATTTGATGGTCGTTCCCGAGTCAATCGCTGCAATACCGTTGACTTGCATCACACTCAAAAACAGCTGATAGATTTCGTCACGGGACAAGGCTTTGTTGGAAATCACCGTCACATTGCCATTAATACGCGGATCAAGGACAAAGTTTTGGTCAGTGATGGTTGCCACCTCATTAATAAAGGCTTTGATATCGGCATCTTGTAAGTTGACTTTCCAGCTCTCAGCACTCGCAAGACCCGTACTGGCAGCCCATAATGGTACGGCTAGGCAAAGAGGACGACACAGGCGCATCAGGCGCTGCAAAACATGGTACAGAGGCGTGACTGAAAAATTATGAAAACTTACCATATTGATGATTACCTACAGTGATGTCGCTTAGTATGTACTGGATTTATTGTGTGCTAAGGTGCTCAATGATTGCTTTGCTCACTTAATATTCTGCCCATAATGGCATTATTTAAGTGGCACTATCTAAATACTTGTTTACTTAAAACTTGTTTATTCAAAATAAGAGTTCTCACCCATTTATTGTGCTTAAAACTGCTGACGAATGGTAATGACTTGATCGCCGCGTTGTACCTCTATTTGCGCCTCACCTGATTGCTGTACCTGTTGCAGCACACTAGCATCTTGGGCAGGATTGCTACCCACGCTTTGACCATTAACCGTTAGCACTTTATCACCTGGCTCAAGCCCTAGTCGATTACGCAGCTTTGCTGGCATTGCAGGCGTTACTTGATAGCTTTCCCCTGCTGCCATAACCCCCATCCTACTCAAATAACTGGCGGGGTTTTCTTGCAATTCTGTGACCGCCTCATCAATAGCAGACTGGGGGCTACTGTCACTGCCTGTCGCAGCGGACTCCTCCTCAGTATTTTGTGTAGGCTGAGGGGCGTTTGGCAACATGCTGTTCTCTGGCAAGCGCTGATTACTGACGGCACCTGCGATCATGTCACTTTGGTCTAACGGCATCGCGGCTGGCATGCTAATGACGGTTTGCTTGTCGCTAGCATCAGCGATGACAACCGAGTTCCAATCGACAGCGACAAGGGTATAGCCACTGTCTTTTAGCGCATCACCGATTCGATAGTTTTTCACTTCACCATTGACATCCAGTAGTGCCGAGGACATGCTCTCTGGCATTGCTAACAGAACGCCTTTTAGATTGACATTGGGCGATGGCTGCACTGCTGCTGCAATAGGATCAGGGTCTGCAAAAATAGCAAATAATCCACTATAGTCCTTGCCAGATGCCGATGTATTTTGCAAAGGTGCTGGTGGCAACATCGGTGCCAATGGTGCGGCGAGCAACAACCATAGTAATCGAGCCGCTGTCCAGCATAACCAAGCAACAGCCAATAACAATACCCAACCTGAGAATCGATTAAGGGTGTTAAGCACAGGTTTTAAAGTTGTAGAAACATTCATCATCTAGCGTGTCCCCAGCCCATTTAGCAGCGGCTGACGCACACTGACGACTGGGGTATCTTGGGGTGCTTGCCCTTTATACTCAGGCATACTTTCTAATAAACGCTGCGTCAAACTGACATCCAACATATTATCGCCATCGATATATAAGTCGCCCAAGCGCTTATCTTGATTGTTTAATAAATTGATATGAAGCAGGTTTTTATTGTTTTTTTGCTCGGCACTTAACTCAGCACGCATCGCAGGCATGGTCAGATAAAAAACCTTGCCACCACTAGGATAGCCTATCTCACCGCCGACCCATGTCAGCTGACCATCGGCTTGAGTAAAACCAGATGGATTTTTTGTTGAAGCGTTTTCTGCGGCGGCACTTGAGCCAGACTGACGGCTGAGCGAAACGTTATTGACCTGAATCGGTGTATTGGGCAATTTCCAATCAACAAAATTTGCCAACGTCTCAGGTGCTATCTTGCCGCTCATATTATCCACTTGCCATGAGTTGCTGCCTATTTTTACTTGTCCATTGAGGCGGGTTTGTGCTGAATTAATATCGACCTCTGCACTTATCTTACCCAATAACAAATGCCATGGCTGCCACGACCATTCTGCCGTACCTGTGAGCGGTGTGGCTGCTAAAGGCATCTGCCAAATAACGGAGCCTTGCCATAAATTACCCGACACATGCTGTACATAAGGCGTTTCGGGAGCATACTTTTCAAGCAGCCACGCCGCTGGCATTTGCAACACAGCAAATAATGCAAATAATACAAACCCAACCAGCCACCACAGCTTACGAGGGCGCTTATGAGACGACGCAGATACTTGGGGCACGGTTGCATAACTCTTATATAAGACAAAAACGTCATTATCATAACAAACAATGGCATACAGATGACAGAAAAAAAGCCAGTATCTTTTTACCAAAATAATGGCAATAAAGATACTGGCTTTTATCAGCTTCTAAGACGAAAGGACTATCACGATCAAACGCTATGATTGCACACAAATCATGAGAAACAAGCCCGATGATCAGAGTAGATGTAACATGGTGCTTTTTTAAAACAGAACTCATTTAAACAAGCGCTTATTTTAGATAGCCTTTAGTAAAAATTGCACCTTGCTAAATCTAAACCGACATCATCCTGTTAACCATTACACTATCTAGATAGCAAAATCTTCGATACTACGACCTGCTGCTAGCGCTTCAACCAACCACGTTGGCTTGCGACCACGGCCAGTCCATGTTTCTTCGTTATTGTCAGTATTGCGATACTTGATGCTACGTTTTTTCTCTAGCGTTTCACCAGCTTTTAGAATTTCTTCGATAGAGGCATTACTGTCTTCTGCAATTTCCTCAAACTGCATATAAGCGTCATACAAACGCTGATGTTGTTTTTTGGCAATAAGCTGCTGGGCATTTTCAGTGATGGCACGTAGCTCATCAACGTTCATGTTTTCTAAATCAATGGCGGTATTTTTGCTCATAATAAATCCAACTGTAAGATAAAAAATATAACCTTAATAGATATTATTCACTATTAAGAACTAAGAATGACTTATTCATCATTAAATACAACGATGAATGTCACAAATCGATATTTTTTCAACCAAATAAAATATTGTTAGCCACAATACCTAAGGGCGTAGATAATATAAACAAAAAACCTTGCCATCACAACAGTAGATTATTATTTGTTCTATAACAAAGGTCAGTGAATAGTAAAATCGGGTAAATGAAAAACCACTATTTATTTAATAGTTATTCGTAAACAGTTATTAATTTTAAGATAAAACCAGTCTCTATAAACAATGTCCTAAAAACCGTTAAACGAATAACTCAGCAAACATAAATCCATAAAAAATAGCAACTGATTGTTTCCATATATATCTACCGATTAGTTAAAAGCGCCATTCATTAATCATGCTGATCGCTAAGCTCATTCATCAAATTATAGGCTGCTTCGGCGCTCAATAAATAGGGATTAAAATCAATCGTTGTCGAATATTTTAAATAAATCGCCGCATTTTTCTCAGTCGGGGAAGCATAATTCATGGACCATTTAGACCATGCTCGATGTTTTAACTCACGTGTTTCAATAACCTGTAAGTCATGATGACGCGGATCAGCAATTAAACTATATAACAGACGATTGATCTGTGCTCTTGGCCCTTCAATGGTTTGCAAAAAATAATCTTTATTAAACGTCAGCATACCAGTGATGCCATTGGTAGCATTATTTACTTGTGCTTGCTGCAAGATTTCGTTGAAGTCGTTGGCCGATACATCTGGGTTGGCACGGCTAGCGTATGTCATGCTCATCAAAATGTGTGCATCTTCCATTGCTGATGTCATATCTTATCTCTTGTAAAATGTCATGGGTGTGATGGTTCTTGGCGTTTATAAACGTCAGTCAATTAGCCAATAGAAAACCATGGTTTCTTCTTTTTGGCGGCGCTCACGGCTTCTTGCTCTTGAAGGTCTGATAACGTCTCAATCAACATCATGATTTGATTGGTGTTCATCAAATAAGGATTAAACTGAGTACCTGTCGAAAATTTGAGCGCAAGTCCTTTGTTTTCATCGCTCGGAATCAAATACTTCATTGACCATTTACTCCAATGGCGCAGCTCTACTTCACGGCATTCGATGACTTGTAAGCCATGATGCCGATTATCTTTAACCAGTTTTCTGAGCAATTCATTGATGACGGGTCTCGCCCCTTCAATACTTTGCAAAAAATAATTGTGATTAAATACCAAAGCACCCGTAATACCATTGCGCTCATTGTTTTGCTGAGCTTGTGTCAGGATGCGCGTTACTTCACCTTTGGGATTGTCGGTGTTATAACGGCTAATATAAGTTAAACGTAAAATAATATGCTCGCCATGATGCATTTTTAGGCGATTTAATTCTGAAAGCTCAGCTGATTCCACAAAACACTCCAATTAGTTTGCTAAATTTTTCACCTATCACCACCCAGCTACTGTCTTTTATAACCGAGTATTTGTGGTATAAGTCATTTTTTATAACATAAGTCGCGTATATATTAACGTTGAATTTTTTTGATAAAATCATTCATGCCGCGTGATAAATTACTGCTACTGGTGCTCTGTATTTCTTTGACCAAGCTCAATAATTGCGAGCTATCCGCGCATTGTTCTAAACTCAACAAGTAACCCCAAGCTTCTACTGGTGGGGCGTTTTTTTCAATATAGTTAGCCAACTCTGACTTTATCGTTTCGTAGCTCGCACCAGACAACCTAGCCTTGAAAATACTACTGATTGATTTCTTGCCTAATGCTGCCATTTTATTGAGACCTTTATCATTAAAGGTGCGATCAAACTCTGTCTCAATATTTCTTTCAGACGACGATGCTTGAGACTGATCAGCCGCCGATGCTTGCGGCGCAGTGGACATTTGAGAGGCAGCATTATCAGCGCCCACTATCTCTACACATTCAAGCCCTAACAGCAACTCAAATAGTGGTGCAACACCGCCAAAATCGGCAAACATTTTGCTACGATCAAGCGTATCAAAATAGCTTTGATACGTGCGTTTGCCATCAATCATAATGAGCAATGTTCTTGCTTCACGCGGCAATATGCCGAGACTCTGAGATTTAATCTCTTCTCTGCCCAAATCAGTTTTTTGAAACACATCACCATCTTTCATTCTTTGTACTCAGCACTAGCAGTAAGGTGGGCACTTTTATAGTCAATTGATTATAAAAGCGTGACAGCTTTAACCTTTCACATTGAACCAACCCTGTCCTAAGCAGTCGACCAGATAAATTTTTATTATTTCAGCCATTAAACAGTCAAATTTTGACTTTTTATTGGTTAATAAAAATTACTTTAAATCAAAGCCCCACATTTAATATTGTTTGAATTATTGATTCGAGTGGATTATATCAACCCATTTAATGAACCGTTAGCACTAATTAAATCCAATAGAACAGACGGTCTATATAGGATATGAAAGGTAGTTTTCATAAATTTCAATATAAAATTTGATAAGATAGTGAGAATAAAAAAATCGATAAACTCAATGAGGCAGGCTACTGTTTATCCGCTTTATCTTCTTACTAAATCGTTTGCTGACCAATAATTAATTTTCTATTTTTTCAAATAACTATCAGGTTATAACTATAAAAACCAACAAACGTTTTACTTTTTTAGCGAGATAATATCGCAATTGACAAAGTCTATTTTTCTTAACGTGCTCACTCTCATACGACCTTTATGCGCACTATAGAAAATTTATTTTTTTAAGTCATTTATCACTAGCCATAAAAAAACCCTGCAATTGCAGGGTCTTCTATAGATTATTCTTAACAGATAACTCTTATCATCAGAACGGAATATCATCATCGACAGGACCGTCTGGCATTGCTGTCGGCTTTGACTGTGCAGGCTTTTGCGCAGGTTGATTGAACTGATTCTGCTGAGCAGGTGCGCTTTGATTGTTAAAGCTGTTTTGACCACCTTGAGTAGCTGACTGGTTATAACCGCCTTGCTGTGCTGGCTGATTGTTTGCTTGCTGACCAAAGTTGTTTTGATTGTTTTGACCACCTTGATTGCCATAGCCACCACCTTGACCCTGATTTTGACCGCCAAAGCTATTATCACTTTGACCACCAGTCGCACCATCTAGCATTTGCATTTGCTCAGCGCGAATCTCAGTAATATAACGGTCTTGACCATTGGGATCTTGATATTTACGAGTACGCAAACTGCCTTCGATATAAACTTTACTGCCTTTACGCAAATACTGCGCGGCAATTTCACCCAAACGATTAAATAGAGAAATACGATGCCACTCCGTCGCTTCTCTTTTTTCGCCACTTTGCTTGTCGGTCCACTGCTCTGACGTTGCAACCGAAATATTGGTCACGCTACCGCCGTTATTAAATTGACGTGCCTCAGGGTCTGCTCCAAGGTTACCGATGATGATAACTTTATTAACTCCGCGCATGATACCGTCCTTTTACTTATGAATAATTTTATGAATCGCTTTAATGACTGTGCAGCTAAGCGCATTCATTAATGATTTTACTGTAATCAATTTTTATTTAAATATCTACAAGCTATCTATTAAAGACGACAATCTATGTCGTTTAGATATATATTATAATTTTTGGGTTTAAAAAACCATGATATTGCTATTTTGCCATTTTATTAAGCGAATTAATACTATTACCAGTTACTGACTTATCAACTCACTCTGTCCTTTAGAAACTTATTTAGAATCATTGGTCTCATTATTGCGATGCATACTCAAGGTGACGCTACCCAGCTCTACGCCAAATTTTTTCATGACTGAGCGATTGAGCATGACGTTTTTATCAACCAGATACATCCAGTCATCAAAATTCACTTTGTAGGTTTTATCCTCAACGGGTAGCTCTAACAAGTAATTCCAATGCAAGGTATTGCCAACCACTTTCCCTGTTGCCTCGCCAATGACATCGCCTGCTGTGCCTTTCCAGCTACCATCAGCTTGTTTGGTCAATCGCCAGATACGCTGTGATTTTGACCCATCTGCCCATGCGAACTTCTCATCTAAAACGATGACATTATCGCCTTCGTGCGTGGCATCAATATCGACGTAAAAACGTTTTTTGACCTCGCCATTGCGACCTTGAAACATGCCCCAACCATCGATTTGACCTGAGAAGAACTCATGCATATCGAGCGTCGGCGTGCTGTTCTGATAGGCCTGAATGTTTTGTGTGGCGCAACCTGAGAGTAGTAACGTGGCTGATAGACCAGCACCTATTGCCAGCTTGGCCATTACTCGAGGCGCAATATTTTTCTTAACACCACCAGACAACATCGTAAACTTACTCATATTAATTCCTTTTAAATAGAGATAAAGATTTAGCGTTCACTTATTAATAATAGCTGTCTATCTAGTCGTTGTCTGCTCAGTTTTTGCCTATTCAACCTTATCTCTACTCGCCTAAGTACGTTGTCCATACCCTTTGTTAAATATCTAGTGGACTTTGTGCCAAACTCGATAACTGCATGCGCGAGTCATCTGTCAATTGTGTCTTGTCTAGCTTGAGATAGGCAACTTGCTCTTTCGCCATCACGACCAGCTCATCCACGCCATCTACCGCCAGCATTTGCCGTGACCAGTCCTGAATATTGATGTCTTTAGGAATGGTCACGGTGGTACTTGATAAATACGGTGGCTGAGCAATCGGAATGATAATGAGCAGAGCAGCGGCCATAATAGCGGCCAAAATACCCCACGCCAGCAAATTCGGCTGACTTAATAACAACCCGCCCATTGCTCCACCGACAAACGCACCAAAGAACTGGCTGGATGAGTTAAGCCCCATCGCTGTGGCTTTATTGGCGACTGGGGCGCGCTTAGATATCCATGATGGAATCGTTGCCTCAAGCAAGTTAAAGCCCATAAAGTACAGCAGCAGACCTAATATAATACCAACGCCAACCTGACTGCCAATGGCCAATATCGCTAAAGCAGCGGTCATTAACGCAATCGCGCCTAAGAATACTTGACGCATTTTGCGTTTCTTTTCAGCGATGATAATAAAAGGAATGGCGACGGCAAAACCAATAAATAACAGCGGCAAATAAACCAAGCCTTGCTGACGTACCGACAGCCCCATCACTTCATTAAGCTGATGCGGCAATATCACAAATATCGCCGTCATGGTTAGATGCAGAGCAAAGATACCGATATGTAAACGGTTTAAATCGCCAATTTTTAGGACGGTCGCTAATTGTTGACCAATCGATTTATTGTCTAAATTGTGTTTAAGCACTCGTAGCGGTGTCGGCACAAACAACAGTAATAGCATCGCCAAAACAGCAAAGCCTGAGGTCAACCAAAATAAACCAGAGATACCCAGCGAGCCAACCAATAACGGACCAAAGGCAAAAGCGAGCATGATAGAAGTCGCAATGGTCAAGCCCATCGTCGCCATCGCTTTGGTACGCATTTCTTCGCGCGTTACATCAGCCAATAACGCCATCAATACCGCAGAAACCGCGCCACTACCTGCCAGTGCTCGACCAATAATGACCTCGTAAATATCAGTCGCATTTGCCGCAATGATACCGCCTATGGCAAATAAGATCAGTCCTAAAAAGATAATCGGCTTACGCGGGAACTTGTCCGCAGCAAGACTCATGGGTATCTGAAAAATCGCCTGTCCCAGTCCATAAATACCGACCGCCAAACCAATCAAAAACGGCGTCGCGTGCGTATAATTGTCACCATATACAGAAAACACAGGCACAATCATAAACAGACCAATCATCCGCAAAGCAAATATACCACCGACCCCGAGGATTGCCCGTTTTTCTACGCTATTCATACTTGCCTCACTGGTTCGTCATTGCTGATTTATCACTACTGCGCTGCTTATACTATTGTGATGCTATCAAGACTTTAGCTACAAATTAAGCCCACTAGTATAAGACATTCGCCGTTTGCGTGCCGAGACTTTTGTCTTATTGGTGCAGCCTCCCATACCTCTTCAACCCAAGCCATTCATATTACGCGATTATTTTGTTACCAACTACATCGGATGCGCAATCACACCTTGAATAATGCAGCCGCCATGACAATAAAGTAAGGCGTCATAAACATTATTACTCGTCAGCTAGAGCGATCGCTTAGATGACAAACTCCTCTATAAAATGACATTTTGGTCAAAACCATGACAAAAGGTGACTACTACTTAACATTGATTTGATTTAGATTTGCTTAGTCATACGAAAACCAATCGCCTCAAAGGCTGTAGAATAAGAAAACAGCAAAATGAACGCCAAGTAGCATACCGCTCAGCAATAAAAATTAAAACAGTAAATTAGGCATCTATAGCTCTCACTTCATCAACGTATGAACACTTTATAAAAATATTATTTATAACCATATTATAAACTTACGAAATATTCACGTTTTTAACCAACCATTCTATTGATCTGTATTTAGCTTTTAATTTGAGATATTTTCAATCCCCTTTTAGCAAATAGGAAACCTAACACCGATGGCACACGAGTATATTAAGGTTCGCGGCGCACGCACTCATAATCTAAAAAATATCGATTTAGACATTCCACGCGACAAGTTCGTAGTAATTACGGGTTTATCAGGCTCTGGTAAATCGTCATTGGCATTCGATACGCTGTATGCCGAAGGGCAACGTCGTTATGTCGAAAGCTTATCGGCCTATGCACGTCAATTCCTCTCACAAATGGAGAAACCTGACGTCGATAGTATCGAAGGCTTGTCGCCAGCGATTGCTATCGAGCAAAAATCAACCAACCATAACCCGCGCTCAACGGTCGGAACCATTACCGAAATTTATGACTACTTGCGTCTGCTCTATGCGCGTATCGGTACTCCCTTTTGCCCAGAGCATGGTGAACCGATGGTTGCGCAGTCAGTGACTGAGATGGTCGATCAAGTCATGGCACTGCCAGATGACACCAAACTTATGATACTTGCGCCAGTGGTTCGTGAGCGCAAAGGTGAGCATACGGTGTTGCTTGAGCAACTGATTGGGCAAGGATTCGTCCGCGTACGCGTCGATGGCGATGTGTATGATACCGATGAGCTGCCGACACTGGATAAAAAGAAAAAACATACGATTGAAGTCGTGGTCGACCGCTTTAAAGTCCGTGACGACTTAGGCAACCGCGTCGCTGAAAGTTTGGAGACTGCGCTACGTTTAGGTCAAGGTCTGGTCACGCTACACTTTATGGATGGCAATCCAAAAGAAGGCGGCGATGCTAATCAGGTCATGTCAGCCAAGCATTCTTGCCCTGTTTGTGATCGCGCAGTTTCTGAGCTTGAGCCGCGTATGTTCAGCTTTAACAATCCGTACGGCGCTTGTCCAAGCTGTGATGGTCTCGGTAAACGTCAGTATTTCTCAGCCGAAAAACTGATTACCCATCATGAAAAATCACTCAATCAAGGCGCGATTAATGGTTGGGATAAGCGCCACGCCTATTATTTTGGCCTACTCTCTACCGTCTGCAATCATTTCAAAATTGATATGGATGCCCCGTGGCAAGATTTGCCAAAAGAACAGCAAGACCTGATTATGCAAGGCTCTGGTAAAGAAAAGCTGACGTTTAACTTTACTGATGAGCGCGGTCGTAAGACCAATAAGACCGTGCCGTTTGAAGGGGTGCTGCCTTATTTAGAACGCCGTTATGCCAAGACCCAAAGTAATCTAGTGCGTGATGAGCTGGCTAAATATTTGGCGGATACCACTTGTAACGTCTGCGATGGTGCACGTCTGAATGAGATCTCACGCAATGTCCGTGTCGATGACCAAACCATCGCTCAAATCGTCAAGCTCTCTATCGGGGACGCCGCTGACTATTATAAAACGATAAAAATTGGCGGTCACAAAGGTGAAGTCGCTGAAAAAATCTTTAAAGAAATCAACGAGCGTCTAAACTTCCTCGTCAGTGTCGGGCTTGATTATCTATCGCTTGCCCGCTCTGCTGAAACGCTATCGGGCGGTGAAGCACAGCGTATTCGCCTGGCTAGCCAAATTGGCGCAGGACTAATGGGCGTGATGTATGTACTTGATGAGCCATCGATTGGTCTGCATCAGCGCGACAACGACCGTCTGCTAAAAACTCTAACGCGCTTGCGTGATTTGGGTAATACCGTACTGGTCGTTGAGCATGATGAAGACGCCATTCGCCAAGCAGATCATGTGATTGATATCGGTATTGGTGCAGGTGTACATGGCGGTCATATTATCGCTCAGGGCACGGTCGATGACATCATGGCAAACAAAGAATCGCTGACTGGACAATATATGTCTGGTAAGAAGAAAATCGAGATTCCAAGCATTCGTCATAAAGCCAAAACCATCGATGTGGAAGTCAAAGGTAAGGCTAAAGCTCAAAGAGTACCGATGACGATTGAGCTAAAAGGTGCCTCAGGTAATAACTTGCATGATGTAGATTTGACCATTCCCATTGGTATTATGACTTGTGTGACTGGTGTCTCAGGTTCGGGCAAATCAACTTTGATCAACCGTACCCTTATGCCATTGGCAGCGACTCAGTTAAACAATGCCTCAACGCTCATCGCGGATAAGCATGACAGCATTAGTGGTCTTGAGCATTTGGATAAAATGGTCGATATCGATCAAAGCCCAATTGGTCGTACACCGCGCTCAAACCCAGCGACTTATACCGGCGTGTTTACCCCTGTGCGCGAGATGTTTGCCCAAACGCAAGAAGCACGCGCCCGTGGTTACAAACCGGGTCGCTTTAGCTTCAACGTAAAAGGCGGACGCTGTGAGATGTGCCAAGGTGATGGTCTTATCAAGGTTGAGATGCACTTTTTGCCAGACATGTATGTGCCGTGTGATACCTGTGAAGGTAAGCGCTATAACCGCGAGACCTTAGAGATTCACTATAAAGGTAAAAATATCGCTGATGTGCTCGATATGACCGTAGAAGATGCCACTGAATTCTTCTCAGCCATTCCAGCGATTTATCGTCGTCTGCAAGCATTGATGGATGTGGGTCTTAGCTATATTCGTTTAGGTCAGTCTGCACCGACGCTATCAGGTGGTGAAGCGCAACGTGTTAAATTAGCGCGTGAGCTCGCGAAGCGCGATACGGGACAGACGCTCTATATCTTAGATGAGCCAACCACTGGTTTGCATTTCCATGATATCGATAAATTGCTGAATATCCTGCATGCGCTGCGTGATAAAGGTAATACTATCGTCGTCATCGAGCATAATCTTGACGTCATCAAAACGGCGGATTGGGTGATTGATCTAGGTCCTGAAGGTGGTAAAGGTGGCGGTATGATCATCGCTGAAGGGACGCCTGAAGAAGTAGCTGAAGTCACAGAATCCTACACGGGTATATTCTTAAAGCCGATGCTAGAGCAAGGCATGAAAGAAGTTAGCTAATACAAGTTAGTGAATAATTGATAAAAGGCCACTCTTGATAGGGTGGCCTTTTTTATTGGCTAATATAAGGCTTTGTCCAATCTGCACACTATATATCTTTATTAAGATATCAAGATATATAGCGCGTTGCGTTACCTTTCTTAATCTTTATTAAAGATACTTAAACGTTGATTGTATTAATATTTAAATAGTTAGATATGATGCGTAGACGCATACGATATAGAAATATCTGGTTAAAAGCCATATAGCAATCATAGCACGTACACACTGACACGGCTAACCCCTACATAATCCCTAAAACTCTCAAGGAATTCTTATGAAAAAATTACTGTTCATTGTCTTAGCATCTACTGTTGGCATTAGTGCCTGTGCGTCAAACGGCACATCAAATGGCTCAAACGATCGCAACCATCAAAGACCTGCGATGTCAGCAGACATGAAACAAGCTATGAATGATTGTGCTCAACGAGTTGGCGTAAAAATGAATAAAGACAGTCGTCCAAGTAAAAATGATATGAAGAAAATAGATTCATGCATGAGTGCAAAAGGGTTTGAGAAGCCTGCAGGCCAAGGTCGTCACTAATAACTGGTATTTGTTAGATGATCATTGATGAAAGGCCACTCTTTAGGGAGTGGCCTTTTTTTGCGTTCATCATTGTCTTATATATTTAAATATTTTCTATATTTGCTCGAGTCTTTCTTATCAATAAATCTCAACATATATTCTCTATGTTCTAAAATCTTCTTCTCAAGCTTCTGTAAACTACTTAGTATCTTTGAATACTCTTCTTGGCTAAAAACCTCCTTGATTTTTTTACTTCTTTCCAAATCAATATTAGAAGCTACACTAAACGTATTGATGCGCTCCCTATACGCTTCAGGAGACAGCAAAATCATAGCTATATCTCTATACAACATATTAAAATAACTGTAAGGTCTCTTATAAAAATCCTTAAAGACAAAATCTATTCCTATATTTTCTTCCATCTCAGCAACATCAAATTTTGTATAATATAGAAAATCTATTAATGTATTGTATTCATTATTGATGCTGAATTTATCAATGTAATCATTAAAAATAGGCAAAGCAAAATTTTTATAGAAATAGTAAGTATCCATACTCTCTAAAAAACTTATAATATTGTGTTTACCTTGCCAAAAACTAAAAGTACAGTCTTCATAGAACTCAATTTTCATTTCAGGTTGATTATAGACAAATGAAGCATAATAAAATTCTTGGATGCTTTTATGAATGAAGGTATAGTCGAGACCATCTTTCAAAATCAAACATAAATTTCTGGATAAATCCCTTAGAACTAGTCTAGGATTATCCCTTATATTTTGGTTATCAAGACATTCTTTTATTACTTCAATCGCTTTACTATCATCAAATACTAGGATATCCATACTAAAGGTAATGAAACAAAATTCTTCAAAAATCTCTTGTAGTTCCACTTCGTTCAATCCACTATTTGCTTCTCTTCTAAATCCTGGTTTTGTCTTATCGTGACGAGATATCAAAATTGTAAATAAATTTTTATAAAACTCATGCTGATTGGTTAGTATTTCTAGACTTCCCCTGTAATTCATTACGAAAAGAGTAACCATCAAAGGAGTCTTAAGTAAGTCTTGAATCTCTGTATTGCTGTCTTTAATAGCTTGTTTGAGTAGCTTATTACTCTCACTATCTTCGACCAATTTATCAATTAACAAACTTTGCTCATAAAAGCGATACTCTGATAGCTTGAATACCTTTAAGTAATTGGATCGCTGAATATCTGCGTCTGGTCTTGAGCTAACAATAATTTGCATGTTTGGATAACGCTCACACCATCCTTCAATTTCGTTAAGCAACTTTTTTACTTTGTCATTAGGCACTTCGTCAAAGCCATCTAAAAATAGTACTAACTTGCCTGTCTTAGCGACTCTATCAAAATCTGACTCTTCAAACTCAATTATCCAGTTATTAATTTGCTTACTTAGAGCATTAGTTAATGTATCGTTATCATCCAAGCGGCGCAGCTCATAAAATAACGGGATACGTTGTCCCTGCCTTGCTTCTTGAGAAGTTAAATAACGCATGAAAATAGATTTACCTTGCCCCACTGTTCCTTCAAGAACCATAGACTGTTTACCTATATCAGTCACAAAGTTAATAGAAGTATTTATATTTTCAATCCTAGTAGGTATATAAAAACCATATAAATCTATACTATCATCGCCTTTATAAATGGTTTTGACTTTAGTAACCTTAGTAATTCTATCAGCTAGATCACCAAGAGCTTGTTTAAGCTTATGTTCATCGTATTTATTTCTTCCCTTTTCAAATACCCACCCGAATGCTTTCTTTGCTGGCTCCTTGAGGTTTTCTATTAAATTAACTCCTAACAATCCAGCCACTGCTGCTTCAGCCAACATAAACAAAGTTCCCTTTGAAAAATAAAAATAGATTTACTAATAAATACTAGTGAAAGTGATTGTATCACCACTATCAAAATAGTGTATTAGACGCTCACTACTTCACTAACCCCTATCTAAACAAACTCCCTTTCAACATTCATCACCCGCGCATCTACCGTACGTTCTAGCTTTTCCTCAATCTGACTACATTGCGACTCGACCTCACGTTTAGACAGTCCAACGATCACAAACGTCCATTCACTGGCATCATGCCGATCACGCTCGCCACTTTCACAAACCCCAACGCTTAGCGTATTGCTAAATGAGTACAGCTTGCTACACCTAACCCTCAAGAGGAAAGATAAAAATCAAACCAGCCACTTTTCAATATTTCTTCGCAAAAAAAGGCAAGTCTTTTGACTTACCTTTTTGGGCAATATTTACATTTGATAGCATTTACTGAATTATTTACGTTTAATGGTTCTAGTCGTTACTCCAGTCGTTGGCCCACTAGTTGCATTAGCAGGTGCTTTCGCAGCCGCTTGATAAACTGGCGTAACCTCAGGTAAAAGTGCCTGAATTTTAGCGATACGCTGCCCAGAGTTTGGATGGGTAGACATTAAAGTAGCTATGGTGTTGCTACGACCATTGGCAGCCTCCATTTTTTGCCATACTGCAACGGCAGCTTCTGGATTGTAGCCTGCCTGCGCCATCAAGCGTAGACCACCCGCATCGGCTTGTGACTCCTGACTACGAGAAAATGGCTTATCAAGTCCGTAGTCACTAATCAAACCCAACGCATCATCACTTAACCCTGTTCTTGACTGTAGTTCGGCACCACCTAACTGCAGCGCTAAGCCGGTCAGAATTTTTTGCCCAGCATCTTTTTTACTGTGCTCAGATAACGCATGGGTCATTTCGTGTCCCATGATTGCCGCGATCTCTGCATCTGTTAACTGTAATTTTTCTACAATACCGGTATAAAAAGCCATCTTCCCACCCGGCATTGCCCAAGCGTTTAATTCAGGTGACCGTATAACCGTGACTTGCCAATCAAAAGGGACGCCTGTTGTATTAGCGCGAATGGCGTAGGGTTTCATACGATTAAAGACGTTTTTAACTCGAATGGCGGTAGCAGAAGTATTATCTACCGCGCCTTGACTACTGGCTTTAGAGACCACTTGAGAGTAACTTTTAGCCGCATCAGTATTTAATGTAGCCGTATCGTACCCTGCCATATCGGCGACCGTAGTACACCCTGCTAAAGTAGTAATAGTAGTCAGCAATAGAGCATTTTTTATGTTATGAAAACTGGTCATTAGACGTCCTGGTTGAGAGATGCAATTGAGTTAAATAGCTAAGCTACAGGCAATGAATTGATAAACTTAACATTCCACGATCGAAATTCATATCTTGCAACACATTAATTGAGAGCGATACGTCATTGAGAACGTAACTAAAATTCAATCAATATGTAATTATGATGTAAGTAATGTGTCTAAATTATCGAGAAAGAGATTATCACTATAGAAAACAAAAGTCTATTAATTTTATAATCTATTATTTGTTTGATATCACAAGCCCCAGCCAATCTTCATTTGACGCCTACAACTTTATTCTTTTAGTTAAAATCGCTGCTCAGAGAGCATCCTGCAATAGATCCCACCTAAATAAACGCTCGTATCACATTGATCACTCACGCAGCTACCGTCCGTTCTATTTGCTCTTTGCCAAAAAAGTTTATAATTTATAGTAGCATCAAACATAATGTCCGATAATGTCTGCGCGTCAGCTCCCAGACCCTTTATAATAGCGTATCAATACCAACCTGCGTATCTCACCCATGACCTCTATCAGCTACGTAAAGCAGCAGCGCATTACTCGACTATGCGTGCGCTGCGGCTTACTCCTTATGCAGTATGGCGCTGAGTCTGCCGTAGTCGTGGACTTATCCAAACGTTTAGGGCTTGCGTTGGGGATGAACAGCGTCGAATGTTCGCTGAATTTTAACGCCATCACCCTGACGACCATCTGTGACGAGCGCTGTATCACCACCACCAGAGACACGATCAATCAAAGCATCAATGTCAATTTATTGGTGCAAATTCAGCAAATTATCAATAAAACTGAAGCTACCGTCGATAGTACCGATTTGATTGACCGCACTACCCTTGCCTTTGATGAGTTAGATAAGACCGTATACCCAACGTGGCTAGTGGGCATATTTGTTGGTGCGTCTTGCGCAGCGTTTGCGTATCTAAATGGTGGTAGTTGGTCAATTACCGCCGTGACATTTATTGCGGGTATGGTAGCGATGTTCACCCGTATTTATCTGTCCAAACACCACTTTAATCCTTTTATCACCGTCATTGTGACCGCTTTTATTGCTTCTTTAATTGGAGCGACGACCTACTATTTTGATATTGGTAATAATGCCGATATTGCGGTTGCCTCTAGCGTCTTGCTACTGGTGCCCAGCTTTCCTTTGATCAATTCTTTCTCAGATATCTTAAAAGGCTATGTCAATATTGGCGTTGGGCGTGCGGTATTTACCTATATGCTCACCCTATCCGCGTGCGTTGGTATCGTGATGGCGCTGGTTTTACTACGCATACAGCATTGGGGGTTTTGAGATGTGGTTCATTGAAACTGTGGTGCTTTCATGTATTATTACCCTTGGTTGGACGCTCATGTTCAGCGTACCCAAACGCTATATTTTGCCTTGTTTGCTGATGACTGCTTTTGGCTTCGGGTTAAAGACTGCTCTCGTTTATCAGCATGTGCATCTCGTGGTTGCCAGCTTTTTTGGGGCGATGCTTGCCAGCTTTTTGGGCGTGTATTTTTCTAAGAAATATACCTTACCACCCAAAGCACTTATCTCGCCTAGTGTCATTTGTATGATGCCCGGTATCGCCGCTTATAAGGCGATGGTCAGTATGGTGCAGATTGGTTATTTTGGCTTTTCAGACGAGTTATTTAGCCAAATGATGGTGTACTTATTTGAAGCGTTGTTTGTGACCTCAGGATTGGTACTGGGTTTGTCTATTCCAGGACTATTATTTTATAGACGACGTGCCATTGTTTAAGTAAGTTTAGATGAGTCCAGTTGGGTTTAGATAGGATGATTAGATGTCAAGCTATTTTTGCCTAAATGCTTTTATATTCTGATGCTAGCTGGTACATCCTCATAAGCAAAACCTTGTAAGATTAATAATGATACCCATTACAATAGAGTTCAAAATAACAGAATTAAAAAATAATAGACGGCAAAATTGCACCAATATGCATCAATACGTCCTGAATAAAGAGACTTAATATGACAAAACATTATGACTATATCGCCATTGGCGGCGGTAGCGGTGGCATTGCTTCCATCAACCGTGCGGCAAGCTATGGCAAAAAATGTGCCATTATCGAAGCCAACCAACTGGGCGGCACTTGTGTGAATTTGGGCTGTGTACCTAAGAAAGTAATGTGGTATGGCGCGCAAGTTGCCGAGGCTATTCATAAATATGCGCCAGACTATGGGTTTGATGTGGATGTTAAAGGTTTTGACTTCCAAAAACTGGTGCAGAGCCGTCAACAATATATCGAAAACATTCATCGCTCTTATGACAATAACTTAGCCAAAAATGGCGTAGAAGTGATCAAAGGCTTTGCCAAATTTGTCGATACCAATACCGTAGAAGTGAATGGCGAACTGATTACCGCTGACCATATTTTGATTGCCACCGGCGGTCACCCGATTCAGCCTGATATCAAGGGCGCAGAATACGGCATCGACTCTGACGGCTTTTTTGCGTTGAATCATTTGCCAAAACGCGTGGCAATTGTGGGAGCAGGATATATCGCTGTTGAAATCGCAGGCGTGTTGAACAGTTTGGGCGCTGAGGTACATCTGTACGTACGCCAGCACTCGCCGCTGCGCTCATTTGACCACAGTGTGGTAGAGGCATTGCTGATAGAGATGGAGCAAGACGGTATTCAGTTGCATACCAATACTACGCTCACGGAAGTCAATAAAAACGAAGATGGCAGCCTGACTTTGTGTACCGAAAATGGCAGCCTAGACACGACAGATTGTTTGATTTGGGCGATTGGTCGTGCGCCATCGACAGACAATATCAACCTGCAAGTGACGGGTGTGGAAACGAACGAAATTGGCAAAATCAAAGTCGATAAATTCCAGAACACCAATGTTAAGAACATCTATGCGGTCGGCGATATTATCGAAAACAGTGTAGATTTAACACCCGTGGCGATTGCCGCCGGTCGACGCTTATCCGAGCGCTTGTTTAACAACAAGCCTAATGAGCATTTGGACTATACGTTAATACCGACGGTGATCTTTACCCATCCTGCCATCGGTACCATTGGCTTGTCTGAAATCGACGCGGTTGAGCGCTATGGCAAGGACAATATCAAATGTTATAAATCGACCTTTACCTCTATGTATAGCGCGGTGACCCAGCATCGTCAGAAGTGTATGATGAAACTGGTGTGCTTGGGCGATGAGGAAAAAGTCATTGGTCTACACGGTCTTGGCTTTGGTGTCGATGAGATGATTCAGGGCTTTGCGGTCGCCATCAAAATGGGCGCGACTAAAGCGGACTTTGACAATACAGTTGCCATTCACCCAACTGGCTCAGAAGAGTTTGTGACAATGCGCTAGTTTGATAGAAAGACTGGGCTAAATTAGTAGAAAGGCTACCCCTAATGAGGTAGCCTTTCCTTATAGATAATGAATTGCACTACTTGCTACAAGTCCCTTTTATGCCGAGTTTGAGGTCAGCGATTGCTTCCCTGCCTTCACTTTCAGGTACCAGTTTAACACCCGCACCACCAACAATTAAACCTGGCTTAATATATTGTTTTACAAAGTAGTTATTACCCGCTGTCGTATCAATCATTAAATCGTTAGGAGAAAATTCAGATTCGGTAGAAACTTTGTGCGGCATATTGCCCAGTACTTCATGATAGAAAAAAGTGCCTCGTGCAGTTTCACCAATACATTCATCATCTACCCACACATCTTTCTTTAGAGCTCCACCCACCACACTATTGCTACGATAAATATATAGACCAGCATTGTTGGCACTAGGTGCTTTCACTTGCTTGAGTACGCTAGATACTTCGATATTTTCAGTGGGTACAGAAGCACAACCGGCAAATAGTATTGATGTAATCGTTAGAAAAGCGATTTTTTTTAGCATTTTATTTCTCTAAGAATAAAGTAAATGTGACTTGAAATTTCTGATGATTTTATTATGAGTAACTTTAAAAAAACATAGCTCTGCTTTAATTGCCTAATACCCATTCATCGTTCACTTGATAAACCTTGAAATTGGTCTTGTTAGTGCGGCTCTCCCCCGCGATTGTCTGAGTGATATCAGCGGTACACATATAAGTATTGTCGCCCTCAACAGTATCACAGTTGATATTTTCGACGCGTTCAAGCTTTGGCATCATACCTTCCATCATGCTACTCATGGCTTTTGCCATCTCATCATTGCCTGCGTTCGCCATTGCATCATCCATCATGCTATTGGCTTGCTCGTATTGTGCTTCGATTAGGCCTTCAACTGTGCTTTCAGAAGGTGCATTAGAGCATGCGGCAAATAGCGGTGTCAGTAATGCGATGACTGCCAGTTTCTTTAGATTAGTCATCTCAATCTCAATGTATCTATAATGTTACTTCACTATACAGAACTACCTCGAAATGCCCAACTTAGTTTTAGAATATAAGTTCAAATTTATGATGAATAGCTCTTATAATGCAAGTGAGATGAAAGAATTAAAGTACGGCTCATACTGACAGCACATTCACGATACTGCTATGATGCGCTTAACAATGACCGCTGAGAGATGACTGTGTGGCAGGTGTACTTTTTTATATTACCGATTGGTCTGGGAATTATGACCTTGGCAGCAAGTTTGTTGTTTTTGTTTGCTTATCTGATGTCTGATGACAATGCCACGCGCTTGCCCGCTTTTAACTGGTTCAAGCGCTTAATTATCGTGGCATTTATCTTGCTAAGTGTTGGGCTGTTTATGACCTTTGGTCATTTTTGGGGTTAATAAAATCAGCCTTTAAACATTCAATATTCTTTAATGAACCATTTTTTCTAATTCTAACAATTCCAAATCCTCACGTTTTGGGTCACCATTATTGCCGTCATTTGGAAATGGCATTTTATTACCATTTAGCTCATAACCTCGGCGCTGATAGTAAGCCAACAGCTCAGGACGATGACTCAAAATGGACATGGTCAAACGCGCAGTGTTTTTAGTTACTGCTTGCCCATCTGACTGTAGATGACGAGTAGCAAAGGTTTCTGCCGCTTGCAAAATCACATTGCCAACGCCCTGCCCCTGCAACTCTGGATCTACTGCAAACATGCCGATGTAGGCTTTGTTATTTGAGTCAGCATCGGTTTTGATATCGACAGCGATACAACCAAGTATCTCACCCGTTTCCTCTCCATCACGGTCGCCCGTGGTCGTTTTTGGATAGACAAAGTAATAATGATTAGGGTCATTAATCACGGCAGCGAGCTCAGCTGACGTGGTTCGAATACCACCAATTAAATCCGCCTCATTGGTCCAACCTGCGGTCTCGCGATAACAGCGATTTAATAATTGCTCAAGTGCACTAATATCATCGGCTTGCGCTTGTCGTAAAAACACAGACTCTCTATCCAAGTAGTTTTTATCTATAGTGTTTTTATTCATATTATAATTTTTCCTTTCCTTGTTTGTATTAAAAAAACTGACCCAAATCGATAGGTCAGCCTTAATAGTAATATGTATACGTTTTGAGTACTAGGGCGATAACGCCTGTGCTTGGTCGATAATATTAAATCCTGCATTGAGCTGTGCGCGCGTCGGTGCATGACCACGGCGGAGTAGTTCAGAAAAGGCAACCAACTCTTTATCACGCCCTAAAGTGCTAGCCGCACTAGCACGTGTGTTTTCCCCAACATCATCAAAGTAGTATTCGATATAATCTAACGTATCTGGCGAACCAAACAAGATATTATTATCGGGTGTCTTCGCATGTCCACTATAGCGTAGGCTCTTGCCATATTGCATCGTCCAAAAGAAAGGGATACGCGCGGCGAGCGAGTTGACACTATCATCATTTAATATCGCAGCCGCAGTCACTAAGCCATGTTGCAAGGCCACGCGCCAATGTTCGATGCGCATGCGCCCCATTTGCCCAGAAGCTTTTGCAATATCACCCAATGCATAAACCCTTTCACGTAGCTGTAAATGCTCATCCACTTGCAAGCCATCTGGCGCGTTTACTTCTTCAAATAGTTCTATACGTGGTGCTACGCCAGTCCCCAAAATCACGATGTCTGCATCAACTTGCTCACCATTCGCCAGCGTGACACCGCCCACTTGTGAAAAGGTTTGGTTTTCTTCTTCATTCTCAGACGGATTAACAACCCTTTTGACCTCATCGATTTCATTGACCGTGGCATCAAAAACAAACTGAATGCCATTTTCCTCATGCAGCTTGATCAGCGCATTACTGACGGTTTCGGAGACGATATTTCCCATTACCCGATGATCTTGTCCGATGACGGTAATAGAAGCCGTCGTGCCTGCTTGTGCCAATGCGGAAGCAACCTCCATACCGATAAAGCCAGTACCGACAATCACCACACGCTGATCGTGACTGGCCGCTTTTATCAATTTGGCATCATCCATACTACGCAGCGTATAAACGCCATCAAGCTCAGCACCTTTAAAAGGTGGTATCTTTGGCTCAGCGCCTGTTGCAACCACTAAAAAATCAGCAGTTTGTCTGTCACTACGACCATTTTTATCTTTAATGATAATGGTACGTTCATTGGCCAATACTTCACTGACAGTTTGATTCAAGCGCAAATTAATATCGTGCTTGCTCGCCCAATCTGCACCGCCTAGTAGAAGCTTCTCTTCAGGCATATTGCCCACTAAAAATGCTTTGGACAATAATGGACGGTTATAAGGGGCTTTATCATCAGCACTAATCAAGGTGATTTTGCCGCCATAGCCAGTGTTACGCAGCTGATGCGCCGTCATAAAACCTGCTGCGCCGCCGCCCACGATGAGAGTATGCGTCTCGATAAGCTTATCATTTGCAATCTTTTTGTCTATCTTCGCTGAGGTATTCACCGTCAAGCTGTCGCCATTATCGGTCACTTCATATTGAGTCAAACCTGCTGTCGCGACTGGCTCTAATAGCGTCCCATCGCGGCTATCAAAAGTCGCGTGATGCCAAGGACAGACCACGCGATTGCCACAACGTAAGCCTGTGCCTAAATCTGCGCCTGCGTGCGGGCATTTACCATCGAACGCCTGAAACTCATCGTCGTCGCGGGTAATTAAAATGATACTATCATCATCTTGCTTGTAAGATTTCATGTCGCCACTGGCGATATCGGCCTTATTAATAGTCACTGTGTGAATCGCTGCATTGGTCATAAGTCTTCCTTAACAGTTATAATGGTTCCCTGAATCAAACGTGATGAAAATAACCCTATTGCATCAGCCAGTTTCAACGAAAAACACCATTCTCGATACGTTTATTTAAATGCTTTTTTAAAACGCTATCCATTGATAGTAGCAAGACACTTTCGCACACGCTGTTTTTTTGTATGTTTCCTGCGTTGCAAAACGTAATCGTTAACTGTTAATCCCTATGCTTACCTATTCTTTTTAAATCTTATCCTCAACATAAAAGACGACTTTATGACTTCTAGTGATGACATGACCGATATTAATGCTAGCCCTCAATCCGCTCTTGAAAGTACTCAACCTGATAACGAGTTACCTGCTAATGGGTCGTTTAATAATGAGCAGTTTGATACGGCAAGTATCGATATTACCGCAGCGACGGATACTGCGCAGTTACCGCAGCCTCTTCAACCACCTGTGCAGCAAGCAACCTATAAAGCCAACGCAACAGACTTTATCGTTAGTGAGCTATTGCCGCTCGAATTCACAGGTGAAGGTGAGCATTTATGGCTGCATATCCAAAAATTAGGGATGAATACCGCTTATCTTGCCAAACTGCTGTCAGAGTGGGCAGAGATTCCTCTGCGTGATGTTGGTTATTCAGGTCTTAAGGATCGCCATGCATTGACAACCCAGTGGTTCAGCTTGCGAATTCCAAAAAAACAGCTGCCAGCTGCTGAGTTCGCACCAGTCGATATCGGAGCCAATGAATCGGTTACTATCCTCGACCAGCAATGGCACAACAAAAAGCTCAATCGCGGCACGCATCGCGCCAATCAATTCATTATTACCTTGCGTGATATCCAATTTGCTGATTTTGATACAGCATTGCCAGCACCTGAGCAATTATTGTCGGCGAAGCAAGATGTCGAGCAGCATTTATCAAGCATCGCTATAAATGGCGTGCCAAATTATTTTGGCCCTCAGCGTTTTGGGCGAAATGGCAATAATATTAGAGAAGCATTATCGCTGTTTGCGCGTCCACTACAGCAAAGTCGAGCACAACCCAAAAAGAGCAAACGCAAGCACGCGCCACGTGAGCAAAATACAATGGAGCTGTCTGCCGCACGTAGCTTAATTTTCAATGAGATATTGGCGGTACGAGTGCGTGATGGCAGCTGGAATACTGGGCTGGCAGGCGAAGTGTTTAACTTAGAGGGTTCAGGGTCAATATTTACTAGCGAAGCCATAGACGACACGTTGCGTGCACGCCTTGAGACGGGTGATATCCATCCCACTGCTGCATTATGGGGCAAGGATAATGATAAAGTCAGTGGCATGGCAGCGAATATTGAGAAAAATGTGATTCAGCAAAATCCGCTACTGGCTCGCTTAGCCAATGGCTTAGAGCAGCGCGATGTAAAAGCACAGCGCCGCGCGCTGCGCCTACCTATTGAAGCGCTGTCTTGGGAATGGCAGGATAAAGATAATGAACAAACATTGGTGCTGAGCTTTACGTTAACGACAGGTAGCTTTGCCACCAGTGTCTTGGCAAGCTTAGTAAAACAATTAATACACTAAAGCGTAGTTGACCCTTCGACTATGGCAGTTAGCTATGTGCCATAGAGCGCTTCAATATTATTATTTTTTGCTGCCAACATCTCGTTGGCACTCACCACTTGATCACGGCCACGGCCTTTGGCTTCATACAAAGCCTTATCTGCCATACAAATTAAGCGCTGGCAAATATCATGAGGTAGCTGCACTGCGGGAATTTTACGATTCACGCGTTTGCTACTATACGAGGGGATTCTCTGCGGTTTAGCAAGCGACTGCGATGCATCCTTTTTATTCAGAGTTTCGCAAGCTTGTTTTATACAATTACGCTCACCATGGGTCAGTGTATATAGCCCCAAGCTAGCAGTCACACTAAAGGTTGTATCGTCATCGAGAGTGATGACGTGTTTAGCGATAACGCGCCGTAATTGTTCAGCAATTATCATAGCTGTGTCGTGCTTCGTATCTGGCAATACAATCAAAAACTCCTCACCGCCATAGCGACTCACGATTGTTTCATCAGTTAAAGACTGCAAGAGCGTCTGTGCGACCTCTACCAATACTCGATCCCCGATCTCATGACCGTAACTGTCATTGACCTCTTTAAACCAATCCAAATCCAATAAAATAACGCTGATATCTTGATGGTCTTCTACTGACTTCAGCACCTGCTTCATTTGCATCATCCCGTAACGGCGACTTTTGAGTTGAGTTAGCTCATCTTGATTGGCGTGCTGCAGAATTTCCTTTTTACTGTCATCCAATATTAGTAACAAAGTACGAAACATATAGATAATAAAAATAGCTTTTGGTAGCGCCATATAAATATGTGTAGAACGCCAAAAAAAAGCGGAAGATCGGCGCAATTGATCAACACTGTCCCAATTTAGCGTGCCATTTTGAAAAATAGAGGCAGAGATGGCGTTTTCGATTGTCGTAATTTCACTATAATTGATATAACTATAATAGGTATCAAGAGGAATGACCGTGAGCGTCATTTGACGCAGATTGGGTAAAGTAACGCCAAGATAAGGAATAAATGTGACTGCTAGAATGACGGCTGCGTGCCCTAAAAATGCTCTCCATACGTAGCGCCGACGTATAAGCATCATCCCCAATATCGCACCGCCGACTAAAGAGACGCCCGCGACCAAGCTACTATGTCCTAAAACTAAAATAACCATTGCAATATAGGCACTATAGACCGTAATTAGTATGCCTTGCCACTTATACAAATTGCTATTGGCTTTTTTGACAGGTGAAAAACGACTGGTCATCCATAATAAAAACAAAGCTACCAGTGTCACGCCGAACCATAGTGGATACAGCAGGGCTATATCGACATAGGTGTCATAAATATCGCGGCGCCACCAAACAAATAAGCACCATAGCCAGTGTAAAGACACCTCCATCACCATAAATAAAGCCAGTAATGACGTTTTATCAGCAGCTTGCCACTCAAAAATTGCTTGAGATAGCTTGGTGTAGCCTAGATGAGATATCGATACAGCCATAGTAGGGCTACCGCAAATATTGAAAGTTATTAAGTCGACATTAAAACCATTAAATAAAAATCAAAAGCCTGAATCAACAATAATAAATGATATGACTTTTTACCTTATACCATTCCCAAAAACTTAAGTAGATAAGAATGCGAGTGTCGATACTACATTTTGTAAACTAAACGGGAGTTAACATCGACAATCTTATTTTTGAAAATGAATACCACTTATCTAGTGTGGCAATTTCTGTCGCAGTTTTCAATCTATTTACTGCCTTCATGCGTCAATATATGACGCATTTTTTTTGGATAACCTGTCAATTGATGTTTCAGCTAAGTTAACATTCAAAACTGTATTCAGCAATGAATTTTCGTCTAAGAAAACATTGCAAAAGACTGCCAAACTCCCTGCTGCTCAGGGTTCATTATCGGTACATCACCCAAACGACGCCACGGCATATTGCTACCATGAAAGTCACTGCCGATCGAGGCGACAAGATTGTGGGCAGCGATACTGCGATCGACCATTCTGCGAGTACTAACCGGTTCGCTATTCGACGGCAGCTCACAAGCATCGCCACCAAGACCAGCAAACTCTTCAATCAGTTTACGGACTCGTGTCGCTGAAAGCTGATAGCGCGTGGGATGCGCCAACACCGCCTTGCCACCACAAGCATGGATTAGCTCAATGCCGTCAGCCATGCTCAGTGCATCAATCGCCACATAAGCAGGCTTATTATCTGCCAAATACTTATCAAAGGCTTTTTGTACCGTCTTGACTTCACCGCGCTCAAACAATACTTGACCAATATGCGCACGCCCGACCGCTTGTGGATTGCCGCCTGCTTTATCAAGTACGGCTTGCCACAGCTCATCATAGTTAATATCTAATAGCGCGCTGAGCTTTTCAGTGATTCGTTGACCACGCGTGGCACGGCTATCCTGTAATTGTTGCAGCGTTGCATGCATTTTTTCGCGATCGGTAAAATCTAACCCCAGCACATGGATGATTTTATTGGTTGATTTATTTTTGCCATACCCACCAATAAGTGTGTGCTCACAGCTTATCTCGACCCCATTAATCAGCTGCATATCGCAGGCAATGGCAGCCGCACGCGCCTCATCAATTCCTGCCAGCGTATCGTGATCGGTCAATGCCAATACATTGACGCCAGCCGCATGGGCGCGCTGCACTACTTCCGTTGGTGCATAAGTACCATCAGAGCAAGTGCTGTGACAATGTAAATCGAATTTCATAAGAGAAGCCTTAGCATTAAAAATTAAAAGTGTAGAAAATGAGCACATTGGCAATAAGCCGTTATATTTGGCAGTTGTCATGATTATGAGTCATAATCATCAGATATTGCTACGCAGGCCTGTGATATAGCATGATTATCGTGTTGATTGCTTTTTTTTGGCGCAGTAGACGTGTAAACTACCCCATACGTTTTTGTCGGACATCCCCTTTGCTATGAAAGCTTTATTAGACTTTATTCCCTTAATTGCCTTTTTCATTGCTGCTCGCTACAGTGGTATCCTAGCGGGGGCAGGTGCGTTGCTTATCGCCACCATCATCGTTTATGCCATTCATTTTATTCGCCAAAAAGGCACGTTTGATAAACAGCAATGGGTTGTCTTACTATTAACCATTTTGTTTTGTGGTGGTACTTTATTATTGCGTGATGATATCTATCTGCGTTGGAAGTCACCCATTATCAACGGTATCTTTGCACTAACACTTTTAGTCAGTGCTGCGATTAATAAACCACTGATGCAACTGGCGATGAAAGATGTTTTTTTGCTGACGATGAGTGGTTGGAAAAAACTCACTCTCGCTTGGGCACTATTCTTCGCCTTTATGGGCATACTGCATTATATCACAGCGTTTACGATGTCAGATGAGGCATGGATTAACTTTAAAACTTATGGCTGGATTCCGATTATGTTGGTATTCGTCATCGCCCAGTTTGCCGTATTAAAAAAGCACCTCAACCCTGCGCTCACGGATAAAACCGTCAAATAATACTCAATTTATCATTTTATAATAAAGCCAATACTATTTCTAAATGCCAATAGCGACAATCATTAATCGCAATTAGCTCGGGCGCATTAAGCAAAACACTTTAAATTAATCATAATTTTTATTAATCGAGGAAGTCTCATGTCCTTATTTGCCATTATTGGTCATGACGTGGCCAATAGCAGCGCACAACGTCAGATTACCCGCGCTGAACATGTCGAACGCTTGCAAGCTTTAGATCATGACAATCGACTGATTATCGCTGGTCCAACACCCATCGAGCATGGCAAAGGCGAGATGTCAGGCAGCTTAATTATTGCTGACTTTGACTCTGCAGAAGCAGCGCAAGCATGGGCAAACGATGAGCCTTACTTACGTGATGGCGTGTACAGTCACGTAGATATCAAACCCTTTATCCATACATTGCCAAAAGCGGATGACAGCGCATCAGTTAAAGTAGCAAAATCGTGATTCAGTGCCTATCTTTGTTAAAAAGTCGCTCTTATCAGCGTAGCATTGTTAGTATGATTTTTATGGCTACTGTTTCAGCACAGGCTGCGCCGACGGTGACGGCTATCGATGTGGCTGATCTAACACTCACGACACCCGTTCCAGCTCAACCAATATCGACCGCTCAGCCAACAAAAAACTCAGTGATGAATATCAGCGATACATTGGCGGCGCAATTACAACCATCTGATAAGGCGTTATCCGATGCCAATCAGCAGCTATTAAGCCGTAATGCACAGTTGCAGCGCGAGTTGAATGACTTGCAAACTCAAGTGAATGTTTTGGTCTACGAGAGCAAAGGTCAGCTTTTTTTATACGGTGCATTTACTGTCTTAATTAGTTTGTTGGTTGGTATTTTTGTTTCTTGGTTGGTGTTTGTCCGCCGTGAACGCTGGTAACTAGTACCACGCGCTTTTTATTGATTTATCTTATGTGACTGTCTATGTCTAAATCCACGTTCGAATCAAAAGATACTGATACATCGTCGACACCCTCTAAAAACACTCAGTCACTAAGCATTCACTCATCAAATATCACCCCTGCCAAAATTAATTGGCAGATGGATGATACGGGTAATAAAGTGCCTGTATCGGGTGAGTTTGGTGATGTTTACTTCTCAAATGCTGATGGTTTAGCGGAATCGCGTCATGTGTTTTTGACACACAATCAATTGCCTGAACGACTGACCAATCTTGCACCAAAGCAATGCTTTACGGTTGCTGAATTGGGCTTTGGTACTGGACTGAATTTTCTCGCTACATGGCAGCTATGGCGACAGCTGCGGGATATACACCCTCAATTAGCAACTGCAAAACTGCATTTTATTACCACTGAAAAGTTCCCGATACCTCGTACCGACCTTACCCAAATACTTGCCTTATGGGGACAGCGCGCGCCTGAATTGACAACACTGATTGAGCTATTATTAGCGGCCTATCCGCCTCTTATTGCGGGCTGTCATCGTTTGAGTTTCTTTGATGATAATTTGACCGTTGATATATGGTTGGGTGACGCAGCTGAGAGCTTAACCAAACTGGCAAATAACTCTTCTAGCTCGCATGCACCTTATGTTGACGCTTGGTTTTTAGATGGTTTTGCGCCCTCTTGCAATAGTACCTTGTGGGCGGATGGTATTTTTGCACAAATACAGCGTTTATCACGACCCAATACAACTGCTGCCACCTATAGCTGTGCCGGTATCGTCAAACGTGCGCTGCAAGATTGTGGCTTTCAGATTAAAAAAGTGAAAGGCTTTGGTCGTAAGAACGAGATGCTAACGGCGATCATGCTGGATACCATAAATTTAACTGACAATAATAATGAAAACAATAGTAAAGACACAAATAGCAAAGACATAATCTCTTACAATAATACTAGCACCGCCGCGCCCGACAACGATAGCCAATCAGCCAAACCCACTGACAACCTGCCCGCCCATAGCATTGTCATTGGCGCTGGCGTTTCGGGGCTATTAACGGCTTGGTCACTGGCCAATCGTGGTATTCAAGTGACTTTGCTAGATAAATCAGCACCTTTGGCGGGCGCATCAGGCAACCCTCGCGCCCTACTTGCCCCCAAGATGACGCCCATTCATCATGTCGACGAACATTTGCATACCATAGGCTATCTCTATAGCAGCAGGCTATATCGATGCCTAAATGTAGACGCTGAAAAATTAGAATTTGTGCCAATACTTGAACCAACGGGCGCTCTTGATCTACTTATGAAAGCCAATATTGGCACAGAGCAAATCGCTGATTATCCCGATGAGATGGCCACCACACTATCCCATGAGCAGGCGCAAACTGTCAGCGGGTTAAAAACACAAGATTTATCAGAGAACTTGTATTTACCACAGTCTGGCTTGGTCAATCCACAAGCATTAAAAGATACTATCCTAATGCATCCGCTCATCCACTTTCAGCAAGTAGAGGTAAAGAGTATTAGCGAAACAGAAGAAAGTGTTTGTATCGAGGGCAATAATCAGGATAAGCAGACGATATCCATTAGCGCTGATAATGTGGTCATTTGCGCAGCTTTTGAGAGTAATCAACTGGACAAGCGTATTTTTGATTGTCGTAAAATTCGCGGTCAGCTTTCTTGGTTTACGCCCACAACCGAGCAGCTCACCATATTGCCCAAAATACCGCTTAAATACAGCGGTTACTGTGCGTTATTTACCGCGCAAACAGGCGATGCACAATTGAACGATGTTGTAGAACAGCACTCTCAGTTTTTATTAGGCGCAAGCTTTATACGCAATGATACCGACATAGATATCCGCACAGAAGAGCATCAGATTAGCCGCGACAAACTAGTGACTGCCATTCCTGAGATGGACTCGATTATTCCAACAGATATTAGTTTGTGGCAAGGACGGGCGGGTATTCGCACGCAAACACCTGATTACCATCCTATCGTTGGCGTACTAGCAGATAGTAAACGAACTTGGGTAATGAGTGCCATGGGAGCTAAGGGATATGCAATCGCACCAATATGTGCTGAAGCATTAACAGATATGATGTTAGGAGCATTTGCCCCCTTATCAACAGCGATGCTTGCGCGCCTGTCGCCAAATCGTACGCGTTTACAAACACCGCTTACTTGAGATTTTTAGTCAAAGGTTTAATCACTGCCTTCCATTCTAGATCTAACCGCACCAAAAAGTGATTTTCCAGTGTCAGAGTCGCGGGACTCTTGATGACCAATTTTAGTACTACTTTGAGTATCAGTCGTAATCATTGGGGCAGTTAAAGTGCGAATCTGTGCTTCGTCACGGGTGTTTTTTTGAATGGTCACTGCAGCAAATAAACTCATGGTAAATGCCATCATATAAAAGCCTTTTTCACTTAAGCTTAAACTTCCCGCATTCATCAAACCAATAGCGATTAGCGCAATGGATAATCCAAGAGCCGCCCAGCTGATTAGATAATACATATTGGTTGTTGGAATACCTTCACTACGATCACGAAGGGTTTTTTGCAAGCTAATTGCTGAATAAAGACCTAGCGCCAACACCGCTATATAATAGCCTTTTTCATTTAATAACATACTCTGTGCATTCCATAAGCCAAGTAAATACGCTAGGACACCCACCAACATCACCGCCCAAGAAGTCCCGACGTAAGCAGTAGTTGGTTTATAAGCGGCTAGCTGACTCTTAGTAATCGTGTCATTATTCATCATCTTCCTTAATTAGAAATAGGCAAGCACTTAGTCGTAAGATATATAGTCGTAAGATATATAGTGGTAAGATACATAATAGCGAGATAAACAGTAGCGAGATACAACTTTTATCGACCGCTATTTTGCCTTAACATAACACAAGCATGCTATATTGTAATCTAAAAACTTTTTTTAGATAAATAGCATTTTTTATGACAGAGTCCCGACATGTCTTTTTTTACCTTACTCATTTTGCTTAGCCTAATTGTTATTGTGCCCATATTTTTTGTGATGAAAGAAAAGTCTAAGCACACACAGATTGCTTCTATACAGCGGCATCAAGAATACTTAGCTTCTGCGAATCTTGTCGCTACCCAGTCTAAAGCAGATATGGCGGTAAACAACGAGGTAAATCATGAGCGAGCTAATGGGCTCAGCATGATTAATTTTTCAGCTCGACATCCTTTTATCAAGCTACTTTATGACGAGCAAGTACCTAAGGCGTTTCGATCTGTGATGGATGATATTGGACAACAATATGAGTCCACCCATCATGAAGAAATCACTGAATCACAGCTATTTACTCTCAATAAACTCATCACCACACGTGTTCCAGAATTGATTGGTGACTACCTTAGCCTCGATCAACATTATGCCAAAACAGTCATTATTGATACCGACAAACAAAATACCAGCTATGACATGGTATTAGATCAATTAAACTCGATTTTAGACTTTTCTCAAAAGCTCAATATTCAAAGCCAAAGTGGCGTTGTAGACAAGCTACTTGCCAGCCGTCGATACTTAGATGACGTGTATAAAGAAAGCGGTATGGCGGCCGACAATCTAAAACTGAAATAATAATGCCTGTAGATAGCAAGCAAGAAATTGATAGTAATAGCAAATGACGGTCATATTTGACTTTGAGTGATAAATAAGTCTACGTCGTTCACTATATTTAAACAAAAACTCTGCCAATGGGTAGCCGTATGATTATGAAAATCGATGCTCTTACAATTGCAAAATCAAAACCCTATTTTCAGGCAATTTTTGCTATTTTTTTAAGTATCTCACTATTGAGTGCTTGCCAAAAAACACCAGAACCTGAGACAGATAACGAAACAATCTCTGAAGCGGCAGTACAAACCACACCCGTGACTAGCAATATTAATGTTGATACGACCGCTGATAATGGTGATGATATCGCAAATTCTGAAGTAAGCTCAGAACAAGATGTAAGCTTAACTGAGCTAGAAAATGACCTTGGTGCAACAGGCTCGGCAGCAAACAATACTGCCCCAGCACCAAATCCAGAACAAGCCATTAAAGGCGCGCAAATTACTGATGTCCGTTATAAAAATGCGGCTGGTGAATCACTCTCGGTCGTTTTTGAAACCTCAGCAGCAGGCGTACTCAACGCTATCATTAGCCTACCGAACAAACCAAAAATGACACTAAGTGCACCTGAAGGTCAAGGCAATAACCCGACTTATCGATCAAGCGATGGCAGCATCGAGCTGGTCAGTCATGCGGGTGGCGGCAGTATTGATTTTATTAAAAATAATAAAGTCACTAGCTTTGATGCAGTCAGTGCCGAAGCAGAAGTCATCACTGAGTAATTGATTAAAAAATATAGCTTAGAACCTTTAAAAAGTTACATAAAAGAAATCTCTTGAGTATTAAAAAGGCGGCAAATATTTATGATATTGGCCACCTTTTTAATGCTATTAACTTTTCTCTAACCAAATCCAGTTACTTTGCCAAACAGACTGACCAGCCAACTGATTACTGCCCACAGTCCCCAACCAACCACCACAATAACGATTAGTCCCAACAGATCAGGAATGTGCAAATACAGCCATGCAATGATAGGATTGTGCCAAAAAGCGCCAAAACGGCTACGTTGCTTATCTTCTAGCGATTGATGCAAAAACGGCCGATCCATGTGCATCGTTTCAGTAATGCCATATTCATCGTGCAGATGCTCATGCACGATGCCTAAAGTCTTACGACTGGGGCGAATAAAAATATCGAGCAGCGTGCCAATACCCGGTACGATACCAACGACCATATCAATGAGTGCCAGTCTGACCGCAGGCGTCATTTTATGCGCTGGCACACCTAGCTGACGCCCTAATACAAAAGCATAGCTGGTTAAAGCCAGTCCCGCTAAATCTCCTGCCAGCGGAATCGTCGAAAGCGCCGCATCTGCACCCATGCCTTGTTTGGTAAAAGGCACACGTACCAGCGAATCCATCGTATTAGCAAACTTAGCCAATTTACGCTCGGTGGCGATCACTTGTTCGCGTGTTAGCCCATGCTCAGCTAGCTTTGCTTGATAATCGATGACAGGTGCAGTGGCATCAGAAGATTTTTTCGCTTTTGACTTTGAGAGCTTTTTGAAGTTATCCATTAAAAGTCGTCCATAGACAAGCGATTGCAATGAGAGCAAAGACGTAACGCCCTACCCATATATTAGCTAAAAACGCCTGAAAACAGGCTCTTGCATTACGAGTAGCACAAGCGCTATTTTGCTTAGCAAACATCATCGCCACTAACGCCAAGCCAAATACTAGCGTCAGGCCTAAGCTTGTCGGTGCAAAGTAATGCCAAATGACCGCGCCCATGATAAGCAAAAACAATGTTTGTAGCAGCGAGATAATAATCACATCATAGCGACCAAATAATATCGCCGTTGATTTTACCCCGATTTTTAAATCATCTTCACGGTCAGCCATAGCATATTGGGTATCATAAGCCACGGTCCAACACATATAAGCAATAAACAACAACCAACACCAGATATCAGGCGCGCCTTGTATCGCCACATACGCCATCGGTATCGCCCAACCAAAAGCCGCTGCTAAAAACACTTGCGGCAAATGGGTAAAACGCTTCATAAATGGATAAATGAATGCCAATAACACTGCGCCAAGCGACCAGTAAAATACGGTTATCGGCAAAAAGAACAGCAAACTGGCACTGAGTAATACCAATACTAAAAAAGCAGCGATTGCTTCTTTAGCAGACAGACGCCCATCAGCTAATGGACGGCCTTTGGTGCGGGTCACATGACCATCGACCTTACGATCGGCAAAATCATTGATCGCGCAACCTGCCGCCCGCATAAAAATCGCGCCCAGCGCAAAAATCACCAACATCTTAAGACTTGGTAGACCTGCACTTGAACCTTGCTGTTGCGCTTGACCCATCGCCGCCAGCATTACGCCCCATAGCGTTGGCCATAATAATAGCTCAATACCTACTGGTTTATCAAAGCGCGTCAGCTGCAGGTAAGCTTGTAGTTTGTCGTTAAATGTCATGGCTTTTTATTATCATTAATAGAAGGTTTTTTTGTGCGTGTTTGCCTACTTTTTCGGCAGCTCTTATATGAAGTGCTATTACATTGAATTATTAATACATTGGCGAGCTACTGAATTTGCTGCCACAATTTGTTGGCCTCGATGAGCGACAGCTCAGGATATTGTTTACGTAAAGCTTTAATAGCAGGGATTTTGTCTTTTTGTGCGGCTTGTTGACGCAAAAATGCCACATAATCTTCAGGACGACTGAACTCTTTTAAACGGGCTTCTAGCCTTAATATTCGGGTGCGCAAAATAATGTTTATTAATAATAATCCTGCACCCATAATCCAAATAATTAACGTCGACATTCCCTGCTCCTAAATCCAATCACTCTAAATTTTACAAATATAGAGTTGCTAACTGCGCACTCTAAGCTCAATAACTGAGTCCAATCGCTAAGTTCAATCGCTAGGCGCATTTATTATGATGAGAAATGGCTATTAAACAAAATAACCATCAAAGCGTACCGCTTCGTTATGCCAGCTCTCACTTGGTTGTTGATGCGCAAGTAACGGCGCAAATTGCGGACGCTTAACGACCACGCGCCCCTGTGTGTTTGTGTTTTGTCCCTTTTGACGGACGACTGCTTGCGCACTTTGTAGCAACTGTTCTTCTTGTTCTAGCGTTGGTGGGCTAGCCAATTGGTGTAAGGCTTGCATGTGCTTGCCCACTTTAGCGCCTTTACCCGTTTTGCTATCTTGATAACTGTCCTCCGGAAACATCGGATCCAGATACACCACATCGACTGCTTTCATATCGATTTCTTTAGTGTCATCTATCGCATCTGCTGCTAGAGTTGCAAAATAGCCAAGCGCATCGGTATTGATAATATGCAGACGGCTCATCAGCTTTTGCCAATTTGCTAGCCCACTCATACGCTGCTGCTCTACTAACAATAACAATGCCATCAAGGGCTGCTGCTCGAGCATAATGACCTGTGCGCCCGTACTGGCTAATATCAAACTGTCATGACCAAAGCCTGCTGTGGCATCGATAACCTGACTGTCAGATGTGATTTTGACTGCTTGTAATAATAGCTCAGACTTACGCCCCGCGCTCACCACACGGCGTTGCAGCTTATCCCATTCTGGTGCAACGCTTAACCCGTCACTCAGCCATGATAGCTTGTTTTTTTCATCCAACAACAAAATAGGTTGGGTAGCTGTCTGGCTTAACTGCTGGCGACATTTTTGACTAAGCTTATCGGTAAACAGCTCAAGGTGTAAAATAATGGGCAGCTGATGTGCGACTATCAGCGCTTGTATATCTGCGACCTGACTATGCTGCGACTCGCTGACATAGTATAGTTGGCAGTGCATAATGTTACTACTCTCTTTGAACCCTTGGCGTGAAGCGGTCATCTCTACTTTCCTATTCGCGGCTTATAGACTCATCCTACAATCGGCTCTAGCCTGCCATTTGATAACCAAAACCCCAAGCCGCTATTAATACAATGATGCCAGTAATAATGCGTAACCACGCAAAGATTTTAAAATCACGACGACTGACCCATTCTACTAGCAAACGGATACAGAGTAAGGCGACGATAAATGACACCACCGTACCTATACCTAATACCAGCCAATCCTCGCTATTGGTCAATACGTCATGATGCTTTAGCAAATCCAATAATGCCGCGCCCACGATGACTGGAATACCCAAAAAGAAAGAAAATTCAGCGGAAGCTTTACGTGAAACGCCGAGCCATAGCGCGCCGATAATTGTTGCGCCTGAGCGTGATGTTCCCGGTATCAATGCCAGACATTGCAGCAGACCAATCATCAACGCGGTTTTTAGATTGACGTCTTCTGCTTCTTGCGCAATAATCGTTTTAGGGCGATTTTCTACATAGAATATCAATAAACCACCGATAATCAGCATAATTGCCACGACGATAGGATTAAATAAATATGATTTAATCTCATCCGCGAAGGTGAAGCCAACGATCATCACCGGAATAGTCGCCACAATCAAGCTAAGTCCTAGCTGGCGTGGATTACTCATGCCTTCAGCTTTACCTGTCAGCAGACCCATAAGCGCTTGCCATAGTCTGTCCCAATAATCATAAATGACCGCTAAGATAGCGCCAAGCTGCACCACTACCACAAATAAATCAACTTTTTCTTTGGTCCAAAAGCCCAGCAAATCCGCTGATAAAATCAAGTAGCCAGTGCTAGAGATGGGTAAAAATTCAGTGATACCTTCAACGATACCCATGATAACAGCTTGAATTAATAAAATGATATCCACGATGGCTTTCCTAAATATGGATCTATTGGCTAATAGCGTTTTAGAGTGTTTTTATATTTTATATAGCACTGATAATGGCTGGCATGAATATGATGGTTACGCCTTACCTTGCTCTTTTAGCGTTTTCCACGCTTGATTACGCAGATACTTTGGTAACGCTTGCGAGGCTTCTGTGCCGCCTGTCTCCATAAATTGAGCAATACCAAGCTGCCCTATCACAGTAGCATCAGGGTGAATATCTGCCTGAATGATCTGACCGTCATGTAATGTTAATAACGGCGCACCATTGCCAGCAATGGGAATATTAAGCACTGTCTGGCTGTCATAATCGAGCAACTGCTCGGTATCTTCGCCATTTTCTTGCTTAACCGCCTGCATAAGGTTGTCTATTAGCACATATTGCCCAAAATAAACTTGCTGCATACGCGCATCAAGGGCGCTATACACTTCGGTCACACCATATTTTTGATACGCCGCTTGCGCAATCGCTTGTAGGCTTGAGACTCCGACACAAGGAATATCATGGGCGACAGACAATGCTTGTACTACTGCCGTATTAATCCGTATGCCACTAAAGGCACCAGGACCACGGTTAAATATCAAGGCTTGTAAATCAGCAAGGTTGAGCTTAGCCTCGGACAAAGCGGCGTCAATCATCGGTAGAATTTGCTGGGTTTGCTGGCGTTTACCCGTCTCCGTATGACTCGATAGCACTTGACCACTGGCATCTAAAATCGCGATCGAACACTGATCAAACACGGTATCCATTGCTAAAAACATCATAACCTCGGCCTATTCACTTAGCATTATAAAACAGCGCCTATCATAGCATTTAGGATAGGCAAATTTTATTAATTTCTAAATTTTCATACTTAATCCATCAATATTTATGGGAACATGACAGGCATAAAAAATCCCAAAGCGACTTGCACCTTGGGGTTTTCATTAAGAATTCAATACTATAGCAATCTAAGCATCTATCAATTAAAAACGGGTTTTAAACTTTTTTGGCGCTTGATTCTGCATTTCCTGCATTTGTTTTTGCATCTCTTCGGTGCTTGGCATGTTGTTTGGATCTAGACCCATCTGCTTAGCCATTTGTTGTGGATTCACATCCTTGACGCCGCCTTGCTGACCGCCGCCACCAAATAAAGGACCGCCACCAGCACCGCCACCACCCATCAACCCTTGCATCGATTTCATCATTTTACTGATGCCTTCAGGCTTGGAAATCATTTTCATCATTTTTGCCATTTGCTTGTGTTGTTTAAGCAAACGATTGACGTCTTGAATCTCACGTCCCGAACCTGCGGCAATACGGCGCTTACGGCTTGGGTTAATTTTATCAGGATTTTTGCGCTCAAATGGCGTCATCGAATTAATCAACGCTTCCATCTCACGTACTTTTTCTTCTGGCTTAGCATCTTCGACCGCTTTTTGCATATCCGAGCCGCCCATACCTGGCATCTTATCTAAGAAGCCTGCCATGCCGCCCATGCTTTTCATTTGTTGAAACTGGGTCAATAGATCCTCAAGGTCGAAATCGCCGCCTTTTTGCATCTTTTTAGCCATTTTTTCGGCTTTATCACGGTCGATTTTTTGTTCAACTTCTTCGACCAAACTCAGTACGTCACCCATACCAAGAATACGTTGAGCGATACGTTCAGGATGGAACAGCTCTAACGCGTCTAATTTTTCACCGCGACCTAAAAACTTAATCGGCTTACCAGTAATCGCACGTACAGAAAGTGCCGCACCGCCGCGAGCATCACCATCAGTCTTAGTTAAAATCACACCCGTTAATGGCAGCGCATCATTAAAGGCTTTAGCAGTATTTGCCGCATCTTGACCAGTCATCGCATCGACGACGAATAAGGTTTCAGAAGGATTGACTGCTACAGTTAACGCCTTAATCTCAGCCATCATAGTCTCATCGATAGCCAGACGACCAGCGGTATCAATAATCAAAATATCTTGGTACTGAATCTTTGCTTCTTCGATAGCACGTAAGGCAATATCAATCGGGTTTTCGTCGCTACTTGAATTGACGAACTTGGCATTTACTTGCCCTGCCACTTGCTCAAGCTGAGCAATTGCCGCTGGGCGGTAGACGTCAGCTGAGACCAACATGACTTTTTTCTTATGACGCTCTTGTAAAAACTTCGCCAATTTACCAGCCGTGGTGGTTTTACCCGCACCTTGCAAACCCGCTAATAAATAAACAACAGGCGGTTTACCCGTCATCTCAAGCTGCTGATTGGCGCTGCCCATCATTTCGGTCAGCTCATCGTGGACGATTTTTACAAACGCTTGTCCTGGCGCCAACTCTTTGAGTACTTCTGCGCCAAGCGCTTGTTCTTTGACGCGCTTTACAAAGTCACGGGTGACGGGTAGCGCGACGTCGGCTTCTAGCAGCGCCATACGTACTTCACGCAGGGTATCTTTGATGTTGTCTTCGGTCAACTGCCCAGTACCGACGATATTGCGCAGGCTCGACGATAAGCGTTCTGTTAAGGTATCAAACATAAATAACTCTCAGTTAAAATAATTCTTGGTGAAAACAATATTTACTTAAAATAATACTTACTTAAAACAATACTTAACTAAAACTGGCTTCAGCTTAAATGGCGGATAAACATTATTAGGGAATACTGTAAAGTATTTAATCGTATCTTTATAAAAACAATGATAAAAAATAGTCTATTATCAATAATATAGCACCAAGACGACGCCAAAATTATAATAATTTTGCAAATACAGCATTACCGAAGCTTGGCGCAGCGCTTTATGACTTATAGACAATCGCTTTATAAGCTAGGCATATGAGCGCTTATTCAAGCAAACTTGGCCAAGCATTTATAAGGAATAAGCAAGTTGGTGCTCAATTGGCACCCATTTTATGATAAATTGGACGATTATTCTAATCATTCCGATAATACCACTTTAGCATTAAATTGAGCGGCTATTTTACGCTCAGTATGAGATGAGGCATTCTATCTGTGCACTTTGCATTCTTACTTGCTAGCCTAGCCTATATCTTAGTCAGCGCTTACCTTAGTTGGGCGCTGACTCGGGATAAGCCTATCCATAAAGGCATCAGTTTGGGATTATTGATGGTCGGCATGCTCGCGCATGCGGCGCTACTTTATCCTTATGTTGTGACGCTTTACGGGCTAAATTTCAATCTTTTTAATATCATTAGCCTAATCAGCTTGTTCTTTTTGTTCTTCTATTTTTTATTTTGTTTATATCGCCCCATTGTTAGTCTGGGCATACTGGCAGCGCCAACAGCATTGGTAGGGTTGACAATTGGCTATATTGGCCGTGCGCCTTATCAACCCATTACAAATATCAGTATTGGGCTTGAAGCTCATATATTACTGTCACTTGCCGCCTATTGTGTGCTGCTGATGGCAGCGGTGCAAGCGCTATTTTTGCGCCTACAAATACGCGAACTCAAGCACCACTCTATTCATCGCTTTTGGGTCAATAAACTACCGTCACTACAAAGTATGGAGAGTCTATTATTCGATATGTTATTGGTCGGCTTTGTGCTGCTGAGTATCGCATTGGGCATTGGCTTTATCTATGTAGAGGATTTGATGGCGCAGCATATTGTGCATAAGACCGTGTTTAGCCTACTGTCTTGGTTATTGTTTGGGGCGCTACTGGTCGGTAATTGGCGTGCTGGATGGCGGGGCAAACGTGCCGCCAATATGACTATCTATGCTTTTATCCTATTAGCCATTGGCTTTGTGGGCAGCAAGTTTGTGTTAGAGATGCTGATATAAAATCAGCGCTGCAACCCCAATAGGTCCAGAAAAAAGCCGTGAGTATTAATGAATAATACTCACGGCTTTTTTTAACCTTCTGTTAACCAGCACTTCTCAATTTGAAATCGCTCTAATTAAAGGCTAATTAAAAACCACGGTTTTATTACCCGCTACAATCACGCGGTTTTGTACATGCCAGTTTACAGCGCGTGCCAAGACATTACGCTCGATATCACGACCAATAGCGCGCAGCTCCGTCACACCTTGACGGTGAGTGACTCGGTGTACATCTTGCTCAATGATAGGACCTTGATCAAGCTCAGCGGTGACGTAATGCGCAGTCGCGCCGATGAGTTTCACACCTTTATCATAAGCTTGACGATAAGGGTCAGCTCCCACAAATGCAGGCAAAAACGAATGGTGAATATTGATGACTTGCATCGGCCAACGCTTGACAAAATCAGACGACAATATCTGCATATAACGCGCCAACACTAGCAAATCATTGCCTGCCATCAGCGTATGAATCTGCTCTTCTGCCTCAGCTTTATTGTCTTTGGTCACTGGCACATGATGGAAAGTAATACCGAAGTTCTCTACCGATTGGCGCAAGTCTTCGTGATTACTAACGACAGAGGTAATCTCGCAGTCAAGTAAACCTCGCTGATGCCGCCATAACAAATCCAACAATGCATGATCAAACTTTGATACTAAAATGCCAACTTTCGTCTTAATCGCATTATCATGTAAACGCCAAGCCATGTTATGGCGCTTGGCTACCGTATGCGCAAAACTGGCTTCAAAATTCTCAATGATCTCGCTCAATCCTGCCAAAGCAAACTCTAAACGCATAAAATATTGACCACCCTCATGAGCAGTTGAATACTGATCGAGAGTGATAATATTAGCACCATAGCGATGAATAAACTCAGATACCGCTTGCACGATACCGGCTTGGTCACGGCATTTAATCAATAGCGTGGCAGTATCGATTGCCGTCTTGTTAGGCAGGTTATTAGATAGTTTATGAGATGAGTTTTTTGCTGAAGTAATCGTTACAGTGTCTGACATAGTGCGCCCAATCAAAAAATTAAACTTGCTACTGACTTTCAATACGGTCATTAGCATAGGAAACCGACTATTCTAATCGCTTTTACCTAACTTTGCTGATTGAGTTGGTTGTATTTCGTTATTGGGGTTATAAATACGAAAACCCCCAACGCAGAGTTAGGGGTTTTTGCTTGATAGTAGTATGTGATTGAGCAGACTACCTACTAAAGTGTGGTTTATTCGATTGTAATATTTCTAGAAAATCCTGAACCGTTACTGTTAACACCTATTGTAGAACCCAATTCAAATGCTTGATTGAAGTCTACAATAAAGCTGTTATAGCCTTGTGCTGTTGTCGTTGGACTTACGCCGTTAATAGACACAGAGTAACTGGCTTGATAAGGAGATAATACTATTTTAGATGTATTTTTCTCGGCATTAATATTGACACTCAAACTGTTTACACACACCACACCAGCATCACCAAATGGGCTGGTATCACCAATCCAAGGAGAGAATAAGTTTGGATCCTCTACTCTCAAGTCACTTGCCAAATATGGTAGAGAATAGTTAATACTTTGAGTATTTTCACTACCATTTAAGAAAGTAGAAGCCTCAAAACGCACTTTCACCCAGCTTGAATAACGAATCGGATAGCGAATCTCGAAGTCTGCACGACCTTCTTCATCAGTCACGAATGAATAACCGTCATCAGATAGTGTGCCACCAATAATGGCTACGGGATTGATAGCATCAAGACTATTGTTGCTATTCACATCTTCATCACTATCTAAAGTATAGTTATATTCAGGACTGTCTTCGCTAATAATCCAATCAGTCTTCTGCAGTACAGGAACTAATTCTGCAAAAGTTATAGGTTCAGGTGTATTCACATTACCATCGGTGTCTGTAGTATTGGCCGCTTGATAAGTCACATTGCTATCAAGCAAACAAACTTTACCTTGAGCATATTCAATAGCATAAGACTTGATCGATACTTCTTTATTTGGTACCGCGCGCCCTGAGCCATCCATAACAGATATTGAACCACGAACCGTGTAATAAATATTATCAGTAGATAAGACATTACTAAACGCTAAGGTTGTATAAACTGCTTCTTTCGATACCGTAATATTAGTTGTTTTGGTGCCAATGCTGGCATTGTCGTTTAATAAGCGAGCATTAATAATCACGCCACCGATAGGTGAGCTAGCATTGGCTTGATATACCACACGCGCCTCGCCTTTGCTGTTTGTCACTGCGGTAGCAGCAGATAAGCGGCCAGCTGATGAATCTGCTGCACGACTGAATACAACCGTTTGCCCTTCTACTGGCACATCATTTTTGTCTTTAACCGTGGCAACAACTTCTGTGCTACTGCCGGGTGTGATGACTGACTTCACTGCTTGAAACAGCATCTTCGCAGGTGTAGTGGCTCTAAAACGGGTATCAACTGTGGTTTGATATTTAAGCGCGCCGTTAGTCATTTCGCCTAGCACAGTTGCCTGTAATACAGTTGTACCGGCAAGCGTAGACGTTAGTACCACAGGGACAGTAATAATATTGCCTTGAATATTGCCTGCAGTGATTGCTTGAGTAACAATCACATTATTGTTAGCAAATGTACCAATCGTTGTTTGTACCTCTACAACCTTACCAATAAGCGCAGTCGCTTGGGCTGGAGAGTCAGTACGGATTTGTACATTAATATTTTGTGCCGCATTGACATCATAGACATCTTCAATATTAATAAAACTAATACCTGCTTGTGATACTTTAACCAAATCAAGACTGCTAGTACTACGCTGTGCAACTAGTGCACGCTCACCAGTGGCTCTGGCAAAAATACGTAAGTTACCGTTATTATCAAAATTCAAATCAGCTTCGTTAATATTAAATACTGCTTTACCATCGACATTACTAGTAGCAGTCGCACTAGAATGGATAATATCACCGTTCGCGTCGACTAACTCCATATCAGCATTGGCAATAGCACGTCCCGCACCATCTAATAATGTGGTCGTGATAGTAGTAGATGCGCCATCTTTTAGATTAGCGTCTGTAGCTGTAATAGTAATTTCTGTACCGATAGCTGATAGGCTTAATGATTTCTCTTCACGCACTTGCATGCTGACTTTGCCATCTGCATCATATTGTGGCGTGACGATTCTGGCATTGATTACTACGCTATGATTTAGACGTGAATTGATAGAATTGGCTGCTAAGATGACGCCAATATCGATCTGACCATTAGCATCAGTAGTTACCATGCTTGGTGTAGTTAAAGCCGCTCCACTTGCTTCTAAAGCTTCAATATTCAGCTGTACAGGCACCCCTGCTAAGATACCACCTTTACTGTCAGTCACACGGAAAGTGGCATTAGTTTGATCGCCACCAGTGTTTAAGGTAGGTTTATCCGAAGATGCTATTAGCTGATAACTATCAATCGTAGCCGTATCGACTGCAACGATGTAGTTTTGCTCCAACTTGACATTTTCAGCAGTCGTTGTGGTCGCCGTTAAACGAATGCCATCTGCTAAAATTGCTTGATTAACGTTAGCACCATTTTCAAGTGTCAGGTTGAATGTCGCCACACCATCACTGTTAGTATTCGCAGTCCCATTAGAGACACTAACGCCTGTTCTTAAAGGATCATCAACATTTAAACTTACTTCACGATTGGCAACAGCGCCATCTTCATTCTCTAAACGAACAAATACTTTAAAAGTATCACCTTTGGTATTAACGACTTTATTCGCACCTATTGTTAAATTCTCTTTAGTACCGTTTACATCTGGTGTCACAGTTGTGACATTGGCTGCTTGAGTAACAATATTACCGTTAACGTCAGCAGCAGATAAAGCAATACTAATGCTGCTGCCGATAGCAGATTTTTGTGATTCAGTTAAGTTGTTTGCCACAGCGATAGTGAATACAGCTTTACCCGAATTGTCAGTCGTTTGACTATCAGATACCAAGATAACCCCTTTACTAGCCACAGAAGCCGGCAATGCAAAGAAAACTTTTTGACCAGTAACTACGTTACCTTTTTTATCTTTTGCCACTACCTCAATCTGTGTTTCACCACCGTTTAAGTTAAGAGCTTTTGATGAATTAACAAGCAAAGAAATAGCAGAGACCATAGACTGGACTTTGACTTTAACTTGCTGCTTTTTACCTGTTAGCGTCTCCGTCAAGGTCGCTGTTAAAACTTCCGCACTTAACGCGGCTTTTTGCTCAGCCGTCAGATCGTTTGGAACCGCGACACTGAAGCTCACTAGACCATTTTCATTCGTATTTGCAGTGATGTTAGAAGAGCCGATTTGACCGTTGACCGTCAGCAATCCTGCTAATGCACTATTATTAAACACTAACTTAATTGGCTGATTGGCAATTTGCTCACCAGAAGACTGGTCATTCAACTGGGCTTGTACGCTAGCATTACTACCAACGTTATTGAGGATATAGCCTGCTTGGCTGTTAATATTATTGGTAGCATTCAGAATATTTAGAGTGACCACTGGAGTGATAATAGTGACTTTTGTGGCTGCAGAGTTATAGACAATACCGTTTTCGACATAAGATAATTGATAGTTGATACCAGTATTTTTAAGGTCGGTACGTTCAGCGGCTGTTAGATCACTTGGTATATTAACCGCAAATAAGGCATCACCATTGAAGTCAGTCATCGCCGACTGTGTGACAGTGACTCCATAACTAAGTGCCTTGGCCCCCAATTGAATAGTAATTTCTTTATCTGAAACCGGCTTAACGTTGCTACCTTTAGCCGTCAGCTTAACACTGATATTACCGTTACCACCTAGCTCACTGATAGATGGTGTCGCAATAGAAGCAAACTGAATGCTGGTTACTGGCTGCTCAACTTTGATATTTCCTGGCAACCTAGCCTGAGTGCCATCCTCGTCTGTTATTACCGCTGTATAACCAATTCCCGACTTTATCAAATTTTCACGTTGCGTTGGCGTTAAGCTTTTGCTGATGCCAATACTAAATTCTGCTATTCCACTACTATCAGTAATAAGCTCATTACCGATAATAGTGATTCCAGTACTTGTACTTTGATCTAACACTACTTTGACTGTACGACCCACTGCTGCACTACCGTTCTTACGTTTACCAGAAACTTGCAGTTTGAACTGTTCTGCTAGCGCGCTAACCGTCGTAGGTAAGCTTTGTGCTGATAATTGGATATCGCTCTGACCTATGTCTGAGCCAATACGAATCTTTTCGCTACTGACAGAGCTCGGTACTCCTGAAGACTCGATGATGCTTGCTGTTAAAGCAAATGTTGTCGCTTTTTCTAACTGTAGTTTCTGAGCTTCTGTTAAGTTGTTAGGCACTCTTACTGTGTAGCTAACTTCACCTTTACTGTCTGTTACTTGCTCAGAGTTATTCTGTAGCGTTAATAGACCAGCACTAGCTAAGTCCTTGGGCAAGCTTGCTGTAACTTTCTGACCTGCAATGATACCGCCGCGACTATTGTTAACACGGAAGCTAATAACAGCACTACCACCTGAGCTTGATAGTTCTTTCTTGTTGCTTTCATTAAAGTTGATTTTATATTCTGCAGTAGGTAGATAAACTATGCTAGAAGCTGTTTTTGAGGTAGATGAACGATTAGGCTCAGTTAAGACAACCGTATAACTAATGCCGTTTTTGATAAGCGTCTTGCGGTCAGCCTCACTCACAGCTGCATCAATGTTCAAGGTCACATTGGCTTGCCCTTGAGCATTTAGAGTCACTTTGTTAGTGCTTAAATTCACTCCAGTCAACCCATCATTAATTTTGATGGTAGCTGTCGACCCACTGATAGCTGTCGGTACTTTAGAATTTTTAGCAGTGGCAGCAATAGTAATAGTTTGACTGTCACCATAAGCACTAAGACGACTAGAGCTACCAGTCACTGTTAAAGCATAATCAGAGACAGGTAGCGCTGCTTTGAATTCACCTTTAGTTTCTTTAGTAGCGCCACTTTCTTCTGCAATATTGATAGCATAAGCGATCGCTTTACCCACTAGCGCTGTACGGTCAGCGACTGATAATTTATCATCAACTTGAATTGTAAATGTCGCTAGACCGTTATCATCAGTAACTTTAGTGCTACCGCCAACGATAGCAATTCCTTTGACGTTGGCAATACCTAAGCCAACCGCTACATCTTTGACGCGTGCACCTTTACTATTTTTGGCAATAACACTAAGGGTTGCCGTATCACCATATACGTTTAAAACGTTATTGGAGACCGAGCTCGTAGTTAACGAAGTACTGATATCAAGCTCACTTTCGATAACTTGGGTACCGTCACCACTACCTTTTTTGCTGACTGAAACTTTTAGCTCTTGCGGTGCAACCGCAGTGCCATCTGCTTTCTTAGCAGTCGCTACTAACGTAAAACCATTTTTTATCAGGTCATCTTTATCAGCAACTGCTTGCGGATTGAGCTTTAATGCATATACTGCATTGCCATCATTGTCCGTAGTTTGGGTGCTTTGACCTTCGATAGTGATACCGTTATTTTCAGAATCCACTACTTTTAGAGTCACGGCTTTACCAACCATCGCTCCACCAGATACTTTTTCAACAGCTTTAACCGTAACGCTAAAGGCTGCTTGCTCATCAGACAACTCAATAATAGTAGGCGCTGTGCTCAGTTTTTGGATAAAGAAGTCTGGCTCGACGTCTGGCACTTGTTCGCCACCACCAGTATTACCATTACCACCAGTACCAGGTTGCGTGACACCCAAATCAGGCGCTGGTGCAACAGAATCTACAGTATCACCGTCACCGCCGCCACCGCAGCCTGCCAATGCTAAAGCACAAGTCAAAGAAGTGAGCTGAAACAGTTTAGAGGTAAAAGGCAATGAGCTATATGACATGTTTTGGACTCCGCGTCAGCAGTAATTTATTTGAGCAAATAAGCGAAAATCATTACACAGAATCATAATAGATTGGTAATGATACATAGATTTACATTAATACCCGTTGTATTAACAGATTGTATTAAATATATAACAGCAACTTTACTGACTTTTGTTATAACTTACAACTAAAAATTAATCTTTACTATTAAATAATCAACAACATAGCCAGCGAATTTCAGGGTATAATAGCCATCCTTTAGATCGACAATAATCATAAAAATATTTGAGTATTCATCTCTTTTATGGTATAAATGTCGGCTTTAAAATTTTCTGAATTGGTACGCTTGTTATTTGCCTTTAGATAACAGCAATATCAACTCAACATTCATATAGTTTTGTTTGGTGCAAAGCTGCCGCTTGCTGTGTCCATGCCGCAAAAACGTGCAACTTGCCCAGACTGGTATGAGAAAAACTCATACCTCATAGATTAGGAGTTCGCCATGTCTCGAGTTTGCCAAGTGACTGGAAAGCGCCCTATGGTGGGTAATAATGTTTCGCACGCAAACAACAAAACCCGTCGTCGCTTTCTACCAAACCTTCATAACCATCGTTTTTGGGTAGAGTCTGAAAATCGTTTTGTACGTCTACGTGTGTCTACCAAAGGTATGCGCACTATTGACAAACTTGGTATCGATAAAGTGTTAGCAGATATGCGCGCACAAGGTCAAAAAGTATAAGTTAAGACTGGCAGCTTAATATCTCGATAATTTTCGTCATTTAAGCTGCTTTTCTGCTGCATCTTATGTAGCTACATAATATTTTAGATCCGTACCTATCGTTTGAAGACCCCTCATTTACAGGAAAGCTATCATGAGAGATAAAATTAAATTAGTATCAACAGCTGGTACTGGTTATTACTACACCACTACTAAAAACAAACGCACTATGCCTGGCAAAATGGAAATGAAGAAATTCGATCCGAAAATTCGCCAGCACGTGATGTTTAAAGAAGCTAAAATCAAATAATTGCTATAATTTATAGAATATATTTTCATAAATACTTTCTATATATAAGTTATTTGAAAAAAGGGTATATCAATTGATATACCCTTTTTTGCTTGCTACTTTTCATGATGATTATTTTAATTGACTACTACTAGCCAGCTTAACAGCAACTCATCACTAACTATAGTGCGTCGGCTCTTTGTCATAAACATGCGCATGCCATTGGCTCATCTGCTTTTGCATAATGACCTGAATCGCGGCATGAATCATATGCTGACCTATCGCTTGGGTGTCACTACCAAGCAGCTCTTTAAGCTTTTCAGAAAAATCAATGGTCATCAGCGGCGCTTCGTCTTGTTCCGCGTCACGTAACAATAAGCGACCATCTTCTGCCTCTACCAACTCAAGGGTAGTCTCTTTGGCAAATCCTGCAAATTGATCCGTACTCTCGTTATCTACTTCTATATCATTATCGATATCGTATGGCATGAATTGCTTCCTCATTGTCCCGTCTAATACTTGCAAGAAAAATCGCGCGTCGCAACATTATTGTTTTACAGTAATACGGGTAAAACTATCTTAGTCATACAATGGACGCTTTGGTCTTGAAATTCAAGGCTTGTCACATAAGTCTTCTACATAAAGGCTTTTTGGGTGTGCTATCACTGATAGTATTAGCGCCAGTAGCGTAATTTTGCCACAGTAAATAAGAAGGCAACAAACATGCCGAGATAATACATGAGCTTTAACTCTAATGTCGGATCTCGATATTTAAACGGTAAGGCTACAGTGGCGGTGGCGGTCGGAAATATCAACAGCATAAGCAGCCAGTTTTCGATGACATTGAGCCAGCCTTGTAAATCAGTACCGTTACGCAATGATGCCAGCCCTAGCAACAAACAGGCGATAATTAAGCTGGTGAATAAGCCGTTGGGTAGGTCTTTTGGATAGATGATATTGGCAATCTTGGTCGGTATGATTCTCATGTAAAATTCCAGTCACGCTTATAGCGCGTGACTTAATGATTAAAAATTGTATAAAAACAGCCTATCATAAATACTGCAGTGCACTATTTACCAAACAGCTTTATCTCTGCTCATAAGACTCTAACTGTAAGTACCCATCAACCAAAGCATCGATATACAAGAGGTTAAATAACCCAAGCTAATGGCATTCCAGCTCTCTATATGCATGCCTTTAACTTTGTTAAGTATCTTCGAACCTAGCCAAAAAAACAGGGGAATGCCCAGCATAAATGCAGGCACAATGACCGCAGCATGACGTAATACTTCACCAGTATCATCACCCACCATTAGCCGAAAGCCGTAACCTGCCAGACTTAGAACCAAGGCAAATACAGCCAAGCCAATAGTAATACCCTTTGGCACCAAGCTGCGTTGCTGTGTCTCATTCTGAATTGGCTGCTCAGTGCTTTGCTCTGACTCAGGTGATTCTGACGAATTGATTGAGTTTTTTGTGTCCATATTTCACCTTTACGTAACTTGCCATTATGCATCGTTATCCGTTATACAGCACATTTCGCTACTATTCTTTTATGACGAAAATGACTGACGAACGTATTTACCAGTCACATAAGACCGTGGTTATTCGTTACCATTAGCCAAAGCCAGCTCAGCACGCATAGCATCAATAGCCACTTTATAGTCATCTTGGTTAAAGATCGCCGACCCTGCCACAAACATATCCGCACCCGCTTCGGCAATGGCTCGGATATTACTGGCTTTGATACCGCCATCTACTTCTAATCTGATATCACGACCACTGGTGATGATGCGCTGACGGACTTGGCGCACTTTTTCTAACGTCCCTTCAATAAATGACTGACCGCCAAAACCTGGGTTGACGCTCATCAATAAAATTTGATCTACCTTGTCCATCACATAGTCTAAATAATGTAATGGCGTTGCGGGATTCAATACTAAACCACATTCAGCACCGCCATCTTTGATCAGCTGTAAAGAGCGATCAATATGGGCGCTGGCTTCTGGATGAAAAGTGATAACACTCGCACCTGCCTCCAAAAACTGCTCAATCATGCCGTCAACTGGTGATACCATCAAATGCACATCGATTGGTGCATCAATCCCATAATCACGCAGCGCCTTACAAATCATACTGCCAAAGGTGAGATTGGGTACATAATGGTTATCCATTACATCAAAATGAATCACATCAGCACCTGATTCCAACACCCTTTCAACTTCTTCACCTAAACGTGCAAAATCAGCTGAGAGTATTGATGGGGCGATAAGATAAGGTTTAGAAGGAATAATCATAGTTGAGCTACCTGATTCTGTTGAAATAAAATACGAATAAAAATAAAAAGAAACTAAGAACTGGCTCAAAAAACTGTGCCTTTAAAGCAATAATATTAAGAACTCAAACTACTAGCGCTGCTTATACTGGGTTTTGCAATAAGCACGACCGACATCGAAGCCTCGCTTAGCTTGATGTTTGGTCGCGCGATTACTGACACGCTGACGCCATAAGCGAAAAGATGACGGCTTTAGCGCTTGGCGCATCAGCTTAATCACGCCTGCTTCATTGAGACCATAGCTATGCTCTATCGCCCCAAACGGTGTTCTGTCCTCCCACGCCATTTCTATCACTCGTGAGACTTGCGCGTCATCTAGCACTTTATCACCCGACTCATTGACTACGGTTGCGATAAGCTCATCTGAACGTGTCTGTCTGTCATTTGATTCAGTACTAATATCATCATGCTGATTATTTTTTAGAGCCGCAGCCATATCGGCTTGCATGGTCGCAAGCGATGACTGAACGGTTTGCTGCTTACAAGCCAAACCATCGACTACTAATGCTGTCAGATTACTTGCCATAAAACCTTACCTTTAAAGATGCTTAACAGATATTCAGCCAACTTCTATTTTATATCAATCTATTTTATATCAATCTATTTTATATCAATAAATATGCTTGACTAAATAATCAGCGTAACTGTCTGTCAATTTATCGATCAGATCATCATTCTAATACTGGGCTTAGCTCATTTGTGCCATACGCCAGTGATGTTCGATATGATCGTTAATCACCGCTTGGATAAAATAGTAGCTATGATCGTAACCCGCCTGATAACGCAAGGTTAAGGGCTGATTGGCTTTGTCACAAGCGCGTTGCAATTTGGTGGTTTGCAGTTGACCCTCTGCTAAAAAATTATCAGCCGCGCCTTGATCTACCAAGATACTTGCATACTGCTGCCCCGATTTTTCAATCATCTGTGCAGCATCTGCCTGCGCCCATCGTGACTTATCATCGCCGAAGTATTCTGTATAAGCGGCTTGCCCCCATGCCGACTCACTGGCCGCGCACACAGGCGATAAAGCTGAGACACTCACAAACTTGCCTGGAAACTTAAAGCCCAATAGTAATGCTCCGTGACCGCCCATCGAATGCCCTGTCACGCCGATACTGTCAATAGGAAACTCTGAGCGTAACAAGTCATATAACTCATCAACGATATAGCTTTGCATATTAAAATGCTCTGACCAAGGTGCTTGCGTCGCATCGACATAATAGCTGGCACCCTGACCAACAAAATAGCGGTCGTCGTTTGGCACATCGCTGTCATCACTACTTCGAGGTGATGTATCAGGCGCGATAAGTATCATGCCAAGCTCGCTACATTTTTGCTGAAAGTGCGCTTTGTGGGTGACATTATCAGCATTGCAAGTGAGACCCGATAAATATAGAATCGCAGGGCAGCGACGACCAGCAAGCGCTTCATCTGGCAGATAAATGCTAAAGGTCATCGGTGTTTTGGTCGATGATGATTGATGGCTATAGTAATGCTGCTCACCATCGAAACAGCGGTTGACGCTGATCTGCGTGATTTTTGAGTTGGTAGATAAACTGTGTTTATAAGAGTTGTTCATAAGCGACATCCTTTTTATCCAAAGTAAAGTACACGATGACTTATAAAAAGCATTGGTAAAGTAATACTAGTACTTCTCCAAACTCACTTAGTACTCAATCATTATACCATTCACAAGAATTAAAGTAGTAAGGAAAGCGAGTGTCAGTATTACAGATTCTAGACTGAACGAGCTTAATACGGCTCATCGTGATTTTTGGGTTGCGGGTTTTGGGTTTACTGTTAATTGGCAGTGATCGCAGTATTAGCCACTGGCTGACCAGAAGCACTATCCTCTACGACATTAATGGCGATAGGATCACTGTCATTAATAATACTGGCGACTGGTGGTCGGGTTTTATCAAACAATACTTGTTCGAACGCTGGCAAAGCAGTCTCCATCAGACTACCAATCACCATCTGCGGCTCTGATGGTTCAAAACCCATCGCACTTTCACGCTCATTCACACGCAAACGGGCATCTTTAAAGGCAGATTCAAAACTGGTATTACCACGCAGGCTTTCAGCAAAAAACGCTTGCCCAAAATAGGTCATCTCAGCTGTGTTGGTGCAGCCAAACGATGCTTTGTCAGCGGCTGATGCAGTAATCACCACCGTGGTTGGGGAGGCCAATTCATCGATAAATGAGCCTGAATAGCAGGCAGATACCACAATCACCCGCCAGCGAATACCTGAAGCGTCTAGCGCCTCCCGTAACCATGCGGCGTCTAGATTCTCCATTGCTAATGGTGGATTTGCTAATTGAATGATATTTTCGTTGCCGTGTGAAGACAAGGTTAGGAATAACACATCCTCATCGGCATTCATCTGCTGACCAATTTTCTTTAATCCACGCAGAATACTGGTTTTGGTAGCGATTGGCTCATCAAGCCAACTATAAGTATTGTTGATCAACGAGAGTGAATGTCCACTAGTGCCAAAACGCACATCGAATAGCTCACGCACTTTATTAATCTCAGAGCGAAAAACGTCTTGACCAGAGAATCCTGCCACACCCATAAAATACCAGTCGGTCTTGCCCGAAGTGCTAGGATCGATACTATTTAATGCTTGCTGTAACAAACGAGGCTGCTCATATAATGCCGCTTCGGCTAAAACAGGCTCTACAGGAATCTGCTTAAATATAGGCTGGTCCGCGACATTACGCTGCCAAATCGTCAACAGTGCGACTGCACCTACCAATACAATGACCCGCTCCCACCACGGTATGCGTAGACGACGAGAAAAAATCCATAATAACGCCAACGTCTGCCATAAAAACAGCACCAAAAACAGTATGGGTAAAAGTGAATAGCTCCAATCTGGTAACCAACCATAACTGCCCAAAAACTGCACCAAACTTTGTAATAGTGCAGATAAGGTATCAGCCACTAACCACAATACCACGGGCACAAACACCAACGTTTGATTGCCAGAACGCCGTGCCAAAATGATGCCGCCCAATAAAATTATCATCGGCCAAATCAAGTAGCTGACCAACCCTTGCTCATTAAAGATACTGCCATTTTCCGCGGCTAACCAAGAAAACAGTACATTACTACCGAGTGCCAATAGTGCAAATACGGCAAACTGGATAAAGGTAGGTTTTACCCAAGAAAACGCGCGCGTCGACCCTACTAGCATCCACAAGGTTGCAATAATATTGGCAGCGAAATTGAGCGAAAAACGCTGAAGCGATACGGTTTTTAACGACGCAAGTGACAAAGACTTAAACCTCTAGCCAGTCGAGAAAAGAAAGTGAGTTGATGATGATTTTTGGTGTGGCAGCTACCTACGAAATGTCATTAATTCACATTTTTTATATAGCATATGGACATCAAGATTACATGCAATTCACAATGAGATAATTTTAAGAGACGAATAGCAAAGACTAAAAATACGACTAAACAGTTTAGCTCGCTAATATAACGCGATTGTAACGGATTGTCGGTCAAGAGGATAAGGCTGATTTGTAAAATTCGCTTAAATTTGGCTAAGAACATATAAAAAAGGAGGTCTTGAATCCAAGACCTCCTTTTTTCTCAATAATGACTGTATCAAAGACTCACTACTATCTCATCAAAAGCTCATTCACACGTTTTAGATAAGCGGCTGGATCATCTAACTGACCGCCATCTGCTAACAATGCTTGGTCAAAAATTACTTGCGCCAATTTATCAAAATCGACGTCAGATTGCTCGCTAGTCTCTAACTTTTTAATAAGTGGATGATCAGGGTTAACCTCAAGCGTCGGCTTGCTTTCTGGCACATCTTGACCCATTTGCTTCAGCATCTGAATCATCTGTGGTGATAACTCACCTTCACCAACGACCAAGCAGGCAGGACTATCAACCAAACGCGTCGATACTTTAACGTCTTTGGCACGTTCACCTAACGCTGCTTTGAGTTTATCAACGACTGGCTTCATGGTTTCTTGCGCTTTTTCAGCTTCAGCTTTTTCGGCTTCGTCTTGCAAGTCGCCCAAATCAACCGCGCCTTTGGCAATGTTTTGTAGCGGTGTCTCATCAAATGAGGTCAAGAAATTCATCGCCCATTCATCGACACGGCTGGTCATCAAAATAACTTCGATGCCTTTCTTTTTGAACAGCTCAAGTTGTGGGCTATTTTTAGCAGCCGCTAGATTGTCAGCTGTTAGATAATAAATGGCTTTTTGACCCTCTTTCATACGCGCTTTATAGTCTTCAAAGCTGGTCGTCACACTATCCTGAGTACTGGTCGCATAGCGGAGCAATTTGGCAATACGTTCTTGATTGCCCATGTCTTCGCCAACGCCTTCTTTGATAACATCACCAAATTCAGCGTAGAACTGCGCGAATTTTTCTTGCTTATCACTGTCTTCACTGTTGGCAAGACTGGCGAGCAAGGTCAAAATACGACGCGCGTTACCATCACGGATAGATTTCACATCACGCGACTCTTGTAATAGCTCGCGGCTGACGTTCAATGGCAAGTCTGCTGAATCAATCACCCCTTTGACGAAACGCAGGTACATTGGCAATAATTGCTCAGCTTCATCCATAATAAAGACGCGCTTCACGTATAGCTTTAGTCCATGCTGCTGGTCACGAGTATATAAATCGACAGGGGCTTTTTTCGGAATATATAGTAGCTGAGTATACTGAACACGACCTTCGACACGGTTATGCGTCCATGCTAGTGGCGCGTCCATGTCATAGGTGATATTTTTATAAAAATCGATATACTCTTCATCTTCAATCTCAGATGCCGTACGTGTCCATAGCGCGCTGGCTTTGTTGATAGTTTCCCATTCATCAGTCAATACCATCTCGCCACCAGCAGGTGCGTCGTCGTTATCATCTTCTTGCCAAACTTCTTTACGCATCTGAATCGGCAAGCTGATATGGTCTGAGTATTTATTAACCAACTGCTTAATTTTGCCACGGTCTAAATAGCTGTCTTCGCCCTCACTATATTGCTCTTTTAAATGCAAAGTAATGGCGGTGCCACGAGTTTCTTTCGTGATAGGTTCAACCGTAAAGCTACCCGTACCATCTGATACCCAGCGCACGCCCTTATCCGCAGGCTCGCCCGCTTTACGTGTTTCAACGCTAATCGTATCGGCAACGATAAAACCTGAATAGAAGCCAACCCCAAACTGTCCGATTAATTGACCATCTTGCTTTTGTGATTCAGACAGCTTGTCTAAAAATGCTTTAGTACCGGACTTGGCAATCGTACCCAAGTTTTCGATGGCATCGGCTTCATTCATGCCAATACCATTATCGGTAAAGGTGATGGTTTTGGCGTCTTCGTCGACAGCAATGCGAATTTTTAGCTCGCCATCGTCTTCATAAAGACTGTCATCATTGGTCGCTTCAAAGCGCAATTTATCACAAGCATCAGAGGCGTTTGAAACCAGCTCACGCACAAAGATATCAGAATTAGAGTAAAGCGAATGGGTAACTAGATGCAGCAGTTGCGCCACTTCCGCCTCGAAGGTATGTTTTTTTAATTCTGGGCTGCTTTTATTAACATTGATGCTATCAACTTTTTGGTTATCAACTGGGGTCTGTTCACTCATAAAAAACTCCTTTAATTTATGTCAAAAACGTATCATAAAATAGCAATCATTTGACTGTCTCTACTCAGCTACAAATTAAGCAGTTCAATTTCGAATATCGCTAAGCTGTTTATACTAATAGGGGCGCAGCAGAAAATTTCAAGCTAAAAAGCACAATTCAACAAAAACACCGCCCTAGTTTCCTAAGGCGGTGTCGTTATATCGATAATAGGTTTAGCAAGTATATTCAGCAAATAGATTTAGTAATACGTTTTTAGATAGACCTATCAACTATAAGCAGCTAGGCAAATGCAGCGCTGGATCTGACTCACGAGCATTCATCGCATCTTCAACCGTTAAGCCTAGTGCTTTGGCAACGCCTGCGCCATAAGCAGCATCACACCAGTTACAGTTGCGAATGTGGCGATACTGAATAAAGTTCGGCACACCAGCCATATTATTCGCTGTGTTTTCAAATAGCACTTGTTGTTGCTCAGCACTCATCAAATTAAACAATGCGCGAGGTTGGCTAAAATAATCGCTATCGTCTTCACGGAAGTCATAATGCGCCGCATAGCCGTCAATTTTTAATGGTGGCTCAGCATAATCAGGCTGCTCTTGCCACTGGCTAAAGCTGTTTGGCTCATAATGCGGGCGACTGCCATAGTTATCATCGACACGGCCTTGACCATCACGATGATTGCTCATCACAGGGCAGCGCGGCTTATTTACCGGAATCTGTTGATGATTGACACCGACACGATAACGCTGAGCATCGGCATAGTTAACCAAGCGGTTTTGTAGCATTTTATCCGGTGAAACGCTGATACCCGGTACTAAATTACTTGGGGCAAATGCAGCTTGTTCCACATCGACAAAGTAGTTGTCAGAGTTTTTATTTAATTCAAACTCACCCACTTCAATCAGCGGATAATCATCTTTTGGCCATACTTTGGTCAAGTCAAACGGATGATAAGGAACGGTATCCGCCTCAGCTTCTGGCATGATTTGCACATACATTTTCCATTTCGGGAAATCACCATTTTCGATGGCATCGTACAAGTCTTTTTGATGACTCTCACGATCAGAACCAACCACCTCTGCCGCTTCTGCGTCGGTTAAGTTCTTGATGCCTTGTTGCGTGCGGAAATGGAATTTTACCCAAAAACGTTCTTTGGCTTCATTCCAAAAACTATAGGTGTGCGAGCCAAAACCATGCATATTTCTGTACGAGGCTGGCAGACCGCGATCACTCATAACGATAGTAACTTGATGTAAGGCTTCAGGTAATAAAGTCCAAAAGTCCCAGTTGTTGGTCGCCGAACGCATATTGGTACGTGGATCACGTTTGACGGCTTTGTTTAGGTCTGGGAATTTGCGCGGATCACGTAAGAAGAACACAGGTGTATTATTTCCCACCATATCCCAGTTACCTTCTTCGGTGTAGAATTTCAAAGCAAAACCGCGAATGTCGCGCTCAGCATCAGCCGCGCCGCGCTCACCTGCGACGGTACTAAAGCGTGCAAACATCTCAGTCTGTTTACCCACTTCGCTAAAAATATCCGCACGGGTATATTTAGTGATGTCATTGGTCACGGTAAAAGTACCAAATGCGCCAGAGCCTTTGGCGTGCATACGGCGCTCTGGAATCACTTCACGGACGAAATTTCCTAACTTTTCATTGAGCCAAACATCTTGCGCCAATAATGGGCCGCGTTTGCCTGCAGTCATGCTGTTTTGATTGTCTGCCACTGGTGCGCCATTGCCCATGGTCAATTGGGTCGGTGCATAAGGACATTTTTTATCGCTCATATCATTGTTCATAGTCATACTCCTGTGAATAGCAAATGGATTAAAGTACAAAATCTATTCTGAATACACTTCTATTAATAGTTCCAGAATAGTTGTCAGCTTGTTCGAAAAACGGTTTGTTTTTTTCATAGTAATGTCTAATGACAGTCATGTTCTGTGGTTAGATACTATTACAACCCATTACCGTTAATTTGTATAATTAATTAATTACATGCTTTCGTTTTGTTTTTCAGAACCACTTAACTTGTTTTTTACTCATCCAAATACTTTATTCCTTAGGATAGTTGTTATTAACAACGATAAATATTAACAGTGCAAGCACTCTCTATCAGCCTTGCTATCACTTTTTTAAAGCGAATTGACCATATTAAATAGAGCTTAATTAAATACCACAGAGCAATTAACGCGGCATCGGACGAATGGTCAAAATTTGCTCACTACGACCAAAAGGCCCATGAACGTCATGCAACACGGCGCTCGTTAAGCCAATGCCATCATTGCCATACTGCTGCACCGCTTCGATGCCAAGCCAGCGACCTTGCGGCGCGCGGTGCATATGAATTTGCAAATCCGTATTGGGAAACATCCATTCTAATTCTGACAAGCCAAGCCCAAGCCGAGGCACAACGCCATTGGCCGTATCGACCATGCCCAATAGATGCACCAAGTCATCAGTTTGCTTGCCCTCGATCATCTCCACATCATTAGTGATCCAGACCATACCGCGTCCTGGGCGACGCTGCGTATCATCAGCGACCAAGCGCACACTCTCAATAAACCCGCCCGGCCAGCCTTTCATGTCTTCCCAAATGGGCAACTCTTCGGGCTTATGTAACGCTTTTTGGTCTTCAATGCCCGCAATCTCGCTGGTATCTTGGGTCATTAGACGCCATGCCCGCGCAATAATCGCATCACGACCGCGACTGCTCATGACTGCTTCAATAAGCTCAATGGTCTTGCCCGGACGAATACAACGCGTGGTAATGGTAAAGTCATCCAGTGGAATCAATCCTAAGATATCTAGGCTAATGCGAGCGATACGCATGTTTTCTTGCGGCGCATAACCGTTTAGCTCAGCCGTGAGCAATCCTGTCGCTGGTGCCATATGCTGTTCATGCTCATTCCAAGCGCCTTGGGCATGTTTGGTTGGCTGATAATGTGCGACGTTGACGCCGTCTTCTCGCTGTTCGCGTTTGATAAAGTTATAATAAGCTGACATGACTGTCCTATGATTTATTTGATAAGCTCTTGTTGTTTTAACTTAAGAACCTGTCGACTCTTAATGACAAAAAATAATGCAACGACCATCGCGGCAATTAATACGCCATAAAAAACACTCTTTTCTCGCATAAAATGCAGAATATTACTGCCTAACACGAATCCCACCACGAGGATGACAAACAAATTCACTTTCAATTGTTTGTTAACCTCAGCGAGAGTGGCTTCTGCCAATACAAATCCTTTTTTTTGCTTTTTCATTTTGCGTTACCTACTATACGTTACCTATTAGATGTCTTGTACAAAGCCTTATCTACTTACCCACTTGGGTGACTGGGATACGCAAGGCTTTAGGCAGACTGAAAGTGACATTTTCTTCGATGCCTGATAGCTCACTCGGTAAATCGCCACCCCAATCTTGCAGCTGCTGTAGCACTTCTTGAATCAGTACTTCGGGTGCTGATGCGCCAGCGGTGACGCCGATACTCTGCACACCATCCAACCAGCTTTTATCCATCTCACTGGCATTATCGATTAAATACGCACGGCAATTCATCCGCTCAGCCAGCTCACGCAGACGATTAGAGTTTGATGAATTGGGCGAGCCGACCACCAAGACCACCTCACAGCGACTGGCTAAGTCTTTTACCGCATCTTGGCGGTTTTGCGTGGCATAACAGATATCGTCTTTGCGCGGACCTTGAATACTAGGGAATTTTTCACGCAGTGCATCGATAACGCGCGCCGTGTCATCCATAGATAAGGTGGTTTGGGTAACAAATGCCAAACGTTCGGCATTTTGTACGCTCAATGCTGCCACATCGGCTTCGTTTTCAACCAAATGAATGTGACCGCCGTGGCGACGGTTAAAGCGCCCCATCGTGCCTTCCACTTCAGGATGTCCAGCATGCCCAATCAATACCGCATCCATACCCTCTTGCGCAAATTTAGCGACTTCGATATGTACCTTAGTGACCAGCGGACAAGTGGCATCGAATACGGTCAAATCGCGGCGCTCAGCCTCATCTTCGACAGCTTTTGATACGCCATGAGCAGAAAAAATAACGATAGAGCCATCAGGCACTTCATGAAGTTCTTCCACAAAAACCGCACCGCGATTGGCCAAGTCAGAGACGACAAATTTATTATGTACCACCTCGTGACGGACATAAATGGGCGGTTCAAAACGTGTCAATGCTTCGTTCACAATCGCAATCGCGCGATCCACACCAGCACAAAATCCACGTGGATTAGCAAGATAAATTTGCATAAGAGGGCCTATCATTAGATAATTTATTATTAAAGCTTAAATACACAACATTACTGTCAAAAGCTTTAACTCAAAAATTGGGATGAATTCATTACGCTACTTTAGCATAATTTACTTTTATTGCCTTTGAAAATAGCACGGTACTAGAGGCTGTTTTAACTAGAAGCACACACATATTCATACGTTCAAAGTATTTATCCATAGTGGCAGCGTTAACTGCACTCAATGCACCAAAAACGTGATTTATACTAAGTCGCCCTATGCCATCTTTACGCCGCTTCGATGATAACAACTGATCAAAGGCGGCTTTAATTAAAATAAAAGCCACAAAAGCAGTTTATAATAGTGCATCGATGACAATGTCTATCGCCATACATGATGGCGATTTTTCTTTTTACCAGTTTTGAATTGTTTACTAAAACAGCTTTGGCTCTTTTACTCGCACAGATTTGACTAGCACACACTCCATTAGGACACATTGTATGACAGGTTCATTATTTATTATTACTGCCGCCTCAGGTACGGGCAAAACCTCACTGGTAAAGCAGCTACTTGCCACGACTAATGACTTAACCGTCAGCGTATCACACACCACGCGCACGCCACGTCCCGGCGAGATTGATGGTCATCATTATCATTTTACCGACGTCGAAAAGTTTGTGACTGCCATCGGTGAAAACAAGTTTTTAGAACATGCTGAGGTCTTTGGTAATTACTATGGCACCTCGGAGCAAAGCGTGCGGACACAGTTAGAAGCAGGCGTCGATGTTATTTTAGAGATTGATTGGCAGGGCGCACTACAAGTCAAAAAAATCTTTACTGACGCCATTATGATTTTCATTTTACCGCCAAGTATTGCCACTTTACGTCAGCGCTTATCGACGCGTGGGCAAGATACTATGGAGGTAATAGAGCAACGTCTGGCTGGCGCAGTGACTGAGATGGCGCAATATGTCCATTTTGATTTTGTGATTATTAATGACAATTTTGAGGTCGCTTTGACTGAGCTAAAAGCCATTATCGTGGCGGACAGGCAGACGCTTAAGCGTCAACAGCAGCGGTATCATCGCACCATCAGCAATTTACTTAACAATAAAGTAGAAGAGTAAAGCAAGAGCGAAATACTACTGTCAACACAGTCGATGAGCGCTTATTAATAGATACGTTAATAGACACGCAAAAAGCAACTACGCGGCTGGGCAAAAAATGCTATAATGTCTCGCTATCCCCCTTTATATTTTGATATTATTTTTATTGAGTGGCGGGCAAGCTCCGTGACTAATAAAAACAACCGAGGTAGCTACATATGGCACGAGTGACGATTGAAGATTGTTTGGATAATGTTGATAATCGCTTTGAACTGATTTTAGTGGCAAGCAAACGCGCACGTCAATTGGCCAAAGGTATCGCAGAACCATTGGTTGATGTGGATAATGACAAGCCTACGGTATTGGCATTGCGTGAAATCGCTGCTGGTAAAATCACTCGCGATATCCTAAATCAGCCAGAGCACAACTTTGCCACCAGTTCATTAGATTTGGCACTGTCAGGCGATCATGGTTTTTAAGACACTGTATTATTAAAATACCGCATTGAAGATTTGTCGTATGAAGCCTATAAAGCTAACCACTGCCTTATAAGACAAATACACACAGTGATGACATATTGACGAGAGACCACAGCATAGGCTGTGGTTTTTTGGTTGTAATGGCTGGTTGCTGTGATATTGCTTTGACTGTTTTAGTCACCATTTATACCTGAAAACCTACCATTGAGTTAGAATTTCTAAATTTTTATAGCACCTGTTCGCTTAGCAGTTGACATTGAATGCGATTTACGATTAATTAGAGGATGGTCTACCTATTTTTATCTTTTTTCTCGAAATTTTTTATATTGATAGTATTCCAGCATTCATTCAGTCACCATTTACCCGATAGACAGTCAGGCAAACAGGTAATGGAAAATAGGATCGTTACTTTATGAGTCAAACCTTACCCAAACTCAGCCATCATTTAGTCGATGAGGCTCAATACAATTTACTGCGCTCAGTAGGTTACCTCACTGCTGCTGAACGCCGTGATATTATTGATGCCTGTGAGTTCGGTGATATTGCGCACATCAAAGATAAGCGTAAATCAGGAGAGCCTTATATCACCCACCCGATTGCGGTGGCCGAGATACTGGCAGGTTTTCGTTTGGATCGAGATACGATTATTGCAGCGATTTTGCATGATACGGTCGAAGACACCGAGGTGAGCGATGAGCAGATTGAGCAGCGCTATGGCAAAATAGTGGCGAGACTGGTCGACGGTGTGACTAAGCTAAAATCATCCTCACACAATAAACAGCAAAACAAAGCAGCCACCTTTCATAAAATTTTGACAGCTACCCTTGCTGACCCACGCGTATTGATTATTAAGCTTGCTGACCGCTTACATAATATGTCGACACTGGATGCAGTACGCCCAGAAAAACAACGCACCACAGCACAAGAAACGTTGGACTTTTATGTGCCGTTTGCGCGGCTAATGGGTCTTAATGATATTGCCGATTATATCGAGGTGCTCTGTTATCGTAATCTTGATTCTGACATGTACAACAAACTGTCTGACAAGCTACTACAGCACGGACTTGGGCGTAACTTTCAAAGAGAGGCGATACATCGCTATTTAAGTATTGTCCTCAATAATTTGGGGTTGAATGGTCTGGTCAAAGTTTTAGACAATCGCGTGGTCATCTACCGTCAGTTTTTCCGCAATCGCGGTGAAATCAACGCTCTACTCCGTCATTATGCCTTTGAGATTGTCCTTGATAATGTCGAAGCCTGTGACAAGCTGGCCTATTACTTAATTAAAAAATACCAGATTGATGACTCTCATATCGCTGATAATATTCGTCGTCCGCTACCAGGTGGCAATCAATCACTCACGCTTATCTATGAGCGCGATAACGATGTCGTCAAAGTGACGATTTTGACCAAGCAAATGCAAAGCGCAGCGCGGCTTGGTGTCATTGGTGCAGAGCATGCCTCAGACGTTAGCCAATCGGTTATCCAAGCCTCATTACGCAATATGAAAGACTTGGTCGATGAAGACAGCTTAGATGAAAATAGCCCAGACTTTTCAGCAGCAGTCTCTACCATTAATGAGCTGATGGATTACCTACACTCCAGTAAAATCATCTGCTATAGTCCAAAGGGTCGCGCTTATGAGCTACCACAAGGCGCAACCGCGCTAGACTTTGCTTACGCTGTCGGACCGATGGTCGGCAATGTAGCCGTTGGCGCCAATATCGATGGCAAAAAAGCCAAACTTGGCACGGTCGTTAAGAATGGGCAGCTGGTTGAAATAGAAGTCAATAGCCACTCAGAACCAAAAGCAGAATGGCTAGGATTTGTCGTGACCAATAAAGCGCGTGAAGAGATTTTGCGTTGGTTTAAAGACTTGTCTCCTGCTGATAAGCAACACCATGGTCAACAAGCCTTAGATCGGGCGCTAAAAACCTATCAAAAAAGTCTCGATGACTTAACCGATAGTGATTGGAAAAACCTCACTGAATGGCGTGGCTTGACCGAAAAATCCGAACTATTTGAGCAAATAAGCTCTGGTACGTTACTACCACAGCTGGTGGTAACTCGCTTGTTTAGCGATGAAGTCAATGATTTACAAGCACAAGAACACAGTGATGATATGACCCAACCACAGCAGCTGATCGTCAATGCGTCTGGGGTTGAGCTTGATTTTGCCAATTGTTGTCATCCTATTTATGGTGACCCTATCGTCGGTCACTTGTCCCGTCACGGTCTGGTTGTTCATCGACACAAGTGCTTTTCACTTGACGATATTCGTAAAGACAATCCTTATCAGGTTATACAACTGCGCTGGCGTAATGACAAGGCCGTAAAACAAGGTGACGCTGGCGAGCATGACATAAAAAATACCGGAAAGATTCGCTTTCCAGCCTATTTAAAACTATCTATTGCCCTCAGCGACGAACAAATTACTGAAGTCATCTATCATTTACGCCAACTAAATATAGGGGTAGAAAAAGTAGACGTGCGCAGTAGTGACACCATCATCCATATCATCGTTCGCAGTCGCAATCATCTAGCTCAAGGCATTCGCGAGCTACGCTCCTTGCTAGGTTTCCCAAACATCATCAGGCTGTATCAGCTGTAGTGCTGGTAACAAGGTGTAGTGCGCGTGATACATTGCTACCAACACTCACTCAATAGAACATTGAATAATGGATTTAGAAAATTTTAGAAATACCTGAGATAATGATAAACTGTGTTTTTTGATTTTTAACAAATAAACGTAGAGCGTGTCATCATTTGTATGGTGAAAAACAAGATGTAAATGATGAATAATGCGCCCTTACCTACCAAACCAGAAAAAGATAAAAAGGATATATAATATGACTCGTCAAACCATTCAAACTGATAAAGCCCCTGCTGCCGTTGGTACTTATTCACAAGCCGTCAAAGTCGGTAACACCGTCTATATTTCAGGACAATTGGGTTTTGACCCTGATACCATGGAATTAAAAGAAGGTTTTAAAGCACAGGCTGAGCAAGTGTTCGAAAACATTAAAGCCATCTGTGAAGCGGCTGGTGGCAGCTTAAATGACGTAGTTAAATTTAACGTATCATTAACAGATTTGAATGATTTTGCGGCATTAAACGACGTGTTCGTTGCCAATCTAAGCGAGCCATATCCTGCTCGTGCAGCCGTCCAAGTAGCAGCGTTACCTAAAGGCGGTGTGGTCGAGATTGAGTCAATTTTATATATTGAGTAACTTAAGCCGTATCATCATGTAAATGGTAAGGCTTAATACATAGACGTACTTAATTTTCAAGTCGTTACGTCAAAAAAGCCACTGCTAAAAGGTAAGGCCAGAGTAAGCCCAAATATCACTATTTGGGCTTACTGCTATTATTCTTATCAATATTACAATCTAGTTATCTAAAAGCTGGTTATCTAAAAACTGTTTATCCAATAAACCATTTACCTGAAACTGGGAACGCATTTTATGTTGGTACAAGTTGCTCTACCCGTGCCCCTTTATCGGGTATTTGACTATAGCGTACCAGCAGATATAAACGCCTTATCAAGCCCTTCTTTACCCCCTATTGGCTGCCGTGTCGAAGTATCTTTTGGTCGTCAAACTTTAATCGGTATCGTCGTCGCTCATATTCCAGAAGCAAATAGCAGCGTGCCACTTAATAAGCTAAAACCTATCAATAAATGCTTGGATGCTGAGCCTATTTTGGACGCCAGTATGCTAAAGCTGGCCCATTGGCTGGCGCGTTATTATCACTACCCGCTTGGTGACGTTTTAGCAGTCATGCTGCCAACTCTCGTTCGTCAAGGTAAGCCGCTGGATTTACTGATTACCCATTGGCGAATTTTGCCACAGGTAAGCGACGCTGACTTTCGTGCCAACGCCAAAAAACAAAAACAACAATTTGATATGCTTAAGCTGCATGGCGAGCGCGGCGCGAGTGAAGATGTTTTATTGCTAGAGGGCATGGAGAGGAGTTTTTTAAAGGCGCTCGAAGACAAAGGGTTAATCGAGCGCTATATTCAGCCCAAACAATCACCTGCGCCTGTTAAATTAGCAAAAATGCCCCTTGATCTCAATGACGAGCAACAACTCGCCGTTACCGCCATTATTGCGTCTCATGAAGCTAATCGCTACACGGGATTTTTATTAAATGGCATCACTGGTAGTGGCAAGACAGAAGTCTATCTGCAAGCGATGCAAGCCGTATTGGAAGCTGGCAAGCAGGTATTGATTTTGGTACCAGAGATTGGATTGACACCGCAAACGCGCGCGCGTTTCGCCAGTCGCTTTGCCGCTCACATTGTCTTATTGCATTCTGGCATGAACAATACTCATCGCTTACAAGGCTGGCAAGACTGCCGTACCGGTCATGCCCAAATCATTATCGGCACGCGCTCAGCGGTGCTATATCCTTTTACAGATTTGGGCTTAATTGTCGTGGATGAAGCGCATGATGGCTCTTATAAGCAGCAAGATACCTTGCGCTATCATGCCGCCGACGTGGCACTTTATCGCGGACTACAAGCCAATATCCCTGTCGTACTGGGTACGGCGACGCCATCTCTTGAGCATCTAAAACTGGTCAATGACGGTAAGCTGGTGGAGTGCCAACTGCAAACTCGTCCCGGTAATGCGAAGCTTGCAACCATGCAGCTGATTGATGCGCGCCTGCAAAGTACTCATCAGCAAACGACGGACGACGGCGCGCGCTATGATACTGGGCTGACCGATGCGCTGATTGGGGCAATACGGCAAACGCTAGAAGCGGGCGATCAAGTATTAATATTCTTAAACCGTCGCGGCTATGCGCCAGTTTTGCTATGCGAAGCTTGCGGTTGGCAAGCAGATTGTCCGCGCTGCGACGCGCATCTAACCGTTCATTATAACAGCCAGTCCCAACACAACGCTTATAGTAGCTCCTATCTAAAATGCCACCACTGCGACTGGCAAGCTTATATTCCAAAAGTTTGCCCTGATTGTGGCAGTCAAAATTTGGATGCCAAAGGGATGGGCACGACAAGGCTCAGCGAAAACCTGCATGCAATTTTTGCCAATCCGCAAACCAGCAAAGAGCTATATCCCATTATCCAAATCGATCGCGATACCACCAGACGTAAAGACAGCTGGGAGAATATCTATCAGCGTATCAATCAAGGCAATCCTGCCATCTTGGTTGGCACGCAGATGGTCGCCAAAGGTCATCATTTCCCCAATGTTACGCTTGTCTGCTTACCCAATGCTGATCGTGGCTTTTTATCCGCCGACTTTCGCTCGCCGGAACATACCGCGCAGCTCATGATTCAAGTCGCAGGGCGTGCCGGTCGTGGTGATAAATCCGGGCGCGTACTCATTCAAACATTGCAACCTGACAATGAGCTGTTATTAAAATTGGTCAAAGATGGTTATTTATCCTTCGCACGTGAGCTATTGCAAGAGCGTAAAATGATGGGTTTACCACCGCACAGCCATGCTGCCTTGATACGCTGTGAGGGCAAAACCCTTGCTGCCACGACCCAAGCCCTTAAAGATGCCATTACCATTCTACCAAATGGGCATAATCTCGCCGTACTAGGACCTATCGATGCACCAATGAGTAAAAAGAATAGCCGTTACCACGTCCAACTGCTACTTTTAGGCAAAGACAGACAGCAATTGCATCGGGTATTACAGCACTGGTGGCAGCCTGTACTTGCCCTTCCAAGCGCCAAATATCTGAAGCTGACCTTGGATATTGACCCTGTTGGTTGGTAGCCGCCAACGCCTAGCCATCACTCTTTAAGCTCAATTACTCTTCTATAGCTCGCCGTCAATAAAGAACATTATTCAAAATAGGAAATTCATCGTTTACTGCCTAGATACAGCAAGCGTTTATTAAATATGCTAAATTCTTTATATCTGGCTAGTCCGCGAACAGCAAGCCCAGCCTTATAAGCAATCAAATTTCCTCTTCTGTCATTCTGAGTGTTGTTATGAGTCAAAATAAATCAAATGCTGAACAAGGCAACCATTCTCATCAGAATGATACTGTTAATGTGGCTAACCATCTGCATAAAGATGATGAGAGCAACTACACTCATGGCAATCAAGCCACTCACGATCACGATGAACACTTAGAGCAAACAACAGCCCCGCGAGATACCAAGGGCTATCAGCGCACCTTGCTGTTCAGCTTTATCATTATCACAGGCTATATGTTTATTGAAGCCATCGGTGGTTGGCTGACTGGCAGTTTGGCGCTATTATCTGATGCAGGTCACATGCTAAGTGATGCAATCGCACTTGGCGCCACTTTGATGGCCTTTAAAATTGGTGAAAAAGCAGCTACTCATCAAAAGACGTTTGGTTATAAACGCTTTGAGATTTTAGTCGCAACAGTCAATGGTGCGACGCTGGTCATTATTGCGCTAATGATTTTTTATGAGGCGATTAAGCGCTTTAATTCACCGCCTGAAATTGCTACCCAAGGCATGCTTATCGTTGCTACTATCGGTATGTTGGTCAATATTTTGGTTGCGTGGCTGATGCATCGAGGCAGTCGCGGCGAAGATGCACATGGACACAGTCATGCGGGTAGTCATAAAGACAGTCTTGAAGACACTCAAGGAAAAAATGAGAGTAAAGCACCGGTCAACCTTAATATGCAAAGTGCTTACCTGCATGTATTGAGTGACTTAATGGGTTCGGTTGCCGCTATTGTTGCCGCGCTTTTTATGATGAGCTTCGGCTGGGTTTGGGCGGATGCAGCAGCCTCGGTGATTGTCGCGATACTGATATTATTTAGTGGTTATCGCGTCGTGCGTGATTCCGTACATATTTTGATGGAAGGCACGCCAGAAGGCATATCCTTAGTGGATGTCGAAGATAAATTACTTGCCCATCCGCAAGTACGACAAGTCCATGACCTGCATGTTTGGAGTATTACTAGTGGTCTAAACGCCTTATCTTGCCATGTGGTCGTCGATGGTGAAATGAGTATTTATGAGTCTAGTATCTTGATTACCAGTTTAGAACAAAGCTTGCTTGCGCTCGGTATCCATCATGCGACCATTCAGGTAGAAAGCGCATCACATCCGCAGACTGAGGCACATAGCGATGCGCTGGTCTGCGACATCTCAGAACAACAAACAGAGGGTAATAATCATATTGGTCACAATCATTAAGCATGAGGCATTGAAAATCAGACTTTGAAAGTCAGACATTAAACATTGAAAAGACCATTTTTCATTCAAATATCAATTTAAACGTCGCCTATGATTGGCTACGTTTTATCAAGTGGTGGCAATCATAACGTCATATGCACCAAATGAGCCAAAGTGCTGTTATTAACCAAATACCTAACCCCAACGATAAGAATATGATTCAAATCCAAAAATCTCATGCGCCAGTCCTAATGTCCGTTACATAATCAGATGTCAAATATGACGCAAGCAGCAACCAAAATCCAAATAACCGCGCCAGTCCTGCCCCGAAAATCCTTAAAATTATTTTGCTAAAAATCTTTAATAATCCGCGCAACTTACTATCAGTTGGCTAATCATCATGCATGAACATAACGCCTTATTCGCCGACATAAACAGGCTTTACTTTAAATAAGCTGATATCACGCCGATTTTTAGCATTGTAATGGCATGTTAAAAATGATGGGAAATTTAGCCTCGCCGTCATATTTTTCATATAAATTCTGTATACTTAAAGCTGAAACACCCAATTTACCACTAATGGATTATTTTCTGCCATGTCGAGACGCTCAGCTCCTTTTGTTGCTCCAAGCTACATTGATGACCCTATCTCAGCAGAGGGTAAAAAGCATGCCAAAGCATTGTTATCAACATTGCAAGAGGATATTGCTAGCTTTCGAGATGAGCAGTTTCCGCCTGATATTTTGCGTCAAATTCGTGATATGCCAATTTATGAAGGCAATATTGCCGAAGTCCAAGCCTATCAGCAGCGTTGGCATAATCTTCTTGAGCGCGCCATGGCGTTTTATCCTGCTGCCAATCTACCGCCCGATCATCTGCCGCTACCAGCCAGCCTTGAGATACCGCAATTTATCTATCATGTTCAAAGGCTACATTTGACCAAGACTCGTGCAAAAGAATCCAAAAGCTTCGGTTCGGTCGGTGCGCTTACTGATAAGTGTGGTGACTATAGTGCTGATGAAATTGCGCGTATGAGTGCCGTATTTGATAATGATGATGAGGCGCGTTTGGTGGCGCATCGTGAATTTATTGATTTGCGCGCCTATGTATTTTGCCGTGATAGCAAGGGCGAGATGCTGGATCCTGAACGCGTACGTTTTTATCGAACGGGTCTTATCGTCCATGCTCTGCCCGATTTCAAAATCGTAGACAGTCGCCAGACCCCGCGTAAACGCCGTAACGATGCTTATAACAATCCACTTGCCGATAATGGTGTGTGGAAGATTTATCGTAAAAAATAACGTATGCTAAGATTTTTTATTTTTGCCATGCCCATATTGTGTTGCTTATTTTATCATGACTGCTAAGGATTCCAGATGTTCGCTGCCGCCACCGGCTCACCAAATTTAATGTTACAAGCTACAATCTTCTTAGGAGCAGCCCTGCTCTTTGTACCCCTTGGTAAACGTTTTGGCATTGCGACGGTCTTAGGTTATCTCATTACAGGATTGATATTGGGGCCCAGTGGTCTAGACGTCGCAGGCGATGCTGAGAGCTTGTTGCACTTCTCTGAGTTTGGCGTGGTCATGCTGCTATTCATTATCGGACTTGAGCTGCAACCCTCACGATTATGGGCACTGCGGCGTTCGATATTTGTCCTCGGTGGTTTGCAAGTTGGTCTGACTGGCACATTATTAATGGGGCTGTTACATCAAGTTTTTGGCTTACAGCTCGATACTGCTTTTATCGTCGGTTTTGGCCTTGCCTTGTCGTCCACAGCTTTTGTACTACAAATACTGACTGAAAAACAGCAGCTTTCTAGCACCCACGGTCGTGAAGCGTTCACGATTTTATTATTCCAAGATATTGCAGTTATCCCTTTGCTAGCCGTCATTCCTTTCCTATCAGGGGTGCGCGAACAAAGTTATGATTTGATTTATTTTGGCAAAGTTTTTGCGGTTTTTGCTGGACTGATTTTTGCTAGTCGTTATGTCGTTCGTCCCTTCTTTAAGTTTGTAGCCTCTAGTGGTGCATCAGAACTGCTGACCGCCGTTGCGCTATTTATCGTGATGGGTGTGTCTATTTTGATGGGTCAAATTGGTTTATCCATGGCATTGGGTGCTTTTTTGACAGGGGTACTGCTTGCAGATTCTGAGTATCGCCATGAGCTAGAAGCCAGTATTGAGCCGTTTAAAGGATTGCTACTTGGCTTGTTTTTTATGTCGGTCGGTATGCTGACTGATGTCAAACTCATTTTGGCAAAACCTATCTTTATCATCGGCTGTGCAATGGCATTGATGGCTATCAAATTTGGTGTCATTACCGCCATTGCAAAGATATCAGGCAATCGCTGGCCAACCAGTATCAGACTGGGTGTGACACTCGCTCAAGGTGGTGAATTTGCTTTTGTTTTATTCAGTGTTGCTACTGCTCAAAATGTGTTGCGACCTGAGCTTGCCAACACCCTGAACCTTATCGTCACTATCTCCATGGCACTCACACCGTTGGCATTTTTGTTACTTGAGAAAATCGGTGAGCCTTTATTTGCCAAAAGCAAACCCAGCCGCGAATACGATGCCATTCCCGATCATGAACATCAAGTCATTATTGCTGGCTTTGGGCGCGTCGGTCAGATTATCGGTCGTGTACTACGCATGCATAACATCGAATTTACCGCCATCGAACGCTCAGCGAATCGCGTCGATTTCGTTCGTAAATTTGGTAACCAAGTCTATTACGGCGACCCAAAAAACCCTGAGATATTGCGCGCGGCTGGTATTAAAAAAGCCCGTGTGTTTATTTTGGCCATTGATGATTTAGAGCGCTCTATCACCACGGCTCAATACTTACGTAAAAACTATCCAGACTTGATTGTCTTGGCACGGGCACGTGACCGTCAGCATTATTATCGGTTACGTGAGGTCGGTGTGCGTCATATTTGGCGTGAGACTTACCTATCGTCCTTGGATATGTCGCGTGAGTCGCTACAACTGCTTGGCATCTCACCAGAAAAAGCGCGCGAGACGGTGCAAACTTTCCGCGATTACGACGATGACTTGATTGAACGTCAGCAAGCGATCTACGATGATGAAGCCAGCATGATTGAATCCGCACAATCAGCGATGGCAGAGCTAGAAAGCTTGTTTGATGAAGACATTGATAAAGCCCGAAAAATGGACTTAACAGATTTTTATGACGCGCTAAAAAGTAAAGCAACACCCATTGATAAAAAGGACGATGTTGCAACTGACTCTAACACCTAAGTATTGATATATTTTAAAACGTATTTGAGGATTCACAAATAGGCACTGTCAGTGTCATCGTTAGATCATCAAACATGCCCTAATCGGGCATACAGCTTGCTGGTGCCAGTTTCTTATTTAGTGAACTTGTACAGTTCCAACTATCGCTGTCTGGCACATGGTAAAAAACCAGTGTCTGCTGATTTAGATAGCGGATAGGGAACTGAACATTTTGTATGGTCGCAATGACTGCACAATCCGTTTCTACTACGCCAGCGGCCTCTTTATCGATATCAATTCGTATCTGCTGAGTGCCTGTATCGATAGGCAAATCCATTGGACATTGCCCTGTCTGTTGATAAATCAGTGCCACACGATTTTGTGCCGTTTTGGCTATATCATACGCATCGAACAGCACTTCATTGGCTTTTGGCTTGGCAATAATTGGCAGAAACTGTATCTTAATGACCATTAAAGCAAAAGCAAAAATACCAAACCCCAATCCTAACCCAAATAAACTGACCCCACCTTCTCGGCGCAGATGCACCTTTTGCGCTGCTTCATCACGCGGATAATCATCGATAGCATCTGCAATCTCACGTCGCGCCATGCGGTAATAATACGCATCCGTCCAACGCGCCACCATGAACGACCAAAATAACCAAATGATCGCGGCAATACCTATGCGTGTCGCCATCTGGTAAGCATCAGGGATGAAGGACATTGCCAAAAATTCAAACGCAACCAATACCAGTGCCACATTGAGCTGAATAAACGACCAGCCAGCCACGCTATAGACAATCGCATCCATATAGCGTTTGCGATAGAGGAGCCAAGGAAAAGTCACAAAAAATGCTGCCCAATGCCATTTTGGCGAAAGATAACCTTGTGCATCGAACTGCTCAAAGCGTTTTAGATAATAATGCTGGCTACGGTGACCGATGAACCATTTATCAAGTTGTGTACGCTTAGCAGGAGTCAGCTGTTCTTGGTAAAAAGGGGGCGGCGAATCCGTCTCGATAAATAGCATAAATGACCCCTATTAACGATGAAGAAAAATTTAAATCCATTACTCACTTTATATGATAACGCCAAAACCGATGTGCAGAACAGTAAAACGACAGATAAATACCGCTAATTCAATGTAAAAGAGCGTCAAGGCAGCCGAATGGCAATCTATATGTGATACGTCAAACAAGGTCAACGCTTTCACTCTTTTATGCTGGATCAGCGATAACAATATTAAAAAAGGATTGTGCGTTCACAGCTGTATAGATTTAACTTATAATAAGCATACATCACCCATTTTATTAAGCCTTGTCAATCCTATGAGTCAACATCCTGATATTAATGATAACATCGATAGTACGAATACTACTGATGAGCAAAAAGTCCTCAGCACTAACACCGAAAGCAATACTGATATTGACATTGAAGCCCGTATTAGTAATGAGAGTAAGCCTGAAGAAAGCAAACATCTACGTATCGTCAATACTTTTATGAAACGACGTACGCACATGAATAAAAATGCCGAACTGGCACTAACCGCGCCAGAATTTTCTGAGTACCTGGTCAATAACAGTTTCGGTGATGGCAATCTTGATGGTATTGACAATCTACGAACGCTATTCGCTGATAGCCCTAACGGTAGTGAAGCACCACTTACTTTAGAGATCGGTTTTGGACTGGGTGATTCGTTCATTGAGATGGCGGCAGCAGAACCTAGCCGCAATTTCGTTGGTGTCGAAGTGCACGAGCCAGGTATCGGTAAATGCGCCTATATGGCAGGTACGCAAGCGCTAACCAATGTCAAAATCATCAACGGTGACGCCATCCAATTGCTCAAGCAACTACCAGAAAACCATATTGATCGTATCCAGCTTTACTTCCCTGATCCATGGCAAAAAAAGCGCCATCACAAACGCCGCTTCGTCAGTGCTGAACGCATGGCGATTGTGACTCGTAGTCTAAAGCAAGGCGGCTGGTTCCATACAGCAACCGACTGGGAGCATTATGCCTTTTGGATGGTTGAAGTTTTAGACGGTTTTACTGGTTTAACCAATCAAGCAGGCGCAGGTAACTTCACCGACCGCCCTGACTTTCGTCCAATGACCAAATTTGAGCGCCGCGGTATAAATAGTGGACATGGCGTTTGGGATTTAATCTATATTAAAGACTAGATTCGGCTCACTTATCTTCGGTGACGTCTGCATAGCGGCTAAATTATTTAGCCGCTTTTTTGTGCTTGCAAATTATCTAATGACAATATTATTTGATTTTTTCAGCTACAACCCTTAATAGACAAGCTATAAGTATTTTTATTAAAAATAATAAAATTTTTTTAATACGTGAAACATCGTCTATTTTTATAGAATTTTTAAATTAATAATGCTACATATAGGGGTAAAAAATATATTCCAGCGCCACACTCACAGGTTACCTATCTACTCAAACATTGATAGTATAAGGGATTCATGAGTTCTCCCCATAAGCTGTGGATAACCCTGTGCATAAGTACGCACTTGACAACAATTCCCTAGATAGCTCAAAGGATGAGGTAAAATCGTTCATTTTTATACAATTTAAAAAACCTTTTAAATCAGTAAGTTAAATGGTGTTTCATAATACTGTAATTTATTTTTAATATATTTTTAAATTAAATTAATCCTCACTGATGTTTCACAAAAGCTAAATTTAGACGCTTTATTTCATGTGGACAACTTTTAATGCTATTGACAAAGGGCGACATTATCCTATCCAAAATTAGGATGTATTCAGCAACTAGATTATACAAGTTATCACTTATATACAATGCGACAGTTAGTGTCGTTTAGCATCATCTAACCTTCTATATGCTCCTTGGTTTTTGTTATAATCACCTTATCTAATCAACTGCACTTTAGAAAACGTTAAGGCTCAACGAGCATAATGTTACCTACAAATTACACCTGTTGGCGCTGATTATGAACTTAATTTTACTTTTATCGTTATTCGATTTTACTGTATAGTAGAGTGATATATCTAATATTGCTGCCTACATCATCGATACCCTAACCCATTCATCCTAGATAGACATTGAACGAACGCTGCCTATTATTTAGATAGCCATTAGTACTATTGAGCCGTTAACCTTCTTAGCTACGAACATTTTATTTATCATACCAAATTTATAGTTTTAACCAATGATTGAAGACAAGGAATCCAGTATGGACGACAATAAAGCCAAAGCCCTTAAAGCAGCACTCGGTCAAATCGAAAAGCAGTTTGGTAAGAATACCATCATGCATTTAGGTGACGACTCAGCTATTATGGATGTCGATGTAGTATCAACAGGTTCGTTGGGTCTGGATATTGCACTTGGCATTGGTGGTCTACCAAAAGGCCGTATCGTAGAGATTTATGGCCCAGAAAGCTCAGGTAAAACGACCATGACGCTACAGGCGATTGCAGAATGTCAGAAACAAGGCGGCACCTGCGCCTTTATCGATGCTGAGCATGCGCTTGACCCTGTTTATGCGCGCAAACTTGGTGTAAACACTGACGAGCTATTGCTTTCTCAGCCTGATAATGGTGAGCAAGCACTTGAAATTACCGACATGTTGGTGCGCTCTGGTGCTATCGATATGATTGTTATTGACTCAGTTGCTGCTCTAACGCCACGTGCGGAGATTGAAGGCGAGATGGGCGACTCACATATGGGCTTGCAAGCACGGCTCATGAGCCAAGCCCTACGTAAAATCACAGGTAACGCCAAACGCTCCAATTGTATGGTGGTATTTATCAACCAAATTCGTATGAAAATTGGTGTGATGTTTGGTAGCCCTGAGACCACGACTGGTGGTAACGCACTGAAATTCTACGCCTCTGTACGTATGGATATCCGCCGTATCGGTGCGGTCAAAAATGGTGATGAAATCATCGGTAACCAAACCCGTGTCAAAGTCATCAAAAACAAAATGGCACCGCCTTTCCGCCAAGCAGAGTTTGAAATTACTTATGGTGAAGGTACCAACCACTTAGCCGAAGTGATTGACTTGGGTGTTGAAATTGGTGCAGTTGGCAAAGCAGGCTCTTGGTATAGCTATGGCGACGAAAAAATCGGTCAAGGTAAAGCCAATTCTGTACTGTTCTTAAAAGAAAACCCTGCGATTGCGCAAGAAATCGAAGCTAAAATTCGCGAGGAAAAGCTTGGATCAAAGAAAGAAGCCAAAGCCGAAGATAAAGCCAATGAAGCGTTGGTTTCTGAACCTGTACAATAACGGCGCAATTATTCACCGCTATTAATAATCATGACTTGTTATGAAAATTAAATTGTTATGAACATTAAAACCTTAGCTGAAATACTCGCTGAATCCGATGCCGATTCAGCGAGTAGTCCGACTATCAAATCAAAAAAACCGTCCAAATCTTCCAAACACTCTGAATCCTCCAAATTTTCTCAGCATTCCTATCAAGGCAATCCTAAAAAAACAACTAAGACGCGCAAGCATTCAACTTACTATCATGAAGACCATTCATTATCTGACGATGCTGACTTTTCAGTAGAATCCGTTGAGGCTCACTCTTCTACCAATAAAAATCCTGCTAAAACTAAGAAACGTAAAAAGCGTTTTCACCCAGCGGCTAACTTTAGCCCTGAGCCTAGTGACGTGCCTGCTTATCAGCAACCAGAAGCGCAAAGTATCAAAGAGATGCTGGCTGAAGTTAAACAAAATATTCATGATGAACCAGACGATAGCACGGCTACTGATGATGAATTTAACAAAGAATCACAGTATACAACCGATGCTGCCATTACCAACACTTCTGCGCACAGCACAGTCGACAGTCAGATGGATAACCTACCCGCTGCTCTTAAAGCCTATTTGCGCACGCCTGAACAACGACAAGCAGAAATAGATGAGATCAAAGCCGAAAGCCGCTTGCGTTGGTTAGCTTTTTATTATTTATCGCGCCGTGAGTACGGTAAGGCTGAGCTTAAGCAAAAGCTTATTGATAAAGAGCAAGCCTTAGATAAAATTGATGCGCTACTCGATGAGTTTGAAGAAAAAGGCTACCAAAGTGATTATCGCACGACGCTCATGCTCATTCGTGAAAATATCCGTAAAGGTCGGGGACGCGGACGTATCAAGCAGGAGTTTTATCGTAAAAAAATTACCATGCCCAGTAATATCGATGAGTTAATCGATATGGCAAATGCAGAGTCAGAAGAGTTTAGGGAGTTTGTAGATGATAGTGCAGATAATCTGGTAGATGGTGTCGATTGGCTCAAACTGGCGGTCACAGCCCGCACTAAGAAGTACGGCGATGACATACCCACTGAACAAAAAGACAAAGCAAAGCAGCTACGGTTTTTGCAATATCGAGGCTTTCAGAGCGATATCTGTTTTGCCGCGCTCAATTATACGTTAGACACATTAGATGAGCGCTTTTAACCTACCCTCACTTTTTTTAAAAACACCCATCTGTACATAAGACAATATGACTTGAGCGATCTATTAATAATAGCCGAGCACTTTCCACCAAATCAAACCAGCACCGATCCAAATGACTAAATTGACCACGCTCATTATTGCGCCAATACTCCACCACTCTCTTAACGTCACATAGCCAGAGTTAAAAATGACTGGCGCAGTACCAGTTGCATAATGCGTAAGCGTCATCATGATGTTGCCCGCTGCGGCTAAGATAAGCGCATATAACATCGGCGGTGCGCCCAAGCTTAAACCCACCGCATAAAATGCTGCAAATAGTGCAGTAATGTGAGCCGTAGTACTAGCAAAGAAGTAATGGATATACAAGTACACTAGGGTCAAAATAGTCACAGCGCCTATCCAGCCAAGCCCAGTCGTGCCAATCATCGACTCGATATTGCCAGAGAACCAGCTTATCAGTCCAAGCTTATTAAGATAAGCGGCCATCATAATAAGGGCGCCAAACCAAATAATGGTATCCCATGCTGACTTCTCTTTTAAAATATCGTCCCAAGTCAGTACCCCAGTCAATATCAAGGTCGTCAAACCAATAAATGCTGTGGTTGTAGCATCAACGCTATATTGCTCACCTAATATCAATGCGGGAATATTCGCCCACAATAACAGCATGAGAGCAAATACCCCGAGCATGATTTTTTCTTGGCTACTTATTTTTCCCATTTCTGCCAAATTTTCCTTGGCAAAACCTTTTGCATCGGGCGTGATTTTAACATCAGGGGGATAAATTATATAAATGACTAACGGCATCACAAGCAAACATAGCATGCCAGGTACAAACATCGCCACCGCCCAAGTGGTCCATGACAGCTGAATATCACCGCCTGTGGCTTTATTCACCAAATCTACAACCAGCGGGTTGGGCGCAGTAGCCGTGATAAACATCCCAGAAGTAATCGGGTTGGCATGATAGTTCACCATCGCCAAATAACGACCAATCTTATTTTGAGTGCCTTCTTCTGGCGTCGAATGAAAGCTTTGCGCGATAGACTTCATAATAGGATGAATAATACCGCCGCCACGCGCCGTATTAGAAGGCGTAATGGGTGCTATCATCAATTCAGCCGCAGTCAAAGAATAAGCCACGCCGATGGTTTTTTTACCAAAAATAGAAATAAAATAATAGGCAATACGCCGACCCAAACCCGTTTTTATCAAGCCACGCGATATCATGACTGCAATACCAATTAGCCAAATCAACGGACTTGAGTAGCTTGATAGTGCATTACTAATGGCTTGTGCTGGGCTATCACTAGTCACGCCTGTCAGTGCGACTAGGGTGACTGCAATGATAGCAATGGCACCAATGGGTAATACTTTGCCGATGATGGCGACAATAGTGGCGATGAATAACGCCAGCATGTGCCATGCTGCAGGGGTAACGCCAGTAGGCACTGGTATCACAAACCAAATGATCAAGCCGACCAAAATGGCAACCGCTGCTTGAATAGGCTTAAATGGCATGATTAAGTATCCTTATAAATGCTTATACCATCACGCAGTCATATTATATAAAGGATCATCAAAGTAGCCACTGCGACAAAAGACTCAATGAATCATATAACCATCTTATAAGATTTATAGAATTATTTTTCTATTATTCACCATTTTTAACATATCTATTTAGAATAAAGAGTAAATATTCAGTAATTGAGTACCAATAGTAGGGTTAAACTAACAGCCATAAAAAAGAGCACGTTGGATAACGTACTCTTTTTTATGGTATTAACTTTTTGGCATTAACGATTGCGACTTTCTTTAAAAGATAAATTTATTTTAACGCACCTAGTCGACTAGATAGTTGATTAATGATTTGATCAATCTCTTCATTGGCTTCAGATTCATTATCCAAATTGCCACTTGGTGTCAGCTGATTCATTACTTCTGGCAGCAATTCAGCAAGACCTTGACGGACTTCTACGTCGTTAGCACCAGTATGTGCTGCAACCTGCTGAATCTCATTTTCATCGAATAACTGACTGATATCATTTGGATCAAGATTGTCATTGTCTTGCTGGTTACTCATCCAAGAACGCGCTTGGTTTTCATAACCCATACCTGTAATTTTCGATAATGCACCACTCAAGCCACCATTGCGTTTGATCCAGCTTAGTACCATTGGCATGAGTGCAGCGATTAGCATACCTTTACCACCGAATCCGCCTTTGGTACGCTGACCACCCAATACGCTGCCTAAAATATCGCCCAGACCACCAGCACCAGCATTGACGCCGCCACTTTGATTGCCACCAGTGAGTCCACCGCCTGTTAACCCACCGAGAATATCATCTAAGCCAAAACCATTGTCTGGCTGACGATCATACTGGCGTGGATTGTAGCCACCAGTTTGACTACCACCGCCGAGCACGCTACCCAATATATCCCCAAGACCACCTGTACGACTTGGATCAATGCGTTGATTTACAGGATTACGCTGCGCATCTTCAGGATCCATCGCACGACGGGCCACCTGACTAACCAAATTCCCTAATAAGCTCATTCTCGATTCCTTTTTGTCATATTATTTATTATCTATAAACCGCTAAAAACTTCGCTGCTAATTTAATATATTAAGCAACAGCGTGATTTACTTATGCGATTCACAATTCTCTTGCAATATAACAAATCTCTTTCGCTATCCAGATAGGTGTTTTGTTATGACATGTAGGCGTTCGTAAATTCATGGAAAAAACCGCTCATTGGGTGCTATAAAAAAATACTGCCTTAACTCGTATTTTCGGCGTTTATGTTAGGCATATTGAACATTCGGTCATGGCACTGATAAGCACCATTCATGAATATTCAATACAATCTAGCCAAAACATTCAACTCTCGCCATTGTTCAGGGCTCACTTGATCTCGAAAGATGGTCACTGATAAAGAGCGCTTATAAGGCTCTATAACATTGAATTCAAAGCTTATCGCCCATCGATATCCAGAGACATTGATTAATTGTGCCTGCCATAGCTCATCACCGCGACCCGTACGGAGCAGTAGCTGCCAATGTTGATCAACAAGATGGCTAAGTGGTGGTTGGCTAAGGTGCAGCAGTATGGGTCGTGATAATGTTAAATAAATAATCACCGCGGCGGTAACGATTAAAATAAGCACATATTGCCATAACAGTAAAGAAGCAAGCCATGCCAGTACAACCATGACGGCGGTCAACCCACTATAAAGCAGCAAACGAAAATAGCTGGCAGGCCGAATAGGCGTATCAATACGTAACGAATTTGCCAAGGTCATATTTTATCACCAAAAAAAACGGCAGACCATTATGTTGCTCAAGCTTAGCTATGCCAGCTCTGGACAACCATTTTTTATATCTAAATCAGTTTTTAAGTCAAATCTTTGGTATGACGCCATGTCTTAATTTTATTGACTAGCGCCCATATCTCTTCATTTTCTGGACGATTTTGATTGGTGAAATAATCCAACAAATCAGGGTCTTCATGAGTCAGCATTTCTGCAAACGTCTCTTGTTCAGCAGGCTCTGCCGTTAAGTAAATCTCTTTGACATAAAGGTCAATATAAAAGTCTAACTCTTTTAATCCACGGCGTGCTTGATAGATAATGCGGCGCTGTTCATTGGTTGGTTCTGGCTGAATCGGTGTGGTCATAAAAGTACTCTCATTATTTTAAATTGGGATTAAGGATAATTATGCGCAGATAATTGACGCCATAAGGCGACTGCTTGCTGCATCATCGCCACATTATGGGTGCGTATAATGCCAGCGCCTTGCTGTAGGGCAAAGATACCAGCTGCCGTACCTACCACATCACGATCTACCGCGTTAGTAGTAGCAACGACTTCGACGCCACTCTTACTCAATACTTCCGCTAAAAAACGTTTGCGCGAAATGCCAAACATCATCGGTAAACCAAGCGCTTGTAGCCTGCCAAGCTGGCTTAATAGTGCACAATGATGCTCATAATCTTTCGCAAAACCAAAGCCTGGATCGATAATAATTTTCTCACGCTTAACACCGATTTTTGTTACTTCGTCAATACGCGATAATAGCTCAGCCCTTACATCACTAATGATGTCGTCATAGTGTGCCAAATTATTCATCGTTGTTGGCTCGCCGCGCATATGCATGAGCATGACTGGTATATCAAGCTCAGCCGCTAGTACTGCTGCACCCTCGCATTTGAGTGCACGTACATCATTCCAAATATCAGTACCAGCGTCAAAAGCCGCTTTCATAACCTCTGGATTGCTGGTATCAATGGATAGCCAAATATCCTCCCCGCAATGCTGGCGAATGGCTCGAACCACTGGCACAACACGTTGCATCTCTTCAGAAGTGCCCACAGCATCCGCATTGGGACGAGTAGACTCACCGCCAATGTCGATAATAGTCGCACCTTCTTTTATCATCTGCTGGCAATGAGCAACTGCTTTATCTACCACGTTGAACTGTCCACCGTCTGAAAACGAATCGGGTGTGACATTAAGAATACCCATAATATGAGGCTGCGATAGATCTAGTGTTTTATCACGACTTGATATCTTATAGCTGGGTAAGGGCTGAAATAAGGACATAACCAAATTATCTCTCATCAAAACATTCTAATTATTGCACTGTGCTTGTTATACGCTGTGCTTGTTATACGCTGTGCTTGTTATACGCTGTGCTTATGATACCAGTAAACTCTATTCTGTACTAAACCCTTCACGAAATATGGACAACAAAAAAGCCCTTTATGATAAAGGGCTTTTTCTATTGGATATGAAACAATTAACAATTACATCGCTGGTAACGGTGGCGGTGTTGAGTTGGTTGTTTTAATATCATTTTTCGATAAGTTGACTTCATTGTGCTGATAAACTCTAGGTGGACGAGGGTCTTCACCTGCTAAGATATCTTGCAACTGATCTCGGTCAATGGTTTCCCACTTCATAAGAGCATCTACCATCGCATGCATTTTTTCTTGATTGCCTTCAATCAATTCGCGCGCGATATCATATTGCTCCTCTAACATACGGCGAACTTCTTCATCGACCTTTTGCTGTGTGGCTTCTGAAATCGTACGACTGCTAGAGCCAAAATAGCCTTGCGAGCTGTCTTCATCTTCATAAACCATAATACCAAGCGCATCAGACATACCGTACTTCGTCACCATGGCGCGAGCCATCTTGGTTGCACGTTCGAAGTCGTTAGAAGCACCCGTCGACATTTGATTGATAAAGACCTCTTCAGCGATACGACCGCCGAATAAGATAGCAATATCGCTCAGCATTTTTGATTTATACATGCTGGTTTGGTCATGCTCTGGCAACTGCCAAGTAACCCCAAGCGCAAAACCACGCGGCATGATCGTTACTTTATGCACAGGATCGGTACCTGGTAGTAGCTCAGCGACTAAGGCGTGACCTGCTTCATGATAAGCAGTAGCACGGCGCTCTTCTTCACGGATGACCATTGATTTACGCTCAGGACCCATATATAACTTGTCTTTTGCATCTTCAAAGTCATTCATATCAACACTGGTCTTGTTGCGACGTGCTGCAAACAATGCCGCTTCGTTGACAAGGTTGGCCAGCTGCGCACCACTGAAACCTGGTGTACCGCGAGCCAATGCATTGGCATCCACACCGATAGTATTCGGCAGCTTTCTCAAATGCACTTTAAGAATTTGCTCACGGCCTTTGATATCTGGCAAGCCCACTTGTACCTGACGGTCAAAACGACCTGGACGCAATAGCGCTTTATCAAGCACATCCGCACGGTTGGTCGCTGCAATGACGATTACGCCTTCATTGCCTTCAAAACCATCCATTTCGACCAATAATTGGTTCAGTGTCTGCTCACGCTCATCATTACCACCGCCCATACCAGAGCCACGATGACGACCGACCGCATCAATTTCATCAATAAAGATGATGCAAGGCGCGCTCTTTTTAGCCTGTTCGAACATATCGCGTACACGTGAGGCACCGACACCGACAAACATTTCAACAAAATCAGAACCTGAGATTGAGAAGAACGGCACTTTAGCTTCACCAGCAATGGCTCTGGCTAACAAGGTTTTACCGGTACCTGGAGGACCTACCATTAAGATACCACGTGGAATCGTCGCACCCAGTTTGGTAAATTTATCAGGGTCGCGTAAAAACTCGACCACTTCAACCACTTCTTCTTTGGCCTCTTCACAACCAGCCACATCTTCAAAGTTCACCTTGATTTGGTCTTCAGTCAGCATTTTAGCTTTTGACTTACCAAAGCTCATAGGGCCGCCGCCTTTACCGCCAGCGCCGCCTTGCATGTTACGCATGAAGAATAAAAACAGACCAATAATCAATAGAATTGGGAAACTGGCTATCAGTAATTGCATCAAGACGCTTTGGCGTTTTGGGGCAGTCCCTTGGACTTCGACTTGATTCTCACGCAGCAATGGCATGAGCTCATCATCTGACACAGCTGGTCTAATGGTCTCAAATGATGAACCATTTTTCTTTTCGCCGGTGATTTGCTCGCCATCGATTTCAACGCTGGCTACTTGGTTTTCTGACACAGCGGTCACAAACTCAGAGTAGTTAAGGCTATCCGGCTCGGATGATTGATCAAAGCCGCTAAACACCAGTACCAAAACGCCGATTACCACCAGCCACAATAAGGTATTTTTTACCATGTCGCTCACTAGTTATTCCCATCCCTTACTTATTGGTGTGTTTATTAAACACGTGACGTCTATAAACGTATCGCTCATTTTTTAGTAGATATATTCATAGCCAAAATTTATGAGTCAGACTCACACAACTCAAATGCTGCATGGGGACTGTTTTCACAAGTTATAAATATCAATGACCTATATATCTATCATAGATGAGCACATCAGGCGCTTATTGTCAGACGACTTTGCCTAAAACATATGCTTGAAACAAAGTTAATATACCATGATATGTGGTGCTAACCTGCATAATTCAAGCAGGTTTCGCTATTATTCAGTTAACGATTGTAGCGGGTTCAATACGCTCATGAGACTATGTTATGGTGACACATTATCTCGCTTACAATGGCTGTGACATAACGACTTTATGATTATTTAATCGCTATCCAAAACATCTCTTTTGACCGTGGTCTTGACGCACCTGGTTTGATACTACGGATTTTACTAAAATCCTGCTGCATCTGCTTGCGTAATTCTTGTGTGCCTTCACCTTGAAACACTTTCATAATAAGTGCGCCACCTTCTGGTAAGGTTGCAAGCGCGAAGTCCACTGCCAGCTCGCATAAATACATCATACGTGGCTGATCGATTGCGCTGTTTCCTGCCGTATTTGGTGCCATATCGGACAGCACTACATCGACCTGTCTATCACCAACCTCTGCCATGATCGCATCAAATACTTCTGCTTCGCGAAAGTCGCCTTGAATAAAGGTCACATCAGGCAATGTATCCATCGGCAGAATATCAGAGGCAATCAAAATACCTTTTTCGCCTACTAGCTGACCTGCCACTTGAGACCAACTGCCTGGAGCACTGCCCAAATCTACAACCGTCATGCCTTTTTTAATAATATTGGTCTTTTCATTAATTTCTAGTAATTTATAGGCGGCACGGGCACGATAGCCATCTTTTTGCGCTTTTTGCACATAATGATCGTCAATATGCTCTTTCATCCAAGCGCTACTACTCTTTGACAGTTTTTTATTTTCGATACGCGTGGCCAAAATACCTGCTCCTATTGCTTTGCAAAACATTCATACATATTACTGAAGTAGCTAAAAGATTTATGAAGCACTTTCGATATGGGTTAAATTCATTCGAATATGCTATCAATCAAGATTTTTATACATTTACAGTCTTAGACTGGCGAAATTCTATTGGTTAAAACACTGATTTATCAGACAGTAGCGTTTATAATGTGCCCAAACATTCAGTTTAACATTTTCATCACGTAAAATCGTGCAAAATCCTGCTGATCTCATGCAAGATGACCACAGATTATCTATAATGGTCGTCAACTGCTCTTAATAGCACTGTCTTTTATTTTTACCAACACCTAGGAATTCTATGCAACTCGATAACGCTACCATCAAACGCCTAAGAGGCATTGGTCACGACCTCAAACCTATCGTCATGATTGGCAATAAAGGTATTACCCCAACCATTACTGAAGAAATTGACCGCGCTCTATCAGATCATGAGCTCATCAAAGTAAAACTGCCTGCTGGCACAAAAGAAGAACGCGATGTCATCGGTGCTGAACTTGCCAAAGCGGCTAACGCGTCTTTGGTTCATTCTATTGGTCGTATGGCATTGTTACTACGTAAAAATCCAAACGCCAACCCAAAATTGTCTAACTTAGCACGTCATGCATAATAATATGTGATGACCAGCTGGTTTGAGTGATGGTATGGTATGGTATGCCATATCAACTCAAATCATAGCCAAATGGCGACGATAAACATAAAAGCCGCGATGCATCTTGCTCGCGGCTTTTATGTTGTCTGCTCGTTTTAGATTTACTTAGCGTGTAATATTAGCTCGCTTAGTCGGTACAACTTTTCTTATGGTTACTTCTATATTTTTATTGTCGGGTCTTAACTTATGAATCAATCATTCAATCTCTATGTGGCCACCGAAACCATAGTAAATGATGCGCAGCAACTGGGTGTAACAGTGGATGAGTTGCAGCGCATCTCTATAAATGTGAGTGCTCAGGTCATTCGACAACCATCACTATACTTACAGCTAACCTATCAACTCACCTTGCCCAACCAACTGCTAGCAAAGCAGCTAAATTGGTCAATGTGGCAGCAATCGCAAGTAAAATTCGATGATTACTTGTGGGAAGAGACTTGCCTTGAGTGTTTTATCGCTGGTCGTCTGATAAATGATGAAAATCTAACGGATGCTCAAAAGGCAACGCCCTATATCGAGATTAATGCCAATCCAGACGGTCGTTATGCGCTATATCAATTTGCAAGCTATCGTAATCCTGCGACCTTACCGCCAACACCCTTATATGCAGCTGATGGACAGGCGCGCGCGTCTATTAATTGGATAAATAATGTAAAGCCAACATTAAGGTACGTGGAGAATCCTTTATTTAATGATCCATCAGTCGCAAATAAACCTCATCATTATGAGCGCAGCTTTAATGTACCAGTAATCCAACGACCCAATCAGCAGTACGCCATCGCAAATACTGTGATTGAGCAAATACATCCTTGCGTTATTTTATGGTTTGGTGAGATTGCTTTATATTTTGCCCCAAACCACGCCTCCCCGCCTGACTTTCACAATCGTAGCCACTGGTCGAGATTTGAGCTTTAACTCTACTTTTAACTTAAGCATTACAACTCAAAGCGCAAAAAAAACCAGCAACGCTATAAAGAGCATTACTGGATTTGGAGAAAACTTTTAACTTAGACTATATCTAACTGGCTACTATTTATCAGCCATCGCAAGGTAAATACCACGGTCTGATGCATCATCGACATATTGCGAATCACGCCATGTCGTATAGCTGTAAGTGCCACTGTATGGGCTAATGCTGTTTTGGCGGAAATCAGATACCCAATCGTTACCATCAAAGATCTGGATATGACCATGTGGACGGTTTGACGTACGATTATAGACAACGACGTCACCCACTTGTGGCTGCATATCATTACTGATCTTGGTAAAACCTGCTTGAGCAAGTGTGCCGCGAGAAGCATACTGATAAGCTGAAGGGTTAGGCGTAAATTCGTAACCTGCTGATTGTAGCGCTTTACGTACATAGCGAGCACAGTAGCCAGAGCTTCTAGATAATGCTACTCGCGATGCACTTGCCGCTGCAATCGCAGGAGCAGAATTGCGATCAGGAGCGCGGCTTGATTGCTGCTGACGCTGCTCATAAGACAAACGGCTGGTAAGCGAAGCAAGCTGGTATTCTTTTTGCTTGGCATGCGCACTTAAATTATCAATGGCTTGACTGATCTCATCATTGCTATATACATGAGCACCACTGTTAGTGCTATAGATATTGCGGCTAGAACCGTAGTTCGCAGAAGCAGAGATATTAGTGATGGTATGACTCAAGGTATTATTTGGTTGAAAGGTTGTTTCGACAGCACCACTTGTCTGTGCTATACCCATTCCCAATACTGACAAAATTAATAAAGCTTGTTTCATAAATTTACTACCTATTGTTAATACAAGACCGCTCGTCATCCGTGACAAAGCATCAATTAGTTTAGAGGAGATGATCATTACAAAACATGATAAAATCCTTATTAAAACAGCCCGCTATTCTTTCTGTAGTGACTAATACTGGTATTATCTGTTGATACCATCCGCTTAGTTCACTGTCTCGCAAATCGTTCAGTATCAATTGCTTTCAGCATGTCAATTATGAATATCGATTTTGTCACCTATTAGATGAGTCATCACGATGTCAAAAAAACAGCCAAATCGGCTTGCCCAACTTATCGACCATCAAGCTTTTGCTGGTAGCGCACTACCCCGAACGCTTGCTGACAATATGCGGCTATACATAGAAGCGACCAACGAGGTAAAAGAGCTATTGGTAGATTGTCTACCTGAAGAAATTCTTAATACCTGTTGGGTCGTAGGCCTCACCTCCGAGCAATTAATACTCAGTGTGGGCTCAATGACTGCTGCCAATCATATTCGCTATTTGCAGAGCGCTTATTTGCAAGTCTTAACAGAGCAGTCAATTACATTTAAACAACTCAAGCAAATTCGCGTCGACGTAGCTAAAAATTCAGCTGATAATCATTCATCTAAACAACTATCAGCAGTATCAGCAACTTTGTCAAAGTCTAGTAAAGCCAATGAAAATCAGGCTCTTAGCCAAAACACAAAGCGGACTATATCACAGGCCGCAGAGCATGTCACCACTGATGAAAATCTCAAAAAAGCACTTTTGCGTCTGGCAAATCATTGAAATTATTAATATTGCTATGTAAAGTTGTGTAAACAAAACCGTAAAAATCAGCTGATAACGCTGCGATTTTGTAATGACGCAAACAAAAAAAATCACCTGCTAGCTCCGTTCACATTATGAACGTCACCAACAGATGATTGAAAAACTATCCACAGCTTTGATATTCTCTACTCTAGAGCAGAATTGTTAAAATAATCTAAACAATACATTCAAAAAAACGAATATTATTAGAATGTAATTACTGCTGGATTATGTAATATTGCGTAAATGTTTCGATACTTCGTGTATATTCCTGTATTCATCCTTCAACAGTCAAACCTTCGAGAGGTAAATACTGAATTGGGCACGTTACATTGTCATCAAAAGTTACAATTTCAAAATTATTATGGTCAGATAGTATCTCACGTACCAATAAATTGTTTAACGCGTGACCAGATTTATAAGCATTAAAGCGACCCAAAATCGGATAGCCAATCAAATATAAATCACCTAAAGCATCCAAAATTTTATGGCGAACGAACTCATCATTAAAACGCAGACCTTCTTCGTTAAGAATATTTACCTCATCAATAACAATAGCATTATCCATACTGCCTCCTAACGCCAAATTATTCTGACGTAAGGCTTCTATATCTCGTAAAAACCCAAAAGTACGGGCTGAGCTCAATTGCTCAATGAAGTTTTGCGTCGAAAACTGCAACTGTGCATGCTGAAAATCTTTGTCGATAGCAGGATGATCAAAATCAATCTCAAAATTTAGCTCAAACCCTTCATAAGGACGCAGTTCTGCCCATTTATCATCCACTTTTACTCTTACAGGTCTGACGATTTTTATAAACTTCTTTAAAGCGTCTTGCTCGCAGAATCCTGCGTCAAGCAGCAACGCTACAAAAGGAGCGGCACTACCATCCATAATCGGTATCTCTGAGGCCGATACACGAATTAAAAGGTTATCCACGCCAAGTCCTGCAATGGCACTAAGCAAATGCTCGACCGTCCCCACACGTGTGCCACCAAACACTAGGTTTGACGACATCATAGTGTCTTGCACCAAAAAAGCACTGGCTGGAATCGGCTGACTGCCTTCGATATCAGAACGCTCGAAAACAATACCCGTATCAATAGGTTGCGGATGAAACTCTAAGTCAACAGGCTGACCACTATGGAGACCAATACCTGTAACAGCAATCGCAGTTTTTATGGTTCTTTGGTTCATGGCTGTCTTCTCACATATTTTGTTACAATTGCCATAGTGTATCATTACCCGCCCCTAGTTCGCCATAGTTAAAACTCGCTAATTTCCTTATCTCCTTGATTGATAACACTTATCGTCAATAAATTTTGATGGTTCTCATGTCTTATTGATCACATTGCCTCTGTTAACACAGGGAAATAACAGCCAAATGTTACAATCATAAATTGTTTTATACGCCTATTTATTAATGATTATTTTCGCATTGAGAGGCGATTTTTATAAATAGAGCGCGCTCATAGCTGAATCAGTTTGCTAATATATCGACATTTTCTATACACACAAAAAAGCCAGCAACTTAGTACTGGCTTTTTTTATCCCAAACATCTGAAAATATTATTTATTTTGTTGACGTTTTAGATAGTCTTGAATGCTATTGGTTTTGGTTTTCGCTTGCTCTTGAGGCGCGCTTGAGCGAGTAGCACTAGCCGTTTCTTGATACATCTGAGCTTGCGATTGCTTCTGGCTGTTTAAAGCACTGGTATGCACGTTGGGGTCAACAGGCTGAGTGCTATTGACAGAAGGAACTGGTGTCTCGACTACTTCTGGCTCTTGCCCAGCGTTTTCATCTAAAGTCAGACCCGTTGCAATAACAGTGACATGTAAGTCATCACCCATTTTTTCATCAATCACTGAACCATAGAAAATATGTGCATCGTCAATATCTGTAATTTCTTCGACAATAACACTGATTTTGCTCATCTCATCTAATGAGAGTGATTCAGAAGAAATTACGTTAACAAGCAAACCTTTTGCATTTTCTAAACGCAAGTCATCAAGTAATGGTGATCTGATGGCTTTCTCAGTTGCTTGACGCGCACGATCATCGCCGCTAGCACGGCCGATACCCATCATTGCATGGCCTTTAGCAGTCATAGCAGTGCGGATATCGTTAAAGTCGATATTGATCATACCTTCACTAGCGATAGTTTCAGCAATACCTTGAACCGCATGTAACAACACATCGTCCGCTTTTTTAAAGGCATCTTGCATAGAGATATTGCCATAGACACTCATCAACTTATCATTCGGAATCGTAATGATAGAATCAACAAAGTTAGTCAATTGCTCAATACCAGCTTTAGCAGCCTTGATACGTTTGCCACCTTCAAACTTAAATGGCGTAGTCACGACGGCAACTGTCAAAACTTCCATTTCTTTAGCAATTCGAGCAACCACAGGCGCTGCACCTGTACCCGTACCACCACCCATACCAGCAGTAATGAACACCATGTCTGAATGCTCGAGTAATGCACGGATGGCTTCTTCTTCGCTTTCTGCTGCTTCACGCCCAACTTCTGGGTTCGCTCCTGCGCCCAAACCGCGATTCGTTTTTGCGCCAAGTTGCAATTTATGCGGTGCAGTTAAACGATCAAGCGCTTGTTTATCCGTATTAGCACAGACGAACGTTACACCTCTAATCCCTTGTTGTACCATATGTTCAACCGCATTACCGCCACCACCACCAACACCGAATACAGTGAAGCTTGCTTGGCCGTTATTTTGAGGCTGGTTATCATCTGGCATGGTGTATTTTGACATAAAAAGGTTTCTCCAGTTGCAGATAGCGTGATGGTCGATACTTGGTAACACACTTATATGGCGCGCTATCGACTTACTATATATAATTGTATTTAAATAAAACAGGGCAATGGCTTAGATAATTGTGCTAGCCAAAATATGCCAGTATAGTACAGGGTGTTACTTTTCGTATTCTTGCCTATTATATAGCTGCATACTCTTATGCTGCTTAATATAAGTATGTTTTGCTAACAGATTATAATATCTTTTTGAGTACACTAGCAAAACGCTGCCCTGCACTTTGAAAAACACCAGTGACTCGATTTTTTTGAATCGCTTCAGGCTCGCTTTTTTCACTACGGCGAAACTGCTCGCTTTGACTATATAATAGTGTACCAAATGCCGTTTGATAAGCACGATCATTTACTTGACTGTTTAGCTGCTTAAATGACTCATCATTATCAAAATGGTTATGAGCACTAATAGCAGGATGAGTGTTGGTTAATACTACGGGCATTTTGAGCAATTTTTTGGTAAAGGGTATCATACCTTTAATCGCCGTACCGCCACCTGTGAGTACGATACCTTTGTCGATATAGCCGATGAGATCAGCCTCATGTAATTGACGAGCAACTTCCGTAAATATCTGCACATAGCGCGCTTCAATAATACGGGCTAGATTATAGATACCAATATTAATCTCGTCACCTGTTCCTTGTGGTTTAAAGATAAAGAACGAGCTGGGATCGACACTATTGACATCGACAGTACCATGGGTTTTTTTCAGCTTTTCAGCCTCAATCATGGAAATACCAAAATCAGCTGAGATATCCATCGTTACTTCGTGGCTGCCTGTCGCGATACAATGGGTAAATATCAGCTTGTTTTCTTTATAAACGCAAATACTGGTCGTACTAGCACCAATATCTACCAAACAAACCCCTTGCTGACGCTCGTCACTCATCAAACTATATTCAGCACTCGTCACTGCATCAAATACAATGTGGTCAATACCAACATCACAGCTTTGCAGTAATTTTTGGATATTCTGACGGCTAGCAACGGGCATCATCATCATGTGATACATCACAGTAATATTATGCGCCATCATTTCGATCGCATCATCCACCATGAAATCTTGATCATCAACATAGATACCCTGCTGACAGCAATGCATTAGATAGTAGTCTGATGATAGATCGCGTGACTTGGCATTAGACAACGCCTGCACCATATCTTTGGCACGTACCGCCTCATCTTCTACACGTACCTCGCCTGCACTATTTTTGCTCGATAACTCCGGTGTTGCTAGGGTCAACCACACACTGTGCACGCGGCAATTGGCAGTATCTTCTGCTTCTTGAATGGCTTGCTTGATAGCACCTTGTAGACGTTCACGGTGTTTTATTTGACCTTGGTAAAAATCGCTATTTTTGACTTGTCCCACGCCCAGAATACGGATGTCTTTTGCAGAGACAACGTTACCAATAACGACATAGACTGCCGTGGCACTTAGATGGACAACAACCAGATTTTCAGTATTTTTCATGGTACCAGACAAATTATCGCTAAACAGGAGACCAAATGACGTCTCCATTAGATCATTAAAAAAAGCGTTATCAACACGCTATGATGTTGTATATTCTGTGCTAAAAACTATCAAAATAGCTCAAACTAAAATGCTAACCAGTTTTTTTTATGCTATCTATCGTTATTTTGCTTCATCAATCTTTGGCTGTGCCATATCCCAAGCGATGGTAAAACCATTTTTATAGCGCAAATCTACAGACTGTATTTCGCCTCGACGCTCACTTAACTGATTGCCGAGCAGCTGACTTAAACTCAGCAGCTTTTGCGCAGTATTCTCGTTATCAACAATCACACGCAGTCCATTGTCAAAACGAATCAGCCAAGTCATTCTTGGTGACAGGATAATATCTTCGACTTGCATACCAAGTGGCGCATACCAGTCGTTAACTTGCTGCATCTGCTGCATGATAACTGGGGCTTGAGTTATCTCACCTTGTAAGGTGGCGAAGCGTTCTTGCGTCAGATCTTTACTATCAGCAGGGACAAAAACCGCACCTTTTGCATCCACCAAACGCTCTGTACCAAAATTAGCAACCGCTTGCTTAGGTAATGCGGTAACGACTATGCCCCGTTGCCAATCACGAGAAATACTGACCTGATCAACCCAAGCCAGACCCGTCGTAATATCTCTTAACGCTTGCAAATCAGAGGTAAAAAAGCTGCTTACCTTTTGTTGATTCATAACCTGTTGCAATGCGCGATATTGGGTAACTGTCAAACCCTGATTATTCACATGGATAGAAGCTGGCGGTGCATCACGCAACGCTTTTCCACCCATTATCAATATCAGTACGAGCAACCCTAGTACCAATACCATAAAAAAATATTTGAGCGAAGTCGGTACTTGGAACTTAGAGTTTGGGCGACGGGTTTTATCACTCATCAAGTCAGTTACCTCGTTGACAGTTTGAGCCATAACGACCTTTGTCCCTATATTTGCATAAAACTGATCATGCTATTTATAAATGTAACTCTGCATATTTTTGCAGAGGCCTATTAAGTTGACATATTATCAAAATATTTTACTAAAACGATTTATAGGATGACATTATGCTCATTTAAACGTAACATTTTTCTTAATTTATGAATAACTTATGGGCTAAATTCATAGAAAACAGAAATATCACTAAAACAGACCTATAATTACAATATTAACGTATTTTATGGTTAAACAATAGCTTAACCCCTACTAGTGACAACGAATTTACACAAGTTTACATGACGCTGTGGTATAGCAGCTCTAGTGATACATTAACCCGTTCTCGTCTAGTAGTATTCTCAGGCTATAAGAAAAATTTAACTCTAATGATTCATAAGTTTTATCACTGGTTTATTAAGACAGCCTATCAATGACAACTGTCTCAATAAATATCAATAGCATTATGAACAATGTTAAAAAATGAGCAATGTTAAAAAGTAGCATTGCTAAATAACTATTTAAGCAATAACTGCTATACCAGTCACTCTAATGTCTGCGCTAAAATATGCCAGCACAATGCATCAAAGTCCATGCCTCGAGCCTTGGCTGCCATCGGAACCAAGCTATGGCTGGTCATGCCTGGCACTGTATTGATTTCAAGCAACCAGAAGTTGCCTGCTTCATCTTGCATAGCATCGATGCGTCCCCAGCCTTTGGCATCAACGGCACGGAACGCTGCAAGGCTCAGATCTTGTAAATGCTTTTCGTCAGCAGCGCTCAGACCACAGGGAATATAGTAACTGGTATCATTACGATTATACTTGGCTTCAAAATCGTAGAAGTTGGTAATATCAGCAGGTTCAAGACGAATGACTGGATAAGATTCATCGTCGATAATGACGATTGTAAACTCGCGACCAGTAATCCAGCGCTCAGCCATAACTGCATCACCGCACTGTACCGCCGTTGCATAAGCCGCTGGCAACTCGTCAAGATTGTTGACCTTAGTCATACCAATACTGGAGCCTTCATGAACGGGCTTGATAATAAGTGGTAAACCTAGCATGTTAACTACTTGCTGCCAGTCAGTTTCAGCTGTTAACAATGAAAATGGCGCGGTTGCTAACCCACAACCCTGCCACAATTGCTTGGTACGAACCTTATCCATACCCAGCGCTGATGCCAGAATGCCTGAACCCGTCTGCGGAATATCAAACCATTGCAGCACACCTTGCAACAAACCATCCTCGCCGCCGCGACCATGCAGTACGTTGAACACACGGTCATACTCGCGTAGCTCTGTGATGTCTTGATGCTTAGGGTCGAAATGAGTGGCATCAACGCCTTGGTTTTGTAGCGCTTGCAATACGGCAGCACCACTGTCTAACGACACGCTGCGTTCATTGCTACTGCCGCCATAGACAACCGCCACTCTACCAAACTGTCTGGCATCTTTTGCATCACTGGTCGTCGTGTTTAGAGTGGCATCATTGCTCTCTAAATTATCTGAATTTTGAGTGCTGGTATTTTCTTTAGTATCAGTCGTCATGAAGATCGTTCCTAGAATTTTTTAGCTTACTTAATGTAAAGGTTATTGGCAGCCAAGTCGACAGCGATCTGCCCTACATTACCTGCACCTTGAGTAATGAGCATGTCATTGGCTTTTAATAAACGCTGCATGACAGGAGCTAAATTGTCCTTGTCAATAATCGTCGGTTCAACTTCACCGCGCAACCGAATACTACGTGCCAACGATTTGGTATCAGCGCCAGTAATTGGGCTTTCACCTGCTGAATATACGTCTAATAATAATAATTCATCAACGCTAGAGAGTACTTCAACGAAATCATCAAAGCAATCTCGGGTACGACTATAACGGTGCGGCTGAAACATCATTACCAAACGACGTTCAGGGAAGCTTTGACGCGCCGCTTTAATGGTGGCATCGACTTCTTTTGGGTGATGACCATAATCGTCAATCAATAAAACATTACCATCATCAAGACTGACAGAGGCATGCTGCTCAAAACGGCGACCAACGCCTTCAAATTTTTGCAGAGCGCGTTTGATCGCTTCGTCATCGACCCCTTCATCGGTCGCCATGGTGATAGCGGCAAGCGCATTGTAAACGTTGTGAGTACCAGGAATATTGAGGGTCAGGCGTAATGGTTCACGGTCACGGCGCAGTACCGTGAAGTGAGTTTTCGTGCCTTCCGTCACCAAGTCGATGGCTTGAACGTCGTTAAAAGGCTCAAGTCCAAAGGTCAATACGGGACGACCTATATCATCAATCATGGCATACAATTCTGGGTCGTCACCGCAGACCACCGCCAAACCATAGAATGGCATGTTTTGTAAAAACTGAATATAAGCAGCTTTTAATTTATCAAAACTATTCTCATACGTTTCCATATGGTCTTGATCGATATTGGTGACAATCGCGGCCATCGGATGTAACGATAAAAACGACGCATCAGACTCATCGGCTTCTGCCACCAAGAAACGACTGCTACCCAGTGCAGCATTTTTACCAGATGCATTCAGCTTACCGCCGATCACGTAGGTAGGATCGAGTTGCCCTTCTGCCATCATGGTAGTCAACAAACTGGTCGTCGTGGTTTTGCCATGAGCGCCAGCAACAGCGATACCGTGACGATAACGCATCAACTCGCCCAGCATATCGGCACGGCGTACCACTGGCAAACGTGCTTCTAATGCCGCTTTTACTTCAGGGTTGCTGCGATCAATCGCTGACGATACAACGATGACATCAGCATTAGCGATGTTCTTAGAATCATGACCGATCGCAATATCAATACCAATCTGTGCCAAACGTTTGGTTACTAAACTCTCAGCGATATCGGAACCACTTACTTGATAACCTTGATTGTTCATCACCTCCGCGATACCGCACATCCCCGAGCCACCAATACCGACAAAATGCAAATGCTGAATACGACGCATTTCTGGTATTTCAATCAAACGCTTAGGTAGAGCTTTCGCAGGGTTAGACATAGGGCTTCTCTTTATTAAAGGCTAATACAATTTAGTGTATCAAAATAATTGGTAATAAAAACAGTCAGTTATAAGAATATAGGCTACAGCGTTTGCCAAATAATATCAGCAACTTGCTTGCTCGCACTTCGATTGGCAAGGGCATGGCCTTTTTTGGCCATCGCTAGGCACTTCTCTCGATTAAGGGCAGCAAGCTCATTGCTCAAACGCTGCGCTGTCAACTCAGACTGCGGTAACAAAATCGCCGCATCGTGTGAGGTTAAAGTGCGGGCATTAGCAGTCTGATGGTCATCTACCGCGTGCGGCAGCGGTACAAAAATTGCGGCAATACCAACGTTCTGGATTTCCGTAACCGTCAATGCGCCTGCTCGGCAAACAATAACATCTGCCCAATTATAAGCGGCGGCCATATCGTCGATAAAAGGCTGTACCACAAACTTGTGCATACTCAAGTCTTGCTCATCGTAAGCCGCTTGTGTGGTAGCCTCATTGTTACGCCCGCATTGATGATACACTTCAAAAGGCTGATTGAGCAATGCCAGCGCTTTTGGCACAGTGTCGTTTAAGGCTTGTGCACCAAGTGAGCCACCCACCACCAACAATTTGAGCGGTGAGTTGTCATTAACATCATAACGCACCGTCGGTTCAGAGACACCAGTGATGGCATTGCGTACTGGGTTACCCACCGTTTCAAGCTTAGCATCCTGTGCACTATTGGCAAAGGTGTCCTCAAATGCTTGCAGCACCTTGGTTGCAATCTTGGATAGGTAGCGATTACTCATGCCTGCAATGGCATTTTGTTCATGGATAATCAGAGGTGTATTGGTCAGACGTGCGGCGATACCGCCAGGCGCTGTCACATACCCACCAAAACCGACAACTATGTCAATTTGATTACTACGAATCACCTTTATAACTGCCATCGTCGCTGACAATAAAGTCACTGGCAACTTCAATAAACGCCCGATTCCTTTACCGCGTAAACCCTGCATCTCAATCGCATGAAAAGGATAACCAGTCGGTGCAACCAAGCCATTTTCCATACCATTTGGTGTTCCTAGCCAATGAATAACCGCACCACGCTGAGTCAATTCCTCAGCCACTGCCAGCGCTGGGAACACATGCCCGCCAGTACCCGCGGCCATCATTAATATATGCGGTGCTTTCATGAACGCCTGCCTATCTTTTCTTTATTTATATGAAGGACTTATTATCCTATGATCATCTTAGTCACCAGCCAATAATGACCCTATAAAATCTCGCATAGTATAGAGTAAATCGTTGGCTGATATATAGCACTTTATGCACTGTCAATAACAAAAATCCAAGCCGCGAGCAATCACGACTTGGCTTTTATAAATACTATCGAAAAATCATAAAAGCATCGTTTATAAATGACGTTTTATCGCCTTTCTATGCGCTATGAAAAGATGCTGTTTATCAATCTATCTTAGCACAGTGTTTTTTAAGTATTGTGCGCATAGCTTAGTGATAAATCACTCTATCCTTACAGTGTTGCGCAAACTGCTAATTTATTCTCAATGGCGATGATAAAATCGGTCGCAATATCTGTACCGCATTGATCATCAATCTCACGTACACACGTTGGGCTGGTGACATTAATCTCGGTAATACGACCGCCGATTAAATCGAGCCCGACGAACATGAGACCTTTTTCTTTAACAATAGGTGCCACGACTTCTGCCACTTGACGTTCGATATCGGTGAGCGGCATCGCAACACCGCTACCACCCGCCGCAAGATTACCACGGGTTTCGCCTTTGGTAGGAATACGCGCCAAGCTATAATCGACCACTTCACCATCAACGATCAACACGCGCTTATCGCCTTCTTTGATCTCTGGCAAATAACGCTGCGCCATAATCGGCAAGGTTTCAAGCTCGGTTAAAATCTCAAGCGTGACGCCGATATTTGGACTATCTGCGGTCAAGCGGAAAATACCCGTACCACCCATACCATCTAATGGCTTAACAATGACGTCTTGCTGCTCAGCGATAAACTTGCGAATATGCGCCTGTTTACTGGTCACAATCGTCGGGCTCATATAATCGCTAAACCACGTGGCAAATAGCTTTTCATTACAATCACGTATCGCTTGTGGGTCATTGACCACTAGCACGCCTGCCGCTTTGGCATGATCAAGCATATAAGTGGCATAAATAAAACGCATGTCAAACGGCGGATCTTTACGCATCAACACCACGTCATAGTCGCTGATTGCCGCTGTCGCTTTATCCCCTAATGTATAAAAATCTTTAGGATCACGCTTGACGGTCACTGACTGCGTATCAACCATCAGTTGCCCACGATCCAACCACAAATCATGAATCTGACAATAGCCAAGGCTGTGCCCACGGTCTTGTGCCGACCACATCATCGCAAGGGTCGTGTCTTTTTTATAATTAACCTGCTCGATAGGATCCATAATAACGAGTATGTTTAACGATTTTTTTTGATTTTCTTGGCTCATGATAAGGCTCACTTACGTTATATTATTAATATAGAACAGCTTCGAACTCAGTGCCCAACTATACGCCGTACTGCTCGCGATAATGTTGCATCTTGGCAAGTTGGGTCGCGTCTTTATGCTGACCGCTTTGTACGCCATGGTCATCTGCCAAATAACTGATTAAATCATCGATATCGACGAGTGCGCGTACGGGTACATCTAATGTTGCGGCCAGCTCTTGAATAGCAGAATGCTCAGCCTGACCCTTTTCTTTACGGTCAAGTGCAACGATAATACCAGCAACGCTAGCGCCTGCTTGCTCTAAAATCTCAACCACTTCGCGCATCGCCGTACCAGCGGTAATGACATCATCGAGTACCCAGACTGCTTTACCACTAACGTCAGCGCCTACTAAGTTGCCACCTTCGCCATGAGTTTTGGCTTCTTTACGATTATAGCCCCACTTGGCATTGATACCATGATGAATCCATAAAGCTTGCGCGGTTGCTGCCACAAAAGGAATACCTTTATACGCTGCCCCAAATATCACCAGCTCCTGCTCATCTGTACCGTTATGACTAGCAGCCATTTGCTCAGCCAAGGCATCAGCATAACCACACGCGAGCAACGACAACATCTCACCCGACGCCAGCAAGCCTGCATTAAAAAAATACGGACTGATGCGACCAGACTTGAGGACAAACTCGCCAAATTTGAGAACTTGATTGTCTAAAGCCAGTTGGATAAATTGATGTGAGGAAAAAGAAGGGTGTTGCGCATTAGGCATTGAGGCATTAAGCATGGAAGCGTTCCTATTGACAAAAAGAAGAGCAAAAAATTGGCGTTATTGTACGCATTATTGATCAGCTTGACCAACCATTGATGTCGTAATCCTGCATGTTAGGATAACGAGTCAATAGGCCACTGCGCGATGAGAGATTAAAATAACACTGACCGTCCTCACTCACTTGTATCTCCCACCCTAAATGATACGCGGCAACAATAACATGTCCTGTAAAAATGCGTATTTGACGGTAGGCATGGCGCTGCGATGGCTCACAAATGATTTGACTCAGCAGATAACTGCGTATGTGCTGACAGATTTGCGCGGCGCTGTAGCGGTGATTGATACTTTTGCGTGTCTCGCACTGCCTCAATGCATGGACAGCGACGCTACACGCCATAATGTCAGTAGCCAAACTGCCCTCGCCTGTCTCAAATTGCTGCGGCTGCAACACCACCTGCCAATCTTCGGCGTAAACACTGTTAAGCAACTCATCTGGGTTATAACGTTTGGTCAATGCACGGAAAGAAGCCTGTTTATTTTTAGCATTACTACTAACGCTCGTATCGGTACTTACAGAAGAGCCATTCAGTGCAAAACCGTAACGATGCAGTTTTGGATAAGCACGAAGCGCCTGCTGAATATCGGCCATGTCGAGCAAAGTCATACCATTTAATGATGATAATAATGGTTGCGCGCTGTGATTGTGATAAAAGCTGTCTGGAAACTCGACAAGCTTTGCCGCCCGCAGTAATGACAGATGCTCGCCCAATACTTCTGAAGCAATCAGCGACCATTTTGACAAGCTGTGTTCTTTAGGCTGGTAAAAACGCGCAGAGCGACCATAGAGTCGTTGCAATTGACCATTTAAGCGCCTAGCAGGCTCTGGAATATCGCTCAAGGGTCTGGCAGGATCAAGTGCCAAGCGACTCGGGTCAAAATTAGGATGTACAATCGCAGGTTGGGTACTATCTGGCAAGATAGACGACTGCTCAGCATTGCCTTCTGAAATTGTACCGCCTGCTGCTGTAAGATCAGCACTGGGTAAATGAGTGTCAGAAGTGGAAGGCTGGGTCATGAAATCTCCATAAGCTATAAAATATAAAATAATTAAATCAAACTGGCATATTACTCTTAATGTTGTTCTTGATATTGTTCTTGATGACGCAAAATATCACGGTAACCGACTTGCCAATCAGGATATGCCAACCAAGCTAATGGAATATTACTGTGCAAGCGTTTTCCCGTAACCGCTATTTTTTTATCTTCAAGAGCAGGAGGCGTTTCATTGATCTGCTGACTTAACCAAACGCCCAACTCAAAAGTCGTGACTGGCGCATAATCAGTAGCAATATAAAGGGGCTTGGGCGCATCGATAGTCAGTACGTTAGCGATGATAGCGACCAAATCGCGATCCATAATCCGATTGCTCCAATGCGCGGCTGCCACTGCTTCCTTTTGTGGCTCGCGGGCTTTACGCAGACGCATGAGACGCGCGCGTCCATAAATACCGCTTGGACGGATGATAATGGCTTTATCACCAAAGCCTTGTTGCAGGACTTGTTCTGCTTGCAATATCACCTGCGATGCTTCACGCTCTGGCGTTGCAGGCGCGGTATTGTCATCAATCCATTCGCCATTATCTTGCCCATAAACACCCGTTGATGAAATAAAAACAATGCGTGAAAGGTTGGTGAGTTTGTCCGCAAGCGTTGCCAAATGCTGGCTAATTGCTAAGTAGCTATTATGATAGCCACTGGTCGAATAATCATCGGGGGTAACGATAATTGCTATCGCCGTAAAATCTCGCAGCTGCTCAGCCGTCAGAGTCAATGCATCGGCTTGCATAAATTCAGCGTTATCATCCAAAGAGTAATGATGGCGCTCACCACGAGCCAAACCTGTGACATTCAAGCCGTCCTGTGCCAGCTGGTTGCTGACTGGCAAACCAATATCACCTTGACCAATAATCAATAAATTTTGCGTACTCATCATTTATCCTTTATTCGAACGCCATTTCTAATGACTGCCTATACATCTTTTTAATAATCTATACATTTTTTCAGTAATAAATGTTAAAAATAGCGTCTGTACGACAGCTGTACATCTTCATTGGCATCAACACGATCTTGCCAATCATAATTAGCATTAATGCGTAATGCTTGTTTTTTATCGATATCGTACTGCAGCCCTAATGTCGATATCGGCTGCCAATAATGACCACGGGCATTAGACTCATCGCTGCTGCCATGATACCAATATGGCAGTTGCAATTCAGCCTGCGCGCGTAACTGATTGTTAATCTGATAACGACAGCCTGCATTCACGCCAGCACCAACGCGAAAGCCTTTATTGATACCGCGTCCTGCTTGCGCTGTGCCGGACAAAAAGGTATAGCATAGCTGCGGCGGCATCTCGCCTGTACCTGTGCGAGGCGTACCAAATGCCCATGACCAACCTGATTCATAGCCCAAGCTCCCAACTAAATGATCGCGACCGTCTTGCTGGGAGCCATCATTCACGCGCGTCGCTTCAATGCTGGCGCCCCACGTTTTGCCTTTTTTGGCAGAATTTATCGGATTAAATGATCGCCCACGAATCAATGTCACATTTTGCAAAACCACACTGTTTGGCTGATTGGCTTTGTCATTATCAGTGTCGTACAGGCGCAAAGTCGCAGATGCACCTTCTAAGTCAAAAAACTGTGGGAATCCTGAGGGACGATCGAGAATATCATGATAGCCCGCTCGTAAGCCCAAATCGATATAGTTATTATCACCGCGCTGCCCTAGTCCCATATGAGCCAGTTGCAGTGGATGTCTGTCTATTGGATTATTATCTGATACCGCTATAGTAGGCTGCAATAACGTCTGTCCGTCAGCTGACATGCTCGAAACCGTATTGAGTTGGGCAGATTTAATCTCATTGATCGTCTGTTTTGCGCTGTTGTGATAGCCGAATTGCTCGCGCTGCTCTTTAACCTTGTTTAATTGCGCTTGGCGTAAAGTGCTATCGGCAGGAGTATAGTTGGTGCTGGCAAGTAAGCCCTCATCATCAAGTAATTGCACGACATCTGAGGGAATAACCGCATAAGGCAGCTGACTCAATAACTGCTGCTGCGGACGCACCACATCAATTAAGCGTAAAATCTCAGACGCACAGTTATCTGTGGTGAAGTAATACGGCAATTTTAAATCTTTGGTTTCCCAAACGTGTAACATAATCTGCTGCACTTCCGCTGGAGTCAAATCCAATTGATACGTCCATGCGTCACGCTCGTCTTCTTGCAGATACTTCGCCAGCCTTGCTGGATAAGGATCGATTTCAATGAGATTGTCATAACCGCCGGTCATTGATTTGATGGCATACACCACAAAATTGTCTTTTGGATTACCACCAACCGTATAATTCAGCGCAACCGCGTGATGAATCTGGCTCGGATCAGCCACGCTCGCTTTTGAGTCGATACGTAATAAAGTATGAGCAAAGGCCGATAAAGGGTTGTCTAAATATTCTTGGGCAAACATGATAGATAGCTGCTCGGGGGCAATCTTCTGCATCCATTCATTCAACTCCGGACAGTTAATTTGTAGCGTCGCCTTGTCAATGTTTAATGTATCGGTCAACCATTGTACACGCGCTGGAAAACGACATAATACCGAATTGTTGGCAGTATTTTTTTTGACAGTACGGTTATTCGTCGTCGCTACCTCATTAGCAAGAGCTATCAATAGTGCATCAAGCTCTGCAGCTGAATCATACTGTCCATTCTTACTTAAAAAAAAGTCAGCCTCATCAACCATGCTGGTGTCTTTTTTCTTACCAATCAAATTCTTTTGATCATCAAAGAAATATAATAAACGTCGCCATGTCGTATCTTGGGCTAAGTTTTGTGTTGCTGCTTGCTCACGCCACTTGGCTAATAATTGCTCAACGTTGCTTTTTTCTAGCCCTTGGGTATCTTCTGGAGCGTCATTATTTGGCGTATTATTAGCGATTGCAGCAGATTGCGGCGTAGGCGCTAATGCCTCTGTCGTTACTAATGATGCTGGGGTTGGCAAAAAAGCTTGCGTTTGTGCAGAGAGTAGCAATCCTGCAATAGCAAGTGGTAAACGCGCTCGTTGACTCATAGTAGTTAGGGTACAATCTACAGATAAAAAATTAGCCTTTAGAGACATGGGGTAAACCTCGCACGTTATTATTCATACGCCGATAGCGTGATTGGTAGCTGGTTGATAATGCCGATTGGATCGTTCACTAAAATAACCTTAAAAACCATATACGAGCTAAGTCATTGAAATATCTTAGTCAAAGTGGCTGTTATCAAGGTAGTTACTGTCAGAATGGCTATTAATTGATAGAAATGGCTAGCAACCAGCGGTCAATGCCCACTTATTAATATCATGATAAAAGAGAATATTATGTCCATAACACCAATAACGATTAACGATGGCAGATTATCTGCCGCCACATACCTTGCATCACCAAACTGCAATCTGCGACCAACAGATATGAGTATTGATACTATTGTTATTCATAATATCAGCCTACCGCCGAACGAGTTCGGAGCGTCTGATGCTGACGGCATCCATTACGTTAAAGCATTATTTACCAATCAGCTAGACTGGGCGGCGCATCCCTATTTTCAAACGATTAAAGGCGCGGAGGTTTCGGCTCACTTATTTATCGAGCGTGATGGCGCGATAACTCAGTTTGTTAATTTTAATGAGCGCGCGTGGCATGCTGGACGCTCTAGCTACTTGGGTCGCCCTGAATGTAATGATTATAGCATCGGTATTGAGCTTGAAGGGTCTGATTTTGTGTCCTTCACCGCCGCACAATATGCGGTACTGGCAAAAGTGGTCTGTGCCATTTATGCCGCCTACCCCAAAACTCGTCGTCATCTAACAGGTCATAGCGATATTGCCCCTGGTCGCAAAACGGATCCCGGTGATTATTTTGAATGGGCAAAATTGCGTGAGATGGTCGCCAACACCCAACACTCTTGAAGATTAGGTTCGTATAGATAATTATTTTGTCAGCTATGTCAAAAACTCTATTAACCCTACACATCAATTCCACATCCAATCCATTTATCTCGATTATGAAAATGCTATAATCCGTCAGCTTTTTGATAGCAGCAACTTAGTAAACAACCATCAGTAAACAACCTTCATTAAACAAATTAGCACAATAGGTTCTCATGGCAAAAAGTCGGTTATTTCGTTCAACCATGGTGGTCAGTAGTATGACCATGCTATCTCGTATCTTAGGTCTGGTACGCGATGTCGTATTGTTAGGCGTCTTTGGCGCTGGTGGTCTGATGGATGCCTTTTTGGTCGCCTTTAAGATACCTAACTTTTTGCGGCGTTTGTTTGCAGAAGGTGCTTTTAGTCAAGCCTTCGTCCCTGTGCTATCTGAATACAAAGAAAAATATAGTTTGCAGCAGGTACAAATCTTAGTCAGTCGTACTTCAGGCGCTCTGTTGTTAATTTTGTCGATGCTTACTGTGGTTGTTATTTTAATGGCACCGTGGGTCGTGACTTTATTCGCGCCTGGTTTTGCCGACCAACCAGGTAAGTTTGCTATTACCGCTGAATTACTGCGTCTGACCTTTCCTTATTTGCTATTTATTTCTATGACCGCCTTTGCCAGTGGCATTTTACAAAGCTACGGACGCTTTGCTGCGCCTGCTTTTGCACCCGTGTTATTGAACTTGTGTATGATTGGCGGCGCGCTAATTTTTGCCCCTATGTTCGATGTTCCTATCATGGCGCTAGGGTATGCGGTCGCTATCGCAGGATTGTTGCAATTCTTACTACAGCTGCCTCAGCTATGGCAACAAAAGCTGCTGGTCGCACCCAAGGTCGACTTTCAGCATGAAGGCGTTCGCCGTATTTTAAAACTCATGCTGCCTGCCATATTTGGCGTCTCTGTCACTCAGATTAATCTGCTGCTCAATACCATTTTTGCGTCATTGATGATTGGCGGTTCGGTTTCTTGGCTGTATGCCGCAGAGCGTATGAGTGAGCTGCCGTTAGGCTTGATTGGCGTGGCAATCGGTACAGTCATTTTGCCAAGCTTGTCAAAGAGTGAGGCGCAAAAAGACGATGTTAGCTTTAAAAAAACCATCGATTGGGCGGCACGCTTAATCATTTTAGTCGGTGTCCCTGCATCAGCAGCGTTGTTTATACTTGCCGATGTACTGATGCAAGCACTGTTTTTGCGCGGTGAGTTTACCTTACGCGATGCGCAGATGAGTTCGCTCGCATTACGTAGTATGGCTGGTGGTATTTTAGGCTTTATGCTTATTAAAATCTTTGCCCCTGCTTTTTTTGCCCGTCAAGATACCAGAACACCCGTAAAAATCGGTATCATTTCTGTCTTTGCCAACATGATTTTTAGTGTCATTTTCATCGGTATATTTTATTTCTTAGAGATTCCACTACATGGCGGCTTGGCCTTAGCAACCACGGGCGCGGCCTTTGTTAACGCAGGCTTATTATATTACTTCTTACATAAACGTGATATTTTCCGCTTTGGCAGTCATTGGAAAAAACTATTCACCCAGTTTGCGATTGCGACTAGCGCTATGATTGGCGTACTTTATGTCATGCTGCCTTACTTCCCTAGCGATGATGCGCAGTGGCGACGTATCGCCGCTTTGCTCATTATGTGTGCCGTAGGGGCACTGGTTTATGGCGTGGTATTACTAGCCACTGGTTTCCGTCCGCGCCAGCTAAAGCATGGTTAAGCAGCTTCACTTACGAAACCAAAACAAGCTTAGTAAGAGAATGGATAGTGAATGACGCGGATAGTTGCCATAATTAACCATTAACGAATAAATAAAATCTGAGGGCTAATAATGACAACCAAACGAGTAACCTTACTACGCTTACCAACTATCCTGACCGCTGGTGTACTTAGCACTGGACTGCTTTTAAGTGCTTGTAGCGATAACGATAAGACAGCTAATAGTGCCGAAGATACGGCAGCCATCGCTGAAGGCAGTACTGATGAAAGCGTTGATGCTGAAAATAGCGCTGCTAATCAAACGTCAGCAGTGGATGCGAATAGCACAGTTGACAGCAAGCAGATGGCTGAGAGTGGTAAAGAGGAAACGGTTATTGATAGTGATGATATCAATCCAGTAACCTCTGCAACCAAGCAAAAAAGCCTCGTAACCAATCCCACCCAAGCTGGTACGCCGGAAGATACTGTAAAGCAAGCACTAGATAGCTTGTATTATGGCGAGGTAAAGGAAGCTGTTAAATATTATAAAGTAGATATGGCAAACTTCGAAGAAGAGCTGGCTAAAACCCAGTATGCCTTTCAGCAAACGGTTGATGGCGTCACTATCACCGATACTAAATACAGTGATGATAAAACCCGTGCCACCATCATTGGGGAGCTGATGTTAAAAGGACAAAGTGCGCCTGCACCGTTGACTTATGAGCTACAAAAAATTGAAGGTCAATGGAAAATCCTAGGATAAGACGCCTTGCTGTCCTCATTTAAAATCACTTTAGCTTAAGTTATTTTAGCTTAATTCACTTGAACTTGAACTATCTTATCTTCAATGATTTTATTTGATACCAATCTAAATTTAATATTAATCTGACGACACTGGCTTGCCAAGCATTACAACATCAGCGATAAAGCCTTGCATATCACACACTTTTGGCATATATCCCCATTGCTCAAAACCAAGCTTACGGAATAGCCCTAAGCTTGGCTGATTGTGCGCAAAAATAAGCGCGATCACATTATGAATGCCTAGGCTTGGCGCTTGTGTCAACATCCAGCATGTCAATAAGCTGCCCAACCCTTGACCGTGATAATCCTGATGCAAGTAGATACTAATCTCAGTGCTGATATGATAAGCCGGTCGTGCATATAAATCGCTAAAGCTGCCCCATGCAACGATTGTTGCTGTCTCTGTTTTCGCTGCATTCTGCGTGGTCTTATGCATCACTTTTACGACATAAATAGGACGCGTCGGACTATTTATATGCTCATCAAACCAATCTGCACGCTCTTCACAACTCACTGGGGTAAGATTGGCAGTGGCTTGTTTACCTGCAATAGTCTGATTATAAATCGCCAAAATCTCTGACAAGTCATCTCTACTTGCACGCTGCACGACAAACTCATCAGTGAGATAGTGTTCTAACAAAACAGTTGGTACAGCATTCAAGGCAGCAACGAGCATAAGGTCTCCGTAATTATTAATTAATAGTCTATGGGTGATAATTGTTGCAAGATGATCCATCTATACAGAGGGTCATTACAAAAGCATGTGGACAAACATCACGGTATTTTAAGATGACAGAGCGGATAGCGCCATACTTTTATTGTCAGTAGACTATAGGATGTTAGTGTGGTCATTTTACTTTATAATGGCTGATTTTAAACACATTGATTTTGGTACGGGTGTGTTTCTTATCTGGTTTTATCTATCATAGCTGAAAATTTATGAACACCTATTTTCTTGAGCAACTGATTGCCTCGCCAAGTAATTTGACTGCAAATACTAGTCCAGTAGATTTAGCGCCCTGTGTGCTTACTATCGGTAACTTCGATGGTGTCCATCTTGGTCATCAAGCGATGCTTGAACAAGTCCGTGATATTGCCCATGCACAAAATCTTGGTTCTGCTGTCATGATATTTGAGCCACAACCTCGTGAATTTTTTGCGCCAGCTGCCGCGCCTGCTCGACTCACCAATCTCGCTGAAAAACAAGCTTTGTTAGCAGAATATGGCGTTGAGACCTTGATTGTGGCAGGATTTGATGCAGAGTTTCGCTCCCTATCTGCCCAAGCATTTGCGGATATTTTAGCCCTGCGCTTAAATGTCAAAGCGTTGGTGTTGGGTGATGACTTCAAATTTGGTCATGACCGTACTGGCGACAGTCAGTTTTTACGGAATTATGGCTTAGATGTGACCAATCTACATACCGTCATCGATGATAGTGGTAAAGCGGCACGTATCAGCTCTACTCGCGTTCGGGACTTACTATTGGCTGGTGATATTGACGCTGCTAATGCGCTACTTGGTCGCGATTATGCGATTACAGGAATGGTCATTGGTGGCGATAAAATAGGTCGCACCATGGACTTTCCTACTGCGAATATTGACCTACAGCGTTTAAAACCTGCCCTGCATGGTATCTTTGCTGTTGATGTCGTCAGCCTCGACGAGGATGGGCAAGTGATTGCTGATGGCTTATCGGCACTTGCTATAGATGGCAAATCAGGTATCTCAGGATTACGTTCCAATAGCCTCTTTGGGACAGCCAATATCGGCACTAGACCCTCTGTCGATAAACAACATGATTGGCGTTTGGAAGTGCATTTCCCAGAATTAAATGCCGATTTATATGGATTAACTTTACAGGTTCGATTTTTGCATTATTTACATGGTGAACGACATTATGATGGCTTAGAAGCATTAAAAACAGGCATCCATAATGATGTCAAAGCATTAATTGAGTGGCGAGAGCAGCAGTCCAGTTAGATTGCTAGTAAGCTTAAATGCGGGCGTCGATATTTATAATTTATAAAAAAACCCACAGCGTTTATAACGTTTGTGGGTTTTTATTTAATAGTTCTTTTTTTAATAGTTGGTTTTTCTAAGCATCTGGATGCATACGTACGTTTAAGTCATCGATGACCTCTACCCATTCCGCATCTTTTTCCCATTCTTCTTGTAGAAAAGCACGCTGATTGTCTGTCCAAATGCTCGCTTCTATCAACTTCTCTTCTTTATCCAACTGATTATTTTCAATAAAACTATCAATCGCTGCATCTGAGCTATCAAGTCCCAACTGTGCAAATAATTCATTCATATTGTATTCTGGTTCACCCAACATATTTTTCTCCTTAAATGGTACGAGTGTCTTTGTGTTTATTATCTAAATTGACACATTTATTGTAGCAAGCTTTATTTTAATAGCTGTTAATCAACGTGTATCTAACGTTATCAATTGTATTTTGATAGGCAGACAAGACACAAAAAAGCCCTCTAATGTAGAGGGCTTTTTTAGATCAATTTCTATATAACAGTTTTATGACATGATGACATTGGCGGCTTATGGAAGCAGGTGTGCTACTGCATCACGTTCTTCGCTAAGCTCTTGCTCAGTCGCTGCCATTTTCTCTTTAGAGAAATCTGATGACACATCAACGCCATCTACGATAGACCAATCGCCGTTAGTACATGTGCATGGGAATGAGTAGATTAAGCCTTTTGCGATACCGTATTCGCCGTTTGAATAAACGCCCATTGATACCCAATCATTCTCATCAGTACCCAATGCCCACGTACGTACGTGTGCAATGGCCGCGTTGGCAGCAGAAGCGGCAGATGATGCACCGCGTGCTTTAATGATTGCAGCGCCACGTTGTTGTACTTCTGGGATATAAGTCGCTTCGTACCATTCGCGATCAACCAAATCTAATGCAGACTTACCGTTGACAGTAGCAGCAGTCAGATCAGGATACTGCGTTGATGAATGGTTGCCCCAGATGATCATTTTTTTCACGTCATTGACGGTGCTGTCAGTTTTGCCAGCCAACTGTGCCATGGCACGGTTGTGGTCTAAACGAGTCATCGCAGTGAAGTTACGTGGATCAAGATCTGGTGCATTGCGCTGAGCGATAAGGGCGTTGGTGTTGGCAGGGTTACCGACAACCAATACTTTTACGTCACGGCTTGCAACGTCATTCAGCGCTTTACCTTGTGCTGAGAAAATCGCAGCGTTGGCTTCTAGCAAATCTTTACGTTCCATACCTGGACCACGAGGACGTGAACCGACTAGCAGAGCATAGTCAACATCTTTGAATGCAACGGTCGCATCATCAGTCTGCACAACACCTGCTAATAAAGGGAATGCACAATCTTCTAATTCCATGACCACACCCTTTAGGGCGTCAAGTGCTGGAGCGATTTCAAGCAATTGCAAAATAACTGGCTGATCTTTACCTAGCATCTCGCCAGATGCAATACGAAATAACATAGCATAGCTGATATTACCAGCTGCACCAGTGACGGCAACACGTAAAGGCTGTTTCATTGACATTGAATACTCCCTAATTATAGATTAGATAATTCATGATTCTGATTGATGGTTCTAATTGATGACTATCGTTGTAAATAGCGACTTGCCTACTGAATATAGCAGTCATAAACCGAGAGCTAGTGTAGCACTTCGTTCAGCAAATCGTCTAGAGACAATAAGACGCCGACCACCGATTATATTGTTACATTTTATACGGGAGGATTTTTATACCTACTATAAACCTATATGGATACAGCGCTAGAAAGCAATCAAAGGCAGCTGATAACAGCATTTAGAAGCGTGATACACAGTGGATACAACACTTAAAATAAGGGAGTATTATTAGGGCGTATCCTCAATTCAAACAATAAGCATTTAAACGAGCTAAAAAACTATTTTCCACCCGAAATGACGAACTTACTGCCACAATTATTCACAACATTATGACATGTACCAAATTCGCTCCCTTCATAACAAATATGGATATCCGTCAATGTTGATTGACGACGACTGCCCGCTTGGCAAATCAAATCAATACTGTTTGAGGACATACCACTATTAAGCTGGGTCATTTGACTGATAAATCGAGATTTAGAAACCGTATAGCTATTACCCGTATTAAGCTCGTTAGGCAGCTTTAATGCGCCAGCGTAATTGGTAATCTGGCGAAAATAACTACTGGCACTAAGCGGACTACACGCCCCATAACGCTGCCAAGCTTGGCTACGCACTGTCGTATCAGGCATAATACGGTTGACGACTTTTAACTGTAACGGTGTCAGACGTGGCTCACTACCACGTCCGCAGCGCTCACCATAGCCCATATCTAAACCTGATACTGTCAACGAATAACCCTCCAAGCATTGACGCATACGGGCACGCGTCGGCTGTATGCTACACAATGCTGGCGTCATCTCAATCATCAACACACGCTGTCCGCTCTTAACAGCGCTCGCGGCATGTACCGGCATCATCATAACGCCTTGCAATATCACTAATGCACCGATACTTAGCGTCGTATTTAGTTTATCCATAGATGTATTGGTTATCGAGCTTGATTGGTTTAAATCTGGCGTCAGAGTAGATAGCGAGCGCACCTGCATCTGCTGAATAGATGACTGATGCCGAACTTTGGATAACAGAGACAGATTGAAATATTTTTTGATCATAGGGGCTGAAGGCATCTAGCAATGATAAAAACATGGGCTATCGTTTAGCTCAAAGTATTCGACGTATGAACACTGATGAAACTAAGAATAGAGCTAACAAAAATGTGTGCGTTGATTGATAAGCACTTATTATAAGGACGTATAAAAGACACTAATTGATGCAATGGTAGCAAAACGTTTTTTTTAATCTATAGCAGAAACGTAAACATAAGCTAATGATAGCATCAATAGTACAAAAATATTGCAACGTTAGCATGTCATCATCAGCGAGGTTGGGTGTCGAATTCGGCATCGCGTCAAGACAAAGCTAGCTTTGATTGCACGATAAAAAGTGACATAAAAAAACCATTAATGATTGCTCACAAATGGTTTTTTTAATTTATACATTAGCATTTTAGAACGCGGCAGGTATCGTGCCCATGCGCTGGCTAATAGGCTGACTACGACCTAATAGACTGCTATAAATGGTGGCGTTTTCCATCACGTGCTTGACGTAATTACGGGTTTCAGGAAAAGCAATCGACTCGACGTACTGGTCGGCTGCGAGCGAACCATATACTGGTTGCCAACGCTTGGCATTGTTCGGACCCGCATTATAGCCAGCCGTTGCCAACACAGGCTGACGGTTTAGCTTACCGAAAATATCGCCCATATACCACGTGCCATAACGAATATTGGTATCGCCACTATTGGCACGGCTGGCGCTATAGGTCTCACCTAAATTTCGAGCAATATATTTTGCTGTGTCAGGCATCACCTGCATAAGACCACTGGCACCAACGTTTGAGCGTGCTGATGCAACAAAACGGCTTTCTTGACGCATGATGCCATAAGCCCAAGCAGGATCGATACCAGCAGACTGACTATAACGTACGACTGCATCTTGATGCGGCATCGGATGTGATAACGCTAAACTGTCTACTCTATCAGTATTATCAACGGCATAAATTGCTCGGTCGAGCCAGCCCATATCATAGGCTTGACGAGCAGCGGCAATAATCAAGTTATCATCACGCTTGTCGCGCGCCTGTTTTACCGCCCAGTTCCATTCACGATTGGCATAGGCACGGCTGGCGTCAGCATTATATAGAGCAAAAGCACGCGCAAAGTTGGCATCTTGCATGACCCGTGCGCGATCAGCGGTACTGACATTTGGTAAGTTATTACCACCCAAACGACTGGCATCAAAACGCTGACCCACTTTATCCTTTGCCATTAAGCCATAATAGTCATTATTTTTTGCCAAGTTTTGATACATTTTTTTAGCAGTATTACGCTTGTTAGCATCGCTTGATTGCTCGTAAGCGCGAGCCAGCCAATATTGCCACTGATCACTTTTTTGGGTTTCAGCCTCCATTTTTGAGATGGCTTCGACCACATCATCCCAGCGGCTAAAGCGAATCGCTGCCATGGCATAATCTTCGGCTTCTTCAAAATTAAAATCTTCGTCTAGGCTATTGCGGAACCAGTCAACCGCCTCAGCATTAAAACCATCATCCGTATTATGATTCATACGTTGCACCCCAAGGATGCGATACGCATAGCGACGAGTCTCGGCATTCAACAATTTAACTGAACGCTGATTGTCTTGCTTAACATCAAAATCTAACTGTAATGCAGCTTCACGGTAAGACTTATCAGCAACGCGTCCCATGGCATATAGATATAAGTATTGATTGTTTTGACTGGCAGGCTCTCGACTAAAACGGCTAAAAAAAGCAGACGGATTCAGTTGAATCTCACTCAATGCTGAATAAGCAATGGGCATTCCTAAACGTGATGACAATGCCATAATGTCACCCGTTTTGCCTTTGCGTAACATACGCTTGAGACGCGCCGCGCGATCCTGATTGCTAATTAGCGCGTTATTATTCATCTCCATCGCGAGCTGGTCACACAAGGCGGGCTGCCTTTTGGTCGTCAACCAAACTTCAGACTTCGCTGCCATAGCCCGCATAGTATCGCCGCCATTATTGAACCCAAGCGCCACCGCACAGCGCTCACTGGCATCCGCATTGGTAATCAAATTCGCAACTTGGCGTACTGAGGCGTAATCATTGGAGCCTGCTTTGGTCTCAGCAAAATCAGCCACTAGCTTTTCTGCCATCACCGTATTTGGATATTGACGCACAAACTGTGACACTGCCGCCGAACTTTGCGAATTAAGATCTAAATTCATCCGCCAATAAGTGGGATACATGGCAAACAAACCGCCGCTCATGGCTTGCTCATAATTGTATAAGGCACTGACATCACCGCGTTCTGCCGCAATTGCCGCTGCTGTAAATGAGCTCACACCATTGTCTGACTGATAGCCACTGTTTTGTTGATAGCTGCCTTCTTGCTGATAACTGTCCTCTTCGCCCCACGTCAGCTCAGCACAAGCCACCTGTGACAATCCTAGCGCACTCATTGCTGTCGCCAAACTTAACGCACTGACTCGTAGCGTCCTTGCTTTCATTCGTTTTGCATCTTCATTTTGCTTAATAGATTCTCTATCCTTGATGCTATGAGCAACCTGCGGCTTTGTCATACTGACTCTCTTTGTAATGTGTCCAAATGATTTGGCTAAATAATATGTTTAGAATAACAATGCCAAAACGGCGTAAATCGCGATTTAATCAATCGCGCTAATATGGTCGCATTCATCATACTATACTCGTTGCACTTTCAACCATCACCTTTACCTTTTGTTAATAAATACGATAGCACGGTGTAACATAGAAGTGATAGCAAGCCATAATTTTTGCCAAACGCGTTACTAGCAGCAGTAAATAATTGATACTGTTATAAATAATTGATCATAACGACCAACAATTGACGCTGCTAATTTTTCACATTGTCATAGGGTTGTGATAAAATACGCCACCCGTTAATCACCTATCACGCTATATTTTAGTCAATCATGGACTTATCCTTATGAGTGTTACTGTATTTAATCCCCGCATCGATGACACTGCTGTCGCTGAAACAACCGCTACTGCACCTGCTGTCACTGCACTCAAAGAATCAAGTTCAGCCCAAGCACCTGTCAAAACAGGGACTAAGAAAGTCTTTGTCACCACGCAGGGCTGTCAGATGAACGTCTATGATTCTGGCAAAATGCTGGACGTGCTCGGTGATTCCCACGGTATGGAAGTCACACACGATATCGATGAAGCCGATGTATTGCTGATGAATACTTGCTCTATCCGCGAAAAAGCTCAAGAGAAAGTATTTTCAGAATTGGGTCGCTGGCGCAAATTAAAAGAAAAGCGTCCTGATCTTGTGATCGGTGTCGGTGGTTGCGTGGCCTCACAAGAAGGCGATAACATTCAAAAACGCGCGCCTTATGTCGATATGGTATTTGGCCCGCAGACATTACACCGTTTGCCAGAGCTGTATGATCAATCAAATGAGCAGCGTGAAATCGCACCAAAAAATCGCATCGGCACAGTTGACGTATCCTTCCCAAGTATTGAAAAATTCGACTTTTTACCTGAGCCAAGAGTAGAAGGCTTTAAAGCCTTTGTCTCTATCATGGAAGGTTGCTCAAAGTATTGCTCATTTTGCGTGGTGCCTTATACCCGCGGTGAAGAATTGTCACGCCCACTCGATGACGTATTGGCTGAGATTGATAGCTTAGCGGCGCAAGGCGTGCGTGAAATCAACCTATTGGGTCAAAACGTAAACGGCTATCGTGGTGAAAAAGATGATGGCAGCATTTGCCGTTTCGCTGAGCTATTACATTATGTCTCGCATGTCGATGGCGTTGAACGTATTCGCTATACGACTAGCCATCCGCTTGAGTTCACCGATGACATCATTGATGCCTATGTACAATTGCCAGAGCTGGTATCGCACTTACATCTACCCGTACAAAGTGGCTCAAACGCTATCTTGGCAGCGATGAAGCGCAACCATACGATTGACGTTTATATCAATCAAATTAATAAGCTCAAAGCCATTCGCCCAGATATTCACTTGTCGAGCGACTTTATCATTGGCTTCCCTGGCGAGACGGATCAAGATTTCCAAGATACCTTAAATCTAGCAAAAGAATTAAATTTCGATCACTCCTACAGCTTTATTTACTCCAAACGTCCGGGCACGCCAGCCGCTGAGTTGCCAGATGACGTGAGTTTCAAAACTAAAAAAGAACGCTTGGCTGAATTTCAAAAAGTCATCATTGACTCAACGCTTGCCAAAACCCATGAGATGGTCGGAACCACGACTCGTGTGTTGGTGGAACAAGTTGCCAACCGCCATCCTGATTGCTTAATCGGCACAGCGGATAACACTCGTACGGTCATGTTCCCTTATGACGAAGACAAAATGGATGAGATGCTGGGTAAACTCGTGAGCGTACGTATTACTGATTTCGTCAGCCCGCACATGGTAAAAGGTGAGCTAATCCAAGTATTGGCGTAACTGTTAATTTTTAAGTCTGAGTAAAAATAAAAAAGCCGTTCACTATAAATAGTGAGCGGCTTTTTTGTTGTTTAAATTTAAGATTAAGATGAACGATTGCTACTCCGACAACCAATCCGTCTGCCGTAGCTGCTGCTTGGTCTCACGGCGACGTTTTTTTCGGACGATATCGATATCCTCCTTTTCGTGAATACCACCTTTTCTTAACAGTGGATCTAGTGCCAAATAGTTGCGCGGCTTGACAGTGCCTATTGAGTGTTGTGCACCTGTCTCGGCTTGCTGTTCTAACTGCCGCTCAATCTGTTTGGCTTTTTTTAAAGTTTGTTTTAAGCTCATATTGTTACCTATACTTTTAATATATATCAATCTGTTTTGTCTGTTCGAGTGACGGCATAGTGAGGCCACGACTAGGAAATCGAGCGCAAATAGTACACTTAGTACATTTAGCTCGGTTGACATCGTCGTGGCTCGCTATGGTTTAACTCGTTAGCCTTTAATACACATCACCTGCTTCAGCGTATGCACCACTTCTACTAAGTCAGATTGATTCGCCATTACTTCATTAATGTCTTTATAAGCGCCAGGTATTTCATCGATGACGCCTTTATCTTTGCGACATTCGACACCATCTGTCTGCGCTTTTAACTCATCAATAGTGAACGCTCGCATGGCTTTACCACGGCTCATCTGTCGTCCTGCCCCGTGCGAGCAAGAGCAAAACGATTCCTCTGCGCCTAGACCGCGCACAATAAAAGACTTTGCGCCCATAGAGCCTGGGATAATGCCGAGCTCACCTGCATAAGCACTGATCGCACCTTTACGAGTGACATAGACTTGCTCACCGAAATGCACCTCTTCATTGACATAATTATGATGGCAATTGATGGCTTCTTTGGTCAACTGAAATCGTGGTAACCCCGCTTGTGGCGACTGCAATGACTTGATGACCAAGCGCATCATCTCACGGCGATTTTCTAGCGCGTAATCCTGCGCCCAGCCCACCGCTTCAACATAATCAGCAAAGCTATCAGACCCTTCAGCAAAGTACGACAAATCATGATCTGGCACATGACCAAAGCGCGATTGACGCTCTTTTTTGGCAAGGTTAATAAAGTACTGGCCAATACAATTACCAATACCGCGACTTCCAGAGTGCAGCATTACCCAGACGTCTTTGTTTTCATCCAAGCAAAGCTCAATGAAATGATTGCCACCACCCAGTGTACCGAGCTGCTTTGCCCAAGTGCGCTCAAAACCTTTGAGCATTTTGAGCAAACCTGGATGCTTATCAGTAATCGGCTTTAAGCGCTTGCCTAGTGGATCAAGCGTTGAGTTCTTGGCTTGGATTTGTTTGTGCATGTTGAAGCCAACAGGCACTTGCTGCTCAATGATCGACCGCAATGACTTTAAACTGTCAGGCAGATGACTCGCTGTCAGTGACAAACGCACCGCGTTCATACCGCAGCCGATATCCACACCAACGGCGGCAGGAATGATGGCTGATTTAGTCGGAATCACACTACCGACTGTAGCACCTTTGCCAACATGCACGTCAGGCATAACTGCAATGTGTGAGTGTACAAACTCCAACTGAGCCAAATTGCGTAGTTGCTGCATCGCACCTTGCTCAATATCTGAGGTATAAATCTTGACTGGTACGCCGTGTTTACGGTTTTCGTTTAATACTAATTGAATGCTCATAATTTATGTTTTCCATTTTATTATTTTTATAACCATGTACATTTTTTATTTAACTATTATTATAATTTTTAGACATTACTTATCCGTACCAATTAAACATAGCGTTTAATAAGAAATTATTTAATAATCTATAAAATTTAGGTAATAAAATACCGTATTTCTATTAAATTAAGAATCAATAGAAATGCACGGTTAGTTTATTATGGACGTTTTAAAGGAAGATTTTACCATACCAAAATTGAAAGCATAAAAATTATGCATACAGAAGGGCATACGCTAAACGATGGCGTAAGTAACCTTATTGGCAATAACGGTAAAGTAAGATGTAGGGCAAACAGATAGCAACAGGCACAGTGCTTAGCACAATCGCAGAGCTATTTTGACACAGTAGACTTAAAAGAAGGATAAAGGGATTAGATACAGAACGCTATTCATTGATATCAAAAAATAGGATATCACTCAATAGCTTGTATATAGATTCAGCCAAACCTGTTCGAAGTCGTCATTGCTGTCAGGTAGTTTACACATTCAATCTTTAAAAACGTCTTGATAGTTAAATAGGACACGATGATTCCTCCATAGGTTGTGGCTAATCATTGTAGACAATAATAGCAGATTTATTGGGATGACTTATCGCTTACATAGAAGCTAATAAATAGATGTAGTAATACTAACGATTTAAAAAATAAAGTCAATAATTAATTTTAATTAAATAAAAAAAATATATTTCATTAATCATGTTATTTAAAAAGTGTTACTTTGAGAGTGTTATTTTAAATATAGAACTAAAAAACCTTTAAACCATAAAGCTATTTATTACTTCAGCCAATAAAGCGGCTGCAATAATGATAAATATGAAGCCGCAACCACGATTGAGCCACGCTAAACGATTGCCAACATCGAGCCAACTTGCCAGTTTTGTACCACCCAAGGTATAAACGATTTGCCAAATTGTTTCACTTAAGAACAACCCTATCGTTAATAAAACATATTGTGGCCATAACGGCGCACTAAAATTGATAAATTTAGGAAAGAAAGCTGCAAAAAATAAGATGGCTTTGGGGTTAGATAGCGATACCCAAACACCTGTACGGAACAAGGTTACATTGCTTGGCGAGATTCTAACCGCTGCGCTTGAGAGCGAACGCGGCTGCAGTGTACCAGCTGTATCTTTACTGCCAGAAATAGAATATTCAGCCGCGACTTCTTCGCTCATTTCACGAGCGTCACTCATCAAGCTGCCATCGCCTGCATCGCGCCAAGAGCTAATACCCAGATAGATTAAATAAGCCGCACCCACTGCTTTAATGACTGTCAACAACCAAGGCGACTGGCGACTGATCACATCGAGTCCAAGTAGGGTCGAAAGCAGTAATATAAATAGCCCAAGGCTCAGTCCTGCCAGCGTCCACAATGTGCGCTTTACGCCATAGTTCATGCCATACTGAAACGCGAGCAGCATATTGGGACCTGGGGTCGCTGAGATAAAAAACGTACTTGCAAAGAATACTGCAAACAGATGCCAAGACATCGACCAACCCCTACTTTATTATTTATAAAAATTTATCGTAATAATGCCAAACTACTAAAAAATAAACACCGCCATAAAGACGGTGTCTTTTCTGCTAACTCGTCACTTGCTGATAACAGAAAGGAATACTTGCTGATTTAATCCATCAATTGATCGCACAGCTGTCTAATAACTTCTGTAAAAAACCATCACAACGCTCAATTTCGCTCAGCTCGACATATTCATCGGCTTTATGTGCCTGCTCAATGCTACCGGGACCGCAGATAATCGTTGGGATGCCAGCATTGGTAAATTGCCCGCCTTCAGTGGCATAAGCGACTTTATGACGTTTTTCATCGCCCGTCAAAGCAGCTATCAACGCTTGTAGCTCAGCGCTGTCGCTATCGGTCATTGCCGGTACGCTTTCTTCTTGCAGCAGCTCAATGCCAGTATCGGCAGCGCGTGCTTGCATTTGTGCGCTAAGCTCTGCAACCTTCGCCTGAATCGGCGCGAGGATATCGTCTTGCGTCATATGCGGCAGATTGCGATAGTCAAAGGTAAACTCACATAGATTAGGCACAATATTGGTCGCCGTCCCACCCTTTATCGTGCCCACTGAAAGTGTCGAATAAGGTACATCAAACAACGTATCATTATCGTCACGATGGCTCAATTCTTCTGCTAAATCATCGACATAACCAATCAAACGACTGGCATAGCTGATAGCATTGACACCTTGGGCGGTCAATGACGAATGCGCAGACTTACCATGGACGCGGCAACGATAAACGGCAATGCCTTTATGTGCCACAACCATCGTCATATTGGTTGGCTCACCAACGATACAATAATCAGGGGTGATACCACGCGCTTTCAAATCTGCCAGTATCAATGGCGCACCCAAGCAGCCCACTTCTTCATCGAATGACAGCGCCAAGTGCAGCGGGCGACGCAACTGACCTTCATTGGATAACTGCACAGCGCGTGGTAATAACGTCAATGCACAAGCGATAAAACCTTTCATATCACACGCACCGCGCCCGTATAGCTTATCGCCACGTATCGTCGCAGTGAATGGATCTGACGCCCAGTCTTGACCATCAACTGGCACCACATCGGTATGACCAGACAGCACCAGACCATGATTTACTTCATCAGAGTTTTTGCCTGCTGGCACAGTAACGAATAGATTGGCCTTGTTTTTGGCCTCATTAAAAGTCAAATCTATTATCAAACCTAATTGTTCACAGTACGCTTGCACATCTTCAATCAAGGCTAAATTTGAATGGCGACTGACCGTATCAAAGCCAATCAAACGCGTTAGCCAATCAATACTATGCGCAGGGTAAGACGTATTTTTGAGCTGATTATTATTGTTCGAAGTCATGAAATATCCTTATCACGATATAATACCGATTTTAGAAATACGGTTAGCGATGTTAAATTTTCCAAGCCTACTAGATGTAGTACTCGCACACATTTTTCGCTACTGTAATTTCTGGAATGGTAAAATAGAAAGCGTTAGCGCCTTTGAAATGCGCGATGTTGCAGCGCCTTTACTTCTGCATCTAATCCAGCAATCGGACCTTGTACTGATACATTTGGTGCTACTTCTTGAATACTTAATGAATTAATTGGTGATGTTGATGTCACGCCCATCTCCTCCATCCATTCATCCAACTGTTTTGATGAGCTGACATAAACGATACGACCAAGCCCTGCCCACGCATGCGCGGCCGAGCACATGGCACAATGCTCGCCTGAGGTATAAACCACAGCGTTAGCGCGCGCCTCCGCTGTCATATTTGCTGCTGCCCATTTTGCAACAGCAATTTCAGGATGATAGGTTGCATCGACCGTATTGGCACGATTGCGATCTTCATGCAGCACACGACCGTCGCCGTCGACCAATACGCTACCAAATGGCTCATCGCCCGCCTCTAGCGCTTCAGTAGCAAGCTCTACGCACCGGCGCAAATACATCATATCATTGTCGGTAATCATCTCCATCTCCTTTTATCACTTCATACTAGGACGTGTTGAATATCAACTCATATCAAAGCATTTACGATAGCGTCTTTATTATGAAGGACGGTTTTGATTCATCGCATCGACGACTGGCGGCATTGGCTTTGGTAACTTGCCTTCTGCCTGCAGCTCTTTGGTGGTTTTGGCATCGATAGCCAGTCCAGCAATCAGGGCAATATCTTTAACAGGTTTACGCGTGCGGGTGGCAAAGCTCACTGGCACCATGCGCGCAAACTCATAAATATGCAGATAAGACTCTTCGCCACCTTCAAAGTTTTCATCATCTTCTAAGCGAATACCACCGATTTTAGCCAAATCAGACAGCATCTCATTTTCGTCACCACTGAGACCACAGTCAGTAATTCCAAAACCGGTCATAAAACCATTTGCCCACTGTTTCAATGCCATCACGCGCTCGTACAAATCATGTTCATCATCTGGCACTAATGGCGTGTAAGAATAAGCATCGTCTTTGTCTTTAAGCTGAAAAACCGTGTCTTCCGCTTCTTCTGTTAACAGTGTCAATGCCTCATCAGGTAAAGGCGCAAAACTGAGTTCCTCAAATACCTTAGCCCATACTTGCTCATCAGGCGCATTACAGGCAGTCATCAGCCCTGTCATCAAGCCGTGCACTTCGCTGATAGATACGTCAGTCCAGTCATCAAAAGCAGTCAGCCATGTATTCCAGCCAGATATATTGTCATTCATAATAGAGGTCCTAGTGATTGATTATTGCTTAAAAAATATTGCTTAAAAAATAAAAACAGACGGATAAAATAGGTGTGAGACATCGCTTGATATTATCAATCAAACCATGGCTAATAAAAATAAACAAACAACGCCTAATATAGGTAATTACTTTGTTGATATAGATATTATGCGGTCACCTATGGCATTATTAAACGCAGAGAACAAAATTCATTCACGCTTACTTGTTAAGGATAAAAACTGACTATGTATGATCAACTTAGAATATTAGAAAAAATGATACTCGACATAAAAAAACAGTATCAGCTTGTCAGTGCTGAACTTAGCAGCCTCAAACAGCATCCTGTTAGCGACCCTCAAGAGCTTGCAGCATTAACGACCAAGCTCAACACTAGTCATAGCGAACGCGACGGTGCCAAAAAACAATTGAACGATCTCGACAAGCGCTACCAAAGCTTGGCTGAAGCGCATCATATGATAGGCGAAGAACAAGACAAACTGCAAAAACAGGTCAGCCAATTGCAACAACAAAACAGCCAGTTACAACAACGAAATAATGAATTAAAGCAGCAATATAGCGATATTAAACAGCAAAACAGTGAGCTGCAGAAAAAGAATCAATTGGCAGCTGAGCGTACACAAGTTGTATTAAAACGCTTAACTCACATCGATCAAGTAGAAGGCTGATGGGATGGTAATAAACGATGACCGATCATCACTACTTGCTAATGAAACCGACAAAATCAAAACGGTAATATCTTATATTACTCATTTTACTGACCAAACATTGTAGGATTTATCATGACCGATGACCACAAAAACTCTATAGAAAAACAGCCACAAAATGGCCAACAGCAAAATATTTCTTCTAAACCACAACCAGTCGCTGCAACTGGTTCAAATACGTCGAGTGCTACTGTGAAAACCACTATCCCTGAACCACAAATCAAAAAGGTTGATATTGCAATTGCGGGTGTCACTTATCCTATTTATTGCCCAGTACACGAACAAGAAGAGCTGCTCTCAGCTGTCTCGTATATCAATAACCATGCACTAGATCTCAAACGAGATGCGCCAAGCCTCAGTCAAGAAAGCATCTTGGTACTGTGCTGCTTAAATTTGTATGAAAAAATACACACCAATCAAAGAATCGATGAAGATCGACTACAGCAAGATAAACAATCTGAAGCGCTATTAAATAAAATTATGAAAGACGCACAGTCTGTTTTATAAGCACATATTACGCGACGAAACAATAAGCGCTTCGCTCTGATGAGCCAAGCGCTTTTTTATGCCCAAGCCATAATCTAATTATTTATACGTCAGGGTTATAAACCTTACCTGCATGAAAATCTGCTTGATGCTCATAATTGCAAAAAAACAATGCTTGGTTTTCGCCAATAGTACTCTCACTATTTGCAGCCAAGTCGGGCTTGGTTTCAAGGACGCCGCGGTATTCAGCCAAGCTGTTGCCACAAAAATTGCACTGACACGGTGTAATCACATCCCCTTTTTTTGGCATCATGCTTTTGGGCGCACGCGGGTACATAAATTTATAAAACCCCCACATTACTATCCAAATAACGATGATGATAATGATAACAGCAAACACGGCAGTGCTCCTTTGAATATGAGTAAGCGCTATGAATGATAAAAGCCGCTTGGCGGATTATTCAATACGTCTGAACAGTATAACTTAACCAGCAATACTGACGATATAGTCAGAGCATTTTTAAACCGCTACGGTGTTACCCGCCCTAGATGTAGTCAGTGTACTATCTGCGGTCGGTCGCCTTGTAGCGATTCTAAAATTCCTTGACTATAGTGCTATGCTTTAGCGAGTTAATTGTCCATCCATTTATCATGATAATTTATCAATAAATGCCATGATATGGCGTAAAAAACTGGCCATAGCGGGCCAGTTTTTATATTAAATAGAAAATAATAAAGTGAGCGATCTATATTAGTGAAACTATAGCTGCAACTCACTGATATCAGCGACGGTTAAAAACAATGCGCGTACTTGCTTAAGCAGCGCTAAGCGGTTGTTTTTAAGGGCGGCGTCTTCACTGTTGACCATCACATTATCAAAGAATTGCGTCAACGGCTCATCTAAGCTGGCAAGCGTTTGCAATACTTGCGTATAGTCGGCTTGCTCAAGTAATGGCTGTACTGCTGTCTGCGCCTCACGGACATTACTATACAAGTTCTGCTCGGCAGGCTCAGATAATAACGATTCATCGACATTATCAGCGACACTCACTTCTGACTTGGCTAATATATTGGCAACACGCTTGTTTGAATCAGCAAGCATTGAAGCTTGTGACAATTCGCTAAAGGCTTGTACCGCGCGAATACGCTGATCAAAATCAAGCGGCATATGCGGGTTAATCGCTTGCACTGCCTGAATGGTATCGACGCTCACGCCCTGCTCGGTATACATCGCACGATAGCGCGAGTTTAAGAATGCCATGACCTGAGTAAACGTATCACCCATTTTTTCAATCTTGCTGCCTTCAGCGTCACTATAGCCTTTGATTGCTTGTTCAACCAACGCAACTAGATTAATTGGCAATTGCTTTTCGATCAAAATACGCAAGATACCGATGGCTGAACGACGTAAGCTGAACGGATCTTTTGACCCTGTCGGCGCTTGGTCAATGGCAAAAATACCAACAAGCGTATCTAAACGGTCGGCTAATGCTAAGCAAATGCCAATTGGCGTCTGAGGCAGTACATCACCGCTGAACTTGGGCAAATATTGCTCTTCTAAACTTGCCGCGACTGCTTCAGGCTCATTATTCAAACGCGCATAATAAGTGCCTGCAATGCCTTGTAATTCAGGATATTCACCGACCAATGAGCTTGCCAAATCGGCTTTTGACAAAATACCCGCACGCACCGTTTCATCGATATCAATCTGCTGATCCTGCTGTTGCATCAAGGCGGCAATAAAGGCGGCAAGCTTGGCAATACGCTCAGACTTCTCCCAAATCGTACCCAGCTTGTCTTGGAAGACACGAGTTTTGAGGCTTTCTGTCAACGCAAACAATGGCTGCTTCTGGTCTTGTAAGAAGAAAAACTCGGCATCGGCCAAACGTGGACGTACGACTTTCTCATTACCTTCGATAATTTGATTGGGGTCTTTTGATTCAATATTGGTAATAAAAATAAAGTAAGGCTGCAACTTACCTGCTTTATCGGTTAAACAAAAATACTTCTGATCCGCTTGCATGGTAGAGATAAGCGCTTCTTGCGGTACCTGTAAAAAACGCGGCTCAAAGCTTGCTCGTAGCGCAATGGGAAAATCAACCAGTGCAGTGACTTCATCCAACAAATCTTGCGGCACGATAGCATCAGCATTGACTTCATCTGCTAGCGCTTTGACTTGGTTTTTGATCAGCATTTGGCGCTTATCAAAATCAGCCACGACTTTTAAACCGCCTAGTAATTCTTCGTAGTCATTGGCGTGCGCGATCTCATGATAATTAGGACTATGGAAGCGATGACCACGAGTTTGCATGCCTGTCTGATGGCCTTGGATAATGGCATCAATGACAGCACTATCTTGCATCAATACTACCCACTGTACCGGACGCACGAATTCATTGCGGCTGGCACCTGAACGCATACGCTTAGCAATCGGTAAATTGTCTAGTGCAGTCTGGAAAATGGCAGCCAACAGTTCAGTAGTTGCTTGACCATGAATGACTTGCTCATAACCGACATAATCACCTTTATCGGTGTTGATCGTTATCAGCTCACTGGCTTCAATGCCTAAACCCTTGGCAAAACCCATCGCTGCACGTGTTGGATTACCTTCCGCATCAAAGGCAGCTTTAATCGCAGGACCGCGCTTTTGCTCACTGCGATCCGGCTGCTTATCGCTAATACCCTGAATCTGAAGTGCCAAACGACGCGGCGCAGCAAAAGCTTTGATACTATCGAAGCTAATTTCTGCTTCATTCAATTGTTCAGTGACACTCGCTTGTAGCGCATCACGTAGTGACTTTAGACTTTTTGGAGGTAGCTCTTCACACCCCAGTTCAAATAAAATGGTACTCATGGGATGCTCCTATTTATTGTTATTAGTAGATTGATTGTTATCGATAGCTGTATTCTCAGCGGCTTCTTCTTTTGGCAAATACTTATCAAGCGCCGCCTGACGATGCGCCTCATCTGCCAATGGAAAACCCAATTTTGCGCGTGCTTCAACGTAACCAATGGCAACCTTACGGGCAAGCGTACGCACACGTAGGATAAAACGCTGACGTTCGGTCACTGAAATCGCACCACGAGCATCGAGTAAATTAAAAGCATGTGAGGCTTTTAGTACCATCTCATAGGCAGGTAATGGCAAACCTTCGGCAACCAATTTATCTGCTTGCTGCTCATAAAAGTCAAACATCTGACCCATCATTGGCACATCGGCGTGCTCAAAGTTATAGGTCGATTGCTCAACTTCGTTTTGATGGAAGACATCGCCATAAGTGACGCGGCCAAACTCACCATCTGCCCACACCAAATCATAAACGCTGTCAACACCCTGCACGTACATTGCTAAGCGCTCAAGACCGTAGGTAATCTCGCCGGTCACTGGGAAGCACTCAAGACCGCCTACTTGCTGGAAGTACGTAAACTGCGTCACTTCCATACCGTTGAGCCAAATCTCCCAGCCTAATCCCCACGCACCCAGCGTTGGCGACTCCCAGTTATCTTCAACGAAACGCACATCGTGCACCAATGGATCAATACCAATGGCTCTTAGCGAGTCCAAATACAGCTCTTGGATATTGGGTGGATTTGGCTTTAGCACCACTTGAAATTGATAATAATGCTGCAAGCGGTTGGGGTTGTCACCGTAGCGACCATCAGTTGGACGACGTGATGGCTGCACATAAGCAGCATTCCAACGCTCAGGACCTAACGAGCGTAAAAATGTCGCGGTGTGAAAAGTACCCGCGCCGACTTCCATATCATAAGGCTGCAAGATAACGCAGCCCTTATCGGCCCAATAATTCTGTAGGGTTAGAATTAAATCCTGAAACGTCATCGGTTGAGGGTCTGTATTTTCTATCATCGGAGTTGTCGCTTGGGATGTCATAGTTTGGGTTTTCATAGTAAAGCCACTGTGGAATGGATATTTATAAATAAAGTTTTGATAGCACTCGTATAGCCTATTCGGCAACAACTCTATTTGCCTGCTCACCTTACTAAAAATTGACTATTTTATCTATATTTACATCAATTAAATTTATGCTACAGACCTAAACGAGTCGTTATAAGGCTCATTTATAATCAAACTGCTGCAATATAGGAGGCACAAAAGTAGCAGATAAAAAAATACCCAAATGCGCGAGCATCTGGGCAGGAGGAAAAGTATGTCTTTGGTATCCTGATGAGTCAGGCTTTTTGTTTTTTAGTCGAACTGCTATTCTCTTTTTTTGGTAAAAATCTATCTGAACTAATTTCTATAGTAATTCTATTAAAACGATACTGCTATTAAGCTGTTAAACTGCTATTAAGCTGTTAAAAAGATACGAGCAAATATGAAATAACTTTACTGGTAAGAGGCATTAGTCGCTTTTGGCATGATTATCCATAAAATTATATAAATTAAGATGCCAGGTACTGCTGCACTCAAAGATGAGATAATCACGAATAATACTCTCACCCAAGTTGGTGACCAACCAACGTATTCGGCAATGCCGCCCATCACACCTGCTATCATGCGATTGTTCTGTGAGCGATGTAGTTTTGCTAGTTTAGCCAAATCAAATACCTCTCTATCATTTCTATTGTTATTTAAAATTCTGCTTTTTACTTTTTTTCTTCTATTTTTATGCTTTTTTTCCGATTCTAGTCAGGAAACTACTTAGCCTTCTTAACTTATGAATAAGTATAGCAACTATTTAATATTTATCTGTTGAACGTATAGACGTACTTTGTGAGTTTATGCTAACCAAGCTTGCCCTAATCTGTCATAAAACCTCATAAACTGCTGATTTTAAATAGTTATTTCAAAATGTTTCACAATTAGCTTTATTGCTGCCATATTACACATGTTGTTACAAATCCAATATTTAGCCATTTTCAGCACATAGATATTGTGTAGATGGAACTTCAGAAATGGTGAGATAGTCAAACAATCACAGTTAAATTAATAACTTGGTCATATTTTTATCAGAAAAAAGTCATATAAAAAAACACCCCTTTACAATAACCTACCTGTAAATCGCCTTAAACCTTTATAACATGCTGGTAAATAACAGATATTCCAGCAGTCTATCGATAAAATTAGTGCGATGAAGCATGAATAAAAATTAAGGAAAGCTATGTACGAGTCAGGCTTGATGATTGGACATTTTGAGCCACTACATTTAGGTCAAATGCGCAGTATATTGGCTGCGGCAGGACAAACGAAAACCTTGCATATTATCATTATGGCGCATCCAGCACCGCATCCAGACTTTGACATTACTTTGCAAGACAAAGCACGTTGGCTACAGATGGCGTGTGCTGATTTACCATTTATCCAAATTCATACCACTCATGAGATTGAGCTGCCGCTACATGATAGCTTCGTCGATGTGACAATCGACATTCCTGCCAGCAATGCCAAACTACAACGTTTGACGACAGCGCTCGACTTACCAGCAGATACAGTCTTGTTTGTCGCAGAAAACCACCCATTGGCGCAGAGTGATGTCTATGAGCGATTATCGATACCAGTCGTCACGACCCCGTTACAGCCTGAGTTTGATTCTTATGCCATCGCTCGTAATCCAGTCGCGCATTGGTCAGCTATTCACCCGCAAGCGCGCGGCGACTATACCAAAACGGTGGCGATTGTTGGCGGCGAAAGTTCGGGTAAGACCACATTGGTGCATAAACTGGCCAATTATTATGGCGCCAGCTTTGCTTTAGAGATGGGACGCTTATATGTCGGTACAGATTTGGGCGGTAGTGAAGTCGGTCTACAATATAATGACTATGGTCCGATTGCCCTTCAGCATGCTCAAGCTATAAGAGATGTGGCGGCTAATGCGACCGCTCCTGTCACCATCGTTGATACCGATTTTGTGACCACTCAAGCATTTTGTGAAGAATATGAAGGTCGCAGCCATCCTTTTGTGGCGGCTTGTATCGATGAGTTTCGCTTAGATCATACCATTATGCTGGATAACAATACGCCGTGGATTGATGATGGTATGCGCTCATTGGGCACGCCTGAGGCGCGTGGACGCTTTGAGCGACGTCTTGTCGATATTTTTGCTCGTCATGATATCAAACCACATATGGTTGATCAGCCAGATTACGATGCGCGCTATCAGCAAGCGCTGCTGCTTATCGATCAGTATGTTTATGGCAGATAGAGGAGATGGTAAAAATAGCGATGGCAAGAATAGCGATAATACAAAAATAATATGATACTAAAAAATAAAATAAGAACTCATTGTAGTTTTAATACTTTAAGGAAAAAGGCTTTATGCGTATTCAGCTATTAGATAATATTACTGGAAAGTGGGCGATGCAATGGATTGTCACTTGGTTCATTTGCGGGATGATAGCCTTATCCGCAGGTTTTTGGCTCACAACAGAACACACCACGCTTGATATGTTTTATTTGGGCGTGTCTTTCGTTGGTTTGGTCTGTGTGGCTTCGCTATCATTTCGCAAAAACGTCATGGGCAACGGGCTGGGAATGGCAGCGACTGCGGGAGAAGTCGTCGTGCAGGCGACGTCTGGTGCAGTCGGTTTGATGCTCGCGCCGCTCTTTAACTTTTTCACCCATGTCTACGGTATTTTTTATTGGTCAAAACATACCGATCCTGATGGCGACATGATACCAAAGGCGGCGAGCAAAGCGGTTTGGTTGATTACCGCCGCCTTTATTATTATTGGTCTCGCACTTTTCCCCACGGTAAATAATTTACTAGCCAGCTATGGCTATGCAGTGGTTGAAGATGATAATAGTAAATTCCTAGGATTTATTTCCTTCTTTTGGATCAACGTCATTGCTTTTGTCCTCTCCATTACTGCACAAGCCGCGATGATTTTGCGCTATTCATTTAACTGGTGGTTATGGATTATCGTTAACTTTGTCTGGCTCATCGTCAATCTAATGTCAGGCAATTACATTTTTGCCATTCAAACTATGATATATCAAATAAACGCCTTTATTGGTTTGTATGAATGGCAGCGCAGTGAACAAGGTTAACGCTTATCTTGTATGGTCATAAGTGGTGATATCTTAAAAGAATAAAACCAAAGAGCTCGCAGATATTGGCAAACATGTTGATAACGTTATAGGTTTTGACTGTGGCGTCTATCAGATAATGTGGTGGACTGGCTCAATTAATGCTACAACTGATAGGAGAGATTTTTCAATTTATCTACTAACATGGAGGTTAGTATGTCTCGTACTCAGCAAAAACGCCTGTCTAAACGCACACTTGAGCAATGGCTTAGTGAATATTCTGTCAGTCATCAAAACCTACTCAATAAGAAGATCCATTGGCTATGCGTTCCCACGATATTTGTCAGCCTGTTAGGCATGGGCATGTCGCTATCAGTCTGGTTTACCTTGGTACTTAGCGCGTTGGTATTGTTATTTTATATGCGTCTATCCACGCCGTTATTCTTGGCTATGGGAATGTTTATTCTTATTTGTTTGTCAGTAATGACATTATTACCATGGGGCTTTAAGGTTTGGGCAGCTGTTTTTGTGGTTGCTTGGATTGGACAGTTCATTGGTCATAAAATTGAAGGCAAAAAACCCTCATTTTTTGAAGACTTACAATTCTTATTAATTGGTCCAGCATGGGTAGCTAATAGCTTGATGGGTCGTAAAAAAAGCAAAGCCTAACTATTTATCCTTGATAGTATCTTTAAGCTTAGTATCTTTAAGCTCGGTATCGTTAGAATTAGTACCTAAAAAACCACTATCTAAAACTGATATCTTGACTCAAAAAAGCACCGCTCAACAATCCGTTAAGTGGTGCTTTGTGTATTAAGCTAGCAAATAACAAGTTATAAAAAATAAGCTCTCAAAAAAATTTATTTACTGTAATTAACTCCTCTAAATTTCAGAACAATAACACTGTAAACATAGCGTCAAATAGCCACAGCAGAACCGTTTACTTCAGAATAGAGCCATTCATTTTAGAATAGAACCAACAGCACAAATTCAGCCTATTTGTCCGATAGTTAATATGCGACAAGCCTCTATGCAATGTGTTGTAAAAACTCTTTATTACGCGCCATCACCGATAGATACAGCACTGCTGTCCCGTCCTAAACGTTGAGTTGGATTTTCCTGATCGACATTGACTTGATCGAAGAAGGGTATGAGCTCGCTGTTCGCATTAAGAGCTGCAAGATTCCAGCGACCAAACAAAACGGCTGGCGCTGATTCGTTATTCACTCTGTGCCAGTCCCGATTATCTGAGCAGAATGGGATTACTTGAGACGTTAGCAGATTTGGAGAATCATGAATTTTTACAATATGGTCTGGGCACAACCAGCAACCTAAAGCTGACGGACGAAGAAGGCAGAAAGCTTAAGCATAGGATTCATGCCAAAATTAATGCCACTAATGGTGCGTTTTTGGTAGATATGGTCGTCAAAGGTCAGGGCATTACCTTTATACAAGGTTGATACCTGAATACAGTGTCGATATCTGAATACAGTGTCGATATCTGAATACAATGTCGATATTTGATCACGCAAATAATATCACATGTCTATCACAGTCGAATTATCGCTTATAGCCTGACGAATCCAACAATCTTGGTTACTTGTGCGCCTTACTCAGTGATAGCAGAAATGACACCAATTAGTTTTTTGGTCTTATATCTTGCTTCTGCTAGTGCCATCTTATTCTGCGCTACCACGGTCAATACACACGGCTTACCGATATAGTCAGTTTTGACAAATAGCATATTTCCAGCAGTGGCTTCGACAATAGTGATGTCGCACTTGCCCTGCTTCATTTGACTCGCGGATGAATCGCTCAGCGCTGATAGCGTACTACTCATCGCTGCAAACTTGTCCGTTTGATTGCTCAATTCACTGATCGAAAAGCAACTAATGGGAAAGCCATCTGTGGTGCATAAGCTAACCAATATGACTTCTCTATTGGCGTCACACAATGCTTTCATGTGGCTTAATAACGCTATTTTTGCTGGTGATTTTTCGTCTAATTTTTCTTTTAACATAGTCATATCTGGCATTAGTCTTGATTATTAAGGGTATTAAATAATGACAACAGAGACACGGCGGACTCTCTGTTTCTAGGATCTGTATGGAGCACAGGTGCCACCACGTTATGCTGCATCAACATCACTCTTATTTCTTGTCCCAGTGCTGAAAGACTATCTTTGTCAGCATCTTCGCAATGAGTGATGCCAATGATACACGTGGTCTGATTTTTTTCTGGTGCAAAAAAGTGTAACAGCTTATCTAAATTGGCATAATCGGGTGTCTCGCCATATCTAATCAAAATGAGCAATCCCCATAGCGACTGATTGACAAACTCCCATAAAAAAGAAAACCGCTCTTGACCTGGCACACCGTAAATACCTAGTGCCATATCGTCAGACAGAGTGATGCGTCCATAATCGATGCCGACCGTCGTATACTCTTTACCGATATCGATACTAGATTTTGCTTCTGTTTCGATGGGGCTTATCTCGCTTAATGTCTTGACCAACCGAGTTTTTCCAGCACCTACTTCACCAATGATTGCTAGCTTCTGATAATTCAATTTTTTACCTCATTCCTAAGAATTTTTTGATCGCACCATAAAATTTATTAGGTTTTTTCTCATTTACGGTTTGCTCGTGTATCGGTGCTGCCTCTGTGACACTCAATAAACCTAAACGATCAAACTCTCTGATAATCTGTGTGACTTGATGATGGCTGCCAAAATCACCACTATCCGCTAGTGCATTAAACGAATAAGGCTTTTTAGTCAATTTAATACACAGGTTCATAATCATTTGCGGCTGGCTTTCATTGTTGAGATCAGGCCATGCCAGCAATCTTAAATCTTTACCTTCATAATACTTTTCAGGCACCGTATCAGATTTTTTTATATCAATAAACGGTTGAATACGTCTTTGTTGAGACTCATTAAAGCTGTTTAACACAGCGCTATTATTCTCAATGAACGCATTAAAAAAGTTGCCTTGATCCACAAAATCAAACACGCTCACAGCCCAATTATTAAAGCTGCGTTTGATCACGCGCACATCCAAAAACACCCAAAGATCTTCATGTCTAGGATCAGAAGCTATCTTACTCATTAACTTGTCTACTTCCAGATGAGGGCCTTCTAGCACTTGCAGATACTGACCGTCACGGTAAGAGATGATACCCGTAATTTGCGATTTTGGATTATGCTTACGAGAGACGCTAACGATGTCTGATAACCCAGTAGGCATTCGAATAGTACGATCACTGATAGGCACTCTACTGACGTATGCAATACACTTCATTTTGCCACCACTTGATAAAACGGCTCACGCTCGTTAAGTTATTCCTACTGCTTATAAAATAATAATTCGCTATGTACAGTACGTACATAACGAATTTGACCTTGTTGCCAGTCTTGTCTTGTTTAAGGCGCGATAAGCAACAAGGAGAGTTTGATAAATCACTCATTTTTTGAACACGACCAACCGAATTATACCTCTAGTTTATTTTCTACCGCTTGTACCTTACGGCGGGCTAATGCAAGATTGGCTTTTGATTTATCAAGCACCAAATAAATAAACAAGTCTTCATGCTTGGCTGTAGGACGGATGATGTGCAGTTGAGACTCCAAGGTGATCAACATATCTTCGATTTCACCTTTGATATCTAATGACTTCATCGTTGCTACTTTCGCCTTTACCACTTGCGAGTTACCTGCTGCTGCAAGTTCTAAGTCAACGCCGCCGCCAGCCATACCAAGTACCATGCCTGACATATAGTCGACGATACAGCCACCCATTGCACCATCAAGATTCATTAACTCTTGTAACGACTCATCGATATTTGACATACTTTTTCCTGTTTATCTGATTGTATTTAAATGAAGTCATTCCATCACAGAAATGCCTTCGTAGTTTCAAGCTATGAAGCTAAATTTAGCTTATTATTTACTCTTTTTTATTATTAGTATATCTTAACGTACACTAAAAATTTATAAGATAATTATAACAATAAAATATCAATAACTAAGTATGTTTTTTGGTAAAAACCATATAGTCTATTTATAAACAAAGTCTACATACCGTAGCGGTGGTCATTATATTCCATATATTAGACTCGATGACGCTTGCCCCTAACCACTCATGAACAAAAAACGACCGTTGAGTAGGAAAAAATAAAAACATCGAATAGTCATGCGGATTTAAAGCTTAAAACCCCCACTCTTGACACTAAAATGCCATTGATCGTTGAATCACTCCAAGCAAAGAAACAAGGAAAAATGATGCCCGATTTACTTATAAAAAATGCCCAATTACCCAATCATAAAAACTTGGTTAATATCAGTATAAATGGCGCTTATATTGAAAGTATTGACGACGTTGCAAAAAAAACTGAACATGATGATGCGCCAAGAGCACTTTACGATGCTAAAGGTTACTTTGTCTGTGCAGGATTCTATGAGAGCCACATTCACCTTGATAAAGCCTGCATCCTTGATCGCTGTACTATAGAGCAAGGTGATTTAAACGAGGCTGTTGAAGAAACAGGTAAGGCTAAAAAGGATTTTACGGAAGTAGATGTGTTTAATCGTGCTTCACGAGTGATTGAGATGGCGATTAAAAAAGGCACCGTTGGTCTGCGCACCTTTGTTGAAACAGATTCAAAAACAGAGATGCGTGCCTTTAATGCCATCAAAAAAGCCCGCGATACCTATGCATTTGCCATCGATATAGAGATTTGCGCCTTTGCGCAATCAGGATTGAGCAATGACCTGCATACTTATGAGCTACTAAAACTGGCATTGTCGCAAGGCGCTGATTTGGTTGGCGGATGTCCATACAAAGATGAGAATCCTCACAAGCATATTGAAATGCTGTTTGATTTGGCTGAGCAGTTTGACGTCGATGTTGATTTTCATCTGGATTTTGATCTGGATCCACAAGGCTCGAGCATTCCAAAATTGGTTGAAGAAACCATCAAGCGCCATTATCAAGGTCGCATATCTATTGGTCATGTGACTAAACTGTCGGCGATGGACAAAGACAAACGTATTGAAATGGCTGCGTTACTTAAATTCGCTGACATTACCTTGACCGTGTTACCAGCTACCGACATATTTTTGAATGGACGTGATTATGATACGCTCATTCCTAGAGGCATGGTCAACGCCAATGAGCTATTAGCAATGGGCATCAATACGACTATTTCTAGCAATAATATTTTAAATGCTTTCACGCCTTACGGTGATGCCTCACTAATTAGAATGGCAAATATGTATGCCAATATCACTCAATTAGCAAAAGATGAGCAGATAGCGGAGGTATTCGATATGATTAGCAAAAATGCAGCGAAGCTTTCGTCACGGCAAACGGAGATTAAAGTAGGAGCACCGGCTACCCTAGTCATATTAGAAGCGAAAGACGCGGTAGAAGCGATTAGAATCAATTCTCAAGCCATAGCAGGCTTCAAAAATGGCAAGCAAACCTTTTGCAATGAGGTTGCCCATATTTGCTTTGAATAACTTGAATATCATCAATTGAGCATATTCAGTCAATTGAAAGATACAGCCTATCAATGCGCCAGCACCTTTATCGTAGAACATAGGCTTAAAACGATAAAAGCGTCACCCAACTATACGTTGGATGACGCTTTTCATAACAGTTCTTTTACTATTTACTATAGCTTTAACATCATGGTTTAAATACTTTCATATGCAGATAAGCTTAGTCTAAGGTTTGCACACCGCCGCCATTCACAAATATGGTTTGACCACTGACCCACTCAGATAGTGGTGCGGCAAAGTACAGCATAGCACCAGCGATATCATCGGCTTCACCCAAACGTTGAATCGGCGTATGCTCTAGCATTTTCTTTTCGATTTCTGGTGTTAGTACGGTTTTTAACGCATCAGTACGCGTGGCACCAGGGCCAACCGCATTGACGCGTACCTCAGGGCCAAAATCATGTGCCAAGTTCGCCACCATATGATTGACAGCCGCTTTTGATCCTGCATAACCACTCATGTTCGGGCTTTTATTGATACTCGACATCGAAGTGGTAAATACAATCGAACCATAACCCGACGCTTTCATGTGTGGCACGCATAATTGAGACAAGCGCCAGCCACTAAACACATTTAACTCAAAGTCACGGCGAATATCATCGACCGATGCGGTGGCTGGGTTTTCACGACCACCGCCGCCGCCACCAGCATTATTGATTAAAATATTGACAGTGCCAAATTCAGCGACGACCTTGTCTACCATAGCGACCAAATCTTCATCTTTTAAGATATTACATTCGACTGCCAAGCCTTTGACACCATACACTTCGATATCCTTGACCGCAGCCTTTGCATCTTCTAACTTTAAATCAGCAATAGCGATATTTGCCCCAGCTTGTGCTAGACGTAACGCCGTTGCTTTACCAATACCATTTGCACCACCTGTCACAATTGCGGTTTTTCCTGACAGATCAAATAATTCATTAAATGCTCTATGTTTGAATTCTTGCATAATTATTCCTTATTATCATCATTATTTATAGATGGATTATTTGTTGTTATATTCGTTTAAACGATCTATATAATTATGCATGATTGAACTGAGCCTAATGTGTCAAATTGACCACCTTTTGTAACTTAGTTTTGGCGCTACAACTTTTAGTAATCTATGTCGTGAATTCCGTCGATAGTAACTTGGCATGTCATCGAAATATTCTTAAAAAACAATGACAACCCTTAAAATCAGGACAAAAAAAAAGCCTCACAATAAAGTGAGGCCTTGATGCTTTTTCAAGCCATATTTGGAGCGGGAAAAGAGATTCGAACTCTCGACCCCAACCTTGGCAAGGTTATGCTCTACCACTGAGCTATTCCCGCTGATTATCGAATTGTAGTGTTGTTAACAACAACTCCGTCTCGATAGGCTGGCTATTCTATCAGATATTCTAACCCTGTCAACCTTATTTTTAACGTTTGTTTCCAATAGTATGTCTTTAACTCGCTATTTATTGATGTAATTATCATAAATAATTGATTTAGAAATAATTATTTATTTTAAATAATATCAATTATTTTTCACAATAATGTTAAAAATCTAAAGCTCTGTCCTTGTAGGTAGTGTCTCATTACCTATGAGACTATTTTTTGACTGAGATTTATGCCGCCTATCAAGTTTATAGACGTTAGTATCGAAAAATAGATTTGTTGGTGTCAACGTCCCTCTCACTTACAATCCTACGTTGTATTGTTACTTTTCCTGCATTGGTTTTGCCTTAGTAACATTATTATACTTATGCCTAATGACAGTTCGGGTAAAATTTTACTGTTGAGGTCGCGTAGCAAGCATAGGTAGAACATTAATAAAAAATTGCCTTACTTGCTGCTTTGACTCTTTATTCCACAAAAAAATTTAATACGAGTCATTTGAACGACAATTGTTTCAACGATAGTCGCTTTGATAATAATCACTTTGTTATTAATAGCCGCTTTGATAACAGTCACTTTGTTATTAATAGCCGCTTTGTTCTATTTTACTTTTTATCATTTACAGCGAGGATGTTTATTATGAAAAAATTACTGATCAGCACCGTGATGGCCGCTTCATTGTCGGCACTAGCCCTGACAGGCTGTACCAGCACCACCAGTACTGGGGCCGTTGGCGTTGACCGTCAGCAGCTATTACTGGTTTCTAGTGAGCAAGTTTTGCAGCTGTCTGCACAGAGTTATGCCAAAACGTTGCAAGAAGCAAAAGCGCGCGGCGTACTAGATACCAATAAAGCTCAGCTTAATCGCTTAAAGAACATCGCTAATCGTTTGGTCGGTCAGGTCGGCGTCTACCGTCCAGATGCGGCGAAATGGCAATGGGAAGTGCATACGATCAAATCTAATGAGCTGAATGCCTTTGTGGTACCGGGTGGTAAAATCATGTTTTACTCGGGTATCATTGACCGCTTGAATCTCACCGATGACGAGATTGCGGCTATTATGGGTCATGAGATGTCACATGCGCTGCGTGAGCACTCACGTGAACGTCTCTCACGCCAATATGCGACACAGACTGGTATCGGCGTGGCTGCTAGCATCTTTGGACTGTCACAAGGTCAAGCTGAGCTAGCAAACGTTGCTGGGGATTTGGGGCTGAGCCGTCCACACAGTCGCACACAAGAAGCTGAAGCCGATCAGATTGGTCTAGAGTTAATGGCACGTGCTGGCTATAATCCGCAAGCAGCGGTTACCTTATGGCAAAAAATGCAAAGCGCGAGTCAAGGTGAGCCACCGCAGTTTTTAAGCACTCACCCGACAAGCAGCAATCGTATTGCTCAATTGCAATCATTAATGCCTAAAGTGATGCCGCTTTATCAAAAAGCGCGTCGCTAACAAGATTGTTAGATTTCATGCTTTGAGTAAATGGCTGTTACTTATAATGATTGTTACTTATAAAAGCAGAGTACAGGCTATCAATTGTGCTCTGCTTTTTTATGCTGATAGCTAACAGATGCCGCTACTTGCCATGACTGGCTATTATTTATCGTCATTAAAGACAGTATGTTAAAAAGAATATCTTTCATAGCTATATTTTTTAGAAACAGGATAGCTCAAAAGTGTAATCGCTTACAGGCACACGCCACTTAATAGCAGGTTTTACCGCTAATAGCGTCTGCTATAATGGGCATTATTTGCAATTCACAAATTGCTAAGTATGATACCGCCAAGTACTATTAGGCAAAATATATGGAAAGATTATTATGAGTAAAACACCGACTGCTGATGCGCTCAATGCTGAGCTACAAGCGTTGCAGCCGCAACATATAGAATTGTTGAATGAGTCAATGAATCATTCTGGTTATTTTGATGGTAAAGAAAGCCATTTTAAGCTTACGATTGTTAGTGATGCTTTTGAAGGCAAAAGATTGGTCGCACGCCATCAGCTTGTATATGGACTGGCAAACTCCTTATTAACCTCGCAAGGCGGTCAAATCCATGCTTTAGCGATTCATGCTTATACCCCAATAGAATGGCAAGGTCAAAGCCCTGATAGTCCGTTATGTGCTGGACAAAACAAGGGCTAATAACGAACTATTGCGAAGATAGTGTTTTCCATACCATCATTATATGTAACCAGTAAGCGCTGAAACTGCACCTTTAAAGGAAAGAATATCTCATGAAACATCTACACATGCTCATGGCTGTATTGCTCATTGCACTGTTTTTATATCAGAGCTATTTGGTATTAAGCTCAAACAAGCAAGCGCCACGCGTGGTTAAAATCTCTTCGCACATTCTCTATGCCCTCATTATTGTGTCAGGGGCAGTCATGCTAATGCAGCTGATGAGTGCCAATGCACCCATACAATGGGTATTTGCAAAAGTAATCTTACTCGTTGCGGCTATCAGTGCCAGTATCAAAGCGTTTAATAACAACGCCACATCTAGTCAAAGAAAGACCGGTATTCTTATTGCTGGAGCGGCGTATGTGGGCATTGTGGTACTAGCCTTTGCTAAACCTAGTAACTTATTTTAATAAACATATCATATTTTGATTGCACAAATACTTATATTACTAGCATTGAAAATATTTAATAATTGCTATATTTTCAATATCTTAATCCCATTATTTTTGCTATCTTACATAAATACAATCGCCTCAACCTAGCCTAATGGAGCCACTATGAAAACTCTTACTGCAGCGACACTACTGGCGACAGCTGGCATTTTTGGTCTCTCAGGCTGTGCCTCGACGGGTAATGTCACGCCACAATATGTGCCACCAAGTACGTATCAAAGTTACGATTGCCAAGCCCTTAGTCAAGAATATACCCGCGTCAATCGCTATGTCGATGCGGCGCGCAACGAACAATCAACTTTATCCGCCTCAGGTGTCGGGGTTGGGGTTTCTGCGGGACGTTGGGGCATCTCCCCTAATATTAGCTTTGGCGTTGGCAAAAGCAACAATACCAAGGCGCGCGATGCAAAATTATCACGGCTCTATGGCGAGCGTGATGCCATCATTCAATCCGCCCGCATTCAGCGTTGTAGCTTTGCCAATGGTGTTAAGATTTATGGCGAGTAATGCGTGATAGGTTATGTTTAATAGATTATATTTAATAAGTTAAGTTTGATAAATAATATTTAACTGTTCAATCCTTTGATGACTTTAGATAGTGTTTGTTATGAAAAAAGCCAGCATGCAATAAGCATACTGGCTTTTTTATAATCATAATCCGTTAAAACTCAAGAATGTAAGCTTTGTACCCACTGAACAATTTGATCGCTAGGTAACGCACCTGACTGCCGTGCTATCTCTCTACCATTTTTAAAAGCCACCATGGTTGGCAAACTGCGAATATTATAAGGTGCCGCCGCTTGCTCATATTTATCTGTTTGTATTTTGGCAAACACTACTTGTGGCAGTTGAGCCGCTGCGGCTTTGAACTGCGGTGCCATCATTAGACACGGCTGACACCAACTCGCCCAAAAATCAACGATGGTCAAGACCTCATTTTTTTGAATGACTTTACGAACCGTTTGGGCGTTTAGTTCATGAGGACTACCCGTTAATAACAGCTGACCACATTTGCCACAATTTGGCGCAGCACTAAGTTTGGCCGCTGGTATGCGGTTGGTTGCCTGACAATGTGGGCAGACCAGATGAGAGTTTTGCTCACTCATTATAAGACTCCTATGCAAGTAGCATGGGTATTGGTCAATCAAAGTATCCAATACCCATGCTTGATTATGTATTTATGACAATAAATCTAGCGACTGTTTAACGCTTGCAGGTATTCATCCCAAGCATTTTATACAAAGGACAAAAGCGGAAGAGTCCTGTGAGTAAAGGCACTAAGCCAATCACGCCCCACCAGCTTTGAAAATACAAACCCAAGCCGATAATCACAACACCCGCGATGATACGTAGTAAACGCTCAGTACTGCCGATATTAATTTCCATGGTTCAATCCTTAAGTGTGAAGACTCAATGGTAGAGGAGTAATATAGCCCTGTGTTTACGGTAAAGACTAGCATTATGATGGCTTATACTCGTATTGTGCTTACATAACGTTATGCATGTTTATAATGTTTGCTTCTTCTGATGTTTACTTATCCTGATATCTGTCTTATTGCCCAAGTACATTAATCGGTACTTTGAGATAACGGGTACCATTGTCTCCTGGCTCTGGGAAATGACCTGCATCGATGTTTACTTGTACCGACGGAATAATTAGACGCGGCATGTCAAGAGTGGCATCGCGGCGCTCACGCATTTGCACAAACTCTGCTTCATTGATACCATCTTTGACATGGATATTGCCCAGTTTTTGTGCAGCGACAGTCGTGGTTGGACAGTGCTGGCGACCCTTGCTTGGATAATCATGGCACAGATATATTATCGTATCTTCAGGGAGCGCAAGGAGCTTCTTGATTGAGTGGTACAGCGTCTTGGCATCCCCACCTGGAAAGTCACAGCGAGCCGTCCCGACATCAGGAGCAAATAAAGTATCACCAACAAAGACCACGGTCTTTTCATCATCAGTAGCAATATAGGCCATATCTGCCGGCGTATGACCCGGTACATACATGACCGTAATAGTAATATTGCCAAGCGCCAAAGTATCGCCCTCATCCGTTAGAATATCGAACTGGCTGGCATCGGTGCGAAAGCTGGTATCAAAGTTGAATATTTGCTTAAATATTTTTTGCACTTCGGTGATATGTTGACCGATGACCAACTGCCCGCCAAGTGCGTCTTTGACATGTATCGCGGCGGATATATGGTCAGCATGCGCATGAGTCTCTATGATATAAACCAGCTCCCAACCATGCTCGCGGACGAACCCTATCACCTCATCGACGCTAGTAGTACTCGTGCGCCCTGACTTAGCATCAAAATCCAATACAGGATCGATGATGGCACAGACTTGTTGTTGAACGTCCGCGAGTACGTGAGTATAAGTTTCTGTGTCGCTATGTAAGAATGAATGAACTTGCATGGCTACCTCTTTGCTTTTAGATGAATATTTTATTTTTTGATAAATTGTTCAGTATAATATGCACCGGCTTCAGCTTATCGTATTGACCGCCACATATTTATCAACGATGCATACCAATATAACAACGATTTAACATTTTATCAATTTATATAATGTAAATAATGATAACTTGCTATCCGTGGCAATATCATTGATAATTAATCTTATCTTAGCTATTAATCCTAAATTTTTTATTATGTCTTATATAAGGAGCTTGCTCTGACTACTTCTACTTCAGCATTGAGCACCTCGACTACCAGCATTGATGATGCGTCATCTAGCGTAGCAGACTTTGCCCCTAAAGACCTTGCTGAGCAAATGCAGCAAGCGTCCATGCAAGCCAGCCAATTATTAAAGTCGCTTTCACATCCTGATCGCTTATTACTCTTATGTCAGTTGACTCAAGGAGAATATTGCGTCAGCGAGCTTGAAAGCTTAGTCGGTGTTGGTCAGCCAAGCTTGTCACAGCAGCTTGGTATTCTACGCAAAGATGCGCTGGTGACGACCCGCCGCGAAGGCAAGCAAATTTATTATAGTATTGCCAGCGACGATGCCTTGGCGGTGTTACATTTATTGTATGAACGCTTTTGTGCCAAAACTGACAGCTAGTTTGTTGGCTTGCGTTTTTAGCATCACTTGTTAGCGTCATTTTTCAGCATAACTTTATGAATTTAGCGCTTGGCTGTAATTAACCTTTTCTTTTATTCAATTTTTTCTACTATAGTCGGTTCAATATAGTTTAGATACAAGGAAGGCAAGCGAAAATACTACAAATAGTAGACTAAGCGAGCCTGACACCATATCTGATTTATATAGGATTGACTATATATTGTGATGACATATTGCTATGCCTTCTATTGCCGCTCGTCTGATTCCTGCTTGGTTGCGTCGATACCAGCTGTCTGCGTTGCCAACTGACGTTGTTGCTGGGTTGGTAGTTGGGGTGCTCGTCATTCCGCAAAGCTTAGGTTATGCGGTATTGGCAGGATTACCACCCGTCTATGGACTCTACGCGGCCATCGTCCCCGTGTTGGTCTATGCATGGATAGGATCGAGTAATGTGCAAGCAGTAGGGCCTGTCGCTATTACAGCGATTATGACAGCCAGCAGCCTGCACCCTTATGCTACAGAGGGTACTCAGCAGTATATATTGATGGCAAGTTTACTGTCATTGATGGTTGGTACGATGTTATGGCTAGCAGGGCGGCTCAAGCTTGGCTGGATTATGCAGTTTATCAGTCGCGGCGTTTCAGCAGGCTTTATCAGTGGTGCAGCCGTATTGATTTTTATCAGTCAGCTTAAATATCTGACCGCAATTCCGATTGCGGGAAATAACTTAATCGGTTATCTATCAAGCATGCAACTTTATGCACGCCAGCTACATCCGCTAACCTTAGTTATTGGCGTCATTGCTTTTGCACTGTTGGTGGCCAATCGCTACGGTAGCAAATGGCTATGGAAGTCTTGGTTATCAGTATCTTATGCCAAATGGGCTGAGCGACTATTTCCGCTTATTTTGCTCGGTATTGCGATTGTTTTGAGCATCAGCTTACACTGGACCACGAACGGCGTGGCCACGATTGGGAATATTCCACAAGGCTTACCAACCTTTACTCTGCCCTATGTACCAGACTTCGATGAAGCGCTGAATTTATTACCTAGCGCAGGTTTGATGGCATTGATTATCTTTGTCTCTAGCAGCTCCGTCGCCAGCAACTATGCACGCCTGCGCGGTGAGACTTTTAACGCCAATAGCGAGCTGACTGGACTAGGACTTGCCAATATGGCGGGTGGCTTTTTTCAAGGCTTTACTGTCGCTGGTGGCTTTTCGCGCACCGCTATCAATGCCGACTCAGGGGCCAAAACACCAGTTGCAAGTTTAGTAACTGTGCTGGTCATGATTGCTGCTTTAATCGCTTTTGGCAAGGCACTCGCACCACTGCCCTACGCTTTATTGGGCGCAACCATCATGGCATCGATCATCGGTCTCATTGATATGGCAACCTTGAAATCGGCATGGCAACGCGACCGTCTAGATGCGGCCAGCTTTTTGGCGGCATTCATCGGCGTATTGATATTTGGATTAAATACAGGCTTAGTAATTGGTTTGATGGTGTCGTTTGCTAGCCTCATTTGGCAATCGAGTAAACCGCACGTCGCTGTGGTTGGTCAGCTAGCTGGCACAGGGCATTTTCGCAATATAAACCGTCACGATGTAGTGACCTTTAGCAATTTATTAATGCTGCGTATCGATGAGAGCTTATTTTTTGGCAATAGTGAATCTGTCCATCGTAGGGTCATACAAGCCACTCAGCAATACCCAGAAGCGCATGAGGTCATACTTATTATGTCAGCGGTCAATCACATTGACCTGACCGGACAAGAGATGCTGATTAGCCTCAATCAAGAACTGTTGAACCAAAATAAACATTTAAACTTTAGCTTTATTAAAGGGCCAGTAATGGACATTATCGAGCATACTCCGGTCATTACCACCCTCTCAGGTCAAGTTTATTTAAGCACGATGGATGCGGTAAATGCGCTAAAAGATATCTAATCGGTCTGTGAGACATATGTTGCTCAATCAAGCATACTTATTATTATGCTGTGACAAAATATAGATATGATAAAAGCTGTGTTATGCTAAATTGGTATAAGCCCTTAAAAAATACAGCCTTTAGAAGAGATACCTAAAGTACAGCCTTTATACAATGGCTCTTAGCTACAATACTATACCTCCAAACGTCTTTTAATATACGCGACCGAAGCTACTTATGACCGATAATTTAACCATTTATAAGCAAATTTATCCAAGCCAATGCACCAAGATTGCTGAACTTGGCTATCGCTCCGTGCTTAATATTCGTCCTGATGCCGAGACAGAAACGCAGCCCAATAGCGACGACTTTACCAGTGCGACGGCAAAAGCCAACCTTACTTATCATCATTTACCCTTTGATGATGAGCGCTTGAGCATGGCGACTGTCGAGCAGTTTGCGGCGTTTTATCGCTCGATGCCTAAACCGATATTGATGTTTTGCGGGACAGGTGCACGTGCTAAATTGTTGTATCAAAGCGCATTGATGCAAGGTTTGTTGTAAAAAACCGCTATACCCTATTGAAATATTTTAATCCAAGCGCAAAAGTTTCGTTTTTACGCTAAAAAATAAAAAGGAGCTCTTATGAGCCATCAAATTAGTATTACCGGACAAATCACCCCTGATCAAGTACCTATGATTGCTGAAAATGGTTTTAAAACCATTATTAACAACCGTCCAGATGGTGAAGAGCCGAACCAACCGACCAGCGCTGAGATTGAAGCTGCTGCTAAAAAAGCAGGTCTTGCTTATAAAGAAGTGTCTTTCGCTGGTAGTGAGCTTAATCAAAACCATGTCGAAGAATTTGCTGATTTCTTTAATCAAGCTGAACAGCCAATGCTGATCTTTTGCCGTACTGGCAACCGCTCAACAGGTATCTACGAAGCAGCCAAGCGTATGGATTTATTAGACGATTGATAGTGATTTAAATATAATCGCTACTGTTGAAAAAACGCCCGTCCAAATTTTGGATGGGCGTTTTTTATTGGAATTACTGAACTATAGACTGGTTAATTTTTAATATTGAGCACATAATAAAGTACTACTTATACAGCTCAATAGGACTTTTTATGCAAAAACCGCTACTCATCATCGGCAATAAAAACTATTCGTCATGGTCATTACGAGCTTGGCTATTACTCAAAGCTTTTAATATTGATTTTGATGAGCAACTGATTGAGCTGTTTCATCCATCCGCAACAGCCATTCTCGATGAGCATGCGCCAACAGGCAAAGTGCCAGTTTTAGTCTATGGTCAAGATGATGAAAAAGTCACGGTCTGGGATACTTTAGCGCTTGCCATTCATGCCAATGACTATCTGACAGAATTAGATCTTTGGACAGGATTGAAGAAGTCTGACGCTGAGACCAATACCAGCAACAGAATAAATAGCGCTTATTGCCAAAGCATCATCGCTGAGATGCACTCAGGGTTCATGGGCATTCGTAGTGAGATGCCGATGAACATTCGAGCGACGGCGAAGATACAACCCAGCAATGCCTGCTTAAATGATATCGCGCGTATAGAAACAATATTCGAAGATTGCCTGAAAGAGCGCTCAAAAGACGGCTACTTGTTTGGTTCATTTACGGCTGCTGATGCTTTTTTCGCACCAGTTATTCTACGTTTGCAAACGTATGCCGATGCCTCTGGCATAGTATTGAAATCAACGACCAAACAGTATTGTGAGACGATGTTAAACGATCCTCATCTACAGGCTTGGCGAGAGGCAGCACTTGAAGAAACTCGCGTAATTAAAGAAGATGAAGCAGGTGAGATACTTTCGGTGGTTGGGGTGTTGGCTGAATAGTACTTAATTCATATTTATAAGCAAAAAAACCCGACGCCTTAGCATCGGGTTTTTATCTAAACTTGTAGAAAATTCATTTAAAGCTTACTGCATAACCAAGTACTCGAACGCTGATAATGCCGCTTTACTACCCTCACCCATCGCAATATTAATCTGCTTAAATGGCACAGTGGTCACGTCACCACAAGCAAAGATACCTTTGCGATCAGTACGGCAGCGCTCATCAATCTCAATCTCGCCAAAACGGTTCAAATCAACAAAGCCTTTAACAAACGCAGAGTTCGGTACTAGACCAATCTGTACAAACACCCCTGCCAAGTCACGCTCATGAGTATCACCTGTGCTGCGCTCTTGATAAACGATCGAAGTCACTTTACCATCAGTCGCTTTAATTTCTTGCGTCGCTGCGCCAGTGATAAATTCGATATTATCTTTCTCTTTGGCTTTGTTAATCAATACCTGATCCGCTTTTAAATCATCCGCGAACTCAAGCACGGTCACATGCTTCACGATACCAGCAAGATCTAATGCCGCTTCGATACCGGAGTTACCACCACCGACGACAGCAATGTCTTTACCCTTAAAGAATGGGCCATCACAGTGCGCACAGAAAGCCACGCCTTTACCGATGTTTTCTTCTTCACCCGGAACACCAAGCTTACGCCACTGAGCACCCGTCGCTAAGATAATACTGCGTGTCTCAAACGTCTCACCCGTGTTTAGATGAATGCGATAGTTTTCATCTTCTGTCTCACTGATTTCTTTGACGCTGACGTGCTCTTTTAAAGTAATATCGTATTCGCGTAAATGCTTTTCAAAGTTCGCTGATAGCTCAGTACCCGTGGTTAAAGGCACAGAAATCAAGTTTTCGATATCCTGCGTGTCTTTCACCTGTCCGCCGATACGATCAGCAACCATCGTCACTTTTAAGCCTTTACGAGCGGTATAAATCGCAGCGGCAACACCAGCTGGACCTGCACCAATAATCGTCACATCTTGCTGCTCTAACTGCTCAGCATCGTCATCAGCTTCTGCTAACAAGTCAGGAAACTGCTCTTGCAACTTTCCAATCAATTTGGCCATGTCGATGAGACCATTGGCAAACGGTTTACCATTTAAGAATACCGCTGGTACACCTTGGATGTTATTAGCATCAACCTGCTCTTGGAATAGAGCACCATCAATCATCTCGTTGCTAATACCATCGTTCAATAGTGCAAACTGGTTGAGCGCTTGTACCACTTCTGGGCAACTGTGGCAAGATAGCGATACGTAAGTTTGAAACTGTAGTGGCTTATTAAAACGCTTAATCAGCTTTTGAATACTTTCATCCAATTTTAGCGTATGACCACCGGCTTGCAAAATAGCCAGAATCAGCGAGGTAAATTCATGACCACCGGGGATACCACTAAAAACAATACCCGTATCAGTCAATGCACCATCGACATGACTGACCACTTTAAAGCTAATTGGACTTGGTAAGCTGTCATCAGTTGCTGTTGCATCAAAATTGATTTTATCTGTGGTGCCAGCGATTTTAGTCAAAAAATCAATCAACTCAGCACGCTTACTATGTTCGCCACTACCCAATACGAAGGTAATTGGACGAGTCATTTTTTCACTATAACTTTTGATGGCATCTAATAAACTTTTATCTATCATGTTTGTTCCTCATCATTACTGGATATGTAACGGCAACTGTCATGTTGCTCGTTCAAATATAGACTATTTGGTATTAATAATTTTATGTAAAATCTTATAGGCCATAAGTTTATGCCCTTTGATGTCTCTATTATCATAGGTTCTGAGGGTTTCGGCAAGCTGAGAAACTCAAACCTTATGTTTTATAAAACCAATCATTAATTATAATTCATAATTAAATATTAATCTATATGTGGATTATTCTCATGGTAACAATGCTGTTTTTTCGCTACAATCAAATGAGGCTAATAGGAAAAACTCTTATTTCCCTCGTTGCAGATTGTCTTTTATGCAAGTTTATCAAAGAAGCTTTCTGCTACTATTAGGTCTTATCCATATTGAGCTAAATAGTGTTTTGGCTTAATAAAATCAAGTCTCAGAATCATAGCAATTCATCAAAAAAATCTTACGACCATGCGCGGATGCTTACTGCAAACTTGCGCTTCATAACAAGGATGACAACATGAGAAAGACTGATACATGGCAAGATAACAAAGACATTATTGCTGAGCTTAAGCTAAAAGACAGTCATTTTGCGACGATCTTTGATGAGCATACCCAGCTAGATCAGCAGATTAATCAGTTGGATAAAAACTTGGTGACACACACCAGTCGCGATGAAGAAATTGAACTGATGAAACGACGAAAACTGCATTTAAAAGATGAGATTTATAAGATAATTGATAAAAATAAACTACAATCTCATGCTTAGCGCTTCACTTATTATCACGATGCATAAATAAAAACATTTATTGATAAATGACATAAAAAGACCCCATCAACTTATGCTGATGGGGTCTTCATTTATAATGCTCATTTAACTCAAAGTAGGATATACAGCACTACAAATATCTAAAGTATTGAGCCAGTTCGTTAAATCAAGAGTTAGATTTTACCAACAAGATCAAGACTTGGTTTTAGCGTTTCTTGACCAGCTTCCCAAGCTGCTGGGCAAACTTCGCCATCGTTTTCACGAACATATTGGGCTGCTTTTACTTTACGTAGCATGTCTTTTGCACTACGGCCAATACCACCAGCATGAATCTCAGCAACTTGAATCAAGCCGTCTGGATCAACTAGGAATGTACCGCGTTCAGCCAAACCTGCTTCTTCGATCATGACGTTAAAGCCACGAGTGATACGGCCAGTAGGATCGCCGATCATTGGGTATTGTACTTTACCGATCGCTTCTGAAGAATCATGCCATGCTTTATGCGTGAAATGAGTATCCGTAGATACTGAGTATACTTCTACGCCCAAACCTTTAAGTTCGTCGTAATGAGCCGCCATGTCTTCAAGTTCAGTTGGGCAAACAAAGGTAAAGTCAGCTGGGTAGAATAAAAAGATTGCCCAGTTGCCTTTTACATCTTCTGAAGTGATGGTTTTGAATTCGCCATTAACGTACGCATCAGCTGAAAATTCTGGGATTTCTTGATTGATAATAGACGCCATGATTGGCTCCTTTATAGTTGATTGATAGTTAAGTTGATTAAAATTTCTTGGTATGATTGTTTCTATTAAGCCTTTACTGCTTTGGGCTACCTGACAAACTATACGCGAATTCTATCGTTAATCCAGTTAAAAGTTTTTAATGTGATGTTTTGTTTTATTAAACTTGTTAAACTATTCTCTCTACTTTTTATCATCAGTGCATTATGCGTAAGCCACTATAGAGCATGCGTCAGTCACTATACAGCCGTTAGGTTACGTTAAGATGACATCGAGTTTGGATATCGAATTGGTACACCAAATGAATCAGCATAATATATCACGTTAAAAACCCATTAATAGAGAGGTTTTATGATTACTTTACGTCAACTTGAGTTTGCTTTAGCAGTGGCCAAGCACCGTCACTTCAAACGTGCAGCAGAAGACTGTAATATCTCACAATCGGCACTGAGTTTGGGGATTGCCGAGTTAGAAAAGCAACTGGATACGCAGATTTTTGAGCGTAATAATAAGCAAGTATTGATTACCCCTATCGGTGAAGACATTTTAACACGGGCGCAGCGAGTTTTCTCTGAAGTCAATGATTTGACCACACGCGCCCATAGCCATCAATCGCCGCTGGCGTATCCGATGACTGTCGGTATCATTCCAACGATTGCGCCTTATCTACTGCCAAAAGTCTTACCTGCCCTGCGTGCTCAATATCCTGAGTTTCGTATGACCATCGTTGAGCAACAAACGGAGCGTTTGCTAGAGCAAGTGCGTTACGGTCATATTGATACGGCTATTATTGCGCTGCCTTATGCGGTCGATGGTTTGCACAGCTTTGAGTTTTGGAGCGAGGATTTCTTTGCCGTATTCCCAAAAGATGATGTGCATGCCAAGCTTAAGACCATCAACGCGGATGAGCTGGCTACCGCCAATCTTATGCTGCTCGGCGAAGGGCATTGCTTGACCGATCAAACCCTGTCTGTCTGTCATTTTGACCGTGCACAGATGAAATCAAGCTTTTCAGATGCCAGTCTAAACACCCTTATACAGATGGCACTTGCCAATATGGGGACGACATTGGTGCCAGAAATGGCATTGGATCAGCTGCATCTGCAGAACCAAAATGCCGTCGCGATACCACTCGCTGAGCAAGGACCGCATCGTCATATTGCCTTTGTCACCCGTTTGAACTACGCACGCGTCGATGATGTCAATTTATTGGGTAAAGTGTTTAAGCAAGCCTTTGAAAATGCTGCTAATAAAGGATAATGTGTTGGTTGTAAATTGCCAGCAGTTATCAAACGAAGGTTAATGATGGACGATTTGTCGCAACTAAATACTGAGCTTGGTACGATTTTTACGCAGCATTTATCCGCTATGAGTAGCCATATCACGCTAGAGCAAGTGAGCATACTTTGGCAGGATATCGCCATGCGTTATAACGAGCCGCAGCGTGCTTATCATACCTTGCAGCATATTCAGCAATTATTTGGACAGTTCGATCAGGTTAAGGCTAATTTGCATGAGCCGCATATCATTGCGTTAGCACTGTTGTATCATGATGTGATATATGAACCGACGCGCTCAGATAACGAGCTTAAAAGTGCAGAATATGCAGTAGAGTCATTAATTGGTTATTTAAATGCGGAGCAATGCCAACATATCTATGCGCTGATTATGATGACGGCTAGTCATCAAATTGACAAATGGTCAAACGAAACTAAAGAGAGAGAAAAATACAGCGATGCCGCTTATTTACTAGATATGGACTTAAGTATTTTAGGGTCATCTTGGTCGGAGTATGAACACTATGCTCACGCTGTACGCCAAGAGTATGCGCATGTCTCAGATGACGATTATCGCGTCGGACGCATGGCAGTGTTAAAAGAATTACTGGCGCATCCAACGCTTTATCTGACAGATTATTACTATGAACGGTTAGAAAAACAGGCTAGAAAAAATATTGAGCACGAAATTACGCTTTTACACGCATCTTAATAAACAGCTCACTGCCCTGCCGTGCAGGATGTGAATTATAGCTTGGCTCCATGACTTCAATATCAAAATGTTGCTCAAAACGCTGCTGATATTCAGCTTTTGTGCCGCCAAACGGTGGTTCTTCCCGTCCAAAGTCTTTATCAAAGAGCAAACCAATCAGCTTACCATTCGGTTTTAGTAACGCTGCCATCTGCTGCACATACTCGTCACGGCGTGATGGATTTATCGCACAAAAAAACGTCTGCTCAAGCACCCAATCAAACTGATACTGCTCAGGCGATAACTCAAAAAAGTCGGCACAGATTAAATGCTCAACTGGAAAGTCAGGATAACGCTCAGCAAACGCTGCAATCGGCGCTGGGGCAAAATCAACCAAGGTGACATTGGTAAATCCTTGCTCATGTAAATAACCTACTTCGTAAGCATTGCCCGCACCCGGCACCAGAATCGCTTGCTCTTTGGCAGATTCGGGCAGTTGGTCAATATAGGCTTTGAGCGGTGGCGATACCTGTCCCATATCCCAGCCGATACTGTCTTGCTCATAACGCTGCTGCCAAAATTCCGCTTGATTGACGTTTTCCATATGACATCCCTGTAGACAAACTTATTATTTAAACGACACGATTTATATCGTTATTTCTTATCATATCAGGCTTATTAGAGCGTGTCTCATTTTAAAGATGGTGATGAAAATGAGGACATGCCTTACGATTATGCATATTATTTAGATAAATCGTTTAATCTAGCTTTCCAGTCTTCCCTGCCAGCATATCGTGCCAATGCTGATAATCAGGCATTGCGGTTGCGACCGTATGCCAAAAGGCACGGCTATGATTGGCATGATGTAAATGACACAGCTCATGGACGATGACGTATTCGGTGCACGCAATAGGATAAGCAGGCAGATACACAGACAACCAAATTCGGCGCGCACGCGTATTACAACTGCCCCAGCGCGTATGCATTTTTTTTAGGCGTATCTCATTGGCTGTCGCACCGATAATCGGTTGCCACTTTGCAAATAATGCAGGTATCACTTCAGAAAGATGTTGCCGATAATAGGCAAGCTTTTCATCATGGTTTAAAGTGAACGGTTGCTCTTTACCCCACAATAGCAAAGTACTATCAGCAGTTAAAGCTTGCGCTAAAGCAAGTTGTTGCCGTTTATACTGCTCTAATACTTGCGGATGGTTTGCTATCGCCCATGACACGCGTTTCATCACAGCCTGCGCAGCTTCAGCTGGGCTAATAAATAGTGGTACAGATACCAGTAATTGATGTGGCTTTAAGCGAAAGTTGATATTTTTCACCCGCTTTTTGCTGATATGTAGCTCAATACCTGCTTGCGCCAAATGCTGTATCGATTTTTCTAGTAAGCGAGACTGATATGCTGGCAGTACATTCATGCTCAGAGCGCTTGCAAGTGATTATCAAAGGACATCATATGGCATTGACTGTCTTTAACGATAGCTTGATTTGTAGTGACGATGTCTGAGTTTGGTATAGATAAATCATTGATCGTTAATCTGGTCAATTGACCTTGACCATCACTAACGATAAAACCTGATCGCTCATAATGATTGGCTGTATTATTAGTACTTTGCCGCAAAAACACTGCTGCCCCTGCACAATCTGGTAGGCTAACGTCATTTATTAAGGTGCGAGTGTTTAAATCATAAATCGCTGCACAACCGCCAATAGGTGTGGTCACGCATAGTAGGTTACGCGCACTATCGACCGCTACACTGGCGATATACTGATGAAAGCGCTGCCATTGATCATTGGGCATAATGAGCGCTTTAAAATCAGCATCACCGCGCTTATGCGTCAATACTAACGGTACATTAATATGTTTTTCACCTTGGAATTGAATACCTATCATCACCGTTCCATCGTCATGCATGGCTAGGTGACGCACGCTCATTTGATTGTGCTCAGGCATAATCTGCTCAATTAAAGCACCAGTATGACGATTAACGTAAACCAATGAAGGACACATGCTGTCTAGATTTAGCTCTTCACGCGACGCTTGCTCGGTTTTGATACCGCCGTTAGCGATCACCAACGTCTCGCCATCAGGATGCATAATCAGCTCATGCGGACCGATACCATACGAGTCATACTCTGCTATTTTTTTATAATTATCGTAAGCATCGTAGATACCGATTTTACCATCCAAACTTATGGTGTCATTCTCGGTCACATACAGCAATTCACCGTCTAAGCTATAACAAGCGTGTCCATAAAAATGACGGTTGTTTGCAGCGTTAATGGCAAATTTCACGTGTCCAGTTGCTGTGTCTAATACCCAAAAATTTTCGCTCGGACGACGCCCCATCACCACGACGTCACGACTGCTATGATTCTTCATCGTACTATCTTGATCACTAAGCACAGGCTGAACGACAATATCATGGACACGTTCAGGCATGGTCGTTTGCCAAACAATTTGTCGCTCAGCATCAATACCAACCACACCAAAATCATTGTCAGCACGCTGATCATCATTTGCTAAGGCGCTATTTTTTGGCATAGACGCCACGCCGCTAACCCAACAAATGGGTCGCGTCAATACGGTGGTGGTATGTGCCGCGCTAAAGTCAGCGACACTATGATGGTTGGTATTATTCTTATCATCTAGCGATAAATGATAAGCGTGTTGCCATGCAGTAGCGGCTTGCTGACAAGCGTAACTAAACCGTGCTAGCTGGGGTGTTGGTGTAGAGGTTAACGACTGCAACTGCGAACGTATGCCTACGACATAATCCTGCAAGCGGGCATCAGCCTGACGCTGCTTGCGATAACGATGATGAATACCGACAAGCGCTACGGTACCCATTATAGTAGAAAGCATCGTCAATGCTGATGTTGCCAACAGCTCATTATTAGATTGCTTATCTTCTGGCTGCGGCTGTGATTTTTTTGCTGTCTTAGTATCGATAGAGTGCATTTTTTAATCGCCATCAGTACTGTTAAAGCCCACACGGATACCCAGCGTCGGAATCAATTGGCGCTTAATAATACGTGTAATAGTCGTGAGGTGATCAAACAGCTCTTGTTGAGTGGCTTTATCGGCAGTCCCTAAGTCTTCTGGCATTTGCGCTAATAGTGTAGTGGCATCAGCAAGCGCGGTCGATAAGTTATCCGCGACTTCATTTTCATTATTGCTGCCCAAAATAGCTGTCAAAACGGGATCTGTCAGTGCTTCATTCAATGTCGCCAATTTAGCATTGATAATGGCACGGCTTTGCTCTGCGGTAGCGGCTGGCAAATGACCTTTTGCCTTTCCTGTTAAGCCTAACGGTTGATCGATGGCATTAGACTTCATGGTCTCAACCAACGAGAGTAAAGAATTAAACCATTGATTCAATCCTTGATCGCTGTCAGCCGTTTTATCAGTGGCTAATAGATTAGTGGCATTTTGCTGCCAGTTTTTCTCAATATCTTTTAGGCGCGTGCTCAAAGCACTGCTTGCACTCATCACATAAGCACATTGAGCAGCATCCAGACTGTCATTGGCATATAACGCTTCTTCTAATCCTGGCACCCCTTGCACGATGGCGCTCTCGTTAGCCAATTGCTCAGCGGTGAGCTTAGGATTGGCAGCGATTAGATCCGCAACGCCACTGTGTACCAGACCGCGCTCATCAGGATAGTAATTGATATATAAATTACTCATGCTGGCGGTCGCTGGACCAAAGTTAATCATCTCAGCGCCTGCCCATGCTTGTGCCAGCACTAGCCATTGATCGCGCAGTGCTTGCAACTCGTCACCGCTGACTGGTGCTTGCTGACAATGCTTTTGTGCCAAATCATGCAATAAATCACTCTGCTTTGCGGCATCCGCATAGGCTGGAATGACAATGTCATTTGCCACATGGGTCAAATAGGTCTTTTCAGTCTCGGCACTAATATCGACAGCGGTAATTTTATCTCCACTACTATCTTTTTCTGCTGCGCTGGTAGATGCCGCACTGTCTTGCGCAACTTTTTGGCTATCTACTTCTGGCGCTTTATTGTCATCAGCCGGTTTAACACAGCTGATCAGCAAGCCTGCGCTTAAGGCCGATAAGGCCACCGCTAAAGCATGGTTCATTTTCATAAATTTCTCAATATTATTATCAATAATGGTTTAAATTCTAATCTTTACAAGCTCTAGTCTCTAGTGTTTGATTGGGCGGATAACCTTATCAACACTTACTTATTTTCTTAGCCATTATTCAGTCATTTAGCATAGATAAATGACTTTATCTCTATAATGACTGTAAGAACGCATTCAATTCAGAACGACCTTGTTTGTCGAGTTTGAGTACTTTTTGCTGTTGCTTCTGGGCTTCACCGCCGTGCCATAGCACCGCTTCCATCAACGTACGGGCACGACCATCATGCAAAAATGTCGCTTGTGGATCGACCGTTTGCGCCAGACCAATGCCCCATAAAGCAGGCGTACGCCATTCATAAGAATTCGCTAAAAACTCAACTTGGATATTTTTTGCGGGTAATTTTCCAGCAATCGTGCGATCGGCAAGATCATCACCCATGTCATGTAATAGCAAATCCGTATAAGGATAAATCACTTGTCCATGCTGCTCAAGATGGTCATCGTCAGTTTTTGGCAACTGATATCTTGGCGTATGGCAACTTTGGCAACCCATATCATAAAAGCGTTTTTTACCTGCTAATACTAGCTGATCGTCAGCATCACGCCGATGCGGTACGGCTAAATTTCGCGTATAAAACTCCACAAACTTAGCCACTTCATCATTGACTTCAACGGGCGGCTTGCCATTGCCTTGCTCATCAGCCCCAGTTGTCGCATTCATACAAGCCGTCTGTGTCGGCATACAGGATTCATGAGGACGTATATTTGAGGTCAAGCCCATGTCTTCATTAAAAGCACTTTGGTTTTGAGTAATCAGCTTGGTTTGCCCTGCTTTCCAGCCAAAGCGTCCAAGAGCATGCTTGCCAGTCTGTGGATCCATGACCCAATTGAACTTGCCACTGATATCGCCATTCGTACTGTTTTTATTATCAACCGCTTGTTTTTTAATCGCTTCATCCGGTATTTGCTCAAGTAATCCAAGCCCAATCATCGGTAAAGCCACTCGCGGCGACACCATCAAATCATCATCAAATGCCCCATAACCCGGTTTGGTTAAATTAAAGGTGGGCGCACGCAATGTTTCGATATGACCATCTGCAAAAGTAACGGGCTTGTCTGTCCACTGGACTGCAATTCTGGCTTCAGCAGGCACACCTTGGATGCCTCGATCTTGTAGCTGACCACCATACATAGGATGAACGACTTTTTCGATAAGTGAGTTTTGCAGTTGCTGACGCTGCTCATCGGTGGTCGCTGGCATCGCAAGGCGAATAAGCAAGCTATCAGCATCGTCATCACTGGTCATCGGTGCATGACCGCGACCGTCCTTGACATGGCACGACTGACAGGCAGCAACATTGAACAATGCGCCCAGACCATCGCGGCTGTCGGTGCTGGCAGGGGCAATCACCCAGGGTTGCCGAAAGAACGCATTACCAATAAAGAAATGCCCTTTTCGTGATGCCGTCAAGTTTGATGAAGGTTTAGAGTAACTCTCAGCGCTGCTAATACTGATTCCTGTATCGCCACCTTGCTTGACCTCTTGCGGATCAAAGCTTGCCAATTGCTGCATTGGTACGCCAGCGAGCGTTTCGATGGTTTGGAGGCGTTCAGGTGTTAGCGTTGGGTTGTCACCATTATTAATGGCAGATTTTTCATTTTCAGAAACGTCATCAGAAACACTGTCCGTCGGCTGACAAGCACTAAGGGATAGCACACATAGAATACCAAGCATTGGCTTTAACAGGGTGGTTTTGCTGACAAAAGGCGCATAAAAAGAGGCAGGGGTTTTGGCTTTAAAGATATTTGTGGTGTTCATCGTGGTGTTCATAAAGAGTACCTTAGTTCTAATCTAGAACCATTAAAATCGCATGCTATAAAGTGTTTCACTTCTAGTCGATAAGGTACAGCAATGTAATTACGTACTGACCTATCAGGCTATTTTAATATGGTAAAAAAACACGCTGCCAACGGTAGTCGACAACGTGTGTATTATACCTAAATTATTTTTCCATGAAAATAATTCTCATTAGCTTATAACGACTTGTCAGGCATTATCTATCAATGCTATGTCGATCAATACTATGTCAATCACTGTTAAGCCAGTAAATTCGTGATCGGTTAAAACTGCGAACCTGCGTCAGCATCTAAATTGTCAATACCGACCGCTTTTGCCGCATTTTCGATACCCGCTGTCAGCTCTTGTAGGCTAGTGATACTATTTTCAATCCAGCTACGACGGGTATTTTGCTCTTCAGCTGAAATACCTTGTTTACTTACTTGACCAGCGGTGGCAATCATTTGATCAACTTTGATACCTTCTTTTTCACCTTTTTCAACGATCACATTAAAGGCGGCTTCTACCTTAGCAAAGTCAGTCGCCAATTTATCAGCCGCTTCTTTGTTGTTGGTATCGACGAGGTAGTTTTTAACACCATAACCACCAACGCTCTTACCAGAGACTGTCTTATAGTTGCCGTTAAAGACATTTTGGATACCACGGGCATTGTTGGCATAGCTTAGATGGGTCAAATCACTGAAGCATTCGTGCTCATCTTCGGTAGAGCCCGTTACAAACGCAACCTGTATACGCTCAGAAGCAAGCTCACCCAATGCTAAGCTGCCCATCTGATACATGATTTGGCGTAGACCATTATCGTATTTGCGAGCCATCAGGTCGCTACGTAAGGTATTCTCACTCTCAGGCTGCCACTCAGCTTCCATTGCAGTCAAATCATCAACCAGTAATTGAGTCGCTGCTTTCAAGAACGCGCCACGACGCTCACATATACCAGCATCTGCATTGACCGTCTCACCACTGGTACATTGACCCGCTTCAGTTACATAGTCAGTCACTGGGCGGTTGCCTGCACCTTCGCCAACACCGTTGTTATCTTGTCCCCACAGCATAAACTCAATCGCATGGTAGCCGGTCGTCACATTCGCTTCACTGCCACCAATCTCATTCATTTCTGCTAATAGCTCAGGAGTAATAGTACTGGTATCTTGTTTGATACTACCGACCGTAATGCTATCGCTATTGATGATATTGTCTTGGCTATTGTATTCACCTTCATAACCATCACTAACGTAATCAATCAGCGCCTCATCAAGTGGCCAAGCATTTACCTGTCCTTCCCAACCATCGATACTACCGAGTGCTCGTTTATCATTGGCTGTCACAAAGCCTTCATCAAAACGGAAAATCTCAGTTTGCGAATACGGCTGGCGCGCGGCTTTATACGCCGCTTTTGCCGCATCAAGGTTTGCTTGGGTTGGTGTTGTCACATAGGTCTCTACTGCCGTTTGCAAGGCTTTAGCAGTATCTAGCGAATCTTTATAGGCCGCATGCGCCATGTTGGCATAGCTGATCATCAGTCTATCGGTATAAGCTTGATCAACCGCTGATAGTTTCGTCGTATCTGCAGCGGTTGTGTCTTGCACCGCTGTTTGCGTATCAGCGTTAGTGTCCGTGTCTTCCTTGGCTTGCTTGGTACAACCCGACACCATTAACAACCCTGCAAGCGCAGCAGCTAAAGTAGTTGGTAAAATCTTACGGCTCGTTACTGTGGTAATCGTCATACATATCCTCAAAAAGTATCGCAAAAGAAAAATGGGCTTTGAATAAAGAGCATTAGGGCATATCCTCATTTTAAATAACGCTGATAAAAATGAGAAAAACAGCGCCCATAATATCAAGATATTGACCAGAATTTGATACTATTAGACAAAATTTAGCTATTTTTAGTCCATTTAGAAAAGCCTCAAATGAACTGACAACCTACCCTAGTATCGCCACGATAACAAAGCTTTGTAAATTATAGTGTTATTGATAATCATTATCAATATTTAATTAATATTAATGTAACCATTTAGCTAACGATTGTTTTATAAATAAAAGCATCAGAAATATTCTAAATTGATTTAAAGATAACGGAATCCTGATACATAAAATCATTTTTAATTTCAAATCTAAATATCAGGCATAAAAAAAGGCCAGTTTATCACTGACCTTTTTTAACACTATAATGACAGCTAAACCATCATATGAATTAACGTACGTTGTTTGGCGCATTGATGGTTAATTCAACACGGCGGTTTTGCTGACGACCATATTCGCTGCTGTTATCCGCAACTGGACGAGACTCACCATAAGCGACGACATTGATACGGCTAGAAGCCACACCGCGTGCGCTTAAATAGTTGGCTACTGCATAAGCACGATCGCGTGACAGTTTCATGTTATAAGCATCAGAACCTTTGCTATCAGTATGACCAGCAACGGTTATCGTGTTTTGGTTATACTCATTTAGCGTTGATGCAAGCTTATCAAGCGTTGGTCTAAATGATGGGTTTAAAGACGCATCATCAAATGAGAACGTGATGTTGCCTGGCATTACTAGGTCAATATTACCGTTCGCATTTGGCGTAACGGTTACACCCGTACCAGCCATTTGCTGCTCAAGCTGCTTGGCTTGACGCTCCATGTAGTAACCAACACCAGCACCCAAAGCTGCGCCAATCGCGGCATCACGACCTGTGTTATCACCACCTGTTGCTTTTGAAATTGCACCGCCGCCTAAAGCACCTGCCAATGTACCAATGGCAGTTTTGTTCAAGCGTTGTTGTCCAGTGTTTGGATCAGTAGCACAACCGCTAAGAGCTAGACCTGACGCTACTGCTGCAATCATTAATGTATTACGCATAATATTTCCTCTTAAGTTTAAAAAATTATAGACAAAGTGTGCTTTTTATAAATATTTTCTGTTAATTCCATCTACATGCTTAATATACACTCGTCATTATTATGGCAATTACAATCTAATCATGTGTAATATTTTGTCACACCTGTGTATGAGAAGTGCAGAATGATTTAATGAGACTTTCACAGTGATTGGATACGTTTGTGTTCTCACTTTTCACTACCCATTAGCGCAAGGTGTTATCACAAGTCACGTTTACACTCGTACACTCTGAACCGTTTCTGCTAAAATTGTGCAATAAAACTGGCAATGAATCATTTATATACTAATAAGACTGACCGAAAAGGATTTAGCATGCGATTGACATCCACTATTCGAAAAATACACGAACGCAACCCTAAATTAGGCAAAGCCGTTTCACTTGCGACAGCGACTGGGGTTATTGCAGCCAACAGCTTCGGTGGTAGTATTCCCTTATGGTTAATGGGTGTCGGCAAAGTCATCACTGGTGCTCCTATCGCAGACAAAGCGGTCATCAAAATCGCGACTTATTGGATCAGTAGCAACAGTGCCTTGATCGATGACATGTTGCCACGTAAAGATTGGCGCATCAGCTTACCCGATGACGTGCACATCAATGGCAAATATTTGCTGGTCAGCAATCATCAGTCTTGGGTCGATACCAGTATCGTGCAGTACATTAGTGAAAAACGCTTGCCATTGACACGGTTTTTTACCAAATTTGAACTGATTTACATTCCGATTGTGGGTCAAGCCTTTTACTTTTTAGACTTCCCAATGATGCGTCGGCATTCTAAAGAAGCCGTCGCTAAAAATCCTGCTCTACAAGGCAAAGACATCGAAGAAGCCAAACGTGCCTGTGCCCTGTTAAAAGACAAACCTTTTACTTTGTTAAATTACTTAGAAGGCACGCGTTTCACCAAAGCCAAACATGCAAAGCAACAGTCTCCTTATACGCATTTATTGAAGCCACGGGCAGGCGGCCTATCTTTAGCCATTAACGCGCTAGGCGAAGACATCGATGGCATGCTAGATATGACCATCGTTTATCCTGATGGTGTGCCAAGTTATAGTGATTTGTGGAAAGGTAACATCAAGCGTTTGGGCGTCGATGTGCGTTATATTGAGATGCCTGATGCATTATTTAACGGTATTAAAAATGGTGGTTACGAAAATGATGACGCGGTAAAATCTCAAATGTTTGATTGGGTAGAGCAAATTTGGCAGCAAAAAGATCAGCGTATTACTGATATGTTGGCTGAGTTTGAAACAAACCCTAAAGCTCCGAGCGCTTAGAGACATCGTTAACAGAGCAACGGCATACAACAGTGAATTACTTTAAGTCGTTTTAAAACTACGATCGAGCGCGGTTGTTTAAAATGCCGATTCGTAAATGCTGACTGTAAACCCCCACTCATAAATGATAATGCGTAATTATAATGAAAGATGGGTTGTTTTTTGGCTCTATTCATTGATAATGTGAATAGTCATGAGCCCATGACTTTTTGACCGTTAGTGACTTGATAGCCCTGTACTATTTGAGCCGCTTATTTTTCGTGCTATTTATCATTTATAAGGTTTGACTGTGCCCGCTTCCTCTTCTACTAGCCTGCCTCTAGACTCAGCGCCTGTATCCAATCAGCCGCCTAATAATACGCTGCCACCGCCAAACCGACCAACGCCAAATCGCTTAAAACTCACTTACGATATCGTGATGATTATTGCCATCAGTATCGATCTATTATTGATTAGTATTGATGCTATCTTGATGAGTAGCTTTAGTAGCAATGCCGCAGGATGGCTCAGTATTAGCGATGCTCTCAATTGGTATCAAAATACCTTACATGAGCCTTTGCGTACCGCTGGTGGATTTTTTACCCTATTTTTGATCTTTGAGCTACTGCTACGTTGGGCGATTGCGATTAAACAAAACGTCTACTATCGCTGGTTCTTTTTTCCTTTTGTACATTGGTATGAAGTATTGGGGTGCTTTCCGCAGCTGCGTGCCTTACGTTTATTCCGAGCGGTCATCATTGGGCGACGCTTATACCAGCTTGGTTACCAAGTGCTGCCGCAGCCATGGATCAATCGGATTAGGTTCTATATCGACTTATTACTAGAAGAGCTGTCCGACCGCGTTATATTGACGACTATCCAAAACTTTCGGCAGCAACTGACCGATCCTAAAACGCATAAATCTTTTATTGAATCAACGATAACTCGTAATCGTAACGAGATTGAGGCAGCAGTGCTGTCGATACTGCGCACAGAGCTAGCACCAAAACTGCAGGAGTTGACGGCATCATCAGGTGGCGGCAGTATATTAGCCAGCGAGATGGGCAATGCTATTGAAGAGGGTTTGGCCAATACGCCTGAGCTGCGTCGCTACCTACGCATGATACCGATTGCCGGTAGCTTGATTGAATCACAGTTGCAACACGTCGGGCACAATATAGGCGAAAATGTCGTTTACGCACTGAATAAACGCCTTCTAGACCCCGAACGCCTCGATTCATTGATGGTAGCGATTGCCAACGGCATTGCCAGTATCGATACGGATAATACTGCGTTAGATACCTTGATTTCGAGTATCATTGATGACAGTTTGACAGAATTTGAAGCGCAGGTAAAAGTGCAGCAGTGGAAGCATCAAGAGATGCTTCATCTATAATCCATACTGCTAATAGCACGCCCTGCCTAAAAAACATTAGGCAGGGCAAGCAAATGAATGGTATGACTCGATAATAAAAACAACACCGTGAATACAGCGACAGAATTATCTCTTGAGGATTTATATATGACAGTTTCAGACAACGACAGCCAAGGCTCGAGCGCCGCGCCAGCATTACCAGCATTGGCATTTTATGGCAAGATGCTGACTTTTTCACGTTTGCAATTTAGCACAGATGATTTAAGTGCGATAGACGACCAGCTTGCCGCAACGCTTAGTAATAAATCTAGCAATATCCCTATCCTTATCGATAGCGAGGTTGAACAGGATCTCTCAGCATTGGTAGAGCTTTTATGGTCGTGGGGCTTACAACCTATTGGCGTCGTGACTGGCACACTAGATGCGCAAGCCCGTGAACAGCGATTGGCCATCTTCCCTGCTGATGGCAAACGTATTGAGCGTATATTACCTAGCAAGAAAGCTGCAGCTCAAGTAAGCAAAGCTCCCGATGATAAACATACAGAATCAGCCAGTACCAATTCAGACAGTACCAATTCAGACAGTACCAATTCAACCAGTAACAATTCAGACAGCACCAATGATACTGCAGCCATCAGCGAGTCAAACACAGAAACAACGATAGCAACCACCACATCAGAGACATTGGTGAGCGCTGAGCATATTACCAGCCTAATTTACGATCAAATGCTACGTTCAGGACAAAGCCTAAATCACGTGGGCGGTGATTTGATTTTGACCAATAGTGTCAATAGCGGGGCGGAAGCGATTACCGATAATAGCTTGCACGTTTACGGTCGTGCCCAAGGTCGCTTGGTTGCTGGCGCTACTGGTGACAAAGATGCTCGTATTTTTTGTCAAGTTTTTAACCCTTCTTTGGTGTCAGTAGCGGGAACTTATTGCTTACGAGACAACTTACCTGAGCACGTGATTGACAAATCTGTACAAGTAAGATTTGTAGAAGGTGAAGGCTTAGTATTTACGGTAATGGATGACGCTTAAATTCTTTTGCCGTTAAGAACAATAGATGCGTCCGTGATTTTTATAAATGTAAACAGGCTAAGCCGATTTTCATCATACATGACGCTTATCAAAAAACGTTTATTAGAAAATCTCAACAGTAGACGTTTAGACAGCACATTTAATATTATAGTAAGTTTATTTAACAAAACTGTTCTATGATGAATCGCTAGCTCTGCCACTATCTACACTACTCGTCAGCGTCTATTTTATTATTCACAATAGGCAATATTGACCAGAAAATTCTAGGTAGCAGCGCTTTGTGATCCATATATAAGCTGTTTTTCTGCTTTACTATGGACGTGCTATAAATTTTTGTTTATTTATGCTAGGCTACCTTCGCAGGTAGTGTATATATAGCATGTGAATAATGTGCAATTGCGCTATTTTTTTATATAAAAGATATCCCATTGATTCATAGGAGTGTGCCATTGTGGCGAAGATAGTTGTAATCACTTCAGGTAAAGGCGGTGTGGGCAAAACCACGACAAGTGCCTCTTTTGCCGCAGGTTTAGCATTGCGTGGCTATAAGACAGTCGTTATCGATTTTGATGTAGGTCTACGTAATCTAGACTTAATCATGGGTTGTGAAAACCGAATTGTTTATGATTTTGTTGATGTCATCACTGGTAGCGCACGCTTGTCGCAAGCACTGGTCAAAGACAAACAGCTTGAAAACTTGTATATCCTACCCGCCAGTCAAACGCGTGATAAAGACGCCCTGACAGACGAAGGGGTGGCAGAGGTCATGTCTGAGCTGTCTAAACAGTTCGACTATATTATCTGTGATTCACCAGCTGGTATTGAGCGCGGTGCACAACTCGCCATGTATCATGCTGATGAAGCGATCATCGTCACTAACCCTGAGATTTCTTCAGTGCGTGACTCAGACCGTATTATTGGTATCTTGCAAAGCCAGACCAAAAAGGTTGAAGAAAACCAAGGCTCTGTACGTGAGCATTTGATTATTACTCGTTATAATGCTGAGCGCGCAGCAGCCAACGAGATGATGGACATTGATACCATTTCAAATGATATCCTAAAAGTTCCGTTACTTGGGGTTGTTCCTGAAAGTCACTCAGTGCTTGAAGCATCTAACCATGGTGAGCCTGTCATTCATTATACCGATTCAGTTGCTGGTCAATGTTATGATGACATCGTCGCCCGCTTCTTAGGTGAAGAACGCCCACTACGTCATATTGACGTGAAGAAAAAGAGTCTATTACAGCGCTGGTTTGGAGGTCAATGATGACGAAGAAAAAAGGATTTTGGAGTAGCCTATTTGGTACTGACGACAGTGGTAGCGCAGGTAGCGCTAATATGGCTACTGAGCGTCTTAAGGTTATCGTTGCGAGCGAAAATCGCTTAAATAACCGCTTAACAGCTGATCGTATCGAAAAAATGAAACGTGAGATTTTAGAAGTGGTCAACAAATATGTCAATGGCGTACAGATTGATGATGTGAATATCAATCATCGTTCTGAGGACAGCCTAGACGTATTAGAGATGAATATCAGTCTACCTGAACACAAAAAATAAGCGCTGTCTTAGAAAAACAAAAAAGCCCTAAGTATCATAACTTAGGGCTTTTTTATATTGCATGAAATAGTAAGTTTACCTATAGCAGCCTACGATTATTTTGATACCATTATTTTATACGCGCTATTAAATTGTCTTTTTTGACAAACTGATGATATAGAGCAGCACCGATATGAATAAGTGTAAAGGCAATAATGGTCGGCCAAATAATATCAGTATGCAGGTCATTATAAAAGCGTGCCAACCCTCTATCTGGTGTGACAAATACAGGGATTTGAAACAAGCCAAAAATATCGACGGAGCGTCCACCATAAACGGACATCAGCAAACCAGCTATTGGCATTGCAATTAATAAGGCATATAAGCCAAAATGCGACAGTTTAGAGACTAATAACTGCCACTTTGGCATCGGTACAGGTGGCGGCGCCTTAATAAATACACGATTAAGCACCCGTGCTATCATCCAACATAACAAACTAATACCAAACGCTTTATGCAACCCAATATAAAGATTGTTATCCAGATTATCGTACAACAGAATCATTATCCACGTAACCAACAGTAAAACTGCACTGATCCAGTGAAATATCCGGCTGCTGACTGGCCACTTTGACACATTTGAATTGCTACTATTCATGAGCTGTCCTATTACCCTCATCACTAATTATCTATCATCAATGTTATAGACAAAATAACCACTCATTCAACGATTAGCAATTATCAAAGTAATTGGGTAACCCTATTTCTCTGATAGTAGAAATAAACCCTGATATAAGCGAGATGCTATCTGTCTAAATCGACCAATTGATGCGCAATTTTGTCTAAGTCGGGCACCAAATAAGCCTTATCATCAATCATAACCGTTTGGAAAAGATAGGATAGCATAACGTTTTCATCAAAAGGTAGGGCTGTTTTGTCGCTGTCTATATTATCGGCATGCTTAGGGCTGTTAAATTGCTCAGGAACGTCAATATCTTTAACCTCAGAAATACGCACTTGTCGGTGGTGCAGCTCGCCTGCCGTTTGTAAAGCTAAGCGATGATCGGTAGTATTGCCCTCTAATACAATCATGGTATCTGGCATTTGATCCTGTGGTAGCAGATGACATACCACTACCTTTTGCTGCTGCCATTCATAGGTTGCCGTGCGCTCATTATAATCATCCACACTCAAAATTAGGCTGCTTGGAATAAGCCAGTCAGGTTGGTCAAACGCTGGCACAATAGTGACATCAAGCATACCGTTATTTGTGGTCAGTAAACTCACTGCCTCAAACGAATGTTTCAAAATTTGTTTCATACATCGCTCACAATCAGTTAATGCAAAGAGGCTACTACTAATCTTTCATCAATATAATCTGTTAGTTTTTGTGCTAAATCCGCTGGACTGCCAATAAAACCACAATACCCTGAATCAATAATCGCCTGAGGTTGACTTGGGCAAGCGCTTAAGCTGGGATCTTGTACCCACAATTGACTGTTGTTTTCTTGAATGAGATCCAGATACTGCGAACCATCATTACCCATGCCAGAAAATATAATATTGATAAGCTCGCTACCATAAACGTCGCTGGTGTTTTTGAGAATCTGACCAATCGCGGGCTTATACTCACCCTCCCAAGCTTGCTCTAGCAATATGACTCGACCGGTAGAGTCACAAACAATCTGCTTATCAATAGGAGCTATAAGACACTGGCCTGCTCTTAAACGCTGCGAAGAAGTAATCACCTGACAATGCCAGTCATTATGGCGATTCAGGATGCGTGGCAGTGTGCCAATCATCGTTTTATTAAAATGGTGCGCCAGTAAAATACATACCGGTAGCGTCGCCGACAAGTTATCCAAAAATTCTTTTATAGCGCTCGGCCCACCCATAGAAGCACCCAAAAATACTACGTAGCGCCAGTCTGCATCAGCATTATCAGGTTTGTGCACGGGTGCATCCATTAAAACGGGTAATGCCAGCATATGTGCCAGCTTACGCTTTAATTTGCGCTGCCATTTGGCGTATTGCGGCGCTTCATTTAGATAAGGTGCTTGACTAAAACCCACCAACACCGCAGCAGGTTTAGATGCCGTGGTCGCGGCTACCACACTGTCGTCGTAATCACTATCTATTAGCCAGATGTCAATAGAGGTATCAGAGCGCCCCTGTTTTTCTTGCAGTTGCGCCCGTGACATACAGCCAACAAGGCTAAAACCACAACTGCGTACAGTATCTGAAAAGGCCATACGCTGATGATGGTCTTCTGCCACTACCATCACCTTAATATCATCCTTGTTTTTTCCTCTTAGCGCCAAGACACGTGCATTATCCTTCATAAGTTAAGCTGACCTTTTGACCCAGTATGTGCTGGATTTTATTAAGTAGCTCTTGTTCTTGGAATGGCTTACCCATGTAATCATTCACACCAATTTCCAGTGCACGCTCACGATGCTTTTCACCTGTACGTGATGTGATCATGATGATTGGGATATGTTGTAAGCGCTTGCTGTGTCTCACTTGAGTAGCCACCTCGAAACCATCCATGCGTGGCATCTCAATGTCGAGCAATATCATGTCTGGTATCATGTCTTGTAATATCTCAATCGCATCGATACCATCTTTTGCCACCGCCACAGTAAACCCTTGTCGTTCTAAGAAACGTGACGTCACTTTACGAACGGTAACAGAGTCATCAACCACTAAAATAGTAGACTTAAACTCTAAACGACTCCGTTTAGAATCAGCAGATTGCGAGATATTTTTGACCAACTGCGCATTACGCATCAAAGCAATCAGGTCTAAGATAAGCATTACTGAACCATCGCCCATGATAGTCGCTGCTGAAATACCTGGTAGATTCGATAACTGTTGTCCTAGAGGTTTGACCACGACTTCAATACGTGACCCTGCAATCTGATCAACCTGCAATGCAATATTTTGTCCGCTACGATTCTTGATGATAATGAGTGGCAAACTGGTATTGGTATTAACGACCAGCTCATTCAGTTCATTGCCTGACAAAATCTCATTTAAATAACGCACTCGATAATCAACATCTTCAAAGTTCAACGTTGCATCGCCTGACTGGTAATAGTCATAAAGCTTCTCTGGATTAATCCGTACCACACGCTCAATCTGTACCAAAGGTATCGCATAATAGCGATCCGCGGCACGCACAACCAATGCATCAGATACCGCAACCGTCAGTGGTAAACGCATCGTAAAGCGTGAGCCTTTACCCAGCTCTGAGACAACCGATACAGCACCACCTAATTGACGAATCTCGCTGATGACCACGTCCATGCCCACGCCACGTCCAGAAATCTGCGTTACTTGCTTACTGGTACTCAATCCAGCATGGAAAATATACTGCATGATATCAAGATCTGTTAGGCTGTTATCATTGGCATCAATCAAGCCTTGAGAAATGGCTTTGTTACGAACGGCTTCTACATCGATGCCGCGACCGTCATCTATTAACTGAATGACAATCTCACTACCTTCTCGATTTACCTCAAGAGTAATGCGACCACTACGCTCTTTACCTGCTTTTAAACGCGTTGAGGTATTTTCGATACCATGATCGACGGCGTTACGGAGCATATGTTCAAGCGGTGAAGTGATGCGCTCTAGAATGGTTCTATCCATCTCATCATCGGCATTGATGATCGTTAATTCGACAGATTTATTCAGCTCATTGGCAGTTTGTCGTACGATACGCTCAAGACGTGGCGTTAAGCGCGTAAACGGCACCATACGTGAATTCATAAGCCCATCTTGTAACTCGGTCTGTGTACGAGACAGCTGTAATAAAAGGCTTTCACTGTCTCGTGTTTTTTCTAATAAAGTATGATTAATATCAATCAAATCTGAGGCTGACTCTGTCAAAGATTTGGATAACTGATTTAAAGAAGAATATTGATCCATCTCTAGAGGGTCAAACCCTTCGTGATTAATCAGCTCATCGTCTATCTGCGACAAGATCTGCGCCTCAAGCTCGATTTCCATTCGGCGTAACTGATCAGCCAAGCGCTGTACCGTAATACCCATATCTTCGATACTATTGGTCAAGCTACTCATGCCCATATCGATACGAGCACGGTTGATGGCTGACTCACCAGACAGGTTAATCATATGCTCGATCAAACCACCTGAGATACGAATCATCTCATTATTATTGGCACTCTGATCTTCCTCACCCGTACTGCTGAGCATAGAAGGCATCTCACTAATATCTTTTGCCAGATACTGTGAGTCTTGCTGTTCTCTAGCAATAAAGAGCGCTTCATGCTGCGATTGTAGGGATTCTTTAGGAATTTGCTTTAGGCTGTCAGGATTTTTACTAAATTGCTGCAATGCCTCAATCAATAGCGCAGGCGTCGGTGGATTGACATGTTGTCTAAGGATAGAGATCGCATCAGCAAGCCAGTCATGACTGGCAACCAGCAACTCCAATACTTTTTTGGTAGCAGGACGACGATTATCTACAAAATCTGTATAAACCGATTCCATTTCATGTGCCAGATCAGCGATACCAGCTGCGGTGACCATTCGTGCGCCACCTTTGATGGTATGCAAATCACGCTGCAATGCCTGTAATGCTGTCGTATTATTGGTATCTTTTAAGAACAGTTGCAGATACTTATTACGATTGGTGAGCTCTTCAGCTTCTTCTAAAAACACCGACAATATATCAGGATCTGGCAAACCATTCGCCCATGACTGTTTAATCATCATGTCTAGGCTCAAGGTATCCGATACGTCAGCGCTGAGGTGAGCGTTGTTAGTCACCCTGCTTTGTGCTTCAGGTTCGAAGTGGGTTTTTGGTATAGGTATGATTAGCTCTACCGTTTCTGGCAAGGCTTGGGCTTTTACAAACTGTTGTAGTTGCTCAATCAACGCTGAGGCAAAAAATGATTTTTTATGATTTACGATATGCAGTACTTGCAACGACATTGTGTCTTGCACTATTTGCATTATTTCAAGCCATTGTGCTGTCGGTATTCTTCTATTTTCTACAAATGCTTCATAGACACTTTCAGCTTCATGGGTCAGATCACCAATACTACGAATACCTGCCATTCGCGCACCACCTTTGATAGTGTGCAGATGGCGCTGTAAAACTTTTAGCGCATTTATATTGCTGATATCAGTACGCCACTTATTAAAACTCTCATCCAACGCAGCATCGAGCTCTTGAGCTTCTTCTAAAAATATCTCTAATAGCTCAGCATCAGTATCAATAGATTCAAGCTGTAGCTCAGGTGCTGCAACGGCTCTCACGACAAAGATACCCTCATCACCATTGCTATCATCGTCTTGGTAAATACGTTGTAGATCTTCAATAACTTGTTGGTCAATCTTCAATGACGTGCTACCAGCCAATGCATCGAACAAACCAACCAGTTGAGCATGTCCAGCGTGTAAAACCGCTTGGGTATCGATATTTCTTGCTGTATCAATATTATCTTTCAAATAGCCATAAGCGTGACCCAACTCATTGAGAATAGAGGTGAATTTTGGAAACGCTTCTGCTTTATTGGCTAAGTAAGCTATTTGCGATATTTGCTGCGATATATAGCCCTGAACATGTGCTGTCTCAGAATGATTAAGTGCGTCATCTAACTCCCACTCAGCATCCAATAGTTCATCAATATTATTATCCAACAACTGCTCTATCGTTGGTTTGTTATCGGCCGTGATCTTATCATCGCTAATGACGTATTGCTCACCAAGCATGGCTTGCAATGAGGCTATGTCTTGCTGACTTTGTGCATCTTCGATCGATATATTTTGCGGCTGAACGTTTTGCTTGTAGTTGTTTAAATAACCGTCCATTAGCGTAGCAGACTTCGCCAATGCTTCTAGATGTTGAGCATTCATGGCAGTATCTTGCTGCTGCAGTAGCTCTAAGCTATGCTCTATCGTTGCGCTAACCTCGCTGATCGCTGCTAAAGCGCTAGAACCTGAAGCCCCTCGTAAGGTATGAAATGCGCGTACAATCTCATCCGTCACTTCAATATAAGACTGATCTTGATGCTCATCAACGAATTGGTCAATATCTTGCAACAGTCCTTCTGCTTCGTCGATAAAAATCTCACAAAACATTTTTTCTTCTTCGCTTTGCGGTGCTAAATAAATAGGCGCTTCTGCTATCATTTCATTGACAGAATTAATCGTCTGCAGCGTGGTATCTATCGCTGCATTAAGATTATCTTGGGTCGGGCTATGCTCATCAATAGCAGGCGACAGTACTGACGCTTGTATGGTCTCATCCTCAGAACTATTTGATGCTTGCTCATACAAGGCAGAATAGCTAAATTCGTCCCCTTGCTGTTTGCTATAAGCATTGGCGCATGCGATCCATAAAGGCACCATCGCTGGATAATTTTGGCTGTCATTTTCAAATACTGTTAGCATCGCAGGATAGGCAGCTAGCACATCAGCAATAAGCTGGCGCATATCTGCTGAGACAGTCACACTATGATCCAAAATGCGATTAAGCATATTTTCTATAGCCCAAGCCAGCTCAGCCGTATAATTTGCACCGACCATACGACCGGAACCTTTTAAGGTATGGAACCCTCGACGAATATCCACCAATCCGCTTAAGTCGGCTGGCAATAATCGCCAATCTTCATATAAAGGTACAATCTCAGCCAATACTTCATCAGCTTCTTCTAAAAATATCTCTTTAATATCAGGATCGGCATCATGAGCATCTGCCGATAGCTGCTCAGTTTCTTGCATAAAGGGTTTGAGTATCGCTGGAATATCAATAGCAGATAAGGAAGCAACAGCAGTGCTCTTTGTACTATCAGCAGTTGTCTCGTTTGACTCATTGCTCATGTCGAGAGCAGTTAGCAATTCAGCATCATCATCGAATGGAGGCGATAGTTCTAATGCTGAGTCTGAATCAGTAGTGACAGCATCTAATATGGTCAGCCCAGCATTGATAGGTTGCTGTGTCATGAGATTATGGCTTTGTAGAATAGTGATAGCAGGATCAAAGCTTGGAGATTGTTGCGCTTCAAAATCTATCACTAATGCTGGTAGCCGTTTTGCCGTATCCATCACCAGATTTACGACGTCATCTGTGACAGGCAGCGTCTTATCTAACAGACGATTGAGCAGATTTTCGATTGACCATGCCATCTCGCTGATGCTAAAAGCCCCAACCATACGTCCTGATCCTTTTAAGGTATGGAACCCTCTACGCACTTCAGTGAGTGGGGTTAAATCCTTTGAATCTTGCTGCCAAATAGGTAAAAAGTCTTCTAAATCAGCAATGACTTCCGTCACCTCTTCGATAAAGATGTCACGAATCTCTGCGTCCATCTCAAAATTATCAGGCTTAACTTGCTCACGAGCACGCGTTAATGCGTCACTCTCCGTACTATCACCATCAGCCGTATCTTGCCCTACCACACGCTCATGATCTACATCAGTCAAAGCTTGGTTAGCAACATCATTTTGACTATTAGCAGGAGCAATCTCGCCACTATCATCGTAACGCAATACGTTGGTCGCTACGGATTTTTGGGTAAGGAAAGTGTCGCTAATCGTCTCTGGCGATGCAATATAATGAGTAAGAAGTTGGGCGGCAGTCGCAGTATACTCATTTGCCCGTATTAATAGCTGCTGGTCAAAAACCTGCTGTGCAAGGTAATCAAGCAACAATTCAATAGACGTTAGCCCTTCAGCCAATGCCTGAGTCACATCCCAACTGAGTACGTCAATCTCATGAATGGTCAATTGTGTAAATATGCTTGCCATATCATTCATGGTTTGACGAATTGATGGCAATCCCATGTCGGTAAAAGCATCACCAATATAGGTAAAATCAGCAGAAATGGGCAGTAAGTCAATGTCTTGACGCTGTACATATTCATGGAAGCTTTGTTTGACATCTTCTACCGCGATGCGCAGCTCACGTAAACTTCCACCAATGGAAGCCGTCGCAGGGCTTTCTTCCGACTGCGTTTCAATAGCTTCAAACGTTGCAGACAATGTCGTAAAAGAAGCGGCGTCCCCTATTTTGAGAGATATCGTCTGTTCAGTATGATAGATAGCGTTATATAGCTCTTGAAGCTGACGCTCAATCTGCCATTGTTCTTGCGCAAATCCTGTTCCTGATGATAGAGCCTGCTCTATGTCTGTAACAATTGCATGTATTTGCGACACGTAATAAGTCCAACCTCGACCTTCGAGTTGACTTTGTATTTTCTGTAAAGGAACGAGAAGCGTGTCTGGCTTATCCAAAGTAAAGATAAGTGTCTCAAGCTCACTGAGTATACGTGGTAAAAAACGTGATCCCGTTGACGACGTTTGTGACAAATTATTTAGAAGTGACTGAGTGCGCTTGCTACTTTGAGCAAGGCTATTTAGTTCGATATACACTCTTATGATTAAGCTTCGAATAACGCTTGATGATAACTCAGCTTGCTGAGTGCGAGACTCTATTACTTGATCCAGCTGACTTAGCAATGACGCATAATGCTCAGGTAATGGGGTGTCATTATGAGCAAGGTCATTTAGCCACAGTTCCGTTAAGTACCAAAGGCGTTGTAAGTCATCATGTTGAGTGGTCTGCCATAAGTATTGGCTGACTCTTTCTAATGTAGGCAATAAGGACGGTTGATTGGTATTGGCACTCAATAACGCTTGTACTTGCTGTCGCCAAACCAGTAATAATTGTTGATAGTGATAATCAGCTAAATGCGTCGCCGTTCTATTCGCCGGCATCATCACTTCGATGCTATTGATACCATCGATAATATGATCATCGATAGCATGATTATTTAGATTCTTATGCTGAGTATTCGGCAAGCTGAACGAGATATCTGGTGCTATCCCTAGTTTCGATAGTGCTTGAGTAAGCTCCTCAGCAGCATTATCAATTAAAATGATGTTGTGATTACCCATACCTGCGTATTGATTCAACTCACGCTGTAGCAAGCGATGAGAAAACTGACCAATGCGGCGGTCGTTAGCAGAAATACGATCGCGACTACTCACGTCTGCCAGCAAGCTCAGTTTATTGGCAAGATCTGCTAATAAATTAAGGCGAATCATCGTTAGCGCGCCGCCAACCTGATGATAATGTTGCACCATCTGATCGTAATCAGTGCTATCAGCGTCTAACTGCCAGCCATCAGATATCTGTGATAATTGCTGATTAAACAGTGGTAATAACCACTCAAGCGTCACTATGTCATTGGGCTGGTTTTTCATAGGGTTATCCTAACTTGTCTAGGCACTAATCTAGACATTAATTTTTTGCCACACATTAACCTGTGGGTGCGCAATACGGCGCATATTTGAAGGACGCCAAAACAACGCCTCACCTGGAGCCAATATAATATATCCACCTAACGCACACTGCTCTGATAGCCTTGCCAAAATATCACGCTGATCAAACTTGCGAAAATATAGCAGCATATTTTGACAAATAATGACATGCTGAAGGTGCGAATTGGGTGGTTTTTGCTCAATAATATTGTGTAAAGCGAAGCTAACATAGCGTCGTAACGTTGGCGCAATCTGCCAGTCTGCCTGAGTGCCAGTCATCGCCTTTTTTGCGGTAGACACCTTATAAAAATGCGATTGACTGATATCACACTTAGCTCGCAATGGCTGAACGAACTGCTGGCACAGGTCTGGAATTAACGACTGCTGCCGCTTATCATACTGCCCTAGTCGTGCTTTTGTAATGGCTTGTTGGCTGACATCTGTACCCAATATCGTATAATTAATCAATTGTTCAGAAGCCAAGCTCATCGCCAATGACCATGTTTCTTGTCCACTGGCACAACCAACACTCCAAATGCGAAATAAATCATTAGCATCATTGTCGTGACCACGATCAGTACTAGTGGCAGTAAGCTGCTGGCGCTGATGCTGTAATGCACACTTTGTGACAAACTCGATAGAAGGCATATGACGAAAAAAACGACTTTCGTGAATCAGTACTTTATCCAATAACTGCTGGCGTATTTCATCATTCTTTGGTAGTTGACACCACAGCTTTCCAACTGTCAATCCATGTGATAATGCCGTGTGTTCAATCGCATTTATCAACCATTGCAGCTGGACATTGGGTAGAACGAAACCTATCTCTTGTTCTATATATCGCTGCCAATGCTGCACATCAAAACTGTCTGCCTGCAGCAAACCCTTAATCAACGAGGGCTTGATTGCTTTGATAGAATTGCTGTCTGGTTGAGTAAAATTATTCACGTCACCTGCTATAGTCACTGCTGCAAATCATCGTATATGCACAGCATATTATTAACACATTAATTTAAAGACGGTCAGTGGTCTCACACCTACTTGACGTTAACACTTGTCATTACACACTTGCTGATAACGCTTCTTCGGTGTCCAACATCTCGTTTTCTAGTAGCTCATCATCGTTCGATACTTTAAAACCAGTGACTGACTCTTGCAATGCTGCAGCCATTTCGCTCAGCTCACCAATAGAGCGCGCGGTTGCCATTGTGCCAGAAGAGGTTTGTGAGGTAATATCTTGAATAATATTCATCGTATGAGAGATGTGACCAGCAGATTCTGCCTGCTGCAAAGCGGCGTTTGAGATGTTTTGAATCAAGTCAGCCAAGGTATTAGAAACGCTCTGCACTTCTTCTAGCGCTTCACCAGCATCTTTTGCCAAGCGTGCACCGCGCACAACTTCAGAGGTCGTCGATTCCATTGACATAACTGCTTCGTTGGTATCTGCCTGAATGGTTTTCACCAAGGTTTCAATCTGCTTGGTAGCGTTAGCTGAACGCTCAGCAAGACGTTGGACTTCATCAGCAACGACCGCAAAGCCTCGACCGGCCTCACCTGCCATCGATGCCTGAATAGCAGCATTCAATGCCAAAACGTTGGTCTGGTCAGCAATATCATTAATCAAACCAACGATATCACCAATTTCTTGCGAAGACTCACCAAGACGCTTGATACGTTTTGAGGTCTCTTGAATCTGATCACGAATCACGTTCATACCCTCAATAGAGCGCTGTACAACTTCCGCTCCATTATGAGAGATGGCTACTGAGCGCTGAGCAACAGTCGCTGATTCTGAAGCGTTGTTCGAAACTTGGTCAATCGATACTGTCATCTCATTAATAGCCGCCGATACACCAGCAATTTCTTGTGCTTGGTGCTCAGATGCTTCAGCAAGTTCGACTGCATTCATCTGTGTTTGGTCTGAAGACTGCGAAACGCGGTCAGCCGTGTTGTTAATCACCAAAACCAATTGACGTAATTGGTCAATCGCAAAGTTCACTGAGTCAGCAATTGCCCCAGTAAAATCTTCTGATACGGTGGCATTAACGGTCAAATCACCTTCTGCTAAATCACCCAATTCATCAAGTAGACGTAGAATAGCAATCTGGTTACGTTCGTTTTCTTCTTGAATTTGACGCGCTCGCTCAGATTCTGCTTCTGCTTCCTGACGACGACGCAAGGTTTCTTTTTCAATGAGTAGACGCTCTGATCCCCCACGCTGCTTCAGTAACTGATACAGCGCAAAGAGGATGCCTAATACCCCTACGACAAATATAAGCGCTGGTAAAGTAACGGATTGGTTAAAATCAGCCAAGTACTGACTTACTGACGATAACGAATTGACCAACCAAATCAGGCAGGCCACACTTATTAGCACAAAAAACCCTAATAATAACTTCCACTTGCTATTAGCGTCCTTGCCATCTGTTGTATTGGTCGTACCAGCTACAGGTTTCTTTATAACATCACTCATCGTACGTATTCCTTTCAAACAATCATCAAAGTCTCATCGTGACTGACTTTGACAATCTTATTGTTATAAAAACAACAGTGATTAGCAAAGCCTGTATGAATACTGACACCCAACCGTATCATGTCATTCGCTATTATTTCGTCATCGTTATAGCAGCCAGATAGCTGTTATCGACTGCTATACTGCAGCATCGGTATACTGCAGGTCTTGTGCGAGCAGGCTTGGCATAAAAACATACCAATCTTGCTCATTTTTAAAGAACTTGCCGTGATTATAAGGAGCAAAGGGCGAATTAGGCTCTATAGCTTCTGCACGGTATTGATCATGCGTAAATTGTTCAATCCCAATAACTTGATCCACTAACAGTCCTGAAAAGAGATTGTCATGTTCAATGACAATGACTTTGCGTTGGCTCATTTGCGTTAAACGACTAGGAACCTGTAAAAACTGAGACAAATCGGTGATTGGCAATAGGCGTCCGCGGATATTGGCGATGCCTAGCATCCAAGGCTTCACTAGAGGCAAGCTGGTATACTCTGGCATGGCCAATACTTCTGATACTTGACCCATCGGTGCAACTAACCGCTGTCCGCCAATCTCGAATACCACACCTTGCCAGTCATACTCTTGTCCACCGCGGCGACCACTTTTGCGCGCGCGTGCCAAGTCTGCTAAACGCAGAAGCTCAATAAACCCTCTGGAAGCCACAATCTACTCCATTACTTTACGAATGATATTAACCAATCCATTTTCGTCAACGGGCTTTGCCATATACTCTTTAGCGCCTTGGCGTTTTCCCCAAACTCGATCGGTTTCCTGATTTTTGGTACTGATCATAATCACTGGAATATGCGCGGTGGTCTTACCTCGAGTAATTTTGCGAGTGGCCTGAAAACCGTTCATCTCAGGCATAACCACGTCCATTAAAATGACATCTGGTAAGTGATCAATGGCCATCTGGCAACCTTGCTCACCATTTATGGCCTCTAATACTTTAAAATTATGTCTGGCAAGCATGTCGCGAAATTTCGCCATCTCAGATGGTGAGTCGTCAATGACTAAAACTGTAGTCATAGGAATTTCCTTTATTTTCGAAAGTATCCATAAGGATATGTTGTTATATTATTGAGACAATCCGACTGAAAGTAGCACGCCAACCATAAATGGCAGGGCAACTCTCTTAACAGTTTCGATTAAATATTGAGCCGTTATTAGTAATATTTTATCAATACTAAATCTCTTAACCGTAATGCCTAGCCTAATTTATCTGACTCTATATAAAGCATAGCTGTGCATAAATCATACCAACTTGTAAGACGATATTTAATGATATATCTACAAGCGGACTTATTTATATTAGCGGTACTGATTAATTGCCTCGAACAGCTCATCTTTACTAAATGGCTTGGTCAGATACTCATCTGAACCCACGATACGACCACGCGCTTTATCAAATAAGCCATCTTTAGACGACAACATAATCACAGGTTTGCTGGCATAATCAGGGTTGTTTTTTATTAGCGCACAAGTCTGATAGCCATCCAAACGCGGCATCATGATGTCGACAAAAATAATATCTGGATTGTTATCGACAATTTTTGCTAAAGCATCAAAACCATCAATGGCGGTCACAACTTCGCAACCCGCTTTTTGTAATAAAGTCTCTGCGGTACGGCGAATGGTTTTTGAATCATCAATCACCATTACTTTTAAACCATCAAAATTATTTTCCATTATCAGTGTCCTATAAACGACTATTTATTCTTAATACTATCCATCAATGCAAAAATTTAACGGTTATTTCAACTTGTCATATCATTCATTGTTGGACTGATATGAGACGCTAAATTTGCATTACCATATGTTATGACAGTCAACATATCATCTGCCAGTATCTGCCTGTCAAACAGAGCGTCAACATGGGCTACTATACGCACTTTCTAATTAATAAGCTTACTAAATTGCGCCAAATCTATGGCTTTTTAGACGACTTATTTTGCTTTTATTATCGTCCACTGCAACCGTATTTGGTCTAAAACAAGGTAAAGTACCTTTTATTACTGATGACCTTGACGATAAAAGAGGTAAGCCCGAAGTAGAAGAACCATCAACCTTATGATATTTCTGCATTATATAGAAACGCTTGGCACATTGCTGAATAATTTTCTTTTGTAATAAAAATGTATCATTGTATTTTGTTATGTTTGTTTTAGCACAGTTATCGACTAATTTCCAGTTATGAGTGAGCCAATATTCGAACTGGTCAGTAATATAAAAATTTGTTCAGACTTGCTATCACTACTAGCTTAGCTAATGACTGGATTTATCAGCCTTAATGTCAGCTGTTTATTAAGTTTTCTGCACTTATTTCACCCAGTTGCAATTCACTATATAATAAAACGATGACTACTATGGTGACTGCTATGACGGCTTCTAAATTTTTAAAAAATAGCACCTATCTACTGAGTGCTTTTCTTCTTGCTGCCTGTCAGCCATCACCGCCTACCAATGAGCCTGTGACTGCAGAAAACAGTGAGACTGTAGATACCCCTATTGTCATTACCGACGATAGTGTGACCATGACGCCAGATCATATATTAAGCATAAAACCTTCACGTTATCAGCCTAGCCTTGGTTTACAAGGTAAGATCGAACCTATCAAACAGACTAAGCTTATCGCTGCATACCCCATTAACGTCGAAGAAATACTGGTTACTGAGGGTCAATGGGTAGAAAAAGATATGCCGCTGCTTATTGTTCGACGCGTGCAATCAGAAAGCAAAACAGTAGATGCATCCAACCCAGCCAAGGAGCAATCTTCGGCATCGAACAGCGTTGCCCCAGATTCTGAGATGACGAACGATGCGGTTGATGTAAAGCAAACACACTCACAAAAAACGGACGCTAGCTCAAAACCCAATCAACCTACAGCAGAAAATGGTGCAACAACCACTAAAAACGATCCAATTGCTAACAAAGAAGAGGCAGCAGCAAAAGCCACAGTGGGCGCTCCTAAAAACGCAGTCGGCAATCCTAAAAACAATGACCAAACCAGCGCTAATAGCACGGCGAGCTCAAAACCGCAGCAGAATCAGTATAATTTGATCACTGTGCGTGCCAGTTTTTCTGGCCGTGTAAAAAACTTATATGCCAAAGCAGGTCAAAGACTAGAGGCGCGCACGCCTTTATTACAGATTAGCGATGAAACTAAATTACACTTTATCGCGACCCTACCTATTCAAGCAGAACCGCAACTTTCGGTTGGTCAGACTGTCAATTTTACAGCTGAAGGTATGTCGGAACAGTTCACAGGACAAGTCAGTAAACTGACCGCGACCAGCCAGCCAAAAAAGCTGTTGGTCTATGTTAACGTCATTGACAATGAAGCAAGTCGAGACAAGTTATTGCCAGATATGAAAGTCACGGGGCGGGTTAATTATGGTCAAATAGATGTGGGCACTATCGTACCTAAGCGCGCGTTGCACGATGTTGACTTGACAGAATTACAAACGTCACCATATAAGCCTCTGTCACCGTTGACTGCTAACGTGTGGATTATTGGACAGGATCAGCGCCTGACACGCCAGCCTATTGAAGTAGTCGAATATGACCCTATCACAAAGCAGTATTTAATTGCAGGTATTAGCAACGACAGTTTGATTTGTTTGGCTGATTTACCGGCTGATGCTAAAGGTAAAAAAGTCAATGTCTCATAGCTATGCATGCCGACAGTTACATTGTGTAGAAACATTAACAAAGCCTCTCTTGTTTTGTAACTGCGTAATTAGGCAATATGACCGTATAATATATAGCATGAACCGAGTATTATGAATCATTGGTATTAAATGACTCAATATCTTGAAAGTTTGAGAAATCTTAGAAAGTTTGAGAACCTAGAGGCTTAATCGTTTAACTGTTTAAAATCCTAAAATCAGCGATGTATTTATCGTGATACAAAATATCAAAACAGATGAAACGTTTGGCCAACCATAACAACAACTAGAGGATAACCCATGAGCAAGCAGATTTTATTAATCGAAGATGATCCTGATCTAGCTGAGTTAATCAGCGATTACCTGACCATGAATTATTATGACGTCCATCATGCAGGGCTTGGTCAAGAAGGGCTTGATTTATTGGACGCCAAAGAGCGTGACATTGATTTGGTCGTGCTTGACTTAATGCTGCCTGACATGGATGGTATGCAAGTTTGTCAAAAAATTCGCGGCAATAAAAACAACATGACCAATAAAGTGCCAATTATCATGTTGACAGCGAAAGGTGATACCACCGATCGCGTGCTAGGTCTTGAGATGGGTGCTGACGATTATATATCTAAGCCTTTTGAGCCACGCGAGCTTCTCGCTCGAATCCGTGCTGTTATTCGCCGTCATGAGCAGCCCAATCAAGCAGATAGCCAGTCTGACAGCTTGACCTTTGGTCGTTTGAGTGTCTTTCCTGATAGCCATGAAGTGACCATCGACGATGAGCCTGTTCGTTTAACGACGCATCAGTTTCAATTATTGCATTACTTTGCCACCCATTCTGGTAAAGTATTGAATCGCGAGCAACTGTGGCAAGCCATGCCTAATGATGACAGCTCAGATAATATCGATCGCGCCATTGATGTTCATATCTCGCGCCTGCGTGCTTTAATTGAAGACAACCCACGCCAGCCAAAACGTATTATTACCGTACGCGGTGTTGGTTATCAATTTGCCACTGATCAAGTTTGATCGCAAAAGCGGCAAATTAATCGATAAAAACCATACTTTTGATTTGTTTATGCAAATTAGAAGTATGAGTCGATATAAACGGCTGATAGTAGAGACGGTTTAATGCAGCAGTTGGGATTTCGTTCGGTATTTGCCAAGTTATTTGCCAGTGTCATGCTGGCACTTATTTTATTTGCAGTGGCGATGGTGCTGTTGACGCAACTTGTGCATGATAAAGATGCAAGTATTCGATCAGAAGTATTGGCCACCCAGATTTTAGGACAAATAGACCCCTTCTTGCATGAGCTGAATATCTCTGTTAGTGAGGACAATCGCTTGCAAGCGCGCTTTATGCTAGCAGTGGTCAAAAAGAGCTTTGATATCTTTGATGAGTCATTACAGGCAAAGATGGGCTTGTATGACAGCGAAGGTCGATTGCTAATGCAAACGGATAACAGCGATTTGCCATTGGAGTTGCCCGCACCGCCCTCTTTATTTTCACGCGTTTTTCCCTCTCTCGCAGACACCTCCCCTACCAAGCAAGCTCAGGTTTATAGCAGCACCGGCTATACGCTTTTGTATGAATCACGCTTACCGCCTAAAAAACCAGTACTCTCTTCTGCGCTGAATTTATTTACTGGCACACTACTACTGTTACTTATTATGGCAGGTGTCCTATGGTGGATTGCTCGTACCATCACTTGGCGCATCAATCAGATGAGCCAGCAGATGGCGCAACTGGGTGATGGTGATTTTACCGTACGGGTGAATGCTCGTGGTAACGATGAGATCGCCTCACTAGCGCGTGGATTTAACCAAGCAGCACAAAAAATTGAACACCTTATCGATGCCAATAACCTGCTCTTAGCACATGCTTCTCACGAGCTACGTACCCCAATTACTCGTATCCGCTTACAGATTGAGATGATGGATATGCTCGCAGGAGCGCTACCATCTGATACCAAAGCAAAGTTTGATAAACGTGCGCAAGCGATTAACCGCGATTTGTCAGGGCTCAATGATTTGGTAGAGAGTATCTTATTGGTGAGTCGTTTAGACGCCGGTCATGCCTTGCAGCAAGTTGAAAGTTTAGATTTATACGATCTGGTGAATCAAGAACGGCAACATTATCCTGAAGCGACGCTCATTGGTGAACATATTGTGATCGATGGTCAATCATCGATGTTGACCCATTTAATTCGCAACTTGTTAACCAATGCCATGCTACACGGCAAGCCACCCGTGACGGTACTATTGTATGGTGTGCAAACTATTGATGAAGCAGATACCATACCTAATTACCTGCTACAAACGATACTCTGCAGTAGCTTTGCCGATTATAATAGCTCTGATTTTGACTCCTATCACGAACCAATCGAGGTTAATGAAGACAATACGCATAATCATATTGCGCATAGTCATACACACTCAAACGATTCTTCTCATAGTACTGGTAAAGTTAAATCTGAAGCAACGGATGCTATTATCGTGTTGCCAGCACCACCGATATATAGAAACGGAGAAAATATTGCGGTTGAGCATGATCTCAATTCCGATATTGATACCGATACCGATACCAATGTAAATATAGAGACTAAAATAGATAAGGCTGATATTAATAATATCAACGGAGACATTGACTCTATTGAGACCTGTGCGACAACAGAATCTACTGATGCGAATAGTGTTCAAACTGACGCAAGTACTTCGGCAAACTCAGTCAACAGTAACGATACCGTTGGAAGCACCAGTGCATCCTCATTGATTGCTAATTATCATAACTTTACCAATGATTTGACTGACAAAATTAAAAAAATGGTTTGGAAAGCAGTTCCTGACACTGAAGAGCCGTCTGCAGTTATCAATGACGCTAAGAGTACAGCCTTGAATGATGCAACTCCTAAATCCAAAGGCGCCATAACAAATAAAGGTGGCAATACACGCGATAAGGTTGATGCTCAAAACAACACTCAAAATCCTACGGAAGTACTCAGTACACCGCGCAAAGAAGGCTTGTTTGCCAAGCATCTCAAAAAAGCCAAGACCGATCCTGTACGCCCATTACCGAAATATGCAGTATTGGCAGTGATTGATGAAGGCACGGGTATTCCAGAAGACAAACGTGAAGAAGTATTTAGTCCATTTGTGCGGTTGCAACAAAAAAATAAAGGCTCTGGACTAGGCTTATCGCTAGTATCACAAATCGTTACCGCCCATCAAGGGCGCATCATTACTGATACGTTGAATGGACATACCAGGTTTTTAGTTGTCATACCAGTCAAGCACGACCCACATTATCACCAACATGACTAGGGCGTTTCTTCAATTCAATCTAGTAACCTTTAAATGGGCTAAAAATGGCTAATTTTTGCCAAACATCGTCAAATAGCGTATCAATATCTCGATATTATTTGTGCTACTTTCCTTGTTTGACGGCAATTTATCTCATGTTTATCACCATTTTTAAAATGAAGACACGACCTAGTCAGCGATGCTATAGTCGAGTCAATTTAAAAGTAGTACAAGGCAACCAAGTATAGATGTATATTTAATACTTCAAGCGAAGTTAGCGCAGTAATACTTTTATGGTGGAATGATTATATAAGGTGCTATGAACAGACACTTCATTCTACTCGATCGTCGCGACTCACATTCTACAAAACCCCTCTTACTAATAGCTATTAATCATAAGCCTGTCACGGATGTTCATATCCAAAGTGCTCGATAATATGCTATATTAGCGCCCCTTATTATAGGGTTATTAACGGTTGTTTCTTAATTGGCTTCTTACATTGTTAAAGAGGCCCGACAGCGCGTTTGTGACTATTAAAAAAATTATTGAATTTTGAGCCCTCCATGAATGACATGATTGTCTTAAACAATGTGACCAAGAGTTTTTTAAGCGACCGATCAATCAAAGACAAAGATGGCAAACCACATTGGTTTACTGCCGTTGAACCGACCTCGTTATCTGTCCAGCAAGGCGAAATCTTCGGCCTAATGGGATACTCGGGTGCCGGTAAGTCTACTTTGCTACGCCTAATCAATATGCTTGAGCGTCCAGATGCCGGTCAAGTCATCGTCGATGGCACCGACTTGACCACATTGTCTGCCAGTGAATTGCGTATCGCTCGGCATAATATTGGTATGATTTTTCAGCAATTCAACCTGATGTCCAATCGTACTGTTTTTGACAACGTGGCCTTTAATTTAACCGTTTCAGGATATCCGAGCCGCGACATTCATAAACGAGTGATGGATTGCCTAGAGATTGTTGATCTAACAGACCGTGCTGGTCACTACCCTGCGCAGCTGTCAGGCGGACAAAAACAGCGTGTCGGTATTGCCCGAGCGATTGCCCCCAGTCCTAAAGTATTATTGGCTGATGAGCCAACCAGTGCGCTTGATCCTGCGACGACCCGCAGCTTGTTGACTTGTCTACGTGATATCAACGAACAACTTGGCGTCACCATTGTGATTGTGACTCATGAGATGAGTGTCATCCGTAGGCTGTGTGATCGCGCCGCATTACTGCATCAAGGTCAACTCTTGGAAGTTGCGGATGTGAGAGACGGTCTGATTCAAGCGACCACCCCGATTGGCAAAGGCTTAGTGCACGAAGACTAATGAGGCAGGAGAAATAAATATGTTAACTGGTAGTGAATTATCCGCCTCGATAGATAAGCTGTTTGCCCTGCGCAAAGAGATTGTGAACGCGTTTATTGATACATTTATTATGCTTGGCATCTCAACGACGGTGGCGATTGTCATCGGTGGGTTGTTTGGCGTATTTTTGTTTTTATCCAGTGATCGACAGTTTTTGCAAAACAAAACATTGTATGGTCTGCTTGGTGGTATCACCAACTTTATGCGCGCCTTTCCATTTGTCATTTTGATGATTGCCATGAGCCCATTTACGAAGGCTATCGTTGGCACAGGTATTGGACCGATTGCGGCCTCATTGGTACTCGCCATTGCAGGTTCGTTTTATTTTGCCCGTTTGGTCGAGCAAAACTTACGCGAAGTGCCACGCGGCATCATTGAGGCGACCGAATCTATGGGCGCACGTCCACTGACCATTATTAAAGTTTTACTCAATGAAGCACGCTCAGGACTGGTATTGTCCGTGACGATTCTCTGTATCAGCCTGCTCTCTTATTCAGCAGCGGCGGGTATGATTGGCGGCGGTGGTCTGGGGGATTTAGCCATTCGTTATGGCTACTATCGTTATCAAACGGAGGTAATGATTTTTATCGTTATTGTCCTATCAATAATGGTCGTCTCCATTCAAGCATCGGGTAATTGGTTGGCTAACCGTTTGGATAAACGATAGAAAAAAGACTTAGACAAAGCCAGTTAACGCTAATATGAATAATACTCAGGGTTTAATGCCGATTCATCCTAAGCAAAATGCTTGACTTTGTTACTGAGACCCTTTAATTTTGATACTAACTTAACAGTCGTTAACTTAGCAGCATTACTATCCCTAATGTTGCTTTTTTAATGGCCAGCGTTTGCCCTCCATCCCATCCCTCTTATTAAGGAAGCTCCATGAAATTAACAGATATCAGCCGTCAGTTAGCAACTGCATTTGCTGCCGTTGGCGTATCAAGCCTAGTCTTGGTTGGTTGCAACAACTCATCAGCACCAGAAGCAACTAAAGAGCCTGTTACGGAAGGCTCAACAGCAGAGACTGCCGCTAGCGATATCGATCCTGAGCATACAAAAATCGTCATCGGTACCACCGAAGGTGACTTCGCCGATATGGTGCGCAACCAAGTGAAAAGCTCACTGGAAGCGCAAGGTTACGAAGTTGAGCTGATTGCTTTTACTGACTATGTACGCCCAAACCTTGCCTTGGCTGAAGGTGATTTGGACATCAACATCTTCCAGCATAAGCCTTATCTTGATACCTTCAAAAAAGAAAACAATCTTGATCTGGTAGAAGTTTTCCAAGTACCTACTGCTCCACTTGGCATTTACTCAGGTAAAAAGACCACGCTTGATGATGTCTATAAAGGCATGAGAGTCTCTGCCCCAAATGATCCAAGTAACTTTGCTCGTGCGCTGGTGATGATGGATGATCTTGGCTGGATCACGCTAAAAGACAATATTGACCCACTAACGGCATCAAAAACTGACATCGCTGATAACAGCAAATACGATATTGAAATCATTGAGTTAGAAGCCGCTCAATTGCCACGTGCTCGTGATGAAGTCGACTTCGCCGTCATCAATGGCAACTATGCCACGGATGCTGGTATCAAGCTGACTGAAGCGCTATTTCAAGAGCCTAGCTTTGCTTATGTCAACTGGTCAGCCATCAAATCAGCAGATGCTGGCAAAAAATGGGTCGAAGATGTGACCAATGCATATAATTCAGAAGCCTTTAAAAAGTATGCTCATGAAACTTTCCCTGGTTATAAGTACCCAAAAATCTGGGGCTCTGATCACAGTGCGCACACGGATACCGCAACAAAACCTGCACCTGTAGAAGCGGCTGCTCAATAAGCTCTTAAGCCAAAAACACTTAAATATCGTCTTCGTCCCGATTGTAAACGCCCATTGCTAGATAGTGATGGGCGTTTTTTATGGACTCGATTTTACGATTTTTATTTTTTTAACCGCTTGCTGCTGTCTATCAGTTACTAAAAATGACGTTACAGCCTGTTTGTCCTTTGTAGGAAAGCGTCACGTGCCCTTTTACTTGCTGCCAATTTTTTCTATAGTGGGTAGGTCAAATAGAGAGGGTGATCAGAATATTGATGATTCGATGCTCTATCAATAAATACATAAATAACAAGGATAATAAGATGCGAGCTAAAACTTATAATATTCGTACTGCTGGACAAGCAAATATTCCTGTACTAGGGCTTGGTACATGGCAATCGACCGGTCAAGATTGTGTTGATGTCGTCAGTCAAGCGTTGAAAATGGGTTACGAGCACATCGATACCGCTCAAGCTTATGGTAATGAAAAAGAAGTGGGTCAAGGTATCAAAAAATCAGGGGTATCTCGTGATAAGTTCTTTTTGACCACAAAGATTTTTCCTGATGATATGAAGTTTGAGCCTGAGAAATTGATTGCCGCCGCCAAACGCTCTTTAGCAGACTTAGATACTGATTATGTTGATTTGCTACTATTGCACTGGCCGGATGACCGTGTTCCTTTATCTGAAACCATTCCTGCCTTGTGCGAACTACAAAAACAAGGTTTGACGCGCCATATCGGCGTCTCTAACTTTAATATTGCCAAGATCATTGAAGCTGAGAAATATGCTGATGTGCCGATTGTGGTCAATCAGGTTGAGTTTCATCCTTTCATCAAGCAAAAAACCTTGCAGACTTTTTTGAATAATCACCACATTCTACTCGAAGCTTATTCACCACTTGCACGCGGTGATGTATTCGATAATAAGATTATTAAAGAAATCGCTGACAAACATAATGTCACGCCAGCACAGATATCATTGGCTTGGATTCTGGCAGACAAGCATCGTATCGCTATTCCGAAAACGTCTAACCCTGATCATTTGCAAGGCAACTTAGACGCTATAAAAGTACAATTAAGTGCGGATGATATTGAGAAAATCAGCAGCTTAGCGCGTGCTGATGGGCGCAAAATCGAGCATCCAGATTACTCGCCTGAATGGGACGACTAAGTTCTTGTAAGAAACTATCAAAACTTATTAGGTCGTGTCCTCATTTCAAAAATGGTGATAAAAATGAGATAAATTGCCGTCAAACAAGGAAAGTAGCGCAAATAATATCGAGATATTGATAAGCTATTTGACTATGTTTGGCAAAATTTAGCCGTTTTTAGCCCATTTAGAGGTTAATTGGTTGAACTGAGGGCACGTCCTAGTACCAAAATTCATGTAAAAAAAGAGCCCCTAATAATATATTAGCGGCTCTTTTACTACGGTATGGACTATATAACTACTACTGTAAGGTATCCGTCTCATGCACCTTTTCAGCAGGATTATATTGCTCAGAAGGAGGCACTACACCGCTACGGTTGTTTTCTTTCATTGATTTGGCCACTTCTGGCGGCATGTAATTTTCATCATGCTTAGCCAATACTTCTCCAGCGACAAAAGTGTCACCCTGCATCTTACCTGTCGCGACGACACCTGAGTTTTCAGCAAATAAATCTGGCAAAATACCTTGATAAGTCACAGGTACTGTCGATTGAAAGTCCGTAATGGCAAACTCAACGTTTAGTGGATTGTCTTCTGCGCGCTGGACACTACCCGCAACGACCATACCGCCTGCTCGAATACGCTTATCTTGTGGTGCTTCACCTTGTGCAATCGCGGTAGCATCAAAGTAGTAATCGGTCTGTTGCCCAATGGCATAAAGAACCAATACCACGGCTATCGCCGCTCCTGCAAGCGTAAACATAACCCACATCAGTTTTTTGCGACGAACTGCGTTCATACCACTACCTCATTGATGAGTCACTGTTTTATAAACTATAGTCAATGCCATACAAATATATAAAACAGAAAAATTTGAAGAAACTACCATTAGAAAAACGTTCTAAAAATGTCTTTCTAATCGTACTCTTCTAGTGGCTATATGGTAGCATTTTTCGGACAAATCAATAAGCCCTATAACCTCTGTGGCAGTCACCTCTTTATCAGGTGCTAAGTTACAGATTGAGTGGCTAAAAATTAACGGCTAACGCTAGATAGGACGAACCTACTAGCTAATTAGGCTGCTTGGTGACAGGCATGGTTGTTTTAGCAGTACGCTGTGCTTGCCGCGCTTGCTGAATGGTTAGCTGCTTGATTAAAGCCTGTCGTTGTCTGCGACTATAAATAACAAAAGCCAGCATCATGCCAACGGTAATTGCCCAGCATGACCAAACAAAAACACCATGCTTACCCATGGCAAGAAACTCAGATACGCTATAAAAGTAAGGCTGCATAATATTTTCCTAGCCGTGATTTTTTTGGCGACAGTCATGACCGTCATTTAGCTTGCCCGCGAATGTATTCTTTGACCCACGCTTTGCCTTGATCACGATACAAGATAAGGGTATTGGTACGATAAATCGCTAATGTTGCCACTAATAAATAACTACCAATAATCATCAGTAATAATGGCATCCACATATCTGCTGACATCTTAGGCGCGGCGGTCAAAGTAAAGGTCGAGCCTTGATGCAAGGTGTTCCACCACTGTACCGAGTACTTGATAATGGGTAGATTTACTGCGCCAACAATAGACAAAATGGCGGCGGCTTTACCACGATTGGCAGTATGCTCAAACGCGGCAAATAACGCCATCACGCCTGCATACAAAAAAGCCAAAATGAGCATAGAGGTCAAACGTGCATCCCAAACCCAGTAAGTACCCCAAGTGGGTTTCGCCCAAATAGAGCCCGTGATTAAGCTAATCACACAGAGCAAGAATCCTAGCGGAGCAAGCGCCTGTGCCACTAAGCTAGCCGTTTTTATTTTCCAAACTAAAAAAATGACCCCGAGCACCGCTAAGGCAAAATAGATGGAAATAGCGATACTGGCAGCGGGTACGTGGATAAAGATAATGCGGTAGCTATTACCCTGCAGATAATCAGGCGGCGCAAAAGCGAGACCCCAGACACTACCGATCAACAGGCAAATACTGGCTAATATGGCCAACCACTTGACCCAAGGCGAAAAAATTCGAAAAAACTGCTTGGTACCCACAGTGGTCAAAAAGCCTTGCCAGATACGCTGCCACAGGCTAGGAGATGAGACGTTATTCAGGTTGGGCATGGGAATAAACCTATTGGCACAGCGTATTGGTTGTAACCGATATAGCGCATCATGGGCGCGACTACCTGCTAACCTGCTGGCGTTAAACACTGGATAGAATCTACAAGTGATTGTTTGCTTAGTTAACTGACTATTATAGCAAAATTGCCAGTTTTCAACATGCTGTTAATACAAAGGTTTTTTATAGCGTTTTTTATTACAAACTCTCAATACAGAGAGTTGTACATAACTTATGTCGTTTCTAATTCAGCCACGCCATTTTTAACGTCATGGCAATCACCCATGGCATCACCAAAACCGAGATAATACTACCTGCTAATAATAAAGCCAGTATCGGTAAACCATTGAGACCAGTGGCAAATAAATCAACCGCTCCTGTGGCAAAAATCAACACTGGCAACTGCATCGGCAAAGCAATCAAAGGCACTAGCACCGCACCATTCTTTAATGACAGCGTCAAACTACTCGCGACCGCTGACAGCATCAACAACATCGGACTGCCGGTCACAATAGAAGCCATCAATATCCACGCCTCAAACCAACTAAGCTGAAACAAAGGCACGGCAAGTAAACTAAGCGCTGCCACAATACCACTACTAAAAATCCAATGGATAACCAAACGAATCAACACCCATAAGGGCAATGACGCTTTGGCAACGACCAATTGTGCCAGCGTGCCATTATCAAGGGCAGGCTTAAACAAACCATCGACACCCATGACCAGTGATAATAAAGCAGCAATCCAAACCGCCGATACGCCAAGGCGTTGCAATAGCGCAGGCTCGCTACCCACTGCTAGCGGAAATAAAGTGATAATGACCAAAAACAGTACTAAAGGGTATAACCATTGCACGGCGCCTTGCTGTTTGACTTGCCACTCGCGCCGCCATAACTGCATAAAGCTGATACCGCGCACCGCGGCTAAGTCAGCATTTGAGCTTTTATTCACTGTTTGTACTGGACCGTCTATTTCTATCATTTATTTGCTCTTCTACGGATGCTTGAGACACTTATACTGAGAGTATTCAAACCATATGATCGGACAAATCGAGCACTTGATTGGCAACACCAACGGCCTGATGACTGGTCATTAATATAGCGCCACCTTCATGGGCAAAATCGCGCAATCTGTCTTCCATTCGCGCTACCATATCGACATCAAGGGCAGTAAAAGGCTCATCGAGTAGCCATAATGGTGTCACCTCAGGGGTCAATAAATATAACCTTGCAAGGGTAATGCGGCGGGTTTGCCCAGCAGATAAATGGCTTGAGCTAATCGTCTCAAAGCCTTGTAATCCGACCCAAGCCAAGGCGTCATCAATATCAGTAACGCTTGGGCTAATCCCATATAAATTCAGCAAAAAGGTCAGGTTTTGCGCGACCGTTAGATTTGGATGTATACCTAACTGGTGCGACACATACAAAGGCTGAATAGGTAAACTTGCTACTCCTTGATAATAAACCTCACCGCTTAACACTGGCAATAACCCAGCCAGCTGCATCAGTAAAGTGGTCTTACCAGTACCATTGGCACCAATTAAATGGCAAATGCTACCAGCTGCCAGATTGAGTACAACCCCTTCACATAGAGGGATTTCGCCGCGCTGAACGGTCAGCTCATCAAGCGAAAGTAAGGCGGTATTCAGAGCTGTCATCAAAACCTCTCATTATTTATTAAGCGGCAATCAATATTCATCACAAACACAGATGACGTTCATGGCATAATACTTTATGCTTACCCCAACCACACAGTATAACAAATTGTCGATTATTATGACCTCAAAACCTATGCAGACTTCAAAAGATAACCAAAATTTAGATATGCCAGCGCTAACCATAGATGGCTTAATCGAGGCACAAGTTGCCTTTATGCAGCAATGGCTACGCACACAAGCTGAACCGCTGTCTATGCAGGCATGGCAATGGTTTGCTGCACAGCCATTGAATAAATATGTCAGTGCCGATGATTTGCAACAGCTGATTAACGACTGGTTACTCAATCAACCGATGACGGATGTGATACGTAAAGATATTCGCGATATCTTGCATACGATTATTTATCATCCAGTCAATGATAACGTGCCGTTGTCTGAGCTGGTGGATGACACTCAAGTTGAAACCCTTGCCAACTATGTCGGTAGCCACGATCAGCAACGCAATATCTTGATTCATACCCTGGTCGGCAACGAGACTTTTGCCGATTTGCTAACCCAAACGCTCTATCATGCCATTAACGACTTTATGGAAACCACGCTGGATAAAGCAGGCGCTGCTGGTAAACTGATGAAATTTGGGCGCAGCTCTTTTGAAAAGGCGACTAATAGAAATCTTGATGAAAAACTGCAGGCGTATTTGCATCGTAATATTAAAGATTTAGCACGCCGCGCAGAAGCCAATGCGCAAGAGCATTTATCAAATGACGAAGTCGCACGATTATTAATCACTGGTTGGGCGCGAATCAAAGACCAGCCTGTCAGTCATCTACAGACTTATCTGCGTGATGAGCCTGACAACAGCAGTATCGATCATATCGAAGCCAGCATTCAGCAAAGCTATAACCGCCTGCGCCAGTCACCTTACTTACACAGCCTTGTGGCAGCGAGCATCGATACTTGGTATGGTAATCATCAGTTAGATACCATTGCGACGGTAGTTTCGAGTCTTCATATTGATGAGCAAGCCATGACTCAATTGAGTACAGCGCTATTACCTGTGGTGCACGATGCCATTGAAAGCGAGTGGTTGACGGCACATACTCGTGAAATGTTACAAGCGTTTTATGAGCAACCGAATATTAAAAAAGGCTTAGCATTTAATACCTAGTCATTTACTGTCTTAACGTATTTATATCAGTTTTCCATATCATTTATTTATTTGACAGCACCATACTTATGAGTCAACGTAATACACTCAGCTTGTGGCAAAAACTCAAACAGTTACTGACTGGTTCAGTAGCGCAGGCTGATGAAATTGATATGATACAAACAGAGCCTCATAACATATATAGTAGTGATACATATAGTAGTGATACAGATGATGAGGATACTAGTGACGCTCATGATGATACCAAAATCGATTCTGAATCTGATGTCAAAAATAATAGCGAACACTCAGAAACTGACGCCTTTAACTCGAGTGCCAGTCAACACGAAACTAGCGACACGCCCATTATCGATTTTCTGAAACAGTACTTTAATGATAAGCAATGGCACTATACTCACTATCGACCCAAAAGCAGTGGCAACAAAAACAATGACCGTCAACAATCGCATCACTTATCGCTTAGAATGCGCAATAAAAGTCTCGATTGCGGCTATTTGTTTCGCGTGCAAGAAAACAATAAGCTATTAGCAGTCTATGGAATTTTGCCATTTTTAATACCAGAGAGTCACCAAAGCGCGGCGATGCTACTGATTACTCAAATAAATTATGACTTGCTAATCGGCAATCTAGAAATGGATGTCAATGATGGCGAGATACGCTACAAACACGCTATCGATGTCGAAGCGGTAGGCATCGGTAATGATGTTATCGAGCATTTATTGCAAAGTGTCATCGCGATGACCACGGTCGCGAATGAGATATTTAGTGATTTGATCGATAATCAAAACCCTGCGGAAGACTTACCGACATTACTAACCGAGCTACGTCAACAATCAGATTCTAGAACCTTTTTTTTGCCAACGCAATTTGTGCAGTAATGAACAGACTACCATAGCTATCTGTAGCTTTTACAATGTCTCATCAGCACCTTATTGTTAAAGCGCTTAAATCTATTTATCCTTAATATACTTTTCAAAAAAGACATCCTCTAACACTATGCTAAAAATTGCTTACTCTGATATTTTTCGATATTCTGTGCCTGAAAAACACCGCTTTCCCATGCAAAAATACACCATGATTCCCGAGCGGCTATTGGCTGAAGGCACTATCAGTACCGACAACTTTTTTGCCCCTGCACGTTTGAGCGAAGATGAAATTTTGACCACGCATACTGCGGACTACTGGTATCAGCTGAAAACCCAAACGCTACCACGAAAGGAAGCGCGAGCCATTGGCTTTGAAATGACGCCAGAGCTGGTAGAACGTGGACGTTATATTGCTCATGCCACTTATGAATGTGCATTATATGCGCAGCAATATGGTGCGGCGATGAATGTCGCAGGTGGCACGCATCATGCGTTTGCTGATCATGGCGAAGGGTTTTGCGTGTTTAATGATGTTTGTATCGCGAGTAATTTATTATTAAATCGTGGACAGGCGCAAAAGATTTTAGTGGTCGATTTAGACGTCCATCAGGGTAATGGCAATGCCAGTATTATGGCAGGCGAGCCGCGCGTTTTTGTGTTTAGCATGCATGGCGCAAAGAACTATCCATTTCGAAAGCAAGTATCAGATTTGGATATTGAGCTAGACAATAATACTGGCGATGTGGAATATTTGCAGTTACTAGAGGCGACATTACCACGTTTGATTAGCGACGTTGCGCCAGATATGATATTTTATCAATCCGCTGTCGATGTACTGGCAACTGATAAATTAGGAAAGTTAGGGCTGACGATAGAGGGTTGTAAAGCGCGTGATGAATATGTATTACGCCAAGCAAAAGCTGCCAATATTCCTATCGCTATCGTGATGGGTGGTGGCTATTCAGAAGATATCGACGATGTGGTTGAGGCGCACTGTAATACGTTTCGTTTGACGCAACAGATATTTTTTAATGAAATAACAAAATAATGCGCGCATAAAATAGCATCTAAACAGCCAGCTGCCTCGCAAGCTATCTTATAAAAATGCCATAACTCCCTGCCAGCCGACACGAATACCAAGCACGGTAAGTATCAATAAAATAAGCTGACGAAAGCGTGCTTGTGGCAAATAGCGACGCAAGCGGATGCCGACTAAAAGCGCAGCAATCGATAGTACACTAAGTAGAATAATCAGCTGCCATTCACCACTGCTGAGTGCCATAATAGGCTCACGCAATACAATAATTTGGGCGATTTTACCCAAAAAATAGCACATGTTACCGACTTTAGCGATGGTGTTTTTATCATCGCTGGCAGACAGTAGATACATCATTAATATGGTCGACATGGCGTTGGTCGAGCCACCAATCACCCCTGCACTAAAGCCAACGATGATTAACACAGGCTTGGTAGCAGGTAGACGGAGTTGCTTACCAAGCAAGCTGCTTATGACATAAAAACCAATAACCGCTGCCAATAGCAATAAAATATAGGCGCTATCGACCCATAGTAAGAGCTTCGCGCCTAGAATACTACCAAGTAAGCTGGTCAACGCCAATAACCAATAGCGCCTGCCGTAATAGATAAAATTTTGCCAGATTGTGCGCCCGCCACCCGCGAGCCAAGTCATGGCATTAAGCAATAATGACGGAAAAATGACCAACACAATAGCATGTGGTAACGGGTAGATACTAGCAAGCGCAGTGGTCGTCACCAACGTCACACCTAACCCACTAATACCGTGTAGCAACGATGCCAGTGCAAAGATTACCATCAATACCAACGTCTGGGTGCTATCACTATCCATCATATTAGCCATAAACATTAAGACCTAATATCTGGATTAATAGTGACATAACTAGGCATTGTGACCATTTTGGCGTTGCCATATTGTCTCGCCAATGATGCCAGCCAACTGCTCGGCAATTTTATCTTTGCTCGCCTTCTCAAGTGTGACGCTATCGTGCTCATAACGCTCTGAGAAAAATACCTGCATGGCATTGTCATCACTGGCGAAACCAATGTCTGCTCGGGAAACATCATTACAAGCGATCAAATCTAAATCTTTAGACACCAGTTTGCCACGAGCATAGCGTTCGATATCTTGCGTTTCTGCCGCAAAACCAACGACAAACAGCGCTGGATGCGCAAGCGAAATCGTCGCTAGAATATCAGGGTTTTTGACCAAACTCAGCGTCATCGCATCTTGGGTTTTTTTAATTTTTTGCGGGGCAGCTTCTTCAGTACGATAATCAGCGACAGCAGCCGTGGCGATAAAGATATCCGCCATTACATTTTGATTCTCGCTATGAGCATGCTCCTCATCATCAATCTCATGGCTGTGGTTATGACTGTGGCTATGATCATCACCGCAATCACACTCGCCATGATGTTCATGTTGATGGCTATGATCGTGTTCGTGTTCGTGAGAATGGTCGTGCTCATCTTCAGGCACATACTGTAGCGCACTGTGCGTACCATCCACGCACTGCTGGGCTGCTATCAGCATCTCTTTAGCCGACAATACATCAATGCGCGTGACATTCAGCGGAGTCGGCAGTGCCACTTTGCCACCCGCAATCAAGATAACGTCTGCACCAGCAGCCACGCACGCACGTGCTAATGCAAAGCCCATCTTGCCAGTAGAGTGATTGGACAAGTAGCGCACCGGATCGATAGCTTCTACCGTCGGTCCAGCAGTAATCACCACTCGTTTACCGGCCAATAATTGCGGCGTGGTTTGCATGGCATTGAATAATAATACTTCTGCCAATAGCTGCTCAGGTTCAGGCAAACGCCCTGCTCCCACATCACCGCAGGCTTGCTCGCCACTAGCAGGCGCAATAATTTGATAATTCATATCGCGCAGGGTTTGGACATTGAGATTGACCGCAGGGTGCGCCCACATCTGCTGATTCATGGCTGGTGCAATGATGACTGGTGCCGCCGTTGCAAGGCATACGGTTGTCAATAAATCATCAGCCATGCCCATCGCAAGACGCGCCAGCGTATTAGCAGAGGCTGGGGCAATGATGATTAAATCTGCCCATTTCGCCAGCTCAATATGACCCATCCCAGCTTCTGCTTTTTCATCGAGTAATGAGATATGCACCTCATTGCCAGTCAAAGCTTGCAGGGTCAGTGGCGTAATAAAAGCTTGTGCCCCTGTGGTCATAATGACACGCACCTCAAAGCCTGCCTTGATTAATAGGCGAGCAAAGATAGCAGATTTATAAGCGGCGATACCGCCAGTGATAGCAAGCACAATATTGGACATAAGCATGGCATCAATAAAAAGTTGAAAGATAAAATTGCGCTTATAGTAACAATTATGAGATAAGTTGGGTAAGAATTTCCGTATTTACTCAATATATCTGGCAGCAATCCATTCTCAAGGAGTGACAATGGCGATTAAAGACTGGCATGAAGATGATAGACCACGTGAAAAACTACTGAAATTTGGCGCAGCTTATTTATCTGATGCCGAGATATTAGCGATATTTCTGCGCACAGGTACGCAGTCACAGTCAGCTATCGAGTTGGCGCGTCATTTGATCGAGCAATTTGGTAGCTTGGCAGAATTATTGGCAGCGCCGCAAGAGACTGTACTGGCTTGTCATGGTATTGGTCCTGCCAAATACGCGCAGATATTGGCCTCACTTGAGATGGGTACGCGTTATTTGGACAGTCAGCTCAAAACTGGTCACGCACTTGGGCGCTCGCAAATGGTCAAAGACTATATCAGTACTCAGCTGCGCGGGGAGCATCGCGAAGTCTTTGCGGTACTTTGCTTAGACAATGCGTTAAATCTCATTAATTTTGAGATACTGTTTACTGGCGGCATCTCCTCTTGCTCCGTCTGTATCAAACACGTTCTGCGTCATGCTTTGAGTCACGCCGCCAGCCAACTCATCGTCGCACACAATCATCCACATACCGATGCGACCCCTTCAACGGCAGACAATTTATTAACTTACGAGCTAAAGAAAGCCTGCGATTTAATCGATTTATCCTTGGTAGACCACATCATTGTTGGACGCAATGAGACATTATCTTATGCCGAAAGCGGCTTAGCGCCTTTTGGATAATCGATAACGACTGTTATTTTTGCCTATATGAGAAAATCTTGATACATATAATCGACACAGCGTAGCATTTTAGCTATTGATAGTTATCGGCAACTGTTTCATATTGATGGCTAAATTTGTCTTTTATTTGTCTGTCACTGATTAGACAGTTATCAAAGCCACTTTTGTAAAATACTCAACAAATTAAAATTGATTATAAAATATGCTACAAAATCCATAACGGCTCATTGGTTTAATTTGGTCAACAGACCTCTAAACATCAGCAAAAACAACAACAAGATTTATTCAAATACTTTAATACACACACATTTTTCGCGCTTTTGGTTTAGCGTTATAAAAGGAGACAGTCATGGCAATTGGCTTATTTATTTTGGCAATCATTATTCAATTAGCCATGGTTTTGGCCATCTTTTTATTGTCCCTATCACGAGTCACAGGCAGTATCGTTGCCCTAGTTACCGTCCTTGTCACCACCTTTATCAGTCCTTGGTCGCTCATTTTGGGCATACCAATCGCTTTACTTTGCATCGTTTTGCTCGTCGCCCCTATTCGTCAGTCACTGATTGCCAGACCTGTTTACAAGACTTTGGGCGGGGCAATGCCGAGCATGAGCGATACCGAGCGCGAAGCACTCGATGCGGGTACCAGCTGGTGGGAAAAAGAGCTGTTTATGGGCAATCCCGACTGGGACACTTTTGCTCAATATCCCTATCCAGAGCTGTCGGCAGAAGAGCAAAGCTTTATTGATAATGAAGTAGAAGTACTTTGCGCCATGCTTGATGAATGGAAAATTCAGCATGAAGACAAAGAGCTGTCGCCTGAAGCGTGGCAATTTATCAAAGCCAATGGATTTTTAGGCTTAATCATTCCAAAAGAGTTTGGCGGTTTAGATTTTAGCTCTTATGCACAAAGCCGTATCATGAGTAAAATCGCTTCGCGCTCGCCTACCGCTGCGGTTACCTGTATGGTGCCAAACTCGCTCGGCCCTGGTGAGCTGTTGATGCATTACGGTACAGACGCGCAAAAACAGCGTTGGCTACCCGGTCTTGCCAAAGGTGACGAGGTGCCTTGCTTTGGTTTGACTGGCCCAGAAGCAGGTTCCGATGCTGGTGCGATTCCAGATACAGGGGTGGTTTGTTATGGTGCGCATGAGGGCGAGCAAGTGCTCGGTTTGCGTATGAACTTTTCTAAGCGCTGGATTACCCTCGCACCTATCGCCACGGTCGTGGGTTTAGCATTCAAGATGCACGATCCTGAAGGTTTGCTAGGCAATCCTGATAAGACCGATTACGGTATCACTTGTGCGCTCGTTCCTGCCAGCCATGAAGGCGTTATCATAGGACCACGCCATAATCCAATTGGCTCGCCATTTATGAATGGTACAGTCGATGGTAAAGACGTCTTTATTCCACTAGATTACATCATTGGCGGCGTCGAAAATGCGGGTCGCGGTTGGCGTATGCTGATGGAGTGCTTGGGCGTTGGTCGCGGCATCTCTTTACCAGCTTTATCAACCTCAGCCAGTGAAATGACATATCTGTCTGTCGGTGCTTTTGCCAAAGTACGCGAACAGTTTAAAATCTCTGTTGGCAAGTTTGAAGGCGTCCAAGACGCTACCAGCCGCATGGCCAGTAACACTTATATGCTAGAGGCATTTCGTCACCTCGTCACCTGCGGTCTGAACCAAGGCGGTACACCATCAGTGATGACAGCAATGGCAAAATACTATGCGACTGAAACCATGCGCAGTGTGGTCAATGACGGTATGGATGTGGTTGGTGGTCGCGCGGTGCAGATGGGTCCACGTAACTTTTTGGCCACCCCTTATCAGGCAATTCCAGTATCTATCACGGTTGAAGGCGCAAATATCTTGACGCGCTCACTCATGATATTTGGTCAAGGCGCGATGCGTTGCCATCCTTATCTCTTTGATGAGCTGCAATTGCTGCAAAGCGAAAATAAAGAAAGCGCACTCAAACAGTTCGACACACTGTTTTTTAAACATTTGGGTTATACCTTTAATCGCGGCGCAAAGGCATTTGTCGCAGGTTATGTCGGTGGCAGTAATCATGCACCAAGCTTTGCGGACAGCTTTACTCGTCCCTACTACAAACACATCAACCGCCTGAGCGCAAGCTTTGCCTTAACGGCTGACATGGCATTAGGGTTGCTCGCTGGTGACTTAAAACGTAAAGAGATGCTGTCTGGACGCTTAGCTGATATTCATAGCCATTTATTCATTAGCACTGCTATTTTGCAGTTTTATGAGCATGGTACTAAATCAGCGTCCGAACGCTTGCATGCTGAAGTTGCCTTACAAAATAGCTTATATACCATTCAAGAAGCTTTCGAAGCCTTTTTTGCAAACTTCCCTAATCGTATGGCGGCCAGTTTGGTCAGTTTTGTGACTTTCCCCAGCGGCTCTATCTTTACGCCGCCAAGCGATGAGCTCAAACGCAAGCTGGGCGATGCTTTTATGGATGACTTTGAAGCCAATCCGTTTCGTGATTATCTTAAAACCATGGTCTATTATAATACTGAAGCCGATGATGTCACTGGACGTATGGAACACGCTTATCAAACGTTACTTAGCATCGAGCCATTATGGCAGAGGTTTAAAAAGGCTGAACACAAGGACAGTTTTGAAGGGCTTACTTTTGAGGATCATGTGGTATATGCCAGCCAAAACGGCGATATTACCGAAGAAGAAGCTGAAGTGCTTATTCAGTATAACGCCATACGCTTTGACTCATTATTGACCGATGTGTTCGATAAACATTTATTGCATGCCCAAGAGCGCACCAATCCACACAGCCTTGATAATGCCGTACAGCAATTAACGGACTATGCACAATTGAAAAATGACGCGCAAGCCAGAAACGGCATTGCGACAAACATGACAGCTGAAAATGATATCGACTCTAATGATTTGGGTACGCCCGTCAGTACAGACAAACCAACTGGCGATGCCAATCCCAATCATGGTTATGAGAGTGACGGTGACGTAGAAATGGTCAAAGAGCAAGATACCGTTGAGGAGGTACGTGCACAGACCGACTTTGATGAGTCTGAGCCTGAGGTGGAAGCACTAGATCATCGCCACCGTGATGCAGAGTCACACTTAAGCGAACGCATGAGTAACAACCATCGTCTGAATCAACATAATGCTGACGACCTAGAGCGTTCTGAAATATCTGAAGATGCAGAAAATGTGAAGAATGATATAGACAAACCTGCCGCTACTGATCCTAAATGGCAGGATGGTCTACGCCGTGATGAAAGTGACAAAGTCTAAAATCAAAAGCTTTGATAATTCTTAAAATGACAAGCTTTGAAATAATAGGCTTTGAAATAACAAGCTTTGAAATAACAAGGCACAAAAGAATCAGGCTTAAAATATTTAAAAAACAATAGATGTTAAGGCTGCTAGAAGCCTTGCACGATACATTCTGATCATTCACTTAGAAAAGACTGCCCCATTTGAGCAGTCTTTTTTTAGTTATGAATCGCCATTTTTAACCATTAAGGCGTGTTTGATGATTCAACCATGGCACTGACAGAGACTGCTTTTTAGGCAGCTCAACATTAAAAACAGTCAGCTTAGTCATTCTAAGCGTCTACTTTTAACAATGAAATGGCAAAAAACAGCCCTGTCTCCCTCTCTTAATATTGGAAATAATACTAAATTCTCCCAGCTCCATATAAAAAATATGTTATAAAACTAATTCAGGCATGAGCATTATCCTCATTTTATGCTTTGTCTGGAACAGTTTTAGCGATCAGCAGTATCTATTTTTGAATGTTCAACATGCGCTAATATTGGTCAATATGCCTTGTTATTTACCTACTTTACTCGCGAAAAATTCGGCGCAGACAACTTAACTATTGATTTATATTACCTTAGTCATAAAAAAACGTTGCAGTATCCTTAACAATTATTTTATATTGTGCCCCGAAAACGTGACACTAAGTGGAAGTTGAAAGAATTTAATAGACGTAGCAAGAGCGGTGATAATAATGGCAACAATCACATTGATGTGAGCAGCCTATCTATTCGCTACTGGGGCACGTACACAAAGGATATAAGTTATGTGGAAAAATATGGGACTGACCGGCAAGATTATTGTCGCTATGGTACTCGGTATCATACTGGGATTGTTTATAAACTATTCAGGACTGAACGCTGAAGGCGGTTTCATTCATACGTACATTACCAATGGCTTCCTCGCCATTGTCGGCAAGCTATTTGTCAACTCGCTCAAAATGCTAGTCGTGCCTTTGGTGCTGATCTCACTGATTTGCGGTGTTTGCGGTATTGGGGATATTCGTTTGCTTGGTCGCATCGGCACCAAGACATTTCTTATTTATATGATGACAACAGCTCTGGCTATCGCAACAGCAATTGGCCTTGGCGTGCTATTTGGTATCGGTAAAGGCATGAATATCGAAACCGAAGCGGCATTTGAAGCAGCATCAGCGCCGCCGCTGCTAGATGTTTTCTCTAATATTATCCCATCAAACCCCATCAGCGCGATGGCAAATGGTGATATGTTATCGATTATTTTCTTTGCTATTTTGATCGGTGTTAGTATCTTGATGGTGGGTAAACCTGCCAAAGGCTTAGTGCAGAGCTTAGAATTAATCAATGAAGTCATCTTAAAAATGGTGACCATCATTATGAATCTTGCACCTTATGGTGTATTTGCGCTATTGACCAAAGCAATGGCAGAGCTGGGTTTAGACTTGATTTGGTCACTGCTCGGTTATGTGGCGGTATTGGTCGGCTCATTGGCATTCCATTTCTTTGTCACTATGATGATTGTACTCAAAGTCTCTTCAGGCTTATCCATCAAAACCTTTTTGGCAAAAATGCGTGAAGTTCAGATTTTTGCTTTTAGTACGTCAAGCTCGAACGCGACGATTCCTATTACCTTGCGTACGGTCACCAAGCGCATGGGCGTTAATAACTCAGTTGCCTCATTTACAGTGCCTTTCGGTGCGACCATCAACATGGATGGTACCGCCATCATGCAAGGTACGGCGACCATTTTCATTGCCAATATTTATGGTATTGACTTGGGCGTGACTGAGTATCTGACTGTCATTCTAATGTCCGTTTTGGCTTCCGTCGGTACCGCTGGTGTACCAGGTGTTGGTCTGATTATGCTATCAATGGTATTTGCCCAAGTCGGTCTACCTATCGAAGGTATCGGTCTTATCTTAGGTGTGGATCGTATCCTTGATATGTTACGTACCGCAGTGAACGTCGGTGGCGATGCTGCTGTGACGGCTATTGTGGCAAAATCAGAAGGCAAAATGGATTTGGCTATTTATAACGATCCTAACGCTGGTGCAAAAGACGTGTTTGATGGTCACATTGATGAAGACAATGAGCGTGAATTCTCTGAAGTCTTTAGTGATGGGATCATGGGCAGTGAGTACGATGATATCGATCGTCGCCGCTAGGCACTCGCATTGAATAGATTTTGATAATTTATTCACGATACATAAAAAACCTCAGTCATATTGGCTGAGGTTTTTTTGCTTTACTAAATACATTCACTTAATGAAAAGCAATCAACCAAAAACGTATTTGGTTATCATCGCCAAGCATACCACTACAATCATCGGACGAATCAGCTTACTACCGCCCTTGACCACCATATGAGAGCCAAAATACGCGCCTATCGTTTGTCCCACCATCATGGCAAGCCCTACTTTCCACAAGACATTACCGCCCAAAATAAAGAATATTAACGAGCCAATATTGGTCGATAGATTCAATACCTTTGCTGCCCCTGTCGCTTCGATAATTTGCCGACCGCGCAACGCCACGTTGCCGAGCGCAAAAAACATCCCTGTGCCTGGTCCAATATAACCATCATAAAAACCAATTAATGGTGCAACCACTTTTTGCCATTTGCCTTCTGAGATACGCGGCGCAGCTTCTACTTCGCCAAGTCGAGGCGCAAACAAGGTATAAATCCCGATAGCCGCAATCAAAAACGGAATCAGTGTCTCAAGCAGATCCGGCGGCGACATCTGTACAGCGATAGTGCCGAGAACAGAACCGATAAAAGCGCCAACAATAGCTACTTTGATACGTTGCGGTTTGACCACCCCTTTTCTAATCATCGTAATAGAGGCTGCTAGCGCACCTGAAGCGGCTTGTAGCTTATTGGTACCGAGCGTTAGCACTGGTGGAATATTGGCAAGTAACATGGCGGGGATGGTCAATAAACCGCCACCACCAGCGATAGCATCAATAAAGCCTGCCAACGCTGCCACAGCGGTAAGCATTAATATAACCTCTAACGAAAGCGATAAGTCCATGACGCTGACCTGTAAATTTTATGATGGAAAATGAGTAAGTTCTAAAACTGGCTTTAAGAACTGGCTTTAAGAACGGGAAATAAAATATTAGTAGCAATGTTGTTATCAAATTTGCTATTCATGAGCTGCTAGTACTGCTGATATGTATTAAAGCTGTGACAGAACATCACAAAATGCCAATCATTATAAAGATAAAACGCTAAAAAAAGCCAAAAACGTAAAAAAGTCTGCTAGATTTGTCTAACGGCTTAATAAGTATCTAAAATAAACAGCGATTGATTAAAAGTATGTAACGACTTATCACGCTTTTGTCTGCTCTATCGACTTTATAATATCGCTATTATTAATGTGACAAGCGGCACTTATAACTTTTGGTTGACGTATTTTGTTGTCTATATCAATAAGAGTATGAGAAACTGTTGCTGTCTATCATGTCTTTATGAGTCGTGTCATAGATATTTGAGGTTATTGGATTAATTTGTAATTCGTGTTTAGCAAATGAGGATGATATGGCAATACGCAGGATTAAAGCATTTTTTGAATTTGAGGCAGCGGGCGGTATCGTCCTAGCATTGGCTGCCATTGCTGCAATGATTATTGCCAACTCTCCTCTTAATGTGTGGTACGAGGGCTTTATTCACGCACCCGTTGCCATTCAAATCGGTGAGTTCGCTATCGCTAAAGACGCTCATCACTGGATCAATGACGGTTTGATGGCGATTTTCTTTTTCTTAGTGGGACTTGAGCTAAAGCGTGAAGTGTTGATCGGTGAGCTGTCTAACGTTAAGCAAATCATCCTGCCAGCTGGTGCGGCACTCGGTGGCATGATCATGCCAGCGATTGTCTATCTGCTTTTTAACTATAACGAGCCTGAGTTTTGGAAAGGATGGGCAATTCCAGCCGCGACCGATATTGCTTTTGCCCTAGGTATTTTGAGCTTATTAGGCAACCGCGTTCCCAATTCTTTAAAAGTGTTTTTAGTATCTATCGCTATCTTCGATGATATTGGCGCCATTTTAATCATCGCTTTATTTTATACCAGTGATTTGTCATTAGAGTCATTGGCAGTGGCAGGTCTATGTCTACCCTTCTTATACCTTCTTAATCGTCGCAACGTCACCAGCATCACGCCTTATCTGCTGATCGGTGTGATCATGTGGATAGCAGTCCTCAAATCAGGGATTCATGCTACCTTGGCTGGCGTGGTCTTAGCACTATTTATTCCTATGTTTGACCGTACTGATCCTGAGCACTCACCACTAGAAGAGCTAGAGCACGATCTACATAACACCGTTGCCTTCGGTATCTTGCCATTATTCGCATTTGCCAACTCAGGCATATCCCTCAAAGGTGCAGGCTTCGCTGAGCTGTTCCATTCGGTACCGCTTGGTATTGCGGCTGGTCTATTCATCGGTAAGCAACTGGGCGTGATGATCATGTGCTGGTTAATCTTTAAGCTTGGTATCTCAACCATGCCAAGAGGCATGAATTATAAGCAGATTTACGGTGCAGCCTTACTCTGTGGTGTTGGTTTTACCATGAGTCTGTTCATTGGCGGTCTGGCATTTGCTGGTGAAACAGCCTTATTTGATGAGCGCTTAGGTATTATTATGGGCTCAATCGTCTCTGGTATCGCAGGTTACCTCATGCTCAAAGTCAGCTTGAAAGACAATGTAAGCGGCACCTCAGTCGATCTGACTCGCCCTCATTAATAAGAAGATAAGCCATTTAAAGGCGATTTAGCTTATCAGTGGCTTATTATTTTATAGTTCACGTACTTTGGCAGCCGAGCATGGTTCATTAAAAGTATTTTTCATTAGCCATATCAGCACTTGCATCAATAGCCATAGAAGAGATAATCATGCGACAGTTTGTACCGCGGCCTTCGTTAAGCTTAGCGCTCCTTGGTAGCATTGTTTTACTATCAAGCTGTGCCACGCTCTCTAAGCAGGAGTGCCTCGTTGGTGACTGGCAGGCTATTGGCTACAACGATGGCGTGGCAGGTTACCAATCAGATCGCCTTGCATCACATGCCAAAGCCTGTGCCAAGGCCAGTGTTGCCCCCAACTATCTGGCATGGGAGCGCGGTCGCCAGCTGGGGCTTAAGCAATACTGCACGACTAGTAATGCTTACAATGTCGGTCGGCGCGGACGTCAGCTCAATAATGTCTGCCCCTTAACCTTGGTGAACACACTGCAAACTGCTAATCAAAAAGGCTTAGACTATTACGCCTTAGACAGTCAGTTAGACAAAGACAAGCGCCTCATAGAAGCCTACCAAGAAGAATTTGATAAGCTAGAAAGTGGGGCGATGTTAAACTTTGCTAATGAAAAAGAAGCACGCGCGCGCCTACTGTCATTAGCCGACGAGCTGCGCAAAGCCAAGCGCCGCATGAATACCACGCAAAGACAATTAGAAGCTTTAAACCAGTCAAATAGCTATTAATACTATTGGCCTTGTGAAATGATCTAATAGGAAAATATTTGGTAAGAAGGCATTTAATAAATATGGATTCAATCAACATAACTGATAAACAGACGGCTGATACTTTGAATCACCAACAACCCTCAATAAAACCTTATCAGCGTCACGGACGGACAACCGCGATTGATGACCATAGCGACTTGCAAGTATTAAAGCGCATCAAGCGTTATTTATTGCCAAAAGACTTCGTTATCTCGCAAGATTTATTAAATGAAATAGTCGCGGGCTACGATATTGGCGATTCACTAGCAGATACGTTGGCCGCTGACGGCATTCGTTTTGCCAAGCCCCTACAGCAATTTATTATTAGTGATAGCAGCAATAACTTCGACGCGGATCTCACAAATAACCCTGCATTTAACGCCTTAACCGAGCAATTTAGCAGTCATCCTACTTGGTTCGATCCCAAGCTTGCCCAAATCGGTGCGATTGCCTATCGACGCTATCCGCTGATGCTGATTTGGCTACTACGTAATGTCGCCTTGATGGCAGGCTACAGCATTCCTGCCCTCTCCCTGCCGCTCATTCAGACAGGCGCATTGATGCACGATGCCCTACCGCGCCTGATGCGTACTTACGCTTATATCCTAGCCGTCTCTGAACATCCCCCATTACATAAGCCAAATACAAGCGCCCATAATCAACGTCAGTCTATCGAGCAAGTATTGGCGATTGGCTCAGAAGGTTGGCGGCAATCAATCAAGGTGCGGCAAATTCATACCTTAGTACGGCAAAACTTGCTCAAAGGTAAAGGCAATGCTGCTATAGGCGTTATACCAAATGCCGACCAACATCACAACCCAGATGGCAGCTGGAATACTAATTATTGGGGTCTTCCTATCAATCAAACCGATATGATTGCTACTCATTTGCAGTTTTCATTGTTGATTATGCGCGGGTTACGGCTACTTGGCGCACGCATCAGCACTGAAGAAGCAGCAGGTATTCTGCATCTATGGAATCTTGCCAGTTATTGGATGGGTGTTGACTTAGATCGCCTGCCAAAAGATGAAACCGCCTGTTGGGAATGGCTTTATACCTATCTGTCGATTCAGCAACTTGATTTTAAAATGGGGCAACCATTAGCCAAGGCTCTGCATGATTTGCCGCGTCAGCTGATGGGCGAAGACAATCGGCGGGGGCGTTTCGTTGAGATGGTCAATGCTAGCGTGACCCGTACTTTGGTCGGCGATGATATCGGCGATGGACTGGATTTGCCAAAATCAAAAATCCGCTTTGGTGTCTTATCATCGGTGCCGATTCTCTTTGCCCTTGATACGGCACGCCAACACAATCAAAGTATGGCTGAAAAATTAGAAGCCTTCCGCGCCAAACGCCAAGATAATATGAACTGGTGGCTAAAGAAAAACGACGAATATTATAAGTAAGTAATTATAAATAAAGCATAGTAGATAAAAAAATGAATAATGATTAGACGTCAGTCGCCTTACGGATTAATTGCGCGTATTTTGGATACGATAATACCACTCAAGCTGGCGATCAAAGCCTGTTTCTAACAAGCTGGCAATGACTCGTCCTGTCAGACCCCAAACCGTTTCACCATCCACTTGCCAGCTAGGCGTGAGAATGGTCGCGATCTTATCTTGCATTGCATATTCTACCGCATACTCGACAGTAGGCTGAGTCAGCAAGGTTTCAAAATCTGCCCAAAAAATGCGCGAGATTTCGCCAAGCTCAGGTACCAATAATAAATCTGGTGCAATCAGTGCCACAATAGGACGCACACTCATACCGCTTTTAGAGGTTTGAATGGGCAATTGACCAATTAGCTGGACTTTATTAGGTGGTAGTGCCGTCTCTTCACAGGCTTCACGCAAAGCGGTGACGACATTATTACCGTCGCCTGCGTCATGTTTACCACCAACGCAAGAGACCTCGCCAGCATGGCTGTTCATGTGCGCAGCGCGGCGTGTCAGTAGCAGTTTTGGATGGCGTTCATGGGTAATGGCAACCAATACCGAGGCATCGGCAATGGGTGTTTGATACAAGCTATCTAGAATGCGAGTGCTACGAGAAGTGCTAGCCTCATACAACGCAGGACTGGTGACGGCATTTAAGGTCTCATGCTGCACCCGTTCCGCCAACGTTCTAATGGTGGGATAACGAATAAAGTCCGGCACAGCGACTGAAAACTCATCAAAACGTAGCGACTGCGGGGGAAGTAACATGATTATTGCCCTATATTTTTATTAGAATTAAGCATCGGATGGTGGAGCTTATCTCTCGCAATGTGTACAACGCTTGCGCCAGTGTTATTGCTACGCGTATCGCATCTACATGCTGGCCTCCATTCATTCATCGTCATGCTTGGCGACGTAAAGTGGCATTTTTTAATACCCCCTACTCTGATAAATGCGCGCGCTTTGCTGGTTGCCCTTACTTAGAGCAACACCAGTCGCGGCAGCCATTACTCTTGTTATTGGTAAAGCTATCATTCAATAGTTAGCGTGAGTCTAGCCTAGCGCAATCTTATCGTGACTGCATATACTTTATGTGACTGTCCTGCTCTGCCTGCTGATACATTCATTAATAGCAACCGTAGCCGTAAGCAGTTGCGCAAACCTATGTGCTTGTTATTATCACTGCCAGTGTGATGAGAATTTGTGTTATCTTAGGATTAACAGCTATGATCACCTAACATCTGATAAGCTAAAGTCATACTATTTTATAAAATAAGAATCATAATTTTTCAAAGAACGACAATCCTTTTTCTCATTTCTATTTATCATGTAGATTTATCATTAAATAAGGCAGTTGATATGCGCTATTGTTTACAATGCGGTCATGAAGCGGAACGCAAAATACCAGCCACGGATAATATCCCACGCTTGGTATGCCCCAATTGCCACTATATTCACTATGAAAATCCAAAAGTGATTTGTGGCTCACTCGTTGTGCATAAGCATCGGGTACTGCTATGTCGCCGCGCGATCGAGCCACAGTATGGCTTATGGACACTACCAGCTGGCTTTATGGAAAATGGCGAAACCATGGCAGAAGGGGCCGCTCGTGAAAGTTTTGAAGAAGCAGAAGCGGTCGTCGTCAATCCGCATTTATATTGCCTATATGATATTCCTGATATCGGGCAAATCTATAGTATCTATATCACTGAGCTAAAAGACGGCGCTTATGGCATCGGCTCTGAAAGTCTTGATTGTGCGTTATTTACCGAAGAAGATATTCCATGGGACAAACTTGCCTTTGAAGCGGTACGTCGTACCCTAAAAAGTTACTTTGCTGACCGCAAGCAATACGATAATCATGAAAATTTCCCTATTCATCAAGATATCATCGGTAAAGACCAAGCGATCAAGCGCTACTAGCCCTAAGCATATAAAGAATAGAGTTATAAAGAATAGAGTTATAAAGAATAACCTTATAAAAAATTGACTGCTTTACAAAAGTGGTTGGTAAAAACCATTGATAAGTCTTATGCTAAGTTTTGAATATAGCCACTTATCAATGGTTTTTTATTGTCTGAAGTTAATCATTTAAGCCGACTTGCGAGAATATTATGCTGACTTTATTGCAACGCTCTTTACCTCTATTACCGCTGACCATCGCCATGACTCTAACCAGTATAAGTATCACCAGCCATGCGGAAGATGCACGGTTAACCGCCAAACAATCCGACCCACAAACGCTTGGCTGGATGCAAGGTTTTCCGCCGCCTGCCGATAAACTGATTACTCAACCCTCCTCTAATTTTTTTAGTTTTCCCAAGCTGCGCTGGACGGTCTGTCATATCCGTGAATTGATGCCCACCACTGACGTCAGTCGCGGTATCGGCGCGCCTTCCAAGCTCAGCTATGCGTTAGACAAAAACATCGATGCCATCACTTTTATGCCTACTAACAGTAAGCGCCCAATGACGTGGAAGCAATCACTGGATGCCAATTATACTGACGGCATTATGGTCATGCATCATGGCAAGGTGGTATACGAGCGCCAAAACGGCTGCCTCAATGAGCTGGGCAATCATGCGGCGATGTCGATGACCAAATCAATGACTGGGCTGTTAGCAGAAATCCTCGTAACCGAAGGTAAGCTTGACGATAAAGCTTTGGTGTCCTCTATCATTCCAGAGCTCAAGAACAGTGGCTTTGGTGATGCAACCGTACGCCAAGTCATGGACATGACCACAGCGCTCGATTATAGCGAAGACTATGCTGATCCTAATGCCGATATCTGGAAGTATTCAGAAGCGGCAAGCCCACTACCAAAACCGAAAGACTATAAAGGACCCAATGGTTACTTTGAATACCTGCAAACAGTTAAGAAGAATGGCGAACATGGGGAAGCATTCAACTATCGCACCATCAATAGCGACGCGCTAGGTTGGATTATTTCGCGTACGACTGGTAAAGCGGTGAATGAATTACTCTCGGAACGCATCTGGCAAAAAATCGGCGCTGAACAAAGCGCCTATATGACGGTCGATGCTAAAGGTACGCCGTTTGCCGGCGGCGGTCTTAGTGCAGGTTTGCATGATATGGCACGCATTGGTAGCTTGATGCTCAATAAAGGCGAGATTAATGGTGAGCGCTTATTCCCAGCTGCAGTCGTTGATAATATTGAAGCGGGTGGCGATAAAGAGGCTTTTGCGAAAGCCGATTATAAGCAGCTGACGAACGGTAGCTATACAAGCATGTGGTGGTTATTTAATAACCCCACGCCCATCTATGCGGCACGCGGCGTCCACGGTCAAACTGTCTATGTGGATCCAGCAGCGGACATGGTCATCGTCCGTTTTTCCTCATATCCTGAAGCCAGTAATGGTAAAATTGACCCGACTTCTTTACCTGCCTATAAAGCAGTCGCCAATTACTTAATCAAAAAGTAAGCCTGTAAAAAACCAGTCTCTAAGAAATAGCGCTTTAAAAGACTCGCCCAAAATAAAAACCGCCGCTTTCAATATAAATACTGAAAGCGGCGGTTTTTTATAGCAATTAAGTCAATAGACTTTAAGTGAACTAGCTCTTAATTTTACAAACGTTAAAGCCAAGCTCTTTTACTGCTGCTTCTTTATCATAAGGCGCGAGTACTGCACGTACATGCTTTTGACCTTGTAGATATTGCTTAGCAACGCGCTGCAAGTCAGCCACAGTCACGGCCAGTATTGAGGCACGCATTTTACGTTGCCAGTCGACGCCGCGATGATGCAAATCTGCAAAACAGGCTTTAACCGCCTCCCCTGCTGGAGAGCCTGGCTTATCCATTCCTGAGATAATACCTAAGATGGCTTCTTCTAATTGCTCATCGGTTTGTGGCTCATTCAATAGCCACTCGATACTGGCATCAAAATGGGCAAAAGTTTCAGCACACTGCGGGTCACGGTAGCTAAAGAACTTAAAGGCACAGGCATTGGCATCGTAGCCCGCACCGCCGCCATAAGCACCGCCGCGCTCACGAATAGCGCTATGCAGATAACCATTGCGTAGATAAGGCGCGAGTACCATCAGGGCAGCCGTATCAGGATGGTCAGCGGCTGGCACGGTATAAGCACTGGCATTATGATAGACGTTGGTTGGCACTAGCCACGCCAAGTCTTCAACATCGAGCGTCACATCACTTTCTAGCGCTTTGACCGCGTCTTTCTCACCATTTAACGCCGCATCAAGTTGCAATTCGGCAAACTCGCTTGGGATATTGGCGTCGATACTCGCATCGGCATTTTTTAACTGAGCTGCAATCTTTGGCGCTTGACTGTCTTTCCAGCTATCAACGATTAAATTGCTTAAGCGTTCAGTTTGCTCCGCTTCGCAAATAATAACCGCGTGCTTAGGCAAACTAATTAGACGTTGATGTAAGTCCATCAAACTGGTTGCTAATTTATCCCACTGTGCATCATCGCTACTGGCATGGGTTAAGAAGTCTTTTAGCGCGTTCAATGCTGGCAGACCACTGCGCACATACTCTAGCTGCGCTTGGCGACTCATGCCGCGACTAGCCGTTTGCATGGCATAAGAATGACCTGAACCAGCAAGGTTTGATTGCCAGCCTGCTTGACGCTGCTGCAATATTTCTTTGATACGATCATGCTCACTAAAGATACTGTGTTCCATGACTTCTTTGAGCAAATCAATCGCTTCAGGTTTACGATTCAGCGCGCGCGTTGCCACCACAAAGTAGCTGCTAATCGCTTGGCTGTCATCGACATTGGTACGTTGGCTGATACGCGCCGTCACCCCTGATGAATGCGCCGCTTGTTTGGCCTGCATTTCATGGGCACTTAGAGAATCTGTACCTAGCTCTGACAATAAGCTTAAATAGATAGGCAACAGCGGATGATTAATGACTTCATTAACGGGTAGCTCGTTTGTATCCTCACTACCAATCGCATCAGTCAACGGTACAATTATTTGATAATAATATAAGCCGTTAGTGCCCGCTTCATATTCAAATAACGTACTTTCTTTGCCGCTCAAATTAATCTGCTTTTGCGTGCCTTGTTTAAAGCTGATATCGGTCGGTACATCTTCTAAACCCACTTTTGGCAATAGACTTAAATCATCAGGCGCGGCTTGGCGCGCTGCCAAATCAAGCGCTTGTTGTTTTAAGACGGCTTTATCATCAGCGGTCAAATCCATCTCGATGGTATCAAGACGAGTCTGCTCAGCTGCTGCCAAACGGGCTGTTTTTTCACTATCAGGCGTCATGGTCACGCGTACGCGATGCTGATTATCAAGCAAGTGAGTCTTGATTAAATTCGGTAACCATTGCGCATCTTTTACTTGCTCACGTAGCCATTGCAAATGCTCGTCGACTTCCCATACATCGATAGGATTACCGTCATGAATAGCAGTGCTAAAGCCTTCTAGCATGAGATTTAGACCATAGGGCATGCTATCGCCGCCGATATGACGCTGATCAATCTCGATTTGGTGCAGAATCGTCTCAATGGTTTCATCATCAATCGGTTGGCTCGCGACCTCTTTAAGCAAATCAATAATGCCCTGTTCTACCGCTTCGGCGTGTTCAGGGTTAGAACCGCGCAGACCGGTATAAAAGACCATTTCATAATGACTGTCATCCAAACCTAGTAGCGGACTTGGCGCTTTACCGAGTGGATGGCTATCTAGATACGCACGCAGCGGCGAACCAGCATGTTCAACCAACACGCCTTCTAATAAGCGCAATGCCAAACGCTGCTTTGGATCAGTAATCGATGGTAATAACCATGCAATCACATGATGCGTTTGGTCAGGACCTGCTTCGTCAGCCGTATAAGTATCAACCGCACTAATCGGTGCAGACAAACGCTGCTCTGGACGTGAGACGTGTTTTTTACCTGCTTCAAACTGAATCAAGGCATCTTCATGGATTTTGGCTTGGGTTTCAGCGACTGGAATATTACCAAAGCTCATAATCACGCTGTTTGATGGATGGTAATGGCTCTGATGAAACTCAACCAGCTCAGTATGGGTCAAGTCAGGGATATCGGCAGGATCGCCGCCCGAATTATAGTGATACGTCGTCGTTGGGAATAAATGATGGGCGACCGTATGATACAACTGGTCAATCTCACCACTCATTGCGCCTTTCATTTCATTAAAAACGATGCCTTTAAATTTCGGCTTGTCATTTTCGTCCAACTCAACACGGATGCCTTCTTGGGCAAAATCCAGCGGATGAATATTCGGAAAAAACGACGCATCCAGATAAACGGCTAGCAAATTAAAGTAGTCGTTTTTATTTTGCGTCGCATACGGATACGCCGTCCAATCGGCAGCGGTCATCGCATTCATAAAAGTATTGAGCGAACGCTTAATCATTGAAAAAAATGGGTCACGAACGGGGAACTTTTCAGAGCCACATAAAGCCACGTGCTCTAAAATATGCGCCTCACCTTTTGAATCCATTGGCTGAGTGCGAAAGCCGACCAAAAAGGCATTTTCGTCACTCGGATGTGCCAAGTGGTAATGCATCGCGCCTGTTTTGACGTGTTGGCTTATTAATACGTCCATCGACAATGCATCGATATGGCGGTGCTCAATCAGCTCAAAGGCAGGATGCAAAGTTAGATCAGTAGTAGATAACGTGTCGGTCATAATTTTCCTTATGGATTGCTCTAATTTTATTTAGAATAATATGCGATTAGTGACTAAATATAGCCAGTGGCGATAAAATAAAATCGGAGTAAACAATAGATAAATAGTGTATGTAATACTTATCGTAGGGTCTTTTTTATATGCTATTCATATAAAAATATTGTGAGTATTATTGTGATTAACCTATGAGTAATATTCAAATTTAATGGCATGTACCCGTGCATCATTTTAAATGACAGCAATGCACCGGTATAAATTAAAAAGAATTTGCCTAACGGAATTAGATGGGGTTCGGACCTTCATAAGTCAAGATACTATAGTGATAAAGATGACCAAGATGGCAGAATGTCAGATTTTCACAAAGCGAACTCAAAGCTTACTTAACAGCAGCCATCAGTAGTGCTATAGTTAAAATCATCTGTCACAAGGAGCCGCTCATGAGTTACGAACATATTTTATTGGTCACCGACTTAATGTCCGATGCTGATGTGGTCGCCCAAAAGGCCAAACGTATCGTCGAGAATCGTCCTAACGCTAAGTTATCGGTATTACATATTGTCAAAGATACCATGGTTGGCTTTGGCTATGAATTGGTGCCAGCCTCCAGCTTATATGACGAAATTGACGATGAACGCTGTCAAGAAGCGCGTGCCAAACTGGCACAGTTTTTGGAGCGTAATGATCTACATGCGGTGAATTCTGAAGTGACCACTGCCATCTCTAACAGTGAAGGCATCGTCAACTATTGCCACAAGCATGACGTTGATTTGCTGGTCATCGGTCGTCATGAACGCCATGGTATCGCCGCTTGGCTCAGTGGCGCGACGGCAGATAATATCTTGCCTAACGTCCCATGCGACAGCTTAGTCGTAAGACTGGATAAGCCCGTTAATAAGTAGTTTAAAAAAAGACTTAACGTTGTTTCCAAGTTAGTTAAAACTATTAAAAAAGCTCATTAAAAAAAGCGCATTGTCTGACAGTGCGCTTTTTTATTGTTCATTGAAATAGTAGATATTCTCGCTAATACCTCTATATTTCTAATACCTCTATATTTATCACTAAAATTAATCTTCTGTCAAAATATCAATAAAGCTTTGCCAAATCGGGCTTTGATGGCGGGCTTTATGCCACACTAGCCACCAAGTCCGTGACAAATCGATGCCCGCGACTTTCACCTGTACCAGCGCTCCTGCTGTTAGCTCTGCCTGAATGACATGCTGTGATAAACAGCCAAGACCAATATCTGCACTCACCATATGTTTAATGGCTTCCGACTGCTGAATCGCCATCACAATTTCTGCATCAGGCAAATGTTTGAGTAGCTGCTCGTCGATAATCTGCCGTGTACCTGACCCTGCTTCTCGTACCAATAACGGCAGCTTTGCCAGTTGTGCAATGCTAAGCTCGTAGCAATTATCCGCATCGTTATACGCGGTCATGCCTGTCAACCATTTGCTATCGCGCTTGGTAAAGATCATCAAGGTATCTGTCCGCCACGCACGCTGCTCGATCACCTTCATATCTGTTGGACGCGGCATACCCTCTACGAGCGCAATATCAATATTTAACTGCTCAACTTCGCTGACCACTTCTTGAGTATTGGCGATATACATATCGATATGGGCATCGGGTAGCGTCGCATATAGCTTGGCAAGCAGCGGCGGCAGCACATAATTGCCAATCGTGGTACTGGCACCGATATGAATCTGCCCTGCTTGATGCTTATGATAATGCTCTAGAGTTAAGGCCTGCCCCAAGATAGCTTGTGCCTGTATATAAATAGGATGGGCGTTGGGGTGCTGATTGAGCCTACGCCCGATGCGCTCAAACAATGGCATCTGCAGCCTTGCTTCTAATTCTGTCAGCGCACTACTGACGGCCGACTGCGACAAATGCAGCGCTTCACTGGCACGGCTGGTACTACCCGTTTGATAAATACTGACAAACACTGATAATTGCTTGAGGGTAATCTTTGGTAATACCTGCATGGCTTTTTTCATAATTTCTCTGACATCCTATCTTATTGATACAATCTAAAAACCACCTGTTACTTTAAAAGCCCTTTATTATCTAAAAACCCATCTTTTTAGCCCAAAGAGTTTTACTAACCTAAAAAATCGATAGTTTTTATCTAATTAATCTGTTTTTATTATAGATTGGTCTGCCTTATAATGTCTATTCATAAGCTTATGCTTATTTCGATTATAGATAATACATAATAGGACAGTCAATCATGTACGCCTTGACCCAATCAGTAAATAACTATCTCCCGCGCAGCCGCCATTTAGCAGGGCTTATCGTCGTGCTGATTGGTAGCTTATTTTGTTTGTGGCTCAATACTAGTGTCAACACATGGACCAATGGACGTATCGTTGGCTTGTCTTCTCTCACTTTAGCCATTCTCATTGGTATGGTATTGGGCAATACGGTCTATCCTAACCTTGCTGAGCGCTTAAGTGTCGGCGTGGCATTTGCCAAAGGTCAAATATTGCGCCTCGCCATCATGTTTTATGGCTTTAAGCTAACCCTAACGCAAGTATCAAGTGTCGGACTGTCTGCGGTGATGAGTGATGCGTTGGTATTGACATCGACCTTTTTACTCACCTATTGGATAGGTACCCGATGGTTAAAAGTCGATAAACAAACGACGCTATTGATTGGGTCAGGCGCAAGCATTTGCGGTGCCGCCGCGGTTATTGCCGCAGAGCCTGTGGTCAAAGCGGAAGCCCACAAAGTCACTATTGCCGTGGCGACAGTGGTGGTCTTTGGTACGGTTGCGATGCTGCTCTATCCGTTTTTATACCATCTTGGTTGGTTGCAACCTTGGCTAAATGCTCAGCAGTACGGGATTTATACGGGTTCCACCATTCATGAAGTGGCGCAAGTCGTCGTCGCTGGTAACGCCGTCAGTCCCGAAGTGGGTGACACAGCGGTTGTCACCAAGATGATACGCGTCATGATGCTTGCCCCTTTTTTACTTATTTTATCGTTTGCCTTAACCAAAGGTAGCAGCGACAATGGCAAAAAACCATCGTTTATAAATCGCGTTCAACAAGTCAAAGTACCTTGGTTTGCCTTTATATTCATTGCCATCGTTTTACTACACACTTGGGTGCCGATGACCGCAAGCTTTGAGCGTAGTATGGTGATGCTAGACGATGTGCTGCTCACCATGGCGATGTTTGCGCTGGGTCTAACCACGCATTTGGGCGCTATCAAACAAGCTGGCGTTAAGCCCCTTATCTTAGGAGCGATTATGTTCGCTTGGTTGATCGTTGGCGGTGGGTTGATTAATATTGGTATAAGCTTGCTTGGCTAAAGTAAACTACCAAACATCCTTACCGTTCGTTATCATTCTTGCCATGAGTTATATAGATTAAAAAAGCCGATGACTATACTAGTCATCGGCTTTCTTGGTTTATCGTCTGATTTAAAAGCTACTCAACATAAAGCGCACGTTACGTTATAGATATTAAGCTTTTAATTGCAAATAGCTTATCTTAAATCGTAGACGAAAAAAAACGAACCCGAAGGTTCGCTTTTTTTTCATCTTGCTCTAAGTGTCTATAAAGACAAATTAGATAGCAACGATGTTATGGGCTTGTGGGCCTTTTTGACCTTGAGTTACAGTGAACTCAACTTCTTGGCCTTCAGCTAAAGTTTTGAAGCCTGAACCAGTGATTTCGCTGTAATGAGCAAAAACGTCTGCGCCAGTTTCTGGAGCGATAAAACCAAAGCCTTTAGCTTCGTTGAACCACTTAACTGTACCTTTTTGAACGTCTGACATAATATAATCCTACTTTTAAATTTATTAATGGCCTAGTGACCGATAACGCTTGCAAATAGCTACTGAACGATAAATATTAAAACGAAGGATTATAACTAATACTACGAGGTAATGATTTGGTGCAGAACTGCTCTTAAGCTTGGACGTATTATAGGGGGAACATCCTGATTTCGCAAGTCTTATCTTAGCTTTCATGTAACTAAAGCCCATTTCTTACGATTTTTGACCTGAAAATCAATGTATTTTAGGCATTTGGCAAACGGAACATATAGACCGCTACCCCAGTACAGACCACGGCTACCAGCCATGCCACCCATATCATATCGGCGGGAATATTAAAAAATAACATCGTTGTTGAAATAGTCATCATTATTGTCGCTAACCACTTAGCATAGAGTGGCACCGCATGATTATTTTCCCAATCGCGGACAAATTTCCCAAAGTATTTATGATTAATCAACCAAAAATGAAAGCGCCTGGAACTACGTGCCCAGCAACCTGCTGCTAATAATATAAAAGGCGCAGTCGGCATGACTGGCAGTAATACACCGATAATCCCTAATACAAAAAATAGCCAGCCCAGTATGACAAACGTCCAACGCACCGTTGGGCTGTTATGCTGATTGGTTTTGGGTCGATAATAAAAGGCTTTTTTGTGTTGGCTCATAAAAATACTGTCATTGAATGATATAGAGTGGCTAATATTTAATGAAGGTTAGACAGCTAGATTGTTAAACCAGATAATCATTTATAGAACTGCCTACCTATCATAGGTAGCTAAGCATGCAATATCACTCAAAATGGTACAAGGCTATTTTTACGAGGTTTTTGCTATTAATAGGTATGTTTGGTTAGTGGTTGGGTAAGTGAACTCACAACCTTTGACTGAATTTTTTGCAATAAAAAACCGCTCATAGCTGGACTATGAACGGTTTTATCGTTGAAGATACTATCCTAATTTAGTTATTTCGCTATCAATCCTATCTCGCGTGCCTCTTTGAGCCACATTGGGAACTCTTCTAGCATGTTTTCATACAGGGCTTCTTCGCTGATATCATCCAAATCATCGAGTTCAAAAAAGTCGCAATTATCAATCACGCGCCCTGTCATGTCGTCTAGTTTTTTTAGGATGCCATAACCACGACCACCCAAGCCCACGAACTGCCAAAATATCGGCAGTTTCGCGGCTTCCGTCATGACTCTGGTGATACCGCGATTGTCATTCACCCCGCCATCACTGATAAATAGCACGTATACAGGCACATCTAAGCCGTCCTTTTGATAAAACTCCGTCACGGCTTTCATGACTTCTGCTTCGTTATTCACACGTGGGCCAAGTGCCCATTTGCGCCAGCCGCCATGAGCGTTGTCAATGAAACCGTCATAGTTGCTCAGCCCAATCTCACCCAAATACTGCGGATCTCGGGCAAACGCCCAGCAGTCTAGCGCTTGGTCATCATCGAAGCTTACCGCTAATGGCAATAAGCGGTTGACCACCTCTTGCACGCGGCCTTTTTTATACTGTCTGTTCATTGAACCTGAGGCATCTAACACCAACGCTACCTTTGCGGTTAATTGCTGCAATTGGCGTTTCTCAAGCGATATCGTGGCTTTTTTGGCGAGATTGACCAGTTTTGGTGCTTTGTCTAGCATGACCTTTTCTAGCGATGGTTTTGCTTGGACGGGTGTTGCGGTCGGCTCGAGTACTTGCGGACTACCCTCTTCTACATCACCACCGAAGTGCTGCACGATGGCGGCAAGTCCACCATTAAAGCCTTGCGCGACGTTGGATACTCGCCAAACGCCACTCTTACGATACAGCTGCATGAGCATACTGGCTTGCTGCTGAGCAAAGTCTGCGGCTTGATACGCTGCCTGCACTTTTTGTGATTGCTGCCAAATGCCAATCTCTAACGATTGAATTTGATTGAGTGGCGTATCGGCTGATAACACAAAAAACAAGCTGTCTATATTCGTAGCCAGTTTGGATAAATTCACTTCAAACTCGGCTTGGATGCCTTTATTTGTCGTTGGCTGCGACTCGTAATAAGTGAGCTTAATTTGCCCACAAGGTGAGGTTGGCTGATTGTAAAACACCATGTAATCATCGTTGATCAGTTTGCCCGCTGTATCTAAGACAAAGCAGCTGATGTCCATCTCTATCGGGCTTTGGCGGGTGAACTTAAGCGTGATGGGTGCGGCATCGTCAATAGCAAGATTGCTTAAAGGTGAGCGCTGTCCGACGGTGAGATGGTTCATGGTGTTCCTCAGTACAATTAATATTATTTTGTTAAATTAGAATTTTGTTTTCGCTTATTACATTGAAGATGTTATTTGCTACTATGTTCATAGTAGCAGACAGAATTTAATACTAGGTAAACATCATGCTTGCAGATAACTTAAAAGACATACAAAACAAAGCCAAAGAGCGAACAGTGAAAACTCAGAATATTGAGTATGACTTAGAGACGCTTGTAAAAAAAATAAACAATGGAATCATAAAACTAAATCCAGAATATCAAAGGAATCATAGGTGGGAGAATAGTACTTCTTCTAAACTAATCGAAAGTCTTATTCTAAACATCCCAGTTCCATTAATTTATATCTCACAAGACGTTGATGTAGACGATGAAGTGGACGAAGGAATAGCTCGCTACTCAGTCATAGATGGTCAACAAAGATTAACTGCTATACATAAATTTCTGATGAACGATCTTATTTTGGAAGGATTGGAAGTTCTTGAAGAGCTTAATGGGTTGAAGCACAATCAACTTCCCTCTTTCCTAATAAGACGACTTGAAGAGAGAACTATTCGCTGCTTGCGCATCGACTCAACTATAGATAATCAAGTAAAATATGACATCTTCGAACGTCTCAATTCTGGATCTGTAAAATTAGAACCACAAGAACTTAGAAATGCTACTTGTAGAGGCCCGTTTAAAAAATTGATAAAAGAGTTAGCTAAGAATCATTTGTTCATCTCAGCAACAAAACTCACTGATAAAAAAATCGATAAAATGGAAGATGAAGAGCTAGTATTGAGATATTTTGCTCTCTCTTATAAGGATGGGTACAAGCAATACAAGAGTTCTTTCAAAAACTTCCTTACTAGAAAAATGACAGAGTTCAACGAGCTTAGTTTGGACGAACTATCTATACTAAAGAAAAATTTTATAAACACTTTTCAAATAATTGAAAATTCAGATGTTGAATTACCCTTTACTAAATACAGAAGTAAGGATGGTCAGCTCGAATGGATGTCTAATTTTAATGTAGCAGTTTATGACTCTTTAGTTGTACCGCTATCTAAGATGCCACCTTCAACCATTTTGAATATAGATACTTTCCGAACCTTATTTCATGACACTGATTACTTTAAAACTGTAGAAGGTAGTACAAATGATGCCTCGAAAGTACATACTAGAATTGATAAGTCTATTGAGACTCTTCTATGAGTCAGAATTACCTTAATTTATTAATAAACGAGCTAGAGAGTAGATGGGACGAGATCACTACACTACTCAAGGCAGCCGAAGATCATAAAGAGACAAATGTTGCTCTGCATGATGCTATCTGTAGATCAGTTACTGTACTTATGGTTACTAACCTAGAAGGTTTTTATAAGGATTTAATTAGGAATACGATAGATGATTTAAACGATAATTATAGATTTAATGAACTCAGCGAAGCTATTCAAAGGCACTATTGCTCGAAATTTCTAGATAGTCAATCTACTGATAAGGCTAAAAATACACTGACTAATATTCTAATAGAAGAGTTTAAAATACTTAACTCCAATATAAACTTCAAACCTTTTTTATACAGTAAAAACAACAACCCTAAACCTCAAATTATTGAAACGTTATTCGATAATTTGGGTATAAATATAGTATTTCAGATTTTGAAGTCCTCTCGCTATGAACTAGTTTTTTCAGAGGGAAATAGTTATCTAGAAGATAAGATCTCGGAGTATACTTATGAGTTACATAACTGTAGCTTAAATTTTCCTTATCAATATACAAGCAAATCTTTTAATATATTAACCAATACATCTAAACAGCGTAAAGAAAGAACTTTATGGGAAGAATTTTTAGATCAGTTGAATAAGCGTAGACATGAAGTAGCACATGGAAACGATTTACGAAATATAGACTCAGTTGAACATCTCACGTTTCAAAAGAATAAAATCATTTTCTTACAGCTAGCATTAATTCACATCATAATAGAAGAATTTGGTACGTATACTGCGATATATCGTCCACGCTCGATATCTCTAGTAAACATATTAGTTCCAAACTAATACATCTAAAATATTATATGGGGAAAATAAAAAGCCACCTAAAATCAGGTGGCTTTTTATGTCTAAGTTAAAAATATTACAACGCCTTTAACTCTTCCATCTGCCCCGCCATAGCCGTCAACTGCCCTTCCAGCTCAGCCAATTTCGCCTTCTCAGCATCGACCACTTCCGCAGGGGCTTTACTCACAAAGCCTTCATTACCAAGCTTACGCGCGATGCCTTCGGCTTGACCTTTCAACTTATCATATGACTTACCCAAACGAGCCAGCTCAGCCGTAGGATCAATCAGACCTTTCATGGGTACAAGGACGCGCAGCTGACCGACCATGCTTGATGATGACAACGGCACTTCATCGCCTTCTTTGACGATCTCTAGGCTCTCGACTTTGGCAAGCGCTTTGAACTGATTTTTGATACGGGATAGACGCGCATCTTCATCAGCAGAGATATTTTGCAGCAATACTGGCAGACGTACCGCATTGCCGAGTTTCATCTCACCACGGATATTACGGACACTCGCGATTAGCTCTTGTAGCCATGCCATATCGGCTTCGACTTGCTCACTGATTTGGGCGTCATCCGTTTGTGGATAGTCAGCAACGACGATGCTTTCAGTATTTTTACGACCTAGTAGTGGCGCAACCGTCTGCCAGATTTGCTCGGTCAGATATGGCATGATTGGATGGCTAAAGCGTAGCGCTGTCTCTAGCACGTGCAGCAGTACATAACGAATTTGCGCTTTACGCTCGTCAGATACCGAGTCATCATTGAGACTGGCTTTGGCAAGCTCAACGTACCAATCACAGTACTCATTCCAGATAAACTCATAGATATCTTGGCTGACCATATCGAGACGATACTGGGCGAAATGCTGGTGGATATCGCCAACGGTAGAGTTCAGACGACTCATGATCCATTTTTCTGGCAATTCCCAAACGTCAGGGTTTGCCGCTTGGTCGATAGGCTTGGCATTGCCTTCGCTATCGACGCAGTTCATGAGTACAAAACGGCTGGCGTTCCAGATTTTATTACAGAAGTTACGATAGCCTTCGACACGCTTTAGATCAAAGTTGATATCGCGACCCGTACTAGCAAGTGAGGTAAAGGTAAAGCGCAGTGCATCCGTACCAAACGCTGGGATGCCTTCTGGGAACTCTTTACGCGTTTGCTTTTCGATTTTGGCCGCATCTTTTGGATTCATCATATTGCTGGTGCGTTTTTCTACCAGCGCTTCTAGATCAATACCGTCGATGAGGTCAATCGGATCTAAGACGTTGCCTTTAGATTTTGACATTTTTTGACCATTGCCATCGCGTACCAGACCATGCACATAGACGGTCTTAAATGGTACTTGCGGCGTGCCATCTTCATTTTTCACGAAGTGCATGGTCATCATGATCATGCGGGCAACCCAAAAAAAGATAATGTCAAAACCCGTCACCAACACGCTGGTCGGGTGAAAGGTTTCAAGCACGCGTGGATCAGCATTGACGTCCGCCCAGTCAAGCGTACTAAACGTCCATAGACCAGAGCTAAACCACGTATCGAGTACGTCGTCATCTTGGCGTAATTTAATGTCGTCGCTTAGATTGTACTTAGTACGCACTTCTGCTTCATCACGAGCCACATAAATCTCGCCAGTCGCATCGTCATACCATGCAGGGATGCGATGTCCCCACCACAACTGACGGCTGATACACCAATCTTGCAGATCGGTCATCCACGACATATACATGTTTTTATACTGTGCAGGGACGAACTCGATGCTGCCGTCTTCTACTGCGTCAATCGCAGGCTTGGCAAGCTCTTTGACCGCCACATACCACTGATCGGTCAACCACGGCTCAACGATCGTGCCGCCACGCTCAGCACGCGGAGCTTTTAGTGCATAGTCTTCGATATCTTCTAGCCAGCCCTGCTCGCCTGCTTGCGCTACAAGGAACTTACGAGCGGCAAAACGCTCAAGTCCTGCATATTCGCTAGGCGTGGTTTCTAATTCTGGCTCACGCGTTTGCAGATCAGGATAGACTTCCATCGCTGGCAAAATGTTAGCACGCTCATCAAGGATATTAATCAATGGCAAGCTATGACGACGGCCCAGTTCATAATCGTTAAAATCATGCGCTGGGGTGATTTTTACACAGCCCGTACCGAAGTCTTTTTCGACATAATCATCAGCGACGATAGGCACGACGCGACCAGTGATTGGCAGAGTAATGGTTTTGCCAACTAAATGTGCATAACGCTCATCGCTAGGATTGACCGCGACAGCCGTATCACCAAGCAATGTCTCAGGACGCGTGGTGGCTACCACAAGATAGTTTTTGCCATCTTGGGTGGTTAGGTCTTTATCCGTGAAATGATAGCGGAAATGCCACAAGCTGCCTTTTTCATCATGATTTTCGACTTCTAGGTCAGATAGCGCGGTTTGGAACTTAGGATCCCAGTTGACCAAACGCTTACCACGATAGATAAGCCCATCGTCAAACAGACGAACGAACACTTCTTTTACCGCGTTAGACAGACCATCATCCATGGTAAAGCGCTCACGCGACCAATCAACCGAGCTGCCCAAACGGCGAATTTGGCTGGTGATATTGCCGCCCGATTCTTCTTTCCATTCCCACACTTTATCGACGAAGTCTTCACGCGTCATATCACGGCGTTTGAGTCCTTGTGCTTCGAGGCGACGTTCAACGACCATTTGGGTCGCGATACCAGCATGATCTGTACCCGGTTGCCAAAGCGTATTGTCACCATCCATGCGATGATAACGCGTGAGCGCATCCATAATCGCGTTGTTAAATCCATGACCCATATGCAGAGAGCCGGTGACGTTCGGCGGTGGTAGTGCGATAGAAAATGACTCTTCTTTGTCAAACGTCGGCTTAAAATAGCCGCTTTCTTCCCAGCCTTGATACATGCCTGCTTCGACTTCCGCAGGATTGTACGCATTCTCTAACTGGCTTAAGGCCGCTTGAATAGATGTAGTGAGGTTGTGGTTACTCATAATGGCATTATCTTTTATTGATTGAATGTGATTAAAGCGAATATAAAAATTAGGAAAATCATGAATAGAGTGATTTTAACGCAGATGGCCAGATTTTGTTAGATGCTAAGGCAATTTATCAGACTTGCAGAGTGGCATTGCCCCATTAATAAGCGCAAAAGCCCATAAAGGCCCTCAATCGAATGAGATTCCAACAAAATAAGTGCTAGTGATGTTATAAAATATGGGTCATGCTATGAGATATATTTTATAACATCACTAGCATATAAATGGCGTCTTTATCCTAAAATCATGATTTTATAAACAGCGAGCCGACCGTGTCCAAAGATACCGAGCACACCTATAACAATAGCAGCCACTCAACAGCGCTCAAGCTGATGAATCTGACGCTAATGAAATAGACGATAAGCGCTTGATTGATGATAGCGTTTATCAATCATCTACTGCTGAAGATAAAGACATTAGCAAGCCTGCGATACCAGATGACACCGAGGCGACAGAAAGTTTAGAAGACGAAGATTTCTCTGAAGATATGAGCGAAGCAGATAAAGAAACCATCAAAAAAGTCGCCAATGATGATAACTTGAGTCAAGCAAAGAGCTATGCCAGTATCTTGGTTGAGCAGGTGATGGATGCCAAAGAAACCTTTGAACGTTCGCTTGGCTCGCTATTTACCAGTGCTTTTACCGCTGGGCTTGAGATTGGCATTAGCTTCTTTATGATTTTATCAGCTTTTGCGCTGTTGAGTGGCGTACTACCAAGCCAATACGCGATCGTGCTCGCCTCCCTACTTTACCCAATTGGATTTATCATCGTCGTCATTGGTCAGTCGCTATTATTCACCGAACAGACATCGCTGTTAAGCCTACCTGTGCTTAACAAGATTGAACCGCTGCATAAACTGCTACGCCTTTGGGGCATTGTCATTGCTGGCAACATCGTTGGCGGTTGTTTGTTTGCCGCATTGATGATAGGTTTGGGTTTAAATATGCAGCTGTTTAGCGTGAGCGACATCGACACTTATGCCGAACACATTTTAGGATTTAGGTGGTGGGTCATATTTGGTAGCGCCATCTTAGCAGGTTGGATGATGGGCGTCACTGCGTGGCTTGTGACCTCAGCACGCGACACCCTTAGCCGCATCGTTTTGGTGACGCTTATTACTGGCAGTATTGGTTTTTTAGGATTGCACCACAGTATCGTGGGCAACATTGAGATTTTTTCTGCCTTGCTATACGGCAATACCGTCAGCTTGGGGCGTTATTTACTGTTTTTAGTAGTGATATTGCTGGGCAATACCGTCGGCGGCGTGGTGTTTGTGGCGGTACTCAAAAACCGTACCTTCTTATTTCAAATCGAAAAAGTGAAAGAACAAACGGCTAGTGAACAAGCGGAATCTAAAACCAGTATAAATACCCGCCGACCTTGATTGGTATTGGTTAATGCTAAATGCTATAAATAGATAACTCACCTATTACCCATAACAAGGTTCAATATTTAAACCTGTTATGGGTTTTCAGCATCTACAGCATACGCGCTGCCAACACGCTATCTTCTATTTCAGATTTTCTCAGCTTATCGTGTTGAGCGCTAAATATACGCACCAAAATCCCCGCGCTTAAGAACATCACCAAGGTATAAATGGCTGGCATCATTGACATATCGTAGTTAGATAATAACGTCAATGCCATAAATATCGACAAGGTACTGTTTTGTAGACCGACTTCTAGCGTCACCGAGGTTCTTTGCGCCCAGTTGAGACCGACCCATTTACTACTATAATAACCGAGCGCCATGGTTGAGAGATTTAATAATACCGATACGGGACCAGTAGCGATAAAGGCGTCGACAATGATATCGCGTTGCACATAGCCCAAAAACAGCACTAAAAACGTTAAAAATATCACCCCAAATCGAGACACATAGACTTGTGAGCGATCGGCAACGGTTGGTGCATAGCGTTTAATCAGCATACCGACACTAATAGGTACTATCGTCAGTACCACCAAAGTCAGCATCGTTTTTACTACTGGCAACTCAAACTCACTACCGCTGCCCATAAAATAAATCAATGAAAAACTCAGCACAATGGGAATGGTAAAGACGGTAATCACGCTCGCAATCGCGGTCATCGTCACCGACAGTGCCACATCGCCTTTGGCTAAATAGGTAAATAAGTTTGAGGTAGTGCCACCCGGACACAATACGAGGAGCATAACTCCGACGGCATACTCTGGGCGTAATGGCATGATATTGGCCAAGGCAAAGCCAATGATAGGTAACAGTATCAACTGATTGGTCAAGCCAATGCCGACTGCTTTTGGATATTTTAAAACCCGTTTAAAATCGTTGGTGACGAGGGTCAGACCCATGCCCATCATGATTAAAAACAGACAAATAGGAATGATAACTGAATTGACTAACGTGACTATGGCAAGACCTTCCATAACTACATCCTTGTAGATAAGAGCTGTTTATAGGTTCAATTTATAGATGAATTTTATAGACCGAGTATGCTGATTAAATGACACCTGATTAGCAATCCTTGCTAAGGCGTATCCTCATAATCAATAGCCGTTAAACACCGACAATCAATTAAAAAAACAGCAAAAAATAAGACATGGTAAAAGCAAGTATATAGGGGTAAAGTCGCCCTTATTTGCTTTATTCAACGACTCATCAGTCAAATATGGTGTTTGGGTTTAGAAAACGATGAAATATCATTGAACAGCAACCTTCAATCACCACCACCTGAATCACCACCACCTGAATCACCACCACCTGAATCACCACCACCTGAATCACCACCACCTGAATCACCGCTACTTGAGTCGCTGCTGCTTGAATCACTACCATCGCTATCGTCAAGATTATCCTGATCCCAAGAAGAATCCAAAGAAACTGGCGAATTGTCGCGGCTTCCAAACCAACTGGCGACTTTTATGACGATATAAAGGATCATAAATCCAGCGATAATCTGTAGAAGAAGCATGGTTTATTCTTTATAAATAACAGGTGAGGTAAGTAAGAGAAGGTATACATGAGGGACAATCAAAACGCATGAATAGCATTCAAGCATAGATATTGATTACATTAATTCTGAGTGATTCATTGCGCTTTAGAGTTGCTCACGGCTGTTCACTGCAGTGCCATAAGCGATGGCTTCAACCATGCTGCCCAATTGATTGATATTGCTAACTTCTAGACGTAAACCGTAAATATGGTTATAGCCTTTGGCTTGTGCTTCGGTACGCATACGTACAAGAGCTTCGCGGCGGGCACGGTCGAGTAAGGTCTCGTAAGTGGTCAGGTTTTTGCCAAAAATGCTCAATACCCGAGCGATAATCATTTTGAAATAATCTTGGGCAATAACCACGCTGCCAAGTACCAGCTCGCCCTCAGTATTGGCAACAAGTTTTGGCACATAAAAGCGCTCACTTGAGACCATAATATGGCTTAATTCTTGCTCTGCAATGCTTAACTGCGCGAGATGTTGGCGCTCATGACGCGACCCAAAGAACCAACCAGCAGCGAATAATAAAATAAACGGTGCGTAATTGATAAGCATTTGGGTAAGGGAGTTATTCATGGCACGTCTCTTGTCATAAACTTATCAGAAAAAAGCATCGATGCTTTAAGATTTGGTTAGCTAACCAAAAGGGTTGAAACGTGGCAAGTCATCGGTCGCTGTCGGTGCAGAATTTTGTAGATTTGGCTGTTGACCAGACTGATGATAAGAGTCGCTCGGTGGGGTTTGATAGACTTTCTGCGGCATCGGTATGGCTTTGACAGCGGTGCCATAGACAAACAATTCAGAAGCTCCCTGCGCGATGCTAGAGGTCGAAAAACGCAACCCCACCACCGCATCTGCACCCAAAGCTTCTGCTTTGACAATCATCCGATCGATCGCCTCTTGGCGTGACTCTTCTAACAGCTCAGTATAAGCCGTTAACTCACCACCGACGATATTCTTAAGTCCAGCAAACAAGTCTTTGCCGACATGTTTTGAGCGTACGGTACTGCCGTACACCACATCTAAACGCTCGGTGATCTGATAGTTGGGCAAATGCTCAAGATTGGAGAGTTGCACAGTCATAATACGACCTTATCGGTGACGTTATATAGACAGCGTCAACTTGGATATAGACCAAACCACGCTGCCCGTATATTGATAAAAAAGGCTAATCGTTGGTATGGAACAATAAAAATAACTCGGTCAAATTGCCTTCGATGCTATTGGCCATTTGTGCCAGCTTGTCTTCATCTTTACGCATCTCTGCAAGCTCTGGATCTTCATCATCGATACCGCTTAGCAAAATCATTGGTAAAGTCAAGACAGCCACATCTTCAGCCGTTTCTTCATCTTCAAACCAATCGCTGGCTTCGTCGCCATACATCGCATCGACAAAGCCAATGGACCAAGCAACGATATCTGATTCATCTGAAAAATCAACGGCCACTTCTTCATCACCCGCATCTTCACCAAACGGTAGCTCAATAGGCGTCTCGTTTTTTAGCTCAGCGATAATAGAATCGCGCCAGCGCTGAATACCGTCGATGACGTTTTCTGGGATTTCACTAACATGGCCTTCAAACAGTGCATCCAGCCAATTCGGTAATGGACGCCCAATAACTGTCGCTGTCAAAAAACCATGCGCGGCGACACTATCAAGCACAAATGGGCTCTCTTGATTGTCCAAATAGTCTAATAATTCATCGAAGCTTAGTTGGTTACTCATGATGTAATTGTCCTTGAAAGATAGAGTGCAGCTGTCGCCATAAACGATCGGTTAAGTGCAGAATAGTGGATAATTTGAAGGTAAAAATGGTTTCGGTAAAGCACCCAAACCATCTTTATAAAATAAGAATCATTGCATAGAGCGGGTTGCTAGCAACCATCGAAAAATAACGATCGCGATATCATTAGCATTACACTATCAGCTAATATGCCGTTATTAAAAGGCTTTAGTCGGCTTAAATGACTGAGCACTTTCACATTAGGCTATGACTTAAGTTTAAACACTAAAGATCGTCATCATCCCAATCATCACCATCTTCATCGAAATTGTCTATATCGTCTAGATCATCCTTTAGCTCTTTGGCCAAACGCTTCTCTTCTAGCAGATTATCGATCAGTCGACGCTTCTCAAGACTACTTAAGCGCGTACGCACGCTCGTCTCGGCCTCTTCCACCATCTTTGCATCATCATCGTCGACAAAATCATCATCAAAATCGTCGTCAATATCAGCGTCACTCATGACAAACTCCTATCATTTTTAGCAAGGGTATTAAGAATACATTAATATATATATGCCTTATAAAGTCTCTACTTCACGTTGTCAATGCTTTTTATTATTAATGCCCTATTTTTAGGCTATATAAAGATAACGACAGAGACAATATCTCAGACAATTGTATAGTAATAAGCGAATATAAGCAGCATTAAATAGCCGACTCATCTGCGCTTTCAATCATCAATACCGCATTGCGCACATCTGCTAAGCGTTGAATCATCGAATCGTTGCCACCATCGAACACCGCACATTCACGCTCATAAACCGTGGTTGGGCGCATGATACTCTGCACCTGTACATGGTGGCTGATTTGCTTGAGACCTGCATTAGGTAACAAAATCAGCATTTGCTCTTTTTTGCCGACGCTGTGTAATAATTGCGTCATTGCTTGCGCCTGTGCATCATCGCTGACACCTGCTTTAGCAGGTAGCGCAAAGCGGCTTAGCTCAATGTGCTTGTCATGGATGATTTTGTTGAGCATCAAATACAGCTTGCCCAGCATCACACCTGCTAACGCCACTTTGGCATGGCTATTGTCCGCCTTTAACAACACGCTAGCACCCGTGTCATCGAAACGTGGCTCATTCATCGCGCTGACACCCAACAACAATGGCTGCTTAAGTAACTCGGTCACCGCTTGGTTCAATAGCTGCGTACATAATGCCAAGTAAGGTAAACGCTGAGCCGGTGCCAGACGCTCAAGCATATTGAACTCGTCATGGAATACAATCTGCACTCTCACACTGTCAAATGAGCGGGTGGCAGACAACCGAGAGGCGCTACCAGATTTAGAAGCGCGGCTTATATCATCTTGGGCAGCACCATTTGCTGCACCATGCTCTGCTCGCTCTTCAGTCGTACTATCGATAGGCTGACTATCAGAGCCAGTGGTATCAGTCGCAGCTTGATTCTGTTGCGTTCTTAAATACTGGTTTACTTCACTATGTACATCCAATTTGTGTGCATTGGTTGGCTGACTGTCCGTTGCACCCTCTACAGAATGCTCCGATGCTTCTCTATCCGTATCCGTGGTACGGCGTTCAAGCTCCCGATCATAATTGCGCTGATCGATTTGCATATACTGCTCACGATGCAAATCTTGAATATCGCGGCTAAGCGCGTTAATTTGCTCTTTAGTTGGACGAGCAAGATAACCATAAACCAGCCAAAGCAACAAATGCAGCAGCATAGTACCGATGACGAACGGCCATTGCATAGCGATAATCTCGCCTTTGCTAATATCTTTTAATGTCAACGACACACTGCCAATCACCGAATCGCCATTGGTGGCAATCTGACGAATGGTATCACCTTGCTGCATGGGCGCATTGCCAACAGGCACCAAGATGTCGTCGTTATTGTCTTTAATCAATATGCGCGTCACGTCTTGCTCGCTGGTATAGCGATTGGCAATGACACTTAAGCTGACACGGTCTTTATTTTCTAAAGACAACCTTGCTTCATCAATCAGCTGGGCGACCATCTGCTCGCCTTTTAACGCACGACTTTTGCTCAGCTGTTGATCGGTGCTGATGACCAATAACAACGTCTGCAAACAAAAACTAACCAGAAGAATAATGGCAAATAACCCTTGCCGCGGCGCTAAATACGTCATGATATGGTAAACTTTTTTGGATAAGAGAAATTAAAAAAACAAGGCTATCCCTCATTTTTTGGCGAATTTAAAAAAACTATAATAGTACGCATCTTAATAAGTATGTATTGAATTTAAGTACCATAACCCGACACGTCTGTTGTTGCCTAAAATAGCATTTACAACAAGATTTGGTTACTTAAAAACTGCTGTCTCAAATACTAATACTCAGGATAATCTACGGCACATTTGGTAAGCGGCGACTGAGAGCATTATTGTGAATATCATCATGAATACAGACCGCTTATCTTATCTACTATATCACCATAATAAGTCTTATAGCGTTAGTAGATTTATAAATTTATCATAATAATCACATTCAATTTCAAATGATTTTTCAACGATTGCTGCCATCTTTAATCGACGGTGATACTTTGCGCGTCATCTATAGGCGCTGCCGAGTAAAGCTGCTATTATTCCCAATCTTATATGAGCATACAAGGGACCATTGAGCCATGCCACACAATACATCTTACTCGTTACCAAAAGACAGCAAAGCATGGCAACAAGCCGTTGACTCTATTGCGTCACTGTTACCAGATAACACGAACTTACAAGATTTTGATGCGCTACAGTCCCTGCCAGTTTTTGCTCTTATTGTTGTGCTACCGACCAAAGTATCGACGCTTGATATTCACCAGTATGTGCAATCATGGGTCGATGAACAGCCAAGCTGGCATTTGGTCACCGTCGCTGAAGATACTGATGCCAGTTTTGTCAATATTACCGTTTCTGATACAGAGCCAACGGCAGCAAACGCACAGCGCTTGCCTTTTACTCAAGCACAAGTATTCCGCTATTTGTTGGTTCCAGTCACTGATACGCTCATGCATCCTGGCAAAAAGACCGCAGCAGCTCACATCATTGATGATCAGCTGACCACGCGCTTGCGTCATGACTTGACCGAAGCTTATAACGATAGTCATCAAGCGAGCAGTGCTGAACGCTTGGATATTGTCGATTGCCACATTTTATCAGTCGGTCATATGCTACGTACCCACAAGCTTGCCTGCTTTGATATGGATTCCACCTTAATCGAGCAAGAAGTCATCGTTGAGTTGGCAAAAACAGCGGGTATCGGCGAAGAAGTCGAAGCCATTACGGAAGCGGCAATGCGCGGTGAGATGGATTTTAATGAATCTTTTGCCCAGCGTGTAGCCTTATTGAAAGGTATCTCGACCGATGTGCTGGATGATATCTGCAGCCGCTTAACGCTATCAATGGGCGCTCGCACTACCATCAGTGCACTAAAGGCTTTGGGCTACCATACCGTACTGGTATCAGGCGGCTTTACCTACTTTGCGCGCTATATCGCTGAGCAATTAGGCATTGACGAGGTTCACGCCAACGCGCTAGATATCGACGAAGGGGAAGTCACTGGTCACGTACAGCTGCCCATCGTCAATGGTGCCAAAAAAGCAGCGATCGTTGAGCATACTGCGGAGCGCTTAGGCATCGAGATGTCACAAGTGGTCTGTATCGGTGACGGTGCCAATGATTTACCGATGATGGCCATTGCAGACCTAGGCGTCGCCTATCATGCTAAGCCCATTGTCCAAGCACGTGCTGATGCCGCCATCAATGTCACAGGGCTTGAAGGCATACTTTATGCCCTTGGTTATCCAGCACTTGCGCCTGCTGAGTAACGACTACACTCGCAACACCATACCATGGAGCTAGGTTAGTGTTTTTAACATTAATCTGGCTTTTATGTCTTATTACATTGCGACATTGCTACATTGCGACAGTCAATTTTCACATCACTGTCCTAGCATACTTAGCGGCATCGCATTAACTTTCACTGTGTTTTTAAATAAAAAAGGATTGTCCATGACGGCATCACCATCACCGCGGCAAAATGAGCCGTCAGCGCCACAACCACTGGATAAGAGCAGCACTGCTGCATCCTCCGATAGTCCAAAGCAACTATTTGGGGTTTATATCAGAGGAATGGCCATGGGGGCAGCGGATATCGTACCGGGTGTCTCTGGCGGTACCATTGCGCTGATTGCCGGTATTTATGAGCGCTTGATTAACGCCCTGAGTAGCATCGGCCCCAATCTCTGGCAGATATTTCGACAGGAAGGCGGAATCAAAGGTTTGGTTTCGGTGTGGCGACAAGTTGATGCAACTTTTTTGTTATTTTTGTTATTGGGAATCGCCACCAGTTTTACTACTTTAGCAGGTATTATCAAGCATCTATTGGATAATCAACCGTTATTTATTTGGTCGTTCTTTTTTGGACTGGTTGTCGCAACGGTATTTATATTATTGAGTGAGATTCAGCGTTGGAATATAGGGCGAGCAGCACTCTTCGTGACTGGTCTTGTTGCCGCTGTGGTCATTAGCAGCTTACCATTACTCACGACCACACCAAGCTTGCCTTATTTGTTTTTTGCAGGAGCAGTCGCTATTTGTGCCATGATCCTGCCCGGTATATCGGGGTCTTTTATTTTATTACTATTAGGTGCTTATGACGCAGTATTAGAAGCCGTACATAGCCTTAACTTCACGATAATTTTCACGGTCATTGCGGGTATGGCGACGGGATTGTTATTATTTACTCGCGCACTTAAATGGCTATTGTCTCGCTACTATCAAGCAACTTTGGCCTTGCTCACAGGTTTTATCGCAGGCTCGCTTGTGAAAGTATGGCCATGGAAAGTAGATGCGTTAGGCGCGCTTAATAGTGACGCGATCAACAACGTGATGCCATGGCAATATCCTACCGGTCCACATTGGCTAATCACTGTAGGACTGATGCTGCTAGGCGCGATTTTAGTCTCACTATTGTCTTGGTGGGGCACTCGTAGCAATCGCGCTTAACCCTACCTTAAACCTGCATCAGTCTCTTTTTAAAACCCGAAAACCCTCCTATACACTCTTAATAATAAGCGCCCATCCTTGCGGCGCTTGTGCTTAAACCTTGCCATACAAAACCATCAAAATGTGCTAAAAAACCAAACGTCAACGGTTGTCGCAAAGTCGCCTGTCCCCTCTTTAGCTTTGTTCCCCAAACTTTCATAATGACCCTATTGGAATTCACCTTATGAATAGCGAGATGAATGATGTTACTGACTATATTTTCGGTTATTGGTATAGAAACGTGGAGCACGGCGGCACTGTTTGGTTATAGCTTGCTGGCAGGCTTGATTTTAGCGCTTGCCTTATCCTCACAGCGCTGGCTGCTCTGGTATCTATTTGGTGGTATGGCATATTGGCTAGCGGTTGAGACGATTCAAAGCATTGTGGCGGGTCGTCCCATGCTATCAGAGCTGTCAGAATGGCACAGCTATATCATCGCCATGGGCATCAGTTGGTTGCCTTTAGCGTGCTGGGTGCTGTATCGGGCACTACGTTACGAGGATGTCAGTCAATCCGTTCAGCAGCAGCGTCAATTGGAAGCGGCACGTTATATCGAGCACACGCCTGTTTATGATGACGACTACCAACCGCGCTTCCACTGATAGAGTCGCGCTTATATCAACGAGCGACGCTGTTAGGTTGACTCATTTTCTGTTTGCAGTACTTTTACTTACCTCTTATATAGCCTGTATTACATTATCTTTATCCGACTGTATCTCGTACAAAAATTACGATTAACCTGCCGTCAAATTCGCTCAATCCAGCATAGGTAGTGCGAGCATTCATTTTCGTTGCTATTCTCTTTTCTACTGTCATTTTTATAAATATTAACAACTTATTTTAATCAAGATGACGTCATTGAATGTTACAAGATACTTAACGCTCTCTACGTAACTCCTAAAGAATAGCAACCTCTCTATCGTTTATAATCTAGTTATATATTTGTCGCAAAAATTGTTATAAAGTACGCATTATTTTGCGTCTCATTCTTTAGGAGTTCGATTATGTTTACTGTTCCTGTATTAGATATTAAATCTGATCCGTTAGATGTGCTATTGGCTGTGATTGGCTATCGTTTGTCCATGCTTGCTGATAGTGATAACGAAGATGTGAAAGCACTATTTGCTGATCGCAATGTGACGATTGAGCTTGCCAGCACTGAAGCGGATATCGCCCGTTATTTTGTCTTTGATAATGGTAGCTTCAGCCAATACAGTGGTCATGCTAAAAAAGCAGACCTCACCATCAATTTCAAGGATTCGATGACAGGTGTTAAGCTTTTGACCAAAGGCAATCTTCCTGCCTTTATGACTGCTGTACAAGAAGGCAACCTCAGCATCGAAGGCGATTACAGCCTAATGATGTGGTTCAATAAACTTGCTAAGCATATCGTGCCAGCTATTCCAGAAGAATGTAAACCTTATATCCAAAAAGCCAAGCCTTATGCTTATAAAGCACAAAAACTTGCCAACCATTGGATTGGGGTTGCTAAGCACAAACTTGGCAAATAATGACGTAAATAGAGCGACGTAAATAAAGAAAACAGATCACAATTATTTAGCGCTCAGTTACTTTACTCTTTCGCAGTGCTCTGATTTTCTAAAAAGGTTGCGGTATACTATATCGCAGCCTTTTTTATTACCTAAAATTTTATGGCTTTACACACAACTCTTTTAACCCCTATTCTCTTCAAAATGATTGTTTCAAAAACTATTATAAAAGGAATTATATGATGGCAGGATTACTTAACATCTCAGAGCCTAATGCCAGTAGCCCCACTGACACGTTCAATAATAAAAATAACAGCCACAGCGGCTTGAACAATGACTTTTTAAACAACTTAACAATGGATGCCACCACAGCCAACCAAAAAACCACTCATAAACATAACCGCGAAGAAATCGCCGAACTGTTTGATTTGCCATTGATGGATTTGTTGTTGCAAGCGCAAACGATACATCGGGCGCACTTCACTGCCAATGAAGTACAAATCAGTACTTTGTTGTCGATCAAAACAGGTAACTGCCCCGAAGATTGTGGCTACTGCTCGCAATCAGGTCACCACCGCGACACGACTAAATTACAAGCAGAGAAACGCATAGAAGTCGATAAAGTCATTGCTGCGGCCAAACGTGCCAAAGCCAGTGGCTCGTCACGCTTTTGTATGGGTGCAGCATGGAAACATCCAAGCGCCAAAGACATGCCCTATGTGGTTGAGCTGATCAAAGAAGTCAAGGCCTTGGGACTTGAAACCTGTATGACCCTTGGTATGCTAGATACCAATCAAGCGACGCAACTGGCGGATGCTGGATTGGATTATTACAATCATAATCTAGATACCTCACGTCGTTATTATGAGCAAGTCGTCAGCACGCGTAGCTATGACGAGCGCTTAGATACGATAGACAACGTGCGTAACTCAGGCATCAATGTCTGTAGTGGCAATATCGTCGGTATGGGTGAAAGCCGTGACGACCGTATCGATTGGGTACATGAGCTGCTAAAAATGCCCAAAGCGCCAGAGTCAATCCCCGTCAACTTGCTTGTCCCCATTAAAGGCACACCAATTGGTGATAAAGTATTGGCAGAAGGTCAACTGTCAGTGATTGAATGGATTCGTACCATTGCCGTAGCACGTATTTGCTGCCCGACCAGCTATGTGCGTTTGTCTGCTGGTCGCGAAAGCCTATCCGACTCTGAGCAAGCCTTGGCCTTTATGGCAGGTGCCAACTCATTCTTTTATGGCGATAAACTGCTGACTACTGGCAATGCAAGCCAATCAGGCGATGACAGACTCATGCGTGAGCTTGGTCTAACAAAGCAATTTGCTGCGCCAAGAGCGCCCAAAGTATTGCCTGTGATGGATGCGATGAGCGGTCATCAATCGCAAGTGGTGATGGCAGAGTAGCGTTTTTTATCGCTACCATTATTGGATAATCTGCGCTAAGCTTGCCGACATTATTGATGATAAAATATTAAATCGTAAGAGAGAATGTGATGGCAGATTATTTCAATTGGATTAAAGCGGCGCATATTATATCGATGGTCTGCTGGTTTGCTGCGATATTTTATTTGCCACGCTTGTTTGTCTATCATGCGATGAGTAACGACAGCATCAGTCACGAACGCTTTGCTATTATGGAGCGCAAGCTCTATCGCGGTATTATGACACCATCGATGATAGCCACATGGGTCTTTGGTCTATGGATGTTGGGGCTAGGCTGGGAGGTGTATAAAACCCAAGGCTGGTTACACGTCAAGCTCTTATTAGTGGTGCTACTCTCTGGCTATCACGGTGCTTGTGGATTTTATCGTAAAAAGCTAATGGATAATCCGCATTATAAGACGCATAAATTTTGGCGCTGGTTTAACGAAGTACCAGTGTTTGCATTGGTCATTATCGTCATCTTAGTAGTAGTAAAGCCCTTCTAAAATCCAGTAAATATGCCCATCACTAATTTTTAAATCTGAATACCTCTAAACTAAAAGCGTCCGTTACTTTAATAAGTAACGGACGCTTTTTTAGGAAATCATAAATATGAAAGCTTAAACACTAGGGCGCATGATTTGATAGACATTACTCAAATCATAAACACGGTAACGCGCAGGTTCGCGGCGGTTTTCGCCCGCATAGCTGAGGATCAGTGCTTGCTTTGCGCGCTCATCAACCCAGCCGACGAACAGTCCACTATGCTCGACGCCATTATAGCCATGATTGATATAATAGAGCCAATCCCCAACTTCAATCTCGCCACTATTGGCATAAGGACCTTGACCATAAGTACCTTTATGAATGGTATCGCGTGTCACTCCGGCGCGTTTAAACACGGCATTGAGATAGTCCCAGCAGCCACCTTGAATGATCGCGCGCTCGTTCAGCGCCATCTTGCGTGCGGTGCTAACCACTTCACGGGCGGCCAGACTGCTCTGCATCTCCGCACTGCTTAGTAACGGTAAATACTCGCTATCGACATTATCATAATTACCCGATAAAAATGCAGGGAGTACCGCAGGCGCTTGACGTGCTACTTCAGGATAACGATAGGATGTCTGAGTCGCTGGTGGAGTACTGGCAGAATTTGAGCGATAAGTTCCTGCACGTTGAATGGTAGAACGCGTGCTGACTTTCGCAGAGGGCACCGCTGAGTATGATGGTGTATAGCGAGCACTAAAATCAGATTGCATAGATTTTTGGGCGATCAGCGCACTCATACTATCAGCATGGGCCTGACCCACTAGGCCAACGGTAAACAATAAAAGACTGCACGACGCGGTAACCGACGACGACATAGACAATGACACAGGCAAACGCGACATGACCAACTCCTTGTCAATAAAATATAAATGACAACATAAACCATAATAATAGGATGTTCTAATCTTACTTATAAACCATTTAGACATGGCGCTGCAAGCATTATTCGGCTCAAATAGTCGATAAAAGGTATAGAAACACAGACTAATGGTTAGATAAGAGGAGCACGTAGAAAAACGATAGAGAGCTGGCGCTAAATAAAAAGGAAATAGAATAAGCAGTGTTTAGATTAAATACTGCGTAGATAGAGTGCTGAGCAGATAAAATATTATCTGAGATAGAAGATTGCTGAAATAAAATACTGCTCAGAGAAAGTCACTTAGGTTTTTATAACCCAATCCAGTAGATAGTTGGCTAAGAAATAAGCTAATCGTTACTCATTTTGATATTCACATGGCGCTTGCCCAATGCTTGACCTTGCAAAATAGCTTTGGCAGCGGTTGCCTCTTGGATACTATCAAAGCCGCTAATATGGTATTTGCGTATATCATCACAATCAACAATCTGTAATTGCTCACCAATAAGCATGATTTTATCACCGTCGGTCAACTGAATATGCTGACGCTTACCTTGATTGTCATGCACCAGCTCACCCGCACGCAGCCACAAGATGCCGCTACTGATAACGCCAGCCATGGCTTTTTTCTGTTGTTGGCATTTTCGATTAAATATAAAGCTACCAATAATCAGTAGCGCCAATGCTCCTATAGCTAAGCGCTCAGGCAGCAGACTCATTGCCAAAGCAACCGCCACTGCCCCAACCAATAATGTTGAGCCAAACCAAAACATGCCATCATCAGTCGTTTTTGGCTGATCTTGTAGCGTGATTTTGGCACCATCGTCGGTCAGCTTGAGCATGCATGACTACCTGTTACAGAGTAATAAGAAAGTAAAATTTTAATGAAAATACGATGAGCAAGTAGTCATCAATAGGACTACCAACCCAAGGCTGTTTTTTGCATGGCAATCAGCTCAGCGATGCCTTTTTCGGCAAGAATCAGCATATCATCGGCTTGAGCGCGGGTAAATGGCTTTTCTTCCGCCGTTCCTTGTAGCTCAATAAATTCGCCTTTTTGAGTCATAACCACATTCAAATCGGTATCACAGCTGGCATCTTCTTCGTAGTTTAGATCTAGATACGCTTTGCCGTCTTTCATACCAACAGAAACCGCAGCGACCAAACCAATCAATGGATCTGCCTTGAGTTTTTTGCTTTTTTGGATACTCTCTAGTGCATCGATAAGCGCAATAGCAGCCCCTGTCACACTAGCAGTACGAGTACCGCCATCGGCTTGCAAAACATCACAATCAAGATAAATGGTGTTCTCACCCAGCTTACTCAGGTCAATCATCGCTCGTAAGCTACGACCAATCAAACGCTGGATTTCTTGGGTACGGCCTGATTGTTTACCACGTGCCGCTTCACGTTGGTTACGAGTATTGGTCGCGCGTGGCAACATACCATATTCAGCAGTGATCCAGCCTTTGCCTTTACCTTTGAGCCAACGCGGAACGCCAGATTCAACACTAGCGGTACACAATACTTTGGTATCACCAAAGCTGACTAACACTGACCCTTCGGCATGCTTAGTATAATGGCGCTCAAAGCTGATCGAGCGAAGTTGGTCAAGCTCACGATTGTCAATACGCATAAAAATCCCTAGTACAATGTTTTAAAGGCGGTGTCATAAAATGAGGTGTCTGTCATTATGTGGCTAACCATCATTTATCAAGCAAACTATTAACAAGCTAAAATAAATAATGATTGGATGCCATAGCAGACGTAAATATGGAGATATCCTAACGTGGCAGCGGCGCAATAGCAAGATTCGTTCGAGCTATTGCGCCGCTACTTTAGCCAGTCATTGGCTTAACAAAGAAATAGCACCAACTTTATTCTAACCCTTCCATCTTACGCAATTCTTTACGCAGGATTTTACCCACGTTTGATTTTGGTAATTCATCGACGAACTGTATGTGACGCGGACGCTTGTAGCCAGTCAGTTGCTTTTTGCCAAAATCAAGCAACTCTTGCTCAGTCACATCGCCTTTTTTGACCACAAACAACTTTGGTTCTTCACCGCGGTCATCGTTTGGAATACCGATAGCGCCGCATTCTACCACAGCTGGATGCTCGCTCATGGCTTCTTCAATTTCGTTCGGATAAACGTTAAAACCAGAGACCAAAATCATGTCTTTTTTGCGGTCAACGATTTTGATAAAGCCTTTTTCGTCCATGATACCGATATCGCCAGTTTTCAGAAAGCCATTGGCAGTAAACGTTTCAGCTGTTTCTTCTGGACGATTTTGATAACCTATCATTACCTGCGGACCTTTGACACAAATCTCGCCGCGATCACCCAATGCGACTTCATTTTCATCATCATCGATCAGTATTATATCGGTGCTAGAGGCAGGGATACCAATTTTACCCGTGAACTCAGCAATGGTCATCGGGTTAAAAGCAGCCACTGGTGAGGTTTCTGACAAACCATAACCTTCAACGATAGGCAGACCAGTGATTTTATGCCACTCTTTTGCCACGCTTGGCAAGACAGACATACCGCCACCGATAGACGCTTTTAGGTTAGAGAAATCTAAGTCTGCAAAGCCGTCTTTGTGTACTAGACCGTTGAACAAAGTATTCACTGCAGGGATAAAGGCGGGTTTGTATTTGGCCATCTCTTTAATCAAACCATCCAAATCACGAGGGTTTGGGATAAGCAAGCCTGCATAACCTCGGTACATGCCATACATGCCGCAGACCATAAATGAGAATACATGATATAGCGGTAGTGCCGTCAGGATGACATCATTGGCATCAACATCATCATCAAATGCACTGTCCATCAATGCACTAATCTGTAGCATATTGGCAACTAAGTTACCGTGGGACAGCATTGCACCTTTGGCAACCCCTGTCGTACCGCCCGTATATTGCAATAATGCCACGTCACTTAAATTCAAATCAGGGCGCTTATATTTGCTGGCTGATACTGCACTTAAAGCGTGCTTAAAACTCACGCTGTTTGGCAGGCTATAAGCCGGAATCATTTTTTTGACATGGCGCGCAACGAGATTAACGACGGCTCCTTTCACTGTTCCTAGCATATCACCAATCTTACAAACGATGACATGCTCAACCTGACCTTTGTCTTCTGCCTCTTGATAGGTGTTCGCAAAGTTCTCTACGATAAACAGGGCTTTGGTGCCACTATCATGCAGCTGATGCGATAACTCTCGGCTGGTATATAAAGGGTTGACGTTGACCAACACCATACCTGCACGGATGATCCCCAAAGCAACCACTGGATATTGCAGGAGGTTGGGCATCATCACCCCAACTTTATCACCTGTTACCAAGCCTAATGATTGTAAGTAACTGGCAATTTGGCGACTGTATAAATCCAATTCCTTAAAGCTAATCGATGCACCCATACAAATATAGGCCGTTTTTTTCCCATAACGGCTAAAGTTACGCTCAAACACATCAAGTAAAGAGGTATTGTCATCAGGCATATCGATAGTCGCATCAATGCCATAACGCTCATAAGTTTTCAACCATGGGCTGTCACTATCTATCGTCGGCATAGTAGGAAATACGCTGTCTTTATTCATTGCAGCGTTATCGTTTGTGGTCTCTTTATTGATACTGTCGGTCATAATTTTCCCTAAATGTTACCGTTAAAAACGTAGAATAATCTAATGAAAACACCATTATTTTTTGTGATTGATCAATGACAGCAGAAGCTTGTGAATAAAAAACGTGGTAACAAAAAAGGTTTGTCATTCACAAGCTTTGTCAATCAAAGCGCAACGTTAAGTCCTTAATAAATAGCACAATAACTCGGCATTGACGAATTAAAAACCCCTTTATCCCTGATAGTTTTATCAGAGATATAGCGCAAAACTAACGTCATGTCGTCGATAAATAGACAAATATGTCGGTAAGCACTATAGCAGTTTTGCTAAAAATTCTCTATCTCTACCTGACTGGGTCATAGCGACAAAAAAAGCAATAAATACAAAAAATGATAAGGCTGCATACCAGCAACCTTACCATTTTTGGATCACGACACCCAGTATCACAACCACCACTATCACGACGACTTAGCATCCTGATAGTTTCTTTCAGATTTAGTTCGTAGCGTTAGTTTGTAGCGTTAATTTTTATCATTAGTATCGTGGTGACTTATCATGATGACTTTACGAGTGCCTAACAAACAGTAGCAGACACTCATAAAAATACTCTGCCGCTGAAAGCTAGCTGATTAACCGTGGTTCTTTTCTTCCAGCACGCGCAAATCTTTGTGCAAAATCTTACCGACATTTGACTTTGGCAACTCATCGATGAACTCAACATAACGAGGACGCTTATAACCAGTTAAATTCTCTTTGCTATAAGCAAGCACTTCTTCTTTAGTCAAACTGTCATCACTACGCACGACATAAATCTTTGGCACTTCGCCGCTCTTTTCATCTTCGATACCGATGACACCGCACTCCAAAATCTTTGGATGACCTGACATCACATCTTCGACTTCGTTTGGATAGACGTTAAAGCCAGATACCAAAATCATATTCTTTTTACGATCAACGATTTTAAAGTAGCCTTCTTCATCCATCACGCCGATATCACCGGTACGGAAATAACCGTCAGACGTCATGACTTCAGCGGTAGCATCATCACGTTTCCAGTAGCCTTTCATCACTTGTGGGCCACGAACACAAATCTCGCCGCGCTCACCCAGTGCGACCTCATTGCCTTCTTCATCCAAGATAGCCATGTCTGTTGCTGGCATCGGTAGGCCAATATTGCCTGAGAATTCGCCCGTACCTTCTGGGTTTGCTGACGCCACAGGTGAAGTCTCTGACAGACCATAGCCTTGTACGATCACATTACCAGTAATTTTTTGCCATTTGTCAGCGGTGTCTTTTAATACTGCCATGCCACCGCCCATCGACATCTCAAGTTTGCTATGATCTAAGGCTTTAAATGGATCGCTATTTGCTAAAGCATTAAACAGCGTATTGACCGCTGGGAAAAACGCTGGTGGATAATCTTTATAAGCTTTGATTAAGCTTGCGCCGTCACGTGGGTTTGGTACCAGTAACCCAATACAACCACGATATAAACCAAACATGCCGCAAACGGTAAACGAGAAGATATGATATAGCGGCAAGGCGGTCATGATAACTGGCTGCTCATCCATACCTTCAAACTTATCAAAAGCATCGCCAAGATAGGTATCACATTGAATCAGGTTGGCGACTAAATTACCATGCGTGAGCATTGCGCCTTTAGCGACACCGGTCGTACCACCGGTATATTGCAAAACGGCAATATCATCAAGGCAGATGTTATCTGGACGTTTGTAATTTTTGGCTGAGAAGCGATTCAGTGCTGTTTTGAAGCTGGTGCTGGTTTTAAGATTATAGTCAGGTACAAGCTTCTTCACGTGACGCACGACCATATTGACGATAAAGCCTTTTAATGGACTCATCAAATCACCCATCGACGTCACGACGACATGGTCAACCAAGTCTTTACCAATGTCTTCATAGGTTTTGGCGAAGTTTTCTAAAATAAATAATGCTTTGGTATCAGAGTCTGTTAGTTGATGCTCAAGCTCTTTTGAGGTGTAAAGCGGGTTAACGTTAACCAAGGTCATGCCAGCACGCAGCACACCCAATACGGCAACTGGTAGCTGCAAAATATTTGGCATCATGACGCCGACTTTATCGCCTTTTTTTAACCCAAGTGATTGCAAGTAGGCAGCAATTTGTTTGCTATAACGATCTAAATCTTCGTAGGAGAGTTTTGCATCCATACATACAAACGCTGTCTTGCCAGCGTGCTTCGTAAAATTCTGCTCAAATATATCGATTAAAGAAGTATTAGCGGCTGGCATCTCAATGTCGTATTGAATACCAAGCTTTTCGTAAGTTTTGACCCATACTTTATCGTTACGACGAATTAGGTTACTGTGATTTTCCATAATCTTTTCTCTCCTAGTAATAGTACGCTACCGTCAACCCATGCGAATCACAGTGTGATAAAAATATAAAAACTCAGAGCGCAGGCTTGTCATCGTAATGGCAGGCTTGACTGTGAGGCAATCATATGGTGATGAGCAAACAATATAGCGGTAAATAGCCCTCTGTTCATTAACATACACACTTTATACAGACTACTCAATATAAAAGATTGCTACTTGAGTTCGCAAACTGTCTTGACGGTCAATAATATCTTAGTTATCAAAACCTTAATAGCGATAAGCGATAATTTTTCAGCGATTTATTAGCGAACATTTATTCATTAATACTCTTTATAGTGTTTTATCGTTAACTATTTTTTACCTTTACTATCAAGGGCAGTAGCAAGCTCTGTTAAGGTCACAAAGTTACGTCGTGTACCCTTTTTATCATTATCCAGCACGTCACGACCTGTCGTCTATTCTGACTTATGCCTTTTTAATTTTGCCAATATCCTTTACGATAGCGCTATCCTATTTGTACGCTTGCACCGATTATTTATACCTATTAAAACTGATAAGTGAACCCTATTTTATGTCCGATGTTATTGATCATACGATTGACCCTATTATTCCCACTGAACCGATGGATACTCGCTCAGTCGCAGAGTTCACTGAGCAGGCCTATCTCAACTATGCGATGTACGTCATCATGGATCGGGCGCTGCCAAATATCGCTGACGGTTTAAAGCCTGTCCAGCGCCGCATTGTTTACGCCATGAGTGAGCTGGGGCTAAAATCGACTGCTAAGGCCAAAAAGTCTGCACGTACCGTCGGTGACGTCTTGGGTAAATACCATCCGCATGGCGATAGTGCTTGTTATGAGGCGATGGTGCTGATGGCGCAGCCGTTCAGCTATCGCTATCCGCTCATTACAGGTCAAGGTAACTGGGGTAGTCCTGATGATCCAAAATCCTTTGCCGCCATGCGTTATACCGAAGCCAAAATGTCTGCTTATGCCAATACCTTGCTTGCAGAACTCGGACAAGGCACGGTTGATTGGCAAGATAACTTCGATGGCACCATGCAAGAGCCAACCACCCTCCCTGCCCGCCTGCCCAATATTTTATTGAATGGTACGACAGGTATCGCGGTTGGCATGGCAACCGACATTCCACCGCATAATCTTAATGAGGTGGTGCGTGCAGCGATTCGCTTGCTTAAAAATCCTGAGCTGTCGGTGAAGCAATTAACGCAATCAATACCAGCACCTGATCTGCCAACGCCTGCTGAAATCATCACCAGCAAAAAAGATTTGCAAGCGATGTATGAGACTGGACGCGGTAGCTATAAAATGCGCGCGACTTTCCATATTGACCCTAAAGAAAAGAATCTTGTCATCATCGATGCGCTGCCTTACCAAGTCTCAGGTAATAAAATCCAAGAGCAGATCGCCAAGCTAATGACGGACAAAAAACTGCCTTGGATTACCGATATCCATGATGAGTCAGACCATGAAAATGCCTGCCGTATCGTACTTGAGCTAAAATCAACACGGGTCGATGTCGCTCGCGTCATGAGCCATCTGTTTGCCAGTACGGATCTAGAAAGCAATTATCGCGTCAATATGAATATGATTGGCCTAAATGGTAAACCACAGGTCAAAAACCTAAAAGAAATCCTTGATGAATGGCTCATCTGTCGCCGTTCAGTGGTCACCCGTCGCTTGCAATATCGCCTCGATAAAATCGACAAGCGCTTACATATCCTCGCAGGTTTGCTGATTGCTTATCTTAATATTGATGAAGTCATTCGCATCATTCGCGAAGAGGACGATCCAAAATTATCGTTAATGCAAGATTATGACCTCACTGAAATTCAAGCCAATGCTATTTTGGATATTCGTTTGCGTCAGCTAGCAAAGTTAGAGGAAATTGAGCTACGCCGCGAGCAAGATGAACTGGCTGCCGAACGCGCCATCATTCAAGAGTATCTGGACAATCCAGACAGTCTGACCAATCTAATGATTGAAGAACTCACAGCTGATATGAAAGAACATGGCAATGAGCGCGTGTCACCCTTGGCAGAGCGCGAAGAAGCACAAGCATTAAAAGAATCTGACCTCGTACCGAGCGAACCGATCACTGCCATCCTATCAAAGGCAGGTTGGATTCGTGCTGCCAAAGGTCATGATGTTGACGCTGCTGGCATGAGCTATCGCTCAGGTGACAGCTATCAAGCGCACGTCCGTGGTAAATCCAATGAGAAAATCTACGTGCTCGATAGCACTGGACGCAGCTATAGTATTGATGCGCATAGCCTTGCTTCGGCTCGTGGTCAAGGCGATCCTCTGACCAGTGTGTTAAAGCCACCAGCAGGTGCTAGCTTTGAGCAGCTATTAACCGGTGCTGACAATCAACGCATTATTCTCGCTAGCTCCGCAGGTTATGGCTTTATCAACACCATCGGCAATCTTGATAGCAATCAAAAAGCGGGTAAAAATATCATTAACCTAGCGGCTGATATTCGATTGCTCCCTGTTGCGCGTATCGATGCGCCAGTAGAAACGACTGCCAATGCTGACGGTGAAAATACCCATGCAAATGTAGCGCCTGACCATATTGCTGTCGTGACCAATGCTGGATATTTGCTGATATTTGCCCTCGATGATTTACCTGAACAGGCACGCGGTAAAGGTAATAAGCTGATTAAATTGAAAGAAAATGAGGAAGTGCTTGTCATCACGCCACTCAGTCAGCAAGACAGCCTAATTATTACCGCTGGCAAACGCCACGTGACACTCAAGCCAAATGATTTGGCTAACTATACGGGTGTGCGCGGCAATCGTGGTGGTCAGTTGCCAAGAGGCTTTCAGAATGTGACGAGTGTTGAGGTTGGGTGATTGGTTTGGCTATTTGAGCTTGATTAAGCTCAAATAGCCTAGTTGACGTATGGTGCGCCCCGTGCACCATTTTTAGAGATTATTATTATGTTAGTGTGTTGGGCGCACCATATAGCTAACCTATCGATGCTTATATTTTCTAAAATATATTATTGTAGATTAGTTAAGTTTTGCCATAATCAGTATATTTAAAATCGAATTGGAATTAATTAAGTTCCAAGTAACTAAAATAAATTTATTTAACTTTTTGGGAGTATATTGTGAGTGAGCAACATGTTTATATTTATGTTAAAGAACGAGACCATGTAATAAGCGACGAACAAAAAGAAAAAGCGTTTTCGCTTTTTGACGGAAATATTATTGAGTGTGAACATGAACCCTATTTTGATGCAGTTGAAAATTTAGAACTAACCCATTCAGACATTATTATTACTAGCCCATTTATGATGACCGCTGGAGATTTTGTAGCAACTAATAGATTTTGGCAATTAGATGACAATGACAACGAAGAATTTGAAAGCGATATTAATGAAACCATATCTATTCGCCCAGAAATATTACAAGAATTAGAAAACATACTAGGTACTAAGATTGCTGTTGTTTGGGAGCATCGAGATTAGCAACTCTAGGCTGGGCTTTTACCATGTAGGGCTGATTAGATAATACCGACCAAGTTGTTCTTATCAGTTAAATGTTACGAGCATCAACCAAGACTTTACCTCATTACTAAGTTAGCACATCTTATCTATATATGAAACATAACCTACTCTCATCAAAAAGCCGCCTATACAAAATGTATAGACGGCTTTTTTACGCTAGTTATAATAGAGAACTTATCTAAGGCTTATTGGATTCAGCATCTTTAAAAACTGCTGTCAAAAAACTTTTAATCTGAGCACTTGTCATTAGATAGGGATTATAGTCAGAACCTGCTGAGAAGCTTTTGAGAGCATACTCTTCATCTTCAGCGCTTGATGTTAGATGTTTCACTAAAAACCCATTCCATTGACGCGACTCTATTTCCTCTATATTAACAATATTGGGAAAAATAGTTGAATGCTCGTCAAGTATTTTTTCTAAGGCAATATTGATAGCGGGCCTTGTCCCTTGAAAACTTTGAACGAAATAACCTTCACTAATGACTAAAGCTGAAGCTATATTGTTTTCTTCAAAATACCTTCGCCAATACTCAAGTGCACGAGTCAGCTCGATTCCCGAATCTAGGTCGACATTTTTGGCGATATATATCATGTTGATAAGAATATGCTCGCCATTTATTTTTTTGCTTTCTGGAGTATGGCTTGTCGCTATAGTCATGAGAAACCTTATTTATAAAAACCTGATCTAATTTAAGATAAAGTATAATCAATAAAATTTTTTTTCTTAGTGGTTTTTTGTCATCTAGCATCATTGTATTTCTAGAAATAACCATTGGAATTTTAATGGGATAAGACGCCTATACTTCTCGGAGTACAATTGTACTATAAAACTTGGCACAATGACTGCGATATCATTAGTCTAATAATTAACAAGTCTAATCTATATCTTCCTATAGCACGGTCTCAACCCTAACATACGACTGACCCACGCTTACTGATGGCTCAGACGTTGCAAACATCACTTACTCTTACTAAAAATCCGTCTATACACGCGGTATAGACGGATTTTTTACGCTCATTAAAACGACCAAAGCATCAATACCGACCCATCTCAACCGTTGTCTCAGCAAGCACACTATCGCCTTGCCAAGCCTGCACATCTACCGTATACAGATGGTTTTTACCACCTGAACAAGGTGGTTTATATGCCCCTCCCGCTTCCCCTGCACGGCTACGATATTCCGCGACCATCTCAATCCCAACTGGCACTTCATAAGTATGCCCAAACACACGTGGAATCTCAGCACTCGTAGCACCTTCTGGTAGGTTAAACTCTATAATGCCATGTCCACCATGTTGCATACGTTTATTGCTCACATCGTTATAAACGAAAACCAAGCTCTCCGCGCCCATCGGAATGTTTGAGACCGTCATGCTCGGCGTGGCTGGATTTTTGCCATCATAGTTTAGACACTGCTGCCCTTCAGGTATTTTTTTGCCATTCCAAGCAGCATCGTTAAACTTAACATCCATTGCAAAGGCATTGGCAGATACTGCCAATGTTGCCAATGCCGTCAAAGCGGTGACTGATTTTAAGGTAAAAATTTTCATACTAGCTCCTTTAGATAGCGGATACACTGATAAAAACCGTTCATCATTTTGTTAACTGATGTTGATCGTTAATCTTAACCTTATAATAAATAGCCACTCTTAAGTTAATTATATCGTTTAGGGTTTTTGTTAACCCTTCGAATAAGCGCAAATCAATCGCACCGCCAGTAAAGCGAATATCGCAGCAGTAGCCAAATTTGCATCATCGCAGGTTACTTTATAGGTATTTATCTCTTTGGGTGTGTTGTAGTAGTATCTAAATCATTGGTATTGAAACGACTAAAAAACAATAGGATCATCATGTTTATCGAAGATAAAATCGCCAAAGAAAGTATGACTATCAAGACTCCGACACCCAAGATCATCTTTTTTGACATCGATGATACCTTGAGCCGTAATGGCATCATTGCCCAACACAACAAAGCAACACTTGAGCAGCTTGCAGATACTGATATTAAGCTGGTGATTTCAACGGGACGCTCCAAAGCCATATTGCCAGCAGATATTTTGGCCTTGCTCGAAGCTGATGTCTTAGATGCGATTATTTGTATGAATGGACAGTATAGTTTTGATAAAAAGGGTCGGATTAGCCACTATCCGTTGTCCGCTGAGCAAACGGATACAATCGTGCGTCTGTGCCAACAGAGCGAGTTGATTCATAAGTTTGACTCTGCCACCCATATCGCTTGGTCAGGTGAAAATGAGCGCTTGCGCGAGTTTAATGCCATCACGCCAAACTCTATCGTTGACCCTGAATATCATAAAGGGAATACCGTCTATCAATGCTCAGTATTTTTTAACAATCAACAAGAGAAAATGCAGGACGTCGATTTTGCCCAGTACGAGTTAAAGCTCGTCCATTGGCATCATATCGGCGCAGATATCTTACCGATAGAGGCATCCAAGGCGCGAGGCATTAAAGACGTCTGTCAATATTATGGGGTAGATGCCAATGAGTGTATGGCGTTCGGTGATGGAATGAATGATTTAGAGATGTTTGACTTGGTCGGCTATGCGGTGGCGATGGGTGATGCCAAGCAAGAATTGATTGCGCGTGCAGACTTTGTTACGGGTACGATTGAGGAGCGCGGTATTCAGTCGGTGCTTGAGCAATTTCAGATTGCGTCTTAATAATCAGACTTTGCAAATTGCTATTTATCTAGGACGTGTCCTCACTTTTAAAATAAGGACACGTCCTAGCAAAATCTAACCACGCTTCGTCATTAAACTATAAACCCAACTACCGATTTTATAAAATCCGACCACGATCAAAATAAGCACCACCGCTGCCAGCACATAGGCCAACCAAACAGGCACATTACTCAACCAGCCAATCGTAAATGCCAAACCCATGTACGTCTCAACCGGCCAATTAACGATAGGTGTCGGCGAGCCAGCGTTAAACATGGTCATAAAGGCAATTATGCCAAGCACAGCAGTAATCAGTCCAGCGCGTTTACGATTATTCATCTTTTGCCTCTTTTAATTCAAACCATTTAATTAAAACTCGATTGTTTTTATTTTATCGGTACTCTTTGCATCTTATAAAAACCACGTTATAAATTCATGGCTTAAGGGTAAAGCAGCTCTCATCATAGCATGATTATTTACGCTTATTATCTTACTCAAATTCAGCAGTAAATCTCATATTTGTGCTTTTATAGATTCTTCAGCCATTCATCAGCGCCACTTTTAGCAATATTATGAAGAACGAACTTCTTCCTTGCCCTTTAAATTCTTAACAATCATAGCCATAATAGTTTCACAACTGGCTCGATAACTTATATTCAGCACTTAGTATTTAGCCCTTAGCTTCCATTATCTATCATTTAACTTTTTACTCATTTGCATCATTCTTATTTAGGAGAGATATTTTGACTCATTTATCATCGCCCCACAACATTGCTCGTAGCGCTCGTATACTACCAAAAGCACTATTAGCCGTGGCTGTTGGGCTAGCACTTGCTAGCTGTAGTAAGTCAGACAATACTGCGGCTGATGGTACAGCAGCGAGTGCTGAAACGCTCAATCTGTATAACTGGTCAGAGTATATGCCGCAAGAGATTCTCGATGGTTTTACTGAAGAGACAGGCATTCGGGTCAATTACACCACTTTCGACTCTAATGAAGCCATGTATGCCAAGCTTAAATTGCTCGATGACTCTAGCCAATATGACTTAGCCATCCCATCGACCTATTATGTCGAAAAAATGGCCAAAGAAGGCTTGCTGCAAGAGCTCGATAAATCCAAATTGAGCAATTTTAAGAATCTTGATACGTCTTTTACCAATACCAAGGTTGATCCAGAGAACAAATATTCGATTCCTTATATGTGGGGCAGCACCGGTCTTGCCATTAATGGTGACAAGGTCGATCCTGCAACCGTAAATAGCTGGAACGATTTATGGCGTCCTGAGTATAAAGGGCAAGTGATGCTGATGAACGATATGCGCGAAGTGTTTGGCATGGCGCTATTGACCCTTGGACATTCAGGTAATAGTAAAAATCCTGACGAAATCAAAGCCGCTTATGAGAAGCTCACGACCTTGATGCCAAATGTGAAGACCTTTAACTCGGATGCCTCGCGTATGCCTTATATGGAAGGCGAAACCACGGTTGGTATGAGTTGGAATGGCGAGGCAATTATCGCCAATAACGAAGGCTTGACCAGCTTGGTTTATAAATATCCAACTGAAGGCGCTATCTTGTGGATGGATAATTTTGTGATTCCGAAAAACGCCAAACAAGTCGATGCAGCCCACAAGTTTATTGACTACTTGCTGCGTCCTGAGAACTCTAAAATCGTCAGCGAAGAGATTGGTTATGCGTCGCCTAATATGGCTGCGCGTGAGATGATGCCAGAAGAGGTGAGAAACAATCCAACCATTTATCCGAGCAAAGACGTGCTGGCAAAAGCGGAATTCCAAGAAGATGTGGGCGATGAAGCATTGCAAGTCTATCAGCAGTATTGGGATAAGCTAAAAACTGGTCGTTAATCACTGTTTGTTGATAGCTGTTTTTTATAGCCATTTTTAATAGCTTTTTTAACAACTGTTACCGCAAAAAAAACGCTGACTTAATAAAGTCAGCGTTTTTTATTTATTCTTTCTTGGCTGTTATTTAACTTTTATAGTCGTTTCAATATAATTTGGATACAAGGAAGGCGAGCGAAAGTACTACCAATAGTAGACTAAGCGAGCCTGACACTGTATCTAATTTATATAGGATTGACTATATTTATAAGTGCAAATCAGTTTCACTACCTTTGTGCTCGATACGGCGCTGCTCGCGACGTTGATAGCGCAGACCAGAGGCGGCAAACCATTTTGGCTTAGTCGTTTGCAATAAATCACTGAGCCGCTGCAATTGAACTTGCAAAGTTTGGGTCAGCCAAAAATAGCCTTGCCACTCAAAGCCTAAGTTTTCTACACTTGGATATTCTGATACCGCGATGCGTGTAATGGGTTGGAATACTTCATCATTTGGACTACGTAATACCGCCGCCATATGCTGCATCGCTTGCGTCAATTCGTGCTGATAATGAATAAGCAAAATATGGTTTTCATCATCAATCTCAATATTAGCCAAACGCGGTGCCGCACTTAACAGTAAATCAATCGTACCAATAATATTACGATGGGTACGCTGAATAGTCTCTAGCGTTTCTTTTTCAATGCCCGACTCACTTGCTGTCGCTGCAATATGCGGACGCACGGCAAGCAAACGCTTATTAATCTTTTGTAATGCTTTCACCAAGGACTTATTGACCGGTGTATCTGGTATAGAACTGTTCGATGGATAAATAATACTGGCCGAACTGGTCGCCTTACTATATTTAAACGGCTTGGGCACTAAGACATCCGCATCAATATGATTGCCAACCCCTGCATACAAATTGCTGCAGGTTTCAAGATTACTGGCCAACAAAAACCGCCACATCAACGTCGATTTAAGCGGTAAAATTAACGTCGCGGCCACCGCTACTCCTGCACCAAGCAAAATATTGAACGCGCGATATAAGCCATCTTGGGCAATATTGCTGTGGTCAGGACTCGACACAATCATCAGCATGGTAATACCTGTCAGCAGACCGATATAGCCCAATTGCTTGACCGCCACATAACCGATGATGCCACTGATAATGCCAATCAGTGCATAATATAGCCACAACCAGCCACCGATATCTTTAATCAGCCATAAGAAGCTAAGCCCGACCACCACCCCAAGCAAAGTACCCAATATCCGCTCTTTAGCCTTGGTATAAATCGCCCCTTGATATTGCAACAAACCCAAAATCACAAACACGGTAATGGTCGTCCACTCACCATGCGGCAAGTGCGTAAACTCATTTAACAAGAGCGCAATAAGTACAGCCAGACCCAAACGTATGGCATGCAAAACATCTGCATGCTGATAACGGGCATAAGGCTCTACAAACGGGGCGGTAAATCGTTGCCAAAAAGTCGGTTTCACGCAGGGTATCTCTTATAAGTGAAGGAAGAAAAAATCGGTTAAATTCTAGCTACTGGCTTAACCACTGATAAAGCGCTGATAAAGTCATGATCAAAAAATAGCGCCTTTTACCTATTAAAAGATAAAAGACGCTGAAGGTCAAAGCATGCTAGCACATAACGACAAAAAAACACTCTAACAGCATCGCATTTGGCTATTGGTAATGCTGAAAGGTGCTGACAAATACTTGCCAGCATCTCCTATATTTACAAGTGTAAATCGGACTCGCCCCCCTGCTCTTTCATTCTACGCTGCTCACGCCTTTGATAGCGCAGACCAGAAGCAGCATACCACTGCGGTTTGGTCGTTTGCAGCAGATCACTTAACTGTTGCAGTTGTGCTTGTAACGTTTGCGTCAACCAAAAATATCCTTGCCACTCAAACGTTGCATACTGTACGCTAGGATATTCTGATAGCGCAATACGCGTAATAGGTCGAAAAGTCTGATCGCTTGGACTGCGTAGCACTGCCGCGATATGCTGCATTGCTTGGGTGAGCTCGTGTTGATAGTGAATCAGTAGCGTATGATTATCATCGTCGATATCGATATTCGCCAAACGCGGCGCCGCACTAAGCAATAAATCAATGGTACCGATGATATTGCGATGGGTACGCTGAATCGTTTCTATCGTCTCTTTATGAATGCCGGATTCGCTTGCTGTTGCAGCGATATGTGGACGTACTGCGAGTAGTCGCTTGTTTATTTGCTGCAGCGATTTTATCAACGCTTTATTAACAGGCATATCTGCAATAGCGCTACTTTGAGGATAAGACAGGCTAGCTGAGCTTGTCGCCCTAGTATAGACAAGCGACTTGGGAGCCACTATTTCAGCATCAATATGATGTCCGACACCAGCATAAAGCGTACTACAGGCTTCTAAATTATTTGCCAATAAAAATCGCCACATCAACGTCGACTTTAGAGGTAAGACCACTGTCACCATGACCGCAATACCTGTACCGATTAAGATATTGAGTGCGCGATAGACACCATCTTGCGCCATATTAACTTGATTCAAGTTAGAGACGATCATCAGCATAGTAATGCCAGTGAGTAACCCAGTATACCCTAGTCGCCTGACCGAAAAATAACCAATAATCCCACTAATTATACCAATAAGCAGGTATTCTATCCCTAACCAAGCACCCGTCCCTTTATTGAACCATAAGATCGCAAATGCCACGACGATACCCAAAACCGTGCCCAATACTCGCTCTTTGGCTTTGGTATAAATAGCGCCTTGATACTGTAGCAATCCCAAAATGATAAAGACGGTGATCGTCGTCCATTCCCCATGTGGAAAACGGCTTATTTGATTGGCTAACAGCGCAAACACGATGGCTGCACCGATACGTATGGCGTGCAAGATATCAGCGTGCTGATAGCGCGCATAAGGTTCAATGAATGGTGCAGTAAATCGTTGCCAAATTTTTGGTTTCACGCACAGGTACTCTTATTAATTGAAGAATATATAGTCAATGAAAAGTAATATCGAACCATCATGTACTGCTGATATCAAAAAAAAACGTCTCTTACCTGTTAAAAGGCAAAAGACGTTTGAGATCGAAATAGAGTGTTCAATAATCGGATGTAAACCAAAACCATTATACCTCTAAGAAGTCCAAAATACCTTCAGCGGCTTCACGACCTTCCCAAATCGCAGTCACGACCAAATCAGAACCACGTACCATATCACCACCAGCAAATATCTTGGGGTTTTTGGTTTGGAATTTAAAGGTTTGCTTTTCCGCTGCCAGCACGCGACCAGAGCTGTCCATTGCCACTTGCTGAGACTCAAACCAGTCAGCAGGGCTAGGACGGAAGCCAAAAGCCATAATTACAGCATCACATGGGATAATTTCTTCTGAATTAGGAATCGGCTCAGGACGCTGACGACCACGATTGTCTGGCGCACCCAAGTGAGTCGTGACGACTTTCACGCCATTCACTTTACCATTCAAGCCAATGATTTCTGTCGGTTGACGATTGAATAGAAACTCAACGCCTTCCTCTCGAGCATTGACCACTTCGCGGCGCGAACCTGGCATGTTCTCTTCGTCACGGCGATAGGCACAGACTACTTGCTCAGCGCCTTGGCGAATACTGGTACGGTTACAATCCATCGCAGTATCGCCACCACCTAGTACTACCACTCTTTTGCCTTTAAAGTCGATATATTCTTCAGGATTTTTTTCCCAATCGTTGCAGCGATTGACGTTGGCAATCAGGTAATCTAGCGCATCATGAACACCGACAAGCTCTTCACCAGCAAAGCCGCCACGCATATAAGTGTAAGTACCCATGCCCATAAATACCGCATCGTACTCGCTTAACAGTTCATCAATACTAATGTCAGTACCGATTTCTGTCTCAAGACGAAACTCCATGCCCATACCTTCAAAAATAACACGGCGGTTACGCATGACGTCCTTTTCCATCTTAAACTCTGGAATACCAAAGGTTAATAAACCACCAATTTCAGGACGTTTATCAAACACAACTGGTTTTACGCCATTTCTTACCAAGATATCTGCACAGCCTAACCCTGCGGGACCTGCACCGATGATCGCGACTTTTTTATCTGTCCAAACCACATCAGACATATCCGGACGCCAGCCAAGTGCAAAGGCGGTATCGTTGATGTACTTTTCGACATTACCAATGGTTACAGCGCCAAAGCCATCATTTAAGGTACAAGCGCCTTCACATAAGCGATCTTGTGGACAGACGCGGCCGCAGACCTCAGGCAACGTATTGGTGCGGTGACACAATTCAGCCGCTTGAAATATCTGCCCTTCGGTGGCCAATTTGAGCCAGTTAGGAATGTAGTTATGTACAGGGCACTTCCATTCACAATAAGGGTTACCACACTCCAGACAGCGGTGCGACTGCTGCGCAACGGCTTCACTCTCAAACGGTTTATAAATTTCAACAAATTCCGTTGAGCGCGTGGCGATGTCTTTTTTGGTCGGCTCTAACCGTGGTACATCTAAAAACTGAAAACTATTTTCTAAGCGTTTTGCCATGGTATTGTCTCTTTAATATGAGGCTTTTTATATCAAGCTTTTTTAAAGTGGGCGGTGACAGTCAACGATGTCTCATTTATCGCAAAATTAAGAGATTTATATCGTGACCGTCACTTACCTGCTGAAAACCTTTGAGTTAAAAGGCTTTTAAAAGCGGAACATTGGATAATCCAAGCAAAGCTACTGTGGGTCAGCCATGGTGGTCTTGAGAAGGCTCGCAATGTTTGCCGCTTTAGGCTTCACCAAATAAAACTTACGAACATAGTGTTCAAAGTCAGCCAATATCGTCTGACCCCACGCGCTGCCTGTTTTATTAACATGCGCTTCAATCACTTGCTGCAAATGGATACGATGCTCTTCGGTTTGCTCACTTGAGATACGATTCAGATCGATCAACTCATGGTTACAACGGTCAAAGAAATCGCCTTCCATATCGAGCACATAAGCGAAGCCACCTGTCATACCTGCCCCAAAGTTGAGACCCGTACGCCCAAGAATAGTGACAATACCGCCTGTCATATATTCACAGCAATGATCGCCTGTGCCTTCGATGACTGCATGCGCGCCAGAGTTACGAACACCAAAGCGCTCGCCAGCGGTACCAGCTGCATATAGTTTGCCACCCGTTGCGCCATATAAGCAGGTATTACCAATGATGGCGGTCTCTTGCGCCGTAAAACTTGAGTCTTTTGGTGGATAAATAACAATCTCACCGCCAGCCATGCCTTTGCCGACATAATCATTGGCATCGCCTTCTAGCTCAATATTTAGACCACCTGCATTCCAGACGCCTAAACTCTGCCCAGCAGTGCCAGTCAGATGCAGTTTAATTGGCATATCACTCATGCCAAGGTTGCCCCATACTTGCGCAATCTCACCAGAGATACGCGCGCCGATAGAGCGATCACAGTTACCGACATAATAGCTATAATCGCCGCCATTACCTTGACGAATATTGAGCAGCATATCACTAATCATCTGTTCAGCGAGTAAGCCTTTATCAAATGGCTCATTACGCTCAACCTGACAGGTTTGGGCTTTACCACTACTGGCCGGATGGCTAAATAACAATGGCGTTAAATCCAAATGACGCTGCTTATCCGTGTTGCCTTCTAATACTTCAAGCAAGTCAGTCCGTCCAACCAGCTCTTCCATACTACGCACACCAAGGGCGGCAAGCCATTCACGCGTTTCAGTTGCTACAAATTTAAAGAAGTTAATGAGCATCTCTGCTTCACCAATGAAATGCTCGTCACGTAGTTTGGCTTTTTGCGTCGCAACTCCAGTCGGGCAATTATTCAGATGGCAAATACGTAAGTATTTACAACCAACGGCAATCATCGGCGTGGTACCAAAGCCAAAGCTTTCTGCCCCAAGGATAGCGGCTTTTACCACATCAAGTCCTGTCTTTAGACCACCATCAGTTTGAATACGAACTTTATGACGCAAGCCATTTACTCGTAGTGATTGGTGGGTCTCAGCCAGTCCTAGCTCCCATGGTGAGCCTGCATGATGGATAGACGATAGCGGAGAGGCTGCGGTGCCGCCATCATAGCCTGAAATCGTAATCAAATCGGCATAAGCTTTTGCCACGCCAGTCGCGATAGTACCAACGCCTGGACGTGAGACTAACTTGACCGATACTAGCGCATCTGGATTGACTTGCTTTAAATCAAAAATCAGCTGCGCTAAATCTTCGATAGAATAAATATCATGATGCGGCGGCGGTGAAATCAACGTCACACCCGGTACAGAATAACGTAAGCGTGCAATCAAAGCATTGACCTTGCCACCCGGCAGCTGACCACCCTCACCCGGCTTGGCACCCTGTGCAACCTTGATTTGCATCACTTCTGCTGAACGCAAATACGCTGGGGTGACGCCAAAACGACCCGAGGCAATTTGTTTGATCTTTGAGTTGCGCAACGTGCCATAACGTACTGGATCTTCGCCGCCCTCACCAGAGTTTGAACGTCCACCGATGGTATTCATCGCCATGGCAATCGCTTCATGGGCTTCGGGTGACAATGCCCCTAACGACATGCCCGCCGAGTCAAAGCGCGTCAGAATGGATGAGATATCCTCCACGTCATTAACGTCGATAGAGTTATCTGTTTTTAATTGCAATAAATCACGCAAGGTCGCAACCGGACGGCTATTGACCAAATCAGCATAATTACGATAATTGTCGTAATCACCCGTGCGTACAGCTGTATGCAGGCTGTTAATCACATCTGGATTAAAGGCATGATATTCTTTATTGAAGACAAACTTCAGTAAGCCACCTTGATCGAGTGGCGCGCGACGCTTGAAAGCATTCGCCGCTAGCTGTGCTTGATCGGCAGCTAAGTCAGCAAAGGTCGCACCTTTAATACGACTCTGTACGCCTTTGAAACACAGGCTCACCACCTCTTCAGAGAGACCCACTGCTTCAAATAACTGCGCGCCGCGATAAGAGACAATGGTCGAGATGCCCATTTTTGATAAGATTTTTAGCAAGCCTTTATCCAAGCCTTTACGGAAATTAACCCGCGCTTGAATCGGATCACCAAGCAGCTCACCAGTCGCTACTAAGTCATCAATAACATCATAAGCCAAATAAGGATAAACGCAGGTCGCACCAAAACCAATCAAGACTGCCACTTGATGCGAGTCGCGCGCCAAACCAGTCTCAATGATTAAATTAGCATCAGTACGAATACCTTGACCAATCAAATAATGATGCACCGCACCAGTCACCATGATGGCATTGGCTGGTACTTTATCGGCATCGATGTCTTTATCAGACAACACAATCAAAGTGTGACCAGCTCGGATGCTGTTAGCTACTTGCTCGCAGATAGCCATGATGGCTTCTGATAACTCAAGGGTGCGATCATAGTTTAAATCAATACGCGCCATTTTAAAGGCTGGATCACCCAAGGTCTCAAGCTGCTGCATCTTGCTGGCTGACAGTACAGGCGACGATAAGATAATACGGTGTGCATCTCGCGCTGATGGCGCAAACACGTTAGTTTCAGCACCGAGGCAGGTCTGCAATGACATCACGATAGATTCACGCAATGGATCAATCGGTGGATTGGTCACCTGTGCGAACTGCTGGCGGAAGAAATCACCGACATGGCGGATTTGCTGCGACAGCACTGCCATGGGCGTATCATCACCCATTGAACCGACAGGCTCTTGACCATTTTCGGCATTGGGGCGAATAATTTCAGTACGCTCTTCATTGGTGATGTGATACATTTTTTGCAGTGTTTTTAGCTCATTACCACGGCATGTTTGCGCTGCTAACTCTTCCTCTAAACGCTCATCATCACGGATACGGGTTGCTTCTTCACGCAGCCATTTACGGTACGGATGGGCTTTTTTCAGTAACGTCGCAATCGCTTTAGTATCTAAAATTTGACCCGTTAAAGTATCAATAACGAGCATTTGACCAGGGCCAACGCGTCCTTTTGCCAATACATCTTTTGGCGAGTAATCCCACACACCAACTTCAGAGGCAACGGTGATATAGCCGTTCTTGGTCGTCACCCAGCGCGATGGGCGCAGACCGTTACGATCAAGCATACAGACCGCATAGCGTCCATCTTGAATCACCAAACCTGCTGGACCATCCCACGCTTCCATGTGCTGCGAATAAAACTCATAGAACGCGCGCAAATCCATATCCATGCTATCGACATTCTGCCAAGCAGGTGGCACGAGAATCGACATCGCATGGAATAGATTCATACCACCTGACATGAGGACTTCAAGCATATTATCTAAGCTTGATGAGTCAGAGCCCGTACTGTTCACCAGTGGCGTCAATTCATTCAAATTGGGCAGTTTGTCTGATTTTAGTTTTGGCGTCCGTGCCTCAGACCAGTTGCGATTGCCTGTGATGGTATTCAACTCGCCATTGTGGGCAAGATAACGAAACGGCTGCGCCAAAGGCCAACGCGGCAAGGTATTGGTGGAGAAACGTTGATGAAATACCACGATATGCGATGCCAAACGCGCATCTTGTAGATCCAAGAAAAATGCTGGCAAGTCTGATGGCATCACCAAACCTTTATAGATAATCGTCTGACAGCTCAATGAGCACACATAAAACAGCTCATCATCAGCCAAGCGCTGCTCTGCTTTTTTGCGTGCGACAAACAGTTTACGGTTAAAGTCATCCGCTGCCAAATCATCGGGTGCGTTGACAAACACTTGCTTAAAATCAGGTAAAGTCTCACGGCCAATGTCACCGACGATGCTCAAATCAAGCGGCACATCACGCCAGCCAGCAACCTCTAATCCTTGGGCGACAATCTCATCGCTAAGCACTTGCTGGCTATCACAAGCTTTTGTCTCATCTAAATTGACAAAGATCATACCAACGGCAAAGTTGTCAGTAATCGCGAACCCTTGCTCAGCAGCAATACCTCTAAAAAACTCAATAGGCGTCGCCAGTAGTAGACCACAACCATCACCCGTTCTACCATCAGCAGCAACACCGCCGCGATGGGTCATACAGCTTAGACTATGAATAGCAGTTTTTACCAAATCATGGCTGGCTTGTCCCTCAATATGAGCGATCAAACCAAAACCACAGTTATCAGAAAAGTCATCTGGCGTGGCCAGGTGGGTTTGCGAGGAAATCATTGACATGGCTAGTCCTTTTAGGTGAACGGGCAATTTATGCATCCAATGCAGATCATAAACTGAAGACCGTAAGCAGAACGGGCTAATAATTAATATTCGTATATCCGAATTAATAAATGGTGTGACGCTCATAGACATCATACTTTGAGACTAAGGTGAAAGCTCTGGCACTCCCAGTCATTGAATGATGTTTCAATAGATCATTAACATATTAAAAGATAGTAAACGGTCGCCCTTGGCAATGACATACAGCCCTGTATACCCGTTACCTAATCATCAATAACACAATGTCGCTATCTTGAGTGTCACTTGTTATCACACCATGCCTAGCAATCCAGACTGATTGACTACGCATGTAATAACCGTGCATTTGATTAATTTTGAATATCTGACGCTCTGTAATCAAGCGCTTCATTCACTCTAAAGAGAGCGATAATAAGAGAGGTTGCGTCACTTGCGATAGCTTAATTATAGATAGCAAGTGACAACGCTTGAGACAAAAAAATTTAGTAACGCATCTTTTAAATGATAGAAGTTTACCAATTCATTGTTAAAAAACAATTTTTACGATAACTATACAGAACGTCGCCCACAGTTATATTAGTTAATGACGGACAAAAAATCTAGTCTTTTCTATCGATTCATCCACCATATTTTGTAAGAGAACTTATTACTATTGGTTATAGGATGATTAAATGTTCTATGCAAATTTTGATACATAGTATGTGTGACAAGGCTTAGTTGAGATGCTTAATTAAGATCAACTTCTTTTGAAAACGTATTTTTAGCACTAATTATATGTTTTACGATGCTCCACAAAAAAACCCACTAACCAGCTTGTCAGTGGGTTTTTTTAATCATAGTGGTAACGAGGTTATCATAACTATCAACGATATGGTCACAAGACAAACATACTCTAATTACTTTTGTCTTCTATCAGTGTTTTTATGCTGTCGTTATTGCTCTTAGGAGGATTGGTATTCTTGCTAGTAGTGTTTGCGCCAGAATTTGTGCTACTGGTACTACTTGGCGGCTTCGGTGTTGCGACTACTGGGGGTTTTTTAGTGGTATTTTCAGTGCCTGATGTCGCTGGTTTTTTATTCTCTGATTCAGACTTAGTTCCACTACCCTCATTTTTAGGCGTGGTGATAGAGGATACTTCCTCTTCATTGCCAACAATACGCTCTTCAGTGACCGATAAAGTATCGGAGGTATCTGCTGACTGACGGATACTTTCATTGTCGCTGTTACTGGCAGTTTCTTTACTGCTACGACCAGCATTGTCCCCATTATCCGTTTCTGGCAGTGGCTGGCGCACTGGCACTTCGCGCTTAGTCGGTTTTAAATCAACAGAACGTGTGCGTCTGGTGCTCAAATCTTTAACTGGATCAGGTCGCTCATAATTATCAATGATACCGACATAACGGTTGATCTCTTCTGGCAACACACGCACATTGGCTGGCAACTTAAAGTCTATCAGTTTTGCCGCGCCAACCGCTTCTTGTGGACTACTCATGAGCCCATAAGTTAACATATAGCGAACTTGATTTTCATCGTCAAGATAACGGAAATAAGCAAATTTATTACGGTCTGCGCGGCCTTCTAGATAACTGACAATCACATCGTTTTCGGCGACATTCATCACCTGCACTGTCCACTTACCTTTATTCGCCAACAGATAACGTTTGTCTTTAAACTCAGCAGGATAATTGCGCAAATCACGTACCGTCGTATCAAAACTAATGGGCTGCACGTCGGTATCAAGCTCGTGTAACGACTCTATTTTTAAGGGCTGCTCAAGCTCAGCACTCAATGGTTGCGGTGCTGATATGGGGGCATTTTCAATTTTGGCACCCATCGCTGGCGTTTGACTAAACATCCAAATCAGAGCCGTAACCACACCCAGCAGCAAGGTCATTATCAGCCAAATCAACGCTTGACGGCGATATGACTGGCTAGCGGTACGCGGCGTCGATCTTGAAGCTGCCATGGGAGTATCCTTGGTGAAAATAAAGTTGACCGCATTCAAGAGATGCGCAGTAAGTAGAATGGCGGCGAGCCAGTCTGCTTTAAACCGTTGCGTTCAGTGAGCATTCACGAGCACTAAAGCTTTAAGACATTATACGCGGTGTTGTGACAATACCTCGTGCAAAAGATCTTCATCGAAATCATTGGTCAATACGGCCTGACCTAGTGATTTTAACAAAATCAGGCGGATTTGTCCGTGTTTCACTTTTTTATCATGTCCCATCAAGCTTAGCGCCGTTTGTGTATCAATGCGTGGCGGGGTGATAGGCAAATTTGCTAAGGTTAAAATACGCTTAATACGAGCAACGTCTTCGACCGTTAACCAACCCATTCTCTGTGATAACTCTGCGGCTTGTACCATGCCAGCAGCGACTGCCTCACCGTGTAGCCAATTACCATAGCCCTCATGGGTTTCAATGACATGACCAAAAGTATGACCAAAATTTAACAATGCTCGCACGCCTGACTCTCTTTCATCTTGCGCGACGATATCGGCTTTATACTGACAGCAGCGTTTTACGGCATCACCAAGTACCGCTAAATCCAAATCCATCATCGCTGGCAGATTGACTTCCAGCCAATCTAAGAACGTGACATCCATAATGAGTGCATATTTAATAACCTCAGCCAACCCGGCTGACAACTCGCGCGCTGGCAAAGTCTTGAGCGTACTCATGTCTGCAAGGACCATTTGCGGCTGCCAAAAAGCGCCAATCATGTTTTTGCCTTGAGGATGATTGATGCCCGTCTTACCACCAACGCTCGAATCCACTTGTGACAGTAGCGTGGTTGGAATCTGGATAAAGTTTACACCACGCATAAAGCTTGCAGCAGCAAAGCCCGTCATATCACCAATAACGCCACCACCTAAAGCAATAAGCGTAACGTCACGATTAAAATGCGCTACCATCAATACATCGTAAATTTGATCAATACTGCTCTGATGCTTATATTGCTCACCATCTGGCAATACGCAAACACGCACAGTGAACTGCTCTGTTAACTCTTTCTCTAAAGCGCTTAGGTACAAAGGCGCAACAGTGTCATTAGTGACAATCAATATTTGGCGACCACGAATATAAGGTGTGATCAGCTTTGCCATACTGTTGTGCTCTATCGCTGTTTTCTCAGTAATGACGATTGGATAGTCATGGCTTTGCGTATGAACCGTTAAACCGTCATGAAACAGTGGCGTTGCCATTAAACACTCCCTAAGCATTTTGAATGAGGTAAAAGTAGCTGAGCTTAACTAGGGCGCGTCCTGATTTTTATCGCCATTTTTAAATGAGGACACGCCTTGATAAAGTTTATCATTATGGTTAATTTTCTTTATCTTTTGGTGCTATAACAGTCGAGTCAGTAAATGATTCTAGTTGCTGTAAGAGCTGATTGACCATATGACGGGGATAAGTATGACCGGTTGGCATAATAATATGAGCGACTTGGCGATATAAGGGATCACGCGTGCTATATAAATCTTGCAAGATTTTTCTAGGATTTGGCTGCTGTAACAGTGGTCGTGATTTGTCTTTAGCCGTGCGAGCCATTTGCACATCAACTGGCGCATTCAAATAAACCACGATGCCGCGCTGATGCAAAAACGCTCTGTTTTCAGCACACATCACAGCGCCACCACCGGTCGCTAAAACGATTTGGTCTTTTTGAGTCAACTCATCGATGGCGCGCGTTTCACGCTCACGGAAGCCCGCCTCGCCTTCTTTGGCGAATATCCAAGCAATGTCAGCCCCTGTCTGCGATTCAATGTACCAATCACTGTCTACAAAGGTGCGCCCCAACTGCTTAGCCAGCAATTTACCGATGGTTGTCTTCCCTGCTCCCATCGGCCCTACTAAAAACACCGACGGCAATTCCTCCACCATAATACTTACTCAGCTAAATTAGCTATGATACAACGTCATTGATATTCTGGCTAGTAATGAGCGTTGATTATTGTTAGTAAAATTCAATCAATATGAAAATTTTCCCATAAAAAAAGCAAGCGTTGATGCTTGCTTCTTTTGAGCGAAAACCAATCAATAAATGATTAATCTATGCGGCTAATACCATCATTGATTAATTTTGGCGTGATAAATATCAGCAGCTCTTCTTTAGAGTTGTTGCGCACATCCTTACGGAAGGCACGACCAATATAAGGCAGATCACCTAAGAACGGTACTTTATCGACACCATTGCTTTTGCTGTTCTTAAAGACGCCACCTAACACAATGGTCTGACCGTCTTCAACCATGACATTGGTTGAAACAGAATCTTCGGCAATAGCAACTTGCCCATCTAGCGATCTTACTGGTGTGCCGTTAGTGATTAACAATTGCAAACCGATTTTGCCATCTGGGGTGATATTTGGTGTGGCCTCTAGACTCAATGCTGCTTCTTTAAAGCTAGTAGTGGTTGCTCCACTGGCAGACGCTTCTTGATAAGGAATCTGCGTCCCTGAAGAGACTTTCGCCGTTTGCTTGTCTGCTGTCAGAATCTTCGGCGTAGAAATCACTTCACCACGGTTATCCGCTTGCATGGCTGACAGCTCAAGATCTAACATAAAATCAGATATACCGAGCAAACCAAAGGCAATACTACCCGCGGGGTTGGCAACCCCTAAATCGACGTTTAAGTTATCAGGGCGGCTAATATCGTATGAAGGATAAGAAACCGTTTGACCATTTACCGTCGTCGTTTCTACATCAAAGTCTTTTAAATCCCATAACGTTTGATTACTACCACCGACCAATAAATTACGGTTGTTGGCAGCACCATTTGACAAGATACCCCAACGAACCCCAATCTCTTTACTAAAGCTATCAGTGGCACTCACAATACGCGCTTCAATCATGACCTGACGGACTGGAATATCAATTTTACCAATCAACTTATGGATATTTTCGATACTGTCAGCCACATCTTTAATAATTAAAGTATTGGTACGTTCATCTACCGTTACCGTTCCACGATTAGACAATAAGGTATTGTTATCAGCAGCATTTGCATTGCTGCCACCTGATGAGCCACTGCCTTGAGAAATAAGTGTCAAAACATCTGGCGCTTTTGCATAGCTAAGACGAATATATTCTGTGCGTAATGGCGCAAAAGACTCAACCGCTTGCTGCGCTTCAAGCTCACGTGCTTCTTGCTCAGCAAGCTCGGTGGAAGGCGCAACCAAAATGACATTGCCATTTTCACGCTTACCAAGATTTTTACTCTTTAGAATAATATCTAGCGCTTGATCCCATGGGACATTAATCAGGCGTAAGGTGATATTGCCCGCGACTGAATCACTAGCCACAATATTCATTTCTGTGAACTGCGCTAGGATATCTAAGACACTGCGAATTTCAACGTCTTGAAACTCCATAGATAGCGCTTCACCGCTATAGACTTTTTCTTCAAGTGTTGGCTCACGTAGTAGCTCAGGTTTTCTGATATTAATATTCAGCTGATTGCCTGATTGATAAGCCTGATACTCATAATCTTCTTTGACATTAATAGTGATTACACCATTCTGACCTTGGTTTTTAGTATCAATACTATCAACCAGACCACTATTAATATTCAAACGACGCAATAAATTTCTTGGCACGGTGCTACCCGTTAAGCGTACCACTAACTTGTTGCCTTGACGTTGTACATCAACGGGAATGGCTTCATTGGTAAGTGCGATGCTAACGTTGCCACCACCATCATTTCCTGCGGCAAAATTGACGGCACTCAAACCATCATAGCTATATTGCTTACTCACTTGCGATGCAGCAAGTTGTGGGCTTAATAATGGGTTAACTCTGACCACCATGGTATCAGCAGGCACTTGGTTTTTAACCACCGTTTTACTGGCTATATTGACTGCCGGTGCACTACTGGTTTCTAAAATCGGTGTAACGACTGCTGTCGTCGTGATCGCATTATTGTCATTGAGTACGTCTTGGATAGGATCATTGGTCATTACTGGACGGTTAGGATCAGTAATGGTCAATAGTAAATCGTTATCCTCAATCGATGTCGTATAGTTACCTGCCTGTTTTAGCTCAACAATCAGGCGCGTGGTACTGTCACTATTTAAAGTCGTGACCTTATCAATCATACCAATATTGTATTCATTAAAGCGACTAGCAAGTCCATTTTGCACTTGTTCAAAATCTAATACCAAACGGCTAGGGTTATCAAGCTGATAGGCAGCAGGTAACACTGGTAAACCTTCAAATCCCAAACGCATTTGCGTCACTGCTGGTGCAGTTTGTACCACAGAAACTTCGTTAATGCGCTGTGCGGCATGGGCACTATTACTCACTGCTACCATGCTGATTGCCAATGCTGAAATGGCAAAAGCAGAAGATACGCGGTTGCTCATCATCGTTACCTTGTTATTGCGTACTGTCATTATTTATTCCTCAAAAAATCTGCCGACTTAGCTTATGGGTGAAACCAACGACTGGGGTTTTTCAACAAACCCAGCGCGGCTGTCTGGCACAATTTCAATCAAGTTAATCTGGGTCGGCGTGATTTCAACAATACGGCCGTCATTTAGTCCAAGATAATCACCTACTTTAACACTCGCGACTGAACCATCAGGGCGTTGTACCAACGCATATCGCTGACCTTCAGGTGAAATTACGACACCACGAAAAATCAGTTGCGATAGCTCATATTGCTCAAGAGGTTCTTTCACTCTGGTAATGTCAGGACGCACACCATCGATGGAAGTGGTAGGACCTTGGACATTGACTAAACTCGGTGGTAAGAATGGACTGCGCTGTGCGCTGGCACTATAAACAAAGTCTTCTACTAGCTCAGCTTTGGGCGGTGGTTCAATAGGTTGAGCTGGCTGATTACGGATATCGTTCATTGATTGCTCTGCCATACCAATGCGATCCGCACACCCTGTCATGGACAATACAGCCATGCTTAAAACCAATAGCGTAGGCAGTTTTTGAATATTCATTAGTTGCCTCCTGCATTATCAGTGGTTGCAGCGTCAGTGACAGCAACCGTTTCATCACCCTCAGGGTCAGCTTCTTTTGAACGATAGGTTTTGGTTTGTAATACCAAATTAAGCTCCGGTAAAACATCCAATGTCGGCTGCGGATTGCTGACCTCAAAATCATGCATAGTAATGATTCGTGGTAAGGCGGCAAGACCACTAATAAAGCTACCAAACTGATGATATTCGCCCAAAGCAGCAATGCGGATAGGTTGCTCAATAAAAAATTCGTTTTCAATCTCAGGCTCTACTGAAATGTCTTGAAAACGTATATTGCTGCCGACACCCGTCATGTTAATGCCCTCTACCAGCTCTGATACACGAGTATCTTTTGGTAGCTGATCGAGTAAGGTATTGAACTCAGCTTCCATTTGGACAACTTGCTCTTGGTAAGCTTTTAAATGACGCGCGCGTGATTCTTTTTCACGATAGCTATCAAGTAACGTTTGTTGCTGACTCTCAGCAGCATTGATCTCATCGATCTTACTACTAATCGGTAAAGCCCACGCCAACGCTGCGATGAGCGTAATGATAAGCCCTATTACCGTTACCTTTACAGGTAATGGCCAGCTGCCGTAGTTTTCAGAGTCCAACGATTCAAAACTGCGGCGAAACTCCTGTAAATCAAACTGTTGCTTTGGTTTCAAGGCTGTTTTTTTGGTTTTAATCAGGCTTTTTTTACGGTTAAGCTTCATAACTCACCTCCAGGTACAGTGGTACCGTCAGCACCTTCTACAGGAACGGCTGTTTCCGACTGTACTTTGGTCGTGATCACAAACTGTACATAACTGTCTTCAGGATAAATAGGACGCGGCTGTTCGCCAGCGGTGACCGTATTATTAAGCACTGGTGCAGATTCATAAGCACTGATATTTTGTTGGATATTACTAACGGCTGAATCACCCATCCATTTACTATCATCAAGATTACGAATCAAACTTGATACAATATTTGGATTATCAGCTCGACCTGTCAACGTCAAAACATCGCCTTCACGTTTGAGGTTATTCAAATAGAGTGCCGGCGGAATGGCTTTAGCAAGATCATCCCATAAACGAACAGGCACAGGACGTCGACCCTGCAAGTCTTGAATGACTTGCATACGTGAAATAATATCCTCACGGCGCTGCTCCAGACTATCAATTTCAGTCAAAGCCGTATCTAAAAGCGCATTTTCTTTTTCAATCAATGCGTTCGCATCAAGTTGTTCATCAAGCTCGTTGTTAAAGTAGCTCCATGAAGCAAATGCAGCCAATAAAGTGAGTAAAGTCACTGCCACTACTAACGTGAGAAATTCTTTATTGCGACGCTCGCGCTCTTCTTGGCGCCAAGGTAATAGGTTAATACGAGCCATTAGTCGAAGCTCCTTAACGCAAGACCGCATGCAGCCATTAAACTTGGTGCATCAATGGCCAGTTGCTCATTATCGATATTTGGTGCAATAGTCATATTGATAAAAGGGTTGGCAATACTGACAGTCACCCCAAGTTTTTGCTGTGCCATGCCAGCAAGACCAGCAATAGAGCTACTACCACCAGCAAGAACCACATGATCGATACTACTGTATTGGCTGGAAGAAAAATAAAATTGCAATGAGCGAGTAATTTGTTGAATAGCATTTTCGATAAAAGGCGTCAACACATCAAGGTAGTAGTCATCTGGTAAGGTACGCTCACGCTTACTGATAGCCGCTTCTTCAGCAGATAGTCCATAACGATTTTGTATCGCTTCTGTCAACTGAACACCACCAAATAGTTGTTCACGGCTATAGATAAACTCACCGTTTTTAGCAATATATAAAGTCGTTTGATTGTGACCAATATCTATCAGAGCCACTAACTCAGGAGCATTTGGTAAGTTATCTACCATGAGTCCAAAAGCACGCTCTATCGCATGGGATTCAATATCCATGACCTTCGTTTGAAGACCACCAAAGGTTAAGGCATCAACTCTTTGGTCAACATTCTCCGAGCGTGATGCGGCAAGCAAGACTTGCACCATGTCATCACTTGCTAAAGAAGGCCCTAAAACTTCAAAGTCTAGGTTGACGTCTTCTAATGGATAAGGTATGTATTGATCAGCATCTAAACGTATCTGCGCTTCACGCTCAACGTCGCTTAGCGCAGCATCCATATCAATAATTTTAGTGATTACTGCTGACCCTGACACGGCAGTTGCAGCACTACTACCAGCGACATGACAACGTTTAGCTAAGTTAGCAATAATATGACCAACCGCTTCAGTATCTACAAGAAGTTTATCGACGACTATACCTTCTGGCAGTCTTTCAATACCATAAGATTTTAGATGAAACATGCCCTGTTGGCGCTGTATGTCAACCAACTTTACTGAAGTGGCACAGATATCCACACCAATTAAATTCTGACTTTTGGAAGTAAATAGCCTCACAAACTCTATACCTTATATTAAGTGTACAATCTGATAGTTATTTGTAATAATTCAGTACAATACTTTACTTAACAGATAGATTCAAGCATTTAAACAGGTTATTAAGGTCAACTTACACATTTATTATGACCTGCTGATTTTGTTCAAGGTATAATGTTTTATCTGTTGCAAATTTTAATTGATAAGTCTTCTTATGACCAAAAAAAATGCTACCGCCCGTCTCATTCACTTTTTGGTGGGGCTTGTTATTGCCTGCTTGGCATTGGCAGTTATCTTAGCACTTGCTGTGCCCATTGGTTTTTATGGGATGGCGATGTATTTATCGCCTACCCTGCCTAGCATTCAAGAGATTAAAACAGCAAATTTAGAGATGCCATTACAGATATATAGTAGTGATGACAAACTCATTGGCCAATATGGTAACCGTTTATCCTTACCCGTTACTTTTGAAGATATTCCTGAAAATTTGACTCATGCTTTTTTAGCAGCAGAAGATGCGTCCTTTTTTCAGCACAGCGGTATTAGTATTAAAGGTCTTGGTCGCGCAGTGACAGAAGTAGTGACTGACGACGACAGCCAAACGGGCGGCTCTACCATTACCATGCAGGTTGCCAAAAACTACTTCTTAAGTCCAGAGCGCACCTTAAATCGCAAATTGGTCGAGCTATTTTTAGCACGTAAAATAGAAGATGAACTCAGTAAAAATGATATCTTGACGCTTTATGTCAACAAAATCTATCTAGGCGAAGGCGCTTATGGTATCCGCGCCGCGGCCAAAAAATACTATAGTAAATCACTAGAAAACCTCACTATTGCTGAAACAGCAATGCTGGCAGGTCTACCAAAAGCCCCTTCTAAATACAATCCTGTTGCCAATCCCAGTCGCGCGCTGACTCGCCGCAACTGGATTATTGGACGCATGCACGAGTTAGGCTATATCAGCAAAGCACAACGCGACGAAGCGATTAGCTCACCAGTAGGCATTAACCTCTATAAAGAGAAGCTCGACGTCAATATGCCGTATTTGGCAGAAATGACACGCTCTACCTTAGTTGATCGCTATGGTGAGCAAGTGATGCATAGTGGATGGCGGGTACGCCTTACGGTTGATAGCAAAGCACAGACAGATGCGGAAGCGGCGGTACTGACAGGTTTGGTGGCTTACGAACATCGTCATGGTTGGCGCGGGGCTGAAGCAAATGATGAACCGCTAGAAAATTTCCGCCGCTATAGCAATATGACTCCTGCCAAAGTCACCAAGGTTAATGCTCGCAGTTTTGAGGCGACAATGCCTTCTGGTGAGAATGTGACCGTTGGTTGGTCTGGGATGAGCTGGGCACGCAAGTATATTTCTGCCAATCGTATCGGTTACTTTCCTGACAACGCCCGCCAAATTGTCAATAAAAATGATATCATTCGTTTGATACCGACCGCGAATGGTAATTGGCAGCTGGGACAAATTCCCAAACTACAAGGAAGTCTGGTCTCCTTGAATCCAGAAACTGGCGCTGTTAATGCATTGGTCGGTGGCTTTGACTTTAATCACAGTAAATTCAATCGTGCTCTACAAGGCTGGCGTCAACCAGGCTCAACCATTAAACCGCTTGTCTATACCGCTGCTCTAGAAAAAGGCTATCGCCCAGATAGCATTGTTTCGGATCGACCGATTCAAGTGGGTGACTGGAAACCGAAAAATTCTGATCAACGTTTTTTAGGCGAAATCACTTTACGCCGTGGACTGTATTTATCTCGTAACTTAGTCTCTATTCGTCTCTTACAAGCCATTGGTATATCTGATACGCGCGACCTATTAGATGAATTCGGACTTGATAAAGAAAAGCTACCGACGACTTTGTCGTTAGCGTTAGGTGCAGGGCAAGCAACACCATTACAAATGGCAACAGCCTATGCTACATTCGCGAATGGTGGTCACCGTGTACAGCCGTATTTTATCGAACAAATTTATAATTATAATAATAACCTCCTCTTTCAGGCAAACCCACGCCAAGCGTGTGCCACCTGCTTCAATGAAAAACTTGAAGACCTCAATAGAAATCTCATCGAAGATTATAAGAAGTCAATTGAAAATGAAGACAGTGCTATCGATGATGAAGTGACGGTTAAAGAACAAAATTTAGAGAACAATGATGATATTGAACAAAGCGGTAAAACGCTAAATCTAAAGGTTTATGATGCTAGTCCACAGGCCGATCGCTTAAAAGCGCCAGCGGTTCAATATGCACTGGCTAAGCAAGCACCTCGAATCTTACAACCCAGAGTCGCTTTTGAGATGGCAGATATCTTACGTGACGTCGTACAGCGTGGTACGGCAGTACGAGCCAAGGCTTTAGGTCGTGATGATATTGGTGGCAAGACCGGTACCACCAATGAAGCAAAAGACGCTTGGTTTGCAGGTTTTCATCCTACCAATGCAACTGTCGTGTGGATGGGTTTTGATCAACCATCAACCATGGGTCGTCGCGAATATGGTGGTGTGGCAGCCCTACCCGTTTGGATGGATTTTATGAAAGCCCAACTCAAAGACACGCCTCATCAATGGGTATCTATCAATAACCGCGCCAAATCGAAAAAGCAAACGCAAAGAATTATAGAAATGACTGATGATGGTATTCTGGCCGATGATGAAGATACGGATAGCAGCGAATCAGAAAAACCAGTTAAGACGCAGACTCAACAGCGTAAATCACCACCAGCTGAGCCTGTTGAAGCACAAAGTAGCTCTCAAGCAGCCAAACCTAGTAACAGTCGTAGTAATGATAGCGTGCCGCAAAACCCTTTATCGGTAACACCCGTTGAGCGCATGCCACCGATACCAGAGTAGACAACCATTAATAATATAAACTTATGACGCAAAAAAAGGCTTATTTGGCACTCGCTAAATAAGCCTTTTTCATACTTAATACTTTGATCAATACCACTCTATTAAAGGACAGTCATCAGTCAACTAGGACACGTCTTCATTTTAAAAATGGTGATAAAAGTGAGATAAATTTTTAATAACTATTTTTAGAACTCAACCATACCAGCACGTAGTTGCTCAATCAGCTCTAAGAACTGCTGACGCCATTCTCGTATTGTCGTCTCATCTGGCAGCCATTGATTTGACAAGGTCACAACGTTAACAATAAGATCAGGTGAGGCAGTATTGCTTGGTGTTTGATCTACAATAGTATCTGGTGGCACGGCGTATAGACAACGCTGATACGCACGCTCTATATTGGCCAAAAAACCCTGCTGCTGTAACTGCTGTAACCGCTGAATCTCAGGCGATACTTGGGTACGCTCGCTCAATGCTTGTTCAATATCTGACAATGTTGGTGCGCTCATGTTTAAACTATAAAAATAACCTAGCTCTTGGGTAAATGCGAGAAAGGCACCGTATAGATGAAAAATAGCAGTTTCACAATGGGCTTGGTATAGCTGCTTATCATCGGTACTTCCCGCCGCTTGGCAAGATAGACGACAGAAATACAGTTTTTGATTGGTTCGATCTGCTTGATATTTGGCAACACGGGTTTTACCTGCCATTTGCGACTTATCCTTATATGAAGTGTAAATTAGGGCATATTTTCCAGTGTACTATTTTTTTAGATAACAGTACCATGCATTTCTCACTTTATTGCACACACAAAAAAGCCAGCAATTTAGGCTGGCTTTTTATCACATTAACAATAAATCAAAGACGCTTAATACTATTAATTATCCTGATTAAGCTCTTGTGCAAAGGCTTCATCAAAGCTTGCAAAGTCTTTACTATCCGTGCTCGCTGACATATCAAATGCTGCATTGTCAAACCCTGCTTTAAGATCTTTATCTAGCAGTTTTTGCTCCGCTTTCTCTTTGCGTGCTTTATGATAAGCAAGACCAGTACCAGCAGGAATCAAGCGACCAACGACCACGTTTTCTTTCAGACCACGTAGCTCATCCACTTTACCAGTCACGGCAGCCGCAGTTAGTACACGGGTCGTCTCCTGGAACGATGCTGCTGAAATAAAGCTTTCTGTAGCCAGACTTGCTTTGGTGATACCTAGTAATTGACGCTCGAACTGTACTGGGAATTTATCTTCCGCTTCCAGCTTCGCATTCAATGCTTTGATATCAGAGTACTCTGCTTGATCGCCTTTAAAGTGGTTTGAATCGCCGCCATCGGTAATTTCAACTTTGCGCAACATCTGACGAATAATCACTTCGATGTGCTTATCGTTGATTTTTACACCCTGCAAGCGATAAACGTCCTGTACTTCGTTAACGATGTAATCAGCAAGTGCAGTCTGACCTTTCAAACGTAAGATATCATGCGGGTTCTGTGGACCATCAGCGATCACTTCACCACGTGCTACCGTTTCGTTTTCAAAGACGTTGATTTGACGCCATTTCGGGATTAGCTCTTCATGAATCTCACCATCTTCATTGGTGATAATGAAGCGGTTTTTACCTTTGGTCTCTTTACCAAAGCTAACCACACCTGTCATTTCTGCCATGATGGCGTGATCTTTCGGACGACGTGCTTCGAACAAGTCAGCAACACGTGGTAGACCACCGGTAATATCTTTAGTACCTGAAGAGGCTTGTGGTACACGACCCAAAATCGAACCGGCTGCTACTTTTTCACCATCGCTGACGCGAATGATGGTTTCAGCTGGTAAGAAGTAAACCACTTCTTTACCTTCATCAGTGTTCAAGATAATCGCAGGACGTAAGTCTTTTGCTGAACTTGAACGGTCACGAGTAGCAAGAATCTCAAATGAGCTCATACCCGTCGCATCATCAACTTTTACGGTAGCAGTTAAGCCATCAGTAATCTCACTGAAGCGTGCAGTACCAGCAAATTCTGTGATAATAGGATGCGTGTGCGGATCCCATTTAGCGATGGTTTGACCAGCATCAACCTGATCTTCGTGTTTCACAAGCACGCTAGAACCATAAGGCACTTTATAGCGCTCACGCTCACGACCAAGCTCATCGGTCAAGGCGATTTCAGCTGAACGCGATACGATGACTAAGTGACCATCGGTATGTTGAACCGTTTTCATGTTTTCGAAATGCGCTTGACCAGCACTACGAACTGAGATGCTGTTATCCACTGATGCTGAGCTTGCTGCCCCGCCCACGTGGAATGTACGCATCGTTAACTGAGTACCTGGTTCACCGATAGACTGTGCCGCCATAACACCGACTGATTCGCCGATATTCACTTTATGACCACGAGCCAAATCACGACCATAACACTGTGAACAAACACCATGCTCAACATTACAAGTAATAACTGAGCGTACCCAGATATCATCAATCGCATTGTTATCAAGCACGTTTACCCAATGCTCATCGATCAAAGTACCTGCTGGAATCAATACCTTATCAGCATCATCGTTATAAGTCACATCACGAGCCGTCACACGACCTAGTACTAGCTCGCCTAACTTCTCAATGATTTCACCACCTTGAATATGTGGTTTCATGAGCAAGCCTTGCTCAGTACCACAGTCATCACTGGTAATAACCAAATCTTGTGCCACATCAACCAAACGACGCGTCAAGTAACCTGAGTTAGCCGTTTTCAGTGCCGTATCCGCAAGACCTTTACGGGCACCATGCGTTGAAATAAAGTACTGAAGTACGGTCAAGCCTTCACGGAAGTTTGCTTTAATTGGCGTTTCGATAATTGAACCATCTGGCTTAGCCATCAAACCACGCATACCAGCCAACTGACGAATCTGAGCCGCACTACCACGAGCACCAGAATCTGACATGATAAAGATAGAGTTGAATGACTTCTGCTCTTCTTCTTTACCTTTGGCGTTCATGATTTTATCAGTGGCTAAGTTGTCCATCATCGCTTTAGCGACTTTGTCATTGGTACGTGACCAGATATCAACCACTTTGTTATAGCGCTCACCAGCGGTCACAAAACCTTGCTCGAATTGATCTTCGATTTCGCGAACTTCGCCTTCTGCCACTTCAATGATTTGCTTTTTCAGTGGTGGAATGACCATGTCATCAATACCGATAGACACGCCTGACAACGTCGCTTGGGCAAAACCAAGATACATCAATTGGTCAGCAAACATGACACTTTCTTTAACGCCAACTTTACGGTAGCAAGAGTTAATCAAACGAGAAATATTTTTCTTCGTCATCTCTTGGTTACATTCATCAAAAGACATACCTTTAGGCATGATGTTCCAGATCAATAAACGACCTGCAACCGTTTCTTTTAAGCTGATTTCTTTAGTCTCATTGCCATCTTCATCAATATGCGTCTCGGTGACACGCACTTTGATCTTAGCGTTTACATGCAAATCGTTTGAACCAATCGCACGCAATGCTTCATTAACGGTGGCAAAAATCATGCCCTCGCCTTTGGCATTGATAGACGAGCGACTGATGTAATATAAACCCAGTACAACATCCTGTGACGGTACGATGATTGGATCACCGTTCGCAGGCGACAAGATGTTATTGGTAGACATCATTAGCGCACGTGATTCAAGCTGTGCTTCTAGTGTCAATGGCACGTGAACGGCCATTTGGTCACCATCAAAATCGGCGTTAAACGCGGTACAAACGAGCGGATGCAATTGGATTGCTTTACCTTCGATTAGTACTGGCTCAAATGCTTGCAAGCCCAAACGGTGAAGCGTTGGTGCACGGTTAAGAAGTACTGGATGCTCACGGATAACCATGGCCAGCATATCCCACACTTGCGGCTCTTCACGCTCTACCATCTTTTTGGCAGCTTTAATTGTCGTGGCTAAACCATGAGACAATAATTTGTTATAAGTAAATGGCTTGAATAATTCAAGTGCCATTTTCTTTGGTAAACCACACTGATGTAGACGTAGCGTTGGACCAACAACGATCACCGAACGACCAGAGTAGTCAACACGCTTACCAAGTAAGTTTTGACGGAAACGACCTTGCTTACCTTTGATCATATCAGCCAAAGATTTCAATGGACGCTTGTTACTACCAGTGATCGCACGACCGCGACGACCGTTATCAAGCAAGGCATCCACTGATTCTTGCAACATACGCTTTTCGTTACGTACGATGATATCAGGTGCGCTCAGCTCAAGCAGACGCTTTAGACGGTTATTACGGTTAATGACGCGGCGATACAAATCGTTTAGATCTGAAGTCGCAAAACGACCACCTTCTAGTGGTACTAGCGGACGCAAATCTGGTGGTAGTACTGGCAAGATGTTCATCACCATCCACTCAGGCTTGTTATTAGAGTCACGGAAGGCTTCTAATAATTTAAGACGCTTAGACATCTTTTTAAGCTTGGTTTCAGAACCAGTTTGCGGAATCGCTTCGCGCAAATCATCGATTTCAAGATCTAAATCGATATCTTTCAATAGGTCTTGAACCGCTTCAGCACCCATTTTAGCGGTGAATTCATCGCCAAACTCTTCAAGCGCTTTATAATAATCTTCATCATCAAGCAGTTGATACTTCTCTAGAGAAGTCAAACCTGGCTCAGTAACAATATAGCTTTCAAAATATAGGACGCGTTCGATATCACGAAGCGTCATGTCTAGCAATAGACCGATACGGCTTGGTAATGATTTTAAGAACCAAATGTGTGCCACTGGGCTGGCTAAGTCAATATGACCCATACGATCACGACGTACTTTCGCAGTCGTTACTTCTACGCCACATTTTTCACAGATAACGCCTTGGAATTTACGGCGCTTATATTTACCACATAAACATTCAAAGTCTTTTACTGGACCAAAGATTTTGGCACAAAATAGACCATCACGTTCAGGCTTAAACGTACGATAGTTAATAGTTTCAGGCTTTTTTACTTCACCATGCGACCATGACTTGATGACGTCAGGTGAGGCTAAAGTAATTTGAATGCTATCAAACTCTTGATTACCGTTGCCGGTAGGGCTTTGCATGATATCGAGTAAATCTTTCAAGTTGCTTCTCCGTTATCTTTATAATCATCTGATAGCGTATTATTGACGCAAATAAGATGAATGAAGGCAATGAATAGGGTTGAGACAAATCACTAAAAGCAGCAGCGATGCGCATACTGCTTTTAGGTTGACCACTAAGGATAATAATCAACTGAGACCATGTTAACAATAGTCTCAATCAGCCGTGCTTAATGGGTTTGTTTTAACTCAATATTAATACCCAATGATTTGATTTCTTTGGTCAGTACGTTAAACGATTCAGGCATACCTGGATCCATATACTGCTCACCATCAACGATGTTTTTGTACATACGCGTACGGCCTTCAACGTCATCCGACTTCACAGTCAGCATCTCTTGTAGCGTATAAGTCGCGCCGTAAGCTTCTAGTGCCCAGACTTCCATCTCACCGAAGCGCTGACCACCAAACTGAGCTTTACCACCGAGTGGCTGCTGCGTCACTAATGAGTAAGAACCTGTTGAACGCGCATGCATTTTGTCATCAACCAAATGGTTAAGTTTGAGCATATACATATAACCAACGGTTACTTTACGGTCAAACTTCTGACCAGTACGACCATCATACAACGTCTGCTGACCATCACGGTCCATACCAGCAAGCTCTAGCAGGTCTTTAACTTGGCTTTCTCTTGCGCCGTCAAATACTGCTGTGCCCATTGGTACACCAGCGCGCAAGTTATCTGCTAGCGCCATGATGTCATCATCACTCAAGCTATCAAGATCAACTTGCTCACCGCCGACTTGGTTATAGATTTTGTCTAAGAAGTCACGTAAATCTTTGATCGCTGCTTGCGATTTGAGCATACCATCGATCTTCTCGCCCAAACCTTTCGCTGCCATACCCAAATGCGTTTCTAGAACCTGACCGATGTTCATACGCGATGGTACACCAAGTGGGTTCAAGACGATGTCAACGGTATTACCATTTTCATCATAAGGCATGTCTTCAACTGGCATAATGCGCGATACCACACCTTTGTTACCATGACGACCAGCCATTTTATCACCAGGCTGAATACGACGCTTAACCGCTAGATATACCTTAACGATTTTTTGTACGCCATGTTGTAAGTCATCACCAGCGGTTAATTTGCGTTTTTTCTCAGCAAACTTAACATCGATGTCTTTTTGCTTATCAACCAAATACTCAGCGATTTGCGTGAGACGCTCAGAAATTTCTTCTTCAACAGGCTGAATATCAAGCAAAGTCTCAAGGCTCATATCTTTCATATCGGCCAATGCCATCACTGTACCGGCTTTTAGACCAGAACCACCGCTGACTTTTTGACCATCAAGCAAGTTACCGATACGACCACGAGCCGCTTCTTCAAAGATACGTAGCTCTTCTTTTAAATCTTTACGATAGCTATCAAGCTGTGATTTTTCAATTGCTCTTGCACGTGCGTCTTTTTCAACGCCGTCACGAGTAAAGACTTGAACATCAATAACCGTGCCTTTGCTTGATGTTGGTACACGTAGCGACGTGTCTTTAACATCAGCCGCTTTTTCACCAAAGATAGCCCGGAGCAATTTCTCTTCTGGCGTCAGTTGTGTTTCACCTTTTGGCGTCACTTTACCAACTAAGATATCACCAGCGTCAACTTCAGCACCGATATAAACGATACCTGCTTCATCGAGGCTTGATAGAGCAGCTTCACCAACGTTTGGAATATCCGCAGTAATCTCTTCGGTTCCAAGCTTGGTATCACGTGCCACACAAGTCAATTCTTGGATATGAATAGTAGTAAAACGATCTTCTTTAACTACTTTTTCAGACAGCAAGATTGAATCTTCGAAGTTGTAACCATTCCACGGCATAAATGCGATGCGAATGTTCTGACCCAATGCAAGCTCACCAAGATCCGTTGACGGACCATCGGCCAAGATATCACCTACAGCAATAGCATCACCTTGGTTGACGATAATACGTTGGTTGATACAAGTATTTTGGTTAGAACGCGTGTATTTAACGAGGTTGTAGATATCAATACCAGCTTCACCAGCAATCATCTCATCTTCATTGACACGAACCACAACACGTGAGGCATCAACGTCTTCGATCACACCGCCACGCTTAGCAATAACACAAACGCCAGAGTCACGCGCAACGTGACGCTCCATACCGGTACCGACTAACGGCTTATCAGCACGTAGCGTAGGAACTGCCTGACGCTGCATGTTCGAGCCCATCAAGGCACGGTTAGCATCATCATGCTCTAGGAAAGGAATTAGGCCTGCTGCAACTGATACCACCTGACTTGGCGACACATCCATATGCGTCACTTTTTCTGGCGGCATACGCACGAATTCACCATAGCTACGCACACTGACCATCTCATCAGATAACGCGCCTTCTGCGGTTACTGGCGAATCAGCCTGTGCAATGACTGTACCGACTTCTTCAATTGCTGATAGATACTCAATGACATCAGTTACTTTACCATCAACCACACGGCGATAAGGCGTTTCTAAGAAGCCAAAGCTGTTGGTCTTTGCAAAGGTCGCTAATGAGTTAATAAGACCAATGTTTGGACCTTCAGGAGTCTCAATCGGACATACGCGACCATAATGGGTATCATGTACGTCACGTACTTCAAAGCCTGCACGTTCACGGGTCAGACCACCAGGTCCTAGTGCTGATACACGGCGTTTATGGGTAACTTCAGACAATGGGTTGTTCTGATCCATAAACTGCGATAACTGGCTTGAACCAAAGAATTCTTTGACCGCAGCAGCAACAGGTTTTGAGTTAATCAAATCTTGCGGTGACAAGTTATCAGATTCCGCTGAGCTTAAACGCTCTTTGACTGCACGCTCAACACGCACTAGACCAACACGGAATTGGTTTTCTGCCATCTCGCCGACCGAACGAATACGGCGGTTACCTAAATGGTCGATATCATCGACTTCGCCGCGACCATTACGAATCTCAATCAATTCTTTTAGGACATTAACGATATCGGCATTGGTCAATACACTACGAGCGCGTTGGATGTCTGGATCATCAGTATTATCAAACTCTAACCCTAAACGACGGTTAAATTTCATACGACCGACATTTGATAAGTCATAACGATCCGCGTTGAAGAACATGCTGTCAAATAGTTTTTCAGCGGTCTCAACCGTTGGTGGCTCACCTGGACGCATGACTTTATAAATTTCAATCAAGGCTTCTTCGCGGCTTGAGGTGCTATCTGCACGTAGCGTATCGGCAATATAACTGCCTTGATCGATATCATTGGTGAATAGAATGCTGAATTCTTTGATAGACTCGCTGGCTTCAAATGCACTTAATTTAACCAATAATTCATGGTCAATTAGGGTATTCGCTTTAGCGATAACTTCGTCATTCACCACGATATCTTCAGCTAAAATACGCTCATAAAGATATTCATCAGGTATCGCAATCTTCGTCATACCTGCTTCTTCAAGCTGACGAATACGGCGTGCATTAATACGCTTGCCCTGCTCTACGATGACATCACCTTCTGGTGATACGATATCGAACTGAGCCATCTCACCGCGCAAGCGATCAGCAACCAAATCAATCTCGAACTGCTCTTCACCTTTATAAACGGCTACTTTATCAAAGAACAAATCTAAGATTTCAGACGTTGTTAGACCAAGCGCACGTAAAATAATTGAAGCCAATAGCTTACGACGACGGTCAATACGAGCAAAAACTAAGTCTTTGGCATCAAATTCAAAATCTAACCATGAACCACGGTAAGGAATGATACGCGCGTTATAAAGCACTTTACCACTTGAATGCGACTTACCTTTATCATGGTCAAAGAACACACCAGGTGAACGATGTAGCTGAGAGACGATAACACGCTCAGTACCATTGATAATAAAAGTACCGTTAGCCGTCATCAACGGCATCTCGCCCATGTAAACGCTTTGCTCACGGATATCTTTGATAGCCGCTTTGCTGTCTTTATCTTTGCTGTCTTTGTCTTTGATGATCAAACGGATTTTGACACGCATAGGCGCGGCAAATGTTGAACCACGTAAGATACACTCACGCTCATCAAATTCAGGCGTACCTAAATAATATTCAACGAATTGTAGCTCTGCGTTACCAGAGTGACTCTCAATTGGGAAAATAGAGGAATACGCAGCTTGCAAACCAGTATTCTCACGAGCTTTTGGCTTTTTGTGCTCTTGCAAAAATTGCTCATAAGAATCTACTTGAATAGACAGTAAATAGGGAATGTCCATCACAGTGGGCAATTCAGCAAAACTTTTGCGAATACGCTTTTTTTCAGTATAAGAATATGCCATCGAGAGTCCTTACAGTAAACGTGGAAACAAATTAAAAGCGTGGCCAGCGTGCATAAATACGATGCAAACTTGGCGACGTAAACGATAATATAAAACAGGTAATCGTGTTCAGTTGATATCTTTTGTCAATTACTACTTCTGCTATCAGTGCTTACTTAGCACCCTTACTTGCATTTTATGATCGGTATCTAAGTCAGTCTATATGACCACTCAGACAACCAAATTCAATATCACATCATCTAAAACATATTGCTTTTAAGCAAAACTTACTCATAGAGGTAAGAAAAAATGACTCGTTCAAGGGTATTTCTAAGTTATCTGCTATCAAAACTGATTGTATTTAGTCATTTTTCTTTCAAAAAACCGGCTCTTTCAAAACCAACAATTCTATCAAAACTAATATCGTCGCTGATATGTACCGTCTATAAGCCTAACTACTGACAGTAATACTCTGCGAAACGGACAACCTAAACTTAATAGCTTTTCAGAATTAATAATAATCGGGGTAACTATAACTTTTAGAATCAGTATAAACTATAGTGTTAATGGGAAAGCATGCAGACACAAAAAAATGCCAAACATCTATGGACGTTTAGCTTAAATTAACTGATTTCAAAAACTGGCATGTGTGCTTGCATGTATATCGTCTGTCCTTTTGATGGGTATCCACCGTGATGTTGCATACGACTGTTGGCAGACACAAAAGGTCAAGCTACGAATTATAGTAAAAAAAAGCTGGCAATGCAAGGCATTACCAGCTTTTTTTGTACAACACTAAGATAAGCGAAGCTTATTTTAGTTCAACAGTTGCACCAGCTTCTTCAAGTTTCTTTTTCAACTCTTCAGCTTCAGCTTTGTTAACGCCTTCTTTGATTGGAGCTGGAGCGCTTTCAACCAAATCTTTCGCTTCTTTCAAGCCAAGACCAGTAGCTTCACGTACGGCTTTAATTACGCCAACTTTCTTCTCGCCAAAGCTGGCAAGAACTACGTCAAACTCGTCTTTTTCTTCAGCAGCAGCAGCAGCAGGGCCAGCAGCAGCAGGTGCAGCAGCAACAGCAGCTGTTACGCCGAATTTTTCTTCCATAGCGCTGATTAATTCAACGATATCCATTACTGACATTTCAGCGATTGCGTTTAACACGTCATCTTTAGATAGTGCCATGAGAACTCTCCGTTATCTGATAAAAATTAATTGATTTTAAAATCGCTTGGATTGCTTGCCAAATTTTCAAATAGTGTTGGCAATAAAGTGCAATCGGCGATGTCAAAGTTACGTTAAAACAAGCAATTATGCCGCTTCTTTTGCGTCTTTGATTGCTGCTACCGTGCGAACAAGCTTACTAGGAACAGCGTTCATAGTTTGAACAAGCTTGGTAACTGGTGCATTCATAGTAGCCATCAAGATAGAGATTGCTTCGTCGCGAGTTGGTAGCTTCGATACGCGCTCTAGCTCTTCTGGACCATAAACAACACCACCAACTGATACCAATTTGGTCTCTAAAGCTTTGTGATCTTTACTGAACTCGAAAACAACTCGAGCAGCAGATCCCAAATCTTCCATAGAGAAAGCCAAAAGTAATGGACCAGTCATACGGTCTGACATGCTCTCAAACTTAGTGCCTTCAAACGCACGTTTTGCTAGGGTGTTTTTTACCACTTTCAAAACGACGCCTTTTTCACGGGCTTGTTCGCGCAGCTTAGTAAGCTTTGCAACACCAATACCATGATATTCGGCAGCTACTGCTGAGTAAGCATTAGCAGCAACTTCAGACACTTCAGCCACAACTTGTTGTTTTTGCTCTAGCGTTAATGCCATAAGTTGACTCCTTTAATCTTATCAATCAGCTGAATATTTAATCATTTAAACCTAAGCTTTTAAGCATTGGCATTCAATAATTAAACGAATCGCTTAGACTGACTTGATACGACACGTTATCAGCATATTTATTAAAAATAAATTTACTCATAACGACTGATTACGGCACCGTTATCAGAATGACATCAAGTGATAGATTGAACTATCGGCTCTTATCAACAACTGGGTGGGTCACCGTCTGCGTAGGACAACTAAGATTTTCATCTTTCGTCGATTAACAAAAGCAGCTCGTTGTTATTACTAATGATCCGAAAACAATTAATAAAAACGTAAAACTGCTTTCTACCTACGGTCTTAGACAGCATAGCGTTTGCTACGCTGACCTAATTCTTTAAAATATTTTTGCAGCCTTTATTTAAAATCGTCAAATAAAGGCACATATATAATTATTTTGCTGTGCGATATGGAACTGGATCAATACTTAGACCAGGACCCATCGTGCTAGACAAGGTAATTTTCTTAATGAAAGTACCTTTAGAAGTAGCAGGCTTAGCACGTCTTAAATCTGCAATCAGTGCTTCAGCATTCTGGATTACTTGCTCAGCAGTAAAACCAACTTGACCGATAGTCGTGTGGATGATACCTGCTTTGTCTACACGATACTGTGCTTGACCGGCTTTAGCGTTAGTAACCGCTTCAGCAACGTTAGGCGTAACCGTACCGACTTTAGGGTTAGGCATTAGACCACGTGGACCTAGGATAGTACCTAGTTGACCAACAACACGCATTGCATCAGGAGCAGCAATAACGATATCAAAGTCCATGTTACCAGCTTTGATCGATTCTGCTAGGTCTTCAAAACCAACGATATCTGCACCAGCTTCTTTGGCGGCTTCAGCAGCAGCACCTTGAGCAAATACAGCAACGCGTTTGGTTTTACCAGTACCAGCAGGTAGGTTGGTAGCGCCACGAACCACTTGATCAGATTTACGTGGGTCAACACCCAAGTTAATCGCAATATCAATTGACTCTTTGAATTTAAGAGGTGGCAAATCGTTTAGGATTTGAACCGCTTCTTCAACTGTATACTGCTTTTCATGTACGATACGGCTTTGAATTTCTTTTTGACGTTTGGTTAGCTTGCTCATTTACACACCCTCCACGGTAATACCCATTGAACGTGCAGTACCAGCGATGGTACGAACAGCAGCATCAAGATCAGCAGCAGTTAAATCTGCATCTTTGGTCTTAACGATGTCTTCTAGTTGTGCACGGTCAACTTTACCGACTTTAGCGGTATTTGGTGTACCAGAACCTTTAGCGATACCAGCAGCCTTACGTAGTAAGTATGCAGCTGGTGGTGACTTCATGATAAAAGTAAAAGACTTATCGCTATATACAGTGATCTCAGTAGGAATCGGTAGACCCGGCTCTTGGTTTGAGGTCGCAGCGTTAAATTCTTTACAGAACGCCATTATGTTCACGCCTTTTTGACCCAATGCTGGACCAATCGGTGGTGAAGGATTTGCTTTGCCTGCAGGGACTTGTAGTTTGATGTAACCATCAATCTTCTTAGCCATGATTTTCTCCTAAATGGGTAATAGCGCCAAATCAATGTGGTATAAACCTTATTGACTAACAGCTCCCCGGTTGATGAACTTTTTTGCTGATTTAGTCTAGCTTTTCAACTTTACTAAATTCAAGCTCGACCTGAGTCGGTCGATTAAATACGTTTACCGTTAAATGTAGTTTAGACTTCTCGTAATCCACTTTTTCTACCAACCCTTTAAAGTCAGTAAATGGACCATCGATAACCAACAGCTCTTCGCCCGGCTCAAATAGAGTCTTAGGACGTGGGTCAGTTTCAGTCTGATTCAAACGGTTTAAAATACGATCCGCTTCTACTTGCGTAATTGGCGCTGGTGTTTCAGGTGTGCCACCGATGAAACCCATAATACGTGGGCACTCTTTAACGATGTGCCAAGTATTATCGTTCATTTCCATCTGGATCAATACATAACCTGGAAAGAACTTACGCTCACTCTTACGCTTTTTGCCGTCTTTCATTTCGACGACTTCTTCAGTAGGAACCAATACGTCACCGAATGATTCAGCGAAGTCACTACGATTAATACGATCAGTTAATGAACGCTGTACTTGCTTTTCATATCCTGAAAACGCTTGGACAATATACCAACGCATATCACGCTCCTGATCATTATAAGTAAATTTTGGGGTAAGACTCACTAATACGTGCGACTAACCAATAAAGATGCCAACGAACCAATTAAAAAAGTTATCTAATAACCAAACCAGAAAACCAACAATGGCAATCATGACAATGACCTGCCAGGTATATTGAAACGTTTCATCTTTACCTGGCCATGTCACTCGGCGCAATTCAACAGCAGCGTCTTTCAATAATATTTTAAAAGCGCGGCCTTGATGCGTTAATGCCAAGCATACTAAGGCGAATACAATAAGGGCAACGATAATACCAATACGTACCCAGACATCATTGGCAGGTTGCCAATAGCCAGGTAAATACTGATTAACTAACGTCGCCCCGATTAATACTGCTGCGGCAAGTAGCCACAGTACCACATCTTTTATTGAGCCTGTTTTAGCCACTTCAACAGCAGTTGTTTGATTGCCCGCTGAGATGTGCTTACCTTTAGACAGCATTCCACCAGCACCCGCCTTGGCATCAGATAACTTAGTCTCGAGGTTATCTTGATCATTGCTCATAAAGAACTCGCTTCGGAGATGGTGAGGTATAACAAAGATGTGATAAGAAGATGGCAGGCGATGTAGGACTCGAACCTACAACCCTCGGTTTTGGAGACCGATGCTCTACCAATTGAGCCAATCGCCTATGGGTGTAAAGGACAGCATTATACAATATTTGATATAAAATGCAAGCCTTTAGCGGTAAAATTATTATTTTTACCTAGTTTTGCTCTTATTTGAATGTGCTATTGAATCATCATTACTTTAACAAAATGAAGATACAAGCGACTAATAAGAAGCAGCGTTAATATAGCAAGCTCCGCTAAGAATTACAATAGATTGGAAAGTAAATTATAAACGTTATAGATATAACTGGCTAATCATGTTGGCTAAGATAACGAAAGGTGTGTTCATACTACCGAAGAATAACCATATTTCCTGATCATTTGATCTAAAAAAAGCCACCCTTATTCAAGGATGGCTTTTTATGACTAACTTACAATCTCATTACTGAGACGGATAGATTAGTTTAGTACGTTAGCAACAACACCAGCGCCTACAGTACGGCCGCCTTCACGAATAGCGAAGCGAAGACCTTTGTCCATAGCGATTGGGTGGATAAGCTCTACGCCCATCTCAACGTTATCACCAGGCATGACCATTTCAGTACCGTCTTGTAATTGGATTGCGCCAGTTACGTCAGTGGTACGGAAGTAGAACTGTGGACGATAGCCGTTTAGGAATGGTGTGTGACGACCACCCTCTTCTTTGCTAAGCACATAAACTTCAGCGTCAAACTTGGTGTGAGGAGTGATTGAACCTGGCTTAGCAAGTACTTGGCCACGTTGTACATCTTCACGTTTGGTACCACGTAGTAGTACGCCACAGTTTTCGCCTGCACGACCTTCGTCAAGCAGTTTACGGAACATCTCTACACCAGTACAGGTGGTTTTTTGAGTGTCACGGATACCGACGATTTCGATTTCGTCGCCTACGCGTACGATACCAGATTCAACACGACCTGTTACAACAGTACCACGGCCTGATATTGAGAATACGTCTTCGATTGGCATTAGGAATGCTTTGTCAACGTCACGCTCTGGCTCTGGGATGTAGGTGTCAAGAACGTTAAGAAGTTCTACAACCGCTGGTTGGCCGTATTTTTCTTGTGAGCCTTTTAGGGCTTCAGTCGCTGAACCATGGATGATTGGGGTATCATCACCTGGGAAGTCGTAGTCATTAAGAAGTTCACGAACTTCCATTTCTACGAGTTCTAGCAATTCTTCGTCATCAACAACATCACATTTGTTCATGAATACGATGATGTACGGTACGCCAACCTGACGTGAAAGCAGGATGTGCTCACGGGTTTGTGGCATTGGGCCGTCAGTTGCTGATACGACTAGGATTGCGCCGTCCATCTGAGCGGCACCGGTGATCATGTTTTTAACATAATCGGCGTGACCTGGGCAATCGACGTGAGCGTAGTGACGTGCTGGGGTGTCATATTCTACGTGTGAGGTGTTGATGGTGATGCCACGTGCTTTTTCTTCTGGTGCTGAGTCAATAGACGCGTAGTCTTTGGCTTCGCCACCTGAAGTGATTGCTGCTACCGTTGCGATGGCAGCTGTTAGGGTTGTTTTACCGTGGTCAACGTGTCCGATTGTACCGACGTTGACGTGTGGCTTTACGCGTTCAAACTTGGCCTTTGCCATGGGTATTTCCTCTTTTTTTGGGGTCAAATGCTAAGCTCGTATAAATACGATAACAAAGACGATCTTGACCACATTAAGATAATTGTTAAAAGGGTACACATACTAATGTGCAGATATTATAAGAAAATCACCGCCAATAACAAGTCTTTTAACCAATTATTGGCGTATTCTTCTATGACAACATAAAGATAATAGCTACATTGTCATATTTAATAGACGATTACTTACTCGTCATCATCTTTATTGTTGAATTTAGAGATGATGTCAGCAGCAACTGATTTTGGAATCTCAGCGTACTTTTGGAATTCCATTGAATAAGTAGCACGGCCTTGTGACATTGAGCGCATTTGTGTGGCATAACCAAACATTTCTGCTAATGGTACTTCGGCACGGATCTGCTTAGTACCGCCAGGTAGGTCTTCCATACCCTGTACCAAACCACGACGACGGTTAAGATCGCCCATGATATCGCCCATATAATCTTCAGGCGTTTCAACTTCAACTTTCATGATTGGCTCAAGTAGCGCTGGATCTGCTGCCATGAAGCCTTTTCTGAATGCCATAGAACCAGCCATCTTAAATGATAGCTCATCCGAATCGACGTCATGGTAAGAACCGTCATACAAGGTCGCTTTTACGCCAACCACTGGATAACCAGCAAGTACGCCATTTTTCATGCGTTCTCGGATACCTTTATCAACAGCACCATGGAATTCTTTCGGTACAGTACCACCAACAACTTCTTCAGCGAATTCATATTCAGTATCGCCCGCTGGATCAAGTGGCTCAAGACGTAACCAAACGTGACCGAATTTACCACGACCACCAGTCTGACGTACGAATTTGCCTTCTTGCTCAACCGTGTTACGAATCGTTTCACGATAAGCAACCTGCGGCGCACCGATGTTCGCTTCAACGTTAAACTCACGCTTCATACGGTCAACAAGAATCTCTAGATGCAGCTCACCCATACCACTGATGATTGTCTGACCAGATTCTTCGTCAGTGTGTACACGGAACGATGGATCTTCTTTCGCCAAACGACCTAAAGCAATTGACATTCTTTCTTGGTCAGCTTTGGTCTTAGGTTCAACCGCTAGGCTGATAACTGGATCTGGGAATTCCATGCGCTCAAGTGTGATAACATTTTGCTCATCACATAGCGTATCACCAGTTGTCACATCTTTCATGCCAACCAATGCCGCGATATCACCAGTACGAATTTCTTGTAACTCTTCTTGAGAGTTCGCCATCATTTGTACGATACGACCAACACGCTCACGCTTCATTTTAACTGGGTTATAAACGCTGCTGCCTTGCGTCAAAACACCTGAATAAACACGAACGAAGGTTAAGTTACCAACGAACTTGTCATTCATAATCTTAAATGCTAAAGCTGAGAATGGCGCTTCGTCTGACGCTTCACGAGTTCCTTCAGTTTCATCTTTGTCATCAAGGATACCTTTAATAGCAGGTACATCCATAGGTGCTGGAAGATACTGAATAACCGCATCCAACATCTTTTGTACACCTTTGTTTTTAAAGGCAGTACCACAAAGTAGCGGAATGATTGCGTTATCAATAGTCAATTGACGAATAGCTGTGTTAATCTGCTCTACAGACAACTCGCCATTTTCTAAATACTCATTCATCAATTCTTCTGTTGCTTCAGCCGCATTTTCTACAAGAATCTCACGATACTCTTCTGCTTTTTCTTGTAATTCAGCTGGGATTTCGCGCTCTTCAAACTCCATACCTTGAGATGCTTCATCCCAATAAAGAGCTTTCATCGTAACTAGATCAATAACGCCTTCGAAGTCATCTTCTTTACCAATTGGAATAACCAATGGCACAGGATTACCACCTAGACGAGTTTTGATCTGCTCAATGACACGATAGAAATCAGCGCCAACGCGATCCATTTTGTTTACAAATGCAAGACGTGGAACTTTATATTTATTTGCCTGACGCCATACGGTCTCAGACTGTGGCTGAACGCCGCCTACTGCACAATAAACCATGCAAGCGCCATCAAGTACACGCATAGAACGTTCAACTTCGATCGTGAAGTCAACGTGACCTGGGGTGTCAATGATGTTGATACGATGTTCGTCAAACTGTTTTGCCATACCTGACCAAAAACAAGTCGTCGCTGCTGAGGTAATAGTAATACCGCGCTCTTGTTCTTGCTCCATCCAGTCCATAGTGGCTGCGCCATCATGTACTTCACCAAGTTTGTGACTAACACCGGTATAAAATAAAACACGCTCAGTAGTGGTTGTCTTACCAGCATCGATGTGCGCTGAGATACCAATGTTGCGATAGCGTTTTAGGGGAGTTTTACGAGCCATAGTGTTTTCCTAGGAAAAGTCGTGTATATAATAATGTATTGTGTCTCTACCTCATACTCTATGACAAAGCGGTCAGCTTCATATTACTTACTGATTATTGAGCCTAATACGGACAAAAAAAGAGCAAATACTAAGAATAGTGCGGCATCAGATTTGGGATGCTCTCTTGTGACAAGCATACTTAATTAAGAGAGACATCTTGATAGATGTCCGCCATCTCGTTGTTGATAGTCAAAAACTACTTACAACAAGATAAACGATGGCGGCAATCAATAGAATAAATAACAATGTAAGATTAGCTGACTTCAGCCAGCTAATCTAAAGCTACTACTAATAGACAGTAGCTTAGAAGCGGTAATGAGAGAACGCTTTGTTAGCATCTGCCATGCGGTGAACTTCGTCACGCTTTTTCATAGCAGCGCCTTTGCCATCAGCAGCATCATTCAATTCGCCAGCTAAACGCAAAGCCATTGATTTTTCAGAACGCTTAGCAGCAGCTTCAGCTAACCAACGCATAGCCAAGGCAGTACGACGGGAGGGGCGTACTTCCATTGGTACTTGGTAGGTTGCACCACCAACGCGGCGAGCTTTCACTTCTACCATTGGGCGTACATTTTCTAAAACTTCTTCGAAGAAAGATACTGGATCTTCGATTTTACGTTTTTCGCTTACTGTTTCAAGTGCACCGTAAACGATACGCTCAGCAGTAGATTTTTTACCATGACTCATTACATGGTTGATGAATTTTGCAACAGTTTGGCTACCAAACTTAGGATCCGGTAGGATCTCACGGGTAGCAACGACGCGACGTCTTGGCATAATAAATATCCTTTTCTTCAGGAGTGTCTGACATTCACAATCTCGCACCAATTAATATTGGATGGCGTTATATCGAGTTGTCAGTCAGCCTTACTGCACGGCGGTATGTTTTAACAGTGAATTACTAATTTAATAATACTGTCAACACCAGACCCATGCACAGTTAATGTTTGGTATAAAAAAGCTTAGCTAATAACGATTAGTTATTAAACTTTAGGCTTCTTAGCACCATATTTAGAGCGACCTTGCTTACGGTCTTTTACGCCTGCGCAATCCAATGCACCACGAACGGTGTGATAACGTACACCTGGTAGATCTTTTACACGACCACCGCGGATAAGAACAACACTGTGCTCTTGTAAGTTATGACCTTCGCCGCCGATGTAGCTTGATACTTCATAGCCTGAAGTCAAACGTACACGACATACTTTACGCATGGCTGAGTTAGGTTTTTTAGGGGTAGTAGTATATACGCGAGTACATACACCACGACGTTGTGGGCACGCTTCCAACGCAGGAACTTTTGACTTTTCCTTGATGGTTTTGCGACCTTTACGAATCAATTGGTTAGTTGTTGCCATGAGGCATCCTTCTCCCGTTTGGTATAAAACAAAAAAATGGGGAAACGCACCATCCATCTGACTTTAATGACAGATTTTGGTATACCCATTTTTAGGACAGTGTATTATAAAGAGTTGTTGCTGCTATTTCAACCACTTATGCGTGATTGCACTTTACAACATTTGATAGATATGCATTCACCCTACTACTATAACACTTTATCTATTTTTAGTTAAAAATCAGCTAAAAAGTAGATTGTCATACAGTATATCGAAAGTAGCATTACGAACGATTTAAATAGAATGTTTGACTATAAATAAATAGCAATTTATGAGTACTAAATGGCGATATTATCTTGTTTTTCAAGAGAAAGAAGACATTATCGCCAAAATTAGCAGTAGATATCCAGCTCATAATCCTTCTATGATATAAGCTGGCTTAAGAAAAGTAACACTTAAGTCTGATTGTTTAGACGCTCTTATTTGCTTTTCTTGTTAGCCGTCTTATTTGATTTGCTGTCAGAGGATTTGTTATGACTGCCTTGCTTATCATTGTTGTCATTGTCGTCTTTCTGCGTTTCTTTCACGACCTTTTTATCAGCTTCTTGATGGTTATTTTTTTCTTCAGTAGTGTCTTTCTTGCTATCGGTATCCTTGCTTGACTCTTTCTCAGTATCTTGCTGCTTGTCATTGTCAGCTGTTTTGTTTACCTTGGCTTCATTACCGCTATCATCAGTGATTGCACGATTGGCAAGTTTGGCTTCTGGGGCAAAAGTCGCTTGAGCCACGCCAATCACTTCATCAATGAGCTGGCTGTTGTAGCGCATACCAACGATAACAGCGGTAACTGGTAAGAATTTGCGTATCCATGTTAAATTGATTTTATCCAAGTCAATACCGACCTGACTGGCAATGCTGTCAACTTGTTCTGCATAAAAGTTGACGTTTTTATCCTTTAGACCTAGGTTTTTTAGCTCATTGTGTAGACCACTGCTTTGGGCATTATCCAATAAGCCTTTGCCGATACCAATACCTGCTAGCAATGCTTGTTTTTCTTGCATCTTGCTCAGATCAGCATTTGCTAGCAGCTCGTATGCCATTTTGACACCTTGCTTACCTGTGAGGGGTTTATTGTAGACAGCACCCAACTGATAAACGGTACGTAATGATACCAATAAAAGCCATAGCGTATCAGCAAGCAAACCAGGAAGCCCAGCCAAACCTGTTAAGCCCCCTATCGTTGCCAATGCACGGTTTTGATTGGCGATATCAGTGGCTAATGCATAACGCTCTTCATCATCTAAGCTTGCGATATTGGCGAAACGATGCTCATTAGGTAAATCAATCTGACTCCAATTAGAGGCAAGGTTTGCCACTTGTGCAAAAGCGCCATCGACCGTCGACTGAAAAAAACTGTTTGGCACTACTTTTTTGGCATATTTACCGTAAGTGGCAAAACGTGGCCCTAATAATTGCTGAGTGGCTTTTAACGTTTGCTCACGGAATAAATCCTGCTGATAGTCTTCATCGCCTAAGTTGACTGCTTTGTATTGACGCGGTTTTCCCGTCTTAGCATTCACGCTATCAATAATAGCGCCCACGCGCTCTAGATTGTTGCGAGTAAAAGAGCCAACGGTAGTGATACCTTTAGAGAGAGTGCTACGCTTCGCCATCGTGATGTCCTTAATGTGATGAGTAATTTTGTTTTATTGTAAGCGATTTATAATAATAGATGTGCCATTCTAGTCAATCACTATAATCGATGTCAGTGCGAACAATGTTATCGCAATCACAAATTTTGTATCCAAAAGTATCACTTAATGTATGATTGATACCATCATATAAGCTGTCTTCAATCAAATGGTCTTTTTAGATGGCTTTAGACAGCAAGCGCGATTTTGTCGTTATTTTGCACTTGTACAAAGATTTTGGACGCTCGATACGTTATCATGTGCCATAACTCACAGTACACTTGTACTTCTATTTATAAGTAGTTCGTTACTTATAAATAATCAGTTACCAAGCATATAGTTTTACTATGATCATCACAATGATTGTAAAATGAGACTTTAACGCTCAATACCCCCTAATATTAAATAATAGAAATACATACTTAAAAACGATTATTAAAAGTAATTGTGAAAAATCGTTACTCATAAGGAATAGAATATGCGCCGCGTTGTTATCACTGGAGCAGGGATTGTCTCTTGTATCGGACATGATTTAGCCACGGTTACTGCCGCTTTAAAGCAAGGGCAGTCTGGCATTACATTTAATGAGGCTTATGCTGAGCATGGGTTTAAATCACACGTTAGCGGCAGTATTGACCAGTCGACGCTTGATACCAGTGGTATCGATCGTAAGTTGAAGCGGTTTTTTAGTGATGCCAGTCTATACGCTTATGTCAGTGCTTTAAAAGCCATTGAGCAGTCTGGTTTGTCGCTTGAAACCATCAATAATAATCCACGCGTGGGCGTGGTCGCAAGCTCGGGCGGCGCATCGACAGAAAACATTGTCAATGCCATAGATGCCATGCGGGAAAAAGGTCTGCGCGGTGTCGGCGCGATGGCTGTGCCAAAAACGATGGGCAGCTCAGTATCAGCGGCATTGGCAACAGGTTTAAAAATCCAAGGTGTATCATACTCGCTCACCTCTGCTTGTGCGACGTCGACGCATTGTATCGGTCATGCGGCTGAACTTATTCAGTTAGGCAAAGCAGATGTGATACTCGCGGGTGGTAGTGAAGCGGAACATTGGACACAGTCTTGTATGTTTGATGCGATGGGTGCAGTCAGTACGCAGTATAATGAGACACCGCAGCGCGCCTCAAGAGCTTATGATAAAGATCGTGATGGCTTTGTGATTGCTGCTGGTGGTGCGATGGTAGTGGTTGAAAGTCTAGAGCATGCCCAAGCACGTGGCGCCAACATACTGGCTGAAATCGTCGGTTATGGTGCCAGCTCTGATGGTGCTGAAATGGTTGCGCCAAGTGGTGAAGGTGCCGTGCGCTGTATGCAGCAAGCACTGGCCGAAGCTGGTTTGCAAACTGTCGACTATATAAACAGCCACGGTACCAGCACGCCGTTAGGTGACATCACTGAGCTTAAAGCCATTGCTAAAGCATTTGGCGATTATATCAGTCAAGTACCTGCGATCAGCTCTACTAAATCTATGACAGGTCATAGCCTTGGTGCCGTTGGTGCGCAAGAGCTAATTTATTGCTTATTGATGCTACAAGAAGGCTTCATTGCGCCCAGTATCAATGTTGATAATTTAGACCCTGCGGCTGAAGGCTTTGATATTGTCACCGAAATGCGTGAAGCCAAGCTTGAGACACTAATGAGCAACAGCTTTGGCTTTGGCGGTACTAATGCCACATTAATCATTAAAAAGTTTGACGCCTAACTATGCTCGCAGCACATCCTCTCAAAATTGAGCAGATAATGTCTGACCCATCGCCAGCTACTAAACCTAGCTGGCGTTTTGGTGACCTATCGGCTGCAGAACTTATGCCGCTGCTACAACAGTATTTAATCGCACAAGATACTAAGGCAAACTGGCAATTGGTTTGGCTCAACAATGATGGTCGACCAGTGATTGGCTTATTGCCAAAAGTAAGCTGGTCTGTTCATGATTGCGCTGAAAACACGCTAGATTCGAACGAACAAGCAGCCCTTTATCAAGTCACAAAAACCTGCCGTGACGCCATTCACAATGATATCACTAGCACTCATATGAGTTATAGCGACTGGCAAGATGAATTAATCAGTTATAGTCAAACTTATGAGACTGATAATGAAAACTCAGAATCAGTAAACGATTTAAATGAAAAACCAAGTTATCATCATGGTTTGATAGGTTTTATTGGTTATGATATTGCGGCTCATGAGCTAAGCCCGGCCGCCAAAATTGAGCGAGCAGCACAGCCTTGTGCCGTATTAGCACATTACGATATTTACCTAACACCTAATGGAAATGATGGCAACACGGGTTGGGAATTAACGATAAATGCAACTGTGAGCGACTCTGAAAACGACTCTGATAATCAGCAAAAAAATAAAATAATCACGGCACTTGTCTCTTATTTAGATATAGTAGATAAAAATCTGGCTGATGACTGTCTCAATAAAACGCAACTGACAGCATCACTACTGCCTGCTCCTTTAGTGTTAAAATCACGATGGCGCAAACAGGACTATCAACAAGCATTTAATCAAACCCAAAATTATCTACAGCAAGGCGACTGTTATCAAATCAACCTAACCCAAGAATGGCAAGGTTTTTTTGATCATAACTCTAGCGATAATAGCGCTTTGCCGATGCTTATTGATTACTTACCTGCTTTACATCGTAATACTCGAGCACCTTTTGCTGGATACTTAGCGGTTAATCCCTTTAACCGTGAAATCAAAAATAATACATCCCAGCATCCGTTTGAATTATTGAGCTGCTCGCCTGAGTTGTTTTTTACATTTACCAAGGATATCGATACTGGCAAGCACCATATCATCACCAAGCCCATCAAAGGGACCATGCCGCGCAGCACCAATATTCAACAAGACCATGCTTATAAACAGCAACTGACTGATAGTGAAAAGGATCGCGCCGAAAACGTGATGATTGTCGATTTATTGCGTAATGACTTGGGTAAATATGCCAAGATAGGCAGCGTAAAAGTGCCGCAGTTATTCGCGATTGAGAGTTTTAGCAATGTGCACCATATGGTCAGCACCATTACCGCAGAATTACAGACGGACACTCACCCACTCGCCGTTTTGTTTGGTAGTTTGCCTGCTGGCTCAATTACTGGCACACCAAAAAAGCGAGCGGTTGAAATTATATCTGAGCTAGAAACTACACCGCGCGGTGCTTATTGCGGCACATTGGGCTATATGAACTTTGATGGCAGTGGTCAATGGAATGTGCTCATTCGTACGCTGCAAGCTAACACTTCATCACATAATGAGTTAGATAAAAAAAGACATATCAGCTTATGGGCAGGCGGTGGTATCACTGTCGCCTCTGATTGCGATGCTGAATACCAAGAATGTTTGGATAAAGTCGGTAATCTATTAAGCGTTTTAACTCAAGAAAATATCCACAAATACCCTTAAGATTGTTCTAAAAACGTGATCGGAGAAATCCATAAAAAAGCCTGCTCAACACAATGTTGGCAGGCTTTTTATCAATACAAGCATCATGATTCAATTGTTAACTGTCAAAATCGCGAACGAGATATTAATCAGCAATAATTTCAGCCTCTTTCTGCAACATCTGTAAAGCATCTATCAAACGGTTGTTTTGCTCTACTGTACCGGTAGTGATACGCAAATACTCATTGATGCGTGGCTTGTCAAAATGACGGACGATGATACCTTGCTCACGTAACGCATTCGCTACCGTATTGGCATTACCGTCTTTAGGACGGGCAAAAACAAAGTTGGCATGCGATGGCAACACATCAAAACCTAACGCTGTCAGCTCTGCTGTCAGAGAGTGGCGTAAGTCGATGACTTGCTGGCAGGTCTGGGTAAAATACTCAACATCCAGTACACTGGCAGTCGCCCCTACTTGCGCCAGCTTATCCAGTGGATAGCTATTAAAGCTGTTTTTCATACGGGTTAAGGCTTCAATCAATGAGGCATTACCAAAAGCCATACCGACACGTAGTCCAGCAAGCGAACGTGACTTTGAAAAGGTTTGGGTCACAAGAATGTTGTCAAACTCATTGATTAAGCTCACTGCTGAAATTTCTGCATCTGAGCTACCGTCAGCTGCCCGCGCAAAATCAATATAAGCTTCATCAATTACAATCACTGAGTTTGAGTGCTCACTAGCCAGCTTGCGAATATCGGCAAGCGATAATAGCAGTCCAGTTGGGGCGTTTGGATTGGCAATGATGATGCCGCTACAAGGCTGGCGATAGGCATCAGGGTCAATACTAAAATCTTCTTCCAAGGCAATTTGTACCAGCTCGATACCAAAGGTCTGCGCATAGACTGGATAGAAACTATAGCTGATATCGGGTGCTAAAACAGGTCGCTCTTTTAGAAAAAAGCTGGCAAATACTAGCGCCAATACTTCATCAGAACCATTGCCAACAAACACTTGGTTGATATCAATATCATAGAGTTGTGCCAATGCGGCACGCAAATCATCAGACTCAGGCGCTGGATATAAACGCAGATCATCCGCTTGCTGCTCTAGGACTTTTGCGATTGCCTCGCCTACTTTTGGTGACGGCGGGAATGGGTTTTCATTGGTATTTAATTTGCATAAATTTTCATGCTGAGGCTGCTCACCAGGAACGTAAGGTGACAAATTACGCGCTTTAGATGACCAAAGTCTGGTGTCTATCTTTAACTCACTCATAAGTTATCCTACTATTAGCCACATAAATTATTAAATATAAATCTCAAAAGTACAATTCAAAAATAATCATCAAGCTACGTTACTGATAACGATAACGGGCTGAGCGCGCATGGGCTTCTAAGTCCTCACGTTGCGCTAAAATATCTGCGGTCTCAGCCAATGGCTTACTACCGGCTTCAGTACAATAAATAATCGATGATTTCTTTTGGAAATCATAAACACCAAGCGGTGAAGAGAAACGCGCAGTGCCAGAGGTTGGCAACACGTGATTGGGTCCTGCGCAGTAGTCACCAATCGCCTCAGGCGTGTGACGTCCCATGAAAATAGCACCTGCATGACGAATATCGTTGAGTAGCGCATCAGGATGATCAACTGACAACTCTAAATGTTCAGGGGCAACCCGATTAATCACCGCCATACCTTCAACGCGGTCTTTGACTAAAATAAGTGCGCCACGATTTTTTAGAGAATCGCGGGCGATATCGGCTTTTGGCAACTCTGCCAGCGCTTTTTCAATTTCAGCGGCTACGTCTGCAAGCTGCTGTTCACTGGTCGTGACAAAGATAGCTTGAGCGATACGGTCATGTTCGGCTTGTGACAATAAATCCATCGCCAACCAATCAGCACGATCTTGCGCCTCGCCCTCTGCATAGACCAATACTTCAGAAGGACCAGCGATCATATCAATCCCAACTTGACCAAATACTGCCCGCTTGGCGGCAGCAACATATTTATTACCAGGGCCGGTGATTTTATCCACCGCTGGAATCGTTTCGGTACCATATGCCAAGGCAGCAACCGCTTGCGCACCGCCGATAGTAAAGACACGGTCGACTTGTGCTAAATGCGCAGCTGCCAATACCAATGGATTGAGCACGCCTTTTGGCGCTGGCACCACCATGATGACCTCTTTAACACCCGCCACTTTGGCAGGAATGGCATTCATCAATACAGAAGATGGATAAGAGGCCAAACCACCAGGGACATAGATGCCTACTCGATCAAGTGCGGTGACTTTTTGACCCAAGCGATTACCAAGCTCATCTTCATACTGCCAAGTCTCTTGTACTTGGCGCTCATGAAAGGTCTGCACACGCGTTGCTGCGGTGGTCAATGCGGATTTCACTGTATCATCAAGATTCGCAAACGCTTCAGCAAGCGCCTCTTTAGACAGCTCTAGCTCTTGCATCGTCGTCGCCGGATGCTGATCGAATTGCTGGGTTAACGCCAGTACGACGCGATCGCCATCATGCCGAACTTGCGCGATGATATCATCAACGGTCTTTAACAAATCGGCATCATTGACGGTTTCAAAGGCAAGTAACTCTGTCAATTGACTGTCAAAATCGGCATCTTGGGTACTTAGTTGGCGCATGACTTAATCCTATATCTGAGCATAAAAGACTGCTGAAAATTAGCGATGTAAAAATGAGTGGTATTGAGTATTAATAATAATTGTGATGGCTGATATACCAGTTTTGATATATTTAGTTTGTTCAGATTATACTAACCTCATACTTTCTGGCAAGCAAATACAACAAAACCAGTTTAGCACGCTATAACTATCTTATAGCGCTAAACTGGTTTAAAAATTTGTATGACAATGCTTGAGATTACCAATGATTAGTATCGTTTGATAAAGCATTGATTCATTAGGAATTAATTTATGAAGCGCTGGCAATACTGTTTTTAAAGCTATCTAAAATCGGCTCAAGTAACGCAAATTTACGCTTGTAGCTCACTTGATTGACGATAAGGCGTGAGGACACATCACAAATATGATCGCGTGCTTCAAGACCGTTGGCGCGCAACGTATTACCTGTATCAACCACATCGACGATCAAATCACCCAATCCGACCAACGGCGCAAGCTCCATAGAGCCATACAGTTTAATCACATCCACTTGCTGACCTTGGCTGGCAAAGTAAGCGCGGGCAACATTGACGTATTTGGTCGCAATACGTAGGCGACGATTGGGTAGCGGCGCATCTTTTACGCCAGCTGTCATCAACTTACACTGAGCAATTTGCAAATCAAGTAACTCGTAGACATGGTTGGCACCATGCTCAAGCAACACATCTTTACCCGCCACTCCAAAGTCAGCCGCGCCATGTTCAACGTAGGTTGGCACATCACTGGCACGCAAAATTAATACACGCACATTGGGGTTTGAGGTTGGAAAAATAAGTTTGCGTGAGGCTTCAGGATCTTCTAATAACTCAACACCAGCTGCGCGTAGCAGTGGCATGGTCTCTTCTAGAATACGACCTTTTGATAAGGCCAGTGTTAAGCCTGAAAACTCATCATTTACTTCATTTAATAAACCATCATTTGGTAGGCTATTGCTTGCTTCAGTCATAATGACATCGTGTCCATGTGCAGTTAACACCCCCGCTGCAGGGGGCTTTTAGTGGTAGGTTACTAATAGTGGTAGATTGCTAAGCTATTCATATCAATGCCAATCGTGTCAATCATTGAGGTCATGGATTTGATAAGTAAATCGATATTAGTCATTAGTATTGATACGTTCGATATTGACCCCAAGCGCACGCAGCTTTTCTTCGACATGCTCATAGCCACGATCGATATGATAAATGCGGTCGATTAAACTTTCACCTTCAGCAGTTGCCGCTGCCATTACCAATGACATAGACGCACGTAAATCAGTCGCCATCACAGGGGCAGCGGTGAAGTTTTCGACGCCTTTTACTACGGCCGTATGACCATCTACTTGGATAGAAGCACCTAGACGATTAAGCTCAGGGACATGCATGTAGCGGTTTTCAAAAATGTTTTCGATAAAGGTACTCGTACCATCCGCCAAACACGCAATAGCCATGACCTGCGCTTGCATATCGGTTGGGAAACCTGGATGCGGCTGAGTACGGATATCAACCGCTTTAGGGCGACCTTTCATCTGCGCACGAATCCAATCGTCACCAGTGGTAATCACTGCACCCATGTCTTCGAATTTTTCTAACACAGGTGTTAGTAATAGCGCAGAGGTGTTTTTAGTCAACACATCGCCACGCGTCATGAGTGCGCCAGCAAGGTAAGAGCCTGTTTCGATACGATCTGGCACCACTGAATACTCACAACCGTGTAAGCGCTCAACGCCCTCGATGGTCATGATCGAAGTACCGATACCGCTGATTTTAGCACCCATCGCGACCAACATATTGGCCAAATCAACGACTTCTGGCTCAAGGGCACAGTTACCTAAGACGGTCGTTCCTTTAGCAAGTGCGGCTGCCATAATGACGTTTTCAGTACCGCCCACGGTAATCATATCAAAAGAGTAGTTACAGCCAATCAGCTTACCACCTTTTGGCGCTCGTGCTTTTACGTAACCATTTTCGACACTAATTTCAGCACCCATCGCCTCAAAGGCTTTTAGGTGTTGGTCAACAGGACGTGAACCAATGGCACAGCCGCCAGGCAATGACACTTCTGCCTCACCAAAACGTGCTAGCAATGGTCCAAGCACTAAAATCGATGCGCGCATGGTTTTTACTAAATCATACGGTGCATAGAAATTATCGATATTCTTGGTATCGCAGGTGACAGTATCGTCCTGCTTTTGGATTTTGATACCCATACCACCGATCAATTCAATCAACGTCCGCACATCTTGTAACGATGGCACATTGTGCAATGTCGTTGGCGTCTCGGCCAATATCATAGCGGCAAGTAACGGCAAAGCAGCATTTTTGGCGCCTGAGATAGTAACTTCCCCTGCGATACGACTACTACCAGTGATTAAAAATTGATCCATAGAAGTGACAACCTAACGATGAGTATTAAAATAGTGAAAATCAGACCAATCACACCCAGCCAATATAATAGCCAGTCTAACAAGCCCAATCATATGTATAACGGTCTAGCCTTTGGATTGAACGTCCCATTCAGCAGGCGTCAGCGCTTGAATATTGAGCGCATGAATATCGCCACTGGCGATCTTATCATTGACTAATGCATAAATCGCCTGCTGACGTTGCACGGCACGCTTACCTTCAAAGCTGGCATCAACCACGCGTACATCAAACTTATTACCTTGATTGGCAGCTTGAATAAAAGCGTCTGGGAAGTGAGTCTGTAAAAATGCAATCAAATCGTCAGCGTTCATGCTCATAGAATATTCTGCCTTAAAGTGTCAGATAGGGTATAGATTTAAAGTGACGACATTATAACAAGAGTTTAAGCATCTTACAGTACTGTCTTACGCAACTGCACCTAACTTCTGATTGCCATCCATTATTTGAGCATTTTATCCAAGTACGTCAGTACTTGCGCGCGTACATCATTGACCCAACGTAGCGGCGGTGCCATCGCACCAATACTGGTCGCATGACTGGCACCTTTTATTTCACCATTTTCTACGGTGACGCCCGCCTCTTGCAACGCTTTGGTCATTTTAATCGTATTGGTCGCGTACACCACTTTGTCTTTTTCGGCAGTCAACAATAAATACGGGGGCTGCTCGCCTTTGATTTGACGGTCTGGCATGACGTCGTCTGGCGTAGCATCAGCAGCAAAGGCGGTGGCGCTATCAAATTTACGGAAGTCATAACTATAAGGACCAGCAATACCCACGACCGCGGTAATATCCTTTGGCTTAATACCATAAGGCGCTAAAAAATCTTCATTGGCGACCGCTGCAACCGCATTAAACGCACCAGCAGAATGTCCAATTACCGCCAAGCGTTTAGGATCAGCATGTAAGCTCGGAGCATTATTGATACTCCAAGCAATCGCTTGCGCCGTATCTTTGACATAATCAGGGTACACATGCTCAGGCGCTTTACGATAATTAATCACGGCGGTGACATAACCTGCTTGCGCCAAACTCTGACCAACAAAGGCATACTGTTCTTTATTACCACTCTCCCATGAGCCACCGTGGACAAACACCACCATCGGATAGCTATCATTAATCGCACCATCATTGATGGCGCTTTGGGCTTTCATCGCTTGTGCTAATGGCTTGGGATAATAAATATCCAAATCTTGATCGGGCTCATCACCATAGAGAATATTTTTGCTGACGCCAACGCCGCCACTAGCAGTAATGCCATTGACGATAGCCAGTGGCGATAGGGCTTGCGCATTCTGGGTGGCTAGCGCAACGCTACCCAGTGCTAAGGCAGCGACGCCTGTGAATTTTAGAATGCCTACTTTGCTAGCAGTATTATTAATCATGCTTTCATTATTTATTTTTTGACGGCTTTTATTATATTCTAAGCGCTTGTTTGCATCCTTCATTGCCAGCATCCCTATTATATTTATACATGGATCAAAATTAACAGCACTGCGATAGCCCTTTTATAAAATAAGCACTAATCCTGTCTTATCTACTATTCGCTTTTATATCTTACTGGCTGGCTCAGAAGTTCTCGTATTTTTCCTGTTAACAGTGTTTAGGTTTCTTGTCATTAAACACTGTTTAAACTGACGGGGCAAATAGCTTACCCTACAAGCTATTTAGCCACTGTTTTTTTGTTTTATTGATAAATAACAGCTGTGTTTTAGAACACTTTTTACGGATCTTGATACAGGTCTATATATGGGCTTGATGACGGTTGCTCAACGGTTGTGCCATCTTCGGTCACGACGATAGGAGTCGATGTGCCAACGGACGCTGGCGCTTCAGAATTATTAACGCTAGCAGCAGTTACCCCGTCCACAACGACTGGTGCTGAAGCAGGATTTACCAAGTTATTTTCAGACATAATGTCGTCTTTACTTATCTTTACGCCCCTGTCATCAACGACGGTCGTCAGCAGCACCAGCTCAGTCACACCAACGGTGCTATTGGCGATATCGATTAGGTGACTCTGCTGAGTCGGTGTCATACGTCCCATGATATAAACCACGCCATCATTGGTCACGGCTTTGATCTGTGAGGCTTTGACACCATCACTCGCGGCTACTTTTGCCAGCAGCTTTGAGGTGATATAGCCATCATGAACCGTCGAGCTATAGCCTTTAGACGCGCTGACGTTTAGCTCATTATAGACATGACGCACATCTGGCATAGAGCTGACAACTTTTTCGACTTCCACTTTGATGGCCTCAGTGGGTACCTCGCCTGTCAATAACACTTCACTATTAAAGCTATCAATACCCATACGACTGGTTTGCTGCAGGTCTTCTTTTAACCCATAAACATTGATTTTGACGGTATGTTCGATACTGCGATCCAGTAGTCGCTGCGGAATGGTACGCTCTGTCATCGGGACACCATACGTACCTTCTGTACTGTTGGTCAAATAATTGGTGGTACAGCCCGTAGTGACGATGCTGGTCATTAGCATAACGCCTATCGCGGTGAGGCGTGATGAGCCAAAAATAGCAGTGCGCAAATGCATCCGTGTCATGATTTACCTCTTAGAACATAAGTGTGACGATCGTATAAAGTCAATTGATTGAGCCAGTTTTAATCTAGTAACGTTTGTTTTGACAACTGTTAATTCAGTTAATAACAACTTAGCTACTTTACTTAATTTTTACTATCAGCGGTTAGGTTTTTGGTAACGCTCATTTGATAATAAGTACTTACTACCTTCTAGTTGGGTAGCTTTTGCATCCTAATATCACGTATCTGCTATAAAAGCACCTTTGAGCCATTGTGGTTGATTTTCTATGTTTTGACCACTGGTCTTAATATGATTACCTACCGTATCATAAGCGATGACATCGAACCGGCAGTCATAATCCTCATACTCAGGATGCTGTTGCAAAAAATATTGCGCCGTTTTAATCACTTTACGTTGTTTGCTTGCCGTCACGCTCAGTGCAGCACCACCAAAACCTGAACGCTGCCGTTGACGCACTTCAATGAATACCAGTGTCGACCATGCTGAACCTGTCTCCAGCATAATCAAATCCAGCTCACCCACTTTGGGCTGCTGCCAATTTTGGGCAATCAAAATCAATCCTTGCGATTGTAAAAACTCACACGCCTGCTGCTCGAACAGACTGCCTTGGCGCTGCTTTGGTGAAGTGAGGCTCAAAGGTTTATGACTGCACATAAGGTCGATAGGTCTGGTTAACATTTCAAAATTATCATAGCACATCATGCTAAACTAGCCACTTTCGCGTGCAGATGCTGGTATGGTGTTTTATGCTTTGCTTAAGCCCTATTTTTGACCAGTTTTGTCAGTCAGCGCGCCACATTATATTTTAATTCCCGCTTTTAATACTCCGAGGTTTTCATGTCTAGCCCTACCGCGATGCCAGCTTGTCTATATATCGTTGCCACGCCGATTGGCAATATGAGCGATATGACGCCGCATGCCATCGATGTTTTAAAACAAGTCGCCATTATTGCCTGTGAAGACACCCGTACCTCAGGTAAGCTATTGTCGCATTTTGGCATTGATACCAAAGGCAGTAAAGCCGACGACGAAAAAGAGTCAGAAGCTCCTAACACTAAAAATAATACCGATAATAACGTAACAGACGCTGATACCGCGACCAAGCAAAAAGGTCATAACAAGCTTTGGGCATATCATGAACACAATAGTGCCATTCAAACACCCAAAATTATCGAGATGATCGAGCAAGGTCATTCGGTTGCTTTGATTAGTGATGCTGGTACGCCACTCATCAGTGATCCAGGTTATCAACTGGTACAGGCCGCTCATGTCGCAGGCGTTAGAGTCTCTCCTATCATTGGTGCCTCCGCTGCCATTGCCGCACTGTCAGTCGCAGGATTGCCCTCAGACCGCTTTAGCTTTATTGGGTTTTTACCTGCCAAAACACACGGTCGCCAAAAACAGCTTACCGCTCTAAATACACGTACTGAAACATTGATATTTTATGAAGCACCGCATCGTATTATCGCCAGTTTAGAAGACATGGCGGCGGTATTTGGCGCAGATCGTGAAGTGACGTTTTGCCGTGAATTGACCAAAACTTTTGAGACTGTCCATAAAAGCACCCTTGGGGATTTGGTGGAATTTGTCAAAGCTGATGACAATCAACAGCGCGGTGAGATAGTCGTGGTCGTCGCTGGCGTGAATGTGGCGCAGGATGCCGATGACATCAGTATTCATGATAAATTATTGCAGCGCTTGCTTGAAGACTTATCGGTTAAAAAAGCCGCTGCATTGGGCGCTGATATCACTGGCGTCAAAAAGAATGCGCTATATCAGCGCTTACTTGAGCTACAAGCTGAATAATTTTTGGATATTAATATTAAAGACAGTTATAAAACCATTGAGGAGAAGTGAGCAATGTACAATGTAATGGCGATAGGCAACGCATTAGTCGATCACGAATATGTATTGTCAGATGCGGCGCTAGATGAAACTGATTTGACCAAAGGCAATATGACGCTAGCAGGTATCGACGAGCAACAGCAATTGTTGGCGTATTTTAAACTGGCAGAAATTGCACCATCAAAGCAGGCTGGTGGTGGCTCAGCGGCTAATACGATGTATACCTTTGCCAGTTTAGGTGGCAAGCCATTTTATGCCTGCCGCGTCGGTGACGATCAACAAGGCGAGTTTTATCTCAAAGACTTACATGAAGCAGGTGTTGCAACTTCAGAGAAATCTATCCATGCAGGCGGAGTAACGGGTTCATGTGTGGTCGCAGTTACTGAAGATGGCGAGCGCACCATGCAAACTTATCTTGGTACTTCAAGCGAAATCACCGCAGAAAATGTCGATTTTGATGCGCTGACACAAGCTGACTGGCTATATATAGAAGGCTACTTGGCCATGACTGAGAGTATTCAGCCTGCCATGACTCAGTTGCGTCATCAAGCAGGGATTCATTCTGCAAAAATTGCCGTAAGTTTTGCTGATCCTGCCGTGGTGAAGTTTGCCAAAGACGGTTTACTCAATATGCTGGGCAATAAAGTGGCAGTGATATTCTGTAATAGTGAGGAAGCCAAGCTCTTTACAGACAAAAAACAAGTCAAGGCAGCCGCACGCGCACTGCTTGAGTATTGCCAGACGGCAGTCGTCACTGATGGTGCCAATGGTGCAACGATCGCCCATAAAGCTGATGATAAATCAGAGATTGAGATTTATGAAGTTGCTACACCAATCGTTACTAATGTCATTGATACCAACGGTGCCGGTGATAATTATGCAGGCGCATTTTTATACGCGTTGTCGCAGCACTATAGCTTGCCTGAATGTGGTCGTCTTGCCAGCGAAGTGGCGGCGCAGGTGATTCAACAGTTTGGACCACGATTGGCCTCACAAGATTATAGAGATATTGCAAAGCGTGTACTATCTGCTTAACTTATAAAAATCTGTCATTGCCGATAATAAAAAAGCCCATATCGATTGATATGGGCTTTTTTTATTGTTAATCATGAGACAAATTATTCAGTTAACATTGCTCAGTTAACATTACTCAGTTCAATAGAAAGCGTTTAATACTAAGCCGAGGCTAATGCTTGCGCAAGATCCGCTTTGATATCTTCGATGTGCTCGATACCAATTGATAGACGTACCATATCAGTGCTCACACCCGCATTTTCGAGCTCTTGCTCATTGAGCTGACGATGCGTCGTCGTCGCTGGATGACAGGCTAGTGATTTGGCATCACCTATATTGACCAAACGAGTAATCAATTGCAGCGCATCGATAAAGCGCGCACCTGCTTCTAGACCACCTTTGACTCCAAAGGTCAAAATAGCAGATGGCGTACCTTTCATGTATTTTTTGGCAAGCTCGTGCTCAGGATGATCCGGTAAACCCGCATACTTTACCCAAGCAACCTTGTTATGGTCACGTAGATATTCTGCGACGGCTTGGGCGTTTTGCACATGACGCTCCATACGTAGACTCAATGTCTCCATGCCCTGCAAAATACCAAAGGCATTCAATGGGCTAAGTGCCGCGCCCGTATTACGTAGTGGCGCCACGCGAGCACGAGCGATAAATGCCGCTGCGCCCACGTCTTTGACAAAGTTCACACCGTGATAACTATGATCTGGCGTGTTTAATAACGGAAAACGCTCAGGATAGTCGCCCCATGCGAATTTACCACTATCGACAATCGCCCCACCAATCGACGTACCTGTACCACTCATATATTTGGTCAATGAATGAATCACGATATCCGCACCAAACTCAAAAGGACGACATAACGCAGGCGTGGCAACCGTACTATCAATCACGACTGGCACACCATATTCATGAGCAATATCACTTAATGCCTGAATATCTACGATATTGCCCAATGGATTACCGATGCTTTCGGCAAAGACCATCTTCGTCTTATCATCGATTAGATTACGAATCGCTTCAGGGTCTTTATGATCGAAGAATCGCACTTCGATGCCTTGACGTGGCAACGCATGGGCAAATAAATTATAAGTACCACCATACAAGGTCGACACAGCAACGATATTATCGCCCGCTTCACAGATGGTTTGAATTGCATAAGTGATGGCTGCCATGCCAGATGCTACGGCAAGGGCACCGATACCACCTTCGAGCGCCGCGACACGTTCCTCTAACACGGCATTGGTCGGGTTCATAATACGGGTATAGATATTACCTGCAACTTTTAGATCAAACAAATCAGCACCATGCTGAGTGTTATCAAAGGCGTACGAGCTGGTGTGATAAATCGGCACTGCGACCGCTTTGGTCGTTGGCTCAACGCTATAACCGGCATGAATAGCCAAGGTTTCAAGACGTTGAGGAGTCGCTGATTTTTGGGCTGTTTGCTGGGCTGCTTGTTCATCACTCATCATATATTCCTTTATTTCGATAAAAGCTATTAATCAATAAATGACTAATCAAAAAATTATGAATCAACAATATGTCACTGAAAATTCAGCTAAAAAACAATCTACCAAATCATAGCAATAAAAAAAGCCAAGTTCATCAAAACTTGGCTTTTTAATTAAAATAACTCTTCAGATATTACTTAACGCTTTTGCTTTTACTGAGATTTCTATTTATAGTAAGCGTTTTCGGTACGGGTATGATCGGTTTCATCAATCACTTGGGTCAGCTCTGGAATTTGTTGTTTCAGCTGCACTTCAACGCCTTGACGTAAGGTCATGTCAACGGCTGAACAGCCTTGGCAACCACCACCAAACTTCAATACCGCAGTCAGACCAACGCCTTCTTCATCAATCAGTTCAAGCAACTGTACGTCGCCACCATGCGCCGCTAAGCCGGGATTAATCTCTGACTGCAATACGTAGTTGATACGCTCTTCGACACTGGCATCCGCACCCACTTTAGGCACTTTAGAATTTGGTGCACGGAAGGTCAGCTGACCACCAAAACGGTCTTTATTATAATCAATCACCGCATCTTCTAAATAAGGAACTGACGCCGCTTCGATAAAGGCAGAAAAACTGTCATACGTAAAACGCAGGTCAGCGCTATCCTCTTCGCCCGGTTGGTTATAAGCCATACAGCACTCTGCACGCGGCGTACCTGGATGCTCAACGAAAATACGCACGCCGATACCATCGGTATCCTGCTTGGATAACAAATCTGCTAAGTAGCTTTGGGCTGACTCAGTAATAGTAATATTGCTTTTTGCTACAGTTTGCTCAGTATCTAGCGCTGATTCATAGTCTGCTGACTGGTCTAGTTGGCTCTCAGCTTGGTTGTGCTCACTCATAATATGTCCTATGCGTTATGACACAAACGCTATATCTGTCATGGCTACTGTGTCGTGAATTTAAAATTAGGTAGCGGGTATAAGTTATGCGGGTTATCAATCATTACGGTCTGTTGTCTTAAAATACGGACTGCCGTTGTTATAACATTTTGCTCAATTTATAGCAGCTATTATAACGTACTCAGACGACAATTCCGACTGCGCTACTGTGAATTAAACCAAAATGCTCACAAATGACTGCTATCGGTTTTATCAATGCTTTATTAACAATGACGAAATAGTTACGATAAATAGCGCTTATCTAATGATTGATATATCCCCTACTATATAAAGACAGCTACCGTGATTATCAAGCACCTAGAACACTAACTAACCACCTACTTTCTTCCGAATGCTACGGCATGTCTAACACTGTGTGAAACCATACAACCAAAGCACTTATCATGCTTACTATTTTCTAGCGCTAGTTTTAGATCTATTTACAAGGTAAAGTGTATTGTCATAAATACCTTTTTATAGGTTTACTTATTGATTATTATATTAGGCATTCTTGTTGCCCTTATTATAGTCGTCGCGCTTTTAGTACCGGAGGGTGTTGACTATACCAAAGCTGTAAAAGAAATTATGTCTCGCTATATCAAAATTCATGTAGCGTTGGTATTTTTTCGTAATCCATTACTCCAGTTGATATTCTTTTATATTGACTATAGAGATCGCTTAGATATCAAAGAAAAGAGGATGTTCAAACGTTATTTTATAACGCAATTTTTTAGCATCTTTATATTTATTACTATAATTTTCATTGTTAAACATTACATTTGAGCTAGCAGAAATTTCATATTTTAGTTGGATCAATCTTATGATGACACAAACACTGAATCTAGTAACGACCAAAGACGACGAACAAGTAGCCGTTTGGAAGATTGTGGATAATACAAAAGACGAAACAAAGAACGATACCTCTACCACCAATACCTTTGCCATAAAATCGCAAAACATATTTTTGACGCACGGCACGTTTTCGGACAAACAAACCTGTTTGAAAATCGCTGAGTATCTAGCCCGCCTCGGTCATCATTGCTACATCATGGAATGGCGCGGTCATGGCGCAAGCTCAATACCCAAAGAAAAATTCAATTTCGAAACGGTTGCAACCTATGACTATGAAGCGACTTTTCGCTATCTTTTTGAGGATTTAAAACTCGATAATCTACATTGCGTCACCCATAGCGGCGGCGGGGTTGGCTTAACGATGTTTTTGATCCAGCATCCCTGCTATATCGATAAAATTAATAGCGCCAGCATGTTTGCCTGCCAAGCTTATGGCGCTGCAATAAATCCGATAAATCATACTAAAATTCTTGTAGCAAAATTATTCACGCGGCTGGTTGGCTATATCCCTGCTAAAAAAATCAAACTAGGGCCTTTTAATGAAAGCTATCATATGATGAACCAGTGGTACGACTGGAATCTACAAAAAAACTTTAACAGCAGTTTTCTTAAGCAACGTACATTTAATACAGCCAGCATGGATACATGCGCCGCTGATGATGCACCTTTAGACTACCGGCAACAGATGCCAAAAATCACGATACCTATCTATGCTATCAGCGCAAAAGGCGACAATTTCATCTCCCCTACTCGTGGTTGTCAGCTGTTTTTTGAACCCTTTAAAAACCCTGCCAATATTTTTCGAGAATACTCGCTCAGCCATGGAGATCTGGACGATTATACGCACAGCCGCATTATGATCAGTCGTAACGCCGCCCACGAAATTTGGCCAACAGTTACCGCGTGGATTGAGCAGCATGCCCGTTAAAATAGCGGTGCGGTTGTAGCCTAACTACAGCATGGTACGGACTATAATCAGAAACCGCACACCTCTAAACATCTTTATACTTGTCAGCGAGTGATAGGCTGTGTCAGTATTGGCGTCATTACTTTTTACTCAATAAATTTTAACCAATGAAATATCCGTAGTAGGAAAGTGGCGTATATGAGCGAATCATCAGAGCAAATTTCAGCTAAAGATAATAAACACTATCGTTATTTGGTTTTTATCGGGCGTTTCCAGCCCTTCCATCGTGGACATAAAGCGGTCATCGACGAAGCATTAAAGCGTGCTGATAATGTCATTATGTTGATCGGCTCTGCTAACTTACCGCGTAGTTTACGAAATCCTTTCAGCGTCGCTGAGCGTGCTGCCATGATTAAAGGCGCATATTCAGCAGCAGAAGCAGCACGTATTCACTGCGTTGCTCTAGATGATGCACTCTACAACGACACACGCTGGCTACAGTACGTGCAAGCAGGCGTGAAGTCTGTCACTGGTGATTTGCAAACTGATATCGGCTTGATTGGTCATTCCAAAGACAGCTCCTCGTATTATTTATCGCTATTCCCCAACTGGGCGTCCGTCTCTGTACCGAGCTATCACAATCTATCCGCCACCCCAATTCGCGATAGCTATCTAATGGGTGCGACCCCGACTCCTGAACGCACGCCTGAGTCGACGCGCAAGGTTCTGAATGATTTCAAAAAGACAGACGAATATCAAAATCTGCACGAAGAAGCGGACTTTATTGATAAATATAAAAGACAGTGGGAATCAGCGCCTTATCCACCAACCTTTATGACAGCAGATGCCCTGATTGTCCAGTCAGGACATATTCTATTGGTTGAGCGCCGCAGCATGCCAGGGCGCGGACTGTGGGCATTACCAGGCGGATTTTTGAATCCAAAAGAGACCTTATTCGATGCCTGTATCCGTGAGCTACGTGAGGAGACTCGCCTAAAAGTCCCTGAACCAGTATTGCGCGGCTCTTGTCATAGTCAGCATACCTTTGATGACCCATATCGCTCAGCACGTGGTCGTACAATTACTCAAGCCTTTTATTTTCAACTTAAAAATGACCCAAAAGGCTTGCCAAAAGTAAAAGGCGGCGACGATGCAGCCACGGCTTTTTGGTTACCACTCGCTGAGCTTGACGCTACCATGATGTTTGAAGACCATTATGCAATTATTACTAAAATGGTCGGTTTGTAGGATTTTATCAGGCGATTATCCGATTTTTCATTAACAATTTTCCACGCCCAAGCTGATAGACAGCAAGGGCTAACCGCCGTAACTGTTCTTTCATTAACGCAGCTACGGCAACTCAAAGCAGAGGAGTTCTGTGATGTATACCAGCAATTTAAACAATTTAATTCTAAATAGCGACAGCTACAAAACCTCACATTGGGTGCAATATCCAAAAGGTAGTGAGTATCTGTCCAGCTATATTGAGGCGCGTAAAGGCGACTACGATGTGGTGTTCTTTGGCTTGCAAGCCTTTATTAAAGAATATCTAAGCACGCCAATCACTCATCAAGACATTGATGAAGCCGAAATGGTCATTCAAGCACATGGTTTGACCTTTAACCGTGCTGGCTGGGAGCGTTTGGTTGATAAACATGGTGGTTATTTACCACTGCGTATCGAAGCCATACCTGAGGGTAGCATCGTACCCGTGTCCAACGTCGTCTGCCAAGTTATCAACACTGATCCTGAGTTTTATTGGCTGCCAAGCTATATCGAGACTGCTTTGCTTCGTGCCATCTGGTATCCATCAACCGTCGCTAGTGTCTCGCACTATTGCAAAGGCATCATTCGTCAAGCGTTAGAAAAATCTGCGGACAATACCGAATCACTCACTTTTCGTTTGCACGATTTCGGCTCGCGCGGGGCATCTAGTCAAGAGTCTGTCGCGCTCGGCAGCTTAGCGCATTTGGTGAACTTTGCTGGTACCGATTCGATGACGGCGTTAGTCGCTGCCAGCCGTTGGTATCACATGGATAAGGACATGCCCGCGTTTTCTATTCCTGCCGCTGAGCATAGCACCATGACCGCATGGGGTCGTGATGGCGAAACCGCTGCTTTTGCCAATATGATTGAGCAGTTTGGCGGCGCTGGTAAGAGTTTTTCAGTGGTCTCTGACAGCTACGACTTATGGAACGCCATTGATAATATTTGGGGCGGCAGCTTAAAAGATGATGTCAAAAATATGGGCGGGACTTTGGTTATCCGACCCGATAGTGGTGAGCCTGCCAAAGTGGTTCGCGAAGCCTTAGAGCGCTTGGCAGTAAAATTTGGAACGACGATTAATAGTAAAGGCTATAAAGTGCTGCCTGATTATGTACGTGTCATCCAAGGGGATGGCATCAGCCCACAAAGCTTAACTAAGATCATTGATGTGGTCATGAAAGCAGGCTTTAGCGCAGAGAATGTGACCTTTGGTATGGGCGGTGGTCTATTACAACAAGTCAACCGCGATACCATGAGCTGGGCGATGAAAGCCAGTGCTATCTCTATCGATGGCACATGGACAGACATCTATAAAGACCCGATTACCAGCCGCTCAAAACGCTCAAAGAAGGGACGTTTGGCGCTGGTCAAAAACAGCAATGGACAGCTAAAAACCATCAAGGCTGAAGACCTATCTGCAGACGCAGATAACCTACTGCGTGATATTTATGTCGATGGTAAATTATTAATTGAAGACAATCTCACCACTATTCGGGAGCGTGCAGGATGGTAGCAATATGATAAATAGCAATAAAATCGCCTCGGTGGCAAGAGATGTACTGCTTGCTCCTATTTATCTTTATCAAGGGCGCAAAATTAAGCGTGATACGGTACGTCTACCTGAGCCAAATGGTGAAAGGCACGGGCAAGTTCAATTAAATGACGCGATTGAGTCGCCAAAAGATGCGCACAAGCGAACATTAAACCTAATGGTCGTTGGCGATTCGGCGGCGGCTGGCGTCGGTAGTGAGACGCAGCAAGAGGCGCTTGTCGGTAACTTAATTCCTGTTTTGACGCAGCAGTCTGCTATCCAAAACCAGTTTGATATACTGAACTGGTCATTGCAAGCGACGACGGGGCATACCAGCTTTGATATCTTGCGTAGGCTTTATGTTCTACCCGCGCCTAGCCAGCAGCCTGTTGATGTGATGGTGCTGAGTGTCGGCGTCAACGACACCACCTCTAAAGTCTCTGTGGATAAATGGCAACAGCAAATTGAAAGTATTATCGCTATCGCTCAGCGTAAATTTGGCGTGCGAGAGTTGATTTTTTTAAGCCTACCGCCGATGGCACAAATGCCTGCGATACCTGCCCCGCTAAGTAACTTTGTGGGTGCTAAAGCCTCTATCCTTGATAACACGTTGCAGCAAGTTTGCGCCGCTCATGATAGTGTCACCTACATGGCCACTGACTTTCCACGAATGATAGCAGAGCATTCGAACGGTACTCCAATCGATATCAAAGTGATGTTTGCCAGTGACGGTTTTCATCCTAGCAGCCTCATGTATGGCTATTGGGCGCAGCAATTGTCAGAGTTGATTATACAGTTACTGAACCCTTCCCCTTCCGATGCTGAGTTGACTGATTAAGAACCATTGAGCCGTTACTTCTAAAAATTTAAACAAAAAAAACCGCTGAATAGTCAGCGGTTTTTTTATGTTCTTAACACTATAGCTGTGCATGTTTGAAAAAACACATGCTCAAAATAATATCACGCAATACGTGTGAATTATTCTGCAGCGTCAGTATCAGCAGCTTTCTTACGGCCACCAAATGCACCAAAGCGTTTGTTAAAGCTAGCAACACGGCCTTCAGTAGAAGTTTTGCGTTGTTCGCCAGTATAGAATGGATGCGACGCACTTGAGATATCAAGTGGGTAGTATGGATATTCTGACCCTTCGTATTCACGAGTGGTTTTGGTTTTAACGGTTGAACGAGTTAAGAAAAACACGTCAGCGTTAGTGTCATGGAATAAAACTTCTTGGTAATTAGGATGGATATCTTTACGCATAATAAACTCTCTATGTCCGATGTATGTATAGCACTCTTGAACACCATCTTAGACGATGTGTCAAACAAGTCATGACATACGTAACTGAGGCACTAAGGACATTGATAAGTATGGCAGCTGCGTCACTGGCTTATTCCAGCACCCAACACCATTCCTCTGCTCACTTAGCCTTTCCCCAGCGGGAAAATCAAAACGCGATTTTAACGGTTTTTACCGCTAGACGCAAGCAACAGTTGTGAGTGATATATGTGATAAGTTGTCACCAAAACCTCTATTTTGTTGAGAGGCATACGGTATATTAGTATAATATTAAATTAGTTAAAATAACCAATATACATTTTAATTTTAGATTTAGTTAATAATTTATTTTTGATATTCATCATTTGTTAATGATGATGGATACCGTCTGATGTCGCCTCATTAATCAAGCACCCACTATTTATAAACACTCAATAAGGACAATATAATGATAAATACTGTTATGAAGAATAGCGCAAAAGCCCTGCTTATCAGCTCAGCACTGGCACTCACCACTGTTGCAGGTGCGGCATTACCTAGTCAATGGCAATTAGACGACTCGCACACCCGTGTGGGGTTTTCTGTCAATCACTTAGGATTTTCGACCACCATGGGTCATTTTAACGACGTCAAAGGGGTCGTAAATTACGATGTTAAAGCACCCAGTAAAACCAATATGAGCTTCACCATTGCAACTGATAGCATTGACACCAATTGGGATGCACGTGATGAGCATTTAAAAAAGGCTGAATTTTTTAACGTCACCAAATATCCAACCATGACCTTTAAATCAACCAGCGTAAAATTTATAAATCCGCAACAAGCCAAGGTCACAGGTGACTTTACTATGTTAGGTCAAACCAAACCATTAACTTTGGATGTGACTTTGAATAAAATCGCCAACAGCCCTCTTACCAAAGAGCCAGTTATTGGCTTCCGTGCAACGGGTAATATTGATCGCGCAGCCTATGATATGACAGCTTTCGCAGATGGCATTACCACCAATGTCCCGATCCAAATCGATGGTGAGTTGATAGAGAAAAAAGCGCAAACCAACAAAAAATCTAAATAAGTCTAATTTTTAGCCAAGCACAAATCGCTACCTCCTCTACATACTCTAAAAAAAGCAGCCATTATGATGGCTGCTTTTTTGACAATAATGAATCAACTCACTCGACATTTATATATATTCAATAAATCGCATAAATACTTTCCATTTGCTTGTTAACCTCAGTTTTTATTGCTATATTCATATATACGGATTTACGAATATAACACATAACGCTGAGGGAGCAGAAAGATGGATACAGTACAGGTAGACTTTGCCGAGATAAATAAAGACTGGGATAACAACATCGCTGATTATCACTTTGATATTTATCACTTATCTGGTTGGATTGCTGCGTCAGCTATTGTAGATAAAGGCACTCCTCAAGGAGTGATTGCCACTTATAACAATAAAAAGATCTTTTTGCCTCTCATTATAAGAGAAATCGACTCAGAGCATTGGGATGCGACTTCTACTTATGGTTACGGCGGTCCTGTCATGGACAAGTCTCTCACTGATGCCGAATTAGACATAATATTGGCAGAAGTAAGGGGCTTTCTCTTAGCAAAAGGCTGTGTATCTTTATTCATGCGACTGCATCCAATCATCAATAAAGAGTGGCTACCAACGGTCGGCAAAGCACTCACTCATGGATTGACATTGATGTCTGACTTGAGTAAATCTGAAGAGGAGCACTGGAGCGAGACTCAAAATCGTCATCGTAGAGGCATTAAAAAAGCCTTAAAAATGGATGTCGTGACAAAAATTGAGCGCTTAACCAGAGAGAATGCAGTGATGTTTTCCAATATTTACAAAGAAACGATGGCGCAGGTGAAGGCAGATCAGTACTACTTCTTTGATGATGATTACTTTTTTAATTTGCTCGAAAATCTGCAAGACAGAATACTACTGATAACTGCCTATCAGGATAATAAAGCCATTGGCTCCTCTATCTACACGATCTGCAAAGAATCGGGCATTATGCAATTTCATCTCGGAGGCACGCTCAACGCCTATACCCATCTACAACCTTCCAAACTCATTACCCATGTGGCTCGTGATTGGGGCAGAACCAATCATTATAAATTACTGCATCTTGGCGGCGGCGTAGGCTCTAATCTAGATTCTTTGTATGAGTATAAAAAGGGGTTTAGCTCACAAGAGTTATTATTCAAAACCTATAGACTCGTCGTTAATCCAGCAAAATACGCAGCATTAGTCGCTGATAGCTGGTTCACCGAAAATGATTTACGCTCCGACTTTTTCCCTCTATATAGAAAAGAGCCTACTAAAGAAACTATCTTGGAGACTGAACAAGCTGAAGCTTTGGCAGATATTTGATCGCGTTATTTTACGATTCTAATCAGTCAAGCCAATAAAAAAGCAGCCATTACAATGGCTGCTTTTTTGATGCTAATTGTCTTTCATTTCGGTAGACAATGGGCTTACTTTACTTGGTTTTGACGATATGCCAAACGCCCAGTTTATTGTCGCCATCTTTATCGCCCACCTTTGTATCATTGGCATAGAAATATAACGGTTTACCATTTACCGCCCATTGATACTTGCCATCTTCGCGTTGAAATGCTGCAAACTGCCCTGACGCTTTGGCATTACTCGGTGCCATAAATGCTGGCCAAGCAATTAGACAGGCACTACCACACTCTGATTTATTCATCCCATCTTTGTCAAAGGTATATAAGGTCATGTGATTGCTTGCATCGACTAACATGCCGTTTTTACTCGCGACTGGCGCGGTATTTTTATTGGTGGCTTGTACATCATGCATGCCAGAATCATCATTGCCGAATACATTGTTTAATGTAGTACAACCAGTAAGCGTTAAAACACCGGTGAGAGCCGATAATATAAGCATACGTTTCATAATAACTTCCTTGTCATTTTGATTGTGATTATCATCATAAGTTTTTATTTGGATTTTTCTCATCGTCAGATGATTTCAACGGCAAAAAAAACCTACCGCTGACTTCAAGCAGTTTTAATATAGCATATGCAACAGCGCAGTCGTTTCTATCCCTATATAAATTTACAAAAGCTTATGTATTTGCAAATTGGTTAAACTGGCATAGCCATTCATTGACAAAACTCACCTATCTACTTACGTATTTGCCATCATATTGGTTGTCATTTTTCGTAGAATACCCTATACAGATTAAGAATTACTACACAATGATAAATATGACCCTTGCGGCTTCATATGCATATTGAACTTGACGTCCTTTGCACGCATATCAATAATTATAAACGGCTTAGAACAAGATCCATTAGGACAAATTTTTTAACATAAGATTTTTAGAGCAAAACATTTAACAAATACACCGAGCATGACCTGCTGTAACTGCTATTAAGGATATAACAACGACAATGACTCACTCTTTCATTAAAAACCCAGTGAAAAACCAAGCGCACTCTGCCAAACGTGTCGGTATTCTTGGTGGTGGTACGGCAGGAGCAACCATTGCTATTCGCCTTGCGGCATTGGGGCTTGAAACTTATGTATTTGAAAAAAACAAATCGCTGATTGATGGTCCACCGATGTGTCACTTGCATGCTGGCGGCAATCTATACCGCGAAATTCCTGATGAAGATTGTGTGGCTCTCCTCAAACAATGTATCGATATATTGCGCCTTTATCCTTATACCATCGATGTTCGCCCAACAGTATTTGCTGTGCCAACCCGCGATGAAGGCTTGCCAGAAGATTTGCTACCACGTCTTGATATCTTGACTGGTGCGTATCGTAAGCTTATCGCCGAAGATGCTAATAACAAAGTGTTGGGCGAACCTGAAAACTATTATCAGCTTTATAGCCATGAGCAACTCATTGCGCTGTCAGAACGTGAACAAGTCACTGTACCGCGGTCGGTTGATGAATGGATGATACCAGTAGCTAAGTATTTGGACTTAAATAAAGTCAAGTTTCCACTGATTGTCGTGCAAGAGTACGGCTGGAATATTTTTCGCTTGGCAGCCTCTGCGCAATTGGCATTAGCAGATTATGAGCATGCACACGTCTTTACCGATACACAGGTTAAGCAAGTCATGCCTGTTGATTGTGAAAATTGCTCAAACGCAGACCATCATGTTACTAAATGGCGTATTGATTATCAGCGAGCTGCCAGCTCTGAAACTCAGCTTACAATCGAATCTGAGACCAAAAATACAACCGAATCTATCGAAGTGGATTACTTAATCAATGCTTGCGGTTTTCGTACTGGCGTCATCGACGATATGGTCGGGGTCAAAGTCACGCGTATGGTCGAGTTTAAATCGTCTTATATTACCCACTGGGATAATACCGGCGGACAGATACCAGAGATTATCGTTTATGGCAGTCGCGGCACACCAGAAGGCATGGCACAACTCACACCTTACCCCGGTGGTTATTTTCAAATACATGGCATGAGCAAATTTATCACGCTATTCGATGATGGCTTGGTCGCCTCTAGCAAAGACAGCGCCCAACCTAAGCTGCCGCCGCAGTATATGCACTACATCGAAGATGGCTGGGATAAAGCACCGTTACAAGCGCGTAGTCAGCAAGCGATTGATTATGTGGCGGAGTTTGTACCGACCTTCCATAGCGCACGTACGGTCGGTAACGCGCTATATGGTGGGCAGCAAATTCCCGGTGAGGACGATACGCTGCGAGTGGCTGATGTAAGCTTGTACTCTAATATTCGCTATGCTCGTGCGGAAAACGTCAAAGCATCATCAACTTTGATTGCTGCCGATCAAATCGTTGATGAATTGACTGAACTTGGCTTAATTGATCATGACACGCCAGCCAACCGCAATCGTTATGCTCATAATTGGGCGTATTTGACAAAACACGATAGCGTGGCGATTGATGAATTCGCGCGTACACTGGCTGAGCAACGAGGCTTTCCATTGGCAATGGCTGATGTGAATCACGGTATTGGCGAGACAACTTTAAAGGGTTTCAACACGGTTAATGATGCAAGTGCTACTGAGATATAAAAAGCGTTCTATTAAAAATTGAACAAAAAAAAGGAGAGAATGGCTAACGATCAGCCCTTCTCTCCTTTTTTAAAGATGAAACATTTATATATAAAAGCATTTACAGATCAAAGCATTTATAAATAAGAATATGTACTCTTAATTACCAGCCATTCTTTCAGTATCGACTGCATCGTCTATTTTTACGACTGTTTTTAATAGCTCAATGGCTTCATTAATCGTGTTACATACCACCAAACGCTCCAGATCTTCTTGCTTCATAAAACCTTGGTCAGCCGTATATTTTAAGTGCTCGATCATACGATCATAGAAACCATTGATATTCAAAATAATCATCGGTTTTTCATGTTGATAGAGCTGACGCCAAGTAGCGATTTCCATAATTTCTTCTAAGGTACCAAGCCCGCCCGGCAAGGTAATAAAAGCATCTGCATACTCCGCCATCACGGTTTTGCGAGTGTGCATGGTATCTGTCAGATGCAGGCGAGTCAGCTGCTCATGAGCAATCTCATGTTTGAGCATAAAGGTTGGAATCACACCGACCGCTTGCGCGCCGCCTTGAATCACCTCATCTGCAACGGCACCCATCAGCCCGATGCTCGCACCGCCGTAGACCAAACCCATGCCATTGTCAGCAAGCGCACTACCCAGCTCGCGGGCTGCCTGCTCGTAGACTTCATTATTGCCCAAACGCGAACCACAATAAACCGCTACCAACGGCATCGTTAACGTTGATTTATCCACTGCTTTTTCAATATTGGTAATGTCTTGACTGGTAATGACTTCATAAGTGTCATTGTTAATTTTCATTTGCATATAGCTTCCTTAATTTTTATATCGATTGTTTTTGTTAACTACTCGTTAAAACCCTAATGGATAATACCACCCAAGATAAATAGCATAGAACTTGAAAGTCACAATTGAACGCCTTGCTTGCCAGCATTTATCTTAACATAAGCGATGCTATCAGGTGGCTATCAGGTGGCTATCAGGTGGCTATCAGGTGGCTATCAGGTGGTTATCAGCTAATTTAAGCGGTTTATCACTACGTAATGACTACATTTTAAGAGCAAATTATTGATAAATAATTGCAAATAAATAACCACTCCACACCGCATAGAACCCTAACAATATGAAGGTTAAAGCATGGAAAATAAACAGTATCAGGCGGATATTTATTCACTGAGTATCGTGACTGAGCGCAATCAGGCATTGGCAGCGACTGTCTATCGCCCTAAAAACGAGGTAAAAAAAGCGGTTATGCTCGCGCCAGCAACGGGTATCAAGCGCCAGTTTTATCACAATTTTGCCACTCACTTAGCAGAAAATGGCTTTGGTGTACTAACCTTTGACAATGAAGGCATCGGTGAATCGCTGTCGTCTGCATTGGCTAAATGCGATGCATCGCTGATTAGCTGGGGTCGCCATGACATGCCAGCCGTCCTTGATGCGTTGCAAGATGAATTTGCCAACGCCACTTATCATTTAATTGGTCATAGTGCAGGCGGGCAGCTGATTGGTTTGATGCCAAATTATAGTGCGCTCGCTTCAGTGTTCAATGTCGCCTGCTCATCAGGTCGTATTAAAAATATGAGCATGCCTTATAAACTCAAAGCGATAGGGTTTATGGATGCCTTTATTCCACTCGCCAACTTGACGTTAGGGTACACGCCGTCAGATAAAATTGGTATGGGCGAACCGCTACCACGGGGCGTGTCTCGGCAGTGGCGCGAATGGTGTAATGGCGCAGGCTATATCAAAACAGCCTTTGGCAAAAGTATACAAACGCACTTTTATGATGACATTACTATGCCATCATTATGGCTGGGGTTTAGTGATGATGATATTGCCAATAGCAAAAATATGGATGATATGATTCGTGTTTTTACTAAAATGCCAGTCGAAAAGCAGTTTTTAGATCCCAAAGACTTTGGTCTAAACAGCATCGGTCATATGCGCTATTTTAGTAGCAGAACCAACGCTAAAGCACCGCAGCTTTGGCAAATGGTGGTTGATTGGCTAGCTAAGCAGCAATAAGCTCGGTTTAGTTAATCCATTCAAGTACAATTCTATTTAGGGCGTATTTTTTGCTGCCTGTTCTACTTTGACACGCTTGGTTAAGGCAGAATAAAGCGACGGCTGCATATTATGGATATTACCTAGCATCCATTTTACGTAGCTGATTGGCACGTCTTTAATCAGCGTGCCCTTATGTTTGCCAAAGGGCATTTTGCTCACTGGATTGGCTTTATTGGCGATAGCATGGACAGCAGCAAAATCCGTCGGTGCAATGGCTAGGCGCTCGCAGCACGCCTGATAAAGCAGATAACACATACGCGCATCACCCAGCGCATCATGAGCGGCAATCGTCATCCTGCTTGCTTCCTCTTTGCCTAATAATTGCTCGATACATTTGGACTGACCATAAGCACTCCACTCTGGAAAAGCCACACGCGCCAGCCGCACCGTACATATCAACTTAGTAGACGGACTGCCAATAACCCGCCAATCAAAGCGGACATTATGACCAATCAAATACTGCGGCAACTCAAACGCCTTTAAATCAAAGCGCTCAAGACCAGCGACATCATCATCAGTAATGCCATGAATTCTAATGACAACTGGTGATATCGAACGACCACTATTAAAGTACTTCATCCACTCAAAACCCGTCATCGCATTAATAGTCGCCACTTGAATCGGACGCGGATCACGACCTTGATCGGTTTCGGTATCGATAATCAGCGCAGTGTCAGTCATAAAAGTTCAGCCATAGATAACAATAATAGATAGCAATAATAGATAGCAACATTGGTATTTTATGCAACGTTTTAAAAATACGTAAACTTTAAAAGAAGCGTTATATTTATGGGGATAAAAACTAGAGATAACAATGGCATACAAAGAATAGACGACTTCACTTATATAATAATAAGAAAAACTAATTTCAAAAACTAAAGAGAGATAGATGCCAGCAGATAGCAGTAACCCGCAATCAAAGAGAAAGAAAAAGCCGACCTTTTTAAGCCGTGTACTCAGTGTACTCATGAAAGCGGTCGTATTGTTGATGCTATTATTTGTATTTGATAGGCTCTTACCCAGTATCAGCCAACAAACTCAGTCATTTGTGATGGCAAAATGGCAACAGCTCAGTTTATTACAGCAAGAACTACCGACGGAAAACAGCTTACCCAGTCCACTTCCAGAGCAACATCTAACAGATACATGGGGCGCTGCACGCAGTCAAGGTCGCAGTCATGAAGGTATCGATATCTTTGCCGCACGAGGCACACCAATACGAGCCACAACACAAGGCATCGTCAGCAAAGTTGGTGAAAATACGTTAGGCGGTCGTGTGGTGGTCGTGGTTGGACCAGGAGGCGCAGGGCATTATTATGCGCATTTAGAAGATTGTGCAGATATTAGTCCAAACGACTGGGTTAATGTAGGCGATATCATCGGCTACGTCGGCGACAGTGGCAATGCAAAAGGTACGCCGCCGCACGTCCATTACGGGATTTATATCAATGGCAGTGCAGTGAACCCCTATCCACTTTTACAAAAATATTAGGGTATCGCAGCTGATCTAATGTGGGCAGCTGGGAAAACCATACTGAACGTCGAGCCTACCCCTTCTACTGATTCAATTTGTAAATTGGCTTCATGCTGATACAAGACGTGTTTAACGATTGCCAAACCTAGCCCTGTGCCGCCAGTCGCCCGACTACGACCTTTATCAATACGATAAAAGCGCTCCGTCAACCGTGCGATATGCTCAGGTGCAATACCAATACCGTTGTCTTCGACGGCAAATCGGCAACCTTCTGACGTTTTTGTCCAGCTAATGGCGATATTACCGCCCTTGGGCGTGTATTTGATGGCATTAATCACCAGATTAGAAAGCGCACTATTTAGATACATCTCTGAGCCATATAGTCCGTCATAAGTGTCTATCTGCAAGTGAATGGTATGCCCATATTCTTGATTGTACGCTTGCGCATCATCATAAACATGGGTCAGCAGCTTGGTCATGTCAATATAGTTAAGCTCGTGGGTTTCTTCGATTTCGATGCGAGATAACAGCAATAAGTCATTCACAATTCTATTCATACGCGCAGTCTGTTGGCTCATCAGCTCAAACCCGCGCTTCCAATGCGGCGGCATATCTGGCTGATCCGAAAAATTTTCTAGATAACCCATCATGACGGTCAACGGTGTGCGTAACTCATGCGAGACATTCGCCACAAAATCGCGGCGCATCTCTTCTAAATGATGCAAGCGCGTCACATCATAAATGATGAGCAGCTTCTCATCGCCAAAAGGCGTGAGCTCACACTTTAGATAACGCTTGGGCGCGCGCCACGAGACAATGTGTACACCATCCTGAGCACCATCGTTAGGGTTGATCGTTGCCTGATAATACTGACGAAATTCAGGCGCACTAATAAAGTCAAAAATGCACTTACCTTTATCTGACAACTGTAACAACATTAAATCTTCGGCGGCCTGATTCCACCATTCAAGCCCATCATCGTCATTGAGCAAAACCACCGCATCTCGCAATGCGCGTAGTGCGCTTCTAATTTTTTTGAGTTGATCCGTTGTATTCTGCTGAGTTGCTAGCAGTGACTTATTTTGTTGGTCGCCTTGAGCCGATATTAGGGTGTTCATCCATCATCCTTATCACTATTCGCCGTTTTTCACTGTGCTGCGATTAACATGCTGCTTTTATAGCGAATAAAAACCGTCAGTTAAATTGGTTCAATAAAGCTAGAAAATCGATAGCCTGTCCCACGTACTGTCTGTATCAACGTATCACATTGATGCGGTCGTAATAATGTCCGCAAACGTTTGATATGCACATCAATGGTTCTATCTTCGATATATACATTACCGCCCCATACTTGGTCTAGCAGCTGCGTCCGCGTATAGGCACGCTCTGGATGACTCATAAAAAATGCCAGTAATCGATATTCCGTAGGACCAACATCAACCACTTTACCAGCCGCTGTCACCCGCTGACTTTTGGGATCAAGGCTCAGATTGCCGATTTCGATAGATTTATCACTACTGAGCGCGTTACTACGCCGCAATACTGCTTTGATTCTAGATATCAACTCACGTGTCGAAAAAGGCTTGGTCATATAATCATCAGCACCAGCATCGAGGCCATGCACCTTGCTGTCCTCTTCACTTTTAGCCGTCAACATAATGACTGGTATCTCAGCAAGTAGCTCATCGTTTTTGAGCAATCGGCAAAAATCAATGCCACTTTTATCGCCGGGTAGCATCCAATCTAGCAAAATCAGCGCAGGGCGGTGATCGACCACTTGTTGGTGCGCCTCAGATACATCCGCTGCCTGCAGACTATCAAATCCCGCCATCTCTAGCGTCATGACGATCATTTCACGAATCGCCGGTTCATCTTCAACAATCAAAATTTGCTCATTATACATACGGCATTCTCAGTGTTAGAGGACAACATTTGGCTGACAAAAAAGGCGATAAATGCTCGCCTGCTGCTCTCTATTAAACGGGGTAATTATGACAGTTTAATGACATTCAACTTTTAAGCGGTTCATAGGTCTCGTGACGGCTAATGCTTAGTTTACTCAATTCACTTCTAACAAGAAATTCAATGGCCCATCATTGACGCTCGACACTTGCATATTAGCGCCAAACTGACCAGTTGCCACGTTTGAATGTTGCGTGTTGGCATAGGCGACCAATTGCGCAAACAATGCTTGAGCCGCATCAGGTGCCATCGCACCACCAAAGTCAGGGCGACGACCCTTGTCTGTTTTTGCCATTAGCGTAAACTGTGATACCAATAATAGTCCGCCACCAACTTGCTGGACATTTTTATCCAGTTTGCCGTACTTGGCAGGATCATCATCATTGTCAAAAATACGATAGGTGAGGATTTTATCTACCATGCGCTGGGCGCTTGTTAGGTCGTCATCAGGCCCTAAACCAATATAAGCCAATATGCCTTGCTCAATCGTACCAACACACTGCGCATCGACGGTGACACTAGCACGGCGTACGCGCTGTATAAGTGCTTTCATTTACGGATTCCTTACCAATTATGCCCATACAATAATACGCCGTCCATGATAAAATACGGCCATTCTCTTGCTTATTAATTATTACATCACACCCTATTTTGGTAGCCTCATTATGAATGTATTCACTACTTTACAACAGCTTGTCCCGCAGCAGCAACTGAGTAAAGTTGCTGGGCGTCTAGCCGCTAGCCGCCATCCTTATGTTAAACGCACGTTTATCCGTAGCTTTGCTAAAGCCTATAACGTCAGCTTGGACGAGTATGAGCGCCAAAGTCTCAACGCCTATGAGAGCTTTAACGATTTTTTTACTCGTGAGCTAAAAGAAGACGCGCGCCCTATCGACATGACGCCTCATGGTATCGTCAGTCCTGCCGATGGTATTATCTCGCAGTTGGGTCAAATTGACGACCATAAATTGCTCCAAGCAAAAGGTCGCTATTATGACGTTGGTCAACTGCTTGCTGACAGTGAAGATGGCCGCTATTTTGCGGATGGCAGTTTTGCGACGGTTTATCTTGCGCCCAGTAACTATCACCGTGTACATATGCCCTTCGCCGGTACTCTAACCAAAACCCGTTATGTACCGGGCACGCTGTTTTCGGTCAACAATACTACGGCGGCGAACGTGCCGGACTTATTTGCGCGTAATGAACGCTTGGTTTGTCTGTTTGATACAGAATATGGCAAAGCAGCGGTGGTGATGGTTGGGGCGATGATTGTCGCTGGTATCGAAACAGTGGCGACTGGTAAAATTGCCCGCACTGATGATATTCAAGAAGCTGAGCACAATATGAGCTTTAAGAAAGGCGACGAGCTGGGTCGTTTTTATTTAGGCTCAACCGCAATTGTCATTCTACCAAAAGGCGCAAAAGCGGATTGGCAAGACAGTATGAAAGCCGATAGTGTGGTAAAAATGGGACAGCTATTGGGTGTCGCTAACACCCTATAGGCAAGCGATTTAACGACTCAAAAAAGCTCAGATCAGCATCCTAATCTATGTTGAACTGAGCTTTTTATTGTGGGTAATTATCTTATCGCAACATATTAGGGCGTGTCATCAATTAGCACATGAATACATTTAGTGGTCTTAAAATGGCTAAATTTTGCTAAACATCGTCAGAAATTTTGTCAATATGTTCATATTAACGACAATTTCTTCCTTGTTTATCTACAATTTTTCTCATTTTAAGCCTCACAATCTAATTGATGACACACCCTAGTTAATAATGAAAGTAGTTAATAACGAAAGTGTTTGAGAATAGGATAAGCAAATAAGATATTTTCTTCTTGCGTGCCGCGTCCGATATTGTGAATAATCAGCGGTGTACCATCCGCAGCGACTTTATCGGAGACGATACCTGTATGCGGCAAATTACCATTCGGTAGCCGCCACGTCACCACATCCCCTGCTTGAAAACTGGCTTTATCAGTCGTCGATAATGTCTTTGCGTGACGCGCAAAAAACACTTCAAGATTGGGCACTCGGCGATGATCGATATTCTTGTCGGTTGATTTGAGCCCCCAAGTCTTTGGATAAGCCGACCAATTTGACTTCATATCATGGTTGACTAATTGCTGTAGATCTATATTTTGCAAGCGATAAGCACGGACGATAACATCGGTACAGACGCCAGTTTCTATCGGCACATCGCCACGCGGAAAATCCAACTTGCGGTAAGCAGGATCATAGCTAGTGGTAATGCCGATCTGTTTTTTGGCATCGTGCGCCAGTTTATCACCATTACTAATAGGTGCGGCAGCCTGAGTTAGTTGCGCCAAAGTTAATAGGCTAACAAAGACGAGCGATTTAGCAAAAACCTTATAAGTGCCAGTGACTCTCATTTAATAATCTCTCTATATAATGTACTTAATCGCTCATTTAGCTAATTCTAAATACTTTAATATTTAAAAAATACAAATATTTGCAAACATGTAAACGGCAAAATGATGGCTTTACTTAAGCATCAACCAACCATCCTTGCTGGGTCGCATAGTCGATATTTTTTGATAGCCAATCATGAATGGAAGGAAAGCTGTCTTTGATAAAAGCAAGTGCCGCAGTCACTTGCGAACGCGTGATGTTAGCATCAATCCACGTTTTTCCATTGGTATTTAAATTCAATAAAAAAGGCAATAAGCGATCAACCACTCTGATCAGCTGGGTTTCTTTACTACTACCCGTCTCCTGCTCTTCCCAAATCTCATTTAAATCCATGATGCCATTGCCACGCTCAGCTTGCAATCGAGCAATACCAGCGCGTTCTTCAATGTGCGCCTCGCTACGACTGTTTGCGAATAAAAACGTATCGCCAGCGTCAATCTCACCCAAGTCATGTACCAATGCCATCTTGAGTAGTTTTTCATGATTGACATCTAGCTCAAACTGTTCAGCGATAGACCAGCACGCCATGGCTAAATGCCATGAATGTTCGGCAGAGTTTTCTTTGCGTGTGGTATGCGTCACATAGCTACGACGATTGATACGTTTAAGCGCATCAAGCTCTAATAAGAAATGAGTAACATGATCTATATCAATGTTTGAGGCAAGCGTTGGGTTGGTTAATAAAAGGGGTTTGGTTGATGGCATAAATTTTCTCTTAATTTTTCTACGAATATATAGCGCTTCATTTTACCTTTACGCATAAGCAAGTATTATACATTTTATGAGCGCTATAAAAGAGCATGTCAACCTATAGCTAATTAGCACCACTATAAAAAATAGCGCTTATGTGAGTAAGCGCTATCGGTTCTATTTTGAATAAAAGAGCTATTTAATCAAGTTACTAATGGTTTTAAAAGCAGGGTCTTGACTACTACGGCAAAGCTCAAACAGAATGGTTTCAACCGTGGTAATCACGCCACCAGCACGGCGAATACGGCGAATCGCTTGCTTTTTATCATATGGGAAGCGTGAGCCGACCGCATCACCAATAATAACCGGCTGCATACCATTATCTAGCAAATCAAGCGCTGTTTGTAGTACACAGACATGTGTCTCTACGCCAAATAGCAAAACAATACTTCGATTTTGCTGCGCTAAATAATGCCACGAATCATCATTATCACAAGCGCTAAAAGTGACCTTTTCAAAGCTTTTGGCGTTATCGCCTTCTAACACCTCGCGTATTTCAGGTAGCGTATCGCCGAGCCCTTTTTTATACTGTTCATTGAGCATGATAGGAATATTCAGTGCTTGTAGACCTTTAATAAGCGTCACTGTTTTTTTGACGATATTTTCATGGTCATAAATATGCGGTGTTAAGCGTTCTTGAACATCGATTATCATCGCTTGGGTATTTTCGCGAGCGATTCGATAGGTACGATCGGTAATCATAGTAGACATGGCACACTCCTTGTACGGCTGACTTTATTGTTAAAGGCTATGTTAATTTTATCATTGATATTGTCTTTATTAGCCTTACTCTTATTTAGTCATAGTTTGCTGAGGGCGTCAATGGAGATAGTCTCTAATAATGATTAATAACAATTCATCACGTTTGATTCATACTGCTTAGCGTAGGTTTTTGATTATGAATAGCCAATAACTATATATTATGACGCCTAGCATTACGTAATAAAGACTGTTTTTGAGTCATGACTATGACCACACCGAAAACAATACCAAAACACAAGGTTAAAAGATAATACACCATATAAATGAGCGTGTTTATAAATGCAAAGAACATGCTGGTTAAAGTAATGATTAATATCGCAGCGATAGTACCACCGAATAGCTCTCGATATTTTTTATTAAAAATCTTAAAGGCCACCAACGGTATCGCGATACCAAACAAGCCAAATGTAGCACCCCAAACACCTGCCATGTCCATATCAAAATATAGCACCCCTAAAACATTAGCAAAAATACCACATATAAAAAAGGCCATCGCAAAACGTATAGGACCCAATACTTTTTCCAAAATATAACCTGTCGCAAACAGCATCCCCAAACTCATTACTAAATGCATAATTCCTGCATGTACAAAAAGCGATGTCACTACCCGCCAATACTTACCAGCTTGCAGCGCGTCCATCGTCAACCCACCTACACTATTTACCTGTCTAGATAAAGGGTCAATGATATCCATACCCATGAATACGGTCAGTATAAATGTACCTATACAGGTCAGTATTAACACCAACGTCGCAGGTCGCTCTTTATTACTTCTAAACCAAACTACTAGGCTTTTTGATACATCACTTACTGGTGCTCGTTTTTTTACAGGCTTTTGTTTTTGTATATGTTTTCGCTTTTGTATATGTTTTTGCGTACCTTTCTTTTCTTGACTATCAAACTCTGCTGCGAGAACGAGCAACAAGCACAGCACCATACCAATAAAAAACGAACCAAATCCCCAAACAAAATCACGATCTAAGCTATCAGTAAGTAATCCTGTTTCAGGTAATAATACCAAGTGTGGCAAATTAGATTGCCTATTAGCCGTAGAAATCGTGTGTAAGTAAGCATTTCTGCTATTTGATGATTTAAGTTTCTTAAAGTAGCTGATATTAGAGAAGTCTTTGGCTGCGTACTTATGGCGCGAGTCGTTAATAAACGCTGAATATTGACTGTCTTTAATACTTTGGTCTGCGCGATTATCGTATTTCGTGTGGTAGCTAGCACCTAGCCAAATATTCTCCGCGGCTATAAATGGCGTCGCAATGTAATAATCAATATGCAATGTTGAGTCAAAATTTCGTCCACTGATTACTTGTGTTTCTATAAAAGAAACGCTCTCTAATTTGAGTGGCTCAAAATCATTTACTCTGAAATACTTTTGCTTTGGATAATGACGAATATCATTCAAGCTATCTACTTCAATGACCTCGTAAGCCGCTTTGGACAAATAGTTTTGGCTGAGAACGAGCGGTATCACTAATGCTAAAACCATCGTTATAAAAAAGTAGCCTGAACTACTACGCTTAACCCACCTTAAGGTCAAAAGCTCGTACCTCGGCCACATCCAAATACTAACGACTAAAACAGATAAGAGAAAAGGAATACCAAAATCCCAATAGCCTTCCTTTAAAGGTAGAATATCTAGATAAATATCTAGCAACCAACGTAAAGCACCGAAAAGTAGAATGGTCAGGATACTAAGACCTAAATATGGCAAGAATACTTGCTTTAGTTTTAGTTTGATCGATTCTTTAGCGCTTAGGCTTTGTATTCGCTTCTGTTTATCCCTTTTACTTACTCTTTTTTTGTTTCTGCTTCTATTTTTATTCTTATACCTATACTGGCTTCGCTTGTTATTATCATCCATGCACTATCACCACTAATCTAGCGTACCTTAAACTGTTGAAATGCTTTTTTATCAATCGTTGCTTTTAAGACTAATAGTAAGCAAATAAACATTCCAATGATAAAAAACCTAAAGAATTTTGCTAACTCTTTATCTGCTTTTTCGTTAAGTGTGCCCAACTGAGATACAAGTATTATTGGGTCATTAATATGTTGCTGACCTGACAATCTAATCGCTTCTAAATAACCATGCTTAGTATCTGAGTTTTGCAATTTTTCAAAATAATCAGCAGCAGATATCTCTTCATTTGCATATTGTTGTCTAGAAGCCTTTGTAAAACTTACTATCTGTTGGATTTTCTCTTTTTCGTTGAGGTTATTATCAATAACCTTAGTAAAAACATGTACCCACCAGATATCTTTATCTCCATAAAAAGGGGTGGCAAAATATAAGTATATTTTTAACTCTTGTCTAGATTTCCCCATCTCCCTAGTATTGAAGTAAGAAACAATCCCTTGTTTCTCCACACTTTTATTATCAACTTGGAAATATTTTTGTTTTGGATATAATTTAATGTCACTTATATTACTTATATCAATAATGTCATATGCTGCTTCATATAAGTAAGCTTGACTGATTGATATAGGCGGAAATAAAGCAAGTATCATCACCAAGTAAAATACATTAGCGCTATTATCGTCAAATAATTCAAATCTTAGCAGTCGAATCCTTGTTCGCATTATGACAAGCACTAAAATAACACTGATAATTATTGGAAGAATTAAATTCCAGACCGTATCTTTTAGAGGTCATATCCCTAGACAGATGTCCAATATCCATCTTATGATGTTGTAGAATAAAATGGCGCCAATACTAAAACCTAAAAAAGGAAGAAAGATATAACGCATTTTTAACTTAAACGCCTCTAAATCTAAGCTCCTCTTATCTAATGATTTCTGATGTGACATTTATACTCTACCTTTCATTACTATGATTTAAACAAAAAAAAGCGCCTCCAACATTAAGTGAGAGACGCTCATTTTACAAGACATTAGTACAAATTTAATCGACAAATATCAGCTTTATTAATATTTACTGCTATTTGGAGATTAGATAAAAATTAAACACGCTCAATAATCGTCGCGATACCTTGACCAAGACCGATACACATGGTCGCTAGACCGATTTCGGTATCTGATTGCTCCATGGCGTTTAGCAATGTCACTGTGATACGAGCGCCTGAACACCCTAGTGGATGACCTAGTGCAATCGCGCCACCATTGATGTTGACGATGTCTTGCTTATCCGTCAAATTCAATGCTTTTAGTACTGACAAACCTTGCGCTGCAAAGGCTTCGTTTAGCTCGATGGTTTGCATATCATCGATGCTCATGCCAGCACGCTTAAGGGCTTTTTGAGTCGCAGGTACAGGACCATAACCCATGATAGCGGCGTCACAACCAGCAATAGCCATGCTACGGATACGAGCACGAGGTTTAAGACCTAGCTCTTTGGCTTTTTGCGCGCTCATGATCAGCATTGCTGAGGCACCATCAGATAATGCAGATGAGGTCGCAGCAGTTACTGTACCGCCTACTGGATCAAAGGCTGGACGTAGCTTTTGCATTTGCTCCATTGTCGCATCAGGACGAATCACTTCATCAACAGTACATAGTTGCAAGCGACCCTCTTCGTCATGACCTTCGATACCGATTATTTCATTGTCAAAACGACCTTCGGTGGTCGCAGCCCATGCACGGCGATGCGACTCAAGACCAAAGGCATCTTGCTCTTCACGAGTGATATTATTCATACGACCTAGCATTTCAGCAGTTAAGCCCATCATGTTTGAGGCTTTTGCATAGTGCTTTGACGCTTCAGGGTTCAGATCAACGCCATGCATCATGCCGACGTGACCCATATGCTCAACACCACCGATGATGAATACATCACCTTGACCGGTCATGATCTGAGCCGCAGCAGTATGTAGCGCCTGCATAGATGAACCGCACAGACGGTTAACGGTTTGACCGCCAGCAGTCTTTGGAATACCAGCAAGCAAGCCGATGTTACGACCGATGTTTAAGCCTTGCTCTAGTGTCTGATTGACACAACCCCAGATAATGTCTTCGACGTCACGTGTGTCAAAGTCGTTACGCTCAACCAATGCACGTACCAATTCGGCAGACATGCTATCAGCGCGGACATGGCGGAACATACCGTTTTTGGTTTTACCCATCGCTGAGCGTACGCCATCTACGATGACCACGTCTTTTGGACTTAAAATTGTCATACTATCTTCCTTTTCAATTTTTATTGTCAGTATAGTCAGTCCACTTTAGTGCTATTAATTCGTCAATCTCGCTTAACGTACAATACGTACCTCTGTGCTCGATTTCCTTGTACTAACCCTAACTGAAACTAGGGCGTGTCCTCATTTTAAAAATGGGGGTAAAAATGAGATAAATTGCCGTCAAACAAGGAAAGTAGCGCAAATAATATCGAGATATTAATAAGCTAGTTGACGATGTTTGGCAAAATTTAGCCATTTTTAGTCCATTTAGATAATAATCGATTGAATTGAGGACACGCCCTAACTATAATCGTACGCTTGCCATTAAAGAATCTTGCTACTAAAGAGTAGTGATAAATTAATTTTTCTCAGCCTAAATAGCAAACGTACGGCACTTTATCCTAGTAATGACTGTCTATTACGCCGTGGCGTAAAAAGTCTCGCCTGCTGCTGCCATATCGCGAATCTTTTGCGGTGCTTCATAAGCTTTCCCAAGATGGGCGTATTTTTCACACAGTGCCAAGTAGTTATCTAGACCCATTTGGTCGATATAACGACAAGGACCACCGCGGAATGGCGGGAAACCAACGCCCATAATCATCGCCATATCAGCTTCTGACGGCGTGCTGACGATATTGTCTTCTAGGCAACGGACAGTTTCATTACAGAAAGCAAGCATGGTGCGGTCGATAATCGCTTGATCATCAAAGGTCTGCTTGTCGCTATCTGTGGTAGTTTTTAGCAGCTCGTAAGTGGCTTCGTCAGCAACTTTCTTTGGCTTGCCGCGTTTGTCCATTTCATACTTATAGAAACCAACGCCGTTTTTCTGACCTAGGCGTTTGTTTTCATATAAAAGCTCAATCGCGCCTTTATAATCAGGCTTCATGCGGTCAGGGAAACCTTCTGCCATGACTTCTGCGCCATGAACACCAGTATCTAAACCAACAACGTCGATTAGATAAGCAGGACCCATTGGCCAGCCGAATTTTTCCATGACTTTATCGACATGAGCAAAATCTGCACCTTGCTTGAGGAGCAAATCAAACGCACCAAAGTATGGAAACAATACACGGTTCACTAAGAAACCTGGGCAGTCATTAACCACAACTGGCACTTTGCCCATTTTAGACGCTAGCGCAACAGTCGTCGCAATCGCTTCTTCAGAGGATTTCTCACCACGGATAACTTCAACCAATGGCATACGATGTACTGGGTTAAAGAAATGCATACCGACGAAGTTTTCTGGACGCTCAAGTGCTTCAGCCAGATAAGTAATAGAGATGGTCGAGGTGTTTGACGCTAGGATACAGTCGTCTTTTACTAGACCTTCTACTTCTTTTAGTACCGCACGCTTCACGTTTGGATTTTCTACCACTGCTTCGATAACGATATCAGTCTCAGCAAAATCGCCATAATTCAAAGTAGGACGGATACGGCTTAACGTTTCGCCCATTTTTGCTGGGGTCATTTTGCCGCGATCGACCATTTTACCCAGTAATTTGCTGGCTTCGCCCATACCAAGGTCTAATTGCTCAGACTTGATGTCTTTCATGATGATTGGCAAGCCTTTGCTGGCTGCTTGATAAGCGATACCGCCGCCCATGATGCCTGCGCCTAGTACGGCCGCTTCATTGATTTCATGTGCTTTTTTGCTGTGCTGTTTGGCTAATTTTTTAACCAACTGATCGCTTAAGAATAAACCGACCAAGCTTTCTGCTTGTGGGGTTTTCGCCGCTTTTGCAAAACCAGCCGCTTCTACTTCGATTGCTTTATCACGTGGTAAGTTAACGTGTTTTTCCATCGCAGCGATAGCCAGTGCTGGCGCAGGATATTGTTTAGGATTGGCTTTGGCAAAGATCATACCTTTTGCGCTGTTAAATGCCATCGCTTGCTCAAGCTGATTTAATTTAACTGGAACCAGCTTCTCTTCACGCTTCGCTTTCCAATCAAGCTCACCTGAGATACATTTTTTGACCAAATCAATGGCAGCATCTTGCAAGTCATCAGCAGCAACAGTGGCATCAACCAAGCCTAGTTTTAGCGCATCAAGTGGTTTTTTTGGTGTACCAGTCGCAATCAGCTCAAGCGCATTATCGATACCGATGACACGCGTACTACGAACCGTACCACCAAAACCTGGGAAGATACCCAATTGCGTTTCTGGTAGACCGATGATGGCTTTGTCGCTCATGACGCGATATTCACAAACCAAGGTCATCTCACAACCACCGCCAAGCGCCGCGCCATTGATGGCGGCTACTTTCGGGAAAGGCAGGTCTTCAAAGCGGTTAAAGGCATCATTGATACCTACGACCCAATCTTTAATCTCGCTTTCTGGCTTTTTAAAAGAGCCAACGAATTCTGTGATATCAGCACCAGCGATAAAGACGCCTTTACCTGAGGTCACGATTAAACCTTTGACGTCGTCGGCTTTTTCTAAAGCAGTAACCGCTTCACCAAATTGCTTATTGGTTTCAGCATCAAACTTGTTCACGCTCTCATTTTCGGCGTTGTACTGCATGTTGGCGATGCCATCCTCTAGCATTGTCACCGTGATGCGATTTCCTTGGTATACCATTTGGAACTCCTTGCTATATAACGAAAACTACGTTTTAAAATTAAAAGTTTTAAAATTAAAGGTCATAGCCAGTTATTGTTAGTAAAACGAGTAATAACACTGCCAATATACTGTGTTATAAAGTCAGTATAGAGTAAGCAGTGAAGATGTCTTTATTATCCAGCGCTCATGGTTATATATTCATTTTTTATGCTTAATATTACTGCGTTAGCACAAGTGAATACGGCGCTTCATTTATATATATTGTGACCAGTACTGATATTGAACATACTGACATTAAAAATATGGACTGAGAGTTGAGCAAATTTTTCGCTGAAATAAGCACGCAAACCTCTAGCCCTAAATCATCAGATCATTTTTACGCCAATTAGTGTAGGGGATTATGCCCCTAACTGTCACAAGCTAATACCATACTCGCAAGTCACTCTTAAATCAGCAGCAGCCCTTTACCTGACTAGTAATGTGCTTTAAGTGACGGTTTGTATACTGAAATTGTATACTAAAAATTCGTCTTTTAAAGATTATAATGACAGATGCTTATGGTCACACGCCGTCACACGCTTAACGTGATTCTTTATCAAAACATATCCACTGACTAAGTTAAATCACCAATACGTAACGAGGGCTTGTTGCATTATTTCGGTGTACTTAATCGAATTTTTAACAGCAAGCTGCCAAAAATATGGCATTGATGATGCTCAGCCCATAAGCTATATAATCTATCATGCTACACTAGCGATATTTTTATTATTCACCTGATAAATGGTTGGGTTATGACTGTTTCTTCTACGCCAAGCTTTATACCTGAAAGCCTTATGCCTTCAAGACTTGTATCTTTTACTAGCTTTAATAACAACACCGAGCAATTTCACAGTGCCGTTCGCGCGCAACTTGCACAAGATATCGACGTGCTGTTTTCTTACGCTGAGCTGCCAAGCCCACTGATTGATGCCTGTCGTTATGTGATGACCGGTCAAGGTAAATTGGTACGTCCACTATTGGTTGCCAGTGCCTTTGATAGTGTTAATCACACCAATATTAATGATAATGCAAACGATGCCGATAAAAACCCTGATAAAGAAGCTAAGCAAATTCAGCAAAATAATGATTTGGCGTCGCTATTAGAAAACGACTCCGATTATGATATGGCGCGCCGTGCGGCATTGGCGGTGGAGCTGCTGCATACTTATTCGTTGGTACATGATGACTTGCCCTGTATGGACGATGATGACTTGCGCCGTGGTCAGCCAACGGCGCATATCGTCTTTGAAGAATCAACCGCCCTACTCGCTGGCGACGTATTGCAAACATTAGCCTTTGAAGTATTGACCGCAGAGCTGCCCACTTTTGCACCCTTTGATTCAGCCATCTCAAGCCAGCTTATCGCAATATTTGCACCACGTGCACGGCGTATGGTTTCTGGTCAAATGCTTGACCTGAATGCTGAGGCTAGTACTAATATTTCACAAGGCGATCTAGAAGCTATTCACCGTGATAAAACCGGCGCATTGATTGAAGCCGCTATGCTTATGGGCGGCATCTGTGCTGGTGCGACCGCTCCACAGCGTATGGCATTACAAGAGTGCGCCCAGCATATTGGTCTCGCCTTTCAAGTACAAGACGATATCTTAGATGTGACGACTAGCACCGATACGCTTGGCAAACCTGCTGGCAGCGATGAAAAATTAGACAAATCCACCTATGTGAAATTGATGGGTGTCGAAGACGCGACCAGCTATGCGCAATCGCTATTTAATGACGGACGCACAGCCATCATTCGTGAAATGAGTCGTCATGAATCAAGCAGTAGCGAGCTTGGCAGTGACGCAAACAACGATGCTTTACTGGCATTAATAGAATGGCTATGGGCACGTAAAAAATAGTCACAAATTTAATTATCAAAGAACGGTAAGGAGTGGTCAACATGGACAGTAACCCTACCCCGCGTATTTATCTTGGCACTGGTGGCTATAGCGATACCGATCTACTCGGTACGCTGTATCCAACGGGCGCAAAGAAAACGGACTTCTTACGCGAGTACGCCAAACAATACGGCGCGGTCGAGATTAATAGCACCTTCTACGCGCCTATCGGACAAAAAGCCTTTGCCGGTATGGTCAATAAGGCCTATGCCGAAGCAGATAGTGAATTGAAGTTCGCCGTCAAGCTGCATCAGGACTTCACTCATGCGCGTAAGGGCACTGCTGAACATGCGCAAGCGTTTTTAAATGCCTTATCCCCTCTTATCGAAGCAGATGCTCTAGCGCCATTATTATTACAATTTCCACATGGCTTTGATCGTACCCGCGAGCATCGGCTGTATCTCGCAAATCTGGTCAGTTGGTTTAAGGATTATCCATTAGCCGTTGAGTTTCGTCATAATGGCTGGCATACCCCGCAAGTGGTCGATAGCTTTAGCGAGCAAGGTCTCATTTGGTGTAGTGTCGATTACCCCAAAGTCAGCGGACTGCCGCCATCACGATTGATATTTACCGAGCGAACTGGTTACCTGCGTATGCATGGTAATAATCTAAACTGGTGGGATGCGATGAGCGCTGCCGACCGCCATGATTATCGCTACAGCGAGGCGGAAATGCAGGATTGGGCGCAAGCGATTGATAATCAGCGTCAGCATTTTGATACGCTCTATATCTTCTTTCAAAATACCGTCAACGCGCATGCGTATTATAATATTGCGATGTTGAGGGAAGCGTTGGGTAAGTTTGGATTTGAGGTGCTGTAGAGTATAGTTTGCGAAGTGCAACTCACCATTCAACGGCTAATTAAAACCACACCCTACAATAGCTAACAAATTAGTAAGTATATTACGGAAATCTCATATTTTTTAGCGAGGAATCAAGCTTGAGTACGGAAAAAACATTAAAGAAAGAGGAAAGTTTTAATAATCTATATAAGAAAATAGATGCAACTTCAAAAACAAGATTCAATGCATCTGACCGTCTGAGACTTCATAGCAAATATTCAACTTATACAGTTGTGGTAATTTCTTTAGGATTAATTCTTATATCATTGATGCAAGCTTATAGCCTTGGAAAAAATATAAACAATGACTTAGTAACATTGATTCAGATTTTTTCGACCATCGCAGTATTAGTTTACTCACTTTTAATTGATAAAAATGATTACTCAAATTTATCTGAAAAAATGTATTCATGCGCAACACAGCTTGGTGAACTTAAACAAAAGATACATCCATTTCTAAATCAACCATATAGTCAAGTATCTTATGATGGTTTTAGAGATTCATACTACAACATATTAAAACTATTTGAGACTCATTCGAATAACTATTCTAGTAGTGACCACATTAGAGCACGGCTTGTAATGCCCGAAAACTATACTATTAAAGGTATGGAATGGTGGTACTCTAAACTTCATATATATTGGACTCTATTCTTAGATTTCTTCTCTTACATATTGGTTATAGGCACTTTAGCTGTAGTACTGTATTGGGTTTCATTTGACTGGGTTTGGTTTTGGAATTGACTAGACCAAAAAACGTTAAAACATTGACTACGTCTATACAGACTCTTAACTCTGAATAAACAGTTATATCTTTAGAAAATACAAAAAAAAGGACGCCTCTCAGCGTCCTTTTTTCAAATCAAAACCTTAAGTGTTAAAGATTACTCTTCAACACCAGCATCTTGACCTTTATATTTAGCATTTGCGTAGTCCCAGTTCACTAGCTTGTCTAGGAACGTGTCAACATAATCAGGACGACGGTTACGATAATCGATGTAGTACGCATGTTCCCATACATCACAAGTCAATACCGCGATTTGGTCATGTGCAAGTGGCGTGTCAGCGTTAGCAGTTTTGGCGATAGACAATTTGCCACCGACTTTATCAGCGACTAGCCATGCCCAACCTGAACCGAACTGAGTCAATGCTGCGTTTTTGAACTCTTCACGGAATTTGTCATAGCTACCGAAGTCTTCTTCGATTTTAGCTTTTAGATCGCCAGTAGGTTCGCCGCCGCCATTGGTTGGCGTCATGCAGTTCCAGTAGAACGTGTGGTTCCATACTTGGGCTGCTTGGTTAAACATACCTTGCTTGCTGTCATCTTTAGCGGTTGCCACGATGATTTCTGGCAATGTTTTGTCTTCTAGACCAGAACCTGGTAGCAATTCGTTGAGCTTAGTCACGTAGGCATTGTGATGCTTGTCGTGATGATACTCTAGCGTCTCGGCACTGATATGTGGCTCTAGTGCGTCTTTTGCGTATGGTAGCTCTGGTAAAGTAATGTTTGACATAGTTATTTTATCCTTGCTGTTTTTAGCCGTCATTTGATAAAAACTCATTATGGAAACTGAATTTTACGCTATTTTTACATCATAAAAAACACGATAAAATAACGGACTAAATTGGCTGAGTTTATTGTTTGAAATGAATGTTATTGCTTAATACCGTTTATTGTTTAACACAGTATCACGTATTATTATGAATCCAAAATTAACTTACTTTTGTTACTGTTTGCTCAAAAGCCAAGTGCTTGACTTCATAAGCATTTATTAACTTAATATTCACAAGCCATAAGATATCATTCACGGTAGCTTGGCGGCTATTATAGCAACAGTGGCGACAAATATCAGTTACCAAATGTTATGGATAACACTGTTAGTATAGCCTTTGGTTGTCTATAGACTAAGCGCAGAATGCCTTGCCATGACAATCGTGCTAGGCACTTAGCTGACTGATAAACTGATGAAATTGGCATTAAGATACCGCTATAATTTAAAAACCGATCATACTTTCAATAATGATACTTTCATTAACCATATTCTTAATAATGACATAACGGAATAACCCTATGAGCACCACGAATACCTCACGATCCTTCACCCAATCGACTCCTGATAATCAATGGGTGCTCGCCAGTAATAATAAAGGCAAACTGGCTGAGTTTAAAAGGCTGTTTGCCGAGGCAGATTTGGATGTGACGATCATCCCGCAAGGTCAGCTTGATATCGACGATGCGATTGAAGATGGGTTGAGCTTTGTAGAAAACGCTATTATTAAAGCACGTCATGCCAGCCGTATCAGCGGATTGCCTGCGATTGCTGATGATTCAGGATTATGTGTGCCAGTATTAGGTAACGCACCGGGCATCTACTCCGCTCGCTATACTGGTGAGCATGGTAATGATGGTAAAAACAACGCCAAGCTCATCGCTGACTTGCAGCCTATTCGTACTGAGCAGGCTAACGAGCCTATTAAAGGGTTATTTGTTTGCGTACTGGCGATGGTGCGCCATGCTGATGATCCGCTACCGATTATCGCTCAAGGATTGTGGCATGGTGAGATTTCAGAGACAGCGCATGGTGACGGCGGCTTTGGTTATGATCCATTGTTTTGGTTACCTGACTTGCAAGCTAGTGCGGCTAGCTTGAGCGCTGCTGATAAAAACAGTATCAGTCATCGTGGTCAAGCGATTCAGCAATTATTGGCGCAGTTGCCGTTGTAGATAACCTCTAAAAGCTATAGTCGATTCAATTTAACCCTTTAGCTATTAATGCTGATACAAGAAAGTCTAGCGCAGAGGTACAAATCGTAGTTTAAGCGAGATTGACGATGTAGCAGATTCAAAAGGAATGGACGATAAAGAGATAATTTTTACTTTAATAAACAGATAGATTATACTGTTCTACTTTTAAAATTTTGTTGAAAGCCGTTATTTGTCTGTATAATTCACCAAAAAGCGTTATTATGCGGTGCATTAACGGTTTATGATTGATATCTGATAGCGCCTATTACTAAGATAACCGTTCCACATTTTAGTATCAGTCAGCGCCAGTGGTGACCAAAGGCGATTGCTCAAGGTACTGACTTTGACATTTTGCGCTATCGCTATCCCCTATTTATTCCAACGGCAACCCATGGTACACGCCCGTAATTTGAGGCACGGTTTGTCTATTACCATTTAACCCTAAGTACTATTTAATCAAACGTACTATTTAATCCTAAAGGTGTAATTAACATGGCTACAGATTTACAAGTCACAACCAACAAGTTATCTAATAAAGAAACCCAATTGACAGTTAAAGTACCTGTCGAAAAAATTCAAAACAAAGTCGAAGGTCGTATTCGCCAAGTTGCGAAAACTGCCAAGATTGACGGTTTCCGTAAAGGTAACGTCCCTATGTCACACATCCGTTCACAGTACGGTGCTGGCATTCAACAAGAAGTCATCAACGATGTGATCCGCGATACCGTTTTTGAAGCGATCAAATCTGAAGACATCCGCGCGGTTGGCATGCCTAACATCGACGACGTAAAACTTGAAGACGATTTCTTGGTTTATCAAGCCACTGTTGAAATCTTCCCAGAAGTAGACGTACAAGGTATCGATGAGATCGAAGTTGAGCGTCACACGGCTAAAGTAAGCGAAGAAGACGTCGACACCATGATCGAAAACCTTCAAAAGCAACGTGAAGAATTCGTTGAGAAAAAAGGTAAAGCGGACAAAGGCAATCAAGTAACTTTTGACTTTGAAGGCTCTATCGATGGCGAAAAATTCGAAGGCGGTTCTGCTGAAGACTTCAAACTGGTTATCGGTAGCAACCAGATGATTCCTGGTTTTGAAGCGGGTATCAAAGGCATGAAAGCTGGCGAAGAGAAAGTTATCGACGTGACTTTCCCAGAAGATTACCAAGCTGAAAACTTAGCGGGTAAAGAAGCTCAGTTCAAAATCAATGTAAAATTGGTTGAAAAATCTAAGCTACCAGAAATCAACGAAGATTTCCTTGAGCTATTCGGCGTGAAAGAAGGTGGCATTGAGAAGTTGAAAGAAGACGTTCGCAAAAACATGGAACGCGAAATCAAAAACGCGGCTCGTAGCCAAGTTAAGCAAGCGACTTTTGACGCATTGCTAGAAAAGAACGAGTTTGACGTACCAAACGCCATGCTAGAGCAAGAAATCGAGCGTCAGCGCAACATGATGATGCAACGTTTTTCTCAGCAGTTTGGTGCTAATGCTGATAGCTTCGATAAAGACATGCTACCAAATGAGCTATTTGAAGAGCAAGCGCTACGTGCTGCCCGTCTTGGCATCATCGTTGCTCGCGTTATCGATACCAAAGGCTTAGAAGTCGATCAAGAACGCGTTGAAACCTTCATCAAAGAAGCCGCTGAAAACTACGAAGATCCAAGTGAAGTAATCGAGTATTACACCAATGACAAGCAGCAGCGCGCGAACATTGAGTCTGTGGTACTAGAAGACCAAGTGGTTGATTATCTAATCGAGCAAGGTAAAGTAACTGATAAAGAAGTTAGCTACCAAGACCTATTAGCTGCACAGCAACAACAGCAGCAAGGCATGTAATTTAGTGAGATAACCTAGCAATTTGCCATTCAATGGCAAATTGCTAATCTCAATCTAAACATGCTCTAACGCAATGCTCTAACATATATGTTAGGGCATTTTTATTGGGGATTTATATGCTATCTTTATGGACAGTTTATAACCAAGCCCCTTGATAAATGGTTACAGACGCCTTATTAATAGTGAGTCAATCATTTTATTAATAGCACTCATGTTATAAATAGAAAATTATTTTTCACATGAAAAAGTTACTATTGCCTCAATAAAAAAGTTACCATTAGCTCAATTATTTTTAGCGATATCTGGCGCTTATTATTCCAGCCAGCGAATATTATTAAAAAGCGGCAACATCTAGCATGATGAGCAGCCATACAAGCGTAGCCGCTCGCTAGCTTCAATCCCTTTATTTTATGTACTTATAAACAGGACATCTTTATGACAGATTATGATCGCATCACTGCCAACCCACATTTTGATATGCTGATGAGTGCGCATAATGACGCACAAGGCATGCAATATACCCAAAGCGCCCCTCAAGCTGCGCATGCAGCATTAGTACCAATGGTCGTTGAACAATCCTCTCGCGGTGAACGCTCGTTTGATATTTTCTCGCGTCTATTGCGTGAGCGCGTTATCTTTTTGACCGGTCAAGTCGAAGACCATATGGCCAATCTGATTGTTGCACAGTTGCTATTTTTAGAAGCAGAAAACCCAGACAAAGACATTCACTTGTATATCAATTCACCAGGCGGCTCAGTGAGTGCGGGCTTGGCAATCTTTGATACCATGAACTTCATCAAACCTGAAGTATCGACCATCTGTATGGGCGGCGCTTATAGCATGGGCTCGTTCTTGCTCGCGGCTGGTCAAAAAGGCAAGCGTTACTCTCTTGCCAATGCTCGTGTCATGATTCATCAGCCTTCAGGCGGCGCGCAAGGTCAAGCAACCGATATCGAAATTAATGCGCGTGAAATTCTAAAAACGCGTGCCCGTTTAAATGAGATTTTGGCAGAACGTACTGGTCAACCATTAGAGAAAATTGAAAAAGACGTTGAGCGTGACTTTTGGTTAGATGCGAAAGAAGCCAAAGAATACGGTCTGGTTGATGAAGTATTAGAGCGCCGCCCTACTTCTTTATAATTACCGCATAAGAGCAAAAGCTTTGATGGGCATCAAAAGCCTGAGCGTTATACGTTTTGGCTTTGATGTAAAAAATCAAAATATTTGTAAGTTTTAAATTTTAGGAGCGCCTTTTATGGCAGAAGATAACACCCCGCATTGCTCGTTTTGCGGCAAAGCCAAAAGCGATGTACAGCAGCTGATTGCCGCTGACGATGCCAATATCTGTAATGAATGTATTGAGCTATGTACCGATTTGATCGCTGATAGCGCTGAAGATGGCGATGATGACAGCGACATTGATACGTCTTGGGTCAATAAAAAGCTACCAACGCCAAAAGAGCTGCGTGCCAAGCTTGATGAATACGTCATTGGACAAGACGCTGCTAAAAAAGCACTAGCAGTTGCCGTTTATAACCATTATAAGCGTCTAAAAGTTAGCCAAACCTTAGCCAATGACAGCAAAAAAGCGAAGATTGGCGCTGACGATGCCATGGTTGAATTGGCTAAGAGCAATATCTTGTTGATTGGCCCAACGGGTTCTGGTAAGACTCTACTCGCGCAAACCTTGGCTCGCCTACTGGATGTGCCTTTTGCGATGGCCGATGCGACGACCTTGACCGAGGCCGGTTATGTCGGTGAAGATGTCGAAAACATCGTGCAAAAACTACTACAAGCATCAGATTATGATGTCAGTAAAGCGGAACAAGGCATCATCTATATCGATGAGATTGATAAAATCAGTAAAAAAGGCGACAACCCGTCTATCACCCGTGATGTGTCAGGCGAAGGCGTACAGCAAGCATTGCTAAAGCTTATCGAAGGTACGGTCGCTGCCATTCCGCCACATGGTGGTCGTAAGCATCCACAGCAAGAGCTGATCCAAGTTGATACGAGTAACATCTTAATCATCGTCGGTGGGGCGTTTGCCGGTCTTGATGCGGTTATTCAGCAGCGTACAGAAAAAGGCGGTATCGGCTTTAATGCGGATGTCAGCTCAAAAGACGATAGCAAACGCAGCTCAGAATTACTGCAACAAGTAGAGCCTGAAGATTTGATCAAATTTGGTCTTATTCCTGAGCTCATCGGTCGTCTTCCTGTTCTTGCTGCGCTCACAGAGCTGGACGAAGAAGCATTGGTTCAGATATTGACGGAACCAAAAAACGCTTTGGTTAAGCAATATAAGTATCTGTTTGATATGGAAGGCGCCGACATAAGCTTTACCAAAGAAGCGCTCGATGCGATTGCCAAAAAAGCTATGGCGCGTAAGACTGGTGCTCGCGGACTACGTTCTATCGTTGAAAATGCGCTCCTTGAGACTATGTACGAGTTGCCTTCGATGAAAAACGCCAAGACTGTCATCGTCGATGAGCAAGTGATTAATGAAGGTAAAACACCTGAAATAATCTTTTCTACCGACGACTCAGAGCAAATAGCGATCGACGCTTAGCGATTGTTATCAGCTTTATTAAAACTGTCATTGAAATAAAGGCGTCTAGCATATCTTATGCTAGACGTTTTTTTATGGCTGCTCACTTATGATCTTTTTATGATAGCTAATGTATGAGTAAAGTGACAGCGGCGTCTATCAATCGTTCATAGCTAAAGCCACAAAGCATGCTAAGGTAAATGTGCTACCAACACCTATCACTGATGAAACAAAGGACTGTTTATCATGCTTAACAATTTTACTTCTATCGCAACCTCATTACGTCAACACTTGCCTTTTCATACCACGATAGACCAAAATATTACTCCTTATTATCATAATCATGTCGCGGCTATTACGGGTGCAGGCTCTGGTATGGGGCGCGAGTTGGCTATTCATTTGGCAAAGATGGGCTGCCACGTGGCGCTCTCTGATATCAACGCGGTGCAACTGGCACAGACCAAAGAATTGCTCGTCGGTTATGATATCAAAGCGACTATGACGGTGCTTGATGTCTCAGACAATAAAGCCGTGGAAGCGTGGGCAGATAGCGTCATGGCAGACCATGGCAAAGTGAACTTCATCTTTAATAATGCAGGCGTGGCGCTATATTCGACCGTAGAAGGCAGTAGCCTTAGCGAGCTTGAATGGGTCATGGACATCAATTTTTGGGGTGTGGTCTATGGCACCAAGGCATTTTTGCCATTGATTAAAAACAGTGTTAAACACAGCGAATCGACAAATGGCAGCAAAAAAAACAGATCACTCCAATTTAATGAGCATGGTCACATCATTAATATCTCAAGCCTGTTTGGCTTGACCGCGCAGCCGTCACAATCTGCGTATAACGCCAGTAAATTTGCTGTACGCGGCTTTACTGAAAGCTTGCGTCAAGAGTTAGATATTCAGCGCTGCGGTGTGTCAGCGACCTGTATTCATCCCGGTGGGATTAAAACCAATATTGCCAATAGTGCCCGTGGCAATGATAGTATCAATGATATTGGCATGCGTACTGGCCCCAAAGCCATTCAGAGCTTTAATAAATTCCTGAAATTTGATGCAAGCAATGCCGCTTGGATTATTTTGCAGGCTGCCGTGACCAATCAACCGCGCTGTCTTATTGGCAATGATGCCAAGATAATCGACGCGGTACAGCGTGTCTTTCCAGCGACATACAGTCAAATATTGAACGATGTCCATAAGCTCTCTCGTAAGCTCAAACCACGCCGCCATAAAAAACCAAGCACACCAAAATAATATATTCTAAGAGTATTTGCCCACAAAAAAGCGCTTAAATATTGATAATATTTAAGCGCTTTTTTGATCGATAGAATGTCAATACTGTCTTTCAATATCGTTCTTCATACGGTATGAAATTAATTCATATCTCTCTAAAGCCAAAACACTTTATCTATTTATATACTTTAAGTATTTAATATTTGATACAATTATGTTTCTAGCAACTTACAGATTGATGAATCATTCAGATTTTTGCACAAAAATTAAGATTACTTCTGTCATTTTGACAGCTAAATTATCATAAAAATATATTATTACATATTATTTTTGATAATAAGGATATTCCAATGAAAATACTTTTAAGGGTCAAACCCTCTTCCTCCGTTTTACTGGCTGCTATCTTTGCTATTGGTGCGGTTAGCCTGTCAGGCTGTAGTGAATCAGATACCAAGGCTGTCGACCGTATCGAAGAAGCTGAAGCATTAGCCCGCGTTAAGTCACTTGAGGCACGTGCCGCAGAAATTAAAGACGAGATGGCTGCAAATCCAAGCGCCAAACTGAGCGTTAGCATGCCAGATGAGTCCACTATTCCAGATGATGAGTTCGGCGCAGCAGTACGTCGCGGCTTACAAATCGCCAATCATACTTATAAAGAGATGCCTGACAATGTCGGCAACCAGTTGAACTGTACCAGCTGTCACTTGGGTAACGGCTCAGAGGCCTACGCGGCGCCTTGGAATGGCATGCCGGGTATTTATCCTATTTATCGTTCACGTGCTGGTCGCGTGAATTCAATACAAGAGCGCATCAATGGCTGTTTTGAACGCTCAATGAATGGCAAAGCGCTTGACCTAGGTTCAGATGATATGAATGCGATGGTGTCTTATATGAGCTGGCTATCACAGGGCTTGCCTTATGGCGTCTCGCCTGAAGGTCGCAGTTTTGTTAAGGTAGATAAAACTTTAGAGCCAAATACGGACAATGGCAAAAAGCTGTTTGCTGAAAAATGTAGCGTTTGCCATGGTGAAAATGGCGAAGGTCAATATAACGACGATGGCACTTATATCTATCCAGCAGTAGCCGGAGACAAGTCCTTTAACGATGGTGCAGGTATGGCGCGGACTTATACAGCAGCGGCCTTTATCAAAGGCAAAATGCCCTTTGGTCAAGGTAACTCGCTTAGTGACCAAGAAGCGGTCGATATTGCCGCTTACTTTACCCATCTGCCGCGACCTATCAAAGCCAACAAAGATAAAGACTGGCCCAATGGTGATGCCCCTAAAGATGTACGCCGCTAATTAAAACAAGCTCATAATTTATATAGTAAAAAAGCCCAGTTATTTAATAGCTGGGCTTTTTTATTATTGATAGTTAGGACAGTTTGCGTCCTTTATCTTTAATTTAAGGCAATTTCATATCACCATCAACCAGCCAGCCCACGCGGCGCATCACATGAGCGACCACCCCTGCAATTAGGGCAGGTAATACAAACATCAACAGGATAATCGCTGTCCATAATTGGCCCGTACTCATGATGTCTTGTGACGCTTCAATCACTCCAAATACGCCGACCAATCCGGCGGTACCCATACCCGCACCCGTTGCCGTACATGCCAGTCCAAAACCTACTGTCGCGATAGGACCAACGATGGCGCTGGCAATCACAGCAGGCAATAACACCAGCGGTTTTTTTAACACATTAGGAATCTGTAGCATACTGGTGCCCAGACCTTGAGATATCACGCCACTGACGCCGTTGTCTTTATAGCTTGCAACGGCAAAGCCAATCATGTGTGCCGCACAGCCTACCACTGCTGCCCCGCCTGCTACGCCACCAAGCCCAATTGCGATACAAATAGCAGCGCTGGACGTTGGCAAAGTCAATAAAATACCCACCACCACTGCAATCACAATACCCATTAACAGAGGCTGTAACTCGGTGGCCGCTTGAATACCTTGACCAATGGCAGCGACCGCAGCGACGATAGGTGGATTCAGTAGTGCGCAAACTGCTAATGCTACCGCGCATACCAATAAAGGAACCAATAGAATATCAAGCTTGGTTTTGCCAGCGACCCAAGTACCAGCACGATAAGCAAATACCGAGGTCAAATACGCCCCTATCGGATTGCCCGGTAACGCGGCAAAGGTCGCAGGTCCGCCTACTTGGGGCGTAAATAACGTCCCTGCCATTAATGCTTCAGAGTGTGCGCCAAGCATACCCGCCACCAAGCAGCTGAGCATGACGAGCGTCGGTGCTTTAAGGTAATAGGCGATACCTACTCCGATACCTGCACCCATTAGTACTGAGGCAAGCTTGCCCACCGCAACCAATGCGGGCAAATCTAACCAGCCACCGATTTGCGAGATGATTAGACCAGCAATCAATGTGACAAATAGCCCTAAAGCCATGCCAGTAAACGCATCAATAAAATACTTTTGGAAAAATGCTTTAATAAAGCTGGTAGGCGGTGTTGCTAAATGAGAGACTGTCATAGCCATGCTCTTTATAAAATTTTTGATGAAAGGTAATAAACCAACAGAAAAATAACTTTGCTAAAAATCAGAGATAAAAAAAACGTCATTGCGACGCTTTTTTTATTATTCATAAAGAACTATAACTGTCATTAAACAGCGCAACTTAACGACGCTGTTCAACAATAATGGAGTCAATACCGTTATTCTGTAGGCGCTGCTGAGCAGTGGTTACTGCTTGGCGGTTATTCATCGGGCGAGAAATAACTTGATAGATTGGCAAACCATTACCCGTCGTATTCTTGACCACGCGAGCGTCTACACCTGCCATCAACACTTGAGCACGGCGGCGATCTGCTTCATCCGCATCACCGAAGCTGTTGATCTGCAAAATATAAGTTGCCGCAGGTTTTGCAGCCTGAACGCTAGCAGTACCTGCGCCTGCATTATTGGTAGACGTATTATTGCTACTAGCAGGCGTCGATCCATCATAGGTCGCATCTTCTTCAACGATCACAATGTCATCGCCGCTATTACTGGTAGCAGCGTTATTTCCACGACTGGGCGCAATGACCGTGTTTTCAGAGATACCAAAGTTACCAGTATCATCATTGCGACTGGCTGAACCATCTTCAGGTTGAGTCACCACCACATCAGGCTCAAAGGCACTGATATCCCCTATGCGGTCATTGCCTGTATCAGCAATATCTTCATCAGGAATAGTCGCCATCTCTTGATTGGGCAAAATATCATAGAACTCATAATCACCATTATCAGTATCAGTGTCGACACGTGGCTGTACCTGACGATCAGGATCATTACCAGCGGTGCTGTCAGCAGGACTGAAATCAAATAATGGTGACAAGTATATAAACACCCCTATCATAAGGGTCAATACAGCCCCGACAAACATCCACAATAAGCCTGATACGCTACTTGTTTTGCGTTTTTCAGTCGCACCTTTAGGTTTTTTGGCTAGCATGGATCTGGTTCTCCCTACTGAATCTAACTATCATCAAATTATGGCTGGCAGTCATCTATACTCATACTACATGTTAGAAAGTTACTATATACTAGAAAAAAACTACATGTTAGATGGTGCCGACAACCCTAACAAACTAAGACCATTGGCCAATACTTGACGTACGGCTTTAGACAAACGCAAACGGGCTTGCATCAATTCCATCTCATCCAAGCTTGGTGTCTCACCTGAGGTCAAACTCACTGGCAAAATGCGATTACTGTCATACCAACCATGAAATAGCGCTGCCAACTCTTTAAGATAGTTGGTCAAGACATGTGGCTCATAACCCGTCGCGGCGCGTAATAATGTCGCTGGATATCCTGCTAATAATTTAATCAGCTCGTCTTCGTTTGATGCGCTAAGTAAGTTTTGATGTTCTAAACCAATCGCATCGTCTACCACAAGACTACTGTTCTGTAGCTTTTCTAATACTCGGCAAACACGGGCATGCGCGTATTGAATGTAATACACTTGATTGTCTTTGCTTTGTGATTTAGCCAGCTCCAGATCAAAATCAATATGCACTTCAGGCTTACGGGCGACATAATAAAAACGCGCGGCGTCGTTACCAACTTCGGTACGTAAATCGCGCAGGGTGACAAATTGACCTGAGCGCGAGGACATTTGCACTTTTTCACTGCCACGCCATAGTGCAACAAATTGCACAAGCACCACATCTAAACGCTCGGCATCAATACCAAGCGCCAATAAAGCGGCTTTTACGCGTGGCACATAACCATGATGATCGGCACCCCAAACATTGACCACTTTATCAAAACCACGATCAAATTTGTTTTTGTGATAGGCAATATCAGAAGCAAAATAAGTAGATTGACCATTGGCACGGCGCACAACACGGTCTTTTTCATCACCAAAATCGGTTGATTTAAACCAAATATTACCGTCTTTTTCGTACAGATAACCTTTTTCATCTAAGGTTTGCAAGACTGGCTCAATCTCGCTATCGATCGATCTTTCGCTAAACCAGCACTCGTAGCGCACACCAAAGTCATTTAAGTCATCTTTGATATCGGCTAAAATACTGCTCAATGCCGCATTTAAAAACAGCTCATAACCCTCGCCAAGCAAGGCTTTACTGTTAGCAATTAGGCCATCAATATGCGCTTCTTTGTCACCTGATAGCAATGTTTTTTCGCCGTCCGCATTAATCTCAAACTCCGCATCTGCTGGCACATCTTTGGCGATTGCTGCAAAGCTATGAACGTAATGATCACCGTGTTGCGCTTTTAACGTTTGGGCGATGTCACTGACATAATCACCTTGATAGCCATTGACTGGGAAGATTATTTTCTCACCGTTGCTTTCCAGATAACGCAAATAGGTACTGGTCGCCAAGATATCCATTTGACGACCGGCGTCATTGACATAATATTCACGCGTGACGTCATAACCAATCGCTTCCAGCAGGTTTGCCACGCTCATACCGAACGCTGCACCGCGACCGTGCCCAACGTGCAAACTTGACGTTGGATTGGCAGAGACAAACTCAACCTGAATTTTTTGCCCGTCAAACTGATCGCTTAAACCAAAGCGATCTTGCAAGGCAAAGATATCATCTAATACCGCAAATTTGGCTTCCGCATTTAAGAACACGTTAATAAAGCCTGGACCTGCGATTTCTACTTGGCGAATGTCTTGGTTTTTAGGCAGCGCATTGACGATTTTTTCGGCAAGCTGTCGTGGATTGACCTTGGCAGCTTTGGCCGCTGTCAGCGCGATATTACTGGCAAAATCACCATGGCTTAAGTCTTTAGTACGGGTGATTTGGCTATTATTTTGCCAATCGCTTGGTAACGTGCCATCTGCTTGTAGGGTTCGAATCGCATCATTAAATAGTGATGCAAGTGTATCAATTTGGGCTTGTGACATAAGGATTTGAACTCAGTTAAATAAACAACAAAAACGGTATAAAAATGTGGCGAATGCGAGCAGCCAATAACTGCCTATTATAATAGCGACCGACATTGCAGGGGATAAAATAATACAAAAAAGATAAGTAACCTGTAAATATAACAATCTTTGCCCTGCATTGCACCATTTGCACCAAAATTAGCACTAAAATCTTACGGTTATGACAGTTAACACTGATAATTTAGGTGACTAGGGCATGTCCTCATTTTAAAAATGGTGATAAAAAGGAGATAAGTTGCCGCTAATCAAGGAAAATAGCGCAAATAATATCGAGATATTGATAAGCTATTTGACGATGTTTGGCAAAATTTAGCCATTTTTAGCTCATTTAGATAGTAATCGCTTGAATTGCAGACACGCTCTAACAGACGCGTTGCCTGTGCTTTCATTCACGATAAGTCAGATTAAAATATTTTAAATAGATCAGCATTTAGCGCTGTTACCGATCAGTCAGCCCTGCAAATTGTAGCGTTACTGTTGTCTCATACTTAGCAGCAGTTTATACCTGCTCGCTTCCGCGTTATAATAACGGTTTGTATTGCTGCCTGCTTTTTTCTGACTTATTTTATGGATTACTGCTTATATCATGAATGGTGATACTTCATTTTGAAGGCAATTATTATCAAAAGATCCATAAAATAATAGAAATAAATAAAGACGGCGTTACTACTTTATAGGATTATGCCATGTTTGCTATTGCTGCCAGTACAGTTACCAGTTGGGGATTGTATGTTTTACTACCCATATTCATCGCCTTCTTATTTTTTATTATGTGGGATATCTCTAAAGAATCTCAAGCTGGGCGCGCGGGCACATTTTGGATTTTCTTAGCACTAGGCGCAGGGTTTGTGGGCTTCTTACTCAAGCTATTGTTGGAAGTCGCTTTTAAAAGGTGGTTAATATAATTTTTATATAATTAAGCCGTGTCTTCACTGTCAATGATAGGTAATAAATAACTCGCCTATCACTGTAAATAGACGGTTAAATAATCAATTAAAAAATGCATGGCTCATGACGGCTTCACTTTATAGTGTGTCAATCATTCCTATCAGAATATCACTCACTGAGCCTTGCTATCATTTTTTACGACTTCACTCACGTAAGTTGGTAAATCCCACGCACCACCAGCAAAACCGCGACACATTCCTGAGCTGGAATCTTCTGATTTGGCAAATGTTTGACCATTCCAAACCCATATCGCATGATTCCAGCAATCACCAATCCCACGGTCTTTATGCACAGCCCAAATCTCGCCATCAGAATAGTCATTGCCTGCGGTGGTGATTAGCTGCGAACTACGAGGGTTTGCGTTGTCTATAAGCCAATATCCATAGCTTTCATTATAGGCACCTTGCCAACAAAGATGACTGGCAAGCGTATGGGTGGCATCTACGGGTGTAAACGTCCAAGCCAACCTATCAGCACCATACTCTTGCATTCGTTGATACGCGTCGTTCTTTGGATTAACCAACTCACAGTCTCCCATATCATCTTCAGAGCCTATAAGCTCCTTGGCATCAATATCGACCCACTTATTTATATTCGCTTGAAGATAGGCCAATGTTTTAGCATCTAATGGTTTTTTATGTTTTTCGGAATAGGCGTAAGCTTGTTTAATGACAGGGACTGGTTTGGCTGCTTTAGGCGTTTGCCGATTTGGATTGTTTTTACTAACCAGTGCCAACGGTGTGCCGACGCGACCTTGTACTTCGTCAAGCTTGAGCAGCACGGCACTCATGCCTCTATCGCTAATAGACCAATTTTCATCACCCGCTCTTATCTCTATCTTAGTATTTTGACGCGAATGACTCAGAAGTTGCTGAGTTTGCTTGGCGGTTAAATCGTACGCAGAACCATCAGCATCTGGTTGTAGCATGCCTTGGTTTTTGCCATTTAACCACAGTTCAACACTATGGTAGGTTTTGTCTGAGGTTTCTGATAAAAACTGGATTTGGGCAATCGGCAAGGCTTTTTTTGGTATGACAGTTAATAAAATAGAAGCTGGCGTATCGAACATACTCTCATCTGCATAACCTGCTGCGCGACAAGTCAATGTATTATCACAAACCACTTGCCAATCGTCCTGCACAAAGCCCCACCCTTCAAATGGCGTACCATAGGCAGCATGAGCTGATATGGACGTCAATGGCAGCAAGCCCATCATAGCGCTGAGCAAAATCGTTAATTTTTTCACTGTCCATATTCCTTATGAGTGATACAGTACGCACGCGCTACTTTTTGGCAATCAAGGTCGCGCGCATCGGTGCAGGATACCCTTCCATGGTTTTAGTCGAGTCATTAGGATCTAAGAAGTCGGCTAGCGAATGATAAGTCATCCATTCCGTTTTACGTTGTTCCTCAATCGAAGTCACTGCTACATCCACGCAACGTACGTCTGAGAATCCTGCTTTTTCTAGCCAGCCTATCAATGCCGCGACTGATGGTAAAAAATACACGTTATTCATCTGGGCATAGCGGTCATGTGGCACCAGTACGGTATTGGCATCACCTTCGATAACCAAGGTTTCAAGCACCAGCTCACCGCCTTTGACCAACTGCCCTTTAAGCTGTTGTAAATGCTCAAACGGCGATTGGCGATGATAGAGCACACCCATGCTAAATACGGTATCAAATAATTGGCTATGCTCGGGCAAGGCTTCAAGTGGTACGGGGATATAATGCGTTCTATAGCTATCAGCAGCCCCGACAAAATGCCGAATCGCCATAAACTGATGATAAAATAAGCAAGACGGATCAATGATAATGACTGTATCCGCGCCAGCGCCAGCCATACGCCAGCCGTGATAGCCAGAGCCACCGCCCACATCCAATACGCGACGACCTTTTAAATCCCCCAAATGCGGTGTGACCCGTTGCCACTTCCAATCACTGTGCCATTCGGTATCAATCAATATTGGCGCGGCTTGTTGGTCTTCATTCTGACCACTATCAATTTGATTTTCGAGCTGACCACCAATTTGAAAAGGCCCTTTACGCCACGGCATGAGCTGCTTTAATAATGCCATTGTTTGTTTGCGCTGAGACTCACTAAGATTTGCCTCAATCGTCAGGACATCACTGTTTAGATCGACATTATTGACGGTTAATGTTGGCAAACGAGCGACTGACGCTTGATAAGCAGGTGCATGCGCGTAGTTGGCTTTGTCCTTGATATCATTTAACCATGTTGGCAAGCGCGTAAGCCATTCATAAGCACTCGGCTGCTGCTGGGCTAATTCTAGCAAGGTTAAATATAATGCGCGTTCGGCGTAGGTGATAGTGTTGTTAAGCATAAAAGCAGGTTACCGTATTGATCAAAAAACAACTGTGTTAAAAATATTATTTAAATGCCACAATAGAGACGAAGTTTAAAAACTGAAACCACGTCAGATGACGCTGAAAACCAACTTGATCTAACCGTGCATGATGCTCGTCTAAGGTATCAGTAATAAGCACGTTCTCTAGTGCATTACGTTTGCCGCTGATTTCCATCTCGCTATAACCATTGGCACGTTTAAAATCATAATAACGCTCAACCAACCACGCATCATATTGCTCATCAAAAGCATGGGTTTTTTCAGTTAATACCAGCATCCCGCCTTCACTTAACGCTGCATAAATTCTCTCTAATACTGCGACTCTATCGGCAGCTGGCAAAAACTGTAGCGTTAAATTCAAAATCACCATATCGCAGGGTTCAAGTTCCACATCGCGAATATCAGCGGTAATCACTTCGATGTCATGCTCAGGATAATTGTCACTCAATAACGTGGTCGCTTCGGTCGTCATCGCTGGTGAAATATCAATCGCTTTAATCTGCAAGTCTTGCGGCTCAAACTCACCCGCCAACGTCATGCTTGCTGCGCCAAGTGAACAGCCCAAATCATACACTCGACTGACGCGCTGACCATTGTCACCCTGTTGACGATACTTACAATGACGTCGGGCAAATATGGGTAACATCGCTAGCACCTGACCATAACCGGGTACACTGCGACGAATCATATCAGGGAAACAAGCCACCACTTGCTCATCAAAAGAGAAGCGCGCTGCTTTATCAAGTGGCGTGGTAAACGGTTTGTCAAATAGGGTGTCGTGTTTAACAATAGCAGGCTTAGATTGACTCATGGTGTGACTCATTTTGTGATGATAGAACTTAAATTAGGAGATAATTGATGGTCTTGCTTGTCATTATTAGCTGAAAGCGGCACGACGTAGCAAAAGCCCATTATAACATTACTGTTTGTTACTTATCGCAGTCAGATGCCCTGCTAAGCTAAATACGTATTGCTAAGTAAAAAACACTTGGCTCGCATTTTATATTTATAAAAATAGGAAAGATTATGCAAACCATTATTTTAGGCGGTGGCTGTTTTTGGTGTACCGAATCGGTATTTTTATCCGTAAAAGGTGTGCAATCTGTCGTCTCAGGCTACATGGGCGGTGACGCTGTTTCTGCCAACTACGAAGCGGTCTGTAGTGGCAATACAGGGCACGTTGAAGTCATCAAAATCGAGTTCGATGACTCTATCGTCCCGTTAGAAGTGATACTTGATGTTTTCTTTGCCACCCATGATCCCACCACAATGGATCGTCAAGGCAATGACGTCGGTAGCCAGTATCGTAGCGTGGTCTTTTATACTGAAGAAAATCAGAAACCAACGATTGACCGCACTATCAACAAACTGCGCGATATGGGCGTCAATGTGGTCACCGAAGTACATCCAGCTGTTGAGTTTTATCAAGCAGAAGAGACCCATCAGGATTTCTTTAATAAGAATCCAGGACAAGGGTATTGCAACTTTGCCATACCGCCAAAGCTTGCCAAATTGCGTAAAGAGTTTAGTCAATATATGGTGAGCTAAACCACAAAATGAAGATATTTTTTTATTTAGAATAAAAAAATATTTCAGCATTTTATTATAGCCAAACGCTTATTGTACGAGCGTTTGGCTTTTTAACATCTTTAGCATTCTCACTCAAACAGTTATGATAGAAACAACTCAAATATAACCCTCAACGAATAAAGGCGAAGGTATGAACGCTGAATTTTGGCACAGCCGCTGGCAAGAGAAACGCATTGGCTTTAATCAGTCTGCGGTGAATCCATTATTAATAAATTACTTTAAGCAGTTAAACCTGCCAGCTGGTAGCCGTGTCTTTGTTCCTTTATGTGGTAAATCGATTGATATGGCTTGGCTGTCAGCGCAAGGCTACGACGTCGTAGGCGTTGAATTGGTGGAAACAGCGATACAAGAATTCTTTGCTGAGCAGAATATCTCCCCTGCTGTGCACCAGCATGCAGACAATCCAGCCATTAAATACTATCAAGGTCAGTTGTCAGGACAAACCATTACCTTATGGGTTGCTGATATTTTTGCACTGTTATCTGAGGATATCGGATCTGTAAAGGCGGTGTATGATAAAGCCGCATTGATTGCGCTGCCAGAAAATATGCGTACGAAGTATAGCGAGCATATACGTAAAATAAGTGGTCATGCACCACAATTTATCATCACTCTCACTTATGACCAAAGCAAAAAAGCGGGACCGCCGTTCTCTATCAGTAGCGAGCAAATACAGCAATATTATGGCGATAACTATCATATCAGCGAACTGACGAGTGAACCTACTTCTATAGGATCGGCACCTGAGCTAATGGTCACGGAGCATGTTTGGCTGTTGAAATGAGTGGTTAATAAATGAAATGAGTCGTTAATAAAGCCGTTTGCGTAGTGATTAAGCAATACTAAATTATGATGGAAAAATTGAATGAAAATATTAGTTGGGCTGATAAGTTTAATCTCTATTTTGCTAGTCACACTCGCAGGTCCGCTGTACAAGTTTGGCTTAGTCGATTTAGCGACTGCGTTTGCAGGGTTTAAGTTTGGTGTATTTGCTGGTATCGCAGCATTGGTACTATTAGTCATACAGCTTTTATTTAAACGAGACACGGCTAGCATTGGTAGCGTATTAACATCAGCAGCGCTTGCTATCATTGCCATTGCTATTCCACTAAGCATGATGAATAGCGCCAAAAATGTACCGCCCATTCATGATATTTCAACCGACCTAGTGAATCCACCTGAATTTGTGGCCATTGCCCCACTGCGCGCTGATGCACCAAACCCAGTTGAGTATGCAGGTGTAGAGACTGCAACGCAGCAGCGCGCCGCCTACCCTGAATTACAAACATTACGCTATAGCCAGTCAAAATCTGAGTTGGTTGAGGCAACCAAACAAGCCATCGATAATTTAGGTTGGAAGCTTGTCAATATCGATGCTGACAAAGGCGTCATTGAAGCGACAGATACGACTGCTTGGTTCGGTTTTAAAGATGATGTTGTCGTGCGTATCACGGATAACAGTAGTGAACGTCTAGTAGATATTCGCAGTAAGTCAAGGGTTGGTGGGAGCGATTTGGGAAAAAATGCGGCGCGTATTCATGACTTTATTAATGAGTTGGATGGGGTTTTGGGGGATTAGTTGGGTTTTGAATGAAGTAGAAATGATTAATTGGATTTTTTTAGCACTTTATCCATTTTAGCCTATCTACCCTAAACCCTCTCCTAACGTCACGCCACCGTCAATTTATAGTAACAGCTTACTTCGATACCTTTTCTTTACCCATGAGATTGGTTACTCTAAGTCCATACTGCACCAATCCGCTTTGCTTTCTCTTTTAATAACTATTTCAACGTTTATAGGATATTTTCATGCGTTTGACTCCAGTTTCTACTTTATCGTTACTCAGCCTTGCTGTTGGGCTGAGTTTTGCTAGCACTGCTCAAGCAGCCAAACCACCAGCACCAAACTTATCTAATGCCGAGTTTCAACAATGCTTAGACGGTCTAAAAAACTCTAGCAAATTTCGAGGGGTTGATGGCTCTACTTTTAATAACTATCGCCCTAGCCAGCCTGATCCTAGCGTGATTCAGTCATTGAATTATCAGCCAGAATTTCAAAAAGACGTTTGGGATTATTTATCTTCGCTGGTCGATAAAGAGCGTGTAGAAGATGGCATCCGCGCCAAGCGTCAATGGGCGGATACGCTACGTCAAATTGAATCACGCTATGGCGTCAAAGCCGAGCACGTACTAGGTGTATGGGGTGTTGAGTCAAACTTTGGGCAGACATTAGGCAAAAAACCTTTGTTTGAGTCTTTGGCGACGCTGTCTTGTTTTGATCGCCGTCAGAGCTACTTCCAAGGCGAATATGCCAATGCACTAAAAATCGTCCAAAACGGTGATATCGCGCCAAGTGATATGACCGGCTCATGGGCAGGCGCTTTTGGGCAAACGCAATTTATGCCAAGTACCTTTTTAGAGTTGGCAGTTGATTTCGATGGTGATGGTCGCCGCGACTTGGTCAACAGTGTGCCTGACGCACTAGCCTCTACCGCAAACTTCTTAGATAAGCGCGGCTATCGCACGGGCGAGCCTTGGGGCTACGAAGTCAAGCTGCCCAGTGAATTTTGGGCAGCGTCTGACCGTAAAAACAAGAAGTCTATCAGCCACTGGCGCAATCAAGGTATCACGCTCGCCAATGGCAGTCCATTGCCAAACGATTTGAGTAGCGCTGGGTTACTATTACCCGCTGGCAAAGACGGTCCTGCTTTCTTAGTTGGTAAAAACTTTGATACGTTTTATTCTTATAATGCGTCAGAAAATTATGCATTAGCAATCGCCCACTTATCAGACTTAATCACCAAAGAGGACAGCAGCAAAACTGACTTTGTCACGGCATGGCCTACCGATGACCCTGGTATCAGTCGCCAGCAAGCCAAAGATATCCAGCAGGCGTTATTGAATGCGGGTTACGATATTGGTGGTGTTGATGGCATTATTGGCGACAATACCCGTATCGCGATTCAGCAATACCAATCTAGTCGTGGTATCTTACCAGCGGATGGCCGCGCAGGACAAAAATTCTACCGCGCCATCATTGGAGATGCTGGAAACACAGCCCCGAAAAGTACGCAATACGGCAATCAATACAGACAGCCGTCGAATAGCCAGCCTTTAAACCCTGCCTCTGCTGATCGCATGGGACAGTTGATTCAGCAGCAAACGAGTACTCCTAATACTTACTCAACGCAGCCTTCTGCACAATCACCTACCTCTGGTAACACACGCTATCGCCGTGTCACTGGTAGCGACGGTGTGGTAAAGCTCGTTCGTGTTGACGAAGGTTCTTAATTAGTTAATGTCTGTTAATTATTACTAAAATAAAAAGCCACGTTAATAATAGCGTGGCTTTTTTATAACATGAATTTTCTAAACGAATTTTATATATAACTACTTTTTTTAATTAAAGTTAAACGATCGGTGGTGGGTTCGGTTTACCATTGTCACCATCCCAGTTCTCACGTGCTTTTTCATCTAGATCAGCAGGTGTTTTTGGTTCCCACTTGCCGTTTTCTTTCCAAGTAGCATCGCCCCAATCAGCATCTTCTTCTTTTCTGTCCAAGTCTTTGTAAGCTTGGCTAGGGTCGATACCGCGACGTTTCATGTCCGCTACTTGCTCTTCTAGTGTATGAAACTGCTCGGCAGCATGCATAGATTCTTCTAAGCCATCAAGCTCTTTTTTTAATGCATCGTTTTTAGCGTTACTCATCAGGTGCTCTCCTTAGTCAGTATTATTATGCGATTTATATACATTCGATTTGTATGTATACAATATATAAGTCAGTAATTTTAATATAAATAATGTATTTATTATCAATCTCTGATTAGTCTTAATATTACCAGTCTTAAATGGATTCACAACCGTTGACGCGTATGCTTTGTATTACAAAACGTAGTCACAGCCACACGTGTGCTCTTTACAGCAGATAGGCTACTGACTATTTTGAAATGAGGAAGGCAGGAATATTATTAGTGCAAAATACGAATCATTGGGAGTTATGATGGACTTCGTTCAATAGATTTTTTGCATGAAAGGTCAACTTCCAAAGTTCTTGCGAGACGCGAGTGCCATAGGTTGTGAGCTGTATCCAGTTTGCACCCACTAGCTGACGTTGTAGCTGGTTCAAATCATCTTGAGAAATTTGGCAGCGCGAGACGGCATGGACATTCGGCATCTCTTTTTTGATGTCTTGCTCAGCTTTTGACGCTATCAAGCGATTCACAGCATTTTGCAAGCCATAGCTCGAAAAGGTCGCTGGTATTTTCATCAAGGCGATCAATATCTCTTGCCATGTTAAGGTCAAGGGTCTGGTAACATCGGTTAGGTTGCCACCTGCATAAGCTTGAGCACTATATTGAATATCAAAAGCTTCTAGCAATAGAATAGGCTTACTCACATCATCAGAGACGAATTCATCAGCAGGTGGGCTATTTTCCTTTAGCGTTTTGTCAGTAGACAATAGATCTGCAAACCGTTCCGCCACGGTTTGCTTGCTAAATTTAATCATTTCCTCATTGGCTCTCAGCCATCCACCAACGACCTGATGATTGGTCACTGCGTTATAGTAAGCTTGTACAAGTAATGGCTCAATATCCGTTTCTGTATCATAATAATATATCGTATTGTCCTGCCGAGTTACCGACTTAATAAATTCTTGCAGTTGACGACTGATACTCGCATCTGGATGATGATTTTTGATTAAGATGATTAACGGTTTGAGCTTGGCTTTGGCATTCAAATAGCTCAAATGCATTTGGCTAACGCCATTCCTTTGCACGGTGCCATAACTGTCTCCAATGAGCATCAGTGCATAATCGCAGGAGTCGATACATTGTCGACCATATAGCGATGCTTTTGGCAATTGGCTCGACACATCATAGGTCAAGAAAGCCCGCGACTGAAAAAATATCGCCAAGCTGTCCAAGACCAACAATTGATCATTGTCAGCGCATATGATGTGAATATGATAGCGACGGTTTGGCACAATCACCTCTAAGCTTAGGTCATGACATAGAATAATATGATATAAAATAGAGCACAAATATCTTGTGTTGCACAGCCTAGCATAATCTTATAAAAATAAGCTCAATTTATTTTTAATATATCAATATTATGGTTATGGGTTTGATATAAACACCTTTAGCTGCGCCTATTCAGAACAGTATTGCAAGATGGCGTCTTTGCCAAGCAAACGCGCTATTAAAGTACCCAGTTTATCATCGAACTTAGTCGCATAAAAAATCAATGGCGGTCGAATGACAACTTTTGTTTTGTCAGTTGTTTCTAAACAATGATCATCTGGGGTATTGTCAACCAATGCAGACAGCTGGTTTGCAGCCAATAGCTGCTTAACTCGCTCAGCAATGGCTTGTCCAGAATCAACGACCTGCATCGCCAATTGCTGCTGAGCAATCTCATCTAACAAAAACGTTTTGAAAAATGGATAGTGCGTACAGCCTAGTACCAATTGATCAACGCCATCATGAGCAAATAATGTGAGCTGCTGGCGTAATCTTAAAGCAGTATCATCCTGCTCTGGCATTCCCGCCTCTACCCAAGGTACCAATTGCGGATCAAAATATTTGGTCACTACCGTATTGTTGGGTTTAGCAAAGTGATCGATGACCTCATTAAGCAATGTGCCATTCAAGGTAGCCTTAGTCGCTAAAACGACCACGCGACCAGTTTTGCTCGCCGATATGGCGGGCTTTAGCGCCGGTACTAATCCGACGATAGGCAGTTGCGGATAACGCCGTCTGGCTGTTTCCAAAGCATAAGCTGAGGCGCTATTACAAGCAATAACAATGAGCTTGCAGCCCTGCTCATACAGCCAATCAACGGCGGTTAAAGTCAACGCTTCAATATCGGCGCTATCACGATTACCATAAGGCACATTTAAGGTGTCTGCATAATAGACATAACGCTCGGCAGGCAACTGCTGTGCCAAATGTAGATAAACAGACAGTCCACCGACACCAGAGTCAAACAATCCGATTGGCGCATTGCGCTTTTTATTATTTATAACTGTACCAATATTCGTTTTATGGATGTCAGCTTTAGCATTAGTTGTACTCTCGACATCCTCAACATGTTTACCATCAAAGCTATATGAGCGCATTTTCACCCTATTTAAGCTATTACTTGCAGCAATATCCATCACTACTCTACTGCCATTTTTATATACATATTGTCATCCTTATGCTGTTTGCTGTTTGCTGTTTGCTGTTTGCTGTTTGGCATACTACAGTAATTATCTGGTAATTTATCGCTATAGTCGGTTCAATATAATTTGGATACAAAGAAGGCAAGCAAAAGTACTACAAATAGTAGACTAAGCGAGTCTGACACCGTATCTGATTTATATAGAATTGACTATATCTAAACCGTAAATCATTTGACGGATACATAGCTTTAAATCCTTACGTTAACTGGCTGGCATCGACAGCTCATAGGATTTTCCGCCACTTTGTAATGTCAGTATCGTCTCACCATTTTGCTCTGTCAATTCGCCAATTTCGGTCAAGTGATAAAAAGTATTACGCCCAATAAGTGCGTCCAAACCATTTCTAACGGGCATATAAGGACGTACCTGCATATCTATTACTGCCTGCTGACTGTTTTCAGTATTTATCGCAGCTGTATGCTGATCAATCGTATCATTGTCTGTAGGATTATACGCCTTTAATGTGATGGTGTGCTCATCATCTAAACGCACCACATCGCCAGTAGTCGTGGTAAATTCTAGCCAACGATTGTCGCCTTCGTTGACGATACCGACGTCATTGATCAATAAAGGGGCATCTTCAACTTGGATACGGATTTTCTGTACTGGCGTCTTCAAAAAATATTCAGTGATGCCATTATTGTCTTCTTTCCATAAAATAGTCGCAAATAAGCTCACCAATGACTCTCTGGTCATTTGCCCTCCTTCATGCCACCACTCGCCATTTGCCTTTATGACCAGATCCATATCGGCCACATCTTTTGGGTGCCATTTATCCAATGGTGGGATGGCACGTCCCTCACGTTTGCCTACGGTAGACTTTAGATACTGACTGAGAGAATCCATATTATTTAGCTCAGATGGCACGTCTTTTGGCGGTTTAGCTGCCGATTCATCATTTTGAATTATGTCTTCATTATTGCTATTCATCGTATAATCCTTTACTTAGCATTCAAAGTTTGGCAAATCTATTATTACTATAAATTTTAGTTTCGGGTATGATGAAAACATATCATCTTAGCACCCTCATTAGTTCAATCTTACCTTAACATCGATACTCATAAATGCGTATCGTGTTTGTAGGACTTTTCTTTTATAATGAGTAACGATTTTTTATTGAAATGGTCAAGTGGGTGTTGTGTTAATGACACATTTTACGTGATGTGTTGATATCCTTAAATACATGGATCTCGACAGTAACATGGTCAATTGATGTCGCAAAGACAGTTTTTATCGGGCAGCCATATGTCTGAGTAATGTTAGCGCCGCAAGTCTATTATTCAATTGTTAAGCTAATGATGCCCTGAGATAAGCCACTAAAAGTTTAGGAGTAGGTATGCAAGAGCAAGACAATCAAAAGCCAGTCATTGATAGTGACACTGTGAATACTGACCCATCAGTAGCGACAGAGACGGCAAATCTAGATAAAGCAGAGTCAGCCGTTGTGACCCAAGAAGTGCCAGCTGAAACAGTCGCTATCGACAAAGCGCCAGAGCCAGTAGTAGAAGCTGTCGCGGCAGAGCCTGAGATTGAACGTGAGTCTATGGAATTTGACGTTATCATCGTCGGTGGTGGACCTGCTGGGCTATCTGCTGCCATCCGCCTGCGTCAGCTCGCTATCGCTGCTGGTAATGATGAGTTTATGGTTTGTGTGGTCGAAAAAGGTTCTGAGTTTGGTGCGCATACCTTATCAGGTGCTGTCATCGAACCACGCGCTTTGAACGAGCTGATACCAGATTGGAAAGAAAAAGGCGCGCCGCTTAATGTGCCAGCGACCGAAGATCGCTTTTATTATCTAAACTCAGCCACACGCTCTACTAAAGTACCTGACTCGTTGATTCCAGGACCGATGCACAACAATGGCAACTATATTGTCTCATTGGGCAATGTGGTGCGCTGGTTAGCGGTACAAGCTGAAGAGCTTGAAGTCATGATGTTCCCAGGCTTCCCTGCAGATGATATTTTATATAACGATGACGGTTCTGTACGTGGTGTCTTAACGGGCGATATGGGTGTGGCTGCCAATGGCGAAGCCAAGCCTAGCTTTGAGCCAGGTTATGAGCTACTTGCTAAATACACTATTTTTGCCGAAGGCAGCCGTGGTCATTTAGGTAAGCGCTTAATCAGCCGTTTTGATCTTGATAAAGACTCAGATCCTCAGCATTATGGTATTGGTCTAAAAGAGCTGTGGGACGTAGCCCCTGAGAAACACGAGCAAGGCGTGGTCATGCACGGTCTTGGCTGGCCCTTGACCGAAACAGGCTCTACTGGTGGCTGGTGGTTGTACTTCGACGAAAACAACCAAGTAAGTTTTGGTCTTGTCGCTGACCTGTCTTACCACAACCCATATATGTCGCCATTCGATGAGATGCAGCGCCTAAAAACCCACCCTGTCATCAAAAACGTATTGGAAGGCGGCAAGCGCATCTCTTATGGCGCACGTGCTTTAACCAAAGGTGGCTTAAACTCTCTACCGAAATTCACTTTCCCAGGTGGTGTATTGGTCGGTGATGATGCTGGATTCTTGAACCCCGCTAAAATCAAAGGCACACACACATCGATGAAGTCAGGCATGCTAGCCGCCGAAGCTATCTTTGAGGCACTACAAGCTGATCGTCAGCATGATGAAGTCGTTGCTTATACCACCATGTATAAAGAGTCATGGTTGTATCAAGACAACTATGAGTCACGCAACTTCTCGCCTGCAATACATCGCATGGGTCTGTTTATGGGCGGTGCTTTTACCTTTATCGAGCACAACTTATTAAAAGGTAAAATGCCGATTACCTTACATGACAGCCTGCCAGATTATGATCAGTTAGAGCGTGCCAATCATGCTTTTCAGCCAACCTACCTCAAGCCTGATGGCAAACTGGTATTTGACAAGCTGTCATCGGTATTTATCTCTAATACTAATCATGCAGAAGACCAGCCGGTACATTTGAAACTGACTGATCCAACGGTACCTGTTTCAATTAACTTACCGTTATATGCTGAGCCTGCCCGTTTATACTGCCCAGCTGGGGTATATGAAGTGGTAAAAGATGCCGAAGGAGCTAAGTTTGTGATCAATGCGCAAAACTGTGTGCATTGTAAAACTTGTGATATCAAAGATCCTTCACAGAATATCACTTGGGTAACGCCAGAAGGTGGCGGTGGCCCTAACTATCCTAATATGTAAATATAAACAATATTAGGATCAATCGCTGATACTAAAAACCGCCCTTATGAATTCATAAGGGCGGTTTTTTTAACTTCGACACATGAGACAAGTTTATCTTTAATCAGGTGAGATTAATCTGTCCATGCATCACGATTGGCTTCGTCTTTAAGCTTCACAAAGTCATCAGGATTAAACTTGATTTGATCGCCAGTTTTACCTTCTTTAATCTGACGCTCGTAGTCACGCAATATGCGCAGCGCTACGGGTGACAAGATTAAAATAGCCACTAAGTTAACGAGTGCCATTAGACCCATTGATAAGTCAGCGAAGTTCCATATGGCAGGAAGACTGGCAATAGCACCCACAAATACCATGCCAAGTACCATAAAGCGGAATATCATGATCATGACTTTGGCATTTTTGGCACCAGAGATGAATTCAAGATTCGACTCACCATAGCTATAATTGGCAATGATAGAGGTGAAAGAGAAGAAGAAAATAGCAATCGCAACGAAGATAACACCCATATCACCCACATACTGTGACAGTGCCAACTGAGTCAGCTGAATACCTTCTTGCTCAACACTAGGATCGACCACACCGGACAAAATAATAATCGACGCCGTTGCCGTACAAATGACAAGGGTATCCATAAATACACCCAGCATTTGCATAAATCCTTGCACCGCTGGATGATCGGGATGACTCTTCGCCGTTGCCGCCGCATTAGGCGCTGAACCCATACCCGCCTCATTTGAAAACAGACCACGCTTGATACCGTTAATCATCGCCTGAGCAATACCATAACCAATCACCCCGCCTGCTGCTTGCTCAAAACCAAATGCTGATTTAACAATTAACACAATCGCCGCTGGGAATTGACTAAAATTCGTCACGATAATGAACAAGGCCAATAAGATATAGAGAATCGCCATAACGGGTACGATTTTACCCGCAATACGAGCAACCGAGCGCAAACCACCGAATACCACTGGCGCCACTAATACAACCAATACCAAGCCTGTCATCCACGTTGGAACACCGAATGCTTCGTTGGTCGCTTGTGCGATGGTATTTGACTGCACGCCATTAAAGGCTAAACCGAACGCTACTAATAAGCATAATGAGAAAAATATCGCTAGCCAGCGCTGACCAAGACCTTTTTCGATATAATAAGCCGGTCCACCGCGGTAAACATTGTCATTGTGCGGCACTTTATAGGCTTGTGCTAATGTTGATTCGATAAAGCTGGTCGACATACCGACGATCGCAGTCATCCACATCCAAAACACGGCACCCGGACCGCCAAGGTAAATCGCGATTGCGACCCCTGCCAAGTTACCTGTACCGACCCGCGCCGCCAATGAGGTCATCAGCGCCTCAAATGAGCTGATACCGCCATCTTTACGCCCCTGATTGGACACACGCAATAGCTGCCACATATGCCCAAAGTGGCGAAACTGAATAAAACGTGTGGCAATGGTAAAATACAAACCTGCACCAATCAGTACGAACATCAGTAATCCATACCAAGGGTTACTCGCAATCAACCAATCATTGTTGCCCCAAATAATACTGACACCATAATTGACGATGCTGTTAAACCAACCTGCTATCCCTTCACCCATACTGCTATCCTCTCACTTACATTTTATACTGCTAGTATATTTTATGGATTGATGTGATTAATGATATTTAAAAATGCTTACTAATCCCTCTGCCTACTGATGAAACAGTAAATATCTGATCAATATACTGGCAAAGTAAATCACTAACATCCTGTCGCTACATTTTAACTGACTAGAGATTATTTAACTATTTCCAACCTCTATTATAAAAATTAAATAATTACGAACTTTTGCAAGGTGTTTCTATAAAAATCAAAAAAATATTTTTTATATGGAATATTAAAGAAAACTTTTGAGACTAGGTCAACAGATAGGTTTTAAAACGTATTCATATAAACACCATTCCAAAAAAAATAGTCACCGCCATAATATTTATTGAGCAAAGTATGGGCTATATTTATAGAATGGATGACTTTTATTGCTAATAATGCTCTAATACCTCTATAAAACTAAATCCTTAATATAAATAGGGTTTTAGCACAGCACCTGAGCAACGGCCATTTTTTTAGCTACTCTCTCTAACATAAGTTGACCATGGTTTCCATAAAGCAAACATTTAGTTACATAAAGTAAATAAAATTTATTTATTGTTAATTAAGTCAATATTGTATATATTCCCAATAAGTTCATAAATATTTCTTGCAATACTTATTGGCATGAATAATAAGTTGAAATATTAAGACAATATCATCAGGGATGATGAGCATAATAAGACAGAGGACTGTCAACCAATAACGACCCTCCTCCATAAATCCTCATCTCTATATACTATAAATCCAGTCATTCTATAGCCCATAAATCTTGTTAGATGTTTAGGTTATAGTCGACCCACAGCCATATTTTACAATGTGAATTTTTAGCAAAATCGAACCACAGAAAAGTATTTTTCGTAGTGCTTTGATTGATAGAAATCTGCTTTTTTTTCGATAATATCGGGTTACTTATTACTGGTTGGTCATTCTGCTTTATCAGCCTATAAACTGATTTTATGATCCGTTTATAGACAACGTATCGAACTGTCTTCCATCATGTGATACATGCTAAAGCAAAATAACTTGTCAGGCTCAAATCAGTAATCTTGTTTTTATGTTAGGCAAAAGGAGTTGTCCTATGGAAAACCACAACGATCCATCCGGTTATTGGCGTGCCAATGTCCGTCTCATTTTAGGTAGCCTATTTATTTGGGCGCTATGCTCATACGGGTTTGGGATTTTGTTACGTCCTCTCTTAGCAGGTATTAAAATCGGTGGTACCGACTTGGGCTTTTGGTTTGCTCAGCAAGGATCCATTGGGGTATTTATCGTTTTAATTTTCTTCTACGCTTGGCGTATGAATAAGTTAGATAAACAATACGGCGTAGACGAGGAATAGCCCCATGAGTCAATTTACGATTAATATTATTTTTGTAGGTCTATCTTTCGCTCTATACTTCGGTATTGCAATTTGGGCACGTGCTGGCACAACGAGTGAATTCTACGTAGCAGGCGGCGGTGTTCATCCTGTCGTCAACGGTATGGCAACGGCTGCTGACTGGATGAGTGCTGCGTCATTTATTTCGATGGCAGGTATTCTTGCCGCTGGCGGTTATGGCGCATCAACTTATTTGATGGGTTGGACAGGTGGTTATGTACTACTGGCAATGCTCCTAGCGCCTTATTTACGTAAATTTGGTAAGTTTACGGTACCTGACTTCATCGGCGACCGTTTTTATTCAAAAACGGCAGCAATGATTGCCGTAATTTGTTTGATTATCGCCTCAACCACATACGTTATCGGTCAGATGACAGGTGCCGGTGTCGCTTTCTCACGCTTCTTGGAAGTTGAAAACACGACTGGTCTCCTGATTGCTGCGGTTGTTGTCTTCTTCTATGCTGTACTTGGTGGTATGAAAGGGATTACTTATACGCAGGTAGCGCAGTATGTAGTTCTAATGATTGCATATACCATTCCTGCTGTTTTCATCTCACTTGAGTTAACAGGCAATCCAATTCCAGGTTTGGGCTTGTTTTCAAACCATGTGGAAGCAGGCGTTCCTATCTTAACCAAGCTAGATCAGGTGGTTACTGATTTGGGTTTCACGGCTTATACTGCTGATGTCCCTAACAAACTAAATATGGTGCTATTTACCTTATCACTCATGATCGGTACAGCAGGTCTACCACACGTTATCATCCGCTTCTTCACCGTACCTAAAGTCGCTGATGCGCGTTGGACAGCTGGTTGGACGTTGGTATTTATCTCGCTATTATACTTCACTGCTCCTGCCGTAGGTGCAATGGCACGTTTAAACCTGATTGATACGATTTATCCACAAGGGGTAGCAGAAGCACCTATAAACTATGATCAACGTCCAGACTGGATGAAGACATGGGAAGATACCGGTCTCATTAAATATAATGATCTTAATAATGATGGTCGTATCCAAATGTACAACGACAGTGGACTTGGTGCCGCTGAGCTTGCCTTAACTGCTGCACAAGCGGATGGTGGCGATGTAGCCGCTGCCACTGCAGCCGTAGAGACTGCACGTGTCGCACAGGATCTAGAACTTAATGGACGCTTCACCGCAGCGGGCTGGAAGGGTAATGAGCTGGATGTCAATGCCGATATCTTAGTATTAGCTAACCCAGAAATTGCGAATCTTCCACCATGGGTTATTGGTCTTATCGCCGCAGGTGGTTTGGCAGCAGCGCTCTCAACAGCAGCAGGCCTACTACTGGCTATTTCGTCAGCGATCAGTCATGACTTGATTAAACGAAACCTTAATCCAAATATTACTGATAAAGGCGAATTGAGAGTTGCGCGTATTACGATGGGTGTTGCGATTGTAGTTGCTACTTGGTTAGGAATAAATCCACCAGGGTTTGCCGCACAGGTAGTCGCATTAGCATTCGGTATCGCTGGTGCATCGCTCTTCCCTGCACTGATGATGGGTATTTTCTCTAAACGGATCAATAATGTTGGTGCCATCGCTGGTATGCTAACAGGTCTGATTAGTATCCTTGTTTATATCTTTGTCTTTAAAGGTTGGTTCTTCATTAGCGGTACAGCGAACTTCCCTGATACGGCAGAGTATTGGTTGTTTGGTATCTCACCACTATCATTTGGTGCGATTGGGGCATTGCTTAACTTTATCGTAGCGTTTGCTGTCTCTTATGCTACTGCGCCCCCACCATTACACATTCAAGAGTTGGTTGAAAGTGTCCGCTCTCCACGTGGCGCAGGCGGTGCAGTCGACCACTAAGTATATAAATGAGAATATATCTTCAGTTACTATATATCACTCACAGGCAGTAGCTGCTTGTGAGTGATTTTTTTATCTCTTATTTATTATAAAAAATGTTAGATTTTTGCTTTATTGAATATACTTTATTAACTATGCTTAGGACGTGTTCTCAATTAAATCGATTACCCTCTAAATGGGCTAAAAATGGCTAAAAATGGCTAAAAATGGCTAAATTTTGCCAAACATCGTTAATAGCTTATCAATATCTCGATATTATTTGCGCTACTTTCCTTGTTTGACGGCAATTTATCTCATTTTTATGACCATTTTTAAAATGAGAACACGCCCTAGTTAAAAGCGCTCAATTAAAAGTGCTTAACGCATTAAGGAAGATTTTATGCTTTTTGAGTTTATCGCTACCATCGCTGCCGCATTTGGCATGGCTGGTCTGGCACTCATTATAACTCACCTCAGTAAACTGGCTGGCAAACGCGCACCAAAGTGGCTTATTCCTTTGTTTGCTGCGATTGGTATGTTTGCCTTTCAAATACACCAAGAGTATAACTGGTATGGTCAGCAAGTGAGCAAGTTACCAGCAGGCGTGCAAGTCGTCAAAGTAGCAAAAAGCACCGAGTGGTTTCGCCCATGGTCTTATATCAAACCGCAAATATTACGTTTTATCGCTGCCGATACCGCCAACGCTAGCGTACAAGTAGATAATCCAGATGTATATTTGGTTAATTTATATCTTTTTGAAAGACGCAGAAGTGTGCAGAAAATACCACAAGTTATAGACTGTCGTATTCCTACGCGTGCCGATTATGTCATACCCGAAAAAAACAGTAAGCTAACGATTGATGAACATGTCAAGCAAACAACAGCATGGCGAGAGTTAGTAACAGATGACCCGTTGTTCATTAGTATCTGTACTGATAAAAGCTAACCTCCTCATAAATATGCAAATAAAACCCTGCTAAAACATCTGATTATTAAGGGATTTAAGACGGCTTATATTATAGTCATGTATTCAATTGCGCTGAGAAGTTGCGGTATAAGTATGCTTAGAATTAGCGCCTAACAGCAATCCAGCGCATAGACCACCGAAGTGCGCCGCAAACGAGATACCTTGTTGCGGCATCAATCCTTGCTTGATGGTCAACCAATAGCCAGTACCCATGACAATACAGGCAATCAAATAACCCCAACGCCGCGCAAATACAGCACCGCCTATCATATAGCCGAGCATCGCGAAGCATAGCCCTGATGCGCCAACATGAATTGACAATGGCGAGCCAATGATCCAAGTGACCAATCCAGATGCGATAATGAGCTTAATCACTGTTCGATAAGCATTCTTCTCAAACAATCCAAACAAAAATAAAATTTGTAATAACGTCAAAGTGTTACCAAGCAAATGTGAAAAATTGCCATGCATCGTCCATGATGCAAATACTCCAATCATACTGCCCACGTCTAAGGCACGAGGCACAATCCCAAAGATATTCCACATGCCAAATAATGCCACTTCATTTAAAAAAAACATGCCCCACATCGGTATTAATACAAAAGCATATAAGCCTATAACCTGCTTTATTCGTATCATAATCAAGCTAAGCAGTTGCTGCCAATTCATATAATGCCCTATTCTTTTAATTCATGTTTTAATCTATGTTTTTAGCGATATTTTAATGACTCAGCGTAGTAGTGGCGCGTGTTACAGGTGTAAAATCTAACAATGCAGCCTCTTTGTCAGTCATCAAATAACTGTCACTATGTAATAACGACGTCGAGTGATAAGGCACTAAAGCGGTGGGCACAAAACGACGGGCGGCATCGATATGTTTGATAGAATCATCAAAAAAGATATGAGGTGCAAATGTTCTAAGCACAGCTGTTTTTTCTAAACCTCCTAAGAAAAACGCCATATCAACATTGACGCCCCACTCTCGCAATGTCTTAATCGCGCGCAGATCAGCAGGTGCGTTGCGAGCTGTCACCAATGCAATCTTTATGGGAGAATACTTGAGACCAGCGGGTAGACGTTCCTGTAAGTTTGATAGTTTAATCAACAATTCAGCATAAGGACCTTTTTCAATCGGTAAATCACGCATCTGTATTTCGCGATCGTGAAAAGCACGCAGTCCTTTTTGCTTGTACAGCAGTTCACCTGAATCATCAAACAGCACCGCATCACCATCAAAAGCAATACGCAACTGATCAGTATCTAACTCATAAGTATTGACAGGGGTTGCATCGAGTATCGCACAAGCACAAATATTGGCATCAGCCACTTGCTGGGCATCTTCGCGATTGGTCGTCAAAAATAGATCGACATTGAAGTCTTTAATATAAGGAGCAACAGGACTGCCTGAAATAAATGCCGAGCGTGAGATAGTCAGCTCATGTTCAAGAATTGCATTGAGGACTTGAATGCCCGTATCTGGACTACTTTTTGAAACAATGACCACTTCCACCAAAGGTGTCTCAACCTCTAAATCTTGCATACCATCATTGCAATAATTATTCAGATTTAATAGAGCTTTAATTAATGGGTAACCAGCACCTATACTGAGAGCATCGTTCTCACGCTTGGTCATATAGTCTCGAAACTCTTTTATGGCGCTTGCAGGTCTCTGCTCTAGCAGCTCTAGCAAATAATTTTCTGATTCGGTTAAATCAAAAAGTGCCGTTGCAGAAATCGCGACGATGAGCGTATTACTAAAATCGACTGCCATGATTTTCTCTACTTATGAAGTTATCTATTCGGAAATGCCAACCAGTTTACTACATTCACAAGCCCTTAGAATGATAAGAAAAGTTATCCACGTATAATGTCATTTAGTATAAAAACTACTTTTTAAGTAATCAAAATGACCGCTCAAAAAATGTCTCATAATGTGACTTTATGTGGAATAATTTAACCATAGAATTGTTATGTCGACTTTTTCTTTTATCATAAAAAAGCCATATTGCTATGAAAACAATATGGCCCTATTAATGAACAATACAGATGAACAGTGTAGATAAACGACGCAGCTATGATTTTCTAAGCTTACTTTTATCAATAGCGCTTACGTTAGCAGCACTAAAGATATCGCTGGAAAGGCGACCAAAATAACCAGTCGAATCAGATCAGAGACAATAAACGGTGCGACCCCGCGAAACATATCAGACAGCTTAATATGCGGTGCCATCGCTTTAATGACAAAGATATTCATCCCCATCGGCGGCGTAATCAGTCCAAGCTCTACTGTCAATACAGCGATGATACCAAACCATACGGGATCAAACCCTAACGCCACAATGATTGGATATACCACTGGAATGGTAATGACCAGCATCGCCAAAGCATCCATGAACAACCCTAAGAGGAAGTACATGATTAAGATACAGATCAGTACAATCATCGGGCTGACTGCTAATGTACCAATCCAAGTCGCTAGCGTATAAGACAAGCGTGAAACGGAGATAAAGTAACCCAAGGCTTCTGCACCCAGCAGCATAAAGAACACCACCGCTGATAATGCAAGCGTTTCAATCAAAGATTGCTTTAGACCTTTTATACGCATGCCTTTGGCAAAAGCATAAGCCCAAGAAACAAACGCACCGACTGCCGCTCCTTCTGTCGGAGTAAATAACCCAAAGAAAATACCAGCGATAATCACAATAAAAATAAAGCTAAATGGGATGAGTCCCGTCAATGACAGCAGCTTGGCTTTCCAAGAAGTAGGCTCACCGCGACGCGCTAAATGCGGCTTCCAGCGTACCATAATCATAACAGTGATTGAGTACATCACCATGCCCAAAATCCCAGGCAAGAAACCAGCGATGAACATGTCACCGACCGACTGCTGGGTTAAGATGGCATAGACCAGTAGCGCAATGCTAGGCGGAATCATAATACCTAACGTGCCACCCGCTGCTAAAATACCACAGGCAAAACCTGGTTGATAACCATACTTCTCCATTTGTGGCAGCGCAACCTTGGTCATAGTGGATGCTGTGGCTAAGGATGAGCCTGAGATAGAAGCAAAAATACCAGACGATCCTATACCAGCGATACCCAAACTGCCCCTCACTCCACCAAAAATAGTTCGGGTAGCTTCAAATAATTTCCCTGCCATCCCTGAATGAGTGGCAAAAACGCCCATTAAAATAAATAAGGGAATCGCACTAAAGTCATACTTTGCCAAGACATCGACTGGGATGTCTTTGAGCATTTGTAATGCACCACTGGGCGCCGTCACTGCGCCA